>NZ_VFPE01000002.1 GCF_006783905.1 Microbacterium kyungheense | reverse complement strand
ACCGACCTCACGACGTGGCTCTCGATGCTGCTCGCCGCAGGAGAGCACGACGGCGAGCCCTTCATCCAGGCATCCTTGCTCGTGCCCGCGATGTCGCCGCAGATCGTCGGATCACCGCCGTCCTCGTTCGGGTCGCGCGCCGGCTACTACGGCTACGGGTTCAACGTGGGCACGACGGCGGGCGGCCTCGTCGACGTCAACCATTCCGGGGCGTTCCTGCTCGGCACCGGCACGGTGTTCAAGCTGCTGCCCGAGGCGGGCCTCGGCATCGTCGTGCTCTCGAACGCCTCCGCCAACGGCGTGCCCGAGAGCATCGCCGCGCGGTTCCTCGACATCGCGCAGTACGGGGCGCAGCGCCGCGACTGGCTGCCGCTGTTCATGGGCGTGTTCGAAGGGGAGTCCGAGCCTTTCGGGACGCTCGTCGGAGAGAAGCCCCCTGCCGACGCCGCCCCGGCACAGGCACTCGACACATATGCGGGGACGTACGCCAACGACTACTTCGGCGCGGCGACGGTGGCCGTCGTCGACGGCGGGCTGGAGCTCTCGCTCGGCCCGGCCGGGCGATGGGCGCTCGAGCACTGGACGGGGGACGAGTTCGTCTTCCGACCGTTCAGCGAGAACGCACCGCCGGGATCGATCTCGAAGGCGACGTTCGACGGCGACACGCTCGTGCTCGAGTACTTCGACCAGCACGGCCTCGGCACCTTCACACGCTGACTCACTCGGCGACCCCGGGCCGCCGTCTCGGTAGGCTCGAACGGTGAGCGTCACCGTCACCCCCCTGCAGGCCCTCCCGATCGAGCAGCTCCGGCAGCGCACCAGCACGAAGTGGCGCACGTACCCCGAGGACGTGCTGCCGCTGTTCGTGGCCGAGACGGACTTCCTGCCGGCGCCCACGGTGACCGCCGCGCTGACGCGTGCGATCGAGCTCGGCGACACGGGCTACACGCCGCCGGACCCGGGCATCCGCGACGCCTACGTCGGCTTCGCGGACCGGCGCTTCGGGTGGACGGTCGATCCCGCCCGCATCCGCACCACGTGCGACGTCATGATGGGCGTCGTCGAGCTGCTGCGGCAGGTGACCGAGCCCGGTGCCCGGGTGATCGTCACGCCGCCGGTCTACCCGCCGTTCTACGACTGCATCCCCGAGGCTGGAGCCGTCGTGGAGCGCGTGCCGCTGCGCGACACCGGCACGGCCTGGGAGCTCGATCTCGAGGGCATCGAGGCGGCTCTCGGCGCGGGCGCACGGGCCGTGCTGCTGTGCAACCCGCACAACCCGACCGGCACCGCGCACTCGCGTGAGAGCCTCGCCGCCCTCGCCGAGCTCGTCGAAGCCCACGGGGCCGTCGTCATCAGCGACGAGATCCACGCACCGCTCGTGAACCGCGGCGTCGTGTTCACGCCGTTCCTGGATGCCTCGCCCGCCGCCGCCCGCGTCGGCTACGCCGTCGCGAGCGCGAGCAAGGCGTTCAACACCGCAGGCCTGAAGTGCGCGCTCATGGTGACGGCCGACGACGCGACCACGGCCGTCGTCCGGGCGCTCCCGGCCGAGGTCGAGTGGCGCACCGGCCTCTTCGGCGCCCTTGCGGCGGTGGCGGCCTTCTCGCCCGAGAGCGATGCCTGGCTCGACGCGCAGCTCGCGGCGCTCGACGAGAACCGCGTGCTGCTCGCCGCACTGCTCGCCGAGCACGTGCCCGGCGCCCGCTACCGCATCCCCGATGCCGGGTTCCTCGCCTGGATCGACGTGAGCGCACTCGGCTGGGGCGACAACCCGGCTGCGAAGATCCTCCGGGAGGCGAAGGTCGCCCTGCACTTCGGGCCGCACTTCGGCGAAGAGGGCAAGGGGCACGTCCGGCTCAACTTCGGCTGTTCTCCCGAAGTCCTCCGCGAGGCGATCGTGCGACTCGGCGCGCTCGCGAGCTCGTGACGACGGCATCCGAACCCGCCCCCAGCATCTGGCACGCCCGCTACGTCTGGGTCACGATCGGCGCCGTCGCGCTGATCTTCCTCGCGGCGATCCAGTCGCTCGCCGTCACGACCGTGATGCCCGTGGTGAGCGCTGATCTGAACGGAGATCGGCTCTACGCCGTGGCGTTCGCGGGCACGCTCGCGACGAGCGTGATCGGCATGGTGGTGGTCGGCGCCTGGTGCGACAGGGGAGGAGTGCTCGCGCCGCTGACCACCGCCGTGGCGCTGTTCGTCGTCGGCCTCGTCATCGCCGGCGTCGCGCTGACGATGCCCGTGCTGGTGGCCGGACGTCTCGTGCAGGGCCTCGGCACCGGCGGGCAGACGGTCGCGCTGTACGTCGTGGTGGCCAGGGTGTATCCCGGGATGCTGCACGGTCGCGTGTTCGCGGCGTTCTCGGCGGCGTGGGTCGTCCCGTCGCTCATCGGGCCCTTCCTCGCCGGTGCGGTGACGGAGTTCCTGCACTGGCGCTGGGTGTTCCTGGGCGTCGCCGGGCTCACGGTGATCGCCTTCGCGATGGTGGTCGCGCGCCTGTACGGCCTCCCGCTGCACACGGACGAGCCGGCCACCGGGCGCATCGTGCCGCGCGTGGCGTGCGCTGTCGCTGTCGCCGTCGGAGCTCTGGGACTCAGCCTCGCGGGAGAGCTGGGGGCATGGGCGTGGGTGGGGGTGGCGGCATCCATCCTCGTCATCGCGCTGGCGGCGAGGCCCCTGCTGCCGCGGGGCACGCTGCATGCCGCGCGCGGGCTGCCGAGCGTCGTGCTCATGCGCGGCCTCATCGCGGGCGCGCTCTTCGGCGCCGAGATCTACGTGCCGTACCTGCTGATCGACGACTACGACTTCTCGCCGACGTTCGCCGGCCTAGGACTCACCGCCGCCGCGCTGGCGTGGGCGGCGGCCGCCGACGTGCAGGGTCGGTTCGGCGACCGCATCGGCAACACCCGCATCACCCTGATCGGCACGGCGCTGCTCGTGGCGGCGCTCGGCTTCGCCCTGCTGACGGCGCTGCTGGGGCTGCACCCGGCCGTGCTGATCGCGGGGTGGGGACTCGCAGGCGCCGGCATGGGTCTCATGTATCCGCGCCTCACGGTGCTGACTCTCGCGTACTCCACGCCGCAGAACCAGGGCTTCAACTCGTCTGCGCTGTCGATCTCGGACTCGGTCGGGTCCGCATCGGCGATCGCCGTGGCGGGACTCGTGTTCACTGCGCTCGCGGGGAGCGGAGCCGGGTTCCCGGCCGTGTTCGCCATCACCGGCGTGCTGGCGCTCGCGGCACTCGTGCCGGGGCTTCGGCTCGGGCACGCGCACGAGGCCGCCACGGTGCGCTGACGCAGGGTGCACCCCGTTCTCGGCGCACCTAGTTCTCGGCGCGCCCCAGTCGCCAATAGCCCATGAAGGCGACAGCGCGGCGGTCGACACCGTGCTCGGCGACGAGGTGGCGGCGCAGCGCCTTGATCGCGCCCGCCTCGCCCGCGAGCCACGCGTAGAGCCGCGCGCTCTTCAGCGCGGCCCCGCCCTTCGCGGTGCGCGGGACCTCCCACAGGATGTCGGTGTCGATGTCGATCTCTTCGACGTCCGCTCCCGCGCCGGCCGGAGCCAGCGCGGCCGCGGCGTCCTCGACCGCAGCCATCAGGTGCGCGTGCCGCTCGCCGGCGGTGCGCGCCCCGATGCGGTACTCGAACCCGGGATGCCGCGGCAGATACGCCGCGTCGTCCGGGTGCGGCAGCTCGACCGCGACCACGCCGCGCGCGTCGCGCGGGAGCTGCTCGAGGATCGCGGCGATGGCGGGCGCTGCGGTCTCGTCGCCGGCGAGCAGGATCGCGTCGACCTGCGCCGGCGGCACGAAGTCGATGCCGAAGCTGACGCCGTGGTGCCCGGTCGTGGGAGCGAGGATCAGCACCTCGTCGCCGGGGCGGGCGTTGGCGATCCACTCCGAGGCCGGCCCGATCACATCGTGCGAGACCATGTCGACATCGACCTCGCTGACGTGGTTGCGCACGTAGCGGGTGGTGTAGGTGCGGAACGGCGGGCGCCGCTCCTCGGGGAGCGCGCGCCACTGCGCATACCAGTCGTCGTCGGTGGGCATGGCGTCCAGCGGTGCGCCCGGCGCCGGGAAGACGATCTTCACGCGCTGGTCGAGTCCGGGGTCGCCGTACTCTGCGAGGTCGGCGCCGCCGAACGTGAAGCGGCGGAAGCTCGGCGTGACATCGGTGACGGCCGTCACGCGTGCGCGGAAGAAGCGGTAGGGCACGTCGGTCTCAGCCATGGGGGACTCCGGGAGAAGTTAGGTAAGGGTGCCCTAATCGAGCGCAGAGTCCACGTTACCGAGCGCCGCGCCGGATCGCCAATCAGGCGCGGCATCCCGGCCCGGTGAAGGCGAGAGCCCCGGCCGAATGACCGGGGCTCTCGTGAGGGGGATGCCGCGAGCCGCGGCATCCCGTTCAGTCCTTCGTCTGGTCGACCTTGCGCACGAGCGCCCACGCGCCCGGGATGATCGCCGCGGCGAGGCCCGCCTTGATGAGCCCGCCCACGATGAAGGGCAGCAGACCCGCCTGCAGGATCTCGGCGAACGACAGGTCGAGGCCCATCACGACGTTGAGGATGAACGCCATGTACGGGATGCCGAAGAGGAAGGGGACGATGCTCGCGAGGGCGAAGCCGACGAAGGCGAGTGCCGGCCGGCGATCCCAGGCGCGCTCCGCGAACCATCCGGCGACGAACGCCGAGAAGATGAATCCGATGACGAAGCCGAAGCTCGGCTTGCCGACAGCGGCCACCGTGCCGGTGAAGCCGGCGAACACGGGCAGGCCGGCGAGGCCGACGAGCATGTAGGTCGTGAGAGCCGCGGCTCCGCGCCCGGCTCCGAGGGCCGCGCCTACGACGATGACGCCGAGGGTCTGGCCCGTGATCGGGACGGGCCACAGGGGGATCTCGACCTGCGCCAGGAGCGCGACGATCGCGGCGCCGGCGATGACGAGACCGGCGTCGAGGGCGAACGCGCGAGCGCGCGAGGAGGGGCGGGCGATGACGTCGGCGAGCACGCGACGGGTGCCGGCGGAGGCGGCCGGGGCGGCGGCGATGGATGACATGGCCTCAGCCTAGGGGGCCACCGGCGCGGGAACTTGGACGCCGTCCACGAATGATCCGCCGATCCGCTGTCCGACCCCTACACGCGCCGGGACCGGGAGAGAGGCGATCCGCAGTGCCCCCGCCAGCAGCGCGACGGCGATCGCCGCGGTGGCCACGGTCGTGCCCACGACGAGCAGCAGCGCCACCGCCGAGGTTCCCGCGAGCACGGCCAGGGTGACGCGGCGCGGCGAGCCGGTCGGCGCCGGCGGCGCGGCCGCTTCGATGCGCGCGGCGGTGATCGCGACCGCCGCCGTCGCCGCGAGCGCGAGGGCGAGCCATGCCGGCCGGGTCAGCCACCAGGCCGGTCCGCCGATCGCGGGCAGCGGCAGGCCGGTGCTGAGCCCCCACACCGCCGTCACCCCGGCCAGGCTCAGCAGCACCGGCATGTGCCACAGGTACACCGTCATCGCACGAGGCGTCACGAAGTCGGTGAAGCTGCTCACTGCCCGCCGGTCCGCGAACCGGGCGATCGGCTCGCGGAGCAGCGTGAACAGAGCGGTGTGGGCGACGCCGACCAGCAGCAGAGCCGTCGTGGGCGGGTTGATGTTGGCGACGAGATCGGGGGAGTGGATGCCGCTCACGAACGACGCCGCCAGGCCGGCGACCGCTCCGACGGCGGCGATGACGCGGGTGCGACGCGAGAGCGCGTCGATCCGGCCGTCGGCGAGGAAGAACCCCAGCTGCTGCAGCGCGAGCCAGACGAACGCGAGGTTCAGGAAGCCGAGCGCGTCGACTCCCGAGACCAGGCGGGCGGCGTCGATGCCCGCCGCGGCCGCTGCGAGCAGCCCGATCGTGAGCAGCGGCGCGCGCTCGTGGCACCGCAGCAGCGCCGGCACGAGTGCCTGGCAGACGAGGAACACGCCCAGGAACCACAGTGGCTGCGAGAAGCGGAAGCCTGCCAGCGACACGAGATCGGCCGGGACCCCGGCGGTGGCGAGGACCGCCAGGAGCAGCCCGACGACCCCGATCGTGACGATCGCCGGTCGCAGCAGCCGGTGCACGCGGCCCGCCACGAACGCGATGGCATCCGATCCCCGCTCGCGCGACCGCCGGTAGGCGGTGGCGGCCGAGAACCCTCCGATGACGAAGAACAGCGGCATCACCTGGAGCACCCAGCTGAGCGGCACGATCCACCAGGTGCCGTCGCTCGCGTTGACGAAGGACGGGGCGCCGTCCGGCACGGCGACGCCGACCATCATGGCGTGCAGCACGACCACGCCGAGGATGCAGGCGGCCCGGACGAGATCGACGGCTCGGTCCCGGCCGCGAGGGCGGAGAGCGGATGCCGCGGGTGCGGCCGTTGCGACGGTCATGGGTCCTCCTCGGGACGTCGGTCCCGGAAGGCTAAGCGGGCGGTGTCCGCCGCGTCATCGCACCGTGGTGCCGTCGTCGCCTCACCCCGTGGGGGGATGCCGCGGCCCGTCAGGAGGCCGGCTCGACGAGGCCCGCGTCGTAGGCGAAGATCACGGCCTGCACGCGATCGCGCGCGCCGAGCTTGGCGAGCACCTTGCCCACATGGGTCTTCACCGTCTGCTCGGAGATGAACAGCTCGGTGGCGATCTCGCCGTTGGAGCGGCCGCGCCCGATGAGGGTCAGCACCTCGCGCTCCCGTTCGGTGAGCTCGTGCAGCCCGGCGGCGGCCCGGCTCGCGCGCGGCCGGCGCGCGGCGAAGTGCTCGATCATGCGACGGGTGACGCTCGGCGCGAGGAGGGCGTCGCCCCCGGCCACCACGCGCACGGCGTGGACGAGATCCTCGGGGAGCGCGTCCTTCAGCAGGAACCCGCTCGCGCCGGCCTCCAGCGCGTCGTAGACGTAGTCGTCGATGTCGAAGGTCGTCAGCATGAGGATGCGCGGGACATGCGCCGCCGGGTACGACGGGCCGAGGATGCGCCGTGTCGCCGCGATGCCGTCGAGCTCGGGCATCCGCACGTCCATCAGCACGACATCGGGGTCTGTGCGCGCGGCGAGCGTGACCGCCTGAGCGCCGTCGGCCGCCTGACCGACGACGCGGATGTCGTCCTGCGCGTCCAGCAGCGCCGCGAAGCCGGCACGCACCATCGCCTGGTCGTCGGCGATGAGGACGCTGATCGTCACGTGGACTCTCCGTTGTCGCGGGGATGAGGGTTGTCGCGGGGATGAGGGTTGCGGGGAGGCTCCGGCGGGGGTGGCGGCACCGGAAGGACCGCGCTCACCGTCCAGCCGCCGTCGGCATCCGGCGCGGCGTCCACGCTACCGCCCACCAGCGCCGCGCGCTCGGCCATGCCGACGAGCCCGTGTCCTGCGACGGCGGACGCCGGCGCGGAGGCGGCGTCCCCATCGGGTGACGGCCCGTTGCGCACGAGCAGGCGCACGGCGACGGCATCCACGTCGACGCGGAGGACGATCGGCGCACCGGGCGCGTGGCGCACGGCGTTGCTCAGCGCCTCCTGCACGATCCGGAAGGCCGCGATGTCGACGGCGCCGGGCACCGGCGAGTCCGGCACGGCGATCGTCGCGTCGAGGTCGGCACCGGCGCGCCGGACGGTCTCGACGAGGCCAGGGATGTCGCGAAGCCCCTGCTGCGGCACGAGGTCGGCCGACTGGTCGTCGGTGCGCAGCACACCGAGCAGGCGCCGCATCTCGGCCAGTCCGGTGCGCGCCGTCTGCGCGATCTCGTCGAACTCGCGGGCGGCCTCGTCGGGCAGCCCGGGGACGCGGTACTTCGCGGTGGATGCCTGCACCTGGATGAGCGACATCCCGTGCGCGACGACGTCGTGCAGCTCCCGCGCGATGCGCGTGCGCTCCTCGACCACGAGCCGGCGGGACTGCTCCAGCGCGGTGAGCTCACGTTCGCGCGTGAGCTCCGCGCCGACCCGCATGCGGCCCGCCAGCAGCACGGCGAGCAGGTAGACGCCACCGACCACCGCCGTGGTGACGATCAGGGTGTTGGCGCTCGGCACGGCGGGGAACACGATGGCGGCAGCGACGCCCGCGGCGCTGCCGAGCGCGTACTGCGCCAGCCCGACGCGCCAGCCGTACTCGAGGGTGACGGCGGCCACCATGACCACGAACGCGATCAGCATCGGCACCGACCACGGCCACGGGGCCGAGAGGGCGCTGTCGCGCGGGACCACCAGCGGGAGCAGGGCCGCGGCGGCGGTGAACAGCGCGATCGCCGTCTTCGGGTACCACAGCGCGGCGAGCGGTGCCGTCACGGCCGCAGCGCCGAGCAGCAGCGCGAGGGCGACCGGCGTCCCGTACGCGGCAGCGTGCACGGGGACGAGCACGCTGAACAGCACCAGCGCGATCGGCGCGAGGACCGCGATCATCCGACCTCGCCGGTCGGCCGGCCACGCGTCCCGCAGCTTCCGCTTCGACCGGGTCTGCTCCGCCTTCACCGCCACGGGTGTCATCCTGCCACCTCGGCCGGGCACGGCTCGGGCACCTCGCGCGCGGCCGTCTCGCGCGCGGCCGTCTCGCCGGCCCCGGTCGCGGCAGCCGTGCGGCGCCGCCGCACGGCTGCGATGCGCTCGACCGCGAATCCGATCACGAGGGCGAAGACGATGCCGATGACGGCGCTCAGCAGCGGCTGGCCCTCCAGCCACGCGCCGGCCAGCAGGCCGATCGCCGCGCTGTACGCGGCCCACGTGATCCCGGCGAGGACGCTCAGCGGAAGGAACCGGCGCCAGGGGTACCGCAGCGCTCCGGCCGTCATGTTGACCGCGACCCTGCCCACGGGGATGTAGCGCGCGGCCAGGATGAGCGGCGCACCCCGGTGCTCCAGCGCCCGCTGCGCCCGTTCCACCGCGGCGGCGACACGCGGGCGCCGCATCCAGCCCCACCGACCGACGCCGACCGCCCGGCCGATCGCGTACGCGATGTTGTCGCCGATGACGGCGCCGATCGCCGCGACGGCGCACAGCAGCACGATGTTCCCGACGCCGGCCGACGCGGTCACCGCCGCGGCGGCGACGAGCACCGTCTCACTCGGGATCGGCGGGAAGAACCCGTCGATCACGGCGGTGCCGAACATGACCAGGAGCAGCCACGGCGACGCGGCGGCCTGCAGGATGAGCTCGTTGAGGAAGTCCACACTGCGACGGTAGAAACACGGTGCGATCGGGCACATCGCCCTCAAGTACCACCCGCATCCCTCTGCGGGGGTATTTGGCGCCGCCGGCGGCCACCCCGCGCCCGTATACTGGATGGCTGGCCATTCGGCCGCTTCTCACCATCGACGGAACGGACATCCGCTGTGCTCGCCGTGCACGACCTTGAGATCCGCGTGGGCGCCCGCGTACTGATGTCGGACGTCTCGTTCCGCGTGTCCGACGGCGACAAGATCGGGCTCGTCGGTCGCAACGGCGCCGGCAAGACCACGCTGACCAAGGTGCTCGCGGGCGACCTCATCCCCGCGGACGGCAAGGTCGAGCGTTCCGGAGAGCTGGGTTACCTGCCGCAGGACCCGCGATCCGGCGACCCCGAGATGCTGGCACGCACCCGCATCCTCGACGCGCGCGGGCTGGGCTCGCTCGCGATCGGCATGCACGAGGCATCCCTCGCGATGGCTTCGGACAATGTGGATGCCGCGGCCCGCGCCATGCGCAAATACGCGAACCTCACCGAGCGCTTCGAGGCGCTGGGCGGCTACGCGGCCGAGGCCGAGGCGGCCTCGATCGCGCACAACCTGTCGCTGCCGGACCGCATCCTCGATCAGCCGCTCAAGACGTTGTCGGGCGGTCAGCGGCGTCGCATCGAGCTCGCGCGCATCCTGTTCTCGGACGCGCAGACGATGATCCTCGACGAGCCCACCAACCACCTCGACGCCGACAGCGTCGTGTGGCTGCGCGAGTTCCTCAAGGGGTACAAGGGCGGGCTCATCGTGATCTCGCACGACGTCGAGCTCGTCGGCGAGACGGTGAACCGCGTGTTCTACCTCGACGCGAACCGACAGGTCATCGACGTCTACAACATGAACTGGAAGAACTACCTGCGTCAGCGGGTTGCCGACGAGGAGCGCCGCAAGAAGGAGCGCGCCAACGTCGAGAAGAAGGCCACCGTCCTGCAGCAGCAGGCCGCGCGGTTCGGCGCCAAGGCCTCGAAGGCCGCCGCCGCGCACCAGATGGTCGCGCGGGCTGAGAAGATGCTCGCGGGCCTCGACGAGGTCCGTCAGGAGGAGCGGGTCGCGAAGCTGCGCTTCCCGAAGCCCGCACCGTGCGGCAAGACGCCGCTCATGGCGTCGGGCCTGTCGAAGTCGTACGGCTCGCTGGAGATCTTCACCGACGTCGACCTCGCGATCGACCGCGGTTCGAAGGTGGTCGTGCTCGGCCTCAACGGCGCGGGCAAGACGACCCTGCTGCGCATCCTCGCCGGCGTCGACCAGCCCGACACCGGTCAGCTCGAACCCGGCCACGGCCTCAAGATCGGCTACTACGCGCAGGAGCACGAGAACCTCGACGTCGACCGGTCGGTGCTCGAGAACATGATGTCGGCGGCGCCCGACATCAACGCCACCGAGGCGCGCAAGGTGCTCGGCTCGTTCCTGTTCACCGGCGATGACGTGCTCAAGCCCGCCGGCGTGCTCTCCGGCGGCGAAAAGACGCGCCTGTCGCTCGCGACGCTCGTCGTCTCCAGCGCCAACATGCTCCTGCTCGACGAGCCCACGAACAACCTCGACCCGGCTTCGCGCGACGAGATCCTCGGCGCGCTCGCGCACTACGAGGGTGCCGTCGTGCTCGTCTCCCACGACGAGGGCGCCGTCGAGGCGCTCAACCCCGAGCGCGTGCTCATCCTGCCGGACGGCGTCGAAGACATCTGGGGCCGCGACTACGCCGAGCTCATCTCGCTCGCGTAGGCGGCCGGCGGCGCCGGGGTCAGCGACCCGCGGCGTCGATCAGCGCGTCCTCGTCCTCGGCGTCGCGGTCGCGACGGCGACGGGATGCCGGGCGCCCGGCCGGCGCGGCATCCGCGGGCGCCGCGGGACCGAGCTCGTCATCTGCGTCCTCGGCGTCCTCGCGGCGGTGCTTGCGCTCGGTGCGGATGACGTAGCCGATGAAGACGAAGCCCATGATCGCGAACATGATCCACTGGATCGCGTACGACAGATGGGGGCCGGGGTCGTCCGACGGCGATTCCAGCGCGTTCGGCACGGTCGCCGGGGCCGGATCCTCGGTCACCACGACGCCGTACGCGCTGCGTTCCAGGGCAGTGCCCGCATCGGACGAGATCGTGTCGGCGACGAGATCGAGGTTGATCGTCGGGACCTGGCCCTCCGGCGCCGAGCGTCCCGACGAGGGGAGGGCCTCACCCGGGCGCAGCCGCACCACGACGGTCGCCTCGCCCGACGGCGGAGCGGGCACGGCATCCGGTTCCGGCTGGTCGTCGCCGGGCGGCACCCAGCCCCGGTCGACGAGCAGGATCCGCCCGTCGTCAAGGCGGAACGGCACGAGGACCTCGAACGCGGACGTGCCGCCGTGCGGTCGGTTGCGCGCCAGCAGCTGGTCGTCGGCGAGGTACTCGCCCGTCAGCGTGACGGGACGCCACTCGTCCTGGGGGTCGAGTTCACCGCCTGCCGGGATCGCCGCGGCCAGCGGCACGGGGTCGGCGTCGTAGTTCTGCGCGACGAGGGCGAGCTGATGCGAGCGCTCTTCGTTGCGGGTGAACTGCCAGTGCGACAGGAACGCGCACGCGATGGCGAAAACCACGGCAAGCGCGATGTAGATCGCCCAGCGACCTGCGCGCGGCAGGTTCTGCATGCTCACGCCCCGGCTCATCGCGTGATCCCGGCGTCGGTGAGCGGAGCGACCTCGAGAGGGAAGTCGCGCGCCGCGAGGAACTCGCGCAGATAACCGACATGCTCGTCGCACGCCACCCACGTCTTGCGACGCTCCGCGGTGTGGATGCGGGGATTGCGCCAGTCGATACGCCAGCGAGCGCTCTGGCGGCAACCGGCCCGTGAGCAGGTGGCGTCGACCTCGTCGCTCATGCGGTGGCGTCCGGCGCGTCGGGGGCATCCGTGCCGGCGGCAGGTGCCGGACGGGCAGGTGGCGCGTCGCCGGGTCGCGCGTCGCCGGGGGTCGCGTCGCCGGTGCCCGTTGGAGCGGGGCGGCGGGTCTCTTCGATCCGGATCACCCGGCTCTCGGCCGGGGCGCCGGGCAGGGGCGCCGACGGGGCGGCCGGCAGCGACGGCTCGGGGTCCTCACGACGGTTGCTGCGCGCCTCCTGGCCGACGTTCGCCGACACCACGGCGATGTAGGGGAGGAAGATCGCGGCCGCTCCGAACACCCACGTGTACCAGCCGTACGGGGTGATGACCACCATGAGGATGAAGCACGCGATGCGCACGCCCATCATCACGAGATAACGCGTCGAACGCGCGCCGACGTCGTCGCGCGGTGCGCGCGGCAGGGACGTGGCCGAAGGGGCGTGGCTGGAGTTCTTCACGGTGCTTCCAGGGTACGCCGGTTACACGGCGCGGTCGCCCCGGGAACGGGCCCCGGGGCGACCGCGAGCGTCGCGTCAGGACGAGTAGTTCCCCGTCGACGAGTACATCGCGAAGCTGAACATGAAGAACAGGATCATCGCGACGATGCCGAGAACGGTGAGGCCCAGACCGACCCAGCCGACGATCGTTCCGGCCAGCGCCATGCCGCGGCCCTGCTCACCGCTCGTCTTCAGCTGCTTCAGCGACATGTGGCCGGTGATGACGCCGACGATCGAGCCGATGAACGGCAGGATGACGAAGCTCGAGATGGACGCGATGAGCGACACGATCGCGAGCGTGTTCGTCTTGGCGGGCGCGCCGTAGCCGTAGCCGGGCGCGGAGCCGTACGTCGGTGCGGCGCCGTACGCCGGAGCCGAGCCGTACGGCGCGGGCGTCGCGGAGGAGCCGTAGGCCGGCGGAGGGTAAGCGCCGGGCTGCGCCGGAGGCGGGTATGCGGCGGGCTGAGCGGCCGGCGGCGCCTGGGGTGCGGGCTGCGGTGCGGGAGCCGCGGGCGGGTAGGCGCCCGGCTGCGCGGCGGGCGGTGCCGGCGGCACGGGCGGGTACGCACCCGGTTCGGGCGCGGGAGTGGGGGCGGTGTCGCTCACGGCGATGCCTTTCGTCGGTGTCTCGGTCCAGCGTCCCAGCGGCGCGCAGGGGTGTCAAACACGTCGGGGGAGCGGCGCTGCCCGCCGCTAGGCTGGTGCGGTTCCGTCGTAGACCCCCGGGAGAGTGCCATGTCCACCGATCGCGTCGTCCTCGTCACCGGAGGTAACCGCGGCATCGGCCGTGCGATCGCCGAGCGCTTCGTCTCGGCCGGCTACAAGGTCGCCGTGACCGCCCGCTCCGGCGAGGGTCCCGAAGGCACCCTCACCGTTCGCGCGGACGTGACGGATGCCGCAGCCGTCGACGCGGCCTTCACCGAGGTCGAGAACACGCTCGGGCCGGTCGAGATCGTCGTCGCCAACGCAGGCATCACGAAGGACACGCTGCTGCTGCGCATGACCGAGGACGACTTCGACAGCGTCGTGTCGACCAATCTGGGCGGCGCGTTCCGCGTGGTCAAGCGTGCCTCCAAGGGCATGCTGCGCGCGAAGTGGGGGCGCGTGATCCTCATCTCCAGCGTCGTCGGCCTGTACGGATCGCCGGGTCAGATCAACTACGCTGCGTCCAAGAGCGCGCTGGTCGGATTCGCCCGCTCGCTCACGCGCGAGCTCGGCGGGCGCGGCATCACGGCGAACGTCGTGGCGCCCGGCTTCATCGAGACCGACATGACGGCAGAGCTGTCGGACGAGACCCAGGCCGAGTACAAGAAGAGCATTCCTGCCGGCCGCTACGGTTCGGCCGACGAGGTCGCCGGCGTCGTGACGTGGATCGCGTCCGACGACGCGGCCTACATCTCGGGCGCCGTCATCCCCGTCGACGGCGGTCTCGGCATGGGTCACTGACCCCGCACGTCGTCAGCCGATCGCCTGCAGGATCGCCTCGGCCACCGCGCCGGGTCGGGAGAACTGCGGCCAGTGGCCCGTCGGATCGCCGGGAGCCCCGAGCTCGATGACGCCGAGCTGCTCGATGGCGGCGAGCTCGGCGGCCCACTCCGGCGCACTCTGAACGATCTCGCGGATCTGCGCGGCAGGCACGGTGCCGGTGATGATCGTGGCGGGCACCGACCGGCGGCGTTCGTCCGACAGTCGGATGGGGTCGGTCGGCACGCGCTCGGGGACCGGCTTCGCTCGGGCCGCGGCGTCCGCCCTCGTCTGCGGGTCGAGGTCGGCGACATCCGAGTCGTCGAAGAAGTCCCACCCCGGGAACGGCACCACGCCGTCGACGATCGGGAACTCCGAGATCGTGCCTCCTTCGGCAGGCGGCCACGTGTCGAGGAGTACGAGGTGGGCGATGCGGTCGGGCCGGGCATCGACCGCACCGTAGGCGACGTTGCCGCCCCCGGAATGCCCGACGAGCGCGATCTGCCCGTCGAGGGCGTCGATCTCGGCGACCGTGGCGGCTACCCATTCGGCCATCCCGATGCCGGTGGAGTCGGCGGCGGACGCCCCGACCCCGGGCAGCGTGAGCGCGTGCGTGCGGTGGCCGGCTGCCTCGAGGGCGGGGGCGACGTCGCCCCAGGACGACGCGTCGAGCCACAGGCCCGGGACGAGGATGATGTGCATGCTCCCGAGGCTAGCGGCGGGCGCCGACACTCGCGGGTCGGGTCAGGGCAGCAGCGGGATGACCTCGCGCAGGTCGACGGGGCCGACCACGACATCGGCCTGCGCGCGCACGGCGGGCTTGGCGTTGAAGGCGACGCCGAGACCGGCCTCGGCCATCATCAGGAGATCGTTGGCGCCGTCGCCGATGGCGACGGTGCGCGTGAGGCCGACGCCGCGCTCGGACGCCCATTCGCGCAGGGCGACCGCCTTGCCGGCGGCATCCACGATCCCGCCGTCGACGACCCCGGTGAGCACGCCGTCCGCGGTCGCGAGGCGGTTGGCGCGCCACACGTCGATGCCGAGGTCCGGCGCCACGGTGTCGAGGATCTCGTGGAACCCGCCCGACACGACGCCGACCGCACCGCCGCGTGCGTGCACGGCGTCGATCAGCTCCCGCACCCCGGGGGTGGGCTCGATGCGCGCCAGCACCCGGGCGAATGCCGTCACCGGCACTCCCGCTAGCGCCTCCACGCGCGAGCGCAGGCTCGTCGCGAAGTCGACCTCGCCGCGCATCGCCGCCTCGGTCGCTGCGGCCACCTCGGGTCCGCGGCCGGCTTCGTCGGCGATCAGCTCGATCACCTCGTTGCGGATCAGCGTGGAGTCGGCATCGAGCACGACGAGGAAGCGGGCGGGCGCGACGGGCATGCCTCCCACGCTAGCCGCAGGCGCCGGGCGCTCCGGACCGGATGACGGCCGTCAGCGCTCGACGCGGACGCCCTTGCCCACGACGGTGATGCCGGTGTCGGTGACGGTGAAGCCCCGCGCGAGGTCCTTCTCGCGGTCGACGCCGACGGTCGCGCCGTCGTCGAGCACGACGTTCTTGTCGAGGATCGCCCGGTGCACGCGGGCGCCGGCGCCGACGTGGACGTAGTCGAACAGCACCGAGTCGGTGATGGTCGAGCCTCCGCCGGCGAGCGTCCACGGGCCGACGACGCTGCGCTCCAGGTGCGTCCCCGACAGGACCGAGCCGAGCGACACGATCGAGTCGATCGCGTTGCCGATGCGTCCGACCGAATCGCGCACGAACTTGGCCGGCGGCGAGTTGACCGCCTGCGAGTGGATGGGCCAGTCGGTGTTGTACAGGTTGAACACCGGCAGCGTCGAGATGAGGTCGCGGTGCGCGTCGAAGAACGAGTCGATCGTCCCCACGTCGCGCCAGTAGTAGCGGTCGCGGTCCGTCGAGCCGGGGACGTCGTTGCGGTTCATGTCGTATACGCCCGCCTCGCCGCGCGAGACGAAGTACGGCACGATGTCGCCGCCCATGTCGTGGTTCGACGTCGGCACCTCGCCGTCGGACTCGACCGCCTCGATGAGCGCGTCGGTGTCGAAGATGTAGTTGCCCATCGAGGCGAGCACCTGGTCGGGCGCGTCCGCCAGGCCGACCGGGCTCTGCGGCTTCTCGAGGAACTCGCGGATGCGACCCGGGTCCGCAGGGTCCACGTCGATCACGCCGAACTGGTTCGCGAGCGAGATGGGCTGACGGATGCCGGCGACCGTGGCCCGTGCACCGGAATCGATGTGCGCGGCCAGCATCTGGCGGAAGTCCATGCGGTAGACGTGGTCGGCGCCGATCACGACGACGATGTCGGGCTTCTCGTCGGTGATGAGGTTGAGGCTCTGCAGGATGGCGTCCGCCGAACCCGAGAACCACCGCTTGCCCAGCCGCTGCTGGGCGGGGACGGATGCCACGTACGAATCGAGCAGGGCCGACATGCGCCAGGTCTGGGAGATGTGGCGGTCGAGGCTGTGCGACTTGTACTGCGTCAGCACCACGACCTGCCTGAGCCCCGAGTTGATGAGGTTCGAGATCGCGAAGTCGATGAGCCGGTACTGGCCCCCGAAGGGGACGGCGGGCTTCGCTCGATCCGCAGTCAGGGGCATCAACCGCTTGCCCTCGCCGCCGGCGAGGATGATTCCGAAGACCTTGGGCGCTGCTGGCATGGGACCCACACTAGGACGCGTTCCGACCGATGTACTAGCGTTCGAGCATGCGAGTCGACATCGTCACGAAGGAGTACCCGCCGGAGATCTACGGGGGCGCCGGAGTCCATGTCACGGAGCTGGTGAAGGCGCTGCGCACCGAGCTCGACGTGCGTGTCCGGGCGTTCGGCGCGGAGCGCTCCGAAGAGGGCACCTCGTCGTATGCGGTGCCCGTCGAGCTCGCCTCGGCCAATGCCGCCGTGCAGACCCTCGGCACGGACCTCGAGATCGTCTCGGACGTGGCGGGCGCCGACGTGGTGCACAGCCACACCTGGTACGCGAACTTCGCCGGGCACCTGGCATCCCTGCTCCACGGCATCCCGCACATCGTGACCGCCCACAGCCTCGAGCCGCTGCGCCCGTGGAAGGCCGAACAGCTCGGCGGCGGCTACGCGGTGTCGAGCTGGATCGAGAAGACCGCCTACGAGGGCGCGGCCGCCGTCGTCGCCGTCAGCAACGGCATGCGCGACGACATCCTGCGCAGCTACCCGGCGCTGGACCCCGACCGGGTGCGTGTCATCTACAACGGCATCGACGTCGAGGCGTGGCATCCCGTCGAGGACCCCGCCCTCCTCGCCGAGCTCGGGATCGATCCCGCCAAGCCCTCTGTCGTCTTCGTCGGCCGGATCACGCGCCAGAAGGGGCTGCCCTACTTCCTGCGCGCCGCGGAACGGCTCCCGGCCGACGTGCAGGTGATCCTCGCCGCCGGCGCCCCGGACACCCCGCAGATCATGGCGGAGGTCGAAGACCTCGTACGCGGGCTGCAGGCCAGCCGCGACGGCGTCGTGTGGCTCGATCGCATGCTGTCGCGCCACGAGCTCTGCACGATCCTGAGCGCGGCCACCACCTTCGTGTGCCCGTCCGTGTACGAGCCCCTCGGCATCGTGAACCTCGAGGCCATGGCGTGCGGCGCCGCCGTGGTCGGCACCGCGACCGGCGGCATCCCCGAGGTCGTCGTCGACGGCGTCACGGGCCGCATCGTCCCGATCGAGCAGGTGCAGGACGGCACGGGCACGCCCATCGACCCCGAGCGCTTCGTGTCGGATCTCGCCCGCGTCCTCACCGAGGTGGTCAGCGATCCCGAGCGCGCACGGGAGTACGGCAGCGCCGGCAGGCGGCGGGCGACGGACGACTTCAGCTGGCAGCGCATCGCCGAGCAGACCGCAGCGCTGTACGCGGAGGTGGCCGCCGGCGGCCGGTAGGCTGGGAGCATGCCCCAGGTGCTCGAATTCTCCGACGTCGTCGTCCGCCGAAACGCACGCAACATCGTCGACCACCTGGACTGGACCATCAACGACGACGAGCGATGGGTCGTGCTCGGGCCGAACGGCGCCGGCAAGACCACCGTCCTGCAGATGGCCGACACGCTGCTGCACCCGACCTCCGGCGTCGTCACGATCCTGGGCGAGCGCCTGGGCCGCACCGACGTGTTCGAACTGCGTCCCCGCATCGGATTCGCGTCGTCGGCGATGGCGCGCCGCGTGCCGCCCGAAGAGACCGTGCTCAACGTGGTGCTCACCGCCGCGTACTCGGTGCTCGGCCGCTGGCGCGAGGACTACGAAGACATCGACGAGCGCCGCGCGCTGCGCGTGCTGGCCGAGTGGAAGCTCGACCACCTCGCCGACCGGACGTTCGGCACGCTGTCGGACGGCGAGCAGAAGCGCGTCCAGATCGCGCGCGCGGTCATGACGGATCCCGAGCTGCTGCTGCTGGACGAGCCGACCGCGAGCCTGGATCTCGGCGCCCGTGAGGAGCTGCTCGTCCTGCTCGGCGGCTATGCGTCGGCGCCGACGACGCCCGCGATGATCATGGTCACCCACCACGTCGAAGAGATCCCGGTCGGGTTCACCCACGTGCTGCTGCTGCGCGACGGCCGGGCCGTGGCGTCCGGGCCCATCCGCGACACCCTCACCGGCGATGCGCTCACCGAGACCTTCGGGGTGCCGATCCGGCTCACCGAGGACGGCGGCCGGTACGCGGCACGAGCCGCGCACTGATCCCTGGTAGACTGGATCCTTGGTGCGTGCACACGCGTGCGCGCGCTCAAGACTTTGACCGCCCTGGCAAAATCCAGGGCACCATCCTCAAAGGACCATCATGAAGACTGACATCCACCCGGACTACCAGGCCGTCGTGTTCCGTGACCTCGGCTCGGGCGAGACCTTCCTCACCCGCTCGACGGTGACCAGCGACAAGACGATCGAGCTCGACGGCGTCGAGTACCCCGTCATCGACGTCGAGATCTCGTCGGCCTCGCACCCGTTCTACACGGGCAAGCAGCGCATCATGGACTCGGCCGGTCGTGTCGAGAAGTTCAACCAGCGCTTCAAGAACTTCGGCGGCGCTTCCAAGTAAGGCGCTCCCGCTTCGAAGGCCCCGCACATCGTGCGGGGCCTTCTGCGTTTCGGGGACAGCCGGCGTCAGCGGATGGGCCAGCGACCGTCGAGTCGGTCGTCGGGGTCGAGCCGCCCGATCTGGATGAAATAGTCGGTGAGGCTCGCCGCCTGGGCCCGCGCCCACGCGATCTGACGCGTGTGGAGCTCGTCGGCCGTGTCGGGCATCCACGGGGCGAAGCGGTCGGCGAGGGCCTGCGCCACACGCCCGGCCGCGACGGCGTCCGCCGACGCCTCGTGCGCGGCGTCCAGCCGCACTGCGTAGTGCGCGGCGACGACTTCGAGGGTGCGCTTGCCTTTGCGCCAGCGGTCGTAGGCCTTGTCGACCACGAGCGGGTCGATGACCGGCGACGGGTTCTCGATGGGCGCGATGCCGTGTCGCAGCGACTCGTACTTGAGCAGCGAGAAGTCGAACGGCGCGTTGTACGCGACGACGGGGATGCCGGCGTCCAGCAGTCCGCGGACCGCCTCGACCGCCTCGGCCACCACGTCGCGCGCCGGCCGGCCGTTCGCGCGCGCGTGCGCGGTGGTGATGCCATGGATCGCGCTCGCGCCCTCGGGGATCTCGACACCTGGGTCGGCGAGCCAGTCGCGTGCTCGCAGAGCCCGGCCGGAGGCGTCCAGCAGGCCCACGTGTGCCGTCACGATGCGGTCGGTCGTGACGTCGACGCCCGTCGTCTCCAGATCGAACACGCCCACCAGACGCACCCAGTCCGGCACGTCCCACAGCGACAGCTGGTCGGCGCGGGACGTGCTCATGCCGCTCACGGTATGCGCGGGTTCCGACATCTTCGCGGAGGCGCTCCGCGGCGGACGCCGGTGCACCCGGGCCATGCGGCCGCCGGAACGTAGACTCGAGACGTGACCGCGCCCAACCCCTACGCCGCCCTGCTCGACGAGATCCCGGTCGAGCGGCGCGAGGTCGAGGTGCTGGGCGGCGCGACCGCCTATTGGGTGTACGGCCCGGCCGACGCGGAGAGCACGATCATCGCGGTGCACGGATTCCGCGGCGAGCACCACGGCCTCGAGCCGGTCGTCGCCCACCTCCCCGGCGTGCGCGTGATCTCGCCCGACCTGCCGGGGTTCGGCGAGACCGCTCCGGTTCCGGGGCGCACCCACGACCTCGAGCTCTATGCGCAGTGGCTCGCCGCCTTCGCCGCCGCGGTCGCGCCCGGCGCCGTCATCCTCGGGCACTCCTTCGGGTCGATCGTCGTGTCGGCCGCGGTGGCACGTGGACTCCCGACGCCGCGCGTGATCCTCGTGAACCCCATCGGCGCCCCCGCGCTGGAGGGGCCGCGCGGGATCCTCACGCGGCTCGCGGTGTTCTACTACTGGGCGGGCGCGAAGCTCCCGAAGGGGCTCGGCGAGACGCTGCTGCGCAACGGGCTCATCGTGCGGGTGATGAGCATCTCGATGGCCAAGACCAGGGACCCCGGCATCCGTCGGTTCGTCCACGACCAGCACGACACGTACTTCTCACGCTTCGCCGACCGCGACGTGCTGCACGACGCGTTCGTCGCGTCGGTGTCGCACGACGTGAGGGAGGCCGCGCCGCGCATCGCGCAGCCGACGCTGCTGGTGGCCGCGCAGCGCGACGACATCACGCCGATCGAGGCGGAGCGCACACTCGCGACGCTGTTCCCGGACGCGGAGCTCGTCGAGATCCCGGACGTGGGGCATCTCATCCACTACGAGACGCCGGCCGCCGCGGCAGACGCGATCACCCGCTTTCTCGCGCCTTCCGCCGCCGATACGCGTTGACGTTCATGCGGTTGCCGCAGTTGCCCGAGTCGCAGTAGCGCTTCGAGCCGTTCTTCGAATAGTCGACGTACACGCCCTCGCAGTCGTCGGCCGAGCAGATGCGGACGCGGTCGTACTCGTCGGCGCGGATCACGTCGACGAACGCCATGGCGGCCTCGACGAGGATGCGGGTCGCCAGGGGAGCGTCGTCGCTCGTGGCGTGCACGTGCCAGTCGTAGCCGTCGTGGATCACCAGGCGGGGGAGTGCCCTCCCGTCGCGGAGCAGTTCGTTCACGAGGGGCACGGCGCCTTCGCGGTCGACCTCCCACAGCTCGTGCAGTCGCGGGCGGATCGCGCGGATGGCCGCGAGCTCGGTCTCATCGCGCCGGATCACGCCCGTGTACGGGTTCACCTGCAGGTAGTCGTCGAACTGCTCCAGGGTCGTGAGCGTGTCGTCCCCGTCGTAGCCGGGCATCGTGTTGACGAGGTAGGCGGCCGCGCGCAGGCTCTGCTGCGTGTCATGAATGAAAACCACGTTGACTCCTGACAAACCGATCGCTACTGTCACCAGTGTAAGCACCTTTCACCCCTGACAGTCGGATGCCGCCCATGACCGCCTCCACCGCGTCCGTTCCCGTCATCCCGACGAGGCCCGCATCCTCCTCCACGGCGCGCCTGCGCACGACGGGACTGCTCATGGGTGTCGCCTCCGCCCTCGCGTTCTCGTCCAGCGGCCCGTTCGTGAAGCCCCTGCTCGAGGCCGGCTGGTCGCTCGGCGCCGCCCTGCTCGTGCGCATGGGGGTGGCCGGGCTCATCCTCTCGCCGGCGCTCGTGCGTGCCATGGTGCGGCAGCGCGGCTTCCTGCGTCGCCACTACAAGCTCATCGTCGCGTTCGGCCTGATGCCGGTGCTCGGGTGCCAGCTGTTCTTCTTCTCGGCGATGCAGCGGATGCCGGTCGCCGTGGCCCTGCTGATCCAGTACCTCGCACCCGTCATGCTGGTGGCGGCGGTGTGGGTGCGCACCCGTAAGCGGCCGTCGGCACTGGTGCTGTGGGGCTCGGCCGTCGCGATGCTCGGCCTCGTGCTGGTCGTCGACATCTCCGGCGCGTCGTTCGATCTGCTGGGGACGCTGCTCGCCCTGGCGGCCGCCGTGTGCGTGTGCGCGTACTTCGTCATCTCCGAGCGCGCCGGCGACGACCTGCCACCGCTCGCGCTGGCGGCCAGCGGCCTGCTGACGGGAGCGCTCGCGATGGGCGTGCTGTGCCTGACCGGAATCCTCCCGTTCCAGGCGCCGGCCGTGACCGTCGTGCTCGCCGGAACCGCCGTGCCATGGTGGATGCCGCTCCTCTGGGTCGCCGCCGTGGCGACGACCCTCGGCTACGCGCTGGGCGTGATGGCGGTTCCGCGCATCGGCTCGCGCGTCGCGTCGTTCGTCGGTCTCTCGGAGGTGCTGTTCGCGCTCATGTTCGCGTGGATCTTCCTCGCCGAGGTGCCGGCGCCGATCCAGTTCGCGGGCGGCGCGCTCATCCTCGTGGGCGTCGTGCTCGTGCGCGCCGACGCCTCGTCGACGACCGCCCCGAAGGGGACCGCGGCTACGGTTCCCGCCGCGCCAGCTCCATGAGCGGCGTCACGCGGTGGGCGATGACCTCGCCCATCACGAGCGAGGTCTCGGTGCGCTCGACGCCCTCGATCGCGAGGATGCGCGCGTCGGTGTCGAACAGGTGCTGCGTGTCGCGGCAGGCGACGCGCACCAGCAGATCGACCTGACCCGACAGGCCGTGCGCCTGGACGACCTCGGGCACGCGCGCGAGTTCCACGGCGATGCGGGGGAGTTCGGCCTGCCGCACGATGACGCTGATGAACGCCTCGATGGGGAACCCGAGCGAGGCCGACGAGATGGCCCGCTCGTACGACAGGAAGACGCCCGTGCGCTCCAGTCGCGCCATGCGGGCCTGGACGGTGTTGCGCGACAGGCCGAGCCGCTCGGCGAGCGCGACGACGGTCGCGCGGGGGTCTGCCGACAGGGCTGCCAGCAGCTCCAGGTCGACGTGATCGAGGGCACTCATAGTGCGAAACGTTAGCACGGTCATCGGGGTGTGAAGTTGTCAACATGCTCAAGCCGAGCCCGAATGCTTGAGCGAGGTGCGACCTCGACGTAGCCTCGAGCTGTCGGCGAAGAGGCCGGCGCGCACACGAGGCGGCTCCTCACAAGGGGGCCCGCAACGAGGAGTGATGACGATGACGCACACCCTGACCCCCACGGCGGATCTCGGCACCGATATCGAGGATGTCGCCCGCCTGCTCACCCCCGACGGCGAGCGCATCGCCGACCCCGAGCTCGACCGGTGGATCGCCGACGTCGACGCGGCGGCGCTGCGGTCCCTGTACCGCGACATGGTCCTGCTCCGGCGGATCGACGTCGAAGGCGTCGCCCTGCAACGGCAGGGGCAGCTCGGGCTGTGGCCCCCGTGCCAGGGGCAGGAGGCCACGCAGATCGGCACCGCGCGCGCCCTGCGCGCCGACGACTTCGCCTTCCCCAGCTACCGCGAGACGGGCGTCGTGTACGCACGCGGCGGCAAGCCCTCGGACTTCGTGCTCGCCTGGCGCGGCGAGGAGCACTCCACCTACGACCCGTACGAGCTGAACACCGCGACCCAGCAGATCATCATCGGCGCGCAGACGCTGCACGCCGTCGGGTACGCGATGGGCATCCAGCGCGACGGCACGGACCAGGCCTCGGTCGCATACTTCGGCGACGGCGCGTCCAGCCAGGGCGACGTCAACGAGGCGATGGTCTTCGCCTCGTCGTTCAGCGCGCCGGTGGTGTTCGTGTGCACCAACAACCAGTGGGCGATCTCGGAGCCGGTGGCCCTGCAGGCGAAGGCGCCGATCGCCGGTCGCGCGCCGGGGTTCGGCATCCCGAGCATGCGCGTCGACGGCAACGACGTGCTGGCCTGCCTCGCGGCGATGCGCTGGGCGCTGGACCACGCCCGCAGCGGCAAGGGACCCGCGTTCATCGAGGCGGTGACGTACCGCATGGGCCCGCACACGACGTCGGACGACCCCACGCGCTACCGCGACAAGGACGAGGTCGAGACCTGGCGCCGCCGCGACCCGATCGCCCGCGTCGAGGCTCTGCTGCGCTCGCGCGGCGAGTTCGACGAGGCATTCGCCGCGAGCGTCGAGGCGGACGCCGACGCGCTGGCCGCCTCGGTCCGCGAGGCGGCGATGAGCGCCACGACGCGCGCGCCGTTGACGGTCTTCGACGACGTCTACGCCGAGCCGCACTCGGGCATCGACGAGCAGCGCGAGTGGTTCGGCGCGTACCTCGACGGCTTCGCGCCCGCTCAGGAGGCGTGACATGGTGCAGCTCACGATGGCCAAGGCCATCAACGAAGGCCTGCGCCGGGCGATGGCGGACGACGACAAGGTCCTCATCATGGGCGAGGACATCGGCAAGCTCGGCGGCGTGTTCCGCATCACCGACGGCCTGCAGTCGCAGTTCGGCGCGCAGCGTGTGATCGACACCCCGCTGGCCGAGGCGGGGATCATGGGCACCGCCGTCGGCCTCGCGTTCCGCGGCTACCGACCCGTGGTCGAGATCCAGTTCGACGGCTTCGTGTACCCGGCGTTCGACCAGATCGTGT
Source organism: Microbacterium kyungheense (assembly GCF_006783905.1). Lineage (GTDB taxonomy): Bacteria > Actinomycetota > Actinomycetes > Actinomycetales > Microbacteriaceae > Microbacterium > Microbacterium kyungheense. Next base: position 1,177,961 of record NZ_VFPE01000002.1, on the reverse strand, counting down.
GCCAGGTGGCCAAGCTCCACTACCGCACGCGGGGCAACGTCACGATGCCCATCACGATCCGCATCCCGTGGGCGGGCGGTGTCGGCGCTGCCGAGCACCACTCCGAGTCGCCCGAGGCGTACTTCGTGCACACGTCGGGGCTGCGCGTCGTCGCCGTGTCGAACCCGCAGGACGCCTACGTGATGCTGCGCCAGGCGATCGCCTCGAACGATCCCGTCGTGTACTTCGAGCCCAAGCGGCTCTACCACTCCAAGGGCGAGGTCGACCTCGACCTGCAGCTGGCGGACGCGCCCCCGATGGGCCTCGCGCGTGTGGCGCGCCCCGGTACCGACGTGACGCTGCTCACCTACGGCGCGCAGGTGGGGACCGCGATGGATGCCGCCACCGCCGCCGAGGACGACGGCGTGTCGATCGAGGTCATCGACCTGCGCTCGATCTCGCCCGTCGACTACCGCACCGTCACCGCGTCGGTGCGCAAGACCGGACGCGTCGTGGTGACGCACGAGGCGGCGCGTGAGGCCGGCGTCGGGGCGGAGCTCGTCGCGAGCGTCACCGAGCGCTGCTTCAACTACCTCGAAGCGGCTCCGCAGCGCGTCACCGGTCACGACATCCCGTACCCGCCCGCGAAGCTCGAGAAGCACCATCTGCCCGACCTCGACCGGATCCTCGACGCCGTCGACCGCGTCATGGACAGGCCGAACAGCCTCTCGGGGGTGGCGGACCGATGACACAGGACTTCCGGCTGCCCGACCTCGGCGAAGGCCTTCCCGAGGCGGAGCTCGTGCAGTGGCTCGTCGCCGTCGGCGACACGGTCGCCCTCAATCAGACGATCGCCGAGGTCGAGACCGCCAAGGCCGTCGTCGAGCTGCCGTCGCCGCACGCGGGCACCGTGACGGCGCTCCACGCCGGGGCGGGCGACGTCATCGAGGTGGGCTCGGTGCTGATCACCTTCGACACGGGGGGAGAGGTTGCCGCACCGCCGGCGCCCGCGGCGGAGGCGCCCGCGGCCCCTGCCGAGGCCGAGCGCGCCGAGCCGAACCTCGTCGGCTACGGCGCCGCCCCCCGCGGGGCGGGCCGACCGCAACGGCGCGCACGCGTCGCGGGACCGGCACGTGTGCTGAGCGAGGCACGAGACGAAGCATCCACCCGCTCCGACACCGCCGTGCTCGAGGCGGCGCCGCACGACGCGATCCCCGCCGACGCGATGGACGTCGTCGAGGCGCCCGTGGAGCGCCCGCGGTCGACACCGCCGGTGCGGGCGCTCGCGAAGCAGCTGGGCATCGATCTGGCGCTCGTCGAGGCCACCGGAGCGTCGGGCGTCATCACGCGGGCCGATGTCGAGGCGTACGCCGAGCGCGTCGGAGTCGCCGCCGCCCCGGCGGCAGCGCCGGCCGAGGCCGCCGGCATCCCCGATACCGCCGAGGCGCTCGCGCCCGAGCGTGGGCCGGGGGAGCGCACCACCCGGACGCCCATCCGCGGAGTGCGGCGCATGACCGCGGACGCGATGGTGCGCAGCGCCTTCACGGCGCCGCACGTCACGACGTTCCTCACCGTCGATGTCACCGCCACCAGCGAGCTGATCGCGTCCCTCAAGGCCGACCGCGCGCTGCAGGACCACCGCATCGGGGTGATGGCCGTCGCCGCCAAGGCGGTGTGCCTCGCCCTCGGGCGCCACCCCGCGCTCAATTCGAAGTGGGACGACGAGGCGGGCGAGATCGTCGAGCACCACTACGTCAACCTCGGGATCGCTGCGGCCACCGGGCGCGGGCTGGTGGTGCCCAACATCCGCGACGCGCAGGAGCTGACGCTCGTCGAGCTCGCCGATGCGATCCGGGCGCTCGCCGAGACGGCGCGCGCAGGCAAGACGGCGCCGGCCGACATGATGGGCGGCACGTTCTCGATCACGAACGTCGGGGTGTTCGGCGTGGACGCCGGCACACCGATCATCAACCCGGGGGAGGCGGGCATCCTCGCGCTCGGCGCGGTCCGGCGCCAGCCGTGGGAGCACCGCGGCGAGATCGCGCTGCGCGACGTCATGACGCTCGCGCTGTCGTTCGATCATCGACTGGTGGACGGCGAGCAGGGGGCGCGGTTCATGGTCGAGGTCGCCGACGTGCTGCGCGAGCCGGGGAGGGCGATGCTGCTGCGCTAGCTGTACTGCTCATCGTGCAGCGTCGACGATCGGCCGGTCCTGCGGGGCCGGCCGATCAGCGCTTCTTGGGGTAGAACAGCCCGAGGCCCTTCGCCTGCAGGATGCGGTACGCGTCGGCGTACGTCTGCGGGTCCTCGCCGTCTGCGCTGCCGTACTTCGCGATCAGCAGCCCGAGCAGCCCCTTTCCCGGAGGGCTCAGCGGCATGTCGCGGTGTGGGCCGTTCTTGAGGTCGGTGCGCTCATCCTCCGCGGTGTTCGGCGGCACGTACTGCGGATGCACCAGCGGCCAGGCGGACGGGTCACGCGGGGCGCTCAGGTTGACGACCGAGTACAGGTCGCGCGCTTCGGCGTCGCGCCTCGTGAGCGGCTCGAGCCCGTGGCGCCGGGCGAGGGTCGCCATGAGCGAACCGTGGTGCATCTCGTCGTGGACGATCGTGCCCGCCTTCGTGTACGCCGACACTGCGATCGCCGGCACCCGCACGCCGAGTCGGTCGAACGCGAAGCCCATCTCTCCCGCGGGGGCGTCCTCCTCGGGAGGGGTGGCCGCAGGCGGAGCGACGTGGTCGTACGTGCCGCCGTGCTCGTCGAACGTGATGAGCAGCAGTGTGTTGACTGCGTTCGAGCCGTCCGGCGTGGCGCTCGTGCGGATCGCGTCGTACACCTCGGCCACGAGCTTCTCGCCGGCGCGGACGTCGGAGATCGCAGAGTCGATGACGGGCTCGCCCCCGACATCGCTCTCGCGGAGCACCCCCACCGGCGGGTGGAAATCGTTGTGGTTGTACACCAGCCGCGGTTCGATGAACGCGTACGCGGGCAGGGTCCCGTTCTTCGCGTCCTCGTAGAACTCCGACATGTACACGAAGTGGTCGGTGCGCCAGTACCGCTCCAGGCTCGGCGAGTGCAGGATGCCGGTGAGCGAGACCAGCTGCAGCTCGTCGAAGTACACCTTCCACGACAGTCCCGCCGCCTCGAGACGGTCGAAGACGGTGGGCGAGGCATCCGCGTCGAGCCACTTCCGGTAGCCGCCGCCATCGTGGTTGGTGACGAATCCGTGCGATGTGGAGGCGTGGAAGAACGAGCGGTTGCAGTACGTCTGGGACGGCACCGCGCAGTGCCACGCGTCGAAGACCGCGAACTGCTGCGCCAGCGTCGACAGCACGGGCAGCTGCGCGGGCGAGAAGCCGCCCATGATGCGCGAGACGTCGTCCAGGCTCGGCTCGCTGCCGCGCCGCAGCCGGAGCAGGTTGTTGCGGTAGTCCGTCGCGAACCCGTCCATCGTCGGTGTCGCGGCGGCCCGTGGCGCATTGAACGGCGCCCTCATGTCGGCGATCTCGGCCGTCGCGTTGTCGGGCGGGTCGACCAGACCGAACAGCTGCGTGTTGACGTGCGGGTACTCCTCGCCCGGATCCGGGTCGGGACTGCCCATGATGACGTCGGTGGAGCCCTCGTAGACATGTGCCGGGATGCGCTCGCCGGAGGGCGCGGTGTTGGCGTGATCGCCGAACTCCAGCCCTTCGAACCTCTCGCCGACGGGCAGCGTCTCGGGCGTGTAGAGCCGACCGAGCAGATTGTCGAACGACCGGTTCTCGCCCATCAGCACGACGATGTGATCGAACCCGGGCTCGGATCGCGGCGGGACGGTGGCCAGGTCGGCCGAGCCCTCGCGGACGCCGAGCTCGTGACCGATCGTCGCCCCGGCGGTCGCCCCGATGGCGCCGCCGACCACGGCCCCCGCGGTCGCGATGCCGCCGAGCTTGAGGAAGTCGCGGCGCGACGCATCGTCGAGCTGCGGCGCCGCCTCGGGGCGCACGACGGAGGGCGGCTCGCCGTGCTCCGCCGGCGCCGTGTCGTCTTCGTGGCTCGCCCCCGCCATCGCGTTCAGACTAGGGGGTCACGGCGCCGGGAGCTCTCAGGCGGTCAGCGCGGCGCGGGCCATCGAATGCAGGATGCCGCGCACGTCGGAGTCGGCGGACCGTGACCGCGCGACCCGTACGGTGTGCGGCGTGGAGTTGATGAGGCCGAAGCACGCGTGCGCGCGCACGCGCAGCTCGTCGTCGTCGCGGTGCGGGTGCAGCGCCGACAGGATGCCGATCCACACCTCGACGTACTCGCGCTGCAGGCGTCGCACGGTGTGACGATCCTCGTCGCTGAGGCTCGCCATGTCCCGGTCCTGGACGCGGATGACGTCGGCGTCGCGCAGCGCGAATGCCACGTGGAACGCGATCAGGGCGTCCAGCTGCGCGTCGGCGCCGTCGTGCGTCGAGACCACCGTCCGTCCGCCCGCGAGCAGCCGCTCGCTCACCTCGACGAGGATCGCGCCCAGCAGCGCCTGCTTGCCGGCGAAGTGGCGGTACAGCGCGGGGCCGCTGATGCCGACGGCGCCGCCGATGTCCTCCAGGCTGACGCCGCTGAACCCGCGCTCGGCGAACAGCGCAGCCGCCTGCTGCAGGATCGCGGCGTGGCGGTCGGCCTTCGCGCGGTTGCGGTCGGTGACACCGTTTGTCATCTGTGCTCCGGGTGATGAGGGCTTGCGATTTCAGTTAATGCTCGCTAACCTAAACCTCAGTTAGTGAACACTAACCAATCGAGCCGCGCCCCGACAAGAACCCCGTTGACAGGTGTGACCCGATCGTGACGTCGACGAGGATGACACGGAGCGCAGAGCCATGAGCGTGCTGACCACCCGAGCGGTGCCCGACGACGCCTTCGCCCGCGCCGATCAGGCTCAGCGCGCGCTCGCCGAGGACCTCCGCGAGCGTCTGGCCACGGCGTCGCTCGGCGGCCCGCCCGCGTCGCGCGAGCGCCACCTCGCGCGTGGCAAGCTGCTTCCCAGAGACCGCGTGTCGCGCCTGCTCGACGAGGGGAGCCCGTTCGTCGAGGTCGCCCCGCTCGCGGCCGAGGGACTGTACGGGGGCGAGGCGCCCGCGGCCGGCGTCATCGCGGGCATCGGGCTCGTGCACGGACGCCACGTGATGGTCGTCTGCAACGACGCGACCGTCAAGGGCGGCACGTACTACCCGATGACGGTCAAGAAGCACCTGCGGGCGCAGGAGATCGCGCTGGAGAACCGGCTGCCCTGCATCTACCTCGTCGACTCGGGCGGCGCGTTCCTGCCGATGCAGGACGACGTGTTCCCCGACCGCGACCACTTCGGCCGCATCTTCTTCAACCAGGCCAGGCTCTCGGCCGCCGGCATCCCGCAGATCGCCGCGGTGCTCGGCTCGTGCACCGCCGGCGGCGCCTACGTGCCCGCGATGAGCGACGAGACCGTGATCGTCCGCAACCAGGGCACCATCTTCCTGGGCGGCCCGCCCCTGGTGAAGGCCGCGATCGGCGAGGTCGTGACGGCGGAGGAGCTCGGCGGCGGAGAGCTGCACGCGCGCCGCTCCGGCGTCGTCGACCATCTCGCCGAGGACGACGAGCACGCGCTGGAGATCGTGCGCGACATCGTCGCGACGCTGCCGCCGCCCGCCGCGCCGGCATGGGAGGTCGTGCCGACGGTCGATCCGGTCGCGGATCCGGGGGAGCTGTACGGCATCGTGCCCGTCGATGTGAACCAGCCCTACGACGTCCGCGAGGTCATCGCGCGCCTCGTCGACGGCAGCGAGCTGCACGAGTTCAAGCGCGAGTACGGGACGACGCTCGTCACCGGGTTCGCGCGCATCCACGGGCATCCGGTCGGGATCGTCGCGAACAACGGCGTGCTGTTCGGGGAATCGGCCCTCAAGGGCGCGCACTTCATCGAGCTGTGCGACCAGCGCGGCATCCCGCTGCTGTTCCTGCAGAACATCTCGGGCTTCATGGTCGGCCGCGACGCCGAGGCGGGCGGCATCGCGAAGGACGGCGCCAAGATGGTCACCGCCGTCGCGACGACGCGGGTGCCGAAGCTCACCGTCGTCATCGGCGGCTCGTTCGGCGCCGGCAACTACTCGATGTGCGGAAGGGCGTATTCGCCCCGCTTCCTGTGGACGTGGCCGGCCTCGCGCATCTCGGTGATGGGCGGGCCGCAGGCCGCGTCGGTGCTGTCGACGGTCAAGCGCGACCAGCTCCAGGCGCGCGGCGAGCAGTGGTCCGCCGACGAGCAGTCCGCCTTCGAGGCCCCGATCCGCGCCCAGTACGAAGAACAGGGCAACCCCTACTACGCCACGGCGCGGCTGTGGGACGACGGCATCGTCGACCCGCTCGATACGCGGGACCTCCTGGGCCTGGCCCTGGACGTCGTGTCGCGCACGCCGCTGCCCGAACCCCGCTTCGGCGTCTTCCGGATGTGACAGCCATGACCTCTCCGTTCTCCGAGCCCTCTCCGTTCTCTGAGCCCGCCCCGGTCCCTGAGCCCGTCGAAGGGTTCCAGATCGTCCTCGTCGCCAACCGGGGCGAGATCGCGCGCCGCGTGATCCGCACGCTCCGGCGTCTGGGCATCCGTTCGGTCGCCGTCTACAGCGACGCCGACGCCGCGGCGCCCCACGTGCGCGAGGCGGACGTCGCGGTGCGCATCGGGCCGGCCGCGGCCGCGCAGTCCTACCTCGACATCGACGCGGTGATCGCCGCTGCCGTCCAGACCGGCGCACAGGCCGTGCACCCGGGCTACGGGTTCCTGTCCGAGAACGTGACGTTCGCGCGCGCGTGCGCCGCCGCCGGCATCGTCTTCATCGGGCCGGGGGAGCGCGCGCTGGAGGTCATGGGCGACAAGATCCGGGCGAAGGATCACGTCGCCGCCCACGGTGTGCCGACGGTTCCGGGCTTCAGCGCGGCCGGGATGACGGATGCCGACATCGCGGCGTCGGCCGGCGCCACGGGCTTTCCGCTTCTGGTGAAGCCGTCGGCGGGAGGCGGCGGCAAGGGCATGCAGGTCGTGCGCAGCGCCGCCGACCTGCCCGACGCGCTCGCCACCGCGCGCCGCGTCGCAGCGGCGGCCTTCGGCGACGACACGATGCTGCTCGAGCGGCTCATCGAGCGTCCGCGGCACATCGAGGTGCAGGTGCTCGCCGACGCTCACGGCGGCGTCATCCATCTCGGAGAGCGCGAGTGCACGCTGCAGCGGCGGCACCAGAAGGTCATCGAAGAGGCACCGTCGCCCGTCCTCGACGCCGAGACGCGCGCGCGCCTGGGCGCCGCCGCGTGTGCGGCGGCGGCATCCGTCGACTATCGCGGCGCCGGCACCGTCGAGTTCCTCGTCGCCGCCGACCGACCCGACGAGTTCTTCTTCATCGAGATGAACACGCGCCTGCAGGTCGAGCATCCGGTGACCGAGCTCGTGACCGGTGTGGATCTCGTCGAGCAGCAGCTGCGCATCGCCGCCGGGGAGCCCCTCGCGATCGCGCAGGACGACGTGCACCTGGACGGTCACGCGATCGAGGCGCGCGTCTACGCCGAATCGCCCGAGCGCGGCTTCCTGCCCGCGACAGGCGGCGTGCTGCTCTGGCGGGCGGCGCCCGGCGTCCGCACCGACGGCGCGGTCGAGACCGGGAGCGTCGTCACCGCCGACTACGACCCGATGATCGCCAAGGTCATCGCCCACGCGCCCGACCGCGCGGCGGCGCTGCGCCGGCTCGACGCCGCGCTCGCCGACACCGTGGTGCTGGGCGTCGACACCAACATCGGCTTCCTGCGCACGCTGCTCGCCGATCCCGGCGTGCAGCGCGGTGACATGGACACCGGCCTCATCGAGCGGCTGCCCGCGTACACCGCGCCAGAACCGCCCGCGGCCGCCCTCGCCGCTGCCGCACGCCGGGAGGCGGATCGGGATGCCGCCGCCGCCGCCGCCCGTCCGTCCCACGCGTCGGCCCTGTGGTCCGCGCGCTCGGGGTGGCGTGCCGGTGGGCCGGCGGTCGCCGCCACGGCGTCGTTCGAGACCGGCGACGGGCGCATCCACGCCGCGGCGCCGGGGGAGCACGCGCACGTGCCTGCCGCCGACGTCACGACCGCGAGCTCCGACGACGGGTTGCTCTGGATCCACGCCGACGGCGTCACCACCGCCCTGCGTCCGCTCAGCCGCCGCGTCGCCGCCGAGAAGCGCCGGGCCGCGCGGGAGCGGGAGGCTGCGGCATCCGATCCCGAGCTGCGCGCCCCGATGCCGGGAGCCGTCGTCGCGGTCCACGTGTCCGACGGGGCCGAGGTCGCCGCCGGCGACCGCATCGCGACGATCGAGGCCATGAAGATGGAGCACCCCGTGGCCGCGCCGCACGCGGGGATCGTGCGGATCGACGTCGCCGTGGGCGACCAGGTGCGGCGCGACCAGGTGCTCGCACACGTGAAGGAGAACGACTGATGCCCGACTACGACTACGACGTCACCGACGACGAGCGGGAGCTCGCGGGCCTGGTGCGCCAGTTCGCCGACGAGGTCGTCGCCCCGCGATCGTACGAGGCCGACCGCACCCATACGCTGCCGCTGGACGTCGTGGCGCAGATGGGCGAGCTCGGCCTGTTCGGCCTGCCCTTCCCCGAGGAGTACGGCGGGCAGGGAGGCGACTACTTCGCCCTGTGTCTCGCGATCGAGGCGCTCGGCCGTGTCGACCAGTCCCTGGCGATCACACTGGAGGCCGGAGTGAGCCTGGGCGCCATGCCCGTGTTCCGCTTCGGCACCGAGGAGCAGAAGCAGGAGCTGCTGCCCCCGCTCCTGGCCGGGGAGGCGCTCGCCGGGTTCGGGCTCACCGAGCCCGAGGCCGGCTCCGACGCCGGCGCCACGCGCACGACCGCCCGCCTGGACGCCGGGGAGTGGGTCATCAACGGGTCGAAGCAGTTCATCACCAACTCCGGGACCGACATCACGCGGTTCGTCACCGTGACGGCGGTGACCGGTGAGGCCGATGGGCGCAAAGAGATCTCGACGATCGTCGTGCCCAACGGCACCGCGGGCTTCACCGTGGAGCCGGCGTATGACAAGGTCGGCTGGCACGCGTCCGACACCCACCCGCTGACTTTCCAGGACGTACGCGTTCCGGAGGGGAACCTCCTCGGCGAGCGCGGGCGCGGGTTCGCGAACTTCCTCCACATCCTCGACGAGGGACGCATCGCCATCGCGGCGCTGTCGACCGGCGCGGCGGAGGGATGCCTCGAAGCCGCCGTCGACTACGCGTGCAAGCGCACGGTGTTCGGCGAACCGCTCGCGACCCGGCAGGGCATCCAGTTCCTGCTCGCCCGCATGCAGCAGCGCGTGCACGTCGCGCGCCTCGCCTGGCATCACGCCGCACGCCTGCGTGATGCGGGCAAGCCGTTCAAGACGCAGGCGGCCATCGCGAAGCTCACCGCGAGCGACGCCGCGATGGACAACGCCCGCGACGCGACGCAGGTCTTCGGCGGCAACGGCTTCATGAACGAGTACCCGGTCGCACGACACTACCGCGACTCGAAGATCCTGGAGATCGGCGAGGGCACGAGCGAGGTGCAGCTGCTCGTCATCGCGCGGGCCCTCGGGGTAGCGTGACACCGTGACCGAGCCAGACAGCGCGAGCAGCCCCGACCGCGGCGGAGGCATCGTCCAGCGCGGGCTCTACTACGACGAGCTCGAGGTGGGCGCCCGCTACCTGCATCGTCCCGGCCGCACGGCCACCGAGGCCGACAACGTCCTGTTCTCGTCGCTGACGATGAACACGCAGGCGCTGCATCTGGACGCGGCCTTCGCCGCCGGTCAGCCGTTCGGCCGGCGCCTCATGAACTCGATGTGGACGCTCGCCACGATGGTCGGGGCCTCCGTGTCGCAGATCACGCAGGGCACGCTCGTCGCCCAGCTGGGCCTCACCGACATCTCGTTCCCCGCCCCGCTGTTCCACGGCGACACGCTCTACACCGAGACCCAGGTCACCGACAAGCGGCTGTCGGCCTCGCGACCCGGCCAGGGCATCGTGACGCTGCGCCACACCGGGCGCAACCAGGACGGCGACGTCGTCGCGCTCGCCACTCGCACCGCGCTGATGTGGTGCGCCCCCGCCTCTGCCGAAGGAGAGACCCCATGAGCTTCGACCTCGGACCCGCGCTGCTGTTCTGCCCCGCCGATCGGCCCGAGCGGTACGCGAAGGCGATGGAGAGGGCGGATGCCGTCATACTCGACCTCGAGGATGCCGTGGCGCCCGCGCACAAGTCCGCGGCACGGGGTCACCTCATCGAGTCCGAGCTCGATCCCGATCGCGTCATCGTCCGGGTGAATCCGCCCGAGACCGACGCGTTCGCGGCCGACCTGTCGACGCTGTCGCAGACCGACTACCGGCGCATCATGGTCGCCAAGGCGCAGTCGCCGAAGCGGATCGGGCGTCTCGACGCGCGCTTCGAGGTGGTGGCGCTGTGCGAGACCGCAAAGGGCGTCGCGCAGGCCGACCGCATCGCCGCCCTCGACAACGTGGTCGCGCTCATGTGGGGCGCCGAGGATCTCGTGGCCTCACTCGGCGGCACGTCCAGCCGCAAGCCCAACGGCCGGTACCGCGACATCGCCCGGTACGCGCGGTCGCGCGTGCTCCTAGCCGCGGGCGCCCGTGGCAAGGCCGCGATCGACGCCGTGCATCTCGACATCGACGACACGAAGCGCCTGGCCGTCGAGGCGGCGGATGCCGCGGCATCCGGGTTCCGCGCCACCGCGTGCATCCATCCGTCGCAGGTGCCGGTGATCCGCGCCGCCTACCGGCCGGATGAGAAGTCGGTGTCGTGGGCGCGCGCGGTGCTCGCCGCCGCCGCGGGGGAGCGGGGCGTGTTCTCGTACGACGGCGTGATGGTCGACGAGCCGGTGCTGCGCCACGCGCGGCGCGTGCTGTCCCGCGCGAGCGGCTGAACCCAGCGGCCGCTGCTACGCCGCGATCGGGGTGTACGACAGCAGCCGCAGGCCGTCGCGCTCCACCACGAAACGGTGCGCCGACGCGTTGCCGATCCGCTCGCCGACGAGCGGGAGCGTGTCGCCGCTCGCGTGCCGGATGAGTTCGCCGATGAGACCGCCGTGCGACACGGCGACGACCGGTACGTCCGTCGGGGCGGTGACGCGGCGTGCGTCGCGGGCGATGCGGCGCAGGGCGTCGAGGCCGCGGGCGCGCAGCAGCGCGCGGTCCTCTTCGCCATCGGCCGGCGGCTGACCGGGACCGCCGTGGTGCGCACGGTAGTCGGCCACCAGCATCCCCTCGGCCGCTCCGTAGCGGCGCTCGCGCAGCTCCGGGTACAGGATCGGCGCATCGGCGTCGAGCACGGCGGCGATGATCCGCGCCGTCTCGTGCGCGCGCTGCAGATCGCTGGAGACGACGATCGGCGTCACCCCGCGACGCTCGAACTCGGCCGCGAGCACGTCGGCCGCTGCGCGCGCCTGCGCCCGGCCGGTGTCGTTCAGCGGGATGTCCGTCGCGCCCTGGATGCGTCGCTCGAGGTTCCAGTCGGTCTCGCCGTGGCGGATCAGGGTCAGCGAAGTCACCGTTCGACCCTATCGGCGCCGGATGACGGCAACCCCTGAATCAGCCGAGTGCGGGACGCTTCTATGTCTTGTCAAGGTTGCTTCAATTGCGACCGAGTGGGGAGGAGTCAGTGAAGAGGCGGCCACCCGGACGGGAAAGGTGCGGGTCGGCAATGTCTGGTCGTGCTTAGCCTTCGTCGGAAGCGAACCACGTCTGGGTGCGCGGCGTCGTGCGCAGCCTGATGGAATCGGCGAGTTCCGGCGCGGGCAGATTTCCGGGGACCTCTGGGAGCTGCGAGTGAGAAATGAGAGGGCTCTGCGTCCAGAAGGCGCGACTCGCGTCGCGGTCCTCGGATGCGTAGCTGGCTGCCAGCACCCAGCGCTCGCCGTCGTTCGAAAAAACCTCCTCGATGAGGGTCGACGTTGGCTGATGCACGCTGTGCGTGATCAGCCAACGCCGACCGTCGGCAGTGACGGCCTCAGCTGCGGTGAGTCGTTCCATCACTGCTTCACTGCTTAGAACTCGCTGTAGCCGCAGTTGAACCAGCTGATGCTGGCGACCGAACGATGCCACGACCAGAGGTAGCCGCCCGTCGTCTCACCGCGATGATAGGTCGTATATGCCCGGGTGCGACCGTCCGCCGTATTGCAGTGCGCATAGACGTTGGTCCCGGTGGACATCGCTGACGTCCAGGCGGTGTAATGCCGATCTGAGTACTGCTTCCAACCGGTGATTGACTCGGTGATGGGCGCGTGCCGCTCAAATTGCCACTGCAACCGGTAGGTAGGCATGGGGCCGTTTTCACAAATCGCGCCCACGTAACCCTGAATCTGGCCCCCACTGCGTCGCGGATCCTGAGACACGGGCTCGCAATACCAGTTGGCAAGTGCGCCAACCTCGGAATTCGTTGTTGCGGCCTGAAGCGACTCCGGACCGTCCCACTCTTCCACCACGGGCCCAGGCAGGGCAGCGTCGTCTACGCCGGGGCCAACGAAGAGTCTCAATTCGTGCGTTTCCGCGTCTTCCACGAGCTTCCAGGGAGATTCGACTCGATGACCTCAGTCTTGCCATCGATCGTGACCTCCCTCTTCTCCGGTACCGGGGCACTGGTGGATTCATCGGGCGGGCTGGTGGTGGAATCGTCGGTAGCTGCGAATGCGGGCGAAGGCACCGCGAGTCCCGCGATCATAAGAACCGCGATAGCTGACTTGCGAAGGCGCATAGATATCCCATCTCTAGAGCGAGTCGGGAATAGAGCGCAGTGGTTGCGCTTCACTTGTGGAATGTTTACAGCACGATCCGATAAACACACAAGCAGAACTTCGGACGCTCCCGCCGGGGGACGTGCGTCGTCCCGCCCGAGAGGATGGACACACTTGGCGGTGGAGGTCGAGGTTATTCCCCCTCCGACGGCGAGAGCGTAGCGGGGTGGTGGCGGCTCCGTTCCTGTCGTTCGCTTTTGCAGACTCCGCTCTCCGCTGCGCTCCGAGCTGCGCTTAGCATCGCTCACTCCGGCACTGCGTCGCCCCCGCCCCGCTTGTTCAGCCGATTGTCGGAGCGAGGGTGGAGTCCGAGACGGTCGCCTCGGGTGCGTGGTCGTGGAGGGCGTTGAGGGTTCGGTAGAGGTGGCGAGCGAGGTAGCGCTTGATGCAGCGGCGAACTTCGGATCGGGTGCGGCCTTCGGCCAGGCGCCTCTCCAGGTAGGCCTTGGTGGCGGGATGACGGCTCATCCTGGTGATCGCGATCACGTGGAGCGCCTTGTTGAGTCGTCGGTCTCCGCCGCGGTTGAGGCGGTGCCGGGTGGTGTTGCCGCTGGATGCGGGGATGGGGTTCACGCCGGCGAGGGAGGCGAACGCAGCGTCGTTGCGGACCCTGCCGGGGTGTGACCATGCGGTGAGGATGACCGCGGCGGTATATGCACCGACGCCTATCTCCTCCAGCAGCGGCGCGGCGGGGCTCGCGGTGATGAGCTCGCTGAGCCGGGCATGGTTCGCCGTCAGAGCATGGTGCAGCTCCAGGATCCGGCGCGCCAGGCGGATCGCTTCTTCTCGTGCGATGGCGGTCGCGAGCGGTTCGGTCCGGTGATGCCATCGTGATACCTGCCCGAACTGCTCCATCGTGAGCGGCTTGCGAGCGTCGATGCCGAGGTCGTTGGCGCGCAGGAGCGCGATGAGGGCGTTGATGTTCATCGTCTTCTCACCAGTCATCTGGTCGCGGGCGGCGATCAGCACGCGCAACGCTTGACGTGTCCCGTCGTCGGCGCGCGGACGACGCAACCGGTCCTCCTCCACCGGCAGAACAGCGGTGGCGATCGCGCGTGCGTCCAACGGGTCCGACTTCCCGACACCGTGCCGGGCCTTCGCGTTCATCCGGGGTGCTTCGACCACCTCGTAGCCGCTCGCGGCCGCGGTGCGGGCCAGCCCGGCCCCATAGGTGGCAACGCCTTCGATCGCCCAGAGCGTCGCGGCGTCACCCCCCCCCCCGTCAGTCGGCCGGCCCAGCCGATCGCGCGGGCGATGCCTGGCGGGGTAGTCGGAAACTGCTGGGTGCCCAGCAGTTGCCCGGATGCCGTTTGGATGACGGCATAGGTGTGTGTCTTCGCGTGGGTGTCCACGCCGATGACGAATGGATGGGAGTGCGCGACGATTGTCATGGCGGATCGGTCCTTCCTAGATGGAACACGGGCTCGGCCGCGCGACGGCCGGCGCCGGCTGGGAGGAAGTCACTTCGAGGCATCACTGTGACGGGCCACAACCCCCGGAGGGGTGGAGCAGGCTTCTAATCAGGCCATCGAGGTGGGCCGGGAGGCGCCGGCCGTCCTCGCCAGGACGGACATGTCGAAAGCAAGGCCCTCGAAGGGCCAACGGCATAACGAGTCACGACCAGACGAAGACGGCCAGCACCACCTAGCCAGCCAGTCCCAGACCAGCCACGTCAAGACTCACAGTCAGCCGAGAGGCGGCAGCGCGTCGGCGAACGCCTGCAGCACCTCGCTGGTGCCCGCGTCGATCTTGACCGTGGCGCGGGCGTCGGCGCGCGTGACGCCGCGGTTGACGATCACGACGGGAAGGCGTCGGCGCCGCGCCCGCTCGAGCAGGCGGATGCCGGAGTTCACCACGAGCGACGAGCCCGCGATCACGAGCGCCTGGCTCGTGTGGACGAGCTGCTCGGCCTCGCGGAACTTCGCGGCGGGGATGAACTCGCCGAAGAACACGACGTCGGGTTTGAGCACACCGCCGCAGACGGTGCACTCGGGGATCACGAAGCCCTCGGTGGTCTCGGGCAGCACGTCGCCGTCCGGCCCCAGCGGAACATCGGCCGGGACGCGGATCCACGGGTTGTCGTCCTCGACGCGGCGGGCCAGGTCGCGGCGGTCGAACACCTGGCCGCAATGCGTGCAGAACACGCGGCGCATGGTGCCGTGCAGCTCGACCACGCGGCGGCTGCCTGCGCGCACGTGCAGCCCGTCGACATTCTGGGTGACGACGCCGGTGGCCACGCCGCGGCTCTCCAGCGCGGCGACGGCGCGGTGGCCGGGGTTCGGCTCGGCGGCGGCGAACGCCTTCCAGCCGAGGTGGCTGCCCACCCAGTAGCGGCGGCGGGCCGCCTCGCTCGACATGAACTGCTCCGCGGTCATCGGCGTGCGCACGGGGGCGCCCTCGCCGCGGTAGTCGGGGATGCCCGAGTCGGTCGAGACGCCGGCTCCGGTCAGCACCGCGATGCGCCGGCCCGACAGCTCCGAGACCGCTGCGGCCACGGCATCCGTCGTCCTCGCGTCGAAATCGGTCGCGATCGTCGTCACGGCGCACCCCCTTCGGGTCGAGTGTAGGCCTCGCGGTTTTCGGGCATGTTACGGAGCGGGCCCGCGCGTGCCAGGATGTGCCCGTGGGCGGCTTCGGCGGGGTGAGCGCAGAGGGCTACGCGGCGTTCATGGGACGGTTCTCCACGCCGTTGGCGGTGGAGTTCGCCGATCTCGGCCTCGACGGCGTCCCTGCGGCAGCACGCGTGCTCGACGTCGGGAGCGGACCCGGGATGCTGACGCTCGAGCTCGCCCGTCGACGCGGGGCGGAGTCGCTCGCGGCCGTCGACCCCGAACCGGTGTTCGTCGCGGCGACGGCGCAGGCGTGTCACGGAGTCGATGCGCGCGTCGCCACCGCCGAGGACCTGCCGTTCGCGGACGCCGCGTTCGGCGCCGCCCTCGCGCAGCTCGTCGTTCATTTCATGACCGATCCGGTGCGCGGCGTCGCCGAGATGGCGCGGGTCACGACGTCGGGCGGCCGGGTGGGCGCGTGCGTGTGGGACCACGGCGGGGGCAGCGGACCGCTGTCGGCATTCTGGCGCGTCGCGACCGTGCTCGACCCCGACGTGCGCACCGAGTCGGCATTGAACGGCGCCTCGGAGGGGCAGCTCGTCGACATCTTCGAGCGGGCGGGGCTCCACGACGTGACGCAGTCGGTCGTGGAGTGCACGGTCTCGTTCCGTGACTTCGACGACTGGTGGACGCCGTTCCTGGGCGGTGTCGGACCCGCCGGCCGATACGTCGCGACGCTCGACGCCGCGGCGGTCGCACGCCTGGAAGGCGCCCTGCGCGACGACATCGGCGACGGGCCGTTCGCGATCACCGCGCGCGCCTGGGCGGCGGTCGGTCTCGCCGGCTGAGCGCTGCGCCGTGGGACGATGGACGGCGATGCCTGCGCTCCACATCACCGACGCCTCCGACGACCGCCTCGCCGACTACCGCGACCTCACCGACGTCGCCCTGCGGCGCGTCCTGGAGCCCGACGGCGGCCTGTACATCGCCGAGTCCGCGAAGGTCATCGCCCGCGCCCTCGCCGCGGGGCACCGTCCCCGCTCGGTCCTCGTGCAGGAGAAGTGGCTGGCCGACATCGAGGACCTGGTGGATGCCGTCACGCCGGTGTACGTCGTGAGCCCCGAGATCGCCGAGTCGCTGACCGGTTACGCGGTGCACCGCGGAGCCCTGGCGGCGATGCACCGGCCGCCCCTGCCCTCCGTCGCCGACGTCGTCGCCGACGCCCGGCTCGTCGTCGTGCTCGAAGACATCGTCGACCACACGAACGTGGGCGCCATCTTCCGTGCCGCCGCCGGGCTCGGCGCGGACGCCGTGCTGGTCGGCCCGCGCTGCGCCGACCCCCTCTACCGGCGCAGCGTGCGCGTCAGCATGGGCACGGTGTTCCAGGTGCCGTGGACGCGACTGCCGGAGTGGTCCGAGGCGCGCGGCGTGCTGCACGAGGCCGGTTTCGAGCTGGCTGCCCTCGCGCTCGCCGACGATGCGGTTTCGCTCGACGCGTTCAGCGCGCACCGGCCGGACCGGGTCGCGCTGATGCTCGGCGCCGAGGGCGACGGGCTCTCGCGCCGCGCCCTCGAAGCCGCGGACACGGTGGTCACGATCCCGATGGCGGGCGGCGTGGACTCGCTCAACGTGGCCGCGGCGAGCGCCGTCGCGCTGTGGGAGCTGCGCTCGCGCTGACTCCGGCCTGTGGGCTCAGGCGCCGGGACGGACCGTCAGCTCGGTGAGCTCGGCGTCGCGCGGCAGGTCCAGCGCGGCGAGGATCGTCGCCGCGACCGAGGCCGGGTCGATCCAGCGGGCGGCGTCGTACGCCGCTCCCTCCTGCTGGTGCACCTTCTCTTGCATCGGGGTCGCCGTGCGCCCGGGGTAGACGGTCGTCACGCGCACGCCGTTGCCGCGCTCCTCTTCGCGCAGGGCGTCGGCGATGGCCCGCACGGCGAACTTGCTGGCGGCGTACGAGCCCCATTCGGGGCTCACCCGCAGGCCGGCGCCGGAGTTCACGAACACGACGTGTCCTCGCGCGGTGCGCAGCGCGGGCAGCATGAGCCGCGTGAGCTCCGCCGGCGCGACGGCGTTGACGTTGAGCTGCTGCTGCCACGTCGCGACGGGCGTCTCGCCGACGGGACCGAGCTCGACGATGCCGGCGACGTGGATCAGCGCGTCCAGCTGCGGCGGCACGCTCTGGTGGCTGAACGCCCATGACAGGCGAGCGGGGTCGCCGAGGTCGCCGACGAGGGTCTGCGCACCGGGGAACCGCTCGCGCAGCTGCGTGGCGCGCCCGGCGTCACGCGCGAGCAGCCACAGGTCGTCGCCGCGTGCGGCGAGCCTGTCGGCCAGGGCTGCGCCGATGCCCGAGCCGGCGCCGGTGACCAGGTGTGTCGCCATGCGTGCCCGCCTCTCAGGCCTTCTCGCCGCGGTGGGCAGCGGCATCCCGCCCCGGCGCAAGTGTCGTGACCGGCAGCGGATCCGGCCGCTTGGCCGAGATCGTGTCTCCTGACGACTGGTGGCGCAGACGCCGCAGCACCCACGGCACGAGGTACTCGCGGGCCCACACCAGGTCGACCGCACGGGCCTCGCGCCACGTGCGCACCGGCAGCGGGTCGGGCTGCATCGGCTGCAGATCGTTCGGGACGTTCAGCGCGCGCAGCACCATCCTGGCGACCTCGTGGTGTCCGAGCGCGTTGTAGTGCAGGCGGTCGTCGTCGAAGAAGCGCATGTCCTGCACCTCTTTGAGCGCCCACTGGTCGGCGACGATGCAGTCGTACTTGTCGGCGATCGCGCGGATGTTCTCGTTGTAGATGGCCACCTTGCCGCGGATGCCGCGGAACACCGGCGTGAACGCGGTGTCGATGCCCGTGAACACGACGACCGTCGCCCCGCCCTGCGAGAGGCGCACGACGGCGTCCTCGAACAGCTGGGCGACGTGGTCGGGATCGCCGTTGGGGCGGATCACGTCGTTGCCGCCGGCCGAGAACGTGACGAGGTCGGGTTTGAGTGCGATCGCCGGCTCGACCTGCTCCTGCACGATCTGGCCGATGAGGCGCCCGCGGATCGCCAGGTTCGCGTACGCGAAGTCGTCCACCTGCTCCGACAGCACCTCCGCGACGCGGTCCGCCCAGCCGCGCAGCCCGTTCGGCGAAGCGGGCTCGGGGTCGCCGACGCCCTCGGTGAAGGAATCGCCCAGTGCGACGTACCGGCGCCAGGGGTGCGGCTCGACGTTCGGGACGTAGGGACTCCGGTGATCCTCGCGTGCAGGCATGTGGTTCGCGTCCTCCTCGGCTTGTGACCGACAGTCAGGCTATCGCGGCCCGCGGACGGCGCGATCGGATGCCGCCATCCCGCGGCGCCGTGACCCGCGATGTCGTCCGGGTCGTTTATCGTGGTGACTCGTTGTCAACGGGGGAAGGGGTGTTCGGTGACCGACGAATCAGCCGCCTCGCCCCTGCTCGAAGAGCGCCCCGACGTGACGGCACCTGCGCTGAGCGAGGTACGCGAAGACGCGTCCGACCCCCACATCGGATCGTTCGCCGCGGAGCACCTGAGTCCCACGTACCCCCAGCGCGCGCCGTGGGGCACCGCGCAGCGCCTGCGCGCGTGGCAGGCCGAGGCGCTCGACCTGTACTTCTCGCTCGACGGGCCCGACGGCGCGGGCGGGGGTCCGCGCGACTTCCTCGCCGCGGCGACGCCCGGCGCCGGCAAGACGACGTTCGCCCTGCGGCTCGCGAGCGAGCTGCTGCGGCGCCGCATCGTCAACCGCATCGTCGTCGTGGCCCCCACCGAGCACCTCAAGACCCAGTGGGCCGATGCGGCCGCGCGTGTCGGCATCCGGCTCGATCCCGCCTTCAGCAACCGGCACTACGCACCCGCGCGGCAGTACCACGGTGTCGCCGTGACGTACGCGCAGGTCGCCGTGAAGGCGTCGGTGCACCAGCGGCTCACGATGGACGCCAAGACGCTCGTGATCCTCGACGAGGTGCACCACGGCGGCGACGCGCTCAGCTGGGGCGATGCGCTGCGCGAGGCGTACGCCCGGGCGACGCGTCGCCTGCTCCTGAGCGGCACGCCGTTCCGCAGCGACACCGCGCCGATCCCCTTCGTGGAGTACCACCCCGATGCCAAGGGCATCCGCGTCTCGCGCACCGACTACGCCTACGGCTATCGGCGCGCGCTCGAAGACGGCGTCGTGCGCCCCGTGCTGTTCATGGTCTACGCGGGCCACATGCGCTGGCGCACCAAGACCGGCGACGAGATGGAGGCGCAGCTCGGGCAGGACAACACGAAGGACATCACCTCGCAGGCCTGGCGCACCGCGCTCGACCCGGAAGGCGACTGGATCCCCGCGGTACTGCGCTCGGCGGACCGGCGGCTCACCGAGGTTCGCGAGCACGTGCCGGATGCCGGCGGCCTGGTGATCGCGACCGATCAGACCGCCGCGCGCGCCTACGCCGCGATCCTGCACGGGGTCACGGGGGAGCAGCCGACGGTCGTGCTGTCGGACGAGGCCGAGGCTTCGGGGCGGATCGAGGAGTTCTCGAAGTCCACCGCGCGCTGGATGGTGGCGGTGCGCATGGTGTCGGAAGGCGTGGACGTGCCACGGCTCGCCGTCGGCGTGTACGCCACCAGCGCCTCGACGCCGCTGTTCTTCGCACAGGCGATCGGCCGCTTCGTGCGAGCCCGACGCCGTGGCGAGACCGCGAGCGTGTTCCTGCCGAACGTGCCGCAGCTGCTCGCGCTCGCGAACGAGATGGAGGTGCAGCGCGATCACGCGCTGGACCGCGACTCAGACGGCGAGGACGAGTGGAACGCCGAAGAAGACATGATGGACGCGGCCGAGCGCGAGGACAAGGCGTCCGACGCGCTCGAGCAGGAGTTCACGTATCAGGCGCTCGGC
This sequence comes from Microbacterium kyungheense, assembly GCF_006783905.1. Taxonomy (GTDB): domain Bacteria; phylum Actinomycetota; class Actinomycetes; order Actinomycetales; family Microbacteriaceae; genus Microbacterium; species Microbacterium kyungheense. The sequence continues at coordinate 1,157,746 of NZ_VFPE01000002.1, read as the reverse complement.
TCGCTCGCCCACTTCGACCGCGTGCTGTTCGACGGCAAGGAGTTCGGCCAGCTCGCCGTGCCGGGCACGCCCGAAGAGGAGGAGTTCCTCGGCATCCCCGGTCTGCTCGAGCCCGACCAGGTGCACGAGGTGCTGATGTCGCGCGTGTCGCGCCAGTCCCGGCACCGCTCGGCGCGGGAGGCGCAGGAGCGCGCCGCCGCACCCGAAGAGGAGCCGGCGCTGCCGCAGGCGCTGCACCGCACGCTCAAGGAGCAGCGGCAGCTGCTCAACAGCCTCGTCGGCCTCTATGCCCGTCAGTCCGGCGAGGCGCACGGCCTCGTCCATGCCGAGCTGCGCCGCATCTGCGGCGGCCCCGCGGTGTCGCACGCGACGGTCGCGCAGCTGCAGGCGCGCATCGAAGTGCTCCGCAAGCGCGTCCACTCCTGAGCCGCACGCGGTTCGGAACCCCGAAATGCTGGCAATGTTCGGTTCCGGGTCGGTCCGGCCGCGGGCAGTGACTACCGTTGACGGGTCCCCGATACCCCGACCTGGAGGCCCGAGTGAGCGCGCCCGCCGCACCGACCGACCGTGATCGCCGCCGCTGGGCGCAGTACCTCGTGAACGAGCGCGCCGAGGCGCGCGTCTACCGCGAGCTCGCCGGCCGCCGCGAGGGCGAGGAGCGCGGGATCCTGCTCTCGCTGGCCGAGGCCGAGGGACGCCACGAGGCGCACTGGCTGAGCCTCCTCGGCGGTGAGCCCGCGAAGCTGCCCCGTCCCGACGTCCGCACGAGCCTTCTCGGCACGATGGCGAAGAGCTTCGGCTCGATCTTCGTGCTCGCGCTCGCCCAGAACGCCGAGGCCCGGTCGCCGTACGACGACGAGCCCTTCGCCACGCCGACGATGGCCGCCGACGAGAAGGTCCACCACGAGGTCGTACGCGGCCTGGCCGCGCGTGGCCGGCGACGGCTGTCCGGCACCTTCCGCGCCGCCGTGTTCGGCGCCAACGACGGACTGGTGTCGAACCTCGCACTCGTGATGGGCATCGGCGCGACGGGCGCGAGCAGCCAGTTCGTGCTCTTCAGCGGCGTCGCAGGGCTCCTCGCCGGCGCTCTCTCGATGGGCGCGGGCGAGTTCGTGTCGGTCCGCTCGCAGCGCGAGCTGCTCGCGGCGACCGAGCCCAGCGACTTCGCCGACATCGCGCTGCCTCACCTCGACATCGACGCCAACGAGCTCGCGCTCGTGTACCGGACACGGGGGATGCCCGAGGCCGAGGCGGCCGCGCGCGCCCGGCGCGTCGTCGAGCAGGCGCAGGCCCTCGGGCGCGGCCGCGCCGACAGCGGCCCCATCGACCTCGTGGATCACGGCGAGGTCGTGGGCAGCGCGTGGGGAGCGGCGCTGTCGAGCTTCCTGTTCTTCGCGTCGGGCGCGATCATCGCGGTGCTGCCGTGGATCTTCGGCCTCTCGGGCCTCACCGCCGTCGTGCTGGCGCTCGTGCTCGTCGGCATCGCCCTGATGTCGACCGGCGCCGCCGTGGGCCTCCTGTCGGGCGCCCCACCGCTCAAGCGCGCACTGCGCCAGCTCGCGATCGGCTTCGGCGCCGCCGCCGTCACGTACGTGCTCGGCCTGCTGTTCGGCGTGTCGATGGGGTGACGCGCCCGGGGCGCGCTCGATTCGTTGAACGTGTGGTGACGTGGTAATGTCATTCCTCGGTTGCGAAACCAGAAACCACCTGCGCGGGTGGCGGAATAGGTAGACGCGCTAGCTTGAGGTGCTAGTGCCCGTATAGGGCGTGGGGGTTCAAGTCCCCCCTCGCGCACAGTGAAGAAGGCCCCCGAAAGGGGGCCTTCTTTCGTCCACAAGACCTTCTCTCGTCCACCAGATAGGTTTGCAGGCATGCCCGAAGCCGAACTGCCCGAAGTCGCCGCGGTCGCGAGGGACCTCATCCGCTTCGACACGACCAACCACGGCGGCGGCCGGTCCGCCGGCGAGCGCGAGGCCGCCGAGTACGTCGGCGCCTATCTCGAAGGCCTGGGTCTGACGCCGGAGTTCTACGAGCCGATCCCGCGTCGCACGAACGTGATGGCGCGCGTGCCGGGTCGCAACGGCGACAAGCCGGCACTCGTGCTGCACGGTCACCTCGACGTGGTGCCCGCGATCGCGGAGGACTGGAGCGTCGACCCGTTCGAGGGCGTCGTCAAGGACGGCCTGCTGTGGGGCCGCGGCGCCGTCGACATGAAGGACATGGACGCCATGATCCTCACGTCGGTCGCCGACCTGCTGCGCGCCGGCGAACAGCCCGAGCGCGATCTCGTGCTCGCGTTCTTCGCCGACGAGGAGAACGGCGGCGTCGAGGGGTCGGCTCTCGTCGTCGAGAACCGCCCGGAGTGGTTCGCCGGCGCCACCGAGGCGATCAGCGAGGTCGGCGGCTACTCGATCCCGATCGGCGACCACCACGCGTACCTGCTGCAGGTGGGTGAGAAGGCGCTCATCTGGATCCGCCTCGTCGCACGCGGCCGTGCCGCGCACGGCTCCAGCTTCCACGCGCACAACGCCGTGACGCGCCTCGCCGAGGCCGTGGCGGCCCTCGGCCGCACGGCGTGGCCGGTGACCCTCACCGACGCCACCCGCGAGATGACCGAGCGCCTCGCCGAGCTCACCGGGCAGGGCTCGGACGACCCCGATGCGATCGCCGCGGCGACGGGTGCGGCATCCGGATTCCTCCGCTCGACGCTGCGCACCACGACCAACCCCACGGGCCTCGTCGCCGGCTACAAGCACAACGTGATCCCCGACCGTGCCGAGGCGCTCGTGGACGTCCGGGTGCTGCCGGGCACCGAAGAGGCGGCCCTCGCCGACATCCGCCGCATCGTGGGAGACGGCGTCGACGTCGAGATCGTCCACCAGGACATCGGCCTCGAAGTCCCGTTCTCGGGCGATCTCGTCGACGCGATGGTCGGCGCGCTGGGCCGCCACGATCCGGGTGCTCCGGTGATCCCGTACCTCATGGGCGGCGGCACCGACAACAAGGCCCTCGCGGCTCTCGGCATCTCGGGCTACGGCTTCGCGCCGCTGCGCCTGCCGTCCGATCTCGACTTCACCGGCATGTTCCACGGCGTCGACGAGCGCGTGCCGATCGACGCGCTCGTGTTCGGGCAGGCCGTGCTGACGGACATGCTGCGCACGTACTGATACCGAGTGGATGCCGCCGGCCGCGGCATCCCTCCGCCCCACTGTCACCGCACGGCTGAAAGGCGCCCATGCTTCTCGAGGCGATCATCCTGGGACTGGTCCAGGGTCTGACCGAGTTCCTCCCGATCTCATCGAGCGCGCATCTGCGCATCCTGGGGGAGTTCCTGCCCGGCGCGCAGGACCCCGGCGCCGCCTTCACCGCGATCACCCAGATCGGCACCGAGGCCGCCGTCGTCGTGTTCTTCTGGCGCGACATCGTCCGCATCATCGGGCACTGGTTCCGTGCGCTGTTCGGCAGGATCCCTCGCAACGATCCCGACGCCAAGCTGGGCTGGCTGATCATCATCGGCTCCATCCCGATCGTCGTGCTCGGCATCCTGTTCCAGGACCAGATCGAGACCGTGCTGCGGTCGCTGTGGATCACCGCGGGGATGCTGATCTTCTTCGGCGTGCTGCTGGGGATCGCCGACCACTACGGCGCCAAGAAGCGCAAGCTCGAGGACATCACGGTCGGCCACGGCGTGATCTACGGGTTCGCGCAGGCGCTGGCGCTCATCCCGGGCGTGTCACGCTCGGGCGGCACCATCACTGCGGGTCTGTTCATGGGCTACGAGCGGGCGGCCGCCGCACGCTACGCCTTCCTGCTGGCGATCCCCGCCGTGTTCGGCAGCGGGTTCTTCCAGCTGTTCAAGAGCCTCGACGAGCCGGGCGTGTTCACGCTGGGCGAGACCGCCGTCGCCACCGGTGTCGCCTTCGTGGTGGCCCTCGGCGTGATCGCGTTCTTCATGAACTGGATCTCGAAGCACAGCTTCCTGCCGTTCGTGGTCTACCGCGTCGCGGTGGGCTCGACGCTGCTCGTGCTCCTGAGCCTGGGCGTCATCAGCGCCTGAGCCGGCACCCGGTCCCTGAGCCGGCGTCCGGTCCCTGAGCCCGCATCCGGTCCCTGAGCCTGTCGAAGGGCTCAGCGGCCGGGGGAGCGCGGGTCGTCGCGGCCGGGCTTCTGCGGCCCGTCGCCGGGGCGGCCGTCGGTGCGGCGGAGGTAGCGCTCGAACTCCTGCGCGATGGCGTCGCCGGACGCCTCGGGGGAGTCCCACGTGTCGCGGGTGCGCTCGAGCTGGCGGATGTACTCCGTCATCTCTTCGTCGTCGGCGGCGGCCGCGTCGATGGTCGCCTCCCACGTCGCCGCCTCGGTCGCGAGGTCGCCGCGCGGCACCGAAGCGCCCGTGAGGTCTTCGAGCTTGTCGAGGAGAGCGAGCGTCGCCTTCGGAGACGGCGTGTGGCCGGCGACGTAATGCGGCACGCTGGCCCACAGGCTCGCGGTGGGGATGCCGGCGCGCTCTGCGGCGTCGCCCAGCACGCTGAGGATGCCGACCGGGCCCTCGTACGTGCTGCGCTCGAGCTCCAGTGAGCTGCGCAGCAGTTCGTTGTCGCTGCCTGCGAACACCGAGATCGGGCGGGTGTGCGGCACGTCCGACATCATCGACCCGATCGCGACCATGCCCGTGATGTCTTCGCGCAGCGCCACGTCGATGAGTTCGGACGAGAAGGCCTGCCACGCGCGGGCCGGCTCGACGCCGGTGAGGAGCCACAGCTGGGTGCCGCCGCGCGTGGTGCGGGCGGGGCGCAGGAGCGTGGCCTCGGGCCAGCGCAGCGACCGGCGGCCCTCGCCGTCGGTCTCGACGCTCGGGCGCGTGTACTGGTAGTCGAAGTACAGCTCGGGATCGACCGAGAACACCGGCTCGTACGAGCCCGCTTCCCGCAGGTGCGCGATGGCGGACGACGCGGCTTCGCCCGCGTCGTTCCACCCGTCGAACGCGGCGACGAGCACCCGGCGACCCAGTCCGTCCACGAGACCCCTTCCACCCGCAGCGGCTGCGGGGTTCCCTCCAGGATAGGCCTCCCGTCCCCCAGGGGGTCGGAGGCCCTGTGGGAGGATTGTGCGGTGAATGCACCTCGTCTCGCCGCCGTCCTGTGGGACATGGACGGAACCCTCGTCGACACCGAGCCGTACTGGATGGCCGCCGAGACCCCGCTCATCGAGAGCTACGGCGGATCGTGGTCGCACGAGCAGGCACTGGGCCTCGTCGGTCTCGGACTCGAGGACTCCGCGCGCATCCTCCAGGGCGCGGGGGTGCGCATGAGCACCGATGCGATCATCGACCACCTGACAAGTGAGGTGATGCGCCAACTCGCCGAGACCGGCATCCCGTTCCGTCCGGGCGCGCGCGAGCTGCTCGCGGACCTGCGCGCCGCGGGGGTCAAGACCGGTCTCGTCACGATGTCGATGCGCCGGATGGCCGACACCGTCGTCGACCTCATCGACTTCGAGGCGTTCGACGTGATCGTCGCCGGCGACGACGCGACGCGTCCGAAGCCGTTCCCCGACCCGTACCTGCAGGCGTGCGAAGCGCTCGGAGTGGCGCCGGACCAGGTCGTCGCCATCGAGGATTCGCCCAACGGGCTGCGCTCGGCCGTAGCCTCCGGCGCGGCGGTGATCGGAGTGCCGCTCATGGTGTCGCTCGCCGGCGCGGGCGCCCACACGATCTGGGAGACGCTCGACGGCCGTACGGCCGACGACGTCGCCGCCTTCCATCAGTCCCACCGCGCACGTGCGCGCGTGAGCGAGACCGCCACCGCCGAGGAGAACGCGCGATGACCGACGAGAACACCCGACCCAGCGGCCCGTTCCGCTTCGGGGACCGCGTGCAGCTGACCGGGCCCAAGGCCCGCCTGCACACGATCACGCTGCGCGCGGGCGGTGAGCTCCACACCCACCACGGCGTGCTCAAGCACGAGCAGCTCGTCGGCCAGCCGGACGGCTCCGTCGTCGCCAACAGCGGCGGTCACGAATACCTCGCGCTCCGCCCGCTGCTGCGCGACTTCGTCATGTCGATGCCGCGGGGCGCGGCGATCGTGTACCCGAAGGATGCAGCGCAGATCCTCGCTGAGGCCGACATCTTCCCGGGGGCCACCGTCGTCGAGGCCGGCGTCGGGTCTGGCGCGCTTTCGCTCTGGCTGCTGCGCGCGATCGGGGCCGAGGGGCGCCTGGTGTCCTTCGAGCGCCGCGACGACTTCGCGGCCGTCGCGAAGGCCAACGTCGAGACGTTCACCGGCGCCGCCCCCGCGAACTGGGACGTCGTCGTGGGCGATCTCGCCACCGAGCTGCCGCAGACGGTGGCGGCGGCATCCGTCGACCGCGTCGTGCTCGACATGCTGGCGCCGTGGGAGTGCATCGACGTCGTCGCCGATGCGCTCACGCCCGGCGGGGTCGTGGTCTGCTACGTCGCGACCGCGACGCAGCTGAGCCGCGTCGCCGAGTACATCCGCGCCACGGGACTGTTCACCGAGCCCGACGCGAACGAGACGATGGTGCGCGGCTGGCACGTCGAGGGCCTGGCCGTCCGGCCCGACCACCGCATGGTCGCGCACACCGGCTTCCTGGTGTGGGCGCGCCGGCTCGCCCCCGGCGCCGTGCCGCCCGAGGTGAAGCGCCGCGCGTCGAAGTCGAGCTACGGCGACGAGGACGTGGAGCTCTGGACTCCCGGCGCAGTCGGGGACCGCCAGATCACCGACAAGAACCTGCGCAAGCGTGTGCGCGAGGCCGAGCGCGCCGCCGAGGGCGCGCGTCTGGCCGCCGCCGACGCCCAGGGCGAGGCGGCCCGGCATGACGACGGTGGAACGGAAGAGGCTGGGCGCACCGCCTAGACTGTTCCGGTGCGCAAGATCCCCGTTGCCCTCGTCGTCCTGGGCCTGGTGACCGTCGGCCTCACCGGTTGCTCGTTGCAGACCGTGTCGGCCCCGGACTGCTCCCGGGCATCGGTGTCGAATCCCGACGTTATGAAGCTCATCGAGGTGACGGGCGACACCGACAGCGAGCCGAAGGTCGACGTGTACACGCCGCTGCACGCCTCGCACCTCGGCTACGAGGACGTAGTGACCGGCGACGGCACCGCCATCACCTCGAACGACCAGCTCATGGTGATGGACGTGTCGCTCTTCGACGGCACGACGGGCGATCCCATCGTCGCCACCGCGTACGACGGGGACCTCTCGCGCGTCACGTCGCCGTCCCAGTGGGCGACCAATTTCCCCGGCTTCGAGACCGCGCTGCACTGCGCGACCGAGGGTTCGCGGGTCGCGGTCGCGCTGTCGCCCGACGACCTGGCCGAGGGCATCGCGGCGAGCTTCAAGATCGACGAGGACGACTCGGTCGTGGCGGTGCTCGACATCCACAAGGTCTACCTGCCGTCGGCCACGGGGCAGCTGCAGTTCAACAGCGGCTTCGGCCTGCCCAGCGTCGTTCGCGCCCCCGACGGGCGCCCCGGCATCACGATCCCGACCGGCACCCCCGCGCCGACCGACCTCGTGGTCCAGACGCTCATCAAGGGCGACGGCGAGAAGGTCACCGGCGACCAGCCGGTGCGCGTGCACTACACGGGCGTCGTGTGGGGAGCCGACGAGTCCTTCGACAGCACCTGGGACGGATCGGCCGCCTCCGTCACGCTCGACGGCGTCGTGCCCGGGTTCGCCAAGGCGCTCGAAGGACAGACCGTCGGATCGCAGGTGATGGTCGTGATCCCGCCCGACCAGGGCTACGGCGACAAGGAGCAGGCGTCGATCCCGGCGAACTCGACGCTCGTGTTCGTGATCGACATCCTCGGCCTGGACGCCGAGGCGCCCACGACCGACGAAGGCTGACCGCGCGCGTCCGAGACCAGGCTCCGGCACGGCCATAGGATAGGCGGGTGCCTGCCACCGCCGCCGCGAAGATCCCGCCCGAGGAGCGTCTGCTCAACCTCGTGGTGGCCCTCATCGCGACCGATCAGGGCCTGACCAAGGACACGATCCTCACCTCGGTGGCGGGCTACCGCGAGCAGAGCGAGGCGGGCGCGTCGAAGGATGCGCTCGAGAAGATGTTCGAGCGCGACAAGGAGTCGCTGCGAGGCCTGGGCGTCCCGATCGAGACGATCGGCGACTGGGCCGACCCCGACGATCTGCGCGAGGCGCGCTATCGCGTGCCGAGCGCGGAGTACGAGCTGCCCGAGGACATCGATTTCACCCCGGCCGAGCTCGCCCTGCTGACGCTCGCCGGGGGAGTGTGGAGCGAGAGCTCGATGTCGGACGACGCGCGCAGCGGGCTGCGCAAGATCCGCGCGCTCGGCGATCTCGTCGACGAGCCCATCATCGGCTTCTCCCCGCAGCTGAACCCGCGGGACCCCGCGTTCCCGGCGCTGCATCAGGCGATCGACGCCAGCCGCGTGGTGACCTTCCCGTACCTCAAACCCGGCGAGAGCGCACCGCGCACCCGTCGCATCCAGCCGCTGGCGCTCGTCGAGTACGAGGCGCGCTGGCACGTCTTCGGCATCGACCTCGACGCGCAGGCGGACCGCACGTTCCTGCTCTCACGCATCGTCGGACCGGTGGTGACCGGGCGCGGCTCGTTCGACCCCGCCCTGCGCGAGGGCGCCGGTGAGCGCGCACTCGCGGGCCTCGAGGCCGTCGCGGCCCGCAACAGCGCCCTGCTCGAGGTCAATCCCGGTACCGAGGCGGCGCTCCGGCTCGCCCGACGGGCGACCCCGGCCGAGCAGGGCATCCGCGTCGCGTACGTGGACGTGCACATCTTCGCCGACGAGCTCGCCTCGTACGGGCCAGAGGTGCGCGTCGTCGAGCCGGCCGATCTGCGTGATCGCGTGATCGATCGGCTCGCCGCCACCCGTGACGCCCACGGGGGTGTCGCATGAGTCCCCGTCCGCTGGTGGCGACCGACCGCGCCGCCCTCATGCTCCAGCTCGTGCCATACCTCATCGGCAAGGGCGAGGTGTCGCTGGAAGAGGCCGCGGCCGAGTTCGACGTCACTCCCGCCCAGATGCGTTCGATGGTCGAGAAGCTGACGGTCATCGGCCTGCCCGGCGATCGCGGCTACTGGCAGATGGCGAACGACCTGTTCGACATCGACTGGGACCTCCTCGACGAGCGGGATCTCATCGTCATCACCAACGCCGTCGGGCTGGAGCGCGCTCCGAAGCTCACCGCCCGCGAAGCGGCGGCGCTCCTGGCCGGCCTGCAGCTGGCGCGCTCGATCCCGGGGGTCGGAGACACCGAGCTGTACGCCGGCCTGCTGGCCAAGCTCGCGCGCGGTGCGTCCGCCACTCCCGCGGAGGTCATCCTCGCCCCCGAGCCCGTCGACACGGTGCGCGACCTCGTCGCCGACGCCCTGCGGCGGCACGTGGCCGTCTCGTTCACCTACAAGGCTCCGGATGCCGGTCCCACGACCCGCACCGTCGACCCGGTGAAGGTGCACATCGCCAGTGGCCAGTGGTACCTGCAGGGATGGTGCCATCTGCGCGAGGCGATGCGCACGTTCCACCTCGACCGCGTGAGCGACCTCGAGCTGACCGGGATCCGCAGCACCCATTCCGAGGAGCCCGCCCCGGCCTGGTTCGACACCGACGCGGGCGAGCTCGTCGCCCGCGTGCGGTTCCCCGAGGCCGCGGCGCCCCTGCTCGGCGACTACCTCGATCGCGCGGTGCTCGACACGACCGACGGCGTGACGATCGCCACGATGCGCGTCGCCGACGAGCTGAGCCTGCGCCGGCTGGCGGCACGCCGTAGCGGCGTCGTCGAGGTGCTCGAACCGGCGGCGGCGCGCCGCGCGGTCGCCGAGTGGGCCGAAGCCGGACTCGCGCAGTACCGCTGATACAGTCCCCAGGGGCACACACAGGGGGTTACACTGAATGCGACCCCGCCGAAAGGAATCCGATCATGCTGCAGGGCCTCACAGGATGGCACTTCCTGATCATCCTCGCGGTGATCCTCCTCCTGTTCGGCGCGGCGAAGCTGCCGGCGCTGGCGAAGAGCATGGGACAGTCCGCTCGCGTGTTCAAGGGCGAGATGAAGGCGATGAAGGACGACGACACGACCCGCACGGGTGCCGCAACGCCCACGGACGCCACCGTGACGTCTGCGGAGTCGCCGGTGAGCGACGCCCGCACCGACACGGGCACGTCAGAGTCCAAGTCCTGAACTCCTCGTGGTAACGGCGGGAACGCCGCGCGTGTTCGACGAACCCAACGCGCCCAAGCGTGACAAGCGGATGTCGCTCGCGCAGCATCTCGTCGAGCTGCGCAAGCGGCTGATGTACGCGGCGCTGGCCCTTGTCGTCGGCATGATCGTCGCCTATTTCCTGACCGACCCGATCATCCACCTCATCACGGAGCCGATCCGCATCGTCGCGGCCTCCGAGGGGAATGAAGACAAGGTCGAACTGATGTACGCGACCATCACCGGTCCGTTCGACATGCGACTGCGCATCTCGTTCGCGATCGGCATCCTGATCTCGGCGCCCATCTGGATCTGGCAGATCTGGGCGTTCATCATGCCCGGACTGACGCGCAAAGAGATCAGGTACACCGTCGGGTTCATGGCCTCGGCGATCCCGCTCTTCTTCGCAGGCTGCTACGTGGGACTGCTCATCATGCCTCACGTCGTGGAGCTGATGGCGCAGTTCACCCCGGAAGGCGCCGCCCAGTTCTACGACGCGCTGCTGTACTACGACTTCGTCTTCAAGCTGCTGGTGGTCGTCGGCGTCTCGTTCGTGCTGCCCGTCTTCCTCGTGGCGCTGAACCTCGCGGGTGTCATCTCCGGTCGAGGGATCCTGAAGGGGTGGCGCGTCGCCGTCCTGATCGCCACGGCGTTCGCCGCGCTGGCGACCCCGGCAGCGGACGTCGTCAGCATGCTCATGCTGGCGGGCATCCTCGTGGTGCTCTTCTTCGCAGCCGCGGGTCTGTCGATGCTGTTCGACCGCCGCAAGGCGAAGCGCACGTCGACGCTGCTGCCGCCCGAGGTGTCGTGAGCGATCCCGGCCCCGCCGAGCGCTATGCGCGCGCGAGCGACTCGGCGCGCCACAGCCGCAGCCATCCGCTCACGGCCGCGTTCGCGGCATCCCAGCCGTTCGAGCTCGACCCGTTCCAGCTGGAGGGATGCCGCGCCCTCGAAGAGGGCCGGAGCGTCCTGGTCGCCGCGCCCACGGGGGCGGGCAAGACGATCGTCGGCGAGTTCGCCGTGCATCTGGCGATGCGCGAGCCGGATGACAAGGCGTTCTACACGACGCCGATGAAGGCGCTGTCCAACCAGAAGTTCCGCGAGCTGCAGGAGGTGTATGGCCCCGACGAGGTCGGGCTGCTCACCGGCGACACGAACATCAACGGCAATGCGCGGGTGGTGGTCATGACGACCGAGGTCCTGCGCAACATGCTGTACGCCGATTCGCCGGCGCTGCGCGGCCTGCGGTACGTCGTCATGGACGAGGTGCACTACCTCGCCGACCGGTTCCGCGGCGCGGTCTGGGAAGAGGTCATCATCCACCTCGCGCCGAGTGTCAAGCTCGTCTCGCTGTCGGCGACCGTGTCCAACGCCGAGGAGTTCGGGGACTGGCTCGACACCGTCCGCGGGGACACCGAGGTGATCGTGTCCGAGACGCGGCCGGTGCCGCTGGAGCAGCACGTGCTCGTGCGCGGCGACCTGCTGCCCCTCTTCGACGACCGCGCCGGCGTCGCCACCGCGCAGGTGAACCAGGAGCTGATGCGGATCCGCTCGGTCAAGGGCTCCAACTTCGACAACAACCGCCGCGTGCAGGCATCCAACAGCGCCCGCCACGCCGGGTACGAGGCATCCCGTCGTCGTCCGAACCGCGGCATGAAGCGCCCGGTGCGCTCCGCGAACGTGCAGCGCATCGAACGCCTCGACCGGCCGGACGTCGTGGAGCTGCTGCGGCGCGCCAACCTGCTGCCCGCGATCTTCTTCATCTTCAGCCGCGTCGGATGCGACGCCGCCGTGCAGCAGGTGCGCCGGTCCGGCGTGCGGCTGACGACGCCCGACGAGCGGCGCGAGATCCGCGAGGTGATCGAGGAGCGCACGCGCACGCTGCAGGAGGAGGACCTCGCCGTCCTGGGCTTCTGGGAGTGGCGCGAGAACCTCGAGCGCGGGGTCGCATCGCACCACGCCGGACTGCTGCCGGCGTTCAAGGAAGTGGTCGAGGAGCTTTTTCAGCGCAAGCTCGTGAAGGTCGTGTTCGCCACCGAGACGCTCGCTCTCGGCATCAACATGCCCGCGCGCACCGTCGTGCTGGAGAAGCTCGAGAAGTTCAACGGCGAGGCCCGCGTCGCCATCACGTCGGGGGAGTATACGCAGCTCACCGGACGCGCGGGGCGCCGCGGCATCGACGTCGAGGGGCACGCGGTCATCCAGTGGACCGAGGGGCTCGACCCGCAGGCGGTCGCGGCACTGGCGTCGCGCCGCACGTATCCGCTCAACTCCAGCTTCCGGCCGACGTACAACATGGCCGTGAACCTGATCGACCAGTTCGGCCGGGCGAAGGCCCGCGAGATCCTGGAATCGTCGTTCGCCCAGTTCCAGGCTGACCGGGCGGTCGTCGGGATCGCGCGGCAGGTGCGCGAGCTGGAGGAGTCGCTCGCCGGCTATGCCAAGGCCATGACGTGCGACCGCGGCGACTTCCCCGAGTACTCCCGCATCCGCCGTGAGCTCAGCGACCTCGAGAAGACCAACCGCAAGGACGCCAACGCGTCGCGCCGCACGCGCGATGAGCGTCAGCGCCAGATCGCGAGCCTGCGCAAGCAGATGCAGCGGCATCCGTGCCACTCGTGCCCGGACCGTGAGCACCACGCCCGCTGGGCCGAGCGCTACTGGCGCATGAAGCGCGACGTCGACAAGCTGCGCCGCCAGATCGAGACGCGCACCGGCACGGTCGCGCGCATCTTCGACCGCGTCGTCGATGTGCTCGGCGCCCTGGAGTACGTGACGGTCTCGGACGACGGGGTGACGACGCTCACCCCGTCCGGTCGCACGATGCGCCGGATCTACGGCGAGCGCGACCTGCTCGTCGCGGAATCGCTGCGTCGCGGCATCTGGAAGGATCTGGATGCCGCCTCGCTGGCCGCTCTCGCCTGTGCCCTGGTCTACGAGCCGCGGCGGGACGACGGCGGTCCGGGGGAGCGCGGTCTGCCGCGGGGCGCGTTCCGGGCGGCCTTCGACGCGACGCTGACGCTGTGGCAGGAGCTCGACGACCTGGAGCAGGCGCATCGGCTGCCCGGATCGGAGCCGGTCGCCGCGGGTCTGTCCGCCGCCATGCACACGTGGGCACGGGGTGGCTCACTCGACCGCGTGCTCATCGAGGCCGACATGGCCGCGGGGGACTTCGTGCGATGGGCGAAGCAGACGATCGATCTGCTCGACCAGCTGTCGATCGTCGCCGATCAGCCCATCGCCGGCACGGCGCGCAAGGCGCTGGATGCCGTGCGGCGCGGCATCGTCGCGTACTCCGGCGTGTAGGCGGCTCGCTTAGGCTGGGAGCCGTGCCCGACGCGCGACCCCGCCCCGTCCTTCCGCGCCCGCTGCTTCCCCTCTGGGCCGCGCTCATCGCGGCGGCCGCCGGCGGTCTGGCCCTGACGACGGCGTTCCCCGCGCTGGCGTGGTGGCCCATGGTGTTCGTCGCGATCCCGCTGACCCTCGTGAGCCTCATCGGGCGCCGCGCGTGGAGCGCGGTGCTCGTCGGATTCGTCTTCGGACTCGCGTTCTTCCTCGTGAACGTGTCGTTCACCGCCCGCTACCTCGGACCCGTGCCGTGGCTCGCGCTGTCGATCCTGGAGGCGGCGCTCACGGCCGCAGCGGCGGTGCCCATCGCCCTCGCCTACCGGTGGCTGCCCCGGGTGCGCAACGGTGCATGGGCGCGTCTGGTGGCGTTGCCGGCCCTCGTGGCGGCGCTGTGGGTGCTGCGCGAGCAGCTGCTGGGCACCTGGCCGTACGGCGGGTTCCCCTGGGGCCGCGTAGGCATCACCCAGGCCGACAGCCCGCTGGCGCCCGTCGCCTCGTGGGTGGGAGTCGCGGGGCTCTCGTTCCTCATCGTGATGGCCTGCGCGTCCGCGGTCGAATGGGCACGCCTGGGCCGCTTCCGCGACTGGCGAACGCCGCTGCCGGCGCTCCTCCTCGTCGTGCTGCTGGTCGCCCTGCCGCAGTTCCCGACGACGGATGCCGGAACCATGCGCGTCGCCGCGGTCCAGGGCAACGGTCCCGCCGGATACTTCGACGAGCGCGGACGCAACGATGTGCTGAACGCCCAGCTGCAGGCGACGGCACCGCTGTTCGGCGAGGACGTCGACGTGCTCCTGTGGCCCGAGGGCGGCGTCGACTCCGACCCGACGATGAACGAGAGCACGGCGCGCACGCTCGACAGCCTGGCCGCTCGCATGGACGCGCCGCTCATCGTGGCAGCCGTGACGCAGCGCGGGGACGAGTACTTCAACTCGTCGCTGCTGTGGGAGCAGGATGCCGACAACCCGGTCGACGTGTACGACAAGCGGCATCCCGTCCCGTTCGGGGAGTGGGTGCCCGATCGTGCGTTCTACCGGATGTTCGCGCCCGATCTCATCGACCTGATCCAGCGCGAGTACACGCCGGGCGGAGCGCGGCCCTACTTCGACGTCGACGGGGTGGGCGTCGGCCTCGCGATCTGCTTCGACGTCATCTACGACGACGTGATCTGGGACGGCGCGCAGGACGGCGCCGAGGTGTTCATGTTCCAGACGAACAACGCAGACTTCCGCGGCACGGACGAGAACCTCCAGCAGCTCGCGTTCGCGCGCATGCGCGCTGTCGAGACCGGACGCGCCGTGGTCAACATCTCGACCGTCGGGACGAGCCAGATCATCGCGCCCGACGGTTCCGAGATCGCCGGCATCCCCGCGGACACCGCCGGGCACATGCTCGAAGACGTGCCGCTGCGCACTGGCCTCACGCCTGCGGTGTTCGCCGGCGGCGCCATCCAGCTGCTGCTGGTGTGGGGCGGCATCATCGGGCTGCTGTACGTCGGGGTGGCGGGTCGCCGCAACGCGAAAGCGCCGGCCCCCGAGGGGACCGGCGTCGCTGATGTCGACTGAGCGTCAGGCCGTGAGCTTCGCGGCGTCTTCGCCGCCGCGGCGGGCCCGCAGGTAGGCGAGGCGCTCTTCGAGGAGCTCTTCGAGTTCGGGGATGGTGCGGCGCTCCAGGAGCATGTCCCAGTGGCTGCGGGGGGTCTTGTCGCCCGAGTGGTCGACGGTGGCCGTGCCTTCGCCGACGCGAAGCAGCGCCTCGGCTCCACAGGTGCGGCACTCCCACGCCGGGGGAACCTCGGCGTCGGCCGCGAAAGTCAGGGTCGTGTCACGTCCACAGGTCGAACACGTGTAGATGTGCTGTGCACGCTCATGGAACACGACGCCCTCTTCGCTCTGTAGGCTCTGGGCGCCGAGTCGGATGCCGCGCAGGCTGCGGTCTGCCATTTTGTGGTCCTCTCGTCGCTGTACAGGTATAACGAAGCGACCTGTGCGGATCATCCGAAGCAGCCGGGTTCAACGACCTTTCACAGTGGATGCACAGCGGGGCTGGCCACCGGTCACTCGTGTGTGCTAACGCAGCACATCGAGTGCGATGTCGGCGCGATCCGTGACGATGCCGTCGACGCCCAGCTGGACGAGCCGGCGCATGTCGTCCGGGTCGTTCACGGTCCAGACATGGACCTCCACGCCATGGCGATGGGCGGCCGCAAGCAGGCGCGGCGAGACGATGCGCAGGCGCCCGCGACGCTCGGGGACCTGCAGGGCGTCGATGCCGCGGAGTGCGCGCGCGATGAGTCGGTCGGAGCGCGCCGCGACGGCCGCGAGGAGACGGGCGATCGTGGCGGTCCCCGCGGACGTGGCGGGTCGGATGTCGGCGCCCGCTGTCGCGGCCGCGTCCAGGGCGGTGCGCCGCCGGTCGTCCGAGAAGCTCGTGACGAGCACCCGATCCGCGAACGGAGCCACTGCAGTGCCGACGGGGACAGCTGCCGCCTCCGCCTTCACGTCGAGATTGAATCGGACCAGCGGGAACGAGTCCAGGGCCTGTTCGAGGGTGATCAGCCCGCCGCGGTCGGCCATCAGCGCCTCGAGCTCGGCGACCCGGATCTCGGCGATGCGGCGGGGGTCGCCCGTCACGCGCGACAGATCCTCGTCGTGGAACAGCACGACCACGCCGTCCGCCGTCAGATGGCAGTCCGATTCGACGTAGGGCGCGCCGGCGGAGTGGGCGGCGGCGACCGCGGCGAACGAGTTCTCGGCGACGCCGCCGGCAGCCGCGTCAGGGGTCACCAGCCCGCGGTGGGCCAGCACGCGCGGCGTCGCGACCCCCTGGAACCACGGATGGGTCACGAAGACGGGGTGGTTCCGGCGCCGGATTCGTCCGGGGGCTGCGGTGCCGGAGGCGCCCCGAGATCGGTCACTGCGGTCTGCTGCGCCGCCGTCGCGATGTCATCGGCCGCGGTGGCGGCTTCCCGGGCGGCGGCGACAGCCTCGTCGGCCGTCGTCCCTGTCGTCGCCGACGGCGTACCCAGCGAGGACGCCGTCGCCGTGCTGTGCGGACCGGCCGGCACACGACCTCCGAATGCCGCGCCGATGCCCTTGAGCGCCTCGGTGAGCTCGCTCGGGATGATCCACAGCTTGCTCGACGGGCTCTCCGAGATCTTGGGGAGCGTCTGCAGGTACTGGTACGCCAGCAGCTTCTCGTCGGGATCGCCGACGTGGATCGCGTTGAAGACCATCTCGATGGCCTGCGCCTCACCCTGCGCGCGGAGCACCGCAGCCTGCTTGTCGCCCTCGGCGCGGAGGATCTCAGCCTGCCGGCGGCCCTCCGCCTCGAGGATCTGCGACTGCTTCGAGCCCTCGGCGGTCAGGATCGCGGCGCGCCGGTCGCGCTCGGCGCGCATCTGCTTCTCCATCGAGTCCTGGATCGAGATGGGCGGGTCGATCGCCTTGAGCTCGACCCGCGAGACGCGGATGCCCCACTTGCCGGTGGCCTCGTCGAGCACGACGCGCAGCTGCCCGTTGATCTCGTCGCGACTGGTGAGCGCCTCTTCGAGGTTGAGACCGCCGACGACGTTGCGGAGCGTCGTGGTCGTGAGCTGCTCCACGGCACCGAGATAGTTGGCGATCTCGTACGTCGCGGCGCGGGCGTCGGTCACCTGGAAGTACACGACGGTGTCTATCGAGACGACGAGGTTGTCTTCGGTGATCACCGGCTGGGGCGGGAACGACACGACCTGCTCGCGCATGTCGAGCAGCGGGCGCAGCCGGTCGATGAAGGGGACGAGCAGGTTCAGTCCCGGGCTGAGCGTCTTGTGGTACCGCCCGAGTCGCTCGACGATGCCGGCGCTGGCCTGCGGGATGATGCGGATCGATCGGAAGATCACGACCAGCACGAAGATGAAGACCGCGATCGCGAGGACCCACCCGATCGTGGTGGGGATGACGGAGTCGTTCACAGTCGGGGCTCCTCGGGGTTGGGGGGAGTGATCGCTTCGGCGCCGCGCACGACGGCGGTCGCCCCGTCGATGCGGCTGACCAGCACGCGCGTGCCGGGTTCGAGCTCGCCGCCCTCGGCGCGGGCGGTCCAGATATCGCCGTTGGCGAGCTTGACCTGCCCGGCGTGGGCGCCGACGGTGGAGACGACGAGCCCGCCGATCCCGATCAGCGCGTCGACGTTCGACGGGGTGGGATCCTCGCCGCGTCGGAGGCGCCGCAGGAGCGGAGGACGCAGGAACAGGATCAGCACGGCGCCGGCGGCCGCGGCGATGATCACCTGCAGCCAGATCGGCGCTCCGAGCAGGTCCGAGACCAGGCCGGCGAGACCGCCGATGGACAGCATCAGGAACGTGAAATCGAGCGTGAGCATCTCGATGACGAGGAAGACGAGGATCAGGACGAGCCAGCCGATCCACGCCCACTGCTCGATGGTCTGGATGAGCTCCACGGTGCGCCTCCTTGCGTCGAACCTACCAGGTAGGGTCGTTCCGTGACCGAGTCAAACAACCCGACTTCCACCCCGATTCCTGCTGGTTCGCTGAGCGGCAAGACCGCACTCGTCACCGGCTCGTCACGAGGCATCGGCGCCGACACCGCCCGTTTCCTCGCCGAGGCCGGCGCGAACGTCGTCATCAACTTCCGCAACAAGGCGCCGCGCGCCGAGAAGCTCGCCGGCGAGCTGCGCGAGCTCGGGGTGCAGACGCTCGTCGTGGGCGCGGACCTCACCGACGAGGCATCCGTCCAGGCGATGTTCGACGAGGTCCAGCGCGCGTTCGGCGGGCTCGACATCCTGGTGCTGAACGCCTCGGGCGGCATGGAGTCCGGCATGGCCGAGGACTACGCGCTGAAGCTCAACCGGGACGCGCAGGTGAACGTGCTCGAGACCGCGCTGCCGCTGCTGGGCGAGGGTTCGCGCGTCGTGTTCGTCACGAGCCACCAGGCCCACTTCATCCGCACCACGCCGACGATGCCCGAGTACGAGCCCGTCGCGCTGTCGAAGCGGGCCGGCGAGGACGCGCTGCGCGAGCGCATCCCCGCGCTCACCGAGCGCGGCGTGGACTTCGTCGTCGTGTCGGGCGACATGATCGAGGGCACGATCACCGCCACGCTGCTGGAGCGCGCCAACCCGGGAGCCATCGCCGCGCGCCGCGAAGACGCCGGCAAGCTCTACAACGTGTCGGAGTTCGCCGCGGAGGTCGCGGCCGCCGCGTACGAGCCGGTGCCGGACGACAACACCCGGCTCATCGGCGACGTCTCGTCGTTCGGGGCGGCGTGAGCGATGCGCGCCACTGACATCGAGACGCTCATCGCGGTCACGCGGCCCGACATCGCTCCCGACGGGTCGTTCGCCGTCTTCGCCACGTCCCGCCCCGACATCGCCGCCAACCGCGGCGTGGGACAGGTCTGGCGCGTGGACCTTCCCGACGGCGCCCCTCGCCGCCTGACCCGCGGTACCGCCGACGGCGCGCCGCGTCTGTCGCCCGACGGCACGCGGCTCGCGTTCGTCCGCGGCGACGCGAAGGGCAAGCCGCAGGTGCACGTGATCCCGGCCGCGGGCGGCGAACCCGTGCAGGCGACCGAGGCGGTGCTCGGTGTCGAGGAGTACGCGTGGTCGCCCGACGGCACCTCCATCGCGTACCTGGCGCGCGTTCCCGAGAAGGGCCGCTACGGCAGCGTGGAGGGACTGGATGCCGCCGCCGAATCGCCGCGGCACATCACGGGCATCCGCTGGCACGCCAACGGGCTCGGGTACATCGGCGATCGTCCGTCGCACATCTTCGTGATCGCGGCGCCCGAGGCCGACGCCGAGCCGTTCTACGAGCCCGCTGCCGCGGTCCGTGACGATGACGCTCCGGCGCCCCAGAAGACCGTGGTCGCCGCGGAGGCGCGCCAGCTCACCGAGGGCACGACGTCGCACGCCGGACTGGTGTTCTCGGCGGACGGCGCGGAGCTGCTCACCGCGACCGACGAGATCGAGTCCGCGGTACGGGATCTGCGCACGCGGGTGATCGCGGTCGCGGTCGACGGGTCCGGCGAGCGGGAGGTGCTCGGCGTCGGAGCCGGGCTGTCGCTCTTCGACATCGCGGTCGCCGACGACGGCGCCGTCGCGGTGCTCGGACACGAGGTCGGAGACGGCCGGGACTTCGTCGCACCGGGGGTCGGGCTCTTCCTCCTCGAACCGGCGGGGCCCCGTCGCCTCACGCACGTCGACGAGGTGTACCTCGGAGAGGGGCACATCACCGCCGACGGCGACGACTTCCTCGCCCACGACGCCACGCGCGGCCGCGTCCGCCTCCTGCGCGTGTCGCGGGACGGCGAGGTCGCGGAGGTGCTCTGCGGAGACCTCGAAGTCGGCGGGCACGCCGCAGCCGGCGGGCGTGTCGTCGCCGCCGTGGCACGGCCGGACTCGTTCGGAGAGCTCGTGCTCGTCGAAGGCGGGGTGGCGCGCACCCTCACCGACTTCGGAGCCGGGGCTGCGGCATCCGGGATCTCTCTCCCGCGCGAACTCACCGTCACGGGGCGCGACGGCTACCCCGTCCACGGCTGGGTCGCCGCCCCCGAGGGCGAGGGGCCGTTCCCTGTGATCCTGCAGATCCACGGCGGACCGTTCGCCTCGTACGGCGTGCACCTGTTCGACGAGACGCAGGTCCTCGTCGACGCCGGGTACGCCGTCGTCTACTCGAACCCGCGTGGATCCGCGGGGTACGGCCCGGCGCACGGCCGCAGCATCCGCCAGCAGATGGGGACCGTCGACTTCGCCGACGTCATCGACTTCTTCGAGGGCGCGATCGCGTCCGACGAGCGGCTCGACGGCGAGCGCGTGGGCGTCCAGGGCGGCTCGTACGGCGGCTACCTCACGGCCTGGGTCATCGCGCACGACCACCGCTTCGCCGGCGCGATCGTGGAGCGCGGCTTCCTCGAGCCCGTGTCGTTCCAGGGCACGAGCGACATCGGGTCGTTCTTCGGCGACGAGTACGTCGGCGTCTCGGCGGAGGACATCGCCCGCCAGAGCCCGATGTCGGTCGTCGGCCAGGTCAAGACGCCGACGCTCGTGATGCACTCCGAACTGGACTTCCGCTGCCCGCTGGAGCAGGCCACGCGCTACTACACGGCTCTCAAGCGTCAGGGCACCGAGGCCGAGATGCTCGTGTTCCCGGGTGAGAACCACGAACTGACCCGCTCCGGGCAGCCGCGGCACCGCGTCGAGCGCTTCGACGCCGTGCTCGACTGGTGGGCGCGTCGCCTGCCCGTCGGCTGACGCCGAGCACGAGAGAGGCCCCGGGAGCAGCTGCTCCCGGGGCCTCTCCGGCGTTCAGGCACGGATCAGAGGTCGCCCTTGAAGGTGAAGGCGCGGACCACGTTGATGATGCCGAGGACGATGAGCGAGATGCCCAGCAGCCACCACAGCACAGCGACGCCCCACACCGGCGAGAACAGCACGATGACACCGGCGATGATGCTCAGGATGGCGAAGAAGATCGACCAGCCCTTCGAGGACGCGTCGCCGAGCGTCGACAGCGCGACGATGCCCTCGACGATCCACATGATGCCGACGAGGATGCCGATGAACAGCGCGAGCCACGCGGTCGACGCGGCGAGGTTGAACAGCGCCACGACGCCCGCGATAATGAACAGGATTCCCAGGACGATGTGGCCGACGCGCGCCCACCCGCCCTTGGTCTTGGAGAAGATGCCGAGTCCGGCATAGACGAGACCTGCGGCGATGGCGTAGATCGCGATGATCGCGGTGACGACCGCGGCGGTCTTGCCCGGCCACACCAGGATCAGGACGCCGACGATGACTGCGAGGACGCCGCCGATGCCGAGCGCGGTGCGGATTCCGTTGACGGCCGACTTCTCGGCCTCGGATGCGGTGGACATGAGAGGTCCCTTTCTGAGATTTTCCTGAATGGAATGCGGCTAAAGCTTAGACCCCATGTCGAACATCGGCGTGGCGACCGGCCGTACGGCGTAAACCGGACAGCACTCGAACGGACGGCAGGGACGCGCTAGCGTGATCGTGCAGCAGCCGCAGGGAGGAATGCATGGCCGTCATCTCCAGGGGATTCGGCGCACGGCGCCGGGACAGTGACCCGCACCTGCCTCCGGGGCAGTACCTGACCGAGGACTTCCCGGTCCTGTCGGCCGGTCCCACGCCGCGGATCGACACCGCCGACTGGCGGTTCGGGATCCGCACCGAGACCGGAGGGGGAGCGTCGTGGACGTGGGACGAGTTCCTCGCGCTGCCCATCGAGGACATCCACACCGACATCCACTGCGTGACCCGCTGGTCGAAGCTCGGCACGTCGTGGCGCGGGGTGTCGCTGGACACGCTGCTGGATGCCGTCGACACCGAGGCGTCGTACGCGATGGCGCACTCGTACGGCGGCTACACGACCAATGTGCCGCTGGACGAGCTGCGCGACGGCCAGGCGTGGGTCGCGTTCGAGTTCGACGGTGAGCCGCTCGACCCGGAGCACGGCGGGCCCGCGCGCCTGCTCGTGCCCCACCTCTACTTCTGGAAGAGCGCCAAGTGGGTGCGCGGCCTCACTCTGATGGACGAGGACGAGCCGGGATTCTGGGAGCAGAACGGCTACAACATGCACGGCGATCCGTGGACCGAGGAGCGGTATTGGTGACGGTCGGCGGCTGGCGCGCCGCCCGCGTGGTCGAGGTCGCCGATGCGACGCCGTCCGCGCGCGTGCTCCGCGTCACCGTTCCCGGCTGGGCGGGCAGCGAGGCCGGGCAGCACGTCGACATCCGGCTGACCGCCGAGGACGGCTACCAGGCGGTGCGGTCCTACTCGCTGGGCTCGTACGGGGCGTCCGAGACCATCGAACTCGCCGTCGACGAGATCCCCGAGGGCGAGGTGTCGCCGTATCTCGTGCGGGACGTGCGCCC
This sequence comes from Microbacterium kyungheense, assembly GCF_006783905.1. Classification (GTDB taxonomy): domain Bacteria; phylum Actinomycetota; class Actinomycetes; order Actinomycetales; family Microbacteriaceae; genus Microbacterium; species Microbacterium kyungheense. The sequence continues at coordinate 1,135,296 of NZ_VFPE01000002.1, read as the reverse complement.
GGGCGACGAGCTGGAGGTCAAGGGCCCGCTCGGCGGCTACTTCGTCTGGCGACCCGGGGGAGCGGACCCCGTCCAGCTCATCGCCGGCGGGTCGGGTGTGGTGCCGCTGGTGGCGATCGCGCGGGCCGCGAAGGATGCCGGAGCAGCGGCATCCCTCCGGCTCCTGTACTCGGTGCGAACCCCGACTGACGCGATATATCGCGATGAGCTGAACGGTTCGGCCGCCGACGGGGGAGTGGCGGTCACCTGGCGCTACACGCGCGCTGCGCCGGACGGCTGGGAGGGCGCCGTCGGCAGGATCGACGCGGAAGCCCTGCGGGCGGCGGCGTGGCCGCCGGATCGGCGGCCGATCGTCTACGTCTGCGGCCCGACGGGGTTCGTCGAGCATGTGGCCGACGCGCTGGTCGAACTCGGCCATGCGCCGGAGCGGATCAAGACCGAACGGTTCGGAGGCGCATGATGCGGGTGGAGAACGCGACGAGCACGGTCGACGGCAATGCTGCGGCCGGGATGCTGTGGGACGTGTTCGGTACGGATGTCACGGCGCTCGTGGGCGTCTGCGGTGGCTGCGGCGCCGCGGCCCCGTTCGCCGAGACGATCGTGGAGCTGGACGAGGCGGCGGCGATCGTCCGCTGCCGCTCGTGCACACATACCCTGTTCACGGTGCTCCGCGACGAGCGGGGCACGAGGCTGATTCTGGGCACGCTGCACGAGATCGTGCGGGACTGAGCCGCGCCGGGGGAGTCAGCCCAGCAGGAGTGTCACGAGGATGAGGACCGGCACGCACCCGATCGTGGTGAGGAACACGGTGTCGCGCGAGATCGTCTCGCCGATGTCGTAGCGCTGCGAGTAGTTGAAGACGTTCTGCGCGGTCGGCAGTGCGGCGAGCACCGTGACGATCAGCACGTCATGCGCGCTGAGGCCGAACGCGAACTCGGCGACCGACCAGGCGATGAGCGGCATCGCGACGAGCTTGAGCGTGGTGGCCAGCACGATGTCGCGTCGACGCCCGGATGGGCCGAGCACGCGCTGCCCGTGCAGGGATATCCCGTACGCGATGAGGAGCACGGGCACGCACGCGTTGGCGATGAGCAGCGCCGGCTGCAGCACGACGGGCGGCAGCTCGATCCCGAGGACCGAGACGAGCGCGCCCAGAGCCGAGCCGAGCACGATCGGGTTGGTCGCCACCCGGACGACGGAACGCCACAGCGACGTGCGGGCCGTCGTGACGGCATCCAGGATCGCCATCGTGATGGGCGTGAACAGCAGCAGCTGCATGAGGATCACCGGCGCCGGATACGCCGCGCTGCCCAGCAGGTACAGCGACAGCGGGATGCCGATGTTGTTCGAGTTGACCTGTCCGGCGCTCAGGGCTCCGATGACCGTCTCGCCGACGGAGCGCCGGAACACGAATCGCGCGATCACCGCGTAGACGAGGATGACGGCCACCGCGGCGATCGCGGACACCGGCAGCAGCGACGAGAACAGGGTGTGCACGTCCGCCTGCGACAGCACCGTGAACAGCAGGAACGGCGACAGCACGAAGAACGTCAGACGGGCCAGCACCGGCCGCGCGTGTTCGCCCAGCAGGTCGATGCGACCGAGAATCCAGCCCACCAGGATCGCCACGCCCACCACGACGAACCCGGTGAGCGACTCCAGCATGCTTCGAGCCTAGAGAAATCGTTACCTGGACGTGAATCGTGTGGCGTCGTCTGACAGACTGGCTCGCTGAGCAGACAGGGGATCCGGATGCCTGAACCACGCGATCGTGCGAGCCGCAAGGCCGATCTCATCGCGGCGCTGACCGCAGCAGCCGCCGACGTATGGGTGGCGACGGCATCCTCTGAGGGCGTCCCGCATCTGGTGCCGCTGTCTCTGGCCTGGATCGACGACCGCGCGGTGATCGCTCTGGACGTGGCATCTCTCACCGCCCGCAACCTCGCCGCTTCAGGCACCGCGCGCCTGGGCGTCGGCCCGACGCGCGACGTGGCGCTTCTCGACGTCGCGCTCGAGCGCTCAGTGCCCGTGGACGACGACCCGGCGATCGGTGCGGCGTACGCAGCACAGGCCGACTGGGATCCGCGCGGTGTCGACGGGTATGTGTACCTCGTGCTGCGGCCGACGCGCATCCAGGCATGGCGCGAGTCGAACGAGCTCACCGGCCGCGTGCTGATGCGGGACGGTTCCTGGCTCGTCTGACGCATCGTGCGGTGCATCGGCGTGCACCACGACGATTCTGCGTCGCGCCGGCGCAGTTTGCGCGGTCGGCCCGGTGCCGCGTCGTTGCCGGATGCCGGCGGTCGGCCCCTTCTGGGCGCCCGCGGTGAGGGTTCCTTCAGAAGGGGTGCGGCCGTGATGAAGAACAGCCGATAATGCACATTATGTCAACTTATATGATCGCATGCCGTAACTGATGCGCATCTGGCGCTCCCCTCGACGCAGTGGTGCGCGCATGTGGGCAGGATGGTGCTCATGACGCACCGCGGCCATCTCCCCAGCGAAGATCTCCAGGCCGTCATCGATGCGGGCGGGATGTCAGAGGACGCACTGCACGCGATCACCCGCATCCCCGCGGAGACGGTGGCCCGCTTCCTCCACGGAGAGGCTCCGGGCTCGCCACCGGCGACGTCGACCCCGCTGCTGAGCGACGACGAGAGCCGCCGTCTCTCGATCTTCTCCGCGTACGTCTCAACAGGGCTGACGATCGACGACGATGAGCGGCTCCGGGCCATCCTCGAATCACTCACGGTCGAGTGCCGCCTCACACCCGAGAACGTCGCACGGCTCGCGGATGTCGATGTCGAACACGTCGAACGAGCTCTCGTCGATCCGTCGGCAGTCCCGCTCGACGCGCGATACCGCCTCGCACTGCGGAGCTCGTACATCATCACCGCGGTCAACCGAGCACAGCCCGGCTGACCGCGGTCCGTCCGCCGTCCGCCGTCTGACAGGCTGGACGGATGCGCGCGGTCATCCTCGGCGGAGCGACCGCGGAGCGTCTGGCAAGAGCGGGGTGGGCCGTCGACGTGACCGGGCGCTCCCCCGGGCTCATGCCGGACGAGCTGGCGGAGGCGGGCGTGCGGTTCCACCGGAAGGCCGTGCACTCCCCCGTCGTGATCTCGTCACGTGCGGTGTACGTCGATGCGTCAGACTGAGGTCGTGCGCGACAGGATGTCTCGAGAGCCTTTCGTCGTGGTCGCCCTGCCCGCGCCACTCGCCGTCGGCGAGCGGGTCAGCCGCCGCGCGTGGCCCGCGCACGTGACGCTTGCGTCGAACTTCGTGGTCGAGGGCACCGCCGATGCGGTCGTGAGCGCCGTGCGCCGCGTCTGCGCCGGCGAGCGGCCGCTGAAGCTGCGGTTCGGCGACGCGGCGTGGTTCGGACCGCGACAGGACATCGCCGTGCAGCTGGTGGATTCCGCCCGGATCCTGGCACTGCACGCGCGCCTGGCCGACTCGCTCGAGGCGCTCGACGGCTTCGCTCCCGACGGGCCCGGCTACTGGCGCGAGGGCTACCGCCCGCACATGACGCACGTCCCCGGCGTCGCGACTCCGGCCGGCACGAGCGCGCAGCTGCCCTTCGTCGCCGTCGCGGTGATGCCGGGCGCGACGGCCACGGTCGTGGCGACCACCCTGCTCGAGGAGGATGCCCGCGGCAGCTGACTCGTGGGAGGGCTAGGCTCGCGGCGTGGTCGATCCTCTGCACTTCGACGGGATGGCGGACCGCTACGCGACCGCCCGGCCGCCGTATCCGCAGGAGCTCTGGCGCGACGTGCGGAGCACCGGGCTCCTCGGCCCGGGAAGACGCGCACTCGACCTCGGGGCCGGCAGCGGTGAGGCCACCCGAGAGCTCGTCGCCGCGGGGATGGACGTCGTCGCGGTCGAGCCGGGGCCGAACCTTGCCGCGATCCTGCAGAGGCGGCTCCCCTCGGTGACGGTCGTCCGCTCGCGCGCGGAGGACCTTCGCGTCGACGACGGAGCGTTCGACCTGGCGGTCGCGGCGACATCGATCCACTGGATGGATCTCGACATCGTGCTGCCGCTCCTCCACCGTGCGCTGAAGCCCACGGGGCGGTTCCTCGTGTGGCGCAACGTGTTCGGCGACGCCGCCGCGGACATCACGCCGTTCCGCCGCGCTGTGCACCGGATCGTGGAGCGGAGAGGCACCACCCGACCCGGGAACACCGAGGACGCCGATGCCACGGCAGCGCGGCTGGGCGGCACGGGACTGTTCGCCGTCGACGGCATCCATCACTACCGGTGGTCGGTGACGCTCACGACTGCACAGGTGCGTGCCCTCTTCGCGACGTTCAGCGACTGGACGCCGGCCGAAGTCGAGGAGGCGGCCTCGGCCGCGGCAGAACTGGGCGGCGCCGTGACCGAGCACTACACGTCGTGGCTGATCAGCGCGCTCCCCGTGGACATCCCGTCGGCATGAGCGCGACGCGGTCCGGGCGGCGAGCACCCGGACCGCGGCACGACGGAGGTCAGACGGTGCCGGACGTCCTGCGGCGCAGGACGGCGATCCCGACGACGGCGAGCCACAGGGCGGCGATGCCGTTGAACATCGCGACAGCACCCCAGCCGTTCGAGGCGTAGAACTCCGACGAGTTGTAGCCGAAGAACATCGACGGGACCCCGGCCAGGTGCAGGAGCGCGATCGCGAACGCCGACCAGCCGACCCACGGAGCGAGCGCCCGCGTGCGCAGCACCGCGTACCCGAATGCGACGCCGAACACCGTCAGCAGCAGGTGGGAGATGGATCCGTACAGCAGGTACGTCGGGACCGTGCGGGTCGGATCGATGAGTTCCGCCGTCTGGATGGCGCTGCTGCCCTCGAGCCCCTTCGCGACCATGTCGACGATCGTCCAGGCCACGCCGGCGGTGCCCGCGACGGCTCCGAACCACTCGAATCGCGAGTCGGCGCGTCCGATCAGGAACCGCACCCCGCTCATGAACACGAGGAACGCGGTCAGGGCCAGGAAGTTGAACAGCGTGCGCGTCAGGATCAGACCATCCGGCATGAGCGAGCCGGTGTCGACGCTGCAGGTGTTGCAGGCGGGCACCACGAAGTACAGCGGGAGCTCGGCGATGGCGAAGACCCCGCCGACGATCGCCGCTCCCCCGATCCACCGCTGTGCTGCCGTGGTGAGCGATAACTGTGTATGAGATGAAGTGTTCATGGCATGCACAGTAGCCTTAACTGTGTAAGCCGTCTACTGTTTGTTACGAGACGTCGAGAGGATGCCGCACATGACGCCGGCCGCGCCAGATCACCCGCAACGCACAGCTGTGGACCTCGACGCCCTTCCTCCCGGCCTCGCGGCGGCGTGGGGCGTGACGGGGACGGAGGGACGCCGCGGCCCCAAACCAGCCCACACCGTCGACGAGGTCGTCGAGGCCGCGACAGCGCTGGCGGACGAGGAGGGTATCGCGGCGGCATCCCTCCCCCGCGTCGCGTCACGGATCGGTGTGAGCACGAACGCGCTCTACCGCTACGTGAGTTCGAAGGACGAGCTGCTCGTCCTCGTCGCGGACCGCGCGTGGGGCGACCCGCCCGCGCTGCCCGACGGCGACTGGAGAGAGGCCGCTGCGCAGTGGGCCCGAGGCCTGTTCGAGCAGTTCGTCGCTCGCCCCTGGCTGCTCGACGTTCCGCGCACCGTTCCGCTCACGCCCCACAACGCGGCGTGGCTGGAGGAGCTCATCGGCGCCCTGGCGCCGACCGGCATGGGCTCTCAGCAGATGCTGAACTGCGCGTATCTGCTCGACAGCCACGCGCGGTACGGCGCGGATCTGCGGCGCGACGCCCCGACCCCCGCCGAGCTGCGTCGCGCGAACCCGGATCAGCAGCGCGCGATGCGGGCCGTGCGCGAGTTCCTCGACGCGCAGCTGCGCGCTCGCCGACTCGATGCGGTGGCCGACGTGATGCGGGAACCGATGTTCCTCGCGGACGAGCCTCCGCTCGACGGGTTCGAGTTCGGGCTCGCAAGGATCCTCGACGGCATCGCCGCGTACGTGGAGCGCTGACGGTCGCGATACGTCCGTCCAGCTCCGCCGTCACGACGCGGGCCGGTGCCACGTCAAGGCATAGCGCCACAGTGCGAACTGCCGCCAGCGCATGCCAGGGAGGACCGCGGACGCCATCTCCCGGACCTCGGCGTACGTGTGCGGAGGGGGCCAGACAGTGGGAGCGGTGTGCTCCCACAGGTTGCGGGTCCGGGCGTAGTACTGGTGCTGTGCGACGCCTGCCAGTCCGCGCACCCGGTCCGCCAGAGACCCTTCGCGGGCGAGCCCTACGACGACGAGGATTCCGCCGGGGGCGGTCAGGTCGCGCAGGCGCACGAGGGCGGCCCCGAGATCGTCGAAATGGTGGAGCGTCGCGATGGATGCCACCACGTCGAAGCGTCGGCCGAAGTCATGCTTCATCACGTCGGCGTGCGTCCACGCGATGTCATCGCCGTGCTCGGCGGCCGCATCGGCGAGCACCGTCGCGTCGATGTCGACGGCCGTCACGTCGGGCAGGCGCTCGCGCAGCTCTCGCGCGAGCATGCCGTTGCCCGTGCCGACGTCGAGAGCCGACGTCGCCCCCGCCGGGATCGCGTCGATGACCACGCGATGGAAGTGGATGTTGTGATTCCATCGTGGACCGTCGGTGCGCCGCATCCCGTCGTCCTCAGCCGGCGATCGCCGCCGCGGCGATCGCGGCGAGCAGGTGATCGCGCGACTCCTCGTGCGCCGTGATCGTGACGACGGAGGTGCCGGCGTCGTCGATGACGACGTACTGGCCGTACCTTCCGTCCAGGCGCCAGCACGCGCCGGGGCCCTGCCAGACGGCCAGCCCGTAGTGCGACGACGACCCGTCGTACGGGGTCGTGACCCACTCCGAGTGCATGCGATCGACCCACTCCGCGCTGACCAGCTGCTCCGCTCCCCACCGCCCGCGGTCGCGCAGCACGCTTCCGATGCGTGCGAGCTCCTCTGTGCGCAGCTCCAGGCCGCTGCCGCCCACGATCCAACCCTGCGGGCAGCGGTGCCACTGCGGGTTGTGGATGCCCAGCGGCTCGAACAGCCGTGGCACGAGCCAGTCGCGCACATCGCCCACCCGCGCGCCGAGCAGCCGCATCGCAGTGTAGGTGCTCGCGTCGCTGTACTGGAACGCCTCGCCCGCTCCCCTCGACGGGCGGCGGAGCATCTCCTGTGCGAGATCAGGCCACGGCACGGGCTGATCCCCGAACCACTCGAAGTCGATGCCGCTCGTCATCGTGAGCAGGTGGCGCACGGTCACGCGATCGACGCCCTCGCCGAGTTCGAACGAGGGCAGCAGCTCGGCCACCGTCGAGTCGAGGGACAGGATGCCGTCGTCCGCGGCCATCCCGACGGCCAGCGCGCACACGCCCTTGGAAGCGGAGTAGATGTTGACGCGATCGTCGCTGCGCCAGCGGTGCTGCGCCTGGTCGTCGCCCACGCGGACGTGAACGCCATACGCACCGAGTCCCTCCGCGTCGATGTCGGCGACGATCCGGTCGAGGATGGTAGAAGCGGTCACGCTCAGCAGTCTGGCAGAGCGTCGGCTCACAGCGAGCCGACGAGGATCGACTCGACGACCTCGTGCGTCGCGGCGCGGTCGGGGAACGCCCCCAGCTCTCCCGCGTAGAGCAGGTGCGCGCTTCCGATGAGCGCCAGCGCGAGGGCGGCCACCTCGGCGTCCGGACGGAGCCACCCCAGGTCGCGGCCGGCCGCGAGCACGTCGATGACGACGGCGGTCGCGTCCATCAGGAGCGGGATCCCATACGAGCCGGGCGCGCGCACACGGCGGCGCACCTCGTCGCGGCTGATGACGAGGGCGACGAGCGCCCGGGTCGTCGGTGTGAAGACCTGCTCGATCACATCGGTCACGGCGTCGACCGCCGAGCCGGCGGCGCGGGGCTCGATCGCCCGGATCCGCTCGGCGTCCTCTGCGACCAGCGCCGCGAGATACGCGTCGAAGTCAGCGAAGTGCCGATGCAGCACGCCCTTGGCCACCCCGCTCCTGTCGGTCACCGACCGGCTGGTGAGAGCACCGGCGCCCTCGGCGGCGAGGATGCGCCGGCCCGACTCCAGCAGCAACGTGCGTGCGTCGTCGAGTGCTCTGCCTGTCGGCACGGAGATTCCTTTCAAGTGGGCGCTCGCCCACTTTATAGTGGGCGCATGGTCACTCTATCTTCCCAGCCCCACGACCATCGTGCGATCGCGCGACGCGTCTGACAGAATTCCGGGATGCCGCACCCTGACGCGCTCGCCCGACTCTGGCCGGCCTCCGCCGTCCGTGCCCGTGCCGGAGACCTCGAACTGCGGTGGATCGATGACCAGCTGCTGCTCGAGCTCGCGGAGCTCGCCGGTCGCGGCATCCACGCTCCCGACGCGATGCCGTTCGAGCATCCGTGGACGCGCGGCACCGCGGACGAGGTGGCCCGCAGTGTCCTCACCTACCAGTGGGGCCTGCGCGGCGAGGTGTCGCCGCAGGCGTTCGCGCTGGAGTTCGCGGTGCTGCACCGGGGCGTTCCCGTGGGCATCCAGGGGCTCACCGCGAAGGACTGGACCGTGCTCCGCACGGTCACCACGGGGTCGTGGCTGGGTCTGGAGCACCAGGGTCACGGGATCGGGACGCGCATGCGGGCGCTCATCCTGCATCTCGCGTTCGAGGGTTTCGGCGCCCTCGAGGCGACATCCGGCGCGTTCGCCGACAACGGGCCGTCCAACGCCGTCTCCCGGCGCCTGGGGTACGAATCCGACGGGGCGTTCCAGGTCGCGCGCGAGGGGGCCGCGGTGCTCCACAACCGGTACACGATGTCGCGGGAACGATGGCTGGCGCAGCGTGACGATCACGCCGCGCTCTTGGGCTCGCCCGTCGAGCTGTGGGGCGTCGAGGTGATCCGCACACCCCTCGCGACCGAGCACTGACGCAAAGCAGAGCGGGCGCCCCCGAGCGCCCGCTCCACGTTGCTGCGCGTCAGAGGCCGGCGGTGTCGTCCGGGGTGCGCGTCGAACGGCGCACGACCCGCTCGTCTCCGGCAGGATCCACGGCCGTGTGCGTCACGACGTCAGACCGACGCCGGCGCATCATCAGCACGATGCCGACGAGGAAGATCACGACTCCCGCGCCCATCAGGATGTAGCCGATCATGTCGAGGTTGACCCAGTCCACCTGGACGTTCAGCGCGAACGCCAGAATGGCTCCGATCGCGAACAGTACGATTCCTGCTCCGATGCTCATGCGAAGCTCCTTTCCGGAGTGCTCCTCAGCCCTCCCCGGGCCTGGGGACGGGGTTGTCCCGGCTACCACGCTGGCCGATGCACCCGCTCCGGCGGGAGGGGGTTGACAAACAGGTGCCGACGGCGCGCTGCCCACCGGTGACTACGCTGGAGAGGTGCACAGCCTGTCCCGCCCCGCCGCGAGCGGGCCGGGAACGCGCGCGTGGATCATCTGGACCGTCGGTGTGGCCGCCTACGTGCTGGCGATCACCAACCGCTCGTCGCTGAGCGCGGTCGGGGTGGACGCGGCGGCGCGGTTCGACGCGGACGCTGCGACGCTGTCGCTGTTCGCCGTCGTCCAGCTCGCGGTCTACGGCGGCATGCAGATCCCGATCGGCGTGCTGCTGGACAGGTACGGCGCGCGACCGATCATGACGATCGGGATGCTGCTCATGGCCGTGGGTCAGCTGACGATGGCCGTCTCACCCAGCGTCGGGGTGGCGATCCTCGCGCGCATGCTGCTGGGCGCGGGCGACGCGGCGATCTTCCCCGGTGTGCTGCGTCTGATCGCGACGTGGTTCCCGGCTCAGTGCGGCCCGATCATGGTGCAGCTCACCGGCATCGTCGGACAGGCGGGCCAGTTGGTCGCCCTGGTGCCGCTGGCCGCTCTGCTGCACGCCACGACGTGGTCGATCACGTTCGGCAGCATCGCGGGGCTGGGCGTGCTCTTCGCGGTGCTGGTGTTCCTGCTCATCCGCAACCATCCGCCCGACCGGGACGAGGACGTGTCGGTGGACACCGACACCGGCGCCATCCGCGTCGTCACGTCGGCCGTCGACACCGGCGTCGGCATCCGTGCCGCCTGGGCGCATCCCGGCACCCGGCTGGCGTTCTGGTCGCACTTCACCACGCCCTTCGCGGGCACCGCGTTCGTGCTGCTGTGGGGCATGCCGTTCCTGACGGCCGGTGAAGGGCGCACCACCGCCGAGGCGGCGTCGATCATGTCGCTGTACGTCGTGGTCGGCATGGCGCTCGGGCCGATCATGGGCGAGCTCTCGCGCCGCAATCCGCATCTGCGCTCTCGCGCGCTGGTGCTGCCCACCGTGGCCGTCCAGGCGGCTGCGTGGCTCGCCGTCGTCGCCTACCCCGGACCGGCGCCGCTGTGGCTGCTGCTGGCCCTCGCGGTGGCGCTCGCGACCGGCGGTCCGGCATCCATGATCGCCTTCGACCACGCTCGCACCCACAATCCCTCGCACCGGCTGAGCACTGCGACGGGCGTGACGAACGCGGGAGGCTTCCTCGCGGCGCTCATCGCCATCCTCCTGATCGGCCTCGCCCTCGACCTCCAGGGTGCGGGCACGCCGGCCACGTACAGCCTGGACGCGTTCCGCATCGCCTTCCTCACCCAGGTGCCGCTGTGGGCCCTGGGTGCGACGTTCATCGTCATCGAGCGCAAGCGGACGCGAATCCGGCTCGGCATGGACCCGCCGCGCCCACCGCGGCGGCCGCGAGGCTGATCCGCCAAGATACTCACATGTCCGATCCCCTCGTCATCGCCCCCGAGGTGCGGGCGGCCGTCGCGGACGGCGAGCCCGTCCTCGCGCTGGAGTCCACGATCTTCACCCACGGGCTGCCGCGCCCTCGCAACATCGACGTGGCGCTCGAGGCCGAGGCGCGGGTGCGTGCGCTCGGTGTCGTATCGGCCACGATCGGAATCATCGACGGCAGGCCGACCGTGGGTCTGTCGCCCGAAGAGATCGAGCGACTGGCTACCGCGGACGATGTCGTCAAGGCGAGCGTGCGAGACGTGCCGGTGGCCGTGGTCAAAGGGCTCAGCGCGGGAACGACGGTGGCGGCCACGGCGTACCTGGCGGCTCGCGCCGGCGTGCGGGTGTTCTCGACCGGCGGTCTCGGCGGCGTGCACCGCGGTGCGCCGCAGACCTTCGACGAGTCGGCGGACCTGCCCGCGCTCGCGGGCCTGCCGCTCGTCGTGGTGAGCGCGGGCGTCAAGTCCATCCTCGACATCCCGCTCACCCTGGAACGGCTGGAGACGCTCGGTCTTGCCGTGATCGGCTACCGCACCACCGACTACCCCGGCTTCTACGTGGCCGATTCGGGTCATGACATCGAGTTCGCAGCCGACTCCCCCGCCGAGATCGCGGCGATCGCGCGCACGCGCGACGCCCTGGGGATCGCCTCGACCCTGCTCGTCGCGAACCCGCTCGCCCCCGAGCGCGAGCTCGATCCCGCAGAGCACGATCGCGTCCTTCGCCGCGCACTCGCGGCCGCCGAGTCGGCGGGCATCGCCGGGCACGACACCACGCCCTTCCTGCTCGATTTCTTCCAGCGCGAGACCGCCGGGCGCAGCCTCGACGTCAACGTCGAGGTGTACCGCGGCAACGTGGATCTGGGCGCGCACATCGCCGTCGCGCTGTCGGGCGCGGTCTGATGCTCGTCGTCATCGGCGATCTCGTCGCCGATCTCATCGTGCTCGGCGGCGCCGTCCTGGAGCATGGCACCGACAATCCCGCCGAGATCCGCCTGACGCGCGGCGGCAGCGCCGCGAACGTGGCGGTGGCGGCCGCCTCGCGGCATCCGGTCCGCTTCATCGGCCGCGTCGGCGACGACACCCTCGCCCGCGCGCTGGTCGGCGAGCTGGAGGCGGCGGGCGTCGAGGTGCGGGTGCAGCGGGCGGGACGCACCGGTTCGATCGTCGTGCTCGTGGATGCCGTCGGCGAACGCACGATGATCACCGATCGCGGCGCGGCGGCCGAACTCGAGGCGATCGAGCCCGCATGGCTGGAGGGCGCAGAGTGGGTGCATGCGCCGCTGTACGGGTTCGCTGTGACCCGCTCCCGGACCGCGTTGACGGATGCTGTGGCCCGCGCCGCGGCCGGCGGCGCGCGGGTCAGCATCGACCTCTCGAGCGTCGCGACCATGCGCGAGCTGGGGGCGGCGCGACTGCAGCGGATCCTCGACGGCGTCCGCCCCGATGTCGTGTTCGCCAATGACGACGAGGCGCGGGCCGGCGCGGAGCTCGGCGTGGCGGTGACGGGGGTCTACGTCGTCAAGCGGGGCCCGGACCCCGTCAGCGTCACGGTCGACGGGGTGTCGTCCGACGTCCCCGTCGAGCGCGTCGATGACGTGCTCGACTCCACCGGCGCGGGCGATGCGTTCGCGGCCGGGTACGTCGCGGCGGCGCTGTCGGGTGCCGGCCCGCACGAGAGCGCCCGGGCAGGCGGCGCGCTCGCGATGAGTGCGCTGCGACGCCCGGGCGCCCTGTGACGAAGGGCCGTCAGGCCTGCAGGCGCTCCAGCACCCGCTCGATGTCGTCGATGAACGAGTTGTAGCCGGCGATGGTGGCGGCGACCTGCTCGTCCGTGAAGTCCGAGCGGTCCTGGCGGATGGTCAGCACCGTGCCGTCGGCGGTCTCTTCGAGATCGAAGAGCACAGGCAGCCCGGTGTCGTCGCCCGGCTGATCCGTGAGGGTCATCGCGAGATGCGACGGCGGCTCGACCACCTTGTACTCGCCCGACCAGTCGATGCGGTGTCCGTCCGGAAGGTGCATCACCGCGCGGAACGCGCCGCCGGGCCGCACTTCCATCGTGAGGGTGTCCTGGGGCACTTCGACCTCGGCCGTGCCGAACCACACGGCGAAGTGCTCGGGCTTGGTCAGGGTCTCGAAGACCAGTTCGCGAGGAGCCCGGAGGGTCCGGGTCACCGTGAAGTACTCAGTCATCGTCATTCTCCTTGTCGGTCGTGCGTGTGTCGTTCTCAGGGTGTGTGCCGAGCTGCTGCAGGGCGTTGAGGTACTGGTCGAGGGCGGTGAGGCTGTCGTCCCAGAACTTCGCGTAGTCGCCGATCCAGGCGGATGCCGCGGCCAGCGGTCGTGCGTCGAGTTGGGCAGGACGGTACTGAGCCGTCCTGCCGCGCGTGACGAGCCCCGCCTCCTGGAGCACGCGCAGGTGCTTCGAGACGGCGGCGAACGTCATGTCGAACGGCTCGGCAAGCTCGCCCACGGTCGCCTCGCCCGTGCTCAGCCGGGCCAGGATGGCTCGTCGCGTCGGATCGGCCAGCGCCGCGAACGTGCGGCTCAGGGTGTCGGTCATGACTCACCTCGCATTCAACTGATTGGTACAGTACTGCTTGGTTGAATACGAGTCAAGACCTTCCCCGAGATGTCGGGAGGCGGCGCTACGGTGGCGACATGGCCCGAGTGATCTTCTACACCGCCACCACGCTCAACGGCTTCCTCGCCGACGACCAGGATTCGCTGGAGTGGCTGTTCGCCGTTCCGGGCGGAGAGGGCGGCGACGCCGACTTCCAGAGCTTCCTCGCCGGGATCGGGGTTCTGGTGCAGGGGTCGTCGACGTATCGCTGGGTGGTGGAGCACGAGGACCTCGTGGCCCATCCCGAGAAGTGGCCGTCGTACTACGGCGACCGGCCGACCTGGGTCTTCACGAGCCGCGACCAGCCGGTCGTCCCGGGTGTCGACATCCGGTTCGCCGCCGGAGACGTGCAAGACGCGTGGCCGGCGATCCAGGAGGCGGCCGGCGACCGCGATGTGTGGGTCGTCGGAGGCGGCGACCTCGCCGGGCAGTTCGCCGACGCAGGCCTGCTCGACGAGATCAGGGTGTCGGTGGCGCCCGCGACGCTCCCGTCGGGCAGGCCGCTGCTCCCCCGTGCCCTCGGCGCAGATCGGCTCGAGCTGACGGCGGTGCGTCAGGCCGGTGCGTTCGCCGAGCTGACGTATCGCGTGACCCGGGCCGACGGCGAGTGAGCGCTGCGCGCGAGCGGAGCCCTCACACCGACGGAGCGACGGCGTTCCAGCCGCCGCCGAACTTCGGCTCGCGGCCATCTCCGGATGAGGTCCCCGTGAGCCGGCGGCGCACCCACGGCCCGACGTGCTCGCGGTAGTAGGCGGGCCCGCGGGCGCCTGCCGGCGGCAGGAGCGGGAGCGACCACCACTCCGGGTGCGGGTCGAGGCCCAGTGCGTCCAGCACGCGCGCGGCCACCCTGTGGTGCCCACGGGAGTTCATGTGCAGGCGGTCCTCCGACCAGAACGGCGGCGTCGCCAGCTCGGCGTCGAACCAGTTGTACGCCCGGACGACATCCGGGCGCGACGCGAGGTGCGCCTCGACGGCGTGCGACAGCAGGTCGCCGCGGCGCTGGATGAGGCGGCGCATCGGGAGCTGCCCGGACGGGTTCGCGCCCGACAGCACGATGAGCTGCACACCCTCTTCGTCGCAGCGCTTCAGCACCCGGTCGAAGGCGGTGACGACGCCGGTCACACTCGTGCGCGGGCGCAGCATGTCGTTGCCGCCGCCGTTGAACGACAGGTGCGTGGGTTTCAGCGCGAGCGCGGGCTCCAGCTGCTGCTCGACGATCGGCCACACGAGCTTGCCGCGGATCGCCAGGTTCGCGTACTCGACGGGCTCGCCCAGCGCGTCCGCCCATCCCTGGGCGACGAGGTCCGCCCAGCCGCGGACGTGTCCGTCGGGGAGCTCGTCGCCCACGCCCTCGGTGAAGGAGTCGCCGATCGCGACGTATCGAACGGATGCCACCGACCCAGCCTACGGCGCGGCCCGGGGTGCTCCCGCCCACCTCGGACCCGGCGTAGCGTGGGCGCATGGCCCTGTTCGACGACCGGCGGGCCGCAGGGCGCGCGCTCGCCGCACACCTCGAACCCTGGCGCGGATCCGATGCCGTCGTCCTGGGCATCCCCCGCGGTGGCGTGGTCGTCGCGGCGGCGGTCGCCGACGAGCTCGGGCTGCCCCTGGATGCCGTCGTGGTCCGCAAACTCGGGGCCGCCGGGCACGAGGAGTTCGCGGTCGGCGCGATCGCCGACGGAGTGCGGATCGTGACCCCCGACGCCGTCCGCTGGGCGGGGATGACACCGCAGGAGGTGGATCGGGTCGAGTCATCCGAACGCGACGAGCTCTCACGCCGCACGCGGGCATACAGGACGGCGCGCACCGAGCTCCAGGGCCGCGCCGCGATCGTCGTGGATGACGGCGTGGCGACCGGCGCGAGTGCGGTCGCGGCCTGCCGTGCGCTGAGGACGCGCCAGCCGTCGCGCATCGTGCTGGCCGTCCCCGTCGCACCCGAGGAATGGATCCCACCCGCAGATGCGGTCGACGACTACGTGTGCCCGAACCGCGAGCCGGACTTCTGGGCCGTGGGCCAGTACTACGACGTCTTCACGCAGACGAGCGACGGGGAGGTCGTGGCGCTGCTGCACCACGGCCTCCCCGGCTGACGGAGCGCGTCAGCGCGACAGCGCGAAGCGCAGCGTGTCGAGGCCGACTCCGCCGATGTCGAGCGCGCGCTTGTGGAACTGCTTGATCGAGAACGCGTCGCCCTCACGCTCGGCGACCTCGTCGCGCAGCTGCTCCCAGATGCGCTGGCCGACCTTGTATGCCGGCGCCTGACCCGGCCAGCCGAGGTAGCGGTTGACCTCGAACTTCACGAACTCGTCGGGCATGTTGACGTTGCGCAGCATGAAGGCGAGGGCGTAGTCGGCATCCCACGTGCCCTGGCCGTCCAGGCGCGGCTTCTCGAGGTGGACGCCGATGTCGAGCACGACGCGGGCGGCGCGCATGCGCTGACCGTCGAGCATCCCGAGGCGGTCAGCCGGGTCGGAGAGGTACCCGAGCTGCTCCATGAGGCGCTCGGCGTACAGCGCCCACCCCTCGGCATGACCCGAAGTGCCGCCGAGCAGGCGGCGGTAGGTGTTGAGCTGGGCCCGGTTGTAGACGGCCTGCGCGATCTGCAGGTGGTGTCCGGGGACACCCTCGTGGTACACCGTGGTGAGTTCGCGCCACGTGTCGAAGTCCTCGACGCCCTCGGGCACCGACCACCACATGCGGCCCGGACGCGAGAAGTCGTCCGTCGGACCGGTGTAGTAGATGCCGCCTTCCTTGGTGGGGGCGATCATGCACTCGAGCCTGCGGATCGGCTCCGCGATGTCGAAGTGGGTGCGTCCCAGCTCTTCGATGGCGCGGTCGCTGGTCTGCTGCATCCACTTCTGCAGTGCATCGGTGCCGTACAGCTTGCGCGAGGCGTCCTGCTCGAGGAACGCGACGGCCTCTTCGACCGAGGCGCCGGGCTTGATCTCGTTCGCGATCGACTCCTGCTCCGCGACCATGCGCGCGAGCTCCTCGACACCCCATTCGTAGGTCTCGTCGAGGTCGATCGTCGCGCCGAGGAAGCGCTGCGAGTGCAGCGCGTACAGCTCCCGGCCGACGGCGTCCTTCTCGCTGGCTGCGGGGGCGAGCTCGTTCGACAGGAACGAGGCGAGCTCGTCGTAGGCGACGCGGGCGGCGTTGGCGTTGTCGGCGAGGTCACGGGCGAGGGATGCCGGGAGCTGCCCCTCGTCGGGCGCCGCCTCGGCCGCGAACGTGGCGAAGAAGCCGCCGTCGGCCGTGTACCGCCCGATCTGCGTCACGACCTCGACGACCTGCCGGCGCGCGGGGACCACGCCCTGCGAGATGCCCTCGCGGAGGCTCGCGACGTAGCCGTCGATCGCTCCGGGGACCGCGGCCAGGCGCGTCGCGACGACCGACCAGTCGTCGGTGGTGGCGGTCGGCATGAGGTCGAACGCCGAGCGGATGTCCTGCGCGTGCGACGCGATGACGTTCAGGTCGCGCAGGTGCCACTTCGCCTCGTCGAGGTCGAGACCCAGCTGGATCTCGCGCGAGAGGTCGTCCTTGGTCACCTCGTCGACGAAGTCGGCGGGCGTCGCGGCCTGCAGCGCGGCCAGAGTCCGGCGTCCCTCTTCGGCGAGGCGCTCCTGCCCGGCGGGGCTGTAGTCGCCGAACCGGCCGTTGTGCTCGGTGCGGCCGATATAGGTCGCGAGCGTCGGCTCCAGGTCGGCAAGGGTGTCGACCCACGCATCTGCGATCTTGTCGATCTGCGTGGGCGTGCGGGTTTCGTCTGTCATAGCTTGAGCCTAAGTGCTGGGCCGGGTGGGATTCAGTGCCGGCGGGGATTCAGTGCCCGGCCTCGTTCCAGTCGCCGCCGCGGCCGATCTGCACGTCCAGCGGCACCGAGAGCGTCGCCGCATCGCCCATGCGATCGCGCACGATGCGTTCGGCCGCATCCCACTCCCCCGGTGCGACCTCGACCACGAGTTCGTCGTGGATCTGCAGCAGCACGCGCGAGCGCAGCTCGGCCGCGGCGAAATCGTCGTGGATGTGGAAGAGCGCGATCTTCATGATGTCGGCCGCGCTGCCCTGGATCGGAGCGTTGAGCGCGGCACGCTCGGCGTTCTCGCGCAGCACCCGGTTCGGGCTCGCGAGGTCGGGGAACGGGCGGCGGCGCCCGAAGATCGTCTCGGTGTACCCGTCGATGCGCGCCTGCTCGACCGACGACCGCAGATAGTCGCGCACGGCGCCGAACCGCGCGAAGTACTCCATCATGAGCTGCTTCGCCTCGGACTGCTCGATGCGCAGCTGCTTCGACAGGCCGAACGCCGACAGACCGTAGACGAGTCCGTACGACATCGCCTTCACCTTCGTGCGCATCGCCGCCGTGACGTCTTCTGGCGCGACGCCGAACACGCGCGAACCGACGAACCGGTGCGTGTCCTCTCCGGAGTTGAACGCCTCGATGAGTCCCGGATCCTCCGACAGGTGGGCCATGATGCGCATCTCGATCTGCGAGTAGTCCGCGGTGAGAAGCGTCTCGTACCCCTCGCCGACCGTGAACGCCGAGCGGATGCGCCGGCTCTCTTCGGTGCGGATCGGGATGTTCTGCAGGTTGGGGTCGGTGCTCGACAGACGTCCCGTCTGACTGCCCGTCTGCACGTACGTGGTGTGGATGCGGCCGTCGTCGCCGATCGCCCTGTCGTTGCCGATGGACCCGTCCAGCGACTCGATGATCTGCCGGAGCTTGGTCGCCTCGCGGTGCTGCAGGAGCAGGTCGAGGAACGGGTGCGGATTCGTCTCTTGCAGGTCCGCGAGGACGGCGGCGTCGGTCGAGTAGCCCGTCTTGGTCTTGCGGGTCTTCGGCAGCTGCAGCTCGTCGAACAGCACCTCCTGCAGCTGCTTGGGCGATCCGAGGTTGACCTCGCGCCCGATCGCCGCGTACGCCTCCTGCGCGAGAGCGTCGGCACGTGCTCCGAGCTCGCCCGAGAAGGTCGACAGGATGTCGTGCGACACCGCGACCCCCGCGAGCTCCATGTCGGCCAGCGTGTGCAGCGTCGGCAGCTCGATGTCGGCGAGCACGGTCGCGACGCTCTCGGGCAGCTCGGCACGCACCGCGCCGGCGACGCGCAGCGTGTACCACGAGAGCTGACCGGGCGTCGCGCCCTCGGTCTCGGGCACGAGCTGCGACGGGTCGGACTCGGGCAGCTTCTCGTCGAGGTACCGGTCGACGAGGTCGGCGAGGTTCTTGTCGGGGAAGCTCGGGCGCAGCAGCCACCCCGCGAGCACGACGTCGAAGTCCAGACCGCCCAGTCTCAGACCGGCTCGGCGCAGCGCCTTGACCTGCGGCTTCGCGTCGGCGAACACCTTCGGCGCGTCCGAGGCGAGCCACGGCGTGAGGGATGCCTCGACCTCCGGCGTCCACGAGGCCTCGGCCGCGGCATACTTCGTCGCCAGGCCGATGCGCGCGGGCAGGCCGCCCTCGATGGTCAGCGTCACGCCGACGTCGCCCGTCGCCTTGTCGAGCCACGCGGCGAGGTCCGGGCCGGACAGCTCGGCGGCGACCGGCGCCAGCTCCGCGGCGGCCGAGTTGACCGCGGCCATCTGCTGCTCGATGCCCGCGAGCTCGGCCACGCGCGGGATCAGCGTCTTGAACTCGAGGCGCGAGAAGATGTCGCGCACGGCCTGCGCATCCATCGGCTGCACTTCGAGGTCGGCCGGACCGTACGGCAGTTCGACGTCGCGCAGCAGCCGGTTGAGGCGGCGGTTGCGACGGACGTCCTCGGTGTGTGCGACGAGATTGCCGCCGACGACGCCTTTGATGGTCGAGGCGCCGTCGAGCAGCGCGTCGAGCGAGCCGAACTGGTTGAGCCACTTGACCGCGGTCTTCTCGCCGACCTTGGGCACGCCGGGAAGGTTGTCGCTCGTCTCTCCGACCAGCGCGGCGATGTCGGGGTACTGCTCGGGCGGCACGCCGTACCGGTCGATGACGGCCTGGCGGTCGTAGCGCTTGAGCTGCGAGACGCCCTGCACGTTCGGGTACAGCAGGGTGATGTCGTCGTTGACGAGCTGGATGGTGTCGCGGTCGCCCGAGCAGACGAGCACGTCGAAGCCCTGCTCGGCGCCCTGCGTCGCGAGCGTCGCCAGGATGTCGTCGGCCTCGATGTCTTCTTTCTGGATGACCGTGATGCTCATGGCGGCGAGGCAGTCCTGCAGCAGCGGGATCTGGCCCTTGAACTCGTTCGGCGTCTCGGACCGGTTCGCCTTGTACTCCTCGTACTCGCGCGTGCGGAACGACTGCCGCGAGGTGTCGAACGCGATCGCGAGATGCGTCGGCTTCTCGGCCTTCAGCAGGTTGATCAGCATCGCGAGGAACCCGTAGATGCCGTTCGTGTGCTGCCCGTCCTTGGTCGAGAAGTTGTCGACCGGCAGCGCGTAGAACGCGCGGTACGCCAGCGAGTGGCCGTCGACGACCAGAAGGGTAGGCTTTGCGGAGTCCGTCACCCTGCCAGCCTAGCCAGGGCCGACGACACCCGAACTCCTCCGCCCGCCGCCTCCCGAGCCGGCCAGACCGAAGGTGCGCCATGCCCGATCACTCCCCCGCCGCCGTCGATGCAATCGCGTGGGCGAGCAGTCGCGGCATCGGCGCCCTCGCCGAGAAGATGGGGTTCGAGTGGCTGGAGTTCACCCCCGAGCGCGCGGTCGCACGCATGCCCGTCGAGGGCAACACGCAGCCCGTGGGCCTCTTCCACGGCGGCGCGTACGTCGTGCTGGGCGAATCGCTCGGATCGATGCACGCGAACTACCACGCGGGTCCCGGGCGGCTCGCCGTCGGCGTCGACATCAACGCCACGCACACGCGCTCGGCGACCGCCGGCTATGTGACGGGCGTCTGCACGCCCCTGCACCTCGGCCGCAGCCTGACCGTCCACGAGATCGTCGTGACCGACGATGAGGGCCGCCGCTGCTCGACCGTGCGCATCACGAACCACATCAAGGATCTGCCGCAGGCATGAGAAGAGCGGATGCCGCGCTATGCGGCATCCGCTCCACTCGACGTCCGGTCAGCCCTTCTTGGGCGCGAGCTGCTCGATAATCGCCTTCGCGACGTCCTGCATAGTGAGGCGGCGGTCCATCGACGCCTTCTGGATCCAGCGGAACGCCTCAGGCTCGCTCAGGCCCATCTTCTCATTGAGCAGGCCCTTGGCGCGGTCGACGAGCTTGCGGGTCTCGAAGCGCTCGACCATGTCGGCGACCTCGGCCTCGAGCGTGATGATCTGCTCGTAGCGGGCCAGTGCGATCTCGATCGCCGGCAGCAGGTCGTTCGGCGTGAACGGCTTCACGACGTAGGCCAGCGCGCCTGCCTCGCTCGCGCGCTCGACGAGCTCCTTCTGGCTGAAGGCGGTCAGCAGCACGACGGGGGCGATGTGGTTCTTGCTGAGCTTCTCGGCGGCCGAGATGCCGTCGAGCTGCGGCATCTTCACGTCCATGATCACGAGGTCGGGGCGCAGCTCGGTGGCCAGGGCCACGGCGGTCTCACCGTCCCCCGCTTCGCCGACGACATCGAATCCGTTGTCGCGGAGGATCTCGACGATGTCCAGCCGGATGAGCGACTCATCCTCTGCGACGACGACACGACGGGGGGTGGACGCCGTCGTAGCGGCGGTCTGCTCCTGCTCAGTCACCTGCCAATCCTACGGTATGGTCGTTCGCGGACGCGCGGAGGCCCGCGCCGGCCGGTGTGGCGGAATGGCAGACGCGACCGACTCAAACTCGGTTGCCCGAAAGGGCGTGTGGGTTCGACTCCCACCACCGGCACCCTGAACGAAGAGAAGAGTGGATGCCTCGGCCCGAGGCATCCACTCTTCTTCTTCTCTGCGGCCTGCTTGTCGTCGACCGTCTTGATCACTGTGGTGTTCGGGTCGGGCAGCGTCTCGACCTGTTCCGGCGAGCGGAGGTCGATGTCGGCCGGGGCCTTCCTATCGAGCTCCGGCGGCACCTCGAGCGGACGCCGCGAGTAGTACACCTTCGCCTTGCGGTAGAAGAGCGCAAGCGGCACGACGCCCAGCACGATGAGCCCGATGCCGAGCCAGTTCACGATCGGATCGTTGCTCGGGATCGACGCGAAGAACGCCCAGCCCATGAACACCGCGCCTGAGGCGGGCCACAGCCCGATCAGCAGGAAGTTCTTCACGGAGCGGAAGAGCACCCTCCGATACGCCACCACGACGGCGACGCCGGCGAGCGTGTAGTAGAACGCGATCTGGAGTCCGATCGAGAGGATCGCGTTCTCCATGATGTCGCCCACGCTGCCGAGGAAGTTCGAGCCGACGAACAGCAGCAGCGAGACCACGAGGATCACGATCGTCGCGAACGTCGGCGTCTTCCAGCGCGGGTGCACGCGACCGAACGCGCGCGGGATCGTGTGGTCGCGGCCCATCGCGAACAGCGAGCGGGTGACCTGGATGAGTGTGGTCTCGAGCGTCGCGATCGTCGAGAGCGCCACCGCGATGATCAGGATCTTGCCGCCGAGCCCCGGCCAGATGACGTCGCCGAGCACCGACAGGATGTTGGCGCTGTTCGCCTCGATCTGCTCCTGCGACAGCATGATGAGCGTCGCGATCGTGAAGATCTCGAACAGCACGAAGACGATGCCCACGCCGATCAGCCCTGCGGCGCCTGCCGACTTGTGGCCGTCCGTGGTCTCCTCATTGAGGTTCGAGCTGACGTCCCAGCCCCAGTAGTAGAACGCGGCGATCAGTGCCGCTCCCACGAAGATGCCGGGGCCGGTGAGGTGCGAGAACCCGAGCCAGTCCCAGGAGAAGTCCGGGCCGTCGTGGCTGGTCGTGGCGGCGCGGAAGAGCGCGAGCGCGGCGAACACCACCAGGATGCCGACCTCGATGGTCGACATGATCCACTGGGCGCGCGCGGTGATGTGCACGCCGAAGTAGACGCAGGCCGCCATGATGACGAACCAGATCGCGCCGATGCCGGTGATCAGTGGCACGTTCTCGGCCTGGGACGGATCGAACAGCGAGACGGTCATCGCTCCGGCGGGAAGCGCGCCGGCGACCATGAAGATGGTCGCCGAGATCACGAGCGCCCATCCCGACAGGAAGCCGAGCGCCGGGTGCAGCGCCCTGGCCACCCACGAATAGGCGGCTCCCGCATTGACGTCGGCGCGTCCGAGATACAGGAACGCCCACGCGATGCCGAGCATCGGGATGCCGCACCACAGCAGGGCGGCCGGGGCGCCCAGTCCTGCGACGCCGACAAGGGCCGCGGTGGTGGCGGCGATGGAATATGCCGGTGCGCTTCCGGCGACGGCCATCACGATCGAACCGGCGGCGCTGACGCCGCCCGCCTGCAGATCGTGACGCTCAGGGGTGCTCTGGTCGTCGGGTGCGACCGGTGAGCCGATTCGGGTCATCGAAGGTCCTCTTCTGCCGCCTCCGTTGGCGACGGATGGACATTACACCCGCGCCTCGGAAGATCTTGCTATTCGGTGTTGCTAAGTACTGGTACTCAGTGTTACTTTGTAGTGGTACTCAGCAAGACAGAGTAGCGAGAGAGAGGAGGTGCCCCTCATGGGCAAGCAGGAGACCGAGATGCTCAAGGGCACGCTCGAGGGGATCGTCCTCGCGATCCTGTCGGGGCGTCCCGCCTACGGGTACGAGATCACCGCATGGCTGCGGGAGCAAGGATTCGCCGACATCGCCGAGGGCACGGTGTACGCGCTCCTCGTGCGCGTCGAGCAGCGCGGACTGGTCGATGTCGAGAAGGTGCCGTCCGAGAAGGGACCGCCTCGCAAGGTGTACACGCTGAACGCGCAGGGTCGCGAACAGCTCTCGGAGTTCTGGAGGACGTGGAGCTTCCTCGCAGAGCGCATCGAACAGCTCCATGCACAGACCGACAACAGCAGCACGACCCAGGAAGGGAACTGACATGGCCGCCAAGTGGTACGAAGTCGTCACCGGCTCGCTGGAGCAGAAGAAGCAGTGGAGGCAGTACAAGGCCCGCGTCGAGGCGCTCCCCGAGCCCTATCGCGGCGCCGCGAAGGCCGTCGAGCGCTACCTGATGTACGCGGGCGGCGTCGTCGACGGCGACACCATCGTGCAGATGTACGCCGACCTCGCCGACCTGTGGGAGCGCGCCGTGGCCGATGGCACGTCGGTGCGCGATCTCGTCGGCGACGACCCGGCGACCTTCGCCGAGGAGTTCGCCGCCGCGTACAACGGCAAGCAGTGGATCGACAAGGAGCGCGATCGCCTCAACAAGGCGATCGACGAAGCGGAGCGAGGTGAACAGCGATGACCGGCGCAGCGATCGCGGTCAAGAACCTGGAGAAGTCGTACAAGGACCTCCACGTGCTGAAGGGCGTGGACTTCGAGGTGGCGCGAGGCAGCATCTTCGCGCTCCTCGGGTCCAACGGCGCCGGCAAGACCACAGTGGTACGGATCCTCGCGACACTGCTCAAGGCGGATGCCGGCACCGCCGCCGTCGGCGGGCACGACGTGTCGGCCGACGCCCAGCGGGTGCGCGAGACGATCAGTCTCACGGGACAGTTCGCCGCCGTCGACGAGGTCCTCACGGGCCGCGAGAACCTCGTGCTCGTGGCGCAGCTGCGACACCTCAAGAACCCCGGCGCGATCGCGGACGACCTGCTCGCCCGCTTCTCGCTCACCGAGGCCGGCGCCCGCAGAGCCGGCACCTACTCCGGCGGCATGCGGCGCCGGCTCGACATCGCGATGAGCCTGATCGGCGATCCCTCCGTCATCTTCCTCGACGAGCCGACCACGGGGCTGGACCCCGCGGCCCGCCTGGAGGTGTGGGATGCCGTGACGACGCTCGCTCGCGGCGGCACCACCGTGCTGCTCACCACGCAGTACCTCGACGAGGCCGAACAGCTGGCCGACCGGATCGCCATTCTCCACAAGGGGAAGATCATCGTCGACGGCACGCTCGACGAGCTGAAGCGCCTGCTGCCGCCCGCGAAGGTCGAGTACGTCGAGAAGCAGCCCAGCCTCGAAGACGTCTTCTTCGCCCTCACCGGCGAGGTCGACACCGAACCCGGGTCCGCCGACGCGGACGCCGCGACAACCCGAAAGGACCGATCATGACCGCCGTCGCCGTCGGCGCTCCCCGCGCCGCCACCGGTGCCCGCTTCTTCAGCGACACCGCCGTCCTCACCGGTCGGTCGCTGCGCCACATCCTGCGCAGCCCCGACACGATCATCACCACCGCCGTCACGCCGATCGCGCTCATGCTGCTGTTCGTCTACGTGTTCGGCGGGGCGATCGATCTGGGAGCCGACCAGGGGTCGTACATCGACTACATGCTGCCCGGCATCCTGCTCATCACCATCGCGTCCGGCATCGCCTACACGGCGTACCGCCTGTTCCTCGACATGCAGGGCGGCATCTTCGAGCGGTTCCAGTCGCTGCCGATCTCGCGTTCGGGAGTGCTGTGGGCGCACGTGCTCACGTCGCTGGTGTCGATCGTGGTCTCGCTGGCCATCGTCATCGGCGTGGCGCTCCTGATGGGCTTCCGGACGGGAGCGAGCATCGGGGCGTGGCTCGGAGTCGCAGGGCTCCTGGTGCTGTTCACCCTCGCCCTCACGTGGCTCGCGGTGATCGCGGGGCTGTCGGCCAAGACGGTGGACGGTGCGAGCGCGTTCTCGTACCCGCTCATCTTCCTGCCGTTCATCAGCTCGGCGTTCGTGCCGACGGAGAGCATGCCGGGGCCGGTGCAGTGGTTCGCCGAGAACCAGCCGGTCACCTCGATCGTCGACTCGATCCGGGCGCTGTTCGCCGGACAGCCGGTGGGCAGCGACATCTGGGTGGCGATGGCGTGGCTGGTGGGCATCCTCGTCGTCGCGTACGCGATCTCGATGTCGATCTACCGCCGCAAGATCAGCTGAGCCCTCCCCCGCACCCCGCGGTGCGCGCACGAATGAGAAGAGTGGATGCCTGGGCCCCAGGCATCCACTCTTCTCTTCGTCTCAGGCGCCGAAGTACTGGTTGCCCAGCGCCTTGCTCTTGAGCGCGTCGTACTCCCCCTGCGAGATCGTGCCGGCGTCCAGCAGCGCCTTCGCCTTGGCGATGTCGTCGGCGGGGCTCGCCGACGCGGCCGGACGGTAGTCGTCGGACTCCGCCACGATGCCTCCGCGGGCGGCCTGTGCGCGCTGCGCCATGCCTTTGCCGCGAGCGATGACGTAGATCAGACCCGTCAGGAACGGCACGAACACGAGCGCGATGATCCACAGCGCCTTGAACCAGCCGTTGAGCTTGTCATCGCGGAACAGGTCCATGATGACCACGATCACGATGTACAGATACGCGATGAAGTAGAAGCTCCACAGAAGGAACCAGAAGAAGTCCTGGAAGAACATTTCGAGACACCACCTTGCACGAGAAACGGGCTGACGCGATCACACTAGTGGTCGCGCCAGCCCATTCGCGGGATCCCGGAGGGATCAGCTTCGTGTCTGGTAGATCGGCGCCTTGCCGTGCACCGCATCGCCCACCTTGTGGATGCGGATGTCGTTCGTGGAGCCGATGATCCCGGGAGGGGAACCCGAGATCACGACGACCTTGTCGCCGACCTTCGCGAGGTCGTTCGACAGCAGGTAGTCGTCGACCTGGATGAACATCAGGTCGGTGTGGGCGACGTGCTCGACGAGGGTCGACTGCACGCCCCACGTGATCGCCATGCGGCGGCGGATCGCCGGCTCAGGCGCGAACCCGATCATCGGGATGCGCGGACGCAGACGCGACATGCGGCGGGCGGTGTCGCCGGACTCCGTGAAGATGCAGAGGTACTTGGCGTCGACGAACTCCGCGACCTCCATCGCGGCGAGCGTGATCGCGCCGCCCTGCGTGCGGGGCTTGGTCGTGAGCGGCTGGATGCGCTCCAGCCCGTGCTCCTCGGTGGAGGCCACGATCCGGGCCATCGTCTCGACGACGGTCACCGGGTACTTGCCGACGCTCGTCTCGCCCGAGAGCATGACCGCGTCCGCGCCGTCGAGGACGGCGTTGGCGACGTCGCTCGTCTCGGCGCGCGTGGGCACGGGGTTCTCGATCATCGACTCGAGCATCTGCGTGGCGACGATGACGGGCTTGGCCATGCGGCGGCAGAGCTCGACCGCGCGCTTCTGGACGATCGGCACGGCCTCCAGGGGCAGCTCGACGCCCAGGTCGCCGCGAGCGACCATGATGCCGTCGAACGCGTCGATGATCTCTTCGAGGTGGTCGACCGCCTGCGGCTTCTCGATCTTGGCGATGACCGGGACGTGGCGTCCCTCTTCGGCCATGATCACGTGGACGCGCTGCACGTCCTTCGCGTCGCGCACGAACGACAGCGCGATGAGGTCGGCGCCCGCGCGCAGACCCCAGCGCAGGTCGTCCTCGTCCTTATCGGACAGCGCCGGCACGTTGACCGCGACGCCCGGGAGGTTGATGCCCTTGTTGTTCGAGACCGCGCCGGCGACGATCACCTTGGTGGTGACGACGGTGCCGTCGGTCTCGACGACCTGGACGCGCACCTTGCCGTCGTCGATCAGCAGGAAGTCGCCCGGCTTGACGTCGTTCGGCAGACCCTTGAAGGTCGTGCCGACGATCTCCTTCGTGCCGAGGATGTCTTCGGTGGTGATCTTGAAGATGTCGCCGACCGCGAGCTCGTGGGGGCCGTTCTCGAACTTGCCGAGGCGGATCTTCGGACCCTGCAGGTCGACGAGGATGGCGACCGCGCGACCGGCGTCCTCAGCCGCCTTGCGCACGTTGGCGAAGTTGTTGTCGTGGACCGAGTAGTCCCCGTGGCTCAGATTGAATCGGGCCACATCCACACCGGCGTCGATGATCGCGCGGACCATCTCATACGTCGATGTGGCGGGACCCAGGGTTGCGACGATCTTGGCGCGTCTCATCCGTGGTTTCTCCGGGTTGGGTGAATTGGCGAGTGCCTCGGCCAGCCTACGCGGGCTGCAGGCCGATGGCGATATCAGTCGGACGGACCGGCTCGGGCAGCTCGGTCTCGCCCATCAGGAAGCGGTCGACGCTCGCGGCAGCCGCTCGGCCCTCGGCGATCGCCCACACGATGAGCGACTGTCCGCGGCCGGCGTCGCCGGCAACGAACACGCCCGGGGCGGTCGTCTGGTAGTCGTCCTCGCGGCGCACGTTGCCCCGCTCGGTGAACCGGGCGCCGAGCTGCTCCTCCAGGAGAGCCTGCTCGGGGCCGGTGAAGCCCATCGCGATCAGCACGAGGTCCGCGGGGATCTCGCGCTCGGTGCCGCTCTTGGGGACGCGGCGGCCGTCGACGAACTCGGTCTCGGCCACGCGCAGCGCGCGCACCTCGCCGGCGCCGTTCGAGAGGAACTCGACCGTCGACGCGAGGTAGGCACGCTCGCCGCCCTCTTCGTGGGCCGACGAGACCTCGAACAGCGTGGCATCCATCGGCCACGGCTGGTGCTCGGGACGCTCGCCCGGGGGGCGACGGCCGATCGCGAGGTTGGTGACGCTCAGCGCGCCGTGACGGTGGGCGGTTCCGATGCAGTCGGCACCGGTGTCGCCGCCGCCGATGACGACGACATGCTTGCCCTCGGCGGTGATCTGGTTGGCGACCGCGTCACCGGCGACGGCCTTGTTCGACTCGACGAGGTACTCCATCGCGAAGTGCACGCCGGCGAGGTCGCGACCGGGCACGGGCAGGTCACGCGGCACTGTCGAGCCCGTCGCGACGACGACGGCGTCGTAGCGGGCGCGAAGGTCGGCCCACGTGATGTCCTTGCCGATCTCGACGCCCGCGCGGAAGCGCGTGCCCTCGTCCTGCATCTGGCGAAGCCGCGCCTCGAGGTGCTTCTTCTCCATCTTGAAGTCCGGGATGCCGTACCGCAGGAGTCCGCCGATGCGGTCGTCGCGCTCGAAGACGGCGACGGTGTGACCCGCGCGCGTGAGCTGCTGGGCCGCGGCGAGGCCGGCGGGACCGGAGCCGACGACGG
Organism: Microbacterium kyungheense; assembly: GCF_006783905.1. GTDB lineage: Bacteria > Actinomycetota > Actinomycetes > Actinomycetales > Microbacteriaceae > Microbacterium > Microbacterium kyungheense. Next base: position 1,106,925 of record NZ_VFPE01000002.1, on the reverse strand, counting down.
CGACCGTCTTGCCGGTCAGGCGCCCCGGCGGCTCGGGCTCGATCCACCCGTTGGCGAACGCCTCGTCGGCGATCGAGACCTCGACCTGCTTGATCGTCACAGCGGGCTGGTTGATGCCGAGCACGCACGCGCTCTCGCACGGCGCGGGGCACAGCCGCCCGGTGAACTCCGGGAAGTTGTTCGTCGCGTGCAGGCGCTCGCTCGCCGCGCGGCCCTCGCCGCGCCACGTGAGGTCGTTCCACTCGGGGATCAGGTTGCCCAGCGGGCAGCCCTTGTGACAGAACGGCACGCCGCAGTCCATGCAGCGACCGGCCTGCCGGCGCAGGACCGCCGTGTCGCCCGGCTCATAGACCTCTTTCCAGTCCATGATGCGCACCGGCACCGGCCGCCGCGCAGGCAGCTCGCGCTCGGTGACCTTGAGAAAGCCCTTCGGGTCAGCCACCCGTCACCTCCAGGATGCGGTTCCAGACGACGTCGCCGTCGGGGTCGAGCCCCTGGGCGACTGCCTCCTGGCGGGTCTGCAGCACCGCGGCGTAGTCGCGCGGCAGGACCCGGACGAAGTTCTCGCGTTCCGCCTCGAAGTCGTCGAGGAGGGCACGGGCGAGAGTCGAATCGGTCTCGGCGACGTGCTGCTCGAGCAGATCGCGCAGGATCTCGGCGTCGCCCGATCCGAGCGCGCCGAGCTCGAGCTCGCCCGAGGCCAGGGCCTCCCGGTTCACGAGCTTGCTGTCGAGACGGTAGATGTACGCGGTGCCGCCGGACATGCCGGCGCCGAGGTTGCGGCCGGTGGCGCCGAGGATCACGGCGAGCCCGCCGGTCATGTACTCCAGCGCGTGGTCCCCCACGCCCTCGACGACGGCCGTCGCGCCCGAGTTGCGGACGAAGAACCGCTCGCCCACGACACCACGCAGGAACATGGTGCCCTGAGTCGCGCCGTAGCCGATCACATTGCCGGCGATCACGTTCTTCGACGCGTCGAAGGTCGCGCCGCGCGGCGGACGGACCACGATCTGGCCGCCCGACAGGCCCTTGCCCACATAGTCGTTCGAGTCGCCTTCGAGACGCAGCGTGATGCCGGCGGGCATGAACGCCCCGAACGACTGCCCGGCCGAGCCGGTGAGGTTCACCACGATGCTGCCCGAGGGCAGGCCGTTCGCGCCGTGCGCCTTCGTGACATGGTGCCCGAGGAGCGTTCCGACCGCGCGCTCGGTGTTGCGGATCGGCAGGTCGATCGTGACCTGGCCGCCGTTCGCGATCACGTCCTGCGCCCGCTCGAGCAGTCCGACGTCGAAGTGCTCGTCGAGCTCGTGGAGCTGGGCGGTCGTGTTGCGGCGCGGCTCGTCCTCGGCGAACTGCGGTCCCTGCAGCACGGGCGTGAGGTCGAGACCGCTCGCCTTCCAGTGCCGGACCGCGCCGTCGACGTCGAGCAGGTCGCTGCGGCCGATCGCCTCGTCGAGCGTGCGGAAGCCGAGCTCGGCGAGGTACTCGCGCACCTCTTCTGCGATGAACTCCATGAAGTTCACGACGAACTCGGGCTTGCCCGAGAAGCGCGCGCGCAGCACGGGGTTCTGCGTGGCGACGCCCACCGGGCACGTGTCGAGGTGGCAGACGCGCATCATGACGCAGCCCTCGACGACGAGCGCCGTCGTCGCGAAGCCGTACTCCTCGGCGCCCAGGAGAGCGGCGATGATGACGTCGCGACCGGTCTTGAGCTGGCCGTCGGCCTGCACCACCACGCGGTCGCGCATGCCGTTGAGCATGAGCGTCTGCTGGGTCTCGGCGAGACCCAGCTCCCACGGGGTGCCCGCGTGCTTGAGGGAGTTCAGCGGGCTCGCGCCCGTTCCCCCGTCGTGCCCCGAGACGAGGATGACGTCGGCCAGCGCCTTGGCGGTGCCCGCGGCGACCGCGCCGATGCCGGACTGGCTCACGAGCTTCACGTGCACGCGAGCGCCCGGGTTGGCGCGCTTCAGATCGAAGATCAACTGCTTGAGGTCCTCGATCGAGTAGATGTCGTGGTGCGGCGGCGGCGAGATGAGTCCCACGCCTGCCGTGCCGCCGCGCGTGCGCGCGATCCACGGGTACACCTTGGTCGGAGGCAGCTGCCCGCCCTCACCGGGCTTGGCGCCCTGGGCGAGCTTGATCTGGATGTCGTCGGCCTCGGTGAGGTAGAGGCTCGTCACGCCGAACCGGCCCGACGCGACCTGCTTGATCGCACTGCGACGCTCGGGGTCGAGCAGCCGCTCGACGTCTTCGCCGCCCTCACCGGTGTTGGACTTGCCGCCGATCCGGTTCATGGCGATGGCCAGCGTCTCGTGCGCCTCGCGCGAGATCGAGCCGTAGCTCATCGCACCGGTCGAGAACCGCTTCACGATCGACGACACCGGCTCGACCTCGTCGATCGGGACAGGGGCGCGCCCCTCGGTCTTGAGCGCGAACAGGCCGCGGAGCGTCTTCAGCTCGTTCGCCTGGTCGTCGACCAGTTTGGTGTACTCGCGGAAGATGTCGTAGCGGCGCGTGCGCGTCGAATGCTGCAGCCGGAAGACGGTGTCGGGGTTGAACAGGTGCGGTGCACCGTCCCGCCGCCACTGGTACTCGCCACCGGTCCAGAGCCGCTCGTGCGCGCGGACCGCGGCATCCTCCGGGTAGGCGAAGTCGTGGCGCGCCTGGTTCTCGGCGGCGACCTCTTCGATGCCGATGCCGCCGAGCTTGGACTCGGTGCCGGTGAAGTACGCGTCGACGAACTCCTGCGACAGGCCCACCGCCTCGAACACCTGCGCGCCCGTGTAGGAAGACACGGTCGAGATGCCCATCTTCGACATGATCTTCAGCACGCCCTTGCCGAGCGCGTAGATCACGTTGCGGACGGCCTTCTCGGGCGTGATGCCCGTGATGAAGCCCGAGCGCACGAGGTACTCGACGGTCTCCATAGCGAGGTACGGGTTCACCGCGGACGCGCCGTAGCCGAGCAGCGTCGCGACGTGGTGCACTTCGCGCACATCGCCCGCCTCGACCAGCAGCCCCACCTTCATGCGGTTCTGCTGGCGGATGAGGTGGTGGTGGACCGCCGAGACCATGAGCAGCGACGGGATCGGGACGAGGTCCTTGTTGGAGTCGCGGTCCGACAGGATGATGAACTCCGCGCCGTCGGCGATCGCGGCGTCGACCTCGTCGCACATCTCGTCGATGCGCGCCTTCATCGTGCCGGGCCCGGCGTCGAAGTGGTACAGCCCGCGGATCGTGACCGCGCGGCGTCCGGGCATCGTGCGCTCGATGTTCTGGATCTTCGCGAGCTCGTCGTTGTCGAGCACCGGGAAGTCGATCGTGATCTGGCGCGCGTGGTCGGGACCGGCCGACAGCAGGTTGCGCTCGGGGCCGATGCCGGTGCGCAGGCTCGTGACCACCTCTTCGCGGATCGAGTCCAGCGGCGGGTTGGTCACCTGCGCGAACTGCTGCGTGAAGTAGTCGAAGAGCAGCCGCGGACGCTCGCTCAGCACGGCGACGGGGGTGTCGCTGCCCATCGCGCCGAGCGGCTCGGCGCCGGTCTGGCCCATCGGGGTGAGGAGGATCTTGACCTCTTCCTCGGTGTAGCCGAACGTGCGCTGACGTCGGGTGATCGAGGCGATGGGGTGCACGATGTGCTCGCGCTCAGGCAGCTCCGACAGCTGCAGACGCTGCCGCATCCACAGGCCCCATGGCTGGAGCGTCGCCAGCTGCTGCTTGATCTCGTCGTCCTCGATGATGCGCCGCTGCGCGGTGTCGACGAGGAACATCCGGCCCGGGCGCAGGCGGCCGCGGCGCTTGATGCGCTCGGGCTCGAAGTCCAGCACGCCCGTCTCGCTGCCGATCACGACGAGGCCGTCGGTGGTCTCGGTCCAGCGGCCGGGGCGCAGCCCGTTGCGGTCGAGCGTCGCGCCGACCGAGGTGCCGTCGGTGAAGATGAGGGCGGCGGGACCGTCCCAGGGCTCCATCTGCATGGAGTGGTAGTCGTAGAAGTCCCGCAGCTCGGGGCTGATGTCGGCCTGCTTCTCGTACGCCTCGGGCACCATCATCATGATCGCGTGCGGCAGGCTGCGACCCGTGAGCGTCAGGAGCTCGAGGACCTCGTCGAACGAGGCCGAGTCGCTCGCGCCCTCGGTGCAGATCGGCAGCAGCGGCCGGATGTCGCCGAGCAGCTCGGACTGCAGCTGCGACTGGCGGGCCCGCATCCAGTTGCGGTTGCCGCCGACGGTGTTGATCTCGCCGTTGTGGGCGAGCATGCGCAGCGGCTGTGCGAGCGGCCACGACGGGAAGGTGTTTGTCGAATACCGCGAGTGCACGACGGCCAGCTCCGAGGCGAAGCGCTCGTCCGACAGGTCCGGGTAGAACGGCTCGAGCTGCAGCGTCGTGACCATGCCCTTGTAGCCGAGGGTCCGCGCCGACAGCGACACGAAGTACGCGTCCAGCTCGTTGCGGGCCCGCGTGCGCAGCCGGTAGGCGCGGCGGTCCAGCGCGATGCCCGACAGGGCGGGCGTACCGCCCGCGGCGGGGTGCGACACGAACAGCTGCTCGAAGGCCGGGCGGGCCTCGAAGGCGAGCTTTCCCAGGTTGTCGTCGGCCGTCGGGACCTCGCGCCAGCCGAGGACCGTGAGGTTCTCGGATGCGGCGATCCGCTCGATCCCGCCCTTCTGAGCGGCGCGCTCGTCGGCGTCGCGCGGCAGGAACGCCATGCCGGCCGCGTACTCCCCCACCGGCGGCAGGTCGAACCCGACCACCGCGCGCAGGAACGCGTCGGGCATCTGCGTCAGGATCCCCGCGCCGTCGCCGGTGCCGGCGTCGGAGCCGATGGCGCCGCGGTGCTCGAGGTTGCGCAGCGCCGTCAGCGCCAGATCGATGATGTCGTGCCCGGCCTCGCCGCGGAGCGTGGCGACCATCGCCAGGCCGCACGCGTCCTTCTCGAAAGCGGGGTTGTACATCCCCTGCTTGGTCGGGAATCCGGCGCGGCCGGACGAAGCGGGGGTGGGCGCCTGCTGGGCGGCGCCGTGACGGGGGCTCGAAGCCATACCTACCGTCCTCACGTTGATAGTCAAGATGGGACGACGTCGGCCCTGGAACGCTCGCTCGGGAACGAGCGGAGCGTTATTTGCTGGCAGGAGTGCTTGTGGCGGTAGCCCCTTCGGCCTCGGACGTCGGGGGTTCGCTGACGTCGACGAAGTCGTCGGTGTTCTGCGATTGTACAGCCTGTCCGGCGGTCCACTCGCGGCCGGACACATAGGGCGACGGCTCGAGGCCCGGGTGGCGGCGCTTCTGGACGAAGAAGATCACGATGCCGAGCACCACTCCGAAGATCGCCGCCCACACGTTGCTGCGCAGGCCAAGGTAGATCTCGCTCGGGTCGATCCGGATCGACTCCCAGACGATGCGGCCCGCGCTGTACCAGACCAGGTACACGGCGAACAGGCGGCCCCACTGCAGGCGGAACCGGCGCCCGACCCACACGATGACCAGCACGCCCAGGACGTTCCAGATGACCTCGTACAAGAACGTGGGCTGGAAGAGCGTCCCCTCGGGCAGACCGATCGGCCACGCCGGGTTCGGGTAGTCGATCTCCAGTCCCCACGGGGCGTCGGTCGGCCAGCCGAAGAGCTCCTGGTTGAACCAGTTGCCGAAGCGGCCGATCGCCTGGGCGAGCAGCAGGCCGGGCGCGAGCGCGTCGGCGAAGGTCCAGAAGCGGATGCCGGTCCACCGGCATCCCAGCCACGCACCGATCGCGCCGCCGATGAGGGCGCCGTAGATCGCGATGCCGCCCTCCCAGATGTACAGCGCCGACAGCGGGTTCGCGCCTTCGCCGAAGTAGAAGCCCCAGTGTGTGAGCACGTGGTAGATGCGCGCGCAGATGATCGCGAGCGGCACGGCGAGCAGGGCGATGTCGATGACGACCCACGGCTCTGCGCCGCGCTTGGTGAGCCGGGCGTTCGTCCACAGCACCGCGACGATGATGCCCGCGATGATGCACAGCGCGTAGATGTGGATCCGCAGGGGGCCGATGTCGAAGTAGCTGATCGACGGGCTCGGGATGCTGGCGACGACGCTCGCGGCGGCGTTGATCATGGGAGAACCGTGTCCTTGCTGGATCCGTGCGTGGGATGCCGGCGCCCGGCGCCGACCTGAGAAGTCTAGTTCGCGCGGCGGACTGTGCCCGCGGCGAGGGTCCGTGCGGTGTCGGCGAGCCCGTCCAGGCCGCCTTCGCGGAGCGCCCGGACGAGGGCCGTCCCGACGATCGCGCCGTCCGCGTACTCGAGCACGCCCGCCACCTGCTCGGCGTTGGAGATGCCGATGCCGACGCACGCGTGCTGGGCGCCGTGCGCGCGCAGACGCGCCACGAGGGTCCGGGCTGCGGCATCCAGTTCGGCACGCTCGCCGGTGATCCCCATGGTCGAGACGGTGTACACGAAGCCGGTCGAGTTGCGGACGATGAGGTCCAGACGGTCGTCCGTCGACGTCGGTGCAGCGAGAAAGACGCGGTCGAGCCCGGTGCGCTCGCTCGCGGCGATCCACTCGGCCGCCGCTTCGGGCGTGATGTCCGGCGTGATGAGACCCGCGCCGCCGGCGGCGAGCAGATCGTCGGCGTACCGGTCCACCCCGTACTGCAGCACCGGGTTGAAGTACGTCATGACGAGCACCGGGACATCGACGCGGCGGGTGATCTCGCGGACGGCGGTGAACGTGTCGCGCAGCCGGAATCCTCCCGCGAGGGCCGCCTGCGTGGCCTCCTGGATGACCGTGCCGTCCATGACCGGATCGGAGTATGGCGGGCCGAGCTCGAGGATGTCGGCGCCGTTCTCAGCGAGGGCGACGGCGGCGTCGATGCTGGTCTGCAGGTCGGGGAATCCGAGCGGCAGGTAGCCGACGAACGCACCGCGTCCAGCGGCGTGGGCGGACTCGATCGCCGCGGCGACCCGTGAATCGGCGGAGCGCGAGCTCACAGCTTCTCCCCCTCGCCGTGCGCGGCGTCGTCGTGAGGTGCGCTCGCGGCGGCCGCCGCGTCCGCGCCCTTGTCGTAGAGCCCGAAGTAGCGGGCGGCGGTGTCCATGTCCTTGTCGCCGCGACCCGACAGGCACACGGCGAGGATCGCGTCGGTGCCGAGCTCGCGGCCGATGCGAAGGGCGCCCGCGAGGGCGTGGGCGGACTCGATGGCGGGGATGATCCCCTCGGTCTGCGACAGCAGGCGCAGCGCCTGCATGGCCTCGTCGTCGGTGGCGGGGATGTACTCGGCGCGCCCGATCGAGGCGAGCCACGAGTGCTCGGGACCGACGCCCGGGTAGTCGAGACCGGCCGAGATCGAGTGCGACTCGATCGTCTGGCCGTCCTCGTCCTGCAGCACGAAGGTCTTCGCACCGTGCAGCACGCCGGGACGACCGCGCTCGATGGATGCCGCGTGCCGGGGGGTGTCGACGCCGTCGCCCGCCGCCTCCACGCCGTAGAGCCGGACGCCCTCGTCGTCGAGGAAGGCGTCGAACATGCCGATCGCGTTGGAGCCGCCGCCGACGCACGCCAGCACGGCGTCGGGAAGCCGCCCGGCCTCTTCGAGCAGCTGGCCGCGCGCCTCTTCGGAGATGACCTTCTGGAAGTCGCGCACCATGGCGGGGAACGGGTGGGGCCCGGCCGCGGTGCCGAAGATGTAGTTCGTCGTCTCGACGCTCGCGACCCAGTCGCGGTAGGCGTCGTTGATCGCGTCCTTCAGCGTGCGCGAGCCCGTCTTGACCGGCACGACCTCGGCGCCGAGCAGGCGCATGCGGGCGACGTTGAGGGCCTGCCGCTCGGTGTCGACCTCGCCCATGTAGATCGTGCAGTCGAAGCCGAAGAGGGCCGCAGCGGTCGCGGTGGCCACGCCGTGCTGACCGGCGCCGGTCTCGGCGATGACACGCGTCTTGCCGAGCCGCTTCGTGAGGAGCGCCTGCCCGAGGACGTTGTTGATCTTGTGCGACCCGGTGTGGTTGAGGTCCTCGCGCTTGAGGAACACGCGCGCACCACCGGCGTGCTCGGCGAACCGCGGCACTTCGGTGATCGGCGACGGGCGTCCGGCGTACGAGAGCAGCAGCCGGACGAACTCCGCCTGGAACTCCGGGTCGGCCTTCGCGGCCTCGTACTCCGCCGTCAGTTCGTCGATCGCCGCGATGAGCGACTCGGGCATGTAGCGGCCGCCGAACTCTCCGAAGAAGGGTCCGGATGCCTCGCGAAGACTCATTCGCCGGCCTCCAGGAATGCGCGCAGGGTGGATACGGGGTCGTTCGTCACGAGGGCTTCGCCGACGAGCACGACATCGGCGCCGGCCGCGCGGTAGTGCGCGACATCGGCGGGAGCGAGGACCGCGGACTCGGCGATCTTCACCGCTCCCCCGGGGATGCGGTCGGCCAGCCGGCCGAACAGGTCGCGGTCGAGCTGGAACGTCGACAGGTCGCGCGCGTTGACGCCGACCAGCCGGGCACCGAGATCGGCCGCGCGGTCGACCTCGTCGGCGGAGTGCGTCTCGACCAGCGGGGTCATCCCGAGCTCGAGCACGAGCGCGTGCAGCCGCTGGAGCAGATCCTGTTCGAGGGCGGCGACGATGAGCAGCACGAGGTCGGCGCCGGACGCACGGGCTTCGAGCACCTGGTACTCGGTGGCGATGAAGTCCTTGCGCAGCACCGGCAGCGACACGGCGGCCTTGACGGCTTCGAGGTCGGCGAGGCTGCCCTTGAACCGGCGGCCTTCGGTGAGCACCGAGATGGCGGATGCTCCGCCCTCTTCGTAGCGGCGGGCCTGCAGGGCGGGATCGGGGATGTCGGCGAGATCGCCGCGCGAAGGACTCGCGCGCTTGACCTCGGCGATGATCTTCACGCGATCGGCGGGGGCGAGGGCGGAGAGCACGTCCAGAGCAGGGCGCTGCGCGAGGGCCGCGGCCTCCACGGCCGCCAGCGGCCGCTCCGAGGCGCGTGCCTCGGCGTCCTCAACCGCGCCGGCCGTCAGATCGGCCAGCACGCTCAGTGCTCTTTCGCGACGTACTTCGAGCCGTTGACGCCGTAGCCGGCTTTGCCCATGGCCCAGCCCACGATCAGGCCGACGACGAGCAGGGCCGCAGACGCCCACACGAGGACGGGCATGTCGAGGAAGAAGAACAGCGTGCCGAGGGCGACGGCCACGAGCATGATCACCACGGTCGTCCAGGCGGCGGGCGAGTGTCCGTGGCCGGGGTCGCCGATGTTGTTGCTCATGGTGTCTCCTTGTGGTTCCGGGCAGGCATCAAGCCAGGGGTGCGCGGGATGCCGCCAGTCTAGCGGTCAGGCGGTCGGATCCTCGCCACGCGACAGGTCGTCCCAGTCGTCGATGGCGTGCGATCCGGCGGCGTCGTGGGGTCGGGGTCCCGCCGGGGCGGTGGGGCGCGCGGCGTCCTCGGTGCGGTACCGGCGGCCGGTCCCGGACCAGCGGCGTGCGGTCGCAAGGACGAAGGCCCCGGCGACGATCAGCACGGCCCAGACGACCAGCGTGACGGCCGGCCAGCCGGATGCGCTGATCGTGGCGATGAGCTGAGCGACCGACTTCTGGCCGGCGATGCCGGTGGATTCGGTGACCACCGAGGCCACCGCCGACACCGGGTGCTCGAACGCGACCCGCGCGGTGAGCCAGGCCAGCGTGCCGCCGACGAGGATCGCCAGCGCACCGAAGACGTACCGCAGCACGAGCCCCACGATCGACAGCGCGGCGCCGAGCGCGAGGACGGCGAGGCTCAGGGGGGCGAGCACCGGCACCGCGGACGCACCGGGCACCTCGAGCGTGTGGTGCGCGCCGTCGGCGAGCTCGACCGTCAGCCACGTCTGCGTCGACGAGATGACGCCGATCGCACCGCACAGCACGATGACGACGACCGACAGCAGTCGTGCGCGGCGCGTCACGCCGGCAGCTCCGGTCCGCGCGTGGCCTCGAGGTCGTCGGCGTCGAAGCACGTGCGGGTCCCGGTGTGGCACGCCGGCCCCACCTGCTCCACCTCCACGAGCACGGCGTCGCCGTCGCAGTCGAGCCGGGCTCCGCGGACGAGCTGGATGTTCCCGGAGGTGTCGCCCTTGCGCCAGTACTCCTGCCGCGACCGCGACCAGAAGGTCACGCGGCCCTCGGTGAGGGTGCGGCGCAGGGCCTCGGCATCCATCCATCCGAGCATGAGCACCTCACGGGTGTCCCACTGCTGGATGATCGCGGCGACGAGGCCGTCGCCGGTGAACGTCACGCGCGCGATGCGCTCGTCGACCGTCTCGCTCATGCCGTCACCTCACGGACCGGGATGCCGTCGGCCAGCAGGGAGCGCTTGACGTCGCCCACCGTGAGCTGACCGGAGTGGAAGACGGATGCCGCCAGCACGGCGTCCGCGCCGGCCTCGATCGCGGGGCCGAAGTCCTCGGCGCGCCCGGCGCCGCCGGAGGCGATCACGGGCACGCTCGACACCTCGCGCATGAGGCTCACGAGCTCGAGGTCGAAGCCCTCCTTGGTGCCGTCGGCGTCGATGGAGTTCACGAGGAGCTCGCCGGCTCCGCGCTCGATCGCCTCACGGGCCCACTCCAGCGCGTCGAGCTCGGTCTCGGTGCGTCCGCCGTGCGTGGTGACGACGAAGCCCGAGACGGTCTCGGGCGACCGTTTGACGTCGAGCGACAGCACCAGCACCTGCGCGCCGAAGCGGTCGGCGATCTCGTCGAGCAGCGGCGGGCGCGCGATGGCGGCCGAGTTCACGCCGATCTTGTCGGCGCCCACGGCGAGCAGGCGGGCCACGTCGTCGGCACTGCGGACTCCCCCGCCGACGGTGAGCGGGATGAAGACCTCTTCGGCGGTGCGCCGCACGACGTCGTACGTCGTGGCGCGCTCGTCGACGGTCGCGGTGACGTCCAGGAACGTGATCTCGTCCGCCCCCTGGCGGAAGTACTCGCGGGCGAGCTCGACGGGGTCCCCCATGTCGCGCAGGTTCTGGAAGTTGACGCCCTTCACGACGCGGCCGGCGGCCACGTCCAGGCACGGGATCACCCGGCACACGAGCGACATCAGAGCCTCGCGTTGTGGATCGCGGTGACGAGGATCGCGCGGGCGCCGATCGCGTACAGCGCGTCCATCACCTGGTTGACGCCCTTGCGGGCGACCATCACCCGCACCGCGACCCATTTCGGGTCGCGCAGCGGCGAGATCGTGGGCGATTCGACGCCCGGAGCGATCGCGACGGCCGCATCGACGAGGTCGGCAGGCAGGTCGTAGTCGACCATGACGTAGCTGCGGGCCACCATGACGCCGCGCAGTCGCCGCAGCAGCGTCTCGGTCCCCTCCGCCTCGGTCGGGGCGCCGATCAGCACGGCCTCGGATCTCAGGATCACCGGCCCGAACACCTCGAGCCCCGCCTGGCGCAGCGTCGTCCCGGTCTCGACGACATCGGCGATGGCATCCGCGACGCCCAGCTCGACGGCGGACTCCACCGCGCCGTCCAGCGGCACGAGGTCGGCAGCGACGCCGTGCTCGTCGAGGAACGCGTCGACCAGGCCCGGGTACGACGTCGCGATGCGCACGCCATCCAGGTCGCCGACGTCGGCGAACCGGCCGGCGGGGGCGGCGAAGCGGAATGTGGATGCCGCGAACCCGAGCTTCTCGATCTCGCGGGCACCCGGCATCCGGGCGTCCAGCAGCAGGTCGCGACCGGTGACGCCGACGTCGAGCGCACCCGAGCCGACGTACGTCGCGATGTCCTTGGGACGGAGGTAGAAGAACTCGACCTCGTTGGCGGGGTCGATGACGTGGAGATCTTTCGGGTCGCGGCGACCGGTGTAGCCCGCCTCGGCGAGCATCTCAGCGGCGGTCTCGGCCAGCGATCCCTTGTTCGGCACGGCGATGCGCAGCATTCGCGTCTCTTTCGATGGGAGCTTGAGGGGTCGGAGCGGGGGCTCAGAGATGTCGGTAGACATCCTCGAGGCTCAGACCCTTCGCGAGCATCAGCACCTGCAGGTGGTACAGCAGCTGCGAGATCTCTTCGGCCGCGGCATCCGTCGACTCGTACTCGGCGGCCATCCACACCTCGGCGGCCTCTTCGACGATCTTCTTGCCGATCGTGTGCACGCCGGCGTCCAGCTCTGCGACGGTGCCCGAGCCTTCGGGGCGCTCGACCGCCTTCGCGGTCAGCTCGGCGAACAGGGCATCGAACGTCTTCACCATGCCAGGGTATCGAACCGGCGGGGCGTCCAGGCGCCGCGTGACGCCGGGCCCCTGCGCGTGACCGCGCACGGCGCCCGCGCGACAGCCCTCGGCGTCGCGGCGCAGCCGGTCAGTGCGCCAGGATGCTCAGCCCGATGACGAGCATGCCCAGCAGCGTCGTCGCGACCAGTCCCGCGATGCGCCAGGGCCACGAGCTGCCGTTGCGGGCGGCGTTGGCATACCCGATCACCGCGAGCATCACGATGCCGCTCGCGAGGGCGAGGAAGTACGCGGTGTACTCCTCGACCAGGCCCACGGTGCCCAGCAGCAGCAGAGCCGCGGGAACCAGCATCGCCACCAGCATCCCCGACGCGTGGCGTGCCCCGTCGCCGATGGCGGCCGGCATCGGCTTGGCGGGATGCTCGGCGCGGCTGGCGACGACGGCGGCGTAGATGTGGGCGAGCCAGAAGATGACCACGGTGCCGACGACGAACAGCAGCACTTCGAAGTCGGTGTCCTCCTCCCAGCCGACGGCGACGAGGGCCGTGACCAGGACCAGGCCGTAGACCGCGTGCTCTCCGCTGTACGCGTCGAGGATGCGATTCAGGCCGCGACGGGCGCTCGGCGTCGGAGTCTCGTCGTCGTCGGACATGTTCTCCCTCGCGTCCTGGGCCGCGCCGGAGGACCGGCGGCCCGGTTCAGTGGATGTGGTGCGCGGCTGCGGCTGCCCGGAGGCCGGCGATGGCGTGGGCGGGGTCGCCGGCGCCGAAGACCGCCGAACCCGCGACGAACGTGTCGGCACCGGCCTCGGCGGCCTGCGCGATCGTCGACTCGCCGATCCCGCCGTCGACCTGCAGCCACACCGACGACCCGCGCCGGCGCGCCTCGTCGGCGAGCCGGCGGAGCTTGGGCATCGTCTCGGGCATGAAGGACTGACCGCCGAAGCCCGGTTCGACGGTCATCACGAGGATCTGATCGAAGTCGTCCAGCAGATCGAAGAGGCTCTCGACCGGAGTCGCCGGCTTCACGGCCACCCCGGCCCGCGAGCCGATGTCACGCAGACGGCGGGCCAGTGCGACCGGCTCGGTGGCGGCCTCGAGGTGGAACGTGACCGACGCTGCGCCGATCTCGGCATAACCGGGTGCCCACCGGTCGGGATCGGTGATCATCAGATGGACGTCCAGCGGCACCGGGCTCGTCGCCTGGACGCGCTCGACCATCTGCGGCCCGAAGGTGAGATTGGGGACGAAGTGGTTGTCCATCACGTCGACATGCACGAAGTCCGCCGTGGCGATGCGGGCGAGTTCTGCCTGCATGTTCGCGAAGTCCGCAGCGAGGATGCTGGGATTGATGCGGATGCCGTCGTCGCGGCCGGTCTCGGAGGTCGGGGGCACGCGTCCATTATGGTCGAGCGGCTGCGGACGCCGCGGGTGCCGGTCCGCGCGGGTTCAGACGCGCCGCAGCAGCGAGATCGACATGCCGTCCGTGTTGTGGCGGTGCGGCCACAGCTGGGCGCGCCCGCTGCCGTCGGCCTGCGGCGGAAGCGCGGGGTCGGAGTCCGCGAGTGACGTGATGACCTCGCGCGCCGACAGCTCTTCCAGGGCCTCGCCCCATTCGCGGCGGATGTCGGCCACGACCGCCGTCGTCTCGGCCAGGTGCGGCGAGCACGTGACGTACGCGACGACCCCGCCGGGCTTCAGAGCACCGACGGCGGCCGTCAGCAGTTCGCGCTGCAGCGTCGTGAGCGCCGGCACGTCGCCCGGAGACTTCCGCCAGCGGGCCTCGGGGCGCCGCCGCAGCGCGCCGAGTCCTGTGCACGGCGCGTCGACCAGGATGCGGTCGTACGCTCCCGGCGCGGCCTCCGCCCGTGCGCGGCCGTCCTCTTCTGACACCAGCACATCGAGGGGGACGCCGGCGATCGCCTGGCGCACCAGTCCCGCGCGCGCGGGCGAGATCTCGTTCGCCTCCAGCCGTGCGCCGTGCGCCAGCGCCTCGGCCGCGAGCACCGCCGTCTTGCCGCCGGGGCCCGCGCACAGGTCCAGCCAGCGTTCGCCTTCTGCCACGGGCAGGGCGCGGGTCAGCGCCAGCGCCGCCAGCTGCGAGCCCTCGTCCTGCACGCGGATCCGGCCGCCGGAGCCTCGCACGGTCTGGTCGGGGTCTCCCCCGCCCAGCCGGAAGCCGATCGGCGAGAACGGCGTCCGCCTCGCGTCGTCCGGGGCATCGGCGAGACCGGGGAGCGCCGCCATCGTGACCCGGGGCGACGCGTTGTCGGCGGTGAGCAGCGCTTCCAGCTCATCGGCGCGCCCCTCGGCGGCCAGCGCCCGGCGGAACGCGCGCACCACCCACACCGGGTGCGAGAACAGGAGGCCGAGCTGCTCGTCGTCGGAGCGGGCGCTGGCGGCGACGTGCGTCATCCAGTCGCCGGGGGTGTCGCGCGAGACGCGGCGCAGGACGGCGTTGGCGAACCCCGCGGCGCCGCGGCCGCCGGCCGAGCGTGCGAGCTCGACGGACTCGTTGACCGCCGCGTGCGAGGCGACGCGCGTGGACAGGAGCTGATGGACGCCCAGCCTCAGGGCGTCGAGCACGGCCGGGTCGATGCTGGCGACGGGCCGGTCGGCGGCGATGGCGATGACGGCGTCATACGTGCCCTGACGGCGCAGGGTGCCGTACGTGAGCTCTGTCGTCAGGGCGGCGTCGGCGGGCGACAGCTCGGCACGGGCGATCGCGGTCGGCAGCAGCAGGTTGGCGTATGCGTCGGACTCGTGCACGGCCCGCAGCGTCTCGTAGGCGATGCGGCGCGCGGCGACGGTGCGGCTCATGATCCGGCCACCGGCGCGTCGCGCAGCCCGCGCCACCAGTCGGCGGCGCGCATCGCTCCCTTGCCCGCGGGCTGCACGGTCTCGAGCACGACGGATGCAGAGGCCGTGCCGGCCAGCACCTGCTTGGCGTGCAGCGCCAGTTCCCCGGGCGCGAGCGCGGGCGCATCGGCGGGCGCGGAGGCGACGGCCAGCACCTTCAGGCGAGCGCCGTCGATCGTCGTGTGGGCGCCGGGCTCGGGTGTGACGCCGCGGATCCGGCCGAGGACGGCCTCGACGGGCTCGTTCCAGCGGATGCGTCCGTCGTCGTCCCCCAGCTTCGCTGCGTACGTCGGCTCTCCCTCCTGCGGCCGCGCCACGGCGGTGCCCGCGGCGATGCCGGCCACGACGTCGGCGAGCAAGCCGGCGCCGTCCTCCGCGAGTGCGCCCAGCAGGTCGCCGGCTGTCGCGTCCGCGGGGACGTCCATCGCGAGTTCTCCGAAGACGGCGCCCGCGTCGAGCTCCGGCACCAGCTGGAAGACGCTCGCGCCGGTGACGGCATCCCCCGCGATCAGGGCGTGCTGCACGGGCGCAGCGCCGCGCCACCGCGGCAGCAGCGAGAAGTGCAGGTTGATCCAGCCGTGCGCGGGGGCCGAGAGCAGGGGCTCGCGCACCAGGCCGCCGTACGCCACGATGACACCCAGCTCCGGCCGCAGGGCGGTGATCCGGGCGGTCGCGTCGTCGTCCAGGCGGTCGGCGCGGATCACGGGAAGCCCGAGCTCTTCGGCCGCCGCCGCCACGGGTGACGGCGTGAGGACGCGCTTGCGGCCCAGCGGCGCGTCGCGACGCGTGATGACGGCGGCGATGTCATGGGTGGATGCCGCGAGCCGCCGCAGCGACGGGACCGCCGGCGCGGGAGTGCCGGCGAAGACGAGGCGCATGGGGCTCCAGATCTGTGGCGTTCGAGAGGATCAGAGATCGAGGTCGGGCACGTCGACCCGCACCTTCAGTGTATTGGCGGCGCCCGCGGGGCGTCCCTTCGACGGCCGGCGGCCCTTGACCGCCTGACTCACCACCGACGCGCGCAGATTCTCGGTGACGCGGGCGCCCAAGCCGTACTCGAAGCGAACGAGCGCCCGCACGCCGTCGCCGCGCGCGAGCGGGCCCAGCACGGCCTCTGCATCCAGTTCGGGAACCGCGCGGCGCAGGTCGTCCAGCGCGGCGTCCACGGCGCGGCGGGGGCCGTCCACGGCGGCGACCCGCACCGTGGGGGGCATGCGCAGCGGCGCGCGATCGGCGAGCTCTGATCGCGCGTACGCGGCTTGCGTCCACGTCGCCAGCGCGCGGGCCACCTCGCCGCCGACGCCGACGAGGTGCACCGGAGCGCCGGGTGCGGCCAGCGCGGCGGCGTTCGACCACCACCGCAGGCACGACTCGCCGATCCGCAGGTCGTCGGCCATCAGCATCCGGTCTCCGTCGAGCAGGATGACCGCCCGGTACCCGCCGCTCGCGAGCGGTTCGGCGCCGCGGGTGGCGACCACGAGCGCCGGGCGCTCGTCGACGGTCGCCACCGGATGGTCGCCGTCGGCGACGACGACGCGCGTGCCGGGGAACGCGCGGCCGAGCTCGTCGGCCGTACGCTCGCTGCCCGAGGAGGCCATGCGCAGCATGGTCGACGAGCACTCCGCGCACGCCCAGGCGTTGGCCGCGCGTCCGCACCACGTGCAGGCGGGTACCGCGCCATGGCGGGCGGCGTGCAGGGGGCCGCCGCAGTGGGGGCAGCGTGCGGGATGCCGGCACGTCGCGCACACCAGCACCGGCGCGTAGCCGGGGCGCGACACCTGCACGAGCACCGGCCCCTCGGCCAGGGCCTCGCGCGCGGCCGCGAAGGCGGCCGACGGCACCCGCGACGCGCGCGACTCGCCCTCGCGGTGGGCCGTGAGCACGACACGCGGGCTGCGTCGCCGCGCCGCCGGAAGGTCGCGCACCCACCCGAGGGCGACGAGCCGCTCCACGTCGCTCGTGCGCGTGTGGCCGGCGAACACCAGGGCCCCGCCATCGAGCTCCTGTCGCAGCAGCGCCGCATCGCGCGCGTGCACACCGGGGCTGAGCGGCTCGCCGAACAGCGGATCGCCGTCGTCCCACAGCGCGACGAGGCCGAGGTCGGCGACCGGGGCGTAGACGGCGGACCGGTTGCCGATCACGACGCACGGGGCGTCGGCCAACGTGCGCAGGAACGCCGTATAGCGCGCCGGCCCGCTCTGCTTCGCATCGTCGCGCACGAGCGCGTCGGCAGGCACCCACTCCTGCAGCGCGGCCTCGAGCTGCGCGCGGTCGCGGTGGTCGGGCACGGCGATGATCGTGCTGCGCCCATCGGCCAGCGTCCGCACCGCGGCGGCCGCCAGCAGCACCGCCCACGCTCCCACGGGCGTCCCGTCGGCGAGCCGGGCGGGCTGCGGGGGTGCGTCGACGGCGAGGCGGGCGCTCTGGGCGAGCGCGTCGCCGAACCCGGGGTATTCGGCGAGGATCCCGTCGGCCCAGGCCTCCGCCTCGGGCGGGAGCTCCGGGCGCGTCGGCGGATCGGCGGCCAGCCAGGCCTTCTCGGCCCGCACCATGCGCTTGGGGATCGCGAGGCGCAGGATGTCGCCCGCCGAACCCGCCGCGCGGTCGGCGGCGCGCCGTGCGAGCGCGTAGAGGCGCGGCGTCAGCACCGGCATCGGCGAGACGACGGCCTCGAGCTCTGAGAGCGGCCGGTCCGAGGCATCCGGCTCGCCCAGCTCGACGAGGTATCCGTCGATCACGCGACCCGCGCTGCGCAACGGCACCCGGACCCGCACGCCCGGCAGCGCCTCGTCCGCGAGCTCGCCGGGGATCTCGTAGTCGAACAGGCGGTCGAGCTGGGGCAGCGGCGAGTCCAGCAGCACGCGCGCGACACGGCGGCGACGGATCGGGGCGGGCGCCGTGTCGGCGCCGCCCAGTGCCTCCCCTGGCACCGCCCTCACGCGGCCCGTGTCAGAGCCCGGCGGCCGCGCGCAGCGCGTCGGCGCGGTCGGTGCGCTCCCACGTGAAGTCGGGCAGTTCGCGGCCGAAGTGCCCGTACGCCGCCGTCTGGGCGTAGATCGGACGCAGCAGATCGAGCTGCTCGATGATCGCCTTGGGGCGCAGATCGAACACGTCGAGGATCGCCCGCGTGATGACGTCGTCGGCCACGCGCCCGGTGCCGAACGTCTCGACGTACAGACCCACCGGCTTGGCCTTGCCGATCGCGTACGCGACCTGCACCTCAAGACGGTCGGCGAGTCCGGCGGCGACGGCGTTCTTCGCGACCCAGCGCATGGCGTAGGCGGCGGAGCGGTCGACCTTCGACGGGTCCTTGCCGCTGAAGGCGCCGCCGCCGTGCCGGGATGCGCCGCCGTACGTGTCGATGATGATCTTGCGGCCGGTGAGACCGGCGTCGCCCTTGGGGCCGCCGATCACGAACGGGCCCGCGGGGTTGATGTAGAACTTCACGTCCGACGTGTCGAGGCCCGTGGCCTCGAGCACGGGGTCGATGACCTCGGCCCGCACCGCGGCGCGCAGCGCCTTCTGCGAGATGTCGGGGTGGTGCTGGGTCGACAGCACCACGGAGTCGACCGTCGTGGGCGTGTCGCCGTCGTACCCGAGCGTCACCTGGGTCTTGCCGTCGGGGCGCAGGAACGGCAGCTCGCCCGAGCGGCGCACAGCCGACAGACGCTCTGCCATGCGGTGCGCGGTCCATGCGGCCATCGGCATGAGCTGCGGCGTCTCGGTCGTCGCGTAACCGAACATGATGCCCTGGTCGCCCGCGCCCTGCAGGTCGTGCGGGTCCTCGGAACCGTCCTCGCGGCGCTCGAACGCCTTGTCGACGCCGGCGGCGATGTCGGAGGACTGTGCGCCGATCGACACGCTCACGCCGCACGAATCGCCGTCGAAGCCGGTGTCGCTGGAGGTGTAGCCGATGCGGTTGACGACGTCGCGCACGATGGCGGGGATCTCGACGTACGCCGAGGTCGACACCTCGCCGGCGACGTGCACGAGGCCCGTGGTCACGAGCGTCTCGACGGCGACGCGGCCGTCCGGGTCGGCCGTGAGGATCGCGTCGAGGATCGAGTCCGAGATCTGGTCGCAGATCTTGTCGGGGTGGCCCTCCGTCACGGACTCGGACGTGAACAGGCGCAGGTCGGTCATCGATACTCCAGTAGTCGTGGTCCGGGGGCGGACACCAGTATGCCCCCGAGAGCGGACATCGCCGTCCTCGGGGGCATATCGGTCGTAACGGGGATTACTCCGCGCGACGCAGGCGCAGCTTGTCCTCGTGGATCTCGTGCATCGCGATCGTCAGCGGCTTGTCTTCGACGGTCGAGTCGACGAGCGGCCCGACGTTGTCGAAGAGGTTTCCCTCGTGCAGGTCGGAGTAGTAGTCGTTGATCTGACGCGCGCGCTTGGACGCGAAGATCACGAGCTGGTACTTCGAGTCGACCTTCTCGAGCAGGCTGTCGATGGGGGGCTCGATGATGCCCTGGTTCGTTCCGGCCATGGGAACCTCCTGGTCTGACGGTGTCTGTGGGCGCGCGCAAGCCGCGCGCGGACGCATCCGACCAGTCTACCCGGTCGGCGACGCGGGCGCTTCACGCCGCGGCGATCGCGCGGCGAGCGGCCGGATCCGTGAGGATCGCGACGTCGGAGGTCCGCTGCTCGATGCAGCCGTGGCCCGGCGCCAGGGCGCGGACGCCGGCATCCGTGATCCCTGCGCGCAGGCGCTCGGCGATCTCGGCGCGAGGATGGCGGAACGGGCGATCCCAGAACGCCTCGGTCGCCGGGGGCGTCGCGGGCAGACCGGCCGCCCGCTGCAGATCCAGGAGCGCCTCGAGGGCGTCCGAGAGCAGCGCCTGGCGCTGCGTGCCGTCGGCCGCGCGCAGTGCGGCGTCGAGTGCTGCGGTCAGCGGATCCGTGCCCGGCAGCCGGCGCAGCAGCGTCCCGCTCCACTTCGCGTACGGCATCCAGGACCGCGCGATGACGAAGGCGAGGTGCACGACGGTGCCCGCGATGCGGCCGGCGATGATGCGCGATCCGAGATCGTCGCCGACCTGCGCGGTGCGACCGAGCAGCGGCAGCTCCTCGGCGATCTGCTGCCACCCGACGGCGACGACGTGACGGCGCACGTCGTCGGGGTACTGCCGCAACACCGTGCGGATGCGGGTGAGCTCGCCCGTCTCGTCGGCGAACAGCGGGCCGGCGACGATCTCGAGCGCGGCCTGCCCGCTCACGGACAGCCAGTCCGCCGTTGAGATGGGCTCGGTGGGGTCGAAACCGAGCCGCGCCACGGCGAACGGGCGCGGCGATGCGACCTCGACGTGGTGCCGGGCGACCACCTCGCCCGTGAACGGAAACCGCGTGGGCAGCCCGAACGCGACGTCCGGGAGATCGGTTGCCAGTGCCCGATCCACGTCGTCGACGAGCGTCTCGTCGACGAAGAGGCTCAGCCGGAGGCCCCAGTCGTGATCGCGGGAGGTCGCGTCGTCGAGTCCGAGCACGTCGGACCCTGCGCCGAGGCGTCCCGCAGCGACGGGCAGCCCCGGCCACCGCGCCGCGACGAGCGGGCGCACCACCTCGTCGAAGTAGCGCTCGGCGAGCCGGCGTCCGTCATGGTCCTCGTCGGATGGCACCGCCGAAGCCTAGCGGGTGAGGCGGGCGACCTCGTCGGCGGCGCGGGCGACGTCGTCGTTCACGACGCGGAAGTCGAACTCGCCCTGCGAGGCGAGCTCCGTCTTCGCCGTGCGCAGGCGGCGGGCGCGCTCGGGCGCGTCCTCGGTGCCGCGGCCGACCAGGCGCTGCACCAGCTCGTCCCAGCTCGGCGGCAGCAGGAACACGAGCGTCGCCGACGGATCCGCGTCGCGCACCTGGCGGGCGCCCTGCAGGTCGATCTCGAGCAGCACGGTGCGGCCCTCGGCGAGCGCCTTCTCGATCGGGCCGCGCGGCGTGCCGTACCGGTACGCGTTGTGCACGGTCGCGTGCTCGAGCAGCTCGCCGTCGTCGATCATCCGGTCGAACTCGGCGTCATCGACGAAGAAGTAGTGCTCCCCGTCCACCTCGCCCGGACGCGGCGCCCTGGTCGTCGCCGACACCGACAGCAGGATCTCGGGGTGGTGCTCCTTGATGTAGGCCGCCACCGTGCCCTTGCCGACGGCGGTGGGGCCTGCCAGCACGACGAGGCGGCTGCGGCCGCCGCGCGGCTCGAGCTCCGGCCACCGCGCGTCGAGGAACGCGCGCAGCTCTTCGCGCTGACGCGAGCCGAGCCCGCCGAGGCGCTTCACCGGCGAGATCTCGAGGTCGTGGAGGATACGGTCGCGCTTGCCCTCGCCGATGGCGGGGATCGCGGTCAGGAACTCCGGCACGCGCATCGCGCCGGCAGGCGACGACGGGTCGGCCAGCGCACGCCGCAGGAGCTCCTGCGGCGTGATGACGCGCATCGCGACGTCCTTCTTGAGGGCGGCGCGTTCGCGTCGCGCTGCGACGGCGCGACGTGATGCCGCCACCCGGTCGACCTCGGGCGGCCGGGCTGGAGTATGTGGCGAAACGCCATTTTCGGGGGTGCGTGAATCGGGCATGTCAATCACCACGGTAGAGATGGGCGAGCTCTGAATGTGCGCATCGAGCCGGTCGGGTCCGGCGGAAGGGTGCGCGGCTCTCCGAAGGTATCACCGCAGGGGCGGGCTCAACGAAACCACTCCGTGGCGCGGGAATTCTTCCCGCGTGCGCCTGCCGCAGGACAGCGTTTACCTCGCCGCCGGGGTGCCGTACAGCCCCGCGCGCTCGGCGATCCGCCCGGCGAGGGCGTCAGGACCCGCCGAGAGGATGCTGCGGCTCTCGGAGGCCATGACGGCCTCGGCGAGCCGTCCGTATCGCTCGGTGAGCCGCTGCGGCTCGGCGCCCTGGTGCCCGAACCCCGGGCCGAGGATCGGCGCGACCGGCGAGAACGGCTGCAGGCCGGCATCCGTCCAGTCCACGGTGCCGCCGATGACGAAGCCGAGGCTCCCCCACTCCCCCTCGGGCGTCGTCCGGGCGTTGCGTTCGGACACCTCGCGCACCACGTCCGCGGACACGGTGGCTCCGCCCGACACCCGTGCGCGCTGCAGCGGCAGCGCCTCGGGGTTGCTCGTCGCGGCGAGCACGAGCACGCCCTTGCCGTGGCGCTCGGCCAGGGCGAAGGTGCCGTCCAGCGCACCGACCCCGAGGTACGGGCTCGCCGTCATCGCGTCGGCCTCCAGCGGCGAACCGGGCGTCAGCCACGCCTCGGCGTACGCGTCCATCGTCGTGCCGATGTCGCCGCGCTTCGCATCGGCGATCACGACCAGACCCGCGTCCCGCGCCGCCGCGAGGACATCCTCGAGCGCGGCGAAGCCGGCGGAGCCGTAGCGCTCGAAGAACGACACCTGCGGCTTCACGATGCCCACACGGCCGGCGGCGGCGTCGACCACGCGCAGCCCGAACTCACGGGCGCCGGCGGCCGAGGCATCCATCCCCCACTCGGTCAGCAGATGCGCGTGCGGGTCGATGCCGACGCACAGCTGTCCGTGCGACGCGAACGCCGCACGGACCCGCTGCCCGAACGAGGTCATCCGCGCGCCTGCCGCTCGACGGCGTACTCCTGCAGGCTCTTCACATCGAAGCCCTCCCGCAGCACCGGCAGGGCGCTGACGGCGGCGCCGAGGACGGCCATCGTGGTGAACAGCGCCTTGTCGCCGGCCACCGCGGCGGCGCGGATCTCGTAGCCGTCGGCCCGCGCCGCGCCACCGGACGGCGTGTTCACGACGATGTCGATGTCGCCGGCGTTGATCAGGTCGACGATGTTGGTCGCGCCGGAGTCCTGCGTCTCGGAGTACTTGCTCACGACCCGCACGTCGATGCCGTTGCGTGCGAGGATCTCGGCGGTGCCCTCCGTCGCGACGAGGTCGAAGCCCAGCTCCTGCAGGCGGTGCGCAGGAAGGATGACGGCGCGCTTGTCGCTGTCGGCGACCGAGATGAAGACGGTGCCCGACTGCGGCATGCCGCCGTACGCGGCCTCCTGCGACTTCGCGAACGCCGTCGGGAAGTCACGGTCGATGCCCATGACCTCACCGGTCGAGCGCATCTCGGGGCCGAGCACGGAGTCGACGGTCTGGCCTTCGCGGGTGCGGAAGCGCTTGAAGGGCAGCACGGCCTCCTTGACCGCGACCGGGGCGTCCAGCGGAACGCGCGAGCCGTCCTGCTCGGGAAGCAGGCCCTCCGCCTTGAGCTCGGCGACCGTGGCGCCTGCCATGATGCGCGAGGCTGCCTTCGCGAGCGGGATGCCGAGCGCCTTCGACACGAACGGCACCGTGCGGCTCGCGCGCGGGTTCGCCTCGATGACGTAGAGCACGCCCGCCGAGATCGCGAACTGCACGTTCAGCAGGCCGCGCACGCCCACGCCCTCGGCGATGGCGTGCGTGGCCTCGCGGACGCGGTCGATGTCGGTGCGGCCGAGGCTCACCGGCGGCAGCGTGCACGACGAGTCGCCGGAGTGGATGCCGGCCTCTTCGAGGTGCTCCATGACACCGCCGATGTACAGCTCCTCGCCGTCGAACAAGGCGTCGACATCGATCTCGATCGCGTCGTCGAGGAAGCGGTCGACCAGCAGCGGCAGGCCCGGGCCGATGATCGCCTGGTCGGCGATGCGCACGAAGTAGTCGCGCAGCGCCTCGGTCGAGTACACGATCTCCATGCCTCGGCCGCCGAGCACGAAGCTGGGGCGCACGAGCACCGGGTAGCCGATCTCCTCCGCGACCGCGACCGCGCCCTCGACGTCGATCGCGGTGCCGTTGCGCGGCGCGACCAGGCCGGCCTCGTCGAGCAGGCGCGAGAACAGCTCGCGTTCCTCGGCCAGATCGATGGCGGCGGGCTTGGTGCCGAGGATCGTGTACCCGGCCTCTTCGATGCCCTTGGCGA
The DNA here is from genome assembly GCF_006783905.1 of Microbacterium kyungheense. Lineage (GTDB taxonomy): Bacteria > Actinomycetota > Actinomycetes > Actinomycetales > Microbacteriaceae > Microbacterium > Microbacterium kyungheense. The sequence continues at coordinate 1,082,977 of NZ_VFPE01000002.1, read as the reverse complement.
GGCCGAGCGGCGTCTGGCCGCCCAGCTGGCACACGACGCCCAGGATCGTGCCCGACTGCGCCTCGGCGTGCAGCACCTCCAGGACGTCCTCGAGCGTCAGCGGCTCGAAGTACAGGCGGTCGGACGTGTCGTAGTCGGTCGAGACCGTCTCGGGGTTGCAGTTCACCATCACCGTCTCGTAGCCGGCCGCCGCGAGGGCGAACGACGCGTGCACGCACGAGTAGTCGAACTCGACGCCCTGGCCGATGCGGTTCGGCCCGGAGCCGATGATGACGACCTTCGTCCGCTCGGACGGCGTGACCTCGGTCTCGACGTCGTAGCTGGAGTAGTGGTACGGCGTGAGCGCCGGGAACTCCCCCGCGCACGTGTCGACGGTCTTGTACACCGGACGGACGCCCAGACCGTGGCGGACGCCGCGGACCTCCGCCTCGGTGTCGCCACGCAGCTGCGCGATCTGCGCGTCGCTGAAGCCGTGCTCCTTCGCGACGCGGAGGGTGGCGGCATCCAGCTCCGCGGCCTGGCGCACGAACTCCGCGACCTCGTTGATGAGCACGATCTGGTCGAGGAACCAGGGGTCGATCTTCGTCGCCTCGAACGCCTGCTCGATCGTCGCGCCCTTGCGCAGCGCCTGCTGCAGCACGACGATGCGGCCGTCGGTCGGAGTCTGGGCGATCTCGAGCAGCTCCTCGACCGAGCGAGGCTCGTCGCCCCAGTGGAAGCTCGACCCGCGCTTCTCGAGCGAGCGCAGCGCCTTCTGCAGAGCGGTCGCGTAGTTGCGGCCGATCGCCATCGCCTCGCCCACCGACTTCATGGTCGTGGTGAGCGTGGTGTCGGCGGCCGGGAACTTCTCGAAGTTGAACCGGGGCACCTTGACCACCACGTAGTCGAGCGTGGGCTCGAAGCTCGCCGGCGTCGCCTTCGTGATGTCGTTCGGCACCTCGTCGAGGCGGTAGCCGATCGCCAGCTTGGCGGCGAGCTTCGCGATCGGGAAGCCGGTGGCCTTCGACGCGAGCGCCGACGAGCGCGACACGCGCGGATTCATCTCGATGACGATGATGCGGCCGTTCTCGGGGTTCACCGCGAACTGGATGTTGCAGCCGCCGGTGTCGACGCCCACCGCGCGGATGATGTCGATGCCGATGTCACGCAGCTTCTGGTACTCGCGGTCGGTGAGCGTGAGGGCCGGCGCCACCGTGATCGAGTCGCCCGTGTGCACGCCGACGGGGTCGACGTTCTCGATCGAGCAGACGACGACCGTGTTGTCGGCCGTGTCGCGCATGAGCTCGAGCTCGTACTCCTTCCAGCCGAGGATCGACTCCTCCAGGAGCACCTCGCCCGTGGGCGAGTCGTGCAGGCCGGCACCTCCGATGCGGCGCAGGTCGGTCTCGTCGTACGCGAAGCCCGACCCGAGGCCGCCCATCGTGAACGACGGACGCACGACCAGCGGGTACCCGAGCTTCTCGGCGCCGGCGAGCAGGTCGTCCATCGAGTGGCAGATGACGGATGCCGCGACATCGGCGCCCGCCTCGATCACGAGCTCCTTGAAGATCTGCCGGTCCTCGCCCTTGCGGATGGCGTCCACCTTCGCGCCGATCAGCTCGACGCCGTACTTGTCGAGGATCCCCTGATCGTGCAGGGCCATGGCCGCGTTCAGCGCGGTCTGGCCCCCGAGGGTCGGCAGGATGGCATCCGGCTTCTCCTTCGCGATGATCGTCTCGATGACCGCGGGCGTGATGGGCTCGATGTACGTCGCGTCGGCGAAGTCGGGATCGGTCATGATCGTGGCGGGGTTCGAGTTCACGAGGATGACGCGCACGCCTTCCTCGCGCAGCACGCGGCAGGCCTGGGTGCCGGAGTAGTCGAACTCGCAGGCCTGGCCGATGACGATCGGACCGGATCCGATGACGAGGACGGAGTTGATGTCGTCGCGCTTAGGCATTCTTCTTGGTCTCCAGGTTCGCGACGACCAGGTCGCGGAAGCGGTCGAACAGGTAGTTGGCGTCGTGCGGGCCGGCAGCCGCCTCGGGATGGTACTGCACCGAGAAGGCGGGGATGTCGAGGGCGCGCAGGCCCTCGACGACCTGGTCGTTGAGGCCGACGTGGCTGACCTCGACCTTGCCGTAGCCGTTCGGGCTGTCGAACTCGCCGTCCAGCGGGGCATCGACGGCGAAACCGTGGTTGTGGGCGGTGATCTCGACCCGGCCGGTGACCTTGTCGAGCACGGGCTGGTTGATGCCGCGGTGACCGAAGGGCAGCTTGTAGGTGCCGAGGCCCAGGGCGCGGCCGAGCAGCTGGTTGCCGAAGCAGATGCCGAAGAACGGGAGGCCGTCGTCGAGCACGCTGCGCAGCAGGTCGACGTGGTCTCCGGATGCGGCGGGGTCGCCCGGGCCGTTGGAGTAGAAGACCGCGACCGGGTCGATCGCGCGGATCTCGTCGATCGTGACGTCCTGCGGCAGGACGTGCACGTCGAAGCCGCGAGCGGCGAGGTTGTCGACCGTGGCCTGCTTGACGCCGAGGTCGAGCACGGCGAGGTTCCCGATGCGCTCGGCGGTCGCGGGGGTGACCTCGGCCGCGGCGACCGACACCTCGGCCGACAGGTTCTGGCCCGCCATCTCGGGCGCCTCGCGTACGAGGCGCAGCTGCTCGTCGGCGTCGATCGCGGCCGCGTCGCCCGAGAAGATGCCGCCGCGCATGCTCCCGGCCGAGCGGATGTGCCGTGTCACCGCGCGCGTGTCGATCCCGCTGATGCCGACGACGCCGTCGTTCACGAGCGCGTCGTCGAGCGACTCGTCGGCGCGCCAGTTCGAGACGACGCGGGAGGGGTCGCGCACGATGTAGCCCGACACCCAGATGCGTCGCGACTCGGGGTCCTCGTCGTTCATGCCGGTGTTGCCGATGTGCGGCGCGGTCTGCAGCACGATCTGGCCGGCGTACGAGGGGTCGGTGAGCGTCTCCTGGTAGCCGGTCATGCCGGTCGCGAAGACGACCTCGCCGAGCGTCGTGCCGTGCGCGCCGTATGCGCGGCCGACGTGGCGGGTGCCGTCCTCGAGCACGAGGACGGCCGGTGCGGTCTGGAAGAGGGAGGTCATGCGTCGGTTCCCGTCTGGGTCGGGGGAAGGATGCCGGCCACGGCGTCCGCGAGGGCGCGGGCCGAGGCATCCTGGGGGCGAAGGTAGGAGTCGACGACGGTGCCGTCGTCGAGGCGCCATGCGAGGCGCACGAGGCCGTCGGGCTCGACGACGCGGTCGATCGCGACGGTCGACTGCCCGACGTCGGCGATCCGGTCCGCAGCGAGGAAGACCCGGGGCTGGCCGGTGAGATCCAGCGCGACGCCGGCGTCGGTCACGGTGACGTCCGACCGGGAGCGGAAGCCCAGGCCCGCGATCGCGAGCCGCTCGAGCGGGTCGCCGTGCCGCGTGGTCGCGACGTACAGCGCCGCGAACTCGGCCACGGCGTGCGCCTCGCCGGGGATCTCGCCGACCGGCGCCTGGAACGCCGCGTCGCGCCGCGTTCGTCGCCACCAGGCCCACACGAGGGCTGCGAGCAGCCCCACGGCGACGGCGATCATGATCGCCAAGGCGCCCTCGCGGGTCATGCCCGCACCCCCGGGGCGTCGAGCAGGGTGCCGTCCGCGACGGTCACGGTGCCGGCGTGCAGGGTCCAGCGCACGTCGCCGGGCAGTTCGCGCCCGAGGTAGGGCGAGTTGACGCTGCGGCCGTGGAGGTCGTCGGTCGTGAACGTGCGGCGCGGCGACGGGTCGTAGAAGGCGAGGGATGCCGGCTGCCCGGCGGTCAGCGGCGTCCCGTGCCCGGCGAGCCTGCCGATGCGGGCGGGTTCGCGCGACATGACGCGGGCGACGTCTCCCCACGTGATGAGGCCGGTGTCGACCATCGCCTGCTGCACGACCCGCAGCGCGCTCTCGAGTCCGACCATGCCGTTGGCGGCTGCGTGCCATTCGCACGCCTTCGCCTCGGCCGGGTGCGGCGCGTGGTCGGTCGCGACGATGTCGATCGTGCCGTCGGCGAGGCCCTCGCGCACCGCGAGCACGTCCTCTTCGCGGCGCAGCGGCGGGTTGACCTTGAAGCGCGCGTCGTAGTCGCGCACGAGCTCGTCGGTCAGCAGCAGGTGGTGCGGCGTGACCTCGGCGGTGACGTTGACGCCCCGCTTCTTGGCCCACCGGATGATGTCCACCGAGCCTGCCGTCGACAGGTGGCACACGTGCAGGCGGGAGCCGACGTGCTCGGCCAGCAGCACGTCGCGGGCGATGATCGACTCCTCCGCGACGGCGGGCCAGCCGGCGAGGCCGAGCTCTGCCGACACGGCGCCCTCGTTCATCTGGGCGCCCTCGGTGAGGCGGGGGTCCTGCGCGTGCTGGGCGATCACGCCGTCGAACGCCTTCGCGTACTCCAGGGCGCGACGCATGATGAGGGGGTCCCACACGCAGAAGCCGTCGTCGCTGAAGACCCGCACGCGGGCGCGGGAGTCGGCCATGGCGCCGAGCTCGGCGAGCCGTTCGCCCTTCTGACCGACGGTGACGGCGCCGATCGGCTGCACGGTGACGAACCCGGCGGCCTCGCCGAGGGCGAGCTCCTGCTCGACGACACCGGCGGTGTCGGCGACGGGCGAGGTGTTGGGCATCGCGAACACGGCGCTGTAGCCGCCGGCAGCCGCTGCCCGTGAGCCGGTGAGGATCGTCTCGGATGCCTCGTACCCGGGTTCGCGCAGGTGCGTGTGCAGGTCGACCAGCCCCGGCAGTAGCACCAGCCCGCCGACGTCGACCACGGTGGCGCCGGCGCGGCTGAGGCCGGGGCCGATCTCGGCGATCACGCCGTCGTCGACGATCACGTCGGCTGCAGCGGTGCCTTCGACCAGTGCTCCGCGGAAGAGGAGGGTCTCGCTCATCGGGTGGTCTCCTTCGCGATCTCGGTCGTGGGGTCGTCCGCACCCGCCAGCAGCAGGTAGAGCGCCGCCATGCGCACCGAGACGCCGTTGGTCACCTGCTCGAGGACGGTCGAGCGCGGCGAATCCGCGGCTTCTGCGGAGATCTCCAGGCCCCGGTTCATCGGACCGGGGTGCATGACAATGCTATCGGCGCCCAGTGCGCGCAGCCGCAGGGGGTCGAGCCCCCAGCGGCGCGAGTACTCGCGCTCGGTCGGGAAGTAGGCGGCGCCCATCCGCTCCAGCTGGATGCGCAGCATCATGAGGGCGTCCGGGCCGGCCGCGATCGCCTCGTCGAGGTCGTAGAGCACGCGCACGGGCCAGCCCGACACGTCCTGCGGCACGAGGGTCGGCGGCGCGACGAGGGTGACCTCGGCGCCGAGGGCGTCGAGCAGCCAGACGTTCGAGCGCGCGACCCGGGAGTGCAGGATGTCGCCGACGATCGTGACCTTGACCCCGGCGAGGTCGCGCCCGCGGCTGGCGTCGCCGAAGCGGCGCTTGCGGATGGTGAACGCGTCGAGCAGCGCCTGGGTGGGGTGCTCGTGCGTGCCGTCGCCGGCGTTCACGACGCCCGCGCTGATCCAGCCGCTCGTGGCCAGCGTGCGCGGTGCCCCGGACGCCCCGTGGCGGATGACGACGGCATCCGCCCCCATGGCCTGCAGGGTCTGGGCGGTGTCCTGAAGGGACTCGCCCTTCGAGACGCTGGAGCCCTTGGCCGAGAAGTTGATGACGTCCGCCGACAGCCGCTTGGCGGCCGCCTCGAACGAGATGCGGGTGCGGGTGGAGTCCTCGAAGAACAGGTTCACGACGGTCTTGCCGCGCAGCGTGGGGAGCTTCTTGATCTCGCGCTGCTGCGTGTCGGCCATGTCCTCGGCGACGTCAAGGATGCGCAGCGCGTCCTCGCGGGCGAGCGTCTGGGTGTCGAGCAGGTGCCTCATATCAGATCACCGTCCCTCGATCGTGACGGAGTCGCTGCCGTCGTTCTCGATGAGCCGCACGTTCACGCGTTCCTCGCGCGAGCTCGGCAGGTTCTTGCCGACGAAGTCGGGGCGGATCGGCAGCTCGCGATGGCCGCGGTCGACGAGCGTCGCCAGGCGGACGGCGGCGGGGCGTCCGATGTCCTGCAGTGCGTCGAGGGCGGCGCGGATGCTCCGCCCCGAGAAGAGCACGTCGTCGACGAGGACGACGACCTTGCCGTCGATGCCGCCGTCGGGGATGTGCGTGCGCTGCGGGGCACGCGTCGGGTTGCGGTGCAGGTCGTCGCGGTACATCGTGACATCGAGCGATCCGATGGGCACCGCCGTTCCGCCGAACTGCTCGACGAGGGCGCCGATGCGGTTCGCGAGCGTGACGCCGCGAGTGGGGATGCCGAGGAGGACCAGGCCATCGGGTCCCTTGTTGGACTCGAGGATCTCGTGCGAGATCCGAGTCAGGGCCCGGGCGATGTCGGCCTCATGCAGCACGATGCGCGTGCTCATCCGCCGCTCCCTTCTCCGCCTCACAGGACGGGGTTAAAGGTTGCTGTGATCGCCACCCAGTCTACGACACGGAGCCGGGGCGGATCGTCACGATCCACCCCGGCTCCGATGTGACGGTCAGCTGCGGTGCGGCGCCGAGCGCAGGGCTCGGGATGCCACGACCAGCGCCGCGGCCACGAGCACGACGTCCTTCAGGATGTACTGGGCGGTCAGCGTGGGGCCCGGCGTGAAGAGGTCGCCCGTGAAGAACACCAAGGGCGACAGGATGCCGATGAACGTGACGGCGAGCAGCGCCAGGGCGAATCGCTGGAACACCCCGATCACGAGGAGGACGCCGACGACGGACTCCATCGCGGCGGTGAGGGCCATCGCCGGGTAGCCGGTGACGATCCCGAACGACAGGGCGTCCCACGTGCGCACCACGAGCGCTTCGATGGGGCTCACTCCGGGGAGGAACTTCAGCGCCCCGAACACGAGGAACACGAGGCCGAGCGCGACGCGCAGCGCGGGGATGCTCCAGCGTCCGAGGAAGACCTTGACGGCGCCCTCCGCGCGGGCCTCGAAGGCGAGGGCCGCGCGCAGCGGGCTGGTGCGGCGGGCAGGGGGCGTGACGACGCCGGCGGCGCCGCGGACGGGAACAGTGGTCATGACGGGCTCCTTCGAGTTCTGATCGCCCGTCTGGCGGGCACGGTGATCAGGACTCGCTCGCCCGCCTCGGTGATACTCGCCCGGCAACATTCGGCGCCGCCGTACAACGAAACGCCCGCCGGAGCGGGCGTTTCGTTGTAAGAGTTCTACAAGATCACGGTCAGGCGGCCGGAGCCGCCGCCTCGCTCTCGCGCTCCGGCTCGACCTGCGACGCCCGGATCGGGTGGCCCTGGCTGGTGAGGCAGCGGCCCGACGCCAGGTCCCACTTCCAGTCGTGCAGCGAGCACGTGAGGACGCCGTCCTCGATCTTGCCGGTCTTGGTGAGGTCCGCGCGCAGGTGCGGGCACCGGCGCTGCACGGTCCACTCCCCCAGCTGCGCATCCTCGGTCTGATCGGTCTGCTCGGCGTACCAGTTCTCGACGTACTCGATGCGATCCCGCGACAGGCACTTGAGGAAGGTCGTGAGGAACTCGTTGAACTTGCCGCTGCGGCCCACCTCGAACTGCATCGACAGGAAGATCGAGTTCGACCAGTCGATCTCGTGGTCGCGGATGTTCGTCGAGACGAGATCGGCGGGGATCGTGTACCAGTAGATGCACTCCTCGCCGTCGTACTCGCGCACCTTGGCCTTGGGGAAGTCGACGACCATGTCGAGGTCGCCGATGCGGAAGCGCACGTTGCCGCCGACGCCGTTGCGGATGGTGCGGGCGCGTCGCAGCAGCGGCTCCCACCACTCGCGGATCGCTGCCAGCATCTCGGCCGGCGGCAGCACGGCGGCGCGGGACGCCTCCTCCGCGCGGATCTCGTCCTGGCGGGAGTCACGCTGCTCGCCGAGGTACGACCACTTGTCGTCGAAGACGCGGTCGATCTCGGCGTCGGTGTACAGCGTCTGCGTGATCGAGACCTCGCTGCCGACGATGTCGACGACCGTGCCGGGAAGGAACTCGTACCCCTTCTGGTCGGGACGCTGCTCGCGCATGTGGGCGAGGAACTCGCGCTGGTCGGTGAAGATCGCGTCGCCGTCGAGACCCTGGCCGTTGTAGCGGAACAGCTCCTCGCGCAGGAACATGGGCGGCCCCGCCATCGGGAAGACGTGCTCGGCGTCGACCTTCTCGATGTAGTAGAGCGCACGCTTGTTCTGCGCGTCGCGCTTGAGCTTCGCGAAGTTCTGCTTGGCGTCCTGCGGCAGGTCGTACACCATCGGCCACCAGATGGCGCCCGACACCTGGGTGAAGTACGCGTCGGGCTTCGAGAACGACATGAGCTTCTCGAGGTCGAGCGGATGCGAGTCGTTCTGGTTCAGGATGCTGGCGGTGCCGTCGTCGACCGACAGCGACGAGTCGCCGATCGGGCCGTCGCTGGGCGCGCGCAGCGGCGTGACCATGAGCTTCAGCGGGCCGAACTCCAGCGGCACGCCGGCCTGCGTGTAGACGATGTTGTCGTAGCCGAGCTTGCGGAGGTCCTGCTCGAGATCGTCCGTGGGGTACTCGGGCAGCAGGACCTTGATGTCCTTGGGGACCACGCGCTCCATGAGGGCGGGGTCGAAGTGGTCGCGGTGCCGGTGCGACACGTACAGGAAGTCCGCCTTGCCGTACTTCTCCCAGTCGAGGCCGCGGTTGTCGGGGAACGGGAACCACGATCCGAAGAAGGTCGGACCGATCACCGGGTCGCAGAGGATGCTGCCGCCCGCCGTCTCGATGAACATTCCGGCGTGGCCGAGGCCCGTGACGCGCATGGGAGGACCTGCCCTTTCCTGCAGACGATCGGTGGAACCCGTCGATTCTAGGCGAGAGCCCGTGCGGACCCGGATCGACCGGCCGTGCAAAACCGGGTCATCCGTCGAACAGCCCGCGGATGTCGTCGGCGGTCAGGGCCCGGCCGAACAGGGCATCGTCGTCCATGACCGCTCGGAAGAGGCGTGCCTTGCGCTGCTGCAGCGCCATCACCTTCTCTTCGATCGTGCCGTTGGCGATGAGCCGGTAGACCATGACGCTGCGATCCTGACCGATCCGGTGCGCGCGGTCGACGGCCTGCGCCTCGGCGGCGGGATTCCACCAGGGGTCGAGCAGGAACACGTAGTCGGCCTCGGTGAGGGTGAGGCCGAAGCCGCCGGCCTTGAGGCTGATCAGGAAGACGGGGGCCGCACCCCCGCGGAACGCCGCGACGGCGGCATCCCGGCCCCGCGTCGAGCCGTCGAGATAGGCGTACGGGATGCCGCGTGCCTCGAGTTCGGCGGCGGCCAGCCCCAGGAACGACGTGAACTGGCTGAACACCAGTGCGCGATGCCCCTCGGCGAGGATCTCGTCCAGCTGTTCGAACATCGCGCCCAGCTTGCTCGGGGCGATGTGCGCGTGCGCGGGATCGACGAGCTCGGGCGCGAGCGCCAGCATGCGCAGCAGCGTGAGCGAGCGGAACACGATGAAGCGGTTGCGGTCGAGGTCGTCCAGCAGCCCCAGCACCTTCTGCCGCTCGCGCTGCAGCACGGTGTCGTAGAGAGCCCGGTGCGCGGCGCCGAGCTCGATGCGCACCTCCTGCTCCTGCTTGGGCGGCAGGTCGGCGGCGACCAGTTCTTTCGTGCGCCGCAGCACGAGGGGGCGGATGCGGCGGCGCAGCCGGGCCAGGCGTCCGGCGCGGTACTCGCCGCCCTCCTGGTTCTCGGGCACCTTGCCCTTCTCGATGGGCCCGACGTACTCCTCGCGGAACCGCCGTGCGGACGCGAACAGGCCCGGGGCGGTCAGCGACAGCAGCGCCCACAGCTCGGTGAGGCTGTTCTCCATCGGTGTGCCGGTGATGGCGAAGACGACGTCGGCGCTGAGGTCGCGCGCGGCCCGGTACACCTTCGTCTGGCTGTTCTTCACGAACTGCGCCTCGTCGAGGATGAGTCCGGCCCACTCGACCGCCGCGAACTCGGCCTCGTCGAGCCGCAGCAGCGTGTACGACGTCACGACGAGATCCGCGGAGGCCGCCGCCTGTGCGACCGTCATCCCGCGCTTCCTGCGCGTCGCGTCGACCACCGCGACGCGCAGCCCGGGCGTGAAGCGCGCCGCCTCGGTGCGCCACGTCGACAGGACCGAGGTCGGCGCCACCACGAGGAACGGCCGTCGTTCGTCCTGCTCGACCGCGTGTGCGACCAGCGCGAGCAGCTGCAGCGTCTTGCCGAGCCCCATGTCGTCGGCGAGGATGCCGCCCAGGCGGTGCTGCCACAGGAAGGCGAGCCACTCGAACCCGGTCCGCTGGTACGGGCGCAGCTCGGCGTCGAGCCCGGACGGGAGGGGCGTGGACGGCACCGAATCGACGTCGCGGAGCGCCTCGACGGTCGCCCGCCACGACACCGCCGGCTGCGCCTCGTCGGCCAGATCCTCGAAGTCCGCCCACAGTGCGGTCTGGTACCGGCTGATGCGCGGCCCGGTCTCCCACTCGTCGAGTTCGCCCGCTTCGTCGATCAGATCCCGCAGTCGCTGCAGCGCGGGATGCGACAGCGAGAAGTACGCCCCATCGCTCAGCATGATCCGCTTGCGTCCGCGCGACAGCGCGGTGAACAGCGTCCCGAACGGGATCGTGCGGCCGTCGATGGAGACGACCACGCCGAGGTCGAACCAGTCCGCGTCGGCCGTCTCGACGGTGCTGATCTCGATCCGCGGGTCACCGGCCAGTTCGCGATAGCGCGGCCGCTCCCCCGACAGCTCGACATCCACATCGGGGTCGGCCTCCAGCAGCGGCAGCAGCACGGCCGAGAACTCCGCGGAGTCCAGCCCCGTCAGGGTGCCGGCCGCCGTGAACCCCACGGGCGACGCCTCGTGCCACAGCGCCTCCACGCGGTCGCGGATCGCGAGCTCTGCGGCCGGGTCCCGGTCGTCGTCGAGCAAGCCAGGCGCTCCGTCGCGCTCGCCGGAGCCGTCGAGCCCGACGAGCGCCCCGCCGTAGCGCCAGGCGACGGTGAACACGATGCGGTGGCCCTCGTCGAAGCGCGCGGACACCAGGAGCCGAGGAGGTGCCGCGGGCGCGACCTCGATGCCGGGGGCGGCGACCTCGACGCGCCGCGCGAGCCGCGGCAGGTGGTCGCGCACGAACTCCGCGGCGTCGTCCGGTGGCACGGTGACCGCCTCACGGGCGGCCAGGAGCGCCGGCACGGGGTCGGGCAGCGCCACTTCGGCCAGCAGGAGGTCGATGCGGTCGTGCTGGACGGCGAAGCGGTAGAGGCCGGTGCGCCCGACCGGGCGAAGCTCCGCCGCCGCGATCCGCTCGCCGTCCAGGACGACCACCGGCGCGACCTCCACGCCGCCGCCGGTGCGTCGCGCCTGGACCGACACGGACGCCGTCTCGGCCAGCGCGACGGTCGTGCCGCGCCGGGTCGGGACGACGGGAATGCCGCGGTCCGCGGCGGCGGCGAGGTGCGGCCACAGCAGGCTCGACTCGATGTCGTCGAGGGTCAGCCACTCCGACACGTCCGAGAACGCCCCGAACGACCGCACGTCGCGCCCGATGCTGTGCAGCTCGGCGAACCACCGCGCCTGCGCCGGATCGAAGGCCGTCGACGGGCGTCGCAGCGCGTCCCACGAGACGCCGCCCTTGATCCACGCCGCCGACCGGCCGGAGCGCTGCAGCGGGCGCAGGCCCACCAGCACGTCGGCGCCGAACTGGTGGAGGCCGCGCGCAGTGGCCGTCTCGATGCGCGCCGGCGCCCAGTTCGAGGTGCCGCGGCGCACCCGCTGGCGCAGCTCCACCCCGAGCGCCAGCGGCGTGCGGTCGTGGACGGGCGCGACGGCGGGAGCGAACACGCTGCGCCACGCGGTCTCGGACGACGCCGCGGGCGCCTGCCGCGCGAGCCGGTTCGCCGCCAACAGCACCGCGACCGTGTGCTTGCAGTCGAACTGGACGGGGCACGTGCACGATGTCGCCGCGATCGGCCTGTCGGTCCGCTGCGGGTCCAGCCGGATGCGGCAGCGGTACGCGTCTCGGCCGCTTCCTGCGACGCTCGCTTCGAGCACCGAGGTGAACGGATCCCACGTCAGCTGCTGGACGGCGCCGTCGGCGAAGTAGGCGACGCCGCGCTCGTACGTGCCGCCGTCGGTGAACCGCCGGATGTGCGCCGGGTCGATGAACGGCGGCGCGGCGTTCGGCGGGGTCACGGCATCCATCCTGCCAACACCCGCGGACACGGGGCCCGGTGCGGGAGGGTCAGGATGCGCGGGCGATGTTGGCGAGGACGCCGTGGACGAAGGCGCCCGACTCGTCGGTCGAGAACTCCTTGGCGAGCTCGACCGCCTCGTCGATGGCGACCGCGGTGGGGACCTCGTCGTTGTACAGGATCTCCCACACGCCGATGCGCAGCACGGCGCGATCGACCGCGGGCATGCGGGCGAGCGTCCAGTCCTTCGCGAACGTCGTGATCTGCTCGTCGATGGCTTCGCGGTTGTCGATCACGCCGTCGACGATGTCGCGCGCGTACAGCCATGACGCCTGACGGGCGGGCTCGCCCGCGGCGCGCTTGGCCTCGGCGGCGAGGATCGTCGCGGGCTGCTCACCGCGGACGTCGGCCTGGAACAGGATGTCGAGCGCGCGCTTGCGCGCCTTCGAGCGGGCGCTCACGCCTTACTTCTCGCGGCCGAGGTACTCGCCCGTGCGGGTGTCGACCTTGACCTTGGTGCCGGTCTCGAGGAACAGCGGCACCTGGATCTCGTAGCCGGTCTCGAGCGTGGCGGGCTTGGTGCCGGCCGACGAACGGTCGCCCTGCAGGCCGGGCTCGGTGTACGTGATCTCGAGGATGACGGATGCCGGCAGCTCGATGTACAGCGGGTTGCCGTTGTTGAGCGCGATCTGCACCTGCTGGTTCTCGAGCAGGAAGTGCGCCGCGTCGCCCACCGTCGCGGCGCCGACCGTGAGCTGGTCGTAATCGGCGACGTCCATGAAGACGAAGCCTTCGCCGTCGTTGTACAGGTAGGTGAAGTCGCGGCGGTCGACGTTCTCGATCTCGATCTTCGCGCCCGCGTTGTACGTGCGGTCGACGACCTTGCCCGAGACCACGTTCTTGAGCTTCGTGCGGACGAACGCGCCGCCCTTGCCGGGCTTGACGTGCTGGAACTCGACCACGCTCCACAGCTGTCCGTCGATGCTGAGGACGACGCCGTTCTTGATGTCTGCGGTGGAAGCCATGAGGTGATTCTGTCCGTTCGTCAGGGAAAGTCATGCGGGGCCGGCACGCGCGATGGCGCACCGCCGACAGGACATTCTACGGGATGCCTCGCCGCGAGCGGATTCGTCAGCCCTCGGCCTGGCCCGTCAGGATGTCGATCAGGCGCGTGACCGCGGTGCCGTACCCCGCGACGCCCTCGCCCACGACGTGCACGACGGCGACATCGGCCACGTACGAGTGGTGGCGGAACTCCTCGCGCGCCCTCACGTCCGAGATGTGCACCTCGGCCACCGGCAGGCCGACGGCCGACAGCGCATCGCGCAGGACGACGGAGGTGTGGGTGAGCCCGCCCGGATTGATGACGATGCCGGCGCAGTCCTCGCGCGCCGCGTGGATCGCGTCCAGCAGCACGCCCTCGTGGTTGCTCTGCACCGCCCGGACGTCGAAGCCGCGCCGGGCGGCGGCATCCACCGTCGTCTTCTCGACGTCGGCGAGGGTGTGCGTGCCGTAGATCTCGGGTTCGCGCGTGCCGAGCAGGTTGAGGTTCGGTCCGTTGACGAGGAGCAGGCGGCGCGGCGTGGTCACCGGCCCACCCTACCGTCGCTTCACGCGGCGGACGGCGCCCTCGGTGACGGCTGCTCGTCCTCGGCGCGGTACTGCGCCAGCAGGGCCTTCTCGCGCTCGAACTTCGGGAACGCGAAGAACACCAGCACGGCGCCGATCGCCACGGCGATGATCCCGGCGAGGTACGCCCATGTCTGGCCCTGTTCGAACGACTCCCTGGCGGCCTTGATGATCGCATCGGAGTACTGGGGGTACTGCTGTGCGACGTTGGCTGCGCTGGCGAACGACTTCGTGAGCTGGCTCTGCACGGACGCGGTGATCTGGTCCGCGTCGGGCGCGTCCCCGATGAGCTTCGCGGCGGAGGCGGCGTACCCCGCCGTGAGCAGGGCGCCCAGGATGGACTGCATGATGGCGCCGCCGAGGTCGCGCTGCAGATCCGCCGTGCCTGACGCCATGCCCGCTCTGCGCACCGGCACGGCGCCCGTGAGCGAATGCGACGCGGGGGTGCCGGCGAGCCCCACGCCGGCGCCGACGAACGCGTACCCGAGGCCCACCGCCCAATACCCGGCGCTGCCGGTCCACAGCACCAGCATCGTGAGGAAGCCCAGCAGCACGGCGACATAGCCGACGAGCAGGGTGAACCGCGCGCCGCGGGTCTCGACCAGCTTCGCCGACCGGGGCGCCAGCAGCACCATGAAGATCGCGGCCGGGAGGATCGCGAACCCCGACTCGAGCGTCGAGTAGCCGAGGACGTTCTGCAGGTACTGCTGCCCGATGAACATCGCGCCCATGAGTGCGCCGAACACGATGATGCCGGCGCATGCGGCGACCCAGAAGATCGGCCGCGCTGCGATGGTGAGGTCGTACAGCGGGTTCTTCGCCTTGCGCTGCCGGATGACGAAGGCGATGAGCGCGGCCGCCCCGATGATGACGAGGCCCAGCACCAGCGTTCCGGCGTCCGGCACGGCGGCGAAGTTGATGGCCAGGATGAGTCCGCCCACGAGGATCACCGACAAGAACCCGCCCAGGTTGTCGACCGGATCCGTCGACTCGTTCACGTGGCTCGGCACCACCTTGATGACGAGCGGGATCGCGACGAGGATCAGCGGGATCGTCAGGAGGAAGACCGACCCCCAGTGGAAGAACTCCAGCAGCACGCCGGACAGCAGCGGGCCGAGGGCCGAGATCGCTCCGCCCGTCGCCGACCACAGCGCGATCGATCGCGTGCGCGCCGCGCCGGACCACAGCGCCGTGATGAGCGCCAGCGTCGTCGGATACGCCATGCCCGCGGCGAGCCCGCCGACGATGCGCGCGACGATCAAGACGTCGATGGTCGGCGCGAACGCCGCGACCAGCCCGGCCGGCAGCGAGAGGAGCACGCCGATCAGCAGCATCATCTTGCGGCCGTAGCGGTCGCCCACCGCCCCGAGCCACAGCACCGAGGCGGCCAGGCCCAGCGAATAGCCGACCGCGACCAGGTTCAGCTGCGTCTGCGAGGCGTCGAAGGCCTCGCCGATGTCGGGGAGGGCGACGTTCGCCACCGACAGCGGCAGGTTCGCGACGGCGGCGACGAGGATGAGGGTCGAGAGGATCGCGCCGGACTTCGCGGGGGCGTTCGTGGTGGCACTCATGCGAGGACTCCCTTCGACGGGCGCGCATCTGCCGCGCGGCGACAGTCTGGCAGTGCCCTCCCCTGCACCGCATCACCTCATCGGCGTGAAGCCTCTCGAACGCCCGGAGCGCATCGGCACGCCTGTCCGGTCAGAGCGGGCGTGCCATCTCCAGCTCGGGACCGATGGGGCCGGTGAACGTCACGCCCGTGGGCGAGAAGCCGTTGCGCCGGTACGCGGCCTGCGCTCGGGCGTTGTCGGCGTGCACATCGAGCGTGAGACGACGAAGTCCCTGGGATGCCGCCCACGCGGCGGCCGCGTCGAACAGCGCGTCCACGGTGCCCGTGCCGCGGTAGGCGGGGTTCACGTAGACGCCCACCGCGTCGGCACGACGGTCGTCGACGTAGCGGCCGAGGTGGTCCTTCTGCCCGGTGGCGCGGATGAGCACCGAGAGGCTCGCGACCCAGACGCCCTCGGCCTCTGCGACGAACTGCGCGGCGACCTCGCTCTCGGCCGCGCGCGCCGTGCGGTCCCTCCAGAAGTCGTCGGGCCGCGCCGCCACCTGCTCGGGCGTCTCCAGGAACGCGATGGCCGCGTCGGGGTCGCTCGTCGACTCCAGGCGGAGCGCGCGCACCTCGGGCCACTCGTCGGCCCGGACGCGACGCACCGCCGCAGCGGTCATCCCGCGACCTCCTGGTATGCCGCGAACAGCAGCGACTCATCCGGCGCCTGCAGCACCGTCGGCTTCGCGATGTCGTCGAGCACGATGAAGCGCAGCATCCCGCCACGGCTCTTCTTGTCGCGCTGCATGGTCGACAGCAGCTGCGGCCAGGCGCCCGGGCGGTAGCTCGTCGGCAGTCCGAGCGAGTCGAGGATGTCGCGGTGGCGCTGGGCTGCGGCATCCGGAAGCCGGCCGGCCAGTCGCGACAGCTCGGCGGCGAACACCATGCCCACCGAGATCGCCGCGCCGTGCCGCCACCGGTAGCGCTCGGCATGCTCGATGGCGTGCCCGAGCGTGTGGCCGTAGTTGAGGATCTCGCGCAGCCCCGCCTCGCGCAGGTCCTCGCCGACGACGCGCGCCTTCATCTCGATCGCCAGCTCGATGGTGCGACGGAACGCCGCGCTCTGCGGATCCACGGCCGTCTCGGGGTCGGCCTCGACCAGATCGAGGATCTCGGGCGCCCAGATGAAGCCGGCCTTCACGACCTCGGCGTACCCGGCCACGCGCTCGTTGCGCGAGAGGCTGTCGAGCAGGTCGAGGTCGCACAGCACGGCGCGCGGGGCCCAGAACGCGCCCACGAGGTTCTTGCCCTCGGCGGTGTTGACCCCGGTCTTGCCGCCGACGGCGGCGTCGACCATGCCGAGGACCGTCGTCGGCACCTGCACGACCTCGACGCCGCGCAGCCACGTTGCGGCGACGAACCCCGCGAGGTCGGTCACCGCCCCGCCGCCGAAGCCGATGACGGCGTCGGTGCGGGTGAAGTCCGCCTTGCCCATGACCTGCCAGCAGAACGCTGCCACCTCGATGCGCTTGCCCGCCTCGGCGTCGGGGATCTCGGCGAGCAGCACCTCGCGGTCGCCGACGAGCTGCGCGCGCAGGCGCTCCGCCTGCTCCGCGAGGGTCGGCGGGTGGATCACGAGCACCTTGCGCGCGGCGGGCGGCAGCGCGGCGCCGAGGGACGAGAGGATGCCGCGCCCCACGGTGATGTCGTAGCTGGCGTCTCCGCGCACGGTGATGGTCGTGGCATCCGTCATGCCGTCTCCTCCTGGTCGTGCTCGCCGCGCACCCACGCGACGAGCGCATCGACGATGTCTTGGATGGGGCCGCTCGACGTGTCGAACGTCACGTCGGCGAGCTCCTCGTACACGGGGCGGCGCTCTTCGTAGATCGCCGTCCATCGTTCGATCGCGTCCTCGCCCTGCAGCAGCGGGCGGCTGGAATCGCGCACGCGGCCCGCGACGACGCGGGGTGCGACCGTGAGCAGCACGACGCGGCGCTGGGCGAGTTCGGCCCGCGTCTCGGGATGGGTCACCGCTCCGCCGCCGAGCGAGACCACGCCGCCCGTGGCGAGTCCTTCGCTCACCGCGGCCCGCTCCAGCGCGCGGAAGTGCGCCTCGCCGTGCTCGGCGAACAGCCGCTCGATCGGACCGTGGTCGCGAACCACGGCCGCGTCGGTGTCGAAGAACGGCACACCCAGGGCGCGCGCGGCCTTCTTGCCGATGCTGGTCTTGCCGGCCCCCATCGGGCCGATCAGCACGACGGCGTCAGAGGGCGAGGTCATGGCTGACAGCGACGTCGCCCGTCAGGGCGGCGTCGCTCTCGGCTGCGGTGCGCAGGGCGTCGGGGATCGCCGCGAGGTAGCCCTCGAGGTTGCGGCGGGTCTCGGCGACGCTGTCGCCGCCGAACTTCTCCAGCACGACCTCGGCCAGCACGACCGCGACCATCGCCTCGGCCACGACGCCCGCGGCGGGGACGGCGCACACGTCGGAACGCTGGTGGTGGGCCTGTGCGGAATCGCCGGTCGCGACGTCGACCGTGTGCAGCGCGCGGGGGACGGTGGCGATCGGCTTCATGCCGGCGCGCACCCGCAGCACGGTGCCGGTCGACATCCCGCCTTCGGTGCCGCCCGCCTTGTCGCTGGAGCGCGTGATGCCGTCCTCGGCGGTGTAGAGCTCGTCGTGCGCGGCCGATCCGCGGCGTCGGGTGGTCTCGAAGCCGTCGCCGACTTCGACCCCCTTGATGGCCTGGATGCTCATGAGGGCCTGCGCGAGCTTCGCGTCGAGGCGGCGGTCCCAGTGCACGTGCGAGCCGAGCCCCGGAGGCAGGCCGTACGCGAGCACCTCGACGATGCCGCCGAGCGTGTCGCCGTCCTTCTTGGCCGCATCGACCTCTTCGACCATGGCGGCGCTGGTGGCCGGGTCGAAGCACCGCAGCGGGTCGGCGTCGAGGGCGTCGACGTCGTCGGGGGTCGGCAGCGCGGACCCGGCCGGCACCTGGACGGGACCGATGGACAGCGTGTGGCTGACCAGGCGGATGCCGAGCTCGCCGAGGAAGGCACGGGCCAGCGCGCCCAGTGCGACGCGCGCAGCCGTCTCGCGGGCACTCGCGCGCTCGAGGATCGGGCGGGCCTCGTCGAAGCCGTACTTCTGCATGCCGACGAGGTCGGCGTGGCCGGGCCGGGGACGTGTCAGCGCAGCGCCGCGACCGCGGGACTTGTCGGTGAGCTCGACGGGCTCGGGGCTCATCACCTCGACCCACTTGGGCCACTCGGTGTTGCCGATGCGCAGCGCGATGGGGCTGCCGAGCGTGTAGCCGTGGCGGACGCCCGACGAGATCGTCAGCTCGTCCTCTTCGAACTTCATGCGCGAGCCGCGGCCGTAGCCGAGCTTGCGGCGCGCGAGATCCTCCTGGATCGCGGCGCGAGAGATCGGGACGCCCGCAGGCAGACCCTCCATGACGGCGACGAGTTCGGGGCCGTGGGATTCGCCGGCCGTGAGCACGCGGAGCATTGCTCCAGTCTCCCACGCCCCGGGCGCCGGTTACGCCGCCGCGGGGCCTTCGAGCGCCTGGCGCATCGCCTCGAGCACGCGGTCCTCGGCGTCCAGCGCGGTGTCGGCGTCCCCGTGGCGGAAGATCCTGACCTGCAGCAGAGCCTGATGCAGCAGCATCCCGAGTCCCGATCGAGCGGGTGCGCCCGCCCGGTCCCACGCGGCCGAGAGCGCCGTCGGCCAGTGACCGTAGACCACGTCGAGCAGCAGCCCGCCCGACTGCGCGAGGGCGTCGGCCGCGGCATCCCCCACCGGCGCATCGCCCGGGAGCGTCGCGATCGTGAGGGGAACCTCCTGGAAGGTGGATGCCGTGAAGGACGCCGCCGTGACCTGCACGCCGATACGGCCGCCCAGGGCCGTCAGCGGCTCGACCGCCTCAGGGCGTCGGGCGACGACCTCGACGGCGGCCGCGCCGAGTTCGCCGAGGGCGACGAGCGCGGAGGTCGCCGTCGCGCCGGCACCGATGATCCGTGCGCGCGGCACGGCGGTGAGCCCGTCGTCGGCGAGCGAGCGGACGATCCCGCCGACGTCGGTGTTGAAGCCGCGGGGTCCGTCAGGATCGAGGAGCAGCGTGTTCACCGCTCCGGTCAGCTGCGCGCGACGGTCGAGGCCGGCCGCGGCCGCGCGCGCCACGCCCTTGAGCGGCATGGTCAGCGACAGGCCGCGCCACGTGTCATCGAGCCCGGCGAGCTCGGCGCCGAACGACTGCTCGTCCACGCGGCGCCGTCCGTAGCTCCAGTCGAGTCCCAGCACCTCGTACGCGGCGGCGTGCAGCTGCGGCGAGCGGCTGTGCGCGATGGGATCGCCCCACACCTCCAGGCGGGCGGCTGCGGGGTTCAGCACCCCGAGTCCGGGTGCTCCGAGCACCACTGCTGCATCTGCTTCACGTACTTCTGGTGCTCGCTGTAGGTGTCGGTGAAGATCGTCTCGCCGGTGTCCATGTTCACTGTCACGAAGTACAGCCACGGTCCGTCCGCCGGATGCATCGCGGCGTCGATCGCCACGTCGCCCGGGTTCGCGATCGGCCCGATGGGCAGACCGGTGTGGACGTACGTGTTCCACGGGTTCGGGTCGTTCTGGGCCTCGTCCGACGTGCTGGCCGAACCGGCGTGCAGCTCGCCGAAGCCGTACTGCGCGGTCGAGTCCATCTGCAGCTTGCCGAACGTCTCCTGGTTGTTCGCGTCCAGCCGGTTCAGGATCACGCGCGACACCTTCTGCATGTCCGCCTCGTACCGCGCCTCGCGCTGGATGATCGAGGCGGTCGTCAGCACGCTCTGCCGCTGGTCGGCGGGCACGCCGGCGGCATCCAGCGACTGGATCGTGCGGTTCACGAGCGTCTGGATCGCCGTCTGGGCCGTCACGCCCGGATCGAACGTGTACGTCGCCGGGAACAGCCAGCCCTCCAGCGGCTGCCCGCCGGCCGCCGCGATGGCCGGATCGACGGAGATGCCGTACAGCGAAGGGTCGGCGGCGGCAGCCTGCAGGTCCGCGAGCGGGATGCCGGTGCCTTCAGAGAGGCGCTGCAGCGTCCCGTCGACGGTGTAGCCCTCGGGGATCTGCGCCGTGTTCTCCTGGCGATTGGCGGGGTCCATCAGCGCCGCGAGGGCGGCCTCGCTCGTCATCTGCTTCTGAAGCGTGTAGACCCCGGGCTGGAAGTTGGGGTTCTGGCCGGTCTCGATCAGGTAGTCGTAGAAGGCGCCGGCGGTCTTCGTGACGCCCGCGTTGAACAGCGCCTCCGAGATGGGCTGACCTGTGTCGCCGGACATGATGGTGATCGAGGTCTCGCCGTTCGCGAGCCCGGCCTCGTAGTCCTTCGGCTCTTCCCAGCCCATGACCTTGCGGATCTGAGGCTCGTACGTGTTCCACACGTAGAGTCCGCCCGCCGCGACGCCGCCCAGGATCAGCAGGACGACGCCGAGCGCGATCCATCCGCCGATGCGGCGGCGCTTCTTGTTCTTGGGCGGGGGCACGTGTCCGATGTCGTCGGTCGAGGTCGAACCGCTGAACAGATCGTCGAGCGTTCCCGTCGCGGGGCTCTGCACCGCCTGTTCGGGCGCCTTCTCGGGCATCGTCGCCGTCCGTGTCGCCGTCGCGGTCACCGTCGCGGTCGCGCCGGTGTTGCCCCGACTGTAGGGCATCGCGGGCGCCGTGTCTCCGGAGAACAGCCACGGATCGGTCTCGGGCGTGGCGTCGACGTCGGTGCGAGTGGGCCGCGGCGCACGCAGCGGAACGGGCTGGAAGCCGCTGCCCGCCGTCTCGTCCCGGGTCTGCGCGGCTGCCGGCGTCGCCGGCGCGGTGGGGGCCGATGCGGGTGCAGGGGCGGTGGGACCGCTCCCGACGATGGGGGTCGCGCCGGTGATCAGCGACTCCCACGTGGGTGCGGGCTCGTGCGGCTGCGCGGGGGCGGGCTGCGCGGGCGCGGGCTGAGCGGCAGACGGGGCGTGAGGGGCGGATGCCGCCGACACCGGCGCCGCCGGAGACGGCTGCGGGGTCACCGCCGGTGTCGCTCCGGTGGCCGCCCGTCGAGCGGCGGCCTCACGGGCGGCGCGGCGCGACAGCGGTGCTGCGGCGCCATCGGGCGATGAGTCGGGCATCAGGCGGGCTCCTGGGGGACGGGGGTTCCGGGCGGGCGGCCGGTGCTCTTCTCGACATCGAGTGCCTGCTGAAGCAGCACGACAGCGGCGACCTGGTCAACGATGCTACGCGACGATCGCTGGGATCTGCCCGAACTGCGCAGTGCCGCGTGTGCCGACACCGTCGACAGGCGCTCATCGACGAGGCGCACCGTGAGGCCCGAGGCTGCCGACAGCGCAGCCGCGACGTCCCGCGCGTCCTGCGTGGACGGCGTGTCTTCGCCGCGCAGATTCAGGGGCAGTCCGACGTACAGCTCGAGCGCCGAGTGCTCCTCGGCCAGCGCGACGATCCGCGCCACCGTGGCGTCGTCTCGGGGCACCGTCTCGACGGGCGTCGCGAGCAGGCCGTCGGGGTCGCATCTCGCGACGCCGACCCGGGCCTTGCCCACGTCGATGCCGAGCCGGGTGCCCCGCCTGAAGCCGGTCACGCGCCGACGGCGTCCTTCACCGAGGCCAGCGCGGCGGGCAGCGCCGCAGCATCCGCTCCCCCGCCCTGCGCGACGTCGTCGCGGCCGCCGCCGCCGCCGCCGAGCACGCCGGCGGCGGTCTTGGCGAGCACGCCCGCCTTGGCGCCCGCGGCGCGAGCGGCGTCGTTGGTCGCGACGATCACGACGGGACGCTCGCTGACGACGGCGCCGAGCGCGACGACGGCCGCCTCGGAGCCGAGGCGCTCCCGCACCTGCAGGGCGAGCGAGCGCACGTCGTCGGCGGAAGCCGCCGTTCCGAGCGATTCGGCGACGACCAGCGTGTCGCCGACACGCGTCGCCGCATCCGCGAGAGCCGGGAGACGGTCGCCGAGCGCCTTCGACTCGAACGCGGCGATCTTCTTCTCGGCCGTCTTCAGGTTCGCCTGGAGTTCCGCGATGCGCGCGGGCAGCTGCTCGCGCGGCGCCTTGAGCGACGACGTCAGCTGCGACACGAGCGCGCGCTCGGCGGCCAGCGACCGGAACGCGTCGAGACCCACGAGCGCTTCGACGCGACGGTTCGAGGCGCCGACGGACGACTCGCCGACCAGGCTGATGAGGCCGATCTCGGCGCTCGTCGAGACGTGGGTGCCCGCGCACAGCTCGCGCGACCACGGCCCGCCGATGTCGACCATGCGCACGGTGTCGCCGTACTTCTCGCCGAACAGCGCCATCGCACCGAGCGATCGCGCCTCGTCGAGCGGCAGCACGCGCGTGGTCACCTCGAGGTTGTCGCGCACGGCGTTGTTGGCGATCTCTTCGATCTCGGACTTCGTGTCGTCCGACAGCGCCTGGCCCCAGGAGAAGTCGAAGCGCATGTAGCCGGCGCGGTTGAGCGATCCGGCCTGCGTCGCCGTCTTGCCGAGCGTGTCGCGCAGCGCGGCGTGCACCAGGTGGGTGGCGGAGTGCGCCTGGCGGGCGGCACGGCGGTTGGCGGCATCCACCACCGACGTCGCCGGCTGGCCGACGCCGACCTCACCCGAGGACACCTCGACGGTGTGGCTGATGAGGCCCGGCACCGGCTTCTGCACGTCGAGCACCTCGAGCTCGTAGCCCGGGCCGACGATGACGCCCTTGTCGGCGACCTGACCGCCCGACTCGGCGTACAGCGCGGTCTCGGCGAGGATGACCTCGGCGATCTGACCCGTGGTGGCACGGTCGACAGACACGCCGTCGACGAGGATGCCGAGCACGCGAGACTCGGTCTCGAGGTCGCTGTAGCCGGTGAACCCGGTCTCGCCCAGCGCGCGCAGGTCGCGGTACACGCTCGTGTCGGCGAGCTGGCGCTTGCGGGCGCGGGCGTCGGCCTTGGCGCGGGCGCGCTGCTCCTGCATGAGGGTGTCGAACGCCGCGCGGTCGACCGAGAGGCCGGCCTCTTCGGCGATCTCGAGCGTCAGATCGATCGGGAAGCCGTACGTGTCATGCAGCAGGAACGCCTCGGCGCCGGCGATCGTCGTGCCGCCCGCGGACTTGGTCTCGACCAGCGACTCCTCGAGGATCGACTCCCCCGCCGCGAGCGTGCGCAGGAACGTCGCCTCCTCGGCCAGCGCGTACTGCGAGATGCGCGCCCAGTCCGTCTCGACGACGGGGTATGCGCTCTTCATCGCGTCGCGGGATGCCGTGAACAGCACCTCGAACGTCGGGCCGTCGACGCCCAGCAGCCGCATGGAGCGGATCGCGCGCCGCATGAGCCGCCGCAGGATGTAGCCGCGGCCGTCGTTGGACGGGGTGACGCCGTCCGACATCAGCATGAGGGACGACCGCACGTGGTCGGCGATCACGCGGAACCGCACGTCGTCCTCGTGATCCGCGCCGTACGTGCGGCCCGAGAGCTCCACGGCCTTGTCGAGCACCGGACGCACCTGGTCGGTCTCGTACATGTTGTCGACGCCCTGCTTGATGAACGCGATGCGCTCCAGGCCCATGCCGGTGTCGATGTTCTTGTTCGGCAGTTCGCCGACGATGTCGAAGTCGTACTTCGAGCGCACGTTGGTGATCTCGTACTGCATGAACACGAGGTTCCAGATCTCGACGTAGCGGTCGTCGTCTGTCGCGGGGCCGCCGTCGATGCCGTACGCGGGTCCGCGGTCGAAGAAGATCTCCGAGCACGGGCCGGCGGGACCGGGCAGGCCGGTGCTCCAGTAGTTCGTGTCCTTGCCCAGGCGCTGGATGCGCTCGGCGGGCAGGTCGGTCAGCCGCAGCCAGAGGTCGTGGGCCTCGTCGTCCTCTTCGTACACCGTGACCCATAGGTCCTTCGGGTCGAAGCCGAGGCCGCCGTCCTCCTCCGCGCTGGTCAGCAGCTCCCAGGCGTAGCGGATCGCGCCTTCCTTGAAGTAGTCGCCGAAGGACCAGTTGCCGAGCATCTGGAAGAACGTCCCGTGACGGGGGGTCTTGCCGACCTCTTCGATGTCGTTGGTGCGGATGCACTTCTGGTTATCGGCCGCGCGCGCATAGGGGGCGGGCACATCGCCCGACAGATACGGGATGAACGGCACCATGCCGGCCACCGTGAACAGCAGCGCCGGGTCGTCGGTCACCAGCGACGCCGAGGGGACGATGGTGTGGCCGTTCTTCTCGAAGTAATCGAGGTAGCGCTGCGCGATCTCGGCGGTCTTCATGCGGGTCCTTGCTGTGCGTGCGAATGCGTGTCGGGCGGCACGCCGACTCTCCGGCTCTGCCGGTGAGCGGTGGTGCGCGGGTCAGTCGGTGAGCTTGTCGGCCGCGCTCGCGGCGGCGTCTGCGACGGCCTCGGCGGCGGTGGATGCGGCGTCCTTCGCGGTGCCGGCGGCTTCGGCGGCGGCATCCCGGACGTCGTCGACGATGCCGGCGAAGCGGGCCTCCTGCTCGCGGTAGGCGTCGCCGATGCGGTCGGTGAACTCGGTGATGCGCGCGTCGACCTCGGCCAGGATCTCGTGCCCACGGGGGTCCTTGTTCATGAAGTGCGCCACCACGAATCCTCCGGCGATGCCGAACAGGAACCACACCAGGTTCTTCATGTCACCACTTCCTCGCGGGCCGCCGGGGCGCGGCATCCCTCCATCGTAAGGGGAAACGACGAAGGGCGTCGGGTGACCCCGACGCCCTTCGTGCTTCGGTCGTCGAGCGAGCGAAGCGAGACGAGACGCTTAGCGCGCTGCGTAGTACTCGACGACGAGCTGGACGTCGCAGACCACGGGAACCTCGGCGCGCTTGGGGCGACGCACGAGACGGGCCTGGAGCTTGTCGAGCTCGACCTCGAGGTAGCCCGGAACCGGGGGCAGGACCTCGGCGTGACCGCCGAGCGCTGCGACCTGGAAGGGCTCGATGCCCTCGCTCTTGGCCTTGACGTGGATGAGCTGACCCGGCTTCACGCGGAAGGACGGGCGGTCGACGAGCTGGCCGTCCACGAGGATGTGGCGGTGCACGACCATCTGGCGCGCCTGCGCGGTGGTGCGGGCGAAGCCGGCACGCAGCACGAGGGCGTCCAGACGCATCTCGAGCTGCTCGACGAGGTTCTCACCCGTCAGGCCCTGGGTGCGACGGGCCTCGTTGAACTGGATGCGCAGCTGCTTCTCGCGGATGCCGTACTGCTCGCGCAGACGCTGCTTCTCGCGGAGGCGGACGGCGTAGTCGCTGTCCTGCTTGCGCTTGGTGCGGCCGTGCTCACCCGGAGCGTAGGGGCGCTTCTCGAGGTACTTGGCGGCCTTCGGGGTGAGGGCCACGCCGAGAGCGCGGGACAGACGGACCTTGCGGCGGTCCTGGGACTTCGTTGCCACGAAGTGTTCCTTTCGATGACGCTGCCGTGTCTTTCACGGCTCGCGGACGTATCGCCCTGTCTTCGCCCTGTCCGGACTGCACGCCGGGGCATGCCGGAAGGTAGGTCAGGAAGAGAGGGGATGCCCGAAAACTGCGTTTCGAGCCGCTCAAGCTTATCAGACACGGGCTTTCGCCCCGGTCGGCCGATGTTCAGGCGCTCAGTCGCCGCCGAGGATGCGACGGATCTTCTCCAGTCGTGCCTGCACGTCGCGCTCCGCGCCGAGCGCCTTCGGCTCGTAGTAGCGGCGGCCCCGCAGCTCGTCGGGCAGGTACTGCTGCGCCGCGATCCCGATGTCCGAGTCGTGGGGGTACACGTAGCCCTTGCCGTGGCCGAGCCGCTTGGCACCCGGGTAGTGCGCGTCGCGCAGATGCATCGGCACGCGCCCGAACCCGCCCGAGCGGACGTCGGCGATCGCCGCGTCGATCGCCAGGTACGCGGCGTTCGACTTCGCCGTGGTGGCGAGGTACGCGGTCGCCTCGGCGAGCGGGATGCGTCCTTCGGGCATGCCGATGAACTGCACCGCGTCGGCGGCGGCGACCGCGATCGGCAGCGCCTGCGGATCGGCGAGGCCGATGTCTTCTGCGGCCGAGATGATGAGACGCCGCGCGATGAACCGCGGGTCCTCCCCCGCCTCGATCATCCGCGCGAGGTAGTGCATCGCCGCGTCGACATCCGACCCGCGGATCGACTTGATGAACGCACTGATGACGTCGTAGTGCTCGTCGCCCTGCCGGTCGTACCGCAGGAGGGCGCGGTCGACGGCCTGTGCGACGTGGTCCGCCGTGATCACGGGCGCGTCGACGGCGTCCTCGGGGGTCTCGGAGCCGTCGTCTTCGCCATCGTCCTGGTCCTCGGAGGGCACGGCGAGGGATGCCGCGGCCTCGAGCGCCGTGAGAGCCCGGCGGGCATCTCCCGACGCGAGACGGACGAGCGCGTCGCGGGCGTCGTCGCCGAGCGTCACCGCCCCGGCGAGGCCGCGCGCATCAGCGACCGCGCGGTCGAGCAGCATCGCCAGGTCGGCGTCGGTGAGCGGCTTGAGAGTCAGCAGCAGTGAACGCGACAGCAGGGGCGAGATCACCGAGAAGGACGGGTTCTCGGTGGTCGCGGCGATCAGCACGACCCAGCCGTTCTCGACGCCCGGGAGGAGCGCATCCTGCTGCGCCTTCGTGAACCGGTGGATCTCGTCGAGGAAGAGGATCGTGGACTGGCCGTACAGATCGCGCTGCGTGAGCGCCTCCTGCATGACCTCGCGCACGTCCTTGACGCCCGCGGTCACGGCCGACAGCTCCACGAAGCGGCGCCCGGACGAGCGTGCGATCGCCTGCGCGAGGGTCGTCTTGCCCGTGCCGGGCGGGCCCCACAGGATGACGGAGGTCGCAGCGCGGGCCGCGGCATCCGGATTCGCCAGCGTCACCAGCGGCGACCCCGCGCGCAGCAGATGCGACTGCCCTGCGACCTCGTCGAGCGACGAGGGGCGCATGCGCACCGCCAGCGGCGTCAGCCCCTGGAACAGCGCGGTGGGTGAACTCACTCGTCAAGGCTATCCCGGGGGCGCGACAGCGGTTCCGGTGCGGGTTTTGGCCGCCGTGCCGCCGGGCCGTAGGATCAACCCGCCCCGGGGCTGTGGACCGGGTGAGCCTGGGACGACGACAATGAGGAGGCCCCGTGGCCGGCGGTGGCAAGGATCGAGACGCACGTGCCGCACGTGAGCGGACGCGGACCTATCAGGCGCGCCGTCAGTTCCACGACGACCAGGCTCGTCGCCGCACGCGCGACAACCTGATCGCCGGCATCGCCGGCGGCGTTCTCGTGCTCGGCATCGTGGGCATCCAGACGGCCTACTTCATGGCGGGCCCAGGCGCCCCGGAGCCGTCGCCGACCTCGACGTCCACCCCGACTCCGACGCCGACCGTCACGGACGCGCCGACCCCGAGTGCCACACCGACTCCGACGCCCTGAGGCCACGGGGACGCATCCGCGTCCGAAGCTGCCCGCAACGGCACCGGGATGAGGCATCCGCCGTACTAGGCTGTGAGCCGTCCTACTCCCACAGACGGCGCAAGCCGCGATGAGGTGCATCCCGTGACTGCCGCAGCAGACCCCCAGCCCGAGACCGACGCCCCCGAGCTCCCCGAGAACGGCGAGCCCGAGACGACGTCCACCCCCGACCAGAACCCTGCCGAGACCCCCGTCGCCGACGACGCGGTCGAGGCGGATGCCGCCACCGCCGACGCGACGGCGCCGGAGGCCGCGGAGACCGAGGCCGACGCCGCCGACGCGGACGCCGCCGAGGCCGACGCCGCAGCGGCCGAGGTCGTCGAGGTCGAGGCCGTTGAGATCGTCGAGGTGGTCGAAGACGCCGAGGGCGACGTGGTGGCCGTCGAGGTGACTGAGATCGTCGTCGAGACGCCTGTCGGCGCCGATGAGCCGTGGGGCCGCGTCGACGACGACGGCACCGTCTCGGTGCGCGAGGCCGACGGCTGGCGCGTCGTCGGTCAGTACCCCGACGGGTCGCCCGAAGAGGCGCTCGCATACTTCGAGCGCAAGTACGCCGATCTCGCCAGCGAGGTCACGCTGCTCGAGGTCCGCCACCGCCGCGGAGGCGCGTCGGCCGCGGACCTGCGGGCGACCGCGCGCACCATCAACGGGAAGCTCGACGGCGCTGCCGCCGTCGGCGACCTGGCCAGCCTCGTCGCCCGCGTCGCCGCGCTCACCGAGGCGCTCACCGCGCAGTCCGAGACCGAGGCCGTCGCCGCCCGCGAGGCCGTCGATGACGCCGTGAAGGCGCGCACTGAGCTCGTCGAGAAGGCCGAGGCCCTCGCCGCGCGCGACCCGCGCACCGTGCAGTGGAAGCAGGCGACGGCCGAGATCAACGGCCTGTTCGACCAGTGGCAGTCGCAGCAGCAGAACGGCCCCCGTCTGCCGAAGTCGACCGCGCAGCAGCTCTGGAAGCGATTCCGCGATGCACGTGCCACCGTCGACAAGCACCGCCGCGCGTTCTACGCCGAGCTCGATGAGGCGCACAAGGGCGTCCGCGACCGCAAGACGCGGCTGGTCGAGAAGGCGGAGGCACTCGCTCCCAAGGGCGAGGACGGCATCCCCGCCTACCGCGATCTGCTCGACGAGTGGAAGACCGCGGGCCGGGCAGGCAAGAAGGTCGACGACGCGCTGTGGGCGCGGTTCAAGGCCGCCGGTGACGCGCTGTACGGCGCCCGTGTCGAGCGCGAGGCGGCCGATGCCGAGGCGTCGCGCGAGAAGATCGAGGCCAAGCGCGCGCTGCTCGAAGAGGCCAAGGCCGTGGGCGACGAGCGCGACATCGCCAAGGCCCGATCGATCCTCACCGGCATCCAGCGCCAATGGGACGAGATCGGGCGCATCTTCCCGCGCGATGCCGAGCGCTCGCTCGACGACGAGCTGCGTCGCATCGAGAACGCACTGCGCGGGCGTGAGGACGCGGACTGGAAGCGCAACGACCCCGAGCAGAAGGCGCGCGCCAACGACATGACGCGCCAGCTCACCGATGCCATCCAGAAGCTCGAGGACGAACTCGCCGTCGCGAAGAAGTCCGGTGACAAGAAGGCGATCGCTCAGGCCTCCGACGCGCTCGACGCACGCAAGTCCTGGCTCAAGGCCCTCGGCGGCTGACGCCGGCGTCGATCCGAACCAGGGCCTGCGGCCGGCACGGGATGCCGGCCGCAGGCCCATTTCGGCGTGGGTTGTCCACAGGCGACCGGGGTGCGGCATCCACCCGTCCGCCGGGTGCGCCACACTTCACGCATGGCCTCGCCGTTCCTGTACTTCGCCGACGACCGGCTGTCACGCGCGGAGCTGACCGCCGCCTGCCTCGACGGGCACCTCGTCGAGCTGGGTGACGCGTACATGCCCGCCGATGCCGTCGAGACGGCGGCGCTGCGCGCCGGCGCCCTCGCTCCGCTTCTGGGCGAGACGCTGGCCGCCACGCACCTGACCGCGGCGTGGATCCACGGCGGACTCCCCCACCCGCCCGCGCGCCACACTGTGCAGCGCGCGGTGGAGCGCCGGCTTCACCTCGTCCCCGACCGTCACGTGGTGTACCGCGACCCGTCGGTCCAGCCCGAGGACGTCGACCTGATCGGCGGCGTGCGGGTCACGACGCCGGTGCGGACGCTCATCGACCTGGCGAGGACGACGGATGCCGTCCACGCACGTGCCGCGTGCCAGCTGGCGCGGGTGCACGCGGCCGCCGTGGCGCGCGCGATCGCACGGCTGGAGCACGGACGCCTCCCCCACAAGAACGCCGGGCTCCGCGTGCTGCGGTCGATCGCCGCGGAGCGGGCGGAGGATCAGGACGACGTGACGCGGTACACGTCGTAGACGGCGTCGATCCGGCGCACCGCGTTGAGGACGCGGTCGAGGTGGACGATGTCGCCCATCTCGAACACGAACCGGCTGAGCGCGAGGCGGTCGTTCGTGGTCGACACCGTCGCCGAGAGGATGTTGACGTGGTGCTCGCTGAGCACGCGGGTGACATCGCTCAGCAGTCCCGAGCGGTCGAGTGCCTCGACCTGGATCTGGACGAGGAAGACGCTCTTGGTCGTCGGCGCCCACTCGACGTCGATGAGCCGCTCGGGATCCTCCATGAGCGACTTCACGTTCGTGCAGTCGGTGCGGTGGACCGAGACGCCGCTGCCGCGGGTCACGAAGCCGACGATCTGATCGCCGGGGACCGGGGTGCAGCACTTCGCGAGCTTGACCAGGATGTCGGGAGCCCCGCGCACGAGCACCCCCGAGTCGCCGCCGCGCGGAGCGCGCGACCGGCCGACCGGGGGAAGATCGATCGGGCCGGTGGCGGTGTCGTTGGCGGCGACGAGCGCGGTGACCTTCTCGATGACCGACTGGGTCGAGACGTGTCCTTCGCCGACGGCCGCATACAGCGCCGACACGTCCTCGTAGCGCAGCTGGTGCGCGACCTCGGAGAACGAGTCCTGGCTCATGAGCCGCTGCAGCGGCAGGTTCTGCCGCCGCATCGCGCGCGCGATCGACTCCTTGCCCTGCTCGATCGCCTCTTCGCGGCGCTCCTTCGTGAACCAGCCGCGGATCTTGTTGCGGGCCCGCGTGCTCTTGACGAAGCCCATCCAGTCCTGCGACGGCCCCGCGTCCGGGTTCTTCGAGGTGAACACCTCGACGACGTCGCCGCTCTTCAGCTCGGACTCCAGCGGCACCAGCCGGCCGTTGACCTTGGCGCCCATCGTGCGGTGGCCCACCTCGGTGTGCACCGCGTACGCGAAGTCGACCGGGGTCGCACCCGCCGGCAGGCCGATCACGCGGCCCTTCGGCGTGAAGACGTAGACCTCTTTCGCTCCGATCTCGAAGCGGAGCGAGTCCAGGAACTCGCCGGGGTCGGCGGTCTCGGCCTGCCAGTCCGAGATGTGCGCGAGCCACGCCATGTCGGTGTCGACGGACTTGGAGTCCGACTTGCCGCCGTTCATGCGCTCTTTGTACTTCCAGTGCGCAGCGACGCCGTACTCGGCCTGCTGGTGCATCTCGTGCGTGCGGATCTGGATCTCGACGGTGCGCCCGCCGGGACCGATGACCGTCGTGTGCAGCGACTGGTAGAGGTTGAACTTCGGCGTGGCGATGTAGTCCTTGAACCTGCCCGGAAGCGGCGTCCATCGCGCGTGGATGGCACCGAGCACCGCGTAGCAGTCGCGCACGCTGCCGACGAGGATGCGGATGCCGATGAGGTCGTAGATGTCGTCGAACTCACGACCGCGCACGACCATCTTCTGGTACACCGAGTACAGCTGCTTGGGGCGGCCCATGACACGCCCCCGGATGCGGAGCTCGCGCAGATCGCTGTCGACGGCGTCGATGACGTTCTGCACGTACTGCTCGCGCTGCGGGGTGCGCTGCTTGACCAGGCTGTCGATCTCGGCGTACAGCTTGGGCTGCAGCACGGCGAACGAGAGGTCCTCGAGCTCGGACTTGATCGCCTGGATGCCGAGCCGGTGCGCGAGCGGAGCGTAGATCTCGAGGGTCTCGGTGGCCTTCTTGCGCGCCTTCTCGGGCGGGACGAATCCCCACGTCCGCGCATTGTGAAGACGGTCGGCGAGCTTGATCAGGAGCACGCGGATGTCGCGCGACATCGCCACGATCATCTTGCGGACGGTCTCGGCCTGGGCGCTCTCGCCGTACTTGACCTTGTCGAGCTTGGTGACGCCGTCGACGAGCATCGCGACCTCGTCGCCGAACTCGGCGGTCAGCGTGTCGAGGGAGTAGTCGGTGTCTTCGACCGTGTCGTGCAGCAGCGCCGCCGCGATGGCGCGCGGGCCGAGGCCGAGATCGGCGAGGATCTGCGCCACGGCGAGCGGGTGCGTGATGTACGGCTCACCGCTCTGTCTGGCCTGACCCGAGTGCGCGCGCTCGGCCACCGAGTAGGCGCGCTCGATGATCGAGAGATCGCCCTTCGGGTGGTGGGTGCGCACCGTGCGGAGCAGCTGCTCGACGTCGTCGCGACGGGCCGACCGCGAGAAGATGCGCGGCACCAGGCGGCGCAGCGACGACGATTGGGCGGGCGGGATGGTCTCGGTCATACGAACCCTCCCCTCCGCCGAATCCCACAATCCTACGCCCGCGGCCGGGCGTCACCGGCCGCGGAGGGCCGGGCCGGCATCGTGCCGGCCCGGCCGTCGCGTCAGGCCGGGGTGCCCGCGAGGGCGCGTGCGTCGGTGACGCGCTGGTCGCGCGCCTTGATCGCCGGCTCGTTCTCGCGCAGCAGCGAGTACAGCGGCGACGCGACGAACAGCGTCGAGTACGCCGCGACGATGGTGCCCACGAAGATCGACAGCGACAGGTCGGTGAGCGTCTGCGCGCCGACCCAGATGAGGCCGATGAACAGGATCGCGCCGGTCGGCAGGATCGCCACCACCGTCGTGTTGATCGAGCGCACGAGCGTTTGGTTGACCGCGAGGTTGACGGATTCGCCGAAGGTGCGACCCGACACCTCGCCGTCCTCACTCGTGTTCTCCCTGATCTTGTCGAACACGACCGTCGTGTCGTACAGCGCGTACGACAGGATCGTCAGGAAGCCGATGACGGCGGCGGGCGAGATCTCGAACCCGAACAGCGCGTACACGCCGATCGTGATCACGAG
Organism: Microbacterium kyungheense; assembly: GCF_006783905.1. GTDB lineage: Bacteria > Actinomycetota > Actinomycetes > Actinomycetales > Microbacteriaceae > Microbacterium > Microbacterium kyungheense. The sequence goes on along the minus strand of NZ_VFPE01000002.1, from coordinate 1,050,032 downwards.
CACGTCGACCAGGCCGATGATCGCCGAGACGGACATCTTCCAGGTGCGGAAGTACAGCGCGAGGATCAGGAAGGTCAGCGCGAGGAAGATCGCCAGACCCCACAGCGACTGGCGCGTGACGTCGGCTCCCCAGCTGGGACCGATGAACGAGGCGCTGACCTCGCTCTCAGGCACGTCGTAGGCCTCGGCGAGGGCGGCAGTCACCTGGCGGCTCTCGCTGTCCTCGAGCTGGTCGGTCTGCACCCGGACGGTGTCCTCACCGACGGTGGTCACCTTCGTCGTGGCTCCGGGCACGACCGAGTGCACGGCCTCTGTCGCGATCAGCTGATCGACGGGCGTCGCCACGCCGCTCACGGTGAACTGCGACCCGCCGGTGAACTCGATGGAGAACTGGATCGGGCGGAACACCGGCACGAGCGCCGATGCCACCACGAGGATCGCGGCGATGAGGAACCACAGACGCCGGCGGCCGACGAAGGGGAACGACGTCTTGCCGGAGTAGAGGTCGTTGCCGAGCTGGCTCATGGAGCGCATCAGTCGTCTCCCTCCTTGAGAGTCGTGACGGGTTTACCGCTCTCGGTGGCCGACTGCTCCGCCTGCTTGCGCTCGGCGATGGTCTGCCGGCGAGCGGCCTCGCCCCGCGATTTGGCGTTGCGGCGCCCGGCCGTGCCCGTGGTGAGCACCGGGTCGCGGAACTGCGCGCGACCGCGGTACACGGCGCCGAGCGCGGTCGGGTCGAGCCCCGACAGGGGATGCCCCGAGCCGAAGAACTTCGTCCTGGCGAGCAGCTGCAGCACCGGGTGGGTGAACAGGATGAAGATCAGGACGTCGATCGCGGTCGTGAGACCGAGGGTGAAGGCGAAGCCCTTGACCGTGGCGTCCGCGAGGATGTACAGCACGACGGCGGCGAGGATGTTGATCGACTTCGAGATGTAGATCGTGCGCTTGGCGCGACCCCAGCCGTCCTCGACGGCCGCGGTGATCGACTTGCCGTCGCGCAGCTCGTCTCGGATTCTCTCGAAGTAGACGATGAACGAGTCGGCGGTGAAGCCGATCGTCACGATCAGGCCCGCGACACCGGCCAGCGACAGGCGGAAGCCCATGCGCCAGGCCAGGATGCACAGCGTGAGATAGGTCAGGACCGCCATCACCACGAGCGAGGCGATGATGATGAAGCCGAGTGCGCGGTAGACGATCAGTGAGTACAGCGCGACGAGAGCCAGACCGATGAGACCGGCGATGAGGCCGATCATCAGCTGCTGCGAGCCGAGCGTCGCCGAGATCGAGTCCGAGCTCACCACGGTGAAGCTCAGCGGCAGCGCACCGTACTTGAGCTGGTCGGCCAGAACCTTCGCGCTCTCCTGGGTGAAGCTGCCGGTGATGCTCGGCTTGCCGTCCATGATGACGCCGTTCATCGACGGCGCCGACAGCACGTAGCCGTCGAGGACGAACGCGAACTGGTTCAGCGGGGCGGTCGCACCGTACAGGCGCTGGCTGATCTCGCCGAAGGTCTTGGTGCCCTCGTCGTCGAACTGGAGGTTGACGGCCCACTGGTTGTTGGTCGTCTGCAGGCCGAAGGTCGCGTCGTCGATCGACGAACCGTCGAGCTCGACCGGGCCGAGGATGTACTTGACCGTGCCGTCGGCGTCGCACGTGATGAGCGGCTCGTCCTTGGGCGCGTTGGCCGGGTCGTTCGCCGGGTCGGAGCAGTCGTACGCCAGGTACTCGGCCTGCAGCGCAGGAGTGATCCAGGCGGTGTCGCTGCCGTTGGTGGGCGATGCGGTCGGCGTCGCCTGCAGCGAGGGGTCGGGCGTCGGGTACGGCGTCTCGTTGCCGTCGTCGCCGACGAAGGTGTTCGCGGGAGCGCCGGTGTACAGGACGGCGCGCAGCTGGAGCTGCGCGGACGCCTCGATGCGGTTGCGCGTCTCTTCGTCCGCCTGGCCGGGGATCTGCACGACGATCTGGTTGCCGGCCTGGGTCGTGACGTCGGCCTCGCCGACACCCGATGCGTCGACGCGCTGGCGGATGATCGTGACCGCCTGCTGCATCTGCTCGGTCGACGGGTCGGCGCCGTCCTCGGTCTGCGCTTCGAGGACGATCTGGGTGCCGCCCTGCAGGTCGAGCGCGAGGGACGGGACCCACGAGCTCTTGCCGAACACGTAGACGCCGAGCGCGTTGATGCCGACGAGGATCGCCACGATGGCGAGAAGGCCGGTCAGCGCGCGCCACGCATGCCGGACGGGAGTGGATGTCGCCACGTCTTCGCTTTCTGGAGGTGCCCGAACGGGCGAACGGTCAGACCTTAGTCCTGTGCCTTGGTGCCGGACGGGGCATCGCCGTTGCCGGCGTCCTTGTCCTTCGCCTGGGCGGCGTCGTCGCTGATCGAGCTGATGTCGCCGTTGGCGACGCCCTCCGCGTACTCGGCGTGGCTCTCTTCGGCCTCGAGGTACTCGTCCTCGGTGACCGAGTCGGCACCGGGCGTCACGACGCGCAGGATGGCCTGGCTGTGGACCTTGATCTCCACGCCGGGGGCCAGCTCGACGATGGCGGGCTGGTCGAGGTTGTCGGCGTCGTACGACACGATCGTGCCGTAGAGGCCGCCCTGGAGGAGCACCTCCGAGCCGGGCACGGTCTGGCGCGCCTTCTCCTCCTGCTCGGCCTTCTGCTTCTGCATACGACGGCGGGAGCTCCAGAACATGAAGACGAGGAGCACGACCAGCAGGATGATGAGGCCGTAGTTGCTCAGGAAGGCAGCGAAGTCCATGGAGCCGGTGGCACCTTTCGGGTCAGGCACGCGCCGTGGCGGCGGTGCCTTGCAGGAGGGGGGTAGGCGAAAGCCTCCAGTGATTATAGGTCATCGAATCGGAGCGCCGATTCTGCGGAGGGGACGCCCATGTGGGCATAGGCGTCGGGCATCGCGATCCGGCCGCGCGGCGTGCGCCCCATGAAGCCGATGCGGACGAGGTACGGCTCGACCACCGACTCGATCGTGTCGGGCTCCTCGCCGACCGCGACAGCCAGCGTGCTGAGCCCGACAGGGCCGCCGCGGAACCGTCGCACGAGCATGTCGAGCACGGCGCGGTCGAGCCGGTCGAGCCCGATCGCGTCGACGTCGTAGAGGTCGAGGGCGGCATCCACCGTGGCGATGTCGGCGCCAGTCCGCCCGTGCACGACGAGGTAGTCGCGCACCCGGCGCAGCAGGCGGTTCGCGATGCGGGGCGTGCCGCGTGAGCGCCGGGCGATCTCGGCGCGTGCCGCGGGCGGCAGCGAGACGCCGAGCATCACCGCGGAGCGCTCGATGACGCGTTCCAGCTCTTCGGGCTCGTAGTACTCCAGGTGCGCGGTGAAGCCGAAACGGTCGCGCAGCGGGTTGGGGAGCAGCCCCGACCGGGTCGTGGCGCCCACGAGCGTGAACGGCGCGAGGTCCAGCGGGATGCTGGTGGCGCCGGCGCCCTTGCCGACCATGATGTCGATGCGGAAGTCCTCCATCGCGAGGTAGAGCATCTCTTCGGCCGACCGGGCCATGCGATGCACCTCGTCGATGAACAGCACCTCACCGGGGGTCAGGCTCGACAGCAGCGCCGCCAGATCGCCCGCGTGCTGGATCGCCGGACCGCTGGAGAGCCGCAGCGGACGGTTGCTCTCGTGCGCGACGATCATCGCGAGCGTGGTCTTGCCGAGTCCGGGCGGCCCCGACAGCAGGATGTGATCGGCCGGCCGCTGCTGGATGCGCGCCGCGTCGAGCAGCAGCTGCATCTGCCCGCGCACCTTCTGCTGGCCGACGAACTCCGAGAGCGAGGTCGGACGCAGCGCCCCCTCGATGGCGAGCTCGGCCTCGTCGACGGGCTCGCTGTCGTCGTGGACGTCAACCACCGACCGTCTCCTTCCGTGCCGGCCCCAGTGCCGCCAGCGTCAGGCGCAGGAGCGCGGGCACCGACGAGCGGTCGGCCTCGGCGGCATCGGATGCCGCCGCCTCGACCGCGTCGACCGCCGTGCGCTCGGACCACCCGAGGCCCACCAGAGCCTGCACCACCTGGGCGGGAACGGTGGCGGAGGCTGCGGCATCCACTGCCCCGGATCCGGAGGGGCGCGTCACCGCGATCTTGCCGGCGAGCTGCACGACGATGAGCTTCGCCGTCTTGGGGCCGATTCCCGAGACGCGGCGGAACGGGGCGTCGTCGTCCGCGGCGACGGCATCGGCGATCTGGGGCACCGTGAGGGTCGCGAGCACGCCGAGCGCGGACTTCGGCCCGACTCCGGTGACCCCCAGCAGCTGCCCGAACACCGTCAGCTCTTCGCGCGTCTCGAAGCCGAACAGCGACAGGGCGTCCTCGCGGACGATGAGCGTCGTGTGCAGCAGCACGGTGTCGCCGAGGTGGGTCGTGCGGGCCACCTGCGGGGTGACGGCGACGTGAAGCCCGACTCCCCCGACCTCGACGACGACCGAATCCGCATCGACGTGCACGGCGGTGCCGCGGACTGAGGAGATCATGCCCCGAGCCTACGTGCTGGTTCGGACGTTTGTTCGAGCGACACGCATGGGCGCCGCCGCGGCACGCCTCTCAGCGGCGGGCGAGGCGCTCGGCGTCCGCCCAGGCGCGCTGAGCGGGCGTCAGGGGCGACGACGAGCGCCCGGAGGCCGCCGGTGCGCCGCGCCACGCGTGGCACAGCGCGAGCGCGAGGGCGTCGGCCGCGTCCGCCGGCTTCGGGAGCTCCTCGAGGCGCAGCACGCGGGCGACCATGGTCTGCACCTGACGTTTGTCGGCGTTGCCGTATCCCGTGATGGCCGCCTTGACCTCGGAGGGCGTGTGCGTCGCGGCGGGGATGCCGCGCTCGCCCGCGATCAGCAGCGCGATGCCGCTGGCCTGAGCCGTACCCATCACGGTCTGGCGGTTATGCTGCGCGAACACCCGCTCGACGGCGACCACGTCCGGGCCGTGCGCTTCGAGCACGGCGCGCAGCCCGGCGGCGATGACGGCGAGGCGCTCCTCGATCGGCGCGTCGGCGTCCGAGCGCACGACGCCCACGTGCACGAGCTGGGCGGACCGGTCGGGGGCGACGTCGACCACGCCGACGCCGCAGCGGGTCAGGCCGGGGTCGATGCCGAGGACGCGGAGTGATCCGCGGGAGCTGCCGGTGCGCACTCCCTCACGCTAGATGAGAGAAGCGGATGCCTCGGCCAGGCGCGCTGCGCCGGGCCGAGGCATCCGCTCGATCCGTCCGCTCAGTCCTCGTCGGACTCGAGCTCGGCCTGCACCTCGGCGGTGAGGTCGAAGTTGCTGTAGACGTTCTGGACGTCGTCGCTGTCTTCGAGCGCGTCGATGAGGCGGAAGACCTTGCGTGCGGTGTCGGCGTCGACCTCGACCTTGAGGTTGGGGACGAACTCGACGTCTGCCGACTCGTAGTCGATGCCGGCATCCTGCAGCGCAGAGCGCACCGCCACCAGGTCGGACGCCTCGGTGATGACCTCGAAGCCCTGCGCGTGCGGCTCGACCTCTTCGGCGCCCGCCTCGAGGACGGCGAGCATGACGTCGTCCTCGCTCGTGCCCTCGCCGCCGACGACGATCACGCCCTTGCGCGTGAAGTTGTACGCCACGCTCCCCGGGTCGGCCAGCGTCCCGCCGTTGCGGGTCAGCGCCGTGCGCACCTCGGCGGCGGCACGGTTCTTGTTGTCGGTCAGACACTCGATCATGAGCGCGACGCCGTTGGGGCCGTAGCCCTCGTACATGATCGAGGCGTATTCGACGGACTCGCCGCCGATGCCCGCACCGCGCTTGATGGCACGATCGATGTTGTCCTTGGGGACCGACGTCTTCTTCGCCTTGAGCACGGCGTCGAAGAGGGTCGGGTTGCCCTGCAGGTCAGCGCCGCCCAGCTTGGCGGCGACCTCGATGTTCTTGATGAGCTTGGCCCACGACTTCGCACGGCGCGCGTCGATGACGGCCTTCTTGTGCTTGGTCGTGGCCCACTTGGAATGCCCGGACATGGTCCTCCTGAAAATCGCTCGTCAGCGGAAGGCGCGTGAGCGCTTCGCCCGATGGACCAGTTTATCCCCCGGCTACAGCGCGAACTCGAAACCGAACCGCGAGGACAGCAGTGCGACGAGGTCGCGCGGCACCTTCGTGAGGTATGCCGGGGCGGGCGCGAGCGTCTCGGGCGACCCGATGAACGGGAAGTACACCGGCCCGTCGGTGAGCGCCTCGACGCGGTCGCGGACGTCGACGATCTCAGAGCCCACGCGGCGCAGACTCGGCAGCGTGATGGGCGCGGCGAGGCGCAGGGTGTCGCTGATCGGCATGCGCCAGTGCGGGAGGTCGTCGCCGCGGCGGTCGCGCGTCTCTTCGCCCAGCGGTCCGAGCACGCGGCCCCACGCCGCGATCCCCGGCACGGGCAGCGTGCGGTCCCACACGAACAGCGTGTCGCCGGGCTCGGTGTACCCGACGAGCTCGTGCGACCACTCGAAGCGGCGCTCGTCCTGCGCCTTCGAGGCCGACAGGGCGTCTCCGACGACACCGCGCGACGGCGCGATCATCCAGTAGCGCTCCTCGGGGTGCTCGCGCCACCAGTCGTTGATCGTCATGGCACAGAATCTACCTCGCGGCGTCGCGTCGGCCGGCTCGCCGCACGCGCTCGCGCACCAGATCGAGCAGGAGCGCATGGAAGCGCTGTTCGCCGGTGACCTCGGGATGGAACGAGGTGCCGAGCAGGGCGCCCTGGCGCACCGCGACGACGCGGCCGTCGTCGAGTGTCGCGAGGGCCTCGACCCCCGGACCGACCTCCTCCACAAGCGGCGCGCGGATGAACGCCGCGTGCACGGGCGGCGCGCCGAGCGCCTCGACCTCGAGATCCACCTCGAAGGAGTCGACCTGGCTGCCGAAGGCGTTGCGGCGCACGGTCACGTCCAGCCCGCCGAGCGTCTGCTGACCGGGCGCCCCGTCGGCGATGCGGGCGGCGAGCAGGATGAGGCCCGCGCACGTGCCGTAGACGGGCATCCCGTCGGCGATGGCGGCGCGGAGCGGATCCTGCATCCCGAACGCGCGCGCGAGCTTGTCGATGACGCTGGACTCGCCGCCCGGGATCACGAGGCCGTCGACCTCGGCGAGCTCGTCGGGCCGGCGGACGGTCACGACGTCGGCGCCCAGGTCCGCGAGCACGCGGACGTGCTCGCGGACGTCGCCCTGCAGCGCGAGGACGCCGACGCGCGGAGTTGTCACCAGCCGCGCTCGGCGAGCCGGTGCGGGGCGGGCAGGTCGGCGACGTTGATGCCGACCATCGCCTCGCCGAGACCGCGCGAGACGTCGGCGATCACCTTCGCGTCGTCGTAGAACGTGGTGGCCTTGACGATCGCGGCGGCGCGCTCGGCCGGGTTGCCCGACTTGAAGATGCCCGAGCCGACGAACACGCCGTCTGCGCCGAGCTGCATCATCATCGCGGCGTCCGCGGGCGTCGCGACGCCACCCGCGACGAAGAGCACGACGGGCAGCTTGCCGGTCTCGGCGACCTCGGCGACGAGCTGATAGGGCGCCTGCAGCTCCTTGGCCGCGACGTACAGCTCGTCCTTCGACATCGAGCGCAGGGCGTTGATCTCGGCGTTGATCTTGCGGATGTGCTTGGTCGCCTCCGACACGTCGCCGGTGCCGGCCTCGCCCTTGGAGCGGATCATGGCGGCGCCCTCGTTGATGCGGCGCAGGGCCTCGCCGAGGTTCGTCGCACCGCACACGAACGGCACGGTGAAGTTCCACTTGTCGATGTGGTTGACGTAGTCCGCGGGCGAGAGAACCTCGGACTCGTCGATGTAGTCGACACCGAGCTGCTGCAGCACCTGCGCCTCGACGAAGTGGCCGATGCGGGCCTTCGCCATGACCGGGATCGAGACGGCGTCGATGATGCCGTCGATCATGTCGGGGTCGCTCATGCGCGACACGCCGCCCTCGGCGCGGATGTCGGCGGGCACGCGCTCCAGCGCCATGACGGCGACGGCGCCGGCGTCCTCGGCGATCTTGGCCTGCTCGGGGGTGACGACGTCCATGATGACGCCGCCCTTGAGCATCTCGGCGAGGCCGCGCTTGACGCGGTCGGTTCCCGTGTCGGCAGTGGTCACGAGGGTTCTCCTTCGACGGGTCGCGGGCTGTGCGCGCGACAGATGAGGACAATGGCGGGTATTGACCTAGGCCAAAAGATAGCATGGTCTGCGTCCTACAATCGGCGGACCGGCGAAGAGCAGGGACGGTGCCATGACCTCCGACATCCGCGGCAGATCCGCGACCGAGATCGCCGACAGCGTGCGCGCCCTCATCGAGCGCTCGCAGCTGCGCGCCGGCGACCCGCTGCCCCCGGTGCGGTCGCTCGCCGACGACCTCGGGGTCAACCGCAACACCGTCGTGGCCGCGTACCGCCAGCTGACGCAGGCAGGCGTCGTCGTCACCCGCGGCCGTGGCGGCACGCGCGTGGCCGACCTCTCCCCCGTCGCGCAGGAGGGTTTCGCGGCCGACAGCGTGCTCCGGGACGTGGGGACGGGAAACCCCGATCCGGACCTCATCCCCGATCTGGCGCCCGCCCTGGCGCGCATCGCCGGACGACCCGTGCTCTACGGCGAGCCTGTCGTCGATCCGGGCCTGGAGCAGTGGGCCCTCGAGTGGATGGCCGGAGACCTCGCCGCGGGCGACGTCCGGCTCACGATCACCAGCGGCGCCGCCGACGCGGTCGAGCGCCTGCTCGCCCAGGCGCTGACGCGCGACGACGCGGTCGCTCTGGAGGACCCGTGCTTCCTCACGAGCATCCACACGGTGCGGATCGGCGGTTACCGCGCCGTACCGGTCCCGGTCGATGACGAGGGCATGACCGTCGAAGGACTGCGGGTCGCACTGGAGCAGGGCGTGCGCGCCGTCGTCCACACGCCGCGGGCCCAGAACCCGACCGGCTCGAGCCTGTCGGCCGCCCGGGCGGCACAGCTCCGCGAGGTCCTGCGCGCCCACCCGTACGTCCTCGTGATCGAGGACGACCACTTCTCGATGCTGTCGCAGCAGCCGTTCCATTCGCTGATCGCGCCCGAGCACCGGCGCTGGGCGCTCGTGCGGTCGGTGTCGAAGTTCCTCGGACCCGACATGTGCCTGGCCGTGACGGCATCCGATCCCGAGACCGCGGAGCGCCTCGCCATGCGACTGACCCCGGGCACCACGTGGGTCAGCCATCTTCTGCAGCGACTCACCCACGCGCTCGTGACGGATGCCGCCACCGCGGCGTCGATCGCCGACGCCGGCGCGCACTATGCGGCGCGCAACGCGTCGTTCGTCTCGCTGCTGCGGGAGCACGGGCTGGATGCCGACGCCGGCGACGGGCTGAACCTCTGGATCCCGCTTCCGGTGCCCGCACGCGACGTCTCGGAGCAGCTCATGCGGCGCGGGTGGCTGGCTCGCCCCGGCGACGAGTTCGTCCTCGCCGGCGACGAGCCCTCGCACCGGCTGCGGCTGACCGTGCACGACCTGGACGACGACGACGCCGTCCAGCTCGCGGCGGATCTGGCCGCCGCGGTCGGCGCGGCCGGCGGCAGGGCCCGGCTGCGGGAAGTGGGATGATCGACCGGTGAAGATCCTCTCGATCCAGTCGGCGGTCGCTTACGGCCACGTCGGCAACTCGGCAGCCGTGTTCCCGCTCCAGCGCATCGGCGTCGAGGTGATGCCGGTGTACACCGTCAACTTCTCGAACCACACCGGGTACGGCGCATGGCGCGGCCCGATGATCAGCCCGGACGACGTGCGCGAGGTGATCCTCGGCATCGAGGAGCGCGGCGCGTTCCCGCAGATCGACGTCATCCTCTCGGGCTACCAGGGCGGTGAGGGCATCGCCGATGTGATCCTCGACGCGGTGGCGCGTGTGAAGGCCGCGAACCCCGACGCCGTCTACGCGTGCGACCCCGTCATGGGCAACGCCAAGTCGGGCTGCTTCGTCGCCCCGGCGATCCCGGTGCTGCTGCGCGACCGCGTGGTTCCGGCCGCCGACATCATCACGCCCAACCAGTTCGAGCTGGGGTTCCTCACCCAGACCGAGCCCGCCGACCTCGAGTCCACGCTCGCCTCCGCCGACCTCGCCCGCGGGATGGGCCCGCGCACGGTGCTCGTCACGAGCGTCGAGCGGCCCGACCGCCCGGAGGGCACGATCGAGATGCTCGCGGTCACCGACGACGGCGCGTGGATCGTGCAGACCCCGCACATCCCGATGAAGGCGAACGGCTCGGGCGATGTCACCGCCGCGCTGTTCACCGCGCACTACCGCCGCACCGGCGACGCCGCGGACGCGCTGGCGCGCACGACGTCGAGCGTCTTCGACCTGCTCGAGCGCACGCACGCCTCGGGCGAGCGCGAGCTGCAGCTCATCGAGTCGCAGGACGCCTACGCGAACCCGCGCCTGCAGTTCACCGTCGAGCAGGTGCGCTGACGGGATGTGAGAAGGGGATGCCGCGGCCTGCGGCATCCCCTTCTCACACGCTCACACGTTCCAGGCGTCGGCGATCGCGCGGCGCACGTCGCCGAGCAGCTGCGGCAGCGCCTTCGTCTTGGCGATGATCGGGAAGAAGTTCGCGTCGGACGCCCACCGCGGCACGATGTGCTGGTGCAGGTGCTCATCGACGCCCGCGCCCGCCACATGGCCCTGGTTCATGCCGATGTTGAACCCGTCGCAGCGCGACACCTGACGCAGCACGCGCATGCCCTGCTGGGTGAGCGCGCCGATCTCGGCGACCTCTTCGTCGGTCGCCTGGTCGTACGTCGCGATGTGCCGGTAGGGGCACACCAGCAGGTGCCCGGAGTTGTACGGGAACAGGTTCAGCAACGCGTACGCGGTGCGTCCGCGGAAGACGATGAGTCCGTCCTCGTCCGACTTGCGCGGAGCCTCGCAGAACGGGCACTCCTTGCGCAGCACCTCGGGGCCGGCCTGGATGTACGCCATGCGGTGCGGCGTCCACAGGCGCTGGAACTCGTCCGGGACTCCGGCGAACGTCGCGGCGTCGACGAGGGCCGAGTCGGCGGCATCCCCTTCGGGAGCGCCCGACCCGGCCCCGTCGTCGTTCACGCGAAGTCCTCCGCGGTGTTCACCAGCGCGTGCGACGCGATCGCCTCGCGCACGCGGCGCACGGCGTCCGCGATCGGCACGCCGTTCTCCTGCGAGCCGTCACGGAAGCGGAACGAGACCGTGCCGGCCGCCTGGTCCTGGGCACCCGCGATCAGCTGCAGCGGCACCTTCTGGGTGGTGTGCGTGCGGATCTTCTTCTGCATGCGGTCGTCGGAGTGGTCGAGCTCGGCGCGCACGCCCTCGGCCTTGAGCAGGTCGACGACCTCGCCGAGGTAGTCGGCGAACTCCTCGGCGACGGGTATGCCGACCACCTGCACCGGCGACAGCCACACCGGGAACGCGCCCGCATAGTGCTCCAGCAGGATCGCGAAGAACCGCTCGATCGAGCCGAACAGGGCGCGGTGGATCATGATCGGGCGCTTTTTCTGGCCGTCCCGGTCGGTGTACTCCAGCTCGAACCGCTCCGGCAGGTTCGGGTCGACCTGGACCGTGGACAGCTGCCAGGTGCGGCCGATGGCGTCACGGGTCTTGAGGTCGATCTTCGGCCCGTAGAAGGCGGCCTCGCCCGGCACCTCGGTCAGCTTCAGCCCACTGGCGACGGCGACGTTGCGGAGCGCATTCGTCGAGTACTCCCAGAACTCGTCCGAGCCGATCCACTTGTCCTTCTCGTCGTCGCGCATCGACAGCTCGAGCTCGAAGTCGTCGAGGCCGAAGTCGCGCAGCATCGAGATGACGAACTCGAGCACGCGGGTCGCCTCGCCCTCGAGCTGCTCCGGAGTCACGAACAGGTGCGAGTCGTCCTGGGTGAACCCGCGGACGCGGGTGAGGCCGTGCAGGGCACCCGAGAGCTCGTTGCGGTAGACCGTGCCGTTCTCGGCCAGGCGCATCGGCAGATCGCGGTAGCTGCGTGCGCGCTCCTTGTAGATCAGGATGTGCATCGGGCAGTTCATGGGCTTCAGGTAGTAGTCCTGGCCCTGCTTGGTGATCTCGCCGTTCTCGTCGCGCTCCTCGTCCATCACGATGGGCGGGAACATGCCCTCCTTGTAGGTGACGAGGTGGTTCGAGGTGAGGAACAGGTCCTGCTTCGAGATGTGCGGGGTGTACACGTAGGTGTAGCCGCCGGCGATGTGACGACGGCGCGCGTGCTGCTCCATCTCGCCGCGGACGATGCCGCCCTTGGGATGCCACACCGACAGGCCCGAGCCGATCTCGTCGGGGAACGAGAACAGGTCGAGGTCCTTGCCGAGCTTGCGGTGGTCGCGCTTGGCCGCCTCTTCGAGGCGGGTCTGATACGCGCGCAGCTCGTCCTTCGTGGGCCATGCGGTGCCGTAGATGCGCTGCAGCTGAGGGTTCTTCTCACTCCCGCGCCAGTAGGCGCCGGCGACGCGCTGCAGCGCCCAGCCGTTGCCGATCAGGCGGGTGTTCGGCAGGTGCGGGCCGCGGCAGAGGTCCTTCCACACGGTCTGACCGTCGCGGTCCACGTTGTCGTAGATGGTCAGCTCGCCGGCGCCGACCTCGACCGAGGCGCCCTCGGTCTTCTCGGCGCCGCCGCCCTTGAGGCCGATGAGCTCCAGCTTGAACGGCTCGTCCACGAGTTCGGCCCGGGCCTCTTCGTCGGTCACGACACGGCGGACGAAGCGCTGGCCCTCGCGGACGATGCGCTGCATCTCTTTGTCGATGGCCTTCAGATCCTCGGGGGTGAAGGGATGCTCCACGCCGAAGTCGTAGTAGAACCCGTCGGTGATCGGCGGGCCGATGCCGAGGTTCGCCTGCGGGTTGATCCGCTGGACGGCCTGCGCGAGGACGTGCGCGGTCGAGTGGCGGAGGATGGCGAGGCCATCCGGGCTGTCGATGGTGACCGGCTCGACGGCATCCGTCTCGGTCACCACCGTCGCGAGGTCTTTCAGTTCGCCGTTCACCCTCAGCGCGACCACGGATCGGTCGGGGAACAGGGCGAAGCCGTCAGCGGGATAAGGCACAGCGTCAGTCACGGAAACTCTCCTGGGAATGGCTCGGATCAAGGCTACTCAGCTTCGGGCGCACGCCGCGCCCCGCCCGCTCAGGCGCCGAGCGTTCGCGTGACGGCCTGATATGCCGCCGCAGCGAGCGACCGGACGAGTTCCACGCGACGATTCTACCCAGTGACCAGGCCCGGGCCGCTTAGCCTGAAGCCGTGCGACGACACCGGCTCGACTCCACGGCGATCACGTCGGCGGGGTATGACGCCGACGTGGCCGTGCTCGAGCTCGAATTCACCTCCGGCGAGGTGTACCGCTACTTCGCGGTGCCGCCGTCCGTGCACCGGGCACTCCTGTCGGCCGACAGTGCGGGGCGGTTCTTCCGGGAGTCCATCCGGGACGTCTACCCGGCTGAGCACGTGCGCTGATTCCGGGCAACAAAAAACCCTCGGAGAACCGAGGGTTTCGTCGTGCGCGATACTGGGATCGAACCAGTGACCTCTTCCGTGTCAGGGAAGCGCGCTACCGCTGCGCCAATCGCGCCTAAAGAGGCTGTTAAGTTGTCGGCGAGGTGGCGACGGGATTCGAACCCGTGTAAACGGCTTTGCAGGCCGGTGCCTAGCCGCTCGGCCACGCCACCGCGTGTGGTTTGACCCCACGTGCTGTGGTCCCTGGAGGAGACCCCTGCACTTGAGCGGATGACGAGACTCGAACTCGCGACCCTCACCTTGGCAAGGTGATGCGCTACCAACTGCGCTACATCCGCATTTCGTTCCCTTCGCTCTCGCGCCGGGCACTTGTAAGACTTTAGCCGATGCTCGGCCGCATGCAAAACCAGATGCACCCCGCGCGTGTCACACCGTTGTGGTTCGAGGCATGCCTCGGCATCCGGTACTATCGTTACTCGTCCCCCTCGGGGGCACGGGCGATTGGCGCAGTTGGTAGCGCGCTTCCTTCACACGGAAGAGGTCATCAGTTCGAGTCTGGTATCGCCCACCATGAGAAAACCCGCGGTTCGCCGGGGGTTTTCGCTGTTCTCCGGGCTGTATCGTGCTGTCCATGGTGCTCGATCCCCACGAGCGGGCGTCCGTCGTGGCGTTCCTGCGTGACCATGGCCGCGGCGTCGTGGCGACGGTCTCCCCCGATGGCTCGCCCGAAGCCGCCCTGGTCGGGCTCGTGGCACTCGACGACGGGTCTATCCTCTTCAACGCCTTCGCCTCCTCCCGCAAGGTCGCGAACCTCCGCGTCCAGCCGGCGATCGCGCTGGTGGTCGGCACCTCGGGGGACGTCACACTGCAGATCGAGGGGACCGCGGCGCTCGCGCCTCTCGACCGACGCGACGCGCTGGGCGAGGAGTTCCTCCGTCACGCGCCGGGATCACGCGTGCACGACGAGGCAATCGCCCTGATCGTGGTCACGCCCCAGTGGGTGCGCTGCTACGACGCGTCCACCGCGCCCTCGGTGAGCGCGGAGGCGCGCTGGGATCGCGGCATCCTGCCCTCGGACTGAGGCGAGCGCGGCCGACGGCGGACCGGGCGGGCTCAGCCTAGCGCGGCTCCCCCACGGCCCAGCCGTAGCGGCGATGCAGCGCGTCCGCGACGCGCACGAAGCGCTCCAGGTCGAGCGCGGCGGCCTCGCGTCGCATGCCGGAGCGGTGCACGAGGTAGAACTGGTCGATGTCGACCCACGACGGCCGCCCCTGCGAGTCCCACGCCCCGGACCCGATCGGGAGGAAGTCCCGCTGTCCGTCGTGCGCCTTGCTCGTGAGCTTGACGGCGTACACGGTGTCGGCGTCGCGCCGCCCGATGACCAGCACGGGCCGGTCCTTGCCGCGGCCGTCGCGCTCCGCGTACGGCACCCAGGTCCAGACGATCTCGCCGGCGTCGGGGTCCGCGTCGTGGACGGGCTTGTAGGTGATACGCAGCGCCGAGCTGCGGGGCGGAGCGATCTCGCGTGTCGCGGTGGCGCCGTAGCGGCCGGGACCGGCCTCACCGGTGACCGTCGCGGTCGTCGTGCGCCTCGACGGCCGACGGGACGGAAGGAGGACGTTCAGGAGGGACGAGAGGATGCCGCGGGCCACGGCATCACGATAACGGGCGTCTGCAGCATCCTCCCCCCGGCTGCGGCGCGGGAACGCCGAAGGGGCGTCGCGGCGGGGGGAACCGCGACGCCCCTTCGGGGTCGGTACGGGACGGATCAGACGCGAGCGCCCTCGAGGACGTAGCCCTCCTCGCCATGCACGACCGTGTCGATCCCGGCGACCTCGTCCTCGTTCTTCACGCGGAAGCCGATCGTCTTCTCGATGCCCCAGCCGATGGCGTAGGCGAGCACGAACGAGTAGACCAGCACCGCGATGGCGGCGATCGCCTGCACCATGAGCTGCGTCAGGTCACCGCTGTAGATGAGGCCCGTGTTGTTCGCGAAGAAGCCGAGGTACAGCGTGCCCAGCAGGCCGCCGACGAGGTGGATGCCCACCACGTCGAGCGAGTCGTCGAAGCCCCACTTGTACTTGAGCTCGATCGCCAGCGCGCAGACGGCACCGGCCACCAGGCCGAGCACGATCGCCCAGATCGGGGTCAGCGCGGCACAGGCCGGGGTGATCGCGACGAGACCGGCGACGGCGCCCGAGGCGGCGCCGACCGAGGTCGGCTTGCCGTCCTTGATCTTCTCGACGAGCAGCCACGCCAGCAGGGCGGCGGCGGGGGCGGCGATCGTGTTGACGAAGGCCACGGCTGCGGTGCCGTCGGCGGCGAGCTCGGAGCCCGCGTTGAAGCCGAACCAGCCGAACCACAGGAGACCCGCGCCCAGCAGCACGAACGGCGGGTTGTGCGGGACGTGCACGCCCTTCTGGAAGCCGAGGCGCTTGCCGAGGACGAGCGCGAGGGCGAGGGCGGCCGCACCCGCGTTGATGTGCACCGCGGTGCCGCCGGCGAAGTCGATCGCGCCGACGCCGAACCACTCCTGCATGCCGTACGTGATCCAGCCGCCGTACGCGAAGCTGCCGTCCTCGGCCAGGCCGAAGTTGAACACCCAGCTCGCGACCGGGAAGTAGACGATCGTCGCCCAGATCGCGGCGAAGATCATCCACGAGCCGAACTTCGCGCGGTCGGCGATGGCGCCCGACACGAGTGCGACGGTGAGGATGGCGAAGGTCGCCTGGAACGCGACGAAGGCCAGCGGCGGGTAGGCGGCGCCCTCCGGAACCTCCAGCAGGCTCGTCAGGCCGATCGCCGACCAGTCGATCGACCACGGCGGCACGAGGCCCTCAGAGCCGGGGAACGCGATCGCGTAGCCGTAGATGACCCACAGCACGCCGATGAGGCCGAGGGCGCCGAAGCTGAGCATCATCATGCTGATGACGCTCTTGGCCTTCACCAGGCCGCCGTAGAAGAATGCGAGACCGGGCGTCATCAACAGGACGAGCGCAGCCGCTATGAGCATGAATGCGGTGTTGCCTTGATCCATCTCGGTGGAGAACCTCTCTGCGGGGGACGCAGGATAGCGTCGGGTCCCCTCAGTGTCGCGAGGCGCCGTTTCCGCAGCGGACCATCCCGTGTTTCCCGTCGGTTACACGGCGGCCCTCAGCGTAAACATCGTGTTTCGGCGCGCCGAAGACGACCCGTGAATCAGGCCGGAGCCTGCCGGGTCGCGCGCGGCGGACTCAGGCCAGAGTGGATGCCACGAGACGCGAGATCGCGCGCAGATACTTCTTGCGGTACCCCCCGGCGAGCATCTCGTCGGGGAAGACGAGATCCAGCGAGGTGCCCGTCGCGCGGATCGGGAGCTGCGCGTCGTATACGCGGTCGATGAACGCGACGAAGCGCAGCGCCGCCGACTGGTCGGTGAAGGGCTGCACCTCGCGCAGGCCGACCATGGCGACGCCGTCGATGAGGCGGATGTAGCGGGAGGGATGCACCTGGGCGAGATGTGCCACCAGCCCGTCGAAGCCGTCGTCCGAGACGAGACTCGTGGTGGCGGCATCCGCGACGGCCGCCTCGTACGCGGGGGCCGACAGCACCGCCGCGTGACCGTCGACCGCGCGGTGGCGGTAGTCGGTGCCGTCGATGCGCACGGTCTGGAAGCTCGACGCCATGGCGTGGATCTCGCGCAGGAAGTCCTGCGCGGCGAACCTGCCCTCGCCTAGGGCGTTCGGCGGGGTGTTCGAGGTCGCCGCGAGGCGCGTCCCCGACGCGACGAGCTCACCGAGCAGTCGCGTCATGACCATCGTGTCGCCCGGGTCGTCGAGCTCGAACTCGTCGATGCAGAGCAGGTCCGAGCCGCGGAACAGCTCCACCGTGTTCTGGTAGCCGAGCGCTCCGACCAGGGCGGTGTACTCGATGAACGATCCGAAGTACTTCCGGCGCGCGGGCATCGCGTGGTACACCGACGCCAGGAGGTGGGTCTTGCCGACGCCGAAGCCGCCGTCGAGGTAGACGCCCGGCTTGATCTCGGGGCGCTTGGCCCGCCGGAACAGGCCGCCCTTGGCCGGGGCTCCCCCGCCGGTGAACGCGATCAGCAGGTCCTTCGCCTCCTGCTGCGACGCATACGCCGGATCGGCTCGATACGTGTCGAACGTGGCGCCGGCGAACTGGGGCGGCGGAACGAGCGCGGCCACCATCTCCGCTCCGGTGAGCTGCGGCGCACGCTCCGTGAGGTGGACGATGCCGGTGCGGGTGGCGGAGACGGTCATGCGGGTCCTCTGTCGCGGTCTCACGCGGCCTGTGACGGCGTCTTACGTCGCGGGGCCGCGCGGGCACGTGGGAATCTAGGGTCGGAATCGACGGTTCAACCCTAACCGTCAGCCCTGTGCTCATCGTCAGCACGCCGCCGGCACCCCGGCGCACAGAACCGCAGGAGAAGCCATGCCCGTCGAGATCGACACGTCGTCCGAGAAGTTCGCCGAGTACGCCCAGCCGGGCCGGCTCGTCACCGGCGACTGGCTGCAGGCGCGGCTGGGAGAGCCGGGGCTCGTCGTCGTCGAGTCCGACGAGGACGTCCTGCTGTACGAGACGGGGCACATCCCTGGGGCGGTGAAGGTGGACTGGCACACCGAGCTCAACGATCCCGTCGTGCGCGACTACGTCGACGGCGAGGGCTTCGCCGCGCTGCTGAGCGCAAAGGGCATCTCGCGCGAGGACACCGTCGTGATCTACGGCGACAAGAACAACTGGTGGGCGGCGTACGCGCTGTGGGTGTTCTCGCTGTTCGGCCACGAGGACGTGCGCCTGCTCGACGGCGGCCGCGACAAGTGGATCGCCGAGGGACGCCCGATCACGACGGATGCCTCGAACCCGGCGCCGACGCAGTACCCCGTCGTCGAGCGCGACGACTCCCTGCTGCGCGCGTACAAGGACGACGTGCTCGCGCACCTGGGCGCCGGGCCCCTCATCGATGTCCGCTCCCCCGAGGAGTACGACGGATCCCGCACTTCTGCCCCGGCCTACCCCGAGGAGGGCGCGCTGCGCGGCGGGCACATCCCGACGGCCCAGAGCGTGCCGTGGGCGCGGGCGGTCGCCGAGGACGGCGGGTTCAAGCCCCGCGCCGAGCTCGACGCCATCTACCGCGGCGAAGCCGGCCTCGAGGACGGCGACGCGATCGTCGCCTACTGCCGCATCGGCGAGCGGTCCAGCCACACCTGGTTCGTGCTGACGCACCTCCTCGGCTTCCAGGACGTCCGCAACTACGACGGCTCGTGGACGGAGTGGGGCAGCGCGGTGCGCGTGCCGATCGTGACGGGTGGCGAGCCGGGCGCCGTCCCGGGACGCTGACGCGCCGGCATCCTCCCCGCCCGGCTGCGCGTGGGAGACTGGTCGCGATGAGTGACGCCCTTCCCGAACCCCTCGCCGAGATCCGCGACGAGTTCCTCGAGCTGCCCGAATCCGACCGGCTGCAGCTGCTGCTGGAGTTCTCGTACGAGCTGCCGGCGGTGCCCGCCGAGTACGAAGGGCACCCCGAGCTCGCCGAGCGTGTCGTGGAGTGCCAGTCGCCGGTGTACATCATCGTGGACGTCGACGCCACGGGCACCGTCACGATGCACGCGACCGCTCCCGCCGAGGCGCCGACGACGCGCGGCTTCGCCAGCATCCTGGCGCAGGGGATCACCGGTCTCAGCAGCGCCGAGGTGCTCGCCATCCCCGGCGACTTCCCGCAGACCCTCGGGCTCACGAAGGTCGTGTCGCCGCTGCGGATCTCGGGGATGACCGGGATGCTCCTGCGCGCACAGCGCCAGGTGCGGGCGAAGTCCGCCGCGTGAGCGAGGCGGCGCCTACCCGGCCGTGAGGCCCTGGCGCTCCAGCCACGAACGGATGCTGTCGGACCAGCGCTCCTGGTCGTAGTTCCACAGCTTGGTGTGCCGCGCGACCTCGAACACCTGCAGCTCCACGAGATCGGGGCGCGCCAGGGCGAGACCGTGCGAGGCGTCGGACGGCACGAAACCGTCGTCATCGCTGTGGAGGATGAGGATGGGATGCCGCAGCTCGGCGGCCCTCGCCACGACATCGAGCCGGTCGAGATCGATGGCCCCGCCGGTGCGCGCGAGCGGTGCGGCCCACTCCGATTGCAGTGCGCTGATCGCGAACCGGCTCACGGCACCGGGGACCCGCTCGGCGCGCGCGTGGAAATGCAGGACGACCCGCCAGTCGACGACGGGAGACTCGAGGATGAGGCCCGCGATCACGTCGCCGTGGGCGGAGTTGAGCGACAGCTGCAGGGCGATCGCACCGCCCATCGACCACCCCATCACGATGATCCGCCGGGCGCCGCGGCGACGCGCGAAGCCGACGGCGGCATCCACGTCGCGCCATTCGGTGTCCCCGAGCGCGTACGTGCCCGTGCGGCTGCGCGGCGCTTCGCCGTCGTTGCGGTACGAGACCACCAGGGAGGTGATGCCCAGGCCGTGGAACACCGGCACGGCGCGCAGGCACTCCGCCCGCGTGGTGCCGCGGCCGTGCACCTGGATGACCCACGTCTCGCCGTCGCCCGCCGGGAAGAGCCAGGCGGGGCATGGGCCGACGGTCGAGCCGATGAGCTCCGGGGTGAACGGCAGATGCAGCTGCTCCGGGCGATCGAAGTACCAGCCGCTGAACGCGGCGTCCGGCTCCAGCCGCGCGTCCGAGCCGACGTGGGTGAGCAGCTTGCGCTTGACGCTCGCGGCGTCCTCCGACAGCACCGAGCCGAGCTTGACGTAGTCCGAGGTCCCGGTCGTGAACAGGCCGTAGCGGCCGGGCAGCTCGGTGTCGGCCGTCCGAGAGAGGGTGATCGTCTGCGCGGCGGTGTCGAGCGCAAGGATGCGGGTGTCGGGCAGCCGCCGGGCAGGCGTGACGACCTTCCGCGCCATCACCACGGAACCGGCCGCCAGTGCGCCGACGGCAGCGGCGAGGCCGAAGCTCAGCACCGTGAGCGCGGCTTTGACGCCGGCGACGTAGGCACGAGAACGCGGTCCGGGTGCGGGGCGAGAGGCCCTCAGCCGGCTGCGGGTGGGTGTTGCGCCGTCTCTCGCGGCGCGCCTGGAGACGACCATCGAGGCATCACTCTAGTCTGTCCGCGTGGCTGAGCAGCGTCCCCCCGCGGCACCCGACTCGTTCGAGCAGGCGGCCGACGCGGTGCGCGCGATCGTGTTCCGCGACGATCTGACGGTGCGCGAGATCGCGGCGCCGCAGGGACTGGCCCCCGACTCCATCGCGATCGCCGGCGACGTGCGCCCGGATGCCGACGAGGGCGATTCCCCGTACGGCACCGGTCGCCTGGTGCTGCTGCACGATCCGGATGAGCCGACGCCGTGGAACGGGGCGTGGCGGATCGTCTGCTTCGCCCAGGCGCCGCTCGAGCCCGAGATCGGCATCGACCCGCTGCTCGCCGACGTCGCCTGGACCTGGCTCACCGACGCCCTGGAGTCCCGGAAGGCCGCCTTCCACTCGGCGTCCGGAACGGCCACCAAGACGCTGTCCAAAGGCTTCGGCTCCCTGACCGCAGAAGGCGACGGCGCCCAGATCGAGCTGCGGGCGTCGTGGTCGCCGGAGGGCGCGATCGCTCCACACGTGGAAGCATGGGCGGAGTTGGTTTGCATGCTGGCGGGTCTTCCGCCCGGCTCGGAAGGGATCGCGATGCTCGATTCGCGCAGGTCGCCTCGTGGCTGACTACGACGTCATCGATGAGGCAGGCGGCGCAGCCGAGGCCGCGCGCCGTCTCGCCGACGGCACGGGGCCGGTGGCGGTGGACGTCGAGCGCGCCTCCGGATTCCGCTACTCGCAGCGGGCGTACCTCGTGCAGGTGTACCGCCGCGGAGCGGGGGTGTTCCTCTTCGACCCGCCCCCGATCGGCGACTTCCGGCCGCTCGAGGACGCCATCGGCGGCGAAGAGTGGGTGCTGCACGCGGCCAGCCAGGATCTGCCCTCGCTGCGCGAGCTCGGTCTGGAGCCGCCGCGGATCTTCGACACCGAACTGGCGGCCCGCCTGCTGGGTCACGATCGCGTGGGGCTCGGAGCGGTCGTCGAGGACACGCTGGGCATCACGCTCGCGAAGGCGCACTCCGCGTCCGACTGGTCGACGCGCCCGCTGCCCCAGTCGTGGCTGGAGTATGCGGCGCTCGATGTCGAGCACCTGATCGACGTGCGCGACAAGCTGGCGGTGGAACTGGACGAGCAGGGCAAGACGGACTTCGCCGCGCAGGAGTTCCAGGCGGTGCTCGAACGCGAGCCCAAGCCGCGGCGCGAGGAGCCGTGGCGGCGCTTGAGCGGACTGCACACGGTGCGAGGGCGCAAGGCGCTCGCCGTGGCGCGAGAGCTCTGGACGGCGCGGGAGGAGTACGCCCGTGAAGAAGACGTCGCGCCGGGACGACTCGTGCCCGACCGCGCCCTCGTCGCGGCGGTGCTCGCCGACCCCGCGTCCAAGAGCGCCCTGGCCGCCGTGAAGGACTTCACGGGTCGTGCGAGCCGCACGCAGCTGGACCGGTGGTGGGCGGCGATCGAGGCCGGCCGCGCCGTCACGCAGCTCCCGCTGGAGCGCGCCAGCGGCGGTGACACCCTGCCGCCGCCCCGCGCGTGGATCGACCGCAACCCCGAGGCGGATGCGCGGCTGAAGGCGGCGCGCCCGCTCGTCGAGCATCGCGCCGAAGAGCTCCACATGCCCACCGAGAACCTTCTGACCCCTGAGCTGCTGCGCCGCGTCGCCTGGGCGCCGCCGCAGCCGCTGTCGGCGGCATCCATCGGCGACGCCCTCGCGGAGCTCGGTGCGCGCCGCTGGCAGATTGAGCAGACCGCACAGGTGATCGCCGATGCCTTTGTGGGTTCCGTGCAAGAGGCCTCGAGGGCGTCCGAAGCGGCTTCGTAGGTTTCCGCCACCCGATTCCAGTCGCTCTGCGCCCCCTCCTAGGCTGGCGTCATCCCTATTTTTGGAGGCAGAGTGGCCGAGATCTCGGACGTCTTCTTCGTCGATGGAATGCGCACCCCCTTCGGGCGCGCCGGCGAGAAGGGCATGTACTGGAACACCCGAGCGGACGACCTCGCCGTCAAGGCGACGATCGGGCTCATGGAACGCAACCCGAACGTTCCGAAGGACCGCATCGACGACGTCGCGATCGCCGCGACCTCGCAGACCGGCGACCAGGGGCTCACGCTCGGGCGCAGCGTCGCGATCCTCGCCGGGCTCCCCCAGACGGTTCCGGGCTTCGCGATCGACCGCATGTGCGCCGGCGCGATGACGAGCGTCACCACGATGGCGGGCTCGATCGGCGTCGGCATGTACGACGTCGCCCTCGCCGGCGGCGTGGAGCACATGGGGCATCACCCCATCGGCGGCAACGCAGACCCGAACCCCCGCTTCGTCGCAGAGCGGATGGTCGACCCGGGCGCGCTGAACATGGGCGTCACGGCGGAGCGCATCTTCGACCGCTTCCCGCACCTGACCAAGGAGCGCTCGGACCGCTTCGGCATGCTGAGCCAGCACAAGGCGCAGGCGGCGTACGACGCCGGCAAGATCCAGCCCGACCTCGTGTCGGTCGCGATCAAGGACGCCGAGGGCTCGTGGGGCCTGGCCACCGAGGACGAAGGCCGTCGCCCGCAGACCACGATGGAGGACCTGGCTGCGCTGAAGACCCCGTTCCGGCCGCACGGCCGCGTCACGGCGGGCACGTCGTCGCCCCTCACCGACGGTGCGACGATGTCGCTGCTCGCCGGCGGCGGTGCGGTGAAGGAGCTCGGCCTGCGGCCGAAGATGAAGCTCGTCTCGTTCGCCTTCGCCGGCGTCCAGCCCGAGATCATGGGCATCGGGCCGATCCCCTCGACCGAGAAGGCCCTGAAGAAGGCCGGCCTGAAGATCGACGACATCGGCCTGTTCGAGCTCAACGAGGCCTTCGCCATCCAGGTGATCTCGCTGCTCGACCACTTCGGCATCGCCGACGACGACCCCCGCGTCAACCAGTGGGGCGGCGCGATCGCCCTCGGCCACCCGCTGGCCGCCTCGGGCGTCCGCCTGATGATCCAGCTCGCGGCGCAGTTCGCCGAGCGTCCCGACGTCCGCTACGGCCTCACCGCGATGTGCGTGGGCCTCGGCCAGGGCGGCTCGGTCATCTGGGAGAACCCGTTCTACGACGGCAAGAAGCGCAAGTAAGGGCCTGCACGAATGACGAACTACGACGACATCGACTTCTCGCCGATCCTCGCCCTCACCGAGGGCGAGGTGATCACGCACTCCCGCGTGCGCGACATCCGTCTCGCCTCGGGCAAGGTGCTCGCACTCATCACCCTCGACAACGGCCGCGACCACACGCGCCCGAACACGCTCGGACCGGCGACGATGTTCCAGCTCGGCGAGACGCTCGACGCGCTCAAGGCGCGCGTCGCGGCGGGTGAGATCCAGGCGGTCGGGATCACCGGCAAGCAGTACATCCTGGCTGCCGGCGCCGACCTGAGCGACATCACCAAGGTCGGCTCAAAGGACAACGCCCGGCTGGTCGCACAGCTCGGACACAAGGTGTTCGGCAAGCTCGGCGACCTCGGCGTGCCGACGTTCGCCTTCGTCAACGGGCTGGCGCTCGGTGGCGGGCTCGAGATCGCGCTCAACAGCGCCTACCGGACGGTGGATGCCTCGGCCGCCGCCATCGCGCTGCCCGAGGTGTTCCTGGGCATCATCCCCGGCTGGGGCGGCGCCTACCTGCTGCCGAACCTGATCGGCATCGAGAACGCGCTCGAGGTGGTCATCTCGAACCCGCTCAAGCAGAACCGGATGCTCAAGCCCCAGCAGGCGTTCGACTACGGGATCGTCGACGCGATCTTTCCCGCGGCGAACTACCTCGAGGACTCGCTGAACTGGGCGGACGGCGTGCTCACGGGCAAGGTCAAGGTGGAGCGCAAGAACGAGCCCGGCAAGATCGAGCGCCTCACCAAGTGGCCGATCGCCATCAAGATGGCGCGCGGCATGCTCGAGTCCAAGATCGGCACCGTGCCGAAGTCGCCGTATGCGGCGCTGGAGTTGCTCGACAAGGCCAAGGGCGGCACGAAGGCAGAGGGCTTCGCCCGCGAGGACGAGGCGCTGGCCGAACTCGTCACGGGCGACCAGTTCGCGGCGTCGATGTACGCCTTCGACCTGGTGCAGAAGCGTGCGAAGCGTCCGGTCGGAGCTCCCGACAAGGAGCTGGCCAAGAAGGTCACCAAGGTCGGAATCATCGGCGCCGGTCTGATGGCGAGCCAGTTCGCCCTGCTGTTCGTGCGCAAGCTGCAGGTGCCGGTGCTCATCACCGACCTCGACCAGGCGCGCGTCGACAAGGGCGTGGCGTACATCCACGACGAGATCGGCAAGCTCGAGGCGAAGGGCCGCCTCGACGGCGACAGCGCCAACAAGCTCCGTGCGCTCGTCACCGGGACGACGGACAAGAGCCTGTACGCGGACTGCGACTTCGTCATCGAGGCCGTGTTCGAAGAGGTCGGTGTCAAGCAGCAGGTGTTCGGAGAGATCGAGCAGATCATCGCCGAGGACGCGATCCTCGCGACCAACACGTCTTCGCTGTCCGTCGAGGAGATCGGCGCGAAGCTCGCCCACCCGGAGCGGCTGGTCGGCTTCCACTTCTTCAACCCGGTGGCGGTCATGCCGCTCATCGAGATCGTGAAGACGCCGCACACGTCGGACGCCGCGCTGTCGACGGCGTTCGTCGTCGCGAAGAACCTCGGCAAGAACGCGGTGCTCACCGCCGACGCCCCCGGGTTCGTCGTGAACCGTCTGCTGGCGAAGGTCATGGGCGAGGCCGCACGCGCCGTGTACGAGGGCACGCCGGTCGCCGACGTCGAGAAGGCGTTCGCCCCGCTCGGCCTGCCGATGGGCCCGTTCCAGCTGATCGACCTGGTCGGCTGGAAGGTGGCCGCCCACGTGCAGGACACCATGGTGCACGCCTTCCCGGAGCGCTTCTACGCGAACGAGAACTTCCACGCGCTCGCGGAGCTGCCCGAGGTGGTCGAGAAGGACAAGGGCGGTCGCGTGACCGGCTGGACCAAGGCCGCCGAGAAGCTCCTGAAGCCGGCTGTCGGCTCGTCGCCCGCGTCGGCGGCGACGATCCTCGGTCGCGTGCAGGACGGACTGGCGCAGGAGATCAAGCTGATGCTCGACGATGGCGTCGTGCCCGAGGTCGAAGACATCGACCTGTGCCTCATCCTCGGCGCCGGTTGGCCGTTCATCGACGGTGGCGCCTCGCCGTACCTCGACCGCGAGGGCGCGTCCGAGCGCGCGTTCGGCGACACGTTCCACCACCCGCCCATCCGGGGCATCGAGAGCTGACCCCTCCGACGACACGGTGGCCCCGGGCGCTCGCCCGGGGCCACCGCCGTTTCAGGCCCCGTGTTCCCGGGGCCGCGGCTGTCAGGGCGCGACGGGCTGCGCGGCGCGGACTCGGAGGTCCCGAGCGAGGCCGTCACGCTGCTCGATCACGAGGCGACGGAGAGCGGCCGGGGCATCGTCGTTCTCGGCGAGCCACCCGTCCACATCGTCGAGCGAGCCCGACGACGGGAACAGTCCGACCACCAGCCGCCGCGCGATCTCGATGCTGCGCGATGCCCAGGCCGGGCGGATGCGGGCGAAGTAGTCGTCGTCGAGGTCCGCGACCAGATCCCGCCGGTCACCGGCGCGCGCACCGGCGATCGTCGCGGCCAGGTGATCGTTGGTGAGGCTCTCGTCCTCCCAGGCTGCGCGCCACGCCGACACGCGCACCGCGGCGTCGGGGCGGGCGGCCAGCGCCGTCCGGTGGGCGACGTGGCCCTGCGCAGACGGATCGGCCGCGAGTTCGGCGTCGGCGTCCTCCGTCGACGCATGCCCGGTGGCCGCCAGCGCGATGAGCCACGCCCAGCGCAGCTCGGGGTCAAGTGCGAGGCCGTCCGGAGCCGGCGCGGTGCGCGCGAGGATCGCGTGCATCTCGTCCGCCTTGCCCGCGGAACGTCCGGCGGCCGCACCGAGGGCACGCGCCCAGGCGAGCTGCGCGTCAGAACCCGGCTGCGCTGCCCACAGCGCGTTCCAGCACGTCTCGACCCACGCGCCGGCAAGGGCATCACGCGCATCGGCCGCTGCGTAGTGCCCGATCGCGGCGTGGGTATGAGCGAGCGCGTCGGCGAGCAGCGCGACGTTGGGCTCGTGCGTCGCATGCCGCGACACGACCGCCACGAACCGCGTGACCGGCAGGTCGCCGTCACGGGTGGCGTTCCACAGCGCCGCCCAGATCACCGCCCGGGCCACCGGATCGTCGATGGATGACAGGTGGTCCGAGGCCACATCGGTCGAGCGCGCGTCCAGGCGCACTTTCGCGTAGGTGCTGTCGTCGACGTTCGGCAGCACGAGGTCGATGCCGTCCGCGCTCACCCGCCCGAGCGGCGTGCGTGCGTCGACGACCTCGACCTCGACGTCTCCTTGCCGCACGAGACGATCGCCCGTGACCGAGAACAGTCCGCATGTGAGCCGATGCGGGCGCGGGTCGGTCTGCGTCAGCACCAGCCCGTTCACGTCGTCCCGCTCCACCGCAATCTCTGACAGCCCGCTGGTCTGCAGCCAGGCACGGCTCCACGCCGTCAGGTCACGCCCCGACTCGGCTTCCAGCGCGGACAGCAGGTCGGGCAGCGTCGTGTTGCCGAACGCGTGGTCGGCGAAGTACCGCTGCGCTCCGCGGAAGAACGCGTCCTCGCCCACGAAAGCGACGAGCTGCTTGAGCACCGAGGCCCCCTTGGCGTACGTGATGCCGTCGAAGTTGAGCTTGGCAGCCTCGAGGTCAGGGATGTCGGCGACGATGGGATGCGTCGTCGGCAGCTGGTCCTGGACGTACGCCCACCCCTTGCGCCGGCTCGCGAACGTCACCCACGCGTCCGGGTATCCGCCCGCGGCGACGGCGGTGTGGGCGCCCATGAAGTCGGCGAAGGACTCCTTCAGCCACAGATCGTCCCACCAGCGCATCGTCACGAGATCGCCGAACCACATGTGCGCCATCTCGTGCAGGATCGTGTTGGCCCGGCCCTCGTGCTGAGCCGCGGTCGAGGCGCCGCGGAACACGTAGCCTTCGGTGAACGTCACCAGCCCCGGGTTCTCCATGGCGCCGAGGTTGTACTCGGGCACGAAGATCTGGTCGTACTTGCCCCACGGATACGGGTAGGCGAACGCCTCCTCGAAGAACTGCAGCCCGCGCCGGGTGATGTCCAGGATCTCGTCGGCGTCGAGGTGCACGGCGAGCGATGCCCGGCACAGCACGCCCAGCGGAACCACCCGGTCGCCGCCCTCCCACACGCCGTCCACGCGGTGATACGGACCCGCCGCGACAGCGGTGATGTAGCTGGAGACCGGCAGGGTCTCGGCGAACGCGACGCGCACGCCGTCCGGCAGGGCCTCGCGCCCGGTCTCCATGCCGCCGGACAGGACCTGCCACGCGTCCGGGGCATCCACCGTGAAGCGCCACCGCGCCTTCATGTCGGGCTGCTCGAAGACGGGGTACACCCGCCGGGAGTCCGCGGGCTCGTACTGCGTGTAGAGGTAGACCTCGCCGTCGACCGGGTCGCGGAACCGGTGCAGGCCCTCACCCGAGGTGCTATAGCGCCCGTGGGCGCGGACGCTCACGACGTTGTGCTCCGCGAGGCCCTCGATGCGGATGCGGGAGCCGTCCCAGTCGACCTCGCGCGGGGCGCCGTTGACGGTGACGCCGTCCACGGAGGCGCCGATGAAGTCGATCCACGTCGCATCGGCCGTGGCGTCGAAGGTCAGCGTGGCGGTCGTCGGAAACGTCTGCGTCGTGAGATCGCGTGCGTTGCGCAGGTCGAGCTCGACCTCGACCGCCTCCAGGCGGATCACGTTCGAGCGGGCCGCGGTCTCGTCGCGGGTGAGGTTCGCAGAGGTCATGCCACCATGCTTTCATGCGGTGTCCGTGCTAGCTTCTGAACATGTTCAGTGAGGATGCCGCGGTCTCGACTCCCCCGCTCACGAAGAGCGAACGCACCCGGGCGAAGCTGCGCGACATCGCCCTGCTCTCGTTCCACGAGCGCGGGTACGACGCCACGACCATCCGCCTCATCGCCGAAGAGGCCGGCGTCTCGGTGGGCACCACGCACTACCACTTCGCCACGAAGAACCACCTCGTGCAGGAGCTGTATCTGGACGTCCAGCAGAAGCACCGGGATGCCGCCCTGCCGGAGCTGGCGGCATCCACGGATCTCGTGGACCGGCTGGCGATCGTCTACCGCACCGGCCTCGACCAGCTCACGCCGTTCCATGCCCATGCCCCGGAGTTCCTGTCGGCCGCGGTGTCGCCCCGCTCGCCGATCAACCCGTTGTCGGACGAGTCCGCCGAGGCGCTCGGGATCACGCAGGAGCTCTTCCGCGAGGCTGTGGACGGCGCTGCCGGCTCACCGCTCCCGGACGACTTCCGGGCGGCGCTCCCCCGGGCGCTCGTGCTCGGCCACCTGCTGCTCGCGCTGTTCTGGGTCTACGACCGTTCGCCCGGCCAGGAGCGCACGCGTGCGCTCCTGGATCGCGGTCTGCGACTGCTGCGCCTCGCGCTCCCGCTGACCCGCATGCCCCTGCTCCGCCGGCCGCTGCAGGAGCTGCTGGACCTCGTCGCGTCCGTGGGTGCGTGACGCGCGGCGGACGGCTCTAGCCGCGATCGTCGCGTGAGAACGTGGGGATGACGGGGATCTCGGTGGTCTGCGCGCCGCGGGCGACCGGGATGCGCGTCCCGAGAACCTGGGCGACGACGTCGTGGGCGATCTTGGACGCGGTGAGCCCGGCGTCTTCGAGGATCTGCTCGCGGCTCGCGTGATCGATGAACTCGTCGGGGACACCGAGCTCGTCCACCGCCGTGTCGACGCCCGCCTCGCGCAGCACCTGCCGCACGCGCGTGCCGATCCCGCCCACCCGGATGCCGTCCTCGATCGTGATGACGAGGCGATGGGATGCCGCCAGCTCGACGATCGACGGCTGCACCGGGACGACCCACCGGGGATCGACCACGGTCGCGCCGATGCCCTGCGCGCGCAGACGGTCGGCGACCTCGACCGCCACGTGCGCCATCGGTCCGATGCCGACGAGGAGCACGTCGGGCGTGTCGGAGCGGACGAGCACGTCCACGCCGTCGGCGAGGCGCTCGAGCGTCGGGATCTCGGCGCTCACGCCGCCCTTCGGGAAGCGGATGACCGTCGGGGCGTCGTCGACGGCGACGGCCTCGCGCAGCTCCTCGCGCAGACGCGCCTCGTCGCGCGGCACGGCGATGCGGATGTGCGGCACGATCTGCAGCATCGCGAGATCCCAGATGCCGTGGTGACTGGGGCCGTCGGGGCCGGTCACGCCGGCGCGATCGAGGACGAACGTCACCCCGGCCTTGTGGAGCGCGACGTCCATCAGCACCTGGTCGAAGGCGCGGTTCATGAACGTCGCGTAGATCGCGACGACCGGGTGCAGTCCACCGAAGGCCAGGCCCGCAGCCGACGCGACCGCGTGCTGCTCGGCGATGCCCACGTCATAGACGCGGTCGGGGAACCGCTGCGCGAAAGGCAGCAGGCCGGTCGGCCGCAGCATCGCGGCGGTCATCGCGATGACGTCGGAGCGCTCCTCTCCGACGGTCACCAGCTCGTCGGCGAACACGTCGGTCCACGCCTTGCCGCCCGATCCGCCCAGCGACTCGCCGGTGACCGGATCGATCTTGCCGACGGCGTGGAACTGGTCGGCTTCGTCCTCGAGTGCCGGGGCATAGCCGCGGCCCTTCTCGGTGATCGCATGCACGATGACCGGCGCGCCGTACGACTTGGCGAGCTCGAGAGTCTCCAGGAGCGTGGCCAGGTCATGCCCGTCGACCGGACCCAGGTACTTGATGTCGAGGTTCGAGTAGAGCGCGGCATTGTTGGTGAACCTCGACAGGAACCCGTGCGTGCCGCCCCGGATGCCGCGGTACATCGCGCGCCCGGCCGGCCCGAACCGCCGGAACAGGGTGTCGGATCCGCGGTGGAGCGTCCGGTACGAGTCGGCCGTGCGGACCCGGTTGAGGTATCGCGCCATGCCGCCGATCGTGGGCGCGTACGATCGCCCGTTGTCGTTGACCACGATGACGAGGTTGCGGTCGTTGTCGTCGGAGATGTTGTTGAGCGCCTCCCACGTCATGCCGCCGGTGAGCGCGCCGTCGCCGACGACGGCCACGACGTGGCGGTCCTTGCGCCCGGTGCGGGTGAGGGCGCGTGAGACGCCGTCGGCCCAGCTCAGCGAGCTCGACGCGTGCGAGGACTCGACGACATCGTGCGGGCTCTCTGAACGCTGCGGGTATCCGGCGAGGCCGCCGCGCGTGCGCAGGCCGGTGAAGTCCTGGCGCCCCGTCAGGAGCTTGTGCACGTACGACTGGTGTCCGGTGTCGAACACGATGGGGTCGTGCGGCGAGTCGAACACCCGGTGCAGCGCGATCGTCAGCTCGACGACTCCCAGATTGGGGCCGAGGTGACCGCCTGTGCGGGAGACGTTCTCGACGAGGAACCCGCGGACCTCGTCCGCCAGCTGCTCCAGCTGATCGATGCTCAGGGCATCGAGATCACGGGGCCCGGTGATGGACGACAGCAACGACATCCCCCGCTCCTTTCCCGGCCCGGACGGGCCTTGTCAGTCTACCCGCGGCATGACGAAGGACCGGGTGCCGCGGCACCCGGTCCCCCGTGAATCCGCTGTCAGACGAGCGAACGCAGCACGTACTGCAGGATGCCGCCGTTGCGGTAGTAGTCGGCCTCACCGGGCGTGTCGATGCGGACCACCGCGTCGAACTCGACGGTCTGCTTGCCCTCGGGCGAGAACTCGCTCGGCGCCGCGGTGACGTGCACGGTCTTCGGCGTGAC
This sequence comes from Microbacterium kyungheense, assembly GCF_006783905.1. Lineage (GTDB taxonomy): Bacteria > Actinomycetota > Actinomycetes > Actinomycetales > Microbacteriaceae > Microbacterium > Microbacterium kyungheense. The sequence continues at coordinate 1,018,690 of NZ_VFPE01000002.1, read as the reverse complement.
GCCCTCGTTCAGCTGCTCGAGGCCGCTGATCGAGACGATCTCGGTGCCGTCCAGGCCCAGCGACTTCCAGCTCTCGCCGGCGGGGAACTGCAGCGGCACGACGCCCATGCCGATGAGGTTCGAGCGGTGGATGCGCTCGAAGCTCTCGGTGATGACCGCCTTGACGCCCAGCAGGCTGGTGCCCTTGGCCGCCCAGTCGCGCGACGAGCCGGAGCCGTACTCCTTGCCGCCGAAGACGACGAGCGGGGTGCCCTGCGCCTGGTAGTTCATGCTCGCGTCGTAGATGTACGACTGCGGGCCGCCCTCCTGGGTGAAGTCGCGCGTGAAGCCGCCCTCGACGATCTGACCGTCGTTGACGGCCGCGACCAGTTCGTTCTTCAGGCGGATGTTCGCGAACGTGCCGCGGATCATGACCTCGTGGTTGCCGCGGCGCGAGCCGTAGGAGTTGAAGTCCTTCTGCGCGACGCCGTGCTCGGTGAGGTACTGCGCGGCCGGGGTGCCGGCCTTGATGTTCCCCGCGGGCGAGATGTGGTCGGTGGTGACCGAGTCGCCGAGCGTCGCCATCACGCGGGCCCCGGAGATGTCGGCGACGGGCGTCAGCTCCATCGACATGCCCTCGAAGTACGGCGCCTTGCGCACGTAGGTCGAGTCGGCGTCCCACTCGAAGATGGGGCCCTCGGGCGTCGGCAGGTTCTGCCAGCGCTCGTCGCCGTCGAAGACCGTCGCGTACTGCTTGATGAACTGCTCGCGCGAGATCGACGTGTCGATGATCTGCTGCACCTCTTCAGGCGACGGCCAGATGTCCTTGAGGAAGACGTCGTTGCCGTCGGTGTCCTTGCCGAGCGCGTCGGTCTCGAAGTCGAAGTTCATCGAACCCGCCAGCGCGTACGCGACCACGAGGGGCGGCGATGCGAGATAGTTCATCTTCACGTCGGGGCTGATGCGGCCCTCGAAGTTGCGGTTGCCCGAGAGGACCGCCGTGACGGCGAGATCGTTCTCGTTGATGGCCGCCGAGACCTCTTCGATGAGCGGACCCGAGTTGCCGATGCAGATCGTGCAGCCGTAGCCGACCGTGAAGAAGTCGAGGCCCTCGAGCGCCTTGTCGAGTCCCGACTTCTCGTAGTAGTCGGTCACGACCTTCGAGCCCGGGCCGAGCGTCGTCTTGACCCACGGCTTGCGCTTGAGGCCCTTGTCGACCGCCTTCTTGGCGAGCAGGCCCGCCGCGATCATGACGGAGGGGTTCGACGTGTTCGTGCACGACGTGATGGCCGCCAGGGTCACCGCCCCGTTGTCGAGGATGTAGGCCTCGCCGTCGGGCGTGGTGACCTTGATCGGCTTGGACGCCGATGCGGGCGCACCGCTGTTGATGTGCACGGGGCGCGTCGACGGCTCCTCCTCGCCGGGGACCTGACCCGGGTCGGAGGCCGGGAAGGAGTGCTTCGACTCGAGGTCGACGATGTCGTCGCTCGTCGAGGGCGACGCGTAGTTCACGATGTCCTTCTCGAACTGCGCCTTGGCCTCGGACAGCAGGATGCGGTCCTGCGGACGCTTCGGGCCGGCGATCGAGGGGACGACCGTCGAGAGGTCGAGCTCCATGTACTCGCTGAAGTTCGGCTCGTTGCCGGCGTCGTGCCACAGCGCCTGCTCCTTGGCGTACGCCTCGACGAGCGCCACGGCGTCCTCGTCGCGGCCGGTCAGGCGCAGGTAGTCGAGCGTCACGTCGTCGATCGGGAAGATCGCGGCGGTCGAGCCGAACTCGGGGCTCATGTTGCCGATCGTGGCGCGGTTGGCCAGCGGCACCGAGGCGACGCCCTCGCCGTAGAACTCCACGAACTTGCCGACGACGCCGTGCTTGCGGAGCATGTCGGTGATCGTGAGCACGACGTCGGTGGCGGTGACGCCGGCGGGGATCTCGCCGGTCAGCTTGAAGCCGACCACGCGCGGGATGAGCATCGACACGGGCTGGCCGAGCATCGCGGCCTCGGCCTCGATGCCCCCCACGCCCCAGCCGAGCACGCCCAGGCCGTTGACCATGGTGGTGTGCGAGTCGGTGCCGACGCAGGTGTCGGGGTAGGCGCGGAGGACGCCGCCCACCTCGCGGTCGTAGATGACCTTGGCCAGGTGCTCGATGTTCACCTGGTGGACGATGCCGGTGCCCGGGGGGACGACCTTGAAGTCGTTGAACGCGGTCTGGCCCCAGCGCAGGAACTGGTACCGCTCGCCGTTGCGCTCGTACTCGATCTCGACGTTGCGCTCGAGGGCGTCCTCGCGGCCGAACAGGTCGGCGATGACGGAGTGGTCGATGACCATCTCTGCGGGCGAGAGCGGGTTGATCCGGCTGGGGTCGCCGCCGAGGGCGGTGACCGCCTCGCGCATCGTCGCGAGGTCGACGATGCAGGGCACACCCGTGAAGTCCTGCATCACGACGCGTGCGGGCGTGAACTGGATCTCGGTGTCGGGCTCGGCGTCGGGGTTCCACGAACCGAGCGCCTGGATCTGCTCCTTCGTGACGTTCGCACCGTCCTCGGTGCGCAGAAGGTTCTCCAGCAGCACCTTGAGGCTGAACGGGAGCTTGTCGTAGCCCTCGACCGTCGCGATGCGGAAGATCTCGTAGTCGGTACTGCCGACCGTCAGGGTGCCCTTGGCACCGAAGCTGTCAACCGTGGACACGTCTGTCTCCTTCGTCGGCGGCGGGAGCTGGCCGGAACCCCGGCATCCCCATCTTCCCTCGCGGCGAGGCCCTCGGCTAGTGAGGCCGCCCTAATCCCGGCGAGGGAAATTTATCTTGATGTCGAGATAAATGTATCACTCGTCGGCGGGGGCCGCTTCCGCCTCGCGGCGGGGGTACAGCGCCCGGACCGCCAGCCAGGTGACCGCGACGAGCGGCGCGAACAGGGGCAGCCCCATCACCAGCTTGAGCGTTCCGAGGGCGGTCACGTTGCCGGAGAAGTAGAGCGGCAGCTGCACGATGAGGCGCGCCGCGAACAGGCCCGCCCACGCGATCGACAGCCAGAAGAACACGCGGCGCTTGCGCTTGTCGGCGCGCCACGCGGTGCCCTCCCCCATCAGGAACCCCACGGCGAGGCCGATGAGCGGCCACCCGATCAGCGCCGAGACCAGGAACGCGGTGCCGTAGATGGTGTTGGTGAGGAATCCGGGGATGAAGCTGTCCTCGCCGCGGCCCGTCCACAGCGAGAGTGCGGCGGCGGCGGCCGCGGCGATCAGTCCGCCGATCGCCGCGCTCGCGGACTGGCGCTGGATGAGACGGACGACGGTGAACACGGCGGCGAGCCCGACCGACAGGCCGAGGCTGAGCAGCAGGTTGCCCGAGCGCACATCCGGATCCGGGTCGTACGTCGCCGTCCAGACCACCAGGAAGACGACGCCGGGAAGGACCGATTCGAGGATGCCGCGCCATCCGCCCATCGCGGCCCAGACGACGTGACCCGTGCTCTTGCCTGCCGCCGGATCGAGCCCGGCGCGCCGCGCGGCGCCCCCGAGAGCCGCCCCGAGGATCTCGGATGCCGACGCCGGCGCATCGGGCGGCGTCGCGGACGGACGGTCGGCCGACGGGTCGGGCGATCCGTCCTCGGGGTGCGGGGTGTCGCTCACGCGGTGCCCGGCGTGGCCGGCATCTTCAGCGGGATGAGGTCGCGCGGCGGCATCGGCGATCCGCCCCGGACGACGACGATCGAGCGGAACAGGTCCTCGACCGCGGCGGCGGCCTCGACGTCGGCGGTCGCGGCGCCGCCGATCACACCGCGCAGGAACCAGCGCGGACCGTCGACGCCGACGAAGCGCGCGAGGCGCTTGCCCGCGGTGGCCTCGGGGCCGGCGACGACCGGGACCTCGGCGAGCAGCTCGGGCCCGAGCGGACCCTCGCGCTCCTCGACACGGCCGCCCTGCTGGCGGATCTGCTGACGGATCTGCTCGCGGGTCTCCTCCCACAGGCCGGCCGTTCGCGGCGCCGCGAACGGCTGCACCTGCAGGGTCGAGCCGGCGTAGTCGAGGCCGACGGCAACGATGCGCTTCGTCTGCTCCTCGACCTCGAGCCGCAGGTTCAAGCCCTCACGGGGCAGGATCTTGATGCCGCCGAGGTCGATGTAGGGGCGGACCGGGTTGGCCTCCGACTCGTCGAAGGGTCCGGACGTCGCGCGGTCCTCGGGCGCGATCTTGCGGGGGCTGTCGGCGGGCGTGGGGTCGGTCATGCGAGGACTCCGTCCTTCTGGTAGCCGGTCGAGCCGAAGCCGCCGTCGCCGCGGACGCTGTCGGGCAGCTCCTCCACGGGGACGAAGCGGGCCCGGGGTACCGGCATCACGATGATCTGTGCGATGCGGTCGCCGACCGCGATGTCGTGCGCGTGCTCGCGATCGGTGTTGAGCAGGATGACCTTGATCTCGCCGCGGTAGCCGGCGTCGATGGTGCCCGGGCTGTTCACGACCGTGATGCCGTGCTTGGCCGCGAGGCCGCTGCGCGGCACGACGAAGGCGACGTGGCCGTCGGGCAGCGCGATGCGCACGCCGGTCCCGACGAGCGCGCGGGCTCCAGGCTCCAGGCGCACCGCTTCGGCGGCGACGAGGTCGGCTCCGGCATCCCCAGGGTGCGCGTACACCGGGACGTCGGAGGCGATAATGGGGACGTCCACCGTTTCAGTCACCCAACGAGGGTAATGCAGAACACAGCGCGCAATGCCGGGCCCGACGCGGCCGCAGCCGGACGAGCCCCCGCGGAGCGATATCGAGAGCGGCTGGGGCCTTCGCTGTGGGTCCTCGTGGCCGCGGCGCTGGCCGGCCCGATGGCGGCCCTGGTCTTCACGCCGATCGACACGACGGTCGCGCTCGTGATCGGCGCAGCAGTCAGCGTGCTGGTGATCGCGCTGCTGATCCTCGCGGCGCCCGTGGTGCGCGTCGAGGGCGGCGAGCTGCGGGCGGGGCGGGCGCACATCCCGGTCGACCTCCTCGGTGAGCCGACGGTGCACACCGGCGATGACGCACGTCATCAGCGCGGCGCCGGACTCGACCCCCGCGCGTGGCATCTCATCCGCGGCGGGATCGATGGCGTGCTCGTCGTGCCGGTCGTAGATGCAGACGATCCGACGACCGCGTGGGTGATCTCCTCGCGGACGCCGGATCGGCTTGCTGCCGCAGTGCGGCGTCATCAGGTCAAGCAGCGCACTCCGCGCAGATAGGACCGTCTGCGCTTTCGTGGTCGAGCTGCGAGCGGTGCTTCACGAGGAAACAGTTCGCACAGGTGAACTCATCCTCCTGAGCGGGGAGAACGACGACGTCGAGCTCGAGGTCCGAGAGATCGGCTCCGGGCAGCTCGAAGCCCGACGGGTTGTCGGCGTCCTCCACGTCGACCGAGCCGGAGAGCTTGTCGGGAACTCGCTCCTTGAGCGCTTCGATCGACTCGCTGTCGTCCTCGGTCTTGCGGGGGGCGTCGTAATCGGTGGCCATGCGTGAAGATCTCAACTTCCGGGGTATCGCGGTTGCGCTCGCCCTTGCGGGCGGCGATAGTTTGCACGACGGCTCTGGTTTTCGCAAATGCGGAGTGCCGGCTTCGCACCGTGCGTTCGCGTGAAACTCGCGCCACGCGTGGGATATTCCCGGCCCATGCTGCGCCCTGTGACAGCATGGGCGGGACAGCTGGAAGGGGCGTTCGCATGGAACAGCTCAAGGTCATCGGAACCGAGGACGACAAGCTCATCCTGGCGACCGAGTCGGGCGACAGATTCTCGCTCGATGTCGACGACGTGCTGCGGGTCGAACTGCGCAAGGCGCGCCGTGATCGCGATCCCGATGCGCAGACCCCGCGGCCGAGTCCCCGCGAGATCCAGTCGCACATCCGCGCGGGACTGTCGGCACGGGAGGTCGCCGAACTGCTCGGCGCCCGTGTCGAGGACGTGGAGCGCTTCGAGGGCCCCGTCCTCGCCGAGCGCGAGCACATCGTCGGCCAGGCTCTGGCCGTGCCCGTGCTGCTGGGCGGCGACTTCGACAGCGACGGCCAGTCGACCTTCGGCTCGGCGCTGCGCGTCAAGCTGTCCGAGGCGGGCGCGTCCGGCGAACGGTGGACCAGCTGGAAGGAGCCGACCGGCTGGATCGTGAAACTCGAGTTCACGGCCGGTGAGATCGACCACGACGCACGCTGGGGGTTCGATCCCCGTCGCAGCACGCTCACGCCTCTGAACACGGACGCGATGCAGCTCTCCCGCCAGGGCTCGCTCCCCGATGGGCTGATCCCCCGCCTGCGCGCCCTCGACGCCGTGCACCCGAAGGACGACTCGCGCTTCGACAGCGGTGCCTTCGGCCCCCGCCGTCTTCCCGACGCGGACCTCGAGTCGCCCGATCTGCCGGCGCCTGCCGCTCCTGCGGTGCAGGAGGCGGCGATCAAGCGTGCGACCGAGCCCACCGTGGTCACATCCGCCGAGACGGCCGACCTGCTCGAGGCACTCCGGCGCCGTCGGGGCCAGCGCGAACCGCTCCCCGGCGCTGAGGAGGTGGCCGCCGCACCGCGCGGCGCGGCCCCGGTCGCCCTCTTCGACGCCCTGGAGCCGGGGTACGACGAGTCCTCCGCGGACGACGAGCCGACGCCGTCGGACTACCAGGCGCCCTCCCCCGCCGTCGTCGCCGAGGCGGGCCGGCGCAAGGGGCGCACGTCGATGCCGTCGTGGGACGAGATCGTCTTCGGCGCACGCACCGAGGACTGAGTCAGGCGAACGCGCCCAGCCGGATCAGGGGCACGGTGCGCTCCTCGTCGGTGAGGGAGCCGTGCTGTCCGATCATCTTCTGGGGCGCTTTGTCGGGCACCCGATCGTCGTAATACGCGATGCCTGCCCGCGGCGCGACGATCACGTCGCCGATCCGCTCGCGCACATCCGGAGCGACGTCGCCGATCAGTCCCGATGCGATGAGCTCGTCGCGCGAGACGACCCACGATCGGGATGCCTCGGCCTGGCGCCACCGGGCCAGCACCGCGTCCGCTTCACCGGGCTCGGCATACAGGTGCAGCATGCGCGGCTCGCCGCCGATGAGGCGGACGCCCGAGACCAGCTCGTCGCCGTCGTGCAGCAGCACGTGGCGGTGGCGGGGGACGTCGATCATGCCGTGGTCGGAGGTCACCACCACCCCCGTGCCGCGATCCAGCGCGCCCGCGAGCGTGCGGGCGGCGGCATCCACCCTCTCCAGGGTCGCCACCCACTCGTCGGACTCCCAGCCGCGCCGGTGGCCGATCGCGTCGAGGTCGGGTGCGTACAGATAGACGAGAGAGCCCGGCGTGCGTGCGGCCAGGTCGGCTGCCAGGCGCACCCGCTCGTCGAGGTCGTCCGCGGCGTGGAACTGCGCACCCCCGAGCGTGGCCGCGGTGAAGCCGGTGCCGGCGTACTCACTGCGCGACACCGCGAAGAAGGGGCGACCCAGCGACGTGGGAAGAGGCTCGGCGCGCTGGAACGAGAGCGGCAGCCCGTCGGTGTCCCAGCCGCGCAGCTGGTTCACGACGTCATCGGTGCCGGGCACGCGTGCGCGGTAGCCGACGATGCCGTGCTCGCCCGGGAGCGTGCCGGTCAGCAGGCTGGTGAGCGCCGCCGCCGTGGTCGACGGGAACACCGTGCGTGCGGCATCCCGCTTCGTCTTCGCCTCGGAAAGGAATCGGGCATGCCCGGCACGCTGGGCGAGGTTGTGCGCACCCAGGCCGTCGAGCACCCAGACGATCGCGCTGCGCGCCGGCGCGAACCACTCCGATGCCCCGTCCAGAGCCGCCGCCATCTCGGGGACGACACGGGTGAGGCTCCGGGCGCGGGGCGGGTCCGCGGGTAGGCTGAGTGACATCGGGGCCAGTTTCGCACACCGCGGCCGCGCCCCTTCTCTCCCGCCGTCACCCGAGGCTTTCAGGTCCTATGCCCGCATCCCGCACCGACTCCTCTCCCGCCGACCACGGACGCATCGAGGATGTCGACGTCTCATCCGAGATGCAGACGTCCTTCCTCGAGTACGCGTACTCGGTCATCTACTCGCGCGCCCTCCCCGACGCGCGCGACGGCCTCAAGCCCGTGCAGCGCCGCATCCTGTTCCAGATGGCCGACATGGGGCTGCGTCCCGACCGCGGTCACGTCAAGAGCGCGCGCGTCGTCGGCGAGGTGATGGGAAAGCTGCACCCGCACGGAGATGCCCCGATCTACGACGCGCTCGTGCGGCTCGCCCAGCCGTTCTCGCTGCGGGTGCCGCTGGTCGACGGACACGGCAACTTCGGCTCGCTCGACGACGGCCCCGCCGCGCCCCGGTACACCGAGGCGCGCCTCGCACCGCCCGCGCTCGCGCTGACCGAGAACCTCGACGAGGACGTCGTCGACTTCATCCCCAATTACGACGGCCAGTTCCAGCAGCCGGAGGTGCTGCCGGCCGCGTTCCCGAACCTGCTCGTCAACGGCACGACCGGCATCGCGGTCGGCATGGCCACCAACATGGCGCCGCACAACCTCATCGAGGTGGTGGGGGCCGCGACCCACCTGCTCGACAACCCGGAGGCGACCGTCGAGGAGCTGATGGAGTTCGTGCCGGGGCCGGATCTTCCCGGCGGCGGCATCATCGTCGGCCTCGACGGCATCAAGGACGCGTACACGAACGGCCGTGGCAGCTTCCGCACACGGGCGAAGGTGTCGATCGAGTCCCTCGGCCCGCGACGCACGGGTCTCGTCGTGACCGAGCTGCCGTACCTCGTCGGTCCGGAGCGCGTGATCGAGAAGATCAAGGACGCCGTCAACGCCAAGAAGCTGCAGGGCATCGCGGACGTCACCGACCTCACGGACCGGCACAAGGGCCTGCGCCTCGTGATCGGAATCAAGACGGGCTTCGACCCGCAGGCGGTGCTCGACCACCTGTACCGGCTCACGCCGCTGGAGGACTCCTTCAGCATCAACAACGTCGCGCTGGTCGAAGGCCAGCCGCAGACGCTCGGCCTGCGCGAACTGCTGCGCGTGTACCTCGACCACCGCATCAGCGTCGTCACGCGTCGCAGCCGGTACCGCCTGGACCGGCGCAAGGAACGACTGCACCTCGTCGAGGGCCTCCTCATCGCGATCCTCGACATCGACGAGGTCATCCAGGTCATCCGCGCCTCGGACGACGGCGAGCAGGCGCGCACGCGCCTCATGGACGTCTTCGACCTCTCGCAGCCGCAGGCCGAGTACATCCTCGAGCTGCGCCTGCGCCGGCTGACGAAGTTCTCGCGCATCGAGCTGGAGACCGAGCGCGACAACCTCAAGGCCGAGATCGCCCAGCTCGAAGAGCTGCTCGGCAGCGACGTGCTGCTCCGCGCGCAGGTCGCGAAGGAGCTGGATGCCGCAGCCGAAGCGTTCGGCACGCCCCGGCGCACCCTCCTGCTGAACGGCGGACCGGTGCAGCCGCGCTCCCGCGCGGCGGCCGCGGTCGCCGATCTGCAGATCGCCGACTCCCCGTGCCGCGTCTACCTCTCGGCGACGGGCCGGATGGTGCGCGCCGAGCTGGACGCCGCAGCGCCGGGCGGCGGCATCGTCGCGCCGGCACGACGCTCCAAGCACGACGCCGTCCGCTCCGCGGTCGACACCACGACGCGCGGTGACGTGGGCGCCGTGACGAGCCTCGGGCGCCTCGTGCGGTTCACGCCCGTCGACCTGCCGTCGGTCCCGGGGAATTCCGTGCAGCTGGCCGCCGGCACGCGCGTCGACCAGTACCTGGGCCTCGGCTCGGGCGAGCACGTCGTGGGGCTCGTCCCGCTGACCGACGCACCGCCCATCGCCATCGGGACGGCGCAGGGCGTCGTCAAGCGCGTCGCCGCGTCCGAGATCGGCAGCAAGCACGACATCGAGATCATCGCGCTCAAGGACGGCGACCGGGTGATCGGCGCCGCACCGGCTTCGGACGGCGCGGAACTCGTCTTCGTCACCTCTGACGCCCAGCTGCTGCGCTTCGACGCCTCATCGGTGCGCCCGCAGGGGCGTTCCGCCGGCGGCATGGCCGGCATCCGGCTGACCGACGGCGCCGTCGTCATCGCGTTCGACGTCGTGGGTCCGACGGCGTTCGACGCCGTCGTGGTGACGGTCGCGGGCTCCGACAGCGCCATCGCGGGCACCGACGCCGGCAGCGCCAAGGTGTCGCTGTTCAGCGAGTTCCCCGCGAAGGGCCGCGCGACGGGCGGTGTGCGCGCCCAGCGTCTTCTGAAGGGCGAGGACGCGCTGACGCTCGCGTGGGTCGGCTCCGACCCGCGCGCGGTGGGCAGCGACGGCGCGACGCGTGTGCTCCCCGATTCCGGCGCGAAGCGCGACGCCTCGGGCACGCCGCTTGACGGCGTGATCGGGGCCGTGGGCACCGGCATCCGCTGACCCGCCCGGAATGACCTGAGGCGCACCGGCTGAGCCGGTGCGCCTCGCGTCGTCTCGGGACGCGTCAGGCGTCGATGCGCTCGCGCACCAGGCGGTCGCTCGAGTCGATGATGAACTCCTTCCGCGGCGCCACGTCGTTGCCCATGAGCAGTTCGAAGACGGTTGCCGCGGCCTCGGCATCCTGCATCCGGACGCGGCGCAGCGTGCGGCCGGCACGGTCCATCGTGGTGACCGCGAGCTGGTCGGCGTCCATCTCGCCCAGGCCCTTGTAGCGCTGTACGGGCTCCTGCCAGCGCTTGCCGGCCTTCGTGAGCTTCGTGAGCAGGGCGTGGAGCTCCTGCTCGGAGTACGTGTAGATCGTGTCGTTGGGCTTCGAGCCGGGGTTCATCACGACCACGCGATGCAGCGGTGGGACGGCGGCGTACACACGTCCTTCGTCGATCAGCGGACGCATGTAGCGGAAGAAGAGCGTGAGCAGCAGCGTGCGGATGTGCGCGCCGTCCACGTCGGCGTCGCTCATCAGGATGATCTTGCCGTAGCGGGCCGCGTCCAGGTCGAACGAGCGCCCCGACCCCGCGCCGATCACCTGGATGATCGCGGCGCACTCGGCATTGGACAGCATGTCGCTGATCGACGCCTTCTGCACGTTGAGGATCTTGCCCCGGATGGGCAGCAGCGCCTGGAACTCGCTGTTGCGGGCGAGCTTGGCGGTGCCGAGCGCCGAGTCGCCCTCGACGATGAACAGCTCGGATTCGGCGACGTCGTTCGAGCGGCAGTCGGCGAGCTTGGCCGGCAGCGACGAGGACTCGAGCGCGTTCTTGCGGCGCTGCGTCTCTTTGTGCGTACGCGCCGAGATGCGCGCCTTCATCTCGGAGACGACCTTGTCGAGCAGCAGGGCGGTCTGCGCCTTGTCGTCGCGCTTGGTCGAGGTGAAGCGCGCCGTCAGCTCGCGGATGACGACGTTCGTGACGATCTGACGCACGGCCGGGGTGCCGAGCACCTCTTTCGTCTGTCCCTCGAACTGCGGCTCAGGCAGACGCACCGTGAGGACGGCGGTCAGGCCGGCGAGGATGTCGTCCTTCTCGAGCTTGTCGGTTCCGACCTTGAGGCGCCGGGCGTTCTGCGTCACCTGGTCGCGGAGCACCTTCATGAGCCCCTGCTCGAAGCCCTGCTGGTGCGTGCCGCCCTTGGGGGTGGCGATGATGTTGACGAAGGAGCGCGAGACGGTCTCGTAGCCCGTCCCCCATCGCACCGCGATGTCGACGTGGCACTCACGCTGCACTTCGGTCGGCAGCATCGCGCCGGACGGCTGCAGCACGGGCACCGTCTCGGTGAAGGACCCGATGCCGGTCAGGCGCCAGGTGTCGGTCACCGCCGTGTCGGGGGCGAGGAAGTCGGCGAACTCCGAGATGCCGCCGTCGAAGCGGTAGCTGGTCTCGACGGGTTCCTCGGTCTCGCGCCCGGCGCGCTCATCACGGATGACGATCTCGAGCCCGGGGACGAGGAACGCCGTCTGGCGGGCGCGCTGCTCCAGCTCCTGCAGGTTGAAGGCGGCGTCCTTGGTGAAGATCTGCCGGTCGGCCCAGTACCGGATGCGGGTGCCCGTGGCGCCCTTCGCGGCGCGACCTGCGACCCGCAGCTCGCTGCGCTCCTGGAACGGCGTGAACGCGGACTCGGGGCTGCCGTTGGAGAAGACGCCCGGCTCGCCGCGGTGGAACGACATGGCCCAGGTCTTGCCGCCGCGGTCGACCTCGACGTCCAGGCGCTCGGACAGGGCGTTGACCACCGAGGCGCCGACGCCGTGCAGACCGCCCGAAGCGGCGTACGAGCCGCCGCCGAACTTGCCGCCGGCGTGCAGCTTGGTGAAGACGACCTCGACTCCCGAGAGCCCGGTGCGCGGCTCGATGTCGACGGGGATGCCGCGCGCGCGGTCCTGGACCTCGACGCTGCCGTCGGCGTGCAGGATCACATCGATGCGGGTGCCGAAGCCGCCGAGGGCCTCGTCGACCGCGTTGTCGATGATCTCCCACAGGCAGTGCATGAGGCCCCGAGAGTCGGTCGAGCCGATGTACATGCCGGGGCGCTTGCGGACCGCTTCGAGCCCTTCGAGCACCTGAAGATGATGGGCGGAGTACTCGGCGGTCACAATCTCCCATCGTAATCGCGGCGCCCGACACCCCCGCGCCGACACGCTCCCGCGGACGCCGGCGCTACGCGCACAGCGAACTGTGAGCAGTCAAGGGCATTCTCGCAACTGCGGCGTGGTTGTATTTCTTGACCGATACGGATGTTCTACGTACACGAGGAGGCACCGAGATGAACACGCTATCGACACCCACCGAGACCGCCGCCGTCCTCGAGTACCGCCTCACCGCGATGGACCGCTGCGACTCCTGCGGAGCACAGGCCTACATCGCGGCCGAGGTCAACGGCACCGAGATGCTCTTCTGCGCCCACCACGGCCGCAAGTACGAAGAGAAGCTCCGCTCCATCGCCACGTCGTGGCACGACGAGACGGCGCGTCTCTCGGAGTGATCCGCCCCGCCGCGCGTCAGCTCTCGTAGGCGCGCGGCACCAGCGGCGACACGCGAACGGCGATCTCTTCCCCGATCGTGCCGATGAGCTCGGCGAGATCCGTGCTGGATCCTTCGCCGCGCACGCCCGGGCCGAACACCGTGACGGTGTCTCCCACGGCGGCCCCGGGCCAGCGCTCGACGAGAGAGTGCGTCTCGCCCACGAGTTCCAGGTGCCGGCCGCCTTCGGACGTGCCCACCCGCACGCGCCCACCGCCCAGCGACGTGGGCAGTCCGTGGAGGGCCCCGATGCCGACCTCGACGTTCTCGTGGTGCACCGCGGTGACGTCGGCCTCGAGCCGTGCGATCGGCCGCAGCCCGAGTTCGCCGGCCGACGGTCCGCCCGACGACCGGATGCCGTAGCAGAACGCCCCCACCCGCACGAGGTCGTAGCGGAACTCCGGCCGCGCGAACGATGCTGCGCTGGCCGCGAGGTGACGGACCGACGGAGGGATGCCGGCGGCCGCCGCTTCCCCGAGAGCCCATTCGTACACCGCGCGGGCGTCATCGTCCTCGTCGTCCGAGGCCTCGGCGATGTGGCTCCAGACGCCGACGACGTCGATCGCCCCCTGCGTCTGCAGCTCGGCGGCACGCCGCACGAAGGCGGGCCAGGCCTCCGGCCGCACGCCGTTGCGGTGCAGCCCCGTGTCGATCTTGAGGTGCACCCGCACGGTCGCGCGGGCGGCGTGTGCGGCATCCGCCAGTTCTTCGAGAAGGTCGGCGTCGCCGATGCCGAGGTCGAGGTCCGCGGCGATCGCGGTGTCGAGGTCGTGGCGCGACGCGGCGATCCAGGCGAAGATCCGCGGCCCCTTGCCGAGGACGGCGCGCACCGCCGCTCCGGTGCGGGTATCGAATGCGCCGAACCAGTTCACGCCCGCCGCCGCGGCGGTGCGGACCACCGGCTCCAGGCCGTGTCCGTAGGCATCGTCCTTCACGACGAGCATCAGCTCGGCCGGCGCGACGGTCTCGCGCACGCGGTCGAGGTTCGCCGTGAGGGCGGCCAGATCGACGTGCAGCCGCGCGGTCATGGTGCCTCCTCGCGGATCGCTCGCAGGCCGATCATCGTGATCAGCTCAGCCGCCTGCAGGTCCGTCGCGTCCATCCAGTCCCCGAGAGACGGTTCCCCCGCGGCAGGATCGCCGAGGAACAGCACCTCGTCGCCGCGCCGGACGCCGGCATCCCGGATCTCGACCACGCACACGTCCATCGCGACGCGACCGACGATGCGGTGCGGCTCCCCCGCGATCGACACGTCGACGGCGCCGCCGAGCGCCCGCACGATGCCCTGGGCGTAGCCGCCGGTCACAAGAGCGACGCGCGTGTCGGCAGGGGCGCGGAACGCGTAGCCGTACGAGACGCCCTCGCCGGCGCGGAGATCCTTGACCGACAGCACGGTGCCGGTGAGACGCAGGGCAGGAGTCACGCCGGGTGCGACGCCGGGAAGCCCGAGCAGGCTCGCCGCAGACAGGGTGTCGCGTGCGGCGGGATCCGGCACGAACTGCTCCGCCGCCAGGACGCTCCGCACGAGCTCCGCACCGTGCCCCCAGGCATCCGCCTCGAAGATCGACGGAGAGAACGAGTGGATGCCGCGCGCCCTCGCCGCACGGGCGTTCGCGGTGAGCGCGGACCTCGAGATGCGGGCGACCGGTGCGCTGCGGGGTCCGGATCCTGGTGCCGGCATGCCGTGCCCAGGGATCGACGAACTCACGCCTCTAGACTATCGGGGTCCCCGAACCGAACCCGGAGCACGCATGTCTTCTCAGGGCCTCGCCCTCTCGAACCGCCTTCGCTATCTCGCCTGGCGCATCCGCCGCATCGATGTCGGATCCGTGCTGGAGCGTGCGAAAGAGACCGCCCACGAGCACGGCAAGTGGACGCCCGCCGTCGTGGTCGACATGCTGTGGTCGGCCGGTTTCCGGCAGGTGGGCTTCCAGGACTACGTCGACTACGACTTCGCGATCCTCAATCGCGCCGAGCGCGCCACGTACATGACGCACCCGGTGTCGAACGAGCTGTCGCAGAAGTACGACCACCCCGACTACCGCGGCCTGTTCCAGGACAAGGTCGAGTTCGACCGCACCTTCAGCGAGTTCCTCCGTCGCGACTGGATGGTCGTCGAGGCCGGCAACGCCGACGAGGTGCGCGCATTCGCCGAGAAGCACGGCACGATCGTCACGAAGGAGCCGGTGGGTCAGGCCGGAACCGGCGTCCACCGCTACCACGCGGCCGAGATCTCGGACTGGGATGCCTTCCACCGGGGCTTGCTCGATCGCGGCGAGCTGCTGATCGAAGAGGTCATCCGCCAGCACGCCGACCTCGCGGCGGTCTGCCCGGGCACAGTCAACACCACGCGGGTGACGGCGTTCTTCGACGGAGAGAAGACACACATCCTCGCGATGGCGCAGAAGTTCGGGCGCGGCGCGGTGAGCGACCAGATGACGTTCGGCGGCTTCTACACGATGCTCGACGAGAACGGCCATGCGGTCGGGCCCGGGTACGACTCGCACGCGCACGTGCACGTCACGCACCCCGACAGCGGGTTCGTGATCGCCGACTTCCAGCTGCCCATGATCGACGAGGTGAAGGCGTTCGTCGACCAGGTGGCTCGCGTCGTGCCGCAGATCCAGTACGTGGGCTGGGACATCGTGGTGACACCCGAGGGGCCCGTGCTCGTCGAGGGCAACTGGGGAGCAGGCGTGTACGAGAACAAGCCGAGCGTCACCGGCATCCGCACAGGTCACAAGCCTCGCTATCGCGCCGCGATCGGGTTTTGACCCGACTCAGCGCCGGTGGCGGGACCGCCCTGTCACCAGGAGGAGCAGCCCCGCCGCGGCGGCGCCGGCGATCGAGCCCGCAGTGTTCCAGAGGACGTCCTGAAGGTCGGGGACGCGACCGGGGATCTGTGACTGCGCGTACTCGACCGCGCACGAGACGGCGAGGCCGAGCACGGGTGCCAGCATCCACAGCCGCCGTCCCAGGAGGAGCGCCAGCGCTGCCGCGAGCGGGACGAACAGCAGCGCGTTGAGCATGCTCTCGATCTGCGGATAAGTCAGTCCCGCGATCAGCGGGCCGGCCCAGCGCTCCGCCGCCGCCATGAAGAGGCCGCGGGCGGGCGCGACGGCGCCGCGGGGCGCGAGAGTCAGGGCGAGGACGAGGGCCGTCGCCAGGACGGACAGGAAGAGTCGCGGGCCGACGGAGGACTCGGTGCGAACAGGGGTGGACATTCCTCCACCTCACCGCAGCCGATGTTGCGTGAGCGTATGCATCCACGCACGCGAAAGGCGCGGCACCCGCGGGCACCGCGCCTTCCTGCTGTGTCGATTCAGACGGCACGGACGACGCCGAGCGGCGTCGACTGGTGTCCCTGACCGAGCGGATTGTCCTTAAGGATCGCGACGAGCTGCTTCTCGCCGGCCCTGTCGAGCGTCGAGCCGAGGATGTTGCCGCCGAGATCGTTGATGTCGACCACGGCGACCTCAGGGACGCCGCCGAGCAGCGCCTTGAGGTGCTCCGCAACTTCGCGCGGATGCTCCGGTCCGAGGACGACCGCCTTGTTGTACGGCGGGATCGTGCCCGACGTCGGACCGTCGATGGCGCGGGCCTTGTCGCCGGCGATGCGGTAGAAGTCGCCCTTGCGGCCGAACAGCTTGGTGACCGCCGAGACCGCCGCCGCGAACAGGATCCGCAGCGTGCCGCACTCGCGCAGCGCCATCTCCATCGTCTCGGGCATGCCCAGGCCGATGCCGTACGGCGTGCGCGTGACGTACTTCGAGAGGAAGAACGCGAGCTTTCGCGGCTTGATGTCCTCGACGAGATACGAGCGGCCCTGCGTGATCGCGACGATCTTCTCCGTCACGAACAGCAGGTCGCCGTCGCGCACGACGTCGCTCGCGTATTCGCGGATGAAGTCGTCGAGGTCGTCGCCCGGCATCACGACCCGCGTGCGGATCGGGATGCGAGCGAACGACGAGCCTTCGACCTGGACGGTGAGCGCCTTGCCGGCGTTCGCCTCACTCACTCGAGGTAGTCCCGCAGCGACTGCGAACGCGACGGGTGGCGCAGCTTCGCCATCGTCTTGGACTCGATCTGGCGGATCCGCTCACGGGTGACGCCGAAGGTGTCGCCGATCTGGTCCAGCGTCTTGGGCTGGCCGTCACCGAGGCCGAAGCGCATGCGGATGACGCCCGCCTCGCGCTCGGACAGCGAGTCCAGCAGCGACTCGAGCTGACGCTGCAGCATCGTGAAGCCCACCGCGTCCGCGGGGACCACGGCCTCGGTGTCCTCGATGAGGTCGCCGAACTCGCTGTCGCCGTCCTCGCCGAGGGGCGTGTGCAGCGAGATGGGCTCGCGGCCGTACTTCTGCACCTCGATGACCTTCTCGGGGGTCATGTCCAGCTCGCGGCTGAGCTCCTCGGGCGTGGGTTCGCGACCGAGGTCCTGCAGCATCTGCCGCTGGACGCGGGCGAGCTTGTTGATGACCTCGACCATGTGCACCGGGATGCGGATCGTGCGGGCCTGGTCGGCCATCGCGCGCGTGATCGCCTGACGGATCCACCAGGTGGCGTACGTCGAGAACTTGAAGCCCTTGGTGTAGTCGAACTTCTCCACCGCGCGGATGAGACCGAGGTTGCCCTCCTGGATCAGGTCCAGGAACTGCATGCCACGGCCGGTGTAGCGCTTGGCGAGCGAGACCACGAGGCGCAGGTTCGCGCCCAGCAGGTGGCTCTTGGCGCGCTGGCCGTCACGGGCGACCCACTGCAGGTCGAGTCCGAGCTGCGAGGTCTTCTCGGCCGCCGACATGTGCGACAGCTTCTCTTCGGCGAACAGGCCGGCCTCGATGCGCATCGCGAGCTCGACCTCTTCGGCCGCGTTCAGGAGCGGCACCTTGCCGATCTGCTTGAGGTAGTCCTTGACCGGGTCGGCAGTGGCGCCGGTGATCTGCGTCGAGTAGACCGGGACGTCGTCCTCGTCGCTCGACGAGATGACGATCGCGCCGGTGGGGAGGGGCTCGGTGAACGCCGGCTTGGTGCTCTCCTCGTCCTCCTCCTCGTCCTCGGAAGCGCTCTCGTCGCCCGACGCCGGCTTGGCGGCGCCCTTGGCGTCCGTCGCCTCGCCGGCCTCGTCGTCCGCGGACTCGTCCTCGTCGAGTTCGACGTCTTCGTCGAGCTCTTCGACGTCGTCCTCGAACTCGTCGTCCGACTTCTTCGCGCGCTTGGACGCGGTCTTCGGCGCAGCCTTGGCCTTGGCGGCGCCCTTCGCTGCGGGAGCCTTCTTGGCGGCTGTGGTCTTCGTCTCGTCCGACTCGGTGTCCTTCGCGGCCGAGCGAGCCTTGGTGTTCGTGCCTGGAGTCACGTTTCGCCTTTCACCGGTCGACGCGCACGGCGCGTCTCCGGTCGGTTTCGGACACTAGTAAGACCCTTGTCAAGTCCCGAGCTTCGCAGAGTGCTCTCGCGAAGACGGTTGACAACGGGTCAGAGCGTCTAGTATCTCATACTTGCCGTGCGCCGCCAGCATCGCCCCGCCGAGGCCGGCGCACCTCCGTACTGATGACAACGCGCAGGCAGGAACGAGAATTCCGCGCCGCGCCGACGGAGCAGGCGGCGCCGGCTCAGGAGCCGCGCTTGTCGTCCTCGCCGGGCCGGGTCGCCAGGAACCGTTCGAGCTCTGCCGCCAGCTCGTCGGCGCTGGGCAGGTCGCCGGTGTGGATCATGGGCGTCGCGAGCGTCGAGCCGGCCATGTAGGCGTCGTACCGCTCCTCCAGGCCCTGGACCATGCGCGCCAGCTCGTCGCTGCCCTCGATCTGCTCGGTGACCTTCTCGAGGTACTCGCGGTTGTCTTCGCGCAGCTCGTCGCCGGCGAAGACCAGCCCCGTCGCGACCGTCAGGCTGTCCAGCGCGGCGAGGGCGGCGGCCGGGTACTCGGAGTCGCCCAGGTAGTGAGGCACCAGCAGCACGAACCCGGCGACACGGACCCCCGCCTCGGCGAGCCGGTACTCCAGCAGGTGACCCGCCGTCGCCGGCACCTGGGTGTGCGGCTGCCACACCGAGTGCGCCTCGGTGAGCTCGGTGCGGGTGCCGCTCACCGTCGTGCCGATGGGGCGCGTGTGCGGCACCGGCATCGGGATGGCATGCACCCACGTGACCGTCGACACGCCATAGAGCTCGGCGAGCTCCAGGACCGCGGCGGCGAACGCGTCCCACGCGAAGTCCGGCTCGTATCCGGCGAGGACCAGGAACGGCTGACCGAGCGAGTCGTGGGCGAACGACAGCTCCAGGCGCGGCGGACGGTAGTCAGTCAGGTGATCCTTGTCGAACGCGACGATCGGGCGGCGTGCGCGGTAGTCGAGCAGCGTGTCGTTCGAGAACACCACGAGCGGCGACGGGGACAGGTCGTCCCGCACATAGTCGATGACACGGCTCACGGCGCTGCCCGCGTCGGTGAAGCCGGTCAGGGCGATCACCAGCGGCAGACCGCGCGGTACCGGGGGCGCGGAGACCGCGCGCTCGAACAGCGGGCCGGAGAGAGGCATGACCCCATGCTACGAGTCGTCGGCGGGGCCCGGGTCGGGCCCGTCGCGCTCAGAGCGAACACGCATGCTCCCTAGGATGGATCCCATGTCGTTCCCCGACCTCGAGTACCGCAACACCCCCGTCCGAGAGTCCGAAGCCGACGCACTCCTGCTGGCGCTGCCCCCGATCGAGGGCGACAGCGCACCCGACCTGTCCGACTGGCCGGGCCTGCGCGACGCGCTGTCGGCCGTCGGCTTCGCGGGCTCGACCGGGTCCTTCCTCCGCGTCTACGCGCCGGAGTCCACGACCCTCCCGCTGGCCGTCGTGGGGACGGGCACGGACCCGGATGCCGCGGCCCTCCGTGACGCCGTTGGCGCCGGCATCCGCTCGCTCACGGGCTACGCGACGGTCGCCGTCGCCGCACCGTTCGCGGACCCCGCGCTGTGGACCGCGGCAGCGGAGGGCGCCGCCCTCGGCGGGTACCGGTTCGACGGCTACAAGTCGGAGGCGCCGAAGCCTCGTGCCTCGCGGGTGCTCGTGCACGGCGCGGCGGATCCGGACGATGTCGCGCTGCGCCTCGTCGCCGAGACTGCGGCATCCGTCGCCCTGGTGAAGGATCTCGTCAACATCCCCGCCGAGTGGCTCGGCCCGGCCGACGTCGCGCAGAAGGCCGCCGACGCGGTCGCGGGCCTGCCCGTGCAGGTCGAGGTGCTCGACGAGGAGGCGCTGCGCGCGCAGGGCTTCGGCGGCATCCTCGGCGTGGGGCAGGGGTCGGACCGGCCGCCGCGCCTGGTGCGGCTCGACTACGCGCCGGCCGGCGCGACGCGCCACATCGCGCTCGTCGGCAAGGGCATCACGTTCGACACCGGCGGACTGTCGCTCAAACCTGCCGCCTCGATGGTGGGCATGAAGTACGACATGGCGGGTGCCGCGACGGTCCTCGCCGTCCTGCGGGCTGCGGCGTCGGTTGCGGCGCCCGTCCGCGTCACCGCCTGGCTCTGCGTCGCCGACAACATGCCCTCGGGGGCCGCCATCCGTCCTGGCGACGTGCTGCGGCTGCTCGACGGCACCACCGTCGAGGTGCTCAACACCGACGCCGAGGGGCGCCTCGTCCTCGCCGACGGCCTCGTGGCCGCCAGCCGCGAGCATCCCGACGTGATCGTGGACGTCGCCACGCTGACCGGCGCCGTCCTCGTGGCGCTCGGCACGAGGCACACCGGCGTCATGGGCGACGAGCAGGCGGTCGCCGATTTCCTCGCCGCCGCGGCCGACGCGGGTGAGCCGGCGTGGCAGCTGCCGCTCCCCGCGCACATGGTCGAAGAACTCGACTCCCCCATCGCCGACCTGCAGAACGCCAAGATCGGCGATCCCGCGGGCGGCTCGCTCTTCGCAGGAGTCTTCCTGCGTCACTTCGTCGGCCGCACGGGCGACGAAGCCGATGCCCCCCGCATCCCGTGGGTGCATCTCGACATCGCCGGCAGCGGGACCCACAAGGGCGCGCCGTACGGCTACACCGACAAGGGACCGACTGCCGCGACCGTGCGCAGCCTGATCCGCTTCGTCCTGACTGACCTCGATGAGGAGGCACGATGACCGACCACACCTTCGATCTCGTCGTACTGGGCGGTGGCAGCGGAGGCTACGCGGCCGCACTGCGCGCCGCGGAACTCGGCAAGACGGTGGCGCTCATCGAGAAGGACAAGGTGGGCGGCACGTGCCTGCACCGCGGGTGCATCCCCACCAAGGCGCTGCTCCACGCCGCCGAGGTCGCCGACACCGCCCGCGAGGCGGCGGCGTACGGCATCCGCGCGACCTTGGAAGGCATCGACGTCGCGGGCGTCCGCAGCTACCGCGAGGGCATCGTCGCGAAGAAGTACAAGGGGCTCGAGGGCCTCGTGAAGGCGCGCGGAATCACCGTCGTCAGCGGCGAGGGCCGGCTCGAGTCGGGCACCGCGGTCCGCGTCGGCGACGACCTCTACCGCGGCGCGGACGTGATCCTCGCCACCGGCTCCTACAGCCGGACGCTGCCGGGGCTCGACATCGGCGGTCGGATCCTCACGAGCGAGCAGGCGCTCGAGCTCGACGAGATCCCGTCGAGCGTCGTGATCCTCGGCGGCGGCGTGATCGGTGTCGAGTTCGCGAGCGTCTGGCAGTCCTTCGGCGCAGAGGTCACGATCGTCGAGGCGCTCGACCACTTCGTGCCCAACGAGGACGTCGCCCTCAGCAAGGCTCTGGAGCGCGCGTACCGGCGTCGCGGCATCCAGTACTCCCTCGGCGTGCGGTTCCAGACCGCGACGCAGACGGCGGATGCCGTCACGGTGACGCTCGAGGACGGCAAGACCTTCACCGCCGACTATCTGCTCGTCGCCGTCGGCCGCGGGCCGGCGACGGCGGGGCTCGGCTACGAAGAGGCCGGGGTCTCGCTGGATCGCGGTTTCGTCGTCACCGACGAGCGCCTGCGCACCGGTGTGCCGCACGTGTGGGCCGTCGGCGACATCGTGCCGGGACTCCAACTCGCGCACCGCGGGTTCCAGCAGGGCATCTTCGTCGCCGAGGAGATCGCCGGGCTCTCCCCCGTCGTGATCCCCGATGTCCAGATCCCCAAGGTCACCTACAGCCACCCCGAGGTCGCCTCGGTAGGCCTCACCGAGGCGCAGGCCGTGGAACGGCTCGGCGCGGACGGCATCGTCGCGTACGAGTACAACCTGGCGGGCAACGGCAAGAGCGAGATCCTCGGCACGAGCGGCATCGTCAAGGTGGTGCGCGAGAAGGACGGCCCCGTCCTGGGCGTCCACCTCATCGGCGACCGTGTCGGCGAGCTCATCACCGAAGGCCAGCTGGCCGTGGGATGGGAGGCGCACCCCGAAGACATCGCGCCGTTCATCCACGCGCACCCCACTCAGTCGGAAGCGCTCGGTGAGGCGTTCCTCGCCCTCGCGGGCAAGCCCCTGCACACGCTCTGACCCTCCCGACCGCCCCCGATCACTAAGCTAGATCCGATATTCATTCAGAAGGAGACTTCCTCATGAGCACATCCGTGGTCCTCCCCGCTCTCGGCGAGAGCGTCACCGAGGGTACGGTCACCCGCTGGCTCAAGAACGTCGGCGACACGGTCCAGGCCGACGAAGGCTTGCTCGAGATCTCCACGGACAAGGTGGACACCGAGATCCCCTCGCCGGTGAGCGGCGTCATCGAGGAGATCCTCGTCCAAGAGGATGAGACCGTCGAGGTCGGTGCCGTGCTCGCCAAGATCGGCGACGGCTCCAGCGCGCCCGCCGAGGCGCCGGCACCTGAGGCCGCCGCCGCCGAGCCTGCCCCCGCCGCCCCCACGGAGGCCGCGCCCGCCGCTGCTCCCGCCGCTGAGGCACCGGCCGCCGCCCCCGCCGCCGAGGCGCCCGCCGCTGCACCGGCGCCTGCTGCTGCCCCCGCCGCAGGCGGTGCCGGCAAGGAGGTCGTGCTCCCCGAGCTCGGCGAGAGCGTCACCGAGGGCACCGTCACCCGCTGGCTCAAGCAGGTCGGCGATGAGGTCGCCGTGGACGAGCCGCTGCTGGAGATCTCGACCGACAAGGTCGACACCGAGATCCCGTCGCCCTTCGCCGGCGTCCTGCAGGAGATCCTCGTGAGCGAGGATGAGACGGTCGAGGTCGGCGCGGCGCTCGCCCGCATCGGCGAGGCCGGTGCCGCTCCGGCTCCCGCCGCCGAGGCGCCTGCTCCGGCCCCTGCTGCTGCTGCCCCGGCTGCTGCTGCCCCGGCTCCTGCTGCTGCTGCCGCGCCGGCTCCCGCTGCCGCGCCGGCTCCCGCTGCCGCGCCGGCTCCTGCTGCCGCGGCGGCTCCTGCTGCCGCGGTGGCTCCTGCTGCTGCCGTGGTCGCCGACGACGACGCGGTCACCTACGTGACCCCGCTCGTGCGTCGTCTCGCCCAGCAGCAGGGCGTCGACCTGGCGTCGGTCAAGGGCACCGGCGTGGGCGGTCGCATCCGCAAGGAGGACGTGCTCAAGGCTGCCGAGTCGGCTGCCGCCCCGGCCGCCGCGGCTCCCGCAGCCGCCGCCCCGGCGCCGCTGGAGGTGTCGCCGCTGCGCGGCACGACGCAGCCCATGTCGCGTCTGCGCAAGGTGCTCGCCTCTCGCGCGGTCGAGTCGATGCAGTCGACGGCACAGCTGACGACGGTGGTCGAGGTCGACGTGACGAAGCTCGCGAACTTCCGCGACAAGGTGAAGAACGACTTCCTCGCCAAGACCGGCGACAAGCTGTCGTTCCTGCCGTTCTTCGCGCTGGCCGCCGCCGAGGCGCTGCAGGCGTATCCGGTGATCAACTCGACCGTCGACGGCGACCAGATCGTCTACCCCGCGACCGAGAACCTGTCGATCGCGGTCGACACCGAGCGCGGGCTGCTCACGCCGGTGCTGCGCGACGCCGCCACGAAGAACCTGGCGCAGATCGCTCACGAGATCGCCGACCTCGCCGCGCGCACGCGCGACAACAAGCTGAAGCCGGACGAGCTCGCCGGCGGCACGTTCACGCTGACCAACACCGGTTCGCGCGGCGCGCTGTTCGACACTCCGGTGGTGTTCCTTCCGCAGTCGGCCATCCTCGGTACGGGTGTCGTCGTCAAGCGGCCCGGCGTCGTGACGGTCGACGGCAAGGATGCGATCTCGGTGCGCTCTTACGTGTTCCTCGCGCTGTCGTACGACCACCGTGTCGTCGACGGTGCCGACGCGGCCCGTTTCCTCAGCGCGGTCAAGACCCGCCTGGAGGCCGCGGCCTTCGAGAGCCAGCTCGGCATCTGACCCGCAACGCGGATCCTCACGGCTGCTGCGCGACGTCATGGACGTCGCGCAGCAGCCATTTCTCGTCTGTGCGGAGGATCACCACGAGCTGAGGGACGACGCTGCCATCGATCGCGTCGAGGCGGAGCACGGCCACGTCCCCGAAGTCGTCCAGGAGGGTCACGGTGCGATCGGGCGCCGCGAGATCGATCGCACCGGTGACCTCCGCCAAAGCCGCGGGCTCGACGGCGACGCGTGACACGCACGGTTCGTCTCCCGCGCACGCGATCCGCGCGTCGAGCAGGTCGGCTGTGACCGCGGCGAGGTCGTCCGGGGAACCCGCGCCGGCGGCTGCCGGGTCCTCGACGCCGCCGGTCCCATCGCCGTCGTCGGATCCGCTCGCGGCCGATGCCGACGGCGAGGGTTCGGCCGTCGGCACCGCGCTGCCGTCGGCCGTCGCCGGTCCCCCGGCCGGCCAGAGGGCGCCGGCGACGAGGACGGCAGCGGCGACGCCTCCCGCCACGATCCACGGCATCCGTCGTGACCCTTTCACCTCTCCACCGGTCGCGCGTCGCCCGCTCAGCCGCCGCCAGACCGCCGTCGTGGCGTGCGACACCGTGTCGGCGAGGTCCGCGTCCACCCCGTGCAGGAGTGTCTGCCAGACCGAACGGGGCGCATCGGCTGCATCCGGCGCGCGCTCCGTCCGCGCCGCGGCGGCGACGTCGAGGGCCGCTCGGGGCCCGAGACTCGTCGTGCCGAGGGGTTCAGGCGTCGCCAGGGCGAACAACGCGTCCTCGGCGGAAACCAGATCGGTCACCGACAGGCGTTCCGCGGTGATCGCGCGCAGCGCGGTGTCCCATGTGCGCCGCAGGGTGGGATCGAGATCGAGCGCCGTCATCGCGTCGGCGGTGGCGTCCCGCGCGCGTCGAGACCCGACGTCCGTCGCCAGGACGGGCCGGCCGCCGTCGTCGAGCCACCACTCCCCTGCGCTGTCGGGCGCAGAGACGAGCTGAGCGCACCCCCGCAGCAGACTCACGCCGAGGGTGACGGCCTCACCCGGGGTGAGGGCAAGCCGTTGCGCGCGCCGGCGCAGGAAGTCTTCCAGCCGCTCCACGCATACCGGCAGCACCACGTCGTGCCCGTCGCGGCGCCGTGCGACGTCGAGGGCTGTCAGCACGTGGCCGTCGGGCGCGGCATCCCATCCGCTCCAGTCGGGCCCGAGCTCGCCGGCATCCACGAGCAGACGCATCCCACCGCCCTCCTCACGTGCGAGCACCCCTTGCCACGGAGCGTCCTCCTTCGCGCGCACCGTGCGGACCGGGCGGTACGGGGCGCCGAGCAGGCTGTCGTCGGTGGTCACGCGGCAAGTCTCCGCCGGTATCGCGGCGGCGCGAGAGCGAGGCGAGCGATCTGTGGACGACGTCCGCCGAGGCCCACCTGGGGAGGAGCCGAGGATGACCGCTCCGAAAAGGTAGGCTGGAAGGTATGGCCGCGCGCAGTTCCGCACCCGAGAAGAGCCCGGGCTTCTTCTCCCAGATCCGTACCCTCTACACCTTCACGCAGAAGGAGTTTCGCTGGCTGCCGTATCTGCTCGGCGGCATCCTCCTCCTCGGCGTCGCCGTCGGCGTCGGCATCGGGTTCCTGATCCCGCCGGTGGCGATCTGGAGCGTCATCCTGTGGGGCATCACGGGCCTCATGCTCGGCGTCCTCGCCTCGATGATGACGATGACGCGCCTGTCGACGCGGGCGATGTACAAGAAGATCGACGGGATGCCGGGGGCCACGGGTCACGTGCTCTCGACGTCGCTCGGCCGCTCCTGGCAGGCCAGCGAGATGCCCGTCGGCATCAACCCGAAGACGCAGGAGGCCGTGTACCGCGCGGTCGGCAAGGGCGGCGTCGTGATCGTGGGCGAAGGCGCCCGCGGGCGGCTGACCCGACTCGTGAACGACGAGCGCTCCAAGGTGCAGCGGGTCGCCTCGGGCGTGCCGGTAACCGTGCTCTACGTCGGTCACGGGGACGGCGAGGGCGAGGTCACGATCGCGAAGCTCGCGTCGACCATCAAGTCGCTCCCCAAGAAGATCGACCGCACCACGCAGGCGGCGGTCGTCAAGCGCATCGACTCCGTCTCGCAGTCGCTCACGTCGCTGCCGATCCCGAAGGGCATCGACCCGACGAAGGCGCGCGCACCGCGTCCGCGCTGACACGCCCCGACGGCCTGACAGTCGCGCCCGGCCATGTGCCGGGCGCGACGGCGTTACAGGCGAGATCCGGTCCGCGGGCGTGGAGCGTGTCAGGCGCGCAGCAGCACCGTGCCCGCAGCCTTGTCGTGGAGTCCCCGGTGGTCAGCATCCCAGATGACCGCGGGGATCACGACGATGAGCAGTGCGGTGCGGATGACCGGACGCCACAGCCCGACCCACGCACCGTCGAGGCGCACGAGCCGCAGCCCGAACAGCCGGTGCCCGGGGCTCCCCTGCAGCGTCGGCAGGAACACGATCTGGATCGCCGCGAACAGCGCGAGGATCGCCAGCGGATCCCACCCGAAGAACCCGGAGATGAGGTACGCGGCGCCGTAGTCGATGAACAGCGCGCCGACGCGACGGCCCAGGTGGCCGATCGATCCGCTGCCCTCCCGCGGGAGTCCGAGGCGTTCGCCGGGGTAGTCCTGAGTGCTCTGCGTCACTTCTCAAGGGTACCCAGCCCGTCGTAACATCCCCGAAACACAGGTGATACTGCCGGGCAATCCCCTGCAGGTACTTTGCCAAGGAGCCCGACCCGCACGGGCGGATCCGAATGCCCTACCTCTGGAGTCTTCATGTTCAAAGATTCATCCGAGGTGCTGAAGTTCATCAAGGACGAGGACGTCAAGTTCCTCGACATCCGTTTCACGGACCTTCCTGGCGTGCAGCAGCACTTCAACATCCCGGCCTCGACCGTCGACGAAGAGTTCTTCACGGTCGGCCAGCTGTTCGACGGCTCCTCGATCCGAGGCTTCGCGAACATCCACGAATCTGACATGCAGCTCATCCCGGACGTGTCGACGGCATACCTCGACCCGTTCCGTGAGGCGAAGACCCTCATCATGGTCTTCGACATCTACAACCCGCGCAACGGCGAGATCTACTCGAAGGACCCCCGCCAGGTCGCGAAGAAGGCCGAGAAGTACCTCGCGTCGACGGGCATCGCCGACACCGCGTTCTTCGCTCCCGAGGCCGAGTTCTACATCTTCGACGACGTCCGCTACGAGGTGAAGCAGAACTCGAGCTTCTACTCTGTGGACTCCGAGGAGGGCGCCTGGAACACGGGCCGCGCCGAAGAGGGCGGCAACCTCGGCAACAAGACCCCGTACAAGGGCGGCTACTTCCCCGTCTCGCCCGTGGACAAGACGGCCGATCTGCGCGACGACATCAGCCTGCGTCTCATCGAGTCGGGCCTGCACCTCGAGCGCGCCCACCACGAGGTGGGCACCGGTGGCCAGCAGGAGATCAACTACCGCTTCGACACCATGGTGCACGCGGCCGATGACATCCTGAAGTTCAAATACATCGTGAAGAACGTGGCCGAGGAGTGGGGCAAAGTCGCGACCTTCATGCCGAAGCCGCTGTTCGGCGACAACGGCTCGGGCATGCACACGCACCAGTCGCTGTGGCTCGAGGGCAAGCCGCTGTTCTACGACGAGAAGGGCTACGCGCAGCTCTCCGACCTCGCGCGCTGGTACATCGGCGGCATCCTGGCGCACGCTCCGGCGCTGCTCGCCTTCACCAACCCGACGCTGAACTCCTACAAGCGTCTGGTCAAGGGCTACGAGGCTCCCGTCAACCTCGTCTACTCGGCGGGCAACCGGTCGGCTGCGATCCGCATCCCGATCACCGGCTCGAACCCCAAGGCCAAGCGCATCGAGTTCCGCGCCCCCGACGCCTCGGGCAACCCGTACCTCGCGTTCGCCGCGCAGCTGATGGCGGGCCTGGACGGCATCCAGAACCGCATCGAGCCGCACGAGCCGGTCGACAAGGACCTGTACGAGCTTCCCCCCGAGGAGGCGAAGAACATCCCGCAGGTGCCGAACTCGCTGCTCGACTCGCTCGAGGCGCTGCGTGCCGACCACGAGTTCCTGCTGAAGGGCGGCGTCTTCACGCCCGAGCTCATCGAGACGTGGATCGAGTACAAGATCGAGAACGAGATCCAGCCCCTCAACGCACGTCCGCACCCGTTCGAGTACGAGCTGTACTTCGGCGTCTGACGTTCCAGCACCGCAGTTCCTGCACGCCAGAAGGGCCCCGGGCGACCGGGGCCCTTCTGCATGCGCGGCGGTCGGATGCCGCCGCCGGGCGTGCGCGTAGGCTGGATCAACGCGTCCGCGCTCCCCGACCGAAGGCGACACGATGCCCTCCCGCACCACCGCCACGACCCGTGCGCGTCGTGTCCGCGCCGTGAAGACGGCGCCGCGGCGGCGCCCGTCACGGCGTTCGCACGCCCGCTCCCGAGGGCGGCGGATGAAGATCGCGTGGGCGATCGCGGTGCCGGTCGCCCTCGTCGCCGCCTTCCTCATCGGCACCGGCTACCTCGCGCGGTCGCTGGATCAGACCTTCCCCGACTACGGGTCGCACGTCTCCGTCCCGGCCGTCGCCGGGTATCGCGCCGAGCAGCTGCAGAACGCCTGCGCCATCCTCGCCGCCGGCAGGGACCTCGGCTTCGACGAGCGCGATCAGACCATCGCGGTGATGACGGCGATGGGCGAGTCCTCGCTGCGCAACATCGACTACGGCGATTGGGAGACCAGCGGCGAGACGAACCCCGACGGCTCCCGCACCACCTCGATCGGCCTGTTCCAGCAGCAGGACTCGTGGGGGTCGAGAGAAGCGCGACTGGATCCGTACACGGCGGCAGTGGTGTTCTACCGTGCGATGGCCGAGCGCGTTCCCGACCGCGCCGGGATCGAACCGACGCTCGTCGCCCACCGCACCCAGGTGAACGACGATCCGCTGCACTACGCGCGCTTCTGGGACCGCGCCGTGCGCGTGGTGGCGGCCGTCAGCGGCGCACCGATCGCGGGCGACAGCGTCGAAGGGATCCCGCAGTGCCCCGTGGTGTGATGGATGCCGGCGGCCGCGGCATCCTCTACCCGTAGAAGAGCTTCTCGAAGACGCGACGCGCCCGGCGGGTCGTGCCGAGGTAGTCCTCCTCGACGCGCGTGGCGGAGCGGGGCGGGTACTCGAGCAGGCGTCCGATGCCGTCGAGCCGGTTGCGGTCGACGGGCAGCACGTCGCTGGTCTGGCCCGACAGCAGCGTGTTCGCCGAGCGCAGCCGGCTGGCGAGCCGCCATGCCGCCGCGAGCCGGTCGGCCGCGTTCGACGGGATGAGGCCGGCGTCGACGGCCGCTTGCAGCGCGCCGAGGGTCGAGGTCGTCCGCATGGCGGGGATCTCGCGGGCGTGCTGCAGCTGCAGCAGCTGCACCAGCCACTCGACGTCGCTCAAGGATCCGGGCCCGAGCTTGAGGTGGCGCGAGGGATCGACACCCTGTGGCAGCCGCTCGCTCTCGACGCGCGCCTTGATCCGCTTGATCTCACGCACAGCGGTGGGTTCGACCTTCTCGGGGTACCGCACCGTGTCGGCGAGCTCCATGAAGTCGTGGATGAGCTTCACGCTGCCCGCGACACCGCGTGCGCGCAGAAGAGCCTGCGCCTCCCACGAGAGGGCCCAGCGCCGGTAGTACTCGGCGTAGGCGTCGAGCGATCGCGCGAGCGGCCCGTTGCGGCCTTCGGGCCGCAGATCGGCATCCAGCTCCAGGGGTACCCGGTGGTCCTCGGAGTGTGTGCGCAGGCCGGCGACGAGCTTGAGGGCGAGCTCGTGCGCGCGTTGCGGGTCGACCCCGTTGGCGCGGTACACGTACATGACGTCGGCATCCGATCCGAACCCGAGCTCGGCGCCGCCGAACCTGCCCATCGCGATGACCGAGAAGTCGAGCGACTCGTCCTCCGGGGGCACGACATCGCGCCGCACCGCGCGCAGCGTGGCCTGGATGGTCACCTCGGTGATGGTGGTCAGGGCCTCCGCCACCTCTTCGATCGTCACCGCGCCCAGGATCGCGGCCAGCGCGAGACGCAGCTGCTCGCGGCGCCGGAGCGCGCGGACCGCACGCATCGCGTCCAGAAGGCCTGCGTGGCGTGTCTGGATCGCCCGCGCCTCTTCCTGCAGCGCCAGGCCCGAGCGCGGCCGCAGCAGCTCGGGGTCATCCAGCCAGGCGGCCGACTCGGGGATCCACTCCATGAGCTCGCCCACGTAGCGGGATCCCGACAGCACGCGGGACAGGCTTTCGGCAGCACCCGACGAGTCGCGCAGCATCCGCAGGAACCAGTGCGTGTCGCCCAGCCGTTCGCTGAGGCGCCGGAACGCGAGGAGGCCGTAGTCCGGGTCGACGCCGTCGGCGAACCACCGGATCATGACGGGCATGAGGTGACGCTGGATCGTGGCCTTGCGGCTCAGACCGCTCGTCAGCGCCGCGATGTGCCGCAGCGCCCCGGCGGGGTCGGCGAAGCCGATCGCCGCGAGCCGGTCGTGCGCCTGCTCGGTGGACAGCACGCGCTCATCGGCGGGAAGCGCCGCGACCGCGGACAGCAGCGGCCGGTAGAACAGGCGCACGTGGATGTCGCGCACTTCGCGCTTGACCGATTCCCACAGGTCCCACACGCCCTGCCCGGTGTCGGCGAGGGCGCTGGCCCGGGCGAGCACCCGCAGATCGTCCGGCCGCTCCGGCATGAGGTGCGTGCGGCGCAGGTGGCGCAGCTGCACGCGGTGCTCGAGCAGACGCAGCACGCGGTAGTCGCGCGAGAAGGCAGAGGCCTCGGTCCGGCCGATGTAGCCCTCAGCGACGAGGGCGTCCAGCGCCGCGAGCGTACCGCGCTGGCGGATGCGATCGTCCGACAGCCCGTGGACGAGCTGCAGCAGCTGCACCGTGAACTCGATGTCGCGGATGCCGCCCGGCCCGAGCTTCAGCTGGTACGGGACGTCGCCGGCCGGGATGTGCTCGGTGACGCGTTCGCGCATGCGCTGCACGCTGTCGACGAAGTTCTCGCGCGCGGCGCTGGTCCACACCTTCGGCTGCACGGCGGCGATGTACTCCGCGGCCAGCTCCGGGTCGCCGGCGATGGGACGCGCCTTGAGCAGCGCCTGGAACTCCCAGCTCTTGGCCCAGCGCTCGTAGTACGCCACGTGGGAGTCGACCGTGCGGACGAGAGCGCCTTGCTTGCCCTCGGGCCGCAGGTTGGCGTCGACCTCCCACAGCGGCGGCTCGATCTCGACGCCCGAGATGCCCCGCATGGTCTGCACGGCGAGCCGGGTCGCGATGTCGACGATACGGCTCTCGCCGAACTCGGTCATCGCCTCGGCCGACCCGCCGGCCACGAAGATGACGTCGACGTCGCTGACGTAGTTGAGTTCGCGGGCGCCGGTCTTGCCCATCCCGATGACCGCGAGCCCGGTGTGGGCCACCTGCTCGCGCGGGAACAGGCCGGCTCCTGCGGCTCCGCCGGACACCCGCGTGCGGGCGACCGCGAGGGATGCCTCCAGCGCCGCGCCCGCGGCATCCGCGAGCCGCGCCGAGACGGCGGCGATCTCGTCGACCGGCGAGGGGCTCAAGAGGTCGTAGGCGGCGATCCGCGCGAGCATGCGGCGATACCGTACGCGCAGAGCCACCCACGCGCTCTCGCCGCCGTCCGAGGCGAAGCCGTCGACCGCTCCGACGGCGTCGAGCAGCGAGCCGCGCAGCTCGTCATCGGTCGGGAGCCGCTCACCGGCGTGGACGAGCTCGTCCAGCTCGGCCGGGTGGCGTGCGAAGAACTCGCCGAACCCCGTCGACGCGCCGAGCAGAGCCCACAGTGCACGCCACGCGCGGGAGTCTCGGTGTCCGCGCTGCACGGCCCGGTCGTCGCGACGGGCGAGCTTGGTGACCGCGTGCAGCGCCTCGTCGGGATCGGCAGCGGTCGCCGCGCGTTCGAGGATGGCTTCGCGAGGGATGCCGGTCAGCCCGGTGAGCTCGTCGAGCAGCTGTTCGGCGTCGCCCAGCCGGCTGAAGCCGACGCGCGCGAGCGGCGTGAGGGAGCTGGGCCGATCGCTCGCAGACATGCGTCAGACGGCCTCAGAGCAGTTCGAGGTTGCTCTTGAGCTCGAACGCGGTGACCTGAGAGCGATACTCCTGCCACTCGCGACGCTTGTTCAGCAGCACGTGGTTGAAGACCTGCTCGCCGAGCGTCTCGGCGACGAGTTCGGACTCCTCCATGAACTCGAGCGCGTGATCGAGGCTCGCCGGCAGCGGGGCGTAGCCGAGGGCCCGGCGCTCGGCGTCGGTCAGCGACCACACGTTGTCTTCGGCCTCGGCCGGAAGCTCGTACTCCTCTTCGATGCCCTTCAGACCTGCGGCGAGCATGAGGGCGTACGCGAGGTAGGGGTTGGCGGCCGAGTCCAGTGCGCGGTACTCGACACGGGAGGACTGCCCCTTGCTCGGTTTGTAGAGCGGCACGCGGACGAGCGCGGAGCGGTTGTTGTGGCCCCAGCAGATGAAGCTGGGGGCCTCGTCGCCGCCCCACAGGCGCTTGTACGAGTTGACGAACTGGTTGGTGACCGCCGAGATCTCATTGGCGTGGCGGAGCAGACCGGCGATGAAATGCCGGCCCACCTTCGACAGCTGGTACTGCGCGCCCTCTTCGTAGAACGCGTTCATGTCGCCCTCGAACAGGGACATGTGCGTGTGCATGCCGCTGCCCGGCTTGCCGGTCATGGGCTTCGGCATGAACGTGGCGTAGACGCCCTGCTCGATGGCGACCTCTTTGATCACCGTGCGGAACGTCATGATGTTGTCGGCGGTCGTCAGCGCGTCCGCGTAGCGCAGGTCGATCTCGTTCTGTCCGGGGCCGCCCTCATGGTGGCTGTACTCCACCGAGATGCCGAGGTCTTCGAGCATGCGGACCGAGCGACGGCGGAAGTCGTGCGCCGTGCCGCCGGGCACGTTGTCGAAGTAGCCGGCGGAGTCGACGGGCTCGGGGCCGTCGGTGCCGTAGGACGACGACTTGAGCAGGTAGAACTCGATCTCGGGGTGCGTGTAGAACGTGAAGCCGGCATCCGCGGCCTTCGCGAGCGTGCGCTTGAGCACGTGGCGGGGATCGGCGACCGCCGGCTGCCCGTCCGGGGTCGTGATGTCGCAGAACATGCGCGCGGTCGGGTCGATCTCGCCGCGCCACGGAAGGATCTGGAACGTCGTGGGATCGGGGTGCGCGAGCAGGTCGGACTCGTACGACCGCGTGAGGCCCTCGATGGCGGACCCGTCGAAGCCCAGTCCCTCGGCGAACGCGCCCTCGACCTCGGCCGGCGCGATCGCCACCGACTTCAGCGTGCCGATCACGTCCGTGAACCACAGGCGGACGAACTTGACCCCTCGTTCTTCGATGGTCCTCAGAACGAAGTCACGCTGCTTGTCCATCGCGTCCTCTCCGGTGCCCGATCCGGCCCGCTCGCCCTGATGAGCGGGGTCGAAGCCAGACTACTGGTCGGCGTCGGACTCGTCGGACACGGGGCCGCTCCCCCACGAGTCCTCGCGGGCCTCCTCGTCGGCCCACGCCCGCGAGCGCTCGCGGATGACGTCGGGCGCCTTGGCGGCCTCCTCAGGCGTGTCGAACGGACCTGCACGGTCGGGCGCGGGCGATTCGAAGCCCTTCTCGACCTCGCCGGTCTTGAGGTTGTACCAGTACTTCTCGCTGCCGTCCGTCATCGTGCGCTCCTCGATCGGTGGCTGGTCGTCAGCACGATCCTACTGACGGCGGCTCGGGTTCGGCGGCGCGTCGTGGATAGGCTGAGGGCATGGCATCTGACGCGGCACGCGCCGTCGGCGTGGACATCGGCGGGACCGGCATCAAAGCGGGCATCGTGGACCTCGAGCGTGGCGAGCTCGTGAGCGACCGGGTCAAGGTCGCGACGCCTCCGGGAGCGCACCCGCCGGACGTGCTCGCCGCCGTGACCCAGGTGCTCTCGACGCTGGGCGTCGCGGACGACACCTCCGTCCCGCTCGGCGTCGCCTTCCCCGCCATCGTCAAGAACGGGCGCACCCTGTCGGCGGCGAACGTCTCGGACCAGTGGATCGACTTCGAGGCGGAGAAGTTCTTCGAAGACGGTCTCGGCCGCGACATCCACTTCGCGAACGACGCCGACGTGGCCGGCGTCGCCGAGGTCCGCTACGGCGCGGCGAAGGACCAGCCCGGCCTCACGATCCTCACGACGCTCGGCACCGGCATCGGCTCGGCACTGCTCTACGACGGCGTGCTCGTGCCCAACTCCGAGCTCGGCCACGTGCAGCGCGCCAAGCACGGCGGCGACGCCGAGTCCTACGCCGCATACTCCGCGATGGAGCGGCACAGCCTCTCGTGGGAGAAGTGGGCGAAGCGGCTGCAGTGGTACTACAGCCACATCGAGTTCCTGTTCAGCCCCGACCTGTTCGTGGTCGGCGGCGGCGTGTCCAAGCACGCAGATCAGTTCCTGCACCTGCTCGACCTGAAAACGCCGATCGTCCCGGCCGTGCACCGCAACAACGCGGGGATCATCGGCGCTGCGGCGCTCGCCCGCGGCTGAGCCGCGGTCGAAGGCGGCCGGCCCGAGAGGCGAATGGGCCGGCCTGTACGCCGGGTTCTGTCCGGGGGCGTGAGCCCCGTGGACGGTCATCTCTCTCGGCGACACGTTGCCGTGCCGCTCCAGCGGCCTACCCGGGGACTCGGCGGGCCGCGTCATCATCCCCTGTCTGGCCTTGCTCCGGGCGAGGTTTGCCGTGCGGGTCGTGTCACCACGACCCCGGTGGTCTCTTACACCGCCCTTTCACCCTTACCCGGCCGAAGCTGGGCGGTCTGCTCTCTGTGGCACTGTCTCGCGGATCGCTCCGGGTGGGTGTTACCCACCGCCCTGCCCTGTGGAGCCCGGACGTTCCTCGGCGCGGGAGTCCCGCGACGCGACCGTCCAGCCGACCCATTCGCTCAGCCATTCTACGGGTCTTCCGGGAGACCGGTCGGCGTGGATCGTTCCCGCGGAGGAACTGCGTGCGGTACCATGACGATGACTGGATCCGCCATGGGAGGTCGGCATCCGGTTCAAGCCACCTGGGGAGGCTGATTACTGTGCGCAAGATCGTTGTGTCCGCGTGTGTCATCGCGGCAATGCTGTGTGCTCTTCCGACTGCCGCGTCTGCTGCTGTCGGCAGTGCCGTTCCCGCATACGTGCAGACGGAGGGCGACGACGGTTACACGCCAAATCAGCACCAGGCGCCCACGCTCGCCGGGTCGACCGCTGTCGGCGAGTGCGACGGAGACGTGCCGTGGATCAGCTATTCGGTGGAACTGACGGATCCCGACAACCAGTCCACGGGGCACACCGCTCGACTGGTGATCACCAACGGCACCGAGTCGGAGACGATCGTGCTCGGCGAGCTCGTGAACGGGACGCTCTCGGGGCGGGTGCTCTGGCCCGGAGCCTCGGTCGATGAGAACGGCAACCCCACCGGGTGGCCCGGCTGGGCGTTCGTGAACGGCGAGTGGGTCGAGACCGACGGCAACTTCCGGTGGACGCGAGGTGACATCTCGGCCACGATCGAAGTGAACCCCGAGGTGGCAGTGCCCCTGTCGTATCCGCCGTCGACGCCGCAGTGTGCCACCAACCCGCACAACCCGGGCGAACCCGCGACCGCTGGCCTCCCGGCGACGGGTCTGAGCGCGTCAACACTGCCGATCGCCGTCACGGGTGGAGCGCTGGCCGTCCTCGGCGTCGTGCTCCTGTTCGTCATGCGTCGTCGCGGTCGCGCGCTACGATGACGCGGTGACGCCTCCCGACAGCCCGACGTCTGGCGACATCGGGCGCAAACGGAAGACTCGTCGGAACATCCTGCTCGTTCTCACGGGTGCGCTGGTGGCGCTCGTCGGGGCGACCGCCTGGGTTGGCATCCGCGCGGTGCTGCTGAAGAGCGAGCTGGAGGCGATGCTTCCGGTAGCTTCCCGAATCGAGGAGGCCGTCGGAACCCGTGATCTGAGTGGGCTCGGCGATCTGGTCGGGAACCTTCGAGGCCACGCGGCACAGGCGGAGGCTTTGAGCGGAGATCCGATCTGGCGCATCGCCGAGCTCATCCCCGGATTGGGTGCCGACCTGACGGCCGCGCGTGTGGTGTCGTCGAGCCTTCACGACATCGCGACCGCGGCCGGGCCGCTTGTCGATGTCCTCGCGACGGCGAACACTGCGGGAGCCTCAGGGTTGGATCTCGAATTGCTCGCGCGGCTCGGCGGCCCGCTTCAGCAGACATCGACGGCGTTCTCTGCGGCTGAGACCGACCTCGCCCGGCTGGATACCAGCGTCCTCGTCCCGCAGCTCGCGTCAGGAGTGGAGCGACTCAGTGCGACAGTATCGGCTGCGGCGCAGCCGATTGCCACGATCACCCCCGCCGTCCGAGCGCTGCCCTCGATGCTCGGGGCAGACGGTCCCAGCAATCTGCTGGTGATGCTGCAGAACAACGCCGAACTGCGAACGGGAGGAGGGATCACCGGCGCATTCGCGATGCTCCGCTCGGACCACGGCACGGTGACGCTCGTCGATCAGACGGACCCGGGTGAGTTCCCCGGATTGCCACAACCGATCGCTGCCGTGCCGGAATCGACGACGGAGCTGTTCGGAGACCAATTCGCACGGTTCGTCCAGAACACGTCGATGACACCTGACTTCGCACTCACAGCCGACTTGGTGTCGGCGTGGTGGAAGACTCGCTCCGACCAGGCGCCGGACGCGATCGTCTCCCTCGACATGCCCGCCGTCGCCGCCCTGCTCAAGGCCACGGGACCGGTACAGCTCCCCGCCGGTGAGCTGACAGCGGACAACTTCCTGCAGGTGATGCTTCAGGACGTCTACACCGCTCTCGATCGTGACGAGCAGACAGCGTTCCAGCAGCAGGTCACCGCGGCGGTGTTCGCTTCGGCGCTCTCCGGTGACGTCGACGCGCTCGGTCTTATGGAGGCCCTCGCGGACCCGGTCGACGACGGGCGGGTGTCCCTGTGGAGTGCGGATCCCGACATCGAGGAGCTCCTTCGAGAAAGCGCTTACGGCGGTCCGAGCGCCCGACAGGCCGACGCCGAACCGGGAGCCTTCGCCGTTTACTTCAACGATGCGACGACCGGCAAAATGGGGCCTTTCCTTGACGTGGCACTGGGTATCGGGCGCGCGGAGTGCCGATCCGACGGCCTGACGGATGCCGTCGTCACCGTGACCCTCACGAACACCGCGGCAGCTGACGCGGGCACCACGCTCCCGTGGTGGGTATCCGGCGGCGGGATCGAAGGCGTGCCGCCCGGCGACATCGCCACCAGCGTCAGCGTCGCTGCTCCGACGGACTCGTTCTTCGCCGGCGTCAGCATCGACGGCGAGCAGCTGCCGTCGACGGATGTCAAAGACGCGGGGTATCCCACCAGCGCAGTGACTGTCACGGTGCACCCCGGTGAGACGAAGACGATCGAGTACCGCTTCACGCTCGAACTCGACCAAGGCCTGGTTCCCTCGCTCCTTCACACCCCGTTGATCACCGATCCCGAGATCGTTGTCACGAACCCGAGCTGCGGCTGACCGTCAGTCCTTGAGCGCGGTCTCGGCGATGCGCACATCGAGCCGGAAATCGAGCGGGAACCCGCCGAACAGCAGGCGCCCCGCTGACGCTGCGGCCTCGCTCACGGCCTCAGCGGCGGCCTCCGCGTGCTCCTGCGGCGCATGGACGATCACCTCGTCGTGGAGGAAGAACGCCAGGTGCGGCTGACGCGCGAACACCGGACCTGATCGCACCGCGGCGTTCTGGGCGGCTACAGGCGGCATCGCGGCCAGACGCGTGCGCAGATCCGCGAGCCAGGCGAGCGCCCACTCGGCGGCCGTGCCCTGCACCACGAAGTTGCGGGTGAACCGCCCCCGATCGCGTGCCCACCTCTTGGCGCGCGTCTCGTCGGATCGGGATGCCTCCGCCTCGGTCGCCAGCGACTGCAGGGCCGACCAGTCCGATGAGGGCGGCGGTGAGCTCCGGCCGAGCCACGTCGACACGATGCCGCCGTCCTCGCCGGTGCGAGCGGCCTCATCGACCAGGCCCATGGCACGCGGATACGCGCGGCGCAGCCGCGGCACGAGGCGACCGGACTCCCCCGTCGTCGCGCCGTACATCGCCCCCAGGAGGGCGATCTTCGCCTCCTGGCGCGTGGCCACGGCGCCGCTGTCGACGATGCCCGCATACAGGTCACGGCCGCGCGCGGCCTCGGCGAGTGAGGTGTCGCCCGACATCGCCGCCAGCACGCGCGGTTCGAGCTGGGCGACATCGGCGACGACGAGCCGCCAGCCGGGATCGGCGCGCACGGCCTCGCGCAGCTGGCGGGGCAGTTGGAGCGCGCCGCCGCCCGACGACGCCCACCGCCCGGTCACCACGCCTCCGGGGATGTACACGGGCCGGAATCGGCCGTCGGCGACCCACTCCGCGAGCCACGACCACCCGTTGGCCGAGAGCAGCCGCGAGAGCTTCTTGTACTCCAGCAGCGGTTCGATGACGGGATGCCGCTGCTCGGCGAGCTCCCAGCGGCTCGTCGACTCGACGAGCACGCCGACGCGATGCAGCGATCGCAGCAGCTTGGGCTGCGAGTCGAGGCTGGCGGTCGGGTCGCCGAGCGCCTCGCGCACGCGGGCGGCGGCGCCGGCGAGAAGGGCGGGCTGACCACCGCCCGGGGGCCGTTCCCCGAGCGTCTCGACGAGGATGCGGTCGTGCTCGGCCGCATCCCATGGCAGCCCGGCCGCGCGCATCTCGGCGGCCACCAGCGCGCCCGCCGATTCCGCCGCGGTCAGCAGGCGCAGGCGGCCGGGGTCGCGTGCGCCGGCGACGGCGGCGCGCTGGCGGACGAACTCGTCCCGCGCGTCGTCGGCGCCGTCGGGCAGGCCGGTGCGCGCCGCGGCCCCGTCGAGCTCGAACAGGGTCGGCGCGGCGTCTTCGGGCACGTGCGGTGCGGCATCCCACCCGCTCGGACGGCGGACCGGGGCGTCGGGATCGACGAGCGCCGAGTCGCGGAGCATCGCGTGGCACAGCCGCAGATCGTGGCAGCGCGCGACGCGCACCCCGGCGGCGAGGAGCGGCGCGTACCACCGTGCGGTGTCGTTCCAGACCCACCGCGGGGCGTGCGCCGCCTCCACATCGGTGATCCACGACGCGAGTTCGCCGTCGTCCAGCTCGACGCGAGCGGACTGCGCCGCATCGGCGTCGAGCAGCAGTGCCGTCGCCCCGTGCGGGGAACGCCCCAGGACGACCCAGGCGGCCGGCTCAGCGGCGTCCACGGCGGCGCAGGGAGCGGCTCACAGGCCGGACTCCCCGTCGCGGACGAGGATGCAGCCGCATTCGGGGCAGTACACGACGGCGTCCTCTGCGGCCTGGCGCAGCACCTGCAGGTCGGTGCCCGCGAGGACCATGTGACAGCCTTCGCACGTGCGAGCTCGCAGGAACGCGGCGCCCGCACTGCGGGCGGCGAGGCGATCGTACGCGGCCAGGAGGTCGGCGGGCACCGTGCCCGCGATCGCGGCGCGGTCCCGTTCGGCGGCGTCGAAGGCGGCGGTGGCCTCGGCCACCGCGCGCTTGCCGTCGGCGCTGAGCTCGGCTCCCTCGGCATTGGTCGTCGCGATCAGCGCCTCCTGCTCGGCGACCGCCGCATCGGCGGCCTCGAGCTGCTCCATCACGGCGAGTTCGGCGTCTTCGAGGTCGTCCTTGCGGCGCGCCAGCGAGGCGAGCTCGCTCTCGAGGCTCTGCGCCTCCTTGGGGTTGCTGGAGGCTGCCAGGCGCTCGCTGTCGCGCGCGGCACGGGCGTCGACGACCGCCACATCCGACTCGATGCGCGAAAGCTCCGTGCGAAGGTCGTCGCGCACCCCGAGGCGCACCGACAGCTCCCGCGAGAGCTCTTGGCGCCGGCCGAGCAGCTCCTGCACCCGCGCGGCCTGCGGCGGGTTCCGCCGCGCGTGGTCGGCCTGTCGGATGCGGGCGTCGAGCTGGGCGACCTCGACGAGGCGGCGCTGATCTGCGGGGCTGGCGTTCACGGAACAAACCTATCGCGGGGCGTCGACGCCGCGAGCGGCGAGGACTAGCATTCGACGACCGGCCCTTCCGATGACGAAAGGCGCGAACGATGGGTGTTCTCCGTACCAAGTCCGTCGAGCAGTCGATCGCGGACACCGACGAGCCGGAGTTCCGGCTCAAGAAGTCTCTGACCGCGCTCGATCTGACGGTGTTCGGCATCGGCGTGGTGATCGGCGCCGGAATCTTCACGCTGACCGGACGCGCCGCGCATGAGGTCGCAGGTCCCGCGATCGTCATCAGCTTCGTGGTCGCCGCCATCGCGTGCACGCTGGCGGCTCTCTGCTACGCCGAGTTCGCCTCCACCGTCCCGGTGTCGGGCTCCGCCTACACGTTCTCGTACTCCTCGCTGGGCGAGCTGTTCGCGTGGATCATCGGCTGGGACCTGATCCTGGAGATGTTCCTCGGCGCGAGCGTGGTCGCACAGGGGTGGAGCGCGTACCTCGGCACGCTGCTCGCGCAGCTCGGCATCCCGATCCCCGCCGAGATCGGTTACGGCGGCACGGTCGACCTCATGGCCATCCTGCTGGTCCTCGTGCTGGGCGGGCTCATGACGTTCGGGATCAAGGAGTCGCTGCGGGTGAACCTGGTCCTGGTCGCGGTGAAGATCTTCATCGTGCTCTTCGTGATCGTCGCCGGGCTGCTCTTCGTGAATCCGGCGAACTGGTCGCCCTTCGTCCCCGACCCCGCGCCGCGTGAGGCGGCGACCGGACTCAGCCAGCCGCTGCTGCAGTTCTTCTCGGGCATCGAGCCGACCGCGTTCGGGGTCGGCGGCATCTTCGCCGGCGCCGCCCTGGTGTTCTTCGCCTACATCGGGTTCGACGTCGTCGCCACGACCGCGGAAGAGACGCGCAATCCGCAGCGCGACATGCCGATCGGAATCATCGCCTCACTCCTCATCTGCACGCTGCTGTACTGCGCCGTCGCACTCGTGGTCACCGGAATGGTGCCCTATCAGGACCTCGATCCTGCGGCGGCACTGGCGAACGCGTTCGCGTTCCACGGGGCGACGTGGATGGCGACGCTCATCTCGGCGG
Source organism: Microbacterium kyungheense (assembly GCF_006783905.1). Taxonomy (GTDB): domain Bacteria; phylum Actinomycetota; class Actinomycetes; order Actinomycetales; family Microbacteriaceae; genus Microbacterium; species Microbacterium kyungheense. Next base: position 977,307 of record NZ_VFPE01000002.1, on the reverse strand, counting down.
GCGCCGTCGCCGGCCTCACCACCGTCGTGCTGACGCTCCTCATCGGAGCCACGCGCATCATCTTCGCGATGTCGCGCGACGCCCTGCTGCCGATGGGGCTCGCGAAGGTGCACCCGCGGTTCCGCACGCCGTGGGTCATCTCGATCGTCGTCACCGTGATCGTCGCGGTCGTCGCCGGATTCACGCCGGTCGGGCTCCTGGAAGAGATGGTCAACATCGGCACGCTGTCGGCCTTCGTGCTGGTCTCGGTGGGCGTCATCGTGCTGCGCCGCAAGCGCCCCGACCTGCATCGCAGCTTCCGCGTCCCCCTCAACCCCTGGCTGCCCGGCCTCTCCGCGGCGATCTGCGTCTACCTGATGCTGAATCTCACCGTCGAGACGTGGCTCCGGTTCCTGGTGTGGCTGGTCGTCGGGTTCGTCATCTACTTCGCCTATTCGCACCGGCACTCGCGCGTCGGACAGCCCGGTTACGAGGACTTCGCGCTCCCCCATGTCGTGTCCCACGAGCGGGAGGGGGACGCGGAACGCGGGTGAGCGGCATCCACGGGATCCGAAGGTGGGCCCTGCCGGGATCGAACCGACGACATCCACGGTGTAAACGTGGCGCTCTACCAGCTGAGCTAAAGGCCCTCGCGGTCAGTCTACGAGGTGCGTCCGCAAGCTCTCGAACTCGGTAGGCTGGCAGATGGTGCGTTGTGGCGGGCAGACAAAGCCCGCCCCGCTCCGGTAGCGATTCCCTGGCACGATCTGCCAGACGACGAAAGGTCTTCTGTGACTGTCAACGATCAGGATCCGTACTCGCAGGACTCCCTCGACAGCGATCCCGACGAGACCTCCGAGTGGCAGGAATCCCTGCAGCAGCTCGTGCAGGCCAAGGGCCACGGTCGTGGCCGCGAGATCATGCTGAGCCTGCTGCAGACCTCGCATGAGCTTCAGCTGAACGTGCCGCAGGTTCCCACCACGGACTACATCAACACCATCGCCCCCGAGAACGAGCCCGAGTTCCCCGGCGACGAGGAGCTGGAGCGCCGGTACCGCCGCTGGATCCGCTGGAACGCCGCCATCACGGTGCACCGCGCGCAGCGCCCCGGCATCGGCGTGGGCGGTCACATCTCGACGTACGCCTCGTCGGCGGCGCTGTACGAGGTGGGCTTCAACCACTTCTTCCGGGGCCTCGACCACCCGTCCGGCGGCGACCAGGTCTTCTTCCAGGGCCACGCCTCCCCCGGCATGTACGCCCGCTCCTTCCTCGAAGGACGCCTGGGCGAGGACGACCTCGACGGGTTCCGCCAGGAGAAGTCGCACGCGCCGCACGCGCTGCCGTCGTACCCGCACCCGCGCCTGATGCCCGACTACTGGCAGTTCCCGACCGTGTCGATGGGTCTCGGCCCGATCAACGCGATCTACCAGGCACAGGCCAACAAGTACCTCACCAACCGCGGCATCAAGGACCTGTCCGACTCGCACGTGTGGGCGTTCCTCGGCGACGGCGAGATGGACGAGGTCGAGAGCCGCGGTCAGCTGCAGGTCGCCGCGAACGAGGGGCTCGACAACCTCACGTTCGTCGTCAACTGCAACCTGCAGCGCCTGGACGGCCCCGTCCGCGGCAACGGCAAGATCATCCAGGAGCTCGAGGCGTTCTTCCGCGGCGCGGGCTGGAACGTCATCAAGGTCGTGTGGGGCCGCGAGTGGGACGACCTGCTCGCGCGCGACGACGCCGGTGCGCTCCTCAACCTCATGAACGTCACCCCCGACGGCGACTACCAGACCTACAAGGCCGAGAGCGGCGCGTACGTCCGCGAGCACTTCTTCGGCCGTGACGAGCGAGCCGCCGCCCTGGTCAAGGACTACACCGACGAGCAGATCTGGAACCTCAAGCGCGGCGGCCACGACTACCGCAAGGTGTACGCGGCATTCAAGGCCGCGGTCGAGCACAAGGGCCAGCCGACGGTCATCCTCGCCAAGACCATCAAGGGCTACGGCCTGGGTCCGCACTTCGAGGGCCGCAACGCTACCCACCAGATGAAGAAGATGACGCTCGAGGACCTCAAGCACTTCCGCGACGGGATGCAGATCCCGATCTCGGACGCGCAGCTCGAGTCGAACCCCTACCAGCCTCCGTACTTCCACCCGGGCGAGCAGGACGAGACGGTGCAGTACATGCTCGACCGTCGCCGCAGCCTGGGCGGTTACCTGCCGGAGCGCCGCAGCCACCACGTGCCGATCACGCTCCCGGGCGACGAGGCGTACGCGCTGCCGAAGAAGGGCTCGGGCAACCAGGAGATCGCCACCACGATGGCGTTCGTCCGTCTGCTCAAGGACCTGCTCCGCTCGAAGGACTTCGGCAACCGCATCGTGCCGATCATCCCCGACGAGGCCCGCACGTTCGGTATGGACGCCTACTTCCCGACGGCGAAGATCTACAACCCGAACGGGCAGCACTACACCTCGGTCGACCGCGAGCTCCTGCTGGCGTACAAAGAGAGCCCGCAGGGCCAGATCGTGCACGTCGGCATCAACGAGGCGGGCGCCATGGCCGCCTTCACCGCCGCCGGCACGTCGTACGCGACGCACGGTGAGCCGCTGATCCCGGTCTACATCTTCTACTCGATGTTCGGTTTCCAGCGCACCGGCGACGCCAACTGGGCTGCCGGCGACCAGATGGCGCGCGGCTTCGTGGTCGGCGCGACCGCAGGCCGCACGACGCTGACCGGCGAGGGACTGCAGCACGCGGACGGGCACTCGCCCCTGCTCGCCTCGACGAACCCGGCGACGGTCGCGTACGACCCCGCCTATGGCTACGAGATCGCGCACATCGTCCGCGCGGGCCTGGACCGCATGTACGGCGGCAACCACCCCGACCCCAACGTCATGTACTACCTCACGGTGTACAACGAGCCTCTCGTGCAGCCGGCCGAGCCGGCAGACGTGGACGTCGACGGCATCGTGCGCGGCATCCACCGCATCTCGGTCGCCGAGGGCGAAGGGCCGCGCGCGCAGATCTTCGCGTCGGGCGTCGGCGTGCCGTGGGCGCTCGAGGCGCAGCAGCTGCTGCGTGAGGACTGGGGCGTTCAGGCTGACGTGTGGTCCGTCACGTCGTGGTCGGAGCTGCGCCGCGACGGCCTCGCCGCCGACGAGCACAACTTCCTCTTCCCCGGCGAGGAGCCGCGCACCGCGTACCTCACCGAGAAGCTGAAGGACGTCCAGGGCCCCGTGGTCGCCGTGAGCGACTTCATGCACGCGGTCCAGGACCAGATCCGTCCGTGGGTGCCGAACCGCTTCGCGACGCTCGGGGCCGACGGCTTCGGCTTCTCGGACACGCGCGCGGCCGCCCGCCGGTTCTTCAAGATCGACGGCCCGTCCGTCGTGGTCCGCACCCTCCAGGCGCTGGCCGAAGAGGGCGCGGTCGACCGCGGCCTCGCTGCGCAGGCGATCGAGAAGTATCGCCTCCACGACGTGACCGCCGGTACGAGCGGGAACGCGGGCGGCGAGAGCTGATCCGCGAATGGGCAAGCCTGTCGAGGTGATGGAGAAGACCGAGACGCTGGCGTGGCTGCGCCGCATCTCGGGCGATATCGCGACCGTCACCATCAAGCGCCTCGAAGACACGCTGCCCTGGTACGCCGAGATGCCACCGGCCCGACGGTCCGCCGTCGGGCTGGTGGCCCAGGCCGGCATCACCTCGTTCATCCAGTGGTACGACGACCCCGGGTCGACGCCGTGGATCGCCTCCGACATCTTCGCCGCGGCTCCGCGCGAGCTGCTGCGCAGCGTCAGCCTGCAGCAGACGCTCCAGCTCATCCGCGTGACGGTCGAGGTGACCGAGGAACGCGTCGCCGGCAGGGGCGACGACCTCCGCGAGGCGATCCTGCTCTATTCGCGCGAGGTGGCGTTCGCCGCGGCGGACGTGTACGCGAGGGCCGCCGAGGCGCGCGGGCTCTGGGATGCGCGTCTGGAGGCGCTCGTCGTCGACTCGATCCTCACGGGCGAGGCCGACGAAGAGCTCCCGAGCCGCATCGCGGCACTGGGCTGGCACGGCCACGGCGAAGTGGCGGTGCTCGTGGGCACCACCCCCGCGCAGTTCGACGTGGACCAGCTGCGTCGCACCGCCCGCAAGCTGGGCGTCGACGTGCTGATCGGCGTGCAGGGATCGCGGCTCGTGCTCGTCGTCGGGCGCTCCGAGACGTCGGCGGGCACGGACGAGACCGTCGTGGAGCTGCCGTTCGGCGACATCGCCAAGCGGCTCGAGCCGGGCTTCGGTTCCGGATATCTCGTGCTGGGGCCCACGGTGCCCGCACTGGTCGACGCGAGCCAGAGCGCGCGCGCCGCCCTCGCCGGCTTCGCCGTCGCACGGGCCTGGCGGCACGCGCCGCGGCCGGTCGAGGCGGATGACCTCCTTCCCGAACGCGCCCTCGCGGGCGACCCGCTCGCCAAGCTCACGCTCGTCGAGCGCATCTACCGCCCACTGCAGTCGCACAGCGCCGACCTCGTCTCCACCCTGTGGGCGTACCTCGACAACGGACGCTCGCTCGAGGCGACCGCGCGCGAGCTGTTCGTCCACCCCAACACGGTGCGGTACCGCCTGAAGCGCGTGTCCGAGGTGATCGGGTGGGATGCGACGGGCCCGCGTGAGGCGCTCATCCTGCAGACGGCGCTGATCCTCGGATCCATCGGCACGGATGCCACCCGCCGGCGTCCGACCGCGGCCCGGCGCGGTCCACTCTGACAGCAGTCCGTGTGGGACGCGCACAAAGGTCCGCGGAATTCTTGTGACGGTGTCGCCAGAACGCGCGTGCTGATCCTTGGCAGGATGGAACGGTGCGTATCGCTGTCTTCCCGGGGCAGGGCTCCCAGTCCCCCGGCTTCCTGACCCCCTGGCTCCAGCTCGACGGCACCGCCGAGCGGCTGGCCCAGTATTCCGAGTGGTCGGGCGTCGACCTCGTCGCCGCCGGCACCGAATGGGACGCCGACCGCATCCGCGACACCCAGGTGGCGCAGCCGCTCATCGTGGCGGCGAGCCTCCTGTCGTGGAACGCCCTCCCCGACCGCGCAGGCATCGCGGGCGTCGCCGGCCACTCGGTCGGAGAATTCGCGGCGGCAGCGGCCGCCGGCATCCTCAGCGAGCAGGCCGCGCTGGCCCTCGTGGGCATCCGCGGGCGCGCGATGGCGGAGGCGGCAGCGGCCGCCGAGACCGGCATGAGCGCCGTCATCGGAGGCGATGAGGCGGCCGTCCTGGCGCGGCTCGCCGAGCTCGGTCTGTCGCCGGCCAACTACAACGGCGGCGGACAGCTCGTCGTCGCCGGCGCCGTCGAGGCGCTGCAGGCGCTCGCGGCCGAGCCGGTGGCGGGCACGCGGGTCATTCCGCTGCAGGTCGCGGGCGCCTTCCACACCGAGTACATGGCGCCGGCCGTGCAGGCGCTGCGCGTCGCGGCCGCCGAGGTGGCGGCATCCGACCCGTCCCTGACCATCTGGACCAACCGCGACGGCTCGGCCGTCGCGTCCGGGTCCGCGTTCGTGGATCTGCTCGTCGACCAGGTCGCCTCCCCTGTGCGCTGGGACCTGTGCATGGCGTCTTTCGCGGACGCCGGTGTGTCGGGCATCGTGGAGCTGTCACCGGCGGGGACGCTGGTCGGGCTCGCGAAGCGCGCGCTGCGCGGCACGCCCGCCGTCGCCGTCAAGACACCCGACGACCTGGAGGCCGCCGCCGCGCTGGTGGCCGTCGACGCCTGACCCGGAGAGAAGCATGACCCGCACCCTCGTCCAGCCCACCGGGCCCGCTCACACGCGCATCTACGCCTACGGCGCCGCGCGCGGTGAGATCGCGGTCCCCAACGAGGACCTCATCGGCCCGATCGACTCCAGTGACGAGTGGATCCGGCAGCGCACCGGGATCGTGACGCGCATGCGCGCGGTGCCCGAGACGGACGCGATCGATCTCGCGACGGATGCCGCACGCGAGGCCATCGAGCGCTCCGGCGTCGACCCCAGCCAGGTCGACGCGGTGATCGTCGCCACCATCAGCAACCCGAAGCAGACGCCGTCGGTGTCGGCGATCGTCGCCGACCGCGTCGGTGCCAACCCCGCCGCGGCGTACGACGTCAACGCCGCGTGCGCGGGATTCGCCTACGGCATCGCGCAGGCCGACGCGCTGATCCGCGCCGGCGCCGCGCACTACGCCGTCGTGATCGGCACCGAGAAGCTCAGCGACATCGTCGACCCGACCGACCGGAGCATCTCGTTCCTCCTCGGCGACGGTGCGGGCGCCGCCGTCGTCGGTCCGAGCGACACCCCGGGCATCGGCCCGACGGTGTGGGGCTCCGACGGCTCCAAGGCCGACGCTGTCGGCATGAACCACACCCTCAACGAGTTCCGCGACGGCGCCGCGCCGTGGCCGACGCTGCGCCAGGAAGGCCCGACGGTGTTCCGGTGGGCCGTGTGGGAGATGGTGAAGGTCGCGCGCCAGGCGCTCGAGGAGGCCGGGGTCGAGGCATCCGACCTCGCCGCCTTCGTCCCCCACCAGGCCAACATGCGCATCGTCGACGAGTTCGCCAAGCAGCTGAAGCTGCCCGAGAGCGTCGTCATCGCCCGCGACATCGAGACCACCGGCAACACGTCGGCGGCGTCGATCCCGCTGGCCACGCATCGCCTGCTCGAGGAGCACCCCGAGCTCAGCGGTGGCCTGGCGCTGCAGATCGGCTTCGGCGCAGGACTGGTGTTCGGCGCCCAGGTCGTCGTCCTCCCCTGACGCGGCGAACCGCGACTCTAGACTGATTCCCGGCCCGTCCGGGCACCGCAATCCCTGACACACAGGCCCCAACCCAAAACAGGAGAATCCCATGGCATTCACCAACGACGAGGTCCTCGCCGGACTCGCCGAGCTCATCACCGACGAGACGGGCATCTCGGCCGACGAGGTCGCGCTCGAGAAGTCGTTCACGGACGACCTCGACATCGACTCGATCTCGATGATGACGATCGTCGTCAACGCCGAGGAGAAGTTCGGTGTGACGATCCCCGATGACGAGGTCAAGAACCTCAAGACCGTCGGCGACGCCGTCACCTTCATCACGTCGAACCAGGCGTAATCGTCACCGGCGGGGGCGCAGAGCCCCCGCCGGTAGAAACCCACGAGGATCTAGAACGACATGAGCAACTCCCGCATCGTCGTGACCGGCATCGGCGCCTCGTCGCCGCTGGGCGGCACGGCACCCGAGAGCTGGTCCGCGCTCCTGGACGGCGTCTCCGGCACCCGCACCCTCGAACACGACTGGGTCGAGCAGTACCAGCTGCCCGTCACGTTCGCGGCCGAGGCCAAGGTGCGCCCCGACACCGTGCTCGAGCGTCCCATCGCCAAGCGCCTGGACCCGTCCTCCCAGTTCGCGCTGGTCGCGGCCATGGAGGCGTGGGCGGATGCCGGCAGCCCCGAGGTCGAGCCTGAGCGTCTGGGCGTCGACTTCGCGACCGGCATCGGCGGCGTGTGGACCCTCCTGGACGCGTGGGACACGCTGCGCGAGAAGGGCCCGCGTCGCGTCCTGCCGATGACGGTCCCGATGCTCATGCCCAACGCTGCGGCGGGCAACCTGTCGCTGCACTTCGGCGCGCGCGCCTACGCGCGCACCGTCGCCAGCGCCTGCGCGTCGAGCACCGAGTCGATCGTGAACGCCGTCGAGCACATCCGCGCCGGCTACGCCGACGTCGTGATCGCCGGTGGCACCGAGTCGGCGATCCACCCGATCACGATCGCCTCGTTCGCGTCGATGCAGGCGCTCTCCAAGCGGAACGACGACCCGGCGACCGCGTCGCGGCCGACGAGCATCGACCGTGACGGCTTCGTCATGGGCGAGGGCGCCGGTGCGCTCGTGCTCGAGACCGAGGAGCACGCCCGCGCCCGCGGCGCCAAGATCTACGCGGCCGTCGTGGGCGGCGGCGTCACGGCCGACTCGTACCACATCACCGCCAACGACCCCGAGGGCCTCGGCGCCGCACGCGCCGTCGAGCTCGCGCTGAAGATGGCGGATGCCGCACCCGGCGATGTCACCCACATCAACGCCCATGCCACGTCGACACCCGTCGGCGACCCGAACGAGTACAAGGCCCTCAAGGCCGTGTTCGGCGATCGCATCGACGACATCATCGTGTCGGCCACCAAGGCGTCGACCGGACACCTGCTCGGCGGCACCGGTGCGCTCGAGGCGATCTTCACGGTGCTCGCGCTGCGCGACCGCGTCGCTCCCCCGACCATCAATCTGACGACGCAGGACCCCGAGGTGCCCTTCCGCATCTCGGGCACCCCGACGCCGCTCGGCGACGGGCAGCAGCTCGCGATCAGCAACTCGTTCGGGTTCGGCGGGCACAACGCCGTCGTCGCGTTCGCGTCCGTCTGACGCATCACAGACGAAGACGCCCCCCGGGAAGCCTCCGGGGGGCGTCTGTCGTGTCAGGCGGTGGTTCGCGGTCCCGCGACCCGGGATTCATGGCCTCCGAGCCTCGGTAGTGGCGCCTCGCACCGCCTGCGCCTGTGTCACCCCACGTTCACGTCGCCGCTGCCTCAGCCGACCTTGTGCAGCCAGACGACGGGGGCGTCGTCGCTGGCGTGACGGAACGGCTCGAGCTCGTCATCCCAGGCGGAGCCGAGCGCGACCTGGAGCTCGCGGTTGAGTTCGAGCGGGTCGCTCCCCGCGATCTCGAGGGCGTAGCGGATGCGGTCCTCGCCGATGACGACGTTGCCCGCGGTGTCCGTCTGGGCGTAGTGGATGCCGAGACCTGGCGTGTGCAGCCAGCGACCGCCGTCGCTGCGCGGTGTGGGGTCTTCGGTGACCTCGAAGCGCAGGTGCTCCCAGCCGCGGATCGCGGTCGCGAGGGCGGCGCCGGTGCCCGCCGAGCCCTCCCAGTAGAACTCCGCACGACGGCTGCCGGCGAGGACCGGCTGGTCTGCCCAGTCGAAGCTCACCGCACGACCGAGAGCACGGCCGACCGCCCATTCCAGGTGGGGGCACAACGCGCGTGGCGCGGAGTGGATGAAGATCACCCCACGCGCCTGTGTTGTCGCCATGATGTCTCCGTTTCTTCAGGTGCGTCTTCCCCTACGACCTGAAACGGGTTCATGGCTGCTGTTCGGTTGTGCTGCGGCCCATTATGGCCGAGAGGGCGTGGGAATCACAAGACTGTGATTCCCACGCCCTCTCGCACGGCTGGTGGCTCAGGCCTCGCTCATCGCCTGGACCTCGGCCTTGCCCTTCGCGGCGTAGTAGGCGGCACGGGCGGCGTCGCGGCGCGCCTGCTCGGCCTGGCCGGCGTCGAGGACGTCCTGTGCGACCTCGAACTGCGGCGCGGTCGGCACGGCGTGGTACTTCTCCATGTAGGCGTCGAGCTCGGGGCCGGACTCCCACGACGTGATGAGGCAGTAGCGCGGCTCGGTGCCGTCGTGGTGCACCGCGTGCCACAGGCGCTGCGTGTCGACGATCAGCTGCGCGCCGGCGGGCAGCGCCACACGGTACTCGATGCTCGGGTCCGTGCGGTTCTCGCGCAGCACGAAGTAGCTGTTCTTGTCGTCGGTGAGGTTGAAGAACCCGCGCACGACCCAGCCGGTGCCGTCCGGATTGAGGCGGTTGTTGTCGTCCTGGTGCAGGTTGTACAGCGCGTCCGCGTACGAGTTCGGCTGCAGTTCGATGATGCGGCAGCGGCCGACGTTGGCGCCCGGCTCCTGCGCGCGACGCGTCAGCGTCGGGGCCTTCTCGGTCTGCTCGGGGATCCAGACGCCGTCCTTGTCGGTGCGCGGCGGCGTGTGGTTCCAGAAGCCGTTGCACTCGATCTCGCCCTTGGCCGAGGCCAGCGGAGCGAAGCGGGTGTCACCCGACGACTTCCAGTCGACGTACTCGATGCTGAGCCATTCCTTCGGGTCGACCTCTTCCCCGTAGGAGTCGAGGACCACGAAGCCGGTCTCATCGAGAGCGGCGGACTTGATGTAACCCATGACGAATCATGCCTTTCGGTCAGTGAGCCAGCACGTTTTAACAGGCTCAACTTAGGCAAGCCTACCTCGGGGCCCCGGAGGGGCCCGGTGGCCCGGCCGTGAATAACCGGAGGCCGCCCGTCGCCCGGCTCGGCGCCGCACCGCCCTCCTAGACTGGAACGGCTATGGTCACTGCCACGAACGTCGACGCAACTGCTGTCAACACGGTCGGGTGGCTGTCAGCCGCGGACTGGACGATCGTCGTCCCGGTCTACCAGCGGCAGTACCGGTGGGACATCGGCGGGTGCGAGCAGCTCCTGGCCGACATCCGCGCGGTGGCAGACCTCGACGACCGCCACATGCACTTCATCGGATCCATCCTCTCGTCCGCCAGCGGTGAGGGGCCGGAGGCCGAGCTCGTGCTGATCGACGGCCAGCAGCGCACGACGACGCTCATGCTCCTGGTGGCGGCGCTGCACCACACCGTGCGCGAGTCCGACCCCGCCCTGGCCGACGAGCTCCAGCGTGTGCTCGTGCACTCGCACGACCAGACGCGCACGAAGCTGCGCCCTCATCGCGCGTGGGCGTCCGTGTTCGAAAGGGTCGTGCTCGACCTTCCGCTCCCGCCCGGCGAGCAGCGCGATTCGCGGTTCGACGACAACTATGCCTTCTTCCGCAGCCAGATCAGCCTCGACGAGGCCGCGCACATCTGGCGCGGCCTGCAGAAGCTCGAGCACGTGGCGATCACGCTCGGCGCGGGGGCGAACGCCCAGCAGATCTTCGAGAGCCTCAACTCGACGGGCGAGCCGCTGCGTGATCACGAGCTCATCCACAACTACGTGCTGATGGGGCTCACCCACGCCGAGCAGCGTGAGGTCGAGTCGGACTACTGGCAGCCGATCGAGCAGAACACCGGAGAGGCGATCGCCGAGTTCTGGCGCCAGTACCTCGTCATGCGGACCGGCCGCGAGGTGACGGTGGTGGGCGGACGCGGTGTGTACGACGCGTTCCGCGCCGAGTTCCCGCGCCTGGAGTTCGCCGACCTCGTCACCCACGCCGAGGAATGGCGTGCGTTCTCGCGCGTGTACCGCGTGCTGCTGCATCCGGAGGAGGCGACGGATGCCGTCGTCGCGCGCCAGCTCGGCTACCTGAGCACGTTCGGCTCGGGGATGTACCCGCTCGTGATGCGCGCCTACCGCGATCACGAGCTGGGCGCGATCGGGCGGGACGAGCTGATCGAGACGCTGGAGATGGTGCAGTCCCTGCTCGCCCGTCGCTCCGTGGTCGGGACCGGGACGGACCGGCTCGTCGCGCGCCTCTGCCGTGCGCGCGAGGAAGGGCCCGAAGCGCTCGTGTCGGCGATCTCGCGCATCACGCCTTCAGACGAGCGCATCGCGGTGGCGCTCAAGTACTCCGAGCTCCCCCACGCCGCCTACATCCTGGGCAGGATCGCGGGTGTCGACGGCGCCACCGGGCTGGACCTCGAGCACATCTTCCCGCTCGCGCCCGGCGACGGCTGGTCGGGCGACGGCGTGCGCGAATGGTCGTCGTACAGCGACGACGAGCAGAACAGCCATCGCGCCCTCGCGAAGACGATCGGCAATCTGACCGTCCTCGAAGAGGATCTGGCCGTCCGTGCCTTCGATCGCTCCTTCCCCGACAAACGCGCGCTCTACGCGCGCAGCGCGGTGTCGACGACGGCCGAGCTCGCCGGGCTGCCCGCCTGGGGCACCGCCGCCATCGCGGAGCGGTCGGCGCGGCTCACCGACCGTTTCGTCGAGGTGTGGCGGCGTCCTGGCGGCCCCGCCATCGATGACGATGGGCTCACGCCGATCCTCGATGCCGTCCGCCGCCGCGGCTGGCCCGCCGGGTGGCATCGCGAGTGGTCGTACGTGGAGTACTGCGGCGAGCACTGGGAGGTGCCCGACGTGAAGTACCTCTTCAACCGCGTCTTCAAACGCCTGTGGGCCGATGCGCGCGACGCGGTCGTGTCGTACAGCGCGCGACGCGGCGGTCCCGTGTACACGGCTCAGTCCTGGAACGGCCAGTGGGACCGGCTGGACGACGAGCACTCGCTCTACATGGGCTGGGACTCCAGCTACATGCTGGCCGCCGTCCAGGGCGTCCTCGAAGAGGCCGGGCTCGCGCCCGAGGTCTTCGTCAAGTACTCGTACATCGGCGCCGCGATGTGAGAGAGGGAGTGGATGCCGCGAGCCGCGGCATCCACTCCCCCTCTGTCGTACGCGTTACTCGAACGCGACCGTCGCGTCCTCGTTGTTGAGCACGATCACCGGCGTGATCGCCGGGTGACCGGCCGCCTGGATCTTCGCGAGGTCGAAGCGCAGGAGCGGCGTGCCGGCCGTGACCTTCTGACCCTTCTCGACCAGCGTCTGGAAGCCGTCGCCCTTCATGCCCACCGTGTCGATCCCGACGTGGATGAGCAGCTCGGTGCCGTCTTCCAGCACGAGGGCCACGGCGTGGCTCGTGTCGAAGGTGGCGCCGATCGTGCCGTCGGCGGGAGCCACGACCGTGTCGCCGGTCGGCTGGATCGCGAGACCCGGGCCCATGATCCCCTGTGCGAACGTGGGGTCGGGCACCTCCGAGAGCGGAACGACGCGGCCCTCCAGCGGCTGGCGCAGCGTCACGGTCGCCTTGGCGGTGTCGGTCAGGACCGCGGTGCTGCCGGCGGCCGCTTCGACGGCCGGCTCGGGCGTGGCACCGACGGGTGCCTCGGCCTGGCCGTTCATGATCGCCTCCATGGCGTCCTTCACGAACTGCACGTTGGTCCCGTAGACGACCTGGACGGACTTGCCACCCGGCTTCATCGTGCCGGCGGCGCCGGCGCGCTTGAGGGCGGCGTCGTCGACCTTGCTGACGTCGCCGACCTCCAGTCGAAGGCGGGTCGCGCAGTTCTCCAGGTCGGTGATGTTCTCCTTGCCGCCCAGAGCGGTGAGGAAGCGACCGGCCGTCACGAGGTACTTGTCGTCGGTCGACGATGTGTCGTACTCGGTGCCCTGCGACAGGGTGTCGTCGTCCTCGCGGCCCGGCGTCTTCAGGTTGAACCGCTTGATCAGGAAGTAGAACACCCCGAAGTAGACGAAGAACCAGAACACGCCCATCACCGGGATGAGCCACGGGTTCTGCGCCATGGGGTTCATCCAGCCGAGCACGAGGTCGATGAAGCCGCCCGAGAATCCGAAGCCCATGCGCACCGGAAGGATCTGGCTGATCGCCATCGAGATGCCGGTGAACACCGCATGGACCACGTACAGCAGCGGGGCGACGAACATGAACGCGAACTCGAGCGGCTCAGTCACGCCGACGAAGAACGACGAGATCGCGCCGCCGAGCAGGATGCCGTAGGCGATCTTCTTCTTGGTGGTCTTGGCCGTCAGGTACATCGCCAGCGCCGCGCCCGGCAGACCGAACATCATGACCGGGAAGAAGCCCGTCATGTACTGACCGGTCACCCCGTACGTGCCCTCGCCCGCGAGGAAGTTGTTCAGGTCGTTGATGCCTGCCACATCGAACCAGAACACCGAGTTCAGCGCGTGATGCAGGCCGACCGGGATCAGCAGGCGGTTGAGGAAGCCGTAGATGCCGGTGCCGAACGGGCCGAGCGTCACGATCCACTCGCCGAACGTGACCAGGCCCGTGTAGACGAACGGCCACACGAAGAAGAGCACGATGGCGACCACGAGCGAGAAGCCCGCGGTGACGATGGCGACCGAGCGCTTGCCCGAGAAGAACGACAGGGCGTCGGGGAGCCTCGTGTCCTTGAACTTGTTGTAGCAGTATGCGCCGATCAGACCGCAGATGATGCCGACGAAGACGTTCTGCACCTTCAGGAACGCCGGGTCGACCTGGTTCACGTCGTCGACGCCCGTGAACAGCATCACGGTCTCGGGCTTGAGCAGCGTGGTGACCGTCAGCCACGACACGAGACCGGCCAGGGCCGAGGTGCCGTCGGACTTGTTGGCCATGCCGATCGAGATGCCGACCGCGAACAGCAGCGCCATGTTGTCGAGCAGCGCACCACCGGCGGCGCCCAGGAACGCCGAGAAGATGTTCGCGCCGCCCGTGGCGCTGCTGATCCAGTAGCTGATGCCGGACAGGATCGCAGCGACCGGCAGCACAGCCACCGGGAGCATGATCGATCTGCCGAGCCTCTGCAGGAACTTCATTGTTGCCTCCGTCAGGAGTCAGGGACAGGTTGCTGTCGATGACGCTACAGCCAACGCGCCCGCAAAGTCAGTAGCAGTCCCCCCGAAAGTTAGGGCACTGTACGAAATAGTCCCGACAAAGACCGCGGACGCCGCAGCCCGGTGAGCTGCGGCGTCCGTGTGAGTAGGGCGGGCGGGACTTGAACCCGCGATCGTCGGGTTATGAGCCCGCTGCCTTGACCAGCTTGGCCACCGCCCCGCACGCGTGTGCGCGCACAAGAGCCTACCGTTCGCGGCTGTCCGGCGAGTCGGACTTGTCCTTCACCGGCGGCTCGGGCCACACCTTCGCCACGGCCTCGGTGACCTTGACCGAGCCGGTGCGCGGGTGGGCGGCATCCACCGGTCCCCCCTGGCTGCCGCGCTGGATGGGAAGCTCCTGGCTGTCGCTCACGACCTGGGGGTGATGCCGGGCGAGCTGGAAGACGCCCCACACCGCGATCGCGCCGACGATGCCGAACGAGATGAACACCCACAGCGGAGCGCCGGCGGCCTCTTGCAGGATCGTCAGGCCGATGATGATCGCGACGATCGGATCCACGACCGTGAGGCCGGCCACGACGAGGTCGGGTGGGCCCGATGCGTACGCGCTCTGCACGAAGTACGCCCCGACGATCGCCGCCACGAGGAGCGCACCCAGGCATGTGAACGTCAGCCAGTCGAAGTCGGACGCCTTGATGCGCTCGATGATGACCTTGGCGAGTGTCGCGACGAAGCCGTACAGCACGCCCGCGGCGATGATGTAGAACAACGGCCCGATCCGCTTGCGCAGCCAGATCCACAGGCCGGTGAAGACGATGGCGACGACCGCGAGCAGCACGAGGATCGTGATCAGCTCGGTGTTGGACACCGGCTTCTCGGTCGCGTACAGCGCGGCGATCGCCACGAAGACGAAGATGCCGCCGACGCACGCGGCGATGGCGATGAGCGAGCGCCTGGTCGGCTTGTGGCCGCTGATCTGCGCGTTCAGGAGGGTCGTGATGACGAGGGCGATGGCGCCGAGCGGCTGCACCACGATGAGGGGTGCGAAGGCCAGCGCCGACAGCTGGCACACGATCGCGAGCCCCAGCATGACGGTGCCGATCACCCATGACGGGCGCGCCAGCAGCCGCAGCAGATGGCTGAACTCGAGTCCGCCGCTGCCCGATGAGCCGGTGAGCCTCTCGACCTTCGTCACGCCGCGATGCTGGTACTGCGCACCGAACGACATGAAGACCGCTCCGAGCAGAGCCAGCGGGATGCCGATGAGGATGCCGGGGTTCTGGAACGCGCCGACGAGCTGATCGCCGACGTCCCCGAGCTCATCCGCATTCCACACCACCCTTCGACACTAGCCGGAGGCACCGCTCGGTAGGCTCAAGGCGTGGCTGTTCTTCCGATTCGCATCATGGGCGATCCTGTCCTGCACGCCCCCGCATCGCCGGTCGGCGAGATCACCGACGAGATCCGGACGCTCGTCGCCGACATGTTCGAGACGATGGATGCCGCACCCGGCGTGGGCCTCGCGGCCCCTCAGGTGGGCGTGCCCCTGCGGATCTACACGTACACATACGCCGACGACGACGGCAACCCGTGGCGCGGCGTGATCATCAACCCCGAGCTGTGGATGCGCCCGACCGAGCCTGGTGCCCCCGACCCCGACGACGAGTCGGAGGGCTGCCTCTCGTTCCCTGGCGAACGCTTCCCGCTTCGGCGCTCCGACGAGGTGCTGGTCACCGGCGTGGACCTGGAGGGCGAGGCCGTCCGCATCCAGGTCGACGGCTGGCGTGCGCGGATCATGCAGCACGAGTTCGACCACCTCGACGGCATCCTCTACGTCGATCGTCTGGACGACGGCGACTGGAAGACGGTGCAGAAGATCGCCCGCAAGCGAGGGTGGGGCCGCCCCGGCAGTGCGTGGACGCCGGGGATCGACGACCTCGAGGCCTGAACCGGGTTCTCGCTATGCCATACCCTCCGGCCCACCGCGACCCTGCCCGCCATCAGCCTCCGAGACTCGTCACAAGGTTGATGACGGTGGCGAGGATGACGGCGCCGAAGAGGTACGCCAGCAGCGTCTGGGCGACCACCGTGCGGCGGATCGCGTTGATCGTCACATCGGTGTCGGCGACCTGATAGGTCATGCCGAGGCCGACCGAGAAATACGCGAAGTCGCTGTAGTTGGGGTCCTCGTCCTGGTTGAACACGATGCCGCCGACCGGCTCTGCGTAGTAGATGTGGGCGTAGCGCAGCAGGTAGTCCACCTGGATCAGTCCCCACGACGCCGCGACCGCGATCACGGCGATGCCCGCCAGCAGGAACGAGGTCAGTTCGTCGGCATGCCGCGCCTGGAACAGCACGACCGCGACAGCGCCGAGGCTCGCGATGCTGCCCACCAGCGCGATGAGGCGTGTGAGGCGGCGGCTGGGGTCCTCGAGTGTCGCGTGTGCGCGCGTCTGCGCGGCATCCATCCGCCAGACGAACGGCAGCACGATGAGGATGCTGGTCAGCGACAGCGCCGACCACCCGGCGAGCAGGCCGGCGGCGACACCGAGGGACGGGGCGACCAGGACGCCCGCGACGACTCCCACGACGAGCGATGAGACGCCGCGGGTGAGGATCGCGGGACGAGGACGGGCCATGTCCGCATCATGGCACCGACCCGCCGGTGGGCGGGGTCACGGTGCGGGCGCGTCGGTGCGCCGATTCTGACGCTCGACCCACCGGCGCAGCTCGGCATCCGCGCCCGGAGGCGCCTGGGCGATCACGTTCATCCCCTGGCGGACCAGATGCGTCCCGACGCGCATCGGACCCCATACGCGGGCCGTCGACAGCGCGCCCGTGTCGACATCGCGCACCTGCACCTGGGTGGTGTCGGTCGACGAGCGCCGCCGGGCTCTGCCGGCGACGTGCTGCACGACGAGCACCGGGAGTCCGTGCGCCGACGCCGTCGCGAGCACGGTGTCGAGGTCGTGAGCGGCCCACTGGCGGCGGATGCTGCGCACTGTGGCCAGGGCGACCACGACCACCGCGATCGTCGCGAGACCGGTCGGCACGAGCCAGAGGCTCGCGACGGCGAGCAGCGCGGCCCACAGCACATTGCCGCGGAACGCGATGAGGATCGCCGCGACCGACGGCACCAGCGCGAGGAAGAGCCACGGCGCAGGCACGGCGACCGGGAACATCCACGGCTCGTCGCCGACGAGGACGACCAGCCCCACCCACGCGACGACGGCCGCGTAGACGGCCAGCACGACCAGCAGCGGCACGGAGCGGTAGATCGGGCGCGGCGCGGGGACGGATCCCTCGACCGCGACCAACGGCGAGGACTTCGCACGACCCGGCATGACACCCCTCGAAGAACTGGCCCGAGAACGAAGAAAGCCCCGGGGGTGGAGCCCCGAGGCCTTCGCTCCCCCACTTGGACTCGAACCAAGAACCTATCGGTTAACAGCCGATTGCTCTGCCAATTGAGCTATGGAGGAATGTTCCGCACTGTCGTGCAGGCAACCAGTCCATACTAGCAAAGCTCAAGCCGTGCTCATGACCATCGGGGGCATCATCATGATCCGACGAGGCGGTGGTCGGCGTCCGCGCTCGGCGTCCAGAGCAGGTCGTGGGTGCCGTGCCCGTACGCGACGGGGTGGCCGCCGCGCAGCACCAGCACGTCCGCATCCAGTTCCTTCACGACCTCGGGCTCGTTGGTCACGACGAGCGCGGCCATGTCGAGCTCGCGGCGACGCCGCAGGATCGCCTCGCGGGCCGCCTTGCGCACCTCGACGTCCATGTTCGCGAACGGCTCATCGGCGATCAGCACCCGCGGCTGGAGCACGAGCGCCCGTGCGAACGCGACCCGCCGGCGCATGCCCGCGCTCAGCTCGTACGGATACTTCGCGGACGCACCCAGCGGCAGCATCATCTCGTCGAGCAGGGAGGCGATCCGCACCGCCAGCCCGCGGGGACTCACGCGGCGGTCACGGCTGGTGATCGGCTCGCCGATGACCTCGGCGACCGTCAGGCGTGCGGGCAGCTGCGCTCCCGCGGACTGCGGCAGGTAACCCGCGTAGTAGGTCAGGTAGCGGTGCGCGCGCCCCGGATGCCGCACTGAGACGCCCTCGACGGTGCCGCTGCCGCCGACGACCGCGAGGCCGTGCTCGTCGGCGCCGGCGAGGACGGCGGCAAGCGACGACTTGCCGGAACCCGTCGGGCCCATCACGGCGAGGGTGCCGCCGTGGGGCACGCGGAAGGTCACCCCGTCGACGACGCGCTGGGCCGGTCCGCCTCGTCCCGCCCGGGCGATCGACAGATCCGAGCAGTCGATCGCCATCTCTGCATCTCGTCGGCGAGCCATTCCCTCATCCTGCCCTGCGAGGCCCGGACGCACCAGCCGACACGGTCGATCGGCGTCCGACCCTCAGGACGCCTCGTCGACGATCGTCTGCCGGCGGGCGTCGAGCTCACGCAGGCGCAGCCGGATGCCGCGTCCCTCTTCGGAGTCCGCCGGCACCCGCTGGATCGCACCGAGCAGCTCGGCCTTCTCGCGGTCGAGTCCCCGCAGCACGAGGCGGCGGAGCAGATCGCTCGCCGACGCGACGGCGGCGTCGTCGTCCAGTGCCGGGAAGTTGCCGGCCAGAAGCTCTGCCGCGAGAGACCGGTACGGTTCCCGCACGGCGGCGACGGCATCCACCGACCATCCGGGCCGCTGGATCGTCGCAGCGGCCCCGACGACGGCAGCGCGCACGGCGTCCAGCGGCGGCAGCCGGAACGGCAGTTCGAGCGCGCGGGCTACGAGCGTCGGGTCCAT
This sequence comes from Microbacterium kyungheense, assembly GCF_006783905.1. Classification (GTDB taxonomy): domain Bacteria; phylum Actinomycetota; class Actinomycetes; order Actinomycetales; family Microbacteriaceae; genus Microbacterium; species Microbacterium kyungheense. Next base: position 958,353 of record NZ_VFPE01000002.1, on the reverse strand, counting down.
GCGATGGCCGAACTGCAGCACACCCATGAGAGCGTCGCGTTCGAGCGCCGCCTCGGGCGTGCGGGGCAGCGTGGCGAGGGTCACGCGCAGGGCTCCGTCGTCCCCGGGCTCCGCACCCGCCGCCGTCGGCTGGGGGTCGCGGCGGCGATCGTCGCGTCCTCCGCCCCGACCGGCCCGCTCGACCTCGCGGCGGACGTCCTCGGTGTCCATGCCGAGGCGACGCGCGAGCACGCGGATGTACTCGGGCTGCAGCAGCGGATCGCGCAGCTCCGCGACGACCGGCGCCGCGGTCCGCAGTGCTCCGACGCGGCCCTCGACGCTCGCGAGATCGAACCCTCCGATGCGCTGGTCGAGCACGAACTCGACCATGGGCACCTTGGTCTCCAGGAGGCCCCGCACCGCACCGTCGCCGCGCGCGAGACGCAGGTCGCACGGGTCGAGCCCCTCCGGCCCCGTGGCGACGTAGGTCTGGGCGTTGAAGCGCTTGGCGTCCGCGAACGCGCGCAGCGCGGCCTTCTGGCCGGCCGCGTCGGGGTCGAACGTGAACACGACCTCCCCCGCGGTCGAGTCGTCGCCCATCACGCGACGCAGCACCGTGATGTGGTCGGCGCCGAACGCCGTGCCGCAGGTGGCGATCGCGGTGGTGATCCCCGCCAGGTGGCACGCCATCACGTCGGTGTAGCCCTCGACGACCACCACGCGATGTTCGCGCGAGATGTCGCGCTTGGCCAGGTCCAGGCCGTAGAGCACGTTGGTCTTCTTGTAGAGCGTCGTCTCGGGGGTGTTGAGGTACTTCGGGCCGTTGTCGTCGTCGTAGAGCTTGCGCGCGCCGAACCCGATCACCTGACCGGTGACGTCGCGGATCGGCCACACCACGCGGCCCCGGAACCGGTCGTAGACCCCACGCTGCCCCTGCGACACGAGGCCGGCCGACGAGAGCTCCTCGTCGGTGAACCCCTGCGTGCGCAGCGCCTTGGTCATGCCCTCCCAGCCCTTCGGGGCGTAGCCGACGCCGAAGTGCCCGGCGGCGCCCGCGTCGAACCCGCGCTGTCCCAGGAACCGCCGCGCGGTGTCGGCCTCGGGCGTCATGAGCTGCGTGCGGAAGAACTCGGCGGCCGCGGCGTTGGCCGCGAACAGCCGCGCCCGGCCGGTGTGCTCGGGTGCGGCGCCGCCGTCCTCGTAGTGCAGGGCGTAGCCGATGCGGCCGGCGAGGCGCTCCACGGCCTCGGTGAAGGTGACATGGTCCATCGCGCGCAGGAACGAGTAGACGTCGCCGGACTCGCCGCAGCCGAAGCAGTGGTAGAAACCCGCCTGCGGCCGCACGTTGAAGCTGGGGCTGCGCTCGTCGTGGAACGGGCACAGGCCTTTGAGCGAACCGACGCCGGCCGATTTGAGCGCCACCCGCTCGCCGATGATGTCGGCGATGTTCGTGCGCGCCTTCACCTCGTCCACGTCGGCCTGACGGATGCGTCCCGCCATCAGCGGTCCTCGCGGAGCGCCGAGCCCCGGTGCGCGGGCACGTCCATCGGACGTGCGCCGGGCGACCACACGCCGACGGAGGCCGCATCGACGGGCGCGACGAGCGTGCCGTGCCACGCGATGGCCAGCTGATCGGTGAGGCTCGCGACCTGGTCGACGATCACCCGACGCCGGGACGCATCTGCGCCTGCCGCGGCGAAGTCCTGTGCATGGATCGCATCCAGCGCGCCCGGGTGCTCCCACAGCGCGGTCGCGAGGCGCTTCAGCAGCCGCCGCTGCTCTTTGTAGAGGTCCTTGCGTCCCTCGATCGACACGACGGCGGCGCCGATGATGCCCTTGAGCACGGCCATCTCGGCCTCGACGATGCGCGGCACCACGAGGTGTCCGCGGTAGCGCGTGAGCACCGCCAGGTCGTACGACTCCCGCGTCGCCGTCGTGGCAGCACGGGCGAAGCGCCCGATCAGGTCCGATGTGAGGTTCTTCAGGCTCGCGAGCGCCGCGCGGGTGCCGTCGAACGCGTCGATCCACTCGGGCATGCGCGTGAGCCGGAACAGCGCGTCCTCGAGCTCGTCGCGCGCGAAGTCGAAGCCGACCCACGACTGGATCGCGGTCAGGAGCGCCTCGTGCTCGGCCGGATCGACCAGGCGCGCGGGATCCAGGTATCCGTTGACGATGGCGTCCTCGAAGTCGTGCACCGAGTAGGCGATGTCGTCCGACAGGTCCATCACCTCGGCCTCGATGCACCGCACGCGGCCGGGCGCATCCGCGCGCAGCCAGCGGAACACGTCCTCGTCCTCGGGATACACGCCGAACTTCAGCCGCCCGCCCGGATCGGGGAGCGGATGGTCGGCCGTCCACGGGTACTTGCACGACGCGTCGAGGCTCGCGCGGGTCAGGTTCAGGCCGAAGCTGCGTCCCTCCGCGTCGATCACCTTGGGCTCCAAGCGCGTGAGGATGCGCAGCGTCTGCGCGTTGCCCTCGAAGCCGCCGACGTCCTCGGCCCATTCGTTGAGCGCCCGCTCGCCGTTGTGGCCGAAGGGCGGGTGCCCGAGGTCGTGGCTCAGGCACGCGGTGTCGACGACGTCCGCCGCGAGGTGCAGCGCCGTCGCGAGCTCGCGTCCGACCTGGGCGACCTCGAGCGAGTGCGTCAGGCGGTTGCGGGCGAAGTCCGCGGGACTCGCGGGGCTCAGTACCTGCGTCTTCGCCGCGAGGCGGCGCAGCGCGGCAGAGTGCAGCACACGGGCGCGGTCGCGGGCGAAGTCGTCGCGCTGCGACCGGTGACGTTCGGCGTGGAAGCGTGCGGCATCCGCGTCGTCGTACCCGAAGGGCCGCTCCGACGCGCCCGCCTCGTCACCCGCCACTGTGGTCGAGTTCCGCTTCGGCGAGGGCCATGGATGCCTCGGCCCCGAGCTCCCGCGAGTTCAGCCAGCCGTCGGGCAGGGCGGGGCGCTTCGGCGTGCCGGCGCGGCCGCGCTGGCCCTCGGCGGCCGCACCCGGGTACGGGGCGTCGAGGTCGAGCGTCGCCAGCAGGTCGTCGATCTCGGCGATGCTCGACGCGGTCGCGAGGCTGGCGCGCAGCTCGCCGCCGACCGGGTATCCCTTGAAGTACCAGGCGACATGCTTGCGGATGTCGCGGCAGCCGCGGTCCTCGTCCTCGAAGAACTCGACGAGCAGCTCCGCGTGGCGGCGGAAGGCCGCCGCGACGAAGCCGAGCGTCGCATCGACCGGCTCTGCGGGGGCGGCGCCCGGGCCGCCCAGCGCTCGGGCGAGATCGCCGAACAGCCACGGCCGGCCGAGGCAGCCGCGGCCCACCACGACGCCGTCGCAGCCGGTCTCGGCCATCATGCGCGCCGCGTCGTCAGCCGACCAGATGTCGCCGTTGCCGAGCACGGGCACGCTCGTGACGGTCTCTTTGAGCTTCGTGATCGCCGTCCAGTCCGCGTTGCCGGAGTAGAACTCCGACGCCGTGCGGGCGTGCAGCGCGACAGCCGCGACGCCCGCGTCCTCGGCGATGCGTCCCGCGTCGAGGTAGGTCAGGTGGTCGCCGTCGATGCCCTTGCGCATCTTGACGGTGAGCGGGATGTCGCCGGCGGCACGCGCCGCACGCGTGACGATCTCGCGGAACAGCCCGAGCTTCCACGGCAGCGCCGCGCCTCCGCCCTTGCGGGTCACCTTGGGCACGGGGCACCCGAAGTTGAGGTCGATGTGGTCGGCGCGGTCCTCTTCGACGAGGAGGCGCACGGCGGCCTCGGTGGTGGCGGGGTCGACGCCGTACAGCTGGATCGACCGCGGCTTCTCGGACTCGTGGTGCGTGATGAGGCGCATCGTCGTGGCGTTGCGCTCCACCAGCGCTCGCGTCGTGATCATCTCGCTCACGTACAGTCCCGCGCCGTACTCTCGGCACAGGCGCCGGAAGGCGGTGTTGGTGATGCCCGCCATCGGCGCGAGCACCACGGGGGCGTCGAGTTCGATGGGCCCGATGCGCAGCGTGCGTTCGGGAGCGAGGGCAGTCGTCACGACTCCATTCTCTTACAGGAATCCGTCCCTTGGCTGAACGCGACCGCCTACCCTGGGGATATGACCGAGGCGACCACGACCGACCTGCGTCGGATCCCCTTCCAGACCGCCGACGGCGGCTCCGCGACGCTCGCCGATTACGGCGACCAGGTGCTGCTCGTGGTGAACGTCGCGTCCAAATGCGGGCTCACCCCGCAGTACGAGCAGCTCGAAGAGCTGCAGCGCGCCTACGCGGACCGCGGCTTCACCGTGCTGGGCTTCCCGTGCAACCAGTTCATGGGCCAGGAACCGGGATCGATGGACGAGATCCTCGAGTACTGCTCGGTGACGTGGGGCGTGACGTTCCCGGTGTTCGACAAGATCAAGGTCAACGGCGGCGGTGCGGCCCCGCTGTACAAGGCGCTCAAGAAGTCGAAGGATGCCGAGGGCGGCCGCGGGCCCGTGCTGTGGAACTTCGAGAAGTTCGTGGTCACGCCGGAGGGCGGCATCCACCGCTTCCGTCCCACCGTGAAGCCGGACGACCCCGCCATCATCGAGGTCATCGAGTCCCACCTGCCGCGCTGACCCCTGGCGTCGAACAGCCCGCCACGAGCGATCGTGACGGGCCGTCGTGCTCTCGGTGCTCAGGCGACCGCTTCGCCGGCCTCGGCCGGCTCGCGGTGCTCTGCCCACACCTGGCGGACGATCTGCGCGAAGGCGTCCGCGGGCTGCGCGCCCGAGACGCCGTACTTGCCGTCGATGACGAAGAACGGCACGCCGTTGATGCCGTAGGCGGTGGCCTGTGCCTGGTCGGCGCGGACCGCGTCGAGGTAGCGGCCGCTCTGCAGCGCGTCGCGTGCCGCATCGGCGTCGAGACCCGCGTCGGCGGCGAGAGCGACGAGCTCGTCCTCGCGACCGAGGTGGCGCCCCTCGGTGAAGTAGGCGGCCATGAGGCGCTCCGCCATCTCGTGCTGGCGGCCCTGCTCCTTCGCGAAGTGCAGCAGTTCGTGCGCCTTGACGGTGTTGGTGTGCTTGAGCAGGTCGAACCGGTACTCCAGCCCGGCGTCGGCGGCGACGCCGGTGACGCGCTCCAGCATCTGCTGCACCTGCTCGCGCTGCATGCCCTTGTGCTTCGCCAGGAAGTCGAGCTCATCGCCCTCGAAGTCCACGGGCGTGTCGGGTGAGAGCTCGAACGAGTGGAAGGTCACCTCGACGGCGGGGGCGTCCTCATCAGCGGATGCCGCGGCCAGGCCGTTCTCGAGGTTGCGCTTGCCGATGTAGCACCACGGGCACGCGATGTCGCTCCACACGTCGATCTTGATGGCGTCTGTCATGTCAGGGACAACCGTGGCGATGACGCGATCTATTCCGCCGAATGTGCCGTGGCGTCGTCCGGCGTGTCGACGGCGCCTCCGAAGCGCCGGTCGCGCCCGAGGTACACGTCGATGCCGTGCCAGAGGTCCGCGCGGGTGAAGTCGGGCCAGAGCGTGTCGAGGAACACGAACTCGGCGTAGGCGGACTCCCAGAGCAGGAAGTTCGACGTGCGCTGCTCGCCGCTCGAGCGCAGGAACAGATCGACATCGGGCATCCCGGGCTGGTACAGCCGACGCTGGATGAGCTTCTCCGACACGGCGGAGGGCTTCAGCCGCCCGGCAGCCACGTCGTCGGCGATCGAGCGCATGGCGTCGACGAGTTCCACGCGGCCGCCGTAGTTCACGCACATCGTCAGTGTCAGCACGTCGTTGGCTGCGGTCAGCCGCTCGGCATACTGCAGCTCCTTGATGACCGAACCCCACAGCCGCGGCTTGCGGCCGGCCCATTGGATGCGCACGCCCCATTCGTTCAGCTGATCACGCCGGCGATGCAGCACGTCGCGGTTGTACCCCATCAGGAAGCGCACCTCGTCGGGCGACCGCGACCAGTTCTCGGTCGAGAAGGCGTACACCGACAGATGCTTCACGCCCGCCTGGATCGCACCGGCGACCACGTCGAGCAGCGCCGCCTCCCCCGCCTTGTGGCCTTCGATGCGCGTGAGTCCGCGGCGGTTCGCCCAACGGCCGTTGCCGTCCATCACGATCGCGACGTGGTTCGGTACGGCGCCCTTCGGGTAGTGCGGCGGGTAGACGCCGGTCCAGTCGAGCGGGCGATAGGGCACCGCGTCGCGGTGCGTGTACGGCTTCGGGGTCACCTGGGGCCTTCCTGCGGGGCTGCCGAGACGTGCGAGAGCGAACGGATGCCGCGTTCCAGATGCCACTGCGCGTACGCGGCGATCAGACCCGAGGCCGCCGCGGTGGAGCCCGGGGAGGCGGCATCCACCGCGTCCCACTCCCCCGCCATCAGCGACTGGAGGAGCGACACGGTGGCTGCGTCGACGCGCGCCGCACCGACGGGAGCGCAGTCGCGGCAGACGATGCCGCCCTGCTGTGCGACGAAGGTGTCGTGCGGGCCCGTGCGTCCGCACCGGGCGCACTCGCCGAGACCGGGCGCCCAGCCGGACAGCGCCATCGCCCGCAGCAGGTACGAGTCCAGCACGCTGCGGGGGGCGTGCTCGCCGCGCGAGAGCGCGCGCAGTCCGCCGACGAGCAGCAGGTACTGCTGCGGCGTGGCCTCGGCCTCGTTCAGCCGGTCGGCGGCCTCGACCATCGCGTGCGCCGACGTGTAGCGGTCATAGTGGGCGACGATGTCGGCGCCGTACGATCCGAGCGACTCGGCCTGCTGCACGATGTCGAGCGAACGGCCCTGATACAGCTGCACGTCGGCGACCATGAACGGCTCCAGGCGCGACCCGAAGCGTGACGAGGTGCGGCGCACGCCCTTGGCGACGGCCCGGACCTTGCCGTGACGGCGGCTGAGCATCGTCACGATCCTGTCGGCTTCACCCAGCTTGTGGGTGCGCAGGACCACGACTTCATCGCGGTAGGTGGGCACCTTACGATTATCGTCGCGTCGGCCGACCGGCGGGCGCTGCGCACCGCGAGAATGGAAGGGTGAACGAGCCGCTCTTCGTGATTCCGCTGTGGGCGGACCTCACCGCCGTCGGCCTCGGAGGCATCCAGGGCGCCCTGTTCGCATCGGGGTTCCGGGGCGAGCGGCGACTGGACATGCTGGGCGTGGCCATCATCGGCATCGTCGTCGGGATGGGCGGCGGACTCATCCGCGATCTGCTGCTCAACGTGACGCCCACGACCCTGCAGAGCAACTGGTACCTGCTGACGGCGACGGGCGCGGCCCTGTTCGGGATGCTGCTGGCCGGCCTCTTCCAGCGTCTGAACGCCGTCATCGTCGGGCTCGACGCGCTCGTCATCGGCCTGTTCGGCGCCTTCGGCACCAGCAAGGCGCTCGTCCTCGGCCTGCCGCTCGTGCCTGCCGTGTTCGTGGGGGTCTGCTCGGCCGTCGGGGGCGGCATCCTCCGCGACATGATCATGGGCCTGCCGGTCGCCATCATGCACGTCGGCTCGCTCTACGCGGTCGCCGCGGGGGCGGGATGCCTCGTCCTGGCGTCGGCCCACGAACTGGGGGTCGACATCGTCGTGGCCGCCGTCATCGGGATCGCGGTGACGGCCGTCATCCGCCTGCTCGCCGTGATCTTCGACATCTCGCTGCCCGAGCAGCGTGCGCTCTATCGCCGCAAGGTGGCCGTCGAGACCTCCACCATTCCGATCGTCAAGCCCTGATCGGTCCGGCGAACACCGACGGGTGCACGCGGGGATCGCCCGCGCACACCCGTCGACGGTCAGCGCTCAGACGCCCGCGAGGGCTTCCGAGCGCTCCCGCGTGCGGATGGCGCGGTTCACGCCCGACACGATCGCCTTGAGCGATGCGGTCGAGATGTCTGAGTCGATGCCGACGCCCCACAGGCGTTCGCCGTCGACCTGCAGTTCGATGTAGGCGGCCGCCTGCGCGTCGCCGCCGGCGCTGAGCGCGTGCTCGACGTAGTCGTACAGCGTCACCTCGAAGCCCTGCGCACGGACGATCTCGAGGAACGCCGCGACCGGCCCGTTGCCGCGCCCCGACTCCTCGCGCCGTTCGTCGCCGTCGCGCAGCGTGATGTCGAGTGCGACATCGCCCGACAGGTCGCTGCGGGTGCTCGTGGCCAGCAGCTCGAAGCGGCCCCAGCGCTCGTCGGCGACCTCTGACGGCAGGTACTCGTCGGTGAAGATCTTCCAGATCTGGTCGGTCGTGATCTCGCCGCCCTCGGCATCGGTCTTCGCCTGGACGACTCCCGAGAAGTCGATCTGCAGCTTGCGGGGCAGATCGAGCGAGTGATCTGTCTTCAGCAGGTAGGCGACGCCGCCCTTGCCCGACTGCGAGTTGACGCGGATGACCGCCTCGTACGACCGGCCCAGGTCCTTCGGGTCGATGGGCAGGTACGGCACGGCCCACTCGATGTCGTCGACCGTGACGCCGCTCGCCGCCGCGCGCGCCTCCATGGCCTCGAAGCCCTTCTTGATGGCGTCCTGGTGCGAGCCGCTGAACGCCGTGAACACGAGGTCGCCCGCCCATGGGCTGCGCTCGTGCACGGGCAGCTGGTTGCAGTACTCGACGGTGCGCTTGACCTGGTCGACGTCGCTGAAGTCGATCTGCGGGTCGATGCCCTGCGTCAGCAGGTTGATGCCCAGCGCGACCAGGTCGACGTTGCCCGTCCGCTCCCCGTTGCCGAACAGGCAGCCCTCGATGCGGTCGGCGCCGGCCATGTAGCCGAGCTCGGCGGCCGCGATCGCGGTGCCGCGGTCGTTGTGCGGGTGCAGCGACAGGATGACGTTCTCGCGGTGGGCGAGGCGTCGGCTCATCCACTCGATCGAGTCGGCGTAGACGTTGGGCGTCGCCATCTCGACGGTCGCGGGCAGGTTGATGATGACCTTGCGCTCGGGGGTCGGCTCGAAGATCTCGATGACCTGGTTGCAGACGTCCAGCGCGAACTCGAGCTCGGTGCCGGTGTAGCTCTCGGGCGAGTACTCGTAGAAGACCTTGGTCTCGGGGATGCGCTTCTCGAACTCGCGGCACAGCCGCGCGCCCTCCAGCGCGATGTCGATGATGCCCTGCTCGTCCGTGCGGAAGACGACCTCGCGCTGCAGGACGCTGGTCGAGTTGTACAGGTGGACGATCGCCTGCTTGGCGCCGGCGATCGACTCGTACGTGCGCTCGATGAGGTGCTCGCGCGCCTGCGTCAGCACCTGGATCGTCACGTCGTCCGGGATCAGATCCTCTTCGATCAGCTGGCGCACGAAGTCGAAGTCGGTCTGACTCGCGGACGGGAAGCCGACCTCGATCTCTTTGTAGCCCATCTGCACGAGCAGGTCGAACATGATGCGCTTGCGCTCGGGGCTCATCGGATCGATGAGAGCCTGGTTGCCGTCACGCAGGTCGACCGCGCACCAGCGCGGCGCCGTGGTGATCCGCTGGTCGGGCCAGGTGCGGTCGGGCAGGCCCACCCGGATCTGCTCGTGGAACGGCCGGTACTTGTGGATCGGCATGCCCGAAGGCTTCTGGGTGTTCTCCATGATTTCGTCGCTTCTCTCGTTGCCGACGCCCCGATGGGGCTGTCGATGCCTGATGATGCGGGCCAACAAGAAGCTCCGCGACGAGGAAGGCCCTAGAACGAGGTCTCGTCGCGGCGGCTAAGAAGAAGGAGCCCGCCGAAGCGCATGCAGCCAGGCTACACCCGCGGTCGAGTCGAAAGCCAACCGAGCGGTGCGCCGCCGCCACCGGATCTGAGACGATCCCCGCCGTGGCGACACCAGCAGGGTATGAGACGTCTCCACAGGCCGCTCGGCATCGTCGCCGCGGGCGCCCTCGTCCTGCTCGTCGCGACCGCGTGCGCCGCCCCGGCGGGCTCCGGCGACGGGCCCGCCTCTCTCGGCTCCGTCACGCCGGTCCCACCAGACGGCGAGGTGACCGCGACCGGCACCGTGCTCGATGCGGGCGGTGACATCCGGCTCTGCCTCGGTCCCGTCGCCGAGTCGTATCCGCCGCAGTGCTCCGGCATCCCGCTCCACGGCTGGTCGTGGGACGGCGTCGACGGCGCCGAGACCTCAGGCGACACGACGTGGGGGGCGTATGCCGTGCGCGGCACGTACGACGGCGCGTCGTTCACCGCGACGCAGCCGCCGATCCTGCTGGCGCTCTACGATCCGGTCCCCCTGCCCGATCCGACGGACGGGAAGCCCGGCGCAGGAGATGAGGTCACGCTCGCGGGGATCCAGTCCGAGCTGCCGGACCGGCTGGGCGACTCCCACCTCGGCTCCTCTGTGCAGGACGGCCGGCTCTGGGTGGACGTCGTGTGGGACGACGGCACGTGGCAGGAGGCCGCGGATGCGGAGTACGGGTCGGATCTGCTCGTCATCCGCTCCGCAATCCGCGACATGGACGGCTGAGCGCGCGGCTCAGAAGCCGAGCCGGCCCAGCTGCTTCGGGTCGCGCTGCCATTCCTTGGCGACGCGCACGTGGAGCTTGAGGAACACCTTCGTTCCCAGCAGCGGCTCGATCTGGGCGCGGGCCCGCGTTCCGACATCGCGCAGGCGCGACCCCTTGTGCCCGATGATGATCGCCTTCTGGCTGTCCCGCTCGACGACGATGTTCGCGTAGACGTCGGTGAGGCCGCCGTCCTCGCGCTCGGCGACGTCGTCGACGGTGACGGCGATCGAGTGCGGCAGCTCGTCGCGCACGCCCTCCAGGGCGGCCTCGCGGATGATCTCGGCGATGCGGTCCTCGGTCGACTCATCGGTGACGACGTCGTCCGGGTAGAGCGCGGGTCCGACCGGCATGAGCGCGAGCAGCTCGTCGCTCAGCACATCCAGCTGCTCCCGTGTGAACGCCGACAACGGGATCACCGCGGCCCAGTCCTCGCGCAGGCTGTCGACCTCCATGAGTCGTTCGGTGATCTGGTCGCGCGAGGCCGCGTCGGTCTTCGTGACGATCGCGACCTTCCTGGCCCGGCCGTACCCGTCGAGCGACTCGGCGATGCGGCGATCGCCCGGACCGACCTTCTCGGTGGCCGGCACGCAGAACCCGATCACGTCGACGTCGCCCAGCACCTGCTCGACGAGGTCGTTGAGACGCTGGCCGAGCAGCGTGCGCGGCTTGTGGAGTCCCGGCGTGTCGACGATGACGAGCTGCCCGCCCGGGCGGTTGAGGATGCCGCGGATCGCGCGTCGCGTCGTCTGGGGCTTGTCGCTCGTGATGGCGACCTTCTCGCCCACGAGGGCGTTCGTCAGCGTGGACTTTCCGACGTTGGGCCGGCCGACGAACGTGACGAAGCCGGATCGCCCCTCGACGGGCTCGGGCGACGGGGTGCTCGGGGACTCGCTCATGGCGTCTCCTCCTTCTTCGGCAGCCGGATCTCTCCGGTCCGCGGGTTCACGATGCGGATCTCTCCCGTCCGCGGTGCCCGGCCGAGGTCGAGGAGCGGCGCACCGCGTTCGACGAACACGGTCGAGATCCCGCGCCCACGGCCCCGTGACGCGCCGCCGGTCATGACGAGGCCGGCGTACTCCGCTGTCGCGCCGGGCTGCGGCACGCGGCCGAGGGCCTTGCCGAGCAGGCCGCCGATCGAGTCGACGTCCTCGTCCTCGAGCTCCAGGCCGAACAGGTCGCCGACCTCGTCGAGACCGAGCCGTGCGCTCACGCGGTAGTGGCCCGGCTCGAGCTCGGTCACCTCCTCGGCGCGGGGGTCGTACTCGTCCGAGATGTCGCCGACGAGCTCCTCGATGAGGTCCTCGAGGGTGACGAGCCCCGACACGCCGCCGTACTCGTCCACGACGAGGCACACGTGCACGGCGTCGCGCTTCATCTGCTGCAGCAGGGTCTCGGCCTTCATCGACTCGGGCACGAAGACCGCGGGACGGGCGATGCGCGCGATCGGAGCGTCCCGCCAGCCCGACTCGTCGCGGAACCCGAACTGCACGAGGTCCTTGAGGTAGAGCACGCCGACCACGTCGTCCGCATCGTCATCGACGATGGGGACGCGGGACACGCCCTTCTCGAGGAAGATCGTCATCGCCTCACGGGTCGAGGTCGAGGCATCCACCGTCACCATGTCGGTGCGGGGCACCATCACCGCGCGGACGAACGTGTCGGTGAAGTCGAACACCGAGTGGATGAGCTCGCGGTCGTCCTGTTCGATGAGCTCGTTCTCGGCCGCCTCGTCGATGATGCTGAGCAGCTGCTCCTCGGAGGCGAACGATGAGCCGCGCGATGCACCGGGCGTGATGCGGGTCCCGATCACCACGAGCCCGTGCGCGAGCGGACCGAGGATGATGCGGACGCCGCGGATCACAGGCGCTGCGCTGCGCAGCAGGCCCTTGGCGTGCAGGCGCCCGACGGTGCGAGGGCTCGCGCCCACGACGACGTACGAGACGCCCGTCATGAGCACCGCGGCGGCGAGCATCGCCCACCAGATGTTCGAGAAGAGAAGCGTGAAGGCCACCGTGACGAGCACCGCCGCCGTGGTCTCGGCGAGGACGCGGATGAACAGCACGGCGTTGCTGTGCGCCTCGGGGTCGGCGGCGATCCGCCGCAGCGCATTCGCGTTGCGGCCGCCGGCGCCGAGCTCCGAGAGGTCGGCGCGCGACGTCACGCCGAGGGCTGCGTCGATCGCGACCATGAGGGCGCCGAACGCGAGCAGCAGCGCCGCCGCGACGAGGAGGAGGGCCGCGGTCATGCGCGGGGTCGTCGGCGTTCGGACGCCTGGAACGACGCGATGAGCTCGCGCTGCAGTCCGAACATCTCGCGCTCCTCCTCGGGCTCGGCATGATCGAAGCCGAGCAGGTGCAGGAGCCCGTGCGTGGTCAGCAGGATGAGCTCGTCGAGCGTCGAGTGCTTGGCGGCGACGGCCTGCGTCTCGGCGACCTGGGGGCAGAGCACGATGTCGCCGAGGAGACCCGCCGGCGTCGGCATGTCCTCCGTGCCGGGGCGCAGCTCGTCCATGGGGAAGCTCAGCACGTCGGTCGGCCCGGGCTCGTCCATCCACTGCACGTGCAGCGCCTCCATGGCGCCCTCGTCGACGAGGAGGATGGCCACATCGGCGTCGGGGCTGACGTGCAGCTCCGCCAGGTTGTGCTCCATGAGCCGCAGCAGGACCGCCTCGTCGACGGCGATGCCCGATTCGTTGCCGATCTCGATGGTCATGAGCGTCCTCGCTTCGGAAGGTGGTCACGGGGGCCGCCGGATCGCGGCATCCCCGCGCGCCGCTCGGCGCGATTGGCGAACTCGGAGGCCTCGTCGCGCTCGCGTCGGGCCGCCAGGCGCAGCTCGTCGTACTCGCTGTACGCGTCGACGATGCGCCCGACCAGGTTGTGGCGGACAACGTCGTCGCTCGTGAGGTAGGAGAAGTGGATGTCGTCGATGTCCTTCAGAACACGCGTGACGAGCCGCAGCCCGGAGGCGCCCTGCGGAAGGTCGACCTGGGTGATGTCGCCCGTGACGACCATCCGCGTGCCGAAGCCCAGCCTCGTGAGGAACATCTTCATCTGCTCGGGCGTCGTGTTCTGCGCCTCGTCGAGCACGACGAACGAGTTGTTCAGCGTGCGGCCGCGCATGTACGCGAGCGGCGCGACCTCGATCGTGCCCGTCGCCATGAGCTTCGGGACGATCTCGGGGTCCATCATCTCGTTGAGCGCGTCATAGAGCGGGCGCAGATACGGATCGATCTTGTCGGTCAGGGTGCCGGGCAGGAACCCGAGCCGCTCCCCCGCCTCGACGGCCGGACGCGTCAGGATGATGCGGTCGACCTCCTTGCGCTGCAGGGCCTGCACGGCCTTCGCCATCGCCAGGTAGGTCTTGCCGGTGCCGGCCGGGCCGATGCCGAAGACGATCGTGTGCTCTTCGATCGCGTCGACGTAGGCCTTCTGCCCGAGGGTCTTCGGGCGGATCACGCGCCCGCGCGACGAAAGGATCGCCTCGCCGAGCACCTCTGACGGCCGCGGTCCGCCGTCGGGGGTGGTGCGCAGGATCCGGTTGGACGAGGTCACATCGGACTCGCCGAGCGCGTGCCCCGCCTTGGTCATCGCGAGCAGCTCCTCCACCAGGGATCGTGCAGCGGCGACGGCGTCGGCATCCCCGGTCAGGGTGATCTCGTTGCCGCGCACGTGGACATCGACGCCCGGGTGCTCCTTCTCGACGACACGCAGCAGGCGGTCCTGCGGGCCGAGCAGCTGGACCATGGCCACGCCGTCGGCGTAGACCCGGTCGGTGACGGGATTCTCAGCGGGATGTTCAGGCACCGAGGCTCTTCTCATCGAGACCGCCTGCCAGCACGTGCGCGTGCACGTGGAAGACGGTCTGGCCCGCGCCGGGGCCGGTGTTGAATACGAGACGGAAGTCGCCGTCCGACAGCTCGGCGGCGACGGTGTTGGCCAGACCCACGACCTCGGCCATCAGATCGGGGTCGCCGGCGGCGAGCTCGATGACGTTGCGGTACTCCTGGCTGCGGGGGAAGACCACGACATGCACAGGGGCCTGCGGGGCGATGTCTTTGATCGCCACCGCGTTCTCGGTCTCACCGACGAATTCGGCGGGGATCTCGCCGTTCAGAATGCGCGTGAAGATCGAGGGTTCGCTCATGCCGCAAGTCTACCGACGCGGCCCCTCCGCGGGCTCGGGGCCGGTCGGACCGCTCACCAGCGTCCGAGCCGGGTGCTCACCACCGCAAGGGCGGCGGGGCCGGCCGTCGAGGTGCGCAGCACCGTGTCGCCCAGGCGCACCGGCCGCGCGCCGCCGGCGGTGAGGGCGGCCAGCTCGTCGGGCGCGATCCCGCCCTCAGGCCCGACCACGAGCACGATGTCGCGCGCGTCGGCCGCGTCGAGCTCGAGAGCGCTCAGTGCGTCCTCGGCTGTCGGCTCCAGGACGAGGACGAGGGATGCCGCGGCCCGCTGCACGAGAGCGCCCGTGGTGGTGAGCTCGGCGACCTCGGGCAGCCAGGTGCGGTGGGCCTGCTTGGCCGCCTCTCGTGCGATCGTCCCCCAGCGGGCCCGGCCTTTCGCCGCCTTGGCCGCGTCCCACCGGGACACGCTGCGTGAGGCCTGCCAGGGGACGATCTCGTCGACGCCGAGCTCGGTCGCCGCCTGGATCGCCAGTTCGTCGCGGTCCCCCTTGGCGAGCGCCTGCACGAGCACGACGCGCGGGGCCGGCGCGGCGGCATCCCTCCGCTCCGCGATGCGGACGAGCACCTCGCGCGGCGCGACCGCCTCGACGCGGCCGGTCAGCCAGGCGCCGCGGCCGTCGCCGAGCGTGACCTCCTCGCCCACGCGCACGCGGCGCACGGTGGCGGCATGGTGCGCCTCAGCGCCGGTGAGGGTCACCGTGTCGCCGGGAGCGGCCGTGGCCGGCTCGTCGAGGAGGAAGTGCAGGGCCACAGGTCAGCCGTTCCGGAAGCGGTCGCGCAGCTTCGAGAAGAGTCCCTGGTGGAACTCCGCGAGCTTGGGCGCAGGAGCCTTCGTGCGCTTGGCGAAGTCCTCGATGAGGGCGCGCTCCTTGTGGTCCAGCCGCGTCGGCGTGACGACGTGCACGCCCACCTTGAGGTCGCCGCGCTGCGAGCCGCGCAGCGGGGTGATGCCGCGCCCCTTGATCGTCAGGATGTCGCCGGCCTGCACCCCCGCGCGCACCTCGAGGTCGACCGGGCCGTCGAGCGATTCGATCGTGGTCGTGGTGCCCAGGATCGCGTCGGGCATCGAGACCTCGAGCGTCGCCAGCAGGTCGTCGCCGTCGCGGCTGAACACCTCGTGGGGCGTGACGGTGACCTCGATGTACAGGTCGCCGTTCGGGCCGCCTGCGGGCCCGACCTCACCCGAACCGGGCAGCTGCAGGCGCAGGCCCGTCTCGACGCCGGCCGGGATGTCGAGCGACACGGTGCGGCGCGAGCGCACGCGCCCCTGCCCCTGGCACGTGGCGCACGGGTAGGGGATGGTCGTTCCGTAGCCCTGGCACACGTTGCAGGGCTGTGTCGTGACGACGTTGCCGAGCAGGCTGCGCACCTGGCGCTGCACGTGACCCGTGCCGTGGCAGATGTCGCACGTGACGGGAGTCGTCCCCGGCTGGCAGCACGAGCCCTCGCAGGTCTCGCACGTCACCGCGGTGTCGACCTCGATGTCGCGGTGCACGCCGAACACCACGTCGCCGAGCTCGAGGGTCACCCGCACGAGCGCGTCCTGACCGCGCTCGCGGCGCGAGCGCGGTCGTCCGCCGCGTCCGCCGCCGGCCGCGCCGAAGAAGGTCTCGAAGATGTCGCCGAACCCGCCGAAGCCCCCTGCTCCTCCGCCGAACGGCGAGTCGTTCCCGCCCATGTCGTAGCGGGCGCGCTGATCGGGGTCGCTCAGGACGTCGTACGCGTGCGTGACCAGCTTGAAGCGCTCGGATGCCTCTTCGCCCGGGTTCACGTCCGGGTGGAGCTGGCGCGCCAGACGCCGGTAGGCCTTCTTGATCTCGTCGGGGGTGGCGTCGCGTGAGACGCCGAGGACCTCGTAGTGGTCAGCCACTTTCGCCTTCCTGCCGCGGCCCGGCCGCGGGATCGTGTCTGCGCTGTGTCAGCGGGAGCTGTCGTCCTGCTCGAGCATGCGCGTGAGATAGCGCGCGACGGCGCGTACCGCCGCGAGGTTGGTGGGGTAGTCCATGCGCGTCGGCCCCAGCACGCCGACGCGGGCACGGGACCCGGTCGCGTCGTAGTCGCTCGTGACGACCGATGCCTCGGCGAGCCCGAAGGCCTCGTTCTCGCGGCCGATGCTGGCCGCGAGCCCCTGCTCGTCGGCGACCATCTCGCCCATGAGGCGCAGCAGCGTCACCTGCTCCTCGATGGCCTCGAGGAGCGGATAGATGCTGCCGCGGAAGTCCGCCTCGCGCCGGGCGAGGTTGGCGCTTCCGGCCATCACCAGCTTGTCCTGGCGGAACTCCTCGAGCTCCTCGGCGACCGCGCGCACGATCTCGTCCGTCGCACGCACGTGAGCGGGCGCCTGGGCGGATCGCGCGGCCAGGCGATCGGCGATGCGCTGCAGCCCGTCCCGCACGGGACGCCCGACAAGCAGCGTTCCCAGCTCCGCCCTGATGCGGGCGAGGTCCGCGTCGTCGAACTCGTCGCCGACGAACGTCAGGCGCTGCGACACGCGTCCGGTGTCGGTCACGACGATCACCAGCATCCGGCCGGCGCCCAGCTGCACCAGCTCGACGTGGGTGACGTTCGCCCGTGCGAACGACGGATACTGCACGATCGCGACCTGGCCGGTGAGCTGAGTGAGAGCGCGCACCGTGCGCACCAGCACGTCGTCGAGGTCGCCCGAGCCGTCGAGGAAGGAGGCGATCGCCGCGCGCTGGCCGGTGCTCAGGGGGCGCAGCTCGGCCAGGTGGTCGACGAAGACGCGGTAGCCCTTGTCGGTGGGCACACGACCCGAGGACGTGTGCGGGGCGACGATGAGATCCTCGTCCTCCAGCAGCGCCATGTCGTTGCGGATCGTCGCGGCCGACACGCCGAACGCGTGGCGCTCGACGATGGCCTTGCTGCCGACCGGCTCGCGCGTGTCGACGTAGTCCTGGACGATCGCCCGCAGCACCTGCAGACCCCGTTCGCTGACCATCCCGCCTCCTCGCCTCGCCGTGGACGCCATGCGCTGGCACTCGCATGTCTGGAGTGCCAATTCTATCCGATCGGCATCCCCTGATCGCCGAGTGCGCGGCGCGAGTCGGCCCGGCGGGTGTCAGTCCGTGAGCGCCCTGACGACGGCATCCGCCAGCAGCCGCCCCCGCCGGGTCAGCACGATACGGCCGCGCACGGCGTCGGCGCCCTCGATCAGCCCGTCCGCGATGAGCGCCGCGACCGCGTGGCGGCCCTCGCCGAGGAGCTCCGACACGTCCAGGCCCTCACGGATGCGGGTGCGCAGCAGGACGCCCTCCAGCGCCCGTGCCGAGGCATCCGGGATCTCGCGCCCCGCGCCGGGCGACTCCCCCGATGCCAGCCGCTGCGCGTACGCCGCGGGGTGCTTCACATTCCAGAAGCGCACGCCGGCGACGTGGCTGTGCGCACCGGGCCCGAAGCCCCACCAGTCGGCGCCCGTCCAGTATGCGAGGTTGTGCCGCGAGCGGTGCGCGACGCCGCGGGACCAGTTCGACACCTCGTACCAGTCGTAGCCGGTGGCCGCGAGCAGGTCGTCGGCGAGCTCGTACATGTCGGCCTGCAGGTCGTCGTCCGGGGCCGGAACCTCGCCGCGGCGGATCTGGCGTGCGAGCTTCGTGCCGTCTTCGATGATCAGCGCGTACGCGGAGACGTGGTCGGGCCGCAGCGCGACGGCGGCCTCCAGCGACGCGCGCCAGTCGTCGAGCGACTCGCCGGGCGCGCCGTAGATGAGGTCGATGCTGACGTCGAGCCCCGCCTCACGCGCCGCGGCCACCGCCGTGCGCACGTTGTCGGGGTCGTGCGTGCGATCGAGGGCCGCCAGCACGTGCGGCACGGCGGACTGCATCCCGATGGACAGCCGCGTGACGCCGGCGGCGGCGAGCTCGTGCGCGACGGCGGTCGAGACGGTGTCGGGATTCGCCTCGACCGTCACCTCCGCCCCGTCCGCGAGACCGAAGGCGCCGCGGACGCCGTCGAGCATGCGGGCCAGATCGCCCGGAGGCAGGAGCGTCGGCGTGCCCCCGCCGAAGAAGACGGTCGATGCGGGGCGCAGTCCGCCCGCCGCACCGAGCACCGACGTGGCGAGGTCGACCTCGCGCAGGAGCGTGTCGGCGTACTGGTCCTGTCGTGCGCCGCGCAGCTCCGAGGAGGTGTACGTGTTGAAGTCGCAGTAGCCGCAGCGCACGCGGCAGAACGGCACGTGCAGATACACGCCGAACGGCGCGGCGGGATCGACGCGGATGCCGTCGGGCAGTGCTCCGTCCGTCGGCATCGGGTCGCCCAGCGGCAGAGCCGAGCCCATCAGCGTCTCGCGTTCACGCGGGCGTCGAGTACAGGGGCGAGATCGCGCGCAGGTAGCGCGTGAACAGCTCGCGGCGGCGGCGCTTGGTCAGGCCGGGCAGCAGCTTGTACAGGAAGGCGTGCGGGGCGTCGAAGGCGCGCACGGTGAACCACACCTCGTCGTTGTCGTACCACTCGAGCATGAACGACTCCTCGCCGCTCACGACGGAGTCGCTCACGGTGCCGAGCGCGAAACCGACGCGCCGAGGCTCCTCGACGGCGAAGATCACGCGCAGTTCGGCGTCGGCCTTGAGCCCCTTCACGCGCCCGTCCACGCGCACCGTGGCGCCCGCGCCCACGTACGGCGTGCCGTCCGCGTCGAACCGCTGCTCGGCCTCGGACCGGCTCGGCGCGATCGGGTTGCCCTCGGCGTCGAAGCCGACGCCGAGATAGGCGGGACCCGACGCCGGACGCACATCCTTGACCTCCAGGCCCGCACCACGCTGCGCGGTCCACGACATCAGCGCATCGGAGGCGGCCCGGAAGCGCGTCTCGCCGCTGCCGATCCGCCACGATTCCTCCGCCGGGATGCTGCGCTCCGGCGGATACTGCATCAGGTCGGGCGCCTGCGTCGCCCCGACAGCGGCGTAGTCGACAGTGTCGTCTCTGAACGTCCCGCGGCGCATGGATACCAGCCTAAGGGGTGCCGCTGACCGGTTCGTGGGAGTCCCCCGGGTGCCGTGGCCGAGGCCCTGCGGCGGCCGGCATGTCGCACGGTCGTGTCAGACTGCCGCTATGCGCGCCCGCGGATTCCGCCAGCCTCCGGTGGTCGCGGTGCGTGCCGACGAGGAGCGGTCGGCCACGATCGACCGCGCCTCCTGGCCAGTGACGATCCTCGCTGTCGCCCAGCTGCTCGACGAGGGACTCGCGCTCGGCCCCGGTGTGACGTTCCTCGTCGGCGAGAACGGATCGGGCAAGTCGACGGTGCTCGAAGGCATCGCGCTGGCCTACGGGTTCTCGCCGGAAGGCGGATCGACCTCGGCGCGGCACAGCACGCGCCGCACCGAGTCGCCGCTCTCGGACTGGCTCCAGGTGCAGCGGGGCGTCGGCGCCGCCCGGTGGGGCTACTTCCTGCGCGCCGAGACGATGCACTCGTTCTACACGTACCTGGAAGAGAACCCTTCGAGCTCCGGCGAGCCCGCCTTCCACGAGATGAGCCACGGCGAGTCGTTCCTCGCCATGTTCGACACGCGCTTCGACGCCCCGGGGTTCTACTGCCTGGACGAGCCCGAGGCCGCACTGTCGTTCGCTTCGACGCTCGCCCTCATCTCGACGCTTCACCGGATCGCCGCCGAGGGCGGTCAGGTCCTGTGCGCGACACACTCGCCGGTGCTCGCGTCACTTCCCGGAGCGCGCATCATCGAGCTCGGCCCGTGGGGCATGCGTCCCACGGCGTGGGAAGAGCTGGAGCTCGTGTCGAACTGGCGTTCGTACCTGTCGGCGCCCGAACGCTACCTGCGCCACCTGCTGGGCTGACGCGGCGGCGATGGTCGGCAGGGCTACTTGGTGCCCTTGCCCTCGACGTCACCCGACAGCGCGGCGATGAACGCCTCCTGGGGCACCTCGACGCGACCGACCATCTTCATGCGCTTCTTGCCCTCCTTCTGCTTCTCGAGCAGCTTGCGCTTGCGCGTGATGTCACCGCCGTAGCACTTGGCCAGCACGTCCTTGCGCATGGCGCGGATGTTCTCGCGCGCGATGATCCGGGCGCCGATCGCCGCCTGGATCGGCACCTCGAACTGCTGTCGAGGGATGAGCTTGCGCAGGCGCTCGGTCATCATCGTGCCGTACGCGTACGCCTTCTCGCGGTGCACGATCGAGCTGAACGCGTCGACCTTGTCGCCCTGGAGCAGGATGTCGACCTTCACCAGGTCGGACTCCTGACTGCCCGCGGGCTCGTAGTCCAGGCTCGCGTAGCCCTGCGTGCGCGACTTCAGCTGGTCGAAGAAGTCGAAGACGATCTCGCCGAGCGGCATGTTGTAGCGCAGCTCGACGCGCTCCTCGCTGAAGTACTCCATGCCGAGCAGGCTGCCGCGGCGCGACTGGCACAGCTCCATGACGGTGCCGACGTAGTCCTTCGGCAGCAGGATCGCCGCCTTGACCATCGGCTCCGAGACGGATGCCACGCGACCGTCCGGGTACTCGCTCGGGTTGGTCACCGTCACGTGCTCGCCGGTGTCGGTGGTGACCTCGTAGACGACGGACGGCGCCGTCGTGATGAGGTCGAGGTCGAACTCGCGCGAGAGCCGCTCGGTGATGATCTCGAGATGCAGCAGGCCGAGGAACCCGCAGCGGAAGCCGAAGCCCAGCGCGACCGAGGTCTCGGGCTCGTACTGCAGCGATGCGTCCGAGAGCTTCAGCTTGTCGAGCGCCTCGCGCAGGTCGGCGTAGTCGCTGCCGTCGATCGGATAGATGCCCGAGAACACCATGGGCTTCGGGTCGGTGTAGCCGGCCAGGGCGTCGGTGGCGGGCTTGCGGGCGTTCGTGATCGTGTCGCCGACCTTCGACTGGCGCACGTCCTTCACGCCCGTGATGAGGTAGCCCACCTCGCCCACGCCGAGGCCCTTCGTGGGGATCGGCTCGGGGCTCGAGACGCCGATCTCGAGCAGGTCGTGGGTCGCCTTCGTCGACATCATCTGGATGCGCTCACGCGGCTCCAGCTTGCCGTCGACCATGCGCACGTACGTCACCACGCCGCGGTACGTGTCGTACACCGAGTCGAAGATCATGGCGCGCGCCGGGGCATCCGCGTCGCCCTTCGGGGCCGGGATCTGCTCCACGATGCGGTCGAGCAGATCCTCGACGCCCATGCCGGTCTTGCCCGAGACCCGCAGCACGTCGTCGGGCGACCCTCCGATGAGGTTCGCCAGCTCGGTGGCGAACTTCTCGGGGTCTGCTGCGGGGAGGTCGATCTTGTTGAGCACGGGGATGATGTGCAGGTCGTTCTCGAGCGCCAGGTACAGGTTCGCGAGCGTCTGCGCCTCGATGCCCTGCGCCGCGTCGACCAGCAGGATCGCTCCCTCGCACGCCGCGAGGGAGCGGCTGACCTCGTACGTGAAGTCGACGTGTCCGGGCGTGTCGATCATGTTGAGCGCGAAGGTGCCGTCGGCGGTGGCCCACGGCATCCGGACGGCCTGCGACTTGATCGTGATGCCGCGCTCGCGCTCGATGTCCATGCGGTCGAGGTACTGGGCGCGCATGTCGCGGTCGGCGACCACGCCGGTGATCTGCAGCATGCGGTCGGCCAGGGTGGACTTGCCGTGGTCGATGTGGGCGATGATGCAGAAGTTGCGGATCAGCTCAGGAGGGGTCGCAGACGGCTCGAGAGGCTTCAGGGCGCGCGGTGACATGTCCAGACGATTCTACGGGTCAGGATGCCGGGACCCTGCGAGCGGGGTGACTAGCCTGGCTGCATGGCGGTTCAGGTCGTGCTCGTCCACGGCATCCGCACGTCCGCGACGATGTGGCGGGCCCAGGTCGAGTACCTGCGTGCGCGCGGCAACCCTGTCGTCGCGGTCGACCTGCCGGGGCACGGCAGCCGGATGTCCGAGACCTTCAGCCTGGACGGTGCGTTCGCGACGATCGACGAGGCGGTGAGGGATGCCGCCACCCGCGGCCGCGTCCTGCTGGTGGGCCACTCGATGGGCGGCCTGCTCTCGATCGAGTACGTCGGCCGGGAGGACCGCCCACCCGTGGATGCGTTCATCGCGGCCTCCTGCACCGCCATCCCGCGCGGCGTGGGGCTGGCGACCTACCGGCTGCTGGCCCGCAGCTTCGACTCGCTCCCCGACCGCGGCATGTGGCTGACCGACCAGGTGCTCGATCGCACCCTTCCGGCCGAGACCCGTGCCGACTTCGGAGCGGGCGGGTACGCGTTCGACACGCAGGACGTGGCGCTGCGCAGCCTCTCGGTGCTCGATCTGCTGGCAGCGCTCCACCGCATCGACGTTCCGCTGTGGTTCGTGAACGGGCAGTACGACCAGCTGCGCGTCAACGAACGGCTGTTCATGGAGGTCGCGAAGGATGCCGAACTCATCGTGGTGCCGCGCACGAGCCATCTCGTGACCGCGATGCGGCCGCGCGTCTTCAACGCCGTGCTGGGGCTCGCGCTCACGACTCTCGAACAGACCTGATAGAATCCTTGTTTGGCTTGCGTGTGGGTTCGTCCCTCACGACCGCCGCGAGGCGCCCTCTCTCGCCGAACGGCATACTCAAACCGATTCACCTCCGAACGAAAGAACCGTCGACACGTGGCGAACATCAAGTCGCAGATCAAGCGCAACAAGACCAACGAGAAGGCCCGCGAGCGCAACAAGGCCGTCAAAAGCGAGCTGAAGACCCAGGTGCGCCGCACCCGCGAGGCCATCGCCTCGGGCGACAAGGCCGCTGCCGAGAAGGCGCTCAAGACCGCGTCGAAGAAGCTCGACAAGGCCGTCAGCAAGGGTGTCATCCACCAGAACCAGGCCGCGAACCGCAAGTCGGCCATCGCGAAGCAGGTCGCGTCGCTCTGACGCACCGCCCGCTCACACGAGCTTGAAAAGGCCCGTCCCGCAAGGGGCGGGCCTTTCTCGTGCGCCCGGTGCGACGATCAGGAGCCGTACGGCGCCCGGGTGGCGATGACCGTGATCATGCGCTCCAGCGCGAACACGGCGTCGCGCGAGCCGCCCTTGACCTCGGCATCCGCCCGCGCGGTCGCCTGGATGGCCCGGCCCAGGCTCTCTTCGTTCCAGCCCATCAGATCGCGCCGGGCGCGGTCGATCTGCCAGTCCTTCATCCCCAAGCGCGCGGCGAGGGCTGACGACGACTCCCGGGTGCCCGCGACGCGGGCCATCGAGCGCAGCTTCATGGCGACGGCCGCGACCAGCGGCACGGGGTCGGCGCCCGAAGAGAGAGCGTGCCGCAGCGCGATGAGCGCCTCGCCGTAGCGACCCGCGATCGCGGTGTCGGCGACCGTGAACGCCGAGGTCTCGACGCGGCCGCCGTAGTAGCGCTCGACCACCGGCTCGGTGATGTCGCCGGGGACGTCCGCGATCAGCTGCTGACATGCGGCGGCCAGTTCGGTCAGGTCGTCGCTGAAGGCGGACACGAGAGCTCGGAGCGCGGGAGGGGCGATCCGCTTCTTCGCGGCCTGGAACTCGCCCGCGGCGAAGTCGTATCGATCGGAGTCGCGCTTGATCGCCGGGCAGGCGATCTCGACCCCCGAGCCCTCCCCCGCCCGGATCGCGTCGAGTAGCTTCTTGCCGCGGACGCTGGCACCCGTGTGGCGGAGTACGACGGTCGCGCCATCCTGCGGTGCGGCGAGGTAGGCGACCGCCTCGGCGAGGAACGTGTCGGAGCACTTCTCGACACCGCTCACGCGCACGAGGCGCGGCTCTCCGAACAGCGACGGCGACGTGACACCGAGCAGCGTGCCCGCGGCGTAGTCGTCGGCTCGCAGATCGGTGACCTCGAGGGTCGGATCCTCGGCGCGCAGATACTCTCGCACGCCGGCGATCGCGCGTTCGGCGCACACCTCTTCAGGACCCGACACGAGCACGATCGGCGCCGGCTGCGGGGCGCGCCACGAAAGCTGCGGGATGGCGCTGCGCGCAGCCTTCGAAGCGGGGCGACGCGCAGAGGATGCCATGGCTCCAGCCTACCGACGACTCCGACATCGGCGGCATGTCAGCCGCCGCGTTCACGCCACAGCGCGACGCCCGCGCGGCCTTCCCACACGGCGAGGATGCCGTCGAGATCGGTGCGGGCGACGCGCGCTCCGATGTCGTCGAGCACGGTCAGCGTCTCGTCGCGGGGATGACCGTAGTCGTTGCCGGCGCCGACCGTGATGAGCGCGACCGCGGGCGCTGCCGCGACGTAGAGGGCGGCATCCTGATCCGCGCTGCCGTGGTGGGCGACCTTCACGATCGCGTACGGAGGGGCGAGTCCTCCGGACGCCACGAGGGCGCGCTGGGGCGACGCCGAGAGGTCGCCGAGCAGCAGCAGGGGCGGGATGGGGCCGCCGCGGACGTCCAGGACCACACTGGAGTCGTTGCCCACGCCGAACGCGCGACTGTCGCTCCGCGGCCAGAGCACGCGCCAGGTCGACGCGCCGAGCGCGCCCGACATGCCGGCGGAGGCCTCCACCGAGCGCGCGCCGGCGTCGGTGAGCGCGCGCAACACGGCGGCGCCGACGGCGTCAGCGGGGCCGTGCAGCACGGTGCCGACACGTCCGACGACCGCCGGCACTCCCCCGCGATGGTCGAGATCCCAGTGCGTGAGCACGAGCAGGTCGACGCGGGACACCCCGACGCGATCGAGGCACGCGGTCAGGTTCGCGGGTTCGGGACCGGTGTCGATGAGCGCGACCACACCTGCCGACCTCAGCAGCACGGCGTCGCCCTGGCCGACATCGCACGCCAGCACCGCCCACTCGCCGGGGACCGTCCACCGCCCGGCCACGGACGTGAGCGCCGCCGAGCCCAGCGTCGCGCCGCCGATCACGGCCACGAGCACGACGGATCCGCCCCGCAGCGCGCGCCGGGTCCGCGGTCCACCGCGCGGCAGCACGATGATGGCGCCGATCGCCGCACCGACGACGCCGAGCGTGGCGGCGCCCGGCCAGCCCTCCAGCCACGGCAGGGCATCCGCGGGCAGCGAGGCCACGGTGCCCGCCGTCGCGGCGATCCACGAGGCGGGGAGCCACGCGAGCGCGGCGAGCCCGGACTGCAGCCACGGCACAGGCAGTGCCAGGCACGCCGCGAGACCGAGCACCGTCGCCGCCGGGGCGGCGGGCTCCGCGAGCAGATTGGCCAGCACACCGTACACCGGGACCGTCGGCTCGATGAGCACCAGCAGTGGGCCGCACGCCAGCTGTGCGGCGATCGGGATCGACAGTGCGAGCGCCAGGGGGCGGGGCATCGAGCGCGCGAGCCCCGCGGCGAGCGGTCGCGCGAACACCAGCAGGGCGCCCGTGGCCGCCACCGACAGGGCGAAGCCGAGGGATGCCGCCAGCCAGGGATCGAGCACGAGCAGGACCGTCACGGCGAGCGCCAGGATGGCCGTGCCAGCCCCGGTGCGGCCGAGGAGTACCGCCAGCATTGCGACGGCGGCCATCGCCGCCGCGCGCACCACGCTCGGCTCGGGCGTGACCAGCACGACGAACCCGACGAGCACCGCGAGTCCGACGCCGACGCGGAGCGCGCGCGATGCGCCGAGCAGTGCCGCGCAGGCGAACGCGATGCCGACCACCAGCGCGCAGTTGGCACCGGACACCGCGGTGAGGTGCGAGAGTGAGGATGCCTTCATCGCGGCGTCGAGCTCCGGCGAGACGACCGAGGTGTCGCCGACCGCGAGGCCCGGAACGAGTCCCGCGCCCTGCCCCGGCAGGCCGTCCACCGCCGCGACGAGCCCGTCGCGCAGACCCGCGGTCGCCGCCGCGATGCCGGTGGGCGCGGTGGTCACCTCCACTCCGCGCGAGCCCCACACGGTGACGACAGCCCGCTCCCCCGCGCGCGCCGGCTTCGCCGTGCCGCGCGCGATCACCTCGGCGCCGACATCCAGCAGCGCCGGCTGATCGACGTCCTCCGGCGCGACGCGCACGACGACCTCGACGTCCGCGTCGCGCCGGGTGGCTCCGGTCGTGAACGCCGTCGCGCGCGCGTCGAACGCGAGCGTGCCGTCGGCGCGTCGCTCCACCTTGCCCACGACGGTCGCTGTCACGTCGACCGCGCGGCCACCCGAGAGCGCCTCGGCGGCCAGCTGCGTCCGCGCCGGCTGGGCGAGCGCCACGTGCGACGCCGCAGCCGCACCCGCGGCAAGGGCGAGGATCGCGACCAGGACGGCAGCCGACGGCCGGGTCGACGGCGTGCTCCGCCTTCGGATCGTAGCGGCCGCCAGCGCCCCGCCCACGGCGAGCCACAGCGTGAGCGCGAGCCCTGTCGACCACGTCGGCAGGAGGATCGCCGCGGCGGCGACGGACCAGGCCGCCGCGGCCACCGGGACGAGCCGCAGCCTCCGTGCCCGCGTCACGTCACACCGTGACGAGGTCGCGCAGCGACGCGAGCATCTTGTCGCCGATGCCCGGCACCGCCAGCAGATCGTCGACGCTCGTGAAACGGCCGTTGTCGTCGCGCCACGCCACGATGCGCTCCGCGAGGGCGGGGCCGATCCTCGGAAGCTCCTCGAGCTGGGCGGCATCCGCCGTGTTGAGGTTCACACGGCTGTCGGCGGCCGTCTGCGCGCCGGAGGACTGCCCCGTGCTCTCGCCGACGCGGGGAACCGGCAGCTGCTCGCCGTCGGAGACCACGCGGGCGAGGTTGACCGCGCTCCTGTCGGCGTCGTCGGCGAAGCCGCCGGCGGCCGCGACGGCATCGACCACCCGGGAGCCCGTGGGCAGCACATACAGACCCGGCGACCGCACCGCCCCCGACACATGCACGTAGAGGTCGGCCGTGGTCGTGACGGCGCCGGTGGGCGTCACGTCGATCGACACCTCTTCCGCGGGCGTCAGGGCGCCGCGGAAGATGCCGACGCCGACAGTGACCGCGACGGCGGCGACGACGAGCACCACCACCGCCCCGACCCCGAGCCTCCGGCGCGGGGAGGCGGCATGGGCCGCGGCCTCGAGGTCAGCGGGCTCACCGGAGGTCACGCCGCCACGCTAGGCGGCGCCGCGACCCGTCGGCGCGTGTTCCGGCGCGTCTGTGGACACCCCGGCGGACACCGGTCCTGTGGAGGACGGAACCCGACAGCCGACCCGTCCCTCGAACGACGGATGCCGTGCCCGCGGCTGCGGGCACGGCATCCGTCATCGCAACGCAGCGATCACTTCGTCGCGAAGCTCACGACCTTCGGCGGGCGCACCACCGCGCGGACGATCTCACGGTCGCCGAGCGCGCGGACGACCTTCTCGTCGGCGCGCGCGAGGCGCTCCAGCTCGGCGGCGTCGACGCGGGCCGAGACCTGCAGCGTGCCGCGCACCTTGCCGTCGACCTGCACCACCGCGGTCACACGCTCCTCGACGAGCAGCGTCGGGTCGGCGGTGCGCCACGGCACGAGGCCGACGAAGCCCTCGTAGCCGAGGATCTCCCACATCTCCTCCGCCGTGTGCGGCGCGAACAGGTCGAGGACCATCGCCGTCACCTCGGCCGCTTCGCGCACGGCCGGGTCTGCGGGGCCGGCGCCCGAGTCGATCACCTTGCGGGTCGCATTGACGAGCTCCATGAGGCGGGCGACGACGACGTTGAACTTCGTCTGCTCGACCAGTCCCGGAGCATCGGCGAGCAGGCGGTGCGTCACGCGGCGGAGCGACTCGTCGCCCTCGGCCCACACCACGTCCGGCGTGCTCGCCACGTCGTTCGCGACGCGCCAGGCGCGCGCGAGGAACTTCTGGGCACCGGTGGTCGACACGTCCTCCCAGTTGATGTCGTCCTCGACGGGGCCGGCGAACACCATGGCCACGCGCGAGGCGTCGGCGCCCGGGTCGACCATGCTCGAGGCGAACTCGACGAGGTTGCCCTTCGACTTCGACATCTTCGAGCCGCCCAGCAGCACCATGCCCTGGTTGATGAGGCTCGTGAACGGCTCGGTGAAGTCGATCAGTCCCATGTCGAACAGGACCTTCGTGATGAAGCGCGCGTACAGCAGGTGCAGGATCGCGTGCTCGACGCCGCCGATGTAGGAGTCGACGGGCGCCCAGCGGGCGGCCTCGGCCGACGGGAACGCCTCGGTCTGGTCGTTCGGCGCCAGGAAGCGCAGGAAGTACCACGAGCTGTCGACGAACGTGTCCATCGTGTCGGGGTCGCGCAGCGCCGGCTCGCCCGTCTCGGGGTCGGTCGTCTGCATCCACTCCGTCGCGCCGCCCAGCGGCGACGTGCCCTTGGGCTTCAGGTCCAGCCCGCGCGCATCCGGCAGCTCGAGCGGCAGCTGCTCGTCGGGCACCGGGACGATGCGGCCGTCCTGGGTGTGGATCATCGGGATCGGCGTGCCCCAGAACCGCTGGCGCGAGATCAGCCAGTCGCGCAGGCGGTACGACTTCGCCGCGCGACCGGTCCCAGCCGCGTCGAGCTGCTCGATCATGCGCGCGATGGCGTTGCGCTTGGACAGTCCGTCCAGTGCGCCCGAGTTGATCAGCCGACCTTCGCCGGTCAGGGCGATGCCCGTCTTGGCCGGGTCGAGGTCGGCCAGCGACTCGAGCGGGCCGGGATCCAGCGGCACGCCCTCGTCGTCGAGCTCGATCACCGGGATCGCGCCGGTGATGGATGCCGTCGTGTCGACGACCACCTTCACGGGCAGGTCGAACGCGCGGGCGAAGTCCAGATCGCGCTGGTCGTGCGCGGGCACGGCCATGACGGCGCCGTGGCCGTAGTCGGCCAGCACGTAGTCGGCGGCCCAGATCGGCAGGCGGTCGCCGTTCACGGGGTTGATCGCGAACCGGTCGAGGAACACGCCTGTCTTCGGGCGGTCCGTCGACTGGCGCTCGATGTCCGTCTCGCGCTGCACGCGCTCCAGGTAGTCCTGGAAGCGCATGCGCACCTCGGGGGTGGAGCCCGCGACCAGTTCGGCGGCGAGGTCGCTGTCGGGCGCGACGACCATGAACGTGGCGCCGTGCAGGGTGTCGGGGCGCGTCGAGAAGACGGTCACCTTCTCGGCGCGACCCTCGATCTCGAAGTCGATGTCGGCTCCGACCGATCGGCCGATCCAGTTGCGCTGCATGCGCAGGACCTTCTGCGGCCAGAACCCCTCGAGCTGGTTCAGGTCATCGAGCAGGCGGTCGGCGTAGTCGGTGATCTTGAAGTACCACTGCGTCAGATTCTTCTTGACGACCTCGGCGCCGCAGCGCTCGCAGTGGCCGTCGACGACCTGCTCGTTGGCGAGGACCGTCTGGTCGTTCGGGCACCAGTTGACCGGGCTCGCCTTGCGATACGCCAGGCCGCGCTCGTAGAGGCGCTGGAACAGCCACTGGTTCCAGCGGTAGTACTCGGGGTCGCTGGTGTGGAGGATGCGCGACCAGTCGTAGGACGAGCCGTACTCGTGGAAGCTCTTCTTGTGCTGCGCGATGTTCGCGTACGTCCACTCGCGCGGGTCGGAGCCGGCGCCGCCCTTGATGGCCGCGTTCTCGGCCGGCAGGCCGAACGAGTCCCAGCCGATCGGATTGAGCACGTTGTAGCCGCGGTGCCGCCAGAACCGGGCCACCACGTCGACGTACGCGTAGTTCTCGGCGTGGCCCATGTGCAGGTCGCCCGAGGGGTACGGGAACATGCCGAGCACGTACTTGCGGGGACGGGTGTCTTCGGCGCCGCCCGCGCGGAACGGGTCGGCCTCGGCCCAGCGCGCTTGCCACTTCTGCTGGATCGCGTACGCGTCGTAGCCCTCGGCGGGCGCAGTGGTGTCGGAAGACATGGTCTGACTCACGTGGGAAGTACCAATCCTGGGATGCCGGAATGCGGGCGCGACGCAGAACGCGCCGCCCAGCGCACCTTCCAGGTTAGCGGACCTGCCGCCTCACCAGCCCGGCGGAAGGGTCGCGCCCACTGCCGAGAGAGGCCCGCGAGCCTTGATCCCCACCTCGGCGACCTCCGCTGCCGCATCCGAACGCCACGTGATGCCGCCGCCGGCGCCCACGTAGGCGCCACCGGGGCGCACGACCACGGAGCGGATCACCATCGCGAGATCGAGCGCGCCGTCCTCGGCCACCCAGCCGAAACAGCCCGCGAACACGCCGCGCGGCGCGTGCTCGAGACGTTCCAGGATGGTCATCGCCGACAGCTTCGGAGCCCCGGTCATCGATCCGGCGGGGAAGGTGGCGTCCAGCAGCCCGCCCACGGTCGTCCCCGCGGTCAGCACGCCCGACACGGTGCTCACGAGCTGGTGGACCGCGGGGTACGTCTCGACCTCGAGCAGCGCGTCGACGCCCACGGTCCCCGGCTCGCAGACGCGGGAGAGATCGTTGCGCATGAGGTCGACGATCATGATGTTCTCGGCGCGCTCCTTCTCGTTCGCCCGCAGCTCGGCAGCCAGTGCGGCGTCGGCGGCGGCATCCTCTCCGCGCGGGCGGGTGCCCTTGATCGGGCGCGTGCGCACGATGGCGCCCGCCTCCTCCGCCACGACCTGGAGGAACTGCTCGGGGCTGGCGCTCAGCAGTGCGACATCGCCCGCGCGCACGAAGCCGCCGTGGTGGGCCGCCGTCGCCTGCCGCAGCCGCAGATACGCCTCGACCGGGTCGACCGCACCCTCGATCTCGAAGCGGGTGGTGAGGCAGAGCTGATACGCGTCGCCCTCGCGGATCGCGTCGCGGCACTGCTCGATGAGCGCGGCGTAGTCCGCCGCCGTGTGCCGGGAGCGGGCGGCGCGCTGCGGGAGGTCGTGCGGGCGACGCGCGACGGCAGCGGATGCCGCCACCCGGCCGATCGCCGTGACCAGCCGCGCCGCTTCGTCCGGTTCCGCCCGGACCGTCACCCGCCGGACGGCATGGTCGAACCCGATGATGCGGTCGGCGCGCAGCCACAACTGGGGCGGGACGCCGTCGGCGTCGTCACGGAACGGGGCTCCCGCGCGTGCGGCGGCCTGGTCGTACCCCCACCATCCCACCCAGCCGCCACGGAAGCCGTCGTCGCCACGGGGCGCGAGGGAGGTCGCGCGGACACGCCGTGGATCGTCGGGCATGCCGATGCCCATCCAGCTGGATCCGGTCGCCGCGTCGGGCCCGGCATCCAGCCAGAACGCATGCGGCGCATCGGCGAACAGCGCCACGAAGACCTCTGCCGGGTCGACCCATCCCGGCAGGTCGACCGCGACGAAAGCCTCCGACATGTTCCCAGGTTAGAGGGACCGCAGGCGCTCTAGGCTCGTGCCGTGAACGAGTTCCTGACGTGGCTGCTCGACGCCGTGCAGAGCGTCGATCCCCTCGTCCGGACGCTGCTGGCGGGTGTGGCCATCATGCTGGAGACGAGCGTGCTCATCGGGCTCGTCATCCCCGGCGACACGGTCGTCATCGTGGCGGCGACAGCGGTCTCGTCGCCCGCCGAGGCGGTCATCCTCGGCATCGCTGTCGTCGCGGGCGCGATCGCCGGCGAGAGCATCGGATTCTGGCTGGGGCGCGTGCTGGGGCCCCGCATCCGTCATTCGCGTCTGGGGCGCTGGATCGGCGAGGACCACTGGGCACGGTCCGAGCGGTACCTGCAGCGCCGCGGCGGGCCCGCGATCTTCCTGTCGCGCTTCCTGCCGGTGCTGCATTCGCTCGTGCCGCTCACCGTCGGCATGAGCGGGTTCTCGTACCGCCGGTTCCTGGCGTGGACCATCCCGGCGTGCGTCATCTGGTCGGCTCTGTACATCTCGGTCGCGGCGGCCGCAGCAGGGACCTACCGCGAGCTCGCCGACCAGCTGCACTACGCCGGATACATCTTCGTCGCGGTCATCGTCGTCTTCCTGGTGCTCGTGTTCGTCGCCAAGAAGATCATCGAGCGGAGCGAGCGCAGGCATCTCGAGCACGACCCGTCCGCGGACGGCACGGCCGAAGCGCCGGCGCCGGACGTGAAAGACTGAAGGGGATGCCCGAAACCGACACGTCGCCCGCGCGCGCCAAAGTCCTGTGGCTCGCGCGTCTGGAGTACCGGTTCCACGCGTGGCGCGAGCGTCGTGCGCGCCGGCGCGGCCAGACGCCCACCGTCACCCCGTTCCCCGGTTACGGCGCCCCCGACTGGGTGCGCGTGCTGGGCCGCGTCATGATCGTGCCCCCGGTCAAGCCCGTGGGCGAGGGCGAGTACGCCGCCGTGCGCGGCTGGCGCAGCTTCGTCGCGGTGCCGATCGGGTACGCACAGGTCACCGTCACGATCGCCGGTGTCGCGCACGAGGTCGTCGCCGACCGCGGCGGCGTCATCGACACCCGCATCCCGGCGCAGCTCGAACCGGGCTGGCAGACGTTCACGATGTCGGTCGAAGGCGGCGAGCCCATCGAGACGCGCGCGTTCATCGTCTCGCCCGACGTGCGGTTCGGCGTCGTCTCGGACGTCGACGACACCGTCATGGTGACGGCTCTTCCCCGCCCGCTGCTGGCGGCGTGGAACTCGTTCGTCGTCGACGAGCACGCGCGCCAGCCGGTGCCCGGCATGGCGGTGCTGATGGAGCGCGTGGTGCGAGAGAACCCCGGCGCCCCGCTCGTTTACCTGTCGACCGGGGCCTGGAACATCGCTCCGACCCTTATGCGCTTCCTCAGCAGGCACGTGTTCCCGCCGGGCGCGATGCTGCTCACCGACTGGGGGCCGACGCACGATCGCTGGTTCCGCAGCGGACAGGCGCACAAGCTGTCGAACCTGCGACGACTCGCGCAGGAGTTCCCGAACGTGCGGTGGCTGCTCGTGGGCGATGACGGTCAGCACGACGACGCGATCTACACGACGTTCACCGACGAGCACCCGAAGCAGGTCGTCGCCGTCGCGATCCGTCGGCTGTCGCCCGCCGAGGCCGTGCTCGCCGGAGGACGCACCGCCGTCAACGACCACGCCGCCGCCGCCGTGCCGTGGGTCAGCGACGAGGACGGCGCGGGGCTGCTCGAACGCCTCGAGGACGTCGGCGTCGTCGGCACCGTGCAGCCCTGACGGCCGAACCGGCCGCGCCGGCGTCGGAGGCCGCGCGTAGGCTGACTGCCATGTGCGGACGCTTCGTGGTGGCCAGTGCCGGATCCGATCTCGTCGGCGTGCTGCGCGTCGACGTCGAGGGCGACGATCTGCCCCAGCCCTCGTACAACGTGGCGCCGACCGATCGCGCGGCGATCGTGCTGGATTCGGCGAAGACCGAGCCGCCCACGCGGCGCCTCGAGTCCGCACGCTGGGGTCTCGTGCCGTCGTGGGCCAAGGATGCCAAGATCGGCGCGCGCGCCTTCAACGCCCGCGCGGAGGAGCTCGAAGACAAGCCGATGTTCCGCAGCGCCCTCGAGAAGCGCCGCGCGGTGGTGCCCACCTCGGGGTACTACGAGTGGAAGACCGTCGACGGGGTCAAGACCCCGCACTACATCCATCCGGCCGACGGCGAGCCGCTGTTCCTCGCCGGCCTGTACGAGTGGTGGCGTGACAAGACGAAGGGCGACGACGACCCCGATCGCTGGCTGCTGAGCTTCACGATCCTCACGCGCGACGCGATCGGCCACCTCGGCTCCATCCACGACCGCATGCCGCTGTTCCTCGATCCCGACCACGCGGACGCCTGGCTGGACCCCACGACCGACAACGTGCGGGACGTGCTCGATGCGGCGATCGACGCCGCGCCCTCGCTGGCCGACACGCTGGACGACCACGTCGTCTCCAAGGCGGTCGGCAACGTCCGCAACAACTCCCCCGAGCTCATCGAGCCGGCGGAGGACTGAGCCTTCCAGGGAGTGCGGAAGACGCCCGCGTATCCTCGAACGGTGACGATCGCTCCCCCGGCTCCGACGGTGCTCGCCGCCGACGAGTGGCGCGAGCGAGAGTCGGTGCACGCGGCCCGGGCGCATGCGCTCACGCGCGCGCACCGCGAACGTGCGGCGCGGCGCGAACCGCACCCGGTCGAGGACTTCCTGTTCACGTACTACGCGTACAAGCCGGCGATCCTGCACCGCTGGCATCCCGGCCAGGACGTGGAGCTGTCGGATGCCGCGGACGACGCCCGTGCGGCATGGCGGTGGTACGCGCCCGGCTCCTCCCCCGGGTCGCTCGTGGTCGACGGCGCCGGCTTGCGGGCGGAGCGCGGAACCCTCCTCGCCAACATCGGGACGATCCTGCGCGGCACGGCCGGGCGGGCGCCGGTCTTTGGGTGCTTCGGTCTGCATGAATGGGCGATGGTGTACCGGCAGCGCGAGCACCGGCATCCCGTGCCCCTGCGTCTCGGTCAGGACGGGACTGACGCCGTCGTCGAGGCGCACGACCTTCGCTGCACGCACTACGACGCGTTCCGCTTCTTCACCCCCGACGCGCTGCCCCGCAACCGCGAGGCCCCCACGCGCGAGCGCCAGGCGTCGCTCGAGCAGCCGGGTTGTCTGCACGCGGGGATGGACCTGTACAAGTGGGCGGTGAAGCTCGGCCCGCTCGTCCCCGGCGACCTGCTGCTGGACGCGTTCGAGCTCGCACGCGACATCCGCATCCTCGACATGCAGGCCTCGCCCTACGACCTCGCGGACTGGGGCTATGAGCCCGTGCGCATCGAGACGGCCGAAGGGAAGGCGGCGTACGTGCGCGCCCAGCGCGGGTTCGCCGAGCGCGGTCAGGCGCTGCGCGGGCGCCTGCTCGGCATCATCTACGGCTGACCGTCAGCCCGCCGGAGCGCAGTCGCCGCAGGGCACGAGTCCTCTGCCTTCGGCGGCGATCCGCAAGCGCAGGGCGGCCACCCGCTCCGCTGCCTCCTCGAGCCTGGCAGCCGGCAGGGCCCCCGAGTCGACGGCCGCGACCATCGCGTCGACGATGCTCGGCGCCGTGTCGGGGGTCGAAGAGACGACGGTGAGCACCAGGTCGCTGCCCGCGGCGAGCGCGGCGACGGCGTTGGCGGCGGGATCGGCGTACCGCGGATCCCCGGATGCCTGCAGCATGCCCAGATCGTCCGTCACCGCGATGCCCTCGAAGCCGAGCTCTTCGCGGGCGATCCGGTGCCACTCGGCCGACAGGCTCGCGGGCGCGGGATCCACGGCGGTGTAGGCGAGGTGGCCGAACATGAGCAGCGGCGCACCCGCGTCGACCCCCGCGGCGAACGGCACGGCATCGGTCGCGCGCCAATGGTCGTACGGGAGCGGGGTCGCGGGGATCGTGGCGTGCGAGTCGGCGGCCGTCGCGCCGTGGCCGGGGAAGTGCTTGAGAGTGGATGCCGCGACGCCGGCTTCGCCCTGGACCGCCGCCGCGACGCTCGAGGCGGCGGCGTCCGGCGTCGTGCCGAGTACGCGCCGGTAGATGAATGAGGCGGGGTCGGCGGTCTCGTCGGCGACGATGCCGAAGTTGACGCCGATGCCCGCCCGTCGGACCAGCGCCGAGCGGCCCGCGAACGCGTCTTGGACGGCCGCGGCGGGCGCCGCCTTCAGCGTCAACGCGGACGGGAACGCGTCCCACGGCAGTCGCGAGACGTCGCCGCCCTCCTGATCGACGGCGATGAGCGGCGGAAGCGCGGGGTCGATTGTGAGCGCCGCGGTGAGCCCGCGGAGGGTCGGTTCGTCGGCGGGGATGTTCGCGCCCATGAGCAGGAATCCGCCGATCCCGGTGGACGCCATGTACGAGCGCAGCGCTGCGGCATCCGTCGTCGGGATGTGTCCCATGACGACGCTCGCCGCGCGTTCCCGCACCGACATCAACGCCACGCGAGCACGCGCCGCGTCGGCGACCGCGTCGGCACCGGCCGGCTCGACGACGACGCTGGCGTCCGCCCCGTGGGTGGCCGCTGCTGTCGCCGGTGTGCCGCCGCCGCTCAGGAGGACCGCGACCACGGCGGCGAGGGCCACGCTGGCCGCGCCGGTGCGCCGGACGGATCTCACACGTCCAGCCTAGGCCGCGCCCGGAGCTCAGTGCCGGGCGAGGAGGGCGGCGGCGTCCGTCCCCGCCGGCAGGACGCCGTACTGCGCGCCCCGGTCGTCGCCGAGGCGCGCACCGATGAACGCCTCCGCCGCGTCCGAGGGCGCGTGGCGGAGCATGAGGGATGCCTGGAACGCGAGCGCGAGACCCTCGCTGAGCCGCCGCGCCTGTGCCGCGGCCTCGTCGGCGTCGGCCGTCGAGAGCCGCCCAAGGAGCAGGAGCGTGCGCTCGACGTGGGAGTCGAGCAGGGCGCTGGCACCGGTCGTCGTCGCCAGTTCGTCGCCGAACGCCGCCGCAGACTCGGGGTCCCGTGTCAGTGCGCGCAGGACGTCCAGCGCGATGACGTTGCCGGATCCCTCCCAGATCGCCATCACCGGCTGCTCGCGGTACCGGCGCGCGAGCGGGAAGTACTCGGTGTAGCCGTTGCCGCCGAGGCATTCCATGGCCTCGGCGGCGTGGTGCGGGCCGCGCTTGCAGATCCAGTACTTCGAGACGGGGGTGGCCAGGCGCCGCAGTGCGGCATCGCGATCCGACGCGCCGGCTTCGAACAGCTGCGCCAGGCGCAGCCCGGTGAGCATCGCGGCCTCGTACTCGAGGGCGAGGTCGGCGAGCACCGAGGTCATGGCGGGCTGCTCGACGAGCAGACGGCCGAACGCCGAACGTCCGCGGGCGTGCCACACCGCTTCGGCGAGCGACTGCCGCATGCCCGCCGCCGTACCCAGCACGCAGTCCAGCCGCGTCCGCTGGACCATCTCGATGATCGTCCGCACGCCCCGGCCCGGCTCGCCGAGGAGGAACCCGATGGTGCCGTCGAACTCGACCTCGGACGAGGCGTTGGAGCGATTGCCCAGCTTGTCCTTCAGCCGCTGGATGCGGAACGTGTTGCGCACGCCGTGCGGCAGCATCCGGGGCACGAACAGGCACGACAGTCCATCCTCGACACCGCTGTCGCGCGTCTGCGCGAGCACGAGGAACGCGTCCGACATCGGTGCCGAGCAGAACCACTTGTGCCCGGTGAGCTCGTACGCGTGCCCGCCCATCGCCTCACCGACGGTCGTTCCGGCGCGCACGTCGGAACCGCCCTGCTTCTCTGTCATCGCCATGCCGACCAGGGCGCTGCGCTTCTCGCCGCCGAGCAGACGGGGTTCGTATTCGCGCGACAGGAGCCGCGGCATCCACTCGTCCGCGATCCACGGCGAGCCCTCGATCGAGGCGACCGCGGCATGGGTCATCGACACCGGGCAGGCGTGACCGGGCTCGACCTGCGCGAACAGCATGAACATGGCGCCGCGGGCGACGGCGGCACCCGGACGCGGATCGGCCCACGCGGAGGTGTGCGCCCCGCGGGCCACGGCTTCGCGGATCACGCGGTGATAGGACGGGTCGTACTCGACCTCGTCGATGCGGTTGCCCCAGCGATCGTGGATCTGCGCCACCGGGGAGTGCACGTTCGCCTGCTCGGCGTCGCGCTGGAACGCAGCCGATCCGACCAGCGTGCCCGCCTCGTGCAGCCCGTCCTCGGCCCACTCCGCGCCGAGGCGCCGCACAGCCTCCGCGAGGGGCGCGTTGACGGCGTACTCGTCGAGGTCCACCCGCCAGGGCGCCTGGTTCTCGACGCGATGCGTGACGCTCACGACCGCTCCGCGTCGCCCGCCGTCGCCAGCGCGTACTGCTCACGCGGGCTGAGCGGAGCGCGGGTGACGATGTCGTGGATGAACGCCAGCTTGTGCCGCACCGGGGCGACGATCGTGAACGGGTAGAGGTCGCCGAAGCCCATCGACCGGTTGATGCGGTTGAAGCCCTGCGACATCCACTCCCAGTCGGTGAGCAGCCGCTGGATCGGCTCGTCCTCGTACGAGTCCAGCGGCACGACGTCCGTGTCGCGGAGGTTCGTGACGGCGGCGTCCAGGTGGATGCCGATGACCGCCGCCGTCTGCAGGGTCCCGGTGATGTGCAGGTAGTGGGCGAACGTCTCGGCGAAGTCCTCCCAGGGGTGCATCGTCGCGTACTCCGAGATGAAGGACTCGTGCCAGTCGGCCGGCGCGCCGACCCTGTAGTGGCGCTGGAGGGCGTCGCGGTAGCTCGTCCGCTCGTCGCCGAACAGCTCCCGGCAGCGGTCCCACAGCGCGGGATCCGAGAGCAGCACGTTCTGGTAGTAGTGGCCGACCTCGTGACGCAGGTGCCCGAGGATCGTGCGGTACGGCTCCCCGAGCTTGACCCGCAGCGCCTCGCGTCTGTCGTCCAGGCTCTCTGCGAGGTCGATCGTGATGATGCCGTTCGCATGACCGATCGTGACCCGCTGGCCGTCGGAGAGGCTCGAGATGAGGTCGAACCCCAGCCCGCCCTTCTCGACGTCCCAGCCGACGATCGGCAGCCCGAGATCGGCGAGCTGCAGCAGCAGGCGCCGCTTGGCCTCTTCGGTCTTGGCGAGCTTCTCGAGCGCGACCGTGTCGTTGGACGCAGGACTGCGCCGCGTCAGGCGGCACGAGAAGCAGCGGCCCGCGGGCGCGTTCTCCCACACCAGCCAGTTGCACGCCCATTCGCGGTTGGAGCAGGCGTACCAGACCTCGCCGTCGATGAGCGCCTGCCCGTGGCGCAGCCCCTGGAACTCGCGCGACGGCAGGTGGTAGCCGATCTCGGCTTCGCAGTTCGGACACCGCAGGGTGTCGAGGTAGACGAAGTGGCGGCAATGCGGACAGCGGGGCTGCGAGCTCACCGTCTCACCGTAGCGTGCCGGGGTGCGTGGGACCGCGGCCGAGCGGTCAGGGGGACGGAGCGACGGGGACGCGCAGCAGCAGGTCGTCCTCCGGTCGCGGGTCGCCGCGGCCGTCGGTGTTGTTCGTCAGGAGCCACAGCGAGCGGTCCGGCAGGGCCACGGCGTCCCTCAGCCGGCCGAACTCGCCGGTGAAGGCGGCGACGGGTTCGCCGGCGACCGTTCCGCCGTCGGTGTCGACCTGCCACAGCCGCTCGCCTCGCAGTCCGGCGAGGAACAGCGTCTGACCGACTGCGGCGAGACCGCTCGGACTGGCCTCGCTCGTCGGCCACTGGGCCACCGGGTCGACGTACCCGTCACTCTGCGCGATCCCCTCCACGACCGGCCAGCCGTAGTTCTCGCCCGGCTCGATGCGGTTCAGCTCGTCCCACGTGTTCTGTCCGAACTCGCTCGCCCACATCGTGCCGTCCGCCGTCCAGGCGATCCCCTGCACGTTCCGGTGTCCCAAGGACCACACCCGGGTGCCCCAGGGATTGCCGGGCGCCGCGTCGCCGTCCGGCGTGAGCCGCAGGATCTTGCCGCCGAGTGCGTCGCGCTCCTGCGCGGCGTCGGGGCGGCCCGCATCGCCCGTCGTGACATACAGAAAGCCGTCGGGACCGAACGCGAGGCGTCCGCCGTCGTGGTTCCTGGCCTTCGGGATGCCGTCCAGCACGACCTCCGGCGCGCCGAGCTCGAAAGCGCCCGCGTCGCCGACGAGCGGCATCCGCACGACGCGGTTGTCGTCGGCGGCGCCGAAGTACGCGTACAGCTCGGGTCCGGTGGGAGCATCACGCAGAGCGAGTCCGTGCAGCCCGGACTCGCCTCCTGAGACGACGCCCGGCACGGCCCCGACGGTGCGCAGCACGCCGGCGGACGTCAGCTCGAGCACGACTCCGTCGTCGCGTTGCGAGATGAGGGCCCCGCCGCCGTCCAGCGGCACGACCGACCAGGGCGACGCGAGCCCCGACGCCAGCGTGGCGGCGTCCGGTGACACGCGCCACCAGCGCGCGTCCGGAGTCACCGAGGGCGATGCGGCGATGGTGGGGGCGACGGTCGACGGCGCGGGGCGCGGCTCTGCCGCCGTGCACCCGGTGGCGAGCGCCGACGCCAGGACGAGGCATCCGATCGCGCCGAACCGGGCACGGCAGCTCATGTGCCGGCCACGGCGGCCTCGAGCGCGGCGATGTCGATGCGGCGCATCCGGAGCATCGCCTGCACGGCGCGATGCGCGACCTCGGGGTCGGGATGCCGAATCAGCTCGATGAGTCGGTCGGGGATGACCTGCCACGAGAGCCCCCAGCGGTCTTTCAGCCAGCCGCACGGCTGCTCCTCTCCGCCGTCGGCGACGAGCGCGTCCCAGTACCGGTCGACCTCCGCCTGGTCGCGGCACGACACGTACAGCGACACAGCCTCGGTGAACGGGAACTGCGGTCCGGCATCCATCCCGAGATAGTCGCGCCCGCCCAGCCGGAAGTGCACGTGCATGACCTTGCCGCCCATGCCCGGCACCTCGTCGGGGTATCGGCTCATCGCGACGATCTCGGAATCGGGGATCAGCGCGGTGTAGAACGTGACGGCCTCCTCGGCCGTGTCGTCGAACCAGAGGAAGGGCGTCACGTCGGTCATGTC
Organism: Microbacterium kyungheense; assembly: GCF_006783905.1. GTDB lineage: Bacteria > Actinomycetota > Actinomycetes > Actinomycetales > Microbacteriaceae > Microbacterium > Microbacterium kyungheense. The sequence goes on along the minus strand of NZ_VFPE01000002.1, from coordinate 917,564 downwards.
TCCCACCCTCGCGGACGCCCCGCAGCGGCGCAACGGGTGCACGCGGGACGAGACGTCAGGCCGGGCCGACGGGAAGACTCACCGTCACGCGCAGACCGCCGTCGGGCCGCCCCGCGAGGACGATCGTGCCGTCGTGCGCCTCGGCGATGCTCTTCGCGATCGCGAGGCCCAGCCCGACACCTGCGTGCTGATCGCCACGGGTGCGCTCGCTCCCCCGCTGGAACGGCTCCGTCAGGGTTCCGACGAGCATGGGGCTGAGCAGCGCGCCGGTGTTCTCCACCGTCAGCTGTGCGCGGTCGTCGTCACGCGCGGTCGTCACCTCGACCGTCCCGCCCTCCGGCAGGTTGTGGACGATCGCGTTGTGCACCAGGTTCGCGACGAGCTGCCGCAGCAGCGTCGGCGACCCGACCACGGGCACGACCTCGCCCGATGTCGAGATCGACACCCCGCGCGCCTCGGCGACGGGGAGCAGCGTCTCGGACGCGTCCTCCGCGACGAGCGACAGGTCGACGGACTCGCGCGCGAACGCCCGCTGCTCGGCCCGGCTGAGCACCAGCAGCGCCTCGGTCAGGTCGATCGCGCGCGTGTTGACCGCCCGCAGCCGTTCGATGAGCTCGTCCGCGTCTCGGTCGGGGTCGCTGCGCGCGACATCCAGCAGCGTCTGGGTGATCGCCAGCGGCGTGCGCAGTTCGTGCGATGCGTTCGCAGCGAACCGCCGCTGTTCGTCGACGTGCGCCTCGAGCCGGGCGAGCATCGCGTCGAAGCTGTCGGCGAGCTCGTGGAACTCGTCGTCCGGTCCGTCCAGCTCTATGCGGTGCGAGAGCGACCCGGCCGCGGCGCGACGCGTGGCATCCGTGATGCGGCGGAGCGGCGCCAGCATGCGGCCGGCGAGGATCCAGCCGCCCACGAGCCCGAAGACGAGCAGGAAGGCCAGCGCCCATGCCGCAGCGGGGGCGAAGGCGCGCACGAGGTCGCCGCGATTGGGGATGAACGGCCCCGGCCCGCTGATGTTCCCGTCGGGCACGTAGCGCAGCAGCCACACCCAGACCACCGCCAGCAGCAGTGCCCCGGCGATCATCAGGAAGCCGGCGTAGCTGAGCGCGAGCTTGAGCCGGACGCTCAGCCCTCGGCGCCTAGTCACCGTTCCCCTCGCCGTCCGTGTCGATGCGGTAGCCGACTCCCGGCACGGTCGCGATCACCCAGGGCTCGCCCAGGCGCTTGCGCAGCGCCGAGACCGTGATGCGGACGGCGTTGGTGAACGGATCGGCGTTCTCGTCCCACGCCCGCTCCAGCAGGTCCTCGGCGCTGACGACGCCGCCTTCGGCGGCGACCAGCACCTCGAGCACCGCGAACTGCTTGCGCGTCAGCGCGATGTGGCGGCCGTCACGGAACACTTCGCGACGGAACGGATCCACGCGCAGCCCGGCGAGCTCACGCACAGGCGGGCGGCTGTGGGCACGCCGGCGGTCGAGGGCGCGCAGGCGCAGCACGAGCTCCTGCAGCTCGAACGGCTTGGTCAGGTAGTCGTCTGCGCCGAGCTCGAAGCCGGAGGCCTTGTCGTCGATCCGGTCGGCCGCGGTCAGCATGAGGATCGGGATGCCGGTCCCCGACGCGACCAGGTGCGCGGCGATCTCGTCACCGGACGGTCCGGGGATGTCGCGGTCGAGCACCGCGATGTCATACGCGTTGACGCTGAGCATCTCCAGCGCGGTGTCGCCGTCGCCGGCGATGTCGGACGCGATGGCCGCCAGCCGCAGACCGTCGCGGATGGCCTCGGCCATCAGGGGTTCGTCCTCGACGACCAGCACTCGCATGTCCTCGATGCTACGAGGCGCCACCTATCGTCCGTGTAGCGAAAACCGCATACGCTGTGGCAACCCGCGCACGGGTGTGCTGGGGAATGCACAGCACACCCCATCCCGCACGAGTCCATCGCGCACTCGCCGGCATCGTCGTCGCACTCGCGCTGATCACCGCCGCTGTCGCCGGTCTGGTGGCCTACCGCGCCGCCGCGGCCGCACAGGCGCCCGCCGCCGGTGCGACGTCGGAGGTGGATGAGACGCATGACGGGGCGGTCACCGAGGCCGACGGCATCCTTCCCGATTCGGCCAGTCCGTTCGACGACGCCTCCCCCGGCGTCGCACGTCTGCAGCCCGCCCTGCTCGACGCGCTGCGCCGGGCGGCGACCGACGCCGCCGCGCAGGGCGTCGACGTCCGCGTCAACAGCGGCTGGCGGTCGGCGGAGTACCAGCAGCAGCTGCTGCAGGAGGCGGTCGCGCAGTACGGGTCCGAGGCCGAAGCGGCCCGTTGGGTCGCCACGCCGACCGCGTCGGCGCATGTCGCCGGTGAGGCCGTCGACATCGGCCCGTACGCCGCAGCCGACTGGATGATCGCGCACGGGCAGGACTACGGGCTCTGCCGCACGTACGACAACGAGGCCTGGCATTTCGAGCTGTACCCGGATGCGGTACAGAACGGCTGCCCGCGGCCCTACCGCGATCCGACGGAGGATCCGCGGATGCAGGGCTGAGCCATCGTCACCGCTGGGCCGTGGCGCCGGAACACCCGGACAAAGCGAAATCCCCCGGTTACCCGGGGGATTTCTTCGGTGGACCTGAGGGGACTCGAACCCCTGACCCCCTGCATGCCATGCAGGTGCGCTACCAGCTGCGCCACAGGCCCTGACCGTTCCCCGCTCTCGCGGGGCAACTCGTCTAGCTTACAACACCCGGAGGCATGCTCCGAACCACGGTCACTCCTCAGCGCCGGCGCGCGCGGGAAGCTGGATCGGGACGACGGGGCAGTCCTTCCACAGCCGCTCGAGGCCGTAGTAGACACGCTCCTGCTCGTGGAAGACGTGGGCGACGAGGTCGCCGAAGTCCAGCAGGACCCAACGAGACTCCTGACGGCCCTCGCGGCGAAGCCGCTTGTGGCCGGCCTCGAGGAGTTTGTCTTCGATCTCGTCGGCGATCGCGGCCACGTTGCGTTCGCTGCGGCCGGTCACCAGCAGGAAGATGTCGACGAGCGGCAGCGGCTCCGACACATCGAGCGCGACGAGGTCCTCGCCGCCCTTCGCGTCGGCTGCTGCCGCCGCGATCTGCAGCATGTCGAGCGACTGCGGGGTCGCGGTCATCAGAAGACTCCTGTCACGAAGGCGAGGATGAGGACGCCCACGAGGGCGAGTGCGAGCACACCGGCGGTCACGGCGAGCGCCATCATGAGCTTGCCGCCCTTCTCGGGCGCCGGGGGTTTGATGACCTCGCCGGGCATCTTCACCGTGCTGACGGCCGCGCTGGCGGCGATCGGCGTCGGCGACGAGTGCACCGGGAGTTCGCCGTCGACCAGCGTCGCGTCGATCTCCTTGCCGTCGGCGGTGCCCTTCGCATGACCCGTCGAGCCGAGCCCCTCGGGCAGGTTGAACGTGCCCGTGACGATGACCTCGCCCGTGGCGGTCACGGGTGCGACCAAGGCCGACACCTCGGGCGCCTGCGACACGATGAGTGCGCTCGGCAGCGCGATCGCCCCGGTGCTGCGCGAAAGCAGCTGGTCGAACGACGGCGGGATCTCAGGCGAGTGCTCGGCGTCACGCGCGGCGGCGGGTTCCGCGTCCGCTTCGAGCAGCCCCGCGCCGAACAGCGGGCTCACGACGGCCTTCTCCTCTTCGTCGATGGGGTGCTCGACACCGGCCAGGGCGGCGTCGAACGCATCGATCCCGGGATCCGCGTCCGCCTGCGGCTGGATCCACGACACCTGCGGCGCCGGCGCGGCGGCCGGAGCCGCTGCGACCGGAGCCGGGGTCTCGGACTCGGCCTCGCGGGGGATGCCGAACAGCGCGTGCATGCCGCTGTCGGTGCTCACCTCGCCCGACGCGGGCGACGCCACGAACAGCGAGGGCGTGGGCTCGGGGGCGGCAGCGGGCTGAGGCTGCGCGAACACCGGGTGCTCGACGACCGGCGCGGGTGCCGGATCGGGCGCCGGTGAGAAGGCGAACGCCGGGGCGCCGGTCGCCGCAGCGTGTGCGGCGACGACCTCGGGCGTGATCACCGGCACCGAGGCGGTGCGGATGCGCTCCTGCTGGCGCGCCTGGCGACGCGTCAGTGGCGACACGCCCAGGTCGACGCTCGAGTCCGCGACGGGCGCGGGCGGGAGGACGGCGGGCTCGGCCGGGCGCGGGAACGGTGCGGCTGCGGGGGCCGGGACGACAGCCGCCGGGGGCGGAGTCGGCGCGACGAACTCGACGGGTGCAGGGGCCTCAGGCTCAGGATCGGCGGTCGGGGCTGCGGTGATGACGGGCGTCGAGCCCGTGTTCCGCAGCTCGCGGATCTGCTTGCGGGTGAGGGCGGGCGATGCCGGTTGCTCGGGTGTACTCATTCCTTGCTCCGGTAGAGATGATGCTTCGCAATGTATTGGACGACCCCGTCGGGCACGAGGTACCACACCGGGTGTCCTCGCTGCACCCGATCGCGGCAGTCCGTCGACGAGATGGCGAGGGCGGGGATCTCGAGCTGACTGACGTCGTCGCTGGGCAGGCCGTCCGTGTTCAGCACGTGTCCCGGGCGAGACACAGCGACGAAGTGGGCGAGATCCCACAACTCATCATGGTCTCTCCAACTGAGAATTTGCGCTATGGCGTCCGCACCCGTGATGAAGAACAGCTCCGCGTCGGGGCGCTGGGCCTTCAGATCGCGGAGCGTGTCGATGGTGTAGGTGGGTCCGTCGCGGTCGATGTCGACCCGACTCACGGTGAAGCGGGGATTGGATGCCGTCGCGATGACGGTCATCAGATAGCGATGCTCGCTCGGCGAGACGTCGGTTTTCTGCCACGGCTCGCCAGTGGGCACGAAGACGACCTCGTCGAGGTCGAACCACTGTGCGACCTCGCTCGCAGCGACGAGGTGCCCGTGGTGGATGGGATCGAACGTCCCGCCCATGACCCCGACCCTCGAGGCCTTCGTGCCGACCATGCGGACTGCCTCAGTGGCCGTGCCCCGCTCGCTGGACGTCGTTGGCGTGGGCCTTGGCATACGCCTCGGCCTTCTGCGAGTGACGGTTGGCCACGTTGCGGTACGACAGGGTCACCATCGCGAGCGCGCCGAAGACGACCAGCGCCACGATGCCGTAGCCCACTGTCTCGAGGGCGACGTTGCCGGTGTGCTCCGCCTCTTCGGCGGCGATGGCGATGATCGTGGCGAGTGTCATTCGGGCTCCGTTTCGGGTTCGCCTCTGGGGCGCGGGACTGGACCAGTCTATTCCGTCACGCGCGGACTTGTCCGGAGCCGCGCGCCAGCCACTTCGAGCTGGTCAGTTCGGCCAGGCCCATCGGACCGCGTGCGTGCAGCTTCTGCGTCGAGATGCCGACTTCGGCGCCGAACCCGAACTCGCCGCCGTCGGTGAAACGGGTGGAGGCGTTGGCCATGACGACGGCCGAGTCCACCTCGGCCAGGAAGCGTGCCTCGCTGGCGGCATCCTGCGTGATGATCGACTCCGTGTGGTGCGTCGAATAGCGACGGATGTGGTCGAGGGCGTCGTCGAGGTCGTCGACCACGCGCATGGCGAGGTCGAGGCTGAGATACTCCGTGGCCCAGTCCTCGTCGGTTGCGGGCGTGACACCCGCGGCGAGCCGTGCGACCGTGGGATCGCCGTGGACGGTCACGCCGCCGGCCTGCAGCGCCGCGACCACCGGGCCGACCAGGCGCTCGGCGGCGGCGCGGTGCACGAGCACGGTCTCGACGGCGTTGCACACGCTCGGGCGCTGGGTCTTCGCGTTGACGACGATGTCGCGTGCCCACTCCAGGGGCGCGGATTCGTCGAGGACGATGTGGACGACCCCGGCGCCGGTCTCGATCACGGGCACCGAGGACTCGGTGACGACCGTCTCGATCAGCTGCGCGCTGCCGCGGGGAACCAGCACGTCGACGATCCCCCGGGCGTGCATCAGCTCTCGGGCGCCGTCGCGGCCGAAGTCGTCGACCGTCTGGATCGCCTCGGGATCGATGCCGCGCTCCCCCAGCGCGCCGCGCATGGCGCGCACGAGAGCCGCGTTGGTGAGCTCGGCAGCCGTTCCGCCGCGCAGCACGACGGCGTTCCCGGAGCGCAGCGCGAGGGCGGCGATGTCGACCGTCACGTTCGGACGCGCCTCGTAGATGGAGCCGACGACGCCGAAGGGCACGGAGACCTTGGTCAGCGAGACGCCGTTGTCGAGGGTCCGCTCGTCGATCACCCGGCCGACCGGGTCCGGGAGCGCCGCGATCTCGCGCACCGCGGCAGCGAGGGCGGCCACGCGCGGCTCGTCGAGCCGCAGGCGATCCTGCAGTGCGACCGACAGGCCGCTCTCGCTGCCCCGGCGCAGGTCCTCGCCGTTCGCCGCGACGATGTCGGCCGCGGCGGCCTCGATGGCGTCCGCGATCGCCAGCAGCGCGTCTCGCTTCTCGGCGTCGCCGAGAAGGCCGATGCTTCGCGCCGCGTCCTTCGCGAGGAGCATGCGTTCGCGAGCCGTGGTGGCGGTGGTGGTCATCCGTCCAGTTTAGGACCGCCGGAACCTCGGCGATCAGCCGGTGCGGACGACGCCGGTGATCGGTGAGCGTGAGGGCACGGGATGGGGTTCGAACCACGTGCCGATGTCGTCACCGGCCAGCGCTTCGCCGACGAGGTCGGCACTGGTGACGAGGACGCCGATCCCGGATGCCGCCGCCAGGCGCGCGGCCGAGACCTTCGTGGCCGCGCCGCCGGTGCCGACGCTGTTGACGACGACGGAGCCGAACTCGAACCCGTGCAGGTCGTCGTCGAAGGCGACGTTCGAGATCGGCAGGGCGCCCGGCTCGTCCGGTGGACGCGTGTACAGGCACTCGATGTCCGAGAGCAGCACCAGCGCGTCGGCCCCGATCAGCTGCGCCACGAGCGCGGCGAGCCGGTCGTTGTCGCCGAAGCGGATCTCGTGCGTGGCGACGGTGTCGTTCTCGTTGACGACGGGGAGGATGCGCAGGCCCAGCAGGCGCTCCATCGCGCGCCGCGCGTTCTCACGGTGCGTGGCGTTCTCGAGGTCGCCGGCCGTGAGCAGCACCTGCCCCGCGACGATCCGGAACGGCCGAAGCGCCTCCTGGTAGCGGTAGATCAGGATGTTCTGCCCGACGGCGGCGGCTGCCTGCTGGGTCGCGAGGTCCGTGGGCCGCTCGTCGAGGAGGAGGAAGGGCATACCGGTCGCGATCGCTCCGGACGACACCAGGACCACCTCGGTGCCGCGCCCGTGCGCGGCGGCGAGAGCGTCGACCAGCGGTCGGATCTTGTGGGCGTTCTCGCCGCTGATCGACGACGAACCGACCTTCACCACCACGCGCCGCGCGGTGGGGATGTCACCGCGCTCGCGGGTGCTCACTCGTCGTCCTCGTCGTCCCAGTCCGGGCTCGGACCGCGCTCGGCGAGGCGCTCGGCCTCGAGCTCGGCCCGCGCCTCCGCCTTCGCGTCCATCATGTCGTGGTACATGTCGCGGCGCTCCGACGTGGTGCGGCGGGTGCTGCGCAGCAGACGGGGGTCGGTGCCGCGCGGGGCCGTCATGAGCTCGGCGGTCGACGACACGGACGGCTCCCAGTCGAACACGATCCCGTCGCCCTCGCCGATGACCACGGTCGCGCCCGGCACGGCACCCGCGCGGTAGAGCTCGTTCTCGACGCCCAGCTTCTCCAGGCGGTCGCCGAGATAGCCGACGGCCTCTTCGTTCTGGAAGTCGGTCTGCTGCACCCACTTGAGCGGCTTGTCGCCGAGGATGCGGTAGACGTTGCCGTACGTGCCGCCCTCGACGCGGATGCTGAACTCCTTGTCGGCACCCTTGGGGCGGATCACGATCCGCTCGGGCGCCGGCGCGGCGGCCTGCTCGGCGCGGTGCGTCGCCACGATGTCGCCCAGGGCGAAGGTCAGCTGACGCAGTCCCTCATGGCTTACGGTCGAGATCTCGAACACGCGGAACCCGCGCTCTTCGAGATCGGGGCGCACGAGATCGGCGAGGTCCTTCGCCTCCGGCACGTCGACCTTGTTGAGCGCGACGAGCTGGGGGCGCTCGAGGAGCGGCAGCTGGCCTTCGGGCACGGGATACGCGTCGAGCTCCGCGAGGATGACGTCGAGATCGGTCAGCGGGTCACGGCCCGGCTCCAGAGTCGCGCAGTCGAGGACGTGGACGAGGGCCGTGCAGCGCTCGACGTGGCGCAGGAACTCCAGGCCGAGGCCCTTGCCCTCGCTCGCCCCTTCGATGAGGCCGGGGACGTCGGCCACGGTGAAGCGCACGTCACCGGCCTGCACGACACCGAGATTGGGGTGCAGCGTCGTGAACGGGTAGTCGGCGATCTTCGGTCGCGCCGCCGAGATCGCGGCGATGAGGCTCGACTTGCCCGCGGACGGGAAGCCGACCAGCGCGACGTCGGCCACGGTCTTCAGCTCGAGGAGCACGTCGCCGGTCCATCCCGGCGTCCCGAGGAGCGCGAAGCCGGGCGCCTTGCGCTTCGGAGTGGCCAGAGCCGCGTTGCCGAGCCCGCCGAGGCCGCCCGGAGCGGCGACGAAGCGCATGCCCGGCTCGATCATGTCGACGAGCGTGTGCCCGGACGTGTCCTTCACCACGGTGCCCACCGGGACGGCGAGTTCGAGCGATTCGCCGGCCGCACCCGAGCGGTGGTCGCCCATGCCGAAGCCGCCGTTGCCGGCGGAGCGGTGCGGCGAGTGGTGGTACGACAGGAGTGTCGTGACCTGCGGGTCGGCGACGAGCACGACGTCGCCGCCGTGACCGCCGTTCCCGCCGTCGGGGCCGGCGAGCGGCTTGAACTTCTCGCGCTTGACCGAGACGCAGCCGTTGCCGCCCTTGCCTGCGCTCAGATGGAGCGTCACGCGATCGACGAACGTGACCATGCGGTCCCCCTCAGGCCTGGGTGCTCCCCAGCGTAAAGGGAAGGGGCGAGCCGAAGCCCGCCCCCTCCTCGAAGTGTGTGTGAACCCGGTGGATTACTCCGCCGCCGCCACGATGTTGACGACCTTGCGGCCGCCCTTCTGGCCGAACTCGACCGAGCCGGCGGCCAGCGCGAACAGCGTGTCGTCGCCACCGCGGCCGACGTTGGCGCCCGGGTGGAAGTGCGTGCCACGCTGGCGGACGATGATCTCGCCGGCGTTGACGGCCTGGCCGCCGAAACGCTTCACGCCGAGGCGCTGAGCGTTGGAGTCACGACCGTTGCGGGTGGAGCTTGCGCCCTTTTTGTGTGCCATCTCTGCGTCTCCTGTGGCTTACTTGATGCCGGTGACCTTGACGCGCGTGAGGTCCTGACGGTGCCCCTGGCGCTTCTTGTAGCCGGTCTTGTTCTTGAACTTCTGGATCACGATCTTCGGGCCGCGCTCCTCACCGAGCACCTCGGCGGTCACGGTGACCTTCGCGAGCTTGTCGGCATCGGTCGTCACGGCGTCGCCGTCGACGAAGAGCACCGCGGGGAGCTCGATCTTGTCGCCGACCTTCGCGGCCTGGCGGTCGAGAACGACGATCGTGCCGACCTCGACCTTCTCCTGCCGGCCGCCGGCGCGCACAACTGCGTAAACCACTTCACACCTGTTTCTTCTGGGAGCACGCGCACGCGCTCATGACGTCAACGAAGACTTGGTGCGGATGTCTCGACGCACCAAGGGTCTACTTTACCAGATGCCGGAACAGTCCGCGAAAGCGCACGACGTCGTGTCGTGCCACGCATGAATAGTATCTGGACGTGACCATCCTGATCGACGACCCGCGGTGGCCCGCTCACGGGCGGCTGTGGGCCCACCTCGTCAGCGACGAGTCGGTCGCCGAGCTGCACGCGTTCGCCCAGGCGAACGGCATCCCTCGCCGCGGCTTCGATCTGGACCACTACGACGTCCCCGAAGAGGCGCACGCCCGGCTCATCGCCGCCGGAGCTGTGCACGTCGACGGTCACGAGCTCGTGCGGCGCCTCATCGCGTCGGGCTTGAGGGTCAAGGCGCGCGACCGGCACTGACGCCGTTCACGCGCCTGCCGACATCTCGAGCACCCTCGCAGCGCGAGCAGGCCCGTCGAACGCCCGTACGGCCTCCCCAGCCGCTGCGCGCGGTCGTGCACGACGGGATCGGCCAGCAGCGCGCGGATCGCCGCCCGGATCGCATCCGGGTTCGAGCGACGGGACATCGTCAGCCCGACGCCGGCCCGCGCCACGGCACGCCCGACCCGCGGCTGGTCCGACGTGCCGTCCAGTGGCAGCGCGAGCACCGGCACCCCGTGCGCGAGCGCGGCCAGGGTGGTGCCGTGCCCGCCGTGCCCCACCACCACCGAGGCGGACGGGAACAGCTCATGATGCGGCATCCATTGGCGCACCTCGACCGCGCGCGGCACGCGCAGCTCGGTGGCCGAGATCGCGGGGCCCAGCGTCACGACGACACGGGCGTCCAGGGACTCCGTCGCATCGAGGACGCGCTGCCACGTCGCGACCAGGTCGGGGAACCGGAAGGTGCTGAGGCTCACCACCACGGTCGGCTCGGGCGGGCTCGCGGCGACGGCGGCGGTCATGGCGCCCGCATAGACGACGGCGCCGGGGGCCGCCGCCAGGGCGGGCTGCGGTGCGAACGGTGCGACGAGGGCGGGAACGGATGCGACGAGGATCGGCATGGCGTGCGAGCGGGGCGCTCCCACCCGGACGCCGCGCACCCAGCCGATCGCGCCGAGGGCGCGCATGCCCGAGGCCAGGAAGCCGTGGAGCGTGTGCTCCAGCACGGCGTACCGCCGGCCCATGCGATCGAGGGTGTCGAGGACGCCGATCAGCAGGCAGTCCACCACGACCACATCGGCCGGATGCTCGACCAGGAGGGCGACGGTGTCATCCGCGATGCCGTGGTCGAAGACGAGGCGCAGCAGGCCCCGCGGGCCGGCGTCGAGCACGAATCCGGGGGCGCTCGCGTACGCGGTGAACGGGAGTCCTGCCTCGCTGTAAGCGTCGGCCTGCGAGTCGTGCCCGAGCACGAGCACATCGTGCCCGCGGCGCTGCAGGGCGCGCGCGATCGCGATCGTGGGCATGCGGTTGCCGCCGCCGTCCCACGTCACGAACACATAGCGCGCCATGGCGCCTCCCCAGGTCCCCGCGGCCAACAATAGCGACCGGAGGACCCGAGGCGACAGTGTCTGACGCGGCGTCAGTCCTCGGTGGGCGTGTGCGGCACCGGCGTGCCCGTGAGCGCCGCCGTCGTCACGCGACGCCGCGATCGGCCCTGACCGGGCGCTTTCGGCTCGGGGAGGGCGTTGAGCACCGAGTCCAGCAGCATGTCCTTCTCGGTCTTCGGCTTCGGCTCCTTCTTGGCCGACGACTCCGAGCGCTTCTTGCGCGGCTTCTTCGGGCGTTCGACGGGAGCCTCCTCCACGGGGGCGGCGGGGGCCGCTTCGTCGCTGTGGTGGATCGTGGATGCCGCGATCTGGGCGAGGGCGGACTTCATGCCCTCGGTGATCACGTGGGTGCCCGTCGAGCCGTTCGAGGCCGGCGGCGTGCTGCTGCTGCCGCCGCGCGGACGACGGCCGCCCGAAGGGGCGGCGCCGGCGCCGGGCGCGCGGTGCTTGACGACCGGGTCGTGGTGCACGATGAGCCCGCGGCCCGCGCAGACCTCGCACGGCTCGCTGAAGGTCTCGAGGAGCCCCAGACCGAGCTTCTTGCGGGTCATCTGGACGAGGCCGAGCGAGGTGACCTCGGCGACCTGGTGCTTCGTGCGGTCACGGCTCAGGCATTCGACGAGTCGGCGCAGCACGAGGTCGCGGTTGGACTCGAGCACCATGTCGATGAAGTCGACCACGATGATGCCGCCGATGTCGCGCAGGCGCAGCTGGCGGACGATCTCTTCCGCGGCCTCGAGGTTGTTCTTGGTGACCGTCTCTTCGAGGTTGCCGCCCGATCCGACGAACTTGCCGGTGTTGACGTCGACGACGGTCATCGCCTCGGTGCGGTCGATGACGAGCGACCCACCGGAGGGCAGCCACACCTTGCGGTCGAGCGCCTTCTCGATCTGCTCCGTGACGCGGAACTCGTCGAACGGGTCGTGGTCGCCCTCGAAGCGCTCGACGCGCTCCAGCAGGTCGGGGGCCACGGACTCGAGGTATTTCGTGATGGTGTGGTGCGCGTCCTCGCCCTGGATCAGCATCTTCGAGAAGTCCTCGTTGAAGACGTCACGGACGATCTTGACGAGCAGGTCGGGCTCGGAGTGCAGCAGTGCCGGGGCCTGGATCGTCTCGACCTGCTTGGAGATGTGCTCCCACTGGTTGGTGAGACGCTGCACGTCGCGGGTGAGCTGGTCCTCGGTGGCGCCCTCGGCGGCCGTGCGGACGATCACGCCCGACGACTCGGGGAGCACCTCCTTGAGGATCTTCTTCAGACGCGCCCGCTCGGTGTCGGGCAGCTTGCGCGAGATGCCGTTCATGGCGCCGCCCGGCACGTACACGAGGTAGCGACCGGGGAGCGAGATCTGGCTGGTCAGGCGCGCGCCCTTGTGCCCGACCGGGTCCTTGGTGACCTGCACGAGCACGCGGTCGCCGGTCTTCAGCGCGAGTTCGATGCGTCGCGGCTGGTTGCCCGTCTCGACGGCATCCCAGTCCACCTCGCCCGAGTACAGCACCGCGTTGCGGCCGCGGCCGATGTCGACGAACGCGGCCTCCATGCTGGGCAGCACGTTCTGCACGCGGCCGAGGTACACGTTGCCGATCAGCGACGCGTCCTGGTTGCGGGCGACGTAGTGCTCGACGAGCACGTTGTCCTCCTGCACGGCGATCTGGATGCGGCCGTTGCGCGAGCGCACGATCATGACGCGGTCGACGGCCTCGCGGCGCGCGAGGAACTCGGCCTCGGTCACCACCGCCCGACGTCGGCCGGCCTCACGGCCGTCCCGGCGGCGCTGCTTCTTGGCCTCGAGACGCGTGGAGCCCTTGATGCGCTGCGGCTCGGTGATGAGTTCGACGGCGCGCTGTCGCGGCTGCGACGGCTCGGAGGGAGCGGATGCCTCGTCCCGGCCCTCTCCGCCGCGGCGACGGTTGCGACGGCGCGAGGTGCCGGAGGCGGCCGCTTCGGGCTCGGGCTGCGGCTCGCGGCCCGGACGCGCGGGAAGCGGGACGACCGCCGGCGCGTAGAAGTGCAGGTCGGTCGAGACGGCCGACACGAAGACCTCGGGAAGGAGTCCCAGGCTGACAGCCGTGGCCGGTCCCGCAGCTTCGGCGGCGGGCTCGGACTCCGCGGCGGGGGCTTCCGCCGCCGCGGGCTCGGTCGCCCCGGGCCGGGCCGCATCGGGCTGGGCCGCCTCGGCCCGGGCCGCCTCCGGCTCGGTCGGCTCCGCGCCGTCGTCCTCGGTGCCGGCGGCGGTGTCGACCGCCTCCGGCTCCCCCGCGCCGCCGTCGGCCCCTGCCGTCTCGGTGGCCGCGGCCGCGGCATCCTCCTCGCCGGCCTCAGCGGTCGGCTCGGCGGGCGTCTCAGCGACCGGCTCCGCCTCAGCGACCGGCTCCGCCTCAGCGGACGGCTGCGAACCGGAGTCCGCGTCTAGCGGCGCGTCCGATTCGGTCTGAGGGGTGAATTCTGCATCGGTTCCATCAGCCATCACTGGCGTACTCCTAGCGGGACGACACCGCGCGTCGCCCGGCGAAATCTCGTGCGGCGCCGCCCGTGCCCTCTGGACGGGGCGGTGCCGCGAACTCACTCGGTCTGCAGCGGAGGTCCGGCACTAGGCGGATGCTCGCGCTGCCAAGGGCATTCGTCGCCCTGAAGTCTTCTGGTGATGATCGGTGCGGCGCGGCCGCTCGTCATCGACCCCCATTATCGCACTTCCCCCGGCAGAATGCCCATTCGCGCCGCGCCGTGGGTTTCGCACGGTCCTCGGCTGGGCATCCGCGCAGGCGCCGATGCCATAATCCGAGCATGGTCACATCCCCCGCCGAGCGCCCGGAGGCGCGGACGCACTACGCCCTCGCCCTCGTGCTGATCGTCGGCGGTCTGCTCGGTCTGCTGGCATCCTTCGCGCTCACGATGGACGACATCAACCTGCTGAAGAACCCCGAGACCGCCCTGACCTGCAACGTGAACGCCGTGGTGAACTGCGGCAAGAACATCGAGTCGTGGCAGGGCAGCGTCTTCGGCTTCCCGAACCCGATCCTCGGGCTGATGATGTTCCCGGCTCCGGTGGTGGTGGGCTTCGCGCTGCTCGCCCGCGCACGGTTCGCCGGCTGGTTCTGGTGGATCTTCAACGCCGGGCTGCTGTTCGCGATCTCGTTCGTGTACTGGCTGGCCTTCCAGAGCATCTTCGACATCGGCACGCTGTGCCCGTGGTGCTCCCTGGTGTACCTCGTGACGATCCCGATGTTCCTCGCCGTCACCGTGCGCAACCTGCGTGCGGGGCTGGCGGGGCGCGCGCTCCAGAAGGTCGGTGACGCCATCGCAGGCTGGGTGCCCCTTATCGCGATCGCCGGCTACGTCATCATCTTCGGCGCCGCCCAGCTGCACCTGAACATCCTCGCGACGCTCTTCTGAGCCGCACCGATCGACGCACAAGGTCGGGACGCCTCCCTGCGGAGGCGCCCCGGCCTTGTGCGTCGGGGATCAGAACCAGATGTCGAGCTCGCGCGCCGCCGACTCCGGGCTGTCGGAACCGTGGACCAGGTTCTGCTGCACCTTCAGGCCCCAGTCACGGCCGAAGTCGCCGCGGATGGTGCCGGGCGCCGCGGTCGTCGGATCGGTGGTCCCCGCGAGCGAGCGGAAGCCCTCGATGACGCGGTTGCCGGCAAGCCGGATGGCGACCGACGGTCCCGACATCATGAACTCCACGAGCGGCTCGTAGAACGGCTTGCCCTCGTGCTCGGCATAGTGGCGCTCGAGCGTCTCGCGGTCGGGCTCGACGAGGCGGATGTCGACGAGGGCGTACCCCTTGGCCTCGATGCGGGCGAGGATCGCGCCGGTGAGGCCGCGGGCGACGCCGTCGGGCTTGACGAGGACGAGGGTCTCTTCGGTGGCCATGGGCAGTCTCCGTTCGGATCAGACTTCTTCGGTGCGGTTCGGGGGATCGGCCGCCAGCCGCGCGTTGCGACGGTCGAGAGCGGCCCCCTTGATGGTGGCATACCCGTACATGACGCCGAAAATGACGGCGACGATCGCGAAGGCCGGCACGAGGAACGCACCCAGCAGCACCACGACCTGCAGCGCCCAGCCGACGATGATGCCCCACCGGTACCGCGTCACGCGGGTCGTCGCGATCATGAGGACCGCGACGACGACGCCCGCGACGATCCCCCACCAGGGCTCGATCCCGTCGGGGAACGCCTTGAGGCCGTACACGACGAGTCCGCCGAGGAACGCCACGATCGACTCGAAGCCGAGCACGATCGTCGCGAGCGACTCCTCCGCCCCTCGCGCGCGCCGCACCCGCGCCCGGGGCTCGGCACCGGCGGATTCGGAGCCGGTCACTCGCTCCACCCGGCCTTCCAGTCCTCGGCCGCCGACAGCGCGAGCGCCTCACCGGCGAGCACGACCGATCCCGCGATGATGACGGCGCGGCGATCGGATGCCGCCGCCCAGGCGCGTGCCGCGTCGGAGGCCTCGGACAGATCGCGGTGGACCGATACACGCAGCTCGTGCGCCTCGGCGAGGTCCGCGATCGCGTCGGCCTCTTCGGCACGGTCGGAGTCCGGCGTCGTCGCGAACACATGCGCCGCGACCGGGGCGATCGCGTCCACGATGCCCGCGGCATCCTTGTCGGAGAGGACTCCCAGCACGACGCCCCACTCGTCGAAGTCGAACGACTCCCGCAGCGCGGTGACCAGAGCGCGCGCGCCGTGCGGGTTGTGTGCGGCGTCGACGAGCACCGTCGGCGCCGCACCGACGAGCTGCAGGCGGCCGGGTGAAGTGACCCCGCCGAGTCCGTCCGCCAGCACGTCGCCCGCGATCGGCTGTGAGCCCCCGCCGACGAGCGACTCGACGGCGGCGATCGCGAGCGCCGCGTTGAACCCCTGATGCGCGCCGTAGAGCGGCAGGTACTCGTCCTCGTAGGTGGCGGCGAGGCCGCGCACGGTGATCTGCTGCCCGCCGACGGCGAGCCGCTGCTGCGCGAGGGCGAACTCCGCGCCCTCGAAGGCGATCGACGCCCCGTGCGCTTCGGCGGCGGCGCGCAGGACGGCTTCGGCCGCGGCATCCTGGCGCGCCGAGACTACGGCGGCGCCGTCCTTGATGATCCCGGACTTCACGGTCGCGATCTCGGCGATGGTGTCGCCGAGGCGATCCGCGTGGTCGAGGTCGATGGGCGCGAACACCGCGACGTCGCCGTCCGCGGTGTTCGTCGAGTCCCAGGCGCCGCCCATGCCGACCTCCAGCACGAGGACGTCGATGGGCGCGTCGGCGAAGGCGACGAACGCGAGCACCGTCAGCAGCTCGAAGAAGGTGAGCGGGGCGTCGTCCGCGGCCTCGAGCTCGGCATCGACGAGGTCGACGAACGGGGCGATCTCGTCCCACGCGTCGGCGACCGCGGCGTCCTCGATCGGCTCGCCGTCCACCATGATGCGCTCGGTGAAGCGCTCCAGGTGGGGGCTCGTGAACAGTCCGGTGCGCAGCCCGTGTGCGCGCACCAGGCTCTCGATCATGCGGCTCGTGGAGGTCTTCCCGTTGGTGCCCGTGACGTGCACGACGCGGTACGTCCGCTGCGGATCGTCGAGCAGCTCCAGGACGCGGCGCGTCCGCTCGACGCGCGGCTGCACCCACCGCTCCCCCTGCCGCTGCAGGAGAGCCTCGTAGACGGCGTCGGCCCGACGCCGGTCGCGATCGCTCATGACGAGGCCTCCGCCTTCGTGACGGCCACCGTGAACTCGCCGCGGTTGGCGAAGGTCCCCGCGGGGAAGGTGGCCTGGTGGTCATGGCTGTCGACGAGCGCGTCAGGTGCGACGAGCACGGCGTGCTCGACCGCGAGGGTCTCGCCCGCCACATCCGCGATGTCGAACGCCGACTGCACAGCGGCGCCGTCCTGCGCGTCGTCGAAGACGAGCGTCAGCCGGATGCGGTCGCTGACGTCGAAGCCGGCCGCCTTGCGGGTGTCCTGCACGGCGCGGATGACGTCCCGTGCGAGGCCCTCGGCCTCCAGCTCGGGCGTGGTGGCGGTGTCGAGCAGCACGAAGCCACCCTCCGCCAGGAGGGCGATCGCCGTCCCCACCTCGACCCCGCCGGCCTCGAGGGTGAGCTCGTACTCGCCCTCCTGCAGCGCGACGCCGTCGACGACGACGACGCCGTCGCGCTCCTCCCACACTCCCGACTTCGCGCCGGCGATGACGTGCTGCACCTGCTTGCCCAGGCGCGGACCGGCGGCCCGCGCGTTGACGCTCAGCCGCTTGCTGATCCCGTAACGCGTCGACAGGTCGTCGGCGAGCTCGATCAGCTCGACCGCCTTGACGTTGAGCTCGTCGCGCAGGATGCCGTCGAACTGACCCAGGGCGGCGGCATCCGGAACCGCCACCGTCAGGCGCGGCAGCGGAAGGCGCACGCGGCGGCCCTCCTTCTTGCGCAGGGCGTTCGCCACGCTGGACACCTCTCGCACCGCGTCCATGGCGGTGCGGATGTCGGCGGCCTCGGGGAACAGCGATGCGTCCGGCCAGTCCTGCAGGTGGACGCTCCGACCGCCGGTGAGGCCCTGCCACACCTTCTCGGACACGAGCGGGATGAGCGGCGCGGCCACGCGGGTCAGCGTCTCGAGAACCGTGTAGAGCGTGTCGAACGCCTCGCGGCTCTTCGGATCGTCCGAGACGCCCACCCAGAACCGGTCGCGCGAGCGCCGGATGTACCAGTTCGTGAGCGCCTCGGTGAAGTCGCGCAGCTTGGCTGCGGCGAGCGTCGAGTCGAGCACCTCGAGGTCGGCGGCGACGTCGCGCACGAGATCGCCGGTCAGGGCGAGGATGTACCGGTCGAGCACGTCAGTCGAATCCGTGCGCCACGACGCCTGGTAGCCCTCGCCCGCTGAGCCCGTCGAGGGGCCTCCGGCGGCGTTGGCGTACGTCGCGAAGAAGTACCAGGCGTTCCACAGCGGCAGCAGGAACTCCCGCACGCCGGCGCGGATGCCCTCCTCGGTGACGATGAGGTTGCCGCCTCGCAGCACCGAGCTCGACATCAGGAACCAGCGCATCGCGTCGGAGCCGTCGCGGTCGAACACCTCGCTGACGTCGGGGTAGTTCTGCAGCGACTTCGACATCTTCAGCCCGTCACTGCCGAGCACGATGCCGTGGCACGACACGCCCGTGAATGCGGGCCGGTCGAACAGCGCCGTCGACAGCACGTGCATGACGTAGAACCAGCCGCGCGTCTGCCCGATGTACTCGACGATGAAGTCCGCCGGCGAGTGCTCGTCGAACCACTCCTGGTTCTCGAACGGGTAGTGCACCTGCGCGTAGGGCATCGAGCCGGAGTCGAACCAGACGTCGAAGACGTCCTCGATCCGCCGCATGGTCGAGCGGCCGGTCGGGTCGTCGGGGTTGGGCCGCGTCAGGTCGTCGATGTAAGGACGGTGCAGGTCGACCTCGCCCTCGGCGTTGCGGGGCAGCCGGCCGAAGTCGCGCTCGAGCTCTTCCAGCGAGCCGTAGACGTCGATGCGGGGGTGCTCGGGGTCGTCGCTCTTCCACACCGGGATCGGCGATCCCCAGTAGCGGTTGCGGCTCACCGACCAGTCGCGCGCACCCTCGAGCCACTTGCCGAACTGGCCGTGCTTGACGTTCTCGGGCACCCACGTGATCTGCTCGTTGCCCGCGAGCATGCGGTCCTTGATGTCGGTGACACGCACGAACCAGCTCGACACGGCGCGGTAGATGAGGGGGTTGCGGCACCGCCAGCAGTGCGGGTACGAGTGCTCGTAGCTGGCCTCGCGCAGCAGGCGCCCCTCCTGGCGCAGCAGCCGGATGAGCGGCCGGTTGGCGTCCATCCACAGCTCGCCGGCGACGTCGGTCACCTGCGGCAGGAAGCGCCCGCCGTCGTCGAGGCTCATGATGAGCGGGATGCCGGCGGCCTCGGTCACCCGCTGGTCGTCCTCACCGAACGCCGGCGCCTGGTGCACGATGCCGGTGCCGTCGCCGGTGGTGACGTAGTCGTCCACGAGGATCCGCCAGGCGCTGCCGGTGTTCCAGATCGAGGCGTCAGCGTAGTAGTCGAACAGGCGGTCGTACGCGACGTCCTCCAGCTCGGTGCCCAGCAGCGTCTGCTCGACGGCCTCGCGCGCCGCTTCGGCCGAGTCGTAGCCGAGGTCCTTCGCGTAGCCCGCGAGCAGCTCCTCGGCGAGGAGGTAGCGGTGCGACTCGGCCTCGGCGTGCTCGTCGTCGCGGTGCACGTCGGCGGCGCCGTTCGGGCCGCCGGGCACGACGACGTAGCGGATGTCGGGGCCGACGGCGAGCGCGAGGTTGGTCGGCAGGGTCCACGGCGTCGTCGTCCACGCGAGGGCGCGGACACCGGTGAGGCCCAGCGACTCGGCCTTCACGCCGACGAGCGGGAACGTGATGGTCACCGACGGGTCCTGACGCATCTTGTAGACGTCGTCGTCCATGCGCAGCTCGTGCGCCGACAGCGGCGTCTCGTCGCGCCAGCAGTACGGCAGCACGCGATGCCCTTCGTACGCGAGGCCCTTGTCGTAGATCGTCTTGAACGCCCACAGCACGGATTCCATGTACGTGAGGTCGAGCGTCTTGTAGCCGCGCTCGAAGTCGACCCAGCGCGCCTGCCGGGTGACGTAGTCCTCCCACTCGCGCGTGTAGGCGAGCACCGACTCGCGCGACTTGGCGTTGAAGGTGGCGATGCCCATCGCCTCGATCTCGCTCTTCTCGGTGATGCCGAGCTGCTTCATCGCCTCGAGCTCCGCCGGGAGGCCGTGCGTGTCCCACCCGAAGACGCGGTCGACCTTCTTGCCCCGCATGGTCTGGAAGCGCGGGAACAGGTCCTTGGCGTAGCCGGTGAGCAGGTGACCATAGTGGGGCAGGCCGTTGGCGAAGGGCGGACCGTCGTAGAAGACCCACTCGTCCGCGCCGTCGCGCTGCGCGATGGACGCGCGGAAGGTCTGGTCGGCCTCCCAGAACGCGAGCGTCTGCTGCTCGATCTCGGGGAAGCGCGGGCTGGGGACGACAGGGCCCACGCGCCCCGAGGCTCCGGACGGCGCGCCAGCGCCGTTTGGAGAGGGCGTGGGGAAGGCTGGCGCCGCGTCGGCGGCGGGGCCGAAGGCGGAGGGGCGGGGGTAGGTCATCATCTCTCGCAGGTGCTCGCTCGTGTGCTTCCTGCCGGGACGATCCGCCTGGATGCGGATCCAGGCCTACCGCGGTACCACCCTGCATTGACGGATGCCGTTCGCCCGGCATCCATCCCCTCTCACTGCGGCTGTGACGGGCCTGACCCGTTCGGTTCTAGTGACGGGACGTGGCCCCGCGTTCTTCCGAAGACTCCCCGGTGATGGCCGGATCGATGTCGTTGGGCTTGATTCTACCCGGCGGCGATGCGATAGGCTGTGCGACGCGTGGGAGCGCTCCCACGCGTCACCAGGAGTTCCCGCACACGAAGGCGACGATGCCCACTCCCCTGCGCCGCGACGGCGACCTTTCCCGCCGCACGTTCCTGCTCGCCACCGGCGGGATCACCCTCACCGCCGCCCTGGCCGCCTGCGCGCCGGGCAGCCCGAGCACCTCGCCGACCGGGACGCCGACGCCGTCCGCGTGGATGCCGCCCACCGAGCCGATGGCCTTCCCGAAGGGGTACACGTGGGGTGCGGCCACGAGCTCGTTCCAGATCGAAGGAGCCTTGACGGCCGACGGCCGCGGACCCTCCGTGTGGGACACGTTCGCCGCCCTTCCCGGCAAGATCGCCGACCGGTCCACGGGCGACCCCGCCGCCGACCAGTACCACCGGTACGCCGACGATGTCGCCCTCATGAGCTCGCTCGGACTCGGCGCCTACCGCTTCTCGATCTCGTGGTCGCGCGTGCTGCCCACCGGCGCCGGCGACGTGAACCAGGCGGGTCTCGACTACTACCGCCGCCTCGTCGACGCGCTCGTCGGCGCCGGCATCCGCCCGGCCATCACGCTGTTCCACTGGGATCTGCCCCAGGCGCTGCAGGATGCCGGCGGCTGGGCGACGCGCGACACGGCCGCGCGCTTCGCCGACTACGCGGCGATCTGCTTCGACGCGCTGGGCGACTCCGAAGCGGATTGGCTGACCGTCAACGAGCCGAAGACGCACGCCTTCGTCGGCCACTGGTACGGCACGCACGCACCCGGACTGCGCAAAGCCGATGCCGCGGCTGCCGCCGTGCACCATCAGCTGCTCGCGCACGGGCTGGCGGTTCAGCGGTTCCGTGACAGCGGTGCGCCCGGCCGCATCGGCGCCGCGCTCAACCTGATCCCCGTCATCGCGACCGAACCGGACTACCCCGAGGCCGCGACCTTCACCGACGCGCGCGAGAACCGGCTCTTCCTCGACCCCGTGCTGAAGGGCTCGTACCCCGATGACGCGATCGGCGACCGGCCCGGTCAGCTGCCCGCCGATCCCGCGGCCTTCGCCGCACTGCAGCAGCCCGGCGACCTCGAGGTGATCTCGGCCCCGTGCGACCTGCTCGCGATCCAGTACTACGGCGTCACCGGCGTCGACGGGATCGGCAACACCGTCGAAGTGGCTCCGACCTCCCTGGCGAGCTGGCAGCAGATCGACCCGCAGGGTCTGTACGACCTGCTCGTGCGGCTGAAGGACGAGTATCCGGCGATCCCGCTCATCATCACCGAGAACGGCATCCCCGACCCGACCGGCGATCTCACCGTGGACGACCCCGACCGGATCGAGTTCCTGCGGGCGCACCTGCAGCAGGCCGCCCGCGCGATCGGCGACGGGGTGCCCCTCGAAGGGCACTACGTGTGGTCGCTGCTCGACAACTTCGAATGGGCGGAGGGCTACACGCAGCGCTGGGGCATCGTCGCTGTGGACTTCGAGACGCAGGAGCGCACGCCGAAGAAGAGCGCGGGCTTCTTCTCGGACGTCATCGCCGCGAACGCGGTGGCACGGGACTGACGCCGGGCGAGGGAATGCCGGCGACCACGGCGGGGTTTCTGGACTCGTGCCAAGATTGACGTCCGTGACCGCAGCACCCGAAGCCGCCATCGCTCCCGAGAGCACCCCCACCCGCCGCGTCGCGTGGGCCTCGATGGTCGGCACGTCCCTCGAATCCTTCGACTTCTACCTCTACG
Organism: Microbacterium kyungheense; assembly: GCF_006783905.1. Lineage (GTDB taxonomy): Bacteria > Actinomycetota > Actinomycetes > Actinomycetales > Microbacteriaceae > Microbacterium > Microbacterium kyungheense. The sequence continues at coordinate 895,342 of NZ_VFPE01000002.1, read as the reverse complement.
CGTATTTCTCGGCGTTCTTCGTCGGGCCGCTCTTCTTCGACCCGCTGGGCGCGGTCGGGGCGACGAGCGTCGCCTTCCTGACGATCGCCCTCGCCTTCGTCGTGCGGCCGATCGGCGCGCTCATCTTCGGCTACATGGGCGACCGGCTCGGCCGACGCGCCACGCTGCTGTGGACCGTCGCGCTGATGGGCGTCGCCACCGGCCTCATCGGGCTGCTGCCGACCTATGCCCAGGCCGGCTGGCTCGGCGCGGTGCTGCTGATCCTGCTGCGCATCGTGCAGGGGCTGTCGCTCGGCGGCGAATGGGGCGGCTCGATCCTGATCGCCACCGAGAACTCCGGGCCCGTCAAGCGCGCGTTCTATGCCGCGATCCCCCAGCTGGGCTCGCCCGTCGGGTCGATCCTGTCGGCGGCGGTGTTCATCGTCCTGACCGCGGCGCTGCCGCCGGAGCAGATGGCGGACTGGGGGTGGCGCATCCCGTTCCTCCTCGCGATCCCGCTGCTGCTGGTCTCGCTGTACCTGCGCTGGTCGATCAGCGAGACGCCGGTCTTCACCGGCCTGGTCTCCGAAGGCCGCCGCGATCGCGTGCCGTTCGTGACGATGTTCGCGAAGCGCCCCGGGGCCATGGCCATCGCGATCGGCGCGGCGCTGCTCGGCATCGGCTCGTACTCGCTGATGAACACGTACACCGTCAACTACGGCGTGACCGAGCTCGGGTTCAGCTTCCAGGACCTGCTCGTGGCCACCACGATCGGCGGCCTGCTGCAGCTCGTGACCATCCCGCTCTTCGGCGCGTGGGCGAGCCGCATCGGCTCGGCGCGCGTCGTGCTGTGGGGCGCGCTCGGCACACTCGTCATCACGTTCCCGATGTACTTCCTGCTGCAGTTCGCGACGTTCCCGATCCTCGTGGCGACGATGATCGTCGGCGGCATCCTCCCCACGATGGCCTGGGCGGCGCTCGGCGGGCTCATGAACGACCTCTTCCCCGACCGCTTCCGGTACTCGGCGCTGTCGTTCGCGTACGCGCTGGCGGCGACCATCAGCGGGTTCGTGCCCTACGTCACCCTCCAGCTCGGGTCGGCGACCGACTTCGCGTGGTGGCACCCGGGCGTGATCCTGGCCGTCATGTCGGCGATCACGCTCGTGTCGGCGTGGCTCGCCGCGCGCTGGCCGGTCGAGCCCGAGCTCGAGACGCAGCCCGAGACGGCCACCGTCGTCGCCTGACGACGAGGACCACTGGATGCCGGCGGCCGAGGCCGCCGGCATCCACTGTTTTCCGGGGCCGGCGCCCGCCCCGGTACACTCGAGCGACATCCCACACTCAGGCACGCTCACACAGTGCCGCACATATCGATCGAGGAGACCTCATGTCCGACGCGCACATTCCGGAGAAGCCCGCACTGGAGGGCCTCGAGACCAAGTGGGATGAGGCGTGGAACGCACAGGGAACGTACCTGTTCGACCGCGCCCGCGCCGCCCAGGCGGGCCGCGACGGGGTGTTCTCGATCGACACGCCGCCGCCCACCGCGTCCGGCTCGCTGCACATCGGGCACGTGTTCTCGTTCACGCACACCGATCTCAAGGTGCGTTTCGAGCGCATGCGGGGCAAGACCGTGTTCTACCCGATGGGATGGGACGACAACGGCCTGCCGACCGAACGTCGCGTGCAGAACTACTACGGCGTGCGCTGCGACCCGTCGCTGCCGTACGAGGCCGACTTCACTCCCCCGTTCGAGGGCGGCGACAACAAGTCCAGCCGTGCCGCCGACCAGGTGCCCGTGAGCCGGCGCAACTTCATCGAGCTGTGCGAGAAGCTCACCGTCGAGGACGAGAAGCAGTTCGAGGCGCTGTTCCGTCAGCTCGGCCTGAGCGTCGACTGGACGCAGACGTACCGGACCATCTCGGACGACACGATCCGCACCAGCCAGCTGGCGTTCCTGCGCAACCTCGAGCGCGGCGAGGCGTACCAGGACCTCGCCCCCACCATGTGGGACATCGACTTCCGCACCGCCGTCGCGCAGGCCGAGCTCGAGGACCGAGAGCAGCAGGCGTCGTTCCACACCATCGACTTCCCGTTCGCCGACGGGTCGGGCGCAATCACGATCGAGACGACCCGGCCCGAGCTGCTGCCCGCGTGCGTCGCGATCGTGACCCACCCCGACGGACCCCACAAGCACCTCATCGGCACGAAGGTGCGCAGCCCCTTCTTCGGCGCCGACATCGAGATCCACGGTCATCACCTCGCGCAGCCCGACAAGGGCACCGGCGCGGCCATGGTCTGCACCTTCGGCGATGTGACCGACATCGTGTGGTGGCGCGAGCTGCGCACCGCCGACGGCCGCCATCTGCCGAACATGACGACCATCGGCCTCGACGGCCGCTTCCTGCCCAAGGCCCCCGCGATCATCGAGAACGCCGAGGCGATCGAGTGGTACGCCGCCGAGATGGCAGGCAAGACGGTCTTCTCGGCCCGCAAGGCCCTCGTCGAGAAGCTGCAGGAAACCGGCGACATGACCGCCGTCGGCAAGCCCTTCAGCCACGCCGTGAAGTTCTTCGAGAAGGGCGACCGCCCGCTCGAGATCGTGTCGACGCGCCAGTGGTACATCCGCAACGGCGCCCGCGACGAGCAGTTGCGCGACAAGCTGATCGCGCTCGGTCAGCAGATGTCGTGGCATCCCGACTTCATGCGCGTCCGGTACGAGAACTGGACCAACGGGCTCACCGGCGACTGGCTGGTGTCACGGCAGCGCTTCTTCGGCGTGCCGATCCCGATCTGGTACGGCCTCGACGAGAACGGCGAGCGGGACTACGCCCGCGTCCTCACCCCCGACCTCGCGTCACTGCCGGTCGACCCGTCGACGGACGTGCCCCCGGGATACACGGCCGAGCAGCGAGGCGTTCCGGGAGGGTTCGACGGCGAGAACGACATCTTCGACACGTGGGCGACGTCGTCGCTGACGCCGCAGCTCGCCGGAGGCTGGGAGCGCGACCCCGAGCTCTGGGACCTCGTCGCGCCGTTCGACGTGCGCCCCCAGGGTCAGGACATCATCCGCACATGGCTGTTCTCGACGATGCTGCGCAGCGCCCTCGAGGACGACCGCGCGCCGTGGACGGATGCCGCCATCTCGGGCTTCATCGTCGACCCCGACCGCAAGAAGATGTCGAAGTCGAAGGGCAACGTCGTCACACCCGCCGACATCCTGTCGCAGCACGGGTCGGACGCGGTGCGCTACTGGGCGGCGTCGAGCCGCCTGGGCACCGACGCGGCGTTCGACCCGCAGAACCCGACGCAGATCAAGATCGGGCGTCGCCTGGCGATCAAGGTGCTCAACGCGGCGAAGTTCGTGCTCTCGTTCCCGGTCCCCGACGGCGCCGAGGTCACCCACGCGCTGGACGCCTCGATGCTCGCCGCCCTGCACGGCGTCGTGCGCGAAGCCACCAAGGCGTACGAGAACTACGACCACGCGCGCGCCCTCGAGCTCACCGAGTCCTTCTTCTGGACCTTCTGCGACGACTACCTCGAGCTCGTCAAGGAGCGCGCGTACAACCAGACCGACGCGGGTCAGGCATCGGCGGCGCTCGCCCTGCGCCTGGCGCTGTCGGCGCTGCTGCGACTGCTCGCACCGGTGCTGTCGTTCGCGACCGAAGAGGCATGGTCGTGGTTCAACGACGGCTCGGTGCACACGTCGGCCTGGCCGGTCGCGCCCGACGAGGAGTGGGGCGACCCCGCCGTGCTCGAGGTCGTGGGCGAGGCCCTCATCGGCGTGCGCCGGGCCAAGACCGAGGCGAAGGTGTCACAGAAGGCCGAGGTCGCGCGCGCGGTCATCGCCGGCCCCGCAGACTCGCTCGCCCTCATCAAGCTCGCCGAAGGCGATCTGCAGGCGGTGGGCCGCATCGCCGCCATCGAATACGAGGATGCCGACACGCTGGCCGTGACGGCGATCGAACTCGCCCCTCAGGAGGACTGACATGCAGCTCGGCACACGCTGGACCGCCGGGGAACAGCCCCCGGCCGCCGTACCGGACGCGCTCCACGAGCAGCTGGCCGCCGTGGAGCGCGACCTTCCGCCGGGCGCTCCTACTCCGCGCTGGACCCTGACGTGGCTCGAAGGCCGCCCGGTCGCGGAGCTCGACACCGGCGTCATCGTGACCGTCGATCGCTCGGGAGCGGTGGTCGTGCGTCACGACGACGAGGACGAATTCGCCTGAGGCGCCGCATAGCGCAATCACGAAAGGGGTACGTCTCCGCCGCTGAGATCGGCGGTGACGTACCCTTTCTCGTGTCTCAGGCGGCAGCGCGTGCGGCGACCTCGGCCCCGGCCTCCCGGGTGCCGACGATCAGCAGCCGCAGCGCGGCGAGCGTCGCGATGGCCACGATCACGCCCGAGATCACGAACGGCAGCTGGAGGTTGATCCGCGAGACCAGTCCGCCCAGCAGCGTCGCGATCGGGAAGATCCCCCACGTCAGCATGCGCGTGATCCCCAGGACGCGACCGAACAGGTGGGGCGGGATGATCTGCTGGCGCAGCGCGCCCCACGGCACGTTCCAGGTCGACACGGCGAACGCCATGAGCGCGTAGGCGGCGATGGCCAGTCCCACGTTCGGCGCGAGGCCGACCAGCACGGACGATACCGCGACGATCGCGTTGGCACCGACCATCACCGGGCCGCGGCCGAAGCGCGCCACGAGACGCGAGGCCAGCAGCGAGCCGACGAGCGCCCCGATGCCGATCCCCGCGGTGACGAAGCCGATCGCGACGGGGTCGACGTGGTGCACGTCGAGGAAGAACAGCACCGTGACGGCCTGCGCGAACGACAGGCAGCATCCGACGATGGACGTGAACAGCACCATCGAGCGCAGATACGCGTGGTGCCACAGGAACCGGATGGCCTCCCGCGCCGATACCGACGTCTGCGCGACGGGGGCCGGCACCGGCTCGAAGGTCGGGCCTGCCGGTGCGACATCAGGTGCGGTGGGGTCCGGCACGGTCTCCGTCTCGGGCGCGGGCTCGCGCAGAGGGCGCGCGGCCGACAGCGGCAGCATCAGCGCCAGCACGATCGGCACGAGATAGGCGGCGCCACCCACCCACAGCGGCACGGCGAGGGCGATGCCGAACAGCACGCCGCCGATCGGCGTGGCGATGAAGCTGTCGATCGTGATCTGCGCCGCCTGCATCCAGCCGTTCGCCCGATCGAGCTGAGCGCGCTTCACCACGCCCGGGATGACGGCGTTCGTGGCGTTGTCGAAGAGCGTCTCACCGAGGCCGAACACGAGCGTTCCGGCGAACAGCGCCCAGATCGACAGTGTGCCGGTGACCGTCAGGACGGCCAGCACGAGGGCAGCGCCGCCGCGCACCGTGTTCGCGGCGGCCATGACGATCCGGCGGTCGAACCGGTCGACGATCATGCCGGCCGGCAGCCCGAAGAGCAGCCAGGGCAGGAATGCGAGCGCGCCCAGGACCGAGATCATGAGCGGATCGTGGGTCAGCGTGGTGGCGATCAGAGGCACCGCCGTGCGTCCGATGCCGTCGGCCAGGTTGCTGAACGCGGCCGCGGTCCAGAGCTTTCCGAAGTCGCGGCCGAGCGGGACCCTGCGTGCCCGCCCGGCCGGCGACTCGGCCTCAGACACGATGTCGACGGAGTCGCTCATCGCGGAAGAATACCCAGGGCGCCGCGCGCTTCGGCCGCGCCGCGGGTGCGGGTGGCGGCATCCTGAGCTGCGATGGCATCGCGGCGGGCTGCGCTCGCGCGGCGCTCGAGCCGTGCGGCGACGAACGCGTCGAGGGTCGATGCCGCCTGCAGCAGTGTCCGCTCGAACGCGGTGGTGCGGGCCTGGCTGCGGGACGACGCGACGTGGTGGGCGGTGATGGCGGTCATGACAGCGCTCCTAGTCTTCGAGTTCCGGAAGCGGGAACAGGTCGGCCCGGATGGTGACGGGCCGGACGTTCTCGCCGGTCTGGTTGCGGTAGTTGTCCACGGCGTCGTCGATCAGCGCCATGATCTTGCGGGAGAGTTCTGCGGACTGCTCCGGGGTGAGCCGGGCGGTGGCGGTCGAGATCATGCTCCCGTCCTGCCACGCCTCCTCTTCTTCGGCGAGCCCGCGATCGATGAACTGCATGAGCTGCTCCTGACGGAGCTTGAAGAACTCGCCCATGACGATCTGCGTCGCAGCCCGGCCGGACGGGGTCTTGATGGCCTCGGCGTTCGCGAAGGACACGCCGCCCTTCGGACGCTCCCACCACCGCTCTCGGCCCGAGCCGCGACCGTCGACCTCGTGGATGAGGTCCTGCTTGGCGAGGGCGCGCAGGTGGTAGCTGGTGGAGCCTGAGGACTCCCCCAGCCGCTCGGCCAGCGAGCTCGCGGTCTGCGGGCCGTACTGGCTGAGGATGTCGTAGATCTTGACCCGCAGCGGGTGCGCGAGTGCACGCAGCGCACCCGCATCGAGGACGCGATCGCCGCGCTCGTTCTCTGCGGCATTCGTCGTGCTGCGGGTGGTCTCGTCTTCCATGTCCCCCAAGATAGCGATGCAAAGAAGTCTTTGCAAGCATTTCTTTGCAAGATTCTTTTTGCAAAGAAATCTCGGCATACGCACCGCCGCGCATTAGGCTGACGGGCATGGCTGACAACCCGCTGCTGTCCCCCAGCACCCTCCCGTACGGACTCCCCGATTACGCCGCGATCCGGCCCGAGCACTACCTCCCGGCGTTCGAGCAGGCGTTCGGGGACCACAAGGCCGAAGTTTCTCGCATCACGGTCGTCCGTTCGATGCCCACCTTCGAGAACACCCTCGTCCCGCTCGAAGAGAGCGGCCGACTGCTGGGCGACGTCGCCCGCACGTTCTACACCGTGTCGTCGGCCGACGCGACCGACGAGATCCAGTCGATCGAAGAGCAGCTGGCCCCGCTGATGTCGGCCCACCAGGACTCGATCCAGCTCGACTCGGCGCTGTTCTGGCGCATCAAGACGCTGCACGACCAGCTCGACGAGCTGGAGCTCGATGCCGAGCAGCGCTACCTCGTCGAGCGTCACTTCACAGAGATGTCGCACGCCGGCGCGGGACTCGACGACGAGGCCAAGGCGCGGCTCACCGAGCTCAACCAGCGGCTGTCGACGCTCACCACCCAGTTCGAGAAGAACCTCCTCGCCGACACCAACGACCTGGCGGTGGTCTTCGACGACGCGGCCGAGCTCGACGGACTGAGCGAAGGCGAGCTGTCGGCGGCCGCGCAGGCGGCCGCCGATCGGGGCCTCGAAGGCAAATGGGTCGTCACGCTCACGCTCTTCACGGGGCACCCGTACCTGTCGAGCCTCACCGACCGGGCCTCGCGCGAGCGTCTGCTGACGGCATCCCGCTCACGAGGCTCGCGCGGCAACGACCACGACAACCGTGACACGCTGCGCGAGATCGTGCGCCTGCGTGCCGAGCGCGCCGCCCTGCTCGGCTACGACTCGCATGCGGCGTACATCACCTCGGACGAGACCGCCGGCTCCCCTGCCGCCGTGCACAGCCTGCTGCGCGAACTCGCCGTCCCGGCGGCGCGCAACGCCGCGCGCGAGCAGGCGAAGCTGCAGGCCATCGTCGACGCCGCGCCCGATCCGTTCCCGATCGCCGCACACGACTGGGCCTTCTACACCGAGAAGGTGCGGGCCGCCGAGTACGACCTCGACCGCGCCGCGCTGCGTCCGTGGTTCGAGGCCGAGCGCGTCCTGCAGGACGGGGTGTTCCGCGCGGCGACGGATCTCTACGGCATCACGTTCACCGAGCGACACGATCTGCAGGGCTACCACGCCGACAACCGCGTGTTCGAGGTGCACAACGCCGACGGCTCGGAGCTCGGGCTGTACGTGCTCGACCTGTACACGCGCGACACGAAGCGCGGCGGCGCGTGGATGAACTCGATCGTGCTGCAGTCGCGCCTGCGCGGGACGGCGCCGATCGTGGTGAACAACCTGAACGTCCCGAAGCCCGCCGCGGGTCGCCCGACGCTGCTGAGCCTCGACGAGGTCACGACGCTGTTCCACGAGTTCGGCCACGCGCTGCACGGGCTGTTCGCCACCGTCACCTACCCCCACTTCGCGGGCACCAACGTCTTCCGCGACTTCGTCGAGTTCCCCAGCCAGGTGAACGAGATGTGGATCTACTGGCCCGAGATCCTCGCGTCCTACGCACGCCACATCGACACCGACGAGCCGTTGCCGGCCGAGGTCGTCGAGAAGCTGCACGCGTCCGAGGCGTTCAACCAGGGCTTCGCGACCAGCGAGTACCTCGCCGCGGCGTGGCTCGACCAGGCGTGGCACTCCCTCACCGAGGACGAGGCCGCGGCCGACATCGACGTGGCGTCCTTCGAGGCGGCCGCCCTGGCCGACATCGGGCTCGACAACCCGGCCGTGCCCACCCGCTACTCGTCGACGTACTTCGCGCACGTCTTCTCAGGCGGCTACAGCGCGGGGTACTACTCGTACATCTGGAGCGAGGTGCTGGACGCCGACACCGTCGAGTGGTTCCGCGAGAACGGTGGCCTGCGTCGTGAGAACGGCGACCGCTTCCGCGGCCGGCTGCTGGGCGTCGGCGGGTCGAAGGATCCGCTGGAGGCCTACCGCGACTTCCGCGGCCGGGATGCCGTCATCCAGCCGCTCCTGGAGCGCCGGGGGCTGGCGGACTGATCAGCGCGCCGACGAGCTCCGCACGGCGATCCTGCGGAGCTCGTCGGCCAGATCGTCCGGGCGCGACCACATCGGCCAGTGCCCGGTCGGAAGATCGATCAGCTCGACCGCCGCGTAGCTCCCCAGCTCCTGGAACCACGGGTGGCCGGCCGCCGTCATCTCGCGCACCTGCTGGGCGGTGATGCTGCAGCAGACGAGGGTGACCGGGATGGCGTGGCGGCGGTCGTCCGTCAGCACGATCGGCTGCCGCGCCGGTCCGGCGGGATGCGGCACCGCACGCCGACGGAACTCCGCGCGGGCCGCGGGGTCGAGTCCGTCCAGACTCGACCCCGCCGCTTCCAGCGTCTGCCAATCCGGAAGCTCGATGCTCCGCACCTCCGGCGCGAGGTCCGGGGATGCAACCGCGCCGTCGGCGACCGGACCACTGTCGACGAAAACCAGGCCGGAGAGGGAAGCGGGAGCCCGGTCGGCCGCGCCGGTGATGACCGTCCCCGCCCCGCTGTGCCCGACGAGCACGACGGGTCCCGATGCACGCGAGATCGCCGCGACGACCGCCGCGATCTGGTCGTCGAGCGTCACGTCGGCATCGGTCGTCCCCGGCTGCAGCCCGGGCAGGGTGAGCGCCTCGACGTCCACGCCGGCGGTGTGCAACCGGGTGGCGACGGCATCCCACGCCCACTCGCCGAGCCAGAACCCGGGCACGAGGACGATCGTGGCGGGCGCCGGTGATGGTGGGCGCTTCTCGGTCATCGCCGTGCCCTCACAGCAGATCCAGCTCGCGGGCGAAGGCGCGGACGCGATCGGCCATCGCTGCGGGAACCTCGGCGACGGCGAAATGCCCGCCTTCGTCCAGCCGCTCGAACGTGCGCAGATCGAGGTAGAACCGGCGGGCGAGCGATTCCGGATAGTCCCATTCGTGGCGCTGGATGTGGACGGATGCCGGCACCTCGACGGTCGGCATGACGTCGGGCTGATCGGCACCCTCGTAGTACGGGCGGAACGAGGTGCCGATGCTCTGGGTCGTCCAGTAGATCATCGCCTCAGTGAGGATCCGATCGCGCGAGATGCGCCGCTCGACGGCCCGGGGATCGCCCTCGGGCGTGTCGCTCCACTCGGCGAGCTTCTCGGCCAGCCATGCGACCAGCCCGGCCGGAGAGTCGTTCAAGCCCGCGGCCAGGGTGTCAGGACGCGTGGCCTGCACATGACCGTAGGCGCCGTTGGCGCCGCCCCAGCCGTTCAGGCGCTCGAAGAACGCCACCTCATCGGGCGCCGTCAGGAGCGGGCGCTCGGCCTGCGCGGGGAAGTGGGCGTGCGTCGCGATGATCCCCGCCACTGCGTCGGGGTACGTGCCCGCGATGAGGTCGTTGACGTTCGCGGACACGTCCTCGCCGTACGTGAGGTAGCGACGATAGCCCAGGACATCGGTCATGAGCGCGTGCATCGTGGCGGCCAGGCGCTTCTCGGTGATGGGACCGCGCGCGTACGGTGTCGAGAACGCGAACCCGGGAAGACTCGCCACCACGACGTGGAAGTCGGGGAGCAGGTCGGCGAATTCCAGCTGCAGCGCGAAGGTGTGGGGCCAGCCGTGCATCACGAGCAGCGCCGGTGCGTCCGGCCGCGGGGACGTCAGATGCACGAAGTGCACCGTCGTGTCGTCGATCCCGGCGAGAAACTGCGGGTGCCGGTTGAGCCACTGCTCACGGGCGCGCCAGTCCCAGTGCCGCCACGTGTCGACCAGCTCCCCCAGATAGTCCGCGGTCATGCCCGCGGGCGGGCGCCGCGGCGAGTCCGGCAGCGGACGGAAGCGGTCGAGACGCTCGTGCAGGTCGGCGAGCTCGGCATCGGAGACGGCGATCGTGAACTGCTGCGGTATGGGCATGCGCCGACGCTACGCGCGGGCACCGACATCGCCGTCAGATCGCGAGGCGCACGGCATCCATCAGCGTCTTCACCCGGGCGAACGTGCGAACCTCGGTGTTGGCGAGGCCCGTCACGGTCACGCCCGTCGCCGGATCGTGCCTGCTGGACGCGGTGACCCCGTGATCGCCGCCCGAGAGGAGCAGATCCCCGCCGTCGAGCCAGATCCCCCGGCCGTAGCCGAGCCCGTCACCGGCGTCCGCGGTGACGGTCGCCGTCGCGAGCGCCGCGAGCTCCGCCGGAAGGATCCGCCCGGTGGTGAGCGCGAGCCAGAAGCGGTGCAGATCGCCGACCGTCGAGTACGCCCCGCCGTCCCCGGACCCCTGCACCGGCAGGTCGAACACGTTGGTGCGGCCGTCGGCCTTGTACCCCGTCGCGCTGGAGGCCGGAAGGGCGTCCGATCGGGGGAAGCAGGATGCCGTCATCCCCGCCGGTGCGAAGACGCGACGATCCACCAGTTCGGGGAACGACGTGCCGGACGCCCGCTCGGCGATCAGCGCGAGGACGACGAAGCCGCCGTTGCAGTACGAGAACCGCTCCCCTGCCGGGAACTTCGTCGGGAGGCCGTCGAGCACCGCGAGGTACGCGGGCGTCGAATCCAGTTGCTGGACGGGCACGGTCATGGGTGCCAGCGCGTCGATCTCTTCGTCGAGGTAGTCGCCGATCCCGGACCGATGCGTCAGCAGATGGTCGACGGTGACGTCGTCGGCGATGAGGGGCAGGTCGTCGCCGAGCACGTCGCGGGCCGCCGTGTCGAGCGAGAGCGTGCCGTCCTCGACGAGCGAGAGCACCGCGAGCGCCGTGAACGTCTTAGCCCCGCTCGCGAGCGCGAACCGCGTGTCGGCGGTGTTGGCGACGCTCCACGTGCGGTCCGCGAAGCCGACGGCCCATTCGCCGAGCACGTCGTCCCCGCGACGGGCACTGATCACACCGCTGAAGCCGTCCAGATCCGGCGCGAGGTCGATCATGGCCGCGTCCGCAGAGGAGGGGATGCTCAGGCGCTCTTGCGCTTCTCGCGCAGCACCAGGGTCGGCGGCGCGCCCTCGTCGACGGCGGCTCGCGTGACGATCACCTTGTCGACGTCGTCGGTCGACGGGATCTCGAACATGATGGGCCCGAGCACATCCTCGAGGATCGCGCGCAGGCCGCGGGCGCCGGTCTTGCGCGCGACGGCGAGGTCGGCGATCGCCTCGAGGGCCTCGCGGTCGAACTCCAGCGTCACACCGTCGAGCTCGAACATGCGGTGGTACTGCTTGACCAGCGCGTTCTTCGGCTCGGTGAGGATCTCCATGAGCGCCTCGCGGTCCAGCGGCGACACCGAGGCCACGACGGGCAGGCGGCCGATGAACTCGGGGATGAGGCCGAACTTGTGGAGGTCCTCAGGCTGCACGTCGCCGAACAGGTTGAGGTCCTCGTCCTTGCGGTGCAGCGAGGCGCCGAAGCCGACGCCGTGCTTGCCCACACGCGACGAGATGATGTCTTCGAGCCCGGCGAACGCACCGGCCACGATGAACAGGACGTTCGTCGTGTCGATCTGGATGAACTCCTGGTGCGGGTGCTTGCGGCCGCCCTGCGGCGGGACGGAGGCCACCGTGCCCTCGAGGATCTTCAGCAGCGCCTGCTGCACGCCCTCACCGGACACGTCCCGCGTGATGGAGGGGTTCTCGGCCTTGCGCGCGATCTTGTCGACCTCGTCGATGTAGATGATCCCGGTCTCGGCGCGCTTGGTGTCGAAGTCGGCGGCCTGCAGGAGCTTCAGCAGGATGTTCTCGACGTCCTCGCCGACGTAGCCGGCCTCGGTGAGCGCCGTGGCGTCGGCGACGGCGAACGGCACGTTCAGCCGCTTGGCGAGCGTCTGCGCGAGATACGTCTTGCCGCAGCCGGTCGGGCCGAGCAGCAAGATGTTGCTCTTCGCGATCTCGATCTCGTCGGCGCGCTGCTCGGCCGACTGGATGGTGCCGTGGGCGCGCACGCGCTTGTAGTGGTTGTACACCGCGACCGACAGCGCCCGCTTGGCGTCCTGCTGGCCGACCACGTACTCCTCGAGGAAGGCGAAGATCTCACGCGGCTTCGGAAGGTCGAAATCGGCGACGACGCCCGACGAGGACTCCGCCATCCGCTCTTCGATGATCTCGTTGCACAGCTCGACGCACTCGTCGCAGATGTAGACGCCGGGTCCGGCGATGAGCTGCTGGACCTGCTTCTGGCTCTTGCCGCAGAAGGAGCACTTGAACAGGTCGGCGCTTTCACCGATGCGTGCCATGAGGCTCCTCCTCGTCGCGTCGGGGGTAGCCCCCCAGCTGTTCTCCGAGCCTAATAGCTGACGCCGACATGCGGCGGCATTGCGACGCAGGTTGTGGACGACCGGTGGTTCGCGCTCAGCGGAACCGCCCCGTGCGCACGAAAACGCCCCGCCGCCCGGGCAATCCGGGCGGCGGGGCGGTGCGGCATCCGCTCTACTTCGTCAGCGCCTGCTGACCGCGCTTGCGGGTCGTGAGCACCTGGTCGACGAGACCGTAGGCGACCGACTCCTCAGCGGAGAGGATCTTGTCGCGGTCGATGTCCTTGTTGACCTCTTCGACCGTCTTGTTCGAGTGCTTCGCCAGCGTCTCTTCGAGCCACGTGCGCATGCGGAGGATCTCCTGCGCCTGGATCTCGATGTCGGACGCCTGCCCGTGACCGGCCTCGCCCATCGCGGGCTGGTGGATCAGGATGCGGGCGTTCGGCAGTGCGAGACGCTTGCCCGGCGCGCCGGCCGCGAGCAGCACGGCGGCCGCCGAGGCCGCCTGGCCGAGCACGACCGTCTGGATCTGCGGCGACACGTACTGCATGGTGTCGTAGATCGCCGTCATCGCCGTGAACGAGCCGCCGGGCGAGTTGATGTACATGATGATGTCGCGGTCGGGGTCCTGGGACTCCAGCACGAGCAGCTGTGCCATCACGTCGTCCGCCGAGGCGTCGTCGACCTGGACGCCCAGGAAGATGACGCGGTCCTCGAACAGCTTGTTGTAGGGATCCTGGCGCTTGTAGCCGTAGGCGGTGCGCTCCTCGAACTGCGGCAGGATGTAACGGCTGCCGGGCATCTGGAGTCCCTGGGGTGCCATCGGGGCACCTCCGAAGGTGGGGGTCTGCATTCCGGGTTCTCTCTCTTTCGCCTTCGAAGCCGTCAGTCCGCCGCGCGGGCGCCGCCGTCGGTTCCGCCGCCGCCGATCACGTCGACCGCGGACTCGCGGATGTGGTCCACGAACCCGTACTCGAGCGCCTCCTGCGCCGAGAACCAGCGGTCCCGGTCGCCGTCCGCGTTGATCTGCTCGACCGACTTGCCGGTCTGGGCGGCGGTGATCTCGGCCAGGCGCTTCTTCATGTCGAGGATCAGCTGCGCCTGTGTCTGGATGTCGCTCGCGGTGCCGCCGAAGCCGCCGTGCGGCTGGTGCAGCAGGACGCGGGCGTTGGGCGTGATGTAGCGCTTGCCCTTCGTGCCGGCGGTCAGCAGCAGCTGGCCCATCGACGCCGCCATGCCGATGCCGACGGTGACGATGTCGTTGGGGACGAACTGCATCGTGTCGTAGATCGCCATGCCGGCCGTGATCGAGCCGCCCGGGGAGTTGACGTACAGGTAGATGTCCTTCTCGGAGTCCTCAGCGGCGAGCAGCAGGATCTTCGCGCAGATCTCGTTGGCGTTCTCGTCGCGCACCTCGGACCCGAGCCAGATGATGCGGTCCCTCAACAGCCTGTCGAAGACGCTCGTCGCGACAAGTGGTTCGGCCATGTGTACTCCTGATTCCGTATCGGTGAGATCGAATCTACCGGCGCGTCAGGGCCGACCCGCCCGTGTTCGCCCTGGGCAGAGCGCGCCCCGGACGACGAAGAGGGTGGATGCCGCGGCATCCACCCTCTCGACGGTTCAGGTCGCTGTCACAGCGCCCCGAACGCATGCATCACTCCGCGTCGGCGGCCTTCTTGGCCGGAGCCTTCTTGGCGGCCGGCTTCTTGGCGGGAGCCTTCTCGGCGGCGTCGGCCTCGTCGGCCGCGGCCTTCTTGGCGGCGGGCTTGCGGGCCGGAGCCTTCTTCGCGGGCTTGGCCTCTTCGGCCTCGACGATCGCGTCGGCGTCGGCCGCGGCATCCGCGATCTCCTGCGCCTCTTCGACGACCTCTTCAGCCTCGTCCTCGTCTTCGACGGCGATGAAGCCGCTCAGGTCGACCGGCTTGCCGTTCGTGTCGACGACCTTCACCTTGCCGAGCGCGACCGCGAGGGCCTTGTTGCGCGCGACCTCGCCGATGATGGCGGGGAGCTGGTTGCCCTCCTGCAGCGCGTTGACGAAGTCCTGCGGCGCCATGCCGTACTGGGCGGCCGACTGCACGAGGTACTGCGTGAGCTCGTCCTGCGAGACCTGCACGTCGACCGACTCGGCGATCTTGTCGAGCAGCATCTGCGTCTTGAACTGCTTCTCGCTCGCCTCGGCGACCTCGGCGCGGTGGACGTCGTCCTCCAGGCGGCCCTCGTTCTCGAGGTGGGTGTGCACCTCGTCCTCGATGAGCTGCGGCGGGACCGGGATCTCGACCTGCTCGAGGAGCACCTCGATGAGCTTGTCGCGGGCGGCGGAGCCCTGCGTGAAGGCGCCCTGCTGGCCGACGCGCTCCTTGAGGCTGTCGCGCAGCTCGGCGATCGTGTCGAACTCGCTCGCGATCTGCGCGAAGTCGTCGTCGGCGTCGGGGAGCTCGCGCTCCTTGACCGCCTTGACCGTCACCGAGACCTCGGCCTCGTCGCCGGCGTGGTCGCCGCCCACGAGCTTCGAGCGGAACGTGGTGTCCTCACCGGCGGTGAGCGAGTCGATGGCCTCGTCGATGCCCTCGAGCAGCTCGCCCGAGCCGACCTCGTACGACACGCCCTCGGCGCGGTCGATCTCGTTGCCGTCGATCGTGGCGACGAGGTCGAGCTCGACGAAGTCGCCCGACGCGGCGGGACGGTCGACGGTCACCAGCGTGCCGAAGCGGCCGCGCAGGCGGTCCAGCTCCTCGTCGATCGCGGCGTCGTCGACCTCGACGGCCTCGACCTCGACCGTGGTGCCCTCGAACGCGGGCAGGTCGAACTCGGGACGCACGTCCACCTCGACCTCGACCTCGAGGTCGCCCGAGAAGTCCTTCTCGTTCGGCCACTCGGTGACCTCGGCGGCCGGACGGCCCAGGACGCGCAGCTCGTGAGCCGAGACAGCCTCGCGGTAGAAGTTGTCGAGACCC
This sequence comes from Microbacterium kyungheense, assembly GCF_006783905.1. Taxonomy (GTDB): domain Bacteria; phylum Actinomycetota; class Actinomycetes; order Actinomycetales; family Microbacteriaceae; genus Microbacterium; species Microbacterium kyungheense. Next base: position 879,524 of record NZ_VFPE01000002.1, on the reverse strand, counting down.
TCGCTGACCGCGTGCTCGAGCACCGCGACGCGGCCGATGCGCTGGTCGATGATGGGCGCGGGCACCTTGCCCTTGCGGAAGCCGGGGATCTGGACGTCCTGAGCGATGTGCTCGTACGCGTGCTTGATCGACGGCTTGAGCTCGTCGGGGCTGACCGTGATGTGCAGCTTGACCCGAGTCGGGCTGAGCTTCTCGACGGTGCTGTTCACCATGCCTGTTACTTCTCCTCTATCGGACCGCGCGAACGCGCGGCATGAAGGTCTGGGTTCGCAATTCTGTGGGCCGTGATGTCGGGGCGACAGGATTTGAACCTGCGGCCTCCCGCTCCCAAAGCGGGCGCTCTACCAAGCTGAGCTACGCCCCGGGCGGGTTCGCACGCATGCGTGCGCCCTTCTGCGCTCCGGAAAGCGCAGTGGCCCCGAGAAGTCTAGCCGACCCGCCCGGGCACTGCCTGCGATGCGGGTGTTCGCCAGCCTGTGCCATAGACTGTCGGATGCCGCGGCACGCCGCTGCGGGGATGTAGCTCAATGGTAGAGCCTCAGTCTTCCAAACTGATGGTGCGGGTTCGATTCCCGTCATCCCCTCCACCTCGTGATCGACACGCTCCTCGCGGGTCTCCCCAACGGCGCGTCGGCGCGGCAGACTGGGCATCGCACCGTTCGATGCCTGTGGGGAGCCGCGATGGACGCGTCACCGATCGACCCTTCGGCCAAGCCGCGCAAGCTTCCGCGGCGGCCTGCCTCGACACTCGCCGAGAAGTGGACCACGGTCGACGGTGTCGACGTGTTCTACCGCGAGTCGCCGGATCCGCCCGCCGACGCGCGCGTGATGGCCCATGTCCACGGGTTCGGGCTGTCGGGGCGTTATCTGCTGCCGACGGCCGAGCGGCTGGCCGACGAGTTCCACACGTACGTCCCCGACCTGCCGGGGTTCGGGCGCAGCGGCAAGGCGAAGGGCATGCTCGACATCCCGGACCTCGCGCATGCCGCGCTCCGGTTCTTCGACGACCGGGGCGTCGACAAGGCCACCCTCGTGGGCAATTCGATGGGATGCCCGGTCATCATCGAGTTCGCGCACCGCTATCCCGAGCGCATCGACCGCGCCGTCCTGGTCTCGCCCGCCGGCGGCCTCTACAACCAGCCGCTGCGCCGGGCGATCGGTCAGCTGTCGAGCGACGCGCCGCGGGAGCCCTTCAAGATGGCGACGGTCGCGGTGCCTGACTACGTGCGGTTCGGCGTGCCGAGCACGCTGCGGATGTTCCGTGCACTCACGCAGTACCCGTCGCTGCAGCGTCTGCTCGAGATGCGCATCCCCACGCTGGTGGTGCTCGGCCAGCGCGACCCGCTCCTGCCGCACGCGCACCGCGTCGACGAGGTCGCCAGCCAGACCGACAGCCATGTGCTGGTGGTGCTCCTGGAGGGTGCCGCGCACGCCATCAACTACAGCCACCCCGGCCAGCTCGCGCACGTCATCCGCGCGTTCATGGACGACCGCCCCATCGAGAACGACCCGGCGTGGCCGGGCCATGTGCGGCTCTACGAGGTGCACCGGGGCAAGCACCACCCGCCGGCGAAGGCGTAGCTGCGCAGCATCCCGACTCAGGCGACGGAGATCGCGCTGCGGTGCTCCTCGATGTGCTGGAGGTAGTGCTCGGCGTTGCGCAGCAGGCCGGCACGCTCGTCGTCGGTGAGCTCGCGCCGCACCTTGCCAGGAACCCCGGCCACGAGAGAGCCGTCGGGGATCTCGGACCCTTCGAGCACGACGGCGCCGCCGGCGATGAGGCAGCCGGAGCCGATCTTCGCGCCGTTGAGGATCACGGCGCCCATGCCGATGAGCGATCCGTCGCCGATCGTGCAGCCGTGGACGACCGCGTTGTGCCCGACCGACACGTTCTGGCCGATCACGACGGGGTGCCCCGCGTCGACGTGGACCGACACGTTGTCCTGCAGGTTGCTGTTGGCCCCCACGGTGATGGTGTCGCCGTCGGCTCGCAGCACGGCGTTGTACCAGACGCTCGCGCCCGGCCCGAGGGTCACTCCCCCGACCACCCGAGCGCCGGCCGCGACGAACGACGTGGGGTCGAGCTCAGGGGTCCTGCCGGCGGCGAAGAGGACCGAAGCACCCGGTGCGACTGTCATGGTGCGACCCTACCGGCGAGCGCGCCCTGGATCGCCTCGGTGTACCACGGGGCGAGGGTGTCGACGAAGGTCACCGTGAGGTGGTCCTGATCGCGGTAGATGTTCGCTCCGCCCACGACCGGGGCGCACGTGTCTTCGCCGCAGAAGACGTCGGTGAAGTCGAGCAGCGTCACCGCGTCGAGGCCGGTGGCGGCATTCCTCAGCGGATCGTCCTCGACGAGCACGTCGGACCGCGCGCCGTCGCACTCGGAGGCGTCCCGTGTGCGCAGGCACTTGTTGGGGTCGGTCTCCCACACCGGGTTGTCGACGACCGTGATCACGGGGATGCCGCGGTCGGTGACCGTGCTCCAGGCGTCGCGGTAGCCCGCGACCGCGGCGTCATGAGCCGAGTCGTAGCCGGCGGCCGAGTACGGCGTGTTGGCGATGGCGGCGGTGAAGACGACGTCGAGGTCGGTGTCGTCGATCGCGCGCTGGACGCCCTCTCGCCAGTCGGAGCACGCGGCCCCGAAGGCGCCCGGTGTCGACAGGGGCGTGGTGTTCCACGGACATGCGCCCTTGAACCACGTGATCAGATGCCACCCGTTCTCATCGGCCATGCGCTGAAACGTCGGCAGCAGCTGGTACGCGTGGCTGTCGCCGATGAGGGCGACCTGGGGCGCGTCGGGGTCGTCCGAGCCGAAGTGGCACGAGACGGGGCGCGAGTCGGTGAGCTGCACGAAGCACTGCGGGTGCTCGGGCCGGTCGATCCCGGCGAATCCGGGGGCGGGCAGGATCGTGTCGCCGAAGTCCGTGCCCGCGCACGTCGGATCGAGGACGGATGCCGCTCCGAAGCACTCGGGAGGGTTCTGCTGCAGCTCGGCGATGTCGCGCGTGCCCTGGTTGTACAGCGGCGCGTTGACGAACCACGCCAGTCCGGCGACGAGCGCGACGACGACCATCGCCGCGAGCGACGACCACAGGGTCACGCGGGCCGGGCGCGTCGTGAGCACCTTCCACCCGCGCACCGGGTCCTCCACGAAGCGCTTGGTGAGCCAGGCGAGCACGAAGCACAGCACGAGGAGAGCCACGCGGTGGTAGATGGTGAGCCCCCAGAACGGCACGGAGGGCGCGATGATGATGAGCGGCCAGTGCCACAGGTACAGCGAGTACGAGATGTCGCCGACGAACTGCGCCGGTCGGATCGACAGGATCCGCGTCGGGTACCACCAGCGGTCGCTGTTGGACGCGGCGATCACGGCGGCCGCGCCGAGCGTCGGCAGCGCCGCCATGTAGCCGGGGAACGGCGTCTGTCCGTCGAAGGTGAACGTCACGTACACGAGGAGCAGGATGCCGGCCCAGCCGAGCACGAAGCTGCCGATGGCGTTGCGGATCCGCAGCATCGGCACGAGGGCGATCATGGCGCCGACGCCGAACTGCCACATGCGGCCGAAGGTGACGAAGTACGCGGGTGCGGGGTTGGTGATCGTGAAGACGACGCAGAAGGCGAACGAGACGACGGTCACGATGCCGAGCGCGGTGATGATCGCCCGACGGCGTGCGCCGCGGAAGAACTTCACGCCGATCCAGGCCGCCAGCAGCATGATGAGCGGCCACATCACGTAGAACTGCTCTTCAAGGGACAGCGACCAGTAGTGCTGGACGGTGGTCGGCGACCCGGAGTGGTTGAGGTAGTCGGCCGAGTTGAGCGCCAGGTACCAGTTCTCGACGTAGAACGTCGACGACAGGATCTCACGCACCTCGTTGGGCAGCGCCGAGGTCGGCATGAGGTACGGCGACATCACGACGACGGCGCAGAACAGCAGGACGAGAAGGGATGCCGGCAGCAGGCGCCGCGCGCGACGGGCCCAGAACTGCCCGAGCTTGACGGTGCCCGTGGCCGTCACCTCGCGCATGAGGTGCGAGGTGATGAGGAAGCCCGAGATCACGAAGAAGATGTCGACGCCGATGTAGCCGCCGGTGATGCGACCGGGCCAGAAGTGGTAGAGCACGACGCACAGCACGGCGATCGCACGCAGTCCCTGCACGTGCGGCAGGAAGCGCGAGGGTTCGGCGTGTTCGGGCGAGCGGTCGTGGGGCTCTCGGGTCACCGTCTTGGCGGGGACGCCGAGATGCTGCGGTCCGAGGTCGTGATCTGCGGAAGGCACGCATCGACGTTAGCCGCTCCGCGCCCGTGCGCCCGCACCGACGGCTCGGAACACGGGATTAGCCCAGCCTTCTCTTGCTTGCGGAATGACTCCCCGTGAGTAGCGTTGCAGTCACTGGAGGACGACCGCCGTTCGGCGGCACTCCGCACGATGGAGGCGAGAGTCATGACAGACACGAAGACCGTTCCCGCAACCGCCGCGAACCCCGATGTCGCCGCAGCGACCGCGCAGTTCCTCACTCCCGTGGCCCTCGGGCTGCAGGGACTCGCCGTCAACGGCAAGCAGGCGCACTGGAACGTGCGCGGAGCCAACTTCATCGCGATCCACGAGCTCCTCGACTCGGTGGTCGCCAACGCGCAGGCCGGCGCCGACCAGGCGGCCGAGCGGATCGTCGCCCTCGGGCTGCCGATCGACGCGCGTGTGACCACGGTCGCCGAGAAGACGCCGGCGACGGCCGTCCCGGCGGGCTTCACGCAGTGGGACGCGCTCATCCGCAACGTGATCACCGACATGGACGCCGTCATCGCTGACGTCCAGGCGGCGATCGACGGACTGGACGAGTTCGACCTCACCAGCCAGGACATCGCGATCGGCATCAAGGAGACGCTCGAGAAGGACCGCTGGTTCCTCTTCGCGCACCTCGCCGAGTAAGCGCACGGACACGACGAAGGCCCCGGACGATCCGGGGCCTTCGTCGTTTCGTCTGGTGTTCAGGGATGCTGCAGGAAGGCGAGCACCGCGAGCACCCGGCGGTGCTCGGTTCCGGACTCCTCCAGCCCGAGCTTCGCGAAGATGGCGCTGATGTTCTTCTCGACGGCGCCGACGCCGATGAACAGCCGCTGCGCGATGCTCGCGTTGCTGCGCCCCTCGGCCATCAGCGTCAGCACGTCGCGTTCGCGCGGGGTCAGCGTCGACAGCGGGTCCGGCCGGGCCGACAGCAGGCCCTGCACCACGAGAGGGTCGAGCACCGTGCCCCGCTCGCGCACGCGCCGGACGGCATCCGAGAACTCGTCGAGCGAGGTGACGCGGTCTTTCAGGAGGTAGCCGACGCCACCCTCGCCGCCCGCGAGCAGCTCGCGGGCGTACACGCCCTCGACGTACTGGCTGAGCACCAGGATCCCCACCTCGGGAAGCTCCGCGCGCAGGGCGAGGGCCGCCTTGATCCCCTCGTCGCGGAACCCGGGCGGCAGGCGCACGTCGAGGATCGCGACGTCGGCCCTGGCCTCGCGCACGCGCGCCACGACGTCCTCCGCGTCCCCCCATGCGCCGGCCGTCGTGTAGCCGGCCTCGTCGAACAGCCGCACGAGGCCCTCGCGCAGAAGGACGGAGTCTTCGAACAGGACGACGCGGAGCCCGGACGGATCGTGCGAGGAGGAAGCGGCCACCTCCTCAGGATAGGGATCCGTCACGGCGCGACCGTCAGCGGGATGTGGGCGCCGATCGATGTCGGTCCGCCCACGGGGCTTTCGACGACGAGGAGGCCGCGCAGACCCGCCACCCGCTCGCGCAGGCCCTCGAGGCCGTGCCCGCTGGAGAGCACCGCTCCCCCGCGGCCGTTGTCGACGAGCCACACGTCCAGGTGCGTCGGCGCGCCCGCCGCCGACCGCCGAAGCGTCGCGCGCAGCGTGGCGGCCGTGGCACCGGAGTGCTTGACGACGTTCGTCATGAGCTCGGCGACGACGAAGTACACCGTCCGCGCGACCTCCTGACTGACGGCACGATCGATGGCGGGGTCGACCTCGACCTGGACCCACAACGGCGAACTGGTGGCCAGCGCGTCCAGCGCGGCGGCGAGCCCGCGGTCCTGCAGGAGGGGCGGCGCGACACCGCTGGAGAGGGCGCGCAGCTCGTCGAGGGCCGCCTTCGCGTGCCCGCGCGCTTCACGGGCGAGCTCGGCGGCGGCATCCCCGTCGCCGGCTTCGGCGCGGCGCTCGAGGGCGGCGAGGTCCATCTGCAGTCGCACCAGTCGCTGCTGCGGACCGTCGTGGATGTCGCGCTCGAGGCGACGCAGTGCCACGTCCTCCGCGTGCACCGCCGCACCGCGCGCAGCGGCCTCGGCGCGCACCTCGGCGGCCAGCTCGTCGGAGCTCCAGCGGCCGAGCATCGAGCGGGCGACGGCATGGTGGCCCAGCGCGAGCCCGCCCAGCACCCAGGGCATGGTGAACGTGAAGAGGATTCCGGCGACGAGGTAGAGGACGACCTCGACGGCCCACGCGTCCCAGCCGCCGAAGAGCCACGGCACGGCGCTGGAGACGTACTGCCCCCAGTCGCCGTTGTCGGCGCCGCTCGGCAGGAAGACACCCCAGAACCAGTACGTGAGACCGCCCAGGCCGACGCTCAGCCACACCGTGGTGAGGACGAACGACACCGTGCTGATGATCGGAGAGACGATCATTCCGTGGATCAGGTACACCCAGTAGTGCGCATTGCGCAGCGGGCGGGTGAGCGTGGCCCAGAACCCGGTGTTGTCAGGCGCGTCGCGGTTCCACTCCGGCTCGTCGACGGCCGGCAGTCCGGTGAGCTGCAGCATGAAGCGGTCGGCGACGCCGAAGCCGCGCGCGATGAGCAGCGTCAGCACCATGAGCGGCAGGCCGACGACGAGGACGAGCAGGCCCACGCTCGTCCAGAACAGCGACGCGAGCAGGCTGACCGAGATCATCGCGAGCACGAAGACCGCGAGCAGGTACAGGGCGCTGCCGGGGGTGCGTACCCAGGCGCGTCCGTAGGACGCCCAGAAGCTGGTGGCGCCGGAGTCACGCGTGTCGGGACCCGCCTGCGGCAGGTCAGTGGTCGTTGTGGTCATCGGTGTCTCCCTCGGGACGCGTCAGGGCGGGCTGCTGGCCCGGCTCGACGACCAGGAACTGTCCCATCATGCCCTGGTCTTCGTGCCACAGCAGGTGGCAGTGGTACATGTACGGCGTGGTCGGATCGGCGTAGTCGTCGAACCTCACCAGCAGCCGGTATTCGCGGTCGCCTTCGAGCGCGATCGTGTCTTTGTAGCCGGCGAGCCGGGCGGGCGGCGGCGAGCCGTCGATGCTGAGGATCCGGTACTGCATGTCGTGCACGTGGAACGAGTGCGGCAGCGGATTGTCGTTGCGGACGGTCCAGACCTCGCTGGTGTCGACCGTGGCGACGACATCGGCCCGCCCCAGATCCATCTGCGTGTCGTTGATGTTGTGCCCCGACATCACGAACGTGCGCTCGGTGACTGCGTTCGCCGCGTCCGGCGCCGGGACGTCAGCCAAATGGGCCGGCACGTCGGGCGAGGCGGCAAGGGATGCCGCGGCCCGCAGCTCCAGCACGTCGAACTCGGCGGAGCCGGCGTGAAGAGCGGGATCGGGTGCCGCGGACCGCAGCGCGATCCGCTCCCCCGGCGCCAGCGACACGACGATCTCGGCACGCTCGCCGGGCGAGAGCGGGATGTCCGTCGCCGCCACCGGCGCCTCGAGCAGACCGCCGTCGGTGCCGATGAGGTCGAACTCCCGCCCGTCGGCGAACGTGAAGTCGTACATGCGCGCGCTGGAGCCGTTGAGCAGTCGCAGGCGCACCTTGCCGGTGGTGACGTCGAGGTACGGCGCGGCTGTGCCGTTGACGAGGATCGTGTCGCCCAGCACTCCGTCGAACTGCATGCCGAGCCCGCCGGCGAATGAGCCGTCCGCGTTGAAGGAGCGGTCCTGCACGATCAGCGGGAAGTCGTCGATACCGTAGTCACGGGGCAGCGCGAGGGCCGCCTCTTCGTCGTCGCGCACCAGGAACATGCCGGCGAGCCCCGCGTCCACCTGCTCACGCGTGCGGCCGTGCAGGTGGGGGTGGTACCACAGCGTCGCGGCAGGCTGATCGACGGTCCACGTCGGCTGCCACAGTGCACCGGCCGCGATGGGCGTGTGCGGTCCGCCGTCCATGGCGGCCGGCAGATGCATGCCGTGCCAGTGCACGGTGGTGGTGTCGGGCAGGTCGTTGGTCACATCCACGCGCACCTGCTCGCCCCGCGCGGCGACGAGCGTGGGCCCGAGGTAGGAGCCGTCGTACCCGAGCGTCGGCGTGTCCCCCTGGGGCACGAACGACGTGCGGCCCTCGCGTGCGGTCAGGGCGAACACGCGCACGCCGTCCTCCACGTGGGACTCTGCGAGCGGCGGCACCGCCACCGGGTTCTCGAACCGCAGCGCGCCCGCCGCCGGCGGCGTCGCACGCACCGCGTTCGTGGCGAACCAGACCGCGGCCGCGCCGATGAGCAGCGCGATGACCGCGAGCGGCGCCACGATCAGCCCGATCACCAGTCCGCGCCGGCGGCGACGCGGCCGGGCGGGAACGGCGGGCATCGCGCCGGGAGGAGCCGGAGCCGGAGGCACGTCGGAAGTCATGCCTCCAGCCTCGCGACGGCGCCGATCCGACGGCATCCGACGCTCTCCCGAACACGTACGGGGGCAGACCCCCGAAGAGCCCTCGGGTCAGGCCGCGTGGGTCAGTCGCCCGGCGACGAGCGTCGCCGACACCCGCATGCCCCGCAGGGCGGCCTCATCGGCGGAGAGCGGGTCGTGCTCGCAGACGGCGAGGTCTGCGACGCCACCCGGTTCCACACGCGCTGCGAGCGCAGACCCGCCGCGCGTGGATGCCGCGAGCGCCGTCGCGGCGTCGACCCGCTGCTGCGGCTGCCACGGGTCGCGCCCGTCGCGGGTGCGGAACACCGCGGACGCCATCGCCGCCCACGGATCGAGGGGCGCGACGGGCGCATCGGAACCGAACAGCAGATTCGCGCCGGTGTCGGCGAGCGTGCGCAGCGGATAGGGCTGCGCGGTCTGGCCGGCCCAGACGGAGTCGGTCAGATCGCGGTCGTCCAGTGCGTGCTCAGGCTGCACGCTGGCGCCCACGCCGAGTCTCGCGAACCGCGGGATGTCGGCGTGGGCGACGAGCTGCGCGTGCTCGATGGTCCCCCACGCCCCGGTGGCCGCGAAGGCCTCCAGCGCGTGCGAGTTCGCGACGTCGCCGATGGCATGGATGGCCGACGCGATGCCGGCACCGGTCGCGCGCATCATGAGTTCGACCAGCGTGGCGAGGTCGACCGTGAGCATGCCGTGGTTGTGCGCGTCGCCCGGGTAGTGGTGCGAGCACGCGGCCGTGCGCGTGCCGAGGGACCCGTCGGTGATCACCTTGAGCGCTCCGACGCGGACCAGGTCGGACGGCCCGCCGTCGAGGCGGATCGCATCGCCCGTCTGCAGCCCCTGCGCGATCGCACGCTCGAGGAACTCGGGGTAGATGCCGTACGACACCCGCAGCGCGTCGAACCCGGCGCCGAGCCTGCGCCGCCACGCCTCGTCGTTCCACGCCATGTCGAAGTCGACGAGCCCGGTGACGCCGCGACTCGCGGCATCCTGAGCCATCCGCGCGACGAGCGGATCCGAGACCGCCGCGTCGACGGCGTTGAGGCGGCGCGAGATCTCGAACGCGGGCTCTTCACGCAGCACGCCCGAGCCGTCGGGCTCGAAGCCCTCGCGCCGCAGCGCGGCGGAGTTGAGCCATACGCTGTGGACGTCCGCGTTGATGAGGTAGGTGGGCACCTCGCCGGTGGCGGCATCCAGCACCGCGAGGTCCGGGGCGTCGGCCCAGAACGCATCGCGGAACCCGCTGCCGATCCGGCGTCCGTCGGCGAGGATCGGCGCGGCCGCCATGAGGGATGCCGCGTGCACGGCCGATCTGGCTTCCCCGAGCGGCGTGCGCTGGGCCGACAGCGCCCACTGCACGACGTGGACGTGATGGTCCCACAGGCCGGCGATCACGCGTCCGCCCTCCGCGTCCACGACGATGCCGCGGCGGGGCAGGGCGCCGGCCGGCGCGATGTCGACGACGAGTCCGTCGGCCAGATGCACGTCGACGGGCTCGTCCGCGAACGGGTCGGTGCGCTCCCAACCGGTCAGCCGCGCGTTGACGATGATGTCGGGGACGTCGCCGCGCGCCGCCGTCACCGCGCCGCCTTGCGCGTGTGGAGGTCTCGGCGCATCTCGCCCGGCAGGCGCGGGTCCGCGTAGGGGCTCCCACCCGCCTCCAGCTCGGCGATCACGGTCTCGACGACCTCGTCGGGCTTGTTCTGGCTGAGCTTGCGCTTGCCGACGACGCGTGTGGGCGTGAGGCGGAACCCCACGGTGCCGCGCTCGAGCCGCCGCACGAAGTCGGGATCGTTCGGCGGCTCCCACATCAGCCGGGGCTGCGGCATCCCGCTCTCGAACCGAGCGACGAGGCGCCCGAGCACCTCGAGGTTCTCTTCCGGAGTGAGCACCTCCGGGACGCCGCTCAGGTGCGCCGAGACGAAGTTCCACGTGGGGACGCTCTGCACGTCGCCGTACCAGCCGGGCGAGACGTACCCGTGAGGCCCCTGCACGACCACCAGCAGCTCGCGCTCGCCGAGCCCGTGGACGAGGTCGTCCGGCTTGCCGACGTGGCCGACGATCGTCAGGTCGTCGCGTCCCTCGTCGAGCAGAACCGCGTAGTGCGACGCGACCAGCCCCTGGTCCGTGGCGCTCACGATCGTGACCCACGGGTTCTGGTCGATCAGCCGGCGGATCTCGCCGACATCGGTCATCGCGAAGCTCGGGTTCTGGCGCATGCGCTCAGCCTATGCGCGGCGTGCGGCGGCGCGGATCACGCGGGCACAGGCCGATCACGCCTGGCACGAGGGGCACCAGTAGAGCTTGCGCCCGGCCGCCTCCTCCACCACGATCGAGGTGCCGCAGATGCGGCACGGCAGTCCGGCGCGGTGATACACCCAGTGCCGGTCGTCGCGGCTGGCCATCGCCCTGCGGTAGGCGTCGGGGTCGAGATCGTCCATGGTCATCATCTGACCCGTCTCGACGCCGATCGCGAGGAGCCGCACCCAGTCGCGCCACAGCCCCCGCACGACCTCCTCGGGCACATCGCGGCCCGGCGTGTGCGGGTTCTGGCGCGCGCGGAAGAGCAGTTCCGCGCGGTACACGTTGCCGATGCCGCTGACGACGTTCTGATCCATGAGGAGCAGGCCGATGGAAGTAGGCTTGCGGCGCACGACGGACGTGAAGCGCTCCTCGCCCTCCGCGACGTCATCCACGAGCGGGTCGGGACCGAGCTTGGCGATCGTCGCGGCGACCTCGTCCGGCGTCTGCAGCTCGCACGCCGTCGGTCCGCGCAGGTCGGCGCAGGTCGCCTCCGTGAGCAGGCGCAGGCGCACCTGACCCACGATGGGCGGCGGCCACTCGTCGCCCTCGTCGGCAAGGCCCGTGGTCTGCTCCGACATGCGCACGTGCACGCGTGCGCGGCGCGGGGCTCCGATCGAGGTGAGCGAGTTCTCGCCCGCGGCATCCAGGATCGGGTCTGCGAGATCGGTGCCGCGCTGGTTGGTCTGCCCCATGCGCCCGTTGGCCGAGGCGATCGTGGGGTCCACCAGGATCTCGCCGGCGAAGTCCCATGCCCCGTACATCCCGAGGTGCACGCGCAGCCACAGGTCGTCGTCGAACTCGAGGAACATCTGCTTGCCCACCGCCCGCACCTCGGTCGCCGTCCGACCGCTCAGGATCGCCGCCCCCTCGGCGAAGCGCCCCTGCGGACTGGACGCGGTCACCGCGCGGCCGACGAAGTTGCGGTCGAACTGGCGGGCGATGCGGTGGACGGAATGGCCCTCGGGCATGGGCTCAGCCGGCTTCGGGGTCGAACGAGCTTCCGTCGGCCGCGAGCACGTCCGGCTGCCCAGCTTCCGGTCCCTGAGCGTCTCGGGGGGCACGCGGGTCGGGTTCGAGCGACCCGTCCTGCTCGTACGCGGCGAGCTGGGCGATGCGGCGCGCGTGCCGCTCCTCGCCCGAGAACGGCGTCGCGATGAAGCGGTCGATGAAGCTCGCCGCCTCTTCGAAGGTGTGCTGACGGGCGCCGATCGCGATGACGTTCGCGTCGTTGTGCTCGCGCGCCAGTTCGGCCGTCGCGATGCTCCACACCAGTGCGGCGCGCACGCCCAGCACCTTGTTCGCCGCGATCTGCTCGCCGTTGCCCGACCCGCCGAACACGACGCCGAGGGTCTCGATGCCCGCGGCCTGGTCGCGCACGACCGCCTGCGCCGCGCGGATGCAGAACGCCGGGTAGTCGTCGAGCGGGTCGTACTCGAGCGGACCGTGGTCGACGACCTCGTGCCCCGCCGCGGCGAGGTGGTGCTGCAGCTGCGTCGAGAACTCGAGGCCGGCGTGGTCGGTCGCGATATGGATGCGCATGGGCTCAATCCTAGGGAGGGACGGGACAGGGAGGACGAGACGGACGCCGGGCTGCGGCATCCACTTGCACAGCGGCGGTGCGGATCAGGGGGCCACGCCGGCGGCGGCGGGCTTGAAGCCTGCGCGCACGTTCTCGCAGCAGGCCGGACGGCACACGTCGAACCAGGGGCCGAGCTCCGTGGCGTGTGGCCGCTCTGCCGGGGACGTGCCGTGCAGCCGCTCCTCGACGAGATCGACGAGCCCCGACACGAACACCGGGTCGACGCCGGGGGTCGGCGTGCGGACAGCGCGGATGCCGACCTCTCCGGCCGCCTCCATGGCCTCGGTGTCGAGGTCCCAGAGGACCTCCATGTGGTCGCTCATGAAGCCCACGGGCACGATCGCGATGGCCTGGATGCCGGATGCCGGCAGCTCGGCGATCACGTCGTTGACGTCGGGCTCCAGCCACGGCTGGCTGGCGGGACCCGAGCGGGACTGGTACACGAGCTCCCAGCCGATGCGCTGGGCGCCCGGCACCTCGGCCGCGACGGCGGCCATGACGACCTCGGCCACCGCGAGGTGCTGCGCGGCGTACGCGCCGCCCTCGCCGAGGTCGCGATGCAGCTCGTCGCCCTCGCGCGGGCCGGAGCGCTGGGCGTCGGCGGTCGGGATGCTGTGCGTCGAGAACAGCACGCGGACGGCCTCGGGGGCGATGCCGTCGGCGAGGAAGGCGGCGACGGCTTCGCGCACGCCGTCGATGAACGGCTGCACGAACCCGGGGTGGTCGAAGAACTGACGCACCTTGTCGATGCTCACCGTGCCCGACAGACCGGTGTCGGTCAGCACGCGCGCGAAGTCCTCGCGGTACTGCCGGCAGCTCGAGAACGACGAGTAGGCGCTGGTCGCCAGCGCCAGGAGGCTGGTGTCTCCGGCGGCGGCGGCATCCTTCACCGCATCGTCGAGGTACGGCGACCAGTTGCGGTTGCCCCAGTACACCGGCAGGTCGATGCCGCGACGGGCGAGCTCCGCCTCGAGCGCCGCCTTCAGTGCGCGATTCTGCGCGTTGATGGGGCTGATGCCGTCGAAGTGCCGGTAGTGGTGGGCGACCTCTTCGAGCCGCTCGTCCGGGATGCCGCGGCCGCGCGTCACGTTGCGCAGGAACGGGATGACGTCGTCCTGCCCTTCGGGGCCGCCGAAGCCGGCCAGCAGGATGCCGTCGTAGGCCACCGGGACCTCGACGAACGGTGCGCCGGACGCGGCGGCAGGAGAGGCGAACGGGACGAGGGGCTGTTCGGCGGGGCTCACCCCTCCATCCTGACACCGCAGCCGGATCGCCGCGCCCGGCCGCCACGGGTTCTCGCGCCGGATCTGGCTTTGCGGAACGCCTCGCGTAGGCTGGGACGGTTGTCGTCGGCGCCAGCAGCGTGGACGGCCGCGTTCGTCATCCTCACCCATGGGAGCCACAGCAGTGCCTGGAGAGAACCTCACCCGCATCGAGGCGCAGGAGCGCCGCGCGATCGTCGACACCCAGTCGTACGAGGTCGCACTCGACCTGATGAAGGGCGCCGAGGTGTTCGGATCCCGGACCGTCGTGCGCTTCACCGCGACGCCCGGCGCCTCGACGTTCATCGACCTGATCGCGCGAGATGTGCGCGAGATCACGCTCAACGGCCGGTCCCTCGACCCGGCGGCCTCGTTCGCCGACTCGCGCATCGCGCTGGACGACCTGGCCGCTGAGAACGAGCTCGTCATCGACGCGGACTGCCTCTACACCAACACGGGCGAGGGCCTGCACCGCTTCGTCGACCCGGTCGACGGCGAGGTGTACCTCTACTCGCAGTTCGAGGTCCCCGACTCGCGCCGCGTGTTCGCGGTGTTCGAGCAGCCCGACCTCAAGGCCACCTTCCAGTTCACGGTCACCGCGCCGGAGCCCTGGAAGGTCGTCTCGAACTCGCCCACGCCCGAGCCGAAGAAGCACGGCGACGGCAGCGCGACGTGGACCTTCGAGGCCACCCCGCGCATCTCTTCGTACATCACCGCGCTCGTCGCGGGACCGTACGAGGCCACCTTCTCGGAGCTCACCAGCGCCTCGGGCCGGGTGATCCCGCTCGGCGTGTACGGCCGCAAGAGCCTGTGGCAGCACCTCGACGCCGACTACATCTTCGACAAGACGCGTCAGGGATTCGCGTACTTCGAGGAGAAGTTCGGCTTCCCCTACCCGTTCGCGAAGTACGACCAGCTCTTCGTCCCCGAGTTCAACGCGGGCGCCATGGAGAACGCCGGCGCGGTGACCTTCACCGAGACCTACGTGTTCCGCTCCAAGGTCACCGGCGCGGTCAAGGAGCGCCGCGTCGTCACGATCCTCCACGAGCTCGCGCACATGTGGTTCGGCGACCTCGTCACCATGAAGTGGTGGAACGGCCTGTGGCTCAACGAGTCGTTCGCCGAGTGGGCGTCGACGATCGCGACCGCCGAGGCCACCGAGTGGACCGAGGCCTGGACGACGTTCAACGCGATGGAGAAGACCTGGGCGTACCGTCAGGACCAGCTCCCCTCCACCCACCCGGTCGTCGCGCAGATCAACGACCTCGAAGACGTCCAGGTGAACTTCGACGGCATCACCTACGCCAAGGGCGGGTCGGTGCTCAAGCAGCTCGCCGCGTGGGTGGGCATCGAGGCGTTCTTCGGCGGCGTCGCGGCGTACTTCCAGAAGCACCAGTGGTCCAACACCGAGCTGTCGGACCTGCTGTCCGAGCTCGAGGCCACCAGCGGGCGCGAGCTGTCGACGTGGTCGAAGAAGTGGCTCGAGACCGCGGGCGTCAACACCCTCGCCCCCGAGATCGTGACGGATGTCGACGGCTCGATCACGCGCTTCGCGATCGTGCAGACGGCTCCCGCGGACTACCCCACGATCCGCCCGCACCGTCTGGGGGTCGGCTTCTACGATCTGCAGGGCGACGCGCTCGTCCGCGTGCACCACGTCGAGATCGACGTCGACGGCGACCTCACCGAAGTGCCCGAGCTGAAGGGCCACCGGCGTCCGGCGCTCGTCCTCCTGAACGACGAGGACCTGGCCTACGCGAAGATCCGCCTGGACGCGCAGTCGCTGCAGACGGCGATCGACCACCTCGGCAAGATCACCGACCCGCTGGCGCGGTCGCTGGTGTGGGGCGCCGCCTGGGATCAGACGCGCGATGCCGAGGCATCGGCGTCGGACTACGTCGACCTCGTCCTGCGCAACATCGGCGCCGAGACCGAGTCCACCACGGTCCGCACGACGCTCGGCCAGCTCCAGCTGGCGGCGAACTCGTACGTCGCCCCCGACAAGCGCGACGCCACCCGTGCCGCGGTCGCCGACGCCCTGTGGGAGCTCGCCCGCGGCGCCGACGCGGGCAGCGACAGCCAGCTGCAGTTCGTGACGGCGTTCGCGTCGGCCGCGGCGACACCCGCGCAGTGGGAGAAGGTGCGCGCCGTCCGCGAGGGCACCGAGACCTTCGAGGGCCTGGAGATCGACACCGACCTGTCATGGCAGCTGCTCGTGTCGCTCGCTGCCGGCGGAGTCGTGAGCGCCGCCGACATCGATGCCGCGCTCGAGGCGGACAACACCGCCAAGGGCGGTGAGTTCGCCGCGCAGGCGAAGGCCGCGCTGCCGTCCGCCGAGGCGAAGGACGCGGCGTGGGCATCGCTCGTCGACCGCGACGACCGGCCCAACACGATCGTGCGCTCCGCGGCGCTCGGCTTCGTGCACCCGGCGAGCCGCGACCTGCTCGGCGACTACGTCGCGCGCTACTTCGACGCGCTGCTGCCGATCTGGAACTCGCGCACGTACCAGATCGCGCAGTACCTCATCGTGGGCCTCTACCCGTCGCCGCTGGCAGATGTCGCCCTGCGGGACGCCACGCGCGGATGGCTCGAGGCGAATGCCGAGGCCGCGCCCGCGCTGCGCCGCCTGGTCGCCGAGAACCTCGCGGGCGTCGAGCGCGCGCTGGCCGTGCAGGACCGCGACGCCCAGTAGCCCGTCGTCTCCTGATCGATGTGATGCCTCGGTCCTGCGTGCGCGCAGGACCGAGGCATCACGCGTTCAGGGCGCGGGTCCTCCCGCAGTACCGTCCCCCGGCGGCACGACGGCACCGCAGGAGGACGCGGCCGGCGTGCGGGTCCCCGTAGCGTCGGCTGCATGATCGTTGCAGAACAGCTCACCA
This sequence comes from Microbacterium kyungheense, assembly GCF_006783905.1. GTDB lineage: Bacteria > Actinomycetota > Actinomycetes > Actinomycetales > Microbacteriaceae > Microbacterium > Microbacterium kyungheense. The sequence continues at coordinate 862,839 of NZ_VFPE01000002.1, read as the reverse complement.
AGAGGTTCGGGGACAAGACCGCGGTCGACGGCGTCTCGTTCACCGTCCAGCCCGGCAAGGTGACCGGCTTCCTCGGCCCGAACGGGGCCGGCAAGTCCACCACCATGCGCATGATCGTCGGGCTGGACCGTCCGACGTCGGGCCGCACCACCGTCGCCGGCCAGGACTACCGCGCGCTCCGTGCACCGCTGACCGAGGTCGGCGTGCTCCTGGACGCCAAGGCCGTGCACACCGGCCGCACGGCCCGCAATCATCTGCGGGCGATGGCGGCGACCCACGGCATCCCTCGCTCCCGCGTCGACGAGGTCATCGGGATCACCGGCCTGGAGTCGGTCGCCGGCAAGCGCGCCGGCAAGTTCTCGCTCGGCATGGGGCAGCGGCTCGGCATCGCCTCGGCGCTGCTGGGCGATCCGCACACCCTCATCCTCGACGAACCCGTGAACGGCCTCGACCCCGAGGGAGTGCGCTGGGTGCGCGAGTTCGTGCGCCACGCCGCCGACGAGGGACGGACCGTCCTGCTGTCGAGCCACCTCATGAGCGAGATGGCGCAGACCGCGGACCACATCGTGGTGCTGGGACGCGGACGCGTGCTCGCCGACGCACCGCTGGACGGACTCGTCCGCGCCTGGACGACCATCACGACGCGGGTGCGCAGCCCGCGCGCCACGGACCTCGCCGGACTCGTCGCGGGGCCGGACGTCCGCATCACCAGCACCACCCCGGGCGTTCTCGACATCGAGGGGCTGACCGCGGAGCTCGTCGGCGACACCGCCGCGGCCCACGGCATCCCGATCCACGAACTGACGACGACGACCGGCTCGCTCGAGCAGGCGTATCTCGCCCTCACCGAGAGCTCCGTCGAGTACAAGACCAAGGAGATCGCATGACCGCCCTCACCCAGACCCCCGCACCGGTCCGCGCCGTCGCGCGCGCATCCGCGCCGTCGCCGTACCGGCTGAGCTTCGGTCACCTGCTGCACAGCGAGTGGATCAAGATCACGTCCGTCCGCTCGACGTGGTGGTCGCTCGGCGTGACCGCCGCGCTCTCGATCGCCATCTCGATGATGATCGCCGGTGCGTCGTCGAGCTTCGGCCCCGGCTTCCCCGCCGTCAGCGCGATCCTGATGCCCACGCAGTTCACGATGCTCGTGGCCGGTATCCTGGGCGCGATCGTGATCACCGGCGAGTACTCCACCGGGATGATCCGCTCCAGCCTCACCGCAGAGCCGCGTCGCGGCGCCGTGCTCGTCGCGAAGGCCGTCGTGGTGGCGGTGCTGATGGCCGCCGTCACCGTCGTCACGTACGCGATCTCGATCGCGGCCACGGCTCCCCTGCTGACCGAGGGCCTCGACTGGTCCGAGCCGTCGCTGTCGATCGTCCCGCTCGCCTACGGCGTGCTGTCGATGGTGGCCTTCACCCTCATCGGGCTCGGCTTCGGGTTCATCGTCCGCAACGGCGCCGGCGCCATCGCCGCGACAGTGGGCGTGCTGTTCGTCCTGCCCATCGTGGTCCAGATGTTCGCGATGGCCGGCGAAGGATGGCGCTGGATCGTCGATCTGGGTCAGTACCTCCCGATGAACGCGGCGGCCACGCTGACCGCGCCCGGCGGCGAGGACCTCGTGCCGGCGGTGCTCGCCCTCGCCGGGTGGACCCTCATCCCGCTGCTGGTCGGGTGGGGCGTCCTGCGCACGCGTGACGCGTAAAGTCGAGCGCATGGCTCGCAGCAGCAGCTCCGCATCCGCTCCGGTGGATGCGGAGCTGCTGCTGCCCCGTCCTCCCGGAGTGATCCGGCAGTTCTGGGCGCGGCATCCGCGGTTCACCGACATCGTCGTCACGCTCGTCGGTCTCGCGATCGCGCTGACGACGGCGGGCCCGGTCGGCACGGACGGCGCCGATCCCGGGGCACCGGTCCACATCGTCTCGATGGTGATCGCCATCGCCGCGGCGGCGACGCTCATGCTGCGGCGCCGGTGGCCGCTCGTGCCCTACGCGCTCGCGATCCTCCTGCAGCTCGTGATGCTCGCCTATCCGTCAGCGGCCGGGTCACCCCTGCTGGTCCTCTCGATGTACGCGGTCGCCGTATACGGCTCGAGCCGCCTGTGCTGGATCGCCTACGGCGCCGGCATGGGCGCGATCGCCGTGGTCGGCGGGTTCGAGACGCTGCTGGGCACCGTGGACTTCCTCGGTGCGCTCAACGCACTGCTGTCGGCGGCGGTGGTGGCTCTGGTCGGAGCCCTCGTGGGCATCAACATCGGCAATCGCAAGCGCTACCTCGAGGCCGTGATCGACCGTTCGCGCCAGCTCCTCGTCGAGCGCGACCAGCAGGCGCAGCTGGCGGCAGCCGACGAGCGGGCGCGCATCGCCCGTGAGATGCACGACGTCGTCTCGCACTCGCTCACGGTCATCGTGGCACTCTCCGAGGGCGCCATCGCGACGCCCGACATCGAGCGCGCACGCGGAGCGATGGATGCCGCCGCCACGACGGCGCGTGAAGCGCTGACCGAGATGCGGGTCATGCTGGGTGTGCTGCGCGACGGCGACGTCGACGCTCCGCTCGCGCCGCTCGCCCCGGTGTCGCCCTTTGACGTGGTGGCGGCGGCGCAACGAGCGGGCTACCCCGCGACGCTCGTCGTCACCGGTGCCGCCGAGCTTCCTGAGACGGCGCAGTACGCGATCGGGCGCATCGTGCAGGAGGGCGTCACGAACGCCATGCGACATGCGCCGTCCGCGACCGCCATCCGCGTGCTGATCGACCACGCGGCGACGGCCACCACCGTCACGGTCCGCAACGACCGGGCTCAGCCGTCCTCCGGACCCGGAGGGTTCGGACTGCGCGGGATCGCCGAGCGCACCGCGCACATCGGCGGCACGCTCTCGGCGGGCCCCGACGGCGCCGGCGGCTGGGAGCTCTCGGCGACGATCCCCGCGCCGCCGTCCGGCGTCGACGCGGATGCGCCCGGGCCGAGAGAGGATGCCTCATGACCGACGCCGCCCCCATCCGGGTGCTGATCGCCGACGACCAGGCGCTGATCAGGGTCGGCTTCCGGCTGGTGCTCGAGGCCGAGGAGGACCTCGTCGTCGTGGGCGAGGCCGGCGACGGGCAGGAGGCCGCCGAGCTCGCCGAGCGGCTGCGTCCCGACGTCGTGCTGATGGATGTGAGGATGCCGGTGCTCGACGGGATCGCCGCCACCGCGCAGATCGCACGCGTCGCCCCCCGCACCCGTGTGCTCGTGCTCACGACGTTCGACCTCGACGAGTACGCGTTCGGGGCGCTGGAAGCGGGGGCCAGCGGGTTCCTGCTGAAGGACGCGCAGCGCGCCGAGCTGACCTCCGCGATCCGCGCCGTGCACCGCGGCGACACGCCGCTCTCGCCGAGGATCACCCGGGTGCTGCTGGACCGGCTGGCCATGCAGCCGGCGCCGAGCCCGGCGATCCCGGACCCGACCGGCGAGCTCACGGAGCGCGAACGCGAGGTGTTCCTGGCGATGGGCCGCGGCTACACCAACGCCGAGATCTCTCAGCAGCTGTTCCTCAGCGAGTCGACCGTGAAGACGCACGTGGGCCGCGTGCTGGCGAAGGTCGGCGCGCGGGACCGCGTGCACGCCGTCATCCTCGCGCACCGGCTGCGGCTGCTCGCCGACGACGAGCCGCTGCCTCCCCTGCGGTGAGGTGTTTCCAAGGCCCCGCTCGTTAGGCTGGTGCCGATGACTTGGATGCCCCTCGCAGACGCCCCACCGATCACCACTCCGGCTTTCTGGCAGGACCTCGGCCAGTTCTTCGTGGACGCCGGATGGAACGTGCTCGCGGTCGTGGGAATCATCCTGGGCGCGTTCCTGCTCGTGTGGATCCTGCGCCTCGTGATCCACCGCGTCGTGAACCGCATCGTGAACGGCGCGAAGAGCAAGGCGAACGTCGACGACACCCAGGCTCTGGAGCGGTCGCCGCTCGCGTCCGTGCGGCTCGTCCAGCGCACGCGCACGCTCGGATCGATCCTCAGCAACATCGTGAACGTCACCGTGGTCGTGATCGCGCTGCTGCTCATCATCAACGTGCTCGCGCCTACGGCGCTCGGCTCGCTGACACTGCTCACCGCCGCCGTCGGCGCCGGTCTGGGTTTCGGCGCCCAGAACATCGTGAAGGACGTGCTCAACGGCATCTTCATCGTGGCGGAGGACCAGGTCGGCATCGGCGACGTCGTCGATCTCGGCCTCGCGACGGGCATCGTGGAGTACGTGAGTGTGCGCGTCACCCACGTGCGCGACGTCAACGGCACCCTCTGGTACGTCCGCAACGGCGAGATCACGCGGATCGGCAACCTGTCGCAGGGCTGGTCGCGCGTGATCATCGACCTGTCGGTGGCCGTCGACTCCGACATCGACGAGGTCGAACGGGTCATGCTCGACACCGCCAAGGGCCTCGCCAAAGACCCGAAGTGGCGCACGCGCATCATCGAGCAGCCCGAGGTGTGGGGACTGGAGTCGATCTCGGGCGACGCGCTCGTCATCCGTCTCGTGATCAAGACCCGGGCTAACGCCAAGGACGACGTCGCACGTGAGCTGCGCATGCGGCTCAAGCACGCGATCGACGAGATGGGCATCTCGCTGCCCTCCCTCACCGCCGTCATGCCGTCGGGCATCGAAGGCGCCCAGCGCGTGCGCGGCGCGAACCCGCCGAGGACGCGCCCCAATCCGGTCGCGCCCGCAGCCGAGGGCGCCGTCTGGAAGCCCAAGCGCACGAGCAAGAAGAAGACCTCTCCGGGCGACGAGCCCGGCGCGACCCCCGGAGCGACGTCATGACCGACCCCACCCCGATCACCTTCTACGAGGAGGTCGGCGGCCGCGAGACCTTCGTGCGCCTCGTCGACCTCTTCTACCAGGGCGTCGCCGATGACGAGGTGCTCCGCCCGATGTATCCCGAAGAGGACCTCGGCCCGGCCAAGCACCGGCTGACGACGTTCCTCGAGCAATACTGGGGCGGCCCCACGACGTACGGCGAAGAGCGAGGTCACCCGCGTCTGCGCATGCGTCACGCCGCCTTCCACGTCGATCCCGAGGCCCGCGACCGCTGGCTGGCGCACATGCGCGTCGCCGTCGACGCCCTCGAGCTTCCGCCGCTGCACGAGGCGACGCTGTGGGATTATCTGCAGCGGGCCGCGCACGCCATGGTGAACACGTTCGAGCCGTCGGGCATCGGGCCTTCGGCCGGCGCGCGGGCCGCAGGGACGCTCCCCGTCGTGGCGGCCCCGCCCTCGCCGCCCGACGCCGCACACTGACACCCACACACCCCCCCGGCCGACGAAGGAGTCGACATGCCCACTTCCACCCATCGCACCGACGTGCTCGTGATCGGATGGGGGCTGGCCGGACTCGTCGCGGCCGCCGAAGCCGTCGCGGCCGGCAGGAAGGTGACGATCGTCGACCAGGAGCCGCGCACCAATCTCGGCGGTCAGGCCTGGTGGTCCTTCGGCGGGCTGTTCTTCATCGACTCCCCCGAGCAGCGACGGCTCGGCATCCACGACTCGATCGAACTGGCGCGACAGGACTGGTTCGGCAACGCCGGGTTCGACCGCGACGACGACCTCTGGCCGCGCCGCTGGGCCGAGGCCTACCTGCAGTTCGCGCACCAGGAGAAGCGCTCGTGGCTGCGTGAGAAGGGCGTCGGGTTCTTCCCCATCGTCGGCTGGGCAGAACGCGGCGGCTACACCGCGACCGGGCCGGGGAACTCGGTGCCGCGGTTCCACATCACGTGGGGCACCGGTCCCGGACTCGTCGCGCCGTTCCAGGCGGAGGTCGAGGCCGCCGAGGCCGAGGGCCGGGTCACGGTCCTGCCGCGGCACAAGGTGACGGCGCTCACGATCGAGGACGGCGTGGTGACCGGTGCCGAGGGCGACGTGCTCGAGCCGTCCGGAGCGGGTCGCGGCGTCGCCAGTTCCCGCGAGGTCGTCGACACCTTCGTCGTCGCCGCGCAGGCCACGATCGTCGCCTCCGGCGGCATCGGCGGCAACCACGACCTCGTCCGCCGCTGGTGGCCGGAGCGGCTCGGCACTCCCCCGCAGACGATGATCACCGGTGTTCCCGCCTACGTCGACGGCTCGATGCAGCCGGTCTCGGAGGCCGCGGGCGCGCGCCTCATCAACGGCGATCGCATGTGGCACTACGTCGAGGGCATCCAGAACTGGGATCCGGTGTGGCCTGATCACGGCATCCGGATCCTCCCCGGTCCGTCCTCGGTGTGGCTCGACGCCACGGGTGCGCGACTGCCCGTCCCGCTCTTCCCGGGGTTCGACACGCTGGGCACCCTCGCGCACCTGCGCGCCACGGGATACGACCACTCGTGGTTCGTGCTGTCGCAGAAGATCATCGAGAAGGAGTTCACGCTCTCGGGCAGCGAGCAGAACCCCGACCTCACCGGCAAGGACGTGCGCCTGCTGGCCAAATCGCGGCTCGGAAAGGGCGCCTCGGGCCCCGTGCAGGCGTTCATGGACAAGGGTGCCGACTTCGTCGTGCGCGAGAAGCTGGACGACCTCATCGCCGGGATGCAGGCCCTGCCGGGCGGCGAAGCGCTGGATCCCGAGCGGGTGCGCTTCGAGGTGGAGGCCCGCGACCGCGAGATCGACAACGACTTCACGAAGGACGCGCAGATCGCGATGCTCCGATCGGCTCGCGCGTTCCGCGGCGACAGGCTCATCCGCACCGCGACTCCGCACCGCATCCTGGCTCGCGACGCGGGTCCGCTCATCGCCGTGAAGCTGCACGTGCTCACGCGCAAGTCGCTCGGAGGCATCGAGACCGACCTGTCGGGGCGCGCGCTGGGCGCGGACGGTGCTCCGGTTCCCGGCCTGTACGCGGCCGGTGAGGCCAGCGGCTTCGGCGGTGGCGGCGTGCACGGCTACCGCGCGCTGGAAGGGACGTTCGTCGGCGGATGCCTCTTCTCCGGGCGCGTCGCCGGTCGCGCCGCCGCAGCCGCCGTGTGACGCCGGGGCGCCCGAGCCGTCGCGGCGGTCAGGCGGCGGCGGTCAGGGCGCGGCGGGTCCGGTGCGCCGCACCGGGGTGAGGCCCGACACCAGGGGGCCGCGGACGACGATGTGACCCCGGTCCAGGGTGATGCGCGTCCACGGGCCGTTGGCGTACACCCGCGACGTCTCGGCGCCGCTGATGAACCCCATGCTGAGCGCCGCGAAGGCCACGCCGAGCGGCAGTCCGCCGAGCTCGTCGTCCGGCGAGCCCCACACGGCGGCGCGCACCGCACGGACGGCGTCCTCGCCGGCATCCGTCGGGACGGCGTCGGACACGCGGGCGATACCGCCCTGGGCCTTCGCCGCCAGCGTGGAGGCGTCGATGCCGACCCGCGGCTCCCACCCGCCGCGGGGCGGTGCGATCCCCGCCCACGGGGCGGACAACGCGGTGTCGGGGAGCGTGAGCGCGAGCGGATCGTCGGCGACGGCCGCCAGCGCCGCGGCATCCACGACGAGATCGCACACCAGCTCCGGATCGGCGGCCAGGGTGCGCATCGCCAGCACCGTCGGCGTGGCGTCGCCCAGGCCGCGGGGCGCCAGCGGGGCGGCCGTCATCGCCAGCACGCCGCCTGACGCCTGCAGGCGCACGCCTTCGTCGGTGAAGCGGGCCGCGCGTCCCGCGAAGGTGAGCGCATCGACGGCGGAGGCGGGATCGGCGAACAGCAGTCGGGGAGACATCGCCCCTAAGCTACCAAGCGGAACGACGGGCGCGCGCCGCCCGGAGAGGAGACCCGTGAACGTCGAGCACCCCGCCGATCCCCCGTCCGACGCGGTCGCGTCGATGCTCTCGGTGCTCGACCTCAGCGGTTCCGACGCCCGCACGACGGAGGACATCTTCACCGGGCGCTCGCAGTCCATGCCCCTCGGCCGGGTGTACGGCGGCCAGGTGCTCGCGCAGTCGATCGTCGCGGCATCCCGCACGCTTCCCGAGGACCGGAAGGTCCACTCGATGCACGGCTACTTCCTGCGGCCCGGCGATTCCACGAAGGGCATCACGTTCTCGGTCGACCGCATCCACGACGGCCGGTCGTTCTCGACGCGTCGCACGCAGGCCTACCAGGAGGGCGTGCCGATCTTCTCGATGATCGCGTCGTTCCAGGATGAGGATCCGGGTGTCGAGCATCAGGCGCCGATGCCGTCGGGGGTGCCACATCCTGACGACCTCCCCGACGTCGAGGCGCACCTGGACGGCCTGCACCCGATGTCGAAGAGGTTCTTCACCGACCGCCCGGTCGAGCTGCGTCACATCCCCTCGCCCATCTACACGGCCGTGGAGGGCCCGCGACGGTCCGACCAGCTGGTGTGGATGCGGGTGCGCCGGACCATCCCCGACGACCCGGCGACGCACCGGGCGGCGCTCGCCTACCTCACCGACCTCACGATCCAGGAGTCGATCCTGCGCGCGCACGGTATCGCCTGGACCACCCCCGGGCTGAAGGTGGCGAGCCTCGATCACGCGATGTGGTGGCACCGGTTCGGTCGGGTGGACGAGTGGATGCTGTATGTCCAGGAGTCCCCGAGCGCCCGCGGTGGCCGCGGGCTGGCGACGGGGCGCATCTACAGCGCCGACGGCGCCCTGCTCGCCAGCGTGGCGCAGGAGATCATGGTGCGGGTGCCGGAGGACCGGCTCGAGCAGAGCTGACCGCGCCCGTCGTGCCGCACCGCGCGTGACAGCGATTCTCGTGCCGCGCCTGGCGTCAGCGCCTGGCGTCAGCGCCGGTGCGCGTAGACGATCGGCTCGCCGACGAACGGCGCCCAGGCCCGGCGCTCTTCGATGGTGAGCCGGAGCGGACGCCCGGTGGCGGCGTCCACCTTCACGATCACCGTCGTGGCGCGCGCATAGAGGACGCGCTGCAGGTCGGCGGTCTCGGCCGGGCTGAAGACCTCGTAGCAGACCTCGATGCTCGACCCGCCCATCTTGCCGAACCACATCTGCACGTCGAGGGGATGCCGCTGGTACGGCACAGGGGCGAGGTACTCGATCTCCTGCCGCGCGATCAGGGTGAGCACGCCGCTGAAGATGCTCGAATCGAGCACCGCCGTCGCGGGCGCGTCCTCGCCCGGGGCCGGTACCCAGAAGGCGCGGACCCGCGCCTCTTCGAGCAGTTTGAGCATCGACGTGTTGTTCACGTGGTTGAACGCGTCGAGATCCCCCCAGCGCAGGTGGATGGGGATGTGCAGCCGGAGGCCGCCCCCGGCGGAGGCGGCCTCCGCAGGCGCAGTGTCAGTCACGCGTCAGCTTGCGATAGGTCGTCCGGTGCGGGCGAGCCGCATCGGCGCCGAGGCGCTCGATCTTGTTGGCCTCGTACGCCTCGAAGTTGCCTTCGAACCAGTACCACTGGTCGGGGTTCTCTTCGGTGCCCTCGTACGCGAGGATGTGCGTCGCGATGCGGTCGAGGAACCACCGGTCGTGCGTGATGACCACCGCGCAGCCGGGGAACTCGAGCAGCGCGTTCTCGAGCGACTGGAGCGTCTCGACGTCCAGGTCGTTCGTGGGCTCGTCGAGGAGCAGCAAGTTGCCGCCCTCTTTGAGGGTCAGGGCGAGGTTGAGGCGGTTGCGCTCACCGCCCGAGAGCACTCCGGCCTTCTTCTGCTGGTCGGGACCCTTGAAGCCGAACTTCGACACGTACGCGCGCGAGGGGATCTCGGTCTTGCCGACGGTGATGATGTCGAGACCGTCCGAGACCACCTCCCACAGGGTCTTGTTCGGGTCGATGCTCGCGCGCGACTGGTCGACGTAGCTGATCTTGACGGTCTCGCCGATCTTGAGGTCGCCCCCGTCGAGCGGCTCGAGCCCGACGATCGTCTTGAACAGCGTCGTCTTTCCGACGCCGTTGGGGCCGATGACGCCCACGATGCCGTTCGGGGGCAGCGTGAAGCTCAGCCCGTCGATGAGCGAGCGGCCGTCGAAGCCCTTCTGCAGCTTCTTCGCCTCGATCACGACGTTGCCCAGGCGCGGCCCCGGCGGAATCGTGATCTCTTCGAAGTCCAGCTTGCGGGTGCGGTCCGCCTCGGCCGCCATCTCTTCGTAGCGGGCGAGGCGGGCCTTCGACTTGGCCTGCCGGCCCTTCTGGTTCGAGCGCACCCAGTCGAGTTCCTCGGCGAGGCGCTTGGCCAGCTTCGCGTCCTTCTTGCCCTGGATGGCCAGGCGCTCGGCCTTCTTCTCGAGGTAGGTGGAGTAATTGCCCTCGTAGCCGATGAGCCGCCCGCGGTCCACCTCGGCGATCCACTCCGCCACGTTGTCGAGGAAGTACCGGTCGTGCGTGATCGCGATGACGGCGCCCGCGTACTTCTGGAGGTGCTGTTCGAGCCACAGGACGCTCTCGGCGTCGAGGTGGTTGGTGGGCTCGTCAAGGAGCAGCAGGTCGGGCTTCTGCAGCAGCAGCTTCGCGAGGGCGACGCGGCGGCGCTCACCACCGGACAGGTTCGCGACCGTTGCGTCGGCCGGCGGGGTGCGCAGGGCGTCCATCGCCTGCTCGAGCTGTGAGTCGAGGTCCCACGCGTCGGCGGCGTCGATCTCTTCCTGCAGCGTGCCCATCTCGGCCAGCAGCGCGTCGAAGTCCGCATCGGGGTCGGCCATGAGGCCCGAGATCTCGTTGAAGCGATCGAGCTTCGCCTTGATCGCGACGCCCTCCTCGATGTTCTCGAGGACGGTCTTGGTGTCGTCGAGCTCCGGCTCCTGCATGAGGATGCCCACGGTGAATCCGGGCGACAGCTTCGCTTCGCCGTTCGAGGGCGTGTCGAGCCCCGCCATGATCTTGAGGATGGTCGACTTTCCGGCGCCGTTCGGACCGACCATGCCGATCTTCGCGCCCGGCAGGAACGCCATGGTCACGTCGTCGAGGATCAGCTTCTCGCCGACCGCCTTGCGGGCTCGGACCATCGAGTAGATGTACTCAGCCATCGGGTTTCTGTCTCCTTGGATCTGACGTCAGCGTCCCAGCCTACCGGCCACGCGCGGGGGCGCCGCCGGCCGCGGTCACCAGTCGATCGGGCGCGTCTGACCGATGAGACAGGTGCCTTCGCCGACCACCGGGACCACGACCGTCACGGGATCCCCGGTCGCGGGACCGACTTGCCCGACGAGGCACTCCTCGCCCCACCGCACCGAGAACTGGATGCTCTCCGCCGGGTTGCCGACCGTGGTGGTGTCGCTCGTGACTTGCATGGCGGACTTGTCGAAGCCCGCGGCGACGAGTGCGTCGATGTAGGCGCGACCCGAGACGCGCGATTCCGACGCCCACACCGAGTCGGTGACCGCCGTGAAGTACGGCAGGTTGTCGTGCGCAGTGCCGTCCGGGACGAGTGCCGCGGGCGTCGCCTGGCCGCCGTCGCTCGCGCTCGCGCTCGGCGTCGGCACCACGATCGTGCCCGACGGGGACACGGACGGTGTCGGGGTGGGCGTCACCGGCGCGCACGCCGTCACGACGGCGACCGCGAGGGCGGTGGCCCCGACCAGGCCGGCGCGGCGTGCGAAGCTCGGCCGGCCGTTCGCGGATGCAGGGTGTCGGGCCACGCGAGCAGTCTACGTGCGCCCACCCGACACCCCGCTGAACACCGGGCCCCACCGTGGCTCAGAACGGCGAGTCCGCCGAGCCTTCGCCCGCACCCCCTCCGGCGCGCGCCCCGACCAGCTCGGCGGCCGACGGATCCTCGAGTGCGGCAGGCCGCTCGCCGTCCCCGACGCCCGGGGCGGCCCACGCGTCTGCACCCGCGGGCGTCTGCCAGGCGTCGGCAGGGATCGGGTCCACGGTGCGGCGGCGTTCATCCTTGACGAAGGTCGTCGTACCCCACAGCAGGTCATGTCCGAGTGCGTCGGCCTCGATGTCGAAGGCGACGCCGCTCTTCTCGCCGCTCTCCCATTCCCGCTGGCGGAGTCGACCGGTCAGGATCACGCGGTCGCCCCGATGCAGTGAGGCGAAGGCGTGGTCGGCGAGGCCGCGGAACACCGAGACCGTGTACCAGTTGGTGCCGGAGTCGATCCAGCGCTCGGTCTGCTTGTCGTACTTGCGCTGCCCGCTCGCCACCCGGAACGAAGTGATGGGCACGCCGTTCGGGGTGCGCTTGAACTGCGGTTCGCTCGCCACGTTGCCGGTGACGGTGATGCTGTCGTACAGGTCGCTCATGTCGGTTCCTCTCTCTCGGATCGGGGTCGGTCCCCGGGTCCCGCCGGCACCCCGTGCCCGAGGGCGCCGGCGGTGGGTACAGCCTGTCCGGCGGCGATCGCCGGCCGAGCTTCTTCCGCACGATCTGGGGAGAACCGGCCGATAGCTGCCGCTGGGGAGGAGGGGCGCCCGCTCGTCGGAATGTCGGAGGTCGAACGTATCTTCTAATCGAAGGGAGTAGACATGACGACCATCCTCGAACCGACCGATCTCCCGCAGCCGCGCCTCTCGGCGCAGGCGCGCGTTCGACTCGATCCCGCGGCGCCGGGCCTCTGGCGCGTGCGTGACCCCGCAGGCTTCGTCATCGGCCACCTGCAAGCTGTGACCGAACACGCGGGGACGCGCTTCCGCGCGCGCCGCTTCCACGCGTCGACGCACACGTTCCGCGACCTCGGCGACTTCTGGAGCGCCGACGACGCGGTCGAGTGCCTCCGTCTGGGACGCTAGAACAGGCTCAGACCACCGCGCCCGCGTGCTCGATCACCGACGTCGGCGCACCGGCCCTCACCGAGGCCCAGGAGTCCGCCAGCACCTCCGCGGCGCGCACCATGTCGTCGGGCGGAGAGGTGAACGGCACCCGCAGATGCCGATCATGGCCGCCTTCGATCGAGAACCTCGAGCCCGCCGTCAACAGGACTCCCCGCGAGCGCGCCTCCATCACGAGCGCCGAGCTGAGCGGCGCGTCGAGTTCGATCCACAGGGCCACTCCCCCGTGCACGTCCGGAATGCGCCACTCGGGCAGCTGCGCGCGCAGCGCTGCCACGACCGCGTCCCGGCCGGCGCGCAGGAGTCCGGAGCGCTGCGACACGATCGCGTCGAAGTCGCTGAGCAGGCGTGCGGCGATGGCCTGCTCGAACTCTGGGGTGCCGAGGTCATGAGCAGGACGCGCGGCCACCAGTCTGCGGATCAGGTCGCCCTCGGCCCTCACCCACCCGACACGCAGCCCGCCCCACACGGTCTTGCCCAGCGACCCGATACGCACGACCGTGCCCGGTTCGGCCCCGACGAAACCCGGGGCGACCGCACCGCGATCGATGTCGAGGTCGGCCGTCGTCTCGTCCAGCACCAGCACGGTGCCCGCCCGCTCGCCAGCCGTCAGGATCGCCGTGCGCTCTGCGGCGGTCATGCTGCGTCCGGTCGGATTCTGGAAGTCAGGCATGAGATACGCCATGACCGGAAGCGTCCGAGCGAACACCTGCTCCGCCCGGTCGATGTCCCAGCCGACGTCCGTCGTCACCGGCACCCCGACGAGACGCCCGCCCGCCCGGCGCAGCGCATCCACCGCGTGCGGGTAGGTCGGCGTCTCGACGACGACGCGATCGCCACGGCCCAGCAGCACCGACGACACCAGGTGGATCGCGCTCTGCGCTCCCGTGGTGACGAGCACCTCCGCCGCCGACGTCGGGATCCCCCGCTCGGTGTAGCGCCGGGCGATCGCTTCGCGCAGCTCACCACCGCCGAGCACGTCATACCCGACCCGCGAGATGAGCGCAGCGGAGTTGGCGCCCGCCTCCGCCATCACACCGGCAAGGCCGGGCCAGGCGGGCGGACTCGCCTGCTGCAGGTCGATCATGCCCTCGGCGGCGGTCGCCCGCCCGACCTCACGATGCCCGACCGGCAGCGTGACGCTGCCCGACCCGCGCAGGCTGGCGATGTGACCGGTGTCGCGCAGGCTGCGGTACGCGGCGGCCACCGTGCTGCGGCTGACGTGCAGGGCTGCGGCGAGCTCGCGCTCTGCCGGCAGCGCCGTGCGCGGGGCGATCCGGTTGTCGAGGCAGAGGAGGCGGATGCCGTCGGCGAGGGCCTCATAGGCCGGTTCGCGCGTGCGCCACCCTCCGAGCGAGGCAGCCAGCGCGCGGGCGGAGACGCGAGAGTCCATGAGGCCAGCGTAGCGACATTGGACTGTTCACTGCGGGCCAATCATGCGATTGGATAGCTCCATGCCTCGTCGCGTCGCCCAGCTGCTGATCGGCCTGTTCCTCTACGGAGCGGGATGTGCGCTCACGGTCGAGGCGGGTCTCGGCGTCGACCCGTGGACGGTGTTCGCTCAGGGACTCTCCCTGCGCACGGGAATCGGCATCGGGTGGATCACGAACATCGTCGGCTTCTTCGTCCTGCTCCTGTGGATCCCGCTCCGCCAGAAGCCGGGAGTCGGCACGATCGCCAACATCCTGCTCGTCGGCACCAGCATGCAGATCGTGCTCGGCATCGTGCCGCCGGTGGAGGGGCTCTGGGCGCAGGTGGCGACGCTGCTCGGCGGCATCCTCGTCGTCGCCGTGGCCTCCGGACTGTACATCGGCGCGCGTTTCGGCCCTGGTCCGCGCGACGGTCTCATGACCGGCCTGAACTCCCGGCTCGGCTGGCCGATCTGGCTCTGCCGGGCCCTCGTCGAACTCACCGTGCTCGCGATCGGATGGCTCCTCGGAGGCACCGTGGGGATCGGCACCGTGCTCTTCGCGGCACTCATCGGCCCGCTCGTGCACGTGGCCCTGCCGCTTCTCGATACGCGACGCCGGCCGGCCGCGCGGCGGACGCAGCGCGGCGCCGGTCGGGTGAGCACGGGCGCGGATGCCACCGTCGAGCCCGCGCCCTGACAGCGTGCCGGCGCGGCCTCAGTGCTCCTCGAACCGGGGCCAGTCGCTTCCCGGCGTCATCCGGGCATGCAGGGCGCTCTTGGCGACCTCCATCGACGGATACGTGCCCGCGACCTGGTCGGCGCCCGCCATCGTCACCGTGTAGCCGTCGTCGCCCTTGCGGATGCTCCCGACGACGCCGCCGGTGCCGAAGGCGACCCACAGGGGGTGGTGCGTCTGCGTGGTGCTCATCATGAACTCCTTTCGATGCCTCCGCCGCTGACGCTACGCCCCGACGGCCCACGAAACCAGAGTCCGCGACGGCATGGCGCGACCGGGTAACCTGGGACTCACCCTTCCCTCCGTAGCTCAGGGGACAGAGCGAGCGGTTTCTACCCGCCAGGTCGGGGGTTCGAATCCTCCCGGGGGGGCACCGGGGTTCGGCGGCGACGCCGGGCCCCTTATCCGGAGTCCGCGATGTCGGACCCCGTCACGAGGATGGAGCACATGGTGGGGGCATCCGACAATGATCGCCTGGTGTGGATCGACTGCGAGATGACCGGGCTCGACCTGGCGGTCGACGAACTGGTCGAGATCGCCGTGGTCGTGACCGACTTCGAGCTGCGCCTGCTCGATCCCGGGTTCCACGTCGTGATCAAGCCGGACGCGTCCGCGCTGGAGCACATGAACGAGTTCGTCACCAACATGCACCGTTCCTCGGGGCTGCTCGACGAGATCCCGCACGGCGTGACCGTGGCCGACGCGGAGTTCCAGGTGCTCGAGTACATCCAGCGCTTCGTGCCGCTCGAGGGCAAGGCGCCGCTCGCCGGCAACACGATCGGCACCGACCGCATGTTCCTGGCGAAGTACATGCCGCGCGTCGATCACTGGCTGCACTACCGCAACGTCGACGTGTCGAGCATCAAAGAGCTGGCCCGCCGCTGGTACCCGCGCGCGTACATCCACGCCCCCGCGAAAGACGGCGGCCACCGCGCCCTCGCCGACATCATCGAATCGGTGCGAGAGCTCGCTTACTACCGCCAGGCGGTGTTCGTTCCCGAGCCCGGGCCCACGAGCGACGGCGCCCGCGCGGCCGCTGCCGCCGCCGTGTCATCGTTTGCCCCTGAGGTGTGAGAGAATCGTCTGGTTGCCCGCGCGAGCGGGAAGCATGGTGGCTATAGCTCAGTTGGTAGAGCACCGCGTTGTGGTCGCGGGGGTCGCGGGTTCAAGCCCCGTTAGCCACCCCATGTCAGCCGAATGGGGCGCGAGTTTCGCGCCCCATTCGCGTAGAAGCGAGGCATCATGATGGAGATGGATGCCGCGACCTTCGAGTCGCTCGTGATCGACGAGCTCGACGCCCTGCCCGACGATATGGTCGCCGGACTCGACAACGTCGTCTTCGTCGTCGAGGATCGCCCCGAGGACGGGAGTCTCGACCTGCTCGGGCTCTACGACGGCTGGGCGCTCACCGAGCGCGACCGCTACGGCGTCGGCGAGCTGCCGGACCGGATCCTGGTGTACCGGGAGCCGCATCTCGCGGTCTGCGACGACGAGGAGGAGCTCCGGGACGAAGTCCACACCACGCTCGTCCACGAGATCGCACACTTCTACGGCATCGACGACGACCGGCTGCACGAGCTGGGGTGGGCGTGATGAGCCCCCTCGCCGCACCTGCCGTCGACGAGGACGTGGACCTCGCCCGTCGGCCCGACCCGGATCGTCCGTGGCAGACCGTCGTCTGGGACGATCCGGTCAATCTGATGAGCTACGTGACGCACGTGTTCCGCGAGTACTTCGGGCTTCCTCGTGCCGAGGCCGAGCGGCTGATGCTCGCGGTCCACAACGACGGCCACGCGGTCGTCTCGCAAGGGGCCCGGGAACGCATGGAGCTGCACGCGCAGGCGATGCATGACTACGGGCTGTGGGCGACCGTCCGGCAGGAGCCGGCGTGACGGGACGCACGGTCGTGCTGGAGGTCGCGCGCCTGGAGGCCGCGCATCTCTCGGCGCTCGTCGGGCAGTTCGCGGACCTGCTGGACGACTCCGCGTCGGCGAACGACGACCCGGCGATCGCACGGCTCGTGCCCACGCCGTATCCCGACGATGACGAGGCTGCGCGCGAGTTCCGCACGCTGACCGAGAGGGATCTGCTGACCCGACGGCGGACGGACGCCGAGATCGTGCTGTCGTCGCTGGCTGAGGCCGCCGTCATCCCGGACGATCCGGAGGATCCCGCGCTGCTCGAACAGGTCGAGATCCGGCTGGAGCCCGAGACAGTGCGCGCCTGGCTGCGCACGCTGGCGGCCGTGCGCCTCGTGATGGCCCAGCGGCTCGACATCACCGAGCCCGAGGACCACGACCCGGAGGATCCCCGTTTCGGCATCTACGACTGGCTGGGCTACCGCCTGGACGGACTCGTGGCATCCTTCGACGAAGGCTAGGTCGAACGCCTCACGGCACCGGGAAGACGTGCGTCGCGAGCCGCATCGGGTCGTCGCGCTCGACGTGACGCTGCTCCTGACGCGCCCAGCGGTCCCAGTGCGGGCGGAAGGCGTCGCCGTCACGGGCGAGCGCGCGATTCTTGCGGGACGCCGCCGGGGACTCCAGCCACACGCGGACGTCGCCCAGTCGCGCCGTCGCGGGCGTCAGCAGTCCCGCACCCTCGACGATGAGCGGGAGCGACGGATCGACCGCATGCGCCTCTGCCGGCTCCGCTGTCGTCCAGTCCCAGCGCTGCCACACCCCCACGATCCCGCGCGCGTGCGGGGTGAGGATCAGCTCGCGGGCGAGCTCCACCCCGTCGTCGAGCCCGTCCCAGCCGGGGTAGAGCGAATCCAGCGCGACGAGCTGCACGCGGCCCCGGAGCGGCCATCGCGACACCAGCGCCCGCGCGAGCGAGCTCTTGCCGGCGCCGCTGCGGCCGTCGATGAGGACGACCGGATTGGATGCCGCGACCTGCTCGATCGCCGTCGTCAGGTGTGCGACGGCGAGGGCGAGCGACGATGCGACCGGGTCGGCGTCACTTCTTGAGGGCGCGGATGACACGGCTGAGGGCGCGACCGGCGAAGAACACGAACGGCACCGCCACGGTGAGCAGGGCGATGATGTTGGGTTCGAAGCGCAGATCGTCGCCGCGGCGGATGTACGCCCCCACGGGGATCGCGTAGCCGCCACCTCCGCCGCCGCCGTTGCCGACCTCATCGGACCCGCCGCCGAAGCCGGACCACGTCACGGCGACGGGGATGAGCCGGACGCCGTCCACGTCCTGCTGCTCGCCGTATGCGCTCTTCACGCCGAAGGCCGCCGACTGCTTGCCGAGTTCGAGTGCGATGTTGGGCATGCCTCCAACGTAGCGGGCGTTCGCGCTCCGGCACAGACGATCCGGCGCACGGCGGGCGATCCGGCCCGTCAGCCTTCGTCGAGACGTGGCGCAGGCGGGCTCGACGGGAGGGTGCCCCCACCGCGCGACCCGAGATTGGTCGCCCGCGTGACGGCGCCCCGACCGAACCGCGCGGTCGCGTCGTCCAGTGCGTCCTCCAGCCGCCGCCATCCCTCATCGTCGTCCCACAGACCGGGGAGGGCGGTTCCCGACGGACGCAGCTTCTCCGCGCGGACGCCGATGAGCCTGACCGGAAGGGACCGGTCGACCGCGGCGAACAGCTCGTGCGCGGCATCCCCGATCCGCTGCCCCACCGCAGTGGGCTCGGCGAGCGTCTGGGACCGCGAGATGGTGGTGAAATCGGCGAACCGCACCTTGATGGCGACCGTCGACGCCTCCCAGCCGTTCTCGCGCAGGCGGGTGCCGACGCGGTCGGCCAGCCGTCGCAGTTCGGATCGCAGCACCGCGTCGTCGCCGATGTCTTCGTGGAAGGTCTCTTCGTGGCCGATGCTCTTCTCCACGCGCGAGGTGTCGATCTCGCGTGCGTCGATGCCCCGCGCGAGATGCCAGACGCGGTCACCCATCGCCGGCCCGAGGGCGCGATCGAGCACCTCGCGCGGCGCCTCGCGCGCATCGGCGATCGTGCGGATGCCGCGCCGCTCGAGCGCCTCGGAGGCCTTGGGACCCACACCCCACAGGGCGCGCACCGAACGCGGTCCGAGGAAGGCGGCGGTGTCGGCCTCGGCGACGATGAGGAGGCCGTCCGGCTTGCTGATCGTCGACGCCATCTTGGCGACGTGCTTGGTCGCGGCCACGCCGATGCTGCAGGAGAGCCCCGTCTCGTCGAGGACTCGGGCGCGCAGCATCCGCGCGATCACGCCCGGGCTCCCCCACAGGCGCCGCGCGCCGCGGACGTCGAGGAACGCCTCGTCGATCGAGAGCGGCTCGACCAGCGGCGTCACGTCCCGGAAGATCCGCATCACCTGGGCAGAGAGCGCCAGGTAGCGCTCGAAATGCGGCAGCACCACGATCGCGTGGGGGCACAGGCGCAGCGCCTGGCTGACGGGCATCGCCGAGCGGACTCCGTATCGCCGCGCCTCGTACGAGGCGCTGGAGACCACCGAGCGGCTTTCGGGGGCGCCGATGATGATGGCCTTGCCGCGCAGCGACGGATCATCGAGCTGCTCGACCGACGCGTAGAAGGCGTCCATGTCGACATGGAGGATGCCGGTCCCGGTGTCGTCGGCGTCCTCGGGCGAGACGATCCGCCCCGTACCGTCGCCACGCCCCATGCGTCGATCCTTTCAGGGGGCTCCGACATCGGACAGTGGGGCGGTCCCGCAGGATCCGCCCCACTGTCCGATGTTCTGCGGGACTCGCCGATCAGGCGGTGCCGGCGCGCTCCAGGACGAGCTCGCGCACACGCGCCGCGTCGGCCTGGCCCTTCATCGCCTTCATCACAGCACCGATGACGGCGCCGGCGGCCTGCACCTTGCCGTCGCGGATCTTCTCGAGCACGTCGGGCTGGGCGGCCAGGGCCTCGTCGATCGCGGCGATCAGCGCACCGTCGTCAGAGACGACGGCCAGACCGCGGGCGTCGACGACCTCCTGCGGCGCACCCTCTCCTGCGATGACGCCTTCGAGCACCTGGCGGGCCAGCTTGTCGGTCAGGGTCCCCGCATCGACCAGTGCCTGGAGTGCGGCGACGTCGGCCGGAGTCACCAGATCGGCCGGCTCGCGCCCTTCGGCGTTCGCGATGCGTGCGATCTCGCCCGTCCACCACTTGCGCGACGCGGCCGGCGACGCGCCGGCAGCGATCGTGGCCTCGACCTCGTTCAGCACCCCGCCGTTGACGACACCCTGGAAGTCGATGTCGGAGAAGCCCCACTCGGCCTTCAGCCGGCGACGGCGCACCGCCGGCTGCTCGGGCAGCGCGGCACGGAGCTCTTCGATCAGCTCCGGCGCCGGGGCCACCGGAAGCAGGTCGGGCTCGGGGAAGTACCGGTAGTCGTCGGCGTCGGACTTCGGGCGACCCGGCGAGGTCGTGCCGGTGTCCTCGTGCCAGTGCCGCGTCTCCTGCGTGATGGTGCCGCCGTCCGCCAGGATGGCCGCCTGACGCTGGATCTCGTAGCGCACGGCGCGCTCGACGGAGCGCATCGAGTTGACGTTCTTCGTCTCGGTGCGGGTGCCGAGCTTCTCCTGGCCGCGCGGGCGCAGCGAGACGTTGGCGTCGCAGCGCAGGTTGCCGCGTTCCATCCGCGCCTCGGAGATGCCTAGGCCGATCACGATGTCACGGATCGCGCGGACGTAGGCCGCCGCGAGCTTGGGCGCATTCGCCTCCGCGCCGAAGATCGGCTTGGTGACGATCTCGACGAGCGGCACACCGGCGCGGTTGTAGTCGACGAGCGAGTACTCGGCGCCCTGGATGCGGCCGGTCGCGCCGCCGACGTGCGTCAGCTTGCCGGCATCCTCTTCCATGTGGGCGCGCTCGATCGGGATCTGCACGAGCGTGCCGTCCTCGAGCTCGATCTCGACCTCGCCCTCGAACGCGATCGGCTCGTCGTACTGCGAGATCTGGTAGTTCTTGCCGAGGTCGGGGTAGAAGTAGTTCTTGCGCGCGAAGCGGCTCGACGGCGCGATCGAGCAGCCGAGGGCGAGACCCAGGCTGATCGAGTAGCGCACCGCCTGCTCGTTCACGACCGGCAGCGCACCCGGAAGCCCCATGTCGACGGGAGCGACGAGCGTGTTCGGCTCGGCGTCGTGCTGCGACGGATGAGCCGGGTTCGGCGCCGACGAGAACATCTTGGTCTCGGTGTTCAGCTCGACGTGCACCTCGAACCCGAGCACCGGCTCGTACAGTTCGAGCGCCTTGTCGAAGTCCATCAGCTTGTCCTTCGCCATCAGCGGGCACCTCCGTTCGCGCCGTACTTCGTCTCGCTTCGCTCGCTCAGCAACCGCGGCGCCCGGTCGAGGAGCGGTCCTCCCCACGAGTCCACCAGCAGCGCCTCCAGGGCGGCGCCGACCCGGTACAGTCGCGCATCCTCGTACGCCGGGGCGAGGAATTGGATGCCGACGGGCAGGCCGTCCTCGGCTGCCAGGCCCGAGGGGATCGAGATGCCCGGAACGCCCGCGAGGTTCGCGGGGATCGTCGTGACGTCGTTCAGGTACATCTGCAGCGGATCGTCGATCTTCTCGCCGAGCTTGAACGCGGTCGTGGGTGCCGAGGGGGTCGCGATGACGTCCACCTGTGCGAAGGCGTCGGCGAAGTCGCGCTGGATGAGCGTGCGCACCTTCTGAGCCGACCCGTAGTACGCGTCGTAGTACCCCGCCGACAGCGCGTAGGTGCCGAGGATGATGCGGCGCTTGACCTCTTCGCCGAATCCTGCATCGCGCGTGCGCGCCATGACGTCCTCGACGGTGCCGCCGGGCACGTCGACGCGCATGCCGAAGCGCACCGAGTCGAACTTGGCGAGGTTGCTGGATGCCTCGGCCGGGAGGATCAGGTAGTACGCGGCGACGCCGTACTCGAAGTGCGGTGCGCTGATCTCGACGATCTCGGCGCCCTGCGCCTCCATGGCGGCCAGCGCGGCGCGGAACGACTCCGATACGCCCTGCTGGAACCCGCTGTCGGGCAGCTCGCGGATGACGCCGACCTTGAGTCCCTTGAGCACCTCGCCGGTCGCGCCTTCGCGGGCTGCGGCGGCGAACGAGGGCCAGGCGTGCTTCAGCGACGTCGAGTCGTGCGGGTCGTGCCCGCCGATGACGTCGTGCAGGAGACCCGAGTCCAGCACGGTGCGGGTGACAGGGCCCACCTGGTCCAGGCTCGACGCGAGTGCGATGGCACCGTAGCGACTGACCGCGCCGTAGGTCGGCTTGAGGCCGACCGTGCCGGTCACGTGCGCGGGCTGACGGATCGAGCCGCCGGTGTCGGAGCCGAGCGCGAGCGGCGCCTCGAACGCGGCGACGGCGGCCGCCGAGCCACCGCCCGAGCCACCCGGGATGCGGTCGTGGTCCCACGGGTTGCGGGTCGGGCCGTACGCGGAGTGCTCGGTGGACGAGCCCATGGCGAACTCGTCCATGTTGGTCTTGCCCAGCGGCACGAGTCCGGCGGCACGCGCCCGCGCGACGACGGTCGCGTCGTACGGCGACAGGTAGCCCTCGAGGATCCTCGAACCGCTCGTCGACGGCATGTCGGTAGTGACCAGCACGTCCTTGATCGCGAGCGGCACGCCCGCGACGGGGCTCAGCTGCTCGCCGGCGGCGCGGCGGCGGTCGATGTCGGCCGCGACGTCGAGAGCGTGGTCGCTGACGTGGAGGAAGGCGTGGATGTCGGCATCCACTGCGGCGATGCGGTCCAGGTGGGCCTGCGTCGCCTCGACGCTCGACACGTCACCGGCGGCGAGTTTGTCTGCGAGCGCGGCGGCGCTCAGCGTGGTGAGATCGGTCACGACAGCCCCTTACTGCTCTTCGCCGAGGATCGCGGTCACGCGGAAGCGGCCGTCTGCCGCGTCCGGTGCGTTCTGCAGCACCTGCGCCGGGCTCAGCTGACCACCCGCGACATCCGGGCGGAACACGTTCTGGAGGGCGATCGGGTGGCTCGTCGCGGGAACGTCGGGCGTGGCCACCTCGGACACCTTGGCGATGTTGTCGACGATGACGTCGAGCTGGCCGGTGAGGCGGTCGACCTCCTCGTCGCTCAGCTGGATCCGGGCGAGCACACCGAGATGGCGCACGAGATCGGGGGTGATTTCAGACACCCGTCAAGACTACCGGGGCCCCGGTGGACAGACTGTCCCGCGCCCGGCCGCGGCGTAGGCTGATCGCCGTGACGACATACGATCCGCCGCGCCCGTGGACCGCCAGCTACGCGGCAGGCGTCCCCGAAGACCTCACCCCGGTGACCGGCTCGCTCGTCGACATCGTCGACGCGTCGGCCAGGGACTACCCGGACGCCGCGGCTCTGCAGTTCTTCGGTCGCGAGACGTCGTACCGCTCGCTCCACGAGCAGATCGAGCGTGCCGCGGCGGGCCTGCGCGATCTGGGCGTCAAGGCCGGCGACCCGGTCGCGATCGTCCTGCCCAACTGCCCGCAGCACATCGTGGCGTTCTACGCGATCCTGCGGCTGGGCGCGGTCGTCATCGAGCACAATCCGCTGTACACGCCGCGCGAGCTGCGCAAGCAGTTCGAGGACCACGGCGCGAAGCACGCGATCGTGTGGACGAAAGTCGTGCGGACGGTCCAGGACTTCCCCGCAGACCTCGCGCTCACGAGCCTCGTCTCGGTCGACGTGACCAAGGCCATGCCGTTCGGCACGCGGC
Source organism: Microbacterium kyungheense (assembly GCF_006783905.1). GTDB lineage: Bacteria > Actinomycetota > Actinomycetes > Actinomycetales > Microbacteriaceae > Microbacterium > Microbacterium kyungheense. Next base: position 839,391 of record NZ_VFPE01000002.1, on the reverse strand, counting down.
TGGCGCTCGGCCTTCCGATCGCGAAGGCCCGCGAGGCGCGTGCCGCGCTCACCGAGCGCGTGTCGGGCACGGTGCCGTGGGAGCAGGTGGTCGGCACCACCGCGCTGCCGGCATCCCATCCGCGCCCGGCGACCGATGACCTCGCGCTCATCCAGTACACGAGCGGGACGACCGGGACCCCGAAGGGCGCGGCGCTGACCCACCGCAACCTGCTGTCGAACGCGGCACAGGCACGCGCCTGGGTGCCGTCGATCGTGCGCGGCGACGGCTGCGTCGTGTACGCGGTGCTGCCGATGTTCCACGCCTACGGGCTGACGCTGTGCCTGACCTTCGCGATGTCGATGGGCGCGCGGCTCGTGCTGTTCCCGAAATTCGATCCCGACATGGTGCTCGAGGTGACCAAGAAGCACCCGGCCACCTTCCTCCCCCTCGTCCCGCCGATCGCGGAGCGCCTGCTGAAGGCCGCCCGCGAGGAGGGCGTGTCGCTCGCCGGCACCGAGGTGGCCATCTCGGGCGCGATGGCGCTCCCCCACGAACTCGTGGTGCCCTTCGAGGCCGCCACGGGCGGATTCCTCGTCGAGGGCTACGGCCTCAGCGAGTGCTCCCCCGTGCTGATGGCGAACCCCGTCGCCGACAACCGCGTGCCCGGAACGGTCGGGCTGCCGCTGCCCGGCACCGAGTGCCGCGTGGTCGACCCGGACGAGCCCACGCGCGATGTGCCGCGCGGGGAGCGCGGCGAACTGCTCGTGCGCGGCCCGCAGGTGTTCAGCGGGTACTACGGCAAGCCCGAAGAGACCGAGGCCGTCTTCGTCGACGGCTGGTTCCGCACCGGCGACATCGTCACGATCGACGACGCCGGCTTCGTGCGCATCGTCGACCGCATCAAGGAGCTCATCATCACGGGCGGCTTCAACGTCGCACCGACCGAGGTCGAGAACGCACTGCGGCAGCACCCCGAGGTCGAGGACGCCGCCGTCGTCGGACTGCCGAGCGAGCACTCCGGCGAGGAGGTCGTCGCGGCGATCGTGGTGGCACCCGGTCAGGAGATCGACGTCGAGGCGATCCGGGACTTCGCGCGAGGCATCCTCACTCCGTACAAGGTGCCGCGTCGCATCTTCGTCGTGGACGAGCTGCCGACCTCGCTCATCGGCAAAGTCCTGCGCCGGCAGGTGCGCGACCGCCTGCTCGCCCTCACCACCGGCGCCTGAGCACGGTCGCGCACCTTCCCTCACGCGCGGAACGTGCCGGGCCGCGGCTGGAGCCAGGCGGCGGTGTCGTAGCCGTCCTCCCACGGGAAGCGACCGTCGCGGTCGTCGTAGGTCAGCTGGAAGACGGGGACCGAGTGCTCGTCGGCGCGAGCGTAGTAGCGGTTCGCGGCGAACACGATGTCACCCGGGTTGGTCAGCGTCTCGACGGTGACGCGGTGCCGCCACCCCGCGAAGGTCACAACCTGGCCGGTTCGCAGATCTTCGCCGGCGCGGACCCGCCCGGCGACGTCGTCCAGCAGCAGCGCGGACGTCCGCGGGTCGAGCCCGAACACCAGGAGCTCGGGGTGACCCAGACCGAAGAGCCCGATCGTGTAGGCGAACGGCGCCTCGCGCTTCGACATGTCGCCGAAGACGTACTCGTTGCGGGTGCCATGCGCGCGGATCGTCTGCGCCGTGCGCCGGTCCTCGTCGTCCATCCAGGCGAGCGACGACGGCGTGAGAGCGGTGATCATGGGGGTCCTTTCGTCGATGCCTCGACGTTAGAACATACCTACGACACTGACGTGGTCGCCCGCCCTCCCGCACTCACCCGGCGTCCGCGTCGAGGGCATCAAGCGCAGCGGGGCCCTCGGTGACGAGGATGCGGAACTGGTCGGCGTCCAGGATGCGGATGCCGAGCTCTTCCGCCTTGGCGAGCTTGGAGCCTGCGCCCGGTCCCGCCGCGACGAAGTCGGTCTTCTTGGAGACGCTCGAGGCGGCCTTGCCGCCCGCGCTCAGGATCGCCTCCTGCGCGCCTTCACGCGTGTAGCCCTCGAGCGAGCCCGTCGCGACCACGGTGAGGCCCTCGAGCACTCCCCCGACCACGACGGCCGCCCCCGGACCCGGGTGCCCCGGCGTGGCCCACTGCACGCCCGCGCGCGTCCACTCGTCGACGATGTCGCGATGCCAGTCCACCTCGAACCACTCGAGCAGCGAGTCCGCGATGATGCCGCCGACCCCCTCGACCTGCGCGAGCTGCTCGCGGTCGGCCGCGCGGATCGCATCCAGCGACCCGAACCACTGCGCCAGTGCCCGAGCGGCCACCGGGCCGACGTGCCGGATGTTGAGTGCCACGAGCAGGCGCCAGAGGTCCTTCGTCTTCGCCTTCTCGAGCTCCGCCAGCAGCTTCACGGCAGCGGCGGACGGCTGGGGGCCCTCAAGCCCCTGCTTCTTCTCGGCGGCCGTGGGGTTGCGCCGGAACGGCGCACGGCGCACCGGCTCGCCGGTCTCGTCATCGACCTTCAGCTCGCCCGTCTCGGCATCGCGGACGATGACCGAGATCGGCACGAGGTCGTCGAGCGAGAGCGCGAACAGCCGCGCCTCGGTCTTCAGCGGCGCGGTCGCCGGAGCCTCGGCCTGCGTCAGCGCGGCCGCGGTGACCTCGCCGAGCACCTCGATGTCGAGTGCGCCGCGCGACCCGATGTGCTCGACGCGCCCGCGCACCTGTGCCGGGCACGAGCGGGCGTTCGGGCAGCGCAGATCGATGTCGCCCTCTTTGGCGGGGCGCAGCGGGAAGCCACACTCAGGGCAGTTCGCCGGCATGACGAACTCGCGTTCGGTGCCGTCGCGCAGCTCGACGACCGGTCCGAGCACTTCGGGGATGACGTCGCCGGCCTTGCGCAGCACGACGGTGTCGCCGATCAGCACGCCCTTGGCGCGCACGACATCCTGATTGTGGAGCGTCGCCTGGCGCACCACGGAGCCGGCCACGCGCGCCGGCGCCATCACGGCGTACGGGGTCGCCCGCCCGGTGCGTCCCACCGACACGACGATGTCGAGCAGCTTCGTGTTGACCTGCTCGGGCGGGTACTTGTACGCGATGGCCCAGCGCGGCGCGCGGCTGGTGGCACCCAGCTCGTCGTGCAGCGCCAGCTCGTCCACCTTCACGACGATGCCGTCGATCTCGTGCTCGACATCATGACGGTGCTCGCCGTAGTACGCGACGAACTCGAGCACCCCGTCGATGTCGTCGGTGGTGCGGAAGTACGGACTCGTCGGAAGGCCCCACTCGGCCAGCAGCGCGTAGGTCTCGCTCTGGGAGTCGACGGGCGGCCGGTTCCAGGCGCCGATGCCGTGGACGAAGAGCCGGAGCGAGTCGAGCCGCGCCTGACCGGCTTCGAGCTCCAGACCGTCCTTCTTGTCGAGCTGCTGGCGCAGGCCGCCCGACGCGGCGTTGCGGGGGTTGGCGAAGGACGGGAACCGACGCTCCGCGCTCAGCCTCGCCTTCTCTTCGTCGAACGCGCGGCTGCGCGCCCGCGTCTCTTCGACGGCGCGGTCCCGCATGTCGGCCTGCAGGGCGTTGAGCCGCTCGAACGCGGCGACCGGGATGAACACCTCGCCGCGGACCTCCACGAGGTCGGGGTGCCCGCTGCCCGCCAGTCGCTGCGGGATGCCGGCCACCCGGACGGCGTTCACGGTCACGTCCTCGCCGACACGGCCGTCGCCGCGCGTGGCCGCCGACGTCAGCACACCCTTCTCGTACCGCAGGCTGATCGCCAGACCGTCGATCTTGAGCTCGGTCAGCCACCGCACGCGGCGTCCGGCCGCGTTCTGAGCCTTGACGCACCAGTCGCGCAGCTCATCCGGGCTGAAGACGTTGTCGAGGCTCAGCATCCGCTCGGCGTGCTCGACGGGGGCGAACATCGAGCTCTCGGCGGCACCGACGGTCTGCGTCGGCGAGTCCTGCCCCTGCAGCTCGGGGTGCAGGCGCTCCAGCTCTTCGAGGCGGTGCATCCAGCCGTCGTACGTCGCGTCGTCGACGATCTCGGCGTTGCGGCCGTAGTACGCGTCGCGCGCGCCGATGATGCGGTCGGTCAGGTCCTGGGCTTCCGCCCGCGCGGCTTCGAGTCCGGCGTCGGCGGGGAGTGCGGCATCCGTCACCACGCCAGTCTAGGAGGGGGTGCCGACACCGCCGTGGCGGCCTCGCCCGCCACGGATCACACCGAGACGGGAACCGCCGAGACGGTGGTCGCGATGGTGAACTGGCCGATGACGCGCGTGCCGTCGTAGAGCACGGCGGTCTGCCCGGGCGCGACGCCGTCGAAGGGCGTCTCGGGCACGACGGTGAGCCGTCCGTCCGCGAGCGTCGCGGTGGCCGGCACGGGATCGGCGTGTGCGCGGATCTGCACGTCGCACACGAACGACCCCTCGGCCTGCGGACGCCCGGCCCACGAGTATCGCTCCCCCGCGATCTCGGCCGTCGCGAGCGCCTCTTTGGGGCCGACCACGACGGTGTTCGACACCGGCCGCACCTCGAGCACGAAGCGGGGCTTGCCGTCCGGGGCGGGCACGCCGAGCTGCAGCCCACGTCGCTGACCGACGGTGAACGCGTGCGCGCCCTCGTGCGTGCCGATGACCTCGCCCGAACGGTCGACGATGTCGCCCTGCTCGGCGCCGACCCGCTCGGCGAGCCAGCCGCGCGTGTCGCCGTCGGGGATGAAGCAGATGTCATGGCTGTCGGGCTTGTGCGCGACCGTGAGGCCGCGCTCCTCGGCCTCGGCCCGCACGAGCGCCTTCGACGGCGTCGATCCGAGCGGGAAATAAGTGTGCGCAAGCTGGTCGGCGTCGAGCACGCCGAGCACGTAGGACTGGTCCTTCGCGGCATCTGAGGCCCGGTGCAGCTCGAGGCCTTGGGGACCGTCGACCAGCGTCGCGTAATGACCCGTGCACACGGCGTCGAAGCCGAGCTCGATCGCGCGCTCGAGGAGCGCGGCGAACTTGATCTTCTCGTTGCAGCGCATGCACGGGTTCGGGGTGCGGCCGGCGCGGTACTCCGACACGAAGTCCTCGATGACGTCGTCGCGGAACCGCTCCGAGAAGTCCCAGACGTAGAACGGGATGCCGAGGCGATCGGCCGCCCGGCGCGCGTCCATGGCGTCCTCGATCGTGCAGCAGCCGCGGCTGCCCGTGCGCAGCGTCCCGCCCGCGCGCGAGAGCGCGAGATGCACGCCGACGACGTCGTGCCCCGCCTCGACGGCCCGTGCGGCCGCCACGGCGGAATCCACTCCACCGCTCATGGCCGCCAGGATCCGCATGGTCCCAGTCTACGAAGCGCGGCCTGTGCGCGGGCCGGATGCCGCACGCGCGCGCTCCACGGCCTCGGGAAGCGCCGCCAGCGCAGCCTCCACGTCCTCCGCGGTCGTGGTGCGGCCCAGGGTGAAGCGCAGCACCTGCCGGGCCTCGGCGTCGCTGCGTCCGAGCGCCAGCACGACGTGCGACGGCTCGGGGACTCCCGCCTGGCATGCCGATCCCGTCGAGACCGAGATGCCGGCCCGATCGAGCAGGAACAGCAGCGTCTCGCCGGATGCTCCCGGGAACAGCACATGTGCGTTGCCCGGCACGCGGTCGACCGGGTCGCCGAGCAGCTCCGCCCCGGGGATGGACGACCGGATGCCGCCCACCAGCCGGGTCCGCAGCGCGCTGAGCCGCGCGGCCTCCGCCTCGCGTTCGGCCGCTGCCAGCTCCGCGGCGACCGCGAACGCGGCCGCGCCGGCCACGTCCTGCGTGCCCGCGCGCAGGCGCCGCTGCTGCGCTCCGCCGTGGACGAGGGCGGTCATTTCGGCGGCGCGCGACACGACGAGCGCGCCGACGCCGGCGGGGCCGCCGATCTTGTGCGCCGAGACGCTCATCGCCACCAGTCCGGCACCCCCGTGCGCGGAGCCGCGCCAGCCGCGGAACGAGACGGGCAGGTGCCCGAAGGCGGCGACCGCGTCGAGGTGGAGCGGCACGCCGGCTGCGGCCGCGGCATCCGCGAGGGCCGCCGCGTCGTTGACCGTCCCGACCTCGTTGTTCGCCACGAGCGCCGTGGCCAGCGCCGCGCCCGCAAGGGCGCCGCCGAACGCGCCGACGGGGATGCGGCCGACGGCGTCGAGCCGGACGTGCCTCACCTCGGCACCCTGCGCCTCCAGCCACTCGACGGCGTCCAGCGTGGCGTGATGCTCACCGTCAGGCAGCACGACGGCATCCGTCGTCTCGTCACGCGCCCACCACAGCCCCTTGACCGCGAGGTTCACCGCCTCGGTGCCGCCCGAGGTGAACACGACCTCGATCGGATCCGCGTCCAGCACGGCGGCCAGTCGCTCGCGCGCCTCTTCGAGCGTGCGGCGGGCGTCCTGCCCGGCGCCGTGGATGGACGACGCGTTGCCGACGGCGGAGGCCGCCGTCAGCCACGCGTCGCGCGCCTCGGGCCGGAGCGGCGCGGTGGCGGCGTGATCGAGATAGACAGGCACCCGGCATCCTCTCGGCTCAGGGCGGTGGGCTGCGCCCGGGTGTCGTGCGCTGTGGGACCCGGTCCCGTAACGCCGCCGACTCGGACCATGGTTATGGTAGTCCGCATGGTCAGCCCGGAGTCCGTCATCACGCGCCCCGTCTCGGGGCTGCTCAGCCCCGAGCTCGAGGGACTGGGCGTCGAGCTGGTGCCCGGAGGGGCGAGACTGCGCGTCTGGTCGGGCGCCGCCGATGCCGTCGACCTCGTGGTCTTCGACGACACCGACCTCGACTGGATCACGGCGACCGAGCCGCTCGCGCCGGTCGGCGGCGGCGTGTGGGAGGTCACCTCGGCGCTGCTGCGGCCCGGCACCCGCTACGCGGTCCGCGTCGACGGGCCGCACGCGCCCGGCAACACGTTCAACCGCGGCACCCTCCTGCTCGAGCCGTACACGAAGGGACTCGTGCGCACCGGGTACGACGGCTGGCGCTCGGTGGTCGTCGAGGGGTCGTTCGACTGGGGCGACGCGCGCAAGCCCGCCGTGCCGATGGACCGCACCGTGCTGTACGAGGGCCACCTCAAGGGGCTGTCCAAGCGGCATCCCGCCCTGCCCGGCGCGCTGCGCGGCACCTATGCGGGGCTCGCGCATCCCGCGATGGTGGAGCACTTCCTCGAGCTGGGCATCACCAGCATCGAGCTGCTGCCGATCCATGCGTTCACGACCGAGCCCCGGCTGCTGCAGCACGGCTTGGCGAACTACTGGGGCTACAACACCCTGAACTTCTTCACGCCGCACGCGGCGTACGCCACCGAGGAGGCCCGGCGGCAGGGGCCGGAAGCGGTGCTGCGAGAGTTCAAGGGCATGGTCAAGCTGCTCCACGAGGCGGGCCTGGAGGTCATCCTCGACGTCGTCTACAACCACACGGCGGAAGAGGGGCTCGGCGGGCCTCGATCGAGCCTGCGAGGCATCGACAACCGTGCGTACTACCGCCAGCAGGACGACGGGGCGTACATCGACGTCACCGGCTGCGGCAACTCGGTGAAAACCTCGACGGATGCCGCGGCCCGGCTGGTCCTGGACTCGCTGCGCTACTGGGCGAACGAGGTGCAGATCGACGGCTTCCGGTTCGATCTCGCCGTGACGCTCGGCCGCGACGCGACGCACGAGTTCACGGCGCAGCATCCTCTCCTGCGTGCGATCGTCGACGACCCGGCGCTCGCCGGCGTCAAGAAGATCGCCGAACCGTGGGACGTGGGCATGGGCGGCTGGCACACCGGCGGCTTCGGCGACGGCTGGAGCGAATGGAACGACCGCTACCGCGACCGCGTCCGCAACTTCTGGCTCAGCGACGTCGACTACGCGCGCCGTGCGAACGTCTCCCCGGTGGGCATCGGCGGGCTCGCCCATCGCCTGGCGGGCTCCGCCAACACGTTCGACGAAGCGCGCGGACCGCTCGCGGGCATCAACTTCGTGACCGCCCACGACGGGTTCACGCTGCGCGACCTCGTCTCGTACGACGTCAAGCACAACCACGCCAACGGCGAGCACGGCCGCGACGGAGCGGACACGAACCGCTCGTTCAACCACGGCGCCGAGGGACGCACCGGCGACCCGGCGATCCTGGCGACGCGCCGGAAGGCGATGCGCAACCTGATGGGCACGCTGCTGCTGTCGGCGGGGGTGCCGATGATCACCGCGGGCGACGAGCACGCCCGCACGCAGAACGGCAACAACAACGCGTACTGCCACGACTCGGACCTCACCTGGCTGCGCTGGGAGCATACGCCGTGGCAGCAGGACCTCTACGCGCACGTGCGGCACCTGCTGCGGGTGCGGCGGGAGAATCCCGCGCTGCGTCCGAGCCGCTTCGCCCGCCTCGGAGAGCACACACCGTCCGCCTCGCTCATGGAGTGGTACGACGAGCACGGCGAGACGATGTCGATCGAGCGCTGGACCGACCCGTCGCACCGCACGCTGCAGTACGTCGCGACCTCGACACCCGAGTTCGAGGACGTGAACCGCATCCTGCTCATGATCCACGGCACCGAGCGCCCCATCGACGTCACGCTCCCCGACGCCGAGGGCGTGGCCCGGTACGTCTCGCTGTGGTCGAGCGCCGACGAGACGCCGTCCGATGAGGGCGCGGTGCTCGCGCCGGGCGATGTGGTGACGCTGCCCGGCACCTCGATGCACCTGTTCCGCGCCGAGTGACGACACGCGCGGGCTGCCGCGCCGCGGTCACGTCGCTGTCGTCCGGCCTGAGGGGACGGTAGGTTCGAGACGTGGTCACGACGACGCGCTCCGCGCGCTCCCGCCCGTGGCGGAGCGCCTCGGCTCTCCCTGTCCGCGATGCCCGTGCCTGGCAGCCCGACCCCGACACGGTGTCGCGGCGGATACCGCTGGCGCAGCCCTTCCCCTCCGTGCCGTGGGGCGACTACCGCCCGACGGCGTACGACGGCGAGGTGGTGCCGTTCCGGGTGACATCGTTCCGCGAGGGTCACGACCGGATCGGCGTGCAGGTGCGCCTGTTCTCGCCCACGGGCGACGAGTCGCTCCATCGCCTGGCCCCGCTCGATGACGGGTTCGACCGGTGGCAGACCGAGGTCGCGCTGCTCGCGCGGGGTGTGTGGCGGTTCCGCTTCGAGTCGTTCGGCGACGACTTCGCGACGTGGCAGCACGCGGCATCCGTCAAGATCGCCGCGGGAGTGGATGCCGCCGTCATGCGCGAAGCGGGAGCGCTGCTGTTCGCGCGCGCCGCTGCCGAGAAGGGCCGTCCGGCGGCCGAGAAGAAGGCGCTCACCGCCGCTGCGGCATCCCTCCGCGACGGAACGGTCGATGATGCCGGGGCGCTCGCAATCGTCGACGATGCCCGCATCGCGGCGTACTTCGCCCAGCGACCGGCCATGTCGCTGGTGACGCTGGGCGACGACCTGGAGGTGCTCGTCGAGCGCGAGCGGGCCGGAGTCGGCGCCTGGTACGAGTTCTTCCCCCGGTCCGAGGGCGCCAAGCGCCTCAAGGACGGCACCGTCAAGAGCGGCACGTTCCGCACCGCGGCCAAGCGCCTGCCTGCCGTCGCGCAGATGGGGTTCGACGTCGTCTACCTGCCGCCGATCCACCCCATCGGCACCCTCAACCGCAAGGGTCCCAACAACACCCTCGACGCGGGACCGGGCGACCCGGGCTCGCCGTGGGCCATCGGCTCGGCGGCGGGCGGGCACGACGCCGTCCACCCCGACCTCGGCACGCTGGCCGACTTCCGCGCCTTCGTCCGCGCCGCGCAGGCAGAGGGGCTGGAGGTCGCGCTCGACCTCGCGCTCCAGGCCGCTCCGGACCACCCGTGGGTCGCGGAGCATCCGGAGTGGTTCACCACGCTCCCCGACGGCACGATCGCGTACGCCGAGAATCCGCCGAAGAAGTACCAGGACATCTATCCCGTCAACTTCGACAACGATCCCGCGGGGATCCGCGCCGAGGTGCTGCGGGTGGTGCGGCACTGGATCGCCCAGGGCGTGCGTATCTTCCGCGTCGACAACCCGCACACCAAACCCCTCCAGTTCTGGGAGTGGCTGATCGCGACGGTGAACGCCGAGGAGCCGGACGTGGTCTTCCTCGCGGAGGCGTTCACGCGGCCCGCGCCGATGCAGAGCCTCGCCGCGGCCGGCTTCCAGCAGAGCTACACGTACTTCACGTGGCGCAACACGAAGCCCGAGCTGGAGGAGTTCCTCAGCGGGCTCGCGCACACCACCGACGCCTTCCTCCGGCCGAACCTGTTCGTCAACACGCCCGACATCCTCACCGAGTACCTGCAGTTCGGCGGGCGTCCCGCGTACCGCATCCGCGCCGCGATCGCCGCCACGGCGGCGCCGACGTACGGCGTGTACGCGGGCTACGAACTGTACGAGAACGTCGCCCGCCCGGGCTCCGAAGAGAACATCGACAACGAGAAGTACGAGTACAAGCTGCGCGACTGGGCGGGCGCGGCCGAGCGGGGCGACTCGCTCGCGCCGTTCCTGCAGAAGCTCAACGGCATCCGCCGTGCGCACCCCGCGCTGCGGCAGCTCCGCAACCTGGGCATCCACTGGAGCGACGACGACGCGATCCTCGTCTACGTCAAGCACCTCGACGCCGCGCTCTCGCCAGACGGCCGCAGCGACACCGTCATCGTCGTCGTCAACACCGATCCGCACTCGGTGCGCCAGACGATGGTGCACCTCGACACCCGCGTGTGGGGCGTCGAGCCCGGTGCGCCGTACGAGGTCGAGGACCTCGTCACCGGCGCGCACTGGACGTGGTCTGATCACAACTACGTGATGCTCGACGCGTTCACCGAGCCCGTCCACATCCTGCACGTGAAGGAGTCACGATGACGACGCCCTCCGACCAGCTCCTCGAGGCCGTCGCGGCGGGCTCGCACCACGATCCCCACGCCGTGCTCGGCATCCACCCCGACACCGATTCCGAAGGCACGCGCACGTGGACGATCCGCGCGCGGCGCCCCCTCGCCCGCAGCGTCACGGCGGTCTTCGAGGACGGCACCCGCGTTCCGCTGGAGCACGTGCGCGCGGGGATCTGGGAGGGCACGCGCGCGGGCGCGCGCGGCCGGTACGAGCTCGCGACGACGTACCCGCAGGGCCCGGACTACGTGGCCGACGACCCGTACCGGCACACGCCGACGATCGGCGAGCTGGACCTGCACCTCATCGGCGAGGGCCGCCACGAGGAGCTCTGGCGCGTGCTCGGCTCGCACGTGCGCGAGGACGACGGCACGCCGGGGGTCTCGTTCGCGGTGTGGGCGCCCAACGCGCGTGCGGTGCGCGTCGTGGGCGACTTCAACGGGTGGGACGGCCAGGGACACGCCATGCGCTCGATGGGCGCGAGCGGCGTGTGGGAGCTGTTCGTGCCGGGCATCGGACCCGGCACAGCGTACAAGTACGAGCTCCGCGGCCGCAGCGGCGAGTGGGTGCTCAAGGCCGACCCGATGGCGCGTTTCGCCGAGGTGCCCCCGGCGACCGCATCCGTCGTCGTCCACGCCTCGTACTCGTGGGGCGACGGCGCCTGGCTCGCCGAGCGCTCGCGCACCACACCCGTGTCGCGTCCGATGTCGATCTACGAGCTGCACCTGGGCTCGTGGCGGCAGGGGCTGTCGTACCGGGATGCCGCCGACGAGCTCATCGACTACGTCACCGCCCAGGGGTTCACGCACGTGGAGTTCCTGCCGCTGGCCGAGCATCCGTTCGGCGGCTCGTGGGGCTATCAGGTGACCGGGTACTACGCGCCGACGAGCCGGTACGGGCATCCCGACGACCTGCGCTACCTGATCGACCGCCTGCACCGGGCGGGCATCGGCGTGATCATGGACTGGGTCCCCGGGCACTTCCCGAAGGACGACTTCGCGCTGGCCCGCTTCGACGGCGAGCCGCTGTACGAGCACCCGGACCCCCGCCGTGGCGAGCACAAGGACTGGGGCACCTACATCTTCGACTACGGCCGAAACGAGGTGCGCAACTTCCTCGTGGCCAATGCCCTGTACTGGTTCGAGGAATTCCACGTGGACGGGCTGCGGGTGGATGCCGTCGCCTCGATGCTCTACCTGGACTACTCGCGCAGCGACGGCGAATGGGAGCCCAACATCCACGGCGGCCGCGAGAACCTCGAGGCGATCCGCTTCCTGCAGGAGGTGAACGCGACCGCCTACAAGCGCTACCCCGGGATCGCCATGATCGCCGAGGAGTCGACGAGCTTCCCCGGCGTGACCGCGCCCACGAGCCAGGCGGGACTGGGCTTCGGCTTCAAATGGAACATGGGCTGGATGAACGACTCGCTCGAGTACATCAAGCGGGACCCCGTCCATCGGTCGCATCACGAGGGCGAGCTGTCGTTCTCGTTCGTGTACGCGTTCAGCGAGAACTACGTCCTGCCGATCAGTCACGACGAGGTCGTCCACGGCAAGGGCAGCCTCTTCGGCCGGATGCCCGGCGATCACTGGCAGAAGCTCGCCAACATGCGCGCGTTCCTCGCGTACATGTGGGGGCACCCGGGCAAGCAGCTGCTGTTCATGGGTCAGGAGTTCGGGCAGCTCTCGGAGTGGTCCGAGGCCCGATCGCTGGACTGGTGGCTGCTCGACCAGCCGAGCCACGCGGAGCTGCTGGGATTCGTCGGAGCACTCAACGGCGTGTACCGCGCGAACTCCGCGCTCTGGGCGCGCGACGGCGACGGCGCCGCGTTCTCACGCCTCGGCGCGCCGACCTGGAACCCGAACGTCGTCGTCTTCGCGCGGCGGGACTGGCACGGCAACACGGTAGTCGTCGCGGCGAACTTCTCGGGCACGCCGCTCAGCGGCTACGAGCTCGACCTTCCCGAGAGCGGCGTGTGGCACGAGATCCTCAACACCGACTCGCAGGCCTACGGCGGCTCCGGCGTCGGCAACCTCGGCGTGGTGCACGCGGCCGAAGGCGGACGCGCGACGCTCGTGCTGCCGCCCCTGGGCGTGCTGTGGCTGCGTCACGAGACGCCCGCGCACGTTCCGTCACCGACGAGGGGCTGACGCCTCGGCGGCTCGGCGTCGCGCCGGGTCGCCGATCAGAACAGCAGCGACGCCAGGCGGCCCCGAGCCGAGATCACGCGAGGATCCGCGTCTCCGACGAGGGCGAACAGCTCCAGCAGGCGCTCGCGCACGGGGGCGCGCTCATCGGTCGGCAGCTGGGCGAACAGGTCGAGCAGGCGGCCGAAGGCGTCGTCGACGTGACCGCCGGCGATGTCGAGATCCGACACGGCCAGCTGCGCCGCGACGTCGGTCGGCGCTGCGGCGGCGGCCGCGCGGGAGTCCTGCAGATCCAGACCCTGGACGCGGTCGAGCAGGCGGACCTGCCCCAGTCCGGCGCGAGCGTCCTCGTCGCGCGGGTTCTCGGCCAGTGCCTTCTCGTAGGCGGTGATGGCGCGCGCGTAGTCGCCGGCCTCGATCGCCTCGAACGCCTCGGCGTGCAGCGGGGGCAGCGGCGGCTCTGCGGTTGCCTCCGGTGCGGCATCCGCCTCGCCGTCCACGGCCGCCCTGCCGGTCACGCCGTTCTGCGCCGCAACCTGCAGCAGCTGCGCGAACACCTCGCGCACCTGCTGCTCGGGCACCGCGCCCGTGAACAGCGGCACGGGCTGGCCGGACACGAGGGCGACGACCATCGGGATGGACTGCGCACGGAACGCCTGCGACAGCTGCGGATTCGCGTCGACGTCCACCTTCGCGAGCACCAGCCGACCCGCGAGCTCCTCCACGACGCGTTCCAGGATGGGGCTCAGCTGCTTGCACGGCCCGCACCACTCGGCCCAGAGGTCGACGACCACGGGAACCGTGCGCGAGAGCTCGAGCACCTGCGCGAAGGTGTCGTCCGTGACGTCCAGCACGAGCGCGGGCACGGTCACCGCCGCGCCTGCGGCCTGCGACTCCCCCGGCTCGGGCGCGACCGGGCGGTTGCGCAGCGACGAGAGATCGACCGCGCCGCGGACCGCGGCGCCGAGGGAGGGATCGCTCACGAGATGACCTTCGCTTCGAGGATGGCGGAAGAGTAGCCCAGCAGCCGGATCTTCTCGTTCGACCCCGGGCCGGGGACGTAGAAGAACACCTGGTCGCTGAACGTCGTCAGGAAGCCGGTGGCCGACTGGTCGGCAGCGGCCAGCGCCTTGACCGTCGGGCTGTTGTCGAGCTTGATGACGGCGTCGGGGTTGGTCGGCGTGGCCGTGTCGGTCTCGTCGATGTTGACGGCCACGATGGCGCCGCTCTCGACCGTCTGCAGCGCGAACGGAGGCTGCGTTCCGGCGGACGCGGCGAACGTCAGCGAGGCCGTCGTGTTGTTGGCCGTCTGGTTGAAGTCGGCGAGCCGTCGGTCGCGGTCGGCGGCGATGCTGGTGCGCAGCTGGTCGCCGTCGGCCTCGAACAGGCCGTAGTACTCGCTCTGCTCGCCCTTGTCGATGATGTCGGCATAGGCGGCCGCGACGTCCTGAGGGGCCAGGCTGAGGAAGGGCGAGTCGGGCTCGACCTGCGCGGCGCCGATGTAGGTGGGCGCGAGGTTCGGCAGTGTCGTGGAGGCCTCGAGGTTCGCGATGTACGACACGCGATAGTCCGACCAGGGGTCCTGCTGCGACATCACCATGATGCTCGACGTCTTCGACTCCTCATCGGCGCCGACGACGATGACCGAGCGGGGCCAGTCGTCATAGGCCTGCGGCAGGATGACGCTCAGCGGCTTGGCGAGGATCGGGTCCGGCGCCTTGTAGTCGGCGATCGCCGAGCGCAGCTTGTAGTTCGTGTCGCGGGCCGCCAGCGCCGCACCCGAGAGTCGGGTCTCGGCGAGGTCGCCGTCGAGTGCGGCATCGGCGTCGGCGACGGTCGCCGCGATCCGCGTCATGATCCGCTCGGCCTGCGCCTTGGTCACTGCGGGAGCCTGCTGGCCCTCGGGCGCGATCACCGACGCCGACGGACTCGGCGTCGGAGTGGTGCCGAACTGCGGCCACGCGTCAGCGGAGCAGCCGGTGAACAGAAGGGCCGACACGGCCACGATCGGCAGAGCCGCGAACGCGCGGCGGCTGCCGGCCACGGCCCGGCGCGACGACGCCTGGTTGCTGATCACGCCCTTGTCGTCGTCGTCGAGCTTCGAGATGTCGATGGGCTCGGTCACCGGGAGCGGCAGGCCCTTGCGACGCGGGCCGCGGCGACGACGGACGTGACGGATGCCGAGGATGTAGAGGAACACGCCGACGGCCATCAGGATCGCGCCGCCCACGATGAGCGGACCGGCCCACGGGGTCGAAGTCTGGAGGGGCCACGTCACCGTCACCTTGCTCGGCGCCGGCGCGGTGCCGTCCGCCGCCACGAGCACGCTCATGCCGGCGGGCAGCTGCAGGGGCGCGATGAGCAGGTCCTTCTGCGCGTACTCGTCGAGCCACAGGTCGGATCCGGCGGGGTTGCGGCCGGTCGCGGTCGCGGCATCGGCGCCTTCGGCGGGCGCGGCATCGCCGCCGGCGACATCGCCCGCGGCATCCCCTGCCCCGGGATCCGTCGCGGCGTCGTCTGACGCGGCGTCGCCCTCCGCCGGTGCGGCCGTGGTCTCGGCCTCCACCAGCGTCGTCTCGATCTTGCCGTCCTTGCCGAGCGACACGTGGTTGTAGGCGGCGTCGGCCAGCCAGTCCTCCATGTCGGCGGTGCGGCCGTAGGACGCGAAGAGGTCGCCCTCGGCCTGCGCACGGAGCGTCTGGGTGCCGGGCATCTGATTGAGCACAGCCCCGTCGATCAGGATGTAGGGAGCCTCATCCTTGACCGAGATCGCCGCCGTCTCGGTCTTGGGTCCCTCGAAGATCGTCCGCTGGGCGATGCCCGCCCCGATCATCACGGTGGCGAGCACGAAAGCCGCCACAGCCCACACGAAACGCACGAAGAAACCCTTTCCCGGGCGCACAGACAGACTGCCGCCCTTCGATTCGACAGTTCAGACTAGCGAAGATGACCTGGGAGGCGCGTGGGAGGGTGCCGTTCCCGGCCCGAACGCTCCTGATGCGTATCCTGGGCGAACAGGTTCGGCGCCGCAGATGAGAGGGGACCTCGATGAAGATCCACAACCCGTTCCGCACGGCGCTGCTGGCGACTCTCGGGGTGGGCCTGGGTCTTCTGCTCATCGGCAGCATCCAGAACCTGCAGACGATCCTGCTCTACGTCGGGACGGCCCTGTTCCTCTCGCTCGGGCTCGACCCGATCGTCGGGTGGCTCGAGCGCCAGAAGCTTCCCCGCTGGGCCGCGGTGCTGATCACGATCGTCGCCGTGCTCGCCGTGTTCGCGGGGATCATCACGATGATCGTTCCGATCATCGTGCAGCAGATCGGACAGCTGGTCACGACGATCCAGGACCTCGCCGACAAGGGGACGTTCGACGATCCGGTCGGGGCCATCCAGGACTGGCTGCACGCCGTGTTCCCCGCACTCAACGTCGACGAGGTGTGGGGGTACATCGAGGACTGGTACGCATCGCTCGACGTCGGCGCGATCGGCTCCGAGGTCGGCGGCAGCCTCATCGCCATCATCGGCGCCATCATCGCGGGCTTCGCCGGGGCGTTCATCGTGCTGATCCTCACGATCTACTTCACCGCCTCGACGCCCAACCTGAAGCGCGCCGTCTACCAGCTGGTCCCGGCATCCAAGCGCGCCCGCTTCATCGATCTCGGCGAGCAGATCACCGACTCCGTCGGCTACTACGTCATCGGCCAGGTCGCACTGGGTCTGATCAACGGTGTGCTGAGCGCGATCTTCCTGTCCATCATCGGAGCCCCGTTCCCGGCGGTGCTCGCGGTGATCGCGTTCTTCTTCTCGCTCATCCCGCTCGTGGGCACCCTCACCGGCTCGATCATCATCGTCCTGACGTGTCTGATCCCCGGGCTGGGCTCCCCCACGACAGCGCTGATCGCCGCCATCTACTACCTCATCTACATGCAGATCGAGGCGTACGTGATCTCACCGCGCATCATGGGCCGCGCCGTCTCGGTGCCGGGCGCGGTCGTCGTCATCGCCGCCCTGGCCGGCGGCTCGCTGCTCGGACTGCTGGGAGCACTGGTCGCGATCCCGGTGGCGGCCAGCATCCTGATCATCTACCGGCAGGTCGTGATCCCGCGGCAGAACGAGCGATAGCCGCGCTCAGCCGGCTTCGGCGGGGCCGTGCCACTCGGTCGGCAGCGGAAGGGCGTCCGGGTTCACCGCCGCGACGATCTCGGTCAGGACGCGCCGGGTCTGGTTCTCACCCACCCACAGGTGCTTGCCGCCCTCGACGGGGATGAGCACGGCCTCGGGCACGCTCGCGAAGCGCTCAGCGGCGGCGTCGGGACGCAGATAGTCGTCGAACTCCGGGATGAGCACGATCAGCCGGCGCGAATCGCCCGCCCATGCGGCCACCTCGTCGTCCGTCGCACGATGCAGGGGCGGCGACAGCAGCACCGCGCCCTCGACGTCGTGGTCTCGTCCGTACTTGAGCGCCAGCTCGGTGCCGAACGACCAGCCGATGAACCAGGGCCGCGGCAGGGCGCGCGCGTGGACGAAGTCCATCGCCGCCGCGACGTCGAATGCCTCGGCCCGGCCGCCGTCGAAGGCGCCGTCGCTCGTCCCCCGCGGTGACGACGTCCCGCGCGTGTTGAACCGGAGGACCGCGAGATCGGCCAGCGCGGGCAGGCGCCCGGCAGCCTTGCGCAGGATGTGCGAATCCATGAACCCGCCCGCGGTGGGCAGCGGATGCAGCGTCACCAGGGTCGCGACCGGGTCACGGTCCGGCGGCAGCGCCAGCTCTCCGACCAGGGTGAGCCCGTCGAGCGTCTCGAGCTCGACCTCTTCGCGTCGCGCCGGAAGCTCTATCGGACCGCGGATCTCCATGTCAGGCCACCTTCCAGCAGTGCTGATGCCAGTGCCGGCGAGCGGCGAGATCGGCGGCATCCCCCAGCACGCCGTCGGCGCGCCACGCCACGAGGTGCGCGACCCCGACATCGATCGGGCCGCCGCACCCTGGGCAGCGGTAGACCTTCTGAGCCTGCGCGGCCGACACCGGCTGGATCGTCCACTCGACCCCGCGACGGTACTCGGTGCGCTTCCACCCCGCGAGCAGCCGCTCGAACGAATCGTGCCCGCTCGAATCGTTCCGGCGGCGATTGGACCGCGGCATGGCTCAGTACCAGCCGGTGCTCTGCGAGTGGCCCCACGCCCCGCACGGGGTGCCGTACCGGCCGCCGATGTAGCCCAGGCCCCACGTGATCTGCGTCGCGGGATTGGTCTCCCAGTCGGCGGCCACGCTGCCCATCTTGCTGCCGGGCAGGGCCTGCGGAATGCCGTAGGCGCCGCTGCCGGCGTTGTAGGCGTTGACGCGCCAGCCGGACTCCTTCTTCCACAGGGCGACGAGGCACGCGAACTCGTCGTCGCTCCAGCCACGCGCCTTCACCATGTCGTACGCGATCGCCTGCGCCGAGCCGGGATCGGGGGTGACGAACGGTGGACGCCAGCCAGTGGAGGCGCTGGACCCTGTCGCGACCGGCGCGACGGTCGGCTTGGGCTTCACGTACACGGAGTAGCTGCCGCGGTCGAGCTCCACCGCCGGGGCCGGCACCGCGGAGGAGTCGCCGGTGATCGACTGGACGTCCTCCAGCGAACTCGCGTACAGCGACACCGACTCTGGGCCGGTATCGGCGTCGGCCAGAGCGACCCCGATCGGTCCCACGTAGGCGGCGACGAAGCCCAGCGCGGCGAAGGCCGCGAATGCCCCCACGACACCGCGCCGCCGCGACCAGCGCGACGTGGTGGACGCGGACCGGGGCGCCGCGACAGCACGACGACGAGCCCGGGTCGACACGTCCTGACGTCGGGAGCGTCTGGTCGGGGTCAGATCGTTTCCGGAAGTCACAGTGCCCCGATTCTCGCACAGGCCCGTCGGATCTTTCCATCCGACGCGGCGGGCCGTCACTTCACCGCGAGCATGACCTCGACGACCGCGTCGAGCACTGCGTCGACCTGGGCCTCCTGGTAGCCGCCCCGCTGCATGCGGAAGGCGACGGATCGCACCTGTTCGACGGTGACCGACTGGCCGGTCTCGAGGTACTTCGCCAGCTTGTCGGCGACCAGGTCGACCTCATCGACGCGGTAGCCGTAGCGCAGCGCCGAGACGCGTTCGAAGCGCTCCTTGCGCGGCCGCGCCAGCCGGTCGAGCACCTCCTGCGCGAGCTCGCGCGTGTGACCCACCCATGCGTTCACGCCCGAGGCGGCCACGGCCGTGGTCCGCTCGCGCGCGGCGAAGGCGTCCTCGATGCGGCCGAGTGCGGCATCCACCGATCCGATGACATAGCCGTGACGCACCAGCGGGAAGGCGACCTGGCGGATGTCGGCGGACGTCATGCCCGTCGCGCCGCTCTCGAACGCGCCACGGGCCTCGGCCAGGAAGTCGTCGACGGCCTCCTTCTCGTACCCCTTCTCGCGTCCGCGAGTCTCGGGGAAGGAAGCGCGCGCGGGCGCGTCGGATGCCGTCATGATGCCACCAGGGGGGTGAAGAGGTAGTACAAGGTCAGTGCGGCGACCGTGGACGGAAGGATCGAGTCCAGGCGGTCCAGGACGCCGCCGTGGCCGGGCAGCCACGAGCTCATGTCCTTGATGCCGAGGTCGCGTTTGATCATCGACTCGCCGAGGTCGCCGGCAGTCGCGGTCGCGAGGATGAGGATGCCGAACACGACGCCCATCCACCAGTCGATGCCGAGCATGAACAAGCCGACGAGCACGCCCGCGAGGATCGCGGCTGCAGCGGCCCCGGCGAAGCCCTCCCACGTCTTCTTCGGGCTGATGCGCGGCGCCATGGGGTGCTTGCCGAACGAGATGCCCGCGACGTACGCACCGGTGTCGACCGCGACCGCGACGATGATGAACCCGAGGACCCACCACTCGCCGCCGTCCTTGCTGAGCAGCACGATGCACAGGCTGCCGAGGAAGGCGACGTAGAGCTGCAGGAAGGTCGCGATGAGCACGTCGCCGAGCACGGTGCCGTACGCGCGACCGTCGTGCGAGGCCATCTGCGCGACCAGGCGCCACACGACCACGAACGCCAGCGCGACGAACAGGATCACCCATTGCAGCCACGGCGTGACGAAGTACGCCGTGCCGACCACCAGCGCACCCGCGATCAGCTGCGGCACGAGATCGACGCGGCGACCGGACGCGACCAGCGCCCTCGAGAACTCGAAGATCGACAGCAGCACCGCGGCCAGCGCGAACACCAGGAACAGCCACTTCACGAACAGCAGCGACCCCAGCAGCGCCAGGCCGATCGCCAGTCCGATCAGGATCGCGAGGAGCAGGTCGCGCCCGGTCCGCTCCTTGATGCGCTCGTTGGCCACTTCGAAGTCGGCCTTCGCCTGGGCCACCTGGCTCTCGAACTCGCTGCGCGCCGCCCGCAGGTGCGCCTGCAGCACCGCACCGGGGTCGGCATCGCCGGCCGCATCGCCCGCTTCTGGTGCACGCCGACCATCGTCCGCGAGGCGGTGGGGGTCCTCGGCGTCGTGCCGGATCCGAGGCGGCTCGCGGTCGTCGTCGCCCTGCGGGCCGGATGCGTCGGTCATGGCGGTCCTCAGACCTCGAGGAGCTCGGCCTCTTTGCGCTTGAGCGCCTCGTCGATGGCGTCGACGTGGGCGCGCGTCAGCGCGTCGAGTTCCTTCTCGGCGCGGGAGAGCTCGTCGTCGCCGACTTCACCCTTGAGCGCATCGATGTCGTCCTTCGCCTTGCGGCGGATGCCGCGCACGTGCACCTTGGCGTCCTCGCCCTTCGTGCGCGTCAGCTTGACGTACTCCTTGCGGCGCTCCTCGGTGAGCTCGGGCATCGTGACGCGCACGATGTTGCCGTCGTTCGTGGGGTTCACGCCGAGGTTGGGGATGTCGCGGATGGCCTGCTCGATCGCCTTGAGGGCCGACTTGTCGTACGGGGTGACGATGAGCGTGCGCGCCTCGGGGTTGTTGATCGACGCGAGCTGCGCGAGCGGCGTCGGCGTCCCGTAGTAGTCGACCAGGACCTTCTGGAACAGCTGCGGGTTCGCACGACCGGTGCGCACCGTCGCGAAGTCCTCCTTCGCTGCCTCGACGGCGCGGTCCATGCGCGCTCCGGCATCTGCCAAGACGTCCGCGATCACAGTGTCTCCTTCATATGGATGGGGCTGGTCAAGTCTACCGACGGCACGGCTCTCACGCCGTGACGAGCGTGCCGATGGATTCACCCAGGAGTGCGCGGGTGACGTTTCCGGCGGGCTCCATGCCGAACACCCGCATGTCCATGCGGTTGTCCATGCACAGGCTGAACGCCGTCGAGTCGACGACCTTGAGTCCGCGCTGCAGCGCGTCGAGGTAGGTGATGCGGTCGATCTTGGTGGCGGAGGCATCCTTCTTCGGGTCCGCCGTGTACACGCCGTCCACGCCGTTCTTGGCGACAAGGACCTCCTGCGCGTCGATCTCGAGCGCGCGCTGGGCGGCGACGGTGTCGGTCGAGAAGTACGGAAGGCCGGCACCGGCTCCGAAGATCACGACGCGACCCTTCTCCATGTGGCGCTCGGCCCGGCGCGGGATGTAGGGCTCCGCGACCTGCGTCATCGAGATCGCCGACTGCACCCGGGTGGCGGCACCGGCCTGCTCGAGGAAGTCCTGCAGAGCCAGGGCGTTCATCACCGTGCCCAGCATGCCCATGTAGTCCGCGCGTCCGCGGTCCATCCCGCGCTGGCTGAGCTCGGCGCCACGGAAGAAGTTGCCGCCGCCGACGACGACCGCGATCTCGACACGGTCGACGGCCTCTGCGATCTCACGTGCGATCTGGCCCACGACGTCGGGGTTCACGCCGAGCTGACCCCCTCCGAACGCCTCGCCCGACAGCTTCAGCAGGACGCGGCGGCGTCCGGTGTTCTCGTTGATCACGGTGATCCTCTCGATGACGAAAAACTAGCGGGCAAGCCGCAGACTACCCAGGAAAGGCCCCGAAGGGCATGAGAAAAGGCCCGCACCGGAATCCGGATGCGGGCCTTCTCAGCAGGTCAGGCGCCGACCTTGAAGCGGGCGAAGCCCGTCAGGGTCAGACCGGCGTCCTTCGCGACCTGCGCGACGGACTGCTTGTTGTCCTTCGCGTAGTCCTGGTCGAGCAGGGCGACCTGCTTGAAGAACGCGTTGACGCGGCCCTCGACGATCTTGGGCAGAGCGGCCTCGGGCTTGCCCTCGTTGCGCGAGATCTCGGTGACGATCTCGCGCTCCTTCTCGACCTCGGCCTCGGGGACCTCGTCGCGCGAGAGGTAGGACGGGTTGGCGAACGAGATGTGCTGGGCGAGGCTGCGGGCCGTCTCGGCGTCGTCGCCCGTGTAGGCGAGCACCACGCCGACCTGCGGGGGCAGGTCCTTGCTGGTGCGGTGCAGGTAGATCTCGAACTTGTCGCCCGAGAGGGTGACGACGCGGCGCAGCTCGACCTTCTCGCCGATGATCGCGGCCTCGTCCGAGATGAGCTCGGCGACGGTCTGCGAGCCGGCGGGAGCGGCGAGGGCGGCCTCGGCCGACTCGGCGCCCGCGGCAGCGGCGGCGTCGAGGACCTTGTCGGCCAGCGCGATGAAGCGCTCGTTCTTCGCGACGAAGTCGGTCTCGGTGTTCAGCTCGATGAGCGTGACCTTGCCGTCCTGCTCCTTGGCGGCGACGAGGCCCTCGCTGGTGGAGCGGTCGGCGCGCTTGGCGTTGCCCTTCGCGCCCTTCAGGCGGAGGATCTCGACAGCCTTCTCGAGGTCGCCGTCGGCCTCCTCGAGCGCCTTCTTGGTGTCGACCATGCCGGTGCCGAGCTGCTCGCGCAGCGCCTTGATGTCGGCGATCGTGAAGTTTGCCATGGGTGGCGGCTCCTTGTGTTCGTGAGTTCTCGTGGATGCCGCGGCGGAGTCGTCCTCAGACGACTCCGCCGGGCGGGAAGATGCGATTACGCCTGGTCGGCGGCCTCGACGGCCGGCTCCTCGGCGGCAGCCTCGGTCGCGACGGCCTCGGCGGCGGCCTCAGCGCCCGCCTCGTCGGCCGGCGACTCGGTCGCGATGGTCTCGACCTCGGCGACGTCGGTGACGACCGGGGTCTCGTCCGCGGCAGCACCCTGCTCGAGCAGCTCGCGCTCCCAGTCGGCCAGCGGCTCGGCGTCGGCGGCCTCGTCGGTGGGCTGGTGGCGCTGGATCAGGCCCTCGGCGGCGGCGTCGGCGATGATGCGGGTGAGCAGGCCCACCGAGCGGATCGCGTCGTCGTTGCCGGGGATCGGGTACTGGAACTCGTCCGGGTCGGCGTTGGTGTCGAGGATGCCGATCACCGGGATGCCGAGCTTCGAGGCCTCGTCGATCGCGAGGTGCTCGCGCTTGGCGTCGACGACCCAGATGGCCGACGGGGTCTTCTGCAGGTTGCGGATACCGCCGAGCGACTTGTGCAGCTTGTCGAGCTCGCGCTTCTTGAGGAGGAGCTCCTTCTTGGTGAAGCCGCTCGCGGCCGGGTCCTCGAAGTCGAGCTCCTCGAGCTCCTTCATGCGCGCAAGACGCTTCGACACCGTCGAGAAGTTGGTGAGCAGACCGCCGAGCCAGCGCTGGTTGACGTACGGCTGGCCGACGCGGGTCGCCTGCTCGGCGATGACTTCCTGCGCCTGCTTCTTGGTGCCGACGAAGAGGACAGTGCCGCCGTGGGCGACGGTCTCCTTGACGAACTCGTACGCCTTGTCGATGTACGTCAGCGACTGCTGGAGGTCGATGATGTGGATGCCGCTGCGCTCCGTGAGGATGAAGCGCTTGACCTTCGGGTTCCACCGGCGGGTCTGGTGTCCGAAGTGGACGCCGCTGTCGAGCAGCTGGCGAATGGTGACGACGGCCATGGCCGGTCTCCTGTTCTGGCGCACGTGCGCCTGTTGCGGTTGTCTCGCGCCGACCGTCGGCCGGCGAGCCTGGTGCCCGGCACATGCCCGCCCTGCGTTCGCCGTGGAGCGTTCGCAAGGACCGATGGGAATGGATGCCGCGTCACAGACGTCGTCCCGTTCGAGCCGAGATCCGTCACGCTGAGGGCACGCGGAGTCACTCCGACATGCGGAGTGCGGCTCCCAGTGTATCAGGAGCGGCGCCCTCGGCCCCTCCTCCCCCGCGTCCGGCGGGCGGGGGTTCTCCACGGATCCCGGGCCGCCGGCATCCCGGCGACGGCAGGTGCGCGAGGCTCGGACGATGATGCCTCACGCAGCCCACCGTGCGCGGCGCCGACGGCGGTTCGTCGCGGGGCTGCTGTCCGCGGTCCTCGCCCTGTCCGGCGCCGACTTGTCCGGCGCGGCTCAGGCGGTCGGCCCGGCGCCCGGGACGGGCGCCCCAGCGCCCGACGACGCCGCCTCGCCGCGCGGAACGGGCTGGGTGTGGCCGTCTCACCCCGTTCGCATCGCGCAGCCGTTCGTCGCCCCTCCGCACGCGTATGGCCCCGGACATCGCGGTATCGACCTGCGCCCCCTGGGCGGTGACGACATCGTCGCACCCGACGCGGGGATCGTCGCGTTCTCCGGGCCGGTCGCCGGCCGCGGCGTCCTCACCATCGACCACGGCGACGGCCTGGTCACGACACTGGAGCCGATCGACTCCCCTCTCACGGCGGGTGCACCGGTCGAGCGGGGCGATGTCGTGGGAACAGTCTCCCTCGGCGGACACGTCGAGCCGGGGACCTTCCACTTCGGGGTGCGGCTGGACGGCGAGTACATCAACCCGCTGATGCTGCTGGGCGGTGTCCCGCGCGCAGTGCTGCTCCCCTGCTGCTGAGCGTCAGGCGCGCGGGTGCGCGAGGCGGTACGAGGCCGCCAGCCGCTCGCTCGACACGTGCGTGTAGATCTGCGTCGTGCCGAGGCTCGCGTGCCCGAGTATCTCCTGGACGGCGCGCAGGTCGGCGCCGCCGTCGAGCAGGTGCGTCGCGGCGGAGTGGCGCAGCGCGTGCGGACCGACCTGCGACCCCAGTTCCGGTCCGAGTCGTCGGGACACGAGGTCGTAGACTGCGCGCGGTCCGAGTCGACCGCCGCGGGCGCCGAGGAACAGCGCGGCCGCCGCCCCGCCCCGCTCGTCTGCCCGGGCGGCGAGGACGGGGCGCGCACGCACCATGTACGCCTCGACGGCGCGCAGCGCCGGCAGGCCGAACGGCACCACCCGCTCCTTGGAGCCCTTGCCGAGCACGCGCACGGTCCGGCGATCCCGATCGACGTCGTCGAGGTCCAGCCCGCAGAGCTCCGAGACGCGCACGGCCGCCCCGTACAGCAGCTCGATGACGGCGTGATCGCGCAGCGCCGCGGGGTCTCCGTCGGCTGCAGCGGCAGCCATCGCGGCGAGCACCTCGTCGAGAGTCTGCACCGTCGCGACCTTGGGCAGCGTCTTGCCGCGCTTGGGTGAGACGAGCCGAAGACTCGGATCTGCCTCGATCAGCTCGGTCTCGGTCGCCCACGCGAAGAAGCCGCGCACCGCAGCGGTGCGGCGAGCGATGGTGCTGCGGCTGTCACCGCGTTGCACCGCCTGCCACAGCCACTCGCGCAGCATCTCGAGGTCCACCTCCGAGAGCTCGGCGTCGCCGCACGAGAGCCGCAGACCGGCGAGGTCCGACCGGTAGGCGCGAACGGTCGCGGACGACAGCCTGCGCACCTGCTCCAGGTGGCGCAGGTATGCGTCGGCGGCCGCGTCGATCGTCATCCCTCCAGCATGGCGCGCGGACCTGCCCTCCCGGGCACGACGCCCCGCGGCCGGCGACGTTCACCGGCGTGCGGACGCCGATCGCCACCCGTCGACCCCCGCGTGCACCGATCCCTCCAGCTGCAGCATGCCGAGCAGGATCCGCACCTCGTCGACCGCCATGCCCGCGCGACGTGCGACTTCGTCGGCATCCCGCCCCACCCGATTGCTCAACGCATCCTGCACGCGGGTCGCGTCATCGGTGCGCCGCGCCGCAGCCGTCGCGGCACTCCCGGCCGCCGCGGCTGCGGTGCCGCCCCCCGACGAGGGCGCCCACGACCCGAGCAGCTCGAGCACGTCATCTGCGCTCGTGATGCAGACGGCGGCGCTCTCGCGGATGAGGCGGTGGGTCCCGGCCGACGCGGGCGCCGTGATGGGCCCGGGAACCGCCCCGAGGGCGCGGCCGAGCTGCGACGCGTGGCCTGCCGTGTTGAGCGAGCCGCTGCGCCAGCCGGCTTCGACGACGACCGTCGCCGTCGTAAGGGCCGCGATCAGCCTGTTCCGCTGCAGGAACCGCCACTTGGTGGGCGCCGACCCGCACGGCACCTCGCTGACGACGGCGCCGGTCTGCGCGATGTCGTCGATGAGCCGCGTATGCCCCGCTGGGTAGGCGCGCTCGGCGCCTCCGGCGAGCAGTGCGACCGTGACGCCGCCGGCGCTCAGCGCGGCCCGGTGCGCGGCACCGTCGATGCCGTACGCGCCGCCGGAGACGATGGGCACGCCCGTCGCCGCGAGCTCCGCCGCCAGCTCGCGCGCGACGAGATCGCCGTAGCCCGAGGCGGCGCGGGCGCCGACGATCGCCACCGAGGGCTGAAGCCGGGCGAGGACGCCGGCATCCCCTCGCACCCACAGGCACAGCGGCGCGTGCGACTCGAGGTCGTCGAGCTGGTCCGGCCAGACGGCATCGTCCCGCGTGACGAGCGCGATGTCGCGAGCGCCGGCGATGCGCAGCGTATCGGCGACCGCCTGTGCCGACAGCCGGGGCAGCCAGCGCTTGCGTGCTTCGGTGCGCTCGCGGGCGGTGAGTTCGTCCAGGGGGCTCCCGGCGATCAGCGACTCAAGGGCAAGCAGGGGCCCGCGCGCGGCGACGAGGCGTCCGGCCACCGAGTCCCCGGGCTCCACGAGCTGATCCCACACGGCGATGGCGTAGCGGTCGAGGGCCTCGTCATCGGACAGGGTCAGGTGCAGGGGCGCCAGCGCGGCGCGGGCGGCGCGTGCCGAGAGCTCGAAGGCGGTCATCGTGCGAGGCCCTTCTTGAGGTACAGCGCACGGCCGATGTGGTCGACGCCGAGCCGCGGTCGCCCCTCGATGTCGGCGAGCGACCAGGCGACCCTCAGCACACGGTCGTAGCCGCGCAGCGTGATGGCACCTCGCGTCAGGGCGGCGTCCAGTGGGCGGCGCACGGTGGGCTCCGGCGACGCCGGTCCCTCGCGCAGCCACGTGCCGGGCACATCGGCGTTCACCCGCCAGGCGGTGTTCCGCAGACGATGGCGCGCCCGGGCGCGGGCCTCGGCGACCTGCTCACGGGCGGCCTCCGTCGAGGTCACCGGCGCGGCCGCGCGCTGCGCGACCGAGACCCGTGCGAGAGTCAGCTCGATGTCCATGCGATCCAGCAGCGGCCCCGACAATCGCCCGAGGTAACGCCGGATGGCGGCCGGAGGGCAGACGCAACGGCCGCCGCGGATGCCGTAGTCACCGCACGGACACGGGTTCGTCGCGAGAACGAGCTGGAACCGCGCCGGGTACTCGGCGTGAGCACCGGCGCGGTGGATCGCGATCGACCCCGTCTCCAGCGGCTGGCGCAGGGCGTCGAGCACCGAGGCGGGGAACTCACCCGCCTCGTCCAGGAACAGCACGCCCTCGCTCGCGCGCGCGATGGCGCCCGGGCGCACGACGCGTGAGCCGCCGCCCACCAGGGCGGCGACCGAGGCGCTGTGGTGCGGCGCCTCGAACGGCGGCGTGCGGGAAAGCTCGACGACACGCGCTCCGGCGAGACTGCGGATCGAGGCGGCGGTGAGCGCGGCACGGTCGTCGAGGGCCGGAAGGATGCCGGGCAGCCGTCGCGCGAGCATCGTCTTGCCGGCCCCGGGCGGCCCGCACATCAGCAGATGATGGCCGCCGGCCGCCGCGACGATGAGCGCCTCGACGGCTTCGCGCTGCCCGATGACGTCTGCGAGGTCCAGCTCATCGGCCGCGTGGGCATCCTCGTCGGCGAGCGCAACCGGCTGATCGTCGGGGATCTCGACCTCGCCGCCGTGCCAGGCGACCACCTGAGCGAGGTTCACCGCCGCAAGCACCTCGATGCCGTCGACGAGCGCCGCCTCCGGACCGTTCGCGTGTGCCACGACGACACGACGATGCCCGGCGCGGCGCGCCGCGACCACCGCCGGCAGGACGCCCGGCACCGGGCGCAGCCGCCCGTCGAGCCCCAGTTCGCCGATGTGCACCGTCGTCGCGACGGAGGCGGCATCCATTCCGGGCTCGGTCGCGAGCGAGGCGACCGCGATCGCGATGTCGAACCCGGATCCCTGCTTCGGCAGGCTCGCGGGCGACAGATTGACGGTCAGCCGGCGTCGCGGAAGCGGGGTGCCGCTGTTCGCGCACGCATTGTGCACGCGCTGCACCGCTTCACCCAGCGCCTTGTCGCCGAGCCCGATGATGCGGAACTCGGGGGTCTGCTGAGTCAGGTCGGCCTCCACCTCGACGCACTCCCCCTCGGCCCCGACCATCGCCACCGCCCACGTTCGCGCGACGCTCACGGCACCTCCACGTCGACGAGGTGCTCGAGGGCCGCGGTGGCCGGCAGCGGCCCGGTCAGGCCGATGGCGTCGATGCGAAGGCGCCGCCCCTGGACCGCCTCGCGATGCTCGGCCGCCCAGGCCGCGGCCAGGCGCCACAGCCGCGCCCGCTTGCGGGCGTCGATCGCCTCGAACGGGTGCCCGAAGTCCACGCCCCGCCGCGTCTTGACCTCGACCACGACTACGGTCCGAGCGTCCGCGACGACGAGGTCGATCTCGCCGGCGCGGCAGCGCCAGTTGCGCGCGAGGATCGTGTATCCGAGGTCCGAGAAGTAGCGGGCTGCGCGGTCCTCACCGGCGTGCCCGAGGTCGTCCTTGTCTGCCATTCCGGCATCGTCGCGCGCCGTGGCCGGCGCGCGGACGCCGGGTTGCGGCATCCGTTCACAACTGCGCCGAACCGTGCGGATCTCGCAGCTGTGGAGGAGGCGTCAGGTGTCGAGCGAGAGCTCTTCGGGAAGATGGAAGTCGCGGCGCGAGAGCTCTTCCACGTTGACGTCCTTGAACGTCAGCACCCGCACCGCCTTGACGAAGCGGTCGGCACGGTAGATGTCCCACACCCAGACGTCCGACATCGAGATCTCGAAGTAGAAGTCGTGCTCGGTGTCACGGCGGACGACGTTGACCTCGTTGGCGAGATAGAACCGCCGCTCGGTCTCGATCACGTACTGGAACTGCGACACGACGTCGCGGTACTCGCGGTACAGGGCGAGCTCGAGCTCACGGTCGTAGTCTTCGAACACCTCGTCGTCCATGGTGCCTCCATCCTATGGCGGCGAGGCGACGCGTCGGAACGAGTGCGCGGACCGCGAACGCGCCGCTCAGAACAGCGTCGGCGCCTCGGCGATCGACCACGAGGCGCGATGATGCCGGCTGATGCCGTGCTCGCGGATCGCGGCGCGGTGATCCGGGCTCGCGTACCCCTTGTTGCGCGCCCACTCGTAGGCCGGGAGCTCGTCGTGCAGGTCGGTCATGAGGTCGTCGCGCGCGACCTTGGCGATGACGGACGCCGCCGCGGCAGACGCGCAGTCGCGGTCGGCCTTGATGACCGGGCGGATGGTGAGCGCCCACTCGCCCGCCGGCGAGATGTAGTCGTAGTTGCCGTCCAGGATGACGATGGCATCCTCGACGACCACGCCCTGGCGGCGGAGGTCGGCCAGGGCACGCACCGAGGCGAGACCGAGCGCGCGCATGATGCCGATCTCGTCGATCTCCTGCGAGCTCGCCCAGCCGATGGCGCTCGCGGCGACCCACGACGCGGCACGCGCGGCGACGTCGTGACGACGCAGTTCGGGGACGAGCTTCGAGTCGCGCAGCCCCTGCGGCACGCGCTTGCGCGATCGCGGCGCGTCGACGACCGCCGCACCGACAGCGACCGGGCCTGCCAGGGCGCCGCGGCCGACCTCGTCGCAGGCGATCACGAGCGTGTGCTCGCGCAGCAGCCGGCGTTCCAGCGTGAGCCGGGGCTCGACGACGGTCATCGGGAGCCGTCGCCTCCTTCCGGCGCGGGAACCCCCGCGAAGACGTCGTGATGGAAGTCGAGGAGCCCGAAGCGGTCGAACGGCCATGTCACGAGGAACGCGCGTCCGACGACGTTGTCGATCGGGACGAAGCCCTTGCCGGGCTGATCGGTGTTGTACCGGGAGTCTTTGGAGCGGTAGCGGTTGTCGCCCAGAACCCAGAGCTTGCCGTCCGGGACGGTGACATCGAACGCGTCGGCCGAGGCCGCCGTCTCGCCCGGCGGGAACTTGACGTAGCCGGTCTCGTCGATCGGCACCTCGTTGACCGTGATCTGCCCGATCGCGTTGCAGCACACCACGTGGTCGCCGGGCAGCCCGATGATGCGCTTCACGAGGTGATCGTCGCTGTCGGGAGCGGCGAGGCCGACGAGCGACAGCACCCACTCGAACGCCTCGACCACCGGCGGGCGGGCGGGTTCGGTGCTGGGCGGAAGCCAGCCGCCCGGATCGCGGAAGACGACGATGTCACCGCGGTCGTAGCCGCCGAAACGCGGCGTGATCTCGTCGACCAGGATGCGGTCCTTGATGAGCAGTGTGTCTTCCATCGACCCGGAGGGGATGTAGAACGATCGGACGAGGAACGTCTTCACGACGAGCGAGACGAGCACCGCGATCAGGATGATCACGACGACGTCGCGGAGGAAGATCAGCCATCCCCGGCGTCGTGGCTGGATCGTCGCCGTCGCGGGCGCCGATTCGGTGCCGGCGGTGGGTGACGGTTCGGCCGGGGCCGACTTCTCAGTCGTCATCGAGATCCTCCGCGGGCGCCGACCGTCGGCGAGCCCGTCTTCAAGGGTGACACACTCCGGGCCGGTTCCTGCACGTCCAGGTGTGCGCGCCGGGAACGACGAAGCCCCGGACCACGGGTCCGGGGCTTCGGTGCGCTGCGCGATGCGTCAGTTGTCGCGCTTCTCCTTGATCTTGGCCTTCTTGCCACGGAGGTTGCGCAGGTAGTAGAGCTTGGCGCGGCGGACGTCACCGCGGGTCACGACCTCGATGTGGTCGATGACCGGGGAGTGCACCGGGAAGGTGCGCTCGACGCCGACCTGGAAGCTGATCTTGCGGACCGTGAAGGTCTCGCGCACACCGTCACCCGAGCGGCCGATGACGACGCCCTGGAAGACCTGGATGCGGGAGCGGTTGCCCTCGGTGATGTTGACGTGCACCTTGACGGTGTCACCTGCCCCGAAGGTGGGGATGTCGGAGCGGAGCGAAGCCGCGTCGACGGCGTCGAGGATCTGCATGATCGTCTCTCTCTGCGGCCGCCACAGGTCGACCGCGGGAAGGGTTGTGAAGGATGAGGTGTGCCGCAGGCCTTCGGCGTGACGCCGTCCAGCTGGTTCCCCTGAGGCAGAACCGGTCAGGGCACAAACAACCATTGTGCC
Organism: Microbacterium kyungheense; assembly: GCF_006783905.1. GTDB lineage: Bacteria > Actinomycetota > Actinomycetes > Actinomycetales > Microbacteriaceae > Microbacterium > Microbacterium kyungheense. The sequence continues at coordinate 807,972 of NZ_VFPE01000002.1, read as the reverse complement.
ACGGATGCCGCGCCCCGCCAAAACGCCTCAGTCTGCGGAGGGCGCCTGCTTCTCGGTGATCACGATGACCTCGCGGTCGGCGGCGTCAGGTGCGCCCATGCGCTCCTGCGGCGGCGGGAGGTACGCGACGCCCTCGCTGGTGTGCAGGACGACGCGCGACGGGCGCGCTTCGCTCCACAGCTGCCACAGCGCCAGCCAGAACAGGCCGACGCCCACGACGATGGCGACGACCATGACGGGCGCCCACCAGGACTCGACGAAGAACCCCAGCGAGATGACCAGGCCGTGCCACACCGTGAAGCCGAGCACGTCCCACCACGACGCGGCGCGCTGCGCACGGACCGTCCCCCGCGCGCGGACCAGGAGGGTGAGGAGCAGCTGCCACACGAAGACGCCCGGGATCGCGAGGAACAGCACCCACAGGAACGCCCAGCCGCCGGCGTTGAACACGGCCCATCCGACGAGCAGCCACAGCGGAAGCAGGAAGGCTGAGGGGATCAGCCAGCCGAAGAACGCGCGACGCAGCCACATGCTCCGATGCTACGCCGGTGCCGGTCGGGGCGGCACCGCTCCTGCGCGCCGCGGAGGATCCTCCCAGCCAGAGGCCCGTCAGCCCGGCAGAATGGAACGCGGACGAGAGGACACCACATGATCGAGTTGCGCACCCCTGCCGAGATCGAGGCGATGAAGCCCGCCGGGCGATTCGTCGCCGAGACGCTGGCGACCCTGCGCGACGAGACGAAGGTGGGCACGAACCTCCTGGCGATCGACCGCCGCGCGCACGATCTGATCCGCCGCGCCGGTGCGGAGTCGTGCTACATCGACTACCACCCCTCGTTCGGCGCGAGCCCGTTCGGCAAGGTCATCTGCACGTCGGTGAACGACGCCGTCCTGCACGGGCTGCCGTTCGATTACGCGCTGCGCGACGGCGACCTCGTGTCGCTGGACTTCGCCGTATCGGTGAACGGCTGGGTCGCGGACTCCGCCGTCTCGTTCGTGGTCGGCACGCCGCGTGACGAGGACCTCGCTCTCATCGACACGACGGCGCGGGCTCTGGATGCCGCCATCCGGACGGCGACCGTCGGCCACCGCATCGGAGACATCTCCGCCGCGATCGCGGCCGTGGCCCACGGTGACGGCTACTCGATCAACACCGACTTCGGCGGTCACGGCGTCGGCCGCATCATGCACGGCGACCCGCACGTGCCCAACGACGGAAAGGCCGGCCGGGGCTACCCGCTGCGCGCCGGGCTCGTCGTCGCCCTCGAGCCGTGGTTCCTGCAGACGACGGACGAGCTGGTGACCGACCCCGACGGCTGGACCCTCCGCTCGGTGGACGGGTCGCGCGGCGCGCACGCCGAGCACACCGTCGCGATCACCGAGGACGGCCCGATCGTCCTGACGGACCGCTCCTGGCTCGGCGTCGACTGACGCTTCTGCCTCGCCCGGCGCCTTCTGCGCGCCGCGTCAGGTGCGCAGCTCCGCGCGCGGGGCGTGCGCCGGTGTGGGCGCGGCGGCGAGCGCGGCGAGCGACGCCGCGACCGAGTGATCGACCTCGCGTTCGACGCGGGGATGCTCGCTCAGCACGATGAGCGACTTCGCCGCCAGGCGCACGGTGTCGCCCGGACGGACCAGGGCGGAGTCGGCGCGCTCCCCCGCGGTGTCGATGACGACCTCCCAGTCCGGGCTGTACTCGACCACGGGGATCCGGAAGTCGATGATGTCGTCTCCGGCGTTGAACAGCACGATGAAATGGCGATCTCGGATCGCCTCGCCGCGCCGGTCCTTCTCTCGGATGCCCTGGCCGTTGAGGAACACGCCGACCGCGCGACCGAACCCCGAGTCCCAGTCGTCGGGCTGCATGAGCGTGCCGTCGGGCCGGAGCCACGCGATGTCCGAGAGCGGGGCGCCGACGTCGCGGTGCACCGGGCGTCCCTCGAAGAACCGCCGCCGCCGGAACGTGGGGTGGTCCCGCCGCAGCCGGCTCATCGCCGCGGTGAACTCCAGAAGGGGAAGGTCAGCCGCCTCCCAGTCGATCCAGGTGACATCGTTGTCCTGCGCATAGCCGTTGTTGTTCCCCTGCTGCGTGCGCCCGAGCTCGTCGCCGTGCAGCAGCATGGGCACCCCCTGGCTGAGCAGCAGCGTCGCGAGGAAGTTCCGCTGCTGCCGTGCGCGCAGGGTCAGCACCGCCGGGTCGTCCGTGGGTCCTTCGACCCCGTAGTTGTCGGAGCGGTTGTCATCGGCGCCGTCACGGCCGTCCTCGCCGTTGGCGTCGTTGTGCTTCTCGGCGTACGACACGAGGTCTCGCAACGTGAATCCGTCGTGCGCCGTGACGAAGTTCACGGATGCCACCGGGCGGCGCCCCGAGTGCTCGTAGAGGTCGCTGGATCCGGTGAGGCGGGAGGCGAACTCGCCGAGCGCCTGCGGCTCGCCGCGCCAGAAATCGCGGACGGTGTCGCGGTACTTGCCGTTCCATTCGGTCCACTGCGGCGGAAAGTTGCCCACCTGGTAGCCGCCGGGGCCGACGTCCCAGGGCTCGGCGATCAGCTTCACCTGCGACACGATCGGGTCCTGCTGGACGAGCTCGAAGAACGTCGACAGCCGGTCGACGTCGTAGAACTCGCGCGCCAGCGCCGATGCGAGGTCGAACCGGAACCCGTCGACGTGCATGTCGACCACCCAGTACCGCAGCGAGTCCATGATGAGCTGCAGGGAGTGGGGGTTGCGGACGTTGAGGCTGTTGCCGGTCCCGGTGTAATCGGTGTAGTACCGCTTGTCGTCGTCGAGCTTGTAGTACGCGGCATTGTCGATCCCGCGCATCGAGAGCGTGGGGCCGAGGTGATTGCCTTCTGCCGTGTGGTTGTAGACGACGTCGAGGATCACCTCGATGCCGGCGGCGTGCAGGGCGCGCACCATCCCCTTGAACTCCTGGACCTGCTGGCCGCGGTCGCCGGTGGCGGCGTATCTGTTGTGCGGGGCGAAGTACGAGATCGAGTTGTAGCCCCAGTAGTTCGAGAGGCCCTTGCCCTGCAGGATCGCGTCGTCGACGAACTGGTGGACCGGCATGAGCTCGATCGCCGTCACGCCGAGCTTCGTCAGGTGCTCGATGATCGCCGGGTGCGCGACGGCGCTGTAGGTGCCGCGCATCTCGTCGGGGATGGCGGGATGCCGCATCGTGAGCCCGCGGACGTGCGCCTCGTAGATCACCGTCTCGGCGTAGGGCGTCCCCGGCCGCCGGTCCCCCGCCCAGTCGAAGAACGGGTTGATGACGACGCCCTTCATCATGTCGGCGGCGGAGTCGTCGTCATTGCGGGAGTCGGGGTCGCCGAAAGTGTACCCGTACACGGGCTGCCCCCACTCGATGGCTCCTTCGACGGCCTTCGCGTAGGGATCGAGCAGCAGCTTGGCGGGGTTGAAGCGCTGCCCGCTGCCGGGGTCGTAGGGACCGTGCACGCGATAGCCGTAGCGCTGGCCGGGCTGGATGTTCGGCACGTACGCGTGCCACACGAACGCGTCCACCTCAGCGAGGTCGAGGCGCGACTCCGCGCCCCGCGTGCCGAACAGGCAGAGCTCGACCCGCTCGGCTCCCTCGCTGAACAGCGCGAAGTTGGTTCCGCTCCCGTCGAAGGTCGCCCCGAGCGGGTATGCGGATCCTGGCCACGTGTGCACGCACGTCCTCCTCGCGTCGGGTCGCTACACCCTACCGAAGCGCGACGGGGCAACGGCGGTGGCCCGCCCCGAGGGTGTCGTGGTGCGATCCGCCGATGTGGACGGCGTCCCTGCCGATGAGAAGTCGTGCGGCGCGTCGACGGCACGGCGAACCGCCGCCACCACCCGGTCGACCTCTTCCGGCGTGTTGTAGACGGTGAAGCTCACGCGACAGCTCGCCGCCGGTTCGAGGCCGAGGTCGTGGTGGGCCAGGGTCGCGCAGTGACAGCCGGCGCGCGATTCGACACCCTGGGCGTTAAGGGCGTGCGCGATGGCGAACGGGGAGCGGCCCTCCACGGTGAAGGCGACCAGCGGGGTCCGATCCTCCCCCACGGACGCGCCGTGGATCCGCAGCCCCGCGATCGTGGACAGCCCCTCCATCGCCTGCCGGGTGAGGGATGCCGCATGCCCCGCGACGATCGCCATCGCGGCGTCGACCGCACCGGGCTCGAGCGGGTCGTCGGTGCGGAACCACGCCCGCGTCGGGTCGGCGCCCACGAGGTCGACGATGAGGCGCAGCGTCTGCGCCGAGGCGATCACGCCGAGGATGTTGGGCGTGCCCGCGGAGAACTTCCATGGCAGATCGTTGTACTCGACCCGGTCGGGGAACACCTGCCCCTCCGCGATCATGTCGCCGCCGTACAAGAAGGGCGGAAGCGTCTCGCGCAGGTCCTCCCGCGCGTAGAGCACGCCGACGCCGAAGGGCGCCAGCAGCTTGTGGAACGAGAACGCGACGAAGTCGGCTTCCATCTCCTGCACGTCGACGCGGGAGCTCGCGAACCGCTGGGCGGCGTCGACGAGGAGCAGAGCGCCGACGCGGCCGTCGGGCTGCACGTAGCCGCCGGCGTCGGCGATCGCGCGCACCTGGTCCAGCGGCGGCTTCGTGCCGAGGAAGTTCGATCCGCCGGTGCAGCAGACGAGCTTCGTGCGCGCATCCACCAGTTCCGCCAGGTGCGCGAGATCGAGCTCGCCGCTCTCGTGGTCGAAGCGCGCAAGCCTCACCTCCACGTGGCGTCCGAAGCGCGGCAGGATCTCGCGGCACATCGCATGCCAGGGCACGTAGTCCGAGTTGTGCTCCATCAGGGTCGTGACGACGTTGTCGCCGTCGCGGAAGTCCGCCAGGAGCGAGTACATCACCGCGTTGATCGCCTCGGTGGTGCTGCGGTGCATCGAGAGGGTGCGCCGGGACGGCGCGTTGATCCACGCGGCGATCGTGTCGAAGGAGGCCTCGAACATCTCCGTGGTCCGGATGGAGGCATCCGACTGTCCGCGGTGGACGTTCTCGTACGTCTCGGACAGGTCGCGCAGCAGTTCGAGCACAGCCAGCGGCGGCTGGGTGCTCGCGGCGTTGTTGGTCACGATGCGGTCGCGCAGCGAGAACGCGAACTGAGAGCGGATCAGCTCGAGCTCGCGCGAAGCGAGTGTCCCCATGCACCAGAGAATCCTCTCCTTCGGCGGACGGGACAAGAGGCCTTCGGCGCGCGGCCCGCACGCCGGGGCGCGGGCCGCGCTCGTCCGTTCTCACGTCGCGTGCCGCACCGCTGTGATCGAAACGTTCGTTCGAGGTAACCCTGGGCGGTCCGGGGGTGAAACACCCCGCTCGTAGCGTCGGGCCTACCGAGACATCCGCCCCACGAGGAGGAGCCATGGCCCATCGCGACCGTGTCGACAGCCGGAAACACGACGCTGACACCGATGCAACATCGCCCGCGTACCGTGACGACATGAGCACCCTGCCCGCCCTCGGCACGCACGTCGTGGTGGTGGGCGCGGGCATGGTGGCGCACCGGTTCGTCGAGAGCCTGCTCAGCCGCGCCGACGAGCGCTGGCACGTCACGCTGATCGGCGAGGAGGACCGTCACCCGTACGACCGCGTCGGGCTCACCGGGTTCTTCGCGGGGGCATCGACCGACGACCTCACGCTCGACCGCTCGTTCTTCGACGACGAACGCCTCCGCTTCCTGCGGGGTGACGCCGTGGTGCGCGTCGACCGCAGCGCTCGGCGCGTGACGACGAGATCCGGGCTCAGCGTCGGGTACGACCGGCTCGTCCTGGCGACCGGATCGTACGCCGCACGTCTCGCGGTCGACGGCTTCGGCCTCGACGGCTGCTTCGTCTACCGGACACTCGACGACGTCGAGAGGCTCGAGGAGTTCGTGCAGCGGCGCTCGGCGCAGCTCGGCCGCCGGCTCACCGGCACCGTGATCGGCGGGGGGCTGCTCGGGCTGGAGGCGGCCGGCGCGCTGCAGGGGCTCGATGTGGACTGCACCGTGGTGCAGTCCTCGGATCGGCTCATGTCCGCACAGCTGGACCTGCCCGCAGGCGGGGCGCTGCGCCGGCTCATCGAGTCGCGGGGCATCGCCGTCAAGACCGAGGCCATCACGACCCGCCTCGACCCCGACCGGACCGGCCAGGTGACCGGGCTGGAGTTCCGGGACGGGTCCTACGAGCGCACCGACGTGGTCGTGTTCACCGTCGGCGTCCGGCCCCGCGACGAGCTCGCGCGCTCGGCCGAGCTCGACGTGCATCCCCGCGGCGGTGTGCTCATCGACGGCGGCTGCCAGACCTCCGACCCTCGCATCCTCGCGATCGGCGAGGTCGCGAACTACGACGGGCAGTGCGTCGGGCTCGTCGCACCGGGCTACGCCATGGCGGAGGTCGCGGCGACGCGGCTCCTCGGGGGCGAGGCATCCTTCCCGGGGTACGACCTCTCGACCAAGCTCAAGCTCTCGGGCGTCGACGTCGCGAGCTTCGGGGACGCCTTCGCCGAGACCCCGGGCGCCCTCGACGTCGTGTACGCCGACCCCGTCGCGGGCGTGTACAAGAAGCTGGTGCTGTCGGACGACGCGAAGACCCTGCTCGGCGGCATCCTCGTCGGCGACGCCTCGGCGTACGGCTCACTGAGGCCTCTCGTCGGCGGCGCGCTGGGCGGAGACCCCGCGGCTTACCTCATGCCCGAGGGCGGCGTGGCCGCACCGACCGGCGAACTGCCCGACGACGCGCTCGTGTGCTCGTGCAACAGCGTCAGCGCGGGTCGCATCCGCCACGCCGTGCACGAGGAGGGCTGCACCGACGCCGGCGGCGTCAAGGCGTGCACGAAGGCGGGTGCCGCGTGCGGCTCGTGCCTCACCATGGTGAAGAAGCTCGTGGGCGCCGAGCTCGCCAAGACCGGCGCGACGGTGAGCAACGCCCTGTGCGAGCACTTCGACCTGTCGCGACGTCAGCTCTTCGACGCCGTCCGGGTGTCGGGCCTGCGCACCTTCAGCGCCGTCATCGAGCGGTTCGGCGTCGGCCGCGGCTGCGACATCTGCAAGCCCGCGCTGGCGAGCATCCTGTCGACCCTCGTCGGCGGCCACGTCCTCGATGGCGAGAACGCGACGTTGCAGGACACCAACGACCACGTGATGGCGAACCTGCAGAAGGACGGCAGCTACTCGGTCGTGCCGCGCATCCCCGGTGGCGAGATCACTCCGGAGGGGCTGCTCGTGATCGGGCAGGTCGCGCAGGATTTCGGGCTGTACACGAAGATCACCGGCGGCCAGCGCATCGACCTGTTCGGGGCCCGTCTGGAGCAGCTGCCCGACATCTGGAAGCGGCTGGTGGATGCGGGTTTCGAGTCCGGGCACGCCTACGGCAAGTCGCTGCGCACCGTGAAGTCGTGCGTCGGCTCGACCTGGTGCCGGTACGGCGTGCAGGACTCGGTGGGCATGGCCGTGCAGCTGGAGCTGCGCTACCGCGGGCTGCGCTCGCCGCACAAGCTCAAGCTCGGTGTCTCGGGCTGCGCCCGCGAGTGCGCCGAAGCCCGGGGCAAGGATGTCGGGGTGATCGCGACCGAGGCCGGGTGGAACATGTACGTCGGCGGCAACGGCGGCTTCACCCCGCGTCACGCGGTCCTGCTGGCCGAAGGCCTGAGCGACGACGAGCTGCTGACCGCGATCGACCGGTTCCTGATGTACTACATCTTCACCGCCGACCGCCTGCAGCGCACGGCGCCGTGGTTCGAAGAGCTCGACGGCGGCATCGAGGGGCTGCGCGAGGTCATCTTCGACGACAGCCTCGGCATCTGCGCCGACCTCGACACCGCGATGGCCGCGCACATCGGCACGTACGAGGATGAATGGGCCGCGACGCTCCGCGACCCCGACAAGCTGCGGCGCTTCGCCTCGTTCGTGAACGCCCCCGCCACGCCCGATCCGTCGCTCGCCTACGTCGCCGAACGCGGTCAGCCCCGTCCCGCCACCGCCGAGGAGCGCGGCGACGGCGGCGTCCTCATCGCCGGAACGACCCTGGAGGTGCGCCGATGACCCTCATCGACCCGCAGACGACCGCGCACGTCGCCCCGCCCGGCTGGGTGCGGGTGTGCGCACTCACCGACCTCGAGATCGAGCGCGGCCGGGCCGCCCTGCTCGGGGGCACGCAGATCGCGCTGTTCCTCACCCGCGGCGCGGACGGCCGCGACGGCCGGGTGTACGCGGTGTCGAACTTCGACCCATTCAGCCGGGCGAACGTCATCTCGCGCGGCATCGTGGGCACCCGTCAGGACGCGCCGACCGTGGCCTCGCCGATGTTCAAGCAGGTGTTCGACCTCCGCACCGGGATCTGCCTCGACGCGCAGGGCAAGGATCCGGTGAACCTGCACGTGTGGCCGACCGCCGTGGCCGACGGCATGGTCCTGGTGCGCTGGGACGAGCCCGCCGACGGGAGCGCACCGTGACCGGGCGCGTCCACCTGATCGGCGGCGGCCCCGGCCCCATCGACCTCATGACGGTCCGCGCGTGGCGCCTCCTCACCTCGGCCGAGGTCGTCGTGATGGACCGGCTCGGGCCGACCGATCTGCGCGGCGAGCTGCGGCCGGACGCCGAGGTGATCGACGTCGGAAAGCTGCCGGGGCACCACCCGGTCCCGCAGGACGAGATCAACGCGCTGCTGGTGGACCGTGCCCGCGCGGGCAACCAGGTCGTCCGGCTCAAGGGCGGGGACCCGTTCGTCTTCGGCCGCGGCGGCGAAGAGGTGGCGGCGTGCCTGGCCGCCGGCATCCCGGTCGACGTCGTCCCCGGAGTCACGAGCGCCGTGGCCGTGCCCCAGGCCGCGGGCATCCCGGTCACCCACCGCGGCGTCGCAACCGCCGTGCACATCGTCCACGGCCAGGGACCGGTCAGCGCATCGACCGTCGCGGCGCTGCGCGACCCCGAGGTCACCACCGTGATCCTGATGGGGGTGAGCGCGATCCCCCGCATCGTCGCGGATGCGCTGCGCGCAGGCGTCGACGCCGACCGTCCGGTGGCGATCGTGGAGCGCGGTCACCACCTCGACCAGCGGACGACGCGCACTACGCTCGGGAGGGCGGTGCTGGATGCCGGGCGCACCGGCATCCGCAACCCCGCGGTCATCGTGGTCGGCGACGTCGCCCGCGCCGAACTGCTGCTTCCCGCGCACGAGATGACAGGTGACACCGTCCGTTGAGCTCCACCACCCGCCCCACTCTGTCGGCCGCGCTCGATGGCTGCACCGTCGTCATCGCGGTCGATCGGCGATCCTCTGAGCTGTCGGCCGCGCTGGAACGGCACGGCGCCGTCGTGCGACAGGCGCCGGCGCTGACGATCGTGCCGCACATCGACGACGACGCGCTGATCGCCGCGACGCGGTCGCTGATCGCCGCGCCGCCCGACATCGTGGTCGCCACGACAGGCGTCGGGTTCCGCGGCTGGATCGAGGCGGCGGACGAGGCGGGTCTCGCCGACGAGCTGCATGCGGCGCTCGCCGGAGCGCGGATCGTCGCACGCGGGCCCAAGGCGCGCGGGGCGATCCAGCAGGCGGGGTTCACTGCGGACTGGGTGGCCGAGTCCGAGACGTCCGCAGAGCTCGGCGAGTATCTCCTCGCGGAAGGTGTCGCCGGTCACCGCGTCGCGGTGCAGCACCACGGCTCGGGCGCCGACGGTCTGGACGAGCTGCTCGGGGATGCCGGCGCCGACGTCGTGAGCCTCACGGTGTACCGCTGGGGTCCGCCGCCCGACCCCGCGGTCGTCGCGCGGTCGGTGCTCGCCGCGGCACAGGGCGAGGTGGACGCGGTGCTCTTCACGTCGGCTCCCGGCGCGGCGGAGTGGATGGCCGCGGCCGCCCGGGAGGGTGCGCAGGAGGCCATCGTCGACCGCACCAGGCGAGGACGCCTGCTGCTGGCGGCCGTGGGGCCGATCACCGCAGGACCCCTGCAGGACGCCGGAGCCGAGCCCCTCATCGCCGAGCGCGGTCGCCCTCGGCGCCCTCGTGCGTGCCGTCGTGTCGCATTTCGGCGGCGGGCACGCCGACGCGCTGCAGACGGGCGCAGGACGCCTCGAGCTGCGCAGCGCAGGCGTCGTCCTCGACGGCCGTCACATCCCGCTGTCGCGGACGGGTGCCGACCTGATGGCGGCGCTGTTCGATGCGGGCGGCGGCGTGGTCTCACGTCAGCGGCTGCAGTCCGTGCTCCCCCGCTCGGGTGAGAACACCCATGCCGTCGAGATGGCGGTGGCACGGCTGCGCGAGGCTCTCGGCACGCCCGATCTGGTGAAGACCGTCGTCAAGCGCGGTTACCGGCTGGACGTCGTCGATCCGGTGTGAGACCGCGGCCGCTCTTCTCGCGGACGCTCAGTCCGTCGCCGCGACGTCGGCCCCTTCGAGCAGGTCCGGGCGATGCGCCTGCGTGCGTGCCAGGCTCTGCTCGCGCCGCCACGCGGCGATGGCGCCGTGATTGCCGCTCAGGAGCACCGGCGGCACCTCCAGCCCGCGCCACTCGGCAGGCTTCGTATAGCTCGGGTACTCCAGCATCCCGAGCTCGTGGGACTCCTCGACGAGGCTCTCGGGGTTGCCGACGACACCGGGGATCAGCCGCGAGACAGCCTCGATGACGGCCATCGCGGCCACCTCGCCGCCGTTGAGCACGTAGTCGCCGAGGCTGACGAGACGCACGCGACCGCGGGCGGCGTAGTGGTCGACGACCCGCTGGTCGATGCCTTCGTAGCGTCCGCACGCGAACACGAGGTGCTGCTCCTGCGCCAGCTCGCGCGCGAGCGGCTGCGAGAACAGCTCCCCGCGGGCGACGGCACGAGCAGCACGGCGTCCTCGCTCAGCACGGCATCCAGCGCCTCGCCCCACGGCTCGGGCTTCATGACCATGCCGGCGCCGCCGCCGTAGGGTGTGTCGTCGACGGTGCGGTGCCGATCGTGGGTCCAGTCCCGCAGGTCGTGGACGTGCATGTCGAGGATGCCGCGGGTCGCGCGCCTTGCCGATGAGCGAGACGCCGAGGACGTCGAAGAACGTCGGGAAGATCGTGACGATGTCCACGCGCATGTTTCGAGTCTAGAAGGCCCCCGTGTTTCGGACGTGTGACGGGTCCCCCACCTCGGCACCGCGGGGTCGTGATCGAGAAGTGACGGAGAGGTAACCGCGCGGCTCGACCGGCCGAAACACCCGCTTTCTAGCGTGGGACGCACACTCACCCGCATCGTCGGTCCACCAGGAGGCGCCATGACCACGACCGTGACCCCGTCCACGCCGGATGCCGCTGCCCCGCCCCTCAGTCCGCTCACCCGGCGCCCCGGCCGCTGGATCGACGGCTGGAACGCCGAGGATCCCGCGTTCTGGCAGGCCGAGGGCCGGGCGATCGCCCGGCGCAACCTCGGCTGGTCGATCTTCGCCGAGTTCCTCGGGTTCATCATCTGGCAGCTGTGGAGCATCGTCGTCGTGATGCTGCCGGCGGCGGGCTTCACGCTCTCCAGCTCCGAGGCCTTCTGGCTGATCTCGCTGCCGAGCCTCGTCGGCGCCACACTCCGCTTCCCGTACACGTTCATGGTCGCGGTCTTCGGCGGCCGCAACTGGACCATCGTGTCGGCGGGCCTGCTGCTCATCCCCGCGGTGCTGCTCGGCATCGTCGTCTCCAACCCCGACACGCCGTTCGGCGTGCTGCTGGTGGTCGCGGCGCTCGGCGGCGTCGGCGGCGGCAACTTCGCGAGCTCGATGGCCAACATCACCTACTTCTTCCCGCAGAAGGAGAAGGGATGGGCCCTCGGCCTCAACGCCGCCGGCGGCAACCTCGGCACCTCCGTCGCGCAGTTCGCGGTGCCCATCGTCGTCACCATCGGCGCCGCGTCGACGCTCAACATCTCGCTGGCGGGCTGGATGTGGGTGCCACTGATCCTCGTCGCGATGTTCGGCGCATGGCGCTACATGGACAACCTGTCGTCGGCCAAGGCGGACTTCGGCAGCTCGGCGGCGGCGCTGCGCGAGCCGCACCTGTGGGTCATGGCGCTGCTGTACATCGGCACGTTCGGCTCGTTCATCGGCTTCGCGAGCGTGTTCCCCAAGCTGATCGCCGATCAGTTCCCGGAGTACTCGACCATCCAGATCGGCACCGCGTCGATCACGCTCGCCTTCCTCGGAGCGCTCGTCGGCTCGCTCGCCCGCCCGTACGGCGGACGCCTCGCCGACCGCTTCGGGGGCGCCCGGGTGGACCGTGTGCGCGTTCGCTGTCATGGCCGTCGGCGCCCTGGCGCTCATCTGGACCATGCAGCTGCACAGCTCGTGGTGTTCCTCGCCTGCTTCCTCGTGCTGTTCGCCGCGACGGGCATGGGCAACGGCTCGACGTATCGCATGATCCCCAGCATCTTCGGCGGCCCGCTCGCAGGCCAGGGGCTACGCGGACGGGCACCCCCGAGGCGACGAAGATGCTGCGCAAGTCGGGCCGCGGCCCTGGGCATCATCTCGGCCATCGCGCGTACGGCGGGTTCCTCGTGCCGCAGGTGCTCAACGCGTCCCCAGCTGGCGACCGGCGGCTACACGGCGGCCTTCGTCGGCTTCGTCCCGGCTACGTCGCCCTGCTGCTGGTGACCCTGTTCGTCTACGTCGTCCCGCGCGCGTCGCTCGCCATGCAGCGCATCTGACCCCACCGCGCCACGACGGGAGTGGATGCCTCGGCCCGAGGCATCCACTCCCGTCTTCGTGCGCCCACCGTGCGTGCCCGGCGCGCCGGGGTGAGGCCCGCCGCCGGAGCAGTGCCGCGTCAGTAGACGTCGCGCACGTAGCGGGCGTCGGCGGCGAGGGTGCGCAGGTACTCCCCGGCGGCCTCCTCGCCGAGACCGCCGTGCTGCTGTGCGATCGTGGCGAGCGTCGCCTCGACGTCCTTGCCATCCGGCTCGCGTCGCCGCACACGTAGAGGTGCGGCGCCGTCCTGCAGCCAGCGCCACAGGCGGGCACCGTGCTCGAGCATGCGGTTCCTGCACGTAGATCTTCTGCCGCTGGTCGCGCGAGAAACGCGACGTCCAGGCGTGTCAGGAAGCCGTCGTCGTGCATCGCGACGAGCTCGTCGCGATGCACGACGACGGCTTCCTGACACGCCTGGACGTCGCGTTCTCGCGCGACCAGCGGCAGAAGATCTACGTGCAGGACCGCATGCTCGAAGCACGGTGCCCGCCTGTGGCGCTGGCTGCAGGACGGCGCGCACCTCTACGTGTGCGGCGACGCGAGCCGGATGGCCAGGACGTCGAGGCGACGCTCGCCACGATCGCACAGCAGCACGGCGGGTCTCGGCGAGGAGGCCGCCGGGGAGTACCTGCGCACCCTCGCCGCCGACGCCCGCTACGTGCGCGACGTCTACTGACGCGGCACTGCTCCGGCGGCGGGCCTCACCCCGGCGCGCCGGGCACGCACGGTGGGCGCACGAAGACGGGAGTGGATGCCTCGGGCCGAGGCATCCACTCCCGTCGTGGCGCGGTGGGGTCAGATGCGCTGCATGGCGAGCGACGCGCGCGGGACGACGTAGACGAACAGGGTCACCAGCAGCAGGGCGACGTAGCCGGCGACGAAGCCGACGAAGGGCCGCCGTGTAGCCGCCGGTCGCCAGCTGGGACGCGTTGAGCACCTGCGGCACGAGGAACCCGCCGTACGCGCCGATGGCCGAGATGATGCCCAGGGCCGCGGCCGACTTGCGCAGCATCTTCGTCGCCTCGGGGGTGCCCGTCGCGTAGCCCCTGGCCTGCGAGCGGGCCGCGAAGATGCTGGGGATCATGCGATACGTCGAGCCGTTGCCCATGCCCGTCGCGGCGAACAGCACGAGGAAGCAGGCGAGGAACACCACGAAGCTGTGCAGCTGCATGGTCCAGATGAGCGCCAGGGCGCGACGGCCATGACAGCGAACGCGCACACGGTCACCCGGGCGCCCCCGAAGCGGTCGGCGAGGCGTCCGCCGTACGGGCGGGCGAGCGAGCCGACGAGCGCTCCGAGGAAGGCGAGCGTGATCGACGCGGTGCCGATCTGGATGGTCGAGTACTCCGGGAAACTGATCGGCGATCAGCTTGGGGAACACGCTCGCGAAGCCGATGAACGAGCCGAACGTGCCGATGTACAGCAGCGCCATGACCCACAGGTGCGGCTCGCGCAGCGCCGCCGCCGAGCTGCCGAAGTCCGCCTTGGCCGACGACAGGTTGTCCATGTAGCGCCATGCGCCGAACATCGCGACGAGGATCAGTGGCACCCACATCCAGCCCGCCAGCGAGATGTTGAGCGTCGACGCGGCGCCGATGGTGACGACGATGGGCACCGCGAACTGCGCGACGGAGGTGCCGAGGTTGCCGCCGGCGGCGTTGAGGCCGAGGGCCCATCCCTTCTCCTTCTGCGGGAAGAAGTAGGTGATGTTGGCCATCGAGCTCGCGAAGTTGCCGCCGCCGACGCCGCCGAGCGCCGCGACCACCAGCAGCACGCCGAACGGCGTGTCGGGGTTGGAGACGACGATGCCGAGCAGCACCGCGGGGATGAGCAGCAGGCCCGCCGACACGATGGTCCAGTTGCGGCCGCCGAAGACCGCGACCATGAACGTGTACGGGAAGCGGAGTGTGGCGCCGACGAGGCTCGGCAGCGAGATCAGCCAGAAGGCCTCGGAGCTGGAGAGCGTGAAGCCCGCCGCCGGCAGCATCACGACGACGATGCTCCACAGCTGCCAGATGATGAACCCGAGGAACTCGGCGAAGATCGACCAGCCGAGGTTGCGCCGGGCGATCGCCCGGCCCTCGGCCTGCCAGAACGCGGGATCCTCGGCGTTCCAGCCGTCGATCCAGCGGCCGGGGCGCCGGGTGAGCGGACTGAGGGGCGGGGCAGCGGCATCCGGCGTGGACGGGGTCACGGTCGTGGTCATGGCGCCTCCTGGTGGACCGACGATGCGGGTGAGTGTGCGTCCACGCTAGAAAGCGGGTGTTTCGGCCGGTCGAGCCGCGCGGTTACCTCTCCGTCACTTCTCGATCACGACCCCGCGGTGCCGAGGTGGGGGGACCCGTCACACGTCCGAAACACGGGGGCCTTCTAGACTCGAAACATGCGCGTGGACATCGTCACGATCTTCCCGACGTTCTTCGACGTCCTCGGCGTCTCGCTCATCGGCAAGGCGCGCGACCGCGGCATCCTCGACATGCACGTCCACGACCTGCGGGACTGGACCCACGATCGGCACCGCACCGTCGACGACACACCCTACGGCGGCGGCGCCGGCATGGTCATGAAGCCCGAGCCGTGGGGCGAGGCGCTGGATTGCCGTGCTGAGCGAGGACGCCGTGCTGCTCGTGCCGTCGCCCGCGGGGGAGCTGTTCTCGCAGCCGCTCGCGCGCGAGCTGGCGCAGGAGCAGCACCTCGTGTTCGCGTGCGGACGCTACGAAGGCATCGACCAGCGGGTCGTCGACCACTACGCCGCCCGCGGTCGCGTGCGTCTCGTCAGCCTCGGCGACTACGTGCTCAACGGCGGCGAGGTGGCCGCGATGGCCGTCATCGAGGCTGTCTCGCGGCTGATCCCCGGTGTCGTCGGCAACCCCGAGAGCCTCGTCGAGGAGTCCCACGAGCTCGGGATGCTGGAGTACCCGAGCTATACGAAGCCTGCCGAGTGGCGCGGGCTGGAGGTGCCGCCGGTGCTCCTGAGCGGCAATCACGGCGCCATCGCCGCGTGGCGGCGCGAGCAGAGCCTGGCACGCACGCAGGCGCATCGCCCGGACCTGCTCGAAGGGGCCGACGTCGCGGCGACGGACTGAGCGTCCGCGAGAAGAGCGGCCGCGGTCTCACACCGGATCGACGACGTCCAGCCGGTAACCGCGCTTGACGACGGTCTTCACCAGATCGGGCGTGCCGAGAGCCTCGCGCAGCCGTGCCACCGCCATCTCGACGGCATGGGTGTTCTCACCCGAGCGGGGGAGCACGGACTGCAGCCGCTGACGTGAGACCACGCCGCCGCCCGCATCGAACAGCGCCGCCATCAGGTCGGCACCCGTCCGCGACAGCGGGATGTGACGGCCGTCGAGGACGACGCCTGCGCTGCGCAGCTCGAGGCGTCCTGCGCCCGTCTGCAGCGCGTCGGCGTGCCCGCCGCCGAAATGCGACACGACGGCACGCACGAGGGCGCCGAGGCGACCGCGCTCGGCGATGAGGGGCTCGGCTCCGGCGTCCTGCAGGGGTCCTGCGGTGATCGGCCCCACGGCCGCCAGCAGCAGGCGTCCCTCGCCTGGTGCGGTCGACGATGGCCTCCTGCGCACCCTCCCGGGCGGCCGCGGCCATCCACTCCGCCGCGCCGGGAGCCGACGTGAAGAGCACCGCGTCCACCTCGCCCTGTGCCGCGGCGAGCACCGACCGCGCGACGACCGCGGGGTCGGGCGGCGGACCCCAGCGGTACACCGTGAGGCTCACGACGTCGGCGCCGGCATCCCCGAGCAGCTCGTCCAGACCGTCGGCGCCCGAGCCGTGGTGCTGCACCGCGACGCGGTGACCGGCGACACCTTCCGCGAGGAGATACTCGCCGAGCTCTGCGGACGTCTCGGACTCGGCCACCCAGTCCGCAGTGAACCCCGCCTGCTGGATCGCCCCGCGCGCCTTGGGCCCGCGTGCGACGATCCGCGCTCCGGCGAGCGCCGCATGCAGCTCGTCGGCGAGACCCGCCTCGTCCGCCGCCTCGATCCAGCCGCGGAACCCGACGCCTGTCGTGGCGACCACGATGTCGGGCGGCGCGGCGATCAGCGACCGCGTCGCGGCGATCAGCGCGTCGTCGTCGATGTGCGGCACGATCGTCAGCGCCGGCGCCTGTCGCACGACGGCGCCGTGCCGTTCCAGCGCGGCCGACAGCTCAGAGGATCGCCGATCGACCGCGATGACGACGGTGCAGCCATCGAGCGCGGCCGACAGAGTGGGGCGGGTGGTGGAGCTCAACGGACGGTGTCACCTGTCATCTCGTGCGCGGGAAGCAGCAGTTCGGCGCGGGCGACGTCGCCGACCACGATGACCGCGGGGTTGCGGATGCCGGTGCGCCCGGCATCCAGCACCGCCCTCCGAGCGTAGTGCGCGTCGTCCGCTGGTCGAGGTGGTGACCGCGCTCCACGATCGCCACCGGACGGTCGGCGTCGACGCCTGCGCGCAGCGCATCCGCGACGATGCGGGGGATCGCGCTCACCCCCATCAGGATCACGGTGGTGACCTCGGGGTCGCGCAGCGCCGCGACGGTCGATGCGCTGACCGGTCCCTGGCCGTGGACGATGTGCACGGCGGTTGCGACGCCGCGGTGGGTGACCGGGATGCCCGCGGCCTGGGGCACGGCCACGGCGCTCGTGACTCCGGGGACGACGTCGACCGGGATGCCGGCGGCCAGGCACGCCGCCACCTCTTCGCCGCCGCGGCCGAAGACGAACGGGTCCCCGCCCTTGAGCCGGACGACCTGGTTGCCCGCGCGGGCACGGTCCACCAGCAGCGCGTTGATCTCGTCCTGCGGGACCGGGTGGTGCCCCGGCAGCTTTCCGACGTCGATCACCTCGGCGTCCGGCCGCAGCTCGCCGCGCAGATCGGTCGGCCCGAGCCGGTCCATCACGACGACCTCGGCCCGAGGTGAGGAGGCGCCACGCGCGGACCGTCATGAGGTCGATGGGGCCGGGGCCGCCGCCGATCAGGTGGACGCGCCCGGTCACGGTGCGCTCCCGTCGGCGGGCTCGTCCCAGCGCACCAGGACCATGCCGTCGGCCACGGCGGTCGGCCACACGTGCAGGTTCACCGGATCCTTGCCCTGCGCGTCGAGGCAGATCCCGGTGCGGAGGTCGAACACCTGCTTGAACATCGGCGAGGCCACGGTCGGCGCGTCCTGACGGGTGCCCACGATGCCGCGCGAGATGACGTTCGCCCGGCTGAATGGGTCGAAGTTCGACACCGCGTACACCCGGCCGTCGCGGCCGTCCGCGCCGCGGGTGAGGAACAGCGCGATCTGCGTGCCCCCGAGCAGGGCGGCCCGGCCGCGCTCGATCTCGAGGTCGGTGAGTGCGCACACCCGCACCCAGCCGGGCGGGGCGACGTGCGCGGTCGTCTGCGGGTCGATGAGGGTCATCGGCGCACCTCCAGGGTCGTTCCGGCGATGAGGACGCCGCCGTCGCCGCGCTCCTCGGCGGTGGCGGGACGGGGCTGACCGCGTTCGGCGACGTAGGCGAGCGACGGATCGGGCGTGGCGGGGGCGTTCACGAACGAGGCGAAGCGCCGCAGCTTGTCGGGGTCGCGGAGCGTCGCGGCCCATTCATCCTCGTACGTGCCGATGTGCGCGGCCATCGCGGTGTCGAGGTCGGCGCAGATGCCGAGGCTGTCGTCGAAGATGACCTCGCGCAGCCCCTCGATGCCGCCGTCGAGCTCTTCGAACCACGGCGCCGTGCGCTGCAGGCGGTCGGCGGTGAAGATGTAGTACATCAGGAACCGGTCGATCGCGGTCAGCAGCTCGTCGTCGCTCAGGCCTTCGGCCAGCAGGACCGCGTGACGCGGGGTGAAGCCGCCGTTTGCCGCCGACGTACATGTTCCACCCGGCCTCGGTCGCGATCACCCCGACATCCTTGCCCCGGGCTTCGGCGCACTCGCGGGCGCAGCCCGAGACACCGAGCTTGAGCTTGTGCGGCGAGCGCAGCCCGCGGTAGCGCAGCTCCAGCTGCACGGCCATGCCCACCGAGTCCTGCACGCCGTACCGGCACCAGGTCGAGCCGACGCACGACTTCACGGTGCGCAGCGACTTGCCGTAGGCGTGCCCGGACTCGAAACCCGCATCCACCAGCCGCTTCCAGATGTCGGGCAGCTGCTCCAGACGGGCCCCGAACAGGTCGATGCGCTGGCCGCCGGTGATCTTCGTGTACAGCCCGAAATCCTGCGCGACCTGCCCGATCACGAGCAGCCCCTCCGGAGTGATCTCGCCACCGGGGATGCGCGGCACGACCGAGTAGCTGCCGTCCTTCTGCAGGTTCGCCATCACGTGGTCGTTGGTGTCCTGCAACGTCGCGTTCTCGCCATCGAGGACGTGGCCGCCGACGAGGGTCGACAGGATGCTCGCCAGCGCGGGCTTGCAGATGTCGCAGCCGCGGCCGACGCCGAACCGCTCGATGACGGCGCTGAAGGTGCGCAGGCCCGACACCCGGACGGCGTCGAAGAGCTGACGTCGCGACAGGTCGAAGTGCTCGCACAGGGCGTTGCTCACCGTCGCGCCGGTCTTGGCGAGCTCGGCGCCCACGAGCTTCTTCACCATGGTGAGGCACGAGCCGCACGCGGCACCCGCCTTCGTGCACGCCTTGACGCCGCCGGCGTCGGTGCAGCCCTCCTCGTGCACGGCGTGGCGGATGCGACCCGCGCTGACGCTGTTGCACGAGCACACGAGCGCGTCGTCGGGCAGTTCGCCGGTCGGTGCGGCCACGCCGCCCTCGGGCATGAGGTAAGCCGCGGGGTCTCCGCCCAGCGCGCCGCCGACGAGAGGCCTCAGTGAGCCGTACGCCGAGGCGTCGCCGACGAGGATGCCGCCGAGCAGGGTCTTCGCGTCGTCCGACAGCACCAGCTTCTTGTACACGCCCGCGACGGGGTCGGCGTACACGACGTCGAGGGCGCCCGGGGTCTCGGCGAAGGCGTCCCCGAAGCTCGCGACGTCGACGCCCGAGAGCTTGAGCTTGGTCGAGAGGTCGTACCCCGGGAAGGATGCCTCGCCCCCGAGGAGCCGCGTCGCCGCGACCTCCGCCATGGCGTAGCCCGGTGCGACGAGCCCGACGCACTGCCCGTCGTAGTTCGCGACCTCGCCGATCGCGAGGATGCGAGGGTCGGAGGTCTGGCAGCCGCCGTCGATGAGCACACCGCCGCGGGGATGCACGTCGAGCTCGGCCGAGCGCGCGAGCTCGTCGCGGGGCCGGACGCCGACGGTGAACACGACCACGTCGGTGCGCTCGTAGGACCCGTCCCGGAACTCCAGCCCGGTCACCTGGCCGGTCCGGTCGGGGTCGAGGCGGGTCGTGATGGCCTCGGTCTTGACGGCGATGCCCCGCGACTCGATGAGCCGGCGCAGCGCCCCGCCTGCGGGCAGGTCCAGCTGTGCGGACATGAGCCGATCCGAGGACTGCACCACGGTGCAGTCCACATCGAGCCCCTGCAGCGCGCCGGCCGCCTCCAGCCCGAGCAGCCCCCCGCCGATCACGGTGCCGGTGAGCCGGCGGCCGAGCTGCGCCGAGCGCCGCTGCACGAACTCCTCGAGCCTCTCGACGTCGTCGAGTGTCCGGTAGACGAAGCAGCCGTCGAGGCCGAAGCCGTCGACCGCGAGACGTGCGGCGTACGATCCGGTCGCCAGGACGAGCCGGTCGTACCCGACGCTGAGCCCGGATCTCGTCGTCACGCGCCGAGCGCTGCGGTCGACGCGCACCACGGCGTCACCCCGCAGGAAGCGGAGGCGTTCGTCGTCGAAGAACGAGCGGTCGAGCGTGAGGTCGTCGGTCGATGCCCCCGCGAAGAACCCGGTGAGCCCGACGCGGTCGTACGGGTGACGGTCCTCCTCGCCGATCAGCGTGACGTGCCAGCGCTCGTCGGCGCGGCTGAGCAGGCTCTCGACGAACCGGTGCGCCACCATGCCCGCGCCCACCACCACGACGTGCGTGCCGAGGGCGGGCAGGGTGCTCATGTCGTCACGGTACGCGGGCGATGTTGCATCGGTGTCAGCGTCGTGTTTCCGGCTGTCGACACGGTCGCGATGGGCCATGGCTCCTCCTCGTGGGGCGGATGTCTCGGTAGGCCCGACGCTACGAGCGGGGTGTTTCACCCCCGGACCGCCCAGGGTTACCTCGAACGAACGTTTCGATCACAGCGGTGCGGCACGCGACGTGAGAACGGACGAGCGCGGCCCGCGCCCCGGCGTGCGGGCCGCGCGCCGAAGGCCTCTTGTCCCGTCCGCCGAAGGAGAGGATTCTCTGGTGCATGGGGACACTCGCTTCGCGCGAGCTCGAGCTGATCCGCTCTCAGTTCGCGTTCTCGCTGCGCGACCGCATCGTGACCAACAACGCCGCGAGCACCCAGCCGCCGCTGGCTGTGCTCGAACTGCTGCGCGACCTGTCCGAGACGTACGAGAACGTCCACCGCGGACAGTCGGATGCCTCCATCCGGACCACGGAGATGTTCGAGGCCTCCTTCGACACGATCGCCGCGTGGATCAACGCGCCGTCCCGGCGCACCCTCTCGATGCACCGCAGCACCACCGAGGCGATCAACGCGGTGATGTACTCGCTCCTGGCGGACTTCCGCGACGGCGACAACGTCGTCACGACCCTGATGGAGCACAA
This sequence comes from Microbacterium kyungheense, assembly GCF_006783905.1. Taxonomy (GTDB): domain Bacteria; phylum Actinomycetota; class Actinomycetes; order Actinomycetales; family Microbacteriaceae; genus Microbacterium; species Microbacterium kyungheense. The sequence continues at coordinate 786,667 of NZ_VFPE01000002.1, read as the reverse complement.
CTCGGACTACGTGCCCTGGCATGCGATGTGCCGCGAGATCCTGCCGCGCTTCGGACGCCACGTGGAGGTGAGGCTTGCGCGCTTCGACCACGAGAGCGGCGAGCTCGATCTCGCGCACCTGGCGGAACTGGTGGATGCGCGCACGAAGCTCGTCTGCTGCACCGGCGGATCGAACTTCCTCGGCACGAAGCCGCCGCTGGACCAGGTGCGCGCGATCGCCGACGCCGGCGGCTACGTGCAGCCCGACGGCCGCGTCGGCGCTCTGCTCCTCGTCGACGCCGCCCAGCGGTTCGCGAGCTCCCGCGTCGACGTGCAGGAGATGGAAGCCGACTTCGTCGCGTTCTCGTTCCACAAGCTGCTGGCGCCCTTCGGCGTCGGCGTGCTCTACGCGCGGGAGGACCTGCGCGAGACGCTTCCGCCCTTCTTGTACGGCGGCGACATGATCGCGGAGGGGCAGGTGTTCCCCGACCGGGTCGAGTACAACGATCTGCCATGGAAGTTCTCCGCGGGCACGCCCAACATCCTCGGCGTGATCGCCTCGGCGCAGACGCTGCGCCTCATCGTCGACCTCGTGGGCGCCGACCCGACGCGGGCGTGGTTCCGCACCGACGACCCGCTCGAGCCCGGTGCGGTCGACGCCGCGATGGCGATCGTCGCGGGGCATGCGGCATCCCTCACCCGGCAGGCGATGGAGGGGCTGTCCACGATCGCGGGGCTGCGGATCCACGGCGCGTCCGTGGGGGAGGATCGGACCCCGCTGGTCGCCTTCACCGTGGAGGGCCGCTCCCCGTTCGCCATCGCGCACGCCCTTAACGCCCAGGGTGTCGAAATCGCGCGCCGGCTGTCACTGCGCGACCCTGGCCCACCACGACCTCGGCCTCGAACCGGCGGCGAGCTGTCGCGTGAGCTTCACCGTCTACAACACGCCGGAAGAGGTCGACCGGGTGGTGGCGGCGGTTCGCCGTGCCGTCGACGCGCCGCACGACTTCTCATCGGCAGGGACGCCGTCCACATCGGCGGATCGCACCACGACACCCTCGGGGCGGGCCACCGCCGTTGCCCCGTCGCGCTTCGGTAGGGTGTAGCGACCCGACGCGAGGAGGACGTGCGTGCACACGTGGCCAGGATCCGCATACCCGCTCGGGGCGACCTTCGACGGGAGCGGAACCAACTTCGCGCTGTTCAGCGAGGGAGCCGAGCGGGTCGAGCTCTGCCTGTTCGGCACGCGGGGCGCGGAGTCGCGCCTCGACCTCGCTGAGGTGGACGCGTTCGTGTGGCACGCGTACGTGCCGAACATCCAGCCCGGCCAGCGCTACGGCTATCGCGTGCACGGTCCCTACGACCCCGGCAGCGGGCAGCGCTTCAACCCCGCCAAGCTGCTGCTCGATCCCTACGCGAAGGCCGTCGAAGGAGCCATCGAGTGGGGGCAGCCCGTGTACGGGTACACTTTCGGCGACCCCGACTCCCGCAATGACGACGACTCCGCCGCCGACATGATGAAGGGCGTCGTCATCAACCCGTTCTTCGACTGGGCGGGGGACCGGCGGCCGGGGACGCCCTACGCCGAGACGGTGATCTACGAGGCGCACGTCCGCGGGCTCACGATGCGGCATCCCGCCATCCCCGACGAGATGCGCGGCACCTACAGCGCCGTCGCGCACCCGGCGATCATCGAGCACCTGACGAAGCTCGGCGTGACGGCGATCGAGCTCATGCCGGTCCACCAGTTCGTCGACGACGCGATCCTGCAGGGCAAGGGCCTCTCGAACTACTGGGGCTACAACTCGATCTCGTACTTCGCCCCGCACAACAGATACGCCGCCACCGGCGACCGCGGCCAGCAGGTCCAGGAGTTCAAGGGGATGGTGCGCGCCCTGCACGCCGCCGGCATCGAGGTGATCCTCGACGTCGTCTACAACCACACGGCAGAAGGCAATCACCTCGGCCCCACGCTCTCGATGCGCGGGATCGACAATGCCGCGTACTACAAGCTCGACGACGACAAGCGGTACTACACCGATTACACCGGGACCGGCAACAGCCTCAACGTCCGCAACCCCCACTCCCTGCAGCTCATCATGGACTCGCTGCGGTACTGGGTGGTCGACATGCACGTCGACGGGTTCCGGTTCGACCTCGCATCGGCGCTGGCGCGCGAGTTCTACGACGTCGACCGGCTGTCGACGTTCTTCGAGCTCGTCCAGCAGGACCCGATCGTGTCGCAGGTGAAGCTGATCGCCGAGCCCTGGGACGTCGGCCCCGGCGGCTACCAGGTGGGCAACTTTCCGCCGCAGTGGACCGAATGGAACGGCAAGTACCGCGACACCGTCCGCGATTTCTGGCGCGGCGAGCCGCAGGCGCTCGGCGAGTTCGCCTCCCGCCTCACCGGATCCAGCGACCTCTACGAGCACTCGGGGCGCCGCCCGGTGGCATCCGTGAACTTCGTCACGGCGCACGACGGATTCACGTTGCGAGACCTCGTGTCGTACGCCGAGAAGCACAACGACGCCAACGGCGAGGACGGCCGTGACGGCGCCGATGACAACCGCTCCGACAACTACGGGGTCGAAGGACCCACGGACGACCCGGCGGTGCTGACCCTGCGCGCACGGCAGCAGCGGAACTTCCTCGCGACGCTGCTGCTCAGCCAGGGGGTGCCCATGCTGCTGCACGGCGACGAGCTCGGGCGCACGCAGCAGGGGAACAACAACGGCTATGCGCAGGACAACGATGTCACCTGGATCGACTGGGAGGCGGCTGACCTTCCCCTTCTGGAGTTCACCGCGGCGATGAGCCGGCTGCGGCGGGACCACCCCACGTTCCGGCGGCGGCGGTTCTTCGAGGGACGCCCGGTGCACCGCGACGTCGGCGCCCCGCTCTCGGACATCGCGTGGCTCCGGCCCGACGGCACGCTCATGCAGCCCGACGACTGGGACTCGGGGTTCGGTCGCGCGGTCGGCGTGTTCCTCAACGGCCAGGGCATCCGAGAGAAGGACCGGCGCGGCGAGGCGATCCGAGATCGCCATTTCATCGTGCTGTTCAACGCCGGAGACGACATCATCGACTTCCGGATCCCCGTGGTCGAGTACAGCCCGGACTGGGAGGTCGTCATCGACACCGCGGGGGAGCGCGCCGACTCCGCCCTGGTCCGTCCGGGCGACACCGTGCGCCTGGCGGCGAAGTCGCTCATCGTGCTGAGCGAGCATCCCCGCGTCGAACGCGAGGTCGATCACTCGGTCGCGGCGTCGCTCGCCGCGCTCGCCGCCGCGCCCACACCGGCGCACGCCCCGCGCGCGGAGCTGCGCACCTGACGCGGCGCGCAGAAGGCGCCGGGCGAGGCAGAAGCGTCAGTCGACGCCGAGCCAGGAGCGGTCCGTCAGGACGATCGGGCCGTCCTCGGTGATCGCGACGGTGTGCTCGGCGTGCGCGCCGCGCGACCCGTCCACCGAGCGGAGGGTCCAGCCGTCGGGGTCGGTCACCAGCTCGTCCGTCGTCTGCAGGAACCACGGCTCGAGGGCGACGACGAGCCCGGCGCGCAGCGGGTAGCCCCGGCCGGCCTTTCCGTCGTTGGGCACGTGCGGGTCGCCGTGCATGATGCGGCCGACGCCGTGACCGCCGAAGTCGGTGTTGATCGAGTAGCCGTCACCGTGGGCCACGGCCGCGATCGCGGCGGAGATGTCTCCGATGCGGTGGCCGACGGTCGCCGTCCGGATGGCGGCATCCAGAGCCCGCGCCGTCGTGTCGATGAGAGCGAGGTCCTCGTCACGCGGCGTGCCGACCACGAACGAGACGGCGGAGTCCGCGACCCAGCCGTTCACCGATACGGCGAAGTCCAGCGACACGAGGTCGCCGTCGCGCAGCGCGTAATCGAACGGCAGCCCGTGCAGGACGGCGTCGTTCACCGACGTGCAGATGACCTTGCCGAACGGGCTCGCGCCGAACGAGGGGTGGTAGTCGATGTAGCACGACTCCGCACCGGCGCGGCGGATCAGATCGTGCGCGCGGCGGTCGATCGCCAGGAGGTTCGTGCCCACCTTCGTCTCGTCGCGCAGGGTCGCCAGCGTCTCGGCGACGAATCGCCCGGCGGGCTTCATCGCCTCGATCTCGGCAGGGGTGCGCAACTCGATCATGTGGTGTCCTCTCGTCCGCGTTCCATTCTGCCGGGCTGACGGGCCTCTGGCTGGGAGGATCCTCCGCGGCGCGCAGGAGCGGTGCCGCCCCGACCGGCACCGGCGTAGCATCGGAGCATGTGGCTGCGTCGCGCGTTCTTCGGCTGGCTGATCCCCTCAGCCTTCCTGCTTCCGCTGTGGCTGCTCGTCGGATGGGCCGTGTTCAACGCCGGCGGCTGGGCGTTCCTGTGGGTGCTGTTCCTCGCGATCCCGGGCGTCTTCGTGTGGCAGCTGCTCCTCACCCTCCTGGTCCGCGCGCGGGGGACGGTCCGTGCGCAGCGCGCCGCGTCGTGGTGGGACGTGCTCGGCTTCACGGTGTGGCACGGCCTGGTCATCTCGCTGGGGTTCTTCGTCGAGTCCTGGTGGGCGCCCGTCATGGTCGTCGCCATCGTCGTGGGCGTCGGCCTGTTCTGGCTGGCGCTGTGGCAGCTGTGGAGCGAAGCGCGCCCGTCGCGCGTCGTCCTGCACACCAGCGAGGGCGTCGCGTACCTCCCGCCGCCGCAGGAGCGCATGGGCGCACCTGACGCCGCCGACCGCGAGGTCATCGTGATCACCGAGAAGCAGGCGCCCTCCGCAGACTGAGGCGTTTTGGCGGGGCGCGGCATCCGTGGCACAATGGTTGTTTGTGCCCTGACCGGTTCTGCCTCAGGGGAACCAGCTGGACGGCGTCACGCCGAAGGCCTGCGGCACACCTCATCCTTCACAACCCTTCCCGCGGTCGACCTGTGGGCGGCCGCAGAGAGAGACGATCATGCAGATCCTCGACGCCGTCGACGCGGCTTCGCTCCGCTCCGACATCCCCACCTTCGGGGCAGGTGACACCGTCAAGGTGCACGTCAACATGCACCGGAGGGCAACCCGCTCCCGCATCCAGGTCTATCCAGGGCGTCGTCCATCGTCCGCTCGGGTGACGGTGTGCGCGAGACCTTCCACGGTCCGCAAGATCAGCTTCCAGGTATCCCTGGCGTCGAGCGCAACCTTCCCGGTGCACTCCCCGGGTCATCGACCATCATCGAGGATCGTGGACCCCGCGGTAGACGTCCCGCCCGCGCCAAGCTCTACTACCTGCGCAACCTCCGCTGGCAAGAAGGCCAAAGATCCAAGGAGAAGCGCGACAACTGACGCATCAGCGCAGCTCACCGAAGCCCCGGACCCGTGGTCCGGGGCTTCGTCGTTCCCGGTCGCGCACACCGGGACGTGCAGGAAACCGGCCCGGCAGGTGTGTCACCACAGTGAAGCACGGGGCATCTCCTACTGTCCATCTGAGATCCTCCGCTGAGCGCCGACTGTCACGGCGAGCCCGTCTTCAATGTGGTGGACACACTCCGGGCCGTTCCTGCACGTCCAGGTGGGCGCGCCGGGAAACGACGAAGCCCCGGAACCACGGGTCCGGGGCTTCGGCCTGCGCTGCGCGATGCGTCCGTTGTCGCGCTTCTCCTTGATCCTTGGCCTTCTTGCCACTGGAGGTTTCGCCGCAGGTAGTAGAGCTATGGGCGCGGCGGACGTCACCGCGGGGTCACGACCTCGATGTGGTCGATGACCGGGGAGTGCACCGGGAAGGTGCGCTCGACGCCCGACCTGGAAGCTGATCTTGCGGACCGTGAAGGTCTCGCGCACACCGTCACCCGAGCGGCCGATGACGACGCCCTGGAAGACCTGGATGCGGGAGCGGTTGCCCTCGGTGATGTTGACGTGCACCTTGACGGTGTCACCTGCCCCGAAGGTGGGGATGTCGGAGCGGAGCGAAGCCGCGTCGACGGCGTCGAGGATCTGCATGATCGTCTCTCTCTGCGGCCGCCACAGGTCGACCGCGGGAAGGGTTGTGAAGGATGAGGTGTGCCGCAGGCCTTCGGCGTGACGCCGTCCAGCTGGTTCCCCTGAGGCAGAACCGGTCAGGGCAACAAACAACCATTGTGCCACGGATGCCGCGCCCCGCCAAAACGCCTCAGTCTGCGGAGGGCGCCTGCTTCTCGGTGATCACGATGACCTCGCGGTCGGCGGCGTCAGGTGCGCCCATGCGCTCCTGCGGCGGCGGGAGGTACGCGACGCCCTCGCTGGTGTGCAGGACGACGCGCGACGGGCGCGCTTCGCTCCACAGCTGCCACAGCGCCAGCCAGAACAGGCCGACGCCCACGACGATGGCGACGACCATGACGGGCGCCACCAGGACTCGACGAAGAACCCCAGCGAGATGACCAGGCCGTGCCACACCGTGAAGCCGAGCACGTCCCACCACGACGCGGCGCGCTGCGCACGGACCGTCCCCCGCGCGCGGACCAGGAGGGTGAGGAGCAGCTGCCACACGAAGACGCCCGGGATCGCGAGGAACAGCACCCACAGGAACGCCCAGCCGCCGGCGTTGAACACGGCCCATCCGACGAGCAGCCACAGCGGAAGCAGGAAGGCTGAGGGGATCAGCCAGCCGAAGAACGCGCGACGCAGCCACATGCTCCGATGCTACGCCGGTGCCGGTCGGGGCGGCACCGCTCCTGCGCGCCGCGGAGGATCCTCCCAGCCAGAGGCCCGTCAGCCCGGCAGAATGGAACGCGGACGAGAGGACACCACATGATCGAGTTGCGCACCCCTGCCGAGATCGAGGCGATGAAGCCCGCCGGGCGATTCGTCGCCGAGACGCTGGCGACCCTGCGCGACGAGACGAAGGTGGGCACGAACCTCCTGGCGATCGACCGCCGCGCGCACGATCTGATCCGCCGCGCCGGTGCGGAGTCGTGCTACATCGACTACCACCCCTCGTTCGGCGCGAGCCCGTTCGGCAAGGTCATCTGCACGTCGGTGAACGACGCCGTCCTGCACGGGCTGCCGTTCGATTACGCGCTGCGCGACGGCGACCTCGTGTCGCTGGACTTCGCCGTATCGGTGAACGGCTGGGTCGCGGACTCCGCCGTCTCGTTCGTGGTCGGCACGCCGCGTGACGAGGACCTCGCTCTCATCGACACGACGGCGCGGGCTCTGGATGCCGCCATCCGGACGGCGACCGTCGGCCACCGCATCGGAGACATCTCCGCCGCGATCGCGGCCGTGGCCCACGGTGACGGCTACTCGATCAACACCGACTTCGGCGGTCACGGCGTCGGCCGCATCATGCACGGCGACCCGCACGTGCCCAACGACGGAAAGGCCGGCCGGGGCTACCCGCTGCGCGCCGGGCTCGTCGTCGCCCTCGAGCCGTGGTTCCTGCAGACGACGGACGAGCTGGTGACCGACCCCGACGGCTGGACCCTCCGCTCGGTGGACGGGTCGCGCGGCGCGCACGCCGAGCACACCGTCGCGATCACCGAGGACGGCCCGATCGTCCTGACGGACCGCTCCTGGCTCGGCGTCGACTGACGCTTCTGCCTCGCCCGGCGCCTTCTGCGCGCCGCGTCAGGTGCGCAGCTCCGCGCGCGGGGCGTGCGCCGGTGTGGGCGCGGCGGCGAGCGCGGCGAGCGACGCCGCGACCGAGTGATCGACCTCGCGTTCGACGCGGGGATGCTCGCTCAGCACGATGAGCGACTTCGCCGCCAGGCGCACGGTGTCGCCCGGACGGACCAGGGCGGAGTCGGCGCGCTCCCCCGCGGTGTCGATGACGACCTCCCAGTCCGGGCTGTACTCGACCACGGGGATCCGGAAGTCGATGATGTCGTCTCCGGCGTTGAACAGCACGATGAAATGGCGATCTCGGATCGCCTCGCCGCGCCGGTCCTTCTCTCGGATGCCCTGGCCGTTGAGGAACACGCCGACCGCGCGACCGAACCCCGAGTCCCAGTCGTCGGGCTGCATGAGCGTGCCGTCGGGCCGGAGCCACGCGATGTCCGAGAGCGGGGCGCCGACGTCGCGGTGCACCGGGCGTCCCTCGAAGAACCGCCGCCGCCGGAACGTGGGGTGGTCCCGCCGCAGCCGGCTCATCGCCGCGGTGAACTCCAGAAGGGGAAGGTCAGCCGCCTCCCAGTCGATCCAGGTGACATCGTTGTCCTGCGCATAGCCGTTGTTGTTCCCCTGCTGCGTGCGCCCGAGCTCGTCGCCGTGCAGCAGCATGGGCACCCCCTGGCTGAGCAGCAGCGTCGCGAGGAAGTTCCGCTGCTGCCGTGCGCGCAGGGTCAGCACCGCCGGGTCGTCCGTGGGTCCTTCGACCCCGTAGTTGTCGGAGCGGTTGTCATCGGCGCCGTCACGGCCGTCCTCGCCGTTGGCGTCGTTGTGCTTCTCGGCGTACGACACGAGGTCTCGCAACGTGAATCCGTCGTGCGCCGTGACGAAGTTCACGGATGCCACCGGGCGGCGCCCCGAGTGCTCGTAGAGGTCGCTGGATCCGGTGAGGCGGGAGGCGAACTCGCCGAGCGCCTGCGGCTCGCCGCGCCAGAAATCGCGGACGGTGTCGCGGTACTTGCCGTTCCATTCGGTCCACTGCGGCGGAAAGTTGCCCACCTGGTAGCCGCCGGGGCCGACGTCCCAGGGCTCGGCGATCAGCTTCACCTGCGACACGATCGGGTCCTGCTGGACGAGCTCGAAGAACGTCGACAGCCGGTCGACGTCGTAGAACTCGCGCGCCAGCGCCGATGCGAGGTCGAACCGGAACCCGTCGACGTGCATGTCGACCACCCAGTACCGCAGCGAGTCCATGATGAGCTGCAGGGAGTGGGGGTTGCGGACGTTGAGGCTGTTGCCGGTCCCGGTGTAATCGGTGTAGTACCGCTTGTCGTCGTCGAGCTTGTAGTACGCGGCATTGTCGATCCCGCGCATCGAGAGCGTGGGGCCGAGGTGATTGCCTTCTGCCGTGTGGTTGTAGACGACGTCGAGGATCACCTCGATGCCGGCGGCGTGCAGGGCGCGCACCATCCCCTTGAACTCCTGGACCTGCTGGCCGCGGTCGCCGGTGGCGGCGTATCTGTTGTGCGGGGCGAAGTACGAGATCGAGTTGTAGCCCCAGTAGTTCGAGAGGCCCTTGCCCTGCAGGATCGCGTCGTCGACGAACTGGTGGACCGGCATGAGCTCGATCGCCGTCACGCCGAGCTTCGTCAGGTGCTCGATGATCGCCGGGTGCGCGACGGCGCTGTAGGTGCCGCGCATCTCGTCGGGGATGGCGGGATGCCGCATCGTGAGCCCGCGGACGTGCGCCTCGTAGATCACCGTCTCGGCGTAGGGCGTCCCCGGCCGCCGGTCCCCCGCCCAGTCGAAGAACGGGTTGATGACGACGCCCTTCATCATGTCGGCGGCGGAGTCGTCGTCATTGCGGGAGTCGGGGTCGCCGAAAGTGTACCCGTACACGGGCTGCCCCCACTCGATGGCTCCTTCGACGGCCTTCGCGTAGGGATCGAGCAGCAGCTTGGCGGGGTTGAAGCGCTGCCCGCTGCCGGGGTCGTAGGGACCGTGCACGCGATAGCCGTAGCGCTGGCCGGGCTGGATGTTCGGCACGTACGCGTGCCACACGAACGCGTCCACCTCAGCGAGGTCGAGGCGCGACTCCGCGCCCCGCGTGCCGAACAGGCAGAGCTCGACCCGCTCGGCTCCCTCGCTGAACAGCGCGAAGTTGGTTCCGCTCCCGTCGAAGGTCGCCCCGAGCGGGTATGCGGATCCTGGCCACGTGTGCACGCACGTCCTCCTCGCGTCGGGTCGCTACACCCTACCGAAGCGCGACGGGGCAACGGCGGTGGCCCGCCCCGAGGGTGTCGTGGTGCGATCCGCCGATGTGGACGGCGTCCCTGCCGATGAGAAGTCGTGCGGCGCGTCGACGGCACGGCGAACCGCCGCCACCACCCGGTCGACCTCTTCCGGCGTGTTGTAGACGGTGAAGCTCACGCGACAGCTCGCCGCCGGTTCGAGGCCGAGGTCGTGGTGGGCCAGGGTCGCGCAGTGACAGCCGGCGCGCGATTCGACACCCTGGGCGTTAAGGGCGTGCGCGATGGCGAACGGGGAGCGGCCCTCCACGGTGAAGGCGACCAGCGGGGTCCGATCCTCCCCCACGGACGCGCCGTGGATCCGCAGCCCCGCGATCGTGGACAGCCCCTCCATCGCCTGCCGGGTGAGGGATGCCGCATGCCCCGCGACGATCGCCATCGCGGCGTCGACCGCACCGGGCTCGAGCGGGTCGTCGGTGCGGAACCACGCCCGCGTCGGGTCGGCGCCCACGAGGTCGACGATGAGGCGCAGCGTCTGCGCCGAGGCGATCACGCCGAGGATGTTGGGCGTGCCCGCGGAGAACTTCCATGGCAGATCGTTGTACTCGACCCGGTCGGGGAACACCTGCCCCTCCGCGATCATGTCGCCGCCGTACAAGAAGGGCGGAAGCGTCTCGCGCAGGTCCTCCCGCGCGTAGAGCACGCCGACGCCGAAGGGCGCCAGCAGCTTGTGGAACGAGAACGCGACGAAGTCGGCTTCCATCTCCTGCACGTCGACGCGGGAGCTCGCGAACCGCTGGGCGGCGTCGACGAGGAGCAGAGCGCCGACGCGGCCGTCGGGCTGCACGTAGCCGCCGGCGTCGGCGATCGCGCGCACCTGGTCCAGCGGCGGCTTCGTGCCGAGGAAGTTCGATCCGCCGGTGCAGCAGACGAGCTTCGTGCGCGCATCCACCAGTTCCGCCAGGTGCGCGAGATCGAGCTCGCCGCTCTCGTGGTCGAAGCGCGCAAGCCTCACCTCCACGTGGCGTCCGAAGCGCGGCAGGATCTCGCGGCACATCGCATGCCAGGGCACGTAGTCCGAGTTGTGCTCCATCAGGGTCGTGACGACGTTGTCGCCGTCGCGGAAGTCCGCCAGGAGCGAGTACATCACCGCGTTGATCGCCTCGGTGGTGCTGCGGTGCATCGAGAGGGTGCGCCGGGACGGCGCGTTGATCCACGCGGCGATCGTGTCGAAGGAGGCCTCGAACATCTCCGTGGTCCGGATGGAGGCATCCGACTGTCCGCGGTGGACGTTCTCGTACGTCTCGGACAGGTCGCGCAGCAGTTCGAGCACAGCCAGCGGCGGCTGGGTGCTCGCGGCGTTGTTGGTCACGATGCGGTCGCGCAGCGAGAACGCGAACTGAGAGCGGATCAGCTCGAGCTCGCGCGAAGCGAGTGTCCCCATGCACCAGAGAATCCTCTCCTTCGGCGGACGGGACAAGAGGCCTTCGGCGCGCGGCCCGCACGCCGGGGCGCGGGCCGCGCTCGTCCGTTCTCACGTCGCGTGCCGCACCGCTGTGATCGAAACGTTCGTTCGAGGTAACCCTGGGCGGTCCGGGGGTGAAACACCCCGCTCGTAGCGTCGGGCCTACCGAGACATCCGCCCCACGAGGAGGAGCCATGGCCCATCGCGACCGTGTCGACAGCCGGAAACACGACGCTGACACCGATGCAACATCGCCCGCGTACCGTGACGACATGAGCACCCTGCCCGCCCTCGGCACGCACGTCGTGGTGGTGGGCGCGGGCATGGTGGCGCACCGGTTCGTCGAGAGCCTGCTCAGCCGCGCCGACGAGCGCTGGCACGTCACGCTGATCGGCGAGGAGGACCGTCACCCGTACGACCGCGTCGGGCTCACCGGGTTCTTCGCGGGGGCATCGACCGACGACCTCACGCTCGACCGCTCGTTCTTCGACGACGAACGCCTCCGCTTCCTGCGGGGTGACGCCGTGGTGCGCGTCGACCGCAGCGCTCGGCGCGTGACGACGAGATCCGGGCTCAGCGTCGGGTACGACCGGCTCGTCCTGGCGACCGGATCGTACGCCGCACGTCTCGCGGTCGACGGCTTCGGCCTCGACGGCTGCTTCGTCTACCGGACACTCGACGACGTCGAGAGGCTCGAGGAGTTCGTGCAGCGGCGCTCGGCGCAGCTCGGCCGCCGGCTCACCGGCACCGTGATCGGCGGGGGGCTGCTCGGGCTGGAGGCGGCCGGCGCGCTGCAGGGGCTCGATGTGGACTGCACCGTGGTGCAGTCCTCGGATCGGCTCATGTCCGCACAGCTGGACCTGCCCGCAGGCGGGGCGCTGCGCCGGCTCATCGAGTCGCGGGGCATCGCCGTCAAGACCGAGGCCATCACGACCCGCCTCGACCCCGACCGGACCGGCCAGGTGACCGGGCTGGAGTTCCGGGACGGGTCCTACGAGCGCACCGACGTGGTCGTGTTCACCGTCGGCGTCCGGCCCCGCGACGAGCTCGCGCGCTCGGCCGAGCTCGACGTGCATCCCCGCGGCGGTGTGCTCATCGACGGCGGCTGCCAGACCTCCGACCCTCGCATCCTCGCGATCGGCGAGGTCGCGAACTACGACGGGCAGTGCGTCGGGCTCGTCGCACCGGGCTACGCCATGGCGGAGGTCGCGGCGACGCGGCTCCTCGGGGGCGAGGCATCCTTCCCGGGGTACGACCTCTCGACCAAGCTCAAGCTCTCGGGCGTCGACGTCGCGAGCTTCGGGGACGCCTTCGCCGAGACCCCGGGCGCCCTCGACGTCGTGTACGCCGACCCCGTCGCGGGCGTGTACAAGAAGCTGGTGCTGTCGGACGACGCGAAGACCCTGCTCGGCGGCATCCTCGTCGGCGACGCCTCGGCGTACGGCTCACTGAGGCCTCTCGTCGGCGGCGCGCTGGGCGGAGACCCCGCGGCTTACCTCATGCCCGAGGGCGGCGTGGCCGCACCGACCGGCGAACTGCCCGACGACGCGCTCGTGTGCTCGTGCAACAGCGTCAGCGCGGGTCGCATCCGCCACGCCGTGCACGAGGAGGGCTGCACCGACGCCGGCGGCGTCAAGGCGTGCACGAAGGCGGGTGCCGCGTGCGGCTCGTGCCTCACCATGGTGAAGAAGCTCGTGGGCGCCGAGCTCGCCAAGACCGGCGCGACGGTGAGCAACGCCCTGTGCGAGCACTTCGACCTGTCGCGACGTCAGCTCTTCGACGCCGTCCGGGTGTCGGGCCTGCGCACCTTCAGCGCCGTCATCGAGCGGTTCGGCGTCGGCCGCGGCTGCGACATCTGCAAGCCCGCGCTGGCGAGCATCCTGTCGACCCTCGTCGGCGGCCACGTCCTCGATGGCGAGAACGCGACGTTGCAGGACACCAACGACCACGTGATGGCGAACCTGCAGAAGGACGGCAGCTACTCGGTCGTGCCGCGCATCCCCGGTGGCGAGATCACTCCGGAGGGGCTGCTCGTGATCGGGCAGGTCGCGCAGGATTTCGGGCTGTACACGAAGATCACCGGCGGCCAGCGCATCGACCTGTTCGGGGCCCGTCTGGAGCAGCTGCCCGACATCTGGAAGCGGCTGGTGGATGCGGGTTTCGAGTCCGGGCACGCCTACGGCAAGTCGCTGCGCACCGTGAAGTCGTGCGTCGGCTCGACCTGGTGCCGGTACGGCGTGCAGGACTCGGTGGGCATGGCCGTGCAGCTGGAGCTGCGCTACCGCGGGCTGCGCTCGCCGCACAAGCTCAAGCTCGGTGTCTCGGGCTGCGCCCGCGAGTGCGCCGAAGCCCGGGGCAAGGATGTCGGGGTGATCGCGACCGAGGCCGGGTGGAACATGTACGTCGGCGGCAACGGCGGCTTCACCCCGCGTCACGCGGTCCTGCTGGCCGAAGGCCTGAGCGACGACGAGCTGCTGACCGCGATCGACCGGTTCCTGATGTACTACATCTTCACCGCCGACCGCCTGCAGCGCACGGCGCCGTGGTTCGAAGAGCTCGACGGCGGCATCGAGGGGCTGCGCGAGGTCATCTTCGACGACAGCCTCGGCATCTGCGCCGACCTCGACACCGCGATGGCCGCGCACATCGGCACGTACGAGGATGAATGGGCCGCGACGCTCCGCGACCCCGACAAGCTGCGGCGCTTCGCCTCGTTCGTGAACGCCCCCGCCACGCCCGATCCGTCGCTCGCCTACGTCGCCGAACGCGGTCAGCCCCGTCCCGCCACCGCCGAGGAGCGCGGCGACGGCGGCGTCCTCATCGCCGGAACGACCCTGGAGGTGCGCCGATGACCCTCATCGACCCGCAGACGACCGCGCACGTCGCCCCGCCCGGCTGGGTGCGGGTGTGCGCACTCACCGACCTCGAGATCGAGCGCGGCCGGGCCGCCCTGCTCGGGGGCACGCAGATCGCGCTGTTCCTCACCCGCGGCGCGGACGGCCGCGACGGCCGGGTGTACGCGGTGTCGAACTTCGACCCATTCAGCCGGGCGAACGTCATCTCGCGCGGCATCGTGGGCACCCGTCAGGACGCGCCGACCGTGGCCTCGCCGATGTTCAAGCAGGTGTTCGACCTCCGCACCGGGATCTGCCTCGACGCGCAGGGCAAGGATCCGGTGAACCTGCACGTGTGGCCGACCGCCGTGGCCGACGGCATGGTCCTGGTGCGCTGGGACGAGCCCGCCGACGGGAGCGCACCGTGACCGGGCGCGTCCACCTGATCGGCGGCGGCCCCGGCCCCATCGACCTCATGACGGTCCGCGCGTGGCGCCTCCTCACCTCGGCCGAGGTCGTCGTGATGGACCGGCTCGGGCCGACCGATCTGCGCGGCGAGCTGCGGCCGGACGCCGAGGTGATCGACGTCGGAAAGCTGCCGGGGCACCACCCGGTCCCGCAGGACGAGATCAACGCGCTGCTGGTGGACCGTGCCCGCGCGGGCAACCAGGTCGTCCGGCTCAAGGGCGGGGACCCGTTCGTCTTCGGCCGCGGCGGCGAAGAGGTGGCGGCGTGCCTGGCCGCCGGCATCCCGGTCGACGTCGTCCCCGGAGTCACGAGCGCCGTGGCCGTGCCCCAGGCCGCGGGCATCCCGGTCACCCACCGCGGCGTCGCAACCGCCGTGCACATCGTCCACGGCCAGGGACCGGTCAGCGCATCGACCGTCGCGGCGCTGCGCGACCCCGAGGTCACCACCGTGATCCTGATGGGGGTGAGCGCGATCCCCCGCATCGTCGCGGATGCGCTGCGCGCAGGCGTCGACGCCGACCGTCCGGTGGCGATCGTGGAGCGCGGTCACCACCTCGACCAGCGGACGACGCGCACTACGCTCGGGAGGGCGGTGCTGGATGCCGGGCGCACCGGCATCCGCAACCCCGCGGTCATCGTGGTCGGCGACGTCGCCCGCGCCGAACTGCTGCTTCCCGCGCACGAGATGACAGGTGACACCGTCCGTTGAGCTCCACCACCCGCCCCACTCTGTCGGCCGCGCTCGATGGCTGCACCGTCGTCATCGCGGTCGATCGGCGATCCTCTGAGCTGTCGGCCGCGCTGGAACGGCACGGCGCCGTCGTGCGACAGGCGCCGGCGCTGACGATCGTGCCGCACATCGACGACGACGCGCTGATCGCCGCGACGCGGTCGCTGATCGCCGCGCCGCCCGACATCGTGGTCGCCACGACAGGCGTCGGGTTCCGCGGCTGGATCGAGGCGGCGGACGAGGCGGGTCTCGCCGACGAGCTGCATGCGGCGCTCGCCGGAGCGCGGATCGTCGCACGCGGGCCCAAGGCGCGCGGGGCGATCCAGCAGGCGGGGTTCACTGCGGACTGGGTGGCCGAGTCCGAGACGTCCGCAGAGCTCGGCGAGTATCTCCTCGCGGAAGGTGTCGCCGGTCACCGCGTCGCGGTGCAGCACCACGGCTCGGGCGCCGACGGTCTGGACGAGCTGCTCGGGGATGCCGGCGCCGACGTCGTGAGCCTCACGGTGTACCGCTGGGGTCCGCCGCCCGACCCCGCGGTCGTCGCGCGGTCGGTGCTCGCCGCGGCACAGGGCGAGGTGGACGCGGTGCTCTTCACGTCGGCTCCCGGCGCGGCGGAGTGGATGGCCGCGGCCGCCCGGGAGGGTGCGCAGGAGGCCATCGTCGACCGCACCAGGCGAGGACGCCTGCTGCTGGCGGCCGTGGGGCCGATCACCGCAGGACCCCTGCAGGACGCCGGAGCCGAGCCCCTCATCGCCGAGCGCGGTCGCCTCGGCGCCCTCGTGCGTGCCGTCGTGTCGCATTTCGGCGGCGGGCACGCCGACGCGCTGCAGACGGGCGCAGGACGCCTCGAGCTGCGCAGCGCAGGCGTCGTCCTCGACGGCCGTCACATCCCGCTGTCGCGGACGGGTGCCGACCTGATGGCGGCGCTGTTCGATGCGGGCGGCGGCGTGGTCTCACGTCAGCGGCTGCAGTCCGTGCTCCCCCGCTCGGGTGAGAACACCCATGCCGTCGAGATGGCGGTGGCACGGCTGCGCGAGGCTCTCGGCACGCCCGATCTGGTGAAGACCGTCGTCAAGCGCGGTTACCGGCTGGACGTCGTCGATCCGGTGTGAGACCGCGGCCGCTCTTCTCGCGGACGCTCAGTCCGTCGCCGCGACGTCGGCCCCTTCGAGCAGGTCCGGGCGATGCGCCTGCGTGCGTGCCAGGCTCTGCTCGCGCCGCCACGCGGCGATGGCGCCGTGATTGCCGCTCAGGAGCACCGGCGGCACCTCCAGCCCGCGCCACTCGGCAGGCTTCGTATAGCTCGGGTACTCCAGCATCCCGAGCTCGTGGGACTCCTCGACGAGGCTCTCGGGGTTGCCGACGACACCGGGGATCAGCCGCGAGACAGCCTCGATGACGGCCATCGCGGCCACCTCGCCGCCGTTGAGCACGTAGTCGCCGAGGCTGACGAGACGCACGCGACCGCGGGCGGCGTAGTGGTCGACGACCCGCTGGTCGATGCCTTCGTAGCGTCCGCACGCGAACACGAGGTGCTGCTCCTGCGCCAGCTCGCGCGCGAGCGGCTGCGAGAACAGCTCCCCCGCGGGCGACGGCACGAGCAGCACGGCGTCCTCGCTCAGCACGGCATCCAGCGCCTCGCCCCACGGCTCGGGCTTCATGACCATGCCGGCGCCGCCGCCGTAGGGTGTGTCGTCGACGGTGCGGTGCCGATCGTGGGTCCAGTCCCGCAGGTCGTGGACGTGCATGTCGAGGATGCCGCGGTCGCGCGCCTTGCCGATGAGCGAGACGCCGAGGACGTCGAAGAACGTCGGGAAGATCGTGACGATGTCCACGCGCATGTTTCGAGTCTAGAAGGCCCCCGTGTTTCGGACGTGTGACGGGTCCCCCACCTCGGCACCGCGGGGTCGTGATCGAGAAGTGACGGAGAGGTAACCGCGCGGCTCGACCGGCCGAAACACCCGCTTTCTAGCGTGGACGCACACTCACCCGCATCGTCGGTCCACCAGGAGGCGCCATGACCACGACCGTGACCCCGTCCACGCCGGATGCCGCTGCCCCGCCCCTCAGTCCGCTCACCCGGCGCCCCGGCCGCTGGATCGACGGCTGGAACGCCGAGGATCCCGCGTTCTGGCAGGCCGAGGGCCGGGCGATCGCCCGGCGCAACCTCGGCTGGTCGATCTTCGCCGAGTTCCTCGGGTTCATCATCTGGCAGCTGTGGAGCATCGTCGTCGTGATGCTGCCGGCGGCGGGCTTCACGCTCTCCAGCTCCGAGGCCTTCTGGCTGATCTCGCTGCCGAGCCTCGTCGGCGCCACACTCCGCTTCCCGTACACGTTCATGGTCGCGGTCTTCGGCGGCCGCAACTGGACCATCGTGTCGGCGGGCCTGCTGCTCATCCCCGCGGTGCTGCTCGGCATCGTCGTCTCCAACCCCGACACGCCGTTCGGCGTGCTGCTGGTGGTCGCGGCGCTCGGCGGCGTCGGCGGCGGCAACTTCGCGAGCTCGATGGCCAACATCACCTACTTCTTCCCGCAGAAGGAGAAGGGATGGGCCCTCGGCCTCAACGCCGCCGGCGGCAACCTCGGCACCTCCGTCGCGCAGTTCGCGGTGCCCATCGTCGTCACCATCGGCGCCGCGTCGACGCTCAACATCTCGCTGGCGGGCTGGATGTGGGTGCCACTGATCCTCGTCGCGATGTTCGGCGCATGGCGCTACATGGACAACCTGTCGTCGGCCAAGGCGGACTTCGGCAGCTCGGCGGCGGCGCTGCGCGAGCCGCACCTGTGGGTCATGGCGCTGCTGTACATCGGCACGTTCGGCTCGTTCATCGGCTTCGCGAGCGTGTTCCCCAAGCTGATCGCCGATCAGTTCCCGGAGTACTCGACCATCCAGATCGGCACCGCGTCGATCACGCTCGCCTTCCTCGGAGCGCTCGTCGGCTCGCTCGCCCGCCCGTACGGCGGACGCCTCGCCGACCGCTTCGGGGGCGCCCGGGTGACCGTGTGCGCGTTCGCTGTCATGGCCGTCGGCGCCCTGGCGCTCATCTGGACCATGCAGCTGCACAGCTTCGTGGTGTTCCTCGCCTGCTTCCTCGTGCTGTTCGCCGCGACGGGCATGGGCAACGGCTCGACGTATCGCATGATCCCCAGCATCTTCGCGGCCCGCTCGCAGGCCAGGGGCTACGCGACGGGCACCCCCGAGGCGACGAAGATGCTGCGCAAGTCGGCCGCGGCCCTGGGCATCATCTCGGCCATCGGCGCGTACGGCGGGTTCCTCGTGCCGCAGGTGCTCAACGCGTCCCAGCTGGCGACCGGCGGCTACACGGCGGCCTTCGTCGGCTTCGTCGCCGGCTACGTCGCCCTGCTGCTGGTGACCCTGTTCGTCTACGTCGTCCCGCGCGCGTCGCTCGCCATGCAGCGCATCTGACCCCACCGCGCCACGACGGGAGTGGATGCCTCGGCCCGAGGCATCCACTCCCGTCTTCGTGCGCCCACCGTGCGTGCCCGGCGCGCCGGGGTGAGGCCCGCCGCCGGAGCAGTGCCGCGTCAGTAGACGTCGCGCACGTAGCGGGCGTCGGCGGCGAGGGTGCGCAGGTACTCCCCGGCGGCCTCCTCGCCGAGACCGCCGTGCTGCTGTGCGATCGTGGCGAGCGTCGCCTCGACGTCCTTGGCCATCCGGCTCGCGTCGCCGCACACGTAGAGGTGCGCGCCGTCCTGCAGCCAGCGCCACAGGCGGGCACCGTGCTCGAGCATGCGGTCCTGCACGTAGATCTTCTGCCGCTGGTCGCGCGAGAACGCGACGTCCAGGCGTGTCAGGAAGCCGTCGTCGTGCATCGCGACGAGCTCGTCGCGGTAGTAGAAGTCGCTCGCCGCGTGCTGCTCGCCGAAGAAGAGCCAGTTGCGGCCGGTGTGGCCGTCGGCGCGCCGGTCGTGCAGGAACGCGCGGAACGGCGCGACCCCCGTGCCCGGGCCGATCATGATCATCGGGGTGTCCGGTGCCGCGGGCGGCCGGAAGGCGGGCGTGCGCTGCAGGTACACCGGGGCGACCCGAGATGCGCCGTCCGCGAGGAATGTCGAGCACACGCCGCCGCGCGCCCGGCCGGACTCGGTCTCGAAGCGCACGACCGACACCGTGAGCTCGACGGTATCGGGGTCGGCCTTGGGGCTGGACGAGATGGAGTACTGGCGCGGCTGCAGGCGCTTGAGCACGCCTGCCCACTCCTCGGCCGACGCGCTCACGGGGAAGTCACGCACCAGGTCGATCGCCTGCTGGCTCCACAGGAACTGGTCGAGACGGCTCTTGTTCTCGCGCCGCAGCAGCGTCGCGAGCCTGCTGTCGCCGCTGCGCTCGGCGACGAAGCGCACGAGGTCCAGCGGTGTCTTGGTGATGTCCAGGCGGGTGCGCAGGGCGTCGGCGAACGTGCGCTCCTCGCCGTCGAGCTCGACGACGGCGCTCGGCGCGATCCCGGTGGCGTCCAGCCACTCGGCGACGACCGCCGGCGCGTTCGCGCACACGACGCCCAGCGAGTCGCCGGCCTCGTAAGCCGCGCCCGTGTCCGACAGGTCGAACGCGAACCGGCGCACCTCCTTCTGCGAGCCGGGGCCGCTCAGCAGGTCGTTGCGCACGAGCGACGCGTGCACCGGGTTGGCGCGCGAGAACAGGCGCTTGGCCGGCGCCGGCGTCGACACCGCGACGCTCGAAGAAGCGGATGCCGCGTCTTCGCCCCCTGCGTCGGCCAGAGTCGCGAGGATCTGGGTCAGCCAGGCGTCGCGCGGGGCGTCCGCATCGGGTTCGAGGTCGACGCGCTCCAGGAGCGCCGTCGCGCCGAGTTCGCCGAGCCTCTCGTCGAGCCGGCGGCCGTGGCCGCAGAAGTCGTCGTAGTTCGAGTCGCCCAGGGCGAGCACCGCGTACTGCAGGCCCGACAGCTCCGGTGCGTCCTCGGCATTGAGGTCGTGCCACAGCGACGCGGCGTTGTCGGGCGGGCCGCCGTCCCCGAAGGTCGAGGTCACCACCAGCAGCCGTCGCACCTCGGTCAGATCCGCGGCACGGAGCTCCGCCATGCTCCGGGCACGAGCGGCGATGCCGCGCGCGCCCAGTGCAGCGGTCGCCGCCGTCGCGAACTCCTCGGCGTTGCCGGTCTGCGATCCCCACAGCACGACGACCTCGTCGACCGGCGAACGGCCGGCCGCAGGCATCCCTCCCGCCGGGGCGCGCGAGAAGGCGCCCGCCAGCACGCCGTCGAACCACGCGCGCACGCGGTCGCCGAGGGGCGCCTCGGGCGGCAGCACGGGCACCTGCCCCGGGGCGAGCGTCACCGAGCGCACCATCGACAGGAAGCCGGCGAGGTAGGCGCCCTCGATGTCGGTGAGCTCCGGTGGGGTCACCGTCACCCCGGCGCCCACGAGCGTCGCCTCGACATCTGCGCCGTCGTCCGCCGCAGCCGGCGCGGGCCCGACGCGGCGCAGCGACACCGCCGCGTACTTGAACTCGGGCTGTGCCGACGACGGATCCACGGCGTCGTTCGTCACGGCGTTCACCGTCACGTACTCACCGTGCTCGTCGTTCCAGTGGAACGGTGCGAACAGGCCACCCTGCTGGACGCGGTCGGTGACGACGGCGGGGACCACGACACGTCCTCGCCGCGATGCGACTTCGACCTGGTCGCCGTCGGCGATCCCCTGCAACTCGGCGTCCACCGGGTTGACCTCCACGAAAGGCCCGGGATGCAGCCGGGCGAGCTTGTCGACCCGCCCGGTCTTGGTGAGCGTGTGCCAGTGATGCGGGAGCCGCCCCGTGTTGAGAATCCACGGGTAGTCGTCGTCGGGAAGCTCGGCGGCGTCGAGGTGCGGCCTCGCGAGGAACTGCGCACGCCGCGACGGCGTCGCGAAGGCCAGCCGGGGAACCGTGCCGTCCGCCTCGACGTGCAGGGTCTGGCTGATCCCGTCGTTGCGATACCGGATGGGATGCCGTACCTCGGGGTCGTCCGGCGGCGCCGGCCACTGCACCGGCGACTGCCGCAGCCGCTCGTACGTGACGCCGCGCACGTCCCAGCCGGTCTGCGGGTTGAAGAAGCCGCGGATCTCGTCGAACACCGCCTCGCTCGTGGCGAAGTCGAAGCCGTCGTAACCCATCGCTCGGCCGATCTGGCAGATCGTGAGCCAGTCGGGCTGCGCCTCGCCGGGCGCCGGCACGATCTCTGTGACGAGGGTCATCGTGCGATCGCTGCTGACGCTCACGCCGTCGGCCTCGACCCACAGCGTGGCGGGCAGCACGACGTCGGCGTACGCGGTGGTCGCCGTCTCGCCGTACACGTCCTGCACGATGACGAGCTCCGCCGTCTCGAGCGCCTCGATGACCGTGCGACGGTTGGCGACCGACGCGACGGGGTTGCTGCAGATGATCCAGACGGCCTTGATCTCGCCCTGTGCCGCGCGGCGGAACATGTCGATCGTCCCCGCGCCGGATTCCGCGCGGATCGAGCCGGGCGCGATCCCCCACTGCTCCTCGACGAACGCGCGGTCGTCCGCGCTGAAGACCGCGCGCTGACCGGGCAGCCCAGGGCCCATGTACCCCATCTCACGACCGCCCATCGCGTTGGGCTGGCCGGTGAGAGAGAAGGGGCCGCTGCCGGGCCGGCAGATCGCCCCGGTCGCGAGGTGCAGGTTGCAGATCGCGTTCGTCGACCACGTGCCGTGCGTGGACTGGTTGAGCCCCATGGTCCAGAGCGTCATCCATTCGCCGGCCTCGCCGATCCAGCGGGCAGCGGTGCGGATGTCGTCCTCGTCCAGCCCGGTGAGCTCGGCCACGTGCGCGGGCGGGTACTCCGCGATCAGGGCGGGCATGTGCTCCCAGCCCTCGGTGTGCGCCGCGATGAACTCCTCGTCGATGTCACCCGCCTCGACGAGCAGATGCAGCAGGCCGTTGAGCAGCGCGAGGTCCGTTCCCGGGCGGATCTGCAGGAACAGGTCGGCGCGATCAGCGGTGGCGGTGCGCCGCGGATCGACGACGATGAGCTTCGCTCCCTGCTTCAGCCGGTCGGCCATCCGCAGGAACAGGATGGGATGGCAGTCCGCAGTGTTCGACCCGATGACGAAGAACAGGTCGGCGCGGTCGAAGTCCTCGTACGACCCCGGCGGACCGTCGGCGCCGAGCGACTGCTTGTACCCGGTGCCGGCGGACGCCATGCACAGCCGCGAATTGGATTCGATGTGGATGCCGCGCAGGTACCCCTTGACGAGCTTGTTCGAGAGGTACTGCGCCTCCATGCTCATCTGCCCCGAGACGTACAGCGCGACGGCGTCCGGCCCGTGCTCGTCGACGATCGCACGCAGGCGGGCGGCGGCATCCCTCACCGCATCGGCGACTGGAGCGGGCGCCGCGGGTTCGCCCCGCGCGGGGCGAACGAGCGCCGACGTCAGCCGTCCCGGCGCTCGCATCAGCTCGGCGTGCGTCGCGCCCTTCGTGCAGAGCCTGCCCGAGTTCGTCGGGTGCGCGCGGTCCCCCGCGACCTTCGCGATGAGGAGCGGCTGCCCTGCACCGGCGTCGGCGGGCGTGACCGCGATGCCGCATCCGACGCCGCAGTACGAGCAGACGGTGCGCACGGGCTGCGTCGCGCCCGGAGCGGCGCTGTGCACATCGTCCAGTGCAGTGCCGGCATCACCCATGCCATCCAGGCTCGGGCATGGAGGTTCCGAAGCGTTTCCCGCCGTGTTTCCCGCAGATCACATCTGCTGCACGCGGCGGTCGGCCCGCGTGTGAAGAAGGCCAGCGTGTGAAGCGGGTCAGTCCTCGGTGTCGGCCTCGTCGGCCTGCTGCACCGCAGCGGGCGCCTCTTCGGCCGGCTCTTCAGGGAGGTCCTCGAACAGGCCAGGGGGCGGCGTGACGACGACGCGGCCGCCGGGGACGTCGACCTCGGGGACGATCGCCTTGACGAAGGGCACGAGCACCTCGTCATCGCCCACGCGGACGATCAGCAGATCCTGCGCCGGCAGGTGCTCGACGCGCGCCACGCGACCCACGACGGCGCCGTCGCGCACGACGTCGAGGCCGACGAGCTGGTGGTCGAACCAGGCGTCCTCCTCGTCGGAGGCGGACTGCGTGTCCTCGTCGATCCAGAGGATGGCGCGGATCAGCTCCTCCGCCGTGCTGCGGTCGTCGACGCCCTCGAAGAACGCGACGGGGTGACTGTTCATCCAGCGGAAGTCGCGGACCGTCAGCGGCTTGCCGTGCCACGGCGACGACTCGGGCACCTGGAGGGTGAAGGTCGCGCCGGGGACGAAGCGTCCGTCGGGGTCGTCGGTGTACAGCTCGAGCTTGATGGCGCCCTTGAGGCCGTGGGCCTTCACGAGCCGACCGACGCGCAGCTGCGTCTTGCCGGACGGCGGAGCGGCGTTCACGGGCTTGCGGGCGTCCTCGCCCGACCCCGTGGTGTCTTCGCCTGCCACCTCAGTCATCCGCCACGTCGACGCGCACGCGGCGGCCGTCGGCGAGGGCAGTGATGAGGGTGCGCAGGGCTTTGGCCGTGCGGCCGCCGCGCCCGATCACGCGACCCCGGTCATCGGGGTGGACGTGCACCTCGAGCACGTCACCGCGAGGCGACGTGGACGAGTCGATGCGGACGTCGCCGGGGTGATCGACGATCCCCTTGACGACGTGTTCGAGCGCGGCGGCGAGCAACGGATTACTCGGCGGACTCGGCGGCCTCGTCGGCCGCGTCGGTCGCCTCGTCGGCGGGAGCCTCGGCGGGCTCCTCGGCCTTCTTCTCAGCCTTGGGCTTGATGACCGACTTCTTCGAGGAGTCGGCCTCGAAGGCGGCCTTGTCCTCGCGGGTCTTCACGGTCGAGACCGCGTTCTTGTCACCCTTGAACTGGCCCCAGTCGCCGGTCAGCTTGAGGATGGCGAGCACCTGCTCGGTCGGCTGCGCGCCGACGGACAGCCAGTACTGCGCACGCTCCGAGTCGACCTCGATGAACGAGGGCTCCTCGGTCGGGTGGTACTTGCCGATCTCCTCGATGACACGACCGTCGCGCTTGGTGCGCGAGTCGGCGACGACGATGCGGTAGTAAGGCGCGCGGATCTTGCCCAGGCGCTTGAGACGAATCTTGACAGCCACGATTCTCCTGAATGTGTGGAAGGGAACGAACCTGTCGCCTGGAGCGTGGGGTGCACACCCGGCGGGAGCTCAGAGGAGGAACAGCACGCTGGATAGAGGGTCGAGCGCATGTTCCGACCCTCTATTGTGCCAGATGACGGCGCCGGGGACGAACCCGCTCGGCGTGCGGCATCCACATGCCAGACTGTGCCCATGACGGTGCCCTTCGCGACATCCGCCCGCTCGTCGGTGGGACTGGAGTGGGAGCTCATGCTGGCGGACGCCGAGACCGGCGACCTGATCGGGCAGGCGCCCCCGCTGCTGGCGGCGCTCGAGGAGGACTCGTCGCTGGAGCGGTACACCGTGACCGGCGAGCTGCTGACGAACACGGTCGAGGTCACGAGCGGGATCGGCGACACCGTCGCCGCCGCCGTCGACGACATCGCCGACGCGATCGCCGCCGTGCGCACCTACACCGATCCACACGGCGTCGACCTGCTGTGCGCGGGCAGCCATCCCTTCGCGCAGTGGTACGACCAGAGCGTCACCGACAAGACGCGCTACCACAAGCTCATCGAGCGGACCCAGTGGTGGGGACGCAACATGATGATCTGGGGCATCCACGTGCACGTCGGCGTCGACGACGTCAACAAGGTCTTCCCGATCATCAACGCCCTCGCCGTGTACCTGCCGCACCTGCAGGCGCTGTCGGCCTCGAGCCCCTTCTGGGCCGGTGAGCGCACCGGGTACGCGTCCAATCGGGCGCTGGTGTTCCAGCAGCTCCCGACGGCGGGGCTGCCGTGGCCGCTGCACGACTGGCGCGAGTTCGAGGGCTACCTCGACGACATGATCGGCACGGGTGTCATGGCCGACGCGACCGAGGTGCGGTGGGACATCCGTCCCGCGCCCCGCTGGGGAACCATCGAGGTGAGGGCCTGCGACGGCATGTCGACGCTGCCCGAGCTGGCCGCCGTCGCCGCCCTCGTGCAGGTGCTCGTCGAGCACTTCTCGCGCCGGCTGGACGAAGGGCTCGACCTCGAGACCATCCAGCCGTGGTTCATCCGCGAGAACAAGTGGCGCGCAGCCCGGTACGGCCTGGACGCCCGCGTGATCGTCGACCATCTGGGCACCCAGCGACCGGTCGTCGAGCACCTGCGCGAGACGCTGGAAGAGGTGGCCGACATCGCGACCGAGCTCAAGTGCGCGCGGGAGCTCGCGGGCATCCAGACGATCCTGACCGACGGCGCGAGCTACGCGCGGCAGCTGGCCGTCGCCGACGCGGCCGACGGCGACCTGCGCGAGGTCGTCCGACACCTGGTGGGCGAGTTCCGCTCCGGCCCGACACTGCGCGAGCACCTCGCGAACCTCGGACACTGATCCCGCGGATCCGGGATGCCAGAGCCCCCGCATCCCGGACGCGAAGGGTCAGCCGCGGCCGAGCATCTTCTGCAGCTCGGCGAGGTCGGCCTCGCTCGGCGCTCCCTGCGCACCGCCGGAGAGACCGAAGCCCGAACCGGTCGGCGTCTGCGGAGCCTGCCCGGCGATGCCGGCGTTCTCGGCGGCACGCTTGGCGGGGTTGCCCGAGCGCGAGCCCTTGGCCTTCTGCTGCTTGCCGCGCTTGGAGGACGCACCGGGGCGCCCGGCGCCCGGGATCGGCCCCATGCCGGGGATGTTCGGCACACCGCCGCGGGCGACGGTCTTCATCATCTTGGCGGCCTGGTCGAACCGCTGCACGAGCTGGTTGACGTCCGTGACGGTCATGCCCGAGCCGCGCGCGATGCGCAGGCGCCGGGATCCGTTGAGGAGCTTCGTGTTGCGGCGTTCCGCCGGCGTCATCGAGCGGATGATCGCCTCGGTGCGGTCGATCTCGCGCTCGTCGAAGTCGTCGAGCTGCTGCTTCATCGAGCCCATGCCCGGCAGCATCCCGAGCATCTTCTTCATCGAGCCCATCTTGCGCATCTGCTGCATCTGGGCGAGGAAGTCCTCGAGGGTGAACTGCTCGGTCGCGAGCTTCTCGGCGACCTTGAGCGCCTCCTCTTCGTCGAACGCCTGCTGGGCCTGCTCGATGAGGGTGAGGATGTCGCCGAGGTCGAGGATGCGCGATGCCATGCGGTCGGGGTGGAAGGCCTCGAGGTCCTCCAGTCCCTCACCCGTCGACGCGAAGATGATGGGCCGGCCGGTGACCGACGCGACCGACAGCGCGGCACCGCCGCGGGCGTCGCCGTCGAGCTTGGAGAGCACCACACCGGTGAAGTCGACACCGTCCTGGAAGGCCTTGGCCGTGTTGACGGCATCCTGACCGATCATCGCGTCGATGACGAACAGGACCTCGTCCGGGTCGGTCGCCTTGCGGATGTCGGCGGCCTGCTTCATGAGCTCGGCGTCGACGCCGAGGCGGCCGGCGGTGTCGATGATGACGACGTCGTGCTGCTGCCGGCGAGCGACCTCGACGCCGTCCTTGGCCACCTTGACCGGGTCGCCGACGCCGTTGCCGGGCTCCGGGGCGTAGATGGCGGCACCCGCGCGCTCGGCGACGACCTGCAGCTGGTTGACGGCGTTCGGGCGCTGGAGGTCGGCGGCGATGAGGAGCGGCGTGTGCCCGTCCTTCGCGAGCTGGCGCGACAGCTTGCCGGCGAACGTCGTCTTGCCCGAGCCCTGGAGGCCCGCGAGCATGATCACCGTCGGCGGGTTCTTGGCGAACTGCAGGCGGCGCTGCTCGCCGCCCAGGATCGCGATGAGCTCGTCGTTGACGATCTGCACGACCTGCTGCGCGGGATTGAGCGCGCGGTTCACCTCGTCGCCGAGAGCGCGCTCGCGCACCTTGGAGGTGAACTCCTTGACGACGGGCAGCGCCACGTCGGCGTCGAGCAGCGCGCGCCGGATCTCGCGGACCGTGCCGTCGACGTCCGCGGGCGTGAGCTTGCCCTTGGTGCGGAGGTTGCGGAAGGTCTCGGTGAGCCGGTCGGAGAGTGTGCCGAAAGTCGCCATGATGCCCTGATTCTACGCGAGCGGATGCCCGCACCCGCCGCCCGAGGCCTCAGGCCCCGTCGAGCTCCTGGAAGAGCGTCAGCTGCAGGCCCGCCGGACCCCGGAGCCGCGCGTTGAGCGAGCGCCACGGCGTCTCGCGAGGCGACGCCTCGACCCGGGCGCCGCCGGCCGCCAGCCGCTCCGCGACCGCTGCGGCGTCTTCGACCTCGAGCGCCACACGGATCTCGTCGCTCGGCGCGTCACCGTCGGTCTCGACACGGTCGATGAAGGCGACCTGCGCGGGATTGGCGAGCTCCAGCGTGGCCCGACCGGCGTCGAGGATCGCGACGCGGGCGCCGCCTTCTGCCTCGTAGGCCTCGGCCTGCGGCATCCCGACGACATCGCGGTAGAAGGCGAGCGCCTCGTCGAAGTCCGGTGCCGTCGCGACCACGCGAAGCTGACGCACCCCGGTCGCAGGCTGCGGACGCACCGCCTCGGCGGCGTCGGCGGCACGCGTCAGGAACCGCGCGAGCGACGTGCGCCCGGCCCCGTCATGCGCCCAGGCCTCGATCGCCGCGAGTACGGCGCCGCCCCACGCGGCTCCGGCGACCTCGGCGCGCACGCGGTCCGCGCCGCCGCGGGCGAATCGTGCTGCCGCGGCCCGGGCGACCCGGGCGCGCCGAAGGGCGGCGTCGCGTTCGTACTCCGCCTCGATCCCCATGGCGGCCGCGTTCACGATACCGAGCGCCAGGCTGTCGGGCGCGAAGTCGGCGGCGACGGTCTCGGCGGCACGGCGGACGTCCGCGGAGGCATCCGCACCGTCATCGCCTGCGAGGTGGGCCTCGAAGGCGACCAGACGCTCGTCGAGGCCCGCCCACAGCACGTCGGATTTCGACGAGAAGTAGTTGAAGAAGCTGGACCGGCTCACCCCGGCGCGGTTGGCGATGTCGACGATCGACGTCTGCTCGTAGCCCTGCTCCAGGAACAGCTCGCACGCGGCTTCGGCGATCGTCTCTCGCGACGACGCCTTCGGGCGCCCCGCGCGCGGCTCGGTGGACATGAAGCCACCCTATGACCCGCGTGCGATCCGCTCCTGCTCCCACTGCTCGCAGATCGTCCGGGCCGCGGGACCGTCCTCGTCGGGGACCACGACGATGAGCCGATGGTCGTGATCGCTGTACTGCACCAGGATGCGGATGCCGGCGTCGCCGAGCCGCCGGGTGAACGCGCCCAGCTGACCCGGGACGTCCTGCGCGAGCCGGACGCTCACGACAGGCGACGCGGTCACCGGTCCCAGTCCGGCCGCCTCGAGCGCGGCCGTGGCGCCCGGCACGTCGGTCACCAGGAAGTGGGCGAGGCCGCGTCCTTCGTGGACCCACACTCCCCCGCCCTCCACGCTGATGCCGGCACGCCCGAGAGCGTCGCCGAAGTCGGCGAGGGCACCGGGCCGGTCGGGCAGGGCGAGAGAGATGTCGGCCTCCTGGCCGTGAGCGATCGTCATGGCTGCACGCTAGCGAGGGAGTCGGACGTCGAGCCGGGATGTATTGTTGGACGCGATCCATCAATCGCCACAAGCGACGACGCGAAGGAGCACGATGCTCGACATCCAGACGGTCGGCCTCTCCCCCGATTACGTCCCGTACCTGGACGGCTGGGAGCTGCAGCGCCGCGTCCACGCCGGGGTGGTCGACGGGACTCGTCCCGACACCCTGCTGCTGCTCGAGCACGAACCGGTGTACACCGCCGGTGCGCGCACCGCGGCGCAT
This sequence comes from Microbacterium kyungheense, assembly GCF_006783905.1. Taxonomy (GTDB): domain Bacteria; phylum Actinomycetota; class Actinomycetes; order Actinomycetales; family Microbacteriaceae; genus Microbacterium; species Microbacterium kyungheense. The sequence goes on along the minus strand of NZ_VFPE01000002.1, from coordinate 757,564 downwards.
GAGCGCCCGACCGACGGCACGCCCGTGGTCGACGTCGACCGCGGCGGGAAGATCACCTGGCATGGCCCCGGACAGCTCGTCGGCTACCCCATCGTGCGCCTGCACGAGCCCGTCGACGTGGTCGCCCACGTCCGGCGTCTGGAGGGGCTGCTCATCGACGCGCTGGCCGAGCACGGCGTCGACGGCTACCGCGTCGAGGGCCGCAGCGGCGTGTGGGTGCGCCGGCCGCTCGGCGAGGACAAGGTCGCCGCGATCGGCGTGCGCGTCCAGCGCGGCGTCACGATGCACGGCTTCGCGCTCAACTGCGCCAACACGCTCGCCGGGTTCCGCGGCATCATCCCATGCGGCATCACGGATGCCGGCGTCACGACGGTGAGCGAGATCCTCGGGGCCGACGTCACCCCACGCGACGTCGTCGGAACCGTGAGCCGCGTGTTCGAGGCCGAGTACGCGGGCGTGAGCGCATGAGCGCGTGCGGCAGCGGCGCGTCCGCGGCCGGCCAGGCGGCGGCATCCACCCCGTCCGCGGCGCCCGACGGACGCAGGCTCCTGCGCCTCGAGGTGCGCAACGCCCAGACGCCCATCGAGCGCAAGCCGGAGTGGATCAAGACGAAGGCGAAGATGGGCCCGGAGTACCAGGCCCTGCACTCGCTGGTGAAGACCGAGGAGCTGCACACCGTCTGCCAGGAGGCGGGCTGCCCCAACATCTACGAGTGCTGGGAAGACCGCGAGGCCACGTTCCTCATCGGCGGCTCGCAGTGCACGAGACGCTGCGACTTCTGCCAGATCGACACCGGCAAGCCCGCCGACTACGACACGGACGAGCCTCGCCGTGTCGCCGAGAGCGTCGTCCGCATGAACCTCCGCTACGCGACCGTCACCGGCGTCGCGCGCGACGACCTTCCCGACGGCGGAGCGTGGCTGCACGCCGAGACCGTGCGGCAGATCCACGCGATGAATCCGAACACCGGCGTGGAGATCCTCGCGACGGACTTCAACGGGGATCCGGCCCTCCTCGAGGAGGTGTTCGACAGTCGCCCCGAGGTGTTCGCGCACAACGTCGAGACGGTGCCGCGCATCTTCAAGCGGATCCGGCCGGCATTCCGCTACGAGCGCTCGCTCGATGTCCTGACCCAGGCGCGGGATGCCGGGCTCATCACGAAGTCGAACCTCATCCTCGGCATGGGCGAGGAGCCCGAGGAGGTCGTGCAGGCGCTGCAGGACCTTCACGACGCGGGCACCGACATCATCACCATCACGCAGTACCTGCGACCGTCGCCGCGCCACCTCCCGGTGGCGCGCTGGGTGAAGCCGCAGGAGTTCGTCGAGTTCAAGGAGGAGGCCGAGCGCATCGGCTTCCTCGGAGTGCTCGCCGGGCCGCTCGTGCGCTCGTCGTACCGTGCCGGACGCCTCTGGGCGCAGTCGATGCTGTCGAAGGGGCGCGAGATCCCCTCGCACCTCGCACACATCGCCGAGGACGTGCACGTCGACCGCGGTTTCGCGCAGGCGGTCTGAACCCGGGTCCCCCCGACCGGATGGCGGGTCGGTTCAGTCGGCGCTCGTGACCGACTGGACCGCCCCGTCGGAGTCCAGGTTCACCAGCAGGACGTCGTCGGTGGCGTCCGGATCGAGCGCGTACTCGAGGACCGCGAACGGGTCCGATCCGCCGTGCTCGTCGGCGAGGATCGTCATGCTCATGAGCTGCAGCGACCGGATGACGTCCATGTGGACGTCCCCCGAGATGTCGACGAGCACGTCCTCCAGCGCCTCGCCGAGCGCCTCCTGCTGCTGCAGGATGTATTCGGTCACCTCGCTGGTGCGGTCGTTGAGCTCGTTGACCATCGCGTTGCGCGCGCTCAGGTCGATGGCTTCGAGCGACGAGATGAGCGCCGCGGCGACGTCGAGCGCCGCGGGCGACACGTCGTCCTGGTCGGGCGCGGTGAGGTCGACCGTGACGGACTGATCCCCCAGCTCGACGTTCTCAGACCAGAAGATCGATCCGTCTGGGCCCGATTCGAGGAGTCCGAAGTAGTCGTGCTCGATCGCCATGACCCCATGAAACCGCACCCGGCCCTCCGGCGAAAGCCCGGACACGCGGTCGCGGCGATTCGGTCGCGCGCCGCGCCCGATCAGTCGACGAGGGATGCCGCGAACACGTGGGGCGTGAAGCCCGTGAGATCGCCGATGCCCTCGCCCTGCCCGAGCAGCTTCACCGGGATGCCCGTGCGCTCTTGCACGGCCAGGACGAACCCGCCCTTGGCCGAGCCGTCGAGCTTCGTGATCACCAGACCCGTCACGCCGGCGTGCTCCAGGAACGCCTGCGCCTGCATGACGCCGTTCTGCCCGGTCGTGGCGTCCAGCACGAGCAGCACCTCGCTGATCGGAGCCTGCTTCTCGATCACGCGGCGGATCTTGCTGAGCTCGTCCATGAGCCCGCCCTTGGTGTGCAGCCGGCCGGCGGTGTCGACCAGGACGATCTCGGTGCCGGTGCTCTTGGCGTACTCGATCGTCTGGAAGGCGACGGATGCCGGGTCCTGGCCCTCCTGCTGGGGTCGGACGATCGCTGCGCCGCCCCGCTCCGCCCACGTCGCCAGCTGGTCGACGGCGGCCGCGCGGAACGTGTCGGCGGCGCCGACGACGACCGAGCGCCCGTACCGCTGCAGGAACTTCGCGAACTTGCCGATCGTCGTGGTCTTGCCGACGCCGTTGACGCCGACGACGAGGACGACCGCGGGCCGCTCGGTGAGGCGCAGGGTGGTGTCGAACTTGGCGAAGTGCTCTTCGAGCGTCTCCTTCAGCATGCGCTGGAGGTCCCGGGGATCGGTCGTGCGGAACCGCTCGACCTTCTCGCGCAGCTCGTCGACGATCCGCTCGGTGATGTCGGGGCCGAAGTCCGCCGTCAGCAGCGCGCTCTCGAGGTCCTCCCACGTGTTCTCGTCGATCGTGGGCTTGACGAACATGCCGCGCAGCGCGCGACCGAGCGACCAGGAGCTCTCTGCCATGCCTCCAGCCTAGAGGCGGGCGCGCGACGGCTCCGACCGCCCGCGCACCGCCTCCGGGGCGGTGTCGGCCTACGGGACCGGGACGATCATGGCGGCCAGGCCGTCGCCGATGAGCGTCTCGAGCTCGGTCGTCGCGTCCTGACCCGACGGGCACTGGATGCCGAGGTAGATGCCGCCGCCGACCGAGCCGAACATGCGCGCCGTGTCGAGCCACGATGTGCCGTCGTCGCTCGAGCTCGTGATGCTCCGGGTGTCGACGGTGCCGGACGGCGAGAGCGGGATCAGGTCGTCATACGCGTACTGCGCGACGTCGTCGCCGGTCACCGTGTCGCCGTCGCTGGTCAGCACGATGGCGAGCATCGAGTCGGTCAGCGCACTGTCGTCGAGCGACGTGTCGAGATCGGTGATGGTGCCCTGGTAGAAGGTCGCGACGCAGCCCGAGCGGGTGTCGGTGTACGCCCAGCTCCCGTTGCCGTCGTCGGCGGCGCTCACGGTGTAGTTCGAGTCCGTCATGAAGGGGTCGGTCCACTGCAGCGTCATGGTCGCCGCGTCGAACTCGACGTCGAACGGAAGATCGCCGATCGACGTCTCGTCCGTCGTCGGCTCATCGGTCCCGCCGTCGTCGGTGGGCTCCTGCGTCGACGATTCGGCAGGGCCGACGATCGTGGGCATCGGAAGCGCGCAGCCGGCGAGCGTCACGGCGCCCGCGATCAGGACGCCGAGTCCGGCGGCCGTGCGAAGTGGGTGGGTCATGGCGGGAACCTCTCGTCGGAAGAGCTGTCGGGTGGATCGGTGGATGCCGTCACGCCACTCGTTCGCCGACACGCTGGCCTACGACGGCCGACACGCCGTCCTGGCGCATCGAGACGCCGTACAGGGCGTCGGCGATCTCCATCGTGCGCTTCTGGTGCGTGATGACGATGAGCTGACTGGACACCCGAAGCTGCTCGAAGACGCCGAGCAGTCGGCCGAGGTTGGCGTCGTCGAGCGCCGCCTCCACCTCGTCGAGGATGTAGAAGGGGCTGGGCCGAGCTTTGAAGATGGCGGTGAGGAGCGCCACCGCCGCCAGCGACCGCTCCCCTCCGGACAGCAGCGACAGGCGCTCGATCTTCTTGCCGACCGGACGCACGGCCACCTCGATGCCTGTCGTGAGCGGTGAGTCGGGATCGGTCAGCGAGATCGATCCGGTGCCGCCGGGGAACAGGATCGGGAACACCTCTCCGAAGGCGACCTTGGTGTCTTCGAACGCAGCCAGGAAGATCGTCTGCATGCGCTCGTCGAGCTCTTCGATGATCGTCATGAGGTCTCTGCGCGTCTGCGTCAGGTCGGCGAGCTGTTCGGTCATGAACTTGTGGCGCTGCTCGAGCGCCGCGAACTCTTCGAGTGCGAGCGGGTTCACGCGGCCGAGCTGGGCGAGCTTGCGCTCGGCCTCCTGCAGGCGGCGTCGCTGACGCGCGCGGTCGAACGGCACCGACGTCACGCCCTCCTCAGGCGCCGTCTCCGGCATCGCGTCGTCCGCCGCGGGCGCGTCGTCCCCGCCGGCCGACCGGTCGGTGACGGCTGCCACGAGCACGTCGTCCGCCGGGATCGGCTGGTCAGGGCCATATTCCGAAACCAGAATACTCTCGTCGAGTCCCAGCTCTGACTGCACGCGCTCCAGCAGCCCGGTGACATGCAGCCGCTTCTCGTGGATCTGCAGCTCGAGACTGTGCACGCTCTCGGTGAGCCCAGCGAGACGCTCGCGGACCGAGGACTCCTGTGCGCGCAGCTCGGCGAGTTCGGTGGTCAGCGCCGTGCGCGCCGACTCGGCGGCGGCGAGCTCGGCGCGCGCCTGAGCGAGCGACCGGTCGACCGAGTCGATGACAGCGGGAAGCTGGCCGGCGACACCGGCGGCGATCTCACGCTGCGCGCGCCTGATCACCGCGCGTCGCGCCGCCTCCGCAGCCGCCTCCTTCTCGCGCTCCCGCTGGCGCTCGAGCGCGATGACCCGCGCTTCGCCGGCGCGGATGCGCTCGCGCAGCGTCTCGACGTCCAGTCGCGAGCGCATCTCGGCGTCCCGGGCCTCATCGAGCGCGGCCAGCATCCCCTCGCGCGCGGACGCGTCGAGGATCGGACGCGGCGCTTCCAGCGCCGCCGTGAGCTGGTCGTCTGCCGTGCGGGCGGAGCCCTCGGCCTCTTCGACCGCCGCCGTCGCCTGCGCGAGCCCCGACTCGAGGCGCTCGCATTCGGCGACCGCCGCCTCGTGCCGCACCGTCGCCCGGTTGAGCTGCTCCGCGTGAGCTGCCAGTGCCGCATCGTGCTCCCGCAGAGTCGTCAGCGCGGTCTTCGTGCGCTGCCGCGCGGACTCCAGCGACCGCGAGGCCTGCTCCAGCTGCTCCCGCAGGCTGTCGGCGACGGCGGCGACCTCGTCGCGGCGCTCCGCGGCGGCATCCCGCTCGGCCGTCAGCTCGAGGCGCGACCGTGAGGCGCCCGTTCCTGCGCGCAGCGAGTATTCGGTGTACACCTCGCCCCGGCGTGTGACGACCGTGACCGGCCCGCCCAGCTCGGCGTCGGCCAGCGACGGTCCGGCCGCCTGGGCCGTCTCCAGGTCGTCGGCGACGACGACGTACGACAGCAGCCCCAGCACTCCCTCCGGTGCCGTCACGACGTCGCGTGCCGGCACGATGCCGGGCAGCGCCGGGAAGGCCGGACGCATCATGCCGGCGTCCGCGATGACGATGTCCACGACGCCGGCGTCCTCGCCGCGGACGGCCTCGGCGACGGCGAACGCGCTCGTCCGGTCCTCGACCAGCACCCCTTCGGCGAGCGGGCCGAGCACGGCGGCGACGGCCGCTTCGAAACCCGGCGTGACCTGGACCGCGTCGCCGACGAGACCGCGCACGCCGGCGAGGCCCTGCGCGATGAGCGACGACGCGCCGTTCTGCACGTCCAGGGCGCGACTGAGCGCCGCCGTCTGGGCCGTGAGCGCCTCACGCTCGCGCTCGGCCGCGTGCAGTCGTTCGCGGAACGAGGCGACCGCGGTCTCGGCGTCGGCGCTCTCGCGCTGGGCGGCCTCGTAGGCGGCGGCGTGATCGGCCGACGCACCTTCGGGCATGAGATCCGGGTCGACGCCCGCGAGGATCTGCTCCGCTTCGGCCCGCCGTGCGAGCGCGGCATCGAGGGCCCGCTGCTGGCGCTCGACCGCCGCACGCACCGCGGCCAGCGCCGAGGCGGCAGCCTCCGCGGTCCCCCGCAGCGCGGTGATCCGCATGTCGTGCTCCGACACGAGGGCGCTCTGCGCGGCGATGTCCACGTCGAGCGCATCGAGCTCCGCCCGCGCGCGCATCACGTCGCGCGCGGCCTCGGCCGCGGCATCCTGAGCGGCCCCGAGCCCGTCCGACACCTCGTCGATCTCGGCGCGCGCCTCGTCGATCATCGCCTGCGACACCGTGGTCAGCTCGATGCGCTCCTCGTCCTCGGCGTCGCCGAGGAGCGCCAGCCGCTGGCCGGCGAGGGCGTACAGCCCGCGCAGCCGTTCCTGAACGCGCTCCAGTCCGTAGGCGACCCGGCGCGCCTGATCGACGGCTTCGGAGCGTTGATCGGCCTCGAGCTGATCGATGCGCACCTTCGCGTTGTCGAGGCGCTCCTGCAGGACGAGTCTCTCTGCGTGCCGTTCGTGCTCGCTGCGGGTGTGCGAGGCGAGTTCCTCGCGCAGGCCGACGAGCTCGTCGGCGAACAGCCGCGCCTTGGCGTCGCGCACGACCGCCGCGATCGTCGCGGCCTCACGGGCGATCTCGGCCTGCCGCCCGAGCGGCTTCAGCTGTCGGCGCAGCTCGCCGGCGAGATCGCTCAACCGCGTGAGGTTCGCCTCCATCGCGTCGAGCTTGCGGAGCGTCTTCTCTTTGCGGCGCCGGTGCTTGAGGATACCCGCCGCCTCCTCGATGAACCCGCGGCGGTCTTCGGGCGTCGCCTGCAGCACACTGTCCAGCCGTCCCTGACCGACGATCACGTGCATCTCGCGGCCGAGGCCCGAGTCGCTCAGCAGCTCCTGCACGTCCAGCAGACGGCAGGACTCGCCGTTGATCGCGTACTCGCTGGAGCCGTTGCGGAACAGCGTCCGGCTGATCGTCACCTCGGAGTACTCGATCGGCAGCGCGCCATCGGCGTTGTCGATGGTGAGCTGCACCTCGGCGCGCCCGAGCGGGCCGCGTGTCGCGGTGCCGGCGAAGATGACGTCCTCCATCTTGCCGCCGCGCAGCGTCTTGGCGCCCTGCTCGCCCATCACCCACGCCAGCGCGTCGACGACGTTCGACTTGCCCGAGCCGTTGGGCCCCACGATGCAGGTGACCCCGGGCTCGAGGGCGAAGGTCGTCGGCTGGGCGAACGACTTGAACCCTTTGAGCGTCACGCTCTTCAGGTGCATGGCTGCGCCCTCCGCCCCCGGTCGATTACCCGCCTACGCTACCGGAGCGAAACCCCCGATCCCGAGTGACGGGCCGTGGATGCCGGGATGCCGCGACACGCCATGTGCGCATCGAATCTGCGAATTCGCTTGACGCGGACCACAGAACCGCGCTAGCGTCACTCTCCGCGTCTGAAGTCGAGAAAGGAGGTCCACCGATGATGATCAACAACACCACTGGAGTCGTCGCCCGCGAAGGCGAAGCGACTCGTGCGTTTACGTCGGGGACCGTCTCCTTCGGCGCTGTGCTGAGCGGCCGGTTCCCCGCCGCCATCTGATCCCCGCAGGGGACGAGTCTGCCCGTTTCGGGGCGACGACCGTCTGCTGCGCCGCACCCGCGTCCGGGTGCTGAGCGCGCGCCCCCCTGCATCCATCCGTCGTGCTGCGGTACGGCATCCCCGCCTCCGGCGCCCGCCGGCGGCATCCCTCCTCCCCATCGGAAGAAGAACCATCATGAGTACGAATCTCGCGCCGCAGCGCCGATCGGATGACACCGACTCGCTGCGACTCCCGAATCCCGACCGCGTGCCTCTCGTCGATCGCCTCGCCATGCACCTCGCGGTGCGCCTGCTCCTGTGGAGCACGCGCACCCCGCGACTGACGGACGACCGCGGCCGGCACGCCGACGCATACCGTCGCCAGGAAGATGCCGCCGAGCGCGAACGCGCGTATCTGCGGGGCGTCATCCTCGCTCACGGCCTGTGATCGCCACCGGGTCCGCCGCCCGCTCCGGGCGGCGGACCCCTCCAGAACCTTCGACCCCTCTCACCAGGAGCACACGCACATCATGACCACCATCACCGGGCTGGAACTCCGCCCGCTCGTCATCCCCGAATCGATCGACTCCCCCGACGCCGCCGACTTCGTCGAGATGGTCCGCGTCCGCAACGAGATCTACCGTGAGATCTCGGGCCACGGCGACGAGGCCATCGCGCCCGACGAGCTGCTCCCGCACTACCGGCCGAACGCGTATGAGACCCGCTGCTCGTGGATCGTGCTCGACCAGGACGAAGTCATCGGGCGTGTCGGCGTCGACATCCCGCACGACGAAGGCTCGAACGCGGCCTTCTGGCTGATCGAGCTGCTGCGTCGGACGTGGGGACGTGGAATCGGATCAGCGGCCTACGAGCTCGTCGAGCGCACCGCTCGGGAGCACGGGCGCACCGTCCTGCAGTCATGGGCGGAGCACCCCGCGTCCGACGGCCCGCGGCTCACACCGCCGACCGGGTTCGGCAGCGTCCCCGAGGACCATGTCGCGCGCTTCTATCTCGGTCACGGCTACACGCTGGAGCAGGTCGAGCGCAGCAGCGCCTTCGACCTCACCGGGCCGTTCGACGAGGTCGAGCGTCTGCGCGCCGTCGCCGAGGCGGCGTCGAGCGACTACCGCGTCGTGCAGTGGGGTGCACCGACGCCTGCCGAGTACGTCGACGGCTACGCGTGGATGAAGTCGCGCATGTCGACGGACACCCCGACCGGTGCCATGGAGTTCGCCGAAGAAACGTGGGACGCCGCTCGCATCGCCGAGCACGACGCGAAATACACCGACGCCGGCCGCACGCTGCTCGTCACCGCCGCCCAGCACATCGCCACCGGCGAGCTGTGCGCCTTCAACGAGCTGGTCATCGGCAAGGACCTGACCGAGGCATCCCATCAGGAAGACACCCTGGTGCTCAAGGAGCACCGCGGCCACAAGCTCGGCACGCTGGTGAAGTGCGCGGGGCTCATGGCCTGGCGCGACATCGCCCCCGCGTCGCCGCGCGTCATCACCTACAACGCAGAGGAGAACCGTCCCATGCTCGACATCAACGAGGCCATCGGGTTCGTGCCGATCGCCTACGACGGCGCGTGGAAGAAGGTGCTCGATGTCTGACATCGCCACCGACGTGATCACCGTTCGGGCGGTCGCCGTCCCCGCGAGCGTCGACGCCCCCGACGCCCGGCTGTTCGTCGAGATGGTCCGGATCGCCAACGCCGTCTGCCTGCACGACGCCGGTCACGACTACCTGCACGAAGAGCCCGAAGAGATGCTGGGGATGTGGCAGGACCAGACCGACTGGACGCAGCTGGCCTTCGCGGCCCTCCGCGGCGACGACGTTCTGGGCGTGGTCAAGATGCTGATCTCGAATCAGCCGGACGTCAGCGCGATCGAGTTCGATCTGATGGTCGACCCGCCGCGCCGCGGCCAGGGCGTCGAGAAGTCCCTCCTCGCCGAGGTGGAGCGCGAAGCGAGGGACCGCGGCATCTCGACGATCCAGACCTGGACCCTCCACCGCCCGGACGCCGTCGGCGATCGGCTCGAATCGCCCACCGGCTGGGGATCGATCCCCGCGGATACCGAAGCCCTGCTGCAGCTGGCGCACGGCTTCACCCTCGAGCAGGTAGAGCGCAACAGCGTCTTCGACCTGACCGGGGACTTCTCGATGGTCGAGCGGATGCTGCACGATGCCGAGGCTGCGGCCGGCGACGACTACCGCCCTGTCGTGTGGACGTCGCCGACGCCACCCGAGTACGTGGACGGCTTCGCGTACGCGCTCTCGCGCATGTCGACCGACACGCCGCAGGGCGGGCTCGTGGTCGACGAGCAGCACTGGGATGCCGCCCGCGTGAAGCGGCGTGATGCCCGGTTGCAGGCGCAGGGGCTCACGGTGTCGGTCGCCGCGGTGCTGCATGTCCCCACGGGCCGCGTCGTCGCCTACAACGAGCTGGCGATCGCGGACGACCCGGCGGGGGCGACGCAGCAGTTCGGCACACTCGTCGTGAAGGAGCATCGCGGGCACCGGCTCGGCACCATCGTCAAGTGCGCGAACCTGCTGCGCTGGCGCACGATCGCGCCGCAGTCGCCGCGCGTGTCGACGTTCAACGCCGAAGAGAACCGCCACATGCTCGACATCAACGAGGCGATCGGCTTCGTGCCGGCGTCGTACGCGGGTGCGTGGAAGAAGGTGCTCGACTGATCAGGCCCGCGGGCGCCGCGGCAGCCGCTGGCAGTGGGCGCAGAAGTGGCTCGAGCGGTTGGTGAACGAGACACGCATGATCGGACGGCCGCAGCGGGGACACGGCTCCCCGGTGCGGCCGTAGGCGTTGAGCGAGTGCGCGAAGTACCCGGCCTGGCCGTTGACGTTCACGTACTGGGCGTCGAAGCTTGTGCCACCCTCTGCCAGCGCCTTGTCGAGCACGTGGCGGACTTCGGCCAGCGTGCGGTTGACCGCGCGCGTGGAGAGGTCGCGCGCCGGTGTCTCGGGGTGGATCCGCGCGGCCCACAGCGATTCATCCGCGTAGATGTTGCCGACCCCGCTGATCACCGTCTGATCCAGCAGCACGCGCTTGATGGCGGAGTCCTTGCGCGTCAGCGCGCGCCGGAAGCCGGCATCCGAGAACGCAGGATCGAGCGGGTCGCGTGCGATGTGGGCGACCTGACGAGGGACGGATGCCTCGTCCCCGCCGAAGCCGCCGGCCGCACCGTCGGGCGTGGCGACGAGGTCGTCGATCGCGAGCGAGCCGAACGTCCGCTGGTCGGCGAAGACGACCGACACCTCGCCGTGGACGGGGTGCGCCAGATCGATGCGCACGCGCTCATGCCGCTCGGGCGCGCTTCCCGGGGCGCGCAGCAGCAGCTGACCGCTCATGCCGAGATGGCCGACGACGGCCTGCTCGGCTGCTCCGTCGCCCGTGCGGGGTTCGAGCGGCAGCCACAGGAACTTCCCGCGGCGCACCGCCCCGCGCAGACGTCGCCCGGTCAGCGCGGCCTCGAAGTCGGATCCGTCGCCGGGATGCCGCGTCAGCGCACGCTCGTCGAGCACCGAGACGCCGAGCACGGTGGAGTGCGCCACGGCAGGCGCGAGGCCGGCTCGGACGACCTCGACCTCGGGAAGCTCAGGCACGCCCGGTGAGCTCTCGCCACGCCGTGAGCGCGGCGGCCATCTCGGCGTGCTTCTTGCTGGTGCCGACGCCGTCGGCGCTGAGGTCGCCGACCATCACCGTCGCGGTGAACTCCCGGTCGTGATCGGGACCTGTCGAGGTCACCGCGTACACGGGAGGCTGCATGCCGCCGTGCGCCGCGAACTCCTGCAGCGCCGTCTTGGGATCCATCGCCGCGCCGTACCGTTCGGGGTCGGCCAGGAGCGGCTCGACCAGCCGCAGCACGAGGGCGGTGGCGGCATCCGGACCGGCCGACAGGTGCGTGGCGCCGAAGATGGCCTCCATCGTGTCGGCCAGGATCGAGTCTTTGTCGCGTCCGCCGGTCATGTCCTCGCCGCGCCCCAGCAGCAGATGGCGGCCGAGGTCGATGCCGCGCGCGATCTCGGCGAGGGCCACGGTCGACACGACGCTCGCGCGCCGCTTGGCCAGCGCGCCCTCTTCGAGCTCGGGATGCCCGGTGAACAGGCGCTCGGTCACGGCGAGGCCGAGCACGGAATCGCCCAGGAACTCCAGCCGCTCGTTGTGCGGAGCCTGCCCGTTCTCGTACGCCCACGAACGATGCGTGAGCGCCAGCGACAGAAGCTCGGGGTCGATATCGACCCCGAGCTTCTGTGTGAGTTCTGCGAGCGCCAGACGCTCGGCAGTGACGTCGGTCACGTCAGGTGCGACGATCAGACGTCGGCGACCTTGCGGCCCTTGTACTCGAGGAACAGCTCGGTGCCCTGCGAGTCGGTGACGACCTTCGCCTGGTGCGGACGGCTGTAGACCGTCTTGCCGTTCTCGACGGTCTTGACGAGCGTGGTCGGCGTGGCCTTCCACTGCGCGCGGCGCGAGCGGGTGTTCGAACGGGAAACCTTGCGCTTCGGGGGGTTACCTGCCATGGCTAACTCTCTTCTGTCGGATCATCCCCGCGCGAGCGGGGAACGTCTGGGGTGAAGTCCTGGAGCGCGGCCCATCGTGGATCGGCCGGCTGGCTCAGCTCTGCACCGGCACTCGTGGTCAGTCGCTCACCCGTGGCCGGATCAAGGCCGGGGCAATCCGGCTGACATACCGGCTGAAATGGAAGCGACAGGACGACCGCTTCCCTGACCAGAGTTTCAAGATCCACGTGGTCGTCTTGAACCTCGAAGTCAGCTTCGTCTTCTCCAGGATACGCGAAAAGCTCCTGGAACTCGACTTGGAGCCCCTGGGCGATGTCGGTGAGGCATCGACCGCACACTCCGGTGTACTCCGTGTCGACGTCGCCGGACACCAGGATGCCCTCGTGGACCGACTCCAGCCGCACGTCCACGGCGACCGTCTCGCCCTCGGCGACGGACACGAGACCCTCGCCCCATTTCTCGGGCGCGGGTACCTCGAACGAGTGCTCGCGCATCTCGCCGGCACGGTGCACGAGATCGCGGACCGGGATCGTAAACGGACCCGTCACATGCTTTCTGACCACGGTCCCAGCCTAGCCGCGTCCGGATGTCAGATGCCCCGCGCGCCCGTATCGAGGAAGCGCGCGACAGCAGCGGGGACGTACGGCGAGACGTCGCCGCCGAGCGAGGCGACCTGCCGCACCAGCGAACTCGAGACGAGCGCGTGAGCAGGGTCCGGCAGCAGGAATACGGTCTCGACGTGGGCGAGGTGCCGGTTGACGATGGCCATCGGCGTCTCGTAGGCGACGTCCACCTGCGAACGGATGCCCTTGACGAGCACGCCGGCCCCCACGTCCGTCGCGTAGTCGACGAGCAGGCCCATGCTCCACGACGCCACGACGACGTCGCCCTCGATGCCTCCTTCGGCGATCGACTGCTCCAGGAGCGACTGACGCTGCGCGATCGGCAGCATCGCCTCTTTGCCCGGGTTGTGGACCACCAGCACGTGCAGCTGGTCGTACAGCGACGCCGCACGGCGGATGACATCGAGATGACCGAGGGTCGGCGGATCGAACGATCCCGGGACGACGGCGATCCGACTGCTCATGCCGAAAGCTTACTGGGCCGCGGCTGGGGGTCCGGCGCTCAGTTCTTGGCGAGCGCGGCGCGCTGCGCCATACCGACGCTGTGCTCGAGCGCGGCGGCGAGGCCGGGGTTGCGGGTCAGCGCGGGGTCGTCTTCGAGGACGTTCTCGGCCGCGATGCGCGCCTCGGCGATGATGTCGGCATCCTTCACAACACGCAGCAGCCGCAGCGACGACCGGGCGCCGGACTGCGCGTCGCCCAGCACGTCGCCCTCGCCGCGCAGTTCGAGGTCCACCTCGGCCAGTGCGAAGCCGTCGAGCGTCGAGGCCACCGCGTCGACGCGATCGCGCGCGGGGGTGCCTTGCGCCGCTTCGGTGACCAGCAGGCACAGCCCCGGCACGCCGCCTCTGCCGACGCGGCCACGCAGCTGATGCAGCTGCGAGACGCCGAAACGATCCGCTTCGAGGATCGCCATCGTCGAGGCGTTGGGCACGTCCACACCGACCTCGACGACGGTCGTCGCCACGAGGACGTCGACGTCGCCCCGCGCGAAGGCCTGCATGACGGCATCCTTCTCATCCGACGGCATCTTGCCGTGCAGGATCTGCACCCGAATGTCGGCGAACGAGGGATGCCGCGACAGCAGGTCGGCGACCTGCACGACGCCCCAGCGGGTGCGAGGCGCCTCCCCCATCGCATCGCCGGCAGGCTCGTCGGCGGTGTCGTCCTTCGTGAGTGCCTCGGCGTCGATCGCGGCGCATACGACGAACGCCTGCCTCCCCTGGCCGACCTCTTCGGCGATGCGCTCCCACACGCGGCCGAACCAGCCCGGTCGCTCGGCGAGCGGCGCGACGAACGTCTCGATCGGGGCGCGGCCCGCCGGCATGGTGCGGATCGTCGACACGTCGAGGTCGCCGAACACCGTCATCGCGACGGTCCGCGGGATCGGCGTCGCCGTCAGCACGAGGGCGTGCGGCGACGAGCCCTTGGCCCGCAGCGACTCGCGCTGCTCGACGCCGAACCGGTGCTGCTCGTCGACGACGACGAGCCCGAGGTCCGCGAAGGTGGTCGACTCGCTCAGGAGCGCATGCGTGCCGACCACGATGCGCGCCTGCCCCGAGGCCGCACGCAGCGCCGCCTTGCGCCGATCGGCCGCCGGCAGCTGGCCGGTCAGCAGCGTCGGCATGAGCTCGGGCGCGAGCTGTGGCCCGAGCATGCGCGCGATCGACCGGACATGCTGCGCAGCGAGCACCTCGGTCGGCGCGATGAGGGCGGACTGGCCGCCGTCCTGCGCGACCTGCAGCATGGCGCGCAGCGCGACGAGCGTCTTGCCGGATCCGACCTCGCCCTGCACCAGGCGATTCATCGGCCAGTCGCCCTGCAGGTCGCGGCGGACCTGCTCGCCCACGCTCACCTGGTCCGGGGTCAGCGGGAACGGCAGTGCCGCGTCGAAGCGCTCGAGCAGCGATCCGGGGCTGCGCCGGGTGGCCGACATGGCACGCACGAACGCGCGCTGCTGCAGCAGGGCCACCTGCAGCACGAAGGCCTCCTGCATCCGCAGTGTGGCACGAGCCTGGTCGACCTCGTCGAACTGCTGCGGGCGGTGGATGCGCTCCAGCGCCGTGCGCGCGTCGAGCAGGTCGTGCCGCGCCCGGACCTCCGGCGGCAGCGGCTCGGGGATCTCTCCCAGGCCGTCGAGCACGAGCTCGACCGTCTTCTGCAGCTGCCAGCTGGCCACCGTACTCGTCGCGGGGTAGATCGGGATCGGCAGGTGAACGTTCTCGGCCGCCTTGAGCCGCGCGGCGTCCTCGTCGTCGAACAGCTCATAGTCGGGGTGCGCGAGCTGCTGCGCACCGCGGTACACGCCGACCTTGCCCGCGAAGATGCCCTGGCGGCCCGGCCTCAGATCCCGCACGCGCCACGACTGATTGAAGAACGTGAGCGACATCTCGCCGTTGCCGTCGCTGATGACGACCTCCAGCAGCGAACCGTTGCGGTTCTTCATGCGACGCTCGTTGACGCGACGCACCTCGGCGACGATCGTCACCGGCTCGCCGATCGGCAGGGTCGAGATCGGGGTGAGCTCACCCCGGCGCGCATAGCGGCGCGGATAGTGCACGAGCAGATCGCCCACGGTCTTCATCCCGAAGGCGCGCTCGAGGGCGGCCGCCGTCTTGCCGCCGATCGCGCCGCCGAGACGCGAATCGAGGGTGAAAGACGTCATACGACGAGGCTATCGTGAGGGGGTGACGCGCATCATCGCGGGCCGCGCCGGCTCCCTCGTCCTCGACGTGCCGGACGCCGGCACACGCCCCACCAGCGACCGCGTGCGCGAGTCCCTCTTCGGGGCGCTGGAGGCCTCCGGAGTCCTCGACGGCGCCGCCGTGCTGGACCTGTACGCCGGTTCCGGAGCACTCGGGCTCGAAGCGGCCAGCCGGGGCGCCGCATCCGTCGATCTCGTGGAGAAGGCGCCGCGCGCCGCCACCGTGGCGCAGCGCAACGCCGGGCGCGTGACGAAGGCGGTCGGCGACGGCATCGCGATCCGCGTGCACAGGTCGGCGGTCGACGCCTACCTGCGCGCGGCGCGGGGGCCCTTCGATCTCGTCTTCCTCGACCCGCCCTACGACGTGGGCGAGACCGAGCTCGCCGCCACGCTCGCGCTGGTCGCGCCGCTCGTGGCCGACGGCGCCGACGTCATCGTCGAGCGCGCCTCGCGCTCGCCCGAGCCCGCGTTGCCCTCCGGCCTCGTGCCGACGCGGTCCAAGCGCTACGGCGACACCACGCTCTGGTGGGCCACCACCGGCTGACGGGCATCGCCTTCCCACAGCTCCGTGCCCTCGAAGCCGACATCCTGCGTGATCCGCATATGCCCGTCACGATCGACCTGGATCCGCAGGGTGCGGGCATCCTGCAGCAGGCGCAGGTCGGCGGTGAACAGTGCGCCGTTCCAGCCGCCGACCACGGCCACCCGGTCGCCGTACCAGAGGCGCCCGACCGCGGGATCGGCAGGGAACGTCGACACCGACCACTGCCCCGGAAGACAGCGCAGCTCGTATCCGTCGACGTCGAGGACGCCCGAGGCGATCCGGAGGCGACGCAGCGGCGCATCGTCGAACTCGAGCAGGACCTCCCCCGCACGGACCTCGCCTTCCGGCGCGGGGATCCCCGTCGTCGGGACGACGACGGCGCCACCGCCGGCCGGGGCCGCCGGCACGCTGTCGAGCGCTGGGAGCAGCTCCGCCCACACCGCGTCCAGCGGCAGCTGCATGTCGGGCAGGCCGCCGGTGATCGCCACAACGACGTCCTGCTCGGGCATCACCACCACGTACTGGCCGAACGCGCCGTCGCCGCGGTACGCCCCGTGGTGGCACCGCCAGAACTGGAAGCCGTACCCCTGGTTCCAGTCCGACTCGCCGGGGTCGTTCGCCACCTGCCGCCGCGTCGCCTCGTCGATCCACTCCGCCGGCACCAGCTGCCGGCCCTTCCAGGTGCCGCGCTGCAGCAGGAGCTGACCGAAGGCCGCCAGCTCCTCCGGCCGGATGGAGAGTCCGAAGCCGCCGGCATCCACTCCCGTGGGGCTCTGCAGCCAGGTGGGGTCGACGAACCCGAGCGGCTCGAACAGTCGCGGACGCAGGTAGTCGAGCAGGCGTTCGCCGGTGCGGGTCTGCACGATGAGCGACAGGAGGTGGGTGGCCGGCGTGTTGTACATCCAGTGCGTCCCAGGGGCGTGCACGAGCTCCGCGGCCAGCGTGTCCCGCGCCCAGTCACCGTCCCACAGCTCGGCCTCTGACGTGTGTCCGGTGGTCATCGTGAGCAGGTGCCGCACCCGCAGCTGCGTCAGATGGTCGGACGGCGCGTCCGGGGTCACGGCCGGCAGGAGGTCGATCACGCGGTCGTCGAGCCCGAAGCGACCCTCGCCGATCGCGATGCCGGCCGCCATCGACGTGAAGCTCTTGCTCACGGAGTACATGGCCGTCTGGTCGTCGCGTTCGTAGGGCGCCCACGTCGCCTGGCCCACGACGTGACCGTGGCGGACGACGGTCACCGTGTGGACGTGGGCGATGCGGCCCAGAGCGGCCACGAAGCTCTCGATCGCCGTCGCGGGGATGGACTGCTGCTCAGGCGTCGAGCGAGGAAGAAGATCGGTCACCACGTCACCGTAGCGCTCGGAACCGACGCCGCACGCCGTATGTCAGCCGGTGCGCGCGTCCCAGTCCCGATAGGGATCCCAGCCGGTGCGGCCTTCATAGCGCGCGCCGTCGACGAGCACAGGGTCCGCGCCTCGCGAGACCGCGTGGCCGATGCGGTGGAACCCCGACGGCAGCGGCAGATCGGGCGGGAAGGTCGCGAGCAGAGCGTGATCCTCGCCCCCGGTCAGTGCGGAGTGCGGGTCGTCTCCGAGTGTCGCGGAGTCGAGCACGAGCGAGACGCCGGATGCCTCGGCCAGTCGTGAGGCATCCAGCAGCAGCCCGTCCGACACATCCATCATGGCCGTCGCTCCCCCGTCGGCCGCGATCGGGCCGAGCGCCACCGGCGGCGCCGGGCGGAGCTGAGCGGCGAGGTCATCGCGCTCGGCCGGCGTGAGAACGCTCTCGTCGACGGGGAGCGGCGCGCGCGCGGCATCCGTGAACCGTTCGAACAGCACGCGCAGCCCTCGGGCGGCCCGGCCGAGTCCGCCGGCGACGGCGACGATGTCGCCGGCACGCGCACCTGAGCGCAGCACCGGCGCGCGACCGGCGAGAGCTCCGAGCGCGGTGACCGCGACGGTCAGCGTGTCCGAGACCGTGAGATCGCCGCCCTCGACCCGGCACCCGGGCGCGAGGTCGCGGCAAGCGGCGCGGAGTCCGTCGGCGAGCCCGGTGACGAACGACAGGCGAGTGGTCTCGGGCATCGCCAGCGCCACCAGCAGCGCGGTCGGCGTCGCCCCCATCGCTGCCACATCGGCGAGGTTCACCGCCGCGGACTTGTAGCCGAGGTCGTAGGCGCTCGACCAGGCGAGGCGGAAGTCGGGACCGTGCACGAGCGTGTCCACCGTCGCGACGACGCGGCCGTCGGCCGCGGCGATCACCGCGGCGTCGTCGCCCGGCCCGACCAGGGCGTTGGACTCCCCGAGCCGCTCCAGGATGTGCCGCAGGATCACGCCCTCGCGCAGCTCGCCCACCGTCGGATCCGCGTGCTCGTCGACCATCCGTCCACGGTACCGTCGCCGGGTCGGGATGCCGCCACGGCCGGGTTAGCCTGGAGGGGTGCGCGTGATCCCGACCCTCCTCGCCGCCGGACTCGCGGCCGTCGCCGCGATCGGGCTCGCCGGCTGCTCGGCCACGGTCGACATGGATCCGGCGAAGGGCGCCGACGACGCCGCGTGCGCCGAGGTGAGCGTGCGCCTGCCCGACACGGTCGACGGTCAGTCGCGCATCTGGACCGATGCGCAGGCCACCGGCGCCTGGGGCAACGACGGCTCCGCCATCCTGCTGCGGTGCGGCGTCACCCCGCCCGGCCCCACCGAGGCCAAGTGCATCACGCTCGGCGGCGTCGACTGGATCGTCGACGAGACACAGGCGCCGAAGTACCTCGTGACGACCTACGGACGCGAGCCCGCCGTCGAGGTGTTCATCGACAACGAGACCGTCTCGCCCAACGAGGTGCTCACCCAGCTCGGCGAACGCGTCGTGCAGAACGCCACGTCGAGCGACTCGGCGTGCACCAACACCGAGACGCTGCTCGACGACGCCACCGCGGGCTGAATCGCCCGCGGCGCGTCAGGCCGCGCGCTCCAGCGCCGTGTCGATCAGCTCGGTGATGAGCTCGGGATACGTCATGCCCGAGGCGATCCAGCATTTCGGGAACATCGAGATCGGCGTGAACCCGGGCATCGTGTTCAGCTCGTTCACGTAGAGCCCGTCAGCCGCGAGGAAGAAGTCGACGCGGGCGAGCCCGCGCCCGTCCACCGCGTCGAACGCGCGGATGCCGAGCTCCTGGATGGCGGCGATCTCGGCCTCCGTGAGGTCGGCCGGGCACACGACGTCAGCGCCGGAGCCGCCCAGGTACTTGCCCTCGAAGTCGTAGAACTCGCGTGTGGTCAGCACGATCTCGCCGGGCAGCGAGGCGCGGGCGCCGGAGCCGTTCCGCCCCTCGAGCACCGCGACCTCGACCTCGCGGCCGACGATCGCCGACTCGATGAGCACCTTGTCGTCCTCCGCGAACGCCAGCGCGAGCGCGGCATCCAGCTCGGAGGCGACGTGGACCTTCGACACGCCGACGCTCGACCCGGCGCGCGCGGGCTTCACGAAGGACGGCTCGCCGAGAGCCGCGGCATCCGCTCGCACGCCTTCGGGGTCGCTCTCCCAGCGGGAGCGCGTGACCGTCACCCAGGGCGACACCGGCACGCCCGCGGCGGCCAGCACGATCTTCATGAAGTGCTTGTCCATGCACAGCGCCGAGTCGAGCACGCCACCGCCCGCGTAGGGGATGCCGAGCGTGTCGAAGAAGCCCTGGACGGTGCCGTCCTCGCCGTGCAGACCGTGGAGGATCGGCAGCACGACGTCGAGGCGGCCGAGCTCGTCGACGCCGCCGTCGGCGCGGCGCACCCGCAGCACGCGGTCGGCGCCGCCCTCGGGCCACACCACGCGCGTGCCGTTGTCGACGACCTCGGGGAGACGGTCGGCGTCGAGTGCGAACTTGTCGGGGTCGTCGTCCTCCAGGACGAACACGCCGTCGCGGGTGATGCCGATCGGGATCACCCGGTACCGGTCACGGTCGATCGCCCGCAGCACCCCTCCCGCCGTTGCGGAACTGATCGAGTGCTCGCTGGATCGACCGCCAAAGAGCACCGCCACCGCCGGCTTGTCCATTCTGCGTCCTCTCCCCCTGCGGGGTGTCGTCGTCTGTCGTCAGGTGGGGCGCGATGTCGCGAGGGTTCATGGTGCCGTCGAGCACCATCTTGACCTGCTCGACGATCGGCATCTGCACGCCGACCTCGCGCGCCAGCTGCAGGATGGGCGCGACCGATGCGAGCCCCTCCGCCGTCTGGTTCATCTGCTTGACCACGTCGTCGAAGCGGTAGCCCTGGCCGAGCAGGCGCCCGGCGGTGTTGTTGCGGCTGAGCGGCGACTGGCACGTCGCGATGAGGTCGCCGAGACCCGCGAGGCCCTGAAGCGTCTCGGGGTGCGCACCGAAGGCGACGGCGAAGTCGGTCATCTCGACGAGGCCGCGCGTGATGATCGACGCCTTGGTGTTCTCGCCGTAGCCGACGCCGTCGACGATGCCGATCGCGACGGCGATGAGGTTCTTGAGGACTCCACCGAACTCGGTGCCGATGACGTCGGTGTTGACGAAGGTGCGGAAGTAGGTGTTGCGCGCACGGCGGGCGACGGCCTCTGCGGTCTCTTGGCTGATCGAGGCGATCACCGCGGCCGTCGGCTGCTCGCGGGCGATCTCGAGGGCGAGGTTGGGGCCGGATGCCACGGCGATGCGGGCAGGATCGCAGCCCAGCTCCTGCTCGATGACCTGGCTCATGCGCAGGCCGGTGCGGCGTTCGACGCCCTTCATCAGCGACACGATGGGCGCGTCGGTCTTCGCGATCAGCGGGCGCACCGCCTTGAGGTTCTGACGGACCGCCTGGCTGGGGATCGACAGGTACACCTGCTCGGCCCCCTCCAGCGCCTCCGACAGGTGGTGCGTCGCATGCATGTCGCGCGGGAGGTTGATGCCGGGAAGGTACTCGCTGTTGCGCTTGCCCTCCTGGATCTCGCCGGCGAGCTCGGGCCGTCGGGCCCACATGGTGACGTGCGCACCACCGTCGGCGAGGACCTTGCCGAACGTCGTGCCCCAGCTCCCGGCACCGACGACGGCGACGCGCGGCCGGGTGGAATCCTGCCTACGGCTCAAGGCGCCCCGTCTCTCTCTGCCCGTGGTCGGCGGGGTTCCACCGGACCGCGGGTGCAGGCTCGCCGCGCAGCTGCGACAGCAGCCCCGCGATGTCGGCCATCACGACGTCGGTGGCGGCGACCAGGGCCGTCTGCGAGGTCGCGGTGTCGGCGTACGCCGACACGTCGACCGGGTCGCCGACGATCACGCGCACGCGGCGGCGCAGCGGCCAGAGCTTGAGCTTGCCGTAGCGGGGAAGCACCTGCTGCGCGCCCCATTGCGCCATCGGGATGATCGGGATGCCGCCGGCCAGCGCCAGCCGGACCGCACCGGTCTTGCCGCGCATCGGCCACAGGTCCGGTTCGCGCGTGAGCGATCCCTCCGGGTAGACGATCACGCCGCGACCGTGGCGGACGAGCGTCTCGGACGCCTCCAGCGTCGCGCGCGCCGCGGCCGCGGACGTCGCCCGCGACACCGGCACCATTCCGGTGTGGCGAAGCACCCAGCCGAGGACGGGCACGCGGAACAGGCTCTCCTTGGCCATGAACCGCGGCGCTCGACCCATGCGCCACACGGCGAGGGCGACCACGAGCGGGTCGATCTCGCTCACGTGGTTGGGCGCGAGGACGAATGCGCCGTCCCGCGGCAGCTTCTCCGATCCCTCGATCTCGACCTTGAAAACCAGACCCATGAGCGGGACGACGATGGCCGCGAGCGGCCAGAACAGGCTCGGACGCGTCTTCTCGCTCGAAGCGCGCGGACGACGGGGGCTCAACGGGTCACCCGATGACGTCGAAGTCGGCACCGAGCATCTCGAGCTTGGTGAGGAACTTCTCATACCCGCGGCGGATGATGCCGATGTTGCGCACCACCGACTCGCCTTCCGCGGTGAGCGCCGCGATCACGTAGCTGTAGCCGCCGCGCAGGTCGGGCACCACGACGTCCGCACCGTGCAGCGGCGTCGGCCCGTTGATCACGGCCGCCTGCTCGAGGGCCCGGCGGGCGACACGGCGGCCGGGCGCGTCGATGCCGTCCG
Source organism: Microbacterium kyungheense (assembly GCF_006783905.1). Lineage (GTDB taxonomy): Bacteria > Actinomycetota > Actinomycetes > Actinomycetales > Microbacteriaceae > Microbacterium > Microbacterium kyungheense. The sequence goes on along the minus strand of NZ_VFPE01000002.1, from coordinate 735,357 downwards.
GGTGCACGACGATGTCGGCGCCCATCTGGTTGAGCGCCTCGGTGAACCCCAGGCGGTTCTCGTACACGGTCTCGTGGACCGTCGACGTGCCCTCGGCCTGGGTGAGCGCCACGATGAGCGGCTGCTGCCAGTCCGTCATGAAGCCGGGGTGGACGTCGGTCTCGACGACGACCGGCTTGAGCGCGCCGTCGCGACGGAACTGGATGCCGTCCTCGCGCACGTCGAACCAGCCGCCCGCCTTGCGGAAGACGTTGAGGAACGTCAGCATCTCCTGCTGACGGGCGCCGCCGACGAAGATGTCGCCGTCGGTCGCGAGCGCGGCGCACGCCCACGAGGCCGCCTCGTTGCGGTCGAAGATCGCGCGGTGGTCGTAGCCCTGCAGCGTGTCGACGCCCTCGATGAGGATCACGCGATTGGGCTCGTAGGAGATGATCGCGCCCATCTTCTGCAGCACGGCGATCAGGTCCATGATCTCGGGCTCGATCGCGGCGCCCCGCAGCTCCGTCGTGCCCTTCGCCTTGACCGCGGTCAGCAGCACCTGCTCGGTCGCTCCGACGCTCGGGTACGGGAGCTCGATGTTCGCGCCGTGCAGGCCGTCGGGGGCAGTGATGCGGATGCCCTCGTAGCTCTTGTCGACCACGGCGCCGAACGCGCGCAGCGCGTCCATGTGGAAGTTGATCGGGCGGTCGCCGATGCGGCAGCCGCCGAGGTCGGGGATGAGCGCCTCACCGAGCAGGTGCAGCAGCGGCCCGCAGAACAGGATCGGGATGCGCGAGGCGCCGGCGTGGGCGTCGATCTCTTCGAAGTGCGCCGCGACGGCCCCGCTCGGGTCGAAGTGGAGGGTCCCCTCCTCTTCGCCGTCCCATACGCGGACGCCGTGCACCTCCAGCAGGGAGCGCACCACCGCGACGTCGCTGATGTCGGGGACGTCGCGCAGCGTGCTCGTCGTCTCGCCGAGGAGGGCGGCGACCATCGCCTTGGTGACGAGGTTCTTGGCGCCCTTCACCTCGACGCGACCCGTCAGCGGGCGACCGCCGCGGATGGCGAGGACTTCACCGTTCACGTGCTTCTCTCCCGACTTCGCGATCGTCTCGGCGCCCGCGGCGACATTCAGAAGCGACTTCATCCGGTGGACCTCACTGTATTGGTCGGGGGCTGTCGCCCGAGGGGTGCCCGGGTGTTGGCCCGAGGGCGGTCGGCTGTGGACCGGGCACCCTGGTGGGGTGCCCGACCCGGCTCACGGAACGGGAAGCGTCCGCGGCCGCCACGCCTCGCGGCGCGCCTCGAACTGCGCGATCCTGTCGGCTTCGCGCAGCGTGAGCCCGATGTCATCGAGCCCTTCGAGAAGCCGCCACCTAGTGTAATCGTCGATGTCGAAAGGGACCTCCAGCGCGCCGATCGCCGCCGTCCGCGCCTGCAGATCGACAGTCATCCGGATGCCGGGGTCGGCTTCGACGGCGGCCCACACCGCCTCGAGGTCGGACTCCGAGATCACGCCTGTGACCAGGCCTTGCTTACCGGCGTTGCCCCGGAAGATGTCGGCGAAGCGCGGGCTCAGGACCACCTTGAAGCCAAAGTCGCGCAGCGCCCACACGGCGTGTTCGCGACTGGACCCCGTGCCGAAGTCGGGACCGGCGACGAGGATGCTGGCGCCCTGGTAGGCGGGCTGGTTCAGCACGAACTCCGGGTCCTGGCGCCAGCTGGCGAACAGGGCGTCGTCGAATCCGGTCTTGGTGACGCGCTTGAGGTAGACGGCCGGGATGATCTGGTCGGTGTCGACCGCCGAGCGCTTCAGCGGCGCGACGATGCCGGTGTGCGTGGTGAACTTCTCCATGTCAGGCTCCCTGTCCGTCTGCGGCCGATCCGACGAGCTCGTGGAGGTCGCTCGGACTGGAGAGCGTGCCGCGCACGGCGGTCGCCGCAGCCACGAGCGGAGAGACCAGGTGGGTGCGGCCGCCCTTGCCCTGGCGACCTTCGAAGTTGCGGTTGCTCGTCGAGGCGCAGCGCTCCCCGGGTGCGAGCTGGTCGGGGTTCATGCCCAGGCACATCGAGCACCCCGCGAAGCGCCACTCCGCTCCGAACTCCTCGAAGACCTTGTCGAGACCCTCTGCCTCGGCCTCCAGCCGGACGCGGGCGGAGCCCGGGACGACCATCACGCGGACGCCCTCGGCCTTCTTGCGGCCCTTGACCACCGACGCGAAGGCGCGCAGGTCCTCGATTCGGCTGTTCGTGCACGATCCCATGAAGACGGCATCGACCGGGACGGACTTCAGCGCCGTCCCCGGCTGCAGGTCCATGTACTCCAGTGCACGCTCGGCGGCCGCGCGCTCGTTGGGGTCGGCGATGTCGGACGGGGTCGGCACGACACCCGACAGCGACACGCCCTGCCCCGGGTTCGTCCCCCACGTGACGAAGGGCTCGAGCTCGTCGGCGTCGAGGAAGACCTCGGCGTCGTAGACGGCGCCCTCGTCGCTCGGCAGCGTCCGCCAGTAGGCGACCGCGTCGTCCCAGTCCTGGCCGTGCGGCGCGTGGGGACGGCCCTCCAGGTAGGCGAACGTCGTCTCGTCGGGGGCGATCATGCCGGCGCGGGCGCCCGCCTCGATCGACATGTTGCACATCGTCATCCGCCCCTCCATAGAGAGGGACCGGATGGCGCTGCCGCGGTACTCGAGCACGTAGCCCTGACCGCCGTTGGCCCCGATCTTCGCGATGATCGCGAGGATGATGTCCTTCGCGGTGACACCGGGCTTGAGCTGGCCTTCGACGGTGATCGCCATCGTCTTGAAGGCCTTGAGCGGCAGCGTCTGCGTCGCCATCACATGCTCGACCTCGCTCGTGCCGATGCCGAAGGCCATCGCGCCGAACGCGCCGTGGGTCGAGGTGTGCGAGTCGCCGCACACGACGGTGATGCCCGGCATCGTGAGTCCGAGCTGCGGGCCGACGACGTGGACGATGCCCTGCTCCTTGTCGCCCAGCGAGTGCAGGCGGACGCCGAACTCCTCGGCGTTGCGGCGCAGCGTCTCGATCTGCGTGCGGCTGGTGAGGTCGGCGATCGGCTTGTCGATGTCGAGCGTCGGAGTGTTGTGGTCCTCGGTGGCGATCGTCAGGTCGAGCCGCCGAACGGGACGCCCCTCGGCGCGAAGGCCGTCGAAGGCCTGCGGACTCGTGACCTCGTGCACCAGATGCAGGTCGATGTAGATGAGATCCGGCTGGCCGTCCTCGCCGCGGACGACGACGTGGTCGTCCCAGACCTTCTCGGCCAGGGTGCGGGGGCGGTCCGGGATGCCGGATGCGTCGATCGTGCTCATTGCTCTGTCGTTCTCCTCGGATGAGACGGCGCCCGCGACAAACCGGGGCCGTGAGGGGTGGGGGCCCGCGACGAACTCCGCGACGAGGGAGGCCTGGAACTAGGACTCGTCGCGGCCGCTAAGGAGAAGGCGAGCGATCCGCACGAGCCCAGGCTACCACCGGCGCGGTGGACCTCGGCTCGTGCGGACCCGGCCTCAGTGCGCGTCCGGGCCTGCGGGCTCCTCGACGGCGGGTGCGGCATCCACGTCGTTCCGCTTGTCACGGGCGGACGCGATGAGGCTCGCGATCGTCGCCACAGCCATCGACACGACGATGACGCCGAGCGACATCCAGGTCGAGATCTCGGGCGCCCATTCGATGGGCTCGCCGCCGTTGATGAAGGGCAGCTCGTTGACGTGCATGGCGTGGAAGACGAGCTTCAGGCCGATGAACGCGAGGATGAACGCGATGCCGTAGTGGAGATAGCGCAGGCGGTCGAGCAGATCGCCGAGCAGGAAGTACAGCTGGCGCAGGCCCATCAGGGCGAAGATGTTCGCGGTGAAGACGATGAACGCGCTCTGGGTGATGCCGAAGATCGCAGGGATCGAGTCGATCGCGAACAGCAGGTCGGTGACGCCGATCGTGACGAACACGATGATCATCGGGGTCCACATCTTCTTGCCGCCGACGACGGTGCGCACCTTGGCGCCGTCGTACTCGTCGCTGATGTCGATGAAGCGGCGGAGCACGCGGACGACGAACCCCTCCTGCTTGACGTCGTCCTCGTGGTCGCCGCCGGGGAAGGCCTGCCTGATCGCCGTCCAGACCAGGAACGCCCCGAACAGGTAGAACACCCAGCTGAACTGCTCGATGATCGCGGCGCCGAGCATGATGAACACGCCGCGCAGCACGAGGGCGATGATGATGCCGACCATCAGCACTTCCTGCTGGTAACGGCGCGGCACCGCGAACTGGCTCATGATCAGCACGAAGACGAACAGGTTGTCGATCGAGAGGCTGTACTCGGTGAGCCAGCCGGCCACGAACTGCCCGGCGTACTCGCCGCCGGCGAAGATCCACATCAGGCCCGCGAAGATCAGCGCCAGCGTGACGTAGAACAGGACCCACAGCGTGGACTCCCTCGCCGACGGGATGTGGGGGCGCTTGAGGATCAGCAGCAGGTCGGCGATGAGGATGAGCGTCAGGATCACGAGGGATCCGATTTCGAACCACAGCGGGAGGTCGAGGTCCATTGCGGGCCTTTCGAGAGGGCGAGGAGGGGTCGGTCGAATCCGAAAGTCTCTCCCCCACGGGCCGACCGGCCTGCGTCGCACACCCGGGGTCGCTCTGTCGGGACCCGTGATGACGGATGCGCGGTTACGGGATACTCCCTCTCGCTCGCATCAGGATACAGGCTCGGGATGCCGCACCCGCGCCATCCCGGCGCATCCGGCTGAGACGATCGGCTCTGTGCCGACACCGGTTGAGTGAGAGATGATTCGAGGGTTCGGAGGACGGGGATGGCTGACGACGGCTCGCGCGACGACCCGCAGGACGACGCCGCACTGGCGGCGCTGGCCGCGGGCGGGAGCGAGCGCGCCTTCCGCACCATCTACCGCGCCTACGTGCGCCCGGTGTACTGGCTCGCCCACGGCCTGGTCGGCAACCCCGCGGATGCCGAGGAGGTCACTCAGGAGACCTTCCTCGTCGCCTGGCGCAAGCTCCCCGGCTTCGAACTGGCGGGCGAGTCGCTGCTGCCGTGGCTGGCGACCATCTGCCGGTTCCAGGCAGCGAACCGCGTCCGCCGTCAGCGCCGCGACCGGGAGCACAACGTCGCCCCCGCAGATGAGAGCCTGCCCGACACGATCGACGTCGAGCAGCAGGTCGTCGATGCGGCACTCGCCGACGCGATCCTGCGAGAGGTGTCCGGCCTCGGCGACCTGGACCGCGAGATCTTCCGGCTGTGCGCGACCGAGGGCTACGCATACCAGGCGGCCGCCGAGCAGCTCGGCGTCGCCCACGGCGTCGTCCGCAACCGTCTCTCCCGCATCCGGACGCGCCTCCGGACCGTCGTGAAGGAGAGCACATGAACACGCAGCCACGGGATCCGCGGGGTGCGGCATCCCTTCCGGAGCTCAGCCCGCAGCGCATCGACGAGATCGAGGACGCGCTGTTCGCCGACATCGCGCGGGAGCGCACGCGGTCGACCGCGCAGCGCAGGCGACGGGGGCGCTACTGGATCGCCGGCGGGGCTGCGGCCGCGGTGATCGTCGTCGCCGCCGTCATCGCGCCGTCCGTCGGCACGCTGGTCTCGCCGACCGGAACCTCCGACGGCTCGGCCATCGCCCCCGCCGCGCCCGACACAGGAGCCGCCGACAGCACGGCGGAATCCAGCTCGGGCTCGCGCGACTCCGCTCCGCTGGCGGGCGAGCTCGACGCGGCAGGCGGCGCCGCCGCGGATTCTGCCGCGCAGGCGGCCGGACGCGACGTCGTGACCACCGCGTCGGCCACGGTCACCGTCGACGACGTGAACGCCGCCGCACGCACGGTCGCCGGTACGGCAGCCGCCCACGGCGGCTATGTCGAGTCGATGAGCATCGGCACAGACGGCACCGGCCAGCCCGTCGAGCCGAGGCAGGGCGACACGCTCGGCGGCGTCGTCGCGCCCGACGTCATGCCGTACCCGGTTCCCACGGACGGCGCCTGGATCACGGTGCGCGTGCCCGCCGACGAGCTCACCGCCGTGCTCGGCTCGCTCGACGACCTCGGCACGGTCACGGCGACCGACGTCAACCGGCAGGACGTCACCTCGCAGACCGTCGACCTGCAGGCCCGCATCGACGCCGCGCAGGCGTCGGTCGACCGCCTCACCGCCCTCATGGCTCAGGCGCAGAGCGTCTCAGACCTGATCGCGGCGGAGTCCGCGCTGTCAGAGCGCCAGGCACTCCTGGAGTCGTACCAGCAGCAGCTCAAGATGCTCGACGACCAGGTCGCCCTGTCGACGCTGTCGGTGACCCTCACCCCCGATGTCGAACCGGTGGCCGCCGACCCCGCGGGCTTCGGCGACGGCCTCGCGGCGGGGTGGAACGGACTCGTCGCGACGCTCAACGGCATTGTGGTGGCGATCGGCTTCCTCATCCCGTGGCTCGCCGTGGCCGCCGTCGCGGCGGTCATCGTGTGGCTCATCGTCCGCGCGGTGCGCCGGCGGCGCGCGGCGCGGTCCGCCCGGACGGCGGAGCGCACGGCGTCCATCGACGAACGCCAGGGGTGAGCCGCACCGGCCGTGGATACTGTGGGACGGTGACGTCACGCAGATTCCCCCGGTCGGTGTACCAGAGCGGCGAGGAGCCGGACGCGCGGTTCAGCCTGGCCAACGAACGCACGTTCCTCGCCTGGAACCGCACGGCCCTCGCTCTCATCGCGGGCGGCGTGGCGCTGGAGGCGCTCGGCCTGGACCTGCAGCCGGGGCTGCGGCTGGCCGCGTCCCTCGTGCTCATCGCCGCCGGCGTGATCGTGCCCATCCTCGCGTGGTCGGAGTGGGGCCGGACCGAGCGTGCCATGCGCGTCGGCGCACCGCTGCCCGGGTCTGCGACGAGCCTCGCCCTCGCGGCGACGATCGTGCTGGTCGGCGCGCTCGTCCTGCTGGGCGTCGTGCTCCGATGACCGGCCGGGCGCTGTTCGACCCCGGCCTGCAGCCGGAGCGGACGGAGCTCGCCTGGCGGCGCACGGCGCTGGCCATCGGCGTAGGTTCGCTGCTGTCGCTGCGCGTCCTCCCCGCCGTCGTCGGCGACCCCGTCTGGGCTGCGGCATGGCTCATCCCCGGCATCGCCGGGCTCGCGTTCGCGGTGCTGCTGTGGTTCCGCGCGCAGCTGCGCCACCGTCGCGTCACGGCGGCCCTGCTCGACGGACGCCCCGAGGACCTGCCCGGCAGCGGGCTCATGCTGATGCTGACGCTGTTCGTCGTGGGCTGCGGGGTGCTCTCGGCCGTCGTGGTGCTGTGGTGGACCTGACAACAGCCCCGGGAAACCGCAACGCCCCCGCAGTCGTGGAGGACTGCGGGGGCGTTGCGTCGTTGTGACCCCAGCGGGATTCGAACCCGCGTTACCGCCGTGAGAGGGCGGCGTACTAGGCCGCTATACGATGGGGCCGTACAGCGATCCGGAGCGCGAACTCCGGGTGTTGCCTGACTGGTGACCCCAGCGGGATTCGAACCCGCGTTACCGCCGTGAGAGGGCGGCGTACTAGGCCGCTATACGATGGGGCCGTTCAGGCAACCGTTCGATTATGCCACGCCCCGCATGCCCCGTCCAAATCGACGCGGCACCGGCGCCCCGGCTTGCCGACGGCGGCTCGGGACCGCTTGACTCGAGCCATGCGAGTCACCAAGTTCGAGCACGCGACGCTCACCCTCACCGACAGCAGCCGGACGGTCGTCATCGACCCCGGCTCGTTCACGGCCCCGCTCGGCGAGCTGGAAGGCGTCGTCGCGGTCGTCATCACGCACGAGCACGCCGACCACTGGACGCCCGAGCACCTCCAGCGCATCGTGGAGCAGTTCCCCGGCACGCCCATCTACGGCCCGGAAGGCGTCGCGAAGGCCGCGGCCGGCTTCGACGTGACGGTCGTCCGCCCCGGGGATGTCGTCGAGGTCGAGCCGTTCCGCCTGGAGTTCTTCGGCGGCACGCACGCGGTGATCCACCGCTCGATCCCCGTCGTCGACAACGTGGGCGTGCTCGTCAACGACGACTTCTACTACCCGGGCGACTCGTACGCCGAGCCCGGGCGACCGGTGAAGCTGCTCGCCGCGCCGGTGGGCGCGCCGTGGCTCAAGATCGGCGAGGCCATGGACTTCGTGCTCGCGGTCAAGCCGCGACAGGTGTTCGGGACGCACGATCTCACCCTGTCGGTCGCGGGACGCGACATGGGACGCGGCCGCCTCGGCTGGGCCGCGGAGCAGGACGGCGGCGAGCTCCTCCGCCTCGACCCGGGCGAGTCCGTCGACATCTGACGCTCCCCCGGACGCACGAAACGACGGATGCTGCGGCGGCTTCGACCCGCGGCATCCGTCGTCTCGTCTTCGCTCACCCGCGCCGAAGCGGGGCGAGAGTCCGCCTACTGTGCGTCGAGATCGGTCTCGAGCAGGGCCACGAGCTCGTCGAGCGCCTTCTCGGCGCCCTCGCCCTCGGCCTTGAGCGTCACGACCGTGCCCTGCGATGCGCCGAGCCCCATGAGCGACAGGATGCTGCCCGCGTTGAGGTCGGCTCCGCCCTCGACGGCGATGGTCACCGGGACGGGCTGGGACTGGACGGCCTGCACGAACAGCTTCGCGGGGCGCGCGTGCAGCCCCGAGCTGCTCGCGATGGTGGCCTGACGTTCTGCCATGGTTCTCTCCTGTCTGGTCCGACGCGCCCGTCGGAACGGAAGTGGGCGCGTCGACGATCCGATTCTGTCTGACGAGCGGGTCAGGCCGCCACGGGTACGCCGGATTCGGCCTGCTCGAGCTCCTTGCGGGCCACGAAGCGCTTGAGCCCGATGACGGCGAACGCCGACACCACGGTGCCCGCGGCAAGGGCGATGACGAAGCCCCAGATCGGGTTGATCGCGAAGAAGACGAAGATGCCGCCGTGCGGAGCGAGCGACTGCACGCCGAACGCCATCGACAGGGCTCCGGTGACCGCCCCGCCCAGCATCGATGCCGGGATGACCCGCAGCGGATCGGCCGCGGCGAACGGGATCGCGCCCTCGCTGATGAACGCTGCGCCCAGCAGCCACGCCGCCTTGCCGTTCTCGCGCTCGACCGGCGGGAACAGCGGACGCGCGAGGACGGTCGATGCGAGCGCCATCGCGAGCGGGGGCACCATGCCCGAGCACATGACCGCCGCCATGATGAGGTACGGAGTCGGGTTCTCGGGCGAGCCCGCCGCGAGCCCTGCGGTCGCGAACGCGTACGCGACCTTGTTGACCGGCCCGCCGAGGTCGAAGCACATCATGAGCCCGAGGATGATGCCGACCACCACGATGCCCGAGGTGCCGGCGAGGTCGGTCAGCCACGCGTTGAGGCCCTCCATGAGGGCGGCGATGGGGCGGCCCAGGAACAGCACCATCAGCCCCGACGCGACGATGGACGCGAGGAGCGGGATGATCGCCACCGGCATGAGACCCCGCAGCCAGCGGGGCACCGACCACGTGCCGATCCACCACGCCACGAAACCGGCGAGGAGGCCGCCGACCATGCCGCCGATGAAGCCCGCGTTCATGAGCACGGCGACGGCACCGGCCACGAAACCCGGCGCGATGCCGGGGCGGTCGGCGATCGCGAAGGCGATGTAGCCGGCCAGCGCCGGCACCAGGAAGCCCATCGACGTCGCGCCGATCATGAAGGCGACCGAGCCGAGGTACTGGCCGAGCCCGCCCGCGGGGAGGTCCCACAGCGAATTCTGGAGGATGACGTCCTTCGCGTCCGCCGTGACGTCGTAGCCGCCCAGCAGGAATCCGAGGGCGATGAGCAGTCCGCCGCCCGCGACGAACGGGATCATGTAGCTCACGCCGGTGAGGAGGATCCGCTGGATGCGGGCGCCCCACGACAGCTTCTCGGCGGGAGTGGATGCCGCGGCCGCCGCCTCGCCGCCGACACGGGTCGCCGACGGGTCCTTCGCCGCCGCGACCGCCTCGGCGATCAGCTGCGCGGGCTGCTCGATGCCGCGTTTGACGCCCGAGCGCACCACCGGCTTGCCGGCGAACCGCTGCGGCTCGCGCACGTCGACGTCGGTGGCGAAGATGACCGCGTCGGCACCGTCGATGACCTCTCGCGGCAGCGCCTGGTAGCCGCTGGATCCTTGCGGCTCGACGATCATGTCGATGCCGGCCTTCTTGCCCGCCGCCGTCAGCGCATCGGCTGCCATGAACGTGTGCGCGATCCCCGTGGCGCATGCCGTCACCGCGACGATGCGGGCGGGGCGGCCGTCGATGCTCGGCCCGTCGACAGCATGTGCCGCCGGAGCGGGCGCTCCCGCAGGCGCTGAGGCCGCTGGCGCCGCGGCGGGCTGGGGCGCGGCATCCCCCTCGCCGATGGCCGTGCGCACGATCGTCACCACGTCATCCGCTGACGAGGCGGCGCGCAGGCCCGCCGTGAAGTCCTCCTGCATGAGGCTGCGGGCGAGCTTGGACAGCACCGCGAGGTGGGCCTCGGCCGCGTCGGCGGGTGCCGCGATCAGGAACACGAGGTCGGCCGCGCCGTCCGGCGCGCCGAAGTCGACCCCCGGCGTCAGGCGCGCGAACGCGAGCGAGGGGGTCGTGACGGCGGCGCTCTTCGCGTGCGGGATGGCGATGCCGCCCGGAAGGCCGGTCTCGTCCTTCTGCTCGCGCGCCCATGCGTCGGCGTACAGCGCTTCGGCGTCCGTCGCGCGTCCCTGCGCGACGACGCGCTCGGCGAGCGCCCGGATGACGGCGGACTTGTCGTCGCCGAGGACGGCGTCCAGGCTCACAAGCCCTGGGGTGATGGTGTCGGCCATGATGGCCTCCGGTTTCTGTGGGTCGTTCGGGTGGAGAGGATTCAGGTCAGGCGCGTGAGGGGCACGTCGCCGAGGGGAAGGTCATCGGGCGCGGGGGCCTGAGTACCCGGGAGGGATGCCGCCGCCGCTCCGTAGTGGACGGCCAGGCGCAGCCGTTCGTCCGCCTGCTGCCCACGGACGTGGGCGAGCACGTAGCCGGCGAGCGAACTGTCGCCCGCACCGACGGTGCTGACGACGCGGATGGGCGGCGGGACGGCCGCCCAGGCGCCGTCCGCGTCCACGAGCAGCGCGCCGCGCGCGCCGAGGGTGACCAGTGCTGCGCCGACGCGGTCGGGAACGAGCGCCCGTGCGACGTCGAGAGCCGTCTGCGCGTCGGCGCCGGTCAGGTCCGCGCCGACCAGGTCGCCCAGCTCTTCGTCGTTGGGCTTGATGAGATCGGGGTGCCCGTGCGCGACTGCCGCCGCCAGTGCCGGCCCGGATGCGTCGACGGCGATCAACGGCGCCTGCGCACCGTGCACCGCACGGACCGCCTCGATCACCCGCACGTAGAAGTCGTCGGGCACGCCGGGTGGCAGGGAGCCCGCGAGCACGAGCCAGCGCGCCCCGGCCGCCGCGGTGACGGTGGCATCGACGACGGCCGAGATCTCGTCGGGCGACAGGCGGGCGCCGGGCAGGTTCAGCTTCGTGGTGATCCCCGCCGGGTCCGTGATGGCGAGGTTCGCGCGCACGTGGCCGGCGATGGGGACGCGATGCGCGTCCAGGCCGCTCCCCCGCAGCGCGGTGTCGAACGGGTCGTCCATCGCGAGCGGCAGCACCGCGACACACGGCTCGCCGGCGGCGACGACTGCGCGGGCGACGTTGATGCCTTTGCCGCCGGCATCCTCGCGAGCGGACTGGGCACCCTGCACATCGCCCACCTGCAGCGGCGCGGGCAGCGTGATCGTGCGATCGAGGGACGGATTCGCGGTGAGGGTGACGATCATGACAGCCAGACCTCCACGTCGGCGTCCGCGAGGGCGGACGCGAGCTCGGCATCGGGAGCCGCGTCGGTGACGAGCACGTCGATCGCCTCCAGCGGCGCGAAGCCGACGAGCAGCTCGGCCCCGAACTTCTCGGCATCCGCGACCACCACCACGCGACGGGCGGCGGTGACGATCGCGCGCTTGACGGCGGCCTCATCGGGGTCGGGGGTGCTGAGGCCGAACGCGGCCGACAGGCCGTTGGTGCCGATGAACGCCACGTCCGGCCGGAGAGCGCCGATCGCGCGCACGGTGTCGGCGCCGACGGCTGCCGCTGTGAGCCCGCGCACGCGGCCGCCGATGAGCGACAGGGACGCGCCGGGGACGGCGGCCAGCGCATGGCCGAGCGTCAGGGAGTGCGTGACGACCTCGATGCGTTCGGACACGAGTCGGGGCGCCAGCGAGGCGGCGACGGCCGCGGTCGTGGTGCCCGCGTCGAGGAAGAGCGAACCGCTGAAGTCCGCGCCCAGCGCGTCGAGCGCCCGGGTGCCGATCGCGGTCTTCGCACTGCCGTGGTGTTCGAGACGCTCGGCGAGCGAGGGCTCGCGCGTGCTCGCACGCTCACGGCCGACCGCGCCGCCGTGCACCCGGCGCAGGGCGCCGACGCCCTCCAGGTGATCGAGATCGCGCCGGATCGTCTCGGTGGTGACGTCGAAGCGCTCTGCCAGCTCGACGACGCTGACGCGGCCTTGCGCGGCCAGCAGGAGCTCGATCTGCTCGTGGCGCTCCGTTGCGTACATCTGCGGGTCCTTCCGTGGATTCCCACACATTACAACATGCTCCAACATAAACACAAGAGCGCTTCACCCGACGCGGGAGTAGGTTCGAACGATGCACGACAAGCCCACGGCAGAGATCGACATCGACACCGCTCTCGTGCGCCGGCTGGTGATCGAGCAGGCGCAGTCCATCCCGCATGCCGCCGAGCTGCCCCTGGAGAAGGTCGCCGAGGGCTGGGACAGCGAGGTGTGGCGCCTCGGAGCCGAGTACGCGGTGCGCCTTCCCCGGCGCGACCTCGCGGCCCCGCTCGTCCTCAGCGAGCAGCGCGTGCTTCCCGGGATCGCCGAGCGGCTTGCGCCACTCGGCGTCCCGGTGCCCGCGCCGGTCGTGTGCGGCGCGCCGTCAGGCGACTACCCGTGGGCGTGGTCGGTGGTCCGCTGGATCGAGGGCGACGCCGGACTGGACGTGCCGCGGGCGGCGCGCGCCGGCTGGGCCGACCAGCTCGCCGCGGCCCTGGTCGCACTGCACACCGAAGCCCCGGCGGACTTTCCGGTCAACCCCGTGCGCGGGCGGCCGCTGCAGACCCGCGCCGCGGCGTTCGCCGAGCGGATCGCCACCGCGCGCGAGACCGGCGTCCTCGACGAGGCCACCGCCGACGCGCTCACCGCCGCCTGGCAGGAGGGACTGCGGACGCCCGGCTGGAACGGGCCGCCGGTCTGGATCCACGGCGACCTGCATCCCGGCAACCTCGTCTCACGCGACGGCGCGCTCGCGGGCCTCATCGACTTCGGCGACGTGACCGCCGGCGACCCCGCGTACGACCTCGCCGTCGCCTGGCTCGCCTTCGACGCCGCCGGCCGCGCGCGATTCATCGCCGCCACCGGAGCACACTACGACACCGCGACCTGGCGGCGCGCCCACGCGTGGGCGGCCGCTGTCGCGCTGGTGCTGCTCGTGCACAGCGACGACAACCCCGACTACTTCGCGCTCGGATCGGATGCCGTCACGCACGTGCTCGCGGATCCGCCGGCGTGACGGCATCCACTGATCACGACGCAGCGCGGTCCGGCTCGTCGACCATCTCGGGGTCGACGGGGATCTCGCCGGGGCGATAGCGCGGCAGGCGCGAGGCCGGGATCGCGGCGATGAGGCTGATGCCGGCGAGGATCAGGAAGCCGAGCTTGAGGGTGCGCAGACGCTCCTCCTCATTGATCGTCACGGCGGCGTCGATCTGCGCCGGGTCGGCGTCGGTGCGCTCGAGCACGGCGCGCAGGTCGTCGTTGCTCACGAAGTTCACCTGATCGAGGTCGACCTGGGCGATCAGCTCCGGCGGCAGTTCCGGGTGATCGGCGACCGCGTTGCCGACGCCGATGCCGAGCGTCGTGACGAGCACAGCGCCCATCACCGCCGTGCCGACGGCCGATGCGAGGTTCTGCGTCGTCCCGCGGATCGAGCCGACGTCGCCCGCGAGGTTCTTCGGAGCGGAGGTCACCAGGACGTTGAACACCAGCGTCACGAGTGCCCCCTGCCCGATGCCGAACACGATGAGACCCACGATTGTCGGCAGCGTCTCCCAGTTGTTCGTGACGACCACCGACAGCCACACCAGCGCGAGCGTGGTCAGGGCGAACGAGAACAGGCCGATCGTGCGCGGCGAGTAGCGGCGGTAGAACCGCACGATGAGGGTCGCCGTGACGAACACGGTGAGGTTGAACGGCATCATCGCGAGCGACGTGTCGAAGGGTGTCCGCCCCTGCACCACCTGGATGTAGGTGGGCACGGTGAAGTTCACCGCCGCCTCCATCGCCACGATGATGAACATCGCGTACACCGCCGCCCGTTCACGACCGTGGCTGAGCACCGAGAGGTCGACGAGGGGCTGCAGGCCGCGGCGCATGCGACGACGGGTCCACACGAAGAACAACTGACCGAACACGACGCCGAACACCACGAGGATCGGCGCGGGCGACATGCCCACGACCGAGAACGGGGCGTCTTCGCGGGCCTCGAGGATGCCCCACGCGTTGAGGTTGTTGAAGCCGACGGTGAGCAGAACGATCGCGACGCCGATCAGCGCCGACGCGACGAGGTCGATCTTGACCGCCGGGTTTCCGCGGTCCGACCTCAGCCGGAAGCTCAGGATGAAGACGATGACGGCCAGGCCCAGCGTGATGCCGAAGATCGGCCGCCATCCCACGAGCGTGCCGAGCGTGCCGCCGATGAGGAACGCGCTCACGCCCGAGAACGCACGCGCCGACCCCAGCGAGCCGACCGCCGTCGCCTGCTGGCCGCCCTGGTAGTTCTCGGCGATGAGGGCGACCAGTGACGGCACGATGATGGCCGCCGCGGCGCCGGCGAGCACCTGGCCCGCGATCGCCCAGCCCATCGTCTGCGCCAGGATCATCATGAGCGACGAGACGCCGAAGACCACGATCACGACGCGGAAGATGCGCACCCATCCCACACGCTGCCCCAGCTTCGCACCCGTCATCACGAGCGCGGCCACCGCGAGGCCGTAGACCACGATCGTCGTGCTCGCCACCGTCGGCGGCACGCCGAAGTCGGTGACGAACCCGCCCAGCGAGATCGGCAGCGCCGCGACGTTGAACGACATCAGCACCTGCGCGAGGAAGAGGCCGACCATGGGCACCCAGGACCGCTTCTCGACATCGGTCTGCGGCATCCGCTCATCCGTGGTCATCGTGCATCTCCTGTCGTGCCCGGCACCCACCGTGCCGAGGCGAAGAGGTTGAGTCCGAGGGCGCGCGACAGGTAGGCGCACGCGCGCTGGCCGCGGACGCTGTTGCCGGCGGCGTCCAGGCGAGGCGAGAAGGCGCCGACGGCGCCCTTGCCGGGAGCGACCGCGACGATGCCGCCCGAGACACCGGACTTCGCCGGAAGGCCGATCTCGAACAGCCATTCGCCCGAGCGCTCGTAGAGGCCGCACGATGCCAGCACCGCCAGGGTGTCGCGGCAGACCTCGGCCGATACGACCTGCTCCCCGGTCACCGGGTTCACGCCGCCGTCGGCGAGCGTGGCACCCATGATCGCGAGATCGTGGGCGTCGACGGCGAGCGAGCACTGCCGCGTGTAGACGTCGACGCTCTCTTCCGCGTCGGCATCGAGTCGGCCGTAGCTGTGCAGCAGCTGCGCGATGGCGCGGTTGCGGTGGTTGGCCCCGGACTCGGAGCGGTACACCTCGTCATCGAGGACGAGGTCGCGTCCGGCGAACCGCGAGAGCCCATCGCGCACGGCGGACCACCGCTCCTCGGCGTCCGACCCGGGCAGCAGCGCTGTCGTCGCGATCGCGCCGGCGTTGACCATGGGGTTCATCGGGCTGCCGCCGTTCAGCTCGACGGCGATCACAGAGTTGAACGCCAGCCCGGTGTTGTTGACGCCGATCCGCTCGTGCACGCGTTCGTGACCGATCGCCTCGCACGCCAGGGCGAACACGAACGCCTTCGAGATCGACTGGATCGTGAAGCGGATGCCGGTGTCGCCGGCCTGATGCACCCTGCCGTCGACGCCCACGACGCTGAGTCCGAACCAGGCGGGGTCGGCGTGCGCGAGGACCGGGATGTAGTCGGCGACCGTGCCGGCGTCGTCCGGGGCATACCGTGCGTGCGCCGCCCTCACCCACGCGTCGACGCTGCCGCCCGGCGGCAGCGCTCCGGTGGAGGACCGCTGGGCCACATCGAGGACATCGGCTTCGAACACGGAGCTCCCTCAGGTCGTCGGTGCCCTTGCACACTATCGCCGGCCCGGAGCGGGCGTGCGCGGCGCGCGGTCTGTGACGTGCAGGCAGGACGCCAATCGGCACGCTTGACGTACTACGCCACGCGTACTACGTTGTGGGGCGTATCAACGCACGTGAGAGGGGGACGCCATGATCAGCGCCGACGCCATCCGCGGGTACGTCGACCTCATGATCCTGTCGCTGCTGCGCGAGCGTCCGTCTTATGCGTACGAGCTCGCCCAGCAGATCAGCGCGACCACGGGCGCGGAGTACACGATCAAGCAGACGACCCTGTATTCCGCCGTCAAGCGCCTGGAGAGCGCCGGCCTCGTCACGTCGTTCGCCGGCGCGTCGGAGTCCGGCAAGCCGCGCACGTACTACCGGATCACCGCCACGGGATCCGCTCATCTCGCAGAGAAGGTCGCCGAGTGGCGTGACACCAAGTCCGTCGTCGACCGCTTCGTCCAAGGAATCGAACAATGAACGTCATCACCGCCTATCTGGACACCATGTTCGCCGCGTACCCGCCGTCGCCGCGCATGACCGAGGCCCGGTCCGAGCTGCACGCCATGATGGAGGACGCCTACACGTCGCATCTCGACGCCGGGATGTCTGAGAATGAGGCCGTCGGCCGCGTGATCACCGAGTTCGGCAACCTCGACGAGCTCGCGCCACAGCTCGGGATCTCGGGCGACATCGCCTCGGTCCCCCCGGCCGCACCCTCGCCCGAAGGCCCCACAGCCCTTGCCCCTGTCACGCTCGACGAGGCCGAGGCGTACCTCGCGGCCCGGCGTGAGACGCAACCGGCACTCGCGTGGGCGCAGGTGCTGTTCATCCTCTCGCCGGCCGTCCTCATCGTGCTCTCGACGCTCAGCGCGGCGGGTGCCATCGGCCTCGCCGTCAATCCGGCGGTCCTCATCGGCACCGTGGTGCTGCTGGCGTGCGTGGCCGGCGCGGTGACGATCCTCGTGCGGCGACGCCAGCGGCTCGCGCCGTTCGCCCGGCTCGCCGAGGGCGACGCCCCCCGCTCCGGGGCGGTCGATCGCTGGGCAGGTGCGCTCGCCGCCGACGCCGCTCCGCGCCGGACGACAGCGTTCCAGATCGCCGTGGCCCTGTGGATCGTCGCACTCGTCCCCGTCCTCGCGGTGAGCCTGCTCGCGTCCCCCGAGACCTCGCGCACCTGGATCGGGATCGCCGTCGCAGCGATGCTCGGCATGTTCGCCGTCGGCACCTTCGTCCTGCTGAGGAAGGACGCGGACGCCGCGACCGCGGCGGTCCTCCTCCGCAGCCGGCGCGCGATGTAAGGGCAACGCCGCCGTTGCCGGGACCGCGGGCCGCTCCGGGCGACCTCGGCCGGTTCAGCGCGGTCCGTATGCGGCGAGGAAGACGCGTGCTCCCTCGCGGGCGTGTGCGCGCACCGTCGTCGGCTGCCCGATCTGTCCACCCAGCATCCCGCGGTCCATCTCGGCTCCCATCACCAGGAACGCGAAGTGCTCCGCCGCGAGCATCGGCGAGCCCGCCGCGAGCAGACCCCGATCGGTCAGGCGCCCGAACGCGGCGGACAGCGCCCGCAGAACCATCTCGGGCGCTCGCCGGCGGTACGTCGCGACGAGGTCGGGGAATCGTGCGGCTTCGGCGACGAGCAGCCGGCGCAGCGGCAGCACCGGACCGAGGAGCACATCGTCCGCGAGACGCTCGGCCAGTTGCGGCAGCTCCCGCTCGACATCCTCGAGCCCGTCGATGGCTTCTGTCAGCAGATGCGCGAACTGCTCGGCAGTGGCGATCGACCGGCCGAGGGCGGCACGGAAGAGCGCCTCCTTCTCTCCGTAGATGTTGTACACCGTTCGCTTGGCCACGCCGGCGCGCTCCGCGACGAGCTCGACGCTCACCCCGTCGTATCCGAACTCGAGGAACGCCTCGATGGCGGCGTCGAGGATCAGCACGCGCGAGCGCGTGATCCTCGGGTCTTCTCGCCGTGTCATCCTGCATCCCCTCTTGCGGCCGGACGCGTCACGGATCTACTCTACCCACGAGTGCACTAATGCACGCGCCAGTGCAGGAGATTGATCATGTCGACAGCATCCGCCGGTTTCGATCGCCGCGCAGCCGTGACGCGCAGCCTCTTGGGCTGGGGTGTCGTCGCCGGCCCCTTCTACGTGCTGGTGGGCGTGGTGCTCGCGCTCACGAGGCAGGGATTCCACCTGTCGGAGCATGCACTGTCACTGCTCATGCTGGGCGAGTTCGGGTGGATGCAGCGCCTCAACCTCATCCTCACCGCGCTCATGGTTCTCGCGGCAGCGTGGGGCTTCCTCCGGGCGATCCGCAACGGGCGCGGACTCGCCGTCGCCGTGCTCGTCGGCGTCTACGGCATCTGTCTCGTGCTGAGCGCGGTCTTCCCACCCGACCCCGTGCCCGGGTTCCCGCCGGGGTCGGAGGGCGGCGCGGCGTCCGTGAGCGGCATCCTGCATCTCATCTTCGGCGCGCTGGGCTTCGCCGCCCTGGCAGCGGCCGCGTTCGCCTACGCCGGCTGGTGCCGGGCGATCGGTGCGCGCACACACGCCGTCTGGGCGACCGTACTCGGCGTGATCGTCCTCATCGGCTTCTTCGGCGGCGCGGCGTTCGCGATGATCCCCCTCGGGGTGCTCCTCCTGTGGATCTCGGTGCTCGCGGGCCTGTCCTGGCTTGCCCTCGCCTCGAGCCACGTCTACGCCTGGACACCACACCCGGTCCGGGCCCAGCGGACTCCGTCGAGAGTGTGAGGGGCATGAGCCGATCCGCCGAACCTCTGCGGGCGGAGGCGCATGGAAACGACAAAACCCCCGATATTCGGGGGTTTTCGTCTTGCTGGGGTACCTGGACTCGAACCAAGAACAACTGAAGGTCGTCTGGGGCTCGGCTCCCCTACCCTGCATGCGCAGGAAACCGCGTGTTTCCGCGGTTCTCATGGGTTCAGTGTACCGGCGACCACGGGCGCGGGCGGGCTGAATCTGGGACCCGCGGGAGGTTTCTGGTCCCGTTTCTGGTCCCGCATCACCATCGTGGCAGCTGCTCATGTGAGAACGGAAAGCGACACCGGCGCCCACCGCACGGACTGCATTCGCAAAGCGCAGCTTTGAGACAGCGTCCGGACCGTCGTCGCGGTCCGCGAGTCCGGCCTCACTTCTCCGCTCGGCTGAAGCGGGCGAACCTTTGCCGGTCCGATTCGCTCCCTCCCGCTGTCTCCATTCGTTCGGCGGTGTCCGTCATGTGCGCCGCCTCCCCTCCGACGAACCCGTGGAGCGCGCTCCGCGTGGGCAGATCGACCCAGAGTCGGATACTTCCGGACTTCACTCCGGCACCGTTGACGATTGCGGCGCCTCCGATCCGGTCGAGGAACGGCCGCACCTCCTCCGCCACATCCGTCGGCAGATAGCCCACATCGCGCCCGTTGGAGAACACGGCGATGTTGACTGACCCTCGCGAGCTGTCAGGCTCGTGCCGAAGGACGTACGCGCGACGCGCACGCCCCTGACGCTCGCGATCGTTGACGAGGTAGTGCGTCCGCTCCAGTGCGACGGACCGCGACGATAACCGTCGCAGGTCTGGCAGGTCATCGTGACGCCGGACACGCCCCGTGACCGCATAGACAAGTTCTTCCCACCATGCGGACATGAGCGCCTCTCTTCGGGCCGGCAATTGCAGACGCGCTGACGTGCAGGTGCTCAGTTCAGGCGTGGACTCGGCCACCATCTGGCGCATGCGCCTGCGTGTTCCCCGTGGTCCTGAACGCCACCGACGCCGCCAGTGCTGTCACCGCCGTCGCGCGTTCATGCTCACTGGCGGTTGCGTCGGCGAACCGGGCGGCAGCCGTCTCCCGTGCCGTGCGAACGACCGCGCTGATTTCGGCGAGCCGATCAGCGAGCACACTCGCCAGCCCATCCCGCAACTCTTCCAGGTTCGTATTCGCGATCTCCAAGCGCCGATCGGAGACTGTCACCTCAACAGTGGGGTATCCCGACTTGGTGAGACAGTCGCGAGTCTCATCGCCAAGGATCGCCGTCACCTCTTCCCGCTCGGGACGGCGACTGAATACCGCCTCCACCGTGTAACGATCGGGGGCATCCCCTGTCATCAGCGCTGCAGGCAACGAGCCCACCAGCACCGATCCCAGGCCCAGCGTCGCGGCGTCTCCACCGCTCGTTCGTGTCTGCGTCTTCATGACCTGACGGTACGCCTCCAACATGTGCGCCTCACAGGATGCGCGAACCTCGCGCGCGTCGCCGGCCGCGACGAATGCGGCTGCGCCAATCCAGCGACTCTCAGTCGCTGCCCGCGGGCGCCTGCGATCTTGCCGGTTGCCGCCTTCCTGTGCGTTCACCGTGACGCCGCGAGAAGCAGCGTTTCACGGAGATACTCTCAGAACAGATGGCCCGGACTTCGTCATTGATGCGACACGATCTGTGCGCGCTTCACATGACAGGAGCACCAAGATGACCGTCTCTCCTTCCGGATCGATCGCAGCATCCGTGCGGTCCGCGACGCCGAAGTCGCCGAACCGCTACACGGAACTGTCCCAGATCGTGACCCGAAGCGGCCTCATGCGTCGTCGTTACGGCTATTACTGGACGAAGCTCGTCGCGGCCCCGATCGCCATCGCGGGTGTGCTCACCGGCCTTATCCTCATCGGCGACAGCTGGTGACGGCGACCGTGCTGGCCGTCGTTCTCACGCAGGTTGCCATGCTCGGGCACGACGCTGCCCACCGCCAGATCTTCCGCTCCGGTCGGTGGAACGACTGGACCACGTTGGTGATCGGAAATCTCCTCGTCGGAATGAGTTACGGGTGGTGGCAGCACAAGCACACGCGACATCACGCCAACCCGAACAAGATCGGCAGCGATCCCGACATCGAACTGCCAGTCATCGCGTTCACGCCGGAGCAGGCGGACCGTCGGCGCGCCAGCCGAAGCGGACCACTGCGCTGGCTCATCGCACACCAGGGGGTGCTGTTCTTCCCGATCTTGCTGCTGGAAGGTCTCTCGCTGCACGCATCGAGCGTGCGTCGCGTGTTCTCACGAGAACCGCGGCGTCGCCGTCCGATCGAGATCGCCTTTCTCACCGTCCGGATCGTCGGGTTGGTCATGCTGGTGTTCTTGGTGCTTACGCCCGGGATCGCCCTCGCTTTCATCGGCGTTCACCTCGGGGTGTTCGGCGTCTGCATGGGCATGGTGTTCGCACCGAACCACAAGGGGATGCCACTCGTCCCGGCCGACCAGAAGGTGGACTTCCTCCGTCGTCAGGTTCTGATGAGCCGGAACATCCGAGGCAACCGGCTGCTGGACACGGTCATGGGAGGGCTCAACTACCAGATCGAGCATCACCTGTTCCCGTCGATGCCCCGACCGCACCTCCGCGAGGCGTCGGCGACGATCCGCGCCTACTGCCAGGAGCACGGCGTGGCATACACCGAGACGGGTCTCTGGCAGTCCTACGGAATCGTCGTCCGGTACATCAACAGGGTCGGGCTCGGCGAACGCGACCCCTTCGAGTGTCCGCTGCTTCAGCAGCGGCAAACGCTTTAGCCGGATCCCGCCAGCGGGCGGCGCCCGGGCGCGGTCACAGGAGTAGTCGCCCCGCGATGATGTCGGCGGCGATGACGCCGATTCGCGCCTGCGTCGAGCGCGCATGACTCCGGGTCCGCGCGAACGCCTCATCCATATCGATGTTCTGTCGCTGAGCGAGATATCCCTTGGCCTGCTCGATCACCACCCGGCTGTCCAGCGCCCGCTGGAGCTGCGCCTGCGCGAGTTCGGACTCCTCGACCAGCCGCTGCTGCAGGATGCTGATCGTGGCGATGTCCGCCAGCGCCCGGGCCGCGGCGGCATCGGCTGCATTGAGCGCGCCCGGTTCATCCTTTAAGAGATTCAACGATCCGAGCGTCGAGTCGCGCAATTTCGAGCGTCGTCGACACTCGTCAATGGTTTACGAGATCGACGCATCGGTGTGGTGCAGTGGGCCAGTTCTCGCCTTTCGGCATCGAGATGTTCGGTGAAGAACGATCAGGCGCTGAGCGAATTTCAATCCGGTCCCGCGAGACGGGGATCTGGGGACAAGAGGATGACATGTCGGAGACGGTTGCCGCCGAGGGCGTAGCCGAGCCGCAGCGTCCGGACGTCGGGGCGCTGCTGGAGAGCGTGCGACGCGCTGATGCGCGAATCGGGAGGTGTCGACGCGGGACATCGCTGAGCGAGACGGACCGAGCCGCGATGAGGTTCCTGCTGGAGAGCGGACGGACGGCCGAGGTGACCACGTCGATGATCGTCGCCGCCCTTCGGCTGACGGCTCCGTCAGGCACCGCGCTGGTCGGCCGGCTGCTGGCTCGCGGTCTAGTGGTGGTCGCCGGCAGCCCTGTTGATCGCCGCAAGAAGACCGTCCTTCTGGTCGACGACACCGTGAACGCTGATGATCTCGACCCGCTCACTGCCACCCTTCGCGCCGTCGCCGACCGTCTGGTATTCAACGATGCCCGCGTTGTCGCCGGCTTCCTGCAGGAGGTCCTGGCCACGATCACCCGCGCCGGTCAGATGGCGTCAGCGCCAGTGGTCACGTGAAAGGTCGATTCCGGCAGCCATCGCCTGGCGAATGCCGCCGATAAGCTACGGGCCGTGGGAGCGCGCGACGAGCCTACTCACGGAAGGCTTGTGCGCCGCGGGGTGGACGTCACGTTGTTCGCTACCGGGGGCTCCTTCACGGCACGCACCCGGGCGCCCGTCGTGAAGCGCCCGGGGTCCTATGGCGATAAGTTTCCAACGAGCGCGTGCCGTTTCGTTCGGCTGAAAACTAAACCCTCTTCGTTTTCGCGGCCTGCATCGATAGACCGACCTCGATCAGATATGTGAGGGGTAGTGGACCGAAAACGTCCACAGTCTCGCCGCCAAGCTGTCGTGGGAAGGCAACCACCAATTCGATGGCTGATATCGAGTTCGTCGAGATCCCCCACGGTGCACGACCGGGCGCGCGATGACTGTTCCATGTCTCCTCGTTTCATCCCTTCCGCCACGGACGCGTCGTATGGGCCAACGAGCTGCCCTCCTGCGCACACGCGACAGGAGCGATGGCAACAGCGGACGCTGAATGCATCAGGGCCGGCATGGGCACGTCGATCGACCGGTGCGCCCGCCGCCGCGCTCTGCTGCTGGTGCGATCTGGTGTTTCGGCGCGATGCCGGGTCGGCGGAACGGACCGCGCTCCGTTCCCACGCCACCAGGGTTATGGACCGCAGACCAGACTCTCGACCGCCGGAGACGATCTGACGTGACACGTTCCGCGCTCATCTCAGAATCCCTCTGCCGCCGGCCAGTTGTCGTGCGTGAAGTCATCGGGGCCGAACGGGTCGGATCCTTCGTCATCCGGCACCAGAGTTCGCTCGATCAACACCAGGACACCCGGACTGATCAGGATTGACACGGCTGACCCCGCCGCCGACGTCGGCAACGTGACCACGCCGCCTCCAGCTCGCACCGCGTCGGTGAGTTCAGCGAGGACTGCGGCTTCGTCGGCCGCTCTCGGGAGGCGATGGACGTATTCTCCGATGGTCAACTCGATCGCGTACACGTGCCTCCGATTTGTTTGAGCATACGCCCGCCTCGCCGCGGTCGCCGTGGGGCTTGCACAATGTGAGGAAGTGTGCGCCAGCCCAAGTGGCCCGGATGGTGGGCACGTTGCGACGCACGCATCGGTGTGTTCTCCATCGAGGTCGGTGGACTTCTCGCGCGCCCTCGTTCCGCAGCCTCGCTGGAGCCCCCATCGAGCCGGGGCTGACGAATCACTCCGCGCGGGCGACGCTGCGAACCTGCAGTGCGCCGGGCCTGACGCTGATCCGTACTCGGCTGGCGTGACCGAAGCTGTCGCCGTCGAGTTCGACGACGTGGGGAGCTTCGAATCGCCCTTCGAAAATGTCTGCCCTGCACGTAGGCCAGCGCATGCAGATCCGGTGATCGTGCGAGTAGACGCCGAGTGAGCAGAGAGCGGCGCGCCGCGTTCTGGAGCGTGAGTCGAGTTCCGATCTGCGCCCATCCGAAGCGACGCGCTGGGCGCATGATGACGACGTCCAGAAGCCCGTCGTCGATCACCGCCGAAGGAATCAGAAGCATGTTGCCAGTGAGGGTGCCGCAGTTGCCGACGATGATCGTGTGCGCTCTAGTAGACCTCGTCCGCCCTCTGTCGACTCGGTACGTGAGATGGAATAGCCGGTTGGCGATGATAGACCTCGCAATCGGCGTGACATACGCGAACCAGCCGAGACGTTGCTTCGCGATCGCGCTCGTGTTCTGCGCCATCTGCGCGTCCAGCCCGATGCCCGCCATCACCATGAAGACGTGCGTGCGCCGAACGTTTTCCTCATCTTGAAGTTCGGCGACACCGACGTCGACCGAGCGATCGAGCCCGGCGAACGCCATCGAAACGCTGGCGGCGATGTCGTTGAGCGACACTCCGAGGTCGCGCGCCAGCAGATTGCCCGTGCCGGAGGGAACCAGCGCAACCGGAATACCGGTGTCGGCCAGCACTTCGGCCACAGCGCGGACAGTGCCATCTCCGCCGGCGACGATGACGACGGCCGGCTTGGCACCTGCAGCCTCTCCTACGGCTGCCCGCCCGGAATCATGGCTCCTCGTCGCATACCAACGGGTGGGACCCCACGCGCAGCGACCCTCATGTTCGGCGACGGCCGCGCGAATCCGGTCCAGAGGCGCCTTCGCCGGGTTGTAGATGACGGCCGCGTACGGCTGCGCTCTGCTCAAGTTTGCCAATGCGCTCATCGCCGACTTCGGCCCGCATCGCGCCGAGCAGCGGAACGCTCAGCATCCGTGACCGGCAACGCCGCTGGGGCGCCCAAACCGGCATACGCACCGCGTGCTCGAGTTCGCGCCGCCATGACCCGTACGATACGCCGGGATGCCGATCGGCTCCCGATGCCGACGAACGCGGACTCAATACCAAGGCATCTCGTCGTCATCACGGCTGACCGTTGGTGTCGTAGACGACAGTCACATCGTTACTGAGAAAGCCGCGACCGCGAATCGATCGAGCGCCGGCGACCTGATTAGTCCAGTCTCCGGCCGAGGGGGTCCTCGACGTCGCTGTGGACCGCGTCAAGCGGGTCGTCAGGGATGGGGACGCGCGCGATGAAGACCGGCACGCCAGGGCTGATGAGTACTGACCTGGAGATCTCTGAGCTAGGCGGCAACTCCACGACGCGGCAGCCGGCGCGCACCGCCTCCGTCAACGTGCGGCCATGTCGTCGTCAGTGCGGGAGGCAACGTAAGCGTGGTCACCGATGATCAGTTCCGTCGGGTGCACGGCGTGACCCATCCGTCCTCTTCCCGTGCCACGGTAGATCGCCTGTCCCGGGCTAACCTCGGGATCGGCAGGGCTCTAGGAAAATTGAGCATCCCGTTGGGCCGGTCATCCGGACTGAACTCCGTTAGTGCGGGGTGCAACTCTCTAGAGGCGTCTCACATAGACTGCAACGCCCTCCGCATCCTCGATGTCGAGGCGGTACTCCTCGCCGCGGAACCACGCGACGGTGGGGACTGATCCGTCGGATTCCCGGTCGAGGATTTCGATGCCGACAGTGACGCGGCGGCGGCCGCCGGTAACCACCTCGTCGAATCTGGCCTTGCACACGTTCGGCGGTTCCATCCACCGAGCGTACGCCGCAGTCACAGGGCAAGGCTCGAGCGCGAATGTCCGCAGTGATCGCCGACGTTCGAGTGGCGACGCGCTCCGTTTCTGAGAGCGTGCACATGTGAAGGCCCTACTGTCACAAGATGAGCAGCGGATCCGATCAGCCGTACAACCAGACGCTGGACGAACGTCGGGCCGCTCGCGACAAGCGATGGGCGGAGGCCAGAGCGGAGGACTGGCACGCGGACAGATCCATACCTTCAACCGTGCTTCAGCCCCGCGTGAAGGAACGCCTCCGCTCGCTAAAACCAACCGACATCCCCTCGCGCGCCCGGCGATGATCCACAGAATCCACCCGATTCTGCATAGGCATCCGTCCCACGAAGACTGTCCGCGCTCGGCTTGGACGCGCCGCTGGCTCGGAGCGATCCTCCAAGAGGCGCGTGCGTGGGCGTCCGTGGTCCACGCCCGGGGGCCGGTGGCGCCGGGTGGCTGTACAGGGTTCGGCGATAATCGCGTGGCCCTGGCGTGCGCTGGCGCGGATGATGGGCTGCCCGACCCGGAGTTCTCTGAGCGACCGAGCCCCTTTCGATCCCAACAGACAGCGGACCCGCGGGCGTAAGCCCGATCTTCCGGGATCCTTGGTGGACCCGAGTGGGACTCGAACCCCTGACCCCCTGACCTCGGTTCAAATCTCTTGCTCGTTCGAGGGCCGCCCTGGCCCCGGTCCCGCTTCGCGCAGACGCTCTTCGCGGCGAAGTGCAATCCGTCCACGGACAATCTCCCTGTGGGTATCCAGATCACCAAAACGTGGCGGCGTGTCATTTCGCAGCGTGTCTCCCATCGGGTTCGAGATGATCACGCCCTCGCCGGCCGCGAAGTCCAGGAGCAGCTCGATCACCTCGCGCGAGTGGGCGGCCGCCTTCTCCGACTGGATCCTCTGGACGGCCAGGTGATGTTCGATCCGTTCCGCGGTGATCTCGCGGATCGTGATCTTTCCGAAGTCGGGGACGAGCTGCGTTCGCACGATGCGGTCACACAGCGCATGGGTGACTGCGCTCACTTCGGAGAACCACCCGAGGTCGCCGAGCCACACCTACACGAGTTCGTCGAAGGGGTCTCGCGGCGTGAGATATCGCCAGCCATCGAGCTCCGAGAATCGCAGTCGCTCAGCCATCCGCTCTTTCAGCAGTGCGCGAGCGGCGGGGGCGGTGTCGGCGGTCGCTGTCACGCGGTGGAGCTCTCCATCCCACAACCGCAGTCGCGCGATTGCGCACGTCTGACCGCTGGCGACGACGTGGGTGGTGATGGTGCCGTGTGTGCCCATTTCGAGGGGCGGTCGTCCTGTGCGCATGATGCACCTTCCTTGCCTGTCAGGATCCGAGGACTTCGTCGAGGATGTCGGTCGTGATGGGGTCGACTTCGACGGCGGAGACGACGTAGCTCGCACGCGTGATCTGCTCGTTCGCGTGCCCGAGGAGACGCGAGGCGAGCGTGATGCCCGCGGCTCGCTCGACGAGCGTCGCGGTCGTCCGTCGATAGAGGTGCGTCGTGAACTCGTCGACATCGACACCCAATGCCCTCAGCTCGGCCGCGTTGTCTTCAACGAAGGTGCGCAGCAGTCGCTCGTAGTTGCTCACGCTCATCGGCCGCCCCGTCTTCGTCGGAAAGAGGAACGCATCCTCCCCCGGCCCCGCGAGCACCAGCCGACTGCGCACGGCCGCCGCCGCCACGGCCGGCAACGCGATCCGTCGACGCTGCGGGCGCGCTTGGGCGCATCCTTGCGGTGCAGCCCCTGTTTCTTGGTGCTCACGATCGTCCCGTCGACGAGCACGGTTGACGGCGAGGTGGTCATGTCGACGTCCTTGCGACGCAGACCGATGCACTCCCCCACGCGCGCCGAGGTGCCGAGCATGATGTCCATGCCGTCGATCAGCGCCCGGTAGTTCGGGCGGGGTCCGGGACCACCGGTCGCCCGCCACCGATGCATAAGGTCCCGGATCGCGGCGACCTGTTCGGCGTGAGAACGGAGGTCTTCTTCTCCGGCATCGGCAGCCGCTGCACGTCGCGGACGGGATTGCGAGGGATCGCGTCATCCCGCACCGCGTAGCCGCAGATCAGTCCGAGCACCGCTCGGGCCTTGCGGGCCTTCGAGAGCGAGCCCTCGCGCATGATGCCCTGGATGATCCGGTCGCAGCGACCGACCGTGAGCTGATCCAGCGTGACGGCGCCGCACATGGGCTTCAGGATGAGTCGCACGGCCGACTCGTAGGACTCGAGCTTCGAGTGCGCGAGGCTTCCGGCGTCGGCACGCGCGTTCGCCTGCACCAACCAGGCGTCGGCCGCCTCGGCGATCGTGCTCGACCCCGTGAGCGCGCCGGCACCGCCTGACGTCAACGACCCCACCAGACGCCGAAGCTCGGCGCGCGCGTCCTCTTCGGTGGTACCCGTGGCCTTGAGCTGCCGGACCTCGCCTGCGTCGTCACGCATCCGGGCGCGGGCACGGACCCGCCCTCCGGCGAGCTTCGTGATCTGCACCGCGCCGATCTCGCCTGCCTGGATCCGCGGCCTAGGCATGACGCTGCTCCCGCGCCCAGGCGAAGACCTCGGCGAGGTCATAGCGGACGTGCCGGCCGAGCTTCATGTACGGCGAACCGACATGGTTCAGGCGCCAGTCCTCGAGCGTGCGCTCGGGCACCTTGATGATGTCGGCGATCTCCGCCTGCGTCTTGAAGTCCGGCGGTGCGACGCCGGAAGTGCCGATGTCCATGCACATCAGGTGCGCCGACATCCCCCGTGGACACCCGTACGAGATGCCACCAGAGCGTGGAGATCGGGACACCGACCCGGCCCGCAGACGTGCGGAAGGGTTCTTGGTCCCGTTTCTGGTCCCGGACCCGGTCAGACGGGTGGAAGGGCCTCTAAACGAGGGTGGATTCTGCTGCGGAATCCTGCAAAAAACAGTGCTGGGGTACCTGGACTCGAACCAAGAACAACTGAACCAGAATCAGCCGTGTTGCCAATTACACCATACCCCAAGGCGTTTCCGCCGAAGCGGTGCCGAGGAATGAGTCTACGTCACCGCGGCACCTGCTCCAAACCGAGGCGCTACCCGCGCGCGTCGACCAGTGCGCCCAGGCGCCGGATCGTCTCGGCTTTGCCGAGCAGCTCCATCGACTCGAACAGCGGCGGCGAGACGCGGCGACCGCTCAGCGCGACGCGCAGCGGGCCGTATGCGACGCGCGGCTTGAGGCCGAGCCCGCCGTCCTCGGCGGGCGTGATGAGCGCGCCGGCAAGGGCATCCTGCACCGCGGCGGCCGAGAAGTCCGTGTCGGGCACGAGCTCCAGGGCGCCCACCGAGGCCACGAGCACCTCGTTCGCGTTGGCCGGAAGCGACGCGAGCGCATCGTCCTGATACGCGAAGTCATTCGTGAACAGGAAGCCCAGCAGGCCCGGCGCGTCGCCGAGCAGCTGCATTCGCTCCTGGACGAGCGGTGCCGCGGCCGACAGCATGGCCTGCTGCGCAGGCGTCGGGGGTTCTTCGACGACCGCCGCGGCCACGAGGTAGGGGACCAGGCGCGCCGCGAAGTCGTCGGGCGCCAGCATCCGGATGTGATCGCCGTTGATGGACTCGGCCTTCTTCTGGTCGAAGCGGGCAGGGTTGGGGTTGACGTCGACGATGTCGAACGCCGCCACCAGCTCTTCGAGCGAGAAGACGTCGCGGTCCGGCCCGATCGACCAGCCGAGCAGGGCGAGGTAGTTGAGCAGCCCCTCGTGGATGAAGCCCTTGTCGCGCTGCAGGAACAGGTCGGCCTTCGGGTCGCGCTTCGAGAGCTTCTTGTTGCCCTCTTCGCCCAGCACGAGCGGCATGTGCGCGAAGCGCGGGATGAAGGTGGTGACGCCGGCATCCACCAGCGCCCGGTACAGGGCCAGCTGACGTGCGGTGGACGGCATGAGGTCCTCGCCGCGGATCACGTGGGTGATGCCCATCAGCGCGTCGTCGACAGGGTTCACGAACGGGTACAGCGGCACACCCCCCGCACGCACGAGCACGAAGTCGGGGAACGATCCTGCCGGGAACGTCACCTCGCCGCGGATCAGGTCGACGTACGTGAGGTCCTCGTCGGGCACGCGCAGGCGCCACGCCGGCTCGCGGCCCTCCGCGCGGAAGGCCTGCTTCTGCTCGTCGGTGAGGCCCCGGTCGTAGTTGTCGTAGCCGAGCTGCTTGGCGCGGCCGTTCGCCTCGTTGCGCGCGTCGATCTCTTCCGCCGTCGAGTAGCTCTCGTAGACCGCTCCGGCGGCGATCAGCTTGTCGAGCACGTCGCGGTAGATGTCGTGGCGCTGCGACTGGCGGTACGGCGCGTGGGGCCCGCCGACCTCGACGCCCTCGTCCCAGTCGATCTTGAGCCAGCGCAGCGCATCGAGCAGCTGCTGGTAGCTCTCTTCGCTGTCGCGGGCCGCATCGGTGTCTTCGATGCGGAAGATCAGCTTGCCGCCGTTGTGCCGCGCGTAGGCCCAGTTGAACAGCACGGTGCGGATCAGTCCGACGTGCGGAAGGCCGGTCGGCGACGGGCAGAAGCGGACGCGGACGTCGGCGCCGGTGGCGGTCGTGGTGCGGGGATCAGGCGAAGAAGACATCGCCTGCAAGTCTAGTTCGCGGATGCCGTCGCGCCGGGGTCGCCCGACGGGCCCGTGACGAGGCGGGCCAGGGCCGCGAGCGTCGCCCGCACGGCCGGGACGCGGTCGGCCCCGCGCGCCGTCACCGTGTGGATCGTGCGCTGCTCCCCCGCCGGCAGCGGAACGATCGCGAGCCCCGGCAGCTGCGGGAACGATTCGATCGCCATGCGCGGCAGCGTCGCGACGCCGATGCCCTGCGCGACGAGTCCCTCGACGGCGACGAAGTTGTCGGTCTCGAACGCGATGCGCGGCGCGAAGCCGGCGCGGCCGCACAGCTCCAGCAGGTGACCCCGGCAGCGGGGGCAGCCCGCGATCCAGGCGTCGTCGGCGAGCGCGGCCACGTCGACCGACGCGGTGCCGGCCCCGGGATGGCCCTCGGGGAGCACGGCGAGCATCTCGTCGACGCCGATCGAGCGCACATCCAGGCCCCGTGCACTCGACCCGTGGGGATCGTCGCGGTCGCCCGGGTAGCTGAACGTCAGTGCGATATCGGTGCGGTCCTCGCGTACCGCCTCGACGGCCTCAGGCGGCTCCGCCTCGACGTACGTCAGCGAGATGCCGGGATGCCGCACCGCGAGCTCGGCCAGCAGCCTCGGCACGACGGTCGGCGAGGCCGACGGGAAGGCCATGAGCCTCACGCGCGCCGCGCGCAGGCCCTGCAGTTCTGCGAGCTCGCCCGCAGCGGCATCCAGCGCGGTGGTCACGGCGGGCGCGTGCCGCGCGAGGATCCTGCCGGCGTCGGTGAGGCGGACGCTGCGGCCCACGCGCTCGACGAGCGCGACGCCGAGGCGCTGCTCCAGACGCTTGAGCTGCTGGCTGACCGCCGGCTGGCTGTAGCCGAGTTCGAGCGCCGCCCCCGTGATGGAGCCGGCATCCGCGACGGCCTTGACCAGCCGCAGCTCCCTCGCGTCGAACCCGGGGTCGTCGTCGAAGACTTCCGTCATGCACCGAGCATAAGCGTGCGTTATGGGTTTCATGGGATACCTGCCGTAGACGTGTGCAATAGGCTCCTCCAGGCTGGAGGGCATGTCCGCACTGGTCGACTCCTCCCCCGCGATCCGGGCCGCGCAGCGCGAGTTCCCCGGCGGCCGCGACTACCTCGCGGCCTGCACGACGGGGCTCCCGAGCCGGTCCACGCGGGCCGCGGTCATCGCCGATCTCGACGCCGCCGCTGCAGGACGAGTCGACCTCACCGCGTACTGCGCGGCGGTGGAGCGCTCTCGCGCGCTGTTCGGCTCTCTCGTGGGCGTCGGTGCCGAGCGCGTCGCGATCGGATCGCAGACCTCCGTCGCCGCCGGCCTCGTCGCCGCCTCGCTGCCCGACGGAGCCGAGGTGCTGGTCCCGGAGGGCGAGTTCTCGTCGATGGTGCTGCCGTTCCAGCACGCCGGGCGCGGCATCCGGGTCCGTACCGCACCGCTCGACGATCTCGCCGCCCACGTCCGCGCCGACACCGCGCTCGTCGCGTTCTCGATCGTGCAGTCCGCCACCGGAGAGGTCGCGGATGCCGCCGCCATCGTCGCCGCCGCGGCCCGTGCCGACGCGATGACGATGTGCGATGCGACCCAGGCGATCGGGTGGCTTCCCGTCGCGGCATCCGATTTCGACGCCGTCGTGTGCCACGCGTACAAGTGGCTCTGCGCGCCGCGCGGCGTCGCGTTCCTCGCCCTGTCGGAGCGGCTCGCCTCTCGCATGACGCCGATCCACGCCGGCTGGTACGCCGGCGACGACCCGTGGTCGTCGTGCTACGGGGGCGACGTCGAACTCGCCGCCGACGCGCGCCGGTTCGACGTGTCGCCGGCCTGGCAGGCGTTCGTGGGCGCGGCGCCGGCACTCGAGCTGTTCGCCGCCCTCGATCCGGCCGACCTGCATGCGCACGCGACCGGGCTCGCGACCGCGTTCCGCACGGGCATGGGGCTGCCGGTGCCCGCGCGCGCGTCGGCGATCGTCACATGGGACGATCCCGAGGGGTGCGACCTCGCCCGGCTCACCGCCGCCGGCATCACCGCGTCCGGTCGCGCCGGGCGCGCCCGCGTCGCATTCCACGTCTTCAACGACGGCGACGACGTCGACCTGGCTCTCGCCGCGCTCGGTCGCTGATCCGGCACGGACCGGCGAGACGGCGGCGCGGCACGGCACGGGCACCGATCGGGTCGGCCGATCGGCCGAGGCGGTCGAGCCTCGAGGCCGATGTGCAGGAAGGCGAGGCGGCGCGAGCATCGAGCCATGACCGTCACCGCCGCGCGCCGCACGCGCCCACGTCGTCCGGAATGGCTCGTCCCCGCGGGGCTCATCGCCGTGAGCCTCGTGCCCATGCTCGCGGGCACGCTGCGCCTCACGCAACTCGCCGCCGGCGGACCCGTGACGGCGGGCAACGCCCGCTTCTTCGACTTCCCCGTGCCGGTCATCGTGCACATCGTGGGTTCGAGCCTGTTCCTCGTGCTGGGCGCGCTGCAGTTCGCACCGTCGCTGCGACGACGGCGGTGGCACCGTGTCTCGGGCCGGATCGCCGCGCCCGCCGGTCTGCTGTCGGCGCTGTCGGCGGTGTGGATGACGCTGTTCTCGGACCTCCCCGACACCGACGGCCCGCTGCTGTTCGGCCTGCGGGTCGTGCTGGCACCGGCCATGGCCGCCGCCATCGTCGTGGCCGTCGTCGCGATCCGGCGCGGGGATGCGGCCACCCACAGCGCCTGGATGACGCGGGCGTACGCGATCGGCCTCGGGGCCGGCACGCAGGCGGTCGTCTTCCTGCCGTGGACGCTGCTGCTCGGCGCACCCGGAGTGCCGGTGCACGATCTGCTGATGGGGCTCGGATGGGCGGTCAACCTCGCGGTCGCCGAAGTCGTCATCCGGCGGCGTCGCCGCCCTAGTCTGAGCGCATGACCAGCGCGCTGAGCGCGATGTGGGACGCGCCGCCCGCTCTGCCTCGACCGCCACGGCGGACGTGGCGGGACTGGGCGCTCGTCGGCATCCTTCCCCCGCTCACCTTCGCCGAAGCGGCGCTGCGGACCGATGTGCCCTCGCGGTGGGTGTGGGCCGTCGTGCTCACCGCGCTGATCCCGACGCTGCTGTGGCGGCGGGAGCGGCCGTTCACGATGCTGGCGATCGCGTTCGGCACCGGCACGATCGCCGGGCTCATCGTGGGCGGCGACCCGCAGCTGATCGCGTCGGCGTGGTTCCTGATCCTCGTCTATGCCGTGTTCCGCTGGGGGTCGGGCCGCTCCGCGCTGGGCGGGGTGCTGCTCGTCGCCGGCGGCACGCTGCTGTCGTTCCTCGCCGACAGACCGCAGGCGGGCGACCTCGTCGGCGGGATCGCGGTGGTGGTCGCGACCGCGAGCCTCGGCCTCGCCCTGCGCTGGCGCTCACGGGCGCATTCACGCGAGCTCGAACGCGCCCGCCTGCTCGAACGCGAGCGGTTCGCCCGCGACCTGCACGACACCGTCGCCCATCACGTGTCGGCGATCGCCGTCCAGGCGCAGGCGGGGGCGATCCTCGCCGCGGACGACCCCGCCGCGACCGTGACCGTGCTGCACCGCATCGACCGCGAGGCCTCTCGCACCCTCGACGAGCTGCGGTCGATGGTCCGGCTGCTGCGCGAGCCCGGCGCAGGCGCCGTCGCCCCGGCCGCGGGCCTCGACGACCTGCGCGCCCTGGCGGGCACCCGGAGCACCGCCGGCTCGTCACGGGGGCTCCAGGTGCGGGTCGACGTCGACGCAGATGCGGACTCGCTGCCCTCCGCGGTGGCGATGTCCGTGTTCCGGATCGCCCAGGAGGCGACGACGAACGCCGTCCGGCATGCCCGCGACGCGACGGCGGTCGAGGTGCGCCTGCGCGTCGACGGTGAGGGCGCTCGCCTCGACATCCGCGACGACGGGCACGCCGCGGCATCCGTCGGTCCCGGATTCGGGCTGACCGGCATGGCGGAGCGGGCGGCTCTGCTGGGAGGCACGCTGGCCGCAGGTCCCGCGGCCGACGGCGGCTGGCTCGTCACCGCGCACCTGCCTCGGGCAGGATGGGCGTCGTGACGGTGCGCGTGCTGATCGCCGACGATCAAGAGCTGGTGCGCACCGGACTGCGCGTGATCCTCGGCGCGCAACCCGGCATCGAGGTGGTGGCCGAAGCCGCCGACGGCGCCGAGGCCGTCGAGATGGCTCGCGACCTGCGCCCCGACGTGAGCCTGCTCGACATCCGCATGCCCGGCATGGACGGGCTGGCGGCGACCCGCGCCCTCGCGGGCCCCGGCGTCGCCGATCCGCTCGCGGTCGTCGTCATGACGACCTTCGACCTCGACGAGTACGTGTACGAGGCGCTCCGGTCGGGCGCCCGCGGCTTCCTGCTGAAGAACGCCGGACCCGCCCTGTTCGCCGAGGCCGTGCACGCCGCCGCCCGCGGCGACGCGCTCATCGACCCGGCCGTCACCGTACGGCTGATCGGGGTGTTCGCGGACGCGCCGCGGTCGGGGCACGCCCCGCCGTCGCCCGCGAGCCCGCTCACGGGCCGGGAGGAGCAGGTGCTGGCCGCGCTGGCCCGCGGTCTGGGCAATCCCGAGATCGGCCACGAGCTGCATCTGTCGCTCAGCACCGTGAAGACGCACGTGGGCAGCATCATGTCCAAGCTCGGCGCGCGCAACCGCGTCGAACTGGCGATCTGGGCCCATGAGCGCGACCGCGCCGGGCGCGGAGTCGTCGAGAAATAGACTGCTGAGGCGGGTCGGCCGGATCCCGCACCGACGGAGGCCGCATGTCCGCACACTCGCACCGCACTGTGCTGCGTGGCGGCGTCGTGGTCGACGGCACGGGCATGCCGCGGCGGCGCGCCGACGTCGAGATCGCGGGCGACCGGATCGGGGCGATCGGCGAGGTCGACGACCGGCCGGGGGATGCCGTGGTCGACGCGACCGGCAGGTTCGTGATGCCCGGCCTCATCGACGCGCACGCGCACGTCGATGGGCGGGTCTTCGACCCCGGCGTCCAGCTCGCGCTGCTGCGACAGGGCGTGACCACGGTGATCGGCGGGCAGGACGGCGTCTCGTACGCACCCGGTGACGGCGCGTGGGCGTCCCGCTACTTCGCCGCCATCAACGGCGCGCACCCCACGTACGCGGGCGGCGGCGTCGCCGCACTGCTCGCGTCGTACGACGACGCCACACCCCTCAACGTCGGCTATCTCGTTCCGGCCGGCACTGTCCGGCACGAGGTGATGGGCATGCAGACGGCGCGGGCGGATGCCGTCCAGCTGGCCGAGATGCAGCGGCTCGTGGCCGAGGGGCTCGACGCCGGCGCGCTCGGGCTGTCGACCGGGCTCGACTACGTGCCGGGCGTCTTCGCCGACGCCGAGGAGCTCGCGGGGCTGTGCGTCCCCCTCGCGTCGGCCGGCGCCCTGTACGTCACGCACATGCGAGGCGGGTACGAGGCGAACACCGCGGCCGGTCTCGCCGAGGTCGTCGCCATCTGCGCCGCCGGCGACAGGCACGGCGGTGTGCGCGGTCACGTGTCGCACCTGCACGTGGACGCCGACGACGCCGAGCGGCTGCTCGCGGATGCCGCGTCCGCGGGGGCCGACCTGACCTTCGACATGTACCCGTACACGCGCGGGTGCACGCTCGTGTCGATGGCCGTGCTGCCGCCCGAGTACAGCGCGCTCGACGTCGACGACGCGGTGGCGCGCCTGACCGACCCGGTCGAGCGCACGCGGCTGCGCGACGCGTGGTTCCCGGCCGTGGCAGACAAGCCGAGCCTCGGCCCCGACTGGCCCTCGATGATCCGCATTGGGCACACGCCGTCGCCGGAGTGGGCGTGGGCCCCGGGGCTGACGATCGCCGAGATCGCCGGTCGCCGCGGCACCGACGTCGTGGACGCGACGCTCGATCTACTCGTCGCCGGCCGGCTCGAGGTCAACGCGGTGATGGCGGTGCGCGACGAGCGCCCGGTGGAGAACCTCGCGCGCCTCTTCGCGCTCGACGGTCACACCGGCGGTTCGGACGGCATCTTCGTGGGCGCTGTCCCGCATCCGCGCGCGGCCGGCGCTTTCGCGCGGATGCTCGGGACGTACGTCGGACGCTCCTTCGAATGGGAGGGCGCGGCCGTGCACCTGGCGGCCCGGACCGCCGAGCGCTTCGGGCTCGACGGTCGCGGGGTCCTGCGGACGGGGGCCGCCGCCGACATCGCGATCGTCGACCCGCTCCGCGTCCGCGACGCCGCCACCTACGACGACCCCGGCGCCCTCGCCGTCGGCATCGACGACGTGTTCGTCAACGGCGTGCACGTGCTGCGCGACGGCACGCTCACCGGCGCCCGGCCCGGCCGTGGTCTGCGTCGCGCAGGCTCGGCCGCCGGCATCCACTTCCCCTCTTCGCACCCGCTTCCGCTGTCGCAACCGGCGCCCGCTCGGCACGGTTCGTGACAAAGGAACCTCCACCACTCCGAGACAGATGGGAAACACCATGGCCAAAGAAGCCGTCCTGATCCAGAACGCCCCCAAGCCCGCGGGCCCGTACAGCCACGGTGTCGCCGCGGCGGGGCTGCTGTTCACCGCCGGGTTCGGCCCGCAGGACCCCGCCACCGGCGAGGTCGTGCCCGGCGGCGTGTACGAGCAGACGCAGCAGGTGCTGCGCAACGTCCGCAGCGTGCTCGAGGCCAAGGGCGCCTCGTTCGACGATGTCGTCAAGGTGACCGCGCACCTGCAGCATCTCAAGCGCGACTTCGCCGAGTACAACCGCGCGTACGCCGAGTTGTTCGCCGAGCCGTACCCCGTGCGCACCACCGTGGGGTCGGACCTGTACGACATCCTCGTCGAGATCGACGTCGTCGCGGTCCTGCCGGGGGCGTGAGCGCGGTGCCGTCCGCACGCGACGCCCTCACGGGCGACGAGAAGGGCCTCCCCGCCCCCGCCGCCGGGGCGACGATCGCCGGGTTCCTCGCGCGCGAGCCGCGGCTCGCCGAGCTGTGGACTCCGCTCGTGGTGCTCGATCAGGCCGCGCTCGACGACAACATCGCGTTCCTCGCCGGCTGGGTCGCCGCGCGCGGCCTGGAGCTCATGCCGCACGGCAAGACGACGATGGCACCGGCGCTGTGGCATCGTCAGCTGGATGCCGGAGCCACCGGCATCACGGTCGCCACCCCCTCGCAGCTGCGCGTGGCGGTCGGTGCCGGCATCGCGGCCGTCATGCTCGCCAACCAGCTCGTGCAGCCGGAGGCGATCCGGTGGACGGCTGCCGCCGTGGCCGCCGGCACGCGCATCTGGAGCTGGGTGGACGACCCCGCGGCGGTCACGGGCATCGAGCGCGTCCTCGGCGGCGAGCCGGAGCACCCCCTCGAGGTGCTCGTCGACGTCGGGCGCGTCGGCGGGCGCACCGGCGCCCGCTCGTACGACGCGGCCGTCGCGCTGGCCGAGCGGATCGCTGCCTC
This sequence comes from Microbacterium kyungheense, assembly GCF_006783905.1. Lineage (GTDB taxonomy): Bacteria > Actinomycetota > Actinomycetes > Actinomycetales > Microbacteriaceae > Microbacterium > Microbacterium kyungheense. The sequence goes on along the minus strand of NZ_VFPE01000002.1, from coordinate 697,338 downwards.
GTCCGCGGTGCGACTGGCCGGCGTGGCGGGCTACGAGGGCTCCGTCGCACACGGGAGGTCGTCCGACGCGCTGGATTCGGCGCGCACGTACGTCGAGGAGCTGCTTGCTGTGCACGCCGCGCTCGCACCGCTGTACGACGACGGCGACATCCTCGTGACCGCCGGCGGGAGCGCGTACCCCGACGTCGTCGGCACCGCCTTCGCCGCCGCGGCAGCCGGCGGCGACACCGCGCGATTCGTGCTGCGGTCCGGCGCGTACGTCGTGCACGACCATGGCTACTACCGGGCCAACTCGCCGTTCGAGGCGGCCGGCCTGCGGCCCGCGGCCCGCGGCATCGCCCGTGTGGTGTCGCGGACCGAGCCGACGCTGGCGATCGTGGATGCCGGCAAGCGAGACTTCCCCTACGACGAAGGGCTCCCGCTCCCCCTGTACGCCGTCACGGCGTCGGGCGATCGCCACGCGCTGCCGGATGCCGCGATGACGAAGCTCAGCGACCAGCACGGCTTCGTGAGCATCCCGGCCGACTCCTCGCTCGCCGTCGGGGATCTCGTCGTGTTCGGGCTGTCGCACCCGTGCACGATGTTCGACAAGTGGCGTCTGGTGCCCGTGGTTCCCTCGCTCGACGATGACACCTTCGATCCGGCGACCGCCGTCGTCGTCGATCTCGTCGAGACGCGCTTCTGAGCCGAGCCGGCGGGTCGCGCCGGTCTCGAGCCGTCCGGGCTCAGGCGGGGCGGCCCGAGACCAGGACCGCGGCGTGCGTCACGATGACGCGCCCGTCGGCGCCAGACAATTCGCTCGTCACCCGTTCGTAGGCGTCTGCCATGCGCGCCCGCGTGGCGGCATCCTGCGCACGGTAGATCCCGCCCACGGTGGCCACGCCGCCCTCGACACCCGCCCACAGCCCGGCCGGCTCGAACGCGTAGTCCCACGCGATGACCCGCGCCCGCACGTCGGCGAGTCCGCCGTCGCGGAGCATCGCCGCCACGCCGTCGGCATCGCGGCCGAAGTCCTTGTCGGCGGGCAGCGTCTTGTCGGCGGGGCGATCGATCCCCACGGCATCCAGCACGGCGTCCCACATCGGGCGGAGCGGACTCGTGACGCCGTGCCAGACGGTCACGACGACCACGCCGTCCGGCGTGGCGACACGGGCGAGCTCGCGGGCCGACAGGCGCGCGTCGGGCACGTGGTTCAGCACGAAGTTCGCCGTGACGGCATCCGCGGTCCTGGGTTCGACCCCGAGCCGCGGCAGCGTGCCGAGCGCGAAGGGCAGGCCGGGGTGCAGCCGACGGGCGGTCTGCAGCATCGACTCTTCGGCATCGACGCCGGCGGCGTTCCACCCGCGGGCGGCGGCGGCCGCAGCCACCGTGCCCGGTCCGGTGCCGACGTCGAGCAGCACCCTGCCGTCGGTGCGGGCCTCGGCCTCGTCGAGCACGGCGTCGACGGACCCCGCGCACAGCGCGGCGAACGACGCGGCGTAGGCCTCTCCGACATCGGACCAGTCAGCCACCGGTGTTCCCCTCCGTCGCCGGTCGTCGTGACGCGCGCCACCCCAGCGGTGCCATGAGGACCGATGCCGCCACCAGGACCATGACGACCAGCGCCAGCCCGCCGTAGCCGATCCAGCCCAGAAGGCCGCCGGCGACGATCGCACCCGCGCCGCCGACGATGCTCATGGTGAAGTCGCTGATGCCCTGGCGCCGGGTGCGCAGATCTTCGGACGAGGACTCGACGAGAAGCGTCGCGCCGGCGACCGTCGACGCGCTCCAGCCGAGCCCGAGCAGGACGAGGGCCACGGTCACGGCGACGGTGGAGTCCTGACCGAACGAGGCGGTGAGCAGCGCGGCGGCGAGCAGCGCCTGACCCACGAGGATGGTCGGCACGCGCCCGACGCGGTCGGAGAGGATGCCGAACACCGGCGAGAGCGCATACATGCCGGCGATGTGCAGACTGATCGTGAGCCCGATGATCGACAGCGTCGCGGCGTCCGAGTCGCCGTGGGTCAGGTGCGTGAGATGAACCGGCGTCATCGCCATGATCGACACCATCGTGCCGTGTGCGGCCGCCACCGCGAAGATCGCATAGCGCGCCGCGACGGGCCGGTCGGCGCGGGCGATGGCGCGGGCGGCCGCGGGCGTGCTCGCGGTGACCCGCTGCGCCAGCAGCAGCGGGTCCGGCCGCATCAGGACGGCGTACAGCACGATCGCGAGCGCCTGCGCGACGATCGTGAAGAGGTAGGGCCCGGTCAGCGCAGGCATGCCGACGGCATCGCCCAGCACCTCGCCCGGCCCCACGAGGTTCGGGCCGAGGACGGCGCCGATCGTGGTCGCCCACACCACGATCGACAGATCGCGCCCGCGCGAGGCGTCCGTCGCCAGGTCGGCCGCCGCGAAGCGCGACTGCAGGTTGGCGGCCTGCCCGGCGCCGATGATCGCGAAGCCGACCAGCAGCAGCGGGAACGCCTGCAGCCCGACGGCCACGATCACGAGCGCCACGCCCGCGAGGGCGACCGCCATGCCGGTCGTGAGCGAGAGCCGCCGGCCGCGACGGCGGGCGATCGCGGCGAGCGGGACGGCCGTCAGCGCCGTACCGAGGGTGATGGATGCCGCTGCCAGCCCTGACAGCGATTCATTGCCCGACAGCTCCGCGGCGAGCACCGCGCCCAGCGACAGGGTGGCGCCGAACGCCAGACCGCCGAGCACCTGGCCCAGCGACAGCACCCAGACGGTGCGGCGCTGGACGCGGGCGACCTCGTCGACGGTCGGAGCGAGCGGAAGGCCGGCCATCGCGCCTTCGTCAGCTGTCGGCACAGGCCCCGGCGTCACGCGTCCCGAGCCCCGCGGTCCGCACTTCCCGTCCCATGATTGGCATCCCTGGCACTGTTGCGCAGCGTCCCGAGCCCCGTGATCTCGACCTCGACGGTGTCGCCCGCGACGATCTGCCCCACGCCGGCGGGCGTCCCGGTGAGGATGACGTCACCCGGAAGGAGGGTGAACGCGGCGGACGCGAACGCGATCACATCGGCGAGCGAGAAGATCATGTCGCTGATGGGTCCCTGCTGGCGCACCTCTCCGTTGAGCCGCGTCGTGATGACGGCGTCGCCGGCGGGGTCGAAGTCGGTCTCGATCGCGGGTCCGAGCGGGCACGAGGTGTCGAACCCCTTGGCGCGCGCCCACTGACCGTCGGTCTTCTGCCAGTCCCGCGCGGTCAGGTCGTTGGCGATCGTGTAGCCGAACACGTACTCCAGCGCATGCTCGGCGGGCACGTTCTTCGCGATGCGGCCGATGACGGCCGCCAGCTCGCCTTCGAAGCTGATGAAGTCCGAGCCTGCGGGCAGCACCACGGCGTCGCCGGGGCCTACGACCGACGTGTTCGGCTTGAAGAACAGCATGGGGGCGGCGGGCACGTCGTTGCCGAGCTCGGCGGCGTGGTCGCGGTAGTTGCGGCCGACCGCCACGATCTTCGAGCGCGGGATGACCGGTGCGAGCAGCGCCACGTCGCCGAGCGGCACGCGCTCCCCCGTCGTGTCGTACCCGGCGAACATCGGGTCGCCCGCGAGGACGACCAGCTCGCCCTCGTCGACGATCCCGTATCTGATGGCGTCGTTGTGGCTGAAGCGCGCGATCCTCACGCACTCACCCTAGCCGTACCCCCGGACGCGCGAAGCCCCCGCGGGACCGGCCCGCGGGGGCTTCGCGACACGTCTCGCGGTCAGGCGTCCAGACGCACCATCCAGCCGTGGCGGTCCTCGACGCGGCCGTACTGGATGCCGGTCAGCTCCTCGCGCAGCGACAGCGCCAGCTCGGCCGACGCGTCGCCCTCGTGCACGATCTCGTAGTCGTCGGCGATCAGCTTGCCGATGGGCACCACGACGGCGGCGGTGCCGCATGCGAAGGCGCCGACGATGGCTCCGGATGCCGCGCCCTCGCGCCACTCGTCGATCGTGACCTTGCGCTGCTCGACGGTGAGCCCGCGGTCCTGGGCGAGCTGCAGGATCGACGCGAGCGTGATGCCCTCGAGGATGGACTCGGACTCGGGGGTGATGAGCCGGCCGTCGTCGGTCACGAGGACGAGGTTCATGCCGCCGAGCTCCTCGATGTACGAGCCGTCGAGGAAGAGCACCTGCTGGCAGCCCTTCTCGTACGCCTCCGTCTGCGGCAGCAGGCTCGACGCGTAGTTGCCGCCCGTCTTGGCAGCGCCCGTGCCGCCGTGGCCGGCACGCGCATAGCGCGTGGACAGGGCGATGTTCACCGGCTGGACGCCGCCGGTGAAGTAGGCGCCGGCCGGGCTCGCGATCAGGTAGTAGGCGACCTTCTTGGCGGCCCGCACGCCCAGGAAGGCCTCCTTGGCGAACATGAACGGGCGCAGGTACAGGCTCGTCTCGGGGGCGGAGGGCACCCAGGCGCCGTCCACCGCGATGAGCTGGCGCAGCGACTCGAGGAAGTACTCCGCCGGCAGCTCGGGCAGTGCCAGGCGACGCGCCGAGCGCTGCAGACGTGCGGCGTTGCGGTCGGGGCGGAAGGTCCAGATCGAGCCGTCGGCGTGGCGGTACGCCTTGAGACCTTCGAAGATCTCCTGCGAGTAGTGCAGCACGGCCGCCGCCGGGTCCAGCGGGATCGGACCGTACGGCTGCACGCGGGGGCGGTGCCACCCGCCCTTCTCGGACCAGCAGATGTCGACCATGTGGTCGGTGAAGTGCTGGCCGAAGCCCGGATCGGCGAGGATCGCCTCGCGCTCGGCGTCGGGCGTCGGCTCGGCGTCGGGAAGGACGTTCCAGACGAGGCCGGAGGCCGAGGGCGCTTGCAGGTGGAGTTCGGTGGTCATGGGTGCATCCTTCGTCGGTGCGGCGACGTATACAGGTTAAGCCGAGAGGCGGGCGGCGATGGCGTCGCCGATCTCGGTCGTCGTCCGGGGCGCCGAGCCACGGGCGGCGATGTCCTCCTCGACGGCGATCGTGACGCGCTGGGCCTCGTCACGCAGCCCGAGATGGTCGAGCAGCAGCGAGACGGAGAGGATCGCGGCCGTGGGATCGGCCTTCTGCTGGCCTGCGATGTCGGGCGCCGAACCGTGCACGGGCTCGAACATCGAGGGGAACGCGCCGTCGGGGTTGATGTTGCCCGAGGCGGCGAGGCCGATGCCACCGGTGACGGCGCCGGCCAGGTCCGTGAGGATGTCGCCGAAGAGGTTGTCGGTGACGATCACGTCGAAGCGGCCCGGGTTCGTGACCAGGAAGATGGTGGCCGCGTCGACGTGGAGATAGTCTACGGCGACCTCGGGGTGCTCGGCGGCCACCGCGTCGACGATGCGCTGGTAGATGCCGCCCGCGTGGACGAGCACGTTGGTCTTGTGGACCAGCGTCACCTTCTTGCGCCGGCGCTCCGCGAGGTCGAACGCGTAGCGCACCACTCGCTCCACGCCGAACGCCGTGTTGACCGATGTCTCGTTGGCGATCTCGTGCGGCGTGCCGGTGCGGATGGACCCGCCGTTGCCGACGTACGGGCCCTCGGTGCCCTCGCGCACGACGACGAAGTCGATGTCGCCCGGCTCGGCGAGCGGCCCGGGGACGCCCGGATACAGCTTGGACGGACGGAGGTTGACGTAGTGGTCGAGCGCGAACCGCAGCTTCAGCAGCAGCCCTCGCTCGATGTTGGCGTCCTTGAGGCGCGGATCGCCCGGCACTCCCCCGACCGCGCCGAGCAGGATCGCGTCGTGCTCCGAGATGGCCTGCAGGTCGGCATCCGTCAGCGTGTCGCCCGTCTCGAGGAAGCGCCCCGCGCCCAGCGAGAAGCGCGTCGGCTCGAACCGCACGTCGCTGCCCGACACGGCGGCATCCAGCACCTTCTCCGCTTCGGCGATGACCTCGGGACCGATGCCGTCACCCGGGATGACGGCCAGTTTCACGACACGCGACATGGTGCTCCTACGACTTCTGGCGGGACTCTCCCAGGGTAGTGGCCGCGATGACCCCCGCGATCACGACGAGGGCGGCGCCGATCAGCGCCGTCACCGTCACACCGGCGTCGAACGCCGAGGCGGCAGCCTCGAACAGCGCCGTCCCGGTGGACCCGCCGATGCCGTCGGCGACGTGCACCGCGCCGGCGAGGGTCTCGCCGGCGGCGTCCGCCGCGGCGTCCGGAACACCCGCGGGGATCACCAGGTTCGCGCGATAGAGGGCGGTGAGGATGCCGCCGAGCACGGTGGTGCCGAGCACGGCTCCGAGCTCGTACGCCGTCTCGGACACCGCGCTGGCCGCGCCCGCCTTGGCGGGTGGCGCACTGGCGAGCACGAGCTCGTTCGAGACCGTCTCTGCCGCGCCGATGCCGATGCCGAGCGAGACGAAGGCGGCCACGAGCGCGGCGATGCTCTCGGGGCTCGTCGCGAGGGCGACCGTGACATATCCGGCCACGGAGAAGACCAGTGCCACAGGGATGACCACGCGAGCAGGCCACTTCTTCGAGATCGGCACGACCGCCAGACCCGACACGATCATCATGACCAGGCCCGGAACGAGCGCCAGACCCGCCTGCAGCGGGGTCAGTCCCACGATCAGCTGCAGGTGCTGCGCCACGAAGAACAGGAAGCCGACCAGGGCGACGACGCTGAGGAGGTTGACCAGCAGCGCACCGGTGAAGGTGCCCAGCCCGAACAGCCGCATGTCGAGCATCGGCTGGGCCGCCCGCAGCTGCCGGCGCACGAACAGCACGCCGAAGCCGAGGCCGAGCAGCGCCGGGAGCCAGGCGCTGACGCCGAATCCGTGCGCGGCGAGCTCCTTGATGCCGTAGACGATCGGGATCATCGTCGCCATCGACAGCACGATGCTCAGCGGGTCGATCCGGCCGGGGTGGGGATCACGGCTCTCGGGCACGAGCAGCGGCGCGAGGATCAGGAGCGGGATGAGCACCGGCACCGACAGCAGGAACACCGAGCCCCACGAGAAGTGCTCCAGCAGCAGCCCGCCGACGATGGGGCCGAGTGCGGCGCCGGCCGAGAACATGGCCGCCCACACCGCGATGGCCAGACGCCGCTGGTCGCGGTCCGTGAAGATGCTGCGCAGCAGTGACAGCGTCGACGGCATGAGCATCGCGCCGAACACTCCCATGCCCGCGCGCGCGGCGATGAGCAGGGCGGCCGTGGGCGCGAAGGCGGCCAGCCCCGAGACGGCCGCGAACCCGGTCGCGCCGATGAGCAGCATGCGCCGGCGGCCGAACCTGTCGCCGAGCGTTCCCATCGTCACCAGCAGGCCGGCGAGGACGAGCGGGTAGGCGTCGATGATCCACAGCTGCTGGGTGCTCGAGGGCTCGAGGTCCAGCGCGATCTCGGGCAGCGCGAAGCTCAGCACCGTGTTGTCGACCGAGACCAGCAGCACAGGCAGCATGAGCACGACGAGCGCCGCCCAGCCGCGCCATCCGACCTTCCGGCCCTGGGCATCGGCGAGCGAGAGTTCTTGAGTAAGAGTCATCATTTCTATACCGTCCAGCCGGTATAGTATCAGGATGCCGCAGCCGCTGTCGATAGCATCGACGCCATGAGCCGCCCTCCCCTGGCCCGCGAGAAGGTGCTCGACGCGTTCGAGCGCATCCTCATCGAGGACGGCGAGCGTGCGGCGACGATGGATGCCGCCGCCCGCGCTGCGGGGGTCTCCAAGGGCGGCCTGCTGTACCACTTCAGCACCAAGGAGGCCATGGAAACCGGCCTCATCGCGCGGCTGGCAGAACTGGTCGACGCCGACCTCGCGGCCATCGCCGCGGCGCCCGAGGGGCCGGTCGCCTACTTCCTGCGCTCGTCCGTGATGGACGACGAGCCCCTCGACCGCGCGATCATCGCCGCCTCACGGCTCGCGCAGTCCGGCAACGCCGCCGCGATCACGGCACTGCACGACATGCGCTCCCGCTGGGAGGATGCGCTGCGTCCGCACACGCGCGACGCCGCCGCCCTCGATCTCGTCATGCTCGTGAGCGACGGGCTGTACTTCAACAACGCCCTCGGCGGTGATGCGCCCCTCACGAAGGTTCCCGACGGCGCAGCCCTCGACGCGCTCGTGGCGCTCGTCGAGCGCACCGTGCGCGACTGAGTGCTCAGCGCGACCAGTCGACGCACACCACCCGGACGAGCGGCGGATTGACGAGGCGCTGCGTCCGCACGCAGCGTGCCGCCGCCTGCTGCCCGCTCTCCGCGCGCAGGCGCTGCGCCATCCGCTCCAGCCAGGTCGGTGGCGAGCCGGCGCCGAGCCCGGCATCCCCGGCAGGCCCATCCGTGATCCGCACGCCGTGGCCGGACGCCGGCTCCTCTGCCGTCGGGTCCTCCCCCACGACCTCGGCGACCGTCGGCGTCGGCTGCGGCATCCTCTCGTCGCCTCGGGCCGCGCATCCGCTGACGACGAGCATCATGCCGAGCGCGACCGCCGCGCCGGACCCGCACCGCGTGCGCATGACCGATCAGCCCCCTGTCCTGCCGATCCTCGTGGACCGGTGAGACAAGGGTGTTCGGCGGCGGTATCCGCGGAGAGCCGCGCGATACTCGCCGGGTACTCGCGCCCGGCGAAGAACGGATGCCGTCAGCCCGCGCCGCGAGCGGCGACGGGCGACGGCATCCTGTCGTTCGTCAGGACTCGGTGATCTCGATCTGGCGGAACAGGTCGGCGTCGATGGCCGCGCGCACGTCGTCGAGCAGCCCGTCGGGCACCGGCGAGTCCACGGTCAGCACCGACAGCGCCTGACCGCCGGCCGTCTGGCGCGCGATCTGCATGCCGGCGATGTTGATGCCCGCCTCGCCGAAGCGCTGACCGTAGACCGCGACGATGCCGGGCCGGTCGGTGTACAGCATGACGATGTGGTTCGTCTCGATCGGCAGCTCGATCGCGTAGCCGTTGATGCCCACGAGCTTCTCGACCTGCTTGGTGCCGGTGAGCGTGCCCGAGACCGACAGCTGCGAGCCGTCCGAGAGCGCACCGCTCAGCGTGATGACGTTGCGGTACTCGGGGCTGTCGTCGTCGACGAGCAAGCGCACCTCGACGCCGCGCTGCTCCGCGAGCAGCGGCGCGTTCACGTACGAGACGGTCTCGCTGACGATGTTGGTGAAGACGCCCTTGAGCGCCGCGAGCTTCAGCACGCTGACGTCGTACGCCTGCAGCTCGCCGTGCACCTCGACGTCGAGGCTCGTCAGCGGCGAGTGTGCGAGGGCGGCGAAGATCTGGCCGAGCTTCTCGACGAGGGGGATGCCGGGACGCACGTACGGGTCGATGACGCCGCCCGCGACGTTCACGGCGTCGGGCACGAGCTCGCCACCGAGGGCGAGGCGCACCGACTTGGCGACCGAGACGCCCGCCTTCTCTTGCGCCTCCTCGGTCGACGCGCCGAGGTGCGGCGTGACGACGACGTTCGGAAGGCTCAGCAGCGCCGCGGCTGTGCCACCGTCTGCGGGCGGCTCGGACGTGAACACGTCCAGGCCGGCGCCGGCGATCTCGCCCGTGGTGAGGGCGGTGTGCAGGGCAGCCTCGTCGATCAGCCCGCCGCGGGCGACGTTGACGACGTAGGCCGTCGGCTTCATGATCCGGAACTGCTCGGCGCCGATCATGCCGGTCGTCTCGGGCGTCTTCGGCATGTGGATCGTGACGAAGTCGCTCTGCGCGAGGAGCTCGTCGAGCGTCAGCAGCTGCACGCCGAGCTGCTGCGCCCGCGCGCTCGTGACGTACGGGTCGTAGGCGACCACCTTCATGTCGAACGCCTGCAGGCGCGCCGCGATGAGCGCGCCGATGCGGCCGAGGCCGATGATGCCGACGGTCTTCTCGAACAGCTCCGTGCCGGTGTACGAGCTGCGCTTCCACGCGCCGCCCGCGAGCGACGCATGCGCGGCGGGGATGCGGCGAGCGAGGCTCAGGATGTGGCCGACCGTGAGCTCGGCGGCCGAGATGATGTTGGAGGTCGGCGCGTTCACGACCATGACGCCGGCGGTCGTGGCCGTCTTGATGTCGACGTTGTCGAGGCCGACGCCGGCGCGCGCCACCACCTTGAGCACGGGAGCGGCCGCGATCGCCTCGGCGTCGATCTTCGTCGCCGAGCGGATCAGCACCGCGTTCGCCTCGGCGAGGGCCGACAGCAGCGCGGGCCGGTCGGTGCCGTCGACGCTGCGCACGTCGAAGTCGGGACCCAGGGCGTCGATCGTGGCGGGAGAGAGTTCTTCGGCGATCAGAACGACAGGCTTCGTCACGGTGTTCCTTCGGTGACTGCGCGCGAGCACGCGGTATTGCTCGGAATGAGGATCTGCCGCGCCGCACGCCGTCGGGGGCGAGGCCTCTTCCAGCCTATCGCGGGTGTATGCACACCTCCGACCGTGTGACGGCCGGTCTCGTGAGGGCTCAGCCGACGAGCGACGACGTGTTCAACGTCGTGTAGGCGACGACGTTCAGCCAGAAGACGGCAACGAGCCCCAGTCCGGTGAGCATCACGAGGAACAGCTCGTGCGCGGGGCGCCGGAAGCCGATGGCGAAGGCTCCGGCCCACACCAGCAGGGGGAAGACTGCTGCGAAGATCCACACGAACCACCCGAGCCCGTTGAGCGACAGGTCGTTGTCGCCCAGGAAGCCGACGGTCTCGACGAGGTTGCCGATCGCGTTCCACACCGCGTACGCGTAGAACAGGCCCACCAGACCCGAGATCGCGGCCACGAGCCAGGTCGGCGCCGCGCGCCGCACGGGTGCCGGCGTGACGGCATCCTCGTTCTCGCCATTCAGTGCAGCGTCGCCGCTCATTGCCCCACCGCCCCGATCAGCACGAAGGGCCACGGCACCAGCAGCACCACGCCTGCGGCGAGCCACGCGAACCGCACCCACGCGCGCGAGAGGCGCGTGAGGAGGAACACCGTCGCGAACCACAGCACCGGTGCCAGCACCGCCAGCCACAGGCTCCCCCGATACATCGCGTCGCTGACGAGGAACGGGCGCCAGTCCTGCAGGCGCAGTCCGCCGATGATCCAGCCGATGGCGAACAGCGCGTACACGCCGCCCAGCACCCCGACGCCGATCAGCTCGCCGTTGCCCATGGGGCCGCGCTGCGCGGCCGTCGCGGCCGGCGTGACCGCCGCTGGCACGACGGCCGAGGCGCCGACCGTTTCGCTGCCCCTGCCGACGGCGGTGAAGCCGTCCGGCAGGCTCGTGGCGGCCGGCGCGTCGACGTCGGCAGGGTCCGCCTCGGGCTCGGAGGCGTTCTCGGCAGCGGTGTCGCCCGAGGCTCCGACATCGAGTGTGGGGTCGTCGTCGCCGTCCCAGGACAGGGCGTCGTCGTCGCGGCCTTTCGTCACGGCTCCAGCGTAGTGCGCGGACGCGGTCGGATGCCGCGCCCCGCCGGTGCCGTACGCCGGGGTGCGGCATCCCTCGTCTCAGTCGAAGAGCCTCACCATCAGGCCGTGCCAGGTCTGCGGACCCGCGATCCCGTCCGCAGGCGGGAAGAACACCTGCTGGAACGACCGCACGGCGGCATCGGTGAGCGGCCCGAAGTCGCCGTCGACGGCCAGGCCACCCGCGAGCAGTGTCTGCAGGGCCCGCACGGCCTCGCCGTGATCGCCTTGGCGCACCGCGACGATGAGGTGCGGCCAGTCGAGCTGGCCGAGCGTCGTCGAGATCTCGACCGCACGCAGAGTCTGCTGGAAGGCGCGCGCCGCCTGACCGCTGACGGGGCCGAAGACGCCGTCGGCGACGATGGTCGCGCCGTGCGCGCGCAGCAGATGCTGAGCGGCGAGCACACGCCAGTTGGTGTCCTGCGTGGCGCCGACCTTCACGAGGGCCCAGGGCTGCGGTCCCGGCGTGAAGGTGCTGAAGAACGACCACGTCTCGCGACCGGCCACACCGTCCTGGGTGAGTCCCCACGACTCCTGGAAGAACCGCACGTGCTCGGCCGTCACGGGCCCGTACGAGCCGTCCACGACCAGCGCGTCGTCGCCCGGCCAGCGCAGCAGCCCGAACTGCTGCACCGCGCGGACCGCGTCGCCCGTCGACCCCTGCTGCACCGGGACCACGAGCTTCGGCCAGGTCACCGGCCCCACGATCCCGTCGGCGGGCGCGATGCCCTGAGCCGTCTGGAACGCCGCCGCGGCGGCGGCGGTCGCGGGTCCGTAGATGCCGTCGACGACCACCGCGTGTCCGCGCGCCCTCAGCAGATACTGGATCCCCGGCACGATCGGCGCGGTCGACCCGACCCCGATCGTGCTCCACGGTTCGACGTTCATAGCGGCTCCTCATCTCGATGTCTGCGGGAGCAGGTGCCCCGTGAGTCAGAGAGGGACCGCGCCGGATCATTGATACGTCAGACGCGCGAGGGCGGGATGCGAGAATGCCGCAGACCGGGCGTCAGCCGGCGCTCAACGCGCCGCAGCCACCGCCGCGGCGACGGTCGCCGCATCGGTGACGTCGTGCCCGGCCGAGCCGCCGCCCGGCCCAGACGGCGCATCGTGGCCGGCCCGCGATCGGGCCGACAGATGGACGGCGTCCACCCCGGCCGCGAACAGCGCGGCGACGTCGGCGGGCTGCACGCCGCCGCCCGCCATCACCTCGACGCCGCCGGAACGCGCTGCGAACGCCGCGAGCGCCTCCCGCCCGTCGATCGAGCGCGGTGCTCCCCCGGACGTCAGCACGCGATCGACCCCCTCTGCCACGAGCGCATCGAACACCGCGGCGGGATCTGCGGACGCGTCGATCGCGCGGTGGAAGACGAGCGTCGCCTCGCCCGCGGCATCCCGCCAGCGACGCAGCGTGTCGACGTCGAGCCCGCCCGATGCGTTCAGCGCGCCGACCACGACCCCGCCGGCGCCGCGCTCGACGCACGCGCGGATGTCGGCGGCCACGACGGCGGTCTCGTCGGCGTCGTACACGAACCCGCCGCCGCGCGGACGGACCAGGACGTTCACCGCCGACGGCTCGACCGCGGCGAGCACGGCCTCCAGAAGGCCGAGTGAGGGCGTCAGGCCGCCGGCCTCGAGGGCCTGGCACAGCTCCAGGCGCGCGGCGCCGGCCTCCATCGCGATGCGGGCCCCCGCGGGGTCCTGGACGGCGATCTCGACAGGGCGCAGTGCGGACATGCGCTGAAGCCTACCGGCGGGGCCGTAGGCGCCGCTTCGCCCCGCGGCCGCCGCGGCGGTGCGCCGCGGGGCCCGCCGCTCCCCGTCTGCGGCGGGACCCTGCGATCACGAGAAGCGCGGCCGACGGGGCGGGGCGAAGTGCTCGCGCAGCCACACCCCGAGTCCGGTGTGCGCGTGCACCTCGGGCCGCTCGGGGGTCAGACGCGTTCCGCGGTCGGCGACGGTGCGCCGGCTCTCGTGTTCGCGGTACAGCGTGGCCGTCCGCTCGCGGTGGATGCGGTCGGCCAGGGTCAGGGTGGTGGCGTCCATGGCCTTTCCTTTCCTTCGGGTTCGCCGGGTCTCGGCGTTGTGCTCAGTGGTGAGCGGACCGGAGTCCGCAGTGATACATCGCGGGTCCGGTCAGCGGAACAGCATCGACGAGCGGGCCGAGCCGCCGCCGTGGCCGCCGCCGTCGCCCGAGACGGCCGAGGCCGTGATCGCGGCCGCCGCGAGCACCGTGGCGACGACCGCTCCGATGACGGCGAGCCCCGCGCGGCGCATTGTCGTGGTGGCGTTCATGATGGCTTCCTTTCCCTGGACGGCAGCGGCCCCTCCGCGATGCCGTGATCCGAGGTTCGCCGGCGCCGGTATCCGTCCGCGGACCCCGCGGTACTCATCCGGTACTCGTCGCCGGGTGCGCCCGTTGACGCAGCGCCCGGGGCATCCCACACTTTCTGCATGGCCATCAGGGTGCTGGGGCCGCTCGATACGGGGAACGAGCACGCCCTGAGCCCGCGGGAGCGGGCGGTGCTCGCCGCACTGATCGTGTGCGCGGGACGCGCCGTCGCGCCCGGCGAGCTCGCCGAGGCGTACTGGGGCGAGGCTCCGCCGCGCACCTGGCCTCAGCAGGTGAAGACCTCGGTCGCCCGCATCCGCTCCGGCCTCGGAGCGGCGGCAGTGGTCACCCGGGGATCGGAGTACGCGCTCGGAATCGACCCCGCGACGATCGACGCGTTCGAGTTCGAGCGGCTCGTGTCCGCCGCCCGGCTGCAGTCGCTCCACGAGGAGCACGACCGCGCGATCGACGCGTACCGTCGTGCGCTGGCGCTGTGGCGGGGGCGGCCGTACCCCGAGCTCGCCGACTGGGAGCCGGCAGCCGTCGAGTCGGAACGGCTCGCCGAGATCCGCGACAGCGCGGAGGAGGAGCTGCTCGAGGCACGGTTGGCCGATGGCGAGCACCGCGCCGTCATCGCCGACGCCGAGCGCCTCGTGAGGGCGCGCCCGCTGCGTGAGAACCGCTGGGCCGTCCTCGCGATGGCCAACTACCGGGCCGGGCGTCAGGCCGAGGCGCTGGCGACCGTGCGCGCCGCGCGCGAGCGGCTGGCGGACGAGCTGGGGATCGACCTCGGCGAACGCCTGCGGACGCTGGAGGCTGCGATGCTGCAGCAGGATCCGGCGCTCGCGGCGGTGCGGACACTGCACCGGGTCAGTGACAGCTGCCCGTATCGCGGGCTGTCGGCGTTCTCGTCCGCCGACGCGGATGAGTTCTTCGGCCGCGAGTCCGACATCGCCGCGATCCGCGACCGCGCGCGGCCCGGCTCGCTGACCACCGTCGTGGGCGCGTCCGGCTCGGGCAAGTCGTCGCTCGTCCTCGCGGGCGTCGTCCCCCGCATCGCAGAGGGACGACGCCTCGCCGTCGTGGCGGCGGGCCGCGACACCGCGGTCGAGCTGCGGGCGCGGATGTCGAGGCGCGGCGTCGCGGACGTGATCGTCATCGACCAGTCCGAGGCGGTGTTCCAGCTCGACCCGCCGGAGCGCGACGAGTTGTGCGCCATCGTCGCCGACGCGCTCGCCGGCGGCGCGACCGTGCTGATGACCCTCCGCAGCGACTTCCTCGATCGGGCCACCGGCCTCCCCCGCATCGGCGCGGCCGTCGGCGGCGGGGTGTACGCCCTCGGGCCGCTCTCGGTCGAGGGCCTTCGCGCGGCCATCGAGCGGCCCGCTGCTCGCGCCGGGCTGCGGCTGGAACCGGGGCTGGTCGAAGTGATCATGAGGGATGCCGGCGATCGGCGTGCGACGCTCCCCCATGTCTCGCACGCCCTGGTCGAGACGTGGCTGCGCCGCGAGGGCGCGACCCTCACGGTGGCCGGTTACGAGGCGTCAGGCGGGATCGCCGGCGCCATCGCACAGTCGGCTGAGACGCTCTACCGCTCGTTCGAGCCGGACGAGGCCGACGCCTGCCGCGCGCTGATGCTGCGGCTCGTGCAGCGCGGGCCGGACGGCGCATCGGTGCGCCGCATCGCACACCTCGAGCCGCTGATCGCCGACCCGACCCGTCGGCGGGTGCTCGACCGGCTCGTCGCGGCGCGCCTGCTCACGGTCGACGGCGACCGCGTCATGGTCGCGCACGAAGCCGTCGCAGGCGCCTGGCCGCGGCTGGACGGGTGGCTCGAGCGGGACGCCGCGAACGCGCGCGTGATGGCCCTGGTCGCCACGACCGCCGAAGTGTGGGACTCCGACGGACGACGCGATGAGGATCTGCTGCGCGGTGCGCGCCTGCAGGCCGCGGTCGAGTGGGTCGAGGCATCCCATCCTGATCTCACCGAGTCCGAACGCGCGCTCGTCGAGGCCTCGACCGCGCGCGAGCAGAACGAGATGCGCGCTCTGGCCGACCAGGCCGCGCACGAGGCACGCAGCAACCGCCGGCTGCGCGGAGCCCTCGCGGGCGCCGCCGTCCTGCTGATCGTCGCGCTCGTGTCAGGCGGCGTCGCCGCGGTGCGCGGCCGCGAGGCGGCCACGTCGGCAGCAGACGCGGCGGCGTCCGCCGAGGACCGCCTGATCGAGGCGGTCACGGCCCGGTCGGTCTCGCTGCGACCCACCAACCGCGACATCGCGGCGCTCATGGCGGTCGCCGCCGCCCGCCGCTGGCCCGACGACGTGCGCAGCCGTGCCGCGCTGATGAGCACGCTGACCGGTGCCGGCGCCGTCACGGGGATCACGTATCTGGATGGGATCGACTGGCGCGCCGGGATCGCCCCCATCCCCGGCACCGACGAACTCGCCGTGGCGCGCGGCACCACGCTCAGCGTGTATGACGGCACGTCCGGCACGGTCAAGCGCCGCATCACCGACGACCTGGTGGCGAGCGACGACGTGGTGCGCCCCTGGGTGCGCGTGAGCGCGGACGGCTCGACGATCGCCGTGCTGCAGCACCGCAGGAACGACCTCGGCCTCGTCGACGACGACGAAGAGGTGATGCACTTCTTCGACACCGCCACGGGCCGCCCGCACGGCGCGCCCATCCCGGTGGACGTCCGCAGCGAGATGTTCACGCTGACCGCTGACGGCCGGTACGCGACCTGGGCCACGCCGGGGACGCTCGCCGTCGTCGATCGCGACACGGGGGCCGTGCGCACGCTCGCCGGGCTCGCCACGGGGGATGTCGACGAGGGAACGCTGGCGACTTCGGCTTTCCTCCCCGACGGCCGCGTCATCGTCGGCACCGCCGACGGCGTCATCGACGTCGTCGACCCCGCCGCGATGACGGTGCAGTCCAGCTTTCCGGGTCGTCCCGGCTTCGTCGGATGGGCGGTGGTCGTCACCGCCGGCGGGCTCGTCGCGTCGATGGGCGCGTCGGGCGTGTCGGTCTGGGATGCCGCCGGCACCGAGCTCTGGCATCGCCCGGACGAACGCCCGGACGAATGCACGCGCCTGGCGGCGTCGTCGCTCAGCGACGTCGTGGCGTGCGGCGACGAGACCGGCACCGTGCAGGCGTGGCGCCTGTCGACGGGCGAGCGCGTCCTCGCGCCGACGTCGTATCAGCTCGGCGGTTCCGGCGACCTCGCCTTCGTGGACGGCGGGCACGAGCTCCTGCTGCTGAGCGCGATCGCCCCCGCGGTCGGACATCTCCGTCTCGACGGAGCGGGACCGTCGAGCCGGCTGATCGCCCAGGGCTACACCCCGGACGGGGGGCTGGACGAAGACGGGAAGCGGATCCTCGTCGAGGCGCTGCGCAACTGGACCGATGAGGCGACCCCGCCGGCGTTCGCGGTCTGGGATGTCGCGACGGATCAGCCTCTGCTGCGCATCCCCGATGACATCATCGATCCCTATGAAGGTGTGCTGGTGGGTCTGAGATGGCTCGGCGACGAGCACGTGCTCACGTGGTCGTCCGTCGTCGACGCCGACGACGTCGAGCACTTCACCCCACACGTCATCGATGTCGCCACCGGCCGCTTCGTCCCGCACCAGCTGCCACCCGAGACGCAGGATGTCTTCCCCTCCGCGGTCGACGGCCGGCTCCTGGCGGTGCTCCGGCCCGACAACGATGTGGTGCCGATCGACGTGGCCACGCTCGCACCCGTCGGTCCACCCGTCCACGCGCCAGACTGGATCCTCACGGCCGGTGACACGGCCGACGGCGAACGCATCGTCGTCACGTACATCTCCGACGCGCAGAGCCAGGCCGAGACGAGCGTCTACGACGCGGCCTCCGGCGCCCTCCGCGACACGGGGCTGGCCACATATGTCTCATCGATCGCACTTCCGGACGGCGAGATCATCGCGTCGAATCTGCAGAGCGTGAGCCGGTTCGACGAGGACTTCGCCCGGCTCAGCGGCGTTCCCATTTCGATCGGAGGGATCCTCGCCTATTCGGCGTCCCACGACGCCCGGACGATCCTGTTCTTCAACCAGGGTCCCGGTATCGCGGCGCTGTACGACAACGTCGGCGGACTCGCGCTGGGCGATCGGCTCGCCACGCCGGGGCCGGGCAGGTCCTCGCTGGCGGGCGACGGTTCGGCGTTGGCGCTGGCCGGCAGGGACGGGGTGATCGTGTGGCGTCTGTCGCCGGATGCGCAGCTGGGGGCCGCCTGCCGGCTCGCCGGCCGTGAACCCACGGCCGACGAGTGGCAGACGCACCTCGGCGATCTGGGCGCGCAGCACCCGCTCTGTGAGGGCGTGCTCGCTCCCCTGGCGACCGGCTAGAAGACCGGCGTGCCCGCCCGCACCAGCTGCCAGTTCACGACGTGGAAGTCGGCCGGGTCGATCTCGCCCGCCGCCGACGCGAACGCGACGATCGCCTCGCGGATCGCGACCTGAGCGTTGTACACGACCGGTGCCGTGGCGATGTGCGGGAACCCGCCGCCGCCGGACTGGCGGTAGTTGTTGACCGCGACGACGAACTGCTGGTCGGGCGCCACGGCGACGCCTCCGTAGGCGAGGTTCAGGATGCGGAATCCCTGATCCTGTGAGATGTCGACGTCGTAGGTCACACCCGAGAACTGGTCGTAGTTGTAGTCGGGCGTGTTCAGCGCGTTCGTCCACGTCTCGGGCACGACCGGCGCATCGGGCGCGACCTTCTGGAAGTACTTCGCCGAGTACTCGAGGTAGTCCTTGATCTGCGCGCCGGTGAGGACGGAGGCCATGAGCGTGTTGTCGTAGATGTAGAGCCCGGCCACATCCTTGATCGTCACCTGGCCGGCCGGGAAGGTGGCCGCGCGGTTGAAGGGCGCCGCGATCGAGATGACCGGGAGGGATGCCTCGGGCGTGCCCGCGATCGCCTGCGTGACGGTCTCGACCTGCACGTGGTTCACGTAGTCGAGGATCGCGGTGTCCTTCCAGCACGACTCCGCCGCCGAGAGCACCTCGGTGGAGGTCGCGACCGCGGTGTTCACGTAGGCGACGACCGCGTCGTGCTGCGCCTTCACGACCGCCACCAGCGCGGGGTCGTCCTCGACCGTGTTCGCGTTGACGGAGTGGGCGGACTTCGAGACCACCTTCCACGTCCCCCGCGAGAACGCGAGGTCGAGATCGAAGACGCTGAGCCGCTGCCCCCATTTGGCCGGCTCGCTCATGACCACCTGCTGACCCGTCTGCGTGTTCGTGACGAAGACCTCGGGCTTGTCCAGATGCGCGTGTCCGAACAGGATCACATCGATGTCCGGCACCTGCTCGGCCAGGAGCCCGGCCGCGTTCTCGACGGGCAGATCGCTCCCGTACGACGACAGGCCGCTGTCGCCGGCGTGCACGCTCACCACGATCACGTCGACGCCGCGGCGGCGCATCACCGGCACCCAGCGCGCCGCCGTCTCGACGACGTCGAGCACGTCCACGCGGCCGCTGACGTTCGCCTTGTCCCAGATGACGACACCGGGGTTGGTGAGGCCGAGGACGCCGACGCGGATCGCGGGCAGCCCGGGACCCGCGTGCATGTTCTTGATGACGAACGGCTCGAATCGCGGCACCGTCGTGCCCGCGTACACGGCGTTCGCCGCCAGCGCCGGAGCGTCCAGCTGCGAGATCCAGTTGTCGAGGAAGTCGAGCCCGTAGTTGAACTCGTGGTTGCCGAGCGCGACGGCGTCGTAGCCGATCGCGTTGAACTGCGCCGCCATCGGGTGGATCGCGCCGGTGGTCGTCACCGGCTCGACCGTCGCGTAGTAGAACCCGAGGGGCGTTCCCTGGATCGTGTCGCCCGCGTCGAACAGCAGGGTGCGCTCGCGGCCGACGTCGGCGCGCACCTGGTTGACCAGGCTCGACACGCGGGCCAGGCCGATCGAGTTCTTCGCGCTGTCGGTGTAAGCGGCGTCCTTGTAGTAGTCCCAGTTGAGCGCGTTCGAGTGGATGTCGGACGTGCCCATGATCGCGATCTTGACGACCTTCTCGCCCGGCGCGGCGACCGCCTTCGGGGCGGCTCCCCAGCCGGCGGCCGCGAGCACGCTCGCCGCCGAGGCGCCGACGAGCAGGGTGCGGCGGCTGATGCCGGACCGCGGTGGGTCATCCGTGAGCGGGGTGAGGTCGTCGGATGCGTGGTCAGGCATGTGTTCTCCCATGGCGAGGATCACACCACGCGCGGGCCGCCCGCGACAAGAGGTCGACGATGAGGAAACTCTCAGCAATCCGCGAACACCTGGTGACACGCAGAAGACCCGGCCCCCGCGGACGGGAGCCGGGCCTTCTGGACAGCGTTCGGGTCAGCGCGCGGCCGAGCCCTCGATGTAGTCCTCGTCCTGCTGCTTCCACGCGAACAGACCGCGCAGCTCCTTGCCGACGGACTCGATCGGGTGCTGCGCCTCCTTCTCACGCAGCGCGAGGAACTCCGGCGCGCCGGCGTCCTGGTCGGCGATGAAGCGCTCCGCGAAGGCACCCGACTGGATGTCGGCGAGCACAGCCTTCATGTTCTCCTTGACGTGCGGGTCGATCACGCGGGGACCCGAGACGTAGTCGCCGTACTCCGCAGTGTCCGAGATCGACCAGCGCTGCTTGGCGATGCCGCCCTCCCACATGAGGTCGACGATGAGCTTCAGCTCGTGCAGCACCTCGAAGTACGCGATCTCGGGCTGGTAGCCGGCCTCGGTGAGCGTCTCGAAGCCGTACTGCACCAGGTGCGACATGCCACCGCAGAGCACGGACTGCTCGCCGAACAGGTCGGTCTCGGTCTCTTCGGTGAACGTCGTCTTGATGACGCCGGCACGGGTGCCGCCGATCGCCTTGGCGTACGACAGTGCGGTCGCCCACGCGGTGCCCGAGGCATCCCGCTCGACGGCGATGATGTCGGGGATGCCGCGACCGGCGACGTACTCGCGACGGACGGTGTGACCCGGGGCCTTCGGGGCGATGAGGATCACGTCGACGCCCTCGGGCGCGTCGATGTAGCCGAAGCGGATGTTGAAGCCGTGCGCGAACGCGAGCGTCTTGCCCGCGGTCAGCTTGTCCTTGATCGAGTCCGAGTAGATCGCCCGCTGGTGCTGGTCGGGCGCGAGGATCATGATGACGTCGGCCCACTCGGTCGCGTCGGCGACCGACTTGACCTCGAAGCCCTCGTCCTGCGCCTTCTCGGTGGACTTCGAGCCCTCCTTGAGGGCGATGACGACCTCGACGCCCGAGTCGCGAAGGTTCTGGGCGTGCGCGTGGCCCTGCGAGCCGTAGCCCACGATCGCCACCTTCTTGCCCTGAATGATGCTCAGGTCGGCATCGGCGTCGTAGAAGATCTCAGCCATCTTCGTGTTTCTCCTTGATGTTGCGGTTTGGGAAATCGGGATGCCGCGCACGGCGGCTCGGATGGATCAGCCGCGCAGCACGCGCTCGGTGATGCTCTTTCCGCCGCGACCGATCGCGACGAGGCCCGACTGGGCCAGCTCCTTGATGCCGAACGGCTCGAGGGCGCGCAGGAAGGCCTCGACCTTGCCCTTGTCGCCGGTCACCTCGACCACGAGCGCGTCCGGGGCGTAGTCGACGATCTGCGCACGGAAGAGGTTCACGACCTCCAGCACGTTGGAGCGGGTCTGGTTGTCGGCGCGCACCTTGATGAGCATGTGCTCGCGCTGCACCGACCCTGCCGGGTCGAGCTCGACGATCTTGATCACGTTGATCAGCTTGTTGAGCTGCTTCGTGACCTGCTCCAGGGGCAGCTCGTCGACGTCCACGACCACCGTGATGCGCGAGAGGCCCGGCACCTCGGTCACACCCACCGCGAGCGACTCGATGTTGAACCCGCGGCGGGCGAACAGTCCGGCGACGCGGGTCAGCAGACCCGGCTTGTCCTCGACGAGGAGGCTCAGCACGTGACTCGTCATGTCTCAGTCCTCCTGCTCTGCGAAGGCGGGCGAGTGGTCCCGCGCGTACTGGACGTAGCTGTTGCTGACGCCCTGCGGCACCATCGGCCACACCATGGCGTCGGCGCTCACCACGAAGTCGATCACGACCGGCCGGTCGTTCGTCTCCAGTGCGGTCTTGATCGCGGCATCCACGTCCTCCTCCTTCTCGACGCGCAGCGCGAGGCATCCGTAGGCCTCGGCGAGCTTGACGAAGTCGGGGATGCGGACCGTGCCGTGGCCGGTGTTGAGGTCCGTGTTGGAGTGGCGTCCGTCGTAGAACAGCGTCTGCCACTGCCGCACCATGCCCAGCGACGAGTTGTTGATGATCGCGACCTTGATCGGGATGTTGTTGATCGCGCAGGTGGCGAGCTCCTGATTGGTCATCTGGAAGCATCCGTCGCCGTCGATCGCCCACACCACGCGGTCGGGTTCGGCGACCTTCGCGCCCATGGCGGCCGGCACCGAGTAGCCCATCGTTCCCGCGCCGCCCGAGTTCAGCCAGGCATTGGGCCGCTCGTACTTGATGAACTGCGCGGCCCACATCTGGTGCTGGCCCACGCCCGCGGCGTAGATGCCCTCGGGACCGGTCAGCTCGCCGATGCGCTGGATCACGTACTGCGGCGACATCAGGCCGTCGGTGGGCTGCGAGTACCCGAGGGGGAACTCGTCACGCAGGCCGTCGAGGAACGACCACCACTCGGTGATGTCGGCCGTCGTCTCCGCCGCCGCGACGCGGTACGCCGCGTCCAGGTCGACGAGGACGTCCTTCAGGTCGCCCACGATCGGCACGTCGGCCGTGCGGATCTTCGAGATCTCGGCGGGGTCGATGTCGACGTGCACCACCTTGGCGTGCGGTGCGAACAGCGACGCCTTGCCCGTGACGCGGTCGTCGAAGCGCGCGCCGAGTGCCACGATCAGATCCGACTCCTGCAGCGCCAGCACGGCCGGCACGGTGCCGTGCATGCCCGGCATGCCGAGGTGCTGCGCGTGCGAGTCGGGGAACGCGCCGCGCGCCATCAGCGTGGTCACCACGGGGGCGCCGGTCGCCTCGGCGAGCGTGCGGAGCTCGTCCGACGCCTGCGCGCGGATGACACCGCCGCCGACGTACAGGACCGGCTTCCTGGCCTCGGCGATCAGCTGCGCGGCCGCCTGGATCTGCTTGCCGTGCGCCTTCGTCACCGGGCGGTACCCGGGCAGATCGATCTTCGGCGGCCACACGAAGGGCGCCTCAGCCTGCTGCGCGTCCTTCGTGATGTCCACCAGCACCGGGCCCGGACGGCCCGTCGCGGCGATCTCGAACGCGGCGGCGATCGCCCCGGGGATGTCTTCCGCACGCTTCACGAGGAAGGAGTGCTTCGTGATCGGCATCGTGATGCCGACGATGTCGGCCTCCTGGAAGGCATCCGTCCCCATGAGGGTCGAGAAGACCTGGCCCGTGATGCACACGATCGGGACGGAGTCCATGTACGCGTCCGCGATCGCGGTCACGAGGTTCGTCGCGCCGGGGCCGGACGTCGCGATCGCGACGCCGACGCGTCCGGACGCCGCGGCATAGCCCTCCGCGGCGTGGCCCGCACCCTGCTCGTGCCGGACGAGGATGTGGCGGACCGACTCATCGTCCATGAGCGGGTCGTACACGGGCATGATCGCGCCGCCGGGAAGACCGAAGACGTCGGTCACCCCCAGCAGATCGAGGGAACGGACGACCGCCTCCGCGCCCGTGAGCACGGGCGTCGAAGCGGTGCGGGCTGGCGGCCGCGGAATGGCGGCGGTGTCGGCTGACATGAAGGGATCCTCTGATTCCTGTCGGAGGGGATGTCGGAAGCCAGCACTCAACCGGTCGTCGCGCCCTCCGCAGCGGAGCGCACGAGACGGGAGTACTTGGCAAGGACGCCACGGGTATAGCGCGGGGGAAGCGGCTCCCAGCCAGAGCGGCGGGAGCTCAGCTCGGTCTCATCGACGAGTAGGTCGAGAGTGCGAGCCGCGATATCGACCCGTATCAGATCACCATCGCGCACGAAGGCGATGGGACCTGCGTCCACCGCTTCGGGTGCTATGTGGCCGATGCACAGGCCGGTTGTGCCGCCTGAGAATCGTCCGTCCGTCAAGAGTAGTACATCTTTTCCGAGCCCCGCGCCCTTGATGGCCGCGGTGATGGCGAGCATCTCGCGCATGCCCGGGCCGCCCTTGGGGCCCTCGTAGCGGATCACGACGACATCGCCGGCGTTGATCTCGCCGGCCTCCAGCGCGTCCATGGCGGCGCGCTCGCGCTCGAACACGCGGGCGGGACCCTCGAACACGTCGGCGTCGAAGCCCGCGCTCTTCACGACCGCACCCTCGGGGGCGATCGAGCCGTGGAGGATCGTGATGCCGCCCTTGGCGTGGATCGGGTCGTCGAACGAGTGGATGACCGTGCCGTCCACCGGGTCGGGGTTCAGGTCCGCCAGGTTCTCGGCGAGCGTCTTGCCGGTCACGGTGAGCGCGTCGCCGTGGAGCAGGCCCTCGTCGAGCATGGCCTTCATGATCACGGGGATGCCGCCGTGGCGATCGACGTCGTTCATGACGTACTTGCCGAACGGCTTCATGTCGGCCACGTGCGGCACCTTGTCGCCGATGCGGTTGAAGTCGTGCAGGCTCAGCTCGACGTCGGCCTCGCGCGCGATGGCGAGCAGGTGGAGCACGACGTTGGTCGAGCCGCCGAGCGCCATCGCGAGGGCGATGGCGTTCTCGAACGCCTCCTTCGTCAGGATGTCGCGGGTCGTTATGCCCTGGCGCAGCAGGTTCACGACGGCCTCGCCCGAGCGGTGGGCGAAGTAGTCGCGGCGGCGGTCCGCCGACGGCGGAGCGGCGGAGCCCGGCAGGCTGAGTCCGAGCGCCTCGGCGACCGACGCCATCGTGTTGGCGGTGTACATGCCGCCGCACGCGCCCTCGCCGGGCGCGATCGCGCACTCGATGCGCTTGAGGTCGGCCTCGCTCATCTTGCCGGCCAGGCACGCGCCGACGGCCTCGAACGAGTCGATGATCGTGACGTCCTTCTCGGTGCCGTCCGAGAGCTTGACCCAGCCGGGCGCGATCGAACCGGCGTACAGGAAGACGCTCGACAGGTCGAGCCGGGCGGAGGCCATCAGCATGCCGGGGATCGACTTGTCGCAGCCGGCGAGCAGCACCGAGCCGTCGAGCCGCTCGGCCATGATGACGGTCTCGACGGAGTCGGCGATGACCTCGCGCGAGACGAGCGAGAAGTGCATGCCCTCGTGGCCCATCGAGATGCCGTCCGACACCGAGATCGTGCCGAACTGCAGCGGGTAGCCGCCGCCGGCGTGCACGCCCTCCTTGGCGCCCTGCGCGAGCCGGTCCAGGCTCAGGTTGCAGGGGGTGATCTCGTTCCAGCTGGACGCGATGCCGATCTGGGGCTTGTCCCAGTCCTCGTCGCCCATGCCGACGGCGCGGAGCATTCCGCGGGACGTCGTCGCTTCGATGCCGTCGGTGACGACGCGGCTGCGGGGCTTGATGTCGATGGAGTTATCAGCTGCGGGTGAATCGGGCCGGGCCATTGTTGCAGTCTATTCCCGCTCCGGCACCCGCTCGTCCGGCATGACGCCTCAGCCCAGCGCGCGCGTGCGCTCCCGTGCGAGACGGGCCAGCAGCGCCGCCAGCGCGGCGATGTCGGGCACCCGGACGGCCGCTGCGGACGGCCCGTCGCCGACCCGCACCCCGACGTCGCCGGCCCCGAGGCTCGCGATGGCGTCCTCGTCCGTGACGTCGTCGCCGGCGAACAGCACGGCCGTCGCGCCCACGCGCTCACGCAGCTCCGCGACGGCGGAGTCCTTGCCCTCGTGGCGGAACGCGAACTCGACGATGTTGTGACCGGTGCGCCGACGCCACTGCGGCGCCTCCTCGGCGACGATGGCGTCGACGAGGCGGTTCGCCTCCTCGGCGTCCGCGGCGTCGGCGCGGCGGGTGTGCACGCCGAACCCGAACGTCTTCGGCTCGATCCACACGCCGTCCAGGTGTGCTGTCGCGCGTTCGGCGTGAGCGCGCAGGGCGTCGCGCAGCGCAGCGGCGCCCTGGTCCTCGCCGTGGCTGACGAGTCCCTCCCCGGGGATCCAGAACTCCGCCCCGTGCGACCCCGCCAGCCACACGCCGGCCCCGTCGTCGTGCTCGGCGATGACCCGCAGGTCGACGAGACTGCGCCCTGACACGAAGGCCACCACCGTCTCGGGCGCGGCGAGGAGGGCGTCGATCGCCACCCGTGCGGCGGGCAGCATGCGCGCGTCCATCGGCTCGTCCTCCAGCGGCGAGAGCGTGCCGTCGAAGTCCAGCGCGACCAGGAGGCGGGAGGATGCCGCGAGCCGGGCGATCGCGTCGTCCGCAGCGCTCACGCGCGGCCCCGCTTCTTGGCGCGGCGCGCCTCGTCGAGCGCGTCCAGGAACGACCGCGACCACCGGTCGACGTCGTTCTCGAGCACCTTCTTGCGCAGCGCCCGCATGCGGCGCCCCTGCTCGGCGGCCGGCATCTCGATGGCGCGCATGATCGCCTCTTTCATGCCGCCGATGTCGTGAGGGTTGATGCGGATCGCGCTCGGCAGCTCGTCTGCGGCGCCCGCGAACTCGCTCAGCACGAGGACGCCCCGGTTGTCGGTGCGCGTGGCGACGTACTCCTTCGCGACGAGGTTCATGCCGTCGCGCAGCGCCGTGACGAGCATGACGTCGGCGGCGCGGAAGAGCGCGACCATCTCTTCCCGGGGGTACGCCTGGTGCAGGTAGCGGATCGCGGTGTGCCCCATGGTGTCGTGGTCGCCGTTGATGCGTCCGACGGTGAGCTCGATCTCGTCCCGCAGCTGCATGTACGCGTCGACGCGTTCACGGCTGGGACTGGCGACCTGGACGAGCGTCACGTCCTCGACGTTCAGCCGCCCGTCCTCGAGCAGCTCGCCGAAGGCCTTGAGGCGGTGGCGGATGCCCTTGGTGTAGTCGAGGCGGTCGACGCCCAGGAGGATCTTCTTCGGGTTGCCGAGGCTCTCGCGGATCTCGGCCGCCCGGGCGACGATGTCCGGCCGCTCCGCGAGCTCGATGTACGACGATGTGTCGATCGAGATGGGGAACGCCTTCGCGAGCGCGTTGCGCGTGGTGCCGTCGGCCTGCGGCACCGTGATGCCCGTCGCCTTCGTCTGGTACCGCAGCTGGCGCCTGACGGCACGCGCGAAGTTGCCCGCATCCGCCACCCGCTGGAAGCCGATGACGTCGGCGCCGAGGAGTCCCTCGAGCACCTGGCGGCGCCACGGGAGCTGCGAGTACAGGCCGTATGCCGGGAAGGGGATGTGGTGGAAGTAGCCGATCGTGAGGTCGGGCCGCGCCTCGCGGAGCATCGCGGGCACGAGCTGCAGCTGGTAGTCCTGCACCCAGACGGTGGCCCCCTCCGCCGCGACCGAGGCGGCGGCTTCGGCGAAGCGGCGGTTCACGCGCACGTAGGCGTCCCACCACACGCGGCGGTACCGGGGCGGCGAGATGACGTCGTGGTACAGCGGCCAGAAGGTGTCGTTCGACATGCCTTCGTAGTAGTTCTCGATCTCGTCGGCGCTCAGCGAGACCGGCACCAGGTGCGTGCCCTCGAACTCGAACGGCTCGACCTCGATGTCGGGCTGACCGGGCCAGCCCACCCACGCGCCGTCCGCGCGCCGCATGACGGGTTCCAGCGCGGTGACGAGCCCGCCGGGCGACCGCCGCCACTCCGTGTCACCGTCGGGCTCCATCACCTTGTCGACCGGGAGGCGGTTCGCGACGACGACCAGATCCGCGCGGCGGTCGGCCTCCGACACCTGCTCCGGTGCGGATCCTCGGCTCTGACCTCTCGGCGCGGGCTCTGCCGGCTCGGCGGCTTTCGGCACTGTCACGGGGCTCCTGACGGTTCGTGGACGCGGCACGCTCAGGCTAACAGCGGCGTCCAGGCCCCTGACGTCCCTTGACTGCCGCGCCTCGGCATGTCAAGGGCACCCCGCGGACGGCCCGTGGCGCTAACGTTGCGGCATGCGCAAGTACCTCTTCGGCACCGGCATCATCACGGCGTTCACGGGAGGACTCACGCTGCTTCGCGCACTGCGCGAGAACGAGCCGTTCACGTGGCGCACCGCGCTGGCGTGGGCCAGCTGGGGCATCTCGCTGGCGCTGGCGGTCGGCGCGATCGTCGATGTGCGCCGCGCGTCGCGCGGCCACCTCATCGCGGGCGACTCCCCCGTGCACGGTCGTGAGAAGAAGCTGCTCAAGCGTCGGCTGGAGAGCTGACGCATCGGAGGTACGCCGAGGGGCGGGGCACATGCCC
The DNA here is from genome assembly GCF_006783905.1 of Microbacterium kyungheense. GTDB lineage: Bacteria > Actinomycetota > Actinomycetes > Actinomycetales > Microbacteriaceae > Microbacterium > Microbacterium kyungheense. Next base: position 669,378 of record NZ_VFPE01000002.1, on the reverse strand, counting down.
CGCCCCTCGGCGTATGGCTGCGGCCCGGCCTGGGATCAGCGCGTGAGGATCAGCGCGTCGCCCTGACCGCCGCCGCCGCACAGTGCGACGGCCGCGGTGCCGCCGCCGCGGCGGACCAGCTCGTGCACCGCGTGGACGACGAGCCGGTTGCCGGACGCGCCGATCGGGTGCCCGATCGCGATGCCGCCGCCGTGCGGGTTGACCACGTCGTCGGAGAGGCCGAGCTCGCGCTGCGAGCGGGCGACGACCGCACCGAAGGCCTCGTTGATCTCGACCAGATCGAGATCGGCCGGCGAGATGCCCTGCTTGGTGCAAGCCTTCTCGATCGCCCGGGCGGGCTGCGCGTGCAGCGAGTTGTCTGGGCCGGCGACCTGCCCGGACGCGCCGACCACGGCGAGCACCGACCAGCCGTTCGCGTCGGCGTGCGAGCGGGTGGTGAGCACCACCGCCGACGCGCCGTCCGAGATCTGCGACGAATTGCCGGCGGTGATCGAGCCGCCCGACGCGAAGGCGGGGCGCAGGCCGCCGAGGGTCTCGACCGTGGTCCCAGGCCGGATGCCCTCGTCCTTCGTGACGACCACAGGTTCCCCTCGCCGCTGCGGGATCTCGACGGGAACGATCTCGGCGTCGAACACGCCGGCCTCCTGCGCGGCGGCGGCGCGCTGGTGCGAGCGCGCGGCGACGGCATCCTGATCCTCACGCGTCACCTCGAAGCGCTCGTTGTGCCGCTCGGTCGAGGCGCCCATGCTCTCGGCGTCGTACGCGTCGGTGAGACCGTCGTACGCCATGTGGTCGAGCACCTCGACCGAGCCGTACGCCCACCCTTCGCGCGAGCCCATCAGCAGGTGCGGCGCGCGGGTCATCGACTCCATGCCGGCGGCGACGACCACCGTCGCGTCGCCGACGGCCAGCATCCGCGCGCCGTCGATGATGGCCGTGAGACCGGACAGGCACACCTTGTTGACCGAGCCCGAATGCACGTCCCACGGGATGCCGGCTCCCACCGCGGCCTGACGGGCAGGGTTCTGGCCGGCTCCGGCGGCGAGCACCTGACCGACCAGCACGGCGTCGACGGCGTCGGCGGGGATGCCGCCCTGCGACAGCGCACCGCGGATGGCGGCGCTGCCGAGCTGCACCGCGGTGAGCGGCGCGAGCTGACCCTTCAGCCGGCCCTGCGGCGTGCGGGCGGCGGCGACGATGACGATGTCGTCGTGGTTCATGATTCCTCCTTGATGCCTACCAGGAGCGCATCCGCGACCTGCAGTTCGGGTTCGGTGGCCGCGATCACGTCGGCCACGGTGACACCGGGGGCGGTCTCGACCAGCACGAGTCCGGCATCCGTCACGTCGATGACCGCGAGGTCCGTGATGATCCGGTCGACGACGCCGCGCCCCGTGAGGGGCAGCGAGCACTCGTCCACGATCTTGGCCGAGCCGTCCTTGGCGACGTGCTCCATGAGCACGATGACCTTCGCGGCGCCGTGGACGAGGTCCATCGCCCCGCCCGGTCCCTTGACCATCTTGCCGGGGATCATCCAGTTCGCGAGGTCGCCGGTGGCCGAGACCTGCATGGCGCCGAGGATCGCGGCGTCGATCTTGCCGCCGCGGATCATGCCGAAGCTCGTCGCCGAGTCGAAGAACGCCGCGCCGGGGAGCGTCGTCACCGTCTCTTTGCCGGCGTTGATGAGGTCCGGGTCCACGTTCTCGTCCGTCGGATACGGGCCGACGCCGAGGATGCCGTTCTCTGACTGCAGCACGACCGTCACGCCGTCGGGCACGTAGTTGGGCACCAGGGTCGGCAGCCCGATCCCGAGGTTGACGTACGCGCCGTCGGCGAGCTCGCGGGCCGCGCGGGCGGCCATCTCGGTGCGGGTGAGCGGCATGTCAGGCTCCTTCCGTGTTCGCGGGGGCGGCGACGGTGCGTCGCTCGATGCGCTTCTCGATGCCTGTGCCGACCTCGACGATGCGGTGCACGTAGATGCCGGGGAGGTGGATGCCGTCGGGGTCGAGCTCACCCGGCTCCACGAGCTCTTCGACCTGCGCGATGCACACGCGGCCGGCCATCGCTGCCAGCGGGTTGAAGTTGCGGGCGGCCTTGTTGAAGACGAGGTTGCCGTGGCGGTCGCCGCGCAGCGCGTGCACGAGCGCGAAGTCGGTGACGATGGCCTCTTCGAGCACGAAGTCGCGGGCCCTGCCGCCGACGTCGAACGTGCGCACGTCCTTGACGGGCGATGCGACGGCGATGCTGCCGTCCGCGGCGTACTTGCGCGGCAGGCCGCCCTCGGCGACCTGGGTGCCGACGCCGGTCTGCGTGTAGAAGGCGGCGATGCCCGAGCCGCCGGCCCGCAGCTTCTCGGCGAGCGTGCCCTGCGGTGTGAGCTCGAGCTCGAGCTCGCCCGAGAGGAACTGCCGCTCGAACTCCTTGTTCTCGCCCACGTACGACGAGGTCATCTTGCTGATGCGCTTGGCGTTCAGCAGCACGCCGAGTCCCCAGTCGTCGACGCCGCAGTTGTTGCTGACGATGCGCAGGTCGCTCGTGCCCTGTGCGAGCAGCGCCTCGATGAGCGCGATGGGGTTGCCCGAGAGCCCGAACCCTCCCACCGCGAGAGACGCCCCGTCGGGGATGTCGGCGACGGCCTCGGCCGCCGAGCCCCAGGTCTTGTCGATCACGTGCCACTCCTTCGTTGCGGATCCCCCTCATCCTCTTCCGGTCCGGGGGTCGCACGCGAGGCGCCGCTTGCCATGTGGATGGCACATCGCCTACCGTCCATATCGTGGACACGGCGAAGCGCAGCATCCCCGGCGCGCAGTCGGTCGCCCGTGCGGCGCAGCTGCTGCGGCTGGTCACCTCCGCCGGCGACGAGGGGATGCCGGTGGCCGAGCTCGCCCGTCGCGCCGACCTCACCCGGCCCACCACCCACCGGCTGCTCACGGCATTGCGGCATGAGGGCCTCGTCGACCAGGACGAGCGGACGGGGCGGTGGATGCCCGGCCCCGAGCTCTACCTGATGGGCACGGTCGCGGCATCCCGATACGACATCACCGCGATCGCGCGCGACATCGTCCGCTCCCTCGCGGTGCGCACCGAAGAGAGCGCGTTCCTGTCGGTGCGCCGCGGCGACGAGACGGTCTGCCTGCTGCGCGAGGAGGGCAGCTTTCCGATCCGGTCGTTCGTGCTGTCTGAGGGCGTCCGCTTCCCGCTCGGAGTGGCCTCGGCCGGCCTCGCCATCCTGGCGTTCCTGCCGCCCCACGATGTGGACGCGTACTTCGAACGCCACCCTTCCCTCTCCGACGACTGGGGCGTCGCTCACGGCGAGCAGCGGCTGCGCACCCGGCTGCGCGACACGCAGGAGCGCGGCTACGCCGTCAACCCCGGGCTCATCGTCGAAGGGTCGTACGGTCTCGGTGCGGCCGTGTTCACGCGTGAGGGGCACCCGCAGTGGGCGCTGAGCCTGACCGGGGTCCAGTTCCGCTTCGGCCCCGACCGGCTGCCGGAACTGGGTCGCACGCTGCTCGCGCACGCGCACCAGCTGACGACGCGCATCGCGGCGTCGCGCTAGCCGGTGCCGGCCCCCTGGTGATTCGGAGATCCCGCCTGTCTCGGACGATCCGCGTCGGAACGTCCGAGACAGGCGCGATCTCCGAGCGAACCGCGTCCGCTCAGGAAGCGGCCAGCTCCTCGCGCACGACATCGGCCACGACGTCGGCGCCGGCGGGCGACATCACGATCGTGTAGTGGTTGAAGCCGTCGATCCGCTCGTGCCGCACCCCGGGGTACTCCCCCAGCAGCCGCTCGAGGTGATCGGGGGCGTACAGCCCCGGCGGCTCGTCCTGCAGGCCGCGCGGCACCGTGAGCAGTCGAGTGGGATGCCGCAGTGCGGCGAGCGCGTCCGGCAGCGCGCTCCCCGTGTTCATGTCGACGGTGTCGTCGGCCGTCGTGGCGTAGCTCGTGGCGGGGCGGAACGCGCCCTCGCCGTCGGGCACCAGGTCGTAGGCGAGATATCGCTCCAGCTCGGGCGTCCACGCGTCCGCGAAAGCGGGGTGCGAGCGCCAGAAGTCGAGGTAGTCGGCCAGGCCGGTGAACCTCATCGACAGCCGCGCGGCGGTGGGCCCGAGGATGCCCGCGACCAGCTCGTCGGCGCTGAGCCCCGCGGGCACGTCGAGCGGCAGACCGCCGTCGACCAGCACGAGTCGCGAGACCCGTCCGGGATGCCGGTGAGCGAACACGACCGAGACGAACGCGCCCATCGAGTGCCCGACGACAATCGTGCGGTCGATGCCGAGCGCGTCGAGCAGCGCGGCCAGATCAGCGGCGTGCGCGGCCATGCCCGCGGCGCCGTCGATCCCGTTGCTGCGTCCGCGTCCGCGCAGGTCGGGCGCGACGACCCGCACGCCGGGGAGCCGGTCGACGACGAACGGCCACGCCAGGTGCGAGGCGGTGACCCCGTGCACGAGCAGCACGGTCGGCGCATCGGGACCGGCACTTGTGCTGAGCGAGGCACGAGACGAAGCATCCGGATCCCACACGGCGGCGTGCAGCAGGCCGCCGTCGACGGGCACGTCGATCTCGCGATAACCGTGGCTCACCGCGCCGTCCATCCGCCGTCGATCGTGTACGAGGCACCCGTGACCATGCCGGCCTTGTCGGACACCAGCCAGCCGGCGAGCGAGGCGACCTCGTCGGCCTCGACGAGCCGCTTGACGGCGCTCTCGGTGAGCATGATCTGCTCGACCACTTCGCTCTCGGGTATGCCGTGCACCTTCGCCTGGTCGGCGATCTGCTTCTCGACCAGCGGCGTGCGCACGTAGGCGGGGTTGATGCAGTTGCTCGTCACGCCGTGGGCGGCGCCTTCGAGCGCCGTGACCTTCGAGAGCCCTTCGAGCCCGTGCTTGGCCGACACGTAGGCCGACTTGAAGGCGCTCGCGCGCAGGCCGTGCGCGCTGGAGACGTTGACGACACGACCCCAGCCGCGCTCGTACATCGCCGGAAGCGCCGCGCGGATCAGCAGGAACGGCGACTCGAGCATGAGGCGCAGGAGCAGCCGGAACGTGTCGGGGTCGAATTCGGTGATCGGCGACACCCGCTGGATGCCGGCGTTGTTGACCAGGATGTCGACGTCGAGCGTGAGGTCGTCGAGCGCCGTCGTGTCCGACAGGTCGACCACCCAGGGCTCGCCGCCGACGGTGGTGGCGGCATCCGTCGCGGCGTCGGCGTTCAAGTCCGCGATGATGACGTGGGCGCCGCGCGCGGCGAACTCGCGCGCGCACGCGAGACCGATGCCGCTCGCGCCTCCTGTGACCAGGGCGCGCTTGCCGGTCAGATCGTGGTCGATCATCGGTCCTCCTCGGTGTCTGTGCCCGTCACCGGTCGCGGTGCGAGGGCGTTGTCGATGAACCGCGTCATGCCGGCGAACACGCGCGCGTCCAGCTCCGCCGGGGGCCGGCCGTCGGCGTCGCGCTCCCACAGCAGGAACCGCATGCCGATGAGCTCGCCCATGCCCATGAGCGCCCACGCGGTGGTCTCGGGGTCGAGGGCACGGTCGACGTCGCCCGTCGCCTGGGCCGCACGCAGGCCCGCCTCATAGCCCTCCACGATCCGCGTGTAGTGCGTGCGCAGCACGTCGGGCGAGACGAACTCCGCCTCTCGCACCACGCGGTACAGCGCAGGATGCTCGGCCGTGAACCGGAAGAATCCCGCGAAACCCGCCCGCTCGGCCTCGAGCCGGCCGGGCGCGCCGGCCATCGCCTCCGACATCGAGTGGCGCACGCGACGGTTCAGGTCGAGCACGAGCGCCTCGAAGATCGTCTGCTTGCTGTCGAAGTACAGGTAGAACGTCCCGAGCCCGATGCCCGCTCGTTCGGTGATCTTGACGATGGATGCCTCGTGGTAGCCCTGTTCGGCGAACACCAGCTCCGCCGCCTCGAGCAGCCTGTGGCGGGTCGCCTCGCCCCGCTTGGTGAGCGGCCGCCCGGTCGCGGACGACACGAGCCCCTCGTGGTGGTCGACGAGTTCGTCGGACGTGCTCATCAGGATTCCCCCCTGCTCGGCGAACGGGTCTCGGCCTGTTCGCGTGGGTCGGAGTGGGCGCGCAGCGCCCGCGCCCGTTCGCCCAGCCGTGAGCGCGCGAGCTTCTCGATCGTCGAGCGCGGCAGCTCGTCGACGAACTCGACGTGCACCGGGATCTTGAACGCCGCGAGGTTCCGTCGGGCGTGCGCGAGGAGCTCATCGGCCGACAGGGCGGCACCGGGGCTGCGCACGACGAAGGCGATCCCGCGCTCGCCCCACACCTCGTCGGGCACGCCCACCACGGCGGCCGCCTCGACGAGCGGGTGCAGGCACAGCGCGTATTCGACCTCGGCGGGCGCGACGTTCTCGCCGCCCGAGATGTAGATGTCCTTGAGCCGGTCGACGATCCGATACACGCCGCCGGCGTCGCGCGAGACCAGGTCGCCGGTGCGCAGCCACCCGTCGCTCAGCGCGCGCGACGTCGCGGCCTCATCACCGAGGAATCCGGCGAACACGCTGGGCCCGCGCACCCACAGCTCACCGGTCGCCGGCCCGTCCAGCGGCAGGCCGGTCCCCGGGTCGACGACGCGCACCGACACGTGCGGGTACGGGCGGCCGACGGCGCCCGGTGCGTCTGCGGCCTCGGCGGCGGGCAGGTGAAGCACGTTGGGTCCCGCCTCGGTCAGGCCGTATCCCTGCGTGAGCGGCACGCCCCTCTCGGTCCACGCCCGCTGCAGCTCGACGGGCATCGTGGCGCCCCCCACCAAGGCCAGACGCAGCGACGAGGTGTCGGCCGCCGTCGTGTCACCGTCGGCGGCGAGCATGGCGTACTGCGTGGGCACGCCCATCATGGCGGTGACGTGCCGGTCGGCGATGAGCTGCAGGATGCGGGCGGGCTGGAACGACCGCTCCAGCACGACCGTCGCACCGGTCCACCACGCCAGCAGCGGCTGGCAGTTCCACGCCGCGACGTGGAACTGCGGAAGCATCGCCAGCACCACGTCGTCCTGCGTGAGGGGCAGCGCCTGCGCGAGGGCGAGGTTGTTCCAGAAGCAGTTCGCGTGCGTGAGCACGACTCCCTTGGGCGCCGCCTCACTCCCCGACGTGAAGATGATGAGCAGCGGATCGTCGTCGCGGACGGGCCGCCAGGTGCCCGGACGCGGCGCCCGGGGCACGGCCGTCTCGACCCCGGTCGTCCCGAGCACCGCGGCCCGCGGCATCCGGTCGCTCCGGCGCAGCGCCTCGCCCGCGAGAGCCTCGTACTCGTCCTCGACGAGCACGAGCGACGGGTCCGAGCGCGTCAGCACGTCCGAGAGCTCGCGCGGCGTCAGCCGCCACGAGAGCGGCACGAACGCGATGCCGGCGATGGCGCAGGCGAAGAACGCGACGACGTGGTCGGTCGAGTTGCCCGACACCGTCGCGACCCGGTCGCCGGGCCCGTATCCGGCGTCGCGCAGCCCGTCGGCGAGCGCGAGGGATCGTGCCGCGAGCGTGGCGTAGTCGGTCGTGACACCGCGGTCGTCGATCGCGACGCGCTCGGGCGAGCGCGCGGCGCTGTCCACCAGCCACCGGCCGATCGTGTGCGGCCCGTCGTCGATCTCGGCGTCGGAGGTCCAGCTCATGCCCGCACCTCCGCGGGGATCTCAGCCGCGTCGTCCGCGTCGTCCAGCTGCCGCAGAGCGCCTCGCGCCCGCTCGCCGCGCCGCCGTCGCACCGCCGCGTCGATCGTGCCGGCGATGCCGCCCGGGAGGAACATCACCACGACGATGAACAGCACGCCGAGGAGGAACAGCGGCTCCGACAGCGGGACGCGCAGCCAGTCCGGAAGACCTGCGATCGCGTCAGATCCCGCGAGCACGGTGAGTCGCTGGTCGAGGAGCGTGTACAGCACACCACCGACGATGGCACCCCAGCGGAACCCCACACCACCCAGCACCACCATGACCAGCACCGTGATCGTGAGGTCCGCCGACACCGAGCGCGGCACGGTGCCCGACTGCAGCAGCATGTAGGCGACGCCGGCGAGACTCGCGAGTCCCGCCGCGATGACGAACACGATGAGCTTCACGCGGTACGGCGAGAGGCCCAGCACACGCACGCGCTGCTCGTTCTCTCGCGTCGCCCGGGCGAGGTGGCCGAGACGGGAGGTGTCGACCCAGAGCGTCACGAGATAGACCACCACGAGCACGGCGAGGGTGAACCAGTACAGGTTGCGCGTGTTGACGACGCCGATGAGGAAGTCGGGCACCTGCTCGGTGTTCAGGCTCAACCCCTCTTCGCCGCCGGTCACCTGCGAGTTGCGGCGCACCAGCACCGACCCGGCCTGCGCGAACGCGAGGGTCACCATCGCGAACGGGATGCCCGACACCCGCATCGACACGGCCCCGGTCACCAGAGCGATGACCATCCCGCCGATGAGGGCGATGAACACGCCCGGCCACAGCGGCACGCCGAAGTGCTCGAGCGCGATGCCGAGCCCGTACGCGCCCGCCCCGAAGTACAGGGCATGGCCGAACGACAGCATCCCTCCCGATCCGAGCAGCAGGTTGTACGACAGCGCCAGCGCGGCGAACACCATGCACAGCGACAGCAGGGCGAGCGTGCCCGGCATGTACGTGGGAGTGGGGAGGATGCCGGGCAGCGACAGGTTCAGCAGCGGCAGCACCGCCATGAACACGACGAGCGCGGCGCCCACGACAGCGGGGACGTAACGGCGCATCATGCCCTCCTTCCGAGGAGTCCGGTCGGCCGCACCAGCAGCACGAGGGCCAGCAGGATCACGACGATGAAGTCGCCGGTGCCGCCGAGGTAGAAGTTCGCGAACTGCTGCAGCACGGCCACGAGGACGGACGCCACCGCAGCGCCGGTCAGCGAGCCGAGGCCGCCCACGACAGTCACGATGAACGCGAAGATGAGCAGCGTCTGGCCGAGATGCGCCGACACGAACGTCGAGTAGTGCATGGCGAGCACTCCCCCGATGCCCGCCGCCGCGCCACCGATCGCGAAGACCAGCGTGAACGACCGCCGCACATCGATTCCGAGCGCCGTCACCATCGAGCGGTTCTCGACGCCGGCGCGGATGATCATGCCGTAGCGGGTCTTCTGCAGGAACAGCACCAGCGCGGTCAGCACGAGCACCGCGGCGATCATGAGGACCCAGTACGTGTTCGGGATGCGGGCACCCAGCACCTCGGTCGTCTGCGTGAGCCACGACGGCCCCGAGATGTGCACCGGGTCCGTTCCCCAGATCCCTTCGAACAGCGCCACCGCGGCGAACGAGAGGCCGACGGTGACGAGCACCTGCTCGATGTGCCGCTCGTACAGCGGGCGGATGAGCACGAGCTCGGTGAGCGTCGCGAACACGGCGCCCACGGCCGCGCCCACCAGGATCGAGAGCAGGAACGACCCCCACGAGTCGGTGCCGAGCGCCTGTGCGACCATCCACCCGATGAACGCGCTGAGGGTGAGGAATGCGCCGTGCGCGAAGTTCAGCACGTGCATGAGGCCGTAGATGAGGCTCAGCCCGCTCGCGACAAGGAAGTAGAGGGCACCCAGGCCGACGCCGGTGATGAGGGTGAGGACGAGGGTGCTCATTGGGCATGCTCCACGTGGACGCCCAGCAGGCGACGGGTGAGGTCTTCGTCGTCGAGGATCTCGCGCGCCTTGCCGACGTGCGCGACCCGGCCGCCGGCGATCACGACGGCGTCGTCGGCGAGGCGCCGCACGACCTCGAGGTTCTGCTCGACGAGGAGGATGGGGACGGTCTTGGACGCCTCTTCGAGCGCGTCGGCGACCTCGGTGACGATCTTCGGCGCGAGGCCCTTCGTGGGCTCGTCGACGAGCAGCAGCCGGTTGTCGTTGAGCAGGGCGCGGGCGACCGACACCATCTGCTGCTGACCCCCTGACAGCGTGCCCGCGGCCTGATCGCGTCGTGCGACGAGGTCGGGGAACAGCTCGGCCACGAACTCGCGCCGCGGCGTGCGCTGCCGTTCGGCCAGCGCCAGGTTCTCGGCGACGGTGAGCTTCGAGAAGACCTCACGATCCTCGGGCACGTAGCCGACCCCCCGTCGCACGATGCGGTGCGTGGGCAGGCCGTCGATGCGCTCGCCGGCGAGGCGCACCTCGCCACGGCGTGAGATGAGACCGAGGATGCCGCGGAGGGTCGACGTCTTGCCGACGCCGTTGCGCCCGAGCACCGCGGTGATGCCGGTCGCGGGCACGTCGAACGAGACGTCCTCGACGACCTGCTGGCCGGCGATCGTGCAGCGCAGGCCGCGGACGGTCAGGATGGGCTCCCCGCTCATGCCGCCTCCGTCCCGGCCGATCCGGCGCCGAGGTACGCGCTCTGCACGAGCGGGTTCTCCATGATCCGCTGCGGGGTGTCGTACGCGATGATCGTGCCGAAGTACATCACCGCCACCTTCTCGACGAGCCCCATGAGCACGTCGATGTGGTGCTCGACCATGAGCAGCGTGCACCCCTTCTCGCGCTGCATGTCGCGGATGTTCTCGACGAGGCCGGGAACGTCGCCCGACGCGACGCCGGCCATGGGCTCGTCCAGCAGCACGATGCTCGCCTCGGTGGCCAGCAGCACGGCGATCTCGAGCTTGCGCTTGTCGCCGTGCGAGATGTCGCCCGCGAGCGCGTCGCGCATGTGACCGAGCCCGACCGCGTCGAGCTTCGCGACAGCGAGCTCGGTGGCGGCATCCGTCCGCTTCGGGAAGTGCAGCAGCGAGCCGGAGCCGCCGAGCGACACCTGTGCCGCGAGGCGCACGTTCTCGAGCACCGACAGCTTCGGGAAGATGCTCGAGGTCTGGAAGGTGCGCCCCAGTCCCGCCCGCGCCCGCGCGGGCACCGACGCCGCCGTGATGTCTCGGTCGTCCAGCAGGACGCGGCCGGCCGTGGGCTTCATGAGCCCCGAGATCACGTTGAAGAGCGTGGTCTTTCCGGCGCCGTTGGGACCGATGACGCCCACGAGGGAGCCGGCGGCGACGTCGAGTTCGACGTCCTTGAGGATCGTCGCGCCGCCGATCTGCAGGCCGAGGCCCTCGATCTTCAGCGGGGAGCCGCGGCGCGCGGCCTCCGCAGCGGGCGCGGACGGGACGGGGGTGCTCATCGTTCTCCTGCCGCTCCGGACTACTTCGTCGCCTCGGCGGGCGCGACGTCGTCGGCCGCCACCGTGTCGACCAGTTCGGGGACGAACGTGCCGTCCTTGGCGACGAGCTTCGCCTGGTACATCTCCTGGATGAGGGCGTGGTCGCTCGCGCGGACCGTCATCGTGCCCTTCGGACCCTCGAACTCGAAGCCCTCGAGCGAGGACACCATCGCGTCCACGTCGCCCTTGCCCTCTTCGATCGCGTGGACGATCATGATGGCCGCGTTGAAGCCGTCGGGGCTGAACAGGTCGGGAGTGCCCCCCGCGTCCTCGATCGCCTTCACCATCGCGGCGTTGACGTCGTTGTCGGGAGCGCCCGGGAAGTAGTGGTTGAGGAAGCTGATCTTCTCGGCTGCCTCGCCGTAGGCGCCGAACGTCGCGGAGTCGCCGAGGCCGGTGACGACGGGGATCTCGTCCATCACGCCCTGCTGGCTCATCGCCTGCCACATGGCGCCCGAGGTGGCGCCCGCCCAGGCGACGAACACGAGGTCGGGAGCGCCCGCCAGCACCTGCTGCGCGAACGGCGTGAACTCGGTGGCATCCTCGGCGACGAGCACCGATTCGACCGTCGCGCCCTTGCCGCCGAGGATCGCCTGGACGGCGGCGACGTTGCCCTGGCCGAACGCGTTGTCCTGCGCGAAGACGGTGACCTTCTTGCCCTCGATGTCGTCGAGGAAGGTTCCGGCCGTCGCGACGTCCTGGGCGCTCTGGCGGCCCGAGCGGAACGTGTAGTCGTTGATGCCGGTGATCGCGTCGGCGGCGGCCGGACCCGAGATGTAGAGCACCTTGTTCTGAGCCGCCTGCTCCGCGACGGCCAGCGCGACGCCCGACGACGCCGTCCCGGCGATGATGTTGACGCCCTCGCCGATGAGCTCCTTGACGGCCGTGACCGCCTTGTCGGGGTCGCCCGCGTCGTCGCGGTACTCGACCGTGATCTTCGTGTCGCCGATCTCGCCGGTGCCGTCGGTGGCGTAGTCGAGCCCGGCCTTGAAGGCATCGAGGTACTGCTTGCCGTAGCCGGCCAGCGGACCGGACTCGCTCGTGACGATGCCGACGGTGACCTCGGACGGACCGCCGTCTGTGGATTCGCCGGACGGCGACTCGGCGGTCGGTGCGCAGGCCACCATGGCGAGCGCTGCCGTGACGACCACGGAGCCCAGGAGCAACTTCTTCGTAACCCGCATGTGCGTGCCTTTCCCCATCGGAAGGATCTGGTGCATCGAACTCAACATGAAATCCGATTCAGGTATTTGCAATCTAGAAAGAACGGCGCACACGGTCAAGTCGGAGCGGGCGGCGTTACCGAATCGCGATACGGCAGGGCGCGGCATCCGGGTTTTTCATACCGTGGGTATATATCGCTGGTATGCTTGGTCGACGTGACACACGGTCAGGACATCGAGACCCTCTTCGTCGCCGCCCACACGCTCTCGCGGCTGGCGGCGCTCGAGACAGCGAACGAAACCCCTTCCGCCCAGTGGCGAACGCTGACGATCCTGCGCGACCACGGTCCGCTGCGCGTCGGCGAGCTCGCCCGGCTGAGCCGCGTGACGCAGCCCGGCATGACCCGGCTGACCGGCCAGATGGTCGAGCAGGGACTGCTGACGCGTGCGACGGATGCCGCCGACTCGCGCGCCACCGTCCTGGCGGTGACCCCGCTCGGCCTGGAGGCGCTCCAGACCTGGCTGCTGCACCTGACGTCGGCGCTCGCCCCGCACTTCGCGGACCTCACCGAGCAGGAATGGGACGCCCTGCGCACCACGGCCCAGGTGCTGACGCGGAACCTCGCCCGCGCCACCGCCAGCGCGGAGGTCGCCCGATGAGCGCGCACGGCTCCGCAAAGGTCTCGGTCTGGCGTCAGCCCGCACAGGTGTGGGCTGTCGCGTTCGCCTGTGTCGTCGCCTTCATGGGCATCGGCCTGGTCGACCCGATCCTGCCGGCGATCGCCGAGTCGCTCGAGGCGACGCCGGTGCAGACCGAGCTGCTGTTCACGAGCTACCTGCTCGTCACCGGCCTCGCGATGCTCATCACGAGCTGGATCTCCAGCCGCATCGGCGCGAAGGCGACGCTGCTCATCGGCCTCGCGCTCATCGTGGTCTTCGCTCTCGCCTGCTCGCTCTCGGGCAGCGTGGACGCCATCATCGGCTTCCGCGCGGGCTGGGGCCTCGGCAACGCCCTGTTCATCTCGACAGCTCTCGCGACCATCGTGGGCGCCGCCTCGGGCGGCAGCAGCGCGGCGATCGTCCTGTACGAAGCCGCGCTCGGTCTCGGCATCGCCATCGGCCCCCTGCTGGGCGGTCTGCTCGGCGAGGTGAGCTGGCGCGGCCCGTTCTTCGGTGTCGTCGCGCTCATGGCGATCGCGTTCGTGGCCGTGCTGGCGCTCCTGCGCGGGCCGGGCGAGAAGCCCGTCCCCGTCCCGCTGTCGGCCCCGTTCAAGGCCCTGCGCATCCCGGCACTCGCGGTGCTGGCGGTCACGGCGCTGTTCTACAACATCGGCTTCTTCGTGCTGCTGGCCTTCTCTCCGTTCCCCCTCGGGTTCGGGGCGATGGGCATCGGCTTCACCTTCTTCGGGTGGGGCGTGGCCCTCGCCATCACGAGCGTGTGGGTCGCGCCGCTGCTGCTGCGCTTCCTGGCCCGAACGACCGTCATGCTGCTGACGCTGCCGCTGCTCGCGATCGACCTCGTCGTCGCCGGGATCCTCGTCGAGAACGCGACGGCTCTCGTGGTGTGCATCATCGTCGGCGGCCTGCTGCTCGGCATCATGAACACCGTGCTGACGGAGTCGGTCATGGAGGCGACGGACCTGCCGCGCTCGGTCGCGTCGTCGGCCTACTCGGCCGTGCGGTTCCTCGGCGGCGCTGCGGCCCCGCCCCTGGCCGCCTGGCTGTGGCACGCGTACGGTGCGACCGTCCCGTACGTGTTCGCCGCGGCATCCGTCCTCATCGCGACGGCGACGATCGCCATCGGACGCCGCGCGCTCGCGCGCATCGACGAGCGCGAAGCGGATGCCGCCGACGAGGCAGCCGCCGTGCTCGTCGGCGACGCCGCCTGAGCCGCGCCCAGCGCCCCGGTCCTGTTCGCAGGGCCGGGGCGCTCGCTTTGCCGCCCGCCACTCACTAGCGTCTGAGTCGTGGACGATCAGCACACCGAGGTGCTCGTGGTCGGCGCGGGCCCGGCTGGGCTGGCAGTCGCCGCGTGCCTGCGTCGCCGTGGCATCGACGCGATGATCGTCGACGCCGGCGAACGGGTCGGCGAGACGTGGGAGCGACGCTACGAGCGCCTGCATCTGCACACACCGCGCATCCAGTCCGCGCTCCCCGGACTGCGCATGCCTCGCCGCTTCGGCCGCTGGGTGGCCAAGGACGACATGGCGCACTATCTTCGCGTCTACGCACGCGTGCACGACCTGCAGCCCCGGTTCGGGATCCGGGTGCGCCGCGTCGAGCCCGACGGGGCACGCTGGCGCGTGGTGACCGACGGCGGTGCGATCACCGCCGACGAGGTGGTCCTGGCCACCGGCTTCAGCAGTCAGGCGATCGAACCGCAGTGGCCGGGTCAGGAATCCTTCCCCGGAGCGGTGCTGCACGCGTCGGAGTACCGCGACGCCGCGCCCTATGTCGGGCAGCGGATCCTCGTGGTCGGCGCGGGCAACTCCGGTGCCGAGATCGCGGCGGACCTGGCCGAGCAGGGCGCCGCAGAGGTGAGGCTGGCGATCCGGACTCCGCCGAACATCATCCCGCGGCAGCTCGGCCCGATCCCCACGACGATGCTCGCCGTCCCGATGGACTTCCTGCCCGCGTGGAGCACCGACCCTGTGAACCGTCTGCTCCAGCGGGTCGTCCTCGGCGACCTGACGCGCTATGGAATGCCCTCGCCGCGAGCGGGTGTGGTCGCCCAGCAGCGGTCGACGGCGGTGACGCCGACGATCGATGTCGGCCTCGTGGCGGCGCTGCGCGCGGGCACGGTGACACCGGGCGCGGCGCTCGATCGCTTCGAAGGTTCTGAGGCGGTCCTCGCCGACGGCACCCGCTGCGCCCCGGACGCGGTCATCGCCGCCACCGGCTACTCGACGGGCCTCCGGCCGGTCGTGGGGCACCTCGGCGTCCTCGACGCGCACGGTGCGCCGCTGCTCACCCGCGGGCGCTCGCACGCGGCCGCGCCACGACTGCGGTTCGTGGGCGTGCGCAGCCCCCTGAAGGGGCTTCTGCTGCAGATCAACCTCGACGCGCGTGCTGCCGCGCGCGCCATCGCGCGGGATCGGCGCCGACACGGCTGAGTCGCCCGGCTCGCCGGGGCCCGCAGGGCGCGAACGAGCCAGAAACGACAGAAGGGCGGTCCTTCCGGACCGCCCTTCTGAGCTGGTGCGCCCCCAGGGACTTGAACCCTGAACCCATTGATTAAGAGTCAATTGCTCTGCCGATTGAGCTAGAGGCGCGTGGTTCGGATGACCCGAACACGAGGGACAACATTACATGAGGATCGGCCGGAGGTGAAATCGAGACGGGAGGGGCCCCGGTATCCTGGTCCTGTGACCACCCGATCCTCCGCTCAGACGTTCGATGCGCCGTTCGACGGAGACCTCAGGGCCGATCTCGAACTCGCCATGCGTCTGGCCGACGCGGCGGATGCGGCATCCATGTCCCGCTTCGACGCCGACGACCTCGACGTCAGCCTGAAGTCCGACGCGACACACGTCACCGAGGCGGATCTCGCGACCGAGCGCGCCATCCGCTCGCTGCTGCAGGCCGAGCGTCCCGATGACGGCGTGTTCGGCGAGGAGTACGGGGTCAGCGGCGACTCGACGCGGCAGTGGATCATCGACCCGATCGACGGCACGGCGAACTACCTCAAGGGCATCCCGATGTGGACGACCCTCATCGCGCTCTCGATCGACGGCATCCCGCGCGTCGGCGTCGCGAGCCAGCCCGCCATCGGCCGCCGCTGGTGGGCGGCGAGCGGACTCGGCGCGTGGACCGATGGGCCCGACGGCGAGCCGAAGCGACTCGCGGTGTCGACCGTCGACACGATCGGCGCGTCGAGCGTGAGCTTCCAGAGCATCGGCCAGTGGCGGGATGCCGGCAGGCTCGACGCTCTCGAACGCCTCACCTCATCGGTCTGGCGCGACCGCGGCTACGGCGACGCCTGGCCTTACATGCTGCTCGCCGAGGGCCGTCTGGAGTTCGTCGCCGAATTCGATGTCAAGGAGTACGACATCGCCGCCCTCGTGCCGATCGTGACCGAGGCCGGTGGCCGCTTCACCTCGTTCGACGGTGAGGACACCCTGTCGGCGCGTTCGTCGCTGGCCACCAATCGCGTCCTGCACGACGCGTACCTCAGCCTGCTGCACCAGTCCTGATCCCCCTCCCCATCCCGCTCCCACCCCCCACGGAGACTCCCCCGATGCCTGCTAACCGCCTCCTCGGCACCGTTGCCGTCCTGGCGCTGTCCGCGCTCGCCCTGACCGCGTGCGCCGGAAGCCCCGAAGCGAACCCCGATCCGACGACGTCGTCGGTTCCGACGACGGCCGCGCCCGAGCCGTCGGCCTCGGCGGCACCCGAGCCGACCGCCGACGCCGCACCCACGTGCGAGACGCTCATCTCGGACAGCCTCGTGGCCGACTACGAGAAGATCGGCGTCACCGCGCAGGAGTCGCCGTTCTACATCGCGGGTCAAGCGATCGAGGGAGGCCTGCGGTGCATGTGGGCGAACTTCGATCAGCCGGCGGGCGACTCGGGCCAGATCTACGGCTGGGCGAAGATGTCGGACGCCGACGCCGACGCCGCGCAGCAGGCGCTGCTGGCCGAAGGCTGGGTGCGCGAGGATGCCGCCGACGGCGGCGTGTACATCACCGAGAGCCACGACACCGCCATCGTCACCGATGACGAGGGCTACGGCATGACGTACCTGTTCGCCGCCGGGCAGGTGACGGTCGCCGACACCAAGCAGGGACTGCTGCTCATCGAGTGGCCGAAGGCCTGACCCATGGCCGTCGGCGCGACGATGCACACGTTCACGGTGCAGCTGGCGGACGTCGACCGCGGCGTCTACGAGGAGCTGTCGCTGCGCGTCGCGCGGCATCCCTCCGAGACCGACGCGTTCATGATGACGCGCGTGCTCGCGTACTGCCTGGAGTACGAAGAGGGCATCGCGTTCAGCGACGGCATCTCGGCCACCGATGAGCCCGCCGTGCTGGTGCGCGACCTGACCGGCGCACTGACCGCGTGGATCGAAGTGGGTGCTCCGGATGCCGCACGCCTGCACTCCGGCAGCATGCAGGCCGGCCGCACCGCCGTGTACACGCACCGGGACCCCGCGAAGGTCGCGGCTCCATGGGCGGGCAAGCGCATCCACCGCGGCGACGAGATCCTGCTGCACAGCTTCGATCCCGGCTTCGTCGACGCGGCTGCGGCGCTCGTCGAGCGCCGCAGCGCGATGACGCTGTCGGTCACGGAACGGCGGATCTACCTCGACCACGGCGGCACGAGCCTCGAGAGCGACATCCACACGCAGACCGCCGCCTGAGACGGGTCGCGCGGCGCCGTCACGCAGGCAGGAAGTTCTCGCGCGCGAGCGGCGCGACGTCGAGCCGGTCGGCCTCGCGGCGGCCGACCCAGCGCAGCTCTTCGATCTCGGCGGCGACGACCGGCTCCTGCGCACCGATGTCGGCGGCGAACACGTCGGCCACGACGAGGAATCCGGGCTCGTTGGCGGCAGCCGCGGTGAACGACCCGAGCGACTCGAGGTCGTCGGGCGCCACCCGGATGCCCAGTTCTTCGAAGAGCTCGCGCGAGAGCGTCTGGGCAGCCGACTCCCCCGGTTCGGGCTTGCCTCCCGGCTGCATGAACGCGGTCGTGCCGGCCTTGCGCACGAGCAGCAGCTCGCCCGCGTTGTTCAGGATGACCGCGGCCGAGACATGGATGCTGCGTACGGGGGCTTCGGCGGGGTTCGAGGTCGTCACCCTGGCACGCTAACAGGTGGCGTCCACCTCGTCCGGCGTAGAATCACGTGTGCCTCCCGAATCCTCCGTCCCCTCCGACCTGCCGCCCAGCGGCATCGATCCGGACGACCTCGCCGTCGCCCTGCGCGTGCTGGACAGCATGGCGGGCATCGACGAGACGCACCCCGACTTCGTCGCGGTCCGCCGCGCGACGGCCAAGATGTTCAAGGCGGTCAAGCGCCACCGCCGCCGCGAGATCCGCGATGCGATCGCCGCTGCCGACAAGGCGGTCGTGGCGGCGACGGCCACCGGAGCGCCCGATCGCATCGACGACGAGACGCGCGGCATCCCGATCAGCTCGTCCACGACGGCGCCCACCGCGGGAACCCTCATCAAGGCGCGCGCCTGCTACATCTGCAAGCAGCCGTATACGGTCGTCGACGCGTTCTACCACCAGCTCTGCCCGGAGTGCGCGGCCATGAGCCACGCCAAGCGCAACGCGCGCGCCGACCTGAGCGGCAAGCGCGCACTGCTGACCGGCGGGCGCGCGAAGATCGGCATGTACATCGCGCTGCGCCTCCTGCGCGACGGCGCGCACACCACGATCACGACGCGATTCCCGCGCGACGCGGTCCGGCGCTTCAGCAGCCTGCCCGACGCGCCCGAGTGGATCGATCGGCTCAAGATCGTGGGCATCGACCTGCGCGACCCCGCCCAGGTCATCGGCCTTGCCGAGGACGTGGCCGCCGCGGGTCCGCTCGACATCCTCATCAACAACGCCACGCAGACCGTCCGTCGCTCGCCGGGCGCCTATCAGCCGCTGGTGGACGCGGAGCTCGCGCCGCTTCCGAACGGGCCGCTTCCCGAGCTCGTCACGTTCGGCCACACGAACGACCGCCACCCGCAGGCGCTGGAGCGCTCGGTGACGGCGCATCCCATCCTGGCCGCGGCGGCCTCACGCGCCGATGAGCTCACCGAGCAGGCGATGGCGGCAGGTTCCAGCTCGCTGGAGCGCCTCGCCGCGGGCACGGCGATCGACGCCGGCGGTCTCATCCCCGACCTCGACCACACCAACTCGTGGGTGCAGAGCGTCGACGAGGTCGACCCGCTCGAGATGCTCGAGGTGCAGCTCGCCAACACGACCGCGCCGTTCCTGCTGGTCTCCAAGCTGCGGCCCTCGCTCGCCGCGTCGAGCGCACGTCGCACCTACATCGTCAACGTCAGCGCGATGGAGGGGGTGTTCAACCGCGGGTACAAGGGGCCAGGACACCCGCACACGAACATGGCCAAGGCGGCGGTCAACATGCTGACCCGCACCAGCGCCCGCGAGCTGTTCGAGACGGACCGCATCCTGATGACGAGCGTCGACACCGGGTGGATCACCGACGAGCGTCCGCATCCCACGAAGGTGCGTCTGGCCGAGGAAGGCTTCCACGCGCCGCTGGACCTCGTCGACGGTGCCGCACGCGTGTACGACCCGATCGTGCGCGGCGAGGCCGGCGAAGACCTGTTCGGGGTGTTCCTCAAGGACTACGCCCCCGGCGCATGGTGAATCTGCCGCTGCCTGGGCACCGTGTGGTCGTGCGGTACCTCCTGCCGACGGGTCAAGCGACCGATGCCCTCGGCGAACTGCTGAGCGCGGACGCCACGACGGTCGTCGTGGACGGCAAGCGCGGCATCGAGCGCATCCCGCGGGGCGCGATCATCGCCGCCAAAGAGGTCCCGCCGCCGCCCGCACCGCGGCGGCCGCGCGAGACTCCGACCGACTAGGCCGACCTTCAGAGCGTCGCCACCGCCGCCGACAGCGCGGCCTCGCCGTCGTGCGAGGCGACCTGCCAGTCGTGGAAGTGCGTGGGCGCGATCGTCGCGTCGACGTCGGGCAGGAGCTCCCAGCGGTCCAGGCGAGCACCGAAGTACGTCGCGAGCGGATCCGAGAGCACCTCGCGCCGGTCGCGCCGGAAGCGCAGCTCTCGTGCCGCCAGATACCCCAGCTCGAACACCTCGGGCCCGGCGAACTCGACGATGCCCGCGGTGGGACGGCCGAGCGCCGTCCGCGCGACCGCGGCGGCGACATCGTCGGCTGCCATCGGCTGGATGAGGACGTCCGCCACGTGCGCGATGCCCTGCCGGGTGGCGGCATCGGTGATGCTGCGGACGAACTCGAAGAACTGCGTCGCGTGCACGATCGAGAACGGGCGACCGGATGCCGTCAGCAGGCGCTCCTGCTCGGCCTTGGCCTGGAAGTACCCGCCCTCGGATGCGGCGAGCCGATCCGTGCCCACCACCGAGAGCACGACGTGGTGGCGCACCCCCGCGGCCTCGCCGTAGGTGATGAGGTTCAGGGTCGAGCCCGAGAAGAACTCCCGCGCACCGGCCTCGTCGGTGTACGACGAGTTCGAGACGTCGACGATCGTCTCCACTCCGGCGAGCGCCTCCGCGAGGCCGTCGCCGGTGAACGAGTCCACACCGACGGCTCGCGCGACGACGACCACGTCGTGGCCGGTCGCGCGCAGCCCCGCGACGACCCTCGATCCGATCAGCCCTGTTCCCCCGATGACAGCGATCCTCATGTCGAACCCTCTCTGCTCATCGCACGCCCCTGCGCGCACGTCATCAGCACAGACCGGATGCCGACCGCGGATGTGACAGGTTCGCCGAAACGCGCGCGCGTGATGTTGCAGGAGTGAGATTGTCAACCTGATCTAGACCCCGTATGACGGTTTGGTCTAGGACCATCCAGGTGGGTATCCAGAACCCTACTTGCGCGTGGTTCTGAGAGGAGTGTCAGGAGCTGGGGTCTCAAGGTCGAGTGCCCCTGGTACATGGGGCTTCGCCCGGGCAAAGTCGGAATCGACGGTGCGCACCGCGACTGCAAGTGCCGGCGTCAGTAACTCCGAGCCGAGCGGTAAGGTGCGGAGAATGCCACCGACCTCCACCGCTTACCCCTTCAACTGTTGACAAGTCCCGGGCCCGTGCTGATAGGTTCCGGAATTAGCCCCGGTCGCGGGGGTTTTTCAGCGAGGAGGTTGGGATGAGACATGGCATCTACTAAGCGCAGGAAGACACCGCGGGTGCTGGCGGTGGTCGCATTCGCTGCAGCTGTGCTGCTGGGAGGCGCACCGGCGGCCTACGCCCTGGGCTGGAGCCCGGTGGTGAACTGCTCAGGAGGCGGGCAGCTATCTGGCCGCTCGTATCAGGTCACTTTCTCCAACGCCAGCGGGAACACCTACGCCGACAATGGTTGCGCTGGCGGCGCGTCCACCGGCATCCAGCTCTACTACCAGGCGTACCCCGGCGGGCCGTACTACTGGACGTCTCAGAAGCTGGTCCAGGGCTCGCAGGTCGCCCTGACGCAGACCGGAACCTGGAACGGCCGCCACAAGGCCTACAACGGCAGCGGCGTTCAAGTCGGCTCGACGAACTCGTAGGGGCGGGACATGAAGAAGCGAACGATCATCACCGGCGCTCTCGTGGCCGCGGCCGGCCTGGTGGCAGTCGGCGGCGTGGCCGCGGTGGGTGGAGCATTCACCAACCCCGAGGCAGGCCCACTTCCCGAAGGTGTCACCGTCGTCACGCAGAAGGTGTACGACGAGGCCTTCGCCAAGTTCGAGGCGTGCATGAAGGAAGGCGGCGCGGCGCTCGCTGGCACGCGTGTCGTCGGCGGTGTGTACGAGTTCTCCTACCTGGCGGACGCGGAACCGGTATACGACAAGTGCTACGTCGACTTCGCACCGGTCGACTACCAGTGGCAGATCGCCCACTCCTACGACTCCGAGACATTCATCCGGTACCGCGAATGCCTGACCGAGATCGGCGTGGAACCGGGCAAGGACGCCGACACGGTTCTGGCGCAGATCGAGGAGAGCAGCCTCGACGTCCAGAAGTGCTTCGAACCCGCAGCGAACGGGTGAACTGAGTACCACGCTGTCCTGTCGTCCGAACTCACGGGCGACAGGACAGTGCGTTCGACTACGCCGGGCGCGATCCGCAGGGGCACCACTCAGAGACGACGTCCCGCCGCGGATGCGGGCTGGCATCTCCCCTCGGCATCCGATCACGCGGCCCACGTCACATTCACGGGACTGTCTGATTTCCGGTGTTTCTGGGTCGGCCTGACCGGAAGGAACAGGCCGTGATGGACACGACCGAGATCATCGATCCTGTGACTGGGGAGATCATCGATGAGCAGCAGCTCGCGGAGCAGCTGTTGAAGCAAGCGAAGGAACAGAGGGTCGATCTGCTGGGCCCGGACGGGCTGCTGAACGGACTGACCAAGCGGGTGCTTGAGACCGCGCTGGATGCGGAGATGACCGAGCACCTCGGCCGCGACAAGCACCAGCCCGCCGACGGTGGGAACATCCGCAACGGCACCAGGTCGAAGACGGTGCTCACCGAGGTCGGCCCGGTGCAGATCGATGTCCCGAGGGACCGGGACGGGTCGTTGAGGGACATCCTCGGGATCTGGGCCGGCGATGGCGGCGAGGGCGCGAAGTTCTGGCTCGGCGTGATGACCGAGATCAAGAACCGTGGCGCCGAGGATGTCTGCGTCGTCGTCTGTGACGGTCTCAAGGGACTCCCGGAGTCGATCAACACCGCTTGGCCGCTTGCGACGGTGCAGACATGCATCATCCACCTGATCCGCAACACGTTCCGGTTCGCGTCCCGCCACTACTGGGAAGAGATGGGACCTCCGCCCCGTCTACACCGCCCCGACCGAAGCGGCCGCGGCGGAACGGTTCCGCGAGTTCGACGCGAAGTGGGGGTCCCCACCCAAGCTGTCACAGACACAGGAGAGGACGATACGGTCTTAGGGCGAGACGTCGATGACATCCGACGACACCACGCGCGAAAGGCCCCACCGTGAAGCCCACCCAGCTCGAGCAGTTCGTCGCCGTCGTCGACAACGGTCTGCACGTTCCGCGCGCCGCGGAGGCGCTCGGGATGCCGATGGCCGCGCTCTCCTCGACCATCGAGAAGCTCGAAGCCGAGGTGGGGCATCCCCTCTTCACGCGCAGCAAGTCCGGGTGGTCGCTGACCGCGCCGGGAACGCTGCTTCTGGCCGAGGCTCGGCAGCGGATCGCGGACGCCCCGGCACCGGTCGCCAAGCCCGCGGTGCCGGCGGGCGGCAAGGCCAAGGCGTCGAAGGGCAAGGGTCGCGCCCCTGTCGTGAAGGGCCAGCCGAGGCCGTTCAAGAAGCGCCAGGGCCGATGAGGCGGGCGCCGTCTAGAGTTCGGTGACGCGGCTGCCGTCGACCCGCCAGCGCCGGTCGAGTTCGACGGCGTCGAGCATCCGCCGGTCGTGAGTGACCAGAAGCAAGGTCCCGCGGTACGACGCCAGCGCCTGCTCCAGCTGCTCGATCGCCGGCAGATCGAGGTGGTTCGTCGGCTCGTCCAGTACCAGGACGTTCACGCCGCGGCCCTGGAGGAGTGCGAGCGCTGCGCGGGTGCGCTCACCCGGAGACAGTTCGCCGACCGGTCGGCCCACATGGTCGGCTTTGAGACCGAACTTCGCGAGCAGCGTCCGAACCTCGCCCGATTCCATCGACGGCACGAGCTCCTCGAACGCGGTCGCGAGCGGCTGTTCGCCGACCAGGAGCGACCGCGCCTGATCGATCTCGCCGATCTCGACGTTCGCGCCGAGGCTCGCGGTCCCCTCGTCAGGCTGCTGCCTGCCCAGCAGCGCTCGAAGAAGCGTCGACTTGCCGGCGCCGTTGGGGCCTGTGATGCCGATCCGCTCCCCCGCGTTCACCTGCAGCGACACCGGGCCGAGGGTGAACCCACCCTGCCGCAGGACTGCCGCGCCCAGTGTCGAGACGACGGTGCTCGACCGCGGCGACGCGCCGATGGTGAACTCGAGCCGCCACTCCTTGCGGGGCTCCTCGACCTCTTCGAGCTGAGCGATCCGGCTCTCCATCTGGCGCACCTTCTGCGCCTGCTTCTCGCTGGACTCCATCGCCGCCTTGCGACGGATCTTGTCGTTGTCGGGCGACTTCCTCATCGCGTTGCGGACGCCCTGGCTCGACCACTCGCGCTGCGTGCGCGCCCGCGCGACGAGGTCGGCCTTCTTGCCCGCGAACTCGTCGTACCTCTCGCGCGCATGCCGCCGGACGGTCTCCCGCTCTTCGAGGTACGCGTCGTAGCCACCGCCGAAGACCCGGTTCGAATGCTGCGCGAGGTCGAGTTCCAGCACGCGCGTGACGCTGCGCGCGAGGAATTCGCGGTCGTGACTGACCAGCACCACTCCGCCGCGCAGTCCTCGCACGAACGCCTCCAGCCGCTCGAGTCCGTCGAGGTCGAGATCGTTGGTGGGCTCGTCCAGCAGGACGATGTCGAACCGTGAGAGCAGGAGCGCGGCCAGGCCGACACGGGCGGCCTGACCGCCCGAGAGCGACAGCATGGTCGCCTGGTCGGCAGGCGTCCCGCCGAGGTCCAGGCCGAGGTCGGCGAGGACGACGGGGAGCCGCTCGTCGAGGTCGGCGGCGCCGCTGGCCAGCCAGCGGTCGAGCGCCGCCGAGTACACGTCGGCGGGATCGGCATCGCCGACCGACAGTGATGGGTCGCCGAGGGCGGCGGCCGCGTCATCCATGTCCCTCGTCGCCTGCGCGCAGCCCGTCCGCCGGGCGATGTAGTCCGCGACCGACTCGCCCTCGATGCACTCGTGCTCCTGCGGCAGCCAGCCGACGAACGCGTCCGCCGGTGAGAAGGTCACGGAGCCGGCCTGCGGCTCGTCGATTCCTGCGAGAAGGCGCAGCAGCGTGGACTTCCCGGCGCCGTTGGCGCCGACCACACCGACGACGTCGCCCGCGGCCACTGTCAGATCGAGCGAGTCGAAGAGCGTGCGGTGGCCGTACCCGCCGGCCAGCCCGCGGGCCACGAGTGTTGCGGTCATGCTTCGATTCTCTCAGCGCGCGCAGCGCGGGTCGGCGACGAGCACCGGCGTGCGCGAGGATGGCGAACGTGGAACATCTCGACACGATCGTCGTCGGCGCCGGTGTCGCCGGGCTCTCTGCGGCCAAGCTGCTGGTCGGCTCGGGGCGCAGGGTGGTGGTCCTCGAAGCGCGTGACCGCGTCGGCGGCCGCGTGGTCACCGACCGGGTCGACGGGCTCGCGACCGACCTCGGCGCCTCGTGGATCCACGGCGTCATAGGGAGCCCGGTCGCCGCCGCGGCCGAAGCCTTTGGCATGCGCACGGTCGAGTTCACGGTGGGCGGGTACCAGCCCGACAGCCGTCCGATCGCGTACTACGGCCTGGATGGCAAAAGGTTGACGGATGCCGCCGCCCGGCGCTTCATCGACGACATCCGAGCCGTCGACGCGGCGCTGGTCGACGTCGTGGCGGCGTCGGGCCCCGACGAGTCGTACCGCGACGTCACCGATCGCGCCCTCGCGCTGCAGGACTGGGACGACGAGCGGACGCAGCGGGTGCGCGAGTACCTGGAGCATCGTTCGGAGGAGCAGTACGGCGCCTGGATCGCGGATCTCGCGGCGCACGGACTCGACGACGATTCGATCGACGGGGACGAAGTCGTCTTCCCGGACGGGTACGACGCGCTGCCGGCTCGACTGGCGGAAGGGCTCGACGTCCGGCTGCAGCACATCGTGTCGCACGTGGACTGGTCGCGAGGATCGGTGACCGTGACCACGGACCGCGCCACCTTCACGGCCGACAGCGCGATCGTGACGGTGCCCGTGGGCGTGCTGCAGTCCGACGCCTTCGTCATCGAGCCGCCGCTGCCAGAGCCCGTCGGCGGGGCCCTCGCTCGGTTGCGGATGAACGCCTTCGAGAAGGTGTTCCTGCGCTTTCCGGCCAGGTTCTGGGACGACGACGTCTACGCCATCCGCCAGCAGGGTCCCGAGGGCGTGTGGTGGCACTCCTGGTACGACCTCACCGCTCTGCACGCAGTCCCCACGCTGCTCACCTTCGCCGCGGGTCCTGCCGCGATCGCGACGCGCCGCTGGGCCGAATGCGACGTCGTCGAATCCGTCCTCGCGCAGCTGCGCCGGCTGTACGGCGATCACGTCGAGCAGCCGACCCGCGTCGACATCACCGCGTGGCAGGACGACCCGTTCTCACTCGGCTCGTACGCCTACATGACCGTGGGCTCGACCACCGCCGACCACGACGACCTCGCCACCCCGATCGGCGGCATCCTGCATCTCGCGGGTGAAGCCACCTGGACCGATGACCCCGCCACCGTCCCGGCCGCGATGCTCTCGGGCCACCGCGCCGCGTGCCGCGTCCTGGGCGACGACGTCCCGATCGATCGCCTCTGGGACGCCCCGTAGCGGATGCCGTGATGCTGGACGGTGCTGAGAGTCCGCCCCGCCGAGCAGTCGAAACGATGCACTGGCGTCTCGTGCCGTCCGAGGGTAGACCGGACGGATGAGCGAGCCACTTCTTCGAGCGGTCGACGCCGTCACCTTCACCGTCCCTACACTCGATGTGGGACTCTCCTTCTACGGTGACCTCCTCGGGCACGAGGTGCTCTGGCGCAACGATGCCGTCGGTCAAGTGGGCTTGCGCTGTCCAGACAGCGAGACCGAGATCGTGCTCTCGACGACGCTTCCCGCTGAGGCCAATTGGCTGGTGAATTCCGCGGACCGGGCTGCCGACATCGTGCAGGCGGGCGGCCGTCTCGTCACTGAGATCCGGAACATACCGGTCGGCAGGGTCGCCATCGTCGAGGATCCGTTCGGCAATCGACTGGTCCTCGTAGACCTGAGCAAGGGGCGCTACTGACCCGAACGCCGATGGCGTTCTACAAGATGCGGCAGGCGTGACGGAACACCCGGTCCTGGCGCGCGTCGAGGATGAGCCCGAAGGCCATACTGTCACCGGCTACGCCGCGCGTCCACAACGCGTCGGTCGACAGATCCCGATCCGAGACGGCGAGTGGGAGCAATACGGGATGCGGCGCGGGCTGGGTATCGGAAGCACGCTTCAGTCCGGCACGCGCAATCGGAGCCGGAACGTTCACGTTTTGGCGTCAGCACATTCGGCGCGGTGATCCACTGCCGTCCGCGTCCGCATCACATGCGGCGCATCGAGCGTGAGCCCTGGAACTGCGTGGGATCGTCTGGGACCATGCACAGCAAAGGCATTACGCCTAGCGAGGAGGCTCGCCATGCCCAGGGAGATCATCACCACGCCGGACGCGCCGAGTTCGCCGCTGTACAGTCAGGCGGTGCGCGCGGGCACTCACGTGGTCGTTTCGGGCATGGTGGGCGTAGACGTTGCCACGGGTGCCATCGTCGGAGACACCGTCCAGCAGCAGACACGACAGGCGTTCGCGAACTGCGAGACGGTCTTGAAAGCGGCTGGCGCCGGACTCGATGATGTCGTAGAGGTCGGCGTCC
This sequence comes from Microbacterium kyungheense, assembly GCF_006783905.1. GTDB lineage: Bacteria > Actinomycetota > Actinomycetes > Actinomycetales > Microbacteriaceae > Microbacterium > Microbacterium kyungheense. Next base: position 641,924 of record NZ_VFPE01000002.1, on the reverse strand, counting down.
TCCTCGCGAAGCCCGAGGACTTCACGGGCCTCAACGAAGAGTTCGCACAGTGGTTCCCGTCGGCCCCGCCAGCGCGGTACGTTGCGAAGCTCGGTGTCGAGTTGCCCGGCATCCTCGTGTCCATTCGGATGACCGCCGTCACCGCGTGACACCCCGACTGGGGCCGCTCTGTGGCGACGTGACGACTATGATCCCGCGCTCGACGGCAGCCACGGCGGAGCACGCTGAATACGCGTCGCTGTCTGGCCGGGCGCGCGCGCCGAACCGGTACCGTCCGCGAAAGCCGATCGTCGGGTTCTCGTACTCGACCGGGGGAATGGAGACCATCAGGCATGGAGAAGGTCGCTGCGGATGCAGCGGCCCGCACGCAGGGATGGATACCGACCGTAGGCAAGTGTGGCCGACGCATCGCGCGCCGGGCGACCGGCATCCGCGCGCTCGGCGGTGGCGGGGGTCGGCACAGGCTGATTCCGACGGTCTCCGTTTACCGCGCCGGGGCCGGCTTGCGACCGATCGTGAACCACAGGATCAAGCCAAGCCATGGGAACAGCAGAGGGATGAGCACCCAGACAGCCTTGGCCGTCCCCGAAGCGACGCGATTTCGGGCGATGCTCACGACAGTGATCACAAAGGGGACGATCCAAACGACGGAGAGGATGAGCAGGTGCCATCCGCCTAGGTTTCCAAGCACAAGCGTCAGTGTGCCACGTGGGTAGGCGCTCCATCGCGTCAGCGCACGACGGCGATCCGCAGTCGTGTCAGGTGCTGCCTCGTACGACGAGCGAGGGCAGCAGATCCACGCGACCCACGGCAGCACCGGTTCCGGCGATCATGCCGGGCAGGAGATCGAGCGCTGCGCGACCCGACTCCTCGAACGGCTGACGCACGGTCGTCAACCCGAGGCCCTCGGCGAGCGGTCCATCGTCGAACCCCATGATCGCGACGTCGTCGGGCACCCACAGTCCCTCGCGAACGAGGCCCCTCAGGGCCCGGGACGCGAGTTCGTCGTGGTTCGCCACGATCGCCGTCGGGGCGCGGGATGCTGACAGGGCGGTGCGCAGCTTCGATGTGGGGTCTGCATCGAGATCGCACGACATGCGCTAAGAGCGAGCGAGCGGGCGGGAACGGAGGCGGGTCCGACCACTGTCCTCTCGCCGTCGGAGCACTCATCGAGGTGTCATCTCGATCGCGTCGCTAGAGGTCGATCGGCCCCGGCGAGGGAACCTCATCCGGCAGCCCGCCCTCGAGGATGGCGACGAACATCTTCACGGCACGGTCCGAGAGTGCATCCCCCGGATAGAAGTCTTCGTAGAGCTCTTCGGCTTCATCGAGTGTCGTGACGTCGCAGAGTCGCAGGAGCTGGCGGATGTCGTTGGTATCGCGACCGGGCCGGTTGGCACGCAGCTTCATCGCCAGCATCGCCTCCTTCGCCGCAACCTGGATGACGATGCCGTCGTGGTCGTAGATGGTCTCCCACTCGACCGGCCTGCGGCCGAACGTGGGAAGCGCATCAGCCTTTTCGACGTCGAAGTTCAGCCAGCCTGGATCCCACCCGCGGGACTGAGCCACCTTCGCGGCAGCCGCTGTGACTTCGTCGTCGCTTCCCGGATCGATGTGGAGCGAGTCGAGATCCTGCGTCGTGCCACGGTCGAAATAGCGGAGCGCCAGAGCAGGTCCGCCGACGATCCGGATACCTGCGACCTGGCGAGAGGCACGCAGCTCCGTGATGAGCGCCCTGAGCCCGTCGAGGATGTCCTCTCTGCCGAGAGTCGTCGCCATGCTTAGACGCTCGCGAAAGTGTCACGCCAGACGAGCACGCCGCGCTCGGCGAACTCGTCGGGCACTTCCGACGTGGGCGGAGTCGGGTCGGCCGGGTCGACCTCGAGCGTCGCGGGCGTACGGAGATATCGGCTGGGATCGGACACCCACTCAGGTGCGGGCAGCCCTTCCTCGCGCAGCCGCCAGGCGACGAGACCGGCAAGCGCGGCATCCCACACTTGGTGCTGCGTCGATGCCGGCTCGGCGAGTCCGAGAATTCCTCGCACCAGTCCTCGCTCGGCCAGCAGGTTGTCGTTGAGCTGCAGGAGCGCACGGAGAGCGCGGTCCTTGTCGCCCTCCGCCAGGCGACGCCCGATCTCTTCGCCCGCGGTCGCCGCGTCGTCGCGCTGGGTAGGCGCGGAGTACAGCCGATGCCCCGCACCTGCGAGCAATCGCTCTACCGTGCCGAACTCCGTATCGCGGCCACCCTCAGATTTGGAAACACGGCTCTGATCGATGCGAGCTCGCTCTGCGAGTTGCTTTTGCGTGAGTCGCCGACTTTTGCGAGCGGCGCGGATGAGCGTTGAAGCGGTCATTGCACCCTCCGATCTGCAGTATGACTTCAGAGTCATATTCTGCCTCTTTGTCCGCCGCGCCGTCCGAAAAGCTGTCGTCTTAGGACGACGAACCAACACCCCGGCCGACAGCCCCGTCGGCTGGCGACGCGTGACGCTCTAGCTCTTGTCGGCGACGCCACGCTTGACACGGTGTTCGATCTACATGCTCGAGCGGTTTGTGGGCGATTTGTGGGCGATTCAGTTTGGCGCCGCCTCGCACACAACGAACGAAGGCCTCAACTTCCGCGGAATTACGCGGAAGTGGAGACCTTCGTCGAATGACAACGGCAGTGGAGATGGGGGGAATCGAACCCCCGTCCATCGCTGAGTAACGGCGGCTTCTCCGGGCGCAGTCTGTGCGAGCGTTCTGCTCGGCTCCGACCTTTGTCACAGACACCTAAGTCGACGAGCCCAGCCTGATAAGAGTCCCGCGTGACGCTCAGGCGTCGTCACGCAGCGAGATCCCTAAATGACGCCAATACCCGTGACGGGATCAGTCACGGATTGACGGACTCGGGCTCGCTGCTCAGGCAGCGAGGGCGAAGTCGGACTGCTTCTTTTCGGCAGTTATTGGTTTGCAGGGGGCGTTCACGAGATAACCCTGCATCCTCGGCCCGCTTCTCGCAGATTCACAGGCGATGTCGAAACCGATCATCCCCGTGCCTCTTTCGAGGTGTTCCTTCTGTCGAAGGGCCGTTGTCACACTGTGGAGTTGCCAATCCCCGGCAGCCGTGGCTACCGAGCACATCAGTCTACAACGGATGCCACCACCCCGCCATTCCCGGCGACCCGGCGTTGTCAATCCCCCTCCACGGCATCCCACGATCTAATCGGCTGGAGCCCCACCGAAGGAGTGAGAAATGTCCCAGAACACCCCGCACGCTCGGTCCAAGCATCCCCGTACCGCTCTCGCCGGCCCGTACGGGCATCCCTTCCACCCGATCCTCGTGACCATTCCGATCGGAACCTGGGTCGCGAGCCTCGTGCTCGACATCATCGGGCTCGTCTCAGACGATCCCGCACCGTACGTGCGAGGCGCCTGGATCCTCATCGTCATCGGCCTCGTGGGCGCGGTGCTGGCGGCCATCTGGGGCCTCATCGACTACGTGCAACTGGGTCGCAGCACCGCCGCCCGCCGAACAGGGACCGTGCACATGGCGCTCAACCTGGGCGTGATCGTCCTCTTCGTCGTCAATCTGCTGGTCAGGCTCTCGGCCGACGACCACGACGAGGTCAACATCGTCGGCTTCATCCTGAGCATCGTCGGCCTGGGCGTCCTCGGCATCTCGGGTTGGCTGGGCGGCAAGCTCGCGTATCGGTACGGGGTGCGCGTGGCCGACGAGCGCACGCAGATGGAGGGCTTCCGCTGAGGGCACCGCGAGGCGGGCGTCAGCGCCGGCCTCGCGCGACGGCCGTCCCCAAGAGCAGCGCAGCACCGGCGAATCCCGCCAGCAGAGCCGGACGCGACGACCGCCAGCCGCCGCTCGTCCGACCCGCCGTGCGCGGCGCATCGAACACGGTCCCGGTGGTGGGCTCGACGCCGCTCCCCCGCAGCTCGACGGCATCCATCAGCCAGCCGACGAGGGGGTCGTAGAGCCGCCGCGACAGCCGGTGCACCGGGATGACGGCGGCCTGCGTGCGGCCGACGAGCGCGGTCCGATGCGGGCGATGCGCGGCGCGAGCGATCGCCCGAGCCGCACGCTCCGGCGACGACACGGGTGGCAGAGGGTGCACACGCCGACCCGTGACGTTCGCGGCGTGCTGGTAGATGGGCGTGTCCATCGTGGCCGGGAGCACCACGCTCACGCGGATCCGCGTGCCGCGAAGCTCCTGCTGGAGCGACTCTGCAAACCCGAGCAGCCCCCAATTGCTCGCGACGTACGACGAGACGGCCGGCGATCGAACTCTGCGACCGCCGCTTCGGCAAGCGCGTGCACTTCGGTCTCGCGCGTCACGTCCGTCGGCACGACGAGGACCGGTGCACCGCGTCGGCGGCACTCCTCCGCGACCGTCTCGAGCGCATCCCTGCTCCGCGATGCCAGCACGAGAGACGCGCCGCGACCGGTGTAGAGCCGTGCGGTGGCACGGCCGATCCCGCTGGAGGCACCCGTGATGACCACCACGGGGTGCGCGGGGATCACGTCTTCTCGGGCGGCGCCGTCGGCAGATGGACGTCGCCCGGCTCCACCTCCACGTCCCCCGGATCATCGGGACCGCCGGTGCCGGGAGCCAGCCGGACGTCGGCCTCGATGTCGGGGTCGAGCGTCTGCGGCACCGGATCAGCCTGCTTCTGGCGCGTCTCGGCTTCGCTGGCGGGACTGTAGCTCATGTCCTTACGCAGCGATTCGCGCTCCGACAGCGGGCCGGGTGCAGCGTCGCGGCCAGTCGGACCGGATGCCGGGTTGTCCTCGTGTTGCGGGTCCATATCGGCGACGGTAGGCGGCATCCCGGCGTCCGCACTCCCCCTTGACATCCGGTTCGCGGAGCGACTCGGCTCAGTCCCGTGGCGAGAGGTCCGGCAGCGCGTGCGTGCCGAACTCGTGACGGAGCGCGCTCAGCGCGGCGAACCAGCCGGGCATGCCCGTGACGCCCGGACCGGGCGCGGCGGATGCCGACGCGAGGTACACGCCACTCATCGGCGTGCGCCACGGATCCATGCTGAGCACGGGCCGCCGGAACAGCTGCCACAGGTTCGGCGCGCCCGCTGCGATGTCGCCGCCCGGGTAGTTGGGATTGTGCTCTTCGACCTCGCGCGCGCTGCGAGAGCTGCTGGCGATGATCACGTCACGGAAGCCCGGGGCGAAGCGTTCGATCTGCCGTACGACGGCTTCGCGGCGATCGGCAGGGCTGCCGGCGGGCACATGCGTGTACGTCCACAGCGTGTGCATCCCCGCGGGCGCCCGGGTCTCGTCGAACAGCGAGGGCTGCGACACCAGCACGTAGGGGTGCTCCGGCAGACGCCCACGGTGCACCTCGTTCTCGGCATCCGCGACGTCCGCGCGTGTGCCTCCGACATGGACGGTGCCGGCGCGGCTCAGCTCCGGATGCGTCCAGGGCACGGGCGCGCTCAGCGCGAAGTCGACCTTGGCGACGCCGTCGCCGTAGCGGAAGCGCTCCAGCGCCCGCCGGTACCCGGCCGGCATCGCCGCGCCGGCGAGACGGACGAGGGCCTTGGGCGTGACGTCCAGCAGCGTGACGGTCGCCGCGGGCAGCGCGGCGAGCGTGGTGACCTCGTGGTCGACGACGAGCTCGCCGCCGTGGGCGCGCAGATCGTCGACGAGCGCGTCGGCGATCGCCTGACTGCCCCCGACCGGGATCGGCCAGCCGCGCGCGTGGGCGTAGGCGGTCAGCGCGAGGCCTGCTCCCGCGCCCGCGATGCTCGGCTGCGAGAGGATCGTGTGCGCGGCGACACCGGTGAGCATCGCCGGCGCCGCGGCTTCGCGGAAGCGCAGGTTCCACGCGCGCGTGCCCTGCTCCAGCGCGCGCCGTCCGAAGGAGATCGCCGTGCGAAGGTCGTCGGGGACGCGCACCAGAGACGATCCGGTGAAGTCCGCCACCGCCGTCGAGCGCTCGACCAGTGGCCGCATCAGCCGCTCGTACGCCCGGCCATCCGCTCCGAGGGCGTCCCGCGTGCGCGAGAGGTCGCGGTACGCGATGCCTGCCCGGCCGAGACCGAGCGGGTGGCCGAACGACACGTCGGGCGTCACGAACTCCACGCGGCGGCGCAGCCCGAATTCGCGGAAGAACCGCGACTCGAATGCCATCGGGTGCACGGCCGAGCACACGTCGTGACGGAATCCCGGCATCGTCAGCTCGCGCGTCGCAGTCCCGCCGCCCGGCGCGTCCGCTCGCTCGTAGACGCGGACGCGCAGGCCCGCCCGCGCGAGCGTCACCGCTGCGGCCAGGCCGTTCGGGCCGGCGCCGACGACCACCGCGTCCAGCTCGGCCGGAGAACGCCGGACGTTCACGATGCCGGTGGTGCGGAGTCGCCGTTGTCGAGATTCTCTGAGGGCGGAGTGCTCGCGGATGCCTCGCCCAGCGGATTCTCGTTGGCCTCGATGTCGATCCGCCCGGGGTCGGGGGTTGCCGAGAGGTCTTGTTCGCCGGCCGGCGCCGGGCCTGCGGCATCCGTCGCCGCCGCCTCGCCGCCGGACATCTCGCGCTGCGCGGACGACATCGGGGTGCGTCCCTCTGCCCGCCCTTCGGCGAGGTAGGCGAGCCGATGCAGGGTCTCGGCGTTGCGCCAGAACAGGAGCATGTCCATCAGCTGCCGCGGCACCAGCCGCGCCGGGCCGGCGATCGCCTCCTCCTGGATGCGCACCACCGCTCGGTCGTCGCGGGGCTTGACCTCGATCGTGACGCGGGCTTCGCCGAGCGGCCACCCTCGTGCGCGCATCACCAGCATCCGTGACGGCACGAACTGCTCGACCACGGTCTTGTCGTCGATGAGGGCCGGCCACACCCCGACGGAGTGGTGCAGCTCGGCACCGGCCATGGGCCACGTCTCATCCACCTCGCGCATGCGCGAGGCCCCGACCACCCATGACGGGTACAGCCATGCATCGCCCAGCACGTCGAACACATCCTCGGGGCTGCACTGCAGCACCCTCACGTTGCGCGACATCGCATCCCTCCTCCTCGCACGATCCCGATGCCGCGACGATACGACGACCGGCCGGCGCGTCGGACAGGCTTGCGCCGCCCGCCGCGTTGTGGCACAGGCGGGTTAGAGTCGGCGTCATGAGCGACGTCGTCATCACGGTCCGCGGTGAGCACGAGACCCGCATCGCCCCCGAGCGTGCCATCGCGCACCTCACCATCCGCGCGGAGGGCCCCGAGCGCGGCGCGGTCGTCGAGCGGATGGCCGCGCTCACCGAACCCGTCCGCGACGACCTCGCCGCCCGCAAGGCCGCGGGCACGGTGCCCGAGTGGACGAGCCAGCGCGTGTCGGTGTGGTCGGAGCGCCCCTGGAACAACGAGGGCAAGCGCCTCGCACCGGTGCACTACGCCAGCGTGGACTTCTCGGTCACCTTCACGGACTTCACGGTGCTGTCGTGGTGGGCCGGCGAGGTCGCGGAGCGCGAGGGCGTGCAGCTGGCCTGGATCGAGTGGCTCCTCACGCCCGAGACGCGGGCGCAGACCGAGAAGGACGTCGCCACGCAGGCCGTCGGCGTCGCGGTGGCGCGGGCGCAGGCGTACGCCGCTGCCCTGGGCCTGTCGAACGTGACCGCACTGGAGATCGCCGACATCGGGCTGCTCACCCGCCAGGAGCAGGCACCCGCACCCGCACCGCGCATGATGATGGCGAAGGCCTTCGCCGCCGATGCGGGCGGTGGGCCCGCCGTGCAGCTCCAGCCCGAAGACATCGTCGTGTCGTCCGCGGTCGAGGCGAGATTCGTCGCCCGCTGACCCGCGGGACCGGCACCTCTATTCGCCGAGGCGGTTGCGGCTGCGCATGGCGCGCTCAGCCTCGCGCTTGTCTTCGCGCTCGCGGATCGTCTGACGCTTCTCGTACTCGCGCTTGCCCTTCGCGACCGCGATCTCGACCTTCGCACGGCCGTCCGAGAAGTACAGCTTCAACGGGATCAGCGTGTAGCCGCCCGCCGCGATGGCGTGCGAGAGCTTGACGATCTCTGCCTTGTGCAGCAGCAGCTTGCGGGTGCGCTTGGACGAGTGGTTCGTCCAGTGCCCCTGCGAGTACTCGGGGATGTGCACCGCATCGAGGTACGCCTCGCCGTTGTCGATGTACGCGTAGCCGTCCGACAGGTTGGCGCGTCCTTCGCGCAGCGACTTCACCTCGGTGCCGGTGAGCACCAGGCCCGCCTCGTACGTCTTCTCGATCTCATACTCGAAGCGCGCGCGACGATTGGTCGCCACGACCTTCTCCCCGCGTTCCCTGGGCATGCGTGTCTCCTACGGTTGCTGAGCTTGTCGAAGCATGCCGCACCGGGTGCACGGCAGCCTGTCAGTCTATCCGACTCAGGCACGCAGCCAGCGCCGGATGGCGAATCCCGCCGACAGCGCCGCCAAGAGGACGCCGACGAGGATCAGCACCGGGACCACGAGCCACGCATCGCCGAGATCGACCCATGTCGTCACGAAGTCCACGCGGTTGCGCAGGTACTTGTCGACGCCGAAGTACACGCCTGCGAGCACCGCCGCACTGGCCAGCAGCGATCCGAGAAGCGCCGCGAACACCCCCTCGAGGATGAACGGCGTCTGGATGAACCGATTGGATGCCCCGACCAGGCGCATGATGCCCAGCTCCCGCCTTCGCGCATACGCCGAGAGCCGGATCGTCGTCGCGATCAGCAGGACGGCGGCGATCAGCATGAGCGCCGCGATGCCGACGGCGATGTAGGTCGCGATCGTCAGGGCAGAGAACAGTGGATCGAGATACTGCATCTGGTCTTTCACGTCCTCGACGCCCTGCATCCCGCTGAAGGCCTCGATCAGGACGTCGGACTGCGACGGATCGACGAGCGTGATGCGGAACGTCTCGTTGACCTGGTCCGGCGTGATGACGCTGGCGTTGTCCTCACCGGCGAGGTCGACGTACTCCTGGTACGCCTGCTCGTGGTTGAGGAACACCATCTCGCGGATCAGCGGCGCGAGGGCGCTCCCCTCGAGCTTCGCCTTGACGTCCTCGACCTGCTCGGGGGTGGCCTCGCCGTTCACGCACGTCGCGGACGTCGAGATGGTCGTGCACATGTACACGGCGACCTGCGCCCGCTCGACCCAGAAGTCGCGCATCGTCGCGATCTGCATCTGCATGAGGATCGCCGCGCCCACGAACGTCAGCGACACGAAGGTCACGAGGACGACCGAGACCACCATCGACAGGTTGCGCCGCAGGCCCGAGAACGCCTCGGACAGGATGAGCCCGGCCCTCATGATGTCGGCCCCACTTCGTCGTCGCCGTCGGATTCGTCACGCCGCAGCCCGAGCCGGTCGGCCAGCCCGAGCTCCTCGACATCGACCTCGGTCAGCTGGACCGGGATGGATTGCGTGTGCGGCGCCGTCGGTGGGGTGGATGCCTCGCCCTCGGGCTCCTCGGCGACGTCGTCCGCCGCCATCGGTGCGGGTGCCGGGGGCACGGCCGGCGGGGCGGGCGCCGGCGCGACGGCATCCCGGTACGGTGCGGCCGCAGGCGCATCCTCGTCGTCGTCGGGCACGTCGGTGGGATCGAGACCCGCGGCAGCGGCGATCGCGGCCTCGCGCTGCACCTCGAGCACGGCGGTGAGGGCCGCCACGGCTGCCGCACCGCGCTCGGGTTCGGGCGCCAGGCTCGGCAGGCTCGACGTGTCGCCGTAGCCGCCGTGTCGCTCGTCGCGGACCATCTCGCCGTGACGCAGCTCGATCACGCGCCGCTGCATCTGGTCGACGAAGCCCGCCTCGTGCGTGGCCATGACGACCGTGGTGCCGCCCGCGTTGATGCGGGCCAGCAGCTGCATGATGTCGACAGACGTGCCGGGGTCGAGGTTTCCGGTGGGCTCGTCGGCGAGGAGGATCTGCGGACGGTTCGCCAGGGCGCGCGCGATCGCGACACGCTGCTGCTCACCGCCGGACAGCTCGTGCGGGAACCGCTTCTCTTTGCCTGCCAGGCCCACGAGCGCGAGCACTTCGGGCACCGCCTGCTGGATGAAGCCGCGCGACGAGCCGATCACCTGCAGCGTGAACGCGACGTTCTGGAACACCGTCTTGGTGGGCAGCAGCCGGAAGTCCTGGAACACGGCGCCGACATGACGCCGGAAGTACGGCACCTTGCGGTTCGACAGCGTCCGCAGGTCGCGGCCGAGGACGACCACCCTGCCGTCAGTGGGGGTCTCTTCGCGGAGGATCATGCGCAGGCACGTCGACTTGCCGGACCCCGACGCACCGACGAGGAACACGAACTCGCCGCGGAGCACCTCGAAGTCGACATCGGTCAGGGCGGGCTTCGCAGTGCCGCGATAGCGCTTCGTGACGTTCTCGAACCGGATCATGGCCTATCGAGCCTATGCGGATGCCTCTTCCTGGCCTCCAGCGACACTCACGGGTGCAGCATCCGCTCGATCAGTCGTCGTCGTCCTTGCGCTTGCGCCACCGGATGCCCGCCGAGATGAAGCCGTCGAGGTCGCCGTCGAACACGACCGCGGGGTTGCCGACCTCGTGGCCGGTCCGCAGATCCTTCACCAGCTGCTGGCCGTACAGGAAGTACGAGCGCATCTGGTCGCCCCAGCTCGCGGTGATGACGCCGGCGAGCTCCTTCTTCTTGGCGGCCTCTTCTTCGCGCTGCAGCAGCATGAGGCGGGTCTGGAGCACGCGCATCGCGGCCGCGCGGTTCTGGATCTGCGACTTCTCGTTCTGCATCGACACGACGATGCCGGTCGGGAGGTGCGTGATGCGCACAGCCGAGTCCGTCGTGTTGACGGACTGCCCACCCGGCCCCGACGAACGGAACACGTCCACGCGGATGTCGCTCTCGGGCACGTCGACCTCGACGGCCTCTTCCATGACCGGGATCACTTCGACGGCCGCGAAGCTCGTCTGGCGCTTGTCGGCCGATCCGAAGGGGCTGATGCGCGCGAGGCGGTGCGTGCCGGCCTCGACCGACAGAGTGCCGTACGCATAGGGCGCGTCGACCTGGAACGTCGCCGACTTGATGCCCGCGCCCTCGGCGTACGAGGTGTCCATCACCTTCACGGGGTACTTGTGACGCTCGGCCCAGCGCAGGTACATGCGCATGAGCATCTCGGCGAAGTCGGTGGCGTCGTCGCCGCCCGCGCCGGAGCGGATCGTCACGACCGCCGAGCGGTCGTCGTACTCGCCGTCGAGGAGCGTCTGCACCTCGAGCTGGCTGATGATGTCTTCGAGCTCGGCGATCTCGCGACGGGCCTCTTCGGCGGAGTCCTCGTCGTCCATCTCGTTGGCGAGCTCGACGAGCACATCGAGGTCGTCGAGACGCTGCTCGACGTCGGTGACGCGCTTGAGCTCGGCCTGGCGGTGGCTGAGAGCGCTCGTCACCTTCTGAGCCTTCTCGACGTCGTCCCACAGGTCGGGCGCGCCGGCCTCCTCGCTGAGACGGGCGATGTCGGCGGTGAGTGCCTCGACGTCGACCACGGCCTTGATGTCGGCGAACGTGGAGCGCAGGGCCTGGATATCGGCGGAGGGATCGAAGTCGAGCATGACACTCCAGACTAACGTGGAAGGGATGAGTGAACGCGCCGAGTCCCCCACCGCTCGCGACGTGCTGTGGCGGTTCGGGCCCATGGTCTACGGCCCCACCGTACTGTTCGCGCTCGGCGAGGGCGCGGTCATCCCGCTCGTGCCCGTCATCGCGGCGCAGCTCGGAGCCGATGTCGCGACGGCGGCCCTGGTCGCCTCGGCGCTCGTGGTCGGCCAGCTGTGCGGCAATCTTCCCGCCGGCTGGGCGGTCGCCCGCATCGGCGAGCGCCTGACCATGGCGATCGCGGGCGTCCTCTCGCTCGGCGGCATCCTGGGCATGGCGCTCGCACCGTCGCTCGGCGTGTTCGCGATCGCGGTGTTCCTCATCGGGTTCTGCGCGGCGGCATTCGGCCTGGCCCGCCACTCGTTCATGACGACGCGGGTGCCGCTGTCGTTCCGCGCCCGGGCGCTGTCGCTGCTGGGCGGCACGTTCCGCCTGGGCATGTTCGTCGGGCCGTTCATCGCCGCGGGGCTGCTGGCCGTGGTCGGCGACGAACACGCGACGATCTGGTTCTTCGGAGGATGCCTCGTCGCCACGGTCCTCCTCGTGCTGTTCGGTCCCGACCCCGAGAAGCAGCTGCCCGTTCCGGCACCGGCTCCGCGTCCGGCCGACGCGGACCTCACCGAGGACACCGGTGAGGCGGTCACCGGGTCGATCCCGCTGCCCACCCACGGCGCACGCGGACCCGCCACGGGCGTCATCCGCACCATGTGGCGCCACCGGCGCGTGCTCTCGACGCTCGGCCTGGCGGCGGCATCCCTCTCGGCCGTCCGCTCGGCCCGCCAGGTGGTCCTGCCGCTGTGGGGCGTGTCGATCGGGCTCGACGCGCAGACCATCGCGCTCGTCGTCGGCATCTCGGGCGCCATCGACTTCGCCCTGTTCTACGCGAGCGGCCAGGTGATGGACCGGTTCGGCCGACTGTGGGCGGCGCTTCCGGCGATGATCCTGATGGGCGCGGGGTTCATCGCGCTGTCGCTGACGCACGACGTGCCGCAGGCGGCGATGTGGTTCGCGATGTTCGCCGCGGTGCTCGGCGTCGGCAACGGCCTGTCCAGCGGCATCCTGCTCACGCTCGGCGCCGATGTGGCTCCGAAGTCCGACCCGGCCGCCTTCCTCGGCTCATGGCGCACGCTCACCGACGCCGGTGGAGCGATCGCGCCGCTCATCGTGTCGGGCCTCGCCGCGATCGCATCGCTGGCGCTGGCGACCGGGGTCATGGGCGGGATCGGGCTGCTCGGCGCGCTCGCGTTCATCCGGTGGGTGCCGCGCTACGTCCCGCGCTCCCGCACCTGAGCACTCAGACCCAGGAGCGCCTGACGGCTTCGGCCCCGAGCTGCATGCGCGTGGTGACCCCCGCGGTCTCCATCAGCTCTGCCACGCGGCGCTGCACGGTGCGCAGCGAGATCCCCAGCTGGGCCGCGGCCGCGGCATCCGTGACCCCCAGCAGAAGAAGACGGAGCAGATCGCGGTCGACCTCTTCGGCCGTGGGCACGGCGGCGATCGGAAGGAACGCGGTCGCCGTGCGCCAGTACTCCTCGAAGATCGAGATGACCAGATCCAGCAGCCCGCTCGGGTGGATGAGCAGCGCCCCGAACCCCTGATCCTTGCCCTGCGAGTGCATCGGGACCAGGGCCATCTGGTCGTCGGCGACGAACATGCGCGTAGGGAGAGTGGGGAGCACCCGGATCTCTTCGCCGATGTCGGCCATCTCGCGTGCGACGGCGAGGAAGCCAGGCCGCTCGAGCACCGCGCTCTCGACGATCACGCGGTAGCGCACACCGCGCGCCAGCGCGCGATCCTCCTCGATGTTGTCCTCGCCGCTGACCAGCGCGATCTCGTTCAGCACGAGCACCCGCACCTGATCCGTCGCGGCCGCCTGCAGCTGGGCGACGCGCTGCCGAACGGCGTCGTCGCCGATCACGACGTCCACCACGTCGGCGACACTGCGCTGCTCCGCCGACCGCCGGTAGAGATCGCTCAGCTCGATCAGCGCCTCGTGCGCGCGGGTGAGTCCGCGTTCGCGCTCCAGCAGCAGCGGACGCAGCGAGATGAACGGCGGGGATGCCACGAACCGGTCACTGCTCGCGGCTTGGCGGGCCAGCAGTCCCAGGCGTTCGAGTTCGGCCACGATCGGACGCACGCGCGGCAACGACATGCTGAGGGCCGACGCGATGTCGGGAGTCGAGGCAGACGGCAGCTGCAGCACACACCGATAGACGGCGGTGTGGGCCTCGTCGAGGCCGAGCGCGTCGAGCACAGTGACCGTCCCCATGCCGTCCATCGTGACCCGCCGACCGTGGCGGATGGTGGACATGGCAGTTCTCCGCCATCCACTTTAGGCGGGCAGGCCGCGAAAGTTGGGGCGTACGGATCCCCCACCCCGAACCGAGAGGCTCGCGCATGACACGACCCCAGCCCATCGGCCGCCGCCTGCGCCCGATCGTCGCCGCCACAAGCGGACTGGCGATCGGCATCGCAGGCATCGGCCTCGCGTCCCTGCCTGCGGCGGCCACCCCCGCGCCCGCGGCCGCGCCCAGCGCGACTGCCGGCGAATCGCACGCCGTGACCCTCATCACCGGCGACCGTGTCACCGTCACCGACATGTCGGACGGCACCCACACCGTGCTCGTCGACACCGCCGTCGACGGCGCCGGCGTGAAGACCTACGAGGTCGGCGACGATCTGCACGTGGTGCCGGACGGTGCCATGCCCTACCTCGCGGCGGGTGCGCTCGATGAAGACCTCTTCAACGTCTCGCTGCTGCTGGACTACGGCTACGACGACGCGTCCGTCGACGCCACGCCGGTCATCGTCGAGCAGGACGACGCGACGGCGCGCGCGTTCTCGGCACCCGTCCCCGGGCTCGACGTCCAGACGCCCCTCGCGAGCATCGGCGGCGCTGCGGCGACCCTCGGCCATGACGACTCGGCCGCGGCCTGGCAGGCGCTCACCGCTCCGACCGCCCGCAGCCTCTCGGCCACGCCGACGCTGGCCGGCGGCATCCAGGCCATCCACCTCGACGGCAAGGTGAAGGCGACGCTCGACTCGAGCGTGCCGTACATCGACGCGCCCGCCGCCTGGGCCGAGGGGTACACGGGTGAAGGAGTCACCGTCGCGGTGCTCGACACGGGATACGACGACACCCACCCCGATCTGCAGGGCCGCGTGAGCCCGGAATCGCAGAGCTTCGTCCCCGGCGAAGAGGTCGACGCGGATCCCAACGGCCATGGCACGCACGTCGCGTCGACCATCGCCGGCACGGGCGCCGCCAGCGCAGGCACACACCGCGGGGTCGCCGACGGCGCGCAGCTGCTCGTCGGCAAGGTCCTCGGCGCCGACGGCTACGGCCAGGACTCGTGGATCATCGAGGCGATGGAATGGGCCGGCCAGCACGCTCCGATCGTGTCGATGAGCCTCGGCTCGACCGAGGCCTCGGACGGCAAGGACCTCATGGCCGAGTCACTCAACCGGATCTCGGAGTCCACCGGCGCGCTGTTCGTCGTCGCGGCCGGCAACGCCGGCGCAGCCGAGACGATCGGCGCCCCGGGCTCCGCCGCCGAAGCGCTCACCGTGGGGTCGGTCGACGACCCGTCCGGCTCCCTGTCGTACTTCACGAGCCAGGGTCCGCTGGCGCGCTCGGGGGCGATGAAGCCCGACCTCACCGGTCCCGGCAACGATGTCACCGCCGCACGCTCGGCCGACAGCGCGGGCTCGGGGTCGTACATCTCGATGAGCGGTACGTCGATGGCGACGCCCCATGTCGCCGGCGCCGCAGCGATCCTGCTCGGTGCGCATCCGGACTACACCCAGGATCAGCTCAAGGCGGCCCTGGCCAGCACGGCGGTCGACCTCGGGTACACGCCGTACCAGGGCGGCACCGGCGTCGTGAACGTCGCGGCGGCGCTCGATGCACCCGTCGTGGCGGCGGGCTCGGGCGACTTCGGCATGCTCGCCTGGGGCGAGGCGCCTGTTCCGGTGACCCGGACGATCGAGTACACGAACCGCACGGATGCCGACATCACGGTCGCGCTGGAGGCCTCGCTCACCGACACCACGCCAGGCGGCGGCGCAGGCCCCGGCCCTCTCGCGAGCGGCATCGCCTTCGACGCGCTCACACTCGACGCGGAGGCGCTGACGATCCCCGCCGGCGAGACCCGCGCGGTCACGATGACCGTCGACCCCGCCAAGGTTCCCGCGGGCACGCAGCTGTCGGGGGCACTCGTCGCGCTCGTCGACGGCCAGCCGGCGGCGCGGACCGCCCTGGGAACGATCTCGGAAGCGGAGCGGTACGACCTGACGATCACCGCGACGGACTTCGAGGGCGACCCGGCCGAGACCTACGCGTTCCTGTGGAACCCGGCCACGCAGTTCGCCGAGCCGATCTACGTCGGTGGCGAGACCACGCTGCGCCTCATGAAGGGCGACTACTCGGTCGTGTCGTTCATGGAGCTCGACCGGACTCCCGACACCGTCGCCAGCGTCCTCGTCGGCGAGCCCACGCTGAAGCTCGACCAGAACCGGACGGTGGCCCTCGACGCGCGCACCGCCAAGGAGGTCACCGTCGACGTCGGCGCCGACGGGCTCGACGCGGTGCACCGCCGCATGGACATGAAGGTGGGCGACTTCCTCGCGAGCGCGATGATGCCGGTGAAGACCGACGAGATGTGGGCGCAGCCGATGAAGATCGACGACGCCGGCTTCAGCTTCACGACGCGGTGGCGCCTGCAGACGCCGCTGCTGACCGTGACGGCAGGCAAGACGCCTCTCGACCTGATCGTGCTCGGCGGTTCCACACTGCTGGACGGCTCCTTCAAGTCAACGGCCGTCGACGGCGGGACGGGTACACCCGAGCAGCTCGCCGCCGCCGGCGTCGCCGGCAAGATCGCCGTGGTGACGCGCACCGCCGAGCTGTCGGCATCCCAGCAGGCGGCCAACGCCGCTGCCGCCGGGGTGAAGCTGCTGCTGCTCGCCAACGACCAGGACGGCGAGCTCAGCGACTGGGTCGGCTCGGAGACCGACTTCAGCGACGTCGGCATTCCGGTCGCGGGCATCAGCGGCGTCGACGGGCGCGCGCTCGTCGCGCAACTGGCGAACAAGAAGAAGGTGACGCTGTCTGCCGTCGGCGTGCCCTCGACGAAGGTCGTCTACGACATCGCCGAGTACGCCGACGGTGAGATCCCCGAGAACCTGGCCTACCGCCACTCGTCGAAGGATCTCGCCCGCATCGACACGCGCTACCACGGCCAGCGGGAGCAGCTCGGCGAGTTCCGGTACGACTTCGTGCCGGGGGCGCAGTACGGAACCGGGTTCCCCTACGTCGCCGAGCGCGGCATGGACCGAGCCGAGTGGGTGAACACCGACAACCTCCGATGGAACCAGTGGGTCGCCGTGATGTCGGTGATGTGGGAGATCCGCGACAAGCTGCGCACGTACGAGCCGGGCGCGCGGATGTCGGAGGAGTACTTCGGCGGCATCGTGCGGCCGTACGTCGCCACCGGCTTCTGGGTTCCCTATCGCGTCTCGGACTACGCGCAGGTCAACATCCCCAGCTGGGCCGACGGCGGCAACGCTGAGCACACCGGCACGTTCGACACCTGGATCGAGCCCTCGACGGTGCACCAGTCGACGGACGTGTACCTCGATGGGCAGCTGATCAAGCAGGCCGAGCACCAGGGAGCGAACGTCTTCGAGCTGCCCGACGGTGAGCAGGAATGGCGCGTGGTCAGCACGGCGACGCACGACGGCACCCACCTCGCCGGATCCACCAGGACGGTCAGCGACTGGACGTTCCGGTCTGAGGGCAAGCTGGGCGACTGGAACAACCGGCTGCTGCCGATGATCCAGGCGTACTACGACCTCGACGTCAACGCGGCGAACCTCGCGGGCGAGGGGCGCAAGAAGGGGTCTGCCATCGCGCTGGGTCTGGAACTCGGGCACGTCGCAGGCACCGCGCCCGCCGGCGCGATCACCGAGGCCACCCTCGAGGTCCGCGCCGGCAACGGCGAGTGGCAGCCGGTCTCGCTGAGCCCGGCCGAGGCCGACGCCCCCACCGGAGCAGTCGAGGGCGACGGCGACATCTTCGTCGCCAGCCGTGCATGGGTGAGCGGGTACACCGCCAAGATCCCGGTGTCCGACAAGGGAGGGTGGATCGACCTGCGCGTCACGGCGAAGGATGCCGCCGGCAACACGTTCTCGCAGGAGATAGAGCGTGCGTTCCAGGCCACCCCGGCCAAGGGCGTCCGCTGACACAGGGATCCCGAACGAAGGCCCCGGCGCTCCCGCGACGGGGCCTTCGTCGACTCGGTCGGGTCGGTCATGTTCACTTCTGTTCATTTCGATCGCGCAAGCGCACAGCGGCTGACACGATGACTGCGGCTCCCGCCCACCCCGGGCGGCGGACCGTGAGATTCGAGGAGGAATCCCTTGCCCAGGAAACGGACCGAGCTGCTCGTCGCAGCAGCCGTCGGCGCCCTCTGTCTGACGGGCGCTCCGGCGCCCGCTCTCGCCGCCGACGGCCTCGCCGGCGACATCCACTACGCGAGCGACCTCGACTGGGTCTCGGCCGACAACGGCTGGGGACCGGTCGAGCGCGACTTCAGCAACGGCGCGAAGGCCGTGCCCGACACGACCCGGACCATCCAGTCGATCCGCGGGGTGCAGTACCCCAAGGGCCTCGGCACGCATGCGCCCGCCCGTGTCGTCTACGACGTCGCGCAGCAGTGCACGCAGCTGCTCGGCTACGTCGGCATCGACGACAGCCAGTCGGGAAAGGGCCGCGTCGACTTCGTGGTCAAGATCGACGGCGCCGAGAAGTTCCGCATGGCGCGGGGCGGCACGGACCCTGCCGGCCGCCTGAACCTGGATCTCCGTGGCGCGAGCACCGTCGAGCTCATCGCCGAGCCGGGCCCCGAGGGCAACGGCAACGATCACGCCGACTGGGCCGACCTGCGGATCAACTGCGCCGACGGCTACCTGGCTCAGCCGCTCACCGTGACGGCCGCAGCCGATGTCGACCTTTCGCTCCTGGCGGCAGGCTCACCCGTGACGGTGACCGTGACCGGTGCGAACGCGCAGGTGCCGGTGACGGTCGGCTTCGCCGGAACCGAGGTCGTCGCGAACGCCGATGACGCCGGGCGCGCCACCGCCTCGTTCGTGGTGCCCGCCGGCACTGCCGCCGGCGAGTACGCGATCACCGCGCGCGCCGAGTCCCTGTTCGGCGCCATCGCGCAGGGCGAGATCGCCGCGCACGTCGTCGCGGTCTCCGACACGGCGTACTTCGTCGACTGCTCGGCCACGGGCACCGGCGACGGTTCCGAGGCCGCGCCGTTCACGTCGCTCGAGCAGCTCTCGGGCGTACAGCCGTTCCAGCCCGGCGAATCGGTGCGCTTCAAGCGCGGCGCGGAATGCCTCGGCACCTTCGCCCCGACCGGCTCGGGCCTCGGCACCGCGCCGATCACCGTCTCGCCCTACGGCGACGGCGACGCGGAGGCCACGATCAACGGAGACGGCGCGCTCGCCGGCATCCACCTGCTCAACGTCAGCAACTGGACGGTCGACGGCATGCACGTGGTCAACCCGGGCACCCCCGACCAGCGACGTGTCGGCATCCTCTACGAAATCAACGACGGCACCAAGCGCAGCGGGGTCGTGCTGACGCGCAACCACGTCGAGAAGGTCGCCGGCTGGTCCGACAAGACGAGCCTCGGCAACGCCTTCTCGCGCTCGGCGGGCATCTCGGTGCTCGGCGACGGCATCGGCTGGTTCGACGGCATCACCGTCACCGACAACGTCGTGAACGACACCGCGGCGGGCGGCATCAAGCTGTCGGCGCCCGACACCACCAAGCACTACAACGAGAAGGTGTACATCGCGCGCAACGACATCCGCGCGGTGGGCGGCGACGGCATCGTGATCCACAACTCCGACAAGCCGGTCATCGAGTACAACTCGGCGATCGACCTCGGGCACGGCGAGTACCCGTTCCTGAAGGGCAACTTCGCCGGCATGTGGCCGTACAACTCGGTCGATCCGCTGTTCCAGTACAACGTGGTGGGCAACAGCGTCGGATCGACCTACGACTCCACCGCCTGGGACTGCGACATGAAGATCAAGGGCAGCTGCACGTTCCAGTACAACTACTCGTACGGCAACGCGGGCGGGTTCTACCTGGACTGCATCTCGGGATGCGGCACCGCATCCACGACGACCAACGCGATCCTGCGCTACAACGTCTCGCAGGACGACTGCCGCCTCGGCGGGGCGAGCGGCGGACCCGGATTGCACCTGATCTACAACAACACCTTCTCGTGCCTGAACCGGCCGTTCGAAGACGACATGACCGCGCCCCGCGAGGTGAAGAACAACATCATCATCGCCACGGGCGGATCGCTCAAGACGACGAACGGTGTGTACGCGAACAACGCGTACTTCGGCGGCATCCAGCCTCCGGCGACCGAGACCGGCGCGATCGTCGGCGACCCGCAGCTCATCGCTGCGGGCAGCGGACAGCTCACCCGGGCGCTCCCCGGCTACGAGCTCGCCGTCGGTTCGCCGCTGCTGGGCGCGGGCGTTGCGATCGCGGATGCCGGCGAGCGCGACTTCTTCGGCAACCCCGTCCCCGCGACCCCGAACATCGGCGCGTACCAGGGAGCGGGTGCCGAGGTCGCACCGCTGCCGTTCGACGCGCTGGTCAACCAGACCGCGGTGGCCTCGTCGGCCAACCCGCGCAACGGCGCCGTGACCACCGACTACCGCGTGTTCTCGGCCGAGGCCCTCGCCGGCGCGGGACTCGTCGTGGGCGAGAAGGCCGGCGTGTTCGGAGCCGAGCTGGACTGGCACCCGGCCGCCGTCGGAACCCCCGACGCCGTCAAGGTCGCCGGACAGCAGGTGTCGCTCGACGGCGAGGGCGACGAGCTCGTCGTCGCCGGCTTCTCGGCCGGTGCGGCTTCGTCGGGCACGGCGACGGTGCACTACCAGGACGGCACGAGCGAACAGGTGCAGATCTCACTGCCGCTGTGGAGCGACGCGTCGACGGATGCCGCCGACACGGTCGTGCTCGCCGCTGCGGGGTCGTACCTGCAGCGGACCAAGCCCTACCTCGGCGGCACGATCTCCACGGTCACGGCACCCGCGTCGGTGTTCGCGCAGCGCATCCCGCTGTCGGGCAAGCCGGTGGCGTCGGTGACGCTCCCCGAGGGCAGCCCGGTGACCGGCGAGGGCCTCAGCCTGTTCGCGATGAAGCTCGCCGGCAGTGCCGTGCCGACCACGACGTCCGTGACGACCGAGTGCCGTGGGCCGAACGCGTGGGTGCACGTCACCGTCTCGAACGATGACGACGCCCCCATCACGGTGGCCGTCGACACCGTGCTCGGCGACGACGTCAAGGTGAAGCTCAACCCCGGCAAGGACACGCGGTCGTCGTTCAAGATCCGTGACGTCCTCGCCGACGGCGACGTCTCCGTGGTCGCCTCGACCTCGGACGGCGCACGCACCACCACCGTGGTGCCGTACACCGGGATCGGCTGTCGCTGATGCCGACTCGGCGGCGGGGGCGGCGCGCACGCGTCGTCCCCGCCGCCGGCCCGGACGGGCCGCCGCTCGGCGGACCGCACACGAACGCACGGGTCGACGAACACGCACGGGTTAGGGTGAGCCGATGATCGCCGAGCAGCGCAGGGAGCGCATCCTGCGAGAGATCGTCCTGCGCGGCCGGCTCGAGGTCGCGGACTTCGCGCGCCGCACCGATCTCAGCGGCATGACGATCCGGCGCGACCTGGCCGTCCTCGCCGAGCGCGGCCTCGTCCGCCGGGTGCACGGCGGGGCCGTCCTGCCCGAGACGGCCGACGCCCCCGCGACGGGTTCGCGCCGCATCGGGTCCGTCTCGCGCCCTGTCGCGACGATCGGCCTCATCGTCCCGGATGCCGCCTACTACTTCCCGCCCGTCATCCGGGGCGTCGGCGAAGCGGCGCGTGGGGCCGGCATCCGCATCGTGCTCGGCACCACGAACTACGACCCGCGGGAGGAGATCCACCAGCTCTCGCGGCTGGATGCCGGGGGCGTGGACGCCATCATGCTCGTCACGGCGCGACCGGGGATGGACGACGGGACGACCTGGCAGGCGATCGGCGACATCCGCACCCCGGTCGTGCTCGTCGAGCGCTCGGCCGACGGCGCGCCGACCGCGCTGCGCGTCGACTCGGTGCGTTCGGATCACGGCTTCGGCGCGCAGCTCGCGGTCGACCACCTGGCGGAGCGCGGGCACCGCGGCGTCGGCCTGCTGCTGCGCGAGACCGCCACCGCACCCTGGGTGGCCGAGGGCCACGCGCGCGCCACCCGCCGCCACGGCATGGAAGAGGCCCCCGTCGTGTTCGCACCGTCGCTGCGATGGGGCGACGGGTCCACGTCCGATGTGCTGCGGGCATTCCTCGACGACTGCCTCGACGCGGGCATCCGGGCGGCGATCGTGCTGCCCGACGACCTCGCTGTGAGCCTGCTCGGCATCGCCGAGGGCCGTGGGCTGCGGGTCCCCGAGGATTTCGCGATCGTCGCCTACGACGACGAGATCGCGTCGTTCGCGACGGTGCCGCTGACGGCGATCGCGCCACCCAAGCTCGCCGTGGGCCGCCGCGCCCTCGAGGCCTGCCTGACCCGGCTCGAGCAGGGTGACCTGGCGCCGTCGCAGCGGATCCAGCTCACACCCGCGCTCAACGTGCGCGAATCCACCTGAGCCGAGGCCGCTGCGGCGGGCGCGGCATCCACTCCCCCGTCGGGCGGATCACCACATCATCGCTACCAGGTCGGCGAAGACCTCTTCGGGATCGTTCTCGAGACCGCGCCGCGCGAACCACGTCGACACGTTGACGACGTCGCGGTAGAGGAAGTCGTAGCCCTGCGGGTTCGCGGCGACGTCGACGATCTGCGGCAGGTCGATCACGACGATGCGCCCGTGGTGGTCGAGCAGGTTGTACGGCGAGAGGTCGCCGTGTGCGAATCCCGCGCGCGCGAACGCCCCGAGGATCGCGACGACCTGGTCGAACGCGTCGCGGAGCTCCTCGCCGTGCCGCCGGCTCTGTGCGAGCCGCGGCGCGGCGGTGCGGCCGTCGCCGATGAACTCCATGAGCACCTCGGTGTCGCTCACCTGCACCGGGTACGGCACGGGCACACCGGCACACCACGCGCGGCACAGGGCTTCGAACTCGCTCGCGGCCCAGTGCCCGGCGGCCACAGCGCGTCCGTAAGAGGTCTTGCGGTGGACGGCACGGGCGTCACGGGTGTTGCGCATCGAGCGGCCCTCCTCGTACGAGCCGGAACGGTGGAAGTCGCTGTGATGCGCGCCGCGGTAGCGCTTCGCGGCCAGCAGCACGCCCCGCGTCCCCGGGACGGCCCGCTCGATGAGGTGGACATCGGCCTCCTTGCCGGTCTTGACGACGCCGAGCTCGGTGTCGAAGGCGCCGGAGGCGGTGATGACCCACGCCGGATGCGGAAGCGGGCCGCGCTGCGTGGGCGGAGACGCCGGCCACGTCGACCAGCGCTGATCAAGGCCGGGCTCGAGGTCCGGCGGAAGGATTGCAGAAGGCACGTCGAAGGGTGCAGATGACATCGGATGGACTCCAGAGCAGGAGGCCGCCGACGGTCAACGGGTGCGGGCGACCTCGAAAGGAAGGGAAGGGGTCTGGGGCGCGACAAAGGCAACCATCATGCGACCTCCTTCCGTTCCAGGGTGCCGGAGCACCGATCGGGCTCACTCTAGCGGAAGCCGCGGTGCGGCATCCATCCCCCGCCCGAGCGACCGTGAGCCGGCTCCCCTATCGTGGGCGCATGCCGAGCGTGCTCATCGAAGTCCGGCGGGAGTACTCCCCCGCCGAAGAAGTCGCCCTCATCGACGCCGTCCACGCGAGTCTGGTGGCTGCGTTCCGGATCCCCGACGAGGACCGGTTCAGCCGCCTCGTCTCGTACCCGCCGCACCGCATGGTCGACGGCCCCGCGCCGGGCGTCGCCGACGGCTACACCCGGGTCACGATCGACTGCTTCCCCGGGCGTTCCCTCGAGGCCAAGCGCGCCCTGTACCGCGAGATCGTCGAACGACTGGAGCCGTTCGGCATCCCCCGCGAGAAGGTCTCCATCCTGCTGCGCGAGAGCGCGTTCGAGAACTGGGGCAGCGGCGGGGTGCCCGCCGCGGACGCCGAGCTCGGCTTCACGGTCGAGGTCTAGCGCACCGCCTGGCGCGCATGACGGCGGCCGCGGGCATCGCCCACGGCCGCCGCATCCCGTACGGGGGACGGGATCCTCAGTCGCTGGAGGCGGTCCCTCCGTTCGCGATCGTCAAGGACGACGTCTCGTGGCAGCTGGCGGCGATGTGCCGCTGCGCCGGGTTGTCGCTGTGGTAGCTGACCTGCCACGAGTACTCGCCCGAGGCGGTGACGGCCGTGGTGTTCGCCGTCGAACCCGATTGCGGCGACGCGCCGTCGAGCGACGCCGTGGTCGTGTAGACCACCGCGCCCGTGCAGTTGTTGGTCGCGAACAGCGAGAACGTCAGGGTTCCCTTGACGTTGCCGCCGGCCGAGGCCGAGACCGTGGCCGAGTCGTTCGGCACCCAGGTCTGCGCGGTCGTCATCGACGACGGCACGGTGTCGACCGTCACGTCCTCGTCGCCGTCCGAGCAGTCCGCGTTGTGCGTCACGCCGTTGGTGTTGGGCGACGAGCCGCTGTACACCGCGACCCAGTGGTAGGTGCCCGGTTCCGTGGGCACGAACGTGGTGTCGTTCGCGTACGTCTTGTCACCGCTCACCGGCACCTGTCCCGACGTGTAGGCGGGAGTGCCGCTGCACACGTCACCCGGTCCGTACGCCGTGAACACGATGCTGCCGCCGGCAGGCGTCAGGTTCTGCGGCGCCGAGGTCTCGATGATCTTCGCCGTCGGCTGCGTGGCCGTCCCCGCCAGCACCGCCTGGTCGCTCACCGCGTTGCCGAGCACGACATCGTCGCTCGCGGTGGTCGACAGCGTCGGTGTCACCGGGGTGACCGTGAAGCACTCGTTCGTGCCGTTGTCGCTCGACCCGGGGATGTTCTGCGCCGCATCGCCGCCGTACACGGCGTGCCAGCAGTAGCTGCCCGCTGACGTCACCCACGCGGACGGCGAGGTGGCAGACCCGTTGGTGAGCGCGACCGTCCCGACAGCCGTGACCGTCGCGGGGATGCACGCCCCGGCGCTGGTCTTGCACAGCGAGAACGCCACGCTGCCGGCGGGAACGGAGTTGCCGCCGACCGCCGTCACCGTCGCCACGTCCTTCACCTCGACCACGCCGGTGCCGATCGACACCGATGACCCGAGCGGCGTGCCCGCGGCCGTGGACGCCACGGTCTCGGTCTTGGACGTGCAGTTGCTCAGCGAGATCTTCTGCAGCACGGTGTCCTTGTAGTCGGCCGTGTCGGAGTTGCCGGTCACCGTGCTCGGGATCACGTTGGCGAACGCGAGGCACGACCCGCCCGATCCCATGCCGTTGTCGGTGAGGTTGATGGCTGCCTCGCCGCGGAACCCGTCGGTGCTGTACTTGGCGTCGTAGGTGCCCGCGGGCAGCTCGCTCAGCGGGCTCAACGTGAGGTTCGGTGCGGTGCCCGACCAGGTGCGGACGTACAGCTTCGTGCTGCCGCCCTGCTGGTCCCACAGGATCATGAAGTCGCCGGCCTGACGGTTGGCCCACGGGTTGCAGCCTGCGATGAGCTGCGCGTCGGTCGCCGAACCGTAGGCGCAAGCGGTGGGCGCCGCAGCCTTCATGAATTCGTAGGCGATGAAGCCGCTGCCGGTCTCTTTGTCACGCTGCCACGCGAAGTACAGGTAGTCCTTGCTGCTGACGCGCTGCGTCGCGAGCCACACCTGGTTCAGGTCCACCTGGGCGTTCGGGTTTGGTGAGGTCGAGTGTGGGCAGTGCGTCGTTGTGGATGACTCCGATCTTGGTGGTGCTGGAATTGAGCGGCCCGAGCTCTTTGGTGTTTCCGTTCGGGTCGGTGTACGAGGTCGCGCCGGCATCCGGCACGGTCCCGTCGATGTTGTACGGGCCGATGACCGCAGCCGATGCCGCCGACGCTGCGCCGACGATCACCCCCACGACCAGACAGCCGGCGATCCCGGCGGCGAGCGCGCGCCGCCGCATCCCTCTGCGCATGGCTTTCCCCTTTCCCCAGGCCATTGCTGGCCTTAGGCTAGGAACCGCGTGGGGACGCGGCCATCGGGTCTTGGCGCTGGGAGTTTGGGGAAACTCCCTAGGGCGCCCGTCCCAGCGAGGCACGCGATTTCGGGAGGGAATCGTGGGCACGGAAGAGGCATTCGCGCTGGTGGTCGCCGGAGACCACGTGAGAGCCGACTATGTGGCGCTGCTGCGCCGTCTGGGACTGCCGTCGGCAGCCTTCCGAAGAGCAGTGGATGCCGCCGCCTCGCTCAATGCGACGCCACCGGCCGTGGCGATCCTGGAGGTCGAGGACGGCGGCTGCGGGTTCCTGCGGGAGCTGCGCGACCGGTACGGGCCGGACATGCCCGCGGTGCTCGTCTCGGCGGAGCGCGTCACACCCGCGGACGTGGTGGCGGGGCTGCTCGTCGGGGCCGACGACTACGCGGCCGAGTCGATGGATGCCGAGGAGTTCCTCGCCCGTGTGCGCCGCCTCATCGACCGCACCAAGCCCGCCCGCAACGCCACCGCCGACCTGCGCCGGCTGTCGGCCCTGACGCAGCGTGAACGCGAGGTGCTCGCCCACACGACGGAGGGTCTCACCCAGAAGCAGGTGGCGACGGCCATGGGCATCAGCATCAAGACCGTCGGCGCGCACATGCAGAACCTGCTCATGAAGCTCGGCGTGCACTCCCGCATGGAGGCGGTGGCACTGGCGGCGCGCGCCGGCAGCGGCAACGGCAACGGCAACGGCAACGGCAACGGCAACGGCAACGGCAACGGTTCGCGCGCGTAGGCGTCAGCGCAAGGCGGTCCGGCTGGTCGCCGTCGCTTCCAGCCGCACACCGTCGGGCACGAAGACCGTGACGACCGGAGGGTGCCACACGCCGGCGACCGTGACGCGCGCGGACGTGCCGTCCGGGGAGTCGGCGGAGACGAGGCTCGCGTCACCGCCGATCTCGGCCATCATCGTCCGTGCCTCGCGCTCGACGTCGGCATCGGACAGCACGGCGATCGCACCGTCGTCCGACACGGCGAGCTCGAAGCCGTCCGCCGCGGCCAGAGCCGCGGCATCCGCCACTGCATCGAGCTGCTTCTGGGCCAGATAGAGGCTGGTGGCCGCCGTGCAGACCAGGATGACGGCGATCGCGAGCACTCCGTAGCCCAGGGTGAGCAGCAGCACACTCCCCTCGTCGTCGCACGGTTGCGGCCGCCGTCGCAGGGCGTCCCTCAGACGACGGCTCACCCCTCGCTCCATAATCGCGAGACCTTCTGGACCGACGTCGCCTCGACGGGGATGGCCGCCAGATCGTCGAGGCCGAGCACGGGCGGCACGAGCGGCAGCGTCACGGTGGTGCGGACGGTGATGTGCAGCGCGGCGCCGGCTCGAGGACACGCCGCGCCGGCGGGCGTGCACTCCACCGAGAGGTCGACGTCGTCAAGGCCGTACTCCTCTGCGACCGCGGCGAGGACGGCGTCCGCGCGAGTGCGCGCATCAGAGGCGTCTGCCGCGGTCGACACCGCGCGCGCGATGTGACGAGCCGCAGCCTCGGCACCGAGACTCTGGCCCTGGATGAGGCCGAGGGCGACGATGAGGTAGATGAGCGGCACGAGCAGGAGCAGGCCGATGAGGATGAACTCCAGCGCCGCGGATCCGCGGTCGGGCTCGTCCGGCGGGGCCGCGTGTGCTGCGGGTGACGCGGGGTCAGTCGAACGATTCGACGGGCGCATGCGCCGTCACCTCCAGCGCTCGCGGCGCACCTAGCAGGCCGATGAGCGGAAGGGTCGTCGTGATGCGGACCTCGACGGCATCGTGGCCGAGCGCCGTCGTCTCGCGGACGCGGACGTCGGTCGCGTACTCGGCACCCACCGTGCGCGTCACGATGTCGCGCGTGCGGCGTGCGCCGTCCTCGAGCGTCGTGTCGGCGAGCGCGGCCTCGTAGGCGCCTTCCACCGCGGCGTCGTGCACGACATTGCGCACGTACACTGCGAGCCCGAACTGGAGCACGGCGAGAGTGAGGGCGGTCAGCAGTGTGCCGACGAGCACGAACTCGACAGGGCTCGCGCCGGCCTCGTCGCCGAGCTCCGCCTGCAGCCGGGCACGCACGCCCGCTGCGAGACAGGCCACGCCGGCGCGCACGGGCTACAGACCCGCGCCCGAGACGCGCTTGAGCGCCTGGTCGAACAGATCCGCCAGCGCGGGCCCCGCGACGGCCCAGATCACGACGACGAGCCCGGCCGTCATCAGCGTGATGAGCACCCACCCGGGAACGTCGCCGCGCTCGTCGTCGGCCAGGTCGTCGACCGCCGCGTGCAGTCGCGCCACGAGGCGCAGCATCCGATCTCTCATGATTTCCTTTCCGGCGTCAGCCGAGTCCGAGTCGCAGCATGAAGATCCCCGGGAAGACCGCGAAGAGCACGCTCAGCGGGAGGATCAGGAACACCAGTGGGAAGAGCATGTAGATCTCTTTGCGACCCGCGCGCTCGATCAGCGTGCGCTTCGCATCCTCGCGGGCATCGAGCGCCTGTGCCTGCAGCACGTGCGCGAGCGGGGCGCCGCGGTCGATGGCCGCGACGAGCTGATCGACGGAGCGGGTGAGTGCGGGGATCTCCAGCCCGGCGGCGAGGCGCGTGAGCGACTCCGACAGCGGCGAGCCGGTGCCGACGGCGACGACCACGCCGCGCAGCTCGCTCGTGAGCTCGCCGGCGCCGATCTCGCTCACCCGTCGCAGCGAGTCGAGGATGCCCTCGCCCGCCGACAGGCACAGGGAGAGGAACTCCAGCACGGTCGGCAGTTCCTCCTCGATCCGCGCCGCTCGCGCACGGGCGGCGCGCGAGAGCCAGGCGTCGTAGCCGAGCACCCCCGCCACCGCGGCCACGGGCGGCAGCAGGCCGAGCACCGGCGAA
This sequence comes from Microbacterium kyungheense, assembly GCF_006783905.1. Classification (GTDB taxonomy): domain Bacteria; phylum Actinomycetota; class Actinomycetes; order Actinomycetales; family Microbacteriaceae; genus Microbacterium; species Microbacterium kyungheense. The sequence continues at coordinate 613,272 of NZ_VFPE01000002.1, read as the reverse complement.
CCGCGGCCGACGAGCACCAGCGCGACGACGACCACACCGCCGAGCGCGAGCCCGCCGAGCGCCCAGGCGAGCTGGCGCACGCGGAAGCGCGCCGGGTCGATCGTCCAGCCCGCGCGGCGCAGCCGCTGGCCGAGGACCGCGTCGCCTCCCGCGAGCCGCATGAGGCGCAGTCGCAGCAGCGGCGTCCACGCGCGGGTGGTCAGGGGCGCGCCACCCGCGACGTCGAGTCCGCGCGCATCGGTGACGTCGCGGATGTACGGAGCGATGCGGCGCGCCAGGCTGGGCGCACCCCAGCGGGGCGCCAGGGAGGCGAGCAGACACACGCCGATGCCGAACGCCGTGCCCAGCACGACCGCGTAGGCGAGATCGGTCGAGGTGAAGGCGATCATCCGAACCACCTGCGTGGTTCCGGCAGCCGTCCCAGTCGCAGCATCAAGCGGTAGGCGACGACGGACACCGCGGCGCCGACGACGATGAGGGCGATGCCGGTCGGGCTCGCGTAGGCGCGCGCACCCTCCGGACGCATCGCCAGGAGTGCGAGGATCACCCACGGCGCGACGACGCCGAGCACCGCGGCGCCGCGGATCCACGACTGCCGCGATTCGACCTCCGCGCGCAATGCCGCGTCGGCACGCACCGAGGACGCCAGGGCACGGAGCACTGCGGTCAGCTCGGTGCCGCCGACCTGGCGCGCCATGCGCAGCGTCTCGACGATGCGGTCGGCGACAGGGTCGGCGAGGTTGGCCTTCAACCGCTGGATGCTGGAGTCGAAATGGCCCGAGGCGGCCATGTCACGGGCGAACGCCGCGAACGCGGCGCGCAGCTCGACGGGAGCGGACTCCGCCAGGCTCGACACCGCATCCGGAAGCGACATGCCCGCGCGCACCGATGCGATCAGCAGGTCGCAGACGTCGGGCCAGAGCCCTCGGCGCACGCGCATCAGCCGAGAGCAGCGAGCACGCAGCCACGCGAACGGGAAGATCGCACCGGCCGCGGCGGCCACGCCGGCGAGGGCCGGCACCGGCGCGACGAGCCAGGCGACGGCCGCGAGCACGAGGGCGCACACCCCGGCGAGGACGACGAGCGACGTCGGCGACATCCGGGCCATGCCGGCGTCCTCGAGCAGTCTCGCCATCCGGCCACGCCGGGCGCGCTGCGCGGTGGCACGTCGGCCGGCGGGCCACAGCCACGGCGACACGAGGAGCAGCACGCCGGCGGCGAGCACCGCGCCCCAGACGAACGTCATGCCGGACCCGCCCGATACAGTGTCCGCGCCGCGATGATCCCGTCATCGACACCCGTGGGCGCGACGATCTCGACGACGCGGCGAGCGCCCGCGGCGTCGCGCTCGCAGTGCACGACGAGATCGACGGATGCCGCCACCGCAGGCAGCACGAAGGCCGAGTCGATGTTGCGCCCGGCGAGGAGTGGCAGCGCCGCGAGCTTGCCGAGCGCCTCGCGGGCCGAGTTGGCATGGATGGTGGCTGCTCCGGGAACGCCGGTGTTGAGTGCGAGCAGCAGGTCGAGGGCCTCCGCGTCGCGGACCTCGCCGACGACGAGGCGATCGGGGCGCATGCGCAGAGCCTCTTTGACGAGGCGACGCAGCGTGACCTCGCCGGTGCCTTCGAGGCTGGGCTGCCGGCCCTGGAGCGAGACGATGTCGGGCGCGCCGACCGCGAGTTCGAAGGTCTCCTCGACCGTCACGATGCGGTGCTCGGAGGGGCACGCCGCGATGAGGGCGCCGAGCAGCGTCGTCTTGCCCGCGTGCGTCGCTCCCGAGACGAGCACGGAGCGGCCGTCGACCATGGCGTCGCGCAGCAGTGCGGCGGCGGATGGAGCGAGCGACCCGGCCGCGACGAGTCGGCCGAGGTCGCGGAACGCGGGCAGGAACTTGCGGATGTTGACCGCCCAGTGGCGACGCGTGATGTCGGGGATCACGACGTGCAGACGCGAGCCGTCCGGCAGCGAGGCGTCGACGAACGGCTGGCTCAGGTCGACCCGGCGACCGCTGGACTGCAGCATCCGCTCGACGAGGTCCCGCACCGCCGTGTCGGTCAGGCTGAGCGGTGTGCGCTCGGCGACGCCGCCGCGCGCGACGAAGATCCGGTCGGGAGCGTTGATCCACAGCTCCTCGACCGTCGGATCGTCGAGATAGGCCTGCAGCGGACCATATCCGGCGACCACGGCCAGCACATCCCGCACGCACGCGGCCTCGTCGTCGACGGTCGCGAGGCCGCGGGCGAGGGCGAAGTCGTTGTGACGGCGCACCTCGTACCGCGCAACCTGGGCGGCGAACTCGGGGTCGCGCGTCGGATCGGAGCGCTCGGCCCTCAGCCGCTCCCGCACCCGCTCCGCGACGAGGGTCGCGACGGGTGCGGTCGGGGAGGTCACCGGAGCATCCTCGCAAGAAACGCAGATGCGGCCGGAAAGTTATCCACAGACGTGCGGGCGTCGCCCGGGAGGAGCAGGATGGAACCCACCGACGGAAGGACGAAGATGACGCAGGCGAAGAAAGAGCTCTCTCCCCAGGTGCAGGCCGGCCTCGGTCTCGCCGGCATCGTGCAGGTGGCCTTCGCGTTCCTCGCCTTCTGGGACCTCGCGCACCGGGAGTCCGACGAGGTGCGCGGCCCCAAGGCCGCCTGGATCCCCGCGATCCTCGTCAACTGGATCGGCCCGGCCAGCTACTTCCTGTTCGGCATCCGGCGCTGATGCCGACGCGGCGTCGGCCGCCGACCGATACGGGGGTCAGCCCCACAACCGATCGTCAGCCGCCTCAGTAGACTGAGACCCACTTGCGGGAGTGGTGAAATCGGCAGACACGCAGGATTTAGGTTCCTGTGCCTTCGGGCGTGTGGGTTCAAGTCCCACCTTCCGCACGCGAACTCTCGCATCCTCCGCCGACCTACGACGGGATAAACCGTGCACGCTGTTCCCACCGCTCTGATCCCCTGGCTGGATCCCGCCGCCATCATCGAATGGGCGGGCCCCTGGGCGCTCGTCGTCGTGTGCTTCATCGTCTTCGCCGAGACGGGCCTTCTCATCGGCTTCCTCCTGCCCGGCGACACGCTGCTGGTGATCGCCGGACTGCTGTCGCACGCGACTCCGCAGGCGCCCCACGGCATCTTCGGCCTCAGCGTGTGGTGGGTCGCTCTGCTCATCGGCCTCGCGGCCTTCATCGGCGGCGAAGTCGGCTACTACATCGGCCACAAGGGCGGACCCGCCGTCTTCGAACGCAAGGAGTCGGGACTCTTCAGCGTCAAGAACGTCGAACGCACCAACGCGTTCTTCGAGCGCTTCGGCGGCATCACGGTCATCCTCGCCCGCTTCGTGCCGATCGTCCGCACCTTCGCGCCCGTCGCCGCGGGCATCGGCCACATGAACAAGTGGATGTACACGCTCTACAACTTCATCGGCGCCGTCCTGTGGGGCTTCGGGCTCACGATGTTCGGCTACCTCATCGGGTTCATCCCGCCGGTGGCCACGTTCGTCGAGAACTACATCGACCTCATCCTGCTCGCCGCGGTCGGCGGCACCGCGGTCGTCACGCTGTGGCACTACCTGCGCGAGCGCAACAAGGCCCGCAAGGAGGCGGCCGCCGGCAAGGACGTCGTCACCGACCACGCCGAGGCCGAGGCACTCGTCCTCGATCCCGAGGTGTTCGAGCGGGGTCCTGAGCGCGGCGAGGCCCCGCGGGCCTGAGTCCCGGCGTCAGGACGCCTTCTTCTTCGCCGTCTTCTTGGCGGCGGGCTTCTTGGTGGATGCCTCGCCCTTGCTCTTCGCGGGGGTCGAGGCATCCTTCTTCTTCTCGGACGCACCCCCTTCGCGAGCCGCGCGCGACTTCTCGACGCTCGCGCGCAGCGCGGCCATGAGGTCGATGACCTCGCCGCCGGCCTCCTGCTCCTCCTGCTCGCCGAACGTCTCGGAGGTGTCGACCGCGTCCCCCTTCTCGAGCTTCGCGTCGATCAGGGTGCGCAGCTCTGCCTGGTACTCGTCGGTGAACTCCTCGGGGTCGAAGTCGCTGGAGAAGCTCTCGACGAGGGATGCCGACAGCTCCAGCTCCTTCGCCGAGATCCGAACGCTCTCATCCAGGGCCGGGAACGCCGCCTCGCGCACCTCGTCGGCCCACAGCAGGGTCTGCAGCACCAGGACGTCGCCGCGGACGCGCAGGGCCGCGAGCCGTGTCTTCTGCCGCAGCGAGAATCGGACCACGGCGGTCCGATCGGTCTGCTCGAGCGTCTTGCGCAGCAGCACGTAGGCCTTGGGCGAGCTCGAGTCGGGTTCGAGGTAGTACGCGCGGTCGAGCGTCAGCAGGTCGATCTGCTCGCTCGGGACGAACTCGACCACGTCGATCTCACGGCTGCGCTCGGCGGGCAGCGACTCGAGGTCCTCCTTCGTCAGGATGACCGTCTTCTCGCCGTCGTCGTACGCCTTGTCGATGTCGGAGTACGGCACGACCTCGCCGTCGATCTCGCACACCCGCTGATAGCGGATGCGACCGCCGTCCTTGTTGTGCACCTGATGCAGTGACACGTCGTGGTCCTCGGTCGCGGCGTACACCTTGACCGGGACGTTCACGAGTCCGAACGTCAGCGCACCCTTCCAGATCGCTCTCACCCCACCAGTGAACACCAGGGCGCCGACAGCGAGCCACCCCCTTGCGCCGCGCGTCGCCGATACTCTGACCCCATGGCGGGCGACGAGCAGCTGGTGCGCATCGATGGCCGCCGCCTGCGTCTGACGAACCTCGGCAAGGTGCTGTACCCCGAGACGGGCACGACCAAGGGCGAGGTGATCGACTACTACTCCCGCGTCGCGCCCGCGCTCATCCCCCACGTCATCGGCAGGCCGGTGACCCGCAAGCGGTGGCCGGACGGGGTGGGCACCGAGGCGGATCCCGGCATGGTGTTCTTCGCGAAGGATCTGGAGCGCGGGGCGCCCTCGTGGGTCAGGCGCATGCCCATCCCCCACTCGACGGGCACCAAGGAGTATCCGCTCGTCGGCGACGTGCCGACCCTCGTGTACCTCGCGCAGGTCGCGAGCCTGGAGCTGCACGTGCCGCAGTGGCGGTTCGCGCCCGACGGCGGGCGCGGCCCGGCGGACCGCCTCGTGCTGGACCTCGATCCCGGCCCTGGCGTCGGCCTGCAGGAATGCGCCCTCGTCGCGGGCTGGGCGCGGACGATCCTGCAGGGAATGGGCCTCGAACCGTTCCCGGTCACCAGCGGGAGCAAGGGCATCCACCTCTACACCGCGCTGCCGCCCGGGCAGTCGACCGAGCAGGCTTCGGCGCTCGCGAACGAACTGGCCCGCGCGATCGAAGCCGACCACCCCGACCTCGTCGTCAGCAGCATGAAGAAGGCCGAGCGGCACGGCAAGGTGCTCATCGACTGGAGCCAGAACAACGGCTCGAAGACCACGATCGCCCCGTATTCGCTGCGCGGCCGTGCGCACCCCACGGTGGCCGCCCCGCGCACGTGGGACGAGCTCGACGACCCCGGGCTGCGGCACCTCGACTTCGCCGAGGTGCTCGAGCGGCTCGACGACATCGGCGACCCGATGGCGCCGCTGGGCTTCCACGCCGGCGGCCGCGAGGCGGAGTCCGGCCCCCTGTCGGCGTACATCGCGAAGCGCAGCGCCGACCGCACGCCCGAGCCCGTGCCCGCCAACCCACTTGGAGCGTCGCCGGGCGACGAACGGCCCCGCTTCGTGGTCCAGGAGCACCATGCGTCACGGCTGCACTGGGACTTCCGGCTCGAGCACGGCGGGGTCCTCGTCAGCTGGGCGGTTCCTCGCGGGGTCCCGCACTCGTCCCGCCGCAACAACCTGGCCGTGATGACCGAGGACCACCCCATGGAGTACGCGACCTTCGAGGGGACGATCCCCGCCGGCGAGTACGGAGGCGGCACGGTCACGATCTGGGACGACGGCAGGTACGACCTGGAGAAGTGGCGCGACGACGAGATCATCGCGACGCTGGAGGGGCGGCCGGGCGGGCCACTTGGACGCGTGCGCCTGGCCCTCATCCGCACCGAGGGCGAGGGCGAGAAGTCCAGCTGGCTGCTGCACCGCATGAAGACCGACGCCGACGGGCGCGCCCAGCCGGACGGCCTCGTCGTCGAACCGAGCGCTCAGGCCGACGAACCGCCGCCCGCTCGTGCGCCGAGAACAGGTGTTTCGCCGGATACAGGCGGATCGGGCGCACATCGGCCTGTGCTCGCCGGAACACCTGTTCTCGGCCGCGCCGTCACCGCTCCGACCGCCGCCGAGCTGCTCCCGATGCTCGCCACGTCGGCGACGCCGGACCTGGCGCGCACCGCTGCCCGACGGTGGGGCGACCCGGCGTGGGTCGAGATGAAGTGGGACGGCATCCGCGCCGTCGGGGCGTGGGACGGCGAGCGGCTGCGCCTGTACGCCCGCAGCGGCAACGACATCACCCACCGCTACCCCGAGCTCACCGACGTCGACGCCGGACTGGGCGCGCAGCCCTGCGTGGTGGACGGCGAGCTCGTGGCGCTCGAGCCCGACGGACGCCCGAGCTTTCCGCTGCTGCAGACCCGCATGAACCTCGAACGCGCGGGCGACATCGCCCGAGAGGCGCGGCGCACGCCGGTGCGCTACTACCTCTTCGATGCGCTCTCTCACGACGGAGACGACCTGGCCGACCTGCCCCTGCGCGAGCGGCGTGACGTGCTCGAGGCGGTGGCGGCGGCATCCGTCGATGCGATCGCGGTCCCGCCGGTGTTCGACGACGTCGATGCGGCACTGGAGACCAGCGCACAGCTGCGGCTGGAGGGCATCGTCGTGAAGGACCCTGCGTCGCCGTACCTGCGCGGGCGGCGGTCGGAGGCATGGCTGAAGGTCAAGCACACGAGCACGCAGGAAGTGGTGATCGCCGGAATCCGCCCCGGCAAGGGCGCACGGTCGGGGACCTTCGGTTCCCTGCTGCTCGGGATCCCCGGCGCGAACGGCCTGCAGTACGCCGGTCGCGTCGGCACCGGCTTCAGCGACTCGATGCTCGCCACGCTCATGCGCACACTCACGCCGCTGCGCACCGATGAGAATCCGCTGGTCGGGGTTCCCCCCGCCGACGCGCGCGACGCCCTCTGGGTGCGGCCGGAGCTCGTCGGCGAGGTCGAGTACGGCGAGTTCACGCCCGCGGGCATCTTGCGTCACCCGCGGTGGCGAGGGCTGCGGCCCGACAAGTCCCCCGCCGACGTGCGCCGCGAGAACTGACGCGCCTCAGGCGTGGGCGTCGTGCTCCACGTGACCGGCGGGTTCGAGCTGGAACGTCGAGTGCTCCACGTCGAAATGCTCCGACAGGCAGCTCTGCAGTCCGCTCAGGATGCCGGCGGCCCGGCCGTCTGCGAGCGCATCCTCGTCGACGACCACGTGGGCCGTGAATACGGGGGCGCCGCGGGTGAGCTGCCAGACATGCACATCGTGGACGTCGACCACGCCCGGCGTGCGCAGGATGTGCGCGCGGATGTCTTGCACGTGCGTGCCCTGGGGCGCGGACTCCGAGAGCACCGACCCCACCTCGCGCAGCAGGCTGATCGCGCGCGGCACGATCATGGCGGCGATGAAGAGCGAGGCGATCGCATCGGCCTGGTCCCACCCGGTGGTGACGACGACCACCGCCGCCACGATCACGGCGGCAGAGCCGATGAGGTCTCCCATCACCTCGATGTACGCACCGCGCACGTTGATGCTGTGCCGCTGCGCGGAGCTCAGCAGCCACATCGCGATCCCGTTGGCGACGAGGCCGACGATCGCGACGACGAGCATGAGGCCGCCCTGCACGTCGGCATCGGCGGGGTGCAGCAGGCGCGTGACACCTTCGAAGGCCACCCACGCCGACAGCAGGATCAGGATGATCCCGTTGACGAGCGCCCCGAACACCTCGGCGCGCTGGTAGCCGAACGTGCGGCGGTCGTTGGCCGGGCGCGCGGCGACCGTGCTCGCGATGAGCGCGACGATGAGCGCGGCCGCATCTGTGAACATGTGCGCGGCATCTGCGAGCAGGGCGAGCGAGCCCGAGAGCACGGCCCCGATCACCTGCACCACCATGACGGTGGAGGTGATCCCGAGCGAGATCGCGAGCAGCCGGCGGTTGCCGGAGCCCCGGATCCCGATGGGCGCGTGATCGTGCATGAGCCCAGGCTAAGCCCGCACCGGCAGCGCCGAACCCCGTGCTGCCTAGTCGGGAATGATCGTGATTCTCACTCCCAGCCGGAGGGTCAGAGCGACGAGAGGAGCGGCGCCAGCGCCACGAACGCCCGCGATCGATGGGATGCCGCGTTCTTCTCCTCGGCCGTCCAGTCGCCGACGCTGCGCTCGGCGCCGGGCTCCTGCCCGTCGGGCACGAACACCGGGTCGTAGCCGAAGCCGCCGGCGCCCGACGGCGCGGTCGCGATGCGGCCCGGCCACACGCCCTCGACGACGTGCTCGGCGGGAGCGCCGCCGTCGGCGGACGGCACGACGAGCGCGATCGTCGAGACGAACTGCGCGGCCCGGTGCGGGTCGGCGATGTCGGAGATCTGGTCGAGCAGCAGGTTCAGGTTGGCGACGGCATCCTTCGCGTGCCCGGCCCAGTAAGCCGAGAACACGCCCGGCGACCCGCCCAGCACGTCGACGCACACGCCGGAGTCGTCGGCGAGCGCCGGCAGCCCGGTGTGTGCGGCGGCCGCGCGCGCCTTGATCAGCGCGTTGTCGGCGAACGTGACGCCGTCCTCGACCGGCTCAGGACCGTCGTACCCGACGACCTCGATGTCGGGGCGCGTCGCGGCGACGATGGCCTGGAACTCGTCGACCTTGTGCGGGTTGTGGGTCGCGAGGACGATCTGTCGCTGCCCCTTCGGCAGGCTCGGGGACCGGGTCATGATGCCGGCGCGAGCACGCCCGCCTGGATGTCGCGCAGCGAGGCGCAGCCGTTGACGCCGAGCTCCAGCAGCGCGTCGAGCTCACGCTTGTCGAACGGCGCGCCCTCGGCGGTGCCCTGCACCTCGACGAACAGCCCGCGGCCGGTGACGACGACGTTCATGTCGGTCTCGGCTCGCACGTCCTCGACGTAGGCGAGGTCGAGCATCGGCTCGCCGTCGATGATGCCGACCGACACCGCCGACACCGAGTCGAACAGCACCTGCGCCTTCTGGCCGATGAACTTCTTGCCGCGGCCCCACTCGATCGCATCGGCGAGGGCGACGTACGCGCCGGTGATGGCGGCGGTGCGCGTACCCCCGTCGGCCTGCAGCACGTCGCAGTCGATCACGATGGTGTTCTCACCGAGGGCCTTGGTGTCCACGACGGCACGCAGCGCCCGGCCGATGAGGCGCGAGATCTCGTGCGTGCGCCCGCCGATCTTGCCCTTGACGCTCTCACGGTCGTTGCGGCTGTTGGTCGCGCGCGGCAGCATCGCGTACTCGGCCGTCACCCATCCCTTGCCCTTGCCCGTCAGCCAGCGCGGCACGCCGTTCGTGAACGACGCCGTGCACAGCACCTTGGTGCCGCCGAACGAGACGAGCGCCGACCCTTCGGCCTGGGCGCTCCAGCCGCGTTCGATGGTGACGGTGCGCAGCTCGTCGACGCGGCGGCCGTCGGCACGGGTGATGTCGGTCATGCGGTTCTCCTCCGGGGGGGGATGGATGCCTCAGCCGAGGCGGGCGGGATCGTCGAAGCGGGGAAGGTCGATGGCGCCGGTCTGCACCAGCCGCACGTCCGTCACCTCGCGGCCCATCAGACGGTGGGCGAGGCGCAGGAACTCGTCGGCGGATGCGCCGGTGGCCTCGTAGACGTGGCGGGGCTCGGCATCCGGTCCCGCCAGCAGATCACGCGACACCAGCTGGCGGTAGACGTCCTTCGCGGTCTCGGTGTCACTGGAGACGAGCGAGACGTCCGGCCCCATGACGTAGCTGATCGCCCCCTCGAGGAACGGGTAGTGCGTGCAGCCGAGCACGACGGTGTCGACACCGGCGTGACGCAGCGGGGCCAGGTACTCCTCGGCGACGGCGAGCACCTCCGGCGAGTCGGTGATGCCGTTCTCGACGAACTCGACGAAGCGCGGGCAGGCCTGAGCGAACACCGTGAGGCGCTCGTTGACGCCCAGCATGTCCTGATAAGCCCCCGACCCGATCGTCCCCGCGGTGCCGATGACGCCGACGCGGCCGTTGCGGGTCGTCGACATCGCGGTTCGCACGGCCGGGTTGATCACCTCGACCACCGGCACGTCGTAGCGCTCACGGGCGTCGCGCAGCATCGCCGACGAGGCCGTGTTGCACGCGATCACGAGCATCTTCACGCCCTGTGCGACGAGGTCGTCGAGCACCTCGAGCGAGTAGCGGCGGACGTCGGCGATCGGCTTGGGTCCGTACGGCGAGCGTGCGGTGTCGCCGACGTAGAGGATCGACTCCCGCGGCAGCAGGGCCGACACGGCCCTCGCGACGGTGAGCCCGCCGACTCCGGAGTCGAAGATTCCGATCGGCGCGTCGTTCACGATGCCCCAGCCTACGCCAGGCGCTCAGTAGGCTGGCCCGCATGAGCCTCTCGACCGCTCTGCTGACGGACCGCTACGAGCTCACGATGCTCGACGCCGCGCTCCGGGACGGCACCGCCCATCGTCGTTGCGTGTTCGAGCTGTTCGGCCGGCGCCTGTCGGGTGGCCGCCGCTTCGGCGTGGTGGCCGGCACCGGCCGTCTGCTGTCGCTGCTGCGCGATTTCCGCTTCGGCGATGACGAGCTGCGCTTCCTCCGCGACGGGCGGGTGGTGGATGCCGCCACCCTGGCATTCCTCGAGGGCTACCGCTTCACGGGCTCGATCACGGGTTACCGCGAGGGCGAGCTGTACTTCCCCGGCTCACCGCTCCTGACGATCGAGGGCACGTTCGCCGAGGCGGTCGTGCTCGAGACGCTCGCGCTCAGCGTCCTCAACCACGACTCCGCCGTCGCAACGGCTGCGGCGCGCATGAGCGTCGCCGCCGGCGACCGCCCACTCGCCGAGATGGGCTCGCGGCGCGCCGGCGAGTCGTCCGCCGTCGCCGCGGCGCGCGCGGCGTACATCGCCGGGTTCGGGGCGACGTCGAACCTCGAAGCGGGCAGGCGGTGGGGCATCCCGACGATGGGAACGGCCGCGCATTCCTGGACGCTGCTGCACGACACCGAGGAGGACGCGTTCCGCGCCCAGATCGCAGCGCTCGGCATCGACACCACGTTGCTCGTGGACACCTACGACATCCGCACGGGCGTCGACACGGCGATCCGGGTCGCCGGCACGGGGCTGGGCGGCGTCCGCATCGACTCCGGCGACCTGCCGACCGTGGCCGCCCAGGTGCGCGAGCAGCTCGACGGTCTCGGGGCGACCGCCACCCGCATCACCGTGACGAGCGACCTCGACGAGCACGCGATCGCGGCGCTCGCGGCGTCCCCCGTCGACGCCTACGGTGTCGGGACATCGGTCGTCACCGGCTCCGGCACCCCGACGGCGGGCATGGTCTACAAGCTCGTGGCTCGCCAGGACGCGGCGGGTGGCTGGGTCGGTGTCGCGAAGGCGTCGACCGACAAGGCGTCAAAGGGGGGCCGCAAGGCCGCCTTCCGCACGCTCGAAGCCGGCACGGCCACGAGCGAGCTCATCGTCGTGTCGGACGGCTTCGAAGAGCTCGAGACCGCCGCCGCCCACCCCGACGCGCGGTCGCTGCAGGTGGCGCTGGTCGTCGAGGGCGAGGTGGATGCCGCGCACGAGGGTCCCACCGGCGTCGCCGCTGCACGCGCACACCATCTTCGGGTGCGCGAGGAGCTTCCGGTGAAGGCTCTCGCGCTCAGCCGGTCCGACCCCGCGATCCCGACGGTCTACGTCGACGCGGGCCCCGGTCGTTGAACCTGTCGAAGCCTCAGCCCTGCAGCGACTCGTAGATCTCTTTGCAGGTGGGGCACACTGGGAACTTCTCGGGGTCGCGGCCCGGCGTCCACTTCTTGCCGCACAGGGCGCGCACCGGCTTCCCGGTGATCGCCGACTCCAGGATCTTGTCCTTCTTCACGTAGTGCGAGAAGCGCTCGTGATCGCCCGGCTCGATCTGCTCCTCTTTGAGGAGCTCTTCGAGCTCGCGATCGAGGGTCGCGATACCGCCCTGGTCGGGGCTGTCTAGGGGCGTGCTCATGGTCTGCCAGTGTAGTCGCGACCGACCGCGCAGGGGCGGGATCACGTGCCCCGGCGTCGGTCTGTGCGGGGCCGCCGGACTCAGGTGGACTCGGCGAACTCCATCAGGCGCCCGCCGCGACGCTCGAACACGAGCGATCCGATGACGACCCCGACGACGAGGACGCCGAGCCCGATCGCCAGGCCTCCCCACAGCGCCGTCGTCGCCGCCTCGGCGTCGCCCTGCAGCGCGAGCCACCCGCACCACACGACCGGCGCCGAGAGCACCAGTACACCCAGCATCACGACGCCCTGCGCCACCGCTCCCCCGGCGCTCGTGCGCTGCGGCTGCTGGAACGGGCTCTCGCCCGGGCGCGAGACCGGGTACGGCGCCACCACCGACGAGATGCTCGACAGGCCGAGCCCCGACAGGAACAGTGCCGCGCACACGCCGGTGAGCGCCGGGAGGACGGCCCAGCGGCCGTGCAGCGAGGTCGCGACCGGGACGGCGACCGCCAGCAGCGGCACGCCCACCAGCAGCACCGGCACGAGACGGCCGACCCGGTCCGACACGCCGCGCACGCCGCCCGAGATGTGCATCCACACCGCGGTCGAGTCGTACGCGACATCGTCGTGCGGCAGCCATCCGAGGAACAGGGCCGCGAAGGGCACCGGCACGAGGGCCACGATCTCGGGCGGGACGCCGGCGATCAGCAGCGGCACCGTCGTGATGGCGGCGGCGACGGGGATGACGAGGGCGTTCACGACGTAGCGCCGGTCGCCGAACCAGTACACGAGACTGCGGGCGGCGATCGCGCCGCCCGGGGTGCCCGGCGCCACCCCGAACCAGCCGAGGCCGGCGCGCTCGCGACCCGTGCCCGGGCGCTCGGTGGTCGTCAGCAGGCGGCGGACGGCCCACAGCCACAGGAGTCCGAGCGCGGCGATCGTCGCGACGGCCACCAGCACCGCCGGCCAGACGGACCGCCCCGTCGCCATCGCTCCCGGAAGCGCCCACGCCGCTCCGAAGGGGGTCAGCGCCAGCGCGTCGACCGCCTGCACGAGCTGCTGCGGCACCGCACCGCGCCATTCCAGCGAGGCGAGGAAGACGCCCACGGGCACCACGACGACCAGCACGACCAGGACGAAGACACCCGACAACTCGCGCGATCGCCGCTCGCGCAGGAACAGCGATGCAAGCGCCCCGCACACGCGGGCCAGCAGCGAGCAGGTGAGGACGCCGAGCACGACGCTGGCGATCCCGATCGCGACCGGGACGCCGTGGTCGGCCCACACGATCGCCGCACACACGGCGACCGCCAGCAGCGCCAGGATCGGCACGCTGATGAGGCCCGCGACCACGAGGACACCCGCGAGGCGCCCCCGCGACAGGCCGAACACGGCGAAGCGCCGCGGATCCAGCGGATCGTCGAGCGCGCCGATGAGCGGGGCGAGCGCGAACCCGAGGGTCACCGCGGAACCGCCCAGCACCGTGACCGTGCGGACGGCGTCGGTCGCGGCATCCCTCATCGTCAGCAGCGCCCAGCAGGCCGCGGCCGTCGCCGCGACCAGGACGACCAGCCCGAGCACGACGCGCACCACGTGGCCGGTGTGACCGCGCAGGGCGCCGAACAGCAGCGCGAGCCTCAGCCGGAGAACGTGTGCAGCCACTCCAGGCCCTCCACGTCGCTGAGGCCGCCCGCGAGTTCGACGAATCTCTGCTCGAGCGTCAGCTCGCCGCGGACCTCGTCGACCGTGCCTTCGGCCAGGACCTGGCCGGCCACGATGACGGCGACGCGCGTGCACACGCGCTCGACGAGCTCCATGCCGTGGCTGGAGAGGATGACCGTTCCCCCGTGGGCGACGTAGGCCGAGAGGATGTCGAGGATGATCGCGCTCGACACCGGGTCGACCGCCTCGAATGGCTCGTCGAGGACGAGCAGGCGCGGTGAGTGGATCATGGCGCCGGCGAGCATGACCTTCTTGAGCATGCCCGCGGAGTAGTCCGAGACGCTGCGCCCCAGCGCCTCCTGCAGGTCGAACGCGCGGGCGAGGTCGGTGGTGCGGCTCTCGACGACCGCCGGTGGCAGTCCGCGCAGCACGCCGTAGTAGTAGAGGAGCTGGCGACCGGTGAGGCGGTCGAACGTGCGGAGCCGATCCGGCAGCACGCCCATGAGCTTCTTCGCCGCGAGCGGGTGGGCTGCGGCATCCACCCCCGCGACCTCGATCGTGCCGCGGTCGGGCTCGAGCAGGCCGGCGATCATCGACAGCGTCGTGGTCTTGCCCGCGCCGTTCGGGCCGACCAGACCGTAGAAGGTGCCGGCGGGCACGGTGAGGTCGATGCCGTCGACCGCGTGCGTGCTGCCGAAGCGCTTGGTGACCCCGCGCAGCACGAGCGCCTCGCCCGCGGCGGCCCCCAGCGTCGGCACGACGACCGGCGCGTGAGGGGATGCCTCGTCCTCAGGCTGGGCCTCGGTCTCGGCCTCCACGGGCGCGGGCGGGGCGACCACAGGCTCTGAGACCGGGGGTGCCGGGGGCGCCGGTGCGGGGGCGGTCTCGACGGTGGGCGCGTCCGGTGCGGTCGTGGCCTGCTCGACAGGGACGGACTCCTCGACAGCAGGGACCGACTCCTCGACCGCGGTCGTCTCCGGCGCGGATGCCGCGGGGGGCGCCTCGGTCGGCAGCGGAGGCTTCGGCGGGACGATGATGGCCGCTGCCACCGACGCGGCGATCTCGAGGTCGCTCGGCAGCGGCGGCGGGGGGCCGGGATCCACCGGAGCGGCGGCCGAGCGCTTCTTGCGCGGGGCGGACTTGCCGCCCTGGCGCGGCGGACGAGCCGGACGCCGCGGCTTCTCGGACGGCTGCGACACCGTGTCGGATATCCGTACGACGCGCGCGCTCGAGTGACGGTCCGGCTCTTCCGGATCGATGTCGTTCGGCACCGGGAGGGAGGCTGTCACCGCACCAACGTATCAAGCGGGCCTGATCGCGCGGCAGATGCTTCCCGCCGAGTCTCCGCATTCGCGTTATGTCACGAAACGGCAACGGCGGCCGACCATTCTGCACCTTTTCAGTCGCCTTCGATACCCTGGTTCCGGCACGAAGGGGTGTCGCGCCGGTGAACCGGCAGTGAATCACGCACTTCAGGAGCAGATTTTGACCCTTCAGACCGTCATCCTCGCAGCAGGAATGGGCTCGCGCCTCGGGCGCAGCCTTCCCAAGCCGCTCACCGAGCTCAGCGACGGCCGCAGCATCATGCAGCAGCAGCACGACAACATCCGCGCTGCGTTCGGTCGCGACGCCCGGATCACGACCGTCGTCGGCTACCGTGCCGAGACCATCGTCGAGGCGTTCCCCCACGTCGACTACGTCTACAACGACCGCTACGACCAGACGAACACGTCCAAGAGCCTTCTGCGCGCCCTTGCCACCACCGGCAGGAGCGGCGTGCTCTGGATGAACGGCGACGTCGTCTTCGACCCGCGCGTCCTCGGTCGCGCCATCGAGCTCATCGAGCGGGACCAGTCCTTCGTCACCGTCAACACCTCCAAGGTGAGCGACGAGGAGGTCAAGTACACCGTGACCGCCGAAGGGTTCATCAAGGAGCTGTCGAAGACCGTCAAGGGCGGTATCGGCGAGGCTGTCGGCATCAACTACATCTCCAGCGCCGACAAGAAGGCGTTCATGCGCCACCTGACGCGCGTCGACGACCAGGACTACTTCGAGCGTGGTCTCGAGCTCGCGATCGCCGAGGACGGCGTGCTGCTCCAGCCGCTCGACATCTCTGACCTGTACGCCGTCGAGGTGGACTTCGCCGAAGACCTCGAGCGCGCGAACCTCTTCGTCTGATCAGACGCCGAACCGCTGGGCGGGTGCCGTTGGCGGCATTCGCCCAGCGGTTCGTCTTAGGCTGGCGCCGATGACCGAGAAGGTTCACCGCATCCACTCCCTGCCGGACGGCGCGCCGTGGCAGGGCGGCCTGCCGCCCACGGGATCAGCGGAGCATCCGCTGACGATCCGCGCGCTGGACCGCGTCCTGGCGATCCAGCGCCCCGCCGTGCTCGCCCACCTGCGCAGTATCCGGCTGCGGCATCCCAACGCGACACCGGCCGAGATCGTGCGGATCCTCGAGCGCCGCTACCTCGCCGCGGTGACCACAGGAGGCGCGGCCGTCGGTGCGACCGCCGTGGTGCCGGGGATCGGCACCGGCGTGACGCTCGCACTGAGCGGTGTGGAGACGGTGGCGTTCCTGGAGGCCACGACGCTCTTCGCGCAGTCGGTCGCCGAGGTCCACGGCATCCCCGTGGCGGACCCCGACCGCGCGCGAGCGCTGGTGCTGACCCTCATGCTCGGCAAGGAGGGCGTGGACCTCGTCGCACAGCTCGCGGGCCAGGCCGCCGGTCGCGGGCCCAACCGCTCCACGTACTGGGGCGAGCTCGTCACCAAGACGCTGCCGCGCGCGGCGGTGGGCCCGATGGTCGACCGGCTCAAATCCACCTTCATCCGCCAGTTCGCGGCGCGCGGCGGGGCATCGTGGATCGGCAAGGCTCTGCCGTTCGGCATCGGCGCCGCCGTCGGCGGCGCCGGCAACCACATCCTCGGACGCCGCGTGCTCGTCGGCTCGCGGCGCGCGTTCGGCATGCCGCCGATCGATCTTCCGCCCGACCTGGAGCCCCGTCCCGGCGCAGATCGCCTCGAGCGTCTCGCGGGGCGCGGCGTGCGGCGGGCGGGCGAAGCCGTCATCGGCGGTGTGACGCGGGGCTCGGCGGCCGTCGCCGGCATCGTGCGGCGGCGGCGGCCCGAGCTGGAGGCTCCAGCCGACGACTGAGCCTCCTCCCCAGGAGGCACCGGCAACGGCGTGTGCACAGCGGGCGTCGATCCGCCGGCGCGACCGCGTCACCGCGTCGGATGCCGCTCCTACCGTGGCGGGATGCTGCGAGCCATCGACCCCGACGAGCCTCTCCCGCCCCTGGCCTATCGCGTGCCGTGGCGCGTCGATCGGGTGTACGACCGGCATCCACTCGTCACGAACGTCGGGCCGACCACGCTGGACTTCGTGCGTGCACTGGTCGACCTGGGTGCTGCGACCGCCACGGAGCACTGGGGGCAGATGCCTCCCGGCGACACCGCCGAGCTGTGCCTGTGCGACGCCGACCCCGACGCCACGACGGTGACCATCACGTGGTTCCGCCCCGATGACGGTGAGGAGTATCTGTGGAGGTTCGTGATGTGACTCCGCAGACCTCCCACCGGGGCGACAATATCGTCATGGGTCTGTTCAGCAAGCTTCCCGAGGAACCCGTCGAATGGGCGGGACTCCCCTCCGAGCCCGCGCGCACCGAGACCGTGGCAGAGCGGCTGACGAGCGCTCCCGCGACGGATCTCGGCGGCCTCGGCTTTGGTGACCCCGCCGCCGCGGGCGCCGTCGAATCGATCGTCATCCCGGTCGCTCCCCTCATCGAGAACGCACAGGCGCAGGAGTCCGGCGAGGACGAGTGACGGGCGCGCTGCAAGCGCTTGCATATCGCGTCTCGACAGGCTCGGGCACGGGGCATACGCTCGCACGTATGGACAGCACCCTGGCCTGCCTCGCGGCGTGGATGCCGCGGCAGCGGTGGTACGCCGCGAAGGGGCGCCCGCCGAGCCTGCGCCTCGTGTCGTGGTGGGACCTCACGGCGGCGACCACCGCTGCGAACGCGCGCGCCGCGCGCGTGCGGACCTATCTCGTGGCCGATGAGGGCGCACTCCCGGTCGTGCTGTACCAGATCCCCGTCGTCGAGCGGGCGACCGAGACCGTGGACGCCGATCCCGAGCACATCATCGGCAGTCCGGAGCCCGGCAGCACGTTCATCGACGGCCCCTTCGACGATGCCTACGCCCACGCGCTGCTGGCGCTCGTCGAGCAGGGCGGGGTCGCCCTCGGCCCGCAGACGACCGCCACCGGGCGGCCCGCCGGGGTCGCCGCGCCGGCCGGGCGGCTGCGCGTGGCCCGGGTCGTCAGTGGTGAGCAGTCCAACACCTCGCTGATCTACGAGGGCGACGGCGTTCCGGTCATCTGCAAGGTCTACCGTCAGCTGCACGCCGGCCTCAATCCGGACATCGAGCTGCAGGAGTCCTTGGCGGCCACCGGGTCGCGCCGCGTGCCGACCCCCATCGGCTGGATCGAAGGGGCGTGGCCCGATCTGTCCACCGCTCATGGCGCGGTGCACGGCTCCCTGGCCTTCGCACAGGAGTTCCTCCCCGGTGTCGAGGACGCCTGGCGCGTGGCGCTGCATGCCGCCGCGCGGGGCGAGGACTTCCGTACCCAGGCCTATGAGCTCGGCGCGGCGACCGCCGACGTGCACCGCGGCCTCGCCGGATGCTTCCCGACGCACGCTGCGGCGGCCGCCGACCGCGAGGCGACATCGGCGGCGTGGGAGCGGCGGCTCGCGATCGCCATCGCCGAGGTGCCAGAACTCGGCCCGCAGCGCGACGCGATCGAGACCGTCTATCGGCGGGCTCGGGATGTGCCCTGGCCCCCGCTGCAGCGCATCCACGGTGACTTCCATCTCGGCCAGGTGCTCCATGCCCCCGGCCGTGGCTGGGTGCTCGTCGACTTCGAGGGCGAGCCGCTGCGGCCGATGAGCGAGCGCGTGCAGCCGGATCTCGCGCTGCGCGACGTCGCCGGGATGCTCCGGTCGTTCGACTATGTCGCCGGCTCGCTGCGGCTCGACGATCCCGACCGCTCCCCCGAAGCGGTGCGCGAGTGGGCGGCGGCCGCGCGAGCGGCGTTCGTCGACGGCTACGCCGCCACGTCCGGAATCGACCTCGATCCGCGGCATCCACTGCTGGCCGCTCTGGAGCTCGACAAGGCGGTGTACGAGGCGATCTACGAGGCGCGCAACCGGCCGACGTGGGTCGCGATCCCCCTCAGCGCGGTCGCGCGCCTGGTCGAGCGGCCCGCCCCCGTCGGCTGATCGCCGCGGTTCAGGCCTCGTCGTCGAGTTCGGCCTCGTCGTCGGGTTCGTCGTCCTCGTCGGCGACCGAGCGTGCGTACCACTGCTCCCAGTCGTCCATGAGGCGCTGGATGGCGGCCTCGAAGCGCGCCGTCGCCGCGCCCGGCGCCGTGTCGCCGAAGTAGTGCCTCACCCACTGCTCCAGGCGGGCGACCGCGTCGGGGTCGGCGAGCACACGCTCCGTCTCGGCCACGATCGCGGGCGCCGAGGCGGCATCCAGCCACTCGCAGGCCGACAGATAGCCGTGCGTGTCGATCGCCGCGGCCGGGTCGACAGGACGCGTGATGAGCAGCGGCTTGTCGGCGGCGAGCCGGTCGTAGACCATCGCCGAGATGTCGACGATCGCGACATCGGCGGCGGCCAGCTGCCAGCCCAGATCGGGTCCGTCGTCGAACACGTGGCTGGCCGAGGCATCGGCGGCATTCGCGGCCGCGATCGCGGCGATGATGCGCTTGTTCGCCGCGCCGTACTCCGGGTTCACGACGCCCGAGCGCGGATGCGGCCGGTAGATCACGCGATGCTTCCCGCTCGCGAGCAGCGCCGAGACCAGAGCCTCGCCGTGCGTGGCGATCGATCCGTAGTGGGCGGACGGGCGGTCGCCCTCCCAGGTGGGCGCGTAGAGCACGACGGTGCGCTCGTCGGGCGTGTACGGCAGGGTGCCCGAGTAGTGGTCGGCCTGTGGGCGCCCGATCTCGATCGTGCGACGCTCGATGTCGTAGTCCCACAGCACGCGCTCCAGGCGCTCGCGCGCGGCGTCGCCCGCGATCATCGCGTAGTCGTACGCCTTGTACTGGTTGGTGGTCATGTACATCTTGTCGGACTCGCCGTGGTTGATGAACACATGCCAGCGACGGCCGTAGCGGAACATCTGGAAGTTGCGGGTGTTCTGGTTGACGTACAGCACGACGCGGATGTCCTGGTCGGCGATGAACCGCTCCAGATCGCGCACGGTGGGCACGAAGGCGACGGGCAGCGCCCCGTCCGCCAGCAGCGACTCGGCTCCGGTCGCGGCGCGGCTCAGCACGACGACCGGCCACGTCTTCGCCAGGCCGGCGAGCGGCTTGTACCACTGCCGCATCTGGTACATGTTGACCGCGCCGTCGGCGAAGTAGACGGCCACGCGATAGTGGAACGAAGGATGCGGCGGCCTGGCCGCCAGCGTCCGGCGGACGTCGATCACGGCCGAGCGATTGCGTACGGCCTTGCGGACGAGCGCGACCGCCTTCTTCACATCCGAGACCAGACCCACTCGTCCAGCCTATCGACCGGCGCGCATGACATGATCGACCAGTGCAGGACGAGCAACACGGACGCAGGGACGCTCCGATCCCCCCTCCCGGCGCCGGCGTGAGCTTCGTCATGCCGGTGCTCAACGAGCGCGCCTATCTGCGGCGCGCCGTCGAGACGGTGCTCGCGCAGGACATCGACGCGCCCACCGAGCTGATCCTCGCGCTGGGTCCCTCCAACGACGGCACCACCGAGCTCGCACATGAGCTGGCGCGTGACGACGCACGCATCGTGCTCGTCGACAACCCGGCCGCCGACATCCCGGTGGGCCTGAACCTCGCGATCCGCGCCGGCCGCTACCCGACGGTGGTCCGCGTCGACGCGCATTCCGAACTCGACCCCTCGTACGCCCGGCAGGCGCTGCAGACCCTCGACCGGGTGCGCGCAGCCAATGTCGGCGGCGTCATGCACGCAGACGGCCGCACGCCTTTCCAGCGAGCGGTCGCCCGCGCCTACAACTCCCCCATCGGCCTCGGCGGCGGCGCGTATCACGGCGGCACGCAGGAGGGCGAGGCCGAGTCGGCGTATCTCGGAGTGATGCGCCGCGACGTCCTCGAAGAGGTCGGGCTGTTCGACGAGAGCATCCGACGCGGCGAGGACTGGGAGCTGAACCTGCGGATCCGCCGAGCCGGGTACCGCGTCTGGTTCGACCCCTCGCTGTCGGTGACCTACTGGCCGCGCGAGAGCTGGACCCGGCTCGTGCGCCAGTTCGCCGCGACCGGACGCTGGCGCGGCGAACTCGTGCGACGGTTCGGACGCGGCAACTCGCTGCGCTTCTTCGCTCCCCCTGCCCTCGTGCTCACGATCGTCCTCGCGCTCGTGATCGGCGTGCTGCAGGCCACCGGCGTGCTCACCGGATGGTGGTCGGTCGCGGCATCCCTCGTCTATCTGCCCGTGATCGCGTACGCCGTCCTGATCCTCGCGGTCGCGCTCGGCTCCGGCGGCGGGCGCGGCTGGCGTGACAAGCTGTGGTCGGCGGCCGTGCTGCCGACCATGCACCTGTCGTGGGGCTGGGGCTTCCTCGGCGGGGTGATCGGCGGAGCGCGCGACACCGTGGACACGTCGCGCCTGGGCAGCCGCAACACGCCGCTGCCCTGAGCGGGCCGACGACCGCCTCCGCACGGAGCCGGTCGCGTCAGACGCGGATGAAGCCCTGGTCGAGGATGCGGGCGACCACGCGCTCGGCCGCGTGACCGTCGTCGCGCGCGTTGAACTTCGCCTGCCACTGGCGGTAGCGCTCGGCATGCTCCGCCGTGTCGTCGGCGGCGAGCGCCGCGACGAGCTCTTCCTGCGAGCGCACCATCGCACCGGGAGCGTGCGCGGCGAGATCGAAGTAGAAGCCCCGCAGCTCGCCGCGGTAGTGCTCCATGTCGGGCACCAGGAAGTACATGGGCTTGCCGGTCACCGAGAAGTCGAACATCACCGACGAGTAGTCGGTGATGAGCGCGTCGGCCGCCAGCAGCAGCAGCGACGTGTCGGGGAACCCGGTGACGTCGACGACGCGCGGGCCCTCGGCGTCGCGCCCCGGAAGCAGCGTCCGGGAGTGCCCGCGCACGAGGACCACGGCGTCCGTGGCGGCGGCGAGCGCGGCGGGGTCGACGAAGTCCACGATCTGATCGCGGTCGTCCCGCCATGTCGGCGCGTACAGCAGCACGCGCTCGTCGGGACGGATCCCGAGCGCCGCCCGCGTCGCCGCGCCGTCGCCGGTGGTCAAGATGTCGTTGCGCGGATACCCCTCGACCCACACCGGCCGGCTGAGGAACGCGTACGCCTTCGCGAGGATGCGCGCCGCGTACGGGTTCTGCGCCAGCAGCACGTTCCAGCGCCGTGATTCGCGCACGACGGCGGCCATGCGGCGCGGGTCAAACCCCGGCCGGTGCAGCGCGAGGCGCTTGAGCGGCGTGCCGTGCCACGTCTGCAGCACGATCTGCCCGCGGCGGCGCGAGAACCGGCGACGCAGCCAGTCGTTGACGACGAGCAGCCGCGCGGCGCCGCGTGCGCGCCACCAGTCGGGGCTGCCCTCGACGACGGGGATCGCGCCCTCCGGCACCGCCACCGACAGGTCGACGACGCTCCAGTAGCGGGTGACCTCCGGCGCACGGCGCGCGAGCTCGCGATCGATCGCCAGCGGGTTGCAGCTGGCGTTGCGGCCATAGAAGCTCTCGAAGAACACGGCGTTCTCGAACCCTGCCGCCGGTCGCGTGGCGTAGCGGCGCTCCAGGGCGTCCTGGCCCTCGCCCGAGTCGTAGGCGGGATCCATGGGCGGTCCCACTTCGAGCCGCGCGCCCTCCAGCGCAGCCCGCAGCGTGCCGAGCTGGGTGATGGGCAGCACCTCGGACGAGTGGATGCCGCGACCCCCGGCATCCACGATCCGCAGGTCGTACGAGCCCGACGGGAGCGGGAGCTCCGGACCACCCCAGCGCGCGGCGCGCAGCGGCAGAACCGCCCGCCACGTCCTGCCGCGACCGGTGATCCGCGCCGAGACCCGCGCACGAGCGCCGACGAGGTCGACCGACGACGGCCGCTCCCCCTCGCCCGAGAGCACCAGTGCGGGGCCCTCGTCGGTCGTGAAGCGCGCCTCGGTCATCGGGTTCCTTCCCTCGGGCGGGCGTGGGCGGTCCCGGCCAGAATGGCAAGGTACACCCTCTCGGCGTTGCGTCCGTCGCGATGCGCGTGGACGCGCCCGCTGAGTTCGCGCGCGCGCTCCCTGCGGCGCTCCCGCTGTGCGGGGTCGCCCAGCAGCCCGTCCAGCTGAGCGATCGCCTGGGTCCAGTCCTGGCTCCGGTCGTCACCTGCGACGGCGTCGTAGGTGCCGTAGAACCCCCGGCGTCGCGCATATTCCTCGACATCGGGGGCGAGGAACAGCGTCGGCAGCGGCACGAGCGCCGCATCGAAGGCGAGCGACGAATAGTCGGTGACCAGCGCGTCGACGCCCGGCAGCAGGGGTGTCACGTCGGACACGAGATCGCTCCCGAGGCTCTGCACGCGATCGGTGGCGAACGGCGGCGTGTACTCCCCCGCGCCCAGCGGATGCGACCGCACGAGCAGGGTCGCGTCATGGCGCGTCAGCACGTCGACGATGCGCGTCCACTCCTCGTCGGTGGGCACCGCGGGATCCGCGGCGCCGTCGCGCCACGTGGGAGCGTAGAGCACGAACCTGCTGGAGGGATCGGCCCGCGGCACGGCGCGCCCGATCGCGGCGCGCGCGGTGACGCGGCGATCGTCGGGCGCGCCCTGAGACAGCACGTCCACCCGGGGCTCGCCGGTGACGGGCACCGCGGTGTCGGGCAGCGAGAACGCGGACTCCAGCCGCCCTCGGACGAGATGGGATGCCGCCGGCAGCACGTCGATGCGCCGCGCGGCGGCGCGGTACATCCTGCGCAGCAGCCCGCGCAGCGGCGCCGCCAGCGGTGTGCGGGCGATCGGCCCGGGCACGCGCAGCGTCTCGGGCGAATCGAGCCCGATCCGCTTGAGCGGGATGCCGTGCCACAGCTGCACCACGAACGCGCCCGTGACCGCGTACCGGTTGACATCGCCGAAGCCGTGCGTGACGACGATCACCCGCGCCCGCGCGGTGCGCCACAGCCCCTGCCAGGAGTTCTTGCGGACGGTCGGGATGCCCCTGGCCGCGGCATCCCTCGCCTCACGGTCGGACGCCACCAGCCAGACGGCAGGGTGGCGACCGGTGGAGGCGGCCTGCCACAGCGCGAGCGCGCCGTCGCCGATGCCGACGGCGCAGCCAAACACCCATTCGTCACGGGACCGAGGGACCACCAACGTCAGCAGGCGGCCGGCGGCGTACAGCGGGATCGTCGCGAGCTTTCGGGCATTCCCCGCGCCGAACGAGAAGGACGCCATCGTGCGAGCTTATCCTGCTCGCCCAGCGCCGGCAGGCTTGCTACCGGCGCTGGGCGTCCGGAGGGATGTGGATTACTGCTCCAGCGTCCCGAGAGTGACCTCGACGGTCTGCGCCTTGCCGTCGCGGACGTATCCGACCTCGGCCTTGCTGCCGGCCGCCGCGGCGCGCACCTGCGCCGTGAGGTCGGTCGCGTCGGTGATCGGCACGCCGTTGAACGTCGTGACGACGTCGCCCTTCTGCAGGCCCGCCGCGCCGGCCGCCCCGCCGTCGGTCACCTCGGCGATGTACGCCCCGGTGGTCGTCGAGCCCTCGACGGATGCCGCGGCCCGCACGCTCGCGCCCAGCAGGCCGTGGGTGGCCTCGCCGTCCTTGATGATCTCGTCGGTGATGCGCTTGGCGATGTCGGACGGGATCGAGAAGCCGACGCCGATCGAGCCGGACCCGTCGCTCGACGAGCCGCCCGCGGTCGCGATGGCGACGTTGATGCCGATGAGCTTGCCGTCCTGGTCCACCAGCGCGCCGCCGGAGTTGCCGGGGTTGATCGCCGCGTCGGTCTGGATGACCGCGATGGAGATGGTCTCGCCGGACGACTGCTGCTGCTGGCCCTGGCCGAAGTCGAACTGGAACGGCGCTTCCTGGCCGTTCTGGTCCTGCTGCGACTGATCCTGGTCCCCGCTGTCGGGGGCGGCGGACGACGCGATCGAGATCGAGCGGTTCAGCGCGCTGACGATGCCCTCGGTGACCGAGTTCGCCAGGCCCAGGGGCGCGCCGACGGCGACGGTGGTGTCGCCGACGTTGAGCTTGCTCGAATCGGCGAACTCGATCGGGGTGAGGCCCGAGGCGTCCTTCAGCTTGATGACCGCGAGATCGTACGTCGGGTCTGTGCCGACCACCTCGGCGTCGTACACCTTTCCGTCGGACGTCGTCACCCGGATCGTCGCGTCCGCGGTGGCGCCGTCCAGGGTGACGACGTGCGTGTTGGTCGCGATGTAGCCGTCTTCGGTGAGCACGACGCCGGATCCGGTGCCACCGGCCGACGAGCTCGTCGCCTCGATCGTCACGACGCTCGGCACGACCTTGGCGGCGATGCCCGTCGTCTGGTTGACCCTGCCGGAGTCGTTGACGACGACCGTCTGGGGGCTCGCGGCCGACGTCGACGACGTGACCGGGGCGAACCAGGAGACGCCCGCGTAGGCGCCGCCGAGCCCGGCCGCGCCGCCCACGATCGCGGCGGCCACGATGAGGCCCACGACCTTGCCCGCGCCGGTGGGCTTCTTCGCGGTGGTGGTCGTGGCGGTGGCGGTGGGAGCCGTGCCGTTCGCACCTCCGATGGGCAGCGTCGGCTGCGCGTCGGCGGCGGGGCCGAAGGAGGCGCCGGGAGCGCCGGGAGCGGGCTGTCCCGCGTACGACTGGGGGTACGGCGCCGGCTGGCCGGCGTAGCCGTGGGGGCGGGCGTAGGCGTGAGCACCCGTCGGATAGCCCGCGGGCGGCGCGGCCTGCGCCGGGGCGGCCTGCGCCGGGGCGGCCTGCGCCGGTGCGGACGGCTGACCGGGCGCGATGAACGGCGCCGGCGAGACGGGGGCTGCGGATGACGCCGGCTGCGCCGGAACGGCGGGCTGCTGCACGGGCGAGGCGGGCTGCGCCGCCGGCTCCGTGGATGCCGCGGGCGGCGTCGCTGCCGGCTGCTCCGAGGCGGGCTCAGCCGCAGGAACGGCCGGGACGGCGGGGGTCTGGTCTTCCGGGCGGTCGCCCTGGTTGTCGCTCATGGTTGCTCCTTCTGCCAAGCACTCACCACTGTGCCGACCGATGCTGTGTGTTTCTTATGTCGAGAGTGGGACTCGCCTATGCAACGGAGATGAGCCCGCCCGGTACGGTGATGCGATGCGACAGATCCCCGGAGCATGGCACCGCACCGCCGTCGGGGCCGGGCTCGTCGGCGCCGACGGAGCGATCCGCCCCACCATCTTCGCCGAGATGTCGGCGCTCGCGGCGAAGACCGGCGCGATCAACCTCGGTCAGGGCTTCCCCGACGAGGACGGACCCGCCGAGGTGCTCGAGGCCGCGCGCGCGGCCATCGCGAACGGCGTCAACCAGTACCCGCCGGGACGCGGCATCCCGGACCTGCTCTCGGCCGTCGCGGAGCATCAGGCGCGGTTCTACGGGCTGCGCCTCGATCCCGGCCGGGATGTGCTGATCACGGCCGGCGCGACTGAAGCGCTGGCCGCGGCGCTGCTGGCGCTCATCGAGGGTCCGGACGACGAGGTCGTCGTGTTCGAGCCGTACTACGACTCGTACGCGGCGGTGGTCGCGCTGGCGGGGGCACGACTGGTGACGGTCCCGCTGCGCTGGCCGGACTTCCAGCCCGACCTCGACGAGCTGCGCGACGCCGTCACCGACCGCACCCGCGTGATCCTCGTCAACGATCCGCACAACCCCACGGGCGCGGTGTTCTCGGCCGAGGTGCGCGACGAGGTCGTGCGGCTCGCGGATCGCCACGACGCCGTGATCATCACCGACGAGGTGTACGAGCACCTCGTCTTCAGGGCTCCGCACGTGCCGATCGCAACCCTTCCCGGCGCCTGGGAGCGGACGCTCACCATCTCGTCCGGCGGGAAGACGTTCTCGACGACCGGCTGGAAGATCGGCTGGGTCAGCGGGCCCGCCGACCTCGTCGATGCCGTGCTCGCCGTCAAGCAGTTCCTGACGTACGTCAACGGCAGCCCGTTCCAGCCCGCCATCGCGACCGGGCTGCGACTGCCCGACGCGTTCTTCGCCGGCATCGCCGCGACGCTGCGCGCCAAGCGCGATCTGCTCGGGGCCGGACTGCGCAGCGCCGGCTTCGACGTGTCGACGCCCGCGGGGTCGTACTTCACCGTCGCCGACGCGCGCGGCCTCGGAGCCGTGGATGCCGCCGACTTCTGCTGTGCTCTGCCCGAGCGGGCAGGGGTCGTCGCCATCCCGCTCACGGCGTTCGCGACCCCCGCGCGGCGGGGCGACTACGCCACGCTGGTGCGATTCGCGGCGTGCAAGCGCGTCGAGGTGCTCGAGGAGGCGGCATCCCGCCTCTCGCGGTCGGTCTGACCGTGCTCAGCGGGGCTCGACGCGGTAGCGGCGCAGCGCCAGCGCCGGGTTGACCCGGCGCACGCGCGCGATCGCGCCCACGTCCAGGTGCGCCACCGCCACGTCGGTCGCCGTGCCGACCCCGGCGAGCTCGACGCCCTGCGGGTCGACGATGAGCGAGTTGCCCACGCCGAGCGGAGGCGGATGGTCCGCGGCGGCGACGAACACCGTGTTCTCGATGGCTCGCGCCTGCAGCAGGGTGCGCCAGTGATGCTCCTTGAGGGGCCCCCGCACCCACTCGGCGGGCACGAGGAGGACATCGGCGCCGGCATCCACGAGCACACGGCTCACCTCGGGGAACCGCAGGTCGTAGCAGGTCATGAGCCCGAACCGCAGTCCGCCGGACTCGAAGGTGAGCGGTTCGGCGGGCTCGCCGGCCTCGACCCAGTCCGACTCGCGCTGACCGAAGGCGTCGTAGAGGTGCAGCTTGCGGTAGTGGGCTCGCAGCCCGCCGCCGTCGACGGCCACAACGGTGTTGCGCACCCGGCGGCCGTCCCCGGCTCGCTCCAGGAGACCGGCCACGACGATGACGTCGTGGCTGTGCGCGATCTGGGTCAGCCGGTGCGCGAACGGGCCGTCCAGCTCCTGCGCGTTCTCGGCGAGGCTGTCGTCGAAGGGGTCGACGAAGTAGCTGGAGTACTCCGGGAGGACGACCAGCCGTGCGCCGCGGGCCGATGCCGTCGCCACCAGCTGTGCGACGGCGTCGAGATTGGCGGCGGCATCCGCCGTCGGCGCGAACTGCGCGACTGCGATCGCGAAGGTGTCGGTCATCGCCGGCCCACGATCTCGCGCGCCCGGACGCGGATGATGCCCGGCACGACGAGCCACAGCGCGACGAGCACGGCGGCCAGCAGCAGGAGCGACCACCAGAAGGCCGAACCGCCCACGACGACGTCGAACACGAACGCGACGACGCCCACGATCAGCACGGCGACCGTGACGAGCGCCGTCACGAGCGCGATGTGCCCGTAGCGGACGACGGAGGGCTTGATGCCCTGCTGGAAGACGGCGCGGTGCAGGGCGACCGGGGCGAGCGCGACGATGGAGCTGAGCGCCGCGAGCACGATCAGTCCCAGATAGACGGTGCGCTGGGGATCGGTCAGGTCGGCGAACGCCGGCTGGAATGCCAGGGCGAGCAGGAAGCCGGTGAGGATCTGCGTGCCCGTCTGGAGCACGCGGAGCTCCTGGAGCACCTCGTTCCAGTTGCGGTCGGCGCGCTCAGCCGGGCTCTCGTCGCGTCCGTCCATGCGGTCGTCTTCGGGGTTGTGACGCGGGTCGTCCGGCATGCGTTCATCCTGACGTGGACGGCGCGGCCGGGGCAAGCCACCTGCCCCGTGGCGCGGAGCACTCAAAACCCGTGCTAGGCTATTCCTTGTGCCGCGGGGTGGAGCAGCTCGGTAGCTCGCTGGGCTCATAACCCAGAGGTCGCAGGTTCAAATCCTGTCCCCGCAACAAGAGAAGGCCCCCTGATCAGGGAAATCTGATCAGGGGGCCTTCGGCATGCAGGGCGTGCACACGCGGATCCCACCGCGCGCGCTGCGCGGATCAGCGGACCGGATCCATGGTTCCCGCGAGGTCATCGAGGAACCGCGCGATGACCGACAACGACTCCTCGTCGTAGCGCATCGTCATGTCGCGCATCGCGCGCAGCCGCTCGCCGAAGATCCGGAAGAAGGCGTTCCGCGCGTCGTCCGTCAGGACGACGATGCGCCCCCGGCGATCGGACGGATGTGCGCGCCGCTCGACGTGCCCCGACGCTTCGAGGCGGTCCAGGAGCTTCGTGGTGGATGCCGTCGAGATGCGCAGGTGCTGGGCGATGTCGCGCGGGCTGACCAGAGCGCGCTTCTGCTCCCGGATGATCAGCAGACGAAGCGCGGCGATGTCCGTCGCGTTCATGTCCATGTCGCCCTTCATGCCGCTGTGCATGCGCTCCATGGCGTCGCTCATGCCGCGGATGGACGTGAGCACGCGCAT
The DNA here is from genome assembly GCF_006783905.1 of Microbacterium kyungheense. Taxonomy (GTDB): domain Bacteria; phylum Actinomycetota; class Actinomycetes; order Actinomycetales; family Microbacteriaceae; genus Microbacterium; species Microbacterium kyungheense. Next base: position 583,920 of record NZ_VFPE01000002.1, on the reverse strand, counting down.
CACCGCGCGCTCGTGATCCGTCTGCGGAAGCCAGCGGTCGGACATCGTGGACGTCTCCCTCCCAACCGTTGTAGCATCGCACAAATGGGTCGCTAGATAAACTAGCTATCGGGAGGAGTGACCGAAATGACCGACATCGATCACGTGGTTCTGCTGGACGAGGAAGGGAACGCGATAGGCACCGCCCCCAAGTCGACCGTCCACGGCGCCGACACCGCGCTGCACCTCGCGTTCTCGTGCCACGTCCTCAACAACGACGGTCAGGTTCTCGTCACCCGGCGAGCGCTCACCAAGCGCACGTGGCCCGGGGTGTGGACCAACTCGTTCTGCGGCCACCCCCGGCCCGCCGAACCCGTCGCGAGCGCCGTGCGCCGCCATGCCGACACCGAGCTCGGCCTGTCGCTCGCGACCCTCGAGCTCGCTCTGCCGCTGTTCCGCTATCGCGCGACCGACAGCGCCGGGATGGTGGAGCACGAGGTCTGCCCCGTCTACATCGCCCGGACCGATGACGAGCCGCGGCTCAACCCTCTCGAGGCGATGGAGGCCCGCTGGGTCGAGCCCGAGGACCTCGCCGCGGCGCTCACCGCGACCCCGTGGGCGTTCTCGCCCTGGCTCGTGCTGCAGGCGGAGCACCTGCACCTGTTCGACCGGGCCGACGCACGCAGGTGGGCGTCATGATCGCGGGTGATCCCGCCGTCGCCACGGCGATCGACGGTTCGCTCGCCCGCATCCGCGAGCGGGCCGAGGGGCTGGGCGACGGCTTCGGCGCGCTGGCCGCCGCCATCGGCCGCGCTGCCCACGGCGGCAAGAGGTTCCGGCCGGCTCTGGTCACCGCCGCTTTCGAGGCCTTCGGCGGCGACGAGTCGGCGCGGCCGGCGGTGCTCTCGGTCGCCGCGGCGTTCGAGCTGCTGCACACCGCGTTCGTGGTGCACGACGACGTGATCGACCACGACACCGAGCGCCGGGGCGTTCCCAACGTCGGCGGTGAGTTCCGCCACCGGGGACGCGCCGCGGGCGCCGACGCCGACGGGGCGGCGACGCTCGGCGACGCCGCAGCGATCCTCGCGGGCGATCTCCTGCTGCACGAGGCGTTCCGACTCGTCGCGATGGCGCCGACGGACCCCGCCACCACCGAGCGGCTCCTGGCTCTGGTGGACGACGCGATCATCGTGTCGGCGGCCGGCGAGCTCGCCGACGTGGAGAACGCGGTGTCGTCGACGTTCCCGTCGCGCGACGCGACGCTCGACACCGCCTTCCGCAAGACCGCGGTGTACTCGTTCCGCGCGCCACTGCAGGCCGGAGCCGTCCTGGCGGGCGCCGACGGGTCGGCGCTCCGTGTGCTGGGCGACCTCGGCGGCCGGCTCGGGCTCGCCTTCCAGCTCGTCGACGACCTCATCGGCACGTTCGGGACCGCCGAGCAGACGGGCCGTGACAGCGGACCCGACCTGCGCGAGACCAAGCGGACGCCGCTCATCGCCCTGGCCCGCGAGTCCGCTGCCCTGCCCGGCGTCGACGCCGCCCTCGCCCGGGCCGCCACGGGCCCCGTGGCCGTCCGCGAGGCGCAGGTCGTCCTCGCCGACAGCGGGGCGCGCGAGCGGCTCGCCGGGCTGATCGCCGAGACCCTCGACGCGGTCCGCTCAGGGTCGCGCGACGACGCCCTCCCTGTGCGCGCCGGACGACTGCTGCGCGAGCTGGCTGACGAGATCGAACGAAGGACCCCGTGAACACCGCCACGTCGCAAGAGGCGTCCGGCCTCGCCCTGTACGACCGGACCGCGATGGATGCCGCGGCCGCCGTCATCGCCCGCTACTCGACGTCGTTCGGCCTCGCGTGCCGGCTGCTCGGGCCTCGGCCGCGCCCGCACGTGCGCAATGTGTACGCGCTGGCCCGCATCGCGGACGAGATCGTCGACGGGCCCGCCCGCGAGGCGGGTCTCACGACCGAGGAGGCCGCGGCCGTGCTCGACCGGCTCGAAGAGGACTGCCTCGGTGCCGTCGCGCAGGGGTTCAGCAGCAACCTCATCCTGCACGCGTTCGCCCGCACGGCACGCGAGTGCGGCATCGGATCCGACCTCGTCGAGCCCTTCTTCTCGTCGATGCGCGTCGACCTCGAGGTGAGTCGCCACGACACGGCGTCGCACGACGCCTACGTGTACGGCTCGGCCGAGGTCATCGGGCTGATGTGCCTGCAGGTCTTCGTGAACGCAGGGGCGGAGCATCCGGCGGCCCCCGCACCCGAGCTGGTCGACGGCGCCCGCCGCCTGGGCGCCGCCTTCCAGGACGTGAACTTCCTGCGCGACCTGAACGACGACCGGGCGCGGCTCGGCCGCGACTACCTGGATCTCGCCTCGCCGGCGGACCGCACCGTCGTGCTCGATCGCATCGATCTCGATCTCGCTGCCGCGGCACGCGTGATCCCCGCGCTCCCCGCCGACTGCCGGCGGGCTGTCACGGCAGCCCACGACCTGTTCGCGGAGCTCGCCGCGCGACTGCGGACGACGCCCGACGACGACACCCGTGTGCGCGTGCCGGATGCGGTCAAGGCACGCCTGGCGATGCGGGCGATGCTGGGCTTCGCGCCGCGCGGGGCCGGCGCGTGAGCGCGCGTCGCGCGGTCGTCGTCGGCGGTGGCATCGCGGGGCTGGCCACGGCCGCCCTGCTCACGCGCGAGGACTGGGACGTCACGGTGCTCGAGGCACGCGACGAGCTGGGCGGGCGCGCCGGTTCGTGGGAGCACGGCGGGTTCCGCTTCGACACCGGCCCGAGCTGGTACCTCATGCCCGAGGTCTTCGACCACTTCTTCCGGCTGCTCGGCACCACCGCCGAGCGCGAGCTCGACCTCGTCCCCCTCGACCCCGCCTACCGGGTGTACTCCGACCCGGCGACGCGGCTCGAGCAGCTGGATGTGCGTTCCGGACGCGCGCGGGCCGCCGCGCTGTTCGAGAGCGTCGAGCCCGGCGCGGGCGCGCGCCTGGACGCCTACCTGGATTCGGCGGCCGATGCGTACGACCTCGCGGTCACGCGGTTCCTCTACGACACGTACGAGACGACGGCCGGCCTGCGCGATCCCGCGCTGCTGCGACGGATGCCGCGACTGGCGCCGCTCCTGACGCGCAGCCTCGCACGGCACGTCGAGAGCAGGTTCGCCGATCCGAGACTGCGCCAGATCCTGGAGTACCCGGCGGTGTTCCTCGGCGGATCCCCGTACGGCGTGCCGAGCCTGTACCACCTGATGAGCCATCTCGATCTCGACGAGCACGTCCTGTATCCCCGAGGCGGGTTCACCGAGATCATCGGAGCCGTGGCACGCCTCGCCGAGGCATCCGGGGTCCGCATCGAGACCGGCGCGCGCGTGACCCGGATCCTCACCGAGTCCGGCAGGGCGACGGGCGTCGAGCTCGCCGGAGGACGCCGGCTCGCCGCGGAACTCGTGGTGTCGGGCGCGGACCTGCACGCCACCGAGACGACCCTCCTCCCCCGCGAGCAGCAGACGTACCCCGAGAGCTGGTGGCGGTCGCGCACCCCCAGTCCCGGAGCGCTGCTGCTGATGCTCGGCGTCGAGGGCGCCCTCCCCCAGCTGGCGCACCACACCCTGCTGTTCGCGAAGGAGTGGCGTGCGAACTTCCGCGACATCTTCGGGCGGCGCCCGCGCATCCCCGATCCGGCATCCCTGTACGTCTGCCGTCCCAGCGCCACCGATCCCGGGGTCGCGCCCGCGGGCCACGAGAATCTGTTCGTCCTGGTGCCGGTGCCCGCCGATCCCGGGCTGGGCCGTGGCGGCGTGGACGGCGGAGGCGATCCGGCCGTCGAGGCTGCCGCAGATCGCGTCATCGCGCAGCTGTCCACGTGGTGCGACATCCCTGACCTGGCGAGCCGGATCGTGGTGCGCCGCACCGTCACCCCGGGCGACTTCGAGGCGGATCTGGGCGCCTGGCGCGGCAACGCGCTCGGCCTCGCGCACACCCTGGGGCAGAGCGCGATGTTCCGGCCGCGCAACGCGTCGCGCCGCGTCGAGGGCCTCGCCTACGTCGGCGCGTCGACCCTTCCCGGCATCGGGCTGCCGATGTGCCTGATCTCGGCCGAGCTCGTCGTCAAGCGCCTGCGGGGCGACCGCACACCCGGCCCGCTGCCCGAGACGGCGAGGGTGTGACGTGCCGGGCGTGTATCTGCTGGCGATCGTCTTGAGTGGAGCGGGAGTGGCGCTCCTGGACAGGCGATGGCGGCTGGCGGCCTGGGCGGCACCGGGCCGCACCGCCGCGGCCGTCGGCATCGGCACCGTGTTCTTCGTCGCCTGCGACCTCGTGGGCATCGCAGCCGGGGTCTTCGTGAAGGGCGGGAGCCCCCTCCTGCTAAGTGTCGACCTCGCGCCGCATCTGCCTCTGGAGGAGCCGGTGTTCCTCGCGTTCCTCTGCTATCTCGCCCTCGTGTCGTGGGCCGGCGCGCTGCGGATGATCTCGCGCAGGCGGCAGGATGCCGTCACGCCGAGGCAGGAGGCACGTCGATGACCTACCTCCTCGTCCTCTCGCCCTTCCTCGCCGCGACCGCGATCGCGGTCGCGCTCTCCGCCCGCCGCCCGCGGTTCAGGAGCCGGATGGCGGCGTCGGCCGCGGCCGCCGGCATCCTGATCCTCCTCACGGCGGTCTTCGACAACGTCATGATCGCGGTCGGGCTCTTCACGTACCCCGACGAGCTCATCTCGGGCGTGCGCGTCGGGCTCGCGCCGATCGAGGACTTCGCGTACCCCCTCTGCGCCGCGTTCCTCGTGCCGGCCGTCTACACGCTCTTCGCACCGGCCCGCGAGAAAGCCACGGAGGTGGGCGCATGACCGTCGCCGAACCGCTGCGCGCGGGCAACGTCGCGCGTCGTCTGCTCGTCTCGTCGCGTCCGGTCAGCTGGATCAACACGGCGTTCCCGTTCGCCGCCGCGTACCTGATGACGACGCGGCAGATCGATGCCGCGCTGATCGTCGGCACGCTCTTCTTCCTCGTCCCGTACAACCTCGCGATGTACGGGATCAACGACGTGTTCGACTACGAGTCGGACCTCCGCAATCCGCGCAAGGGCGGCGCCCACGGGGCGGTGCTCGACCGGCGGCTGCATCGCGTGACGCTGTGGGCCGCGGGCGTCCTGTGCCTCCCGTTCGTCGTCTTCCTCGTGCTGGCCGGCTCTCCGCTGTCCTGGCTGGTGCTGGCCGCGAGCCTGTTCTTCGTGGTGTTCTACAGCGCGCCGCCGCTGCGCCTGAAGGAACGCCCGTTCCTCGACTCGATCACGAGCAGCATCCACTTCTTCTCGCCGGCCGTGTACGCCCTGGTGCTCGCCGGCGCGACGTGGACGTGGCAGCTCGCCGCGCTCATCGTGGCGTTCGCGCTCTGGGGTGTCGCGTCGCATGCGTTCGGCGCCGTGCAGGACGTCGTCGCCGATCGTGACGCAGGCATCGCCTCGATCGCCACCGTCCGCGGCGCGCGCTGGACGGTGCGCTTCGCCCTCGCCTGCTACGCGGTCGCCGGCCTGGCGATGCTGCTGACCGCATGGCCGGGCCCGCTGGCGGCCCTGCTCGCTGTGCCGTACCTCGTGACCGTGTGGCCCTATCGCGGCATCGCTGACGCCGACGCGGCCGAGGCGACAGCGGGATGGCGACGGTTCCTGTGGCTCAACCAGTTCACCGGCTTCGCGGTCACCATGCTGCTGATCTGGTACGCCGCGCTCACCTCTTGACGGCGCGCACACCGCGCCGACGCGAGAGGGCCGCCCGTCCGAAGACGAGCGGCCCTCTCGCGTCACCTGGTCTTACTGCTCGCCGAGCTCGATGAGCTTCTGCACGGCGGCGGTGAGACGGTCGTCTGCCTCGCCGTATGCCGCCCAGTCGCCCTTCTCCAATGCCGCCTGGCGGTCGAGCATCGCCTGCTGGGCGTCCTGCAGAGCCTGCTGATACGCGTCGGTCGGCTCCGTGGGCGTCGGCGCGGGCGTGGGCTCCGGTGTCGGCTCGGGGGTCGGCGCGTTCGGATCGGTCGGGACGTCGGTGTCACCGGCATCCGCTCCCGAATCGCCGCCGAACAGCACGTCGAGCGCCTCGTTCAGCGTGTCTTCGAACGCGACCTCGTTGCCGAACGAGACCAGCACCTTCTGCAGCGACGGGAAGCTCGTGGCGCCGGAGGACTGCACGAACACCGGCTGCACGTACAGGAGACCGCCGCCGACGGGCAGCGTCAGCAGATTGCCCTTCAGCACGTCGGAGTCGCCCTGTTTGAGCAGGTTCACGAACGACGACACCTCGGGCTGCGCGTCGAAGTTGTTCTGCACCTGGCCGGGGCCGGGCACCGTCGTGTCGGCGCTGATCTCCAGCATCCTGAGCTTGCCGTAGTCGGAGCTCTTCTTGCCCGCCTCGCTGCCGGCGTTCGAGTCGACCGCGAGATAGCCCATGAGCACGTTCCTGCCCTCACCGGACGGGATGAACGACGTGAACATCGAGTAGGTCGGGGCGTCCTGCCCCGGCATCTGCATCGTCAGGTAGTAGGGCGGCTGCAGCTGCGTGTCGGCCTGCGGGTCGTTCGGGGTCTTCCAGCGGTTGTCGCTCTGGTAGAACGAGCGCGCGTCGTCGACGTGGTACACGCCGAGGATCGTGCGCTGCACCTTGAACAGGTCGGTCGGATAGCGCACGTGGCTCATGAGCTCGCCCGACATCTCGCTGATCGGCTTGACGGTCGACGGGTAGACCTTCTGCCACGACTTCAGCACCGGGTCCTCGTCGTCCCACGCGTAGAGCGTGACCTTGCCGTCGTAGGCGTCGACCGTGGCCTTCACCGAGTTGCGGATGTAGTTGATGTCGTCGAGCGCGAAGCGCGGAGCGGGGTTGCTGGAGTCCGAGATCGCCGACGTGAGGCTCACCGTCGAGGAGTACGGGTAGTTCGCGCTCAAGGTGTAGCCGTCCACGATCCACACGATCCGGCCGTCGACGACGGAGGGGTACGGGTCGTTGTCGAGCGTCAGGTACGGGGCCACCTTCTGGACGCGCTCACGCGGATCGCGGTCGTACAGGATCTGCGAGTCCTCGTTGACGTAGTCCGAGAAGAGGATCTGCTCGGCCTGGAACTTCAGCGCGTAGATGAGGCGGTTGAACACGTTGCCGAGGCTCGGACCGCCGTTGCCGTCGAACGTCGTCTTCGTCTCGTTCGACGAGTCGTCCTCGCCCGACGGGTAGTCCAGCTCGATCGGGTCGGAGTCCTTCGGGGCGCCCACGATGGAGTACGTCGGCGAGTACTCGCCGAAGTACACGCGGGGCTGGAAGTTCTCTTCGTCGGAGAGGAACCCGGTCGCCGGGATGCCGCGCTCGAGGAACACCGGGTTGCCGTCGACCGTGCGGTCGTTGCCCTTGGCCGCGACGATGCCGTAGCCGTGGGTGTACACGACGGCGCTGTTCTGCCAGTCGTTCGCGACGCCCAGCTGCTCGAGGTTGAGCTCGCGCACCGAGACCACCGTGTCCTGCGAGACGCCGTCGATGTCGTAGCGGTCGACGTCCAGCGGGTCGGCGAACTGGTAGTACGAGCGGTACTGCTCGAGCTGGCGCACCGTCGGCGACACGATCGCCGGGTCCATCACGCGGATCTGCGCGGTCGTGCCCGCGTCGGCCCGCAGCTGGCCCGCCTCGACGTCGGTCACGGCCTCGAAGTCCTGCTTGTCGAGTCCGTCGATGCCGTAGGCCGTCTTCGTCATGTCGACGTTGCGCTGGTAGTACTCCTGCTCCAGCGAGAGGCGGTTCGGCTGCACCTGGAACGTGGTGACGACCCACGGGTAGCCCACGCCCAGCACGATCGCCGAGACGACGAGGAGGGCCGTGGCCACCAGCGGATAGCGCCAGCGGCCGATGATGGCCGTCACGAAGAAGAGGATCGCCACGATCGCGGCGGCGAAGGCGAGGATCGTCTGCCCGGGGATGATCGCGTTCACGCCGGTGTATCCGGGACCCGTGATGCGGTCGCCGGGCTCGATCAGCGTCTTGTAGCGGTCGAGCCACAGGCTCGCCGCCTGCACGAGCAGGTAGAGGCCCGCGATCACGGCGAGCTGGATGCGGGCGGACTTCGAGATCCGCAGCTCTCGCTGGCCGACGCGCACCGAGCCGTACAGGTACGACACGAGCGCGGTCACGAGCAGGCACACCAGCAGCACGGCCGAGAGGAACCCGACCAGCGAGCTCCAGAACGGCAGCGCGAACATGTAGAACCCGGTGTCGAGGTGGAACTGCGGGTCGGTCGTGTCGGTCGCGACGCCGTTGAACCACAGCCACGTGGTCTCCCACTGGGCCGACGCGGCGAACCCGGCGAAGAAGCCGAAGAACACGGGGATGCCCCACATCGCCAGGCGACGCAACGGCTCGACGACCTCCTGGTAGCGGTCGAGCTGCGAGCTCAGTCGCGCGTAGACGGGACGAAGCCGGTACGCGAGCTGGATCGAGAGCCACACGGGCACCGCCATGCCGAGGAAGCCGACCACGAACATCACGACCCGCGCGATCCATTGGGTCGTCAGCACGGATTGGAAGCCGAGCTGATCGAACCAGAGCCAGTCGGCGTACAGGCTCGCGAACACGAAGAAGGCCACCACGAGCGCGGCGATGACCACGAGGGTGATGGCGATGACGCGTCGGGTGCGGGACGGTGTGGCCGGGGTCGGCGCTGAGGTCGTGGTCACCGTCCCATCCTAGGCGGGCCGCACAGGGCGGATGCTTTGTCCGCGCTGGGCGAACCCCCAGAATTCCGCGGCAGACGCGGGGTCAGCGTGCCGTGCAGGTCGGCAGCGCGTCGAGGTCTCCACCGTCGCTGATGGTGTCCAGGACCTCCAGCGAGTCGTCCAGCGTCTTCACCGAGAACACCCGCAGGTCGCCAGGGATGTGCCCGACGACCTCGTCGCAGTTGTCGTCCGGGGCGAGGAACCAGTCGGCACCGGCATCCACCGCTCCCCACATCTTCTGACGGATGCCGCCGATCGGCCCCACCGTGCCGTCCGCGGTGATCGTGCCCGTGCCGGCGACCTGCTCGCCGCCGTTGAGCTCGCCCGGGGTCAGCGTGTCGATGATGCCGAGCGCGAACATCATTCCGGCGCTGGGTCCGCCGACGTTGTTGAGCTGGATCGTCACGTCGATCGGGAAGTCGTAGTCGGTGATGAGGGTCACGCCGATCAGCCACACGGTCTTTCCGTCGGCGGTGGACTCCTTCGGGGTGACCGAGACCGTCTGCTGCGCGCCGTCGCGCTCGATGACGAGCTCCACGGCTGCGCCGGCGCCGTCGTTGATGACCTTGCGCAGCGCCGTCGCGTCGGTGACAGGCTGCCCGTCCGCCGAGAGGATGAGGTCGCCTTCCTGGAGCACCCCTTCGGCGGCCCCGCCCTCGACGACCGAGTGCACCGACAGGGTCGCGCCCACGTCGTACCCGAGTTCCGACAGCGCCGCGGCCGTCGCCTCCTGCTGCGAGTCGACCATCATCGCCGCGCTCTCTTCGTTGCGCTGCTCGGTCGTCTGACCCGCGGGGAACACGGCGTCGATCGGCAGCACGGCCTTGCTCGGGTCGAACCAGGCCATCGCCAGCTCGAACCACGACGGCGTGTGCTCCCGGTTGCCCTGGACTTGGACCGTGAGCAGGTCGAGCGACCCGTCGGTGGGATAGGTCTCGGCCCCGTCCACCGAGATGAGCGGCACCTCGTCGCCGTCCGCGTTCGTCGCCGATCCGAGCGTGTTGTACACCGGGCCGGGCTGCTGGATCACATACGACGTCGGCAGGAACGTGATGACGAGCAGCACCACCATGGCGACCGCGAGCGCCCAGACGCCGGCGAGTGCCCGCCGCGACATGCGCTGTCGCGGCGCGGGCTGGATGGTGGTGTTCTCGTCGAACAGGGCCACGCGGGACCTCTCTTCCGTGCCGGGGGTGTGAGTGCCTGGTCGTTCGCGACCGGCGTAAGGGTTCGAGGTCCCGGCCGGGGAGTGCGACGGATGCTGCGACTAGCGTAGAGCGCAACGTCATCGACCGGCTGAAAGGCGGCTGAAGTGGCAGACGACGACCGCAGTCCAGAGGACGACTTCCAAGAGCTCATGCGGCAGCTCTTCGGCGGCGGCGCGGGCGGCATCGACCCCGAGCAGCTCTCGCGGATGTCGGGGATGGACATCGACCCGGCGATGATGCAGCAGATCATGCGGCAGCTCCAGGGCGTGTTCGCGAACGCGGGCGACAGCGGCATCTCGTGGGACATGGCCAAGCGCCAGGCGCTGCACATCGCCAACCAGGAGGGGCTCGGCGTCACGGCGGGCCAGCGCACCGACCTCGACCAGGCGTTCGCGCTCGCGACGCTGTGGCTGAGCGAGGCGACGAGCATCTCGGACCTCTCGGCTCCGCCGACCACGATCACCCGCGGCGGGTGGGTCGAGGCGACCCTGACGGTGTGGCAGGAGCTCGCGGAGCCGGTGGCGACGAGCATCGCCGACGCCCTCACGACCGCGCTCAGCGAGCAGTCCCCCGAAGACATGCAGCAGCTCGTCCAGGGGGCGGGACGCCTCATGCGCACGATCGGCGGCTCGCTGTTCGCGACGCAGCTCGGTCAGGTGATCGGCAGCCTGTCGAAGGAGGTCGTGAGCGGCGGGGACGTGGGCATCCCGCTGATGCCCGACGGGCAGGCCGCGATCCTGCCGCAGAACTTCGCCGACTTCGGCCGGGACCTCGAGGTGCCCGAGGACCAGCTGGCCCTGTACATCGCGACGCGCGAGCTCGCGCACGCCCGTCTGTTCCGCCACGCCCGCTGGCTGCGCCTGCACGTCATCTCGCAGGTCACCGACTTCGCGCGCGGCGTGCACGTCGACACCGACATGCTCGAAGACATGGCGTCGCGCTTCGACCCGTCCCAGCCCGAGGAGCTGCGTGCGGCCCTCGAGAGCGGGGCGCTGCTGCCGCCGCGGTCCGAGGCGCAGAACGACGCCCTCGCCCGTCTGGAGAACCTCCTGGCGACGATCGAGGGCTGGGTCGAGGTCGTCACCGAGGACGCCACGTCGCGGCTCCCGTCCGCGCCGCGCATCGCCGAGGCGGTGCGCCGGCGCCGCGCGGTGGGCGGACCGGCCGAGCGCGCGCTCGCGTCGCTCGTGGGTCTCGAGATCCGGCCCCGTCGCATGCGCGAGGCCGCCGCCATGTGGCGTGCGGTGACGGATGCCGTGGGCCCGGCCGCACGCGATGCTCTGTGGGACTACCCCGACCTCATGCCGGCCGCCTCCGACATCGATGATCCGGCCGCCCTCGTCGCCCGCCTCGAGGCGCGCGCGCGGGGCGAGGAGCCGGCACCGGACGAACTGGACGATGCGCTCGCGCGCCTGCTCGCCGGAGAGTTCCCCGAGTCAGGCGCCGCAGGCGCCGAGCAGGATCCGGAAGCCCCGGAGGCGCCCGGCGACGGCGACGGCGACGAGAGCGGGCCCGCCCCCGACGACCACCGACCGGTCTGATCGGGCGGGGCTGCTCCTCCCCAGACCGGCCGCTGGATCCCCCGGCGGCCCGAGCTGTGGATAACCGTCCGCCCCGATCGCCGCTCGGGCAGGATCGGGTCATGCTGAGCCTCGACCCCTCGTATCCGGCGGTGTGGCGGACCGCGTCGTCGCTGCAGTTCGGCGCCGACCCGGTCGCGCTGCTCGATGACCCGCAGCCCTGGCAGCTTCGCATGGTGCGCGAGCTCGAGCGCGGCGTCCCCGACGCCTCGTTCGTCCCGTTCGCCCGGGCGCTCGGAGCCCCGTCGGACGACGCCGCGACGCGGCTGCTGATCCGCCTGCGCCGCGCGCTCACGACGGGCCCGGCAGTCCGCCGCGCGGTGTCGCTGCACCGCGACCAGGCGGTGACCGAGGCCCAGAGCGACCTCGTGGCGCGCGGTCTGACCGCCGCCGGATTCGATGCGGCGGTGCGGCATCCGTTCGATCCGATCGACGAGCCGGACCAGGATGCCGCAGCGGTCGTCTTCGTCGTGCCCCGTGTCGTTCCGCCCGGGGCTGCGGCAGCGCTCATGGCGTCCGACATCCCGCATCTGCCGGTCGTGCTGACGGGACCCGGCGCCGATGTCGGCCCGTTCGTCCAGCCGGGCGACACGGCGTGCCTCGCCTGCGTCGCCGCGCACCACCGCGACGCGGATCCCGCGTGGCCCACGGTGGCCGCTCAGCTCATCGGACGCGCCGTGGATGTCGAGCCGGCGGTGCTCTGGGAGGCGGGGATGGTGGCCGGCCGGCTCATCGACGAGCGTGCCCGGCGGCGTCTCGCGCGGACGCGCTCGGTCGCCCTGCGCTCCGGGTCGCTGCACCGGGACGTCCGGACGCACCGACCGCACGCAGAGTGCCGTTGCCGATCTCTCGCAGGAACCGCGACGGCAGCCGCTCCCGTGACCCTCGCGCCCACGTCACCGACAGCGTTCGCCCGGCCCGCGTGATCCCGACGTACGCCAGCCGCCGCTCCTCGTCCACCTGTTCGAAGGTGGTCGCGTACGAGATCGGCAGCAGGCCCTCGGCCATGCCGACCAGGTGCACGTGGTCCCACTCCAGACCTTTCGCCGCGTGCAGCGTCGCCAGGGTGACGGTGCGCAGCGCGGGCTCGTCGTGCACCTTCGCCCGTGCGGTCAGCTCGTCCGTGAACGCACGGAGGGTCGTGCCCTGCGGCGCCTCTTCGGCCAGTCGCAGCAACGCCGCGCGCGCCTCCCACGCGTCGCGCAGCGCACCGCCGGCCTCGGGCGGATCGTCGGTCAGGCCGCGCGAACGCAGGATGTCGCGCACGGTGTCGACCAGACCGCTCTCCAGCGGAGCGACAGCGGCTGCGCGCAGCTCCATGACGGCCTGCCGCACCTCGGGCATGTCGAAGAAGCGGCGCCCGCCGAGGACCGTCGTGGCGATGCCGGCATCCGAGAGGGCGGCGATGAGCTCGGCGGACTGGGCGTGCGCCCGGTAGAGGACCGCGATGTGCCCCGGGTCCACGCCGTCGGCGATCTGCGCGGCGATGCGCCGCGCCACCGTCCGCGCCTCGTCGCGGTCGTCCTCGAAGGCCGTGACAGTCGGGGTGGCTGCGGACGCGTCTGCCCCACGGGACGGTGCCGGCGAGAGATGCAGGGCGCCCGGGCGCCCCCGCATGAGCTCGTTCGCGACCCCCAGGACGCCGGCATCCGAGCGGTAGTTCGTCTCCAGGCGAACCATGCGGGCGCCCTCGAACCGCTTGTCGAAGTCGAGCAGGAACCGCGCGTCGGCGCCGGCGAAGGAGTAGATCGTCTGACTGGCGTCGCCCACGACGCACAGATCCCGGCGGTCGCCGAGCCACAGTTCGAGCAGGCGGTTCTGCAGCGGCGACACGTCCTGGAACTCGTCGACGGTGAAGTGGCGATACTGCTCGCGCACCGCCTTCGCGACCTGTGGCTCCGCCTCGAGCATTCCCGCGCACGCCAGCAGCACGTCTTCGAAGTCGAGCTGCCGGCGCTCGTCCTTGAGCTTCTCGTACGCGTGCTGCAGCGCGACGACGCGATCGAGGCCGAGCCGGCCGACACCGTTGGGCCGCACGCGGGCGTACTCGTCGACGCCCAGCATCGAAACCTTGCGCCACTCGATCTCGGACGCGACGTCGCGCAGTGTCGCGACGTCGGGCGAGAGGCCCACCCCGTCCGCGGCATGGGCGAGGAGCTTGACCTTGTTGTCGACGATGCCGGGCGCCGAGTCGCCCGCCAGCGTCGGCCAGAAGAAGTTGAGCTGAGCGAGCGCCGCGGCGTGGAAGGTGCGTGCCGACACCCCGCCGACTCCGAGCGCGCGCAGACGCCCGCGCATCTCGCCCGCGGCCTTGGCGGTGAACGTGACGGCCATCACACGGCCCGGCGAATACGCGCCGGTGTCGACGCCGTGCGCGATGCGGTGCGTGATCACGCGCGTCTTGCCGGTCCCCGCACCGGCGAGCACGACGACCGGCCCGCGCAGCGCGCGGACCGCCTCGAGCTGATGCTCGTCGAGCCCGGCGAGAGCGCCACCGCTCACGGGCGCCCTCCGTGCCAGTCGGCGATGAGCCGGTGCGCGATGGACGCCCGCCCGGGCAGCACGACGTCGGACTCGCCCGCGAGCGCGCGGCCGATCTCGTCGCGCGTGAACCAGCGCACCGCCGCGATCTCCTCGCCGTCGGCGCGCGCCGCGGCATCGTCGCGGGCCTCGGCGAAGAAGCCGAGCATGAGCGATCGCGGGTACGGCCACGCCTGCGAGCCGCGGTACGAGACCGCACCGACCTCGATCCCCGATTCCTCGGCGACCTCGCGCCGCACGGCGGCCTCCAGCGACTCGCCCGCCTCGACGAACCCCGCGAAGCACGAGAAGCGATCCGCACCCCACAGCGCGTTCGAGCCGAGCAGCAGCGCATCGGGGTCGGCGGCGCTGGTGATCGCGACGATCACGGCCGGATCCGTGCGCGGGAAGTGCTGGCGGCCACACGACGGGCACCGACGCGACCAGCCGGCGTCGACGAGGTCGGTGAGCGAACCGCAGGCCGGGCAGAAGTGCGAGTCGAGCAGCCACCGGCCGAGGCTCAGCGCCTCGACGAAGGCGCCGGAGTCGGTCGCATCCAGCATCCCGCCGACGCTGCGCAGCGCAGCCCAGCCCGCCGGTGCGGGCATCGGCTCGTCCTCGCCGGAAGGGAAGACGGCGGTCAGCAGCAGCGCACCGGTCTCGTCGCGCCCGAGCAGCGCCCATTCGGCGTCAGCGGGCACGTCGGCGGCGCTCACCCAGGCCAGCCGGCCGGGCTCGGAGAGCGGTGCGGCGTCGCCGTGGATCACCAGCACGCGGGTGGCGGCATCCGCCCGCGCCGCGTCGATCAGGTCCGGAGTGGCCCGTTCCTCGGCCGCCCGGTCGAAGCCGGCGCGGGCCAGCGGCGGTTCCGCGGTGCTGTCGAGGGCCGTCATCGAGGATGCTCCGCTTCGTCGATAGGGCCGGGCGTGGCGCGGGGACTGTCGCGCGTGCCCGACCTACCCTGGGCACATGGCACGCTCACCCCTCACTCTAGCCGCGTCCGTCACCTCGGCTCTCCCGAGGACAGGGGTCGTCGGGGTCGGCGTGCTGACCGAGGGCGCGAGCGGGCGGTACGACTCCGCGGTCGCGGATCTCGACGACGGCCGCCGCGTCGTCGTGCGCGTGCCGGCCGACGACGATGCCGCCGCCGACCTGGCCGCCGAGGTGCGCGCGCTGCGCGCGCTCACCCCCGGCGTGCGCAGCCTGCTGCCGTTCCACGCCCCCGAGCTCCTCGGCGAGGCGGGGATCGGCGACGACCGCGCCGTCGTGGTGGATTTCCTTCCCGGCTATCGCGTCGACGCCGCGCACCTGCCGGCCGGTCGCGGGGCGGCCACTTCGCTCGGCGCGGCCCTGGCAGCCGTGCACGCGCTGCCGCACTCCGTGGTCAAGACCGAGGGGCTCCCGGCGCGGACGCCCGCGCAGGTGCGGACGGACGTGGCGCGCATCGTCGACCGCGCGACGGCGACGCGCCGGCTGCCGAAGGCCCTTCAGGACCGCTGGCGCCTCGCCGTCGACGCCGACGAGCTGTGGCGCTTCGAGTCCGCGGTGGTGCTCGACGGGGTCGGGACCGGGGCGTTCGTCTTCGAAGACCTCGACGGCGTGCCGACGGTGACCGGCCTGCTCGACTGGCACGGTCTGTCGGTCGGAGATCCCGCGACCGACCTGCAGTGGCTCGCGTCCGCTCCGGAGGCGGCCGCCGACGTGTTCGCGGCGTACCTCGCCGAGAGCGGACGTGCACCCGACGCGCGGGTCCGGGAGCGGGCCCGGCTGTACGCAGAGCTCGAGTTCGCGAAGTGGCTGATCCACGGCCACGACGAAGCGCGCGACGACATCGTCGCCGACGCGGTCGAGCTGCTGGAGTCGCTCGCCGCGGGGGTGACCGGCGACGCGCTCGTCTCGGACGATGCGCTCGACGTCGACGACGCCATCGCCC
The DNA here is from genome assembly GCF_006783905.1 of Microbacterium kyungheense. Taxonomy (GTDB): domain Bacteria; phylum Actinomycetota; class Actinomycetes; order Actinomycetales; family Microbacteriaceae; genus Microbacterium; species Microbacterium kyungheense. The sequence continues at coordinate 567,956 of NZ_VFPE01000002.1, read as the reverse complement.
TCCTCGAGCGGATGCCCGGATCCAGCACCGCTGACAGCTCCGGTGCCGTCGACACCTCCATGCAGACGGACGCGTACGACCCCGACGAGCTCGCTCGCTGGGTCGCCGACGAGGAGGCACGCGGCGACACGGGGGCCGTGCCCGGCGCCTCGGCCGATCCCACCGACACCCAGGAGCTGTCGGCCGACGACCTGGCCGAGCTCGCGTCGTCCCTGCCGCACGATGCGCCTGCCGCGCCGCGCGCCGCCGACGATCTGTCGACCGCGCCCATCACCCTTCCCGGCGGGTCGCTCTCGCGTCCCGACGACGGCGGGGATGCCGCGGCCGACGCCGAGCGCGCGTCCGAGGCGGCCCTGCGCCGCTGGCTGACGGACTGAGAGCCGGCCCGAGGGCCCTGCCCGGGCGTCAGTTGCGCAGGATCACGTCGGCGGCGACGTAGTACAGCGCGACGTCGATCTCGTCCAGCGCAATGCCGTGCTTGGCGTGATACGCCTGGCGGTACAGCTCCAGCTGCAGCATCCGCTCCTCCTTCTCGGCCGGCGTGCGCGGAGCAGCTCCCGTCTTCCAGTCGACGATCTCGATGCGCCCGCCGCGGTCCTCCCGCCGGTACACGGCGTCGAGCTTGCAGATGACGATGTGGGGCAGGCCGTCGGGGCCGGTGGTCGTGAAGTCGATCTCAGTCTCGACCTCGATCGGCTGCAGCTGCGCCCACTCCGACGCGAGGAACCTCTCGCGAAGTGCCGCCAGCGCCGCGGCATCCTCGGCGGACGCGTCCGTGCCGGCGGTCTCGTCGTCGAGCTCCCACAGCGAGTCGTCGAGCGAGCCGCCCAGCCCTGCCTGCCCCGACCGCTGCTCGACCCACGCGTGGAACAGGGTGCCCAAACGGGTCTGCCGGAACGGCTTCTCAGGCAGCGGCCGCGCGATGCGCGCGAGGGTGCCCTCAAGGTCGGCCGCATACTCCTTGTAGCGCGAGGCGGGGATGCGCGTCGGAGCCGTGTGCGCGGGTCGGGCGCGGCGCGCATCCCGCTCGGCGAGCAGCAGCGCCGCCTGGGCGTCGAGCTCGGCCCGCGGCTCGGCGCGCGCCGACGCGACGGCGTCCGCGGCGTGTCCGACGGCTCCGCGGCGCGCACCGAGCGGGTCGATCGGCCACTGCAGGATGCGCCGCTCCCCCTGGTACGGGTCTTCGCCCGCCTCATCGTCGGGCAGCGGCACGCCGAGGGCATCGGCGATCTCGGCATAGAACACGCTGCGGCTGCGCGGGCGCTTCGTCCCCGACCACGTGGCGCCCGTGAGCAGCAGGTGGTCGCGGGCGCGGGTGACGGCCACATAGGCCAGGCGGCGATCCTCTTCGAGCTGTCGGGCGCGGTTGGCCTCGACGAACGCGTCGAGCGCCTCCTTGAGCTCCTGCTGGGTCTGGGCCGACTGCCACCCCAGCAGGGGCAGCCACGCGGAGTCCCCGCGGAACTCGTACGGCAGCACGCCGAAACCGAGCCACGCCTTGGTGTCGCGCGGCGCACTGGGCAGCTCGTCCTTGACGAGGCGCACGACGGCGACGGCATCCCATTCCAGCCCCTTCGAGCCGTGGATCGTGAGCAGCTGCACGACGTCGTCCTCGGGCGGCTCCGTGCGCGGCGCGAACTCGTCCAGCTGCTCGGCGTGGTCGAGCCATGCCAGCAGGCTCGACAGCGAACCCGACTCGTCGGCGGCGAGGAAGGCGTGCACCTCGTCCACGAACGCCCGCAGCTGGGCCGACGCCACACGTGCCGGACCGCGCGACTCGTTCGCGGCGAGCTCGATGTCCAGGCGGAGTTCCAGCTCGATGAGCCGGACGAGCTCGGGGATCGGCATCCCGCTCGCCTGCCGGAGTCCCGCGAACACCGATGCCGCCTCGCGGAGCCGTTCGCGCGCGGCCGGGGTGAACCCTTCGAGCCAGCCGTGGTCGGGCTTCTGGCGCAGCACGAAATCGAGCGCGTCGACGAGCGAGCCGTCGTCGTCGCCGGCGCTGCTGCGAATGCGTTCGACCACCTCGGGAGCCAGCGGCTGCAGCGCGGCGTCGTGGCGGGCGAGCCGGCGCGCCAGCGCCGCGAGCTCGCGGAGGTCGGGAAGTCCGATCGCCCAGCGCGGCCCGGCCAGCAGGCGGATGAGGGCGGAGCCGGCCGACGGGTCGCTGATCACCCGCAGGGCGCACACGACGTCCACCACCTCGGGCGTCGAGAGCAGCCCTCCGAGTCCGAGGATGCGGTGCGGGATGCCGCGGCGGCCGAGCGCGTCGCCGAAGCGCACCATGTGCTTCTTGCTGCGGAACAGGATGGCCCCGGTCGTGCTGCGTCCTTCCGCACGCCGGTCCGCGCGCACGCGCGCGAACCAATCCGCGACGCGGTCGGCCTCGGTGTCGAGGTCGGCGTCGAAGCCGAGCTCGACGAGCCCCTCGGGCGCGCCGGGGCGGGCGCGCAGCTCCTGCACGGCGACCGTCGCGGATTCGGCCAGCGGCGCGAGCACGGCGTTCGCCGCGGTCAGGACCGTGGCGCTGTTGCGCCAGCTGGTCAGCAGGGCGAAGCGCGCGCAGTCACCGTCAGGCGCGAAGGCGTCGGCAAATCCGCCCAGGTTGCCGGCGCTCGCGCCGCGCCAGCCATAGATCGCCTGATGGGGGTCGCCGACGGCCATGACGCCCGTACCGGCGAACAGCGTCGCCAACAGGTCCGTCTGCACGACCGATGTGTCCTGGTACTCGTCCAGCAGCACGACGCGGTACCGGTCGCGGAGCTCGTCCGCGACGGAGCGGTGCCCGTTCACCACCTCGAACGCCCCCGCCACCTGGTCCGAGAAGTCGATCACGCCGAGACGGCGCTTCTCGGCGTCGTACTCGCGTGCGAGATCGGTGAGCATCGCGAGGGCATCGACCTTCTCGACGGCCTCGGCGACCTCGGCGTAGACCGTCGTGCGCCGGTTCGTCGACGGCAGCTCCCTCACGGTCCGGAACCGGTCCGGGAAAGCGGCGAGCGCGTCGAAGTCCACGAGGTTGTCGACGCCGTCGCGCGCGATCCGCAGCGCGGCGTCCACGATGCTGCGCACCGCTTCGCCACGGGCCTCGAGGCGAGGATCATCCGAGCCGAACACGACGCGACGCATCAGCAGCCACGCCGCGGACTCCGACAGCACGGCCGCTTCGGCATCGCGCCCGATCCGCAGCGCGTGCTCGCGCACGATCTGGTCGGCGAAGCTGTTATAGGTCGACACCGTCGGTCGGTGCAGCAGCGCGTCGTCGGAGGTCTCCTGGGCGACGGCGCCTACCTCTGCGGCGAGCCCGTCGAGCAGCCGGTGACGTTCCGCCGTGGACCGCGCGCCGTCCGCGCCCGAGCGCTCGAGCTCGCCGAACACGTCGAGGCGCCCCGCCTCGGCGAGTGCGGGCAGGGCGGGAAGCAGTCCCCGCCGCTCGAACTCGGCCAGGCGTGCGAGCCGCTTCTGGATCCGCTCGGCCAGCTCCCCCGCGGCCTTGCGCGTGAAGGTGAGGCCGAGCACCTCATCGCGGCGCACGATGCCGTTCGCGACGAGCCACACGACGCGCGCCGACATGGTCTCGGTCTTTCCGCTGCCGGCGCCGGCGACGACGAGGGCGGGCGACAGCGGTGCCTCGATGACCTCGGTCTGCTCGGCCGTCGGGGGGAACTGGCCGAGAGCGGCGGCGATGACCCGGGCGGGCAGCGTCGTCGCCGTCGGGCGCGCATCCGACGCGGTGAGGTCCTGCAGGGTCGTCACGAGGCGCTCACCGCGCCGATCGTGTGGATGCGGCACAGGCCGTAGGAATGCTCGTCACGGCAGTGCTCCTCATACGGTGCGGTGAAGGACGTGCCTCGCATCACTGCGACGGCGGTGCGGATGCGGCCCACGAAGGCCGCGCGCCGCTCGTCGTCGAACGGCGGCTGCCACGGCGTGGCGTAGTCGGCGCGTGCGGCGGTCGGCCGCAGCACGAGGAGCTTCGCGCCGCCCGGCGCATGACCGGCGGCCTCGGGGATCGCGCCGGACTCGAAAGCGAGCTGATAGGCCCCGAGCTGCGGGTTGTCGAGCACTTTCGCGTCGGTCTGTGGCTCGCGCTTGCCGGTCTTCAGATCCATGATGACGACGGTGCCGTCGGGAGCCAGCTCGACCCGGTCGATGTAGCCCGACAGGATCACGCGATGCTCGTCGTCACGGGTGCCTTCCGGCTCTGCGGCAGGAGCGGGCTGTCCGACAGGACCCTCCAGCGGGATCACGACCTCGAAGTGCGGTTCGGCGCCGATGAGCCTGCCACCGGCGTCGTCGAAGCGCCGCAGATACAGGTGGAGCCTGCGCACGAGATCCCGCGCGCGCGTCTGCTCCGCCCGGTCGCGCCAGTCCGCCTCGAACGTCAGCTCCCCCCAGCGCGATTCGACCTCCGCCCACAGCGCCGCCTCGTCGTGGCCGGCGGCGTGCTCGAGAGCCGCGTGGATGATGGTGCCGAGGCCGGCCGTCGTGCCCCCCGGGTCGCCGCCCAGATCGCCGATCACCCAGTTGAGCTCGCACTCCTCCAGCGCGTGCAGCCGCGACGGCGACACCCGCACGTCCTCCTTCGAGAGATCGCGGAGCGGCCCCGTCGAGGTGGGTGCCGCGACGCCGAACCACTCTATCGGCGCGGCGCCGGGCACTCCCGCCTCGGCGAGCAGCACGAGCTGCTGCGCCGCGGCGCGTGACGCGGCCGTCAGACTCCGCTCCGGGGCACCGCTGCGCGGCGCGGTCGTCGTGAGGGTGCGACGGTGGCGCGCGACCAGCCCGCGCAGCGACACCGGATGATCGAGTTCGAACGGCGTGGGATCGGGAAGCATCTCGAAGAAGACGCTCGGGCCGGTGTCGTCGTCGTCGACGGCCGTCACGACGAGTCGCGCGTCTGCTCGCGACAGCGCACGGGCGAGCAGCCTCAGTTCGTCGTGCATGGCCGCCCGGCGGCGGTCGAACGCGCCGAGGGCTTCGCCGTCGGCGCGGGTGGCGGCATCCGCGAGCCGCCAGGTCTCGAGCAGGCTGCCGCGCAGGCGGGTGTTGGGCCACACCGCATCCTGCATCCCTGCCACCACCACGGTGTCGAATTCGAGCCCGAGTGCACCGGCAGGGGTGAGCACCCGCACGCTGTCGTCGCGTGCCGGGGCGTCGAGGCGGTCTTCGGCGACGCCGCTGTCGAGGATCGACCGCACGAACACCCGTGGGTCGGCGTCCAGGGAGCGCTCCACGAACCGCTTGGCCGCCTGGAACAGCGCCACGAGCGCATCGAGATCCCGGTTCGCCTGCTCGGCGAGCGGGCCGTTGCTGCGCGCCAGCTCGGACCACGGGCGTTCGAGCCCGCTGCGCTCCCACGCCGTCCACAGCAGCTCATGCGCCGTGGCCCCGCGCGCCAGGTCGTCGCGCAGCACCGCGAGCGTCCGTGCGAGCGCTCCTGCCCGCCGGGCCTCGCGCGTGTCGATCAGGTCGAACTCGAGCGGCTGGGCCATGGCCGACAGCACGAGGTCGCGACCGGATCGCTCGACGCCCGGCATCCGCGCCTCGGCGCCATCGACCCCGCTGTCGCCGTCCTCCTGCGCATCGCCGACGGCGCGACGCAGCTCCGCGTGGCGAAGCGCCGAGCGCAGCCGGCGCAGCTCGATCACGTCGAGCCTCCCGTAGGTGCCCACGAGCGCCGCCTGCACATCGTCGAAGGTCCAGTCCTCTCGCGATGCGAGTTCGACGAGCCGCAGCAGGTCCGCCACCGGCCGCAGCGCCCCGAGCGCGCGACCGGGGCCGCTGGAGCGGGCGGGGACCTCGCGCGCGGACAGCTCGGCCTCCAGCGCGGCCACCTGCCGGGTGTCGTGGGCGATCACCGCGCACGCGTGCCACGGCACGCCGTCGTGCACGTGCCGTTCGCGCAGCACACGGGCGACGGCGTCGTACTCTTCCGCCGGCGAGCGCAGCGTCAGCACGCGCACCGACTCGTCGGGCTCGGCTCCTGCCGCCGCGGCCCGGTGCGCGACCACTCCGACGGCGCCGATCCGCTGCGTCACGCGGCCGACCAGTTCGCGCTGCCAGGCGCTGCCGCGATGCCCGTCAGCCAGCACGTGCACCTCCCCGAGCGACGCGGCCAGACGGGCGAAGTTCTCGGGCGTCGCCCCGCGGAACGCCCCGGAGCCGACATCGGGGTCGCCGAAGGCCAGCACCGCCGCGCCATGCCCCCGGACAGCCTCGATCAGCTCGACGCCACCGAGGGTCAGCTCCTGCGCGTCGTCCACGAGCACGAACCGCACGCGGTCGATCGCTGGAACGCCGGCGATCGGCCGTGCGCGCAGCAGCCCGACGGCCTCGCGCACGAGCCCCGCGGCGTCGCGGTGCGCGCCGCGCATGGCCGCCCGCACCTGGAGGTACTCCTCGGCGAACGAGGCGAGCGACGTCCAGGCGGGAAACCCCAGGCGGTCGCCGAGCTCGCGCAGGCGCGGCGGCTCGATCCCGAGCGTCGTGCACTCGGCAAGGAAGGTGCGCACCTCGGTGCGGAAGCCCGCCGTCGAGCGGATCGCGGCGCCGAGCCACTCCGGCCACCGCGAGGGCGCGTGGGCCTCGTCCTCGGCGTCGCCGTCGAGCAGGTCGCGGATGATCTGGTCCTCGTCGCCGCCGGTCAGCAGCTGCGGCGGATCGGCGTCGATCGCCACGGAATGCGCGCGCACGAGCTGGAACGCGTACGACGCCACCGAGCGTGCGAGGGGTCCGGCCGTGGCGACGCGCACCGCGAGGCCGAGCCGGTCGCGCAGCACGGTGGCCGTCTGGCGCGACGGCGTCAGCACGAGCACCGAGTCGGGGGCGGCGCCGGCCTGGACGAGGGCGGCGACGCGGGCGACCAGCGTCGCCGTCTTTCCGGAACCGGGCGCGCCTACGACGACGCCCGAGGCGTCCGCCGGCAGCGCGATCACCGCACGCTGATGCGGATCCGGCACGAACGGCGCGGTGGTCTGGCTCCCCGGTGTCACCCTTCGAAGCTAGCGCGAGCGGACGACATCGGCCGTTCGCCCAGAGCGTTCCGGCGACGGGCGGCCGCCCCTCCGCGGTGTCGTAGAGTTGCCATGCGTCCGGGGAGCCTCAGCCTCGCACCGAGCAACCATCGCCCCGCGCAGGAGGTCAGTCACGTGGAGATCCGCATCGGCATCGCGAACACCGGCCGCGAGCTCAACTTCGAGACGAACGAGCCCGCTGCCGACGTCAAGAAGTCCATCGCCGCCGCCCTCGACGCCGGCGCGACGCACGTGACGTTCGCCGACGCCAAGGGCAACTCGTACATCGTCCCGACCGCCGGACTGGCGTACGTCGAGCTCGGCTCAGAAGAGTCGCGCCGCGTCGGCTTCGTCGCCTGAGCCGGACGCCATGCAGATCCTCATCGCGTTCATCGTCGGCGCGGTCGTCGGCATCGGCATCCACTTCCAGCTGCACCAGCGGCTCACGCGCGGCGTCGCCCTGGCGCCCATGATCGGCGCCGTCTCGGCCGGCGCCGCGTGGACGCTGCTCACGTGGCTCGGCGTCGGCATCGACACGCCGTGGCCGTGGCTGGCCGCCCTCATCGTCCCCGCGGTGGTGACCTACCCCGCGATCCTCATCATCTCCCGCGTGCGCGTCGCCCACGACGCCCGCGAGAAGGCGCGCCTCGGCATCGGCTGACACGCCCGCACACCGAAGAGATCCGGGATGCCGCGAGCCGCGGCATCCCGGATCTCTTCCGTCTCAGGCAGCGAGGCCCATGGCGTCCATGCGGCGCGAGTGGGCGGCCATGAGCTCGGTGAACACGGGTTCGACCTTGGCTTCGACGGCGGAGCCCACGGTCATGGGCCGCAGCGCGGCACGCGCGATGAGGAGGGTGTCACCGACGAGGCGGCGACCCCACAGTGCCAGCAGCGACTTCCATTCCGGATCGCTCGAGATGGTGTCGGCGAGGATGTCGACGATCGCCTGCCGGTCCGAGTCGGCCTGCAGGATGCGCGCGACCCGTCGCCCGGTCTCGCCGTAGCTGGCCGAGAGCGCCAGATAGAAGTCGTCGAGCATGCCCGCCGTGATGTGCACCGAGAGCATGGTCTCCTGCGGTCGCACGCCGTGGGTCGCCACGCGGAATGCGTCCAGCGGCTCGCGGAAGGGGCGCATCAGCTCGGTCGGATCGTCGCCGCGCTCGCGGATCAGCGCGACGAGCGCCTCGTGCTTGGTGAGCGCGGCGCCCGCGGCACGTGCGACCGCCTCCTTCTCGCCCAGTTCGGGGAGGGTCTGGATGAGCTCGGTGAGGGTCTCGAAGTACCCGAGCTGCAGATACGCGGCCTGGCCGAGGAAGGTGTCGATGTCAGGGGCGAGCTCCTCGAAGTCGACGCGGTCGGCACCGCCGAGGTCGTCGCGCGAGCGCAGCTGGAGCTTGCGCTCCGCGCCGCGGCGCTGCCAGAACCACTTGACCATGTACGAAGCCTAAGTGCTCGCCGCGGCGTCCTCCGGTATCGTGGTCTCGGCCCCGGCGTCGGATCGGGGCGCCCGCGCCTGTGGGAAAGAAGGGCGTGGATCGCACTTCCGCCCGCGCGGACGGCCATGAAGCCGGTTCCAGCGCCCGGGCACGAAACCAGGCAGCATCCCACTGCCGGACAGGCACACATCGTGACGACCTTCGCCGACCTCGGCGTCGATCAGGACATCGTCGAGGCCCTCGCTGTCAAGGGCATCGTCGACGCCTTCCCCATCCAGGAGCAGACCATCCCGCTCGGGCTGCCCGGCCAGGACATCATCGGCCAGGCCAAGACCGGCACCGGCAAGACCTTCGGCTTCGGCATCCCCGTCGTCCAGCGTCTCGGACTCGACCCGGCGCCCGGCGTCAAGGCGCTCATCGTCGTGCCGACGCGCGAGCTGTGCGTCCAGGTCTACGAAGACATGGACATGCTGACCTCCAACCGCTCGACCAGCGTCGTGGCGATCTACGGCGGCAAGGCCTACGAGGGGCAGATCGACCAGCTGAAGGCGGGCGCGCAGATCGTCGTGGGCACGCCCGGCCGCCTCATCGACCTCAACAACCAGCGCCTGCTGGATCTGTCGCACGCGACCGAGGTGGTGCTCGACGAGGCCGACAAGATGCTCGACCTCGGCTTCCTCCCCGACATCGAGAAGATCTTCTCCAAGGTCCCCGCCGTGCGTCACACGCAGCTCTTCTCGGCGACCATGCCCGGTCCGATCGTCGCGCTCGCGCGCCGGTTCATGTCGAACCCGATCCACATCCGCGCCACCGATCCCGATGAGGGCCTCACGCAGGCGAACATCAAGCACCTCGTCTACCGAGCGCACTCGCTCGACAAGGACGAGGTCATCGCGCGCATCCTGCAGGCCGAAGGCCGGGGCAAGACCGTCATCTTCACGCGCACCAAGCGCGCGGCGCAGAAGCTCGTCGACGAGCTGAACGATCGCGGCTTCAACGCGGGCGCGGTGCACGGCGACATGAGCCAGGAGGCGCGCGAGCGCTCGATGGCCGGGTTCAAGGCCGGCAAGAAGGACGTGCTCATCGCGACCGACGTGGCCGCACGCGGCATCGACGTCGACGACGTGACGCACGTCATCAACCACACGATCCCCGACGACGAGAAGACGTACCTGCACCGCGCCGGTCGCACCGGCCGCGCCGGCAAGACCGGCATCGCGGTCACGTTCGTCGACTGGGAGGACCTGCACAAGTGGGCCCTCATCAACCGCGCGCTCGAGTTCGGCCAGCCGGAGCCCGTCGAGACGTACTCGTCGAGCCCCCACCTGTTCTCGGACCTCGACATCCCCGCCGGCACGAAGGGTCGCATCGCGACGACCCCCAAGACGCAGAGCGTTCGCGTTCAGCCCGAGAAGGCCGCAGATGCCGCGGCCGCCGCGGAGAACGACGGCCAGCCGTCCACGCGCCGTCGCCGTCGCCGCCGCTCGGGCGGATCGGCCGAGCGGGTCGGCTCGACCTTCGAGGCGGCAGAGGGGGGCCCCAAGTCCACCGGCGAGCAGGCCGCGGCGACCGACGGCGAGCGCGACGCCGAGGGCGGCGGAACGCACGACGGCGGCGGCAAGGAGCACCACGACGGACGCCCGGCGCCGCGTCGCCGTCGGCGTCGCCGCGGCGGTTCGGGCGGCGGCGCCGCCCCCGCCGGCGCCTGACTGCGTCATGTGCGGTCGCGGCATCGACACTCAGCGTTCTTTCAGCGCTAGTGTGAGGCCACGCGGCGGGATGCCGCGACTCGCATAGACGAAAGGCAGACCGTGCGATTCATCGAAAACGCCGTGCCCATCAGCTACGAGTACCAGGGCTTCTGGGGCTCGTTCTGGGACATCATCTGGTGGTTCCTCTGGATCTTCTTCTTCATGGCGTACCTCTTCGCGCTGTTCGCCGTCATCGGCGACCTGTTCCGCGACCACAAGCTGAACGGCTGGTGGAAGGCCGTGTGGATCATCTTCCTGATCTTCGTGCCGTTCCTGACGCTGCTCGTCTACCTCATCGCGCGCGGCAACGGCATGGCCAAGCGGAGCGCGAAAGAGGCGTCAGAGCTGCAGAGCGCCCAGGATGCCTACATCAAGTCGGTCGCGGGCGGCTCGGCCAGCCCCGCCGATGAGATCGCGAAGGCCAAGGCCCTTCTCGACGCCGGCACGATCACGCAGGCCGAGTACGACGCGCTGAAGACGAAGGCGCTGGGCTGAGTCCCGGCTGAGGACTCCTCGCGGCACCCGCGTCTTCGGGAGCGCCCCTGTCGACCTTCACGGGTAGACGGGGGCGCTTCCTGTTGCGCGGTCGATGATGCGGGCGACCATGTCGTCGCTCGTGGTGTGCTCCCCCGGCTGGTTCGGCTTGCCGAGGCCGTGGTAGTCGCTCGAGCCGGTCACGATGAGGTCGCGCTCACGGCACAGGTCGCGCAGCTTCTGCAGCGCGGGCTCGCGGTTCTCGCGGTGGCCGAGCTCGAAGCCTGCGAGCCCGGCGTCGAGCATGCGCTCCAGCAGCTTCGCCGGCAGCAGCCCGGCACGTCCGGCCGGGTGCGCGATGACGGGCACTCCCCCGGCGCCGGCCACCAGAGCCACCGCCGTCACCGGATCCGGCGCGTACAGCGCGACGTAGTAGTCCCCGCCGGGGCTGAGGATCCCCGCGAACGCTTCGGCTCGGTCGCGCACGAGTCCCCGCGCCACGAGCGCATCGGCGATGTGGGGGCGTCCGACGGTGGCGCCGTCCGACGTCTGCTCGAGGATGTCGTCCCACACCAGGTCGTAGTCCCGCGAGATGCGGTCGGCCATGATGCGGGCGCGGTCCAGGCGCGACGAGCGGATGCGCTCCGTCATCGCCCGCAGGTCCGCGTCGTCGGGGTCGGGCAGGTAGGCTAGCACATGGACGCTCCGCCATTCGTGCCGCGCCGACAGCTCCATCCCGGGCAGGAACGTCATGGCGAGGGATGCCGCCGCCTCGGCCGCCTCGGCCCAGCCGGACGTCGTGTCGTGATCGGTGAGCGCCGCCGTGCGCAGGCCGTGGCGGTGCGCCGCGGCCATCACCTCCGCGGGAGGCTGGGTGCCGTCGGAGTGCGCCGAGTGCAGGTGAAGGTCGCTCGGACCCTCGAAGCGCTGCGTCGTCGGCATCCTCCGAGCGTAGCGCGGGCGCCGGCACGCGCCACGCGGTGCGATGCTCACCGCGCCACGCGGTGCGGCGCTGACCGATCTCCCAGCCTGGGCGCATAGAGTCGCGGGCGTGCTGCGCCTGCTCGGGATCCTCGTCACGGTGCTGTGTGCCATCGGCGTCGCCGTCCTGACGTGGCCGGGCTTCTTCCGCGTCGAGCGCGTGTACCCGGTCGCGCAGCTGGTGTCGTTCCGCGGCGTGATCGTCCTCGCGTTCGCCGCCGCGGTCGTCGTGGCGCTGCTGCTCGCGATCGCGCGCCCGGTCCGCCCGCTGGCGTTCGCGCTGGCCATCGTGGCCGGCGTGGGACTCGTGGCCAACGGCGCCGTGGTCGCCGCGCGCGGCGGGATGGGCACCGACCCGCTGCCGGCGAAGACGGCGTCGAGCGTGCGCGTCATGACCTGGAACACCGCCGGGCCGGCGACCTCTCCCGAGACGATCGCCAAGATCGCCGTGGCGATGGATGCCGACATCGTGGCGCTGCCCGAGACGACGATCGAGACCGGGGCGGCCGTGGCCGTCGCCATGCGCGACCTCGGGCACCGCATGTGGGCCCATCACGCCGAGGATCCCTCGACCGAGTGGGACGCCGGCTCGACGACCCTGCTGATCTCGCCCGAGCTCGGCGACTACTCCGTCATCGAGTCCTCGGCCGACGGCACGAGCAACACGTCGACGGTGCCGAGCGCCGTGGCGATGCCGGTCTCGGGCGACGGCCCCATCGTCGTCGCCGCCCACGCGGTCGCGCCGCGCAAGGACTACATGGCGGACTGGCGCGATGACCTGCAGTGGCTCGCCGACCAGTGCGGCGACGGCAACGTCATCATGGCGGGCGACTTCAACGCGACCGTCGACCACATGTCGGGGCTCGGCATCGACGGCGCGACACTCGGTCACTGCACCGACGCTGCGGTCGAGACGGGCAACGGCGCACTGGGCACCTGGACGACGGAGGTCCCGGCGATCCTCGGCGCCCCCATCGACCACATCATGGCCACGAAGCAGTGGCGTGCGACGGGTTCGCTCGTCCTGCGATCCCTCGACGGCTCCGGATCGGACCACCGCCCGCTGATCGTCCAGTTCGAGCCCGTCGGCTGACGCTTCCGCCTGCGCGTGGACACGGCACGCGTGCGAGACTGGTCGCATGAGCACCGCAGCCAGCGAGACGTCCGCGGGGGCCACGAGCACCGCACAGACGCACACCTCGACCAGCACGAACCGCCGCCAGCCGTTCGGTCAGGGATTCCTCGACACCATCTCGACCGGCTGGGCCGAACGGCCCGACCAGGTGCCGCCCGCGCGTGACCAGGCGCCCTTCGCCGCCGCACGCCGCGACGCGGTCTCGGCCGCCTTCCCCGGCAGGCGGGTCGTCGTCCCGGCGGGCGAGCTCAAGCAGCGCAGCAACGACACCGACTACCCGTTCCGCGCCCACTCTGCCTTCGCCCACCTGACCGGCTGGGCCTCGGACGCCGAGCCCGGCTCGGTGCTCGTCTTCGAGCCGCTTTCCGCGGGCGGCCATGACGTGACCCTCTACTTCCGCGAGCGCGCCGACCGCACGACCAGCGAGTTCTACTCGGACGCCTCCATCGGCGAGTTCTGGATCGGTCCGCGTCCCGCACTGGACGGCGTGGCCGCCGACCTCGGCGTGGCCACGGCGCACGTCGACGACTTCGAGTCCCGCGACGGCGACCTCGTCGTGGACGAGGACGACGACCTGACCCGCTTCGTGTCCGAGTTGCGTCTCGTGAAGGACTCGTACGAGGTCGCCCAGATGGAGCTCGCCGTGCAGGTCACCGCGAGCGGCTTCGACGACATCGTCGCGAACCTCCCCGCGATCATCGAGCACCCGCGCGGCGAGCGCGTCGTCGAAGGCGTCTTCCACCAGCGCGCCCGCAGCGACGGCAACACCGTGGGCTACGACACGATCGCCGCATCCGGCCCGCACGCGTGCTACCTGCACTGGACCCGCAACGACGGCGCGGTGGTCCCCGGCGATCTGATCCTCATCGACGCGGGGGTCGAGGTCGACAGCCTCTACACCGCCGACATCACACGGACGCTCCCGGTGAGCGGGCGGTTCACCGACGTCCAGCGCAAGGTGTACGAGACGGTGCGCGAGGCGGCCGACGCCGCGTTCGCCGCCGCCCGGCCGGGCGTCATGTTCCGCTCCGTGCACGAGGCCGCGATGCGGGTCATCGCGGCGCGCGTCGCCGAGTGGGGTCTGCTCCCGGTCACGGCCGACGAAGCCCTCGACGCCGACCGCGGCGGTCAGCACCGCCGCTACATGGTGCACGGCACCAGCCACCACCTCGGCATCGACGTGCACGACTGCGCGCAGGCACGACGCGACATGTACTACGACGGGCTCCTCGAGCCCGGCATGGTGTTCACGATCGAACCCGGCCTGTACTTCCAGATCGACGACGTCACGGTTCCCGAGGAGTACCGGGGCATCGGCGTGCGCATCGAGGACGACATCCTCATGACCGCCGACGGCCCGGTCAACCTCTCTGCCGGCATCCCGCGCACGGCCGACGAGGTCGAGGCCTGGATGCTTCGTCTCGGGGCGCACTGACGTGGGCTCCTCGCTCAGCACAAGTCCCCGCTCGTGACGTACACGCCGCCGTCGTCGTTCACGACGCGCCCGACGCTCACGGGCACGTTCGGCATGTCGGCATCGACCCACTGGCTGGCGACCGCGACCGCGCAGGCGGTGCTCGAGCGCGGCGGCAACGCGTTCGACGCGTCGGTCGCGGCAGCGTTCGTCCTGCACGTGGTCGAGCCCCACCTCAACGGTCCCGGCGGCGACCTCGTCGGCATCTTCCAGACGGCGGATGCCGTCACGCCGACGGTCCTCATGGGTCAGGGGCCGGCTCCCGCCGCCGCGACGATCGAGCATTACCGCGCCGAGGGCCTCGAGCTCGTGCCCGGCGCGGGAGGCTTGGCCGCCGCGGTGCCCGGCGCCGTGGACGCGTGGCTGCTGCTGCTGCGCGACCACGGCACGTGGGAGCTCACCGATGTCCTCGCGTATGCGATCGGCTACGCCCGCGACGGCCATCCGCTGGTCGCCGGCGCCGCCGCGACGATCGCGCGCGTGGCAGAGCTGTTCCGCGACGACTGGACGACGTCGGCCGACCTCTGGTTGCCGGACGGCGAGGTCCCCGCGGCCGGGCAGATCGTGCGCAACCCGGCGTACGCCGACGTCCTGGACGCGCTCGTGCACGCGTCGTGCGCCGTCCGCGACGACGGCCCTGTCGGTCGCGCCGCCCGCATCGATGCGGCGCGCACGCAGTGGCGGACGGGGATCGTCGCGCACGAGGCATCCGCGTTCCTCGCGCAGCCCCATCGGCATTCCGGGGGCCGGATGCACGCCGCGGTGATCACGGCGGAGGACTTTGCGGCGTTCGAGGCGCGCTACGAGGCGCCTGTCATGCGCGAATTCCGAGGGCACACGATCGCCAAGGCGGGCGCGTGGACGCAGGGTCCGGCGCTGCTGCAGACCCTGGCGATGCTCGAGCCCCTCGACGACGACCTGCTCGACCCGTCGCAGGAGGCGGGCGCCCACACCATCCTCGAAGCGCAGAAGCTCGCCTACGCCGACCGCGACGCCTGGTACGGCGATGCCGACGTCGACCTCGACGCGCTGCTGGCCGACGACTATGTCGCCGAGCGGCGCGCGCTCATCGGCGAGAGCGCATCAGCCGAGTTCCGGCCGGGGTCGCTCGGCGGCCGCGCCCCGTTCCGGCCGCCGCTGCGCACGTCCTACGACGCGCCCGCCGTCGGCACCGGCGAGCCGACCGTCGCGAAGACCGGCGAGACCCGCGGCGACACGTGCCACCTGGACGTGATCGACCGGTGGGGCAACATCGTGTCGGCGACACCGTCCGGCGGCTGGCTGCAGTCCTCGCCCACGATCCCGTCGCTCGGATTCTGCCTCGGCACGCGTCTGCAGATGACCTGGCTCGAGCCGGGGCACGCCTCGTCGCTCGTCCCGGGCCGACGGCCCCGCACCACGCTCACCCCGGCGCTCGTGCTGCGGGGCGGCGTCCCCGCCTTCGCCATCGGCTCCCCCGGCGGCGACCAGCAGGACCAGTGGCAGCTGCTCGCGCTGCTGCGGATCATCGTCGGCGGCTACACCCCGCAGCAGGCGATCGACGCACCAGCATTGCACACCAGCGCGCTGCCCGAGTCGTTCTGGCCCCGCACCTGGACCCCCGCCGGCGCGGTCGTCGAGAACCGGCTCGGCGACGACGTGATCGCCGGGCTCGAACGCCGCGGGCACGTCGTCACCCGTGCGGGCGACTGGGCTCTCGGCCGGGTCTCGGCCGCCGGAAGGGATGCCGGCGGCGTGCTGTGGGCGGCGGCCAACCCTCGCGGCATGCAGGGCTACGCGGCAGGTCGCTGAACCGGCGGCCCGACGTATCGTGCGGACGGGCGGATGATCTTCGGGTCGTCCGCCTGTTCGAGGATGTGCGCCGTCCAGCCGATCGTGCGGGCGATCGCGAAAGTGGGCGTGAACATCTCACGCGGGACGCCGCACTCCTCCATCACGATGGCCGCCCAGAACTCGACGTTGGCGTGAAGCTCCCGGCCGGGCTTGGCCTGCGCGAGCAGGCGCTCCGCCGACTGCTCGAACTCCAGGGCGAGCGCGACGCGTGCACCGCCGAGGTCCCGGGCGACACGCTTCATCAGCTGTGCGCGCGGGTCGGCGGTGCGGTACACGGCGTGACCGAAGCCCATCAGCCGGCGCCCGGCATCCAGTTCGCCGCGGATCCACGGCTCGATCCGCTCCGGCGTTCCGACGGCATCGAGGCCGTCGAGCGCACGCGCGGGCGCCCCGCCGTGCAGCGGCCCGGTGAGCGCGCCCAGCGCCCCGGTCAGGCAGGCCGCCACGTCGGCCCCGGTCGACGCGATGACCCGGGCGGTGAACGTCGACGCGTTGAACCCGTGGTCCATGACCGACACCAGATACGCGGTCAGCGCACGCTCCACCTGCGGCGTCGGCACGACGCCGGTCACCTGGTGCAGGTAGTCCGCCACGACGCCTCGTCCCGCGAGCGGGGGCAGCGGGTCCTCGCCGAGCGACCGGCGCCACAGGCCGCCGACGAGCGGCGCCGTCACAGCGGCCATCGTGAGCGCTTCGTCCAGCCGGGCCTCGCGATCCAGGTCGTAGAGGGGATGAATGCCGCACCGCGCGCCCAGCAGCGGCCACGCAGCCGCCAGCCCGGCGAGCACGCCCGCGTCCATGCGTCCCACCGCGCCGACGATCGCCTCCAGGGCGGGGCGTGCGCCGTCGAGCGCCGCTCCCACCCGCGCGCGGAACGCCGCTGTCGCGGACGGGGTGGGTGCTTCGCCCGTGACGAGCAGCTGCCACGCGGCCTCGAAGGCGACGCTCTCGGCGAGCTCGACTGCTGACCGGTCGCGGTACTGGTAGAAGCCCTCTCCACCCCGCACGTCGCCGATCGTCGTCTCCGCCACGACGACACCGGCGAGTCCGCGCGGCACCTCGATCGTCGACATCATCGCGTCCATCTCGGTCTCCGTCCTGCGCGGCGTCCGCCGCGCTACAGTCAGTGTCGGAACTTGATCCTCGCTTCGTCAATCTTGATCGGATCAACCTCATGAGCGACCTCCCCCGTCTCACCGCGGCGCAGGCGGCAGCGCGCCTCGGCGTCAAACCCGAGTCGCTGTACGCGTACGTCTCGCGCGGACTGCTGTCCCGCGAGCGGGACGCCTCCGGCTCGTCCTTCGACCCGCTGGAGGTGGAAGCCTTCGCGCTGCGCCGGCGGCGGGTCACGCCGCGTCCCGTCGAGCCATCGGGCGGCGGCATGCCGCTGATGGTTCTCGACACGTCGCTCGCACACCTCGAAGACGACGAGCTCTTCTACCGCGAGCGCTCGGCCGCCCGGCTCGCCCGCGATTCGACCTTCGACGACGTCGTCCGCTGGCTGTGGGACGCACCGGTCCTGCGCGGCCCCGACGAGGCCGCTCTCGCGCTCGCGCGCGGCACCGTGGCCACGCTGGGCGACGCCGTCACGCCGCTGGACCGGCTGCTCGTGGCGGTCACGGCCTTCGCGAGCTCGGATCCGCTGCGCGACGACCCCTCAGCCGAAGCCCTCGCGCGCGTGGGCGCCAGGCTGCTCGTCGGTCTGCCCGCCGCTCTCACCGATCTCGTGCCGTCCGGCACGCCGATCGCACAGACGCTGTGGGCCGCCCTCGCCCGCCGCCCGCGCGAGGACGGCGCCCGTCTGCTCGACGCCGCGCTCGTGCTCGTGCTCGATCACGATCTCGCGGTCTCGACACTGGCTGCCCGAGTGGCGGCATCCGCTCGCGGGTCCGCATATGCCATCGTGACCGCCGCGCTGGGCGTGTTCGACGCGCCGCTGCACGGCCATGCGAGCCGCGACGCCGTCCGCATGCTGCGTGCCGTGCAGCGCGGTGAGAGCCCTGCGTCGGCGATCGCGCGGGCGGTGCGCGACGGCGGGCGCGGCATCCCCGGGTTCGGTCAGCCGCTGTATGCCGGCGGCGACATGCGTGCCGTCGTGCTCCGCGAGCTGCTGGCCGCCGCCGAAGGCGGCGACGCGATCGTCGCCCTGATGGATGCCGTGACCGCCGAGGTCGCACGGCATGCCGTGACCCGTCCGAATCTCGACCTGGCGCTGGCGGCACTCGTGCTCTGGGGCGACATGGGCGAGGACGCGGGCGCGGTCGTGTTCGCCGTCGGACGCCTGGCGGGGTGGATCGCCCACGCGAAGGACGAGTTCGAGCAGAAGCCCATGCGGCTGCGCCCGCGCGGACGATACGTGGGCCCGGCAGCAGCGGACTGACGGTCAGCCGGCGACGCCCCGCATCCATGCAGCGACGCCGGCGGCGAGCTCCGCCCCGACCTCGGCGGCCGCGCGCTTGCGCCCCTTGACATCGAACGAATGCCCGCCGCCGTCGATCCACGAGATCTCGGCCGCGCGACACGAGGCGACAGCGGCCTCGAGCTGCTCGTGCGGGTCGATGAAAGGGTCGTTCGTGCCCTCGACGAACAGCTGCGGCTGGGGGATCTCGGGCAGATGGTCGATCCGCGGCTTGTCGGGCCGGCCTGGCGGGTGCAGCGGGTACCCGAGGTAGACGAGCCCCGACGGGGTGATCGCACCCTCGGCCGCGGCCATCGACGCCATGCGTCCGCCGTACGACTTGCCCATCGCGAACAGCGGCAGCCCGTCGGCGTGTGCGCGCGCGTCGGCCTCGACCGCCGCCCACGTGGTGACGGCGTGCGCCGCCGGCCCCGGCATCCGTCGTCCCTGCTCGACGTACGGGAAGTTGAACCGCACGGTCGCGATCCCCTCACGCGCGAGTGCGCCCGCGAACCCCAGAAGGAAGGGATGCCGGTACCCGGCGCCGGCGCCGTGCGCCACAGCCGCGAAGGCCCACGGGTCGGCGGGCGACTCGTACTCGGCCGCCACGTCCACCACGCCCGTGGGCAGGCCGACCGTGATCGTGGCCTCGTCTGCGCTCATGTCTCGCCTTCCCGACTCACGTGTCGATGTCGATCGTGCCGTGTCGTGCCGCCTCGGCGAAGCGCTCGAGCAGCCAGGCCCCGAACGCGAACCACAGCGCGCCCAGTCCGAGCCCCAGTCCGAGGCCGGCTACGAGCTCGCCCCACCCGTTCGCGGCGCCTTCCAGCACGGCGCGCAGACCGCGCAGAGAGTGAGTGACCGGAAAGATCTGCGCGAACCACTGCACCGGCGCAGGCCAGAACGCGACGGGCACGAGAGCGCCGCACACGAGGCCCATCACGTTGTGCGTGACGTTCGACGCGGCGTTGCGCCAGGATGGCCTGCGCAGCACGATCGCCGCGATTGGCAGCGCGAACCCGTAGCTCGCGATCACGCTCACGACCGCCGCCAGCGCCGACGCCACAATGCCCTCGGGCGTCATGCCGAACCCGAACAGCGGCGGCACGATCAGCAGCGACACGAGCGACGTCGTGGCCGCACTCGGCAGCCATTGCGTACTGCGCCCCGCGAACGCGGGCCACGCCCGGCCGGGCGCCGAGACGAGGAGCGGAAGCGTGCCTGTCCCCCGCTCCCACGCCGCCGACTGGATGACCCACATGGTCTCGGCGACGCCGACGAACAGGCCGCGCCCGATGAGAAGGAAGTAGGTCGCCTCGCGGCTCTGCAGCAGCAGTCCGATCAGGCCGAAGAAGGCGACCTCCATGAGGCAGCGCAGCAGCCAGCCGCTCGACCACGACCACCACGTGTAGTTGCTGCGCAGGTCGCCCATGCCGGTGCGGACGGCGCGGCCGAAGATCCTCGCGTTCGACGGTCGCGCGGGCAGGAGCACATCAGGTGAGGCCAAGCTTGCCCTCCCGCCTGGCGTTGCGCATCGTGAGGCCGAGCAGCACATGGGCGACGACGGACGTGACCGCCGCGAGGCCGAGGATCACCGCCAGGCGCCACGGCCAGCCCTGCAGCCCGACGCCGGTCGCCGATGCCCGCAGCAGATCCGCCGACCATGACAGGTACACCCCCCGCGCGAGCACCTGCACCCACTCCGGGTACAGGGCGATCGGCACGAGCACGCCTCCGAGCACGTAGAACGGGTAGCTCAGGCTGTTCTGGAAGATGCGGGGGGATCGCGAGTTGACGAAGAACACCGCGAACAGCAGCGCCGTCGCGACGGTCGCGAGCGACATCGCCACATAGGTCAGCGCGAAGACTCCGGGGTCGGCGACGACCGGCACCACGCCGAAGAACACCCAGCCGGTGAGCGCCGACAGCGGCAGCGCGACCCACGAGGCCAGCGTGATGACCGCGACCCGGCCGATCATCACGAGTTCCAGCCGCGCGGGAGCCGCGGCGATCGCCTCCAGCGACTGGTTGTCGCGCTCGTTCGCGATGATTTCGCCCGACCGCAGCAGGGCGAGGGCCCACAGCGCGATGACCGCAGGCGCGAGCACGGCATAGGCGTCGAGGTCGGCGCGGCCGCTGAAGCGGAAGATGGCGAGATATCCGAGCGTCTGGAGCGGCACGAGCCACACCGCGAACAGCTCTGCGGGCGAGCGTCGCAGCATGCGCGCCTCGAGCAGCGCCGCGGCGCCGATCACCTGAGGCGCGCGGACGCGTCTCACCGCACGTCCATCCCGCGGTCGCCGATGACGTGCACGTAGACCTCGTCGAGGCTCGGCGAGGTCACCGCCACCTGGGTGATTCCCTGCGCGACCAGTGCCGACAGCACCCGGCCGACGGCGTCCTTGCCCTGCGTCTCGACGCGGACCGTGGCTCCGTTGTGGACAGCAGCGGAGACGACGTCGTCGCGTGTCTCGAGCTCGGCGCGTACGCGCTCCGCGACGGCCGGGCCCGTGGTCCTCACGTCGATCCGCTCGTAGGTCGTCAGCAGCTCACCGAGCCCGCGGGGCGTGCTCGTCGCGAGCAGCCGACCGCCGTCGATCATCGAGACCTCGGTGCACAGCGCCTCGGCCTCTGCCATGTCGTGCGTCGTCAGCAGCACGGTCGAGCCGGCTGCGACGACGCTCCGCACGAGGTCGCGGAAGGCGTGCGCTGACACCGGATCCATGCCCGTCGTGGGCTCATCGAGCAGCAGCACCTCGGGCGCGGGCAGCAGCCCGCGCGCCAGGTGCAGGCGCTGCTTCATACCGCGACTGAAGCGTTCGACCGTCAGCTCCACGCCGGCGAGCCCCACCTGATCGATCACGGTGTCGATGCGAATGGATGCCGCACCGCCGGCCATCCCGTACATCGCCGCCCAGAACTCGAGGTTCTGACGCGCCGTGAGCTTGGCGTAGAGCCCGCGATCGCCGCCGAGCACGAGCCCGATCCGACGTCGCACCTCTCGCGCGTCGCGCTCCACGTCGAATCCGGCTACTCGGGCCGAACCGCTCGTCGGGACGAGGACGGTCGCGAGGATCTTGCACAGCGTCGTCTTGCCGGCGCCGTTGGGTCCGAGCAGGCCGTGGACCGTGCCCGCCGAGACGGAGAGCGACAGCCCGTCGAGCGCCGTCACGCGTTTCCGCGCCCCGCGCACCCGGTACTCCCGCCGCAGCTCGCGGACCTCGATGGCAGGCGCGCCGGCCGAGGTCATCGAGGGTCGTCGTCCTTCACGGTCACGTCCGTCGGGTCGGGAGCGGGAACCGTATCGGCTTCCGTGTCGCCCTCCTCTGCGGCCGGAGCAGCCGGGGGCGCGGCGCGGCCTGCACGCGCCGGTGCCCCGCTCGACGCGTCAGCGTCGGATGCAGGCGGCGCGGAGACCGTCGACGGCGTCACGCGCTCGCCGTACTTCGGCGGCTCCGTGGGCTGTGACGTCGCCGCCGGCCGTGCCGGAGCAGCGGCGGCGGGCGCGGACGGCGCAACGGGGGCCGACGGCGCCGCAGCGGCCGAGAGCGGACCCAGCACCTGTCGGGCGCGCTGCACGCTGTTCTGCGCGACGGTGACCTCGTAGTGGTCCGCCAGCACCTGCATCACCGACGCGTAGTCGCGGCGGCGACGGACGAAGGAGTACGCCACGATGCTCATGAGCATGCCGAGGGCGATGCCGACGAAGAGCACACCGACGAACGCCTGGATCGGCACCGAGGGCGACCCGATCACCAGGATCGCGGAGAACAGCAGACCGAGGAGGATGCCGTTCACCGCCCCGGAACGCGCCGCCGACGCGTAACCCAGCCGGCCGGTGATGCGTTCGATCGAGCGCAGTCCCTGCCCCACGATCGCGATGTCGCGTGCCGGGATGTCGGCCGCGATCAGCGATGACACCGCCTTCTGCGCCGCCTCGTACGTCGGGAAGTTCGCCACCGTCTGGCCGACGGCGTCCGAACCCTGCGGGAAGCGCCCTCCCATCATGGTCATCTCCCCATCCTCCCACGGCACGCGGACTACGCTGGGACGTGTGAGCACGCAGAGGGTTTTCGTCGCGCGCCTTTCCGGGTGCTCGGTCTTCGACCCCGCCGGCGATCGCCTGGGCAAAGTCCGCGACGTCGTCGTCATCTACCGAAAAGACGACCCGCCTCGCGTCATCGGGCTGGTGGTCGAGATCCCCGGCCGGCGCAACGTGTTCGTGTCCATCGGACGGGTCACCTCCATCGCCACGGGCCAGGTCATCACGACCGGCCTCATCAACGTGCGCCGCTTCCAGCAGCGCGGCGGCGAGGTGCGGGTCATGGCCGAGATGATCGGCCGCAAGGTGTTCCTCGCCGACGGCTCGGGCACCGCGGTCATCGAAGACGTCGCCATCGAGCGCAACCGGCTGGGCGAGTGGGACGTGGGTCAGCTGTTCCTCCGCAAGCCCAAGACCAGCGCCTCGCCGTTCGCGAAGGGCCCCACCACGTTCGCCGGGTGGGACGACGTGCGCGAGAGCCAGGTGCCCGGCGAGGCCCAGTCGGCCGAGCAGCTCGTCGCCACGTATTCCGAGCTGCGTCCGGCAGATCTCGCCAACACGCTGCTGGACCTCCCCGAGGAGCGCCTGCTCGAAGTCGTCGAGGAGCTGCCCGACGACCGTCTGGCCGACGCGCTCGAAGAGATGCCCGAAGAGGAGCAGGTGCACATCCTCGAGGCGCTCGACGACGAGCGGGCCGCCGACATCCTCGACGCGATGGAGCCCGACGACGCCGCCGACGTGCTCGGCCAGCTGCCCGAGGACCAGCGCGAAGAGCTGCTCGAGCTGATGGAGCCCGAAGAGGCCGAGGACGTCCGCGCGCTGCTGAAGTACGGCCCCGACACCGCGGGCGGCCTCATGACGAGCGAGCCCATCGTGCTGTCGGCGGACGCGACGATCGCCGAGGCGCTCGCACTGATCCGCCGTCACGAGCTGCACCCCGCCCTCGCGGCCGCGGTGTTCGTCACGCTGCCGCCGTACGAGACCCCCACCGGACGCCTGCTGGGCACTGTGCACTTCCAGCGGATGCTGCGCTATCCCCCGCACGAGCGTCTCGGCGCGATCATCGACGACACCCTCGACCCGGTGCCGGCGACGGCTTCGGCGACCGAGGTGGCGCGTCTGCTGGCGTCGTACAACCTCGTGTCGCTGCCCGTCGTCGACCCCGCGCACCGCCTCGTGGGCGCCGTCAGCGTCGACGACGTGCTGGACTACCTCCTGCCGGAGGACTGGAGATCTCAGGATGCCGCCGATGAGCACGCGGCATCCGACGGCGTCCCGACGACCACCGCAAGCATCCCGAGGAGGCGCTGATGGCACGCACGACACGCCAGCCGGCGCTCGACGCGCCCCGCGGCCGCTCGGGCATGCTGCAGCGGGCGCCGCAGCAGCAGTCCAGCGACCGGTTCGGACGCTTCTCCGAGGCGTTCGCCCGCGCGATGGGGACCTCGGGCTTCCTCATCGGGATGACGATCTTCGTCGCGGTGTGGCTGTGCTGGAACATCTTCATGCCGCCGCAGCTGCAGTTCGACCCTGCCGCGACCAACTTCACGCTGCTGACGCTGATCCTCTCGCTGCAGGCCTCGTACGCCGCCCCGCTCATCCTGTTGGCGCAGAACCGGCAGGACGACCGCGACCGCGTGCAGATCGAGCAGGACCGGCAGCGTGCCGAGCGCAATCTCGCCGACACGGAGTACCTCGCCCGGGAGGTCGTGGCGCTGCGCATGGCGGTGAACGAGTTCTCGGAGCAGGTGCTCACGCGTGACGTGCTGCGCACCGAGCTGCGAGCCCTGCTCGACAAGCTCGACAACGCCGAGATCGAGGGCGGCGCCGCACGATGAGCGGCGGATCCCTCGCGGACGCCGTCCGCGCGGCCGTCGGCGCGGTCGCCGACCCCGAGCTGCGGCGCCCGCTCAGCGAGCTCGACATGGTGCGCGACATCTCGGTGGACGGCGGCGTCGCCCGCGTCGCCATCGCGCTGACCATCGTCGGCTGCCCGGCCGCCGACCGTATCGCCGCCGACGTCACCGCGGCCGCGGCATCCGTCCCGGGGGTCGACGAGGTCGCGCTCGACGTGGGCGTCATGACGCCCGCCGAGCGTCACGCGCTGACCGACCGTCTGCGGGGCGGACGCTCGCGCGAGATGCCCTTCGGCCCCGGCAGCCTCACGCGCGTCATCGCGGTGACCAGCGGCAAAGGCGGCGTCGGCAAGTCGACGGTGACCGCGAACCTCGCGGCGGCCCTCGCGGCGCGAGGACTCGCGGTGGGACTCGTCGACGCCGACGTGCACGGCTTCTCGATCCCGGGTCAGCTGGGCCTCGTCGGCCCCGACGGTGGCGTCCCGCAGCCGACGCGCGTGGACGACCTCATGCTCCCTCCCGTCGCGCATGGGGTGAAAGTCATCTCGATCGGCATGTTCCTGCGCCGCGCAGACGGCGACGCCGCGCCGCTGGGCGCGGTCGCCTGGCGCGGGCCGATGCTGCATCGCACGGTGCAGCAGTTCCTCACCGACGTGTACTTCGGTGACCTGGATGTGCTGCTCCTCGACATGCCGCCGGGCACCGGCGACGTGGCGATCTCGGTGGGTCAGCTGCTTCCCAACGCGGAGGTGCTCGTCGTCACGACGCCGCAGACCGCAGCCTCCGACGTCGCCGTCCGCAGCGGCCTGGTGGCGCGGCAGACCGGTCAGAAGGTGATCGGCGTGGTCGAGAACATGGCCGCGATGACCCTGCCTGACGGCACGACGCTCGATCTGTTCGGCGCCGGTGGCGGCGCTGCGGTCGCCGCGGCGCTCACCGGGTCCGGCGACGAGGTGCCGCTGCTGGCGTCCGTGCCGCTCAGCCCGACGCTGCGAGCGGACGCGGATGCCGGCATCCCCGCCGTTCTCGCACATCCCGAGGATCCGGCGGCGAAGGCCATCGCCCAGGTCGCCGATGCTCTCGCGCGCGTGCCGCGCGGACTCGCTGGCCGCAGTCTGCCGTTCCGCCCCCGCTGACGCCCTCGGGATGCCGCCGCGACGGCGCTCAGGTGGCTTCGGTGTCGTACGGCGGCGGACCGTCCCCCCCACCGCGGAAGGTCTCTCGCGGAGTCTCGGCCGCCACCGCCGTGGCTGGGGCGGCCGCCGTCGCCGATGCCCGCGGGGCCACCGGCGCGTCGTCGAGCAGCGCCTCGCGGATGATGCGGCGCGGGTCGTACTGCCGCGGGTCGAGGGTGCGCCAGTCGACGTCGTCGAAGTCCTCGCCCATCTCGTCGCGCACCCGCGTCCGCGCGGTCGACACCCACTCCCGCGCACGCTTGGTGAGCGTCGCCAGTGACTCGGCGTAGCGCGGAAGGCGCTCGGGCCCCAGGATGAGCGCCGCGACGACACCGATCAGCAGCAGCTTCTCGATGGTGAGGCCGAAGATCATGACATCAGGTTACCGCCGTGCCTGCTCCGCCAGCGCCGCGGGGCCGCGTAGGCTGGCGGGCGGAGGATTCGCATGGGAGAGCAGAACGCGAACCAGCGGTTCGTCGACGAAGCCACGAGTGAGCCCGATCACATCGCGGCGGCGCGCGCTCACGCGCTCGAACTCGGCGCCGCCCCGGTGAGCCCGGCGATCGGCGCGCAGTGCGCCGTCATCGCCGCGGCGTCGCAGGCGCTCAGCATCGTCGAGATCGGCACCGGCGCGGGCGTCTCGGGACTGTGGCTGCTGCACGGCTCGCCGCGCGCGACCCTCACCACGATCGACAAGGAGCCCGAGCACCTCGGTGCGGCGCGCCAGGCGTTCTCGGACGCGCGGATCCCGGCTGCCCGGGCCCGCTTCATCACCGGACGCGCCTCCGAGGTCCTGCCCCGCATGAACGAGGCGTCCTACGACATCGTGCTCGTCGACGCCGACCCCGAGGGGGTCATCGAGTACGTGGAGCACGGGCTGCGGCTGGTGCGCGCCGGCGGCACCGTCCTGGTGCCGCGCGTGCTCGCCGGCGGTGCCGTGGCCGACCCCGTCCGTCGCGACGCGGTGACGACGTCGTATCGCTCGCTCATTCAAGAGACCCAGGCCTCCCCCGCCGTCATCGGCGCGCTGTCCATCACCGGCGAGGGACTGCTGCAGCTCACCACGGTGCCTTCGGTCTGACGCCGCAGGCCGTCGGCGCATACACGAAAGGCCGGTCCGAAGACCGGCCTTTCAGGACGATGTGACTTACGCGGCGTTGACGACGCCACCCAGAACGTCGTAGAGCTCCTTAGCCTCAGCGTCGTTCACGGAGACGACCAGACGGCCTCCACCCTCGAGCGGCACCCGCACGATGATGAGTCGGCCCTCCTTCACGGCCTCCATCGGCCCGTCTCCGGTTCTCGGCTTCATGGCTGCCATTGCGGCTCCTTTACATCGATGGTCTGCCAGACAAGTTTATCGTGAGGGCGCAGACACCGGGGCACGCCTGTGGAAAGCGGCATCCGATTTCTCCCGTCACGGCACCTGCCAGGCGGTGTTCCCTAGGGCATACATGTTGTAGATCCACCACCATTGGCCGAGCAGGCACGCGACGAGGACGCAGATCCGCCACGCGCGCGACCGGGGCACGGCGAAGGCACCCCACAGCGGCGAGAGCGGCACCAGCAGCCGGAAGATGCTCGACTGCGGGAAGAACACGAGCAGGAGGTAGAGCAGGTAGCTGGCGCTCCACAGCCGGAGCTCGACCCCCAGCCGCTTCACCTGCGGGAGGAAGAGCAGCGCGCACGCGAGCGCGACGAGACCGGCGCCTACTGCGATATAGCCCCATACGACGGGCAGCCCCCACATGGTGCCGAACCAGAACTCGATGCCGGCGGCGAAGGCGTCGAAGGGGGCGAAGCTCGCGTCACCCAGGATCCAGTTGCGCCGCCACGCCAGCTCGGTGGACAGATACGCTCCGGGATCGCCGGTCACCCACCCGGCGATCACCTGCCAGGCGAAGCCGGCGACCGCCGCGAGCAGGCCCAGCAGCACGATGTGGGCGATCTCGCGTCCGCCCAGCGGCTCGCTGCGCCGGCGGAACCAGCGCCAGATGCCGAACAGCGCCAGGAACAGCGAGAAGGCCAGCACTCCGGGCCGGGTGAACGCCATGAGCGGAATCAGCAGGTACAGCCAGCCGTACCGGCGGCGCATGACGCACCAGAGCGCACAGAACAGCCACAGCAGGTTCAGCGTCTCGGCGTAGCCGACCTGGAACAGCGCGGCGAGAGGGCCACAGGCGAAGAAGAGCACCGCCCACGTCGCCGCGGAGGCGTCGAGTCTCAGCCGGAGCAGCCGGTAGAGGACGAGGGATGCGGCGTACCCGGCCACCAGCGAGACGATCAGGGCGCCGGCGGCCCATTGCCCGAAGGGCCACGACACCCACTGCGACAGGTAGGGGTAGATCGGCAGGAAGGCCCACGCGTTCTCGGCGATCTGGCCCGCGTCGGTGAGCGGCAGCTCGGACGGGTAGCCGGCGTAGCCGATCAGCCAGTACCAGGTGCCGTCCCACGCGACGATCGTCGAGCCGAGGTTCGCGTCGGGGCCCATCCGGCTGCCGAACCCCGACAGCTCGGCTGCGAGGAACAGGAACAGCGTCGTGATCAGACGAGCCGCGATGTAGATGACGGCGATACGCACCGCTGCCCTCGCGGGGCGGGTCGGCACCGCCGCGGCGGGCGCGGCCGGAGTCGCGTCAGCCACGAGAGGTCAGCTGCCGGCGAGCCAGGACCGCAGGCCCCGCTCCACCGCCTCGATCTGCGCGATCGGCACGCGCTCCTCGTCGTGGTGGGCGAGGCTCGGATCTCCCGGGCCGTAGTTCACGGCGGGGACGCCCAGTGCGCTGAAGCGCGCCACGTCGGTCCATCCGTACTTCGGGCGCGGCTCGGCTGCCACCGCGGCGAGGAACTCCTGCGCGAGCGGCGCATCGAGCCCCGGCCGGGCCCCGGCCGCGCCGTCGACGACTTCGACGTCGAAGCCGTCGAAGACGTCGCGCACGTGCCGCTCCGCCTCGTCGAGGCTGCGGCTGGGCGCGAAGCGATAGTTCACCTCGACCTCGCACAGGTCGGGGATGACGTTCCCCGCGACGCCGCCCCGGATGCGCACCGCATTGAGCCCCTCGCGGTACACGAGTCCCTCAACGGGAACCTCGCGCGGTCGGTACTCGGCGAGTCGAGCGAGGACGGGCGCGGCCTTGTGGATGGCGTTGTCTCCGACCCACGCGCGCGCGCTGTGGGCTCGGACGCCATGGGTCCGCACGATCGCGCGCAGGTTGCCGTTGCAGCCGCCTTCCACGGCCCCGTTGGAGGGCTCGCCGAGGATGGCGAAGTCGCCCTGGAAGAGGTCAGGCCGGGTCCGTGCCAGACGGGTGAGGCCATTGAGATCGGCGTCGACCTCTTCGTGGTCGTACCACATCCAGGTGATGTCGACGCGAGGGGCGGCAAGCTCTGCGGCGAGCTTCAGCTGCACAGCGGTGCCCGCCTTCATGTCCACGGTGCCACGACCCCAGATGACGGGGACGCCGTCGACCTCGAAGTCGCGCGTGGGCAGGTTCTCGTTGATCGGCACGGTGTCGATGTGACCGGCGATCACGACACGCTGCGCACGGCCGAGGTTCGTCCGAGCCACGATCGTGTCGCCGTCGCGATAGACCTCCAGGTGCGGCAGCGCCGAGATCGCCTCGTGGATCGCATCGGCCAGCACGCGCTCGTCACCGGAGACGCTCGGAATGTCGCAGATGTTCCGCGTGAGTTCGACGGAGGACACGGTGAGATCGAGCGACGCCATTGTTCGAGTCTACCCAGCGTCCATCGGCACTCTGACAAGCTGCGTTAACGCGGAATGGCCACCCAGGGTGTGGGTGGCCATTCCGTGAATGGGTGTCCGGCGGTGTCCTACTCTCCCACAGGGTCCCCCCTGCAGTACCATCGGCGCTGAGAGGCTTAGCTTCCGGGTTCGGAATGGGACCGGGCGTTTCCCTCTCGCTATGGCCGCCGAAACTCTTTCGATGTTTCAGGTTGTCACATAACAAAAGTCTGTGTTTTGTTGTGTTCCCGACCGTACATCGGGAACCACTCAGTGGACGCGAGCATTCTCACCCCGCAGTGGGGGAATGTTTAAAAGTCGTCGGCTTATTAGTACCAGTCAGCTGCACACGTTGCCGTGCTTCCACATCTGGCCTATCAACCCAGTAGTCTGGCTGGGAGCCTCTCACCCGAAGGTATGGAAGTCTCATCTTGAGGCCGGCTTCCCGCTTAGATGCTTTCAGCGGTTATCCATCCCGAACGTAGCTAACCAGCGGTGCACTTGGCAGTACAACTGGCACACCAGAGGTTCGTCCAACCCGGTCCTCTCGTACTAGGGTCAGATCCTCTCAAACTTCCTACGCGCGCAGCGGATAGGGACCGAACTGTCTCACGACGTTCTAAACCCAGCTCGCGTACCGCTTTAATGGGCGAACAGCCCAACCCTTGGGACCTACTCCAGCCCCAGGATGCGACGAGCCGACATCGAGGTGCCAAACCATGCCGTCGATATGGACTCTTGGGCAAGATCAGCCTGTTATCCCCGAGGTACCTTTTATCCGTTGAGCGACAGCGCTTCCACAAGCCACTGCCGGATCACTAGTCCCGACTTTCGTCCCTGCTCGACCTGTCAGTCTCACAGTCAAGCTCCCTTGTGCACTTACACTCGCCACCTGATTGCCAACCAGGTTGAGGGAACCTTTGGGCGCCTCCGTTACTTTTTGGGAGGCAACCGCCCCAGTTAAACTACCCACCAGGCACTGTCCCTGAACCGGATCACGGTTCGAAGTTAGACATCCAGAGTGACCAGAGTGGTATTTCAACAACGACTCCACGAATACTGGCGTATCCGCTTCACAGTCTCCCACCTATCCTACACAAGCCACACCGAACACCAATACCAAGCTGTAGTAAAGGTCACGGGGTCTTTCCGTCCTGCTGCGCGTAACGAGCATCTTTACTCGTAATGCAATTTCGCCGAGTTCGCGGTTGAGACAGTTGGGAAGTCGTTACGCCATTCGTGCAGGTCGGAACTTACCCGACAAGGAATTTCGCTACCTTAGGATGGTTATAGTTACCACCGCCGTTTACTGGGGCTTAAATTCTCAGCTTCGCCTTGCGGCTAACCGGTCCTCTTAACCTTCCAGCACCGGGCAGGCGTCAGTCCGTATACATCGTCTTGCGACTTGGCACGGACCTGTGTTTTTAGTAAACAGTCGCTACCCACTAGTCTCTGCGGCCACCACACCCTTTTTGAGGCAAGCTCATATAAGTGGATGGCCCCCCTTCTCCCGAAGTTACGGGGGCATTTTGCCGAGTTCCTTAACCACGATTCTCTCGATCTCCTCGGTATTCTCTACCTGACCACCTGAGTCGGTTTGGGGTACGGGCGGCTAGAACCTCGCGTCGATGCTTTTCTTGGCAGCATAGGATCACCCACTTTTCATCCGCATCGTGTCTCAGCCTGTATGAGTCGCGGATTTGCCTACGACTCGGCCTACGCACTTGCCCCGGGACAACCATCGCCCGGGATGGGCTACCTTCCTGCGTCACACCTGTTAACACGCTAACCGCACCAGCATGGGGTCGTACGCTAGGCCCCACGCCATCGCCCGAAGGCTCCGGTCATGGGGATTCAGATACTTAGCACTACTGGGTTAGTTTGGGCGGTTCTTCGCCGGTACGGGAATATCAACCCGTTGTCCATCGACTACGCCTGTCGGCCTCGCCTTAGGTCCCGACTTACCCAGGGAAGATTAGCTTGACCCTGGAACCCTTGGTCTTTCGGAGGACGTGTTTCTCACACGTCTTTCGCTACTCATGCCTGCATTCTCACTCGTGTGGCGTCCACGGCTGGGTCACCCCGCCGCTTCACTCGCCACACGACGCTCTCCTACCCATCAACACGGCTGGACCACGAAGGCCTACCAATAATGTCAATGCCACAACTTCGGTGGCGTGCTTGAGCCCCGTTACATTGTCGGCGCGGAATCACTTGACCAGTGAGCTATTACGCACTCTTTCAAGGGTGGCTGCTTCTAAGCCAACCTCCTGGTTGTCTAAGCAACTCCACATCCTTTCCCACTTAGCACGCGCTTAGGGACCTTAGATGGTGGTCTGGGTTGTTTCCCTCTCGACTATGAAGCTTATCCCCCACAGTCTCACTGCTGCGCTCTCACTTACCGGCATTCGGAGTTTGGCTGACGTCAGTAACCTTGTAGGGCCCATCGGCCATCCAGTAGCTCTACCTCCGGCAAGAAACACGCAACGCTGCACCTAAATGCATTTCGGAGAGAACCAGCTATCACGAAGTTTGATTGGCCTTTCACCCCTATCCACAGCTCATCCCCTCAGTTTTCAACCTAAGTGGGTTCGGCCCTCCACGACGTCTTACCGTCGCTTCAGCCTGGCCATGGATAGATCACTTCGCTTCGGGTCTAGGACATGCGACTGAATCGCCCTATTCAGACTCGCTTTCGCTACGGCTACCCCACCCGGGTTAACCTCGCCACATATCGCTAACTCGCAGGCTCATTCTTCAAAAGGCACGCTGTCACCCCTACCAAGGAGGCTCCAACGGTTTGTAAGCAAACGGTTTCAGGTACTATTTCACTCCCCTCCCGGGGTACTTTTCACCTTTCCCTCACGGTACTTGTCCGCTATCGGTCATCTGGGAGTATTTAGGCTTATCAGGTGGTCCTGACAGATTCACACGGGATTTCTCGGGCCCCGTGCTACTTGGGATACTCTCCACGCCAGAACACGCATTTCGACTACGGGGCTGGCACCCACTCTGGCCCGCCTTTCAAGACGGTTCGTCTATACGCTTCTGTCACGTCGACCACTCGGCAGAATGATCAAGAAAGTCCCACAACCCCCAACATGCAACGCCTGCCGGCTCTCACACACGCTAGGTTTAGCCTCATCCGATTTCGCTCGCCACTACTCACGGAATCACGGTTGTTTTCTCTTCCTGCGGGTACTGAGATGTTTCACTTCCCCGCGTTCCCTCTACCCGCCCTATATATTCAGGCGGGAGTCACTAGGTCGGCACGCCGCCCAGCGGGGTTTCCCCATTCGGACACCCTCGGATCAAAACTTGCTTATCAGTTCCCCGAGGCTTATCGCAGATTGCTACGTCCTTCTTCGGCTCCAGATGCCAAGGCATCCACCGTTTGCTCTTAAAGACTTGAAAACATGAGAATCAAAACTCGGGCCACACCAAAAAGTGCGACCAGAAATTGACTAATGATCTTTAAGATCATCAACACAAGACAACCCCGAAAGGTCATCTCGCAAAGATGCTCGCGTCCACTGTGTAGTTCTCAAAGTACGGGCGGCACCCGACCCACCCACCAACCCACGGCCGGCAGCAGATCGAGCCCAGAAGAAATCGCACACCACCCACGGCGGCGTCCGGTCCCTCAGGACCCAACAGCGTGCAGGCACCCCGCTCCCCAACCCCCACCTTCCAACCACACCCCGAAGGATCTGGCGTACTAGCAGGAATCAGCCGCGCTGATGCCATGTCAAATGTTCCACCCACGAGCCCCCGCAGAGACGTTCGCTCTGCTGAGGTTCCTACAACCCCGAAGGGCTGAGGTGCTCCTTAGAAAGGAGGTGATCCAGCCGCACCTTCCGGTACGGCTACCTTGTTACGACTTAGTCCTAATTACCGATCCCACCTTCGACGGCTCCCTCCACAAGGGTTAGGCCACCGGCTTCAGGTGTTACCGACTTTCATGACTTGACGGGCGGTGTGTACAAGACCCGGGAACGTATTCACCGCAGCGTTGCTGATCTGCGATTACTAGCGACTCCGACTTCATGAGGTCGAGTTGCAGACCTCAATCCGAACTGGGACCGGCTTTTTGGGATTCGCTCCACCTCACGGTATTGCAGCCCTTTGTACCGGCCATTGTAGCATGCGTGAAGCCCAAGACATAAGGGGCATGATGATTTGACGTCATCCCCACCTTCCTCCGAGTTGACCCCGGCAGTATCCCATGAGTTCCCACCATTACGTGCTGGCAACATAGAACGAGGGTTGCGCTCGTTGCGGGACTTAACCCAACATCTCACGACACGAGCTGACGACAACCATGCACCACCTGTTCACCAGTGTCCAAAGAGTTGACCATTTCTGGCCCGTTCTGGTGTATGTCAAGCCTTGGTAAGGTTCTTCGCGTTGCATCGAATTAATCCGCATGCTCCGCCGCTTGTGCGGGTCCCCGTCAATTCCTTTGAGTTTTAGCCTTGCGGCCGTACTCCCCAGGCGGGGAACTTAATGCGTTAGCTGCGTCACGGAATCCGTGGAAAGGACCCCACAACTAGTTCCCAACGTTTACGGGGTGGACTACCAGGGTATCTAAGCCTGTTTGCTCCCCACCCTTTCGCTCCTCAGCGTCAGTTACGGCCCAGAGATCTGCCTTCGCCATCGGTGTTCCTCCTGATATCTGCGCATTCCACCGCTACACCAGGAATTCCAATCTCCCCTACCGCACTCTAGTCTGCCCGTACCCACTGCAGGCCCGAGGTTGAGCCTCGGGATTTCACAGCAGACGCGACAAACCGCCTACGAGCTCTTTACGCCCAATAATTCCGGATAACGCTTGCGCCCTACGTATTACCGCGGCTGCTGGCACGTAGTTAGCCGGCGCTTTTTCTGCAGGTACCGTCACTCACGCTTCTTCCCTGCTAAAAGAGGTTTAC
Source organism: Microbacterium kyungheense (assembly GCF_006783905.1). GTDB lineage: Bacteria > Actinomycetota > Actinomycetes > Actinomycetales > Microbacteriaceae > Microbacterium > Microbacterium kyungheense. The sequence continues at coordinate 533,706 of NZ_VFPE01000002.1, read as the reverse complement.
AACCCGAAGGCCGTCATCCCTCACGCGGCGTTGCTGCATCAGGCTTCCGCCCATTGTGCAATATTCCCCACTGCTGCCTCCCGTAGGAGTCTGGGCCGTGTCTCAGTCCCAGTGTGGCCGGTCACCCTCTCAGGCCGGCTACCCGTCGACGCCTTGGTGAGCCATTACCTCACCAACAAGCTGATAGGCCGCGAGCCCATCCCAGACCGAAAAATCTTTCCAACCCCCACCATGCGGCAGAAGCTCATATCCAGTATTAGACACCGTTTCCAGCGCTTATCCCAGAGTCCAGGGCAGGTTGCTCACGTGTTACTCACCCGTTCGCCACTAATCCACCCCACAAGTGAGGCTTCATCGTTCGACTTGCATGTGTTAAGCACGCCGCCAGCGTTCATCCTGAGCCAGGATCAAACTCTCCATAAAAAAATGATGCCAACCAGGATCGGGAAAAACGACCACCAGCCAGCGAGTTCAACCATGACCAAAAACGAATATCAAACTGACATCCATGAATTGATCCAAAAAAGACCCCCACCAACCACAAACGTGGTCGACAGAGAAAAAAATTGGCATTTGACAAGTGCACGCTGTTGAGTTCTCAAAGATCAGACGCACCAAGGACCGGGTCTCTCGACCGTCGCCAAGGGCAACTTCTCTGCTCTCGCACTCCCTTCACCACGGGTCACAGCGTGACACACAGCTCTCGGAGTGGAAGATACCCATCTTAGACCGAAACCGGCCGGCCAACCAAACGGCTGGGGATCAGATGGGGCTGTTCGCAGCTTGAGGGGAGCGGGACCTTCCGGTCCGCGGCTCTACCCTTTGGGGCGAACAACAAGAACTCTACGTGGATCCCGGCGGGGCGTCGAATCGAGCGCGCATCCCGGGCGTGTCGCCGTCGCGGTGTCGGCGAAGAGCCCGCGAGCGGCAGCCCGAGAGGCGCCGCGCTACCGTGGAGGACATGACCGAAGAACGCTGGGTGTGGGGCGCCGGCCTCGCCACGATCGCCGACGACGGGACCGTGCTCGACACGTGGTTCCCCTCCCCCGCTGCGGGACGGATCCCGCTCGGGTACGACCCGCAGCTGCCGCCCGACGAGCTCGACCGGCTCGCTGTGCCGGACGCGCGGCGATCGGTGGAGGTCGAGATCGTGACGCTCGAGATCGACCTCGATGCCGCCCCGGCTTCCACCTCCGACGCCTATCTCCGCCTGCATGCGCTCTCGCATCGTCTCGCAGCGCCGAACACCGTCAACCTCGACGGCATCTTCGGGCACCTGCCGAACGTGGCATGGACGACTGCCGGCCCCGTCCACCCCGACGCCCTGACCCGGCTTCGCCCGTTCCTCGCGCGCGAGGGCATCCAGGTGCAGGGCCTCGACAAGTTCCCGCGTCTGCTCGACTACGTCACGCCTCCCGGCGTGCGGATCGCGGATGCCTCCCGCGTGCGCCTCGGCGCGTACCTGTCTCCGGGTACCACCGTGATGCACGAGGGCTTCGTCAACTTCAACGCCGGCACGCTCGGCCAGAGCATGGTGGAGGGACGCATCTCCCAGGGCGTCGTCGTCGGCGACGGCAGCGACATCGGCGGCGGCGCCTCGATCATGGGCACTCTCTCGGGCGGCGGCACGCACAAGGTGTCGGTCGGCGCGCGCACCCTCCTCGGAGCCAACGCGGGCATCGGCATCTCGCTCGGCGACGACTGCGTCGTCGAAGCGGGTCTCTACCTCACGGCGGGCACGAAGGTCGTGCTGCCCGACGAGCCGCGCCGTGCCGACGGTTCGCCCACGACCGCCAAGGGAGCCGATCTCTCCGGGCGCGACGGGCTGCTGTTCCGTCGCAACTCGCTGAGCGGAGCTGTCGAGGCCGTGCGTCGCGCAGGTGTGGGCGTCACCCTCAACGAGGCGCTGCACGCCTGAGGTGTCCGGGAGGGCCGTCGGCGCGAGCCGGCGGCCCGCTTCGTATCAGCGGCGGATGGCGTTGACGGCGAGATTCAGCACTCGCCTGCGCTGCGCGTCGTCGTCGAACGACGCGACGGCCGCGACACCCGACACCAGCTTCACGACATCGCCGATCGTGACGTCGGGCACGACCTCTCCTGCCTCCTGAGCACGGACCAGCAGCGGCTCGCCGGCCGCGAACATGATCGTGCGGCACTCCGCCAGCACCGGCGACCGGCGGTTCAGTCCCTCCAGCAGCGCATGCTTGGTGCCCACGTAGGCGACGAATCGGTCGAGCCAGGCCCGCAGCGCGTCCCAGGGTTCGAGGTCCGAGACCTCGTCCGCGGCGCGGACGAGTGCATCGACCTCGCCGAGGTACAGCGTCTCGATGAGATCGTCCCGCGTCGGGAAGTTGCGGTACAGCGTCCCGATGCCGACGCCGGCACGTCGCGCGATGTCTTCGAGCGAGGCCGCCGAGCCCTGCTCGGCGAAGGCCTCGCGGCCGGCGGCGACGAGGGCGTCGAAGTTGCGCGCGGCGTCCGCGCGCTGCGGTCGGCGCGACTCGAGCGCGGAGATCCGCTCGGCGACGGGCATCTCGTGACCTCCGGTGGGCGAAACATGGACGGAAAACAGTGGTTTGCGAAACGGAGGCACCCTCCGCTAATGTCTAAGCGGAGGCAACCTCCGTTCGGAGACCCACCTCCACTTTACTCCGCATTCATCGGATCCGCACCCATCGGAAGGCCCGTCGATGCCCACCTCCACCCCTTCGTCCCGCGCGGCGTTCGCGGCGATCGCGATCAGCGTCGCCTCGCTCGCGCTCCTTCAGAACCTCGTCATCCCCGTCATACCGCTCATCGCCTCGGACTTCGGGGTGACGGCGGACGCGGCATCTTGGACCAACACGGCGTGGCTCATCGCCGCCGCCGTCGCCACTCCCCTGCTCGGCCGCATCGGCGACCTGCGCGGCCGTCGCAACACGTTCCTCGTCGTGATCGGCGTCGTCGCGCTCGGCGACATCATCGCCTCGTTCGCGGCGAACCTGCCCGTGCTCATCCTCGCCCGTGTGCTGCAGGGCGTGGGCGGCGCGCTCTTCCCGCTCGCCTTCGGCCTGCTTCGCGACGTCATGCCGCGCGAGCGCCTCACCGGCGCGATCGGCGCCACCAGTGCGATCATCGGCATCGGCGGCGCCGCGGGCAGCGTGCTCGCCGGGCCGCTGGCCGCACTCCTGGGCTGGCACGGCATCTTCGCGGTGCCGTTCATCGCGGCCGTCGCGGGGATCGTGCTGACCGTCACCCTCGTCCCCCGATCCGGCGCGCGCGCCGAGGGCCGCGTCAACGCGCTGTCGGCGCTCCTGCTGTCGGGGTGGCTCATCGCCCTGCTCGTGCCGCTCAGCTCCGGCGCCCGATGGGGCTGGACCTCGCCCGCGACGCTCGGCCTGTTCGCCGCCGCCGTGATCCTGATGGCCGCGTGGGTCGTCTCGGAGCTGCGCTCCGACAGCCCGCTCGTCGACCTGCGCCTCATGGCGGCGCGCGCCATCTGGCCGGTCAACGCCGCTGCCCTGCTCATCGGCGTCGCGGCCTTCGGATTCTGGGGCTACCTGCCCCAGTTCCTCGAGACACCGGTCAGCTCCGGCTGGGGCCTCGGCCTGACGGTGCAGGCCGCCGGGATCGCGCTGCTGCCGCTGCTCGTGGGCATGTCCGCCGTCGGCTTCGCGGCCGGCGCGATCGCCCGCGTCGTGCCGCTGCGCGTGATGATGGCGCTCGGCGCGCTCCTCATGGCCGGCGGCGTCGTCCTCGCCGTCGCCGAGCACACCGCCCTGATCACGATCGCGATCGCCGGCGGCGTGTTCGGGCTCGGGATCGGACTGGCTTACGCGTCCGCGGCGAGCATCATCGTCGAGAGCGTCCCCGCCGACCGCACCGGCATCGCCACGGGGGTCAACGCGAATCTGCGCACGATCGGGTCCGCGATCGGCTCGGCGTTCACGACGGCCGTCGTGTTCGGCTCGGTCGCCCCCGGCGACGAGCCCGGATTCGACAGCTACACCCTGGCGTGGCTGACCATCGCGGGGGCGGCGGTCGTGGCAGCCGTCATCGTGCTCGCCGTGCGCCCGCGTCGGGTGGATGCCGCCACCGCGCGCCCGCTCGAGACCGCCGACGAGTCGCCGGCCTTCGCCGAGGCCGCCTGACGCCTCACCTCGGCGAAGCGCCTCACGAACGACGGTCCCCACGCCCCCTCCACGCAGCGCTGGCGCGCTGCGCGGAGCCTCCGGGCGCGTGGGCCCAGCCGCACCCCTCGGGGTGCGGCATCCGTCGTTCCGGTCTCAGGCGAGACCGGGATACGTGCGCTCGGGGGCGCCGATGTACAGCTGCTGCGGGCGGCCGATCTTGGTCTGCGGGTCGCTCGCGGCCTCGCGCCACTGCGCCAGCCAGCCGGGCAGGCGGCCGATCGCGAACAGCACCGTGAACATGCGCGTCGGGAAGCCCATCGCCTTGTAGATCACACCCGTGTAGAAGTCGACGTTCGGATACAGCCGGCGGTCCTGGAAGTACGCGTCGTTGAGCGCGATCTCTTCCAGCTCCTTGGCGAGGTCGAGCAGCGGGTCGCTGACGCCGAGGGCGGCCAGCACCTCGTCTGCCGACTCCTTGACGAGTTTCGCGCGCGGGTCGTAGTTCTTGTAGACGCGGTGGCCGAAGCCCATGAGCTTCACCCCGTCCTCTTTGTTCTTCACGCGCTCGACGAAGCGCTGCACGCTCTCTCCCGAGTCGCGGATGCGGGCCAGCATGTCGAGCACGGCCTCGTTGGCGCCGCCGTGCAGCGGACCATAGAGCGCGTTGATGCCGGCCGAGATCGACGAGAACTGGTTGGCCCCGGTCGAGCCCACCAGGCGCACCGTCGACGTCGAGGCGTTCTGCTCGTGGTCCTCGTGGAGGATGAGCAGGCGCTCTAGCGCGCGCGACATGACGGGGTCGACGTCGTACACCTCGGACAGCACGCCGAAGTTGAGCTTCAGGAAGTTGTCGACGAACCCGAGCGAGTTGTCGGGGTACAGGAACGCCTGACCGATGCTCTTCTTGTGGGCGTACGCCGCGATCACCGGCAGCTTCGCGAGCATGCGGATCGTGTTGAGCTCGACGTGCTCGGGGTTGTTCGGGTCGGACTGGTGCTCGTAGTACGTCGAGAGCGCCGAGACGGCCGATGACAGCACCGACATCGGGTGCGCCGTGTGCGGCAGCGCCGAGAAGAACCGCTTGAGGTCCTCGTGCAGCAGCGTGTGCCGACGGATCTTCTCGTCGAACTCCGCCAGTTCGTCCGCGGTCGGCAGCTCGCCGTAGATGAGCAGCCACGCGACCTCGAGGTACGTGCTGTTCTTGGCCAGCTGCTCGATCGGGTAGCCCCGGTACCGCAGGATGCCCTGGTCGCCGTCGATGTACGTGATGGCGGACTTGGTCGCCGCCGTGTTCACGAAGCCGTAGTCGAGGGCGGTGTGGCCGGTCTGGCGGGTGAAGGTGGAGAAGTCCACGCTCGGCGTGCCGTCGGTGCCCCGCAGCAGCGGGAACTCGGCGGTGGTATCACCGATCGTGAGGGTGGCCTTCTCCTGCTGGGTGCCCGCGTCGCTCACGGCGCCTCCTCGCGATTTCTGGTCGTGCCGGGGGTGTCGTCCTGTCCTGGGCGATGCCGACGGCTTCTGCCTCAGGACGGAGATACGGGACGGGGGATGCCGCGTCGCCGCGTCCTACAGCCTAGTCCGCTGTCACGCCTATCGCTGACACAGCCAAAGGGACGAGGCATCCAATGGAGGAATCCTCAGTCCTGGAGCACCGAGACCGCCCGCAGGCGCTCGGCCGCCGCGGCGATGCGCTCGTCGGTCGCGGTGAGCGACAGCCGCACGTGCTGCGGGAAGTGCGTGCCGTAGAAATGCCCCGGCCCCGCGAGGATGCCGAGATCGGCGAGGCGCCCGAGGCTCTCCCACGCATCGCGCCCCTCCGTCGCCCACAGGTAGAGGCCGCCCTCGGAGCCGTCGATATGGAAGCCCGCCGCCTCGACCGCGGGCTTGAGGACCTCGCGCCGCCGCCGGTACAGCTCACGCTGCGCCGCCACGTGCGCGTCGTCGTCGAGTGCCGCCGCCATGGCCGCCTGGACCGGCAGCGGCAGCATGAGGCCGAGATGCTTGCGGGCGGTCAGCAGCCGCGCCACGACGGCGGGGTCGCCGGCCAGGAACGCCGCACGGTAGCCGGCAAGATTCGACTGCTTGCTCAGCGAATAGACCGAGAGGATGCCGCTCACGTCGCCGTCCGTCACGCGCGGGTCCAGCGCCGACGGCACGGGCTCGTCGTCCCACGGGGCATCCCAGCCGAGCTCGGCGTAGCACTCGTCCGAGGCGAGGACCGCCCCGAGCTCGCGGGCGCGGGCCGCGGCCGCGCGCAGCGCGTCGACGTCGAGGATCCGGCCGTCGGGGTTGCCGGGAGAGTTGACCCACACCAGCCTGGTGGCGTCCGGCCACTCGGCGGGATCGTCCGAGGCGAACGGCGTGGCGCCGACGAGTCGCGCGCCGACTTCGTACGTCGGATAGGCCGCCCGCGGATGCACGACGACGTCGCCCGGACCGAGACCCAGCAGGAGCGGCAGGAGCGCGACGAGTTCCTTCGAGCCGACCGTCGGCAGCACATGTTCCGGCGTCAGGCCCGGCACTCCGCGGCGACGCTCGAACCAGCGCGCGATCGCGTCCCGCAGCCCCGGGGTGCCCATCGTCTGCGGATAGGCGTGCGCATCGGTCGCCGCGCGCAGCGCGTCCGCGACGACGGCCGGAGTCGGGTCGACGGGAGATCCGATCGAGAGGTCGACGAGCCCGTCGCGGTGGGAGCGGGCGCGCGCAGCGTACGGCGCCACGGCGTCCCAGGGGTAGTCGGCGAGGTCGGCGACCCCCACGTCAGTGTTCCTGCGGGGGCAGGGCCTCGATGATCGGGTGGTCCTTGTGGATCACGCCGACCTTGGCTGCGCCGCCGGGCGAGCCGATGTCGTCGAAGAACTCGACGTTGGCCTTGTAGTAGTCCTGCCACTCGTCGGGCAGGTCGTCCTCGTAGTAGATCGCCTCGACCGGGCACACCGGCTCGCAGGCGCCGCAGTCCACGCACTCGTCCGGGTGGATGTACAGCGACCGGTCACCCTCGTAGATGCAGTCCACCGGACACTCGTCGATGCAGGCGCGGTCCTTGACGTCCACGCAGGGAAGGGCGATCACGTACGTCACGGGTTCAGTCTAGCCGCGGCATACCGATCGCTCGGCCGTGCGTCCGCGGAGCCGGATCAGCCGGCGTCGCGCGGCGCGTCGGCCGCGGCCGGCGCCGACGCCATGCGCGGGAGCGACTCCGGCCAGGCGATCACGACGGCTGCCGCCAACGGCACGATGATGGTCCACACCAGGCCGGGGTTGAACTGCCCCTCCGGCGCCTGCGGCACGACGACGGACCCACCCGGTCCGGCGCCCGAGAACACCAGCGTCGCGAGCATGACGCCGAGTCCTGCGGCCAGCGCCGCCCACCGGTCGGCCGTCAGCAGCCGCACGGCGACGAGGAGCGCCACGACGCCGATGACGGCCAGCACGAGTCCGAGCGGGAACCAGCCGAGCATGTACGCCTGGGCCACCGTGCCGGCCACTCCGTACACCGCGCCCACGATGAACGCGACCAGCCACGTGCCGACCCGAGACCACGAGAAACTCACCGGGCAAGTCTAGGCTCAGGCCGCCCAGCCCCACAGGCGCAACAGGGCCGCGACCACTGCGGCGGCGACCACGACGACGAGGAACGGCGCCCGCAGCAGCAGAAGGCCGGCCGCGACGAGCACGGCGGGCACGCGGGCGTCGACCACGACGGCCTGACCGGCACCGAGCGTCTGCACGGCGACGAGCGCTGAGAGCAGCGCCACGGTGAGCAGATCGGCGATGCGCATCGGGCGGGGAGCCTCGACCCATTTCGGCGGGATCAGATAGCCGACGGTCTTCAGCGCGACGCAGACGATGGATGCCACGAGCACAGCGGTCCACATGGTCACGGCAGTCCCTCCCGCTCCGCTACGTCGTCCGGCTCCGCGGCACTCTCTTCGCGGCCGAGCCAGTTCGTCCACCCCACGAGGATCGCGACCAGCGCAGCGACGATGACCGGGAGCCCGGGCATCAGCACCGGCGTCAGCACGGTCGCCACGACCGCCGCCGCGACCCCCACGACGATCGGCTGGCGGGCGCGCAGGCGCGGCCACAGCAGCGCCAGGAACGCCGCCGCCGCCGCGGCATCCAGTCCGTAGACGCGCGGATCGCCGAGCACGTCGCCCAGGAGCGCGCCCGCGAGGGTCGAGAGGTTCCAGCCGACATAGATGCCGAGCCCGGTCACCCAGAACCCGAGCGTGCGCGCCCGCGGCGTCTTCTGGGCCAGCGAGACGGCCGTCGACTCGTCGATCGTGAACTGCGCCGCCGCCGCCCGTCGCCAGAATCCCGGCCCGATGACGGGCGACATGCGGATGCCGTAGGCGATGTTGCGCACCCCCAACAGCGCCGCCGAGGCGAGCGCGGCCGGGATCGCGGCCAGTCCCCCGGCGCCGATGATGCCGACGAACGCGAACTGCGATCCCCCGGTGAACATGACGATGCTGAGCACGCACGTCTGCCAGACGTCGAGCCCCGCGGCCACCGCCAGAGCCCCGAACGAGATGCCGTACGCGCTCGTCGCGAGCGCGACGCCGAGGGCCTCGCGCACCGCCCGCCGAGCCTCGCCCGCGCCGTGCGCATCGTCGAAGTGCGGATCGAGGGTCACGGGGTCGATCGTAGCGACGGCAGCCCCCATGCCCTGCGGTCCGCCGGTGCGCGATTGGACTGCGGCGCAGAGACGAGGATGCCGCGCCCCAGGCCCTCAACGGGCCACGGGTCGCGGCATCCTCTCACTGCTTACGCGTTGGCGTCCTGTCGCTTCAGGCGCGAGGCGGCGCGGCCGCGCTCGGTGGCGTCCAGGACGACCTTGCGGATGCGCACCTTCTCGGGCGTCACCTCGACGCATTCGTCGTCGCGCGCGAACTCCAGGCTCTCTTCCAGCGAGAGCTGACGCGGCGGAGTCATCGACTCGAACGCGTCCGCGGTCGAAGACCGCATGTTCGTGAGCTTCTTCTCCTTGGTGATGTTGACGTCCATGTCGTCGGAGCGCGAGTTCTCGCCGACGACCATGCCCTCGTACACCTCTTCGGTCGGCTGCACGAAGAAGCTCATGCGCTCCTGCAGCGCGATCATCGCGAAGGGGGTGACGACGCCGGCGCGGTCGGCGACGATCGAGCCGTTCTGGCGGGCGACGATGTGGCCCGCCCAGTCGTCGTAGCCGTGCGAGATCGCGTTCGCGATGCCGGTGCCGCGCGTCATCGAGAGGAACTCGGTGCGGAAGCCGATGAGACCGCGCGAGGGGACGATGAACTCCATGCGCACCCAGCCGGTGCCGTGGTTGACCATCGTCTCCATGCGGCCCTTGCGCGCCGCCATCAGCTGGGTGATCGCGCCCAGGTACTCCTCGGGCGCGTCGATCGTCAGGTGCTCGTACGGCTCCTTCACCTTGCCGTCCTCACCCTTCTTGGTGACGACCTGCGGCTTGCCCACGGTGAGCTCGAAGCCCTCGCGGCGCATGTTCTCGACGAGGATGGCCAGCGCCAGCTCACCGCGGCCCTGGACCTCCCACGCGTCGGGGCGGCCGATGTCGACGACCTTGAGCGACACGTTGCCGACGAGCTCGCGGTCGAGGCGGTCCTTCACCATGCGGGCGGTGACCTTGTGACCCTTCACCTTGCCGACCAGCGGTGACGTGTTCGTCCCGATCGTCATCGAGATGGCGGGGTCGTCGACGTGGATCGCCGGCAGCGGCCGGACGTCCTCGGGATCGGCGATCGTCTCGCCGATCGTGATCTCTTCGATGCCGGCGATGGCGACGATGTCCCCCGGGCCCGCCTCTTCGGCGGGGTAGCGCTCGAGGGCGCGGGTCTTCAGCAGTTCGGTGATGCGGGCGTTCGAGTGGGTGCCGTCGTGGCGCACCCAGGCGACCGTCTGACCCTTCTTCAGCGTGCCGTTGAAGACGCGCAGCAGAGCGAGGCGACCGAGGAACGGGCTGGAGTCGAGGTTCGTGACCCACGCCTGCAGCGGAGCCTCATCGTCGTACGACGGCGCGGGGACGTGCTCGAGGATCGCCTCGAACAGCGGCTCGAGGTCGGCGTTATCGGGCAGCTGGCCGTTGTCGGGACGGTTGCGGGATGCCGCGCCCGCACGCCCGGAGGCGTAGACGACGGGAACATCGAGCAGGGCGTCGACGTCGAGGTCCGGGACGTCCTCGTGCAGGTCGGACGCGAGCCCGAGGAGCAGGTCGTGCGCCTCTTCTTCGACCTCGGCGATGCGCGCGTCGGGACGATCGGTCTTGTTGACGAGGAGGATGACGGGCAGCTTCGCCTCGAGCGCCTTGCGCAGCACGAAGCGCGTCTGCGGCAGCGGACCCTCGCTCGCGTCGACGAGCAGCACGACACCGTCGACCATCGACAGGCCGCGTTCCACCTCACCGCCGAAGTCGGCGTGGCCGGGGGTGTCGATGACGTTGATCGTCACCGGCACGTCGGTGTGGATGCCGTTGTAGGTGATCGCCGTGTTCTTGGCGAGGATCGTGATGCCCTTCTCGCGCTCGAGATCGTTCGAGTCCATCGCACGCTCTTCGACGTGCGCGTGCTCGCCGAAAGAGCCGGTCTGGCGGAGCATGGCATCCACGAGGGTGGTCTTGCCGTGGTCGACGTGGGCGACGATCGCGACGTTGCGGAGGTCCGGACGGAGGGCGCGCGCCATGAGGGAATCCTTGAAAGAGAAGGGGGATGCCGGAATGCCGGCATCCCCCATTCTACTGGGCGCACCTGGACATCTCCTTCCGGCGGTGTCCAGGCTTCGCGGATCAGCTCTCGGCGCTGCCCGTCGCCGCCAGGAGCGCGGCGCGCGCTTCGCGACGCACCCTCTGCTCTTCGGGGTTCGGCACCGGCACGGCGGCGATGAGCCGCTGCGTGTAGGGGTCGGTCGCTCCGCGCAGGATCTGGTCGCGCGTGCCGGTCTCCACGAGCTTGCCGTGGTGCATCACCGCGATGCGGTGCGCCAGGATGTCGACGACCGCGAGGTCGTGGCTGATGAACAGGCAGGCGAACTGCAGCTGCTGCTGCAGTTCCTGGAGCAGATCCAGGAAGCGAGCCTGCACCGACACGTCCAGCGCGGACGTGGGCTCGTCCGCCACCAGCAGCTCGGGCGCGAGGGCGAGCGCGCGGGCGATGCCCACACGCTGACGCTGACCGCCCGACAGCTCGTGCGGGAAGCGGTTGCGGTACGACTTCGGCAGCTCGACCTGGCTCAGCAGCTCTTCGACGCGTTTGTCGAGATCCTTGCCCTTGGCGACGCCGGCCAGGAGGATCGGCTCGCCGATGGACTCGCCGATCGGCATGCGCGGGTTCAGCGAGGACGCCGGGTCCTGGAACACGATGCCCGTGCGCCGGCGGATCGCGAAGAGCTCCTTCTGGCTCGGCTTCGAGATGTCGGTGCCCACCGCGGTGAGCTTGCCCTCGGCGATCGGCAGCAGGCCGATCGCGGCGCGGCCGAGCGTCGTCTTGCCCGACCCCGACTCGCCGACGAGGCCGACGATCTCACCGGGGTAGATCGCGAGGTCGATGTGCTCCGCCGCACGGAACGCCGGGATGCGGCCGCGCTTCGGGTAGTCGATCGCGACGTCCTCGAAGGCCAGAACCGGAGTGCGGGTCTCGACGATCTCGTCGGCGACCTCGGTCGCCCGCTCGCGGATCGACGAGACCGACGGCACGGCAGAGGTCTCGGTGACGACCTCGTCGGGCACGGCGGGCTCGGTCTCGAGCACACCGAGGCCGAGGTGTGGCACGGCGGCCAGCAGCTGCTGCGTGTACGGGTGCTTCGGGTCGTGGAAGATCTGCTCGACCGAGCCGGCCTCGACCACGACGCCGTTCTTCATCACCATGATGCGGTCGGCGAGATCGGCCACCACGCCCATGTCGTGCGTGATGAGGATGATCGCCGAGTCCAGGCGCTTGTGCAGGTTGCGCAGCAGGTCGAGCACCTCGGCCTGCACCGTCACGTCGAGCGCCGTGGTGGGCTCGTCGGCGATGAGCAGCAGCGGGTCGCACGAGATCGACTGCGCGATCATCGCACGCTGGCGCTGGCCGCCCGACAGCTGGTGCGGGTACTTGTTGAACGACTGCTCAGGGTTGGGCATCTCGACCATGCGCAGCAGGTCGACCGCCTTCTCCTTCGCGACGCTCGGGGCGAGCCCGCGGTCGTGCGAGCGGAGCGACTCCATGATCTGGAAGCCGACCGTGTACACGGGGTTCAGCGCCGTCATCGGCTCCTGGAAGATCACCGCGATCTCGTTGCCGCGCAGCGACCTCAGCGTCACCGGGTCGGCACCGCGAAGTTCGCGGCCGAGGAGCTTGATCGAACCGGTGACGCGTGCGTTCTCGGGGAGGAGTCCGAGCAGCGACATCGAGCTGGTGCTCTTGCCGGAGCCGGACTCGCCGACGATGGCGAGAACCTCGCCGCGCCGCACTTCGTAGTTCATGTCGATGGCGGCGGGGTAGAACTCGCCGTCGACCCAGAACTCGACGCCCAGGTTCTCCACCTGGAGGATCGTCTCAGGGAGGGCCTCGTGCGAAGCCGTGGTTTCGGCCTCGACGCCCGTCGTGTCAGTCATTCGGTGGTGTCCCATCTGCAAAGCTTGAAGTCATGTCTTTCCAGGAGGTCTTCTATCGGCCGGTCTTCGGCCGCATCCTCGCTGTCGTGACCATCGTGGTGTGCGCTCTCGGCGCCGTCGGGCTGGTCTGGTCGGATCCCGCAGCCGCGCTGCGATACATCTGGCCGATCATCCTCGTCGCCGTCGTGGCCTGGGCGCTGTTCTGGCGTCCGAGCCTGCGGGTGCAGGAGCACGGCATCACGGTCGAGAACGTGCTGCGCACGCACTTCGTCCCCTGGCCGTCGATCGTCTCGATCGATACGCGCTTCTCGCTCACACTCCACACCGCCGGAGGGCGCGTGTCGGTGTGGGCGGCGCCGTCGCCGGGGCGTCACCGCACGCTCGGTCTGGCCCCGAAGGACTTCGACGGAGTGAGCGGATCGGCCCGCGGCGAGGCGGGTGGCCTGCGGCCCGCCGATGCCATGTCGGTGCCGACCGGCAATCTCGCCCAGCTGATCCGCGGCCGCTGGGAGCGACTGCGCGATGCGGGAGCCTTCGCCAGCGGTGTCGACCCGGAGGCCGCCACCGTGACGTGGCACTGGGCGACCATCGTGGTCGTCGCGGCGCTGGCCGCGGCGACCACGATCGGTCTGCTGGTCTAGCACCGACACGTCACCGCTCCGGGTTGAGCGGTTCGTCCGTCGGGTCGCCGGGGTGCTCGGGCCTGATGTCGTGATAGCTCACGATGTCCTCGCTCGTGTACACCGCGGCCCCCATGACGGTGACCGAGGGGGCATCCGTCGAGGGCGTGGTGTCGACGGCCGGCACGAGCGGTCCGCTCGCGCGGCCGGCTCGCGCCATCGCGCGTTCACTCGGCATCTTCTTCTGGCGCGGGTCGAACGCGTCGCGCAGACCGTCGCCGATGAAGTTGACGCACAGGGCGATCGCGATGATGAACAGACCCGGCCACCAGAAGAGCCACGGACGCGTGGAGAAGGCGGCCTGGTTCTCGGAGATGATCTTGCCGAGCGACGTGTCGGGCGACTGGACGCCGAACCCGAGGAAGCTCAGCGCCGACTCCAGCAGGATCGCCCCCGCCATCAGCAGCGTCGCGTTGACGACGATGATGCCCACCGTGTTGGGCAGGATGTGGCGGAAGATGATCCGGCGGTCGCGCGCGCCCGACACGCGGGCGGCGTCGACGAACTCGCGTTCGCGCAAGGTGAGGAACTCACCGCGAACCAGACGGGCCATGGTGGTCCAGGCGAACAGCCCGATCACCACACCCAGCAGGGCCGCACCCAGGCTGCCCAGCGCGAAGCCGAGCACCGAGCCGATCACGATGAGCGGGATCGTGATGATGATGTCGGTGAAGCGCATCAGGATCGAGTCGGTCAGCTTGCCGTAGTAGCCCGCGATCGCGCCGATCACGACGCCGAAGAACGTCGCCACGACGCCGACGATCACCATGACCATGACCGACTGCTGCGTGCCGCGCATGACGACCGCGAAGATGTCGCGGCCGACCTCGTCCTGACCGAACGGGTGGTCGCCGAACTGCAGCGGCCACAGGGTCATGGTCGGCTCGCCGTTGTTGACCTTCGGCGGGATCTCCTCCCACGAGTACTGCCACCAGCCCGGGATGCGGATGCCCCACAGGGAGACGCCGACCGACGTGAACGCCAGGAGGACGATGAACGCGAGCACGATCATCGAGATCATCGCGCCACGGTGCCGGAAGAACCGGCGACGGACGATCTGACCCTGGCTGAGGCCCTCGGTCTCTTTCTGCTCGATCGAGATCTCAGCCAGTGCCTGCGTCTCGGTGCCGGGCTCTTCAGTGATGGAAGTGTTCATGTCAGCCCACCTTGATTCTCGGGTCGAGGGCCGCATAGACGAGGTCCGCGATGAGGTTGAAGACGACCGCGAGCGTTCCCGTCACCACGAAGAACGCCATGACCGGGTTGGGGTCGTGCGCACCGAGTGCCGTGACGAACAGACGGCCCATGCCGACCCAGCCGAACACCGTCTCGGTGATCACCGCGCCGCCGATGAGCGCGCCGACGTCGAACGCGATGATCGTGGTGATGGGGATGAGCGCGTTGCGGAACGCGTGACGGACGACGACGGTGCGCTCGGTGAGGCCCTTGGAGCGCGCCGTGCGGATGTAGTCCTGGTTCATGACCTCGAGCAGGCTCGCCCGCGAGTAGCGGGTGTAGCTCGCGAACGAGATCAGGATGATCGCGATCGTCGGCAGCAGCAGGTGGGTGTACAGGTCGATGCCCTGCACCCAGAAGTTGCCGCCGAGGCCCGGCGTGGACGAACCCACCGTCGCGATCGGACGCCCGCGGACACGGCTCGAGTTCGCGTACGCGTGCCAGTAGGACATGTACTTGTCGAGCGCGATGAAGGCGGCGACGAAGAAGCCGACGATCGCCGTCGTGCGCACGACCGGCCCGCGGTCGGGGGCTCCCATGAACCAGCCGATGGCCCCGCTCACGACGACCGCGAGGACGGCCAGCAGCAGGAAGAACCACAGCGTCATCCCGTTGAGGATGTAGTTCATCATCGGGAAGTACAGCGCGATGCCGATCACCGCGACGATGAGCGACGCGTAGAGCGCCTTGCGGTTGCGCAGGCCGGTCGAGATCGCGGTGACGCCGACGGCGATGCCGAGGGCGAGGAATGCGTAGACCACGATGCCGATGCTCGGGTCGGCGAACCACTGGGTCACCGACAGGAACGTCAGCACCGCCGCGGTCGCGACAGCGGCGATCCCGAAGACGGTCAGGCGCTTTCGCCATCTGCCGCCGAGGATGGACATCCACAGCAGACCCGAGACGAGCGACAACCCGATGATCACCGGCACGGAGATCGTCGGATCACCCAGCCAGTCGTTCAGCTGGATCGCACCGTACTGCTTGAGGAGCACGGCGACCCAGAAGATCGGGAGCGAGAAGAACAGGAACGCGATGAGCGTCACGCTGTAGTCGAACCCGGTGTACTGACGCAGCGCCGACACGATGCCGACCGTGATGCCGAGGACCATCGCGACGACGGTCGCGGTCGTGACCAGCGTCAGCGTCGACGTGATCGCGTTGCCCAGCAGCGCGTTGACCGGCTGGTTCTGGATGGAGATGCCGAAGTCGCCGCGGAAGATGCCGCCGAGCCACAGGAAGTAGCGCAGCGGCGGCGGGACGTCGAGGTTGAGGAGCTTGGTACGCGCCTCGATGAGGGACTCCTTGTTAGGAGCGTTGCTCAGCCGGAGGTCTTCAAGGGGATCGCCCGAGTAAGCCACCAGCAGATACATCAGGAACGTCGCGGCGAAAAGCACGAAGATCGATGCGATCAACCGCCGAATGATGAATGAAGCCATGTTGTGGCCGCCTGCCAATCGATGAATCAGCAGGGGCAGGAGTCGGCGTGCTGCCGGCCTCGTGCCCGCCGCTGAGAGGAGTGTAACGCGGCGAGGTGCAGGTCCCCCAGGGGGACCTGCACCCCACCTCGGTGGTCAGTGCCTGAGCACGATGACTACCGTGTGACGATCACTCTCCCGAGTCGGTGACGGCCCAGTCCCACGCGTTCCAGAAGATCGTGGGGGCGAGGATCGACGGGTCGATGCCCTCCACACGGTCGCTGAAGGCGGTGACGCCCGGGAACTGGAAGATGGTGACACCGTAGTAGTCGCCCCACAGCAGCTTGTCCATCTCGAGCTGCAGGTCGATCTGCTTGTCGGCGTCGAACTCCACGTTCAGCTGGGCGACGAGGTCGTCGACGTCAGCGTTCGAGTAGAAGTTCATGTTGTTGATCGCACCGGTCTGGAAGGTCGGCAGCGAGTTGGTCACACCGAGGCTGGTCGACTGCCACCCGAAGAGCGACGCGTCGTAGGCACCCGGGGTGCCCAGGAGGCCGCCCCACTTCTCGGAGCCGCAGTCGGTGACGTTGAAGCCGGCCTGCGCAGCGGACTGCTGGATCAGGGCGAACTCGTTGACACGACGGGGGTTGTTCGACGCGTAGAGGATGCAGACCGAGGTGTCGGTGATGCCCGACTCGGCCAGCAGCGCCTTGGCGCCCTCGATGTCGACCTCGGCGTAGGCGTCGGAGCCGTTGGTCTTCACGGCCTCGTCGTAGCCCTCGGCGCCCGGGACGAACAGCTGCGAGCTGCGCAGGAGCGCGTCGTCGCCGGCGATCGGCTTGATCAGCGTGTCGAGGATCTCCTGGCGCGGGATCGTCTTGAGGAACGCCTCACGAGCCTTCGGGTTCGAGAAGATGTTCTGGCTGTTCTTGCCCTGGTCGAACTGCAGGTCGACGTGCTCGTACGTGCCCTCGACACCGGTCTTGACGGTGATGCCGTCGACCGCGTCGAGCGCCGTCTTGATGTCGGCCGTGGCCTGGGGCGAGATGATGTCGACCTCACCGTTCTGCAGCGCCTGGACCGCGGCGAGCGGGTCCGGGATGAAGCGGATGGTGATCTCTTCGATGTTCGGCGCGTTGTCACCCTTGTACTCAGGGTTGGCCTTCAGCGTCACGTACTGGTCGGCGACGAAGTCGGTGATCATGTACGGGCCGCTCGCGGTGACGAGCGCGGCGTCGTCGGGCATCTCGGTGAAGTTGAAGCCCGAGTTCCAGAACGACGAGATCGGCGCGAGGGCGGCGGCGTCGTTGTCCTGGATGGCCGACACGACGGCGTCCTTGGCCTCCGTGGCGTCGTCGAGGTTGAGCGCCTTCTCACCGATGACGTGCGCGGGGAGCGGGCTCGGGAACGAGAGCTCCCAGTCCACGAACGGCTTGTCGTACACCATGGTGATCGACTTGTTGTCGTCGCTGACCTCGGGCGTCTGCGAGACGAGGCCGACACCGGCGTCGGGCGTGGCGCCCGAGTCGAAGTAGACGACGTCCGTCGGGAGGTCACCGGTGAACTCACCGGTCTCTGCGTCCTGGTACTGCGTCGGGTCGAAGTCCGGCGTGTCGAGCGCGCGCGAGAGGGCGGCCCAGTTCAGCAGGAGGTCGGAAGCGTCGACGTCCACACCGTCGGACCACTTGACGCCGTCCGCGATCGTGTACTTGATCGTCAGCGGGTCGTCCGAGAGCTTCTCGTACGTGCCGAACGACTTGTTCTCGATGAGCTTCGGGGTGTTGTCGTAGTAGTTGAAGCCGTCGAGGACGAGGTAGTTGATGTTGTTGTTCGCCGTGGCGTTGCCGAACGACGTGTTTCCGTTCATCGAGTAGAACGCCTGGTTCCACGCGGCCGTGATCGACGAGCCTTCGACGAGACCGGAGTCGTCACCCGAGTCGTTGCCGCCACCGTTGGCGGCGCAACCCGAGATCGCCAGTGCGCCGACCGCGGTGAGCGCCACCGCGGCCGAGATGCGCTTCATTCTCACTGTTCCTCCTGTGCAGGGTTGTGCGCGCACGTCAGATGGGAGACCGGACGGGCGCGCGGATGGGAAAACGATAAGCATCGCTGGTGAGATGGTCAAAACGATCGGCCAAAACGTTACAGAGCCTTAACTCAATCGACGCGAAGTGTGACAATCTGACAAGGTGACCCCCTCTTTCCCGCCCTCTGATGGTGTGGTATCGAGTACCCTGCCCTCCCGCACGCAGTATCAGCGTCGCCGGCTCGTGTGGGAGATCTGGATCGTGCTGGCGGTCACGGTCGGCCAGTCGGCGCTGTACTCGGTGCTCTCGCTCGTGCGCAAGCTCCTCGCGCCCGTGCCGCTGGGTTCGCAGCAGACGCAGGTGAACCCGTCGCGCGACGCGCAGGCGATCTGGGACGTCGTGTACCAGGTGCTCGCGGTGTTCTTCGCGCTGGCGCTGGTCGCCCTCGTCGTGTACCTGCTGTGGGAGCCCGGGAGCAACGCGCTGCGCCGCATCGGGCTCGACTTCACGAGGTTCGGCGGCGATCTCGGGCGCGGTGTCGTGCTCGCCGCGGTGATCGGCCTGCCCGGGCTCGCGCTCTACGCCGTGGGCCGCGCGCTGGGCATCACCGTGGCCGTGGTGGCGTCGCCGCTGGATGCCGCGTGGTGGACGGTGCCGCTGCTCGTGCTCTCGGCGCTGCGGGCTGGCCTCACCGAGGAGGTCATCTTCATCGGCTACCTGTTCGACCGGCTGCGCCGCCTCGGCTGGAACGACTGGAGCATCATCCTGACCTCGGCGGCGCTGCGGGGCGCTTACCACGCGTACCAGGGCTTCGGAGCGATCGTCGGCAACGTCGTGATGGGCATCGTGTTCGGCTGGTGCTACCGCCGCTGGGGGCGCGTCATGCCGCTCGTCATCGCCCACACGATCCTCGACATCGTCGCCTTCGTGGGCTACCCGCTGGCCGCCGCGCTCTGGCCCGGCGTGTTCGCCCCCGCGCCCTCTCCCAGCCCCACCCCGACCCCCACGACCTAAGCCGACGGGATGCCGGGGGCACCGGCATCCCGTCCCGTCCCGGCCCGTGCGCAACTCCCGCGAGACCGCAGCGGGCGGACGAGACCCTGGGTGAACTCCACGGTCTCGTCGGTCGCGTACGGTCTCACCGAGGAGTGCGGCAGGCTCCTCCACAGTCGCAGCGGGATCCCGGCTGTCCACAGAGAACGCCGGATGCCGACCACGACGTGCGACGACCGGTCAGTGTCGGAGGATGCCGCTGCTCACGCTTCCGCTCCAGATCCGGCCATCACCCGTGATGCTCCTCCGCTCTGACGACGTTCCGCATCCGGAACGTGCCGTCGCGAGAGGCGACCTCGTCAAAGTGCAGCGGGGCGTCTACGCGCCGTTCGAGGCCTGGCATGCGCTCGCCCCCTGGACCCGGTACCTCGCGCGCGTGCACGCCACACTGTTGGCGCGTCCCGACGCGCTCTTCTCCCATGAGTCCGCTGCGGCCTTGCTGGGCGGGCCGGTGTTCGGCGATCCGGGCACCGTACACGTGCTCGCTCCGGCATCCGGTGAAGCAGGTCAGGTGTCCGGGATCCGGACACACACCACACGGGACGACCGCGGACTGATCCTGCTCGGCGGAGTCGCCGTAACCTCCCCCGCCGAGACCGCGGTCGACCTGGCGCGTTCACGGCATCCGGCGATCGGGCTGGCTGTCGCGGACGCGATGCTGCGCCTCGATCCTGAGCTCTCGGGCGCCGTGATGGCCGAGATGAACGAAAAGCGTTCGAGTCGGCGTGGCCGCGACGTCGCCCGCTGGTCACTCAGGCGAGCGACGCCCCTGGCAGAGTCGTCGATCGAGTCGGTCAGCCGCGCGGTCATCGAGTGGCTGGGCTTTCCGGCGCCCGAGCTGCAGGTGTCGTTCGAGTCAGCTAGTGGTGACGTCGACCGCGGCGACTTCGTGTGGGAGCGCCCTGCGCTCGGAGGGGAGTCGGACGGCGACCTCAAGTTCGACGGGCGTTACGGCGACTCGGTCTCTGCACTGCGGAGGCAGCGTGCTCGCGACGCGCGGCTGCGCGAGCACCTGGATGCGATCGCACACTGGGGATGGACCGACGCGACGACCTTCGTGCCGCTGAGCAGTCTGCTGCAGGGCATGGGACTGCCCGTGATTGCGCCGGAGAATGTCGGCGCGCTGATGGCGATGCGCCGGCAGCTCGCGAGCCGAGCGCCACTGCCGGCATCCCCGCCCGCGTGATCGCCTGCCGTTGGCGCGGTGACCTGTGGCCGTCCGCCGCTGAGACCGCACTGCACGGACGAGACCCCGGGGTGACCCCACGGTCTCGTTCTCCCGGTCCGGTCTCACGGGCCAGGGTTGAGACACGACGGAAGCCGACGGGATGCCGGGGGCACCGGCATCCCGTCGTCCGGACCGCGTCAGGCGAAGGCCTCGATGGGCGGGCACGCGCACACGAGGTTCCGGTCGCCGTACGCCTGGTCGATGCGGCGCACCGGCGGCCAGTACTTGGTACGCACGAGGGCGTGCACGGGGTACACCGCGGTCTCGCGCGGGTACGGGTGGGTCCACTCCCCCGCGACCACGGATTCGGCCGTGTGAGGGGCGTTCACGAGGGGGTTGTCATCGGCGGGCCACGCCCCCGCGGCGACGCGGTCGGCCTCGGCCTTGATCGCGATCATCGCCTCGATGAAGCGCTCGATCTCGCCCAGGTCCTCGGACTCGGTGGGCTCGACCATGAGGGTGCCCGCGACGGGGAACGACATCGTCGGGGCGTGGAAGCCGTAGTCGATGAGGCGCTTGGCCACGTCGTCCACGCTCACACCGGTCGCTTCTTTCAGGGGGCGCAGGTCGAGGATGCACTCGTGCGCGACGAGGCCCGCCTCGCCCGCGTACAGCACCGGGTAGTGCTCGCGCAGGCGGAACGCGATGTAGTTCGCCGCGAGCACGGCGGCAGCCGTGGCGCTGCGCAGCCCGTCGGTCCCCATCATGCGCACGTACGCCCACGAGATGGGCAGGATGCTCGCCGACCCGTGCGGTGCGGCCGAGATCGGTCCGCCGTCGAAGACGCCGCCCGGGTGGTCGCGCCGCTGCGACAGCGGGTGACTCGGCAGGTACGGCGCAAGGTGCGCCTTCGCCGCCACCGGGCCGACGCCCGGTCCGCCGCCGCCGTGCGGGATCGCGAACGTCTTGTGCAGGTTGAGGTGCGAGACGTCGCCGCCCAGGTCGCCGAAGCGCGCGTAGCCGAGGAGCGCGTTGAGGTTCGCACCGTCGACGTACACCTGCCCGCCGGCGTCGTGCACGGCCTGCGTGATGTCGAGCACGTCGTGCTCGTACACGCCGTGCGTCGACGGGTACGTGATCATGAGCGCCGCGAGCTCGTCAGCGTGCGTGGCGATCTTGGCGCGCAGGTCGTCGAGGTCGACGTTGCCGGCGTCGTCGCACGCGACCACGACGACACGCATGCCCGCGAGCACGGCGGACGCGGCGTTGGTGCCGTGGGCCGACGACGGGATGAGGCACACGGTGCGGCCGAGATCACCGTTTGCGCGGTGGTAGCCCCGGATCGCCATGAGACCGGCGAGCTCGCCCTGCGACCCGGCGTTCGGCTGCAGCGACACCGCGTCGTACCCGGTCACCTCGGCGAGCCACACCTCGAGCTGCTCGATCATGGCGAGGTAGCCGTGCACATCCTCCTCGGGCGCGAACGGGTGCACGCGCGAGAACTCCGGCCACGACACCGCCGCCATCTCGGTCGCCGCGTTGAGCTTCATGGTGCACGAGCCCAGCGGGATCATGCCCCGGTCCAGCGCGTAGTCCCGGTCCGACAGCTGCTTGAGATAGCGCATCATCGCCGTCTCGGACCGGTGCGAGGTGAACACCGGGTGCGTGAGGAACTCCTCCATGCGGTGCAGCTCGACCGGCACCGCGGCGAGGGGTGCGGCATCCACGAAGGGCAACGAGCGCTCGCCCTGCGAACCAGCACCGGCGAACTCGCCCTCGGGAACCCCGAACGCCCAGGCGACGGCGGCGAGGTCGTCGGCGGTCGTGGTCTCGTCGACCGACACACCGACCGTCGCGTCGTCGACCCAGGCCAGCTGATAGCCGCGCTCGCGGGCGCGCTCGATCACGCGGCGCGACGGCCCGGGGGTGGCGACGCGGATCGTGTCGAAGAACGCGTCCGCACGCAGCGACAGCCCGTACTCCCGCAGGCGCCCGGCAAGGGCCTCGGCCTTCTTCGCGACGTCGGTCGCGATCGCGCGCAGCCCGTCGGGTCCGTGGTACACCGCATACATCGACGCCATCACCGCGAGCAGAACCTGCGACGTGCAGATGTTCGACGTGGCCTTCTCGCGCCGGATGTGCTGCTCGCGGGTCTGCAGCGCGAGGCGGTAGGCGGGGTGGCCGGCCGCGTCCTGCGAGACGCCGACCAGACGCCCGGGCAGCTGGCGCTCGAGCCCCTGGCGCACGGCCATGTAGCCCGCGTGAGGACCACCGAAGCCCAGCGGCACGCCGAACCGCTGCGTGGTGCCCACGGCGACGTCGGCGCCCAGCGAGCCGGGCGAGCGCAGCAGAGTGAGGGCCAGGATGTCGGCCGCGACCACGACCAGCGCGCCGGCGAGGTGTGCGGCATCCACGACTCCCGAGGGATCCCACACGCGCCCCGAGGCGCCCGGGTACTGCACCAGCACGCCGAAGTGCTCGTCGGGCAGCGTCGCGCCGTTCGCGAGGTCCAGCACCACGAGCTCGATGCCGACGGCGGCCGCCCGGTGGGCGAGCAGCGCGCGGGTCTGCGGCAGCGCGTCCGCGTCGACGACGAAGACGTTCGAGGTCGACTTCGAGCCGCGGCGGGCGACCAGCATGCCCTCGACGACCGCGGTCGCCTCGTCGAGCATCGACGCGTTGGCGGTGGCGAGCCCGGTGAGATCGGTGACCATCGTCTGGAAGTTGATGAGCGCCTCCAGGCGCCCCTGCGAGATCTCGGGCTGGTACGGCGTGTACGCGGTGTACCAGGACGGGTTCTCGAGTACGTTGCGGGCGATCACCGACGGCGTGAACGTGTCGGCGTAGCCGAGGCCGATCATGGGGCGCGCGGTGCGGTTCTGGGCCGCCAGTGCCCGCAGCTCGGCAAGGGCCTCGGCCTCGGTCGCCGCCGGCGGGATGTCGCTGGTGGTGCGCGGCTTCGCGTGGATGGATGCCGGCACCGCCGCCTCGACGAGGGCGTCGACGTTGTCGTATCCGAGCGCGTCGAGCATCGTGCGCTGGGCGGCGGCATCCGTCCCGATGTGACGGTCGGCGAACAGGCCCGTCATTCGGCGCCGCCCGTGAGCGAGACGTAGGCGTCGCGGTCGAGGAGTCCCTCGACCGCGGCCGGGTCCACCGTGATCTTGACGAGCCACCCCGCGCCGAACGGGTCGGCGTTCACGAGCGAGGGGTCGTCGACGACGGCGTCGTTGACGGCGACGACCTCGCCGGTGAGCGGGGCGTAGAGCTCGCCGACCGACTTGGTCGACTCGATCTCGCCCACGACGGTGGCCGCCGTCACAGCGCTGCCGACGGCCGGCAGTTCGACGAACACGACGTCGCCGAGCTTGTCGGCGGCGTACTCGGTGATGCCGACGGTCGCGGTGTCGCCGTCCAGGGCGACCCACTCGTGCTCGGCGGTGTACTTGAGGGCGGTCAGGTCGGTCATGGGTTCCTCCGGTGTGCGGGTCGGTGGCTCAGCGGGCGCGCTGATAGAACGGGAGAGCGGTGACGGTGGCGGGCACGCGGGTGCCGCGCACATCGATGAACAGGGGTGTGTCGGCGGTGCTCACGGCCGGCGACACGAAGGCCAGGGCGATGGGATGCCCCAGCGTCGGGCTCAGGGCGCCGCTGGTGATCTCGCCGACGGCCGCACCGTCGCCGTCCACCACGGCGTAGCCGGCGCGCCCGGCCCGCCTTCCCTCGGCGGCGAGCCCGACGAGGACCGGGGCGTCGGGAGCGACGACGGCGGCGAGCGCGGTCTTGCCCACGAAGTCAGGCTTGTCGACGGCCACGACGCGGCCGAGGCCGGCCTGAGCGGGCACGATGTCGAGCGACAGCTCGTGGCCGTACAGCGGCATGCCCGCCTCCAGTCGCAGCGTGTCGCGGGCGGCGAGGCCGGCGGGAACGAGGCCGAGCGGCGCGCCGGCGGCCAGCAGCGCATCCCACAGCGCCGGTGCGGAGTCGTTGCGCACGAGCAGCTCGAACCCGTCCTCGCCGGTGTAGCCGGTGCGGGCGATGAACAGCGGGGCGCCCTCGAAGGTGCCGTCCGACCACGCGTAGTAGCCGAGGTCGGCGAACGGGGGCTGCACTTCGGCGATGCCGGGGACCGCCTCGACGACGGCACGCGCGACCGGCCCCTGCACGGCGATCAGCGAGAACTCATCGGTGCTGTCGACGACCTCGGCGCCGAAGCCCTCGACGCGATCCGCGAACGCGGCGGCGACGGCATCCCGGTTCCCGGCGTTCGCGATCACGAGGAAGCGGTCGTCCGCGCGCCGGTAGACGATGACGTCGTCGACGATGCCGCCGGACTCGGCGAGCACCAGCGAGTATTTGGCCTTGCCGATGCGCATCGGCGAGATCGCACCCGCCAGCGCGAAGTCCAGGAACGTGCCGGCATCCGCGCCGGTGACCTCGAACTCGGCCATGTGCGAGATGTCGAACAGCCCCGCCGCCGTGCGCACCGCGTGGTGCTCGGCGAGGTCGGAGGTGTAGCGCACCGGCATGAGCCAGCCGCCGAAATCGGTGAACGAGGCGCCGAGCGCCTCATGGCGGTCGTGCAGGGCGGTGGTGCGAAGGTCTGTCATCGAGTTCTCCCGGTCGTGGGCGGGCAGGCGCCTGTCGACGCCTGTAGAACTCCCCCTCTGTCATAGGCCTGAGAGCTTCGCCCGCCCCCGAGGGGTGCGGACTTTCACCGTCGGCGGATCCACGGTGCGCGGATCGCTTTTCAGAGTCGGCCTGCCCGAACGGTACGCGTACCTGAGAGATTGGCGGGGAGGCTTGCTCCTTCGGTGCTCGACGATCGCGCTGCCGAGGCTCTCCCGCCCGGGTGAGGGGCCGTATGTTGACTTGCGGAGCCAGCATACCGGGCGAGGCGGCTGATCGACGCAGCGACGTCAGTCCGTGCAGCGCCCGGACGACACGCGGTCGGTGAGCTGGGGCGCCTGCGCGGCCACCGGGGTGAGCTCGGCCATCGTCATCGCGTAGCCGAGCTGGGGGTCGTCCTCTGCGCGCGCGAACACGACCCCGGCGACGGACCCGTCGGCCGTCAGCAGCGGGCCGCCCGAGTTGCCCGGCCGCACCTCGGCGTCGAGCGCATAGATCTCGCGAGGGCTCCAGGACGACTCGTACACGTCGGGCACGGTCGCGGTGCCGACCGAGCGCACGCCGGCCGAAACCATCGTGAACGGGCCGCCGTAGGGATAGCCCTGGACGACCGCGGCGGCGCCCGCCTGCAGCGTCGTCGAGAACGGCAGCGGGCGGGCCTCCAGGTCGTCCACGGCGATCACCGCGAGGTCGTCGGTCGGATCGAAGTACACGACGCGACCCTCACGCGCGGGGACGCCCGGCAGTTCGACGATCGGCGTGTCGACCCCCGCGACCACGTGGGCGTTCGTGACGACGCGGTCGTCGGCGATCACGAAGCCGGTGCCGCTGGAACCGCGTCCGCACGCGTAGGCGTTGCCCGAGACGCGGGCGACCGATGCCGCCGCCGTCTGCAGCGCGGGATCGTCCAGCGCGACGGGCGGCGCGGGATCGACCGTGCCGGGTCCGAGGAGCGTGCCCAGGCCCGGGAGCCCGTCGTCGAGCACGGCGCCGCGCAGCTCGGCCAGGGCGGCGGCGACGGGGTCGGGCGTGGCCGCCTCGATGCCGCGCAGCACGTTGGACGACGCGACGGCCGACGACACCACCGGGATGCCGGCGACCGCGATCGCCGGTGCGACCAGCGCGAGCGCGAGGCCGGCCGCGACCACCGAGGCGACGCCGCCCAGCGCGCGCTCCACGCCGCCGAGCTTGAGCCGGTCCGCGCCGGACCGCAGCACGGCGCCCAGGGCGGCGCCTGCGGCAGCGCCGAGCGCGACGAGGCCGATGGCCGTCACCAGCAGCGCGGGGCCGCGCCAGATCGGCGATGGCACCCACGTGCCCACCAGCGGCGTCAGCCAGAACGCCGCCACCGCCCCCGCGGCGAGCCCCGCGAGCGCGCCGATGCTCGCGAAGAACCCGCGATGCATGCCGCCGGCCAAGGCTCCGACCAGGATCAGGACGACCAGCACGTCGACGACGATCATGCCCATCCCTTCGCGTGCCGAACCGTCCCGACAGGCTACGCAGAGAGCCTGGGAGACGACCGCGACCCGCCGGTCAGGGCTGCTGCGCCGCGAGCTCCCTGCGGACCTGGTCTCGCAGCATCCCCTGATTCTCGGGGTCGGGTGCCGCGCCCAGCAGCGTGCGCGTGTACTCGTGCTGCGGGTCGAGGATGACGTGATCGGCGGGGCCGCGCTCCACGATGTCGCCGTGGTACATGACGAGGATCTCGTCGGAGAAGTGACGCGCCGTCGCCAGGTCGTGCGTGATGTACAGCACACCCAGATGGTCCTCGCGCTGCAGCTGCGCGAGCAGATTCAGCACCCCGAGCCGGATCGACACGTCGAGCATCGACACCGGCTCGTCGGCGATGATGAACTGTGCGCCCGGCGCGAGCGCGCGGGCGATCGCGACGCGCTGCCGCTGCCCGCCCGAGAGCTCGTGAGGACGCCGTTCGGCCATCCGGTCGCTCGGGACCAGCCGCACCCGGTCGAGTAGCTCGAGCACGCGGCGGCGCAGCTCGGTCCGGCTGATCCCGGGGTTGTGGATCTTGAGCGGGCGCTCCAGGTGATGGGCGATCGAGTGGAACGGGTTCAGCGACGCGAACGGATCCTGGAACACCATCTGCACATCGCCGCGGTAGGCCGCGACCGAGCGTCCTCCGCCCGTCGCCTTGCCGTCGAGCAGGATCTGTCCGCTCGTCGGGGTCTCCAAGCGTGCGAGCATCCTCGCGATCGTGGACTTGCCCGATCCGGACTCGCCGACGAGCGCGATCGTGCGCCCCGCCTCGAGGGTGAACGACACATCCTTCACCGCGTGCAGGGTCGAGACCTTCAGGCCGTTGCGCAGCCGGAAGTCCTTCACGAGATTGCGGGCCTCCAGCGTGCGCGACGCGGGAGCGGTGGCGGTGGGTTCGGCGGTCATGCCGCGCCTCCTTCGAGGGTGCCCCGCGCGCCCAGCGTGGACGCGACGGACTGCGTGCCGGTCCGCACGAAGTCGCCCCGCTCGCCGCGCAGGCTCGGGAAGCTCGACAGCAGCTTCTTGGTGTACTCGTGCTGCGGACGGCGGTAGACGTCGGTGGCGGTGCCGAGCTCGACGATCTCGCCCTGCAGCATCACCGCGATGCGGTCGCTGATCTCGATCAGCATCGGCAGGTCGTGCGTGATGAAGATCACGGCGAACCCGAGCTTCTCGCGCAGGCGCATGATCTCGCGGATGATTCCGCGCTGCACGACGACGTCCAGCGCCGTCGTCGGCTCGTCCATGATCATGACCTGCGGGTCCAGGGCGAGCGCCATCGCGATCATGACGCGCTGACGCATGCCGCCCGACAGTTCGTGGGGGAAGCTCGACAGCCGCTGCGGGTCGACACCGACGAGCTCCAGGAGCTCCTCGCTGCGCTGCTGCTTCTGCCGCTTCGACATCTCCGGCCGGTGCGTCGTGAACACGTCGAACAGCTGCGCCCGGATGTTGATCACCGGGTTCAGCGAGTTCATGGCGCCCTGGAAGACCATCGACACCTTGTCCCAGCGGAAGCGGCGCAGCTCTTCGTCGGCGAGCGCCACGACGTCGATGTCCTCGCCCGAGCGGTCGTGGAACACCACCTCGCCCGCGGTCATGAGGGCCGGCGGCTTGAGCAGCCGGTTCATGCCGTAGGCCAGCGTCGTCTTGCCGCATCCCGACTCCCCCGCGAGACCCAGGATCTCGCCGCGGTTCAGCGTGAGCGACACGTTGCGCACCGCCTTCACCGGCGGATCGACCTCGTACTCGATCGACACATTGGTCGCCGTCAGAACGGCCTCGCCCGTCATGCCTCTGCTCCGTTCGGGGTGTGGGCGGCCTCGACGCCGCGGCCCGCGCGCCTGGCCTGGCGCACCCGGCGGGCGTTCTGCGGTGCCAGTCGCAGCTTCGGGTTGATGATCTCGTCGATCGAGAAGTTGATGAGCGACAGTCCGGCGCCCAGGAGCGCGATCATGATGCCCGGAGGGACGAACCACCACCACGCCCCGGTTCCCAGCGCCTGCCCGCTCTGCGCGTCGTTGAGCATCGTGCCCCACGTGATCGAGCCGGTCGGCCCGAGTCCCAGGTACGACAGGCCCGCCTCGCCGAGGATGGCGAAGATGATGGCGAAGAGGAACTGCGCGGTCAGCAGCGGCAGCAGGTTGGGGAGGATCTCGACGGCGATGATGCGGCCGGTCTTCTCCCCTGCGACGCGACTCGCGGCCACGTAGTCGCGCGAGCGCAGGGAGCGTGACTGCGCCCGCAGCACGACCGCGGAGCCCGCCCACCCGGTGATGCCGAGGACGAGGGCGATGAAGAGCCAGCTGCGCACGGGCATGTAGCTGGAGATCACCATGACGAGGGGCAGGCCGGGGATCACCAGCATGATGTTCGTGAACAGCGACAGGATCTCGTCCCACCAGCCGCCCTTGTATCCGGCGACGATGCCGAAGATCAGCGACAGCACGAGGGCGATGAGGCCGGCGATGAACCCGACCATGAGTGATCCCTGCGCACCTGTGGCCAACTGGGCGAAGACGTCGTAGCCGAGCTTGGTCGTGCCGAGGATGTGCTCCGGGCTGGGTGGCTGCAGAGCGGGGTTGTCGGAGTCGCGGGGGTCCTGCGCGAAGATCGGCGCGATGATCGCGAAGAGCACGATGCCGACGACGATCACCAGGCCGACCGCGAGCTTGAGCGACATGCGCGGCATCAGCTGACGGATGCCGCGGCGCGCGGCCCGTGCTTCGTCGCGGGCCGTGACGATGTCGACGGTCGCGGGCGGCGTCATGATGGCGCCCGGCGCGATGATCGCGGGATCGATGGTGCGGTCCGACAGCGTCTGCGGCTCTTCAACACCAGGCTCGTCGACGGCGGTGCGCGGGTCGGTCACTTCGGTTTCCTCAGACATTGTGGCGCGCCCTCGGGTCGATGAATCCGTAGACGAGGTCCATGATGAAGTTCGCCGCGAGCACCGCGATCGTGATCACGAGGAACACACCCTGCATGAGCGCGTAGTCGCTGTTCTGCACGGACTGGATCATCAGCTTTCCGACACCCGGGTACGTGAACACCTGCTCCATGACGATGGAGCCCGCGACCACGAAGCCGAGCGAGATGCTGAAGCCGGCGATCGAGGGGATGGCGGCGTTGCGGGTGGCGTACGTGCGGAGGATGCGCATGGGCTTCAGGCCCTTCGCCTCCGCGGTGACGATGTAGTCCTCGGACACGGTCGACACCATCATGTTGCGCATGCCCAGCAGCCACCCGCCGACCGAGCTGATCACGATCGTGAGCGCCGGCAGGAAGCCGTGGTAGATCGCGTTGCCGATGAACGCCCAGCTCCACTCCGGCCCGTCGGGGTACTCGAACACGTCGTAGCCGCCGATGATCGGGAACCACCCCAGCGCGACCGAGAAGATCGCGACGAGGACGAGAGCGAGCCAGAAGTAGGGAATGGACTGGAGCACCGTCGTGAACGGCACCAAGTGGTCGACCCACGTGCCGCGACGCCACCCGACCCACGCGCCGATGCCGATGCCGAGGACGAAGGAGATGACGGTGGCGAGCCCGACGAGGATCACCGTCCACGGCAGCGCGGCCGAGATGAGGTCCACCACCGGGGTCGGGTACTTCGTGATGGAGATGCCGAGATCGCCCTGGAGCAGCCGGCTCCAGTAGTTGAGGTACTGCTCCCACAGCGACTGATCGGTCCCTCCGAGGAGGGCCTTGATGTTGCGGATCTGGGATTCGCTGATCTCCCCGCCGGCACGCTGCATCTTGGCGATCATGATGTCGGCGGGGTCGCCGGGCAGAAGCCTCGGCAGGAGGAAGTTGAGGGAGATCGTCGCCCACAGTGTCACCACATAGAACGCGATCCGCCGCGCATAGAACTTCATTGCGGCCTGCTCCTCCGTGCCGCGGCTTCTGCCCGGTTCTGCATTACTTCACCGGCTCCAGGTGCTGGAGGATGTAGCCGGCCGCCACCGAGCCCCACGCGGGCGGGAAGGCGTACAGGTCATCCTCGGTCGGCCAGCCCGTGAAGTCCTTCGAGTTGTAGAACGTCTGGGTGGCGTTGATGACGAGCGGGATGTAGGGCAGGTCGCGCACGATCTCGGTCTGCACCTTGGCGTACGCCTCCTTCTTGACCGCCTCGTCGTTCGTGGCGGCTGCGGCGGCCACGGCCTCGTTGACGATCGGGTTGTCGTAGCGGCTGAAGTTCCAGCGGCCCGTCGGGACCTCCTGGCCGACCTGCGAGGTCGACTCGCCGGTGAACCAGTCCTTGTAGATCTGGAACGGGTCGGCGACCGAGGTGCCGATGACGCCACCCATGATCAGCTGGTACTGACCGGTCTGACGGGCGTCCGAGAACTCCTGCCACTGCACGGTCGACGCGGTGACCTTGATGCCGGCCTCAGCGGCCTCCTCCGAGATCAGCTTGGCGGCGTCGTTGTAGTCGGTCCAGCCGTCCACCGAGATGAGGCTCAGCTCGATCGGGGTGCCGTCCTTGCCGTAGAAGCCGTCGCCGCCCTTGGTGTAGCCGGCCGCCTCGAGGATCTCTCCTGCGGCAGCGGCGTCGGGCGACTGCGGGCTGGTCTCGTTCGCCGGGTCTGCCAGCCACTTCGCGTCGCGCGGCATCAGCGTGAAGGCGGGCGAGATGTCGCCGGTGAGGCCGACGAAGGCCTTCTCCTTGATCGTGCCGCGGTCGATGGCGACGTTGAGCGCCTGGCGGACGGCGACGTCGGTCTGCGGACCGGTGCAGCCGAGCTCGGCGTTCGAGCACGTGTACAGGACCGTGGGGTCCTGCGGCGTGTTGATCATGCTGATGACGCCCTTGTCGGTGACCGAGTCGGGGTTCGGCACGAACATGCCGGTCCAGTCGAGCTTGCCGGCCGTCAGCAGGTCCTGCGCCGACTGGTTCGCGTCGATGCCGATGTACTGCACCTTCTTGATGGCGGGCACGCCCTCTTCGCGGAAGTTCTCGTTCGCGACGACCGTGTACGAGGCGTCCGTCACCTTGTCGACGACGTACGGACCGGTGCCGACCGGGTCTTCGTCGGTGAACGTCGAGTAGTCGTCGACGTCCTTCCAGATGTGCTCGGGCAGCATCCACGTGGTGCCCAGGATCTGGAACTCGTTCGTGTACTGCGGGGTCGAGTACGTCAGGACGAGCGTGGTGTCGTCAGGAGCCTCGGCCGAGACCAGGCCGTCCCGGTGGTTGGGCTCGTAGTTGAACGTGAAGGCGGCGTCGGCGGCAGAGAAGTCCTCGCCGTCGCTCCACTTCACGCCGTCCTTGAGCTTGACGGTGATGACGGTGCCGTCCTCGTTGTACTCGAAGCTCTCGCCGAGCATGGGCGATGGGGCGTCGTCGGCGGTCTTGTTGTAGAAGAAGAGCGGCTCGTAGATCGGGCCGAGGGCGGCGTGGAGGACGGTCGGCGAGAACGGGTTGAAGTTCGCCTCGATCGGGGTCTGGCTTCCGGCCCAGACCCGCAGCGTGCGTCCTTCGGAGGAGGAGTCGTTGCCCCCGCCTCCACCGGCACAACCCGACAGGCCGAGACCGAGGATCGCTGCCCCGGCGACGGCGAGAAGCGCGGCGCGGCGCTTCGCGTTTCGAATCATCATTGGTTCTTTCTCTCGTGCGGCATTGCAGGGAGGAGTGCAGGGCACCCGTACGTCCATTAGTTCTGTTCCCTAACAAACGTTTGAACGTAAACCTAACAAACATTCCCCTGCGACGCATCCCGGATTCGTCACGTCTTGGCAACGGTTCGACCTCGGTGTCGTGATCCGCGTTTTGTGTCGCTGCCGGTTTGGCTTCAGGTCACTCTGACACTATGATCGGGTACAGTTAGAGTCATCATGACCAGAACAACCGCCGACACCACGCCCACCACCGTCGCATCGTCCTCCGCCGACGCGACGCGCGTCGCCGTGTCGACCGTGATCTTCGCGCTGCGCCGGCTCGAGGGCGGCGACGCGGCACGGGTCGCGCTCCCCCTCGTCCGGCGCACGCGCGACCCGCACGAGGGCCAGTGGGCGCTGCCGGGCGGCTGGCTCGACATCGCCGAGAGCCTGGATGCCGCGGCATCCCGCACCCTCGCCGAGACGACGGGGCTGGCACCGAGCTATCTCGAGCAGCTGTACGCCTTCGGAGCGGTGGACCGCTCCCCCACGCGCGTCGTCTCCATCGTCTACTGGGCGCTCATCCGCGCCGACGAGATCTCGGAGGATGCCGTCGAGCCCCTGTTCGCGACCGAGAACGTGCAGTGGTTCGACGCAGCCGCACTCCCTCGCCTCGCCTTCGACCACAACGAGATCGTCGACTACGCGCTGTGGCGCCTGCGCAACAAGGTGGGCTACAGCCGCATCGCGCACGGCCTGCTCGCCGACGAGTTCACCCTCGCCGATCTGCGCGAGGTGTACGAGGCCATCCTCGGACGCCGGCTCGACCCCGCCAACTTCCGTCGCCAGGTCGAGAACTCCGGCACCCTCATCCCGACCGACCGCTTCCGCACGGGCAGTCATCGCCCCGCGCGGCTGTACCGCTACAACCAGGACGTCGAGCTCGCCGACCGCGGCCCGCTCGACGTCGCCCACTGACCCATCCCGAACGGAGCGCCGACATGCCCGCCGTCAACATCACCCTCCAGCCCCGGCCCGAGCTCGATCCCTCTGTGGACCACGAGATCCAGGCGATCGTGTCGGGCGCGCTGCAGGGCGAGACCTGCAACACCGATCTCGCCGCCGGACCGTGGGACTTCGACGTCCGGCCCGGCTACGGTCCCGGCTCGTCGATGGGCGACGTCATCCCCACGGGTTCGCCGCGCCAGGGCGAGCTGCCCCGCGAGTACCGCGAGGCGTCCGAGGCGGAGCTCGCCGAGCGCGTCCGCGCGGCCAAGGCGGCCCTCGGCGACCGCGTGGTGGTGCTCGGCCACTTCTATCAGCGCGAAGAGGTCGTCGTGCACGCCGACTACGTGGGCGACTCCTTCCAGCTCGCGAACGCGGCGCTCGAGCATCCCGACGCCGAGGCGATCGTCTTCTGCGGCGTCCACTTCATGGCCGAGACCGCCGATCTGCTGTCGCGCCCTGAGCAGGCCGTCATCCTGCCGAACCTCGCCGCCGGCTGCTCGATGGCCGACATGGCCGACATCGACCAGGTCGAAGACGCGTGGGAGCAGCTCGCCGAGATCTACGGCGACATGGACGCGGTGGATGCCGACGGCCTGGTGCCGGTCGTGCCGGTGACCTACATGAACTCCAGCGCCGCCATCAAGGGCTTCGTCGGCCGTCACGGCGGCATCGTGTGCACGTCCTCCAACGCGCGGACGGTGCTGGAGTGGGCCTTCGAGCGCGGTCGTCGCGTGCTGTTCTTCCCCGATCAGCACCTCGGCCGCAACACCGCCAAGGCGATGGGCGTGCCCCTCGAGCAGATGCCGATGTGGAACCCGCGCAAGCCGTACGGCGGCTCGGACGCCCAGACGCTGGCCGATGCCCGCGTGATCCTCTGGCACGGCTTCTGCTCGGTGCACCGCCGCTTCTCGGTCGACCAGATCGCCGCCGCCCGCGCCGAGCACCCGGGCGTGCGCGTCATCGTGCACCCGGAGTGCCCGATGGAGGTCGTCGACGCGGCCGACGAGTCCGGCTCCACCGACTACATCCGCAAGGCGATCGAGGCCGCGACCGAACCCACCACGTTCGCCATCGGCACCGAGGTGAACCTCGTGCAGCGTCTGGCCGCCGAGCACCCGCAGCACACGATCTTCTGCCTGGACCCGGTGGTCTGCCCGTGCTCGACGATGTACCGCATCCACCCGGGCTACCTCGCCTGGGTGCTGGAGGGCCTCGTCGACGGCGAGGTGCGCAACCGCATCACGGTCCCGCAGGACGTCGCGGAGCCGGCGCGCCTGGCGCTGGAGCGGATGCTGGCGGCCAAGCCGCCGGCAGCCCCCGCGGCCGATTGGGAGAACGCCTCATGACCGCATCCGGCGCCCCGCACGCGATCGTCGTCGGCTCGGGCATCGCCGGGCTGCTGACGGCGCTGCACGCGGTGCAGCACGGCTGCCGGGTGACCCTCGTCACCAAGGACGTGCTCGAGCACGCCAACACCCGCTTCGCACAGGGCGGCATCGCGGGAGTCATGTTCGACGACGACCGAGCGGAGGACCACGTGCGCGACACGCTGGTCGCCGGCGCCGGGATCGGCGATGAGGCCGCCGTGCGCGTGCTCGTCGACGAGGGGCCGGACCGGATCCGCGAGCTCATCGCCCTCGGCGTCGCGTTCGACCGGGACGCGAGCGGCGGATTCGTGAAGGGGCTCGAGGCCGCGCACTCGTACCCGCGCATCCTCCACGCCGGCGGCGACGCCACCGGCACCGTCATCGAGAAGGCGCTGGTGTCGCGGCTGCGCGCGAGCGCGGTCGAGGTGGTGGAGCACGCCTTCCTCGTCGACCTCGTCGTCGCGGCGGGCCGGGTGCGCGGCGTCGAGCTGCTGGTCGGCGACGCCCCCGGGGTCCCCGGCCGCCACGAGACGATCGTCGCCGATGCGGTGGTGCTGGCCACGGGCGGCGCCGGCGAGCTGTACGCGCACACCACGAACCCGCCCGTCGCGACCGGCGACGGGATCGCCGCGGCGCTGCGCGCCGGCGCCGACGTGCGCGACCTCGAGTTCTTCCAGTTCCATCCCACGGTGCTGACAGGCAGAGCCGACGCCGCCGGCACCGCGGCCGGCGCCCCGTTCCTGGTCTCCGAGGCCGTGCGCGGCGAGGGCGCGACGCTGATCGACGAGCACGGGCGGCGGTTCACCTTCGACGCGCACCCCGACGGCGAACTCGCCCCGCGCGACGTCGTGGCCCGGGCGATCGCGCACCAGATGGAGCTGCAGGACGAACGCCCCGTGCTCCTCGACGCGACCGGACTGCGCCCGACCGAGGCCGAGCGCCGCGCGTTCCTCGCCCACCGCTTCCCGACGATCGACGCCGCGGTGCGCGAGCGGGGCCTCGACTGGGCCCGGGAGCCCATCCCCGTCACCACGGCCGCGCACTTCCTCATGGGCGGCGTCACGACGGACCTTTTCGGCCGGTCGTCGCTGCCGGGCCTCTACGCCGTCGGCGAGGTCGCCCGCACCGGCGTGCACGGCGCCAACCGGCTCGCCTCGAACTCGCTGCTCGAAGGGGCGGTGTTCGGCGCCCGCGCGGGCGACGCGGTCGCGGCAGACGCCGCCTCCGGCGCCTGGCCCGCGGCGAGCGCTCCCGCCCCGGCGGACATCCCCGCCCCCGCGCCGGCGGCGGACGCCCCGGCGTTCTCCCGCCACGCACTGCAGGAGCTGATGTGGGAGGACGCGGGACTCGTGCGCGACGAAGCGGGCCTCGGCCACGCGGCATCCCTCATCGCGTCGTGGCGCGCGCAGCCGCGCACCCCGCGCACCGAGCGCGACTTCGAGGACGAGAATCTGCTGCTCGTGGCGGAGCGGGCGGTCGCGGCCGCCCGCGCTCGCCGGGGCTCGGTGGGCGCCCACTACCGTTCCGACGATGCTGGCGCGGTGGCCGCCGCGCCCGAGAAGGAGGCCGTCGCATGCTGACGCGAGCCGTGATCGACCGCGCCGTCGGCGCCGCGCTGGAGGAGGACGCACCCTGGGGCGACCTCACGAGCGAGGCACTCATCCCCGAGAATGCGGTCGCCCGCGCCGATCTGGTCGCACGCGAGCGCGGCGTCTTCTCGGGCGGCGAGGTCTTCGAGGCCGCCTTCCGGCTCACTGATCCGCGCATCGGCGTCGAGCTGGTGGTCGAGGACGGCGAGTGGTTCGAGCTGGGCGCCGTGCTCGCGGTCGTGACGGGCCCCGCGCGCGGCGTGCTCACGGCCGAGCGCATCGGCCTCAACTTCGTGCAGCGCATGTCGGGCATCGCGACGCTCACCGGCGCCTACGTCGCCGAGGTCGCCCACACCGGGGCGCGGATCGCCGACACCCGCAAGACCACGCCCGGGCTGCGCGCGTTCGAGCGCAAGGCCGTGCGCGACGGCGGCGGGCGCAACCACCGCCATTCGCTCTCGGATGCCGTGATGGCCAAGGACAATCACCTCGCGGTGCTCGCGCAGAAGGGGGTCTCGCCCACCGACGCGCTGCTCGCGGCGAAGGACTTCCTGCCCCACACCACCCACATCGAGGTCGAGGTGGACCGGCTCGACCAGATCGAGCCCGTGCTCGCCGCCGGCATCGGCACGATCATGCTCGACAACTTCTCGCTCGACGACCTGCGCACGGGCGTCGCCCAGGTCGCGGGCCGGGCGACCGTCGAGGCATCGGGCGGTGTCTCGCTGGAGACCGTCCGCGCGATCGCCGAGACCGGGGTCGACGTCATCTCGGTCGGCGCGCTCACGCACTCGGCGCGCGCTCTCGACGTCGGCCTCGACGTCCGGATCGACGCGGCCTGACCGCATCCCCCTCCCGGAGAACCCGATGAGCATGCTCTACCTCGACAACGCGGCGACCACCCCGGTGCGGCCCGAGGTGCTCGAGGCGATGATGCCGTACCTTACGCGGTGGTACGGCAACCCGTCGAGCCATCACACGGTCGGCGAGGCCGCGGCCGAAGCGCTCGCCGACGCGCGTGGCCGCGTCGCGCGCGTGCTCGGACTGCGCGCCGGCGACATCGTGTTCACGAGCGGCGGCACCGAGGCCAACAACCTCGCGATCAAGGGGATCGCCATCGCCGCGGCCCTCCGGCGCGAGGATCGGCGCGCGCACGTCGTGACGACGCCCATCGAGCACGAGTCGGTGCTCGAATCGGTCGCGTACCTCGAGCGGGTCCACGGCTTCGAGGCGAGCCGTGTGCCGGTCGACGAGCACGGCCGCCTGTCGGTGGATGCCGTCGCCGCCGCGCTGCGCGACGACACCGCGCTGGTCGCCGTCGGGTACGCGAACAACGAGATCGGGACGATCCAGGATGCCGCGGCCCTCGCGGCGGCCGTGCACGCGCGCGGCGTGCCGCTGCACCTCGACGCCGTCCAGGCGGCGGGCTGGCTGCCGCTGTCGGCCGCCGTGCTCGGCTACGACGCGATCTCGCTCGCCGGCCACAAGCTCGGAGCGCCCAAGGGCACCGGAGTCCTCGGCGTGCGGGGACGCATCCCGCTGGAGCCGCTGCTGCACGGCGGCGGCCAGGAGCGCGGACGCCGCAGCGGGACCGAGGACGTCGCCGGCGCCGTCGGGGTCGCCACCGCACTGGAGCTCGCCGAGCGGGAACGCGAAGAGGCATCCGACCGCGTCAGCGGCATCCGGGACCGCTTCATCGCCCGGGTCCTGGAGCGCGTGCCGTCCGCGCGGCTCACGGGCGACCCCGAGCACCGGCTCCCCGGCACGGCGAGCTTCACGTTCGCCGGAACGAGCGGCGAGGCCGTCCTGCTCGAGCTGGAGCGACGCGGTGTGGTGTCGTCGAGCGGGTCGGCCTGCGCGGCCGGCAGCGACGAGCCCTCGCACGTCCTCGTGGCGATGGGCATCGCCCCCGAGGTCGCGCAGACGGCCGTGCGCTTCACCTTCCCGCGCTGGCTGAACGCGCCCCTCGATGCGGTCGCCGACGCGGTCGAAGCCTCGGTCGCCGCGGTCGCGGGATGACGTCGGCGGGCCGGCGCACCCACGCGGCACCCTAGGATCGGGGACGTGCAGAGCCCTGTCGTGACCGTCATCGTCCCCGGCTACGACGTCGGCCCGTACGCCGCCGAGGCGCTCGAATCGCTCCGCGCACAGACCTTCACCGACTGGGTGGCCGTCCTCGTCGACGACGCGTCGAACGACGACACCGGCGCGCTCTTCGACGCCGCGGCAGCGGACGACGACCGCTTCCAGGTCGTGCACCACCGCGAGCGCGGCGGACTGAGCGCGGCCCGGAACACCGGGCTCGACCTCGTGCGCACGCCGCTCGTCGGCTTCCTCGACGCCGACGACCGCTACACCCCGCGCGCCCTCGAACGTCTCGTCGGCACGATCAGCGGCAGCGGCAGCGACGTCGTGCTCGGCGCGTACGTGCGCCTGCGTCCGGAGGCCGACGGCCGTTACGTCGCGGGATCGGTGCAGCCGTGGGTGGCCGCGGCGACCGATCCCGCGCGCACCGGCACGACCCTCGACGTCCACCCCGAGGCGTCGGGCAACATCGTCGCGTGGTCGAAGGTGAGCCGCACCGAGCTCTGGCGGCGCACCGGGGTGCGCTTCCCGGTCGGCAAGGCCTACGAGGACCAGATCGTCGCGCAGCAGCTCTACACCCGCGCGCGGGCGTTCGACGTCATCCCCGACGTGGTGGTGGAGTGGCGCGAGCGGGCGGACGGATCGTCGATCACGCAGCACAAGGGCGAGTTGCCGGTGATGCGCGATTATCTCGAGGCGCTCACGGGCGGGATCGCCGTGCTGGATGCCGCCGGCCAGACCCGCGCGGCGGCCGCTCGCGTACGCCTCATCCTCGGGATGGATCTGCCGCCGCTGGTCGACCTCGCGCGCGACCACGCCGATCCTGCCTATCGACGCGAGCTCGGCGCCTTCGTCCGCAGGCTGTGGGCGCGCGCCGACGGCGTGGAACTCGCCGAACCGGCCGCCACGGCGATCACCGCCGCACGGCTCTGGTAGGTCCGCCGCACGGCGCGGCGGTGAGCCGTCAGTCCTCGCGCTCCAGGGCCTGTTCGGCCTCGAGGATGCGCGACGACGCGAGCTGCTGCGCGGCGAGCTCGGAATAGAGACCCCCGGCGGCGATCAGCTCGGCATGGGTGCCCGACTCCACGATGCGTCCGCCCTCGACGACGTGGATCACGTCGGCGGCGATCACCGTCGACAGGCGGTGCGCGATCGTGAGCGTCGTGCGGCCGCGGGACGCGGCATCCAGCGCCTCCTGCACGACCCGCTCCGACACGGTGTCCAGTGCCGAGGTCGCCTCGTCCAGCAGCAGCACCGGCGGGTCCTTCAGCAGGACGCGCGCGATCGCGATGCGCTGCTTCTCACCGCCCGAGAGACGGTAGCCCCGCTCGCCGACGACCGTGTCGTAGCCGTTCTCGAACCCCGAGATCACGTGGTGGATGTTCGCGGCGCGGCAGGCGGCCTCCAGCTCGGCGTCTGTCGCGTCGGGCTTTGCGTAGCGGAGGTTCTCACGGATCGTCGCGTGGAACAGGTACGTCTCCTGCGACACGATCCCCACGCTGTCGATGATGGACTCCTGCCCCAGATGCCGCACCTCCTCGCCCGCGAACAGCACGGATCCGTCTGACGCCTCGTACAGGCGCGGCGTCAGGTAGAGGACGGTCGTCTTGCCGGCACCCGACGGACCGACGAACGCGACGTGCTGGCCGGGCTCGGCGACGAACGACACGCCCCGCAGCGTCGGATGCGCATCGGGCGCGGCATCCGGATAGCGGAAGACGACGTCGCGGAACTCGATCCGTCCCAGCGGACCGGGCGCCGCGGCCACGTCGAGGGCGTCGGGGGCGTCCTGGATCGAGGGGACGAGGTCGAGGTACTCGAAGATGCGGGCGAACAGTGCCGACGACGTCTGCAGGTCGAGCGAGACGCGCATGAGGCCCATGAGCGGCATGAGCAGACGCGCCTGCACGGTCGTGAAGGCGACGATGGTGCCCGCCGTGATCGCGTCGGCGCCGTCCGAGATGAAGTACCCCGACACGAGGTAGATCACCGCGGGCACGCTGGCCATCAGCACCTGGACGACCGCGAAGAAGCCCTGACCGCTCATGGCGCGCCGCACCTGCAGCCGCACCTGGTTGGTGTTCTCGTCCGAGTACCGCGCCGACTCGGTGCGCTGCCGGTTGAACGACTTCGACAGGAGGATGCCCGAGACGCTCAGGGTCTCCTGCGTGATGGACGTCAGCTCCGACAGCGACTCCTGCGTCTCACCGGCGATGCGTGCGCGCACCTGGCCGACGCGCCGCTGGACGATCACGAGGAACGGCATCAGCACGACGGCGATCAGCGTGAGGCGCCAGTCGATGATGATCATCGCGACGAGCGAGGCCACGACCGTCACCGCGTTGCCGAGGATGCTCGTCACGGTGTTGGTCAGCACGCCCGACACCCCGCCGACGTCGTTCTGCAGCCGCGACTGGATCACGCCCGTCTTGGTGCGTGTGAAGAAGGCGAGCTCCATCGACTGGAGGTGGTCGAACAGCTTCGTGCGGAGGTCCCCGGTGACCCGGTTGCCGACGGTGGAGGTGAGCCAGGTCTGCAGCACGCCCACGCCGGCGCCCAGCAGGAACAGCGCGATCATCGCGAGCACGAGCCGCCACAGCAGAGCGAGGTCGGGCGCCGAGCCGTCCACGGGGAACAGCGCGTCGTCGAACACGCGCTGCACCAGCAGCGGCGGGATGACCGCGATGCCGGCGCCGACGACGACGAGCACACCGGTGAAGACGATCGACCACAGGTACGGGCGAAACAGGCCCACCACGCGGGCGCCGAGATTCGGGATGCGCGGGGCCGAGGCGTTCGCGCGCCGCTGCGCCTCGGTGTCGACGGGCCGGAACCCGGGATGCCCTCCCCCGCCACCACCACCGCGCATGCTCACCCCGTCAAGCCTAGTGAGCGTGTCGACATGGGCGGCGCGACGCTAGGCTCGCGGTATGACCTCGACTCCCGACGCCCCCGAACACGACGGCAGCGACCTCGCGGAGCTCCGCGCAGAGATCGACGAGCTCAAGGCGATCCCGCACGAAGAGATCGTGAACCCGCTGCCGCATTTCGTGGAACAGCGCGAGCCCACGCCCGAGCCGACCGACTCGATCGGCTCGGAGGACTGGAACGCTCGCGACGAGGGCCCCGCAGACAGCTGACCCGCGGCAGCGGCCCGCCGGCTCCGCATTTTCCCCTCGACGGGAATGCGATGTCGGACCCCGCGGTTACCTTGGAAGCTTGCCATCCTCGGATGGCACACTGCTGTCCATCCGAGCCGCGAGGAGACCACCTATGGCCGCCGTCGAAACGACCCCCGGAACCGGCAGCATCCCCGCTGCCTCGATGCCCGGCGCCGCCCCGGCGCTGCGCCCCGAAGAGAGCCGCGTCGTGTGGCTGCTGCTCGCAGCGGCCTTCGTCGCCATCCTCAACGAGACCACGATGGGTGTGGCGATCCCGCACCTCATCACCGACCTCGGCATCACCGCGCTCGCCGCGCAGTGGCTGACCACCGCCTTCATGCTGACGATGGCCGTCGTCATCCCGATCACCGGATTCCTGCTGCGCCGGTTCACGACCCGCACGATGTTCGTCGCGGCCATGGGCCTGTTCTCGGTGGGGACATTGATCGCGTTCCTGTCGCCGGGATTCACGATGCTGCTCGTGGCCCGCGTCGTCCAGGCCTCCGGCACCGCGATCATGATGCCGCTGCTCATGACGACGCTCATGACGGTGGTGCCCCCCGCGATCCGCGGACGCATGATGGGCCGCGTCAGCATCGTGATGTCGCTCGCACCCGCGATCGGCCCGACGCTGGCCGGCGCCCTGCT
The DNA here is from genome assembly GCF_006783905.1 of Microbacterium kyungheense. Lineage (GTDB taxonomy): Bacteria > Actinomycetota > Actinomycetes > Actinomycetales > Microbacteriaceae > Microbacterium > Microbacterium kyungheense. The sequence continues at coordinate 491,834 of NZ_VFPE01000002.1, read as the reverse complement.
GAACAACTTCGAGTGGCGCTGGATCTTCGGTGTGGTGCTGCCGATCGCGGTCGTCGCCCTCGTCGTCGGCGCGCGGTGGATCCACAACCTGGGCGAGACCACGCACGCGCCCATCGACGTGCTGTCGGTGATCCTGTCGGCCCTCGGGTTCGGCGGTCTCGTGTTCGGCCTCAGCCAGCTCGGCGCGGGCGGGCACGGCGGCGGGGCGGATGCCGCGGCAGCGAACGCCGCGTCGACCACTACCCTGGTCGTGGCCCTCACCGTCGGCGTGATCGCGCTCGGGCTGTTCGGCTGGCGCCAGGTGGTGCTGCAGCGCAAGGACGACGCTCTGCTGGACCTCCGCGTGTTCCGCAGCGCGAACTTCTCGCTGTCGATCGCGCAGATGGCCATCATGTCGATGGCGTTCTTCGGCGCGATCACCGTGGTGCCGCTGTACGTGCAGGACGTCCTCGGCGTCGATCCGCTCACGACCGGTCTCATCGTCCTTCCCGGTGCGCTCGCGATGGGTCTGGCCGGTCCTTTCATCGGCCGCATCTACGACCGCTGGGGCACGCGCATCCTCCTCGTACCGGGCGCCGTGATCACCAGCGCGATGCTGTGGTACTACACCACGTTCACAGAGGCGACGCCGGTGTGGGTGCTGGCGATCGCGCAGACGGTGCTGTCGATCGGGCTCGCGCTGTCGTTCACGCCGCTGTTCACCGCGTCGCTCGGCTCACTGCAGCCGAAGTTCTACTCGTACGGGTCGGCCGTCGTCGGCACGGCGCAGCAGGTCGCCGGCGCCGCGGGCATCGCGCTGATGTTCGGCGTCATGGCCGCCGCGACGTCCAGCGCGACCGAGGCGGGTGCCGACGCGGTGACCGCCGGCGCCGCGGGCACGCATGCGGCATTCCTGACGGCGGCGATCCTCTCGCTGCCGCTGCTGGTCGGCGCGTTCCTCATCCGCAAGCCGGCAGACCAGCCCGAGGGCATGCCCGCCGGGCACTGATCCGTTCCGCTGCGTATCTCACCGATGCCCCGCTCCCTCGACAGGGGGCGGGGCATCGGTGATTCTGGATGCACCCAAGACGCACCTGCTGGGAGGCATCCATGATCGTCACCACCCCTGAGATCGACACCGCCACCGGTCACGTCGCCGACATGTACGCCGGCGACCTGCGTGAGGACGGGATCGTCTTCGCGCACACGCGCGCCATGGCGGTGAACCCCGAGGCCCATCAGGCGTTCGAGGCGCTCATCCGCGCGATCGTGCCCTCGATCGGCCTGCGCAACTACGAGCTCGCGACGCTCGGTGCCGCGCGCGCGATCGGCTCGCAGCACTGTCTGCTCGCGCACGGGCGCAAGAGCCTGCGCGCCGGCCTGCTGGATGAGGACCAGCTCGCCGCGCTGGTCCGTGACGAGCCCGGCAGCGGACTGGACGAGGCAGATCGCGCGGTGCTCGAGTTCGCAGAGAAGGTGTCGACGGCTGCCGCCGGCATGACCGATGACGACACGCTGCGCCTGCGCGAGGTCGGATTCACCGACCGGCAGATCGTGGACCTGACCCTCGCGGCGGCAGCGCGCAACTTCTTCAGCCGCGCCCTCCAGGCGCTCGCGGTGCCGGTCGACGAGGTCCCCGGCCTCAGCCCGGCCTTGTCGTCGGCGCTCCGTGACGCCCGGCCCGACGAGGTCGCGCGTGACGCCAGTGGCGGATGAGGGCCGCCACCCGATCAGCACGAGGCCGAATCCGGCGGTGATCAGCGACTCAGCGCAGGATGACCCGTCAGCCGATGCTGCAGCTGCCGCCGCCGCAGCAGGAGTCGCCGGCGTCGACGACCGTGAGGAGGTTCTTGTCGTCGGGCACGGGGGCGAGGGTGATGGTCGCCGGCTGCTGCGGGGTGCTCATGGGTCCAATGCTACCCGCGGGGCGGGCCGTCGGGTCGATCAGAGCGGCTCGCCGCCCGTCTGGCAGGTCGGGCAGTACTGTGCGGTGGTGCTGGCGAACGCGAAGTCGCGGATCGTGTCTCCGCAGACCGGACACGCCTCGCCCGCACGCCCGTGCACGCGCATCGACGCCACCTTCTGAGCCTTGAGGCGATCGATCGGGATGCCGCTCTGGGCGTCGATCGCACCCCGCACCGTCGACACCGTGGCATCGAACAGCCGGCCGGCGGCCGCCTCGTCCAGCGCGGCGGCGTGGACGACGGGCGACACCCGCGCGAGGTGGAGGATCTCGTCGGAGTACGCGTTGCCGATGCCCGCGAGCGACTCCTGCTCCTGCAGGATCGCTTTCACCTGCTTGCGGCGCCCGCCGAGCGCGGCGTCGAAGGCCGCACGGGTGAAGGCCGGGTCGGCCGGGTCCGGCCCCAGCTTCGCGATCGCGGGGACCTCCGTGGGGTCGCCGACGACCGACAGCCCGAGCGACACCCAGTTGCCGGCATCCGTCGCCTGAAGGGTGACGCCGTCCGACAGCTCGAACACAGCGAGGGCCGGCGGCTCTTCCGCCTCGGGTTCGGCGGCGTCGGCATCGAGCCACCGCATCCATCCGTGGCGTCCGAGCGACACGACGAGGCTGACGTCGCCGAGCTCGAGCTCGACGTGCTTGCCGTGGCGCGCGGCTCCGGTGATCTTCCGTCCGACGAGCGACGACGGAGGCGCTGCCCGTGTCTTCACCGTGCGGAACTCCAGCACATCGACGCCGCGGATCTCGCGCCCTGACCCGGCGTGCGCGAGGAAGCGCGCGAGGGCCTCGACCTCCGGTGACTCAGGCATGCGCCCATCCTGCCACCGGGCACAGACACGCGCTCAGGCGTGCGCGGGCGGGCGGTGCGGGATGGGAGACGGCTTGAACGGCCCCAGGCTGCCCGACTGCTCGATCAGCCGCAATGCCGCCCGGAAGAGGGCCTCGATGCTGGTGAACCGGACGCAGCCGATGCCGACCGAGACCCACACCGCCTCGTAGCCCCCGGTGTCGAGCTGTTCCACATAGGCGATGACACTCGCCGCGTCGGAGCCTGCCACGCTGCGGTCGCACAGCCGCCACGAGCGCTCCGCGAGCGGGGTGAGCTCGAGTTGGTGGATGTCGTTCGATCGCATGTGCTGACCATGCCCCGTCCAGTCTGACCGGCGCAGGGGCTTGACTTCGAGCCCCTGCGCATGCTCGTCTCAGCGTTCGGCGATCGAGGCGTCGGCCCAAAGCAGGCGATCATTCGGCTGGAAGCCGTGCCGCGCGTACATGCGGACGGAACCGGCGGAGGTGTGGACGGTAACGTGCTCGGCGCCGCGGGCGCGGGCGGTGGCGAGCACGGCCTCGACGAGCCGGCCCCCGATTCCGCCGTTGCGGCGCTCCGGCAGCACATAGCAGGACTGCAGGTCACCCGACCACCGGTCGAGGCTGTGCGTGCTCGCCACGCGAGGCGTGAGCGCGAGCCACGCCATGCCGACGATCGCGCCGTCCGGGCCGACAGCGACGTGCGGAACGTGGGTCTCGCGGTGGGCGCGCGCCCAAGCCGCGGCACCGGTGACGAACGCGGACTCGTCGATGTCGGCGGTGCCGCCGAGCTCCGTCGTCCAGAGCCAGCGCAGCCGCACCACACGCTCCAGCTCGTCGTCCCGCGCGGTCCTGATCTCGATGTCGTCCGTCATACAGCCCCTTCAGCCCTCCAGCTGCTCGATCGACTGGGCGATCATCGCAAGCTCGCGACGGCTGCGCTGCGCGTTCGCGGGGAGCAGCTCGCTCAGCATGGAGCGGTAGACGACTTCTGCGATCTCGCGGTCGTAGGCGTACGACGCCCCGATCGCGGCGACGGCCGCATCGTCGCTGTCGGCGAGGCGGACGATCTCGATGAGGCGCACGGGGTCGGCCGACACCGCCAGCTGCGCCTCGACGCGCAGGCGCTGGTTCTCGAGCGACCGTCGTCGCTCCGCCGGCGACGGCCGGGCCGCGGATCGCGCTGCTCTCAGACGGGTGAGGTCGGACGCCGAGATCTCGACGACGAACGGCAGCGGGGTCGTCAGGCCCAACGCGACCAGGTGCGCATGGAGTTCGTGGCGCCCGGGTTCGAGGGCATGCCAGTCGGTGCTGGTGTGAGTGACCGGCACCCGGAGGTACTCCCCCGGGTCGAGCGGCACGCCACGCTGCTGCTGGGACGACATCCACCCGAACACCCGCGGCGCCTCGCCGGTCGGGATCAACGACCCGATGACGAGCATTCCGTCGTCGCCGGGCGTCCAGCGTGCGGCACCCGTGTTCACGACATCGACGACGAACTCGTCTGGAGGCGTATGCCGCGAGACGACGGCGGGCCAGCGCAGCTCCAGGCCCGCGCGGCTCTGCGCACGGCTGGGCCGCAGCGGCGCCAGCTCAGGTGCTGTGTGCAGCGCTCGTCGATCGCCCTCGGCGGTCAGCTGCACGACATGCCAGCGAGCGGCGGCGGGGTCAGCGGGCGCCCCCAGGACCGTGTGGCGGACGGAAGGTTCGGCAAGGATGCGCCAGCCGTGCGCCGGTGCGCCGGGGACCGGCATCCCGTCGCTCGTCCCGCCCAGCCGATTCAGCACCGCCTCCAGCGCCTCGCCCGATGCCGCGACGGCGGCCGGGTCGACATCGATTCCGAGCAGTCGCGGCCAGTCGTCGTGTGGGGTCACGGCTCGATGCTCGCACAAACCGCCGTCACGGGTGCCGCCGTCACGGGGGTCAGGGGCGGTGGCGCACGCGCTCGTTGCCGTGCTTGTACTGCCCGGTCACGCGTGCCATCACCTGCTGCGCGTCGCGGCGCTCGACGTCGTCGAGGAACCGACGAGCGGTCGCGCCGCGAAGGGTCGCCGCGGGACGCCCGTGATGACGCACTTCCACGCGTTCGCCGAAGACCTCGAAGGCGAACCCGCTCGGTGTGCCCGCCATCAGCCCGCGACTCCCGCCATCGGCTCGGTCGTCACGTCGATGAACCCGAACGGGAACGGGCTCAACACGCTCCACGACCCCGACGTCAGCTCGTGGAGGGGAATCTGCTGGAACCACGCCTGCGAGACGACGATCGCCACCACGGTCAGCACCCCGATGCCGGCCGCCGCCCGGTCGAGCGTGCGCACGGCGGTCGACTCGTGTGCGGCCTTGAGCACGCGTCCGATCGCGAGCAGCACGATCGCCGCGATCGCGATGTACATGAGGGGGCTCGGCTTCAATGTGAGCTGGACGCACATCGGAGCCGCGTCCGTCGGGTGCCCGGCGGCGTCGACGAAGCCGCCGCTGCCAGCGATCCCTCCCGCGCAGCCGCCGTGGCTCGCCACGGTGAAGGTCGCGTAGGCGACGCCGGCGATGAGCGCGACGCTCAGCAGGCGCCGGATGCGTGCGATCACGGCGTGACCGGCGACCAGTCCCGCTCCGGACACTGCGGGGGCGACGGCATGCGACACGCATCCTCCTCGATCGATGTAAGTGAAGGATGCCGCACCGGGCGCCGCGTCCGCCACCTCGGGGGCGGTCAATCCCCGACGGACTCGTCGTACTCGCGCCGAAGGTACTTCGGCGCCTGCACGCGCCAGGCCTCGGTGACGAGCTCGGCGAAGTGGTCGGTGTCGATACCGGCCATGCGGAACGCGATCTTCGGTTCGCCCCACGGGGACGTCGACGGCAGGAACACCCCCGGGTCCATCTCACGGAGCGCGAGCGCGTCCTCCGGATCGGAGAGCTTCACGCCGACGACCAGCTCGGACGCCAGGATGGGGCGAACCTCGTCGGGCGTGCTCGGCCACGGCTGGCACTCCCACGCGAACAGCTTGCTGCGCACGAACCACGCCGCCCCGCCCGTGGTCGCGCGCTCCTCACTGCCGGGGAGTCCCGCGGCGACAGCACGGAGATCGTCGAGGGTGGCCATGGCCTTGAGCGTACGCGGCACTCCCGACACCCGCGCCGGACGGCACGGGACCGGCGGGAGTCCGGCATCCCATTGACCGGCACTGCGCGCACTGCTCTGATGAGCGCATGGAGACGAAGGTCGATGTCGACTACGTCGTCGTCGGGGCGGGGGCCATGGGGATGGCGTTCGTCGACGCGCTCATCGGCGGCAGCGCCGACCTGTCGGTGGCGCTCATCGACCGCCGGGTCGGAGCCGGCGGGCATTGGCTCGACGCCTACGCGTTCGTCCGGCTGCATCAGGCGTCCGCGTTCTACGGCGTGGCCTCGACGCTGCTCGGCGGTGGTCGCGTGCAGGCGACAGGTCCGGAGCGCGGCCTGCACGAACGGGCCGGTATGGCCGAGGTGTGCGCCTACTACGCCCGCGTACTCGAGCGCCTCGTCGCGACGGGACGTGTCGTGTTCCACGGACGCAGCGAGTACATGGGCGATCGGCGCTTCCGGTCTCTGCTCAGCGGCGCGCAGTTTCACGCCCCCCGCGCGCGCGTCGTGGACGCGAGGTACCTGTCTCCCGACATCCCCTCGCAGACACCTCCGCCGTTCGCGATCGAAGAGGGTGCTCACGTCGTTCCCGTGAACGATCTCGCCGCCATCGACGCGCCGCCCGGGCGGTACGTCGTCGTCGGCGCGGGCAAGACGGCGATCGACACCTGCGTGTGGCTGCTGCAGGGCGGCGTGGCGCCGAACGCGATCACGTGGGTGCGCCCGAGGGACCCGTGGCTGCTCAACCGGGCGGTCGTCCAGCCGGACCCGGCGATCTTCCTGGGCATGGGCGCCGACACGATGGCCGCCGCGGCGGCCGCCCGCGACCCGGACGACGTCTTCTTCCGGATGGAGGATGCCGGGATCATGCTCCGCATCGACCCGGGGGTCACGCCGACGATGGCCAAGACGCCGACGCTGGCCCGCTGGGAGCTCGACCTGGTGCGCACGATCGACGACGTGGTCCGCCGCGGGCATCTGCGGGCGGTGTCACCGGGCCGCCTCCGGTTCGCGAGCGGTGACGTGCGCATCCCTGCCGATGCCCTCATCGTGCACTGCGCGGCGGAGGGACTGAAGTATCCCGGCCTGCGGCCGATCTGGACGCCGCAGGCGATCACCCCGCAGCCGGTGCGCGTCGGCTTCCCCTGCTTCGGCGCCGCCCTCGCCGGCTACGTGGAGGGCACGCGCGACGACGACGCCGAGAAGAACCGGATCTGCCGCCCATCCCCGTATGCCGACACGACGGCGGGCTGGGCGGCGATGCAGGTGATCGGCGGGGATGCGTCGCTGGCGATGTCGAAAGAGACCGACCTGCGATCCTGGGCGAACCGGACGACCCTCAACCCGGCGCGCATCCCTGAGGATCACGCCGACGAGCCTGCTGTCGTGGACGCGCTGGCGCGGGTGCGGGAGCACATCGGCGCAGGGCGCGCGAGACTCGCCGAGTTCGCAGCGCGCTGAGCCCGTCGCGCGCCAGACCTCGTCAGCACGCCGGACGTAGGAGCCGGCATCCGCCGCTGCACGACAGCAGTCCCGTCACCGCACCGCACCGCACCGCACCGCACCGCACCGCACCGCACCGATCACACCGCCCCGGCGACTCACCACGGGGCGACCGCGACTCCACCCCAGTCCGCCGGATCCACATCGCGCACCGTCTGGGTCAGCTCCCACCGGTGACGTGCGGGGTCTTCCAGCAGCCACGAACGCTCCCCGTACTCGAACGTCGTCAGCGGCTCGATGACGAGGGCCCCCGCGGCCTGTGCACGCGCGACGGCCGCGTCCACATCGGGCACCCGGATCTTCACCTGATGCGACGTCCCGCCGGGCTGCGGCACGCGTCGTCCGTTGCCGCCCTCGGTGATCACCACTGCGCCGTCGTCACCCACGCGCAGCTGCGCCCGGTGCGACTCGCCGATGCGAACGCGCTCCCCGAACCCGAACGCCTCCGCGAGCCACGCGACCGCAGCGCGCACATCGGGATAGACCAGGACGGGAGTGACCGTCACCGGCGAAGCCGATCGGTTGGTCAGCACCGCGTCAGCGTACTGCGGCCCGTCCGGCCCGGCAACCATCGGCCCGACACGCGGTACCGGAATGCATCAGTCCCAGTCGAGGTAGTCCTCGATCGGCCACGACGTGGCACCCACGTGCGTCACCGGGAACAGATGCCCGCCGCCCTCGACGGCGACGACGCTCACACGATCGGGCGCGGACGCCTGCAGCCGCTCACCGTTCGCGACAGGGGTCAGGGTGTCCTCGGTGCCCTGGATCACGAGCACCGGCACCGCGGGCGCCAGCGACGACCATTCGAGGTCGGGCGTGGCATCCTGAGCCGCTCGCTGCATGGCGTCGACCTCGACGTCACGGGCGCCCTCGGGGATCTCGGCGCCGCCGGCGTTCAGCTCGTCGGTCTGCTCCGCGCCCTCGACGCCGAGCAGCAGCACGCCGCCGACGCGGTCGAGGTGGTCGAGCGACACCGCGCGGGCGACCGAGCCGCCGAACGCGTGACCGCCGATCCAGGCGTGGCCTAGGCCGATGTGGTCCATGACGTCGACGACGTCCTGGGCGAGGTCGTGCATCGAGACGACGGCGTCCGCCGCGGAAGAGGGATGCCGCGGCCCGATCCGCACGATGCGGAAGTCCTCCTCGATCAGCGCGTGGGCGAGCGGGCCCAGGTAGCTGATATTCAGGCCGCGACCCGGGATCAGCACCACGGCGGGACCGCTGTTGGTTCCCTCGTCCACGAAGGGGATCGCGCGGCCGTCGGGTTCGAAGATCTGGGTGTCGGCCAAGGTGCTTCCTCTCGGGTGGCGTTCGTCTCGCGGGCGCGGGCGTCCGATCGGACGCAGTCCCGGGGTTCTACGTTACGCGGAACCGCGGACGACCTGCATGCCGCCGAGGTCATATGCGATCGCATACGTTTGCGGGATGCTTCGTCGACTCGTCTCACGCCTCTACTGGGCGATCAGCCGGTGGACCCTGAGGAGCGAGCCGGCACCGGCCCGTCCCTCCGTCCTGATCGGCGCCCCGCACACCTCGAACTGGGACTTCGTGCTGATGCTCGCCATCGCGTGGCGACTGGGCATCGATGTGCGCTGGCTCGGCAAGAGCAGCCTGTTCGCGGGCTGGCGCGGTCCGATCATGCGCGGGCTCGGCGGGATCCCCGTCGACCGCGCCGATCCGAGCCGCGTCGTCGGCGAGGTCGTCGCGCGCATCCGCGCGGGCGAGGTGTTCGGCCTGGTGGTCACCCCCGACGGGACCCGCGGCGCGCACGAGTACTGGAAGTCGGGCTTCTACCGCATCGCCCGCGAGACGGGCATGCCCGTCACCCTCGGCTATGTCGACCGCCGCACGATGACCACCGGGCTGGGACCGACCATCGAGCTGACCGGCGACGTGTCCGCCGACATGGAGCGCATCCGCGCCTTCTACGCCGACAAGTCGGGCGTGCACCCCGCACAGCGCGTCGAGCCGCGTCTTCGCGAGGAGTCGGGCGGGGCGCCGGCGAGCTGATCGCTAGACGTTGAAGCGGAACTCCACGACGTCGCCGTCCTGCATGACGTAGTCCTTGCCCTCAAGGCGCGCCTTGCCCTTCGCACGCGCCTCGACGACCGAGCCCGTCTCGACGAGGTCGTCGAACGAGATGACCTCCGCCTTGATGAAGCCCTTCTCGAAGTCGGTGTGGATGACCCCGGCCGCCTGCGGGGCCTTCCAGCCCTTGCCGATCGTCCACGCGCGGGCCTCCTTGGGGCCGGCGGTGAGATAGGTCTGCAGGCCCAGGGTGTCGAAGCCGATGCGGGCGAGCTGGTCCAGGCCCGACTCGTCCTGACCGGTCGAGGCGAGCAGCTCGGCCGCGTCCTCGGGGTCGAGGTCGATGAGCTCGGACTCGATCTTCGCGTCGAGGAACACGGCCTTCGCCGGAGCGACCAGGGCCTCGAGCTCGGCCTTGCGCGCGGCATCCGTCAGCACGCTCTCGTCCACGTTGAACACGAAGATGAACGGCTTCGCGGTGAGCAGGCCCAGCTCCTTGATCGGAGCGAGGTCGATCTTCGACGCCGACAGCAGCTCGCCGCGCTGGAGCGCGTCGCGCGCCTCGACGGCGGTGGAGAGCACCACGGGGTCCAGCTTCTTCCCGCGGACCTCCTTCTCGTACCGCGTGATGGCCTTCTCGAGCGTCTCGAGGTCGGCCAGCTGCAGTTCGGCGTTGATCGTCTCCATGTCGTTCTGCGGGTTCACCGCGCCCTCGACGTGCACCACGTCGTCGTCCGCGAACCCGCGCACCACCTGGGCGATCGCATCGGCCTCGCGGATGTTGGCGAGGAACTTGTTGCCGAGCCCCTCCCCCTCCGAGGCGCCGCGGACGATCCCCGCGATGTCGACGAACGAGACCGCGGCCGGCAGGATCCGCTCGGAGCCGAAGATCCCGGCGAGCGTGTCGAGCCGCGGGTCCGGCAGGTTGACCACGCCGATGTTGGGCTCGATCGTCGCGAACGGGTAGTTCGCCGCGAGCACCTGGTTCTTGGTCAGGGCGTTGAAGAGGGTCGACTTGCCGACGTTCGGGAGTCCGACGATTCCGATGGTGAGAGCCACGGGCACCCAGTCTAGTTGGGGGCGGATGCCGCACCCGCCGGGCGTCGTCGGTCCGGGTCGACGCGCCAGCGCATCAGCACGTTGCCGCTCTCGACCCAGACCCGCGTCTCGAGCAGCTTGAGTGCCACCGGAGGGCGCGCGTCGAACAGCGGCACGCCGCCGCCGGCGATGAGGGGAAAGGTCACGAGGTGCAGCTCGTCGACGAGTCCCGCACGCATGAGGTCGTTCCAGAGGACGCGCCCGAGGAGGATCAGGATGCCGGGCCCGTCGCCCTGCTTCAGTGCGGCGATCTCGGCGCGGGCGTCGGCGATGCGCACGATCCGGATGTTCTCGTACGGTGCGATGTCGGCGTGGGCGATGGTGTCCGAGACGACGATCTTCTCGATGCCGAGGATGAGCTCCGCGAACTCCCGACGGATCGCTGTCGCGTCCGGATCGCCGCGCACGCCCGTCCAGTACTCGAGGTTGCCGAGCGCGGAGCGCCGACCTGACAGCACCATCGTGCCCGACGCCCGGGTGAGCTCCGCCGTGTAGTGGTCGAACGAATCCGCGCCGTGATAGTCGGGGTGCCAGTGTTCGAAGAACGAGACGATGTCATGGTCGTCGTCCTCGTACCGGCCGTCGACGGTGACGAAGTTGCAGACGGTCAGGGTGCGCACCGGCTCACCGTACGCCGCTCCCCCGACACCGCACCCGTTGCCGGCCCGGTGCGGCGCGGCGATACTGACGGCATGGACGACTGCTGCGCTCCGCAGCCGCCGGGCGGCTACGACCGCGAGTTCGACGAGCGCTTCGCGCGACGCCTCGCCCGGCGCTATCGCAGCGAGGGGCTGACGCCCAGCGCGCAGCTGATCCTCTCGTTCGCGGCATCCCTCGGCCTCGACGGCGCGTCGGTGCTCGAGATCGGCGGAGGCATCGGCGACATCCAGCTCGAGGCGCTCAAGCGCGGCGCGGCGCATACGACGAACGTCGAACTGTCGTCCGCGTACGAGCCGGAGGCCACCCGGCTGCTCGACGAGGCGGGACTGCGCGACCGGGCGACACGCGTGCTCGGCGTGGACCTCGCCGGCACCCCGGAGGCGGTCGAACCGGCCGACATCGTCGTGCTGCACCGCGTCGTGTGCTGCTACCCGGACTACCGCGGGCTGCTCGGCGCCGCGGCCGGGCGCGGGACGCGCGCGGTCGTGTTCAGCCACCCGACGCACAACCTCGGCACACGCTTCACGGCGCGGCTGATCAACGCGTGGTACTCGCTCACGGGCAACCCCTATCGCGCTTTCGCGCACGCGCCAGAGGCCATGGTGGCCGTCCTGCGCGACCGCGGCTTCGAGCCGCGCTTCCGCGAGCGCAGCGGCCCCTGGCACGTCGTCGGTGCGGTCCGCGCGTGACGTCGCCCCGCGTCAGGGACGGATGCCGCGATACGCGCGTGTCAGGTACGGCAGGCTGATCGTCTCGCCGTCGGCCGCCGTCCCGCCCTCGGTGCGCCGGCGCTCGTCGAACAGGTCGCCCACGCTCCCGAGGATCTCGGCGCGCTCGGCCGCCGTGGCGGTGATGATGTAGCTGCGGGATGCCACCATGTCGAGCAGTGCCTTCCGGGTGAGCGTGCGCGTCCAGGTCCAGCGCCGCTCTTCCAGCTCCTCGAACGGCGCCGCGACCTGCGGCCCGCTGCCCGCGAGCATCTCCTCGGCGTGGCTCCCGTGCATCGCCGCGGTGAGGCGGGCGACCCACGGATCGGACTCGTCGCGGATGTTCCACACGAGTCCCAGCACGCCGCCCGCGCGCAGGACGCGCCCTGCCTCGGCGGACGCCGCCGCGACGTCGACCCAGTGCCACGCCTGACCGAGGACCACCGCGTCGACGGACGCGTCGGGCAGTGGCATCCGCTCGGCCGTCCCGACGAAGGTGGGCACGCCATGGACGTTCTCGCGCAGCGCAGCCAGCATGTCGGCGTCGGGGTCGATCGCGACGACCTCTCCGCCCGCCTCGACGATCGTGCGGGTGAGCTTGCCCGTGCCGGCGCCCACATCGGCCACCCGCACCGCGCGATCGTGCGCGCGAACCGGATCCAGCATCCAGTCGACGGCCTCGCGCGGGTAGTCGGGGCGTCCCGACTGGTACGCGCTTGCGGCGGCTCCGAACGACAGCGACATCTCTTCGCGGCTGGCCATGCTCCGACCCTATGACCACGCGCCGCGCACGGCGCGCCTGCTCGCGGATGCGGCGACGTCGGGTGAGTCTGGAACCGTGCCACTGGATTTCACCGCGATCGACTTCGAGACGGCGAACTCCAGCAACGCGTCGGCGTGCGCGGTGGGACTGGTGCGCGTCCGCGGCGGCCACATCGTCGACCAGGCCGGCTGGCTCATCCGCCCGCCCGCCGGCCATGACGTCTTCTTCGAGCTCAACGTGCGCATCCACGGGATCCAGGCCGAGGACGTCGCCCACGCGGCAGGCTGGAGCGAGCAGCTCGCCGACCTCGTCGCCTTCACCGGCGACGACGTGCTCGTGGCGCACAACGCCGGCTTCGACATGGCCGTCATCAAGCGCGCCTGCGACGCGACCGGCGACGACTTCCCGGCCTACCGCTACGCGTGCAGCCTCCAGGTGGCCCGCAAGGTGTACCGGCTCGACTCGTACCGGCTGCCGTTCGTGGCGGCCGAAGCGGGATTCGCCGACTTCCTCCATCACAACGCCACAGCGGACGCACTCGCGTGCGCGCACGTCATGATCGACGCCGCACAGCGGGTCGGGGCGGGGTCGATCGACGAGCTCGCCGCAGCGGTCGGCGTGCGGGTGTCGCAGCTGGCGGCCGCGGATGCGCCGGCGGTCTCGTTCGCCGTCGCATAGCAGGATGCCGCCGCCCGGCGCCGCGGCGATGTCGGAGCCCTCGGGCACGATGTCGGCATGGACGCACTCGTGATCAGTGTCGTGGTGATCGTCGCCCTCGTGCTGGGCGCGATCGCCGGATGGGCGATGGGCCTCGCCAGAGGCGCCGCGCGCGGCGCGCGCGATCACGCCGAGCTCACGGCGCGGCTGGCCGCGTCCGAGGCGGCCCGTCAGGGGGTGCAGGCCCAGCTCGACCACCAGCAGCTGCTGTACCGCGAGCTCGCCGGCCAGGCCCGTCACGACCAGGCCGCCCGCGAGGAGCGCGAACGACGCGAGCAGTCGGTGCTGCGCGCGCTGGCTCCGGTCCAAGAGACCCTGGCCGCCATGCACGCCAAGGTCGACGACCTCGAGCGCGACCGTCACACCCAGTTCGGAACGCTCGCCGAGCAGCTGCGACGGGCGCACGAGTCCGATGAGGCGCTGCGGGCGACGACGGAGTCCCTCGCGAGCGCGCTGCGCTCGGGGAGCACTCGCGGTGTGTGGGGCGAGACCCAGCTGCGGCGCGTCGTCGAGGCGGCCGGCCTCACCCGGCACGTCGACTTCGACCTGCAGACCTCCATCACGACGGACGCCGGCGCGGGCCGTCCCGACATGGTGATCCGCCTGCCCGGCGACAAGGCGATCGCCGTCGACGCCAAGGTCCCGCTGGACGCGTTCCTCGAAGCCAGTGCGATCCCCGTGACGGCGCAGGGCGCCGAGGGTGCGCGCCGGCAGAGTCTGCTCGAGAAGCACGTCAAGGCGGTGCGCGCCCACGTCGACGCCCTCGCGCGCAAGACGTACTGGGCGGGGCTCTCGTCGAGCCCCGAGTTCGTGGTGTGCTTCGTGCCGAGCGAGTCGCTCCTGGCCGCTGCACTCGAAGAGGACCCGGCGCTCTTGGACTACGCGTTCGGCAAGCGCGTGGCGCTCGCATCGCCGGTCAACCTCTGGGCGGTGCTGAAGACCGTCGCGTACACGTGGACGCAGCAGGACGTGTCCCAAGAGGCGCGGGCGCTGTTCGACCTGGGCAATCAGCTGTACGAGCGGCTCGGGTCGCTCGCGTCGCACGCCGACGATCTGCGTCGTGCCATCGAGCGCACCGTCGACAGCTACAACCGCTTCGCCGGATCGCTGGAGACGCGCGTGCTCGTCAGCGCGCGGAAGTTCCCCGGCATCGATGCGACCAAGCTCGACGCGGTCAGCGAGCCGGCCACGATCGAGAAGAGCCCGCGACGACTCACCGCCCCCGAGCTGCTGGACGAGACGCTGCCGGGACTCGAGTCACCGGCCGCTGAGACCGGCCCCGCCCCTCGGGCCGCCACGGCCGAACTGGGCGATGTGCGCACGCGGATCGCTTCGCCCGGGGACTGACCCGCGGAGGCCGACCCCGAGGCGCGCGCGTGATCGCTCAGGCGCCGCCGGGCACGAAGCTCAGCAGCAGGATGACAGCCGCGGAGACGCCGACGAACGCGCCGACCATCCACCACGCGCTGATCTCGTGGCCCTCGTCGCGCCGGACGCGCAGCAGGACGTCGGGACGACGTGCGGGATCGATCGCGTTCGCGACCACAGCGTGCGCGCCCGTCTGGGGCTGCGACGAGTCACCGGACTGCGCAGACATCGTCAACTCCTTGCGTCAGGAACACCTTCGTGTCCCCCTCGACACCAGCTCGATTCTGCCAGAGTTCCTCGTCGCAGAGGTCACGAACACATCACAGCAGCATCACGGGCCACATGCGTCACATCAGTCACCCTGACCGGCGGCGTCAGAGCCACTTCGACACGAGGTGCTCCGACGAGATGCGGCGCAGCGTTCCGGAGGCGCCGCGCAGCACGACGCTCTCGGTGTAGACGTAGCCCCCTTCGCGGCGGACGCCGGCGACCAGCGCGCCGTCTGTCACGCCCGTGGCGACGAAGATCGTGTTCTTCCCCTTGACGAGCTCATCCGCCTCGTAGACGTACCCGTCGAGCTGGAGCCCGGCGTCGATGCCGCGCTGCTTCTCGTCGTCGTCACGCGCCCACAGCCGTCCCTGGATGTGTCCGCCGAGGGCCTTGATGGCGCAGGCCGTCACGATGCCCTCGGGGCTCCCGCCGATGCCGACGCACATGTCGGTGCGGGCGTTGTGCCGGGCCGCGTTGATGCCCCCGGCGACGTCGCCGTCGCTCATGAGGCGGGTGCCGGCGCCGGCGGCGCGGATCTCGTCGATCAGCTGCTCGTGGCGCGGCCGGTGCAGCACCGACACGACGATCTCGTCGACCGGCTTGTCGATCGCCTTCGCGAGCAGCCGGATGTTCTCGCCGATCGGCAGGCGGATGTCGACGACGCCCACCCCGGCCGGACCGGTGACGAGCTTGTCCATGTAGAACACGCTGGACGCATCGAGCATCGTGCCGTGGTCCGAGACGGCGATCACCGACAGGGCGTTGTTGCGTCCCGCCGCCGTGAGAGAGGTGCCGTCGATCGGGTCGACCGCCACATCGGCCTGAGGGCCGCGGCCGTTGCCCACGCGCTCCCCGTTGTAGAGCATGGGCGCTTCGTCCTTCTCGCCCTCGCCGATGACGATCGTGCCGTCGAAGTTGACCGTGGTGAAGAACGCCCGCATGGCGTCGACGGCGGCGCCGTCCGCAGCCTCCTTGGCACCGCGTCCGATGAACGGCACCGCGCGGATCGCCGCGGCTTCTGTCGCGCGCACGAGCTCCAGCGCGAGGTTCCGGTCGGGTTGCAGAGGACTCATGTCCGCGGTCAGGCTCACCATGCCGTCAGCCTAACGAGCCACAAGCGCCTTCGACCGGACTTTCGTTCCACGAGCCGCGAAGGAATCGCGATTCTTTCCCGCAAGGCAGGGACGGGGTTTTCCCGGGCGGCCCGGCCGACGGCATCCGACTCACGATTTTCTGCTTCGGTAGGATTTCTCCTGACGCCCGCATCTACTTTGCAGCCCCGCGCCACACCAAAAAGAGGAGCACTCATGCCCGTCGCCACCCCGGAGCAGTACGCCGACATGCTGGACCGCGCGAAGGCCGGTGGCTTCGCGTATCCCGCCATCAACGCCGCCAGCTCGCAGTCGGTCAACGCGGTCCTGCAGGGCCTCACCGAGGCCGGATCGGACGGCATCATCCAGGTCACGACGGGCGGCGCCGACTACTTCGCCGGCCACACCGTCAAGGGCCGCGCGACGGGAGCGCTCGCGTTCGCCGCGTTCGTGCACGAGGTCGCCAAGAACTACCCCATCACGGTCGCCCTACACACCGACCACTGCCCCAAGCCCGCGCTCGAGGACTTCGTGCTGCCGCTGATCCAGGCATCGGAGCAGGTCGTCGCCGACGGCGGAAACCCGATCTTCCAGTCGCACATGTGGGACGGCTCGGCCGTGCCGCTGGCAGAGAACATCGAGATCGCCAAGGAGCTGCTCCCCCGCATGAAGGCGATCAACGCGATCCTCGAGGTCGAGATCGGCGTCGTCGGCGGTGAGGAGGACGGCGTCAAGCACGAAGGCACCAACGACGCGCTCTACACGACGACGGGCGACGTCGCGCAGTTCGTCGAGGCGCTGGGCCTGGGCGATCAGGGCCGCTACATCGCCGCCCTCACCTTCGGCAACGTCCACGGCGTCTACAAGCCCGGCAACGTCAAGCTCAAGCCCGAGCTGCTCGGCGAGATCCAGGAGGGCATCGCCAGCCGCTTCGGCACCGGCCCGAAGCCGCTGGACCTCGTCTTCCACGGCGGCAGCGGCTCGACCGACGCCGAGATCGCCGAGGCCGTGGCGAACGGCGTCGTCAAGATGAACATCGACACCGACACGCAGTACGCCTTCACGCGCTCGGTGGCCGGCTTCATGTTCCAGAACTACGACGGCGTGCTCAAGGTCGACGGCGAGGTGGGCAACAAGAAGGCCTACGACCCGCGTGCCTGGGGCAAGATCGCCGAGTCGGCGATGGCCGCTCGCGTCGTCGAGGCCACGCAGCAGCTCGGCTCGGCCGGCAAGAGCCTGGGCGCGTAATCCCCCGAACCGATCGGATGCCTCGTCCTCCGGCCCCGCACGGGCCCGAGGGCGAGGCATCCGCCGTGTCGGCCGGTGCGACCGGCCTCACGCAGGGTCGACGTAGCGATCGAGCAGGCCGGGAGCGTCGTCGGGTCGATGCACGACCACGATCTCGTCGCCGGCCTGCACCCGCCCGCCCTGCACCACGCGAAGATAGGGTCCCAGCCGGCGCTCGTTCGAGAACCGCTTGACCCAGCCCCGGGCGTCGTCGCCGCCCACCCAGCGGGCGAACGTCTGGCACGGGGTCCGCGGCATCGTCACCTCGACCTCGACGTGTTCGCCGATCCGCCACCGCTCGCCGATCCGCGCCGCGTTGACGTCCAGTCCCTCGACGCGCAGATTCTCACCGAACCAGCCCGGCGGCAGGTCGCGGCCGAGCTCGGACTCCCAGAACGCGGCGTCCTCCGCTGCGTACGCGTAGAGCGCCTTGTCGAGGCCGCCGTGATGCTTGCGGTCGGCCTGCACGTCGGCGTGAACGCCGTAGGGGCCCACCCGGACCGGGCCGTCGACCGGCCCCTTGTCGATGGCGGTGACGCCGACGGATCCGGCGTCGGGACGGAGCTGTCTGACGACGCAGACGGCGATGAGGCGAGGCATCCGCTCAGCCTAGCCAGCCCACGCACCGACGCTGCGCGACGAGACGGGCGGGTGTCATGGCGTGCCGCGCAGCAGGACCGTTCCGTCGACCATGGCTCTGACCTCGATCGACGCGATCTCGTCGGAGTCCAGCGCCGTGCCCGCCTGCAGGCGCGCCGTCGACCCGGGGCCCGCGCGCCACGACGACAGCTCACTCGTCGTGCCGTCCGTCGACGTGACCACCAGCACGTACGGCCACTCCTGCTCGGGCGCGTAAGGGTCGCTGCTTGCGCCGTACTCGCACGTCATGTCGATGCGCGTTCCCCAGGCGACGTCGGTGAGCCGCACCGTGGCGCTCAAGGGAACATCGGTCACCGGCTGCAGCGCGACCGTCTCGGCCGGGCGCACCGCCGGAGCGACAGCGGCCGTGATGCCGAACGCGGCCACGATGACGACGACCGCCGCGGCGGCGAGCGTGCTCCCCCAAACGACGAGGCGGCGCCGACGGCTCGCCCGGGCGCCGACCGACACGAGGCGTGCCCGCGCGCCGGGACCCGGTCCGGGCTGGTCCGCCGGATCGAGGAGTGCTTCCGCGCGGTCGGGCGACAGCCGGGCGAGCAGGCCCAGCGTCGGGGCGAGGTCGGCGAGCGCGTCGCGGCACTGCGGGCACTCGTCGAGATGCTCCTCGTACACGCGTCGGTCGGCCGTGCTCAGCGCGCCGAGGACGTAGGCGGCGTCCCAGTCCGCAAGGGACGGGTGCTCCGGATTCATCGCGTCACCCCCTTCTCCTGCAGGGCGAGCCGCAGGGCGCGCAGTCCGTAGTGCAGCCGCGACTTGACGGTGCCCGGCGGGATCTCCAGCTCTCCCGCCATCTCGGCGACCGAGAGCCCGCGGTAGTACGCGCGCACGACGACGGCTCGGTGCTCGGCCGACAGCGCAGCCAGCGCCTCCTCGACGAGGATCGCTTCGAACAGCGCATCGGTGCCGTCGCCGGCGACCCGTTCGGGAACCTCCGCCACATCGACCTCGCGACGCCGATGCGCGCTGCGGGCCTCGTCGATGACGAGATGGCGCGCGACCGTGAACATCCACGCCCGGGTGGTCGACGGGTCCTCCCCGAGGATCTTCGGCGTGCGCCAGGCACGAAGCAGCGTCTCCTGCACGATGTCGTCCGCGCCGGCCCTGTCCCCGGTCAGGTGCACGACATAGCGCCACAGCGGCGCCGCGTGAGCGTCGTACAGCGCCTCCAGCCGCACGGCGTCGCGTCGCGTCGCCCTGCCGCCGGCGCCTGACCCCTCGTCGAGCCTGGTTCGCGGCATCCGTCACCTCCGCTGGGGACACGAGACGCGGGCGCCGCAGGTTCAACCCGGGCCCACCGCCGTGCTCCCGAGTATGCCGCGAGACGGCGCGGGGCGGTATCAGCCGCCGGTCGTGCCGAGCAGCGCCGCCACCACCGCGGGGTCGCTCATCAGCGGGATGGCCATCAGCACCCCGGTCACGAAGGTGAAGAGGATGCCGGCGGCGAGCGGGATCCACCACGTCAGGCGCCCGCGTCGCAGACTCCACACCGACACCGCCGCGGTGGCGAGCCACCCCAGCGCCAGCACGATCGCGGCGGCGATGCCGTACGGACGGCCGGCGGCGGGGTCCGACAGCGTCACGTCGAGACCCAGCACGGCGAACATCGTCTCGGCGTACGCGCCGTAGTCCAGGAACGACGGGAACGACGTGACGACGTTGAAGAGTCCGTACAGGAGCAGCGAGATCGTAACGACGCGGTCGACCATGCGGGGTCTCACCGGTGCGCCCACGGACGGCGCGGACGCGGTGGGCTGCGCCGGGTGGATGCCGGCGTCCGCGGCCTCGGTCACGACCGGAGCGGCCGGAGTCACCGGCTGCTGCCACTCCGGGGCCGGCTGCTGGATGCGCGCCCGCTGCTCCTCAGGGCTGGCGTACTCGCCGTACTGCGGCCGGGGTCGCGCCGATCCGGCGCTGTCGGGACGAGCGTGCGGCTCGGTGTCGCTCACGAACGGCTCCGTCCGCCCAGGGCGCGGTCGTCACGCTTGCCGGCGGCATCCTGACGCAGCTCCTTCGGCAGCGAGAACATGAGGTCCTCCTCGGCCGTGCGCACCTGCTCGACGTCGCGGTAGCCCGCGGCGGCGAGGTCGTCGAGCACCTGCTGCACGAGCACCTCCGGCACCGACGCGCCGCTGGTGACGCCGACGGTCTCGACGCCCTCGAGCCACGCCTGCTCGACCTCGTCGGCGTAGTCCACGCGGTAGGCGGCCTTGGCGCCGTGCTCGAGCGCGACTTCGACCAGGCGCACGCTGTTCGACGAGTTCGCCGAGCCGACGACGATCACGAGATCGGCGTCCTTCGCGACCTTCTTGATGGCGACCTGACGGTTCTGGGTGGCGTAGCAGATGTCGTCCGACGGCGGGTCCTGCAGCTGCGGGAACCGCGCGCGCAGGCGGCGGACGGTCTCCATGGTTTCGTCCACCGACAGTGTCGTCTGCGACAGCCACACGACCTTCGACGGGTCGCGCACCTCGATGGTGTCGGCCTCGTCGGGCGAGTTGACGACGGTGACGTGCTCGGGGGCCTCGCCCGCAGTGCCCTCGACCTCTTCGTGGCCCTCATGGCCGATGAGGAGGATCTCGAAGTCGTCGCGCGCGAACCGGACGGCCTCGCGGTGCACCTTGGTCACGAGAGGGCACGTCGCGTCGATGGCGCGCAGACCCCGGTCGGATGCCGCGTTCACGACCGCCGGTGAGACGCCGTGGGCGCTGAAGACGACGTGAGCGCCCTCGGGGACCTCGTCGACCTCTTCGACGAAGATCGCGCCCTGCTTCTCGAGCTCGGTGACGACGTGGATGTTATGGACGATCTGCTTGCGGACGTACACGGGTGCGCCGAAGCGCTCCAGCGCCTTCTCGACGGCGATGACGGCGCGGTCGACCCCCGCGCAGTAGCCGCGCGGCGACGCCAGCAGCACGCGCTTGCGTCCGGGGCCGGCGATGTCCTGGAGCGGCTCGCGCCGCCGCGGGACGCGCGGGACGGGCATGCTCACGGTGCTGCTGCTCACCCCACGATTCTAGGGGCGGCTCCTGGACGCGAGCCCGGCGGGCGGCCCGCGCCCACGTCGGTCCCGTGCGCTACCGTGACCGGGTGGCATCCCCCACCCCTTCTCGACCCGTCGTGCGCGCGACGCGCACCGCGCGCATCGCCGCGCGCGTCTCGACGATCGAGCTGCTGTTCGACCTGGTGTTCGTCTTCACGATGACCCGCGTGGCCGAGATCATCGTCCACCACCCCGATCCGACCGGGATCGCCCAGGCGGCGCTCGTGCTCGCGCTGGTGTGGTGGATGTACGACGCCTTCGCGTGGCTGACGAACCAGGCGACACCCGACACCACGGGATTCCGCATCGCACTGATCGCCGCGATGGCCGCGTTCCTGGTGATGTCGCTCGCGATCCCCGACGCCTTCGGCGAGACCGGCGTGCTGTTCGGCGTGACCTACATCGTCGTCGCCGTGATCCATGCGGCGCTGTTCATCGTGCTGGGCGGGGCCGCCGCCGCGCGTCGCATGTTCGTCGTGGGCACGTCGAACGTGCTCGTGGGCGTGCTGCTGGTGATCGCGGGCTTCGTCGAGGGGCCGCTCGACTGGGTGCTGTTCGGGCTGCCGCTGCTGGCGTTCCTCGGCTCCGCACTGCTGAGCGCGCGCGGCGGGTTCGACCCCGGTGCCTCGCACATGGTCGAGCGGCACGGGCTGCTGATGATCATCGCGTTCGGCGAATCGATCGTGTCGGTGGGCGTGGGCGCGACAGGTCACGCCATCGAGGCGCCGCTGCTGGTCGGCACGGTGCTCGCCGTCGCCCTGGTGGCCGCGCTGTGGTGGTGCTACTTCGACGGCGACGACTCGCGCGCCGAGGCCCGCATGGCCTCGGTCGCGCCGGAGCGGCGCACCGGGCTCGCGCTCGTCGCGTTCTACGTCGAGCATCTCGTGATGATCTTCGGCCTGCTGATGCTCGCGGCGGGGCTCCACGGTCTCTTCGCGGCGCCGTTCTCGGCACTCGAGGCTCCCCAGGCGTGGCTCATCGGCTGCGGCGTCGCCCTCTACCTCGCGGGCGACGCGGCCTACCGCGGCACGCTCGACCTCGGTCCGGTGAGCACGAGGCTCCTCGCCGCCGCGCTGGCCGTGGCGACAGCGTGGATCGGATCCACTGCGTCGGGCGCGCTGCAGCTGGCGTGCCTGCTCGCGATCGTGGCGGGCGTGCTCGTCTTCGAGAACGCCCGGCGTCCGCGCGGCGCCGCACACCCCACCGCCCCGACGGAGGCCTCATGACATCGTTCCAGCCCGCCGCCGTGCCCGGCGAACCGCCGCCGGCCGACTCGGTCCGGCCCCGCGACTCGAGCCCCGAGGCGCCGACGTCGGTCGCACGGCTGAACGACACGATCCGCGGGTTCGTGCAGACCTGGGGCTCCGTGTGGGTCGAAGGCGAGATCACCGCGTTCAACGTCCGCGGCGGCAACGTCTTCGGGCGCCTGAAGGATCTCGTGACCGACGCGACGATCTCGTTCCGGATCTGGTCGTCGACGCGCGATCGCCTGCCCGGCGACCTCAAGGTGGGCG
The DNA here is from genome assembly GCF_006783905.1 of Microbacterium kyungheense. Lineage (GTDB taxonomy): Bacteria > Actinomycetota > Actinomycetes > Actinomycetales > Microbacteriaceae > Microbacterium > Microbacterium kyungheense. Next base: position 469,253 of record NZ_VFPE01000002.1, on the reverse strand, counting down.
ACCACGTCATCACGTGCGTCAAGGCCGACTACTTCGTCAAGAGCGGCGACTTCGGGTTCTCGGTGTCGGCGATGCGTCATCTGGGACTCGGCGACCAGCTCGAACGGCTCGAGCGCCTGCGCGCGCAGCTGCGCGCCGAGGGTCTGTTCGATGCGGCGCGCAAGAAGCCGATCCCGTTCCTCCCCCATCTCATCGGCCTCATCACGGGTGAGAACTCGGATGCCGAGAAGGACGTCCACCGCAACGCCGAGCTGCGCTGGCCGCAGGTGCGGTTCCGCACCAAGTACGCCGCGGTGCAGGGCGACCGATGCGTGCCCGAGACGATCGCCGCGCTCAAGGCGCTCGACGCCGATCCCGAGATCGACGTCATCGTCATCGCCCGAGGCGGCGGCGACCCCCAGACCCTGCTCGGCTTCAGCGATGAGCGGATGTTGCGCGCCGTGGCCGCAGCATCCACACCCGTCGTGAGCGCCATCGGCCACGAGAACGACCACCCCCTGCTCGACGATGTCGCCGATCTGCGCGCCTCCACCCCGACGGACGCCGCGAAGCGCATCGTTCCGGACGTCGCCGAGCAGCGCGCCGTCGTCGGGCAGCTGCGCGCGCGCATGACGATGCGGCTCACCCAGCGGATCGGGCATGACATCGCGCAGCTGGAGCAGCTGCGCTCCCGCCCTGTCCTGCGTACGCCTGAGGCGATGCTCACCTCGCGCGCCCACGAGGTGGAGCTCCTGGCCGCGCGCGGTCGCGACCGCGTGGACCGCGCCCTGCAGCAGCACGAGCGGCGGACCGCCGAGCTGCGGGCGACGCTGCGCGCGCTGTCGCCCGCCTCGACGCTCGCCCGCGGGTACGCGATCGCTCACCTGGCCGACGGCGTCATCGTGCGCGATGCGGCGCAGGCGCCGGCATCCACTCCCCTCGTCGTGACTGTGGGACGCGGGTCGTTCGCCGCGCACTCCGACGGCGAGATCGCCGAGGCGGACCCGCGCGCGGGCGCCGCCGTCACCGCAGAGGATGACGCATGACCTCCCCGCAGCAGTACCCGGCACCGCAGCAGTACCCGGCACCGACGCCCGTGGCCAGGACGACGAGCGGACTCTCGATCACCGCGTTCATCGCCGCGGTGGTGGCCGCGCCGATCGGGGTGGTGCTCGGCATCGTCGCGCTCATCGTCGATGCCCGGCGACCCGATCGCACGAAGGGGCTCTCGATCGCCGCGATCGTGGTCGGCGCCGTGATCGGCATGGCCGCGATCGCGTTCCTGCTGCTGTGGGCGCTGTGGGCGATGGCGACGGGTGTCATGTGCGGCGAGCTGGCGGGAGGATGCCCGGACGGCAATCCGTTCTGACGCCTTCCGGAGCCCACGCACCGGCGAGGGCGGACCCGCTCGCCACGTAGACTGGGGGCATGACCGCGTCGACCGAGGCCCTTCCCGACGTGGCGTCGCTCTCTTTCGAGCAGGCGCGCGACGAGCTCGTTCGCGTTGTAGCCGAGCTCGAGCAGGGCGCCCCGACGCTGGAGCACTCGCTGGCGCTCTGGGAGCGCGGCGAGGCCCTCGCCGCGCGGTGCGAAGAATGGCTGCTCGGCGCGAAGCGCCGCCTCGACGCGGCGCGGGCGACCGCCGACGGTGCCGCGCGGGCCGACGGGAACGGGGCCGGCTGATGGCTCGCGAACCCCGCGTCGTCGCGGAGCTCGGTCGTCCCGAGACGCCCGACGAGACCGCCGCACGCAAGGCGGAGTCCTCTCGCGTCTACCGCTCGAGCCAGAACGTGCGCAACCTCGTGGCGGCGCTGCTCGCGACGCTCGCGGTCGTCGCCGTGATCGTCTTCGCCGTCCCCCGCGGATCGGCGCCGGAGCGCGAGCCGATCGACGTCGCCGCCGCCGCGGAACGCGTCGCGACCGCTGAAGGACGCACGGTGATCGTCCCCGAGATGTCGGACGACTGGGTCGTGAACCTGGCGGGCGTCGACGGCGAAGGTCGCGTGAAGGCGTTCAACGTCGTCTACGCACCGGCCGACGAGAACGCGCGCGGGTTCCTCAACGTCTCCCAGGGCTTCGACGCCGACGAGTCGTGGGTCACGCGCGTGCTGTCCGGTTCGGCTCCCGACGACACGGTGACGATCGACGGCATCACGTGGGATCGCTACGAGCTCGACCCCGAGCGCACCGGCAACATCTCGGTCGCGCTGTCGACAGACGCCGGCACCGACACCGTCCTCATCTACGGCACGACGACCCGCGACGCGCTCGAAGAGACCGCGCGATCCGTGACCGACCAGATCACCGCACTTCGCCAGGAGGCCCCGTGACCGACGCACCGACTCCCGCCGACGTCTGGAACGAGATGCTGCGCGGCAACGCGCGCTTCGTCGCCGGCGAGCCGCAGCACCCGCATCAGGACGTCGACCGGCGTCATGAGCTCGCCGACGGCCAGCGCCCGCAGGCGGTGCTGTTCGGCTGTTCGGACTCGCGACTGGCCGCCGAGATCATCTTCGACAACGGCCTGGGCGACCTGTTCGTCGTGCGCAACGCGGGCCAGGTGGTGTCGGAGTCGGTGATCGGCAGCCTCGAATACGCGGTGGCGGTGCTGAAGGTGCCGCTCATCGTCGTGCTCGCGCACGACGCGTGCGGCGCCGTGCGCGCCGCGATCGACAGCACCGACCCCGAGACGCCGGCGCTTCCCGCTCACATCTGGCGGCTCATCGCGCCGATCGTACCCGCCGTCCGGCGCGTGCAGCGCAGTGCGGGCACCACCGTCGCGACCTCGGACATCGATGCCGAGGCCGTCGGACGCGAGCACCTCAGCACGACCGTCGCCGACATCCTGCAGTCGTCCGAGCTGATCAGCGACGCGGTGGCCTCGGGCGCCCTCGGCATCGTGGGTGCCAACTACCGGCTCGCGGAGGGCACCGCCGTCCCGGTCGTGTCCGTCGGCATCGACGCCGCAGCCTGAGCATCTTCCCCGACCCCAACCCCTGCACACACGTGAGGAACGACGACGTGACCGACACCGAGTACCGCATCGAGCACGACACCATGGGCGAGGTGCGCGTGCCCAAGAACGCCCTGTACGCCGCGCAGACCCAGCGCGCCGTCGAGAACTTCCCGATCTCGGGTGACCGCCTGGAGCCCGCCCAGATCGTGGCGCTCGCGCGGATCAAGAAGGCCGCCGCGCTCGCCAACAAAGAGCTGGGTACGCTCGACGGCGCGATCGCGGACGCCATCGCCGGCGCCGCCGACCGCATCATCGCGGGCGAGTACGCCGACCAGTTCCCGATCGACGTCTACCAGACCGGCAGCGGCACCTCGTCGAACATGAACATGAACGAGGTGCTCGCGACGCTCGCGACGCAGGCCCTCGGCGCGACGGTGCACCCGAACGACCATGTCAACGCGTCGCAGTCCTCCAACGACGTCTTCCCGACCTCGGTGCACATCGCCGCCACGCAGGAGCTCATCGACGACCTCATCCCCGCTCTCGACCACCTCGCGGTGGCGCTCGAGGCGAAGGCCGAGGAATGGAAGGAGGTCGTGAAGTCCGGTCGTACGCACCTGATGGACGCGACCCCCGTCACCCTCGGACAGGAGTTCGGCGGCTATGCGCGTCAGATCCGCCTGGGCATCGAGCGCGTGCAAGCGGTGATCCCCCGCGTCGCGGAGGTCCCGCTCGGCGGCACGGCCGTCGGCACCGGCATCAACACCCCGCTCGGCTTCCCGCAGCGCGTGATCGAGCTCATCGTCGACGACACCGAGCTGCCGATCACCGAGGCGAAGGACCACTTCGAGGCCCAGGCGAACCGTGACGCGCTGGTCGAGGCATCCGGCGCACTGCGCACCATCGCGGTCTCGCTCACCAAGATCAACAACGACCTCCGCTGGATGGGCTCCGGTCCCAACACCGGTCTCGGCGAGCTGCACATCCCCGACCTGCAGCCGGGGTCGTCGATCATGCCCGGCAAGGTCAACCCGGTCGTCCCCGAGGCCACTCTCATGGTGTGCGCGCGCGTGATCGGCAACGACGCGACCGTCGCCTGGGCGGGAGCCTCGGGCTCGTTCGAGCTGAACGTGGCCATCCCGATCATGGGAAGCGCCGTCCTCGAGTCGATCGAGCTGCTCGCGAACGTGTCGCGCGTGCTCGCAGACAAGACGATCACGGGTCTGCAGGCCGATGTCGAGCGCGCGGCCGCGTACGCGGGCATGTCGCCGTCGATCGTGACGCCGCTCAACAAGCTCATCGGATACGAGGCGGCCGCCAAGATCGCCAAGCACTCGGTCGCGAAGGGCATCACGGTGCGCGAGGCCGTCATCGACCTCGGCTACGTCGAGCGCGGGGAGCTGACGCTCGAGCAGCTCGACGAGAAGCTCGACCTGCTGTCAATGACGCACCCGGGCTGAAAAAGCCCCTGTGCCGCTCGTGCCGCGTCGGCGGGATAATCAGGACATGTCCCGCTCGACCCGCCCGGTTCCCGCGCGCGTCAGGATCCTCTCGGCGATCCTGGCGGTCGCGTGCGTGGGGCTCGCGATCGTGGGGAGCGTGACGTTCGTGGTGCAGCGCGAGCAGGCGATCAGCAACGTCGACGAGCGGCTGAAGACGCAGGTGAAGTCGCTGCAGGCGGTGGCGCAGGATCCGACGGCTCCTGCCGGCAGCGACGGGGCGTCCGAGGCGACCGACGAGCTCGACATCAATCAGTACTCGTCGATCGACGAGTACCTGAACGCCGTCGTCGCCCGTCTGGTGCCGGCACGGAACGAGGCATCGCTGGCGCTCGTCGACGGCGTGCCGCGATGGGTGCCGTCGACACTGTCGGGGTTCAGCATCGAGGACCAGCACGAGCTCATCGACCGGGCGATCGCCGAGACCGAGGGCGGCGCGACGAAGATGGGCACCATCGCCACAGACATCGGATCGCTGCGCTACATCGCGATCCCGGTGTCGATGCCCGGCGACCCGCGGCAGGGCCTCTACCTCCGCGCGATCGATCTCGGGGCGGAGCTGCAGCCGGTGACGTTCGCCATGACGACCTACATCATCGCGGCGCTGGTGGTGCTCGCCGCGGTCGGGGTCGTGGGGTGGTTCGTGACAGGCCGGCTGCTCTCTCCCATCCGGCACCTGCGCGAGACCGCGGATTCGATCTCGATCAGCGACCTCTCTGCTCGCCTCGAGCCGCACGGCAACGACGACATCGCCGATCTGTCGCGCACGGTCAACTCGATGCTCGATCGGCTCGAAGGCTCCGTCGACGTCCAGCGTCAGCTGCTGGACGACGTGCGCCACGAGCTCAAGACCCCCATCACGATCGTGCGCGGGCACCTCGAGCTCATGAATCCGCGGGATGCGGTGGACGTCGCCTCGGCGCGCGACATCGGCATCTCGGAGCTCGACCGGCTCGCCCGCCTGGTCGAGGACATCGACCTGCTGGCCGCCGCGGAGGCGGACTCGTACACGATGTCGCCGGTCGACCTCGCCGCGCTGACAGCGCGCGTCGGCGAGCTCGTCGCGGTGATCCCCGACCACACGTGGACGGTCGAGGCGCATGCCTCCGGGACCGTCGCGGGCGACAGCGACCGGCTGCTGCAGGCCTGGCTGCAGCTCGCCGACAACGCCGCCAAGTACACGCCCGCGGGCAGCCCGATCGAGATCGGGAGCTCCACACGTGCCGACGGCGCGCGACTGTGGGTGCGCGACCACGGCGCCGGCATCCCGCCGGCGGCCCGTGTGCGCATCTTCCGCCGGTTCGACCGCGCCCACATCCATCGGACCGTGGGCGGCTCGGGGCTCGGCCTCGCGATCGTGGACGCGATCGCGAAAGGCCACGGCGGACATTGCGCCGTCACCGACACTCCCGGCGGCGGCGCGACCTTCACCATCCACCTGCCTCTGTCCGAGGCTGAACTGCCGGCTCCCGTGCGTGCGGGCGATGTCGTGCTGCAACGGGAGGCGTCTGGATGACGAGGATCCTCATCGTCGAAGACGAGCCGCGGATCGCCGCGTTCGTGAGCCGCGGACTGGAGTCGGCCGGGTATGAGACGACCGTGGTCGACGACGGCCCCGAGGCGCTGGAAGCCGCGCTGCGCGGCGACGCCGACCTCGTGCTGCTCGATGTCGGCCTGCCCACCATGGACGGCTTCGAAGTGCTGCGGGCGCTGCGCGCGCGCGGTTCGGCGGTGCCGGTCATCATGCTGACGGCACGCTCGAGCACACGGGACACCGTCGCGGGATTGGATGCCGGAGCCAACGACTACGTCCCCAAGCCGTTCACGTTCGAAGAGCTGCTCGCCCGCGTCCGGTCACGGCTGCGCGAGAGCGTGCCGCAGCAGGGCGTCTCGGTCTCGCACGGTGCCGTCGTTCTCGACATCCTGGCGCGGCGGGCGACGGTCGACGGCCGCGAGGTCGATCTGTCGGCACGCGAGTTCGCCCTCGCCGAGCAGTTCCTGCGCAACCCCGGCCGGGTGCTCAGCCGGGAGCAGCTGCTCAGCCGGGTCTGGGGCCTCGACTTCGACCCCGGGTCGAACGTCGTCGACGTCTACGTCCGGTATCTCCGCGGAAAGCTCGGGCCGGACCACATCGTCACCGTGCGGGGCGCCGGGTACCGCTGGGAGTGAGCGCGCGGCGGTCCGTCCGCACCGGCGAGCGCTTCCCCAGGGACGAAGAAGCCCCCGGCGCTGGGGGACGCCGGGGGCTGTGAAGGGCCGGACTGGGGGATCCGACCGCCGTCAGTCGCGCTTGTCTGGGGAATTGCGCGACTGGTCTTTCTTCGCGTGGGGTCCGGCACCGTTGCCGTTCCCGTTCGAACCCGCGTTCGCGGGGTGCTCGGGGTGAGTTTTCTGCTGAGTGACCTGGGGCTTCGACGGAGCGACCTGCGTCTGGAGCGAACCATTGCGCTCCGCGGTCCCCGCCTCCTTCTGCGCGGGCTCGCCGGCACCGGGGCCCTGAAGCTCGGCGCTCCCGGTCAGGCGGTCGGCCGTGGCTTCGCGGACGAGACGCTCGATCAGGGCGTCGATGCGACCCGTCGACCATCCTCGGGCCGCGGCCCACGCACGCAGCGAGTCCCACGTGCCCGTGGCACGGGCCGCCTCGATCGCCGCATCCACATCGCCGACGGACTTCTCCGCGGCCGGGGCCGGAGGCGCCGCTGCCGCAGCGGGCGGTGGAGTGGATTCGCCGGGGACGGACGGCACGACCTCGGTCGGATCCGGCGCCTCGACGACCTCGGCCTCGTTCGGCGTCACGACCGGCGCGGGCACGACGGGAGACGGCGACGGGGTCGCGGACGGCGAGGACGCGGCCGGCACGAGGATGCGTGCGGCGGCGACGGTCGTCGCGGGCGTGTCCTTGAGGGCGGCGGTGTTGGTCATCGCGACGGCGCAGACGACGGCGACGCTCGCTGCGACAGCGGTCATGCCGCCGATCACGAGCCCCGTTCGTGCGTCCACAGTGCGTTCCCCACTCCCCTGCTGTGCGCAGTTCCTCCCCTCCATGGTGACAGACGCCGAAGGCCGAAAGCACCGGATCGCGATGAGACTCTTCTCATCCGGTTACGACGACGAGGGCCGGGATGCGGCATCCCGGCCCTCGTGCGTCCCCGGCCGTCCGGGGTGTTTCAGGCGAGCTCGCCGGCCTCGAGCAGGTCGGTGACCAGTGCGGCGATGGCCGAGCGCTCGGAGCGCACCAGCGTGACGTGACCGAACAACCCGTGACCCTTGAGCGTCTCGATGACCGAGGCGACGCCGTCGTGGCGGCCGACGCGGAGGTTGTCACGCTGGCCCACGTCGTGCGTCAGCACCACCCTCGAGTTCTGGCCGATCCGGCTCAGCACCGTCAGCAGGACGTTGCGCTCCAGCGACTGCGCCTCGTCGACGATCACGAACGCGTCATGCAGTGAGCGTCCGCGGATGTGGGTCAGGGGCAGGACCTCGAGCATGCCCCGCTCGACGACCTCGTCGAGGACGTTGCCCGAGACCACCGACCCGAGGGTGTCGTACACCGCCTGGCCCCACGGGTTCATCTTCTCCTGCTGGTCGCCCGGCAGGTAGCCGAGCTCCTGCCCGCCGACGGCGAACAGGGGCCGGAACACGATGATCTTGCGCTGCTGCTGCCGCTCCAGCACCGCCTCGAGACCCGCGCACAGCGCCAGGGCCGACTTGCCGGTGCCGGCGCGTCCGCCGAGCGACACGATGCCCACCTCGGGATCGAGCAGCAGGTCGATCGCGATGCGCTGCTCCGCCGAGCGGCCGTGGAGGCCGAACACCTCCCGGTCGCCGCGGACGAGCCGGTACTCGCCGTCGCCGACGACACGACCGAGAGCCGAGCCGCGCTCGGAGTGGATGATCAGACCCGTGTTGACCGGGAGTCCTCTGACGTCGTCGCTGGCGGCGACCTCGCTCTCATACAGGTCGCTGATGTCGTCGCCCGACACGTCGATCTCTGAGATGCCGGTCCACCCGGAGTCGACCGCCTGCTCGGCGAGGTACTCCTCAGCGCTCACCCCTAGCGATGCGGCCTTGACCCGCATCGGCAGGTCCTTCGAGACGACCGTGACCTCCTGCCCGTCCTGCGCGAGATGCATCGCCACCGCCAGGATGCGGCTGTCGTTGTCGCCCAGCCGCATGCCCGAGGGCAGGACCCCGGCGTCGGTGTTGTTCAGTTCGACGCGGAGCGTGCCGCCCCTGCCGACCGGCACGGGGAAGTCGAGCCGCCCGTGCTCGACACGCAGCTCGTCGAGGTGGCGCAGCGCCTGCCGGGCGAAGTAGCCGATCTCGGGGTCGTGCCGCTTGCCTTCGAGCTCGGTGATCACGACGACCGGGATCACGACGTTGTGCTCGGCGAAGCGGAAGAAGGCCCGCGGATCGCTCAGCAGCACCGACGTGTCGAGGACGTAGGTTCGCAGGTCCTGACCGGGAAGCTCCCGATCCGACAGGGCGACCTGCTCGAGATCCTGACTGCGCTGCTCGTGTGGTGCTCGTGTGGTCACAACCCACTCCCGCCCCGGGTGGTTCACCCGGCAGTCACGAGTCGACCGGTGAGTCACGAGTCGCGATCCTGAGGCCGACTCGACCGGGCTCCTTGCCCGATGCGATCAAAGTACGACGGACCGACGACATCCGGCGCGCCCGACACGCAGATTGCAGATGAACTCTTCGTGACGGGGATGCCGGCGGCCGCGGCATCCGCTCACCACACGCGGGTCGACGCGAACGCGGCCAGGGCGTCGCCGAACAGACGCAGCGTGTCGGCGCCCGTGCCGACGTGCGGCGCGACGCGGATCCGGCCGGCACGGGTCGTGACCGTGAGGCCGTGGTTCGCGAGGGATGCCGCGAGCGGCCCGGCATCCTGCGCGGCGGGCTCGAGCGTCACGATCCCGGCGCGCCGCTCGGGCTCGCGCGGAGTGACCACGGGGATCTCGTAGCGATCGGCGAAGAACATGACGTCGGAGGCCCGCGCGGTGAGCTCGGACGCGATGGATGCCACGCCCACGTCGGCGATCTCGCGCAGCGCCGTGGCGAGCCGTGCCGCGGCGAGGGTGTCGTCGCCGGCCACCGAGAACGCCTGGGCGGACGTCGCCGGTCCGGGGACGTTGTCGACGGGGAGCTCTCCCTCGACGCCGCGGAAACCCGACAGCACCGGCGCGATGCGCTCCAGCGCGCGGTCGCCGAACCACGCGAAGCCGGTGCCGCGACCCGCGCGCAGCCACTTGTAGCCGTGGCCGCACACGACATCGGCGGCGAGGTAGTCCGCATCCACCATGCCGAAGCCCTGCGTCGCGTCGACGATGAGCAGGCGGTCGTCGATGATGTCGCGCAGCGCCGAGAGGTCGGCGCGGTAGCCGGTGCGGAAGTCGACGAGGCTGACCGCCACGGCGCGCGTGTCGTCGGTGAGCGCGTCGCGCACGACCTCGGGCGTGATCATGCCGTCGGCGGGTTCGAGCCACTGCAGCTGCAGCGAGCCGAGCGCCTCGGACGCGCGCGTCGCGGCGACCGTGAGGCTCGGGAACTCGCCGCGCCCCAGCATCAGCCCGCCGGCCAGGCCGTAGATCGCATGCATGAGCCCGTACGTCGTCGACGGCTGCAGCACGACCTGCGCGGCATCCGCGCCGATCAGCTCGGCGACGAGCTCACGGGCTTCGCGCACGTGGTCGGCCACGAGCGCGATGCTCGTGCGGCGACCAGAGCCGAGGAGCTCCGTGTCACCCTGCGCCTCGCTGCGCACCGCGGGTGAGAGGGGGCCGAATGCGGCCCAGTCGAGATATCCCGGCTCGCCGTCGAACGACGCGAGATACGACTCCAGATCGGTCACGCCGAACATTCTGGCAGAGCGCGAGGGCAAGCGCTCACCCGGCCGCTCCCGCGCCCGAAGGAGGGCCCTCAGCCGCCGTAGCGCCGGTCGCGCGAGGTGAAGTCGCGGATCGCGCGCAGGAAGTCCACCTCGCGCAGATCCGGTCCCAGCGCCTCGACGAAGTAGAACTCGCTGTGCGCGGACTGCCACAGCAGGAAGTCGCTCAGCCGCTGCTCCCCCGACGTGCGGATCACCAGGTCGGGGTCGGGCTGACCGCCCGTATAGAGGTGCTCGCCGATCTGCTCGGGCGTGAGGCTCGCGGCGAGCTCTTCGAGCGAGCCGCCCTCCTGCTGGTGCTGCGCGATGATGCTGCGCACGGCGTCGACGATCTCGCCGCGTCCGCCGTACCCGACCGCGAGGTTGACGTGCATTCCCGGATTGCCCTGCGTGCGCTGCTCGACGTCGGCGAGCACGCGTGCGAGATCGGCCGGCAGCGAGTCGGCGCGGCCGACGTGCTTGACGCGCCAGTCCCGCTCGCGCGACAGCTCGTCGGCCAGCTGAGCGATGATCTCGATGAGGTCCGACAGCTCCCGCGAGTCCCGCTTGCGCAGGTTGTCGTTCGACAGCAGGTACAGCGACACGACGCGGATGCCGACGTCGTCGCACCAGCGCAGGAACTCCTTCATCTTCGCGGCGCCGGCGCGGTGGCCGTGCGCGGCGGAGTCGTAGCCGAGCTGCTTCGCCCAGCGCCGGTTGCCGTCGATCATCATCGCGACATGGCGGGGAGCGGATGCCGGATCCAGACGTCGCCGCAGACGGTTGATGTAGAGCCGGTAGAGGGGGCCCCTGCCCTCGTTCGTCTCGCCGCGCGCCACACGCCTACGCTACCCCGCCGCAGGCGGTGCCCCTAGCGTGGCACTGGGTCCCGGCATCCCTGAGACGGAGTATGTTCCGCGCGCGGCATGCACCGGGATCTACGCTGGGACCATGAGCCGCCGTCGTCGCCTTCCCCGGGCCCCCGAGGTCCCCGTGCTGCCGCTCATGGACGCGGCCGCCGTCGACGCGGCCGCCCCCGAGGTCAAACCCAGCTGGCGCGGCTGGATACACGCGGGCACGTTCCCCGTGGCGATCGCCGCGGGGATCGTGCTGATCGCGCTCGCGCAGGGCGCCCCGGCGAAGTGGGCCTCGGCGGTGTTCATGGCGACCTCGCTGCTGCTGTTCGGCAACTCGGCCCTGTACCACCGGTTCAACTGGAAGCCCAAGACGAAGGCGATCCTCAAGCGGATCGACCACGCGAACATCCTGCTGCTCATCGCGGGGACGTACACGCCGATCGCCGTGCTCGCGCTGCCGCCGCAGAAGGGCATGCTGCTGCTCGTCCTGGTGTGGACCGGCGCGATCCTGGGCATCCTGTTCCGCGTCTTCTGGATCAACGCGCCGCGCTGGCTCTACGTCGCCCTGTACCTCGTGCTGGGCTGGGCGGCGGTCATGTACATCGTCGACCTGTTCCAGGCGAACGCGGCGATGATGGTGCTCGTCATCATCGGCGGTCTGCTCTACACGGGCGGCGCGGTCGTGTACGCGCTGAAGCGGCCCAATCCGTGGCCCGGCCACTTCGGCTTCCACGAGATCTTCCACGTGTGCACCGTGCTGGCGTTCCTGTGCCATTGGGCGGCGTGCCTGCTCATCGCGCTGCGCCCGCTGTCGCCCTCGCTCGGCCTGCCCGGCTGAGCCAGGCCTCCCGCGGCGGCGCGCGGAACAGGATGCCGCCCGGTCAGGCGCGCGGCGTCTTCGGGTCGTCCGCGCCGTCGCCGCCCGCGTCGACCTCGTCGTCGTCCGTCTCGGTGGCCTCCACCGCACGCTCGGCCTGCTCCTCGGCATCCAGCTCCTCGCGGATGTCCGCGCGGACGCGACCCCGCCGGATGCGACGCATCATGTCCCACACCAGCAGGATCACGGCGATCGCCACGAACGCCGTGGCGAGGAATCCGACGACTCCGGGCGTCACCAGATCGGGGTTGACCGCCGGAGTGGGAGTGGGCGTCGGTGTCGGCGATCCGGCGGCACCGACGATCCCGGTGCTGACGAAAGCGGCGATCACGTGAAGCATGGGGGTCCTCGCTCTGCCCGCTCGCACGGGCGCGGTCATCGGCGATGCCCGGAAGCGCATAGCCTGGAGTTCCAGCCTAATCTTCCGGCCGATCCGCCACGGACGGCCGCGGCCCCGAGAGGAGCGGCGTGACCACGCAGGAGATGCTCGACGACCGCTACGGCCGTCGCCGCTCGCCCGCGCGCCGCTGGCTCATCGGCGGAGGCATCGTCCTCGCCGTCGCGGTGGTGGCCCTGTTCGGCTGGTTCACGGTCAGCGGCGCCCTCGACGACGTGGATGCCGACACGACCGCGTTCGAGGTCGTCGACGCCCACTCGGTGTCGCTCGGCTTCCAGATCACCGCGCCCCCGGGATCCGCGGTGGCGTGCGCCATCGAGGCGCAGGACCAGGAGCACGGCGTCGTCGGCTGGCGGGTCGTCGAACTGCCCGCGTCGGACGAGCACGCGCGCGCGTTCCGCGAGGCCATCCCGACCACGGCGCTCGCCACGACCGGCTTCGTGAACTCCTGCTGGGTTTTGCCCAACCCGGCGGACTGACGTAGTCTGGCGGGAGTTCACCTCGAATCGCGCCCTGGCCGAGAGCCGGGGCGTTCGGTTTATCCCCCGGACCCCAAGGAGTCAGCCGTGTCCAACGATGCACCCGTGACGTTCCTCACGCAGGACGCATACGACCGTCTGGCCGCCGAGCTCGAGCATCTGTCGACGACCGGTCGCGAAGAGATCGCCAAGCGCATCGAGGCCGCCCGCGAAGAGGGCGACCTCAAGGAGAACGGCGGCTACCACGCCGCCAAGGACGAGCAGGGCAAGCAGGAGGCGCGGATCCGCACCCTGCAGCAGCTGCTGAAGACCGCCACCGTCAGCGAGGCGCCCGAGAGCAACGGCATCGTCGAGCCGGGCACCGTGATCACGGCGATCGTGGCCGGCGGCGAAGAGGTCTTCCTGCTCGGCAACCGCGAGATCGCGGTCGGCAGCGAGCTCGACGTCTACAGCGAGGCATCACCCCTGGGCACCGCGATCCTCGGTCGCAAGGAGGGCGAGAAGACCTCGTACACCGCGCCCAACGGCCGCGAGATCTCCGTCGAGATCGTCAAGGTCGAGACCTACAACGGTCAGTGATCCGCCGGCCGGAGCCCCGGTCGTCTCGTCGACGGTCTAGTCGACGACCACGGTCGGGGTGAAGCCGGCCTCCTCGAGCACGGCGATGACGTGCGCGCGGTGCTCCTCGCCCCGCGTCTCGACGCTCAGCTGCAGGATCACCTCGCTGATCTGCAGGCCCTGCCCGTGCCGCGTGTGCAGCACCTCGATCACGTTGGCGCCCGCGATCGCGAGCAGATCCGACACGCGCGCCAGCTGGCCGGGACGATCCGGCAGCGGGATCCGCAGCGTCATGTATCGGCCGGATGCCGACAGCCCGTGGGCGACGACGCGCTGGAGCAGCAGCGGGTCGATGTTGCCGCCCGAGAGCACCGTGACCGTGGGCCCGGTCGCGACGACCTTGCCCGCGAGAATGGCAGCGACCCCGACGGCGCCCGCAGGCTCGACGACCTGCTTCGCGCGCTCCAGCAGCACGAGGAGGGCCCGGGCGATGTCGTCCTCCGAGACCGTCACGACCTCGTCGACGAGGTCACGGATGATCTCGAAGGGCAGATCGCCGGGTCGTGCGACCGCGATGCCGTCGGCGATGGTCGGCAGGGTCGGGACGTCGAGCGGTTCGCCGGCGGCCAGCGACGGCGGGTAGGCCGCGGAGTTCTCGGCCTGGACGCCGATGATCCGGATGCTGCGTCCCTCGGCGGCGGCGCGGGCCTTCGCCGCGGCGGCCACGCCGGCGATGAGGCCGCCGCCGCCGATGCCGAGCACGATGGTGTCGAGGCCGGGCACCTCATCCATCAGCTCGAGCCCCAGCGTCCCCTGGCCCGCGATCACATCGGGGTGGTCGAACGGGTGGATGAAGACCGCGCCGGTGCGCTCGGCGAACTCCGCCGCCAGCCGCAGCGGCGTCTCGACGGTCGCGCCTTCCAGCACGACGTCTGCGCCGTAGCCGCGCGTCGCGAGCAGCTTGGGCACGGGCACGCCCAACGGCATGAAGATCGTCGCGGGGATGCCGAGCGCCTTCGCGGCCAGCGCGACGCCCTGCGCGTGGTTTCCGGCCGAGGCGGCGACGACGCCGCGGGCGCGCTCCTCGGGCGTCAGCCTCGACAGTCGGTACGTCGCGCCGCGGATCTTGAACGATCCCGTGCGCTGGAGGTTCTCGAGCTTGAGGTGCACCGGCACGCCCAGCAGGTCAGACAGATGCTGCGACTCGTCCAGCGGCGTGTGCGAGATCACGCCTTCGAGGGTGGCGGCGGCATCCTCGAAGTCCGCCAGGGTCGGTCGATGGACGGCGGACGAGGGGGTCGTGCTCACGAACGGGCTCTCCTGGTTCGGGGGACGGTGCTCCAGATGAGGTCGCCGGTGGGTCTCGCGCCGGTCTGCCAGGACCGCTCGCCGATGTACACCGCGACGACGTTGACGAAGGCGGCGAGCGGGACGGCGAACAGCGCGCCCGGGATGCCGGCGATCATCGCTCCGCCTGCCACCACGAGCACGACGGCCAGCGGGTGGACCTTGACCGCCGAGCCCATGAGGAGGGGCTGCAGCACGTGTCCTTCGAGCTGCTGCACGCCGAGCACGACCACCAGCATCCACAGCGCGATCCACGGGCCGTTGTAGACCAGGGCGAGGAACACCGCCACCGCTCCGGTGACCACCGCGCCGACGATCGGCACGAAGGCGCCGAGGAACACCAGCACCGCGACCGGGATCGCCAGGGGGACGCCCAGCAGGGCCGCACCGAGGCCGATGCCGATGGCGTCGATCGTGGCGACCAGCAGCTGCGTGCGCGCGTAGTTGACGACGGTGATCCAGCCTGCACGGCCGGCTCCGTCCGCGGCGGGCCGCGCCTTCTTCGGGAAGAGGCGCAGCGTCCACCGCCAGATGCCGGCGCCGTCGGCCAGGAGGCACAGCAGAATGAAGAAGGCGAGCACCGCCCCGGTCGCGACATGGCCGAGGGTCGAGCCGATCGCGAGCGCGCCGCTCCACAGCAGCTCGGCCTGCTCCTGCAGGAACCCACCGGCCGTGGCCAGCCAGCCGTCGATGTCCGTCTCGGAGATGTCGAAGGGGCCGCTCAGCAGGTACTGCCGGAACTGCTCGACGGCTGCCGCGGTGCTCGCCTGAACCGAAGGCCACTGCGCCATGATCTGCCACACCACGAGCCAGAGGAGTCCGGTCACGATGGCCAGCGTGCCGACGACCGAGATGACGATCGCGAGCCAGCGCGGCACCCGGTGCCGCAGCATCCAGGCGAATGCGGGCCACAGCAGCGCCGTGATGAGGATGGCGATGAGCAGCGGGATCACCAGCAGCTTCAGCTGGATGACGAGCCACACCGCCACGCCGATGGCCGCGGCCACGACGAGGAACCGCCAGGAGTAGGCCGTCGCGACCTTGAGCCCGTGCGGCACCGAGGCGGACGTCTCGGTGGAGACGATCCTGCCGCGATCGCGGATCGCATCGAACAGCGAGCCTCGGGACTTGTCATCGGAGCCGGTCATCGCGCCATCTCCTCGTTCGCCCGTTCCGCACCATTGACACAGTCTAGGCGCGTCGCATTCCGTGGCGGTCATGAACCGGGGCGGGTCCGGGTGTCGGAGGCCGCGGCTAGTCTGGCGCGCGTGAAGTCCACGCTGAGCGCCGCAGAGGCGCGCCGGGTCGCCCTCGCCGCACAGGGGTTCGCGCGCGCGCGTCCCGAGGCCGCCGGCACACGGCAGCTGAACGCGGCGCTGGCGCGCATGGCGACGCTGCAGATCGACTCCGTCAACGTGTTCGCCCGCTCGCACTACATGCCGCTGTTCGCGCGCGTCGGGTCGTACGACACGGCCGCGCTCGACCGTCTGCTGTTCGCCCGCCGCGCGCCGTACGTGGAGTACTGGGCGCACGTCGCCGCGTTCATCCCGGCATCGGACTGGGGCCTGTTCCGGTTCCGCATGGACGCGCTGCGCGACAAGTACGGCAGCGAGCCCGGCGGCTGGTTCGACACCCACCGCGACATCGTGGACTGGGTGCGCGCCGAGCTCGCCCATCGCGGACCACTGCGCCCTGCGCAGATCGAGCACGACGCGAAGAAGGGGGCACGAGGACCCTGGTGGGACTGGGACGTGGTCAAGCGCACGCTGGAGCACCTCTGGCTCTTCGGCGATGTGGCGATCGCGGGGCGTCGCGGCTTCGAGCGGCGCTACGCGCTCGCCGAGCACGTGATCCCACCCGCTGCCCTGGAGGCCGACATCCCGCGCGAGGACGCCGTGCGCGAGCTCGTCGGCCGCGCGGCGAAGGCGTACGGCGTCGCGACGGCCGCCGACCTGGCCGACTACTGGCGCATCGCCGACCGCAGAGCCGTGCTCGCAGCCGTCGGCGATCTCGTCGATGCAGGCGAGCTGCACCCCGTCACCGTGCAGGGCTGGACGACGGCGGGCCGCCCCGCACCGGCGTGGCTGCATCGCGACGCGACGGTGCCGCGCCGGATCGACGCGGCCGCCATCCTCACGCCGTTCGACCCTGTCGTGTGGTTCCGCGATCGCGCCGAGCGCCTGTTCGACTTCGAGTACCGCATCGAGATCTACACCCCCGCACCCAAGCGGCGGTACGGGTACTACTCGCTGCCGGTGCTCATCGGCGACGACATCGTCGGCCGAGTCGACCTGAAGGCGGACCGCGCCGCGTCCACCCTGCGCGTGCAGTCGGCGTGGTGGGAGCACGGCAGCCCCGCGGATGCCGCACCCCTCCTCGCCGAGCAGCTGCGGCTCGCGGCATCCTGGCAGGGTCTCGACAGCATCTCGGTGTCGCGCTGGGGCGATGCGACCGATGATCTCGCCCGCGTGCTGCCCGAGGCCTCGCGCCACGAGGCCGGACCGTCGGCTGCCGTCCCCCTGGCAGAGGACGAGCCCGCGGTCGACGAACTCGCCGACGAGGAGCTCGCGGGTTAGCGTGGAACGGTGAAGCGCAGCGCGATCGTCGGGCTCGTCGCCGGCGGCGCCGCACTCCTCGTCGCCGGTGCCGGAGTCGCGTGGTGGCTGACGCTGGGCACCGGCCCCACCGGCAGCACACCGACGCCCTCCACGCCGGCGTCGGCCTCCCCCACTCCCCCGTCCGACCCGCTGGTCGCGATGCAGGAGCAGCTGGATGCCTACGCGGACGCGTGCGCCGAGCCGGCCGCGTCCGTGCCGGAGCACTGCGGAATCGTCGTGCCCTGGGCGGCAGACCTCGCGGAGCTGTCGGGGGTCGCGTTCCGCATCGAGCAGTACCCCGTCGTCGCGCTCTCAGCCGACGGGCGGTCGTTCGACGCGACCGGCGGCGTCCTGGTGGCGACGGCCACCGGCACGACGCGCGACGGCACCCCGGGCGCCTTCACCTATCGGACCGACGAGTGGGCGTTGCGGGGCGAGGTCAGCGCCCGGGACGACCAGACGATCCTGTCGGTGCGCTGACGCGCGTCATCCGAACCCCGCACCCACCGGCGCGAGTCCGAGCCACCGCGCGAGGTCACGGATCTCGGCCTCCACCGCTCCCCGGGTTCCATCGTCGAACGGCTCGTCCTCGTGGAGGGCGTGGATGCGCAGCACACCGGCCTTGCGATCCGCCTTGGCGTCGAGCTTGCCCACGAACCGGTCGCCGTGCAGGACGGGCAGCGCGAAGTACCCCCACCGCCGCTTCGCGGCGGGCTTGTACATCTCCAGCACGTACTCGTACGCGAACAGCTCTTCCAGGCGGCGCCGGTCGAACACCGCGCGGTCCAGCGGCGAGAGGAGCGCCGTGCGGGGCACGAAGTCGTCGGCGGCCGCCAGCGCCTCGGGATCGACCCGCCACACGCCGTCGACGCCGTCGACAACCGCTTCCTCGCCCAGTTCGCCCACCGAGATCGGCTCGATGGGCTGCGCCAGTCCCTTCGCGCGCGCGATCCCGAACGCCGCGAGCCGGCGCTCGGCGCGCTCGCGGGCGGCATCCTCGTCCGACACCTCCGGCACCTCGCGGGGATAGACCCGGTCCGCCACGTCGAACAGGCGGCCCGCGGCGTCACGCGACGCCACGGCCACATCACCGCACAGCACGAGCAGCTCCAGCAGCTGCTGGCTGTTGCGGTTGTTCGTCCAGCCCGACGACCGCCACGAGACCTGCGCCGTGTCGGGGACCTCGCTCGCGTGCAGGGGCCCCTCGGCGCGCAGCCGGGCCAGGGTCTCGCGTCGGAAGGCGTCGTTGGCGGCCAGCCACTCGCGTGCCTGGGCGGACTCCGGTCGCCGCCGCATCTCGGGCAGCAGCAGCGGCAGATCCGTCATGGCGCGGTAGAACCCGCCCCACTCGAACACGGCCCGGTCCTCTTCGAACAGTCGCACCAGATCGGCTGGCTGGTACGGCCAGCCGAGCCTGCTCCACAGGATGAGGTCGACGCTCGGCGCGATCGCCGAGGTCGGGTCGATCGGCAGGATCGTCAGCGCGTCGATCGTCTCGACGACGCCCGCCGGGCGTTCGGCCGTGAGCAGCTGCCCGTGCAGGGCGATGCGACGGGCCTGCTCACGCGTCAGCCGATGGACCATGCCTCGACGTCAGAACTGCACGCGCGGGGGCTCCGAGATGGCGGCGCCGTCGATGACCTCGAAGAACTCGCGCTCGTGGAAGCCCAGATTGCGGGCGAACATGTTGTTCGGGAACACCTTGATCTTGGTGTTCAGCTCGCGCACACCACCGTTGTAGAAACGGCGCGAGGCCTGGATCTTGTCTTCGGTGTCGACGATCGACTGCTGCAGCTGGAGGAAGTTCTGGCTCGCCTGCAGCTGCGGGTAGGCCTCGGCGACGGCGAAGAGCGACTTCAGCGCCTGCTGCATGTGCCCCTCGGCGACGCCCGCGTCCGCGGGGCCGGCGACCGACAGCGTCTCGGCGCGGGCGCGCGTCACGTTCTCGAACACGGCCTTCTCGTGCGCGGCATACCCCTTGACGGCTTCGATGAGGTTCGGCAGCAGATCGGCACGACGCTTCAGCTGCACCGTGATGTCACTCCACGCCTCATCGACGCGCACATTCAGCTGGACGAGGGAGTTGTACGTCGCCCAGAGGTAGATGCCGGCGATGACGACCAGCGCCACCACGATGAGGACTGGAATCAGCCATTCCATTGCCGAGTCTCCGTTCGATAGTGCCCTCATCCTATCGACGCACGCACGCGCGGCATGAGCGCGGGCTGTGGACTCTCAGCCGTTACCCACCGAGCACCCGGTCGAGGTACGCGTTGCGGAACAGCCGCTCGGGGTCCAGTCGATCGCGCAGTGCGACGAAGTCGTCGAAACGCGGATACCGCTCCCGCAGCACGTCGGCGCCGAGGGTGTGCATCTTGCCCCAGTGCGGACGCCCGCCGTACCCCAGCATGATCTGCTCGACGGCCTCGAAGTACTCCGTCGGATCGTCACGCCAGTACCGGTGCACGGCGATGTACCCGGACGCGCGGCCGTGCGCGGTCGACAGCCAGCGATCGTCGGCGGCCGCGAAGCGCACTTCGACCGGGAAGCCGATGCGCCAGCCGCGCTCGTCGATCAGGGAGCGCAGCGCGTCGAACGCCGGACGGACGTTCTCGACCGGCAGGGCGTACTCCATCTCGCGGAAGCGCACCGACCGGCTCGTCGCGAACACCCGCGCCGAGCCGTCGGTGAACTCGCGGTCGCCCCAGACCTTCGCCGACAGCCGGTTGATCGGCGGCACGAGCCCTGGGATCAGCTTTCCCGTGGTGCAGGCCACCTGGTGAAGACCGCTGCCGACGAACGCGTCGTCGATCCACTTGCCGACCGGCGACAGCGGATGCCGCGGCGCCGACTCGGGCAGTCGCGTGTTGGTCTTCGTCATCGCGCGGTCGGTGTGCGGGAACCAGTAGAACTCGAAGTGATCGGCGGCGGCGACCCGGTCGTCGAGCCCTGCCAGCACGACCTCCAGCGTCTCGGGCTGCTCGAGCGCATGCAGCACGAACGCCGGGACGCACTGCAGCGTCACTTCGACGAGGATGCCGAGCGCGCCGAGGCCGAGGGCCACCGCCGGGAGCAGTTCGGCGTTCTCGCTCTCGTCGATCCGCAGCAGCTCGCCGGATGCCGTCACGAGCGTCGCGCCGACGACCTGGGTGGCGATGCCGCCGAAGCGGGCACCGGTGCCGTGCGTCCCGGTCGAGATCGCGCCGGCGACCGACTGCCTGTCGATGTCGCCGAGGTTCTCCATCGCGAGACCGTACGGTGCCAGTAGTGCGGGGATCTGGTGAAGCCGTGTGCCCGCGAGCACCGTCACGCGCTTGCGCTCCGCGTCGACCGAGACCAGCCCGCTGAGGTCACGCAGCTCCAGCAGCACCCCGGGGGCCACCGCGATGCCGGTGAAGCTGTGTCCGGCGCCGACGGCCTTGATCGGCAGACCCCGCACCGAGGCGGCCACCACGGCGCGCTGCACCGCCTCGACGGTGCGCGGGAACTCGATCCGCTGCGGTCTGACCGACTCCGAGCGCCCCCAGTTGCGCCACACTCCTCCTGGACGTGTCACAGGAACGCCTTCCCCTCGCCGCGATACGTCGCGATCGTCCCCCTGAGACGGCTGCCGTCGACCACGTGATAGCGGTCGACGCGTTCGGCCAGCTCTCCGCTCTTCGAGTGGCGCAGCCACACCCGGTCGCCCACGCGCAGACCTCGGGCGGCGTCGCCGCGCAGCGGCGTCTGCACCTCGCCAGCGCCTTCGCGTGGCACGGTGCGCAGCCCCTCCGGCCAGACGGCACGCGGCTGGCGGGACTCCAGCGCGGGGCCCGACGCGATCCAGCCGCCGCCGAGGACGGTGGCGATGTCGGGCGCGGGCTTGCGGACCACCTCGAGGGCGAAGGCCGCGGCCGGGGCGGGATCGAACGCGCGGTAGCCGTCGAACAGGTGCCCCGCCAGCAGCCCGCTGCCGGCGGTGACCTCGGTGACGGCCTGATCGGATGCCGTCATCTCCAGCGATCCGGTGCCGCCGCCGTTGACGAACTCGAGCGGGGCGATGTCGCGCAGGGCGGCGACGATGGCGGCACGGCGTTCGAGCAGCTCGGACCCGGAGCGTCGCTGCATCCACCGGATGACGGCATCCCCCGATCCGGTCGCATCGCCCTGCCCGGCGATCTGCGCCTCGTACATCATCAGGCCGACGAGGCGGAAGCCCTCGCGCGCCGCGATCGAGCGGGCGAGCGCGGCGACCTCGGGGGCATCGTGCACCGGCGAGCGGAACACGCCGATGTGACCGAGCGCGGGCGCGCGCCACGACGCGTCGGCGTCGATGGCCACCCGGATCTCGGGCCGCGAGCCCGGCGCGGCGATCGCGTCGACGAGATCGAGCTGAGCGAGGTCGTCGACCATCAGCGTGATGCGGGATGCAGCGACCTCATCGGCCGCGAGCGCGGCGAGCGCCGCGCGATCCACAGTCGGGTACCCGAGCACGATGTCGTCGTGTCCGGGGGCGCCGTCGCGATCCTGCGCCAGCCAGAGCGCCTCGGGGAGCGTGAACGCGAGGATGCCCTGGTAGCCGGGAAGGGCGAGGACGGCGTCGATGACCTCGCGGACGCGCACGGACTTGCTCGCGACGCGGATGGGCACGCCGCCGGCGCGCACCACGAGGTCGAGGGCGTTGTAACGGAGCGCTTCGACGTTGATCGCGGCGACGGGGCCGCTCACATCGGCGAGAGCGTGACTCATGGCGCCCCAGTAGGACGCGGAGTGGCTCCACGGCTTCGTCGCCGTGGGGGTGGACAGCAGATCGAGACTCATACGGCTCGCTTCGGGTGCGCGCGCATCGCTCCAGGATAGGGCCCCGTCCGACCGTCCGATGACGGGCGAGCACCCCGATGACCCCGCGCGTCCCGCGGGAGAAGGGGATCAGCCGGCGCGGCGCTCCGCGCGCTCCTGCTCGACCTCTTCTTCAGCCCCGTAGACGGCGATGGGCGGCGCGCCGAAGATGAGGGCGACGAACTTCCACAGCCAGCCGCTCCTCGGAGCGTCCTGCGGGGTGCCCTTCTGCTCTTCCATCTCGGCCTCCTTGCGTTTTCCCCCAGGCTAGCGCTCCATTCAGACATACTCGAGGGGCCTCGCGACTCCACCGCGGCGCGGGCGCACTCCGCCAAGCCGCCGCTAGGCTGGCGCGATGACCGGAGCGCCGTCCGCTCGGGCGACCATGAGGGATGTGGCCGCCCTCGCGGGGGTGTCGCCCAAGACCGTGTCGAATGTCGTCACCGGCACGATCCCGGTGCGTGAGAAGACGAGGGCCAGAGTCGAGGCGGCGATGGCCGAACTCGACTTCGTGCCGAACCTGAATGCGCGAGGGTTGCGCAACGGCCGCTCCGGCGTGATCGCGGTGGCCCTTCCCGATCTCGCCACGGCGTACTCGGCAGAGCTCGTCCACCTCATCGTCGCCGCGGCACATGCGCGGGGACTGGCCGTGCAGATCGAAGAGACCGCCGTCGAGCCCCAGCGCGAGGATGAGCTCCTCCGCCGCGCGAGAGCGCACCTCGTCGACGGACTGATCCTGAACCCCATTCGCTTCGAAGACAGTGTGCTGCGCTCGGCGGGCCGCCTGCCGCCCGTCGTCGTGATCGGCGAAGTGGAGCAGACCAGGGCCGATCAGGTCCGCATCGACAGCCGTCGGGCGGCCGCCGACGCGACGAGGCACCTGCTCGCGCACGGGGCGCGGCGGATCGCCGTGATCGGCGCCGACGACGATGCGTCCATCGCGACGGCCACCAGCCGGCTTCGTCGCGAGGGCGTGCACGATGCCCTGCGTGAGGCCGGACTCACGAGCGATCCGGCGCTCGAGGTCAATCAGCTCCCCTGGTCGATGGTGGCCGGAGCGCGGGCCACGCGCATCCTGCTGGAACGCGGGGTCGGCTTCGACGGCGTGGTCGCGCTCACCGACTCGCTCGCCCTCGGTACCCTGCATGCGCTGCATGACGCCGGCATCCGCGTCCCCGACGACGTGATCATGACCGGCTTCGACGACGTGGAGTTCTCGAAGTTCACGGCACCCTCGCTCACGACGATCGCCTTCGATCGGCGTGCCTTCGCCGAGGCCGCCATCGGCCTGCTCGAGTCCCGCATCGACGACGGCACCGCCGCCCCGCGCGCGGTGACGCTGTCGCACGCCCTGATCGAGCGCGCGAGCACGGCGGGCAGGCCTGCGGGCTATCGCCCGTGATGCGCCGGGTCGCGTGCGGAACCGGCTCTTGCATCCTGAATTACCACGATGTAAACATGTAGCCACCCCCGCCCGGTCACGAAGGAGTGACGATGACGCCCCCGCTCGATCTGTCTCGAAGGCAGTTCCTCAGCGCAGCCTCCGCTGCCGCCGGAGCCGCCCTGCTCGCCGGCTGCGCCGCAGGCGCACCGACGGGTCCCACACCACAGACGCTCCAGTTCTGGCATCTGCTGTCCGGTGGCGACGGTGTCACCATGTCGCAGCTCCTCCAGAACGTCAACGATGCGCAGAACGACTTCCGCATCCGCCCGACGGTGCTCGCCTGGGGCACCCCGTACTACACCAAGCTCGCCATGGCGGCCGCCGGCGGGCGCGCCCCTGACGTCGCGATCATGCACGCGACCCGCACGGTCGGGTGGGCCCCGGGCGGGCTGCTGGACCCGTGGGATCTCGACCAGCTGGCCGAGCTCGGCGTCGACAGCTCCACCTTCCCCCAGCCGATCTGGGACAAGGGGGCCGTCGACGGCAAGCACTACAGCATCGCCCTCGACGCGCATCCGTTCATCGCGATGTTCAACACCGACATCTGCGACACCGCGGGAGTGCTCGACAGCGACGGGAAGCTCACCGAGACCTCGAGCCCCGAGGAGTTCCTGGACCAGCTGCGCGAGATCGGCGGCGCCGCCGACGGCCACGCTCTCTCGTACGGCTACCTCGGCGACGGCGCGCAGATGTGGCGCCTCTTCTACACCCTGTACTGCCAGCACGGGATCGCGATGGAACTGCCCGAGGGCGGCAAGGCCGTCATGGACAAGGATGCCGCGATCGAGTCGCTCAGCTACATGCGCACCCTGCTCGACGGCGAGATCGCCGCGACCCAGGCCGACTACGGCACCGCCGTGGCCGAGTTCGCCACCGGCAAGAGCGGGATGCTGTTCACCGGCGTGTGGGAGCTGCGCACGATGCAGAACGCCGAGCTGCCCTTTGATGCGACGATGATCCCGACGCTCTACGGCACCGCCGCCGCGTACGCCGACTCGCACTCGTTCGTCCTGCCGCGCCAGGCCAGTGCGGACGCACATCGACGCGATCTGACGTACCAGTTCGTTGCCGACATGCTCAAGGGCTCGTTCGGGTGGGCCGAGGCCGGCCACATCCCCGCGTTCCTGCCGGTGACCGAGTCGGCGGAGTACGCCGAACTGGTTCCGCAGGCCCACTACGCCGACGCGGCGCAGCACGTGGTGTACGACCCGACCGCGTGGTTCACCGGCTCGGGCTCGAACTTCCAGGGCGAGTTCGGCGCCGCCGTCCAGAACGTGCTGCTCAGCGGCGACGACCCCGCTGCGGCGATCGACCGGTTCGAGTCCCGCGTGAACACCTTCCTGAAGCAGCCGAACCCGGCAGATCCCGAAGGGACGTCCCGGTCATGACGACTTCCGTCACCTCCACGCGCACCATCGTCACCGGCCGGTCATCCGTCCGCACCCAGCGGGCGGGCTCCCGCCACCACCGCGACCAGCTGGTCAGCTGGGCGTTCGTCGCACCGTTCCTCGTCGCGTTCCTCCTCTTCCTCGTGTGGCCGATCGTCCACGGCATCTTCCTCAGCTTCACGAACCAGTCCCTGACCGGGGCCGGCGGTGATCTCGTCGGCTTCGCCAACTACGCCGAGGCGCTCACCGACCCGGTGATGTGGCGGTCGATGTGGAACACCGTGTGGTTCACCGTCCTCTCGACGGTGCCGCTCGTCCTCATCGCGCTCGTCATGGCCGCGCTGGTGGATCGCGGCCTGCCGGGTCAGTGGCTGTGGCGCCTGTCGTTCTTCATGCCCTACCTGCTGGCATCCACCGTCATCTCGCAGATCTGGGTGTGGATCTTCAACCCGCAGATCGGCGCGGCGAACAACATCCTGAAGTTCTTCGGGCTGCAGCCCATCGCCTGGCTGCAGAACCCCGACACGAACATGCTCGCGATCGTGATCGCGACGGTGTGGTGGACGGTCGGGTTCAACTTCCTCCTGTACCTGGCGTCGATGCAGAACATCCCCGCCCAGCAGTACGAGGCGGCATCCCTCGACGGCGCCGGCGCGTGGCGGCAGTTCTGGTCCATCACGCTGCCGCAGCTCGGACCGGCGACCGTCCTGATCGTGCTGCTGCAGGTCCTCGCGTCGCTGAAGCTCTTCGACCAGGCGTACCAGATGCTGGGCGGGGTCGCGAGCGACACCACACGCTCCATCGTCCAGTACATCTACGAGACGGGCTTCGTCGGCTACCGGTTCGGGTACTCGGCGGCCATCTCGTACATCTTCTTCACCCTCATCGTCATCCTGGGCGTCGCGCAGGCGCTGATCACGCGTCGCCGGAAGGAGCAGTTCTGATGTCCACCGCCACCCTCACGCCCACCGAGACGATCGTCTCGGCCAAGCCGCGCGGGCGCGGCCACCTGCCGGGCCAGAACCCGTTCGGGCCGCTGCGCATCGCCGCGTTCGTGGTGCTGCTGCTGATGGCGATCGGCTGGCTGCTCCCGTTCCTCTGGGCCGTGGCGACCGCCTTCAAGACCGAGCCGGACGCGGCATCGGGCGACCCGTCGTGGATCGGTGCGTCGGGTCCGACGCTGGATGCCTTCACGGCGATCCTGTCGCAGGGCAACGTGTACATCTGGGCGTTCAACAGCCTCCTGACATCCGTGCTGATCACCGCCATCACACTGGCGATCTCGGCGCTGGCCGCCTACGCGTTCTCTCGCCTCGACTTCGCCGGCCGCCGGTGGCTGTTCGTCGTGATCGTGGCCTCGATCGTGGTGCCGCCCCAGGTGCTGATCATCCCGCTCTTCTATCAGATGCTGACCTTCAACCTGGTGGACACGTACTGGGGGCTCATCCTCCCCCAGATCGTCGCGCCGGTGATGGTGTTCATCCTGAAGCGGTTCTTCGACGCGATCCCCATCGAGCTCGAGGATGCGGCCCGCGTCGACGGCGCAGGACGGTTCCGGATCTTCTGGTCGATCGTGCTGCCCCTGTCTCGCCCGATCCTCGCGTCGGTGGCGATCTTCGTGTTCATCGGCGCGTGGAACAACTTCCTGTGGCCGTTCCTCGTCATCAACGACACCACGCTGATGACGCTCCCCGTCGGGCTCCAGACCGTGATCAGCGCGTACGGCGTGCAGTACGCGCAGATCATGGCCCAGGCGGTCCTGGCGGCACTCCCGCTCATCATCGTGTTCATGATCTTCCAGAAGCAGATCGTCAAGGGCGTGGTCACCAGCGGCTTCGGCGGCCAGTGACCCCCCTTTCCCAGAGGAGAGCAATGCCTCAGTCCCGCATCACCATCGACCGCGACTTCACGATCGGAGACGTGCCGCGCCGCCTCTTCGGCTCTTTCGTGGAGCACATGGGAAGGTGCGTGTACACCGGCATCTTCGAGCCCGGGCATCCCCGCGCCGACGAGCGCGGCTTCCGCACCGATGTGCTCGAGCTGGTGCGCGAGATGGGTCCGACCGTGATCCGGTACCCCGGCGGCAATTTCGTGTCGGGGTACCAGTGGGAGGACGGCGTGGGCCCGGTCGCCGAGCGTCCCGTCCGCATGGACGGCGCGTGGCACACGATCGAGACCAACGCGTTCGGGCTGCACGAGTTCGTCGACTGGGCGCGCGCGGCCGATGTCGAGATCATGGAGGCGATCAACCTCGGCACCCGCGGGGTCGAGGAGGCGCGCTCCCTCGTCGAGTACGCGAACCACCCGGGCGGGACCTACTGGTCGGACCTGCGCCGTCGCAACGGCGCGGAGCAGCCGTTCGACATCAAGCTGTGGTGCCTGGGCAACGAGCTGGACGGCCCGTGGCAGATCGGCCACAAGACGGCGGCCGAATACGGGCGCCTCGCGCAAGAGACCGCCAAGGCCATGAAGCTCGTCGACGACTCGATCGAACTGGTGGCCGTGGGCTCGTCCAACCGCGGCATGCCCACGTTCGGCACCTGGGAGCACACGGTGCTCACGCACGCGTACGACGAGGTCGACTACATCTCGATGCACGCGTACTATCGCGAAGCCGACGGCGACGCCGCCTCGTTCCTGGCCGAAGCGGTCGACGTGGATGCCTTCATCGACGGCGTCATCGCCACGATCGACGCGGTCAAGGCCGCCGGCAAGCACACCAAGCAGGTCAACATCTCGTTCGACGAGTGGAACGTGTGGGACTTCGACCGCTACAACGACGCAGAGGCGGCCGAGATCGCCGCATCCGGATGGCGGGAGCATCCGCGGCTCATCGAGGACACGTACAACGTGACGGATGCCGTCGTCGTGGGCACGTTCCTGAACAGCCTGCTGCGGCACGGCGACCGCGTGCGCATCGCCAACCAGGCTCAGCTCGTGAACGTGATCGGGCCCATCCGCTCCGAGCCGGGCGGTGCGGCATGGCGGCAGACGACCTTCTGGCCCTTCGAACGGATGGCGCGGCTCGCCAGGGGCCGCATCCTGCAGCTCGCGGTGTCGTCGTCGCAGATCGCCACGAACCGCTACGGCGATGTCGACTCGGTCGACGCCGCGGCGACCTATGACGAGAGCACCGGCCGGGTCGTCGTCTTCGTGGCCAACCGTGCGATCGACGAGTCCAACGACCTGACGATCGAGCTGCACGGGATGGGGTCGCTGCGGGTGGTCAACGCCGAGACGCTCACGATCCCCGAGGGGGGCGACCGCCTGACGACGAACCTCGAGGGCTCGCCGGACGCCGTCCACATGGTGCCCCTGGCCGCCGCGGAAGTGGTCGACGGTGCGGTGCGGGCCACACTCCCGCCGCTGTCGTGGACGGTCCTCGAGCTCGCGTGAGCGGGCGCGACCGCCCAGGACGGCGACCGCTGCCGTACCCCCGGTGGGACTCGAACCCACACTGAAGCGATTTTAAGTCGCCTGCCTCTGCCATTGGGCTACGGGGGCGGGAGGCCGTCCGCGAAGACGCGAATGCCGCAGGCTCATCTTGTCAGACGAGACTGCGGCATTCGCGGTTGCTCAGTTGGCGGCGACCTTCTCGGCGTCGGCGGCCTTCTTCGCGGGAGCCTTGCGCGCGGGCGCCTTCGCGGCCGGTGCGGCCGGCTCGGCGGGCGCCTCGACGGGCTGCGGCGGACGCGGGCGCGCGGCGAACTCTTCGAAGACGTACCGCGGGTTCTGCACCGTCGACAGGTTGACCAGGTCGCGACCGAGCCAGAAGTTGTTCCACCAGCCCCACAGGACGCGCCACTTGCGCTCCCACGAAGGCATGGCGAGGCCGTGGTAGCCGCGATGCGCGAGCCAGGCGATCCAGCCCTTGAGGGCGAGGTTGCCCGACTGGAAGACGCCGACCCACAGGCCGAGGCCCGCGACGGCGCCGAGGTTCTTGTGGAAGTACTGACGGGGCAGCTCACCGCGGAGCACCGCGACCAGGTTCTTGGCGAGGAGCTTCGCCTGGCGGACCGCGTGCTGCGCGTTGGGCACGCAGTAACCGCCCACACCGCCGCCGGACAGGTCGGGAACGGCCGACACGTCACCGGCGGCCCAAGCGCCCTCGACGAACTCGTCCTCGGTGCCCACGCGCAGGTCGGCGCGGGTGCGGATGCGGCCGCGTTCCTCGACGGGGAGGTCGCCGCCGCGGACGACGGTCGGGTTGGCCATGACGCCCGCGGTCCAGATGATCAGGTCGGTCGGGATGACCTCGCCCGTCGACAGCTGGACGTTGCCGTCCACGGCGCCCTGCACCTGCGTGTCGAGGTGAACCGACGCCCCGCGCTTGGCGAGGTTCTTCAGCACCCATTCGCTCGTCTTGAGCGACACCTCGGGCATGATGCGCCCCATCGCCTCGATGAGGTGGAAGTGCGTGTCGTCGAAGGTCAGCTGCGGATAGCTCTTGACGAGCGAGGATGCCAGCGAGCGCAGCTCGGCGAACACCTCGATGCCTGCGAAGCCGCCGCCGACGACGACGACCGTGAGCAGGCGATCGCGCTCGGGGCCGGCAGGAAGCGTCGAAGCCTTGTCGAAGTTCGACATCAGCCGGTCACGGATCGCGACAGCCTCTTCGATCGTCTTGAGGCCGATCGCGTTGTCGGCGATGCCCGGGATCGGGAACGTGCGCGACACGGCACCGGCCGTGACGACGATCTGGTCGTACTCGAACTCGTACGGCGCGCCGGCGATGGGCGTGATCGTCGCCGTCTTGTGCGCGTGGTCGATGCCCGTGACCTTGGCGGCCACGACGTTCGTGCGCTTGAGGTGGCGGCGCAGCGCCACGACCGCGTGGCGCGCCTCGATCGAACCGGCGGCGACCTCGGGGAGGAACGGCTGGTAGGTCATGTAGGGCAGCGGGTCGACGATCGTGACCTCTGCCTCACCCTTGCGAAGATGCTTCTCGAGCTTCCACGCGGTGTAGAAGCCTGCGTATCCGCCGCCGACGATAAGGATCTTTGGCACGGTGTTGCTCACGGTGGGGACTACTCCTGGATGTCAGCGGCTCGGCGTGCGGGACGCCAATCGGATGCGTCGGACAGCAGCGGTGACGCCGAGCGCCACCAGTATAGCGGCCGCCGTGAGCAACGTGAGCGGCAGCGTCCCGTACAGGACGGTGTCGCGGTCGGGCAGCAGCGGTGACGACGCGCGCGTCATCGCGTCGGCCTTCGGCAGCGGGGGGATCTCGGCAGACGGTGCCGATTCTGTCGGCAGCGGCGCCGACTGCGCCCGGCGGTACAGCCGCACCCAGTCCTTGAGGCTGCCCATGGGATTCGCGTCGACGCGCGCGACGTTCGCCGACACCGCGGCGGCGGCATCGACCAGTCCGAAGCCGTACAGCAGCTTGTCCGCCGGGTCCGTGCCGACCGGGTGCGCGGTCTTGACGATGCGGTTGATGACGTTGTCGGCGTCGAGCTCGGGATGCGCAGCCCGCACCAGAGCGGCGATGCCGGCGACGATGGGCGCCGCGCCGCTCGTCCCGTCCCACGAGACCACGGTGCCGTCGGCCGAGACGCCGACCAGTTCCTCGCTCGGCGCCGAGACCCCGATCGTGATGCCCTGGGTCGACGCGTCCACGCTCGCCTTGCCGGCACGGTCCACGCCGCCGACGGTCAGCACGCCCGGGATCGTGGCGGGCGCGCCCACCTTGGTGGTGCCGCTCCCCCGGTTGCCGGCAGCCACCACGACCACGACGTCATGATCGAACGCGTACTGGAACGCCTCGTCCCAGCTCTCCGGCCAGTCGGGCACGTTCGTCGTCAGCGACATGTTGATGACGTCCGCGCCGTTGTCGACCGACCAGTGGATCGCGTCGACGATCTGGTCGGCGAAGGAGCGTGTCGCCGACGACCCGAAACCCACCGACACCGCCAGCAGCTGCGCCTCGGGCGCGACCCCGATCACACCGGTGTCGGGCCCCGTGCCCCGGCCTGCGGCCAGCGAGGCGACCCAGCTGCCGTGATCGGCGTCGACCGCGCCGACCGGCGTACGGCCGTCGGGCGAGCCGGCACCCGACACGTCCGTCCCAGCGCTGACGGCGCCGTCGAACTCGCTCGTGCCACGGCCGATGCCGGTGTCGACGATCGCGATCTTGACGCCGGCGCCCCGCGTGGTCTGCCACGCTTCGGCGATGCCGTAGTCGTTCAGCCAGTACTGCGCCGCACGGACCGCGTCCTGGCCGGCTGCGCCGGGCGGGGAGGCCTCGGGGGTCGCCGCCTGAGCCGTCGCCGGTGCGCCCGCGACGAGCGTCGTCGCGACGGCGGCAGCGGCGATCGCGCCCAGGAGGCGACGGATCATCCGGCCGATCCCGGCTGGGCGCACACGCAGCGGTCGGGCGACCACGACGAGAGCTGCAGCGCGCGATCCCCGATCGGGTTGACGCCCGGCCCCGCGGCGAGCGCGTGGCCGGCCAGGGCGTGCAGGCATTTGACGCGTGTCGGCATGCCGCCCGCCGAGATGCCGGCGATCTCTTCGGGTTCGCCGTACACGGCGCGGTCGCGCAGATACGCCTCGTGGGCGCCCTGGTACGCCGCCGCGACCTCGTCGTCGGCCAGCTCCTCCGAGAGCTCGCGCATCACATGGTCGGCTTCGAGCGTCGACATCGCCGCCGTCGCGGCGGGGTGCGTCAGGTAGTAGAACGTCGGGAAGGGCGAACCGTCGGGCAGCCGGGGCGAGGTCGCCACGACGGTCGGGTTGCCGCACACGCAGCGCGCGGCGATGCCGATGACCCCGCGGGCGGGACGCCCGAGCTGCTCGCGAAGCACGGCGAGGTCGGCGTCGCGGACAGGGGGGAACGGCGGGGTCGTCACGATTCCAGGCTACCCAAGGCGCCTGGGACGCGGCTGGACCGTGACCGTGTGCGACGGCTCAGGGGATCGGCGTGCCGCCGGTGGGTGCGGGATCGGTCGGCGTGACATCGGGGACGCCGAACGTGACGGGGGCGACGGTCTGGGCGAGGCCCGCCTCGGTGACCGAGCGCACCAGCTGCGACATCCAGTCCGTCTGCGCCGCCTGGACCTCGTCGCTCACGGGCGCCTGCTCCTGGGGTGCGAGCTCCGGCGGCAGATCGTTGTCGACGAGGTACACGACCTCGCCCGGCTTGACGTAGTACAGACGCTCACGCGCCTGCGTGGTGATGTAGGCCGGGTCCTGCCACCGCTCGCGCTGTGCTTTGAGGTCGGCGACCTCGTCGCGGCTGAGCTGGACCGCCGCCTCGAGCGCGGCGATCTGCTGGCGCTGGTCGACATACGTCCCGATCGTCGGCACCAGCACGAACGCCGCGAGCACGACGAGGCCCAGCATGATGGCCATGAAACCCGAGAGCCGGATGCCGCCGAGCCAGCCCCGTACGTCTACGGGGCGCCGACCGGCCACCGGGCGCCGGCGGGAGGGACGAGAAGGGGGAGCCGTCGTCTTGGCCACGGCTCCCCCCTCTCGTACGTCGTTCTGCGCGTCAGCCCTTGAAACGGGGGAACGCTCCGCGACCCGCGAAGACCGCGGCGTCGCCGAGCTCTTCTTCGATGCGCAGAAGCTGATTGTATTTCGCGACACGCTCGCTGCGAGCGGGCGCGCCGGTCTTGATCTGACCGCAGTTCACGGCGACCGCCAGGTCGGCGATGGTGGTGTCCTCGGTCTCGCCGGAACGGTGCGACAGCATCGAGCGGTAGCCGTTCTGCGTCGCCAGGGCCACCGCGTCGAGCGTCTCGGTGAGCGTGCCGATCTGGTTGACCTTGACCAGCAGCGCGTTCGCGACACCGAGGTCGATGCCGCGCTGCAGGCGCTCGGGGTTGGTGACGAACAGGTCGTCGCCGACGAGCTGCACCTTGGTGCCGAGCTCATCGGTGAGGGCCTTCCAGGCGTCCCAGTCGTCCTCGGCGAGGGCGTCCTCGATCGTGACGATCGGGTAGTTCTCGACCAGGTCGGCGAAGTAGCCGGTCAGCTTCTCGGCCGACCACGCCTGACCCTCGACGGTGTAGACGCCGTCCTTGAAGAACTCGGTGGCGGCGACGTCGAGACCGACGGCGACGTCCTTGCCGGGCGTGAAGCCGGCCTTCTCGATCGCCTTCATGAGGAAGTCGAGGCCCTCGCGGTTGCTGGGCAGGTCGGGCGCGAAGCCGCCCTCGTCGCCGAGGCCGGTGGCGTAGCCGGCGGCCTTCAGCTCGCCCTTGAGCACGTGGTACACCTCGGTGCCCCAGCGCAGCGACTCGCGGTAGGTCTCGGCGCCGATCGGCGCGAGGAAGAACTCCTGGAAGTCGATGCCGTTGTCGGCGTGCTCGCCGCCGTTGATGACGTTGAACAGCGGCACGGGCAGGACGTGCGCGTTGGGGCCGCCCAGGTAGCGGAACAGCGGCAGGTCGGCCGAGTCGGCCGCGGCCTTGGCGACGGCGAGCGAGATGCCGAGGATCGCGTTGGCGCCCGTGCGCTCCTTGTTGGAGGTGCCGTCGGTCTCGTTCAGGATCTCGTCGATGACGCGCTGCTCGCTCGCCTCGACGCCCTCGATGGCCGGGCCGAGCTCGTCGATGACGGCGTCGATCGCCTTCAGGACGCCCTTGCCGCCATAGCGGCCCTTGTCGCCGTCGCGCAGCTCGTACGCCTCGAAAGCGCCGGTCGACGCGCCGGAGGGGACGGCCGCCCGCTGGACGATCCCGTCGTCGAGCAGCACCTCCACCTCGACGGTCGGGTTTCCGCGCGAGTCGAGGATCTCGCGCGCGCCTACAGCCTCGATCTGTGCCACAGGGGGTCTCCTTGTTCGTGGAGTGGGTGGTTCTCGGAGCGTCGTCGGTCCGCGGCCAGTCTAGTGAGGTGGGGTGCCGCGCCTCAGGTCGGATGACGTGCGGTCACACGACCAGCGCCACCGCGATCCCGTCGTAGCCCTTCGCATCGAGTGTCTGCAGGGCCGTGGCGTCGAAGCGAGGGTCGCGGCCCAGCATCTCCAGACCCCGCTGGACGCCGATGATCTGGGGGTTCTCAGTGGCGGGATTGGCCACCTCTCCGCCGCGCACGGCGTTGTCGACCATGACGACGGTGCCGGGGCGCCCGAGTCGCGCCGCCCAGTCGAGGTAGATCGTGTTGGACTCCTTGTCGGCGTCGATGAAGACGAGGTCGAAGGGCTCGCCGCCTTCGAGCGTCGGCAGCACGTCGGCGCCGCGCCCGACGCGGATCTCTACCCGATCGCCGACGCCGGCCCGCTCGAGGTTCGCGCGCGCGATGTCGGCGTTGCGTGGTTCGGCCTCGATCGTCACGACGCGGCCGCCCTCGGGAACGGCACGCGCGAGCCAGATCGTCGAGTACGCGCCGAGCGTGCCGATCTCGAGCACGCGTCGTGCTCCGGCCATGCGGGCGAGCAGATGCAGCAGCTTGCCGTTGACCGGCGCGACCTCGATCGCCGGCAGCCCGGCGTCGTTCTGCTCCTCGACCGCGCGCTCCAGGCCGGGGTCGTGGCCCACGAGCAGTTCGGTCAGGTAGGTGTCGACGCGGCGCCAGGTGTCAGGGGTGGGGTCAGCCATGCCCCCAGCAAAACCGGCGCCGCGCCGGGCGTCAAGGCCTGGCCGCCGTCCGCTGGACCAGAGCCTCCAGCAGTGCGGCGGCGGTCTCGGCGTCGTCGACGGTGACGACCAGCCGTCGCCCGCTGCCACGCGTGACCTCCAGGGCCTCGCCGGTGCGCAGCACGATCCCGAAGCGGCGACCCTGCGGCGCGATGCGAAGTCCCCAGCCGCCGAACTCCCCCATCGGGTTCACGTGCACGCGGGCGGCGCCGACGACGTCCGAGAGGGGCACACGGAAGCGAGGGATGCCGAGCACGGAATCGACGGCGAGACCGGTGTCGTCCACGCGGACGTGGAACGCGAGCGTGGTCGCGGCGAAGAACACCAGGAGCACGGCGGCAGCGGTGAGCAGCCACGCGAGGGCGGGGCTCGCGCCCGTGACCCACGCCACGACGGCGGCCACCGCGACGAGCACGACGGCTGCGACGATGGCGACCGCCGCGGCCGTCGACATCGAGATCGTCCGCATCCACAGGACGCGTTCGTTCGGCCCGAGTGCGAGCGGCGCGGCTGACGGCGACGGCAGGGCCGCCTGCGCCGTCTTCGGCTGCAGGAACCACGCGGCGACGCCCACCACGGCGGCGGCGATCAGCGACGCGGCGAGGGCCGCCCATACCGTCGGCGCCTGCGCGGCGTCGAGCCCCACCTGCATCACCAGCGACCAGGTGAGTGCGACGCTGACGAGCAGCGACACCGCCGCGGCGCTCGCGCCCATGAGCCGGTATGTCGGCCCGCGGTCGCCGCGACGCAGGCCGCCCAGCGAGGTGAGCGCCATCAGCAGCGGGAGCCCGAGACCGAACAACGCGGTCATGAGAGGCTGCGTCCACGCCGGTGCGAAGCCGTCCGCCTCGCCCGCGGCGTTCCAGTGCACCGCGATGGTCGACGGCGACTGCGCAAGAGCGATCAGCTGGATCGCCACGGCCGCGGCGACGACGACGACCGGCAGCCAGACGGCGACCAGGACGAAGCGGCGGACGGCGACGTCGGGGCGGGTCATCGGTGCTCCTTGGGTTCGGCACGACCGGCCTCTTTCACGAGGGCGGCCAGAGCGTCGGGGGCGAGTCCCGCCGCGCGCGCCCGCGCGACGAGGTCGAGGATGTCGTGGTGGAGGTCCTGCAGCGCTGCCGCCTGGGCGGTCACGGCCGCGCCACGCCCTCTGCGCAGCTCGACCAGACCCTCGTCGCGGAGGTCCTGATAGGCGTGCAGCACGGTGTGCACGTTCACTCCGAGCGCCGACGCGATGTCGCGGGCGGCCGGAAGCCGGTCGCCGGCGCGAAGGCGGCCGGCGGCGGCATCCGCCCGCACGGAGGCGGCGATCTGCGCGAACAGCGGCGCATCGCTCTCGGGATCGATCCTCACCAACACAGACTTATTCTATGACAACTAGAACAATTGTGTGCAAGCGCCAATCGACGGCGCGCGCAGCGGCGCCTCCGCCATGCTGGGCGCATGCGCGTGACTCCCCGCCGGCTCGCTGTCGGCATGAGCCTGTGGATCCCCAACCTGTTCAGCGGCATCCGCGTGCGACGCTTCTCGGACGACTGGACCAGCGCCACCGTCGAGCTGCACGTCAACGTCTTCACCCGCAATTACGTGAAGACGGCCTTCGGGGGCTCGATGTCGGCGATGACGGACCCGTACTACTTCATGCTCGTGATGCACCAGCTCGGGCGCGACTACGTGGTGTGGGACACGCGCGGCGAGATCGAGTTCGTCAAGCCGGGCCGCGGCGTGCTCACGGCACGCTTCGAGGTGCCGCGCGAGAAGGCCGAAGAGCTGCGCGAGCGCGCCCGCGGCGGTGCGAAGGTGCTGGAGTGGTTCGCGACCGACATCACCGACGCATCGGGGGACGTCGTCGCCCGTGTGCGCCGCGAGGTGTACGTCCGCGAGAAGAAGCGCGTGACGGCCGCGCAGTCGTAGCGGTCGCCGTCGCAGCGGTCATCGTGCGTCGCGGTAGTCCGAGGCGGTGAAGCCGAGCACGGCGCGGAAGTCGTTCGCGAGGTGCGCCTGATCGGCGTAGCCGAGGTCTGCGGCGATCGCGGAGAGCGACGCGGCCGGGTCGTCGCGCACGCGCTGTGCGGCCTCCTGCAGGCGGCGGCGGCGGATCATCGCCGCCGGAGGAAGCCCGACCGTGCGATGCGCGAGGCGCTGCAGCGTACGTGCCGACACGTGCAGCCGCTCGGCCGCATCGTCCAGGCGCAGGATCGCCGGATCGTTCATCAGCAGGCCTGCCATCGCGTTGGCCAGTCGCGCCTCGGGCGTGAGCCGGCCCACGCGGGCGACCAGCCAGGTCTCGACGGCGTCGGCCGCCGCCTGCACGTCGGGCATCGCCGCGGCCACCGCCGCCTGCAGGGCCGGCTCGGCGAGCACGACATGGGCGTCGGCGAGATCGGCCGGGGACGCGATGAGCTGCGCCAGCGCGGCGGGCCGCAGCAGCACGCCCACCGCCCAGCCGCGCCCGCGCAGGACGCGCTCGCCCGCCCGCGTCGTGACGCCCCACAGCGTGACGCCGTCCGGTTCGATCGCGAGATTGGCGGCGGGATACGGCAGCACGGCCTGGCACGACTCGACGCCGTCGGGCAGGTCCCACTGCGGGATCCAGTACCACTCGACGAGATCGGATGCCGCCTCCCCCGGCGCCAGGCGCGTGAAGCGCGGCAGCCGATCGGGGTAGAGCACGCCGCGGTGGGGGTCTGTCACGCCGCCACGTTAGCGGCGGGCGCCGACAGTGCGCGGCGCGCCGTCGCCGCGCAGGTTGTCGCGAATCTGCAAGCCGTGGCATCCACCCCTCCGCGACCATCGGATGCATGACCACAGAGAACACCACCGGCGTGACCGGTGTGCACACGACCGACGGCCGTCCGAACTCGGCGACCAGCCTCACCCCCTTCCTCGCGATCCGGGGCGCCAAGGAGGCCATCGACTTCTACCGCGACGTCTTCGGCGCGCGCGTCACCGACGTCACCGAATTCGACGGGCTCGTCGTGCACGCGGGGCTCGACTTCGGGATCGGCCTGCTGCAGGTGGGCGAGCCGTCGCCCGAGTACGGCCTCGTGCCGGCCCCGGAGGGCGACGCGGACTGCTACTCGCTGGGGATCTACGTCACCGACGTCGACGCGGTGACCGCACGCGCGGTCGCCGCGGGAGCGACGGTGCGCGAAGAGCCGTCGACGTTCGTCTCGGGCGACCGGTTCTCGAGCGTGCGTGACCCGTTCGGCGTGCGCTGGTCGATCATGACGCGCGTCGAGGACCTGTCCGAGGACGAGAGCGCCGCCCGCGTCGCGGAGTGGGCGGCCTCATACGCGGGCTGATCCGGACAGGACGGCGGCTCAC
The DNA here is from genome assembly GCF_006783905.1 of Microbacterium kyungheense. Classification (GTDB taxonomy): domain Bacteria; phylum Actinomycetota; class Actinomycetes; order Actinomycetales; family Microbacteriaceae; genus Microbacterium; species Microbacterium kyungheense. The sequence goes on along the minus strand of NZ_VFPE01000002.1, from coordinate 431,262 downwards.
CCGTCGCCGTCCCCGAGCGCCGCGATCACCGCGGGCAGCAGCGCCTCGGCGGTGCGGCGGTAGCCCAGGGCGCTCGGATGGAACCGATCGAGGCTGAACATCTCGTCGGGCTGCGTGACGAAGAACGGGCCGACCGCACGTCGCAGCGACACAGCACGCGCGCCGAGTCGCGTGGCGGCATCCGCCTGGGCATCCGCGAGCTGGCGCGACAGTCGCGACCCCAGCGCGCGCAGCGGCTGCGGCACGGGGCGCAGCGCGCCGAGGTCGGGGCAGGTCCCCACCACGACGGCCGCGCCCCGTGCCTGCAGTCTCGCGATCGCCTCTTCGAGCTGCCCGATCGACACCGGCACCGGGATGCGGTGCGTGACGTCGTTGCCGCCGACGACGATCACCGCGGCCTCGGGCCGGTAGCCGGCGGGGAGGCTGTCGACCTGGGACGCGAGCATCGAGGTCTCGGCGCCGACGACGGCGGCCGTCCGCAGTCTCACCGGACGCCGTTCAGCGCGGGCGAGCCCCTTCGCCAGGCGCGCCCCCAGCGTGTCTTTGCGCCGTTGCGCGCCCAGTCCCGCCGCGATCGAGTCGCCCAGCACCACCAGCTCCCGCGGCGGACCGTCGAACCGCCGGCCCCACACCCGGTCGGCGTCGAGGGCGTCTTCGCCGAGCGGCTTGCCGATGCGGCGTCGGGCGACGGCGGCCTGACGCGTCAGCACCGCGCGCCCGCCCAGCGCCACCAGCCCGGCGCCGACCGCGATCCCGGCGACGCCGAACACGACGGACCGGGGCACGACGTCGCGCGGGCGAGACATGCCACCATGCCACCCCACGCGCGTGAACGGATGCCGTCACGCCGGTGACCGTCCGGTGGCCCGGGCGGCGGTCAGGAGGCGGTGAGCTCCTCGACGGCCGCAGCGACACGGCGTTCGCGGGTCTCGGGGCGCTTGGCCTCGGCGACCCCGCGCGCGAGCTCCTTGCGGCGGCTGAACGACAGCGCGTCGAAGGCGGCCCGCGCCCTCGGGTCTGCGGCGAGCGCCGCGGCGAGGTCATCGGGAACCTCCACCTCGCGCTCCGCGGTGTCCAGGGCCACCGTGGCGTCGACCTCGTCGCCGATGTCGACGCCCAGCTGTCCGCGCACCGCCTTGGACAGTCCGATGACGTTCTTGCCGTCCATGACGGCCAATCGCACCCGCGCGGTGTTCCCGCCGATGCCGACGACGACGGCGGCGCGCTTGCCGCCGCCGAGCGCGTCGACCTGGGCGTCGGTCAGCTCGATCGCCGTCGCGGGGCCGAACGGCACGAGCACCGTGTGGATCTGCAGCGTCATGCGACCATCCTGTCCGACCGGGCGCCTCCGGCGCGAGAGGTGCGGGACCCGTTCGCCGCGGGGCGCTAATGTTCCGCCCGTGACCATCCCCTCCCTGCAGCGCCGCCTGGGCCTCGGCGACGCGGTGTTCATCGGTCTCGGGTCGATGATCGGCGCCGGCGTGTTCGCCGTGTGGGCGCCGGCCGCGGATGCCGCCGGCACGGGCCTGCTCGTCGGCCTCGCGATCGCGGCCCTCGTCGCCTTCGGCAACGCGACCTCGTCGGCGCAGCTCGCCGCGGCGCACCCGACGTCCGGCGGCACGTACGCCTACGGCCGCGCCGAGCTCGGTCCGTGGTGGGGGTTCATCGCCGGCTGGGGGTTCGTCGTCGGCAAGATCGCCAGCTGTGCGGCGATGGCGCTGACGTTCGCCGCCTATGCGGCGCCCGCCGGCTGGGAGCGTCCCGTCGCCGTCACGGCCGTCGCGGCGCTGACGGCGGTGAACGCGTTCGGCGTCACCCGCACGGCGGGCGCAGCACGCGTGATCGTCGTGATCACCCTGGGCGCCCTGGCCGCGGCTGTCACCGCCGCGTTCGCCGGCGGCGCTGCCGCCGACCCGGTCACCGTCGCGTCGCTGTGGACGGGCGGCGCCTACGGCATCCTGCAGTCGGCGGGACTGCTATTCTTCGCCTTCGCCGGGTATGCGCGCATCGCCACGATGGGCGAGGAGGTGCGGGATCCGCGCCGCGTGATCCCCCGCGCGATCGTGGTGGCGTTCCTCATCGCCCTGGCCGTGTACGCCGTCGTCGCCGTGGCGGTGCTCACCGCCCTCGGACCCGCGGGGGTCGCGGCATCGACGGAGCCGGTCGCCGAGGCCGCCGCGCGCTCCGGCTGGGCGTGGATCGGGGTGGTCGTGCGGGTCGGCGCGGCCGCCGGGTCGCTGGGGGCCCTGCTCGCCCTCATCGCCGGCGTGAGCCGCACGGCGTTCGCGATGGCCCGCGAGCGCGACCTGCCGACGTTCCTCGACCGCGTGCATCCCGGACGACAGGTCCCGCTGCGCGCAGAGCTCGCCGTCGGCGCGATCGTCGTCGCACTGGTCGCAACGGTCGATCTGCGGGGGGCGATCGGCTTCTCGTCGTTCGGCGTGCTGCTGTACTACTTCGTCGCGAACGTCGCCGCGTTCCGGCAGCGGGGCGCCGCGCGGCGGTACCCGCCGGCCCTGCAGGTGATCGGAGGGATCGGATGCCTCGTCCTGGCAGCCACCCTCCCCTGGCCTGCTGTCGTGGCGGGTGTGGCCGTCGTCGCCATCGGGGTCTGCTACCGGCTCGTGCGCCTGCGGAGCATCAGCCGGCGGTGACGGGAGGGATGCCGCGGTCGCGCACCAGGTAGATCCACGGGAATGCGCGACACCCCACCTCCCAGCCGTCGGCGGTCTCCGCCGCGAGCGAGGACCGCCACAGGATGCGGCGATGCTCCCATTGGGTGTCGGTGCGGACCATGCGGTGCGAGAGCACGTCGGCCTCCACGGTGTGCCACCCCGCCTGACCAGCCAGCTCCAGCTCGGCCATCTCGTCGAAGGCGGTCACCGGTCCGAGCCATCGCTCGTCGTCCGGCGCGGCATCGCGTGCCGGCGGCGCACCCGATCCGAAGCGCTGCTGCGCGGCCTGGCGCGTCATGCCGAGTTCGCCGCCGATGCGGGCCCAGCTGACGCCGCCGGCGCGGGCGGCTGTCACGGCACGCTGGAGCAGCTCGCGCACCTCGCCCTCGGCGCGAGCTCCGGCGGCGATGAGCGCGAGGTGGTCGGCGTCGGTCAGCCGATCCTCGGCGGAGATGCCGGCGTCGGCCAGCACCGCCCGCCCGACCACGTCGGAGAGGTCGCTCACTCCTGACCGTCGCGGCTCGGAAGCCACGCGCCCCCGGGCGCGGTGGCGCCGCGCCCGGCCTTGCGCAGGCCGTTCGCGTAGCCCCAGACGTACATGCCGATGGCGACCAGGCCCACGCCGACGCCCATCGCCGCCCCACCCCCGACGCCGCCCCAGTCGAGCCCGACGCCGAGGACGAGGACGACGAGGCCGGCGACGATCACGCCGACGGCGCCGCCGATGACGCCGCCGAAGACGCGCGCTGAGGAACTGGCATGAAGGGTGCGTGGGGTGCTCATGCTGTCAACGTAGCATTGACATCTCTGGACTGTCAACCAATGCTTGACATCAGGCGAGCGGCTTGACCTCGAGCCCCTCCGCCGCGGTTCCGGCACTCACGGTGGCGAACGAGGTGTAGCCGTCGGCCGCCGCGCGCTCCAGCAGCGCCTTGAGGTTCTTGGTGCGGTGCTCCAGGCGCACCCGCGAACCCTGGCGCACCAGAGCGGCCTTGACCGCCAGCAGTTCGGACTCGGGCACGTCGCGGTCGTGGACCAGCACGATCGCGTGAGCGGCCGCGTCCGCACGCTCGGAGACGAGATCGACGATGCGCTCGAAGCCGATGGAGAAGCCCACAGCCGGGACGTCCTGCCCGAGGAAGCGCCCGATCATGCCGTCGTACCGGCCGCCGCCGCCCAGGGAGTAGTCGACCGACGGGTGGGCGAGCTCGAAGATCGTGCCGGTGTAGTAGCCCATTCCGCGCACGAGGAACGGGTCGAACACGAGCGGGATGTCGCCGAGCGGGCCGTCCGTGCCGCGCGCTGCGGCCACTGCCTCGCCGATGCCGATGAGGTGGCCGACGATGTCGTCGGGTGCGCCCGACGGAAGGGCCTTGCGGATCTGACGCTCGCCGTAGGGGTTGTACTCCATCGTCATCGGCCGCCGCACGAAGGCCGCGAACGCGTCCACCGCCGCGGTCGTCGCGCCCCGCTCCCGCAGTTCGGCGACGATGCCGTCCGGACCGATCTTGTCGAGCTTGTCGATCGTGATGAGCACACCCGGGCGCTCGGCGGCCGCGAATCCGAAGCTGTCGAGCATCCAGTCCAGCACGCGCCGGTCGTTGATGCGGATGCGGCCCCCCTCGAGCCCGAGCGCGTCGAGGGTGTCGAGCGTCGCGACGGCGAGCTCGGCCTCGGCGCGCGCCGAGGCGTCGCCGATGATGTCGATGTCGCACTGCACGAACTGGCGGTAGCGGCCCTTCTGCGGCCGCTCGGCACGCCAGACCGGGGCGATCTGGATCGAGCGGAAGACCGACGGCAGCTGCCCGCGGTTGCTCGCGTAGAAGCGCGCCAGCGGCACGGTGAGGTCGTAGCGCAGACCGAGGTCGGTCAGCTCGGCGGGCTCGTCGGCGGCCGCGCGGATCGCTTCGGCGTCGAGGCCGCGCTTGAGCACGTTGTACGCGAGCTTCTCGTTGTCGCCGCCGATGCCGGCGTGCAGCCGGGAGTACTCCTCCATGACCGGCGTCTCGATCTCGTCGAAGCCGTGCGCGCGGTAGCGCTCGCGGATGACGGCGAGGACGCCCTCGCGGCGGGCCTTGTCAGCGGGGAGGAAGTCGCGCATGCCGCGCGGCGGGTTCACGGATGCCACGGGTCTATCTTTCCAGAGCCTCCGGTGCTGCTTCGGCGGCGCGGATCCCGCTCTCCAGGCGCCGCAGCCGCTCGCGGAGCGCGCGCTCCGCGTCCCAGCCGTTCGCGCGGGCGGTGGCGACCAGCGCGAGCAGCGCGTCGCCGAGCCCGGCTTCGTCCACCGGCGCACCGCCGTGCGCGCTCGGCGCCGGAGCGAGGCCGACCTGGGACGCCTTCGACAGCAGCTTCTGGGCGAGCGCGAGGCTCGGCATCCGTTCGCTCACGCCGTCGAGGACGCTCGTGCGCGCGCTCTTCTCCGCGGCTTTGGCGGCGTTCCAGTGCACGAGAACCTCTTCGGGCGTGGTCGCCACGGCATCGCCGAACACGTGGGGATGCCGCCGCACCATCTTGTCGGTGAGCCCGCGCGCGACGTCGTCGATGTCGAACGGCTCGTCGGGGTCGCGCGAGGCGATCTCGGCGTGGAACAGCACCTGCCACAGCAGGTCTCCGAGCTCTTCGCGCAGCTCGCCGCGCGATCCCTCCTCGACCGCGTCGATGAGCTCGGCGCTCTCTTCGACGAGGTAGGGGACGAGCGCGCGGTGGTCGATCTGCTGCGTCCACACGCAGCGGTCGCGCACCGCGCGCATCACGAGCGCGGCCTCCCGCAGCGCATCCGGGTCGGTCGGGACTACGCGGTCTTCGGGGCGCTCGCCGTCAGGCGTCGATGGTGCCATGCCCGCCACGATACGAGCACCGCGGCCAGGATGAGCGAAACGACCGACCCGGCGAGCACGCCGAGCGTGGCCTGATCGCGCAGCGGGGGTTCCCCGGCGAAGGCCAGCTCCGACAGCAGCAGCGACACCGTGAACCCGATGCCGCCGAGCGCACCGGCCGCCAGCAGGTCCGCGAAGCTGAGGGGCGGCGGTCCGCCGCGGTGCCCGATGCGCAGCGACAGCCAGCCGAGCAGCGAGATGCCGATGACCTTGCCGACGGGGAGTGCCACCAGCACGCCCCAGAACGCCGGCGACAGCTGCGACATCGGCACGGCGGGAATCGCCACCAGCGCCGCTGAGAACGCGAACACCGGAAGCACGACGACGTTCACCCACGGCTCCAGCTCGTGACGCACGCGCAGCGCCGGCCGCTGGGCCATCGCCAGTCCGAGCACGACGCCCGCGATCGTGGCGTGCACCCCCGAGAGCACGAAGAGCACCCACGTCGCGACGGCGAGCAGTGCGAGCACGATCGCGATCAGCACGCGGGCGCGGCTGTCGAGCTGGCGGCTCAGGATGCCGAACGCCACGACCGCGACGGCGGCACCGGCGAGCGCCGCGATGTTCACGCCGGAGGTGAAGAGCACCGCGATGAAGACGATGCCGACGATGTCGTCGAGGATCGCGAGGGCGAGCAGGAACACGCGCAGCCCCGAAGGCAGCCCCTTGCCGAACACCGCGAGCACGCCGAGCGCGAAGGCGATGTCGGTGGCGGTGGGGATGGGCCAGCCCGCTGCGGCATCCGATCCCCACGCGATCACGGCGTACAGGACGATGGGCAGCACGACACCCCCCGCGGCGGCGATCGCCGGCTGCAGGGCCTTGCGCGCCGAGTTCAGCTGGCCGCTGGTGAGCTCGTACTGCAGCTCGACCGCGACCACGAAGAAGAAGACCGCCAGCAGGCCGTCCTTGATCCAGTGCGAGACGCTGAGCTCGAACACCCCGGGGATGCCGAGCTCGGCGTGCATGACGGCATCCACCGACCCGGCGGCGGGCGAGTTCGCCACGATGAGGCCGAGAGCGGCCGCGGCGAGCAGGACGATGGCGGGAAAGCGGGCAGAGCGAAGAAGAGACATCTGGCCTCCGTGAGGGCGTTCGCGGGTCGGCGCGTGCGGTCGACAAGGACGTGCCGACCAGACTTCCCGGCTCTCCGCGGGCCAGTCTACCGAGGCCGCTCCCCCTCCCGTCGTCACACAGCGTCCGCCGTGACGGCGAGCCGACGAGGCGGCGTTAGCCTGGACTGATGCGCGAACTCACCAACACCGAAGCGATCGACCTCGTCGGGCGATTCGAGGCGGAACAGGGCATTCCCGAGAGCATGCGCGGCGACGTGCGCCTGCTGGGGACGCTCCTCGGCCAGGTGCTCCGCGAGAGCGGCTCCGAGGGCCTGTACGAGGACGTCGAGCGTCTGCGCACCGCGACGATCCAGGCGTACACCGACGAGACGCCCGAGGCGTTCGCGCGTGCCGCCGCGATCGCGGACTCGTTCACCGTCGCGCGGGCGGACGAGGTCGCCCGCGCGTTCACCGCCTACTTCCACCTCGTCAATCTCGCGGAGGAGCACCAGCGCGTGCGGGTGCTCCGTGAGCGCAACGGCCGCCCCGAGCGCGGCGAGGCAGCCGACACCGTCGCCTCGGCGTACGCGCGCCTGGCCGCCGAGGTGGGCGACGAGGCCGCGCTGCAGCACCTGCAGAACATGCGGTTCCACCCCGTCTTCACGGCGCACCCCACCGAGGCGCGCCGCCGCGCGGTGTCCACCAGCATCCGGCGCCTCGCCGCCCTGCTCGGCGAGCACGACCTCGCCCAGAGCGGCGGCGCCGACGAGCGCCGCGCGGAGCGGCGCATGCTCGAAGAGATCGACACACTGTGGCGCACCGCGCCGCTGCGCCCCGAGAAGCCGTCGCCGACGGACGAGGTGCGCGCGGTCATGGCCGTCTTCGACGACACGCTCTACACCGCCGTCCCGCACGTCTACCGCCGCATCGACGACGCCCTGCAGGGGCTGGATGCCGGCGGCAAGGCCCCCATCGTGCGCCCCTTCGTGCGCGTGGGCTCGTGGGTCGGCGGCGACCGCGACGGCAACCCGTTCGTGACGGCATCCGTCACCCGCAAGGCGTCGGCCATCGCCAGCGAGCACGTCCTGCTCGGTCTCGAGCACACCGCCAGCCGCATCGGCCGCACCCTCACCCTCGATGCGGCGACGACGCCCCCGAGCGAGGCCGTCGTCGCGCTGTGGCAGCGCCTGCGCGCGGCCGACGAGGACGCCGCGAAAGACATCGCCAAGCGCTCGCCCGACGAGCCGCACCGTCGCATCATGCTGCTCATCGCGCGCAAGATCGATGCGACCCGCAAGCGCAACGCCGACCTCGCGTACCGCGACCCCGAGCACCTGCTCGCCGACCTGCGGACGGTGCAGGACTCGCTCGTGCAGGCGCGGGCGCCCCGGCAGGCGTACGGGCACCTGCAGCAGCTGCTGTGGCAGGTCGAGACGTACGGCTTCCATCTGACCGAGCTGGAGGTCCGTCAGCACTCCGCGGTGCACGCCAAGGTGCTCGCCGAGCTGGAGTCGGGCGCACCGCGCAGCGAGCTGGCCGAAGAGGTGCTCGACGTCATCCGCACGATCGCCTTCCTGCAGGAGCGCTACGGGCCGCGTGCCGCCGGCCGGTACATCGTCTCGTTCACACAGTCCGCGGACGACCTCGCCAACGTGCACAAGCTCGCCCGCTTCGCGGTCGGGCCCGAGGGCACGCCGCCCGTGCTCGACGTCATCCCGCTGTTCGAGACCTTCGCAGACCTGCAGGCCGCCCCGCGCATCCTCGCCGAGATCGTCGACCATCCCGAGTTCGCCGCGCGCCTGGACGCGACCGGGCGCCGGCTGGAGGTCATGCTCGGCTACTCGGACTCGTCGAAGGACGTGGGCCCGGTCGCCGCGAACCTCGCGCTGTACCAGGCTCAGGCCGAGATCGCCGCGTGGGCCGACGAGAACCGCATCGAGCTGACGCTCTTCCACGGCCGTGGCGGCGCCCTGGGGCGCGGCGGCGGTCCCGCCAACTCGGCGATCCTCGCGCAGCCGCCGCACTCGGTCGACGGCCGTTTCAAGCTCACCGAGCAGGGCGAGGTCATCTTCGCCCGCTACGGCGATCCCGCCATCGCGATCCGTCACATCGACCAGGTCGCCGCGGCGATCCTGCTCGCCTCGGCGCCCTCCAACGAGGAGCGCAACCGCGCTGCCGCCGAGAGGTACGCCGACGTCGCCGCGACGATGGACACCGCCTCGCGCGAGCGCTTCTTCTCGCTCGTGAAGGCGCCCGGCTTCGCGCCGTGGTTCGCCCGCGTCACGCCGATGGAAGAGATCGGGCTGCTCGCGCTCGGCTCGCGCCCGGCCCGGCGCGGCCTGTCGGTCGAGTCGCTCGAAGACCTGCGGGCGATCCCGTGGGTGTTCGCGTGGACACAGGCACGCATCAACCTGGCCGGCTGGTTCGGCCTGGGCACGGCGCTGGAGACCGTCGGCGACGAGGCGCTGCTGCAGCGGGCCTACCAGGAGTGGCCGCTGCTGCGCACGCTCATCGACAACGTCGCCATGAGCCTCGCCAAGACCGACGACCGCATCGCACGCCACTACCTCGAGCTGGGCGACCGCGACGACCTCGCCGCCCTGGTGCGCGACGAGATGCAGCTCACCCGCGACTGGGTGATCCGCGTCACCGGCGGCACCGAGCTGCTCGGCAACAAGCCGGTGCTGCAGCGCGCCGTCAAGATGCGCAGCCCGTACGTCGACGCGCTGTCGCTGCTGCAGCTGCGCGCCCTCCGCGCCCTGCGCGAGGCGCCGCAGGACGCGCCCGTCGATCCGGAGCTGCAGCGCCTGCTGCTGCTGTCGGTGTCGGGCGTCGCGGCCGGCCTGCAGAACACCGGGTGAGCCGGTGAGCACAGCCGCCGGGCTCTCGGTCCGGCTGGTGCTGGTGCTCCCCGGCGGCACGCCGCTCGGGGTGACGGCGCCGTTCACCCTCTCGCCCGACGCGGACGCGGGGTCCGACCAGGACGGGGACTGGCGCGAGGCGCCCGCGGTCATCACCGCGGCCCGCGGCGCGCTCGGGATCACGCCGACGCTGCTGCGGCTCGCGCGCGTGACGCCGCGCGACGGCGGGCGGCCGGAAGAGGTCGTGTACGTCGCCGAGGTCCCCGAGCGGCCGAACCTCGCGCTGTACGACGGTGATGCCGCGCTCATCGCCGATGCGCGCCTGCGCATGGCGTGGGCGAAGCCCGGCGGCCCGAGCCGGTACCTGGTGTGGGCGCAGGCCGCGCTCGCCGCCGAGGGCATCGCCGTCACCGGCGAGCCCGAGCAGACGCGGACGTGGAACCTCTCGGCACTGTGGCGGCTGCCCACCGACATCGGGATCGTCTGGCTCAAGGCCGTCCCGCCGTTCTTCGCGCACGAGGGTGCGGTGCTCGAGCGGCTCCAGGCGTTCGCGGTGCCGCGTCTCCTCGCCCGGACGGACGACGCCGTCCTGCTGGCCGACGTGCCCGGCGACGACCGCTACGGCGCGGCGGCCGACACCGCACGCCGGATGATCGACCTGCTCGTCGGCATCCAGTCGTCCGTCGACCCGTCGACGCTGCCGCCGATGCCGCACTGGACCCCCACGTCGCTCACGCCGGCGGCCGAGCGCACCCTCGCTCTCGCCGACGACGTCGACGCGGGCGATCGGGCTTCCGTCGCCGGCCTCATCGCCCGGCTGCCGCGTCTGCACGCCGACCTCGCGGCCTGCGGGCTGCCCGACACTCTCGTGCACGGCGACTTCCACCCGGGCAATCTGCGCGGCGACGACGACCGCCTGATCCTGCTGGACTGGGGCGACAGCGGCATCGGACACCCCCTGCTGGATCACGCGGCCTTCATGGAGCGGATGCCGGCGGCCGCGGCATCCCGGCTCACGACACACTGGGCCTCCGCGTGGCGCACGGCCGTCCCGGGGTCCGACCCCGAGCGGGCGCTGGAGCTGCTCGCACCCTACGGCGCGCTGCGCCAGGCGACCCTCTACCGCGGCTTCCTCGACCGCATCGAGGCGTCCGAGCAGATCTACCACGCGGCCGATCCGACCACCTGGCTGCGACGCACCGCGGCGCTCGAACGCGGCTGAGGCCAGGCGTCGAGAGGCTCAGTCCACGCGGCGGTCGTCGGCGTGGCGGGCGAGACTGCGGCCGTAGCGCTCGGTGAGCTGGACCATGAGGTCGGGCGTCTCGCGGTCGAGGCCGAACACGTAGCCCGGAAAATCGAGCTCGCGCTGCGCAGCCCAGATCTCGTCGTGGCGGTCCGGCGGCAGGATCTGCAGCGGGTCGCCGACCGCGACCCACGCGATGGGCACCGTCGTGTCGGCCGGCAGCGTCGTCCGCAGGTGCACGACCGCGTTGATGCGCACCTCGCTGCGCGCTCCGATGCGGGCCCCGTTGAACACCCGCGTGCCGGTGGCGAGGAACACCTCCTCCTCGATCACCGCGCCCGACACACTCGCCATCGGACCGACCAGCACGTGATCGGCGATGTGCACCGGATTGGTCGAGGTCGCCCGGATGAGCGCGTTCTCCATGACGATGACGTTCGACCCCAGAGTGATCGCGCCGCCCTCGGCGGTGATCACCGCGCCGTGAAGGATCTGACAGTCAGGCCCGATCTCGACGTCGCCGCTGATGACGGCGGTCGCCGCCACCACCGCGGTCGGATGGATGCGGGGGCCTGCCCCGAGGTGTTCGAAACGCATCGTCGCCCGTCTCCTGCTCTCGTGGACCGGATGCCGCCAGCGTAGCCGTCGCACAGGACGTCACACGTGCGAGCACGGTCCGCACGGTATGTAGGGTGAAAAGGCGCCGACGACGTCGCCCTCTCTGCTGGCCTTCCGAAAGCACCACCCCCATGTCCTCAGTGACCACTCTGACCTCCAACGACACCGTCCGGCTCGTCCTGGACACGGTCGAAGCCCGCAACCCGCACGAGCCCGAGTTCCTCCAGGCCGTCCACGAAGTGCTCGAGTCGATCGCACCGGTGCTCGACACGCATCCCGAGTTCGTCGACGGCGGCATCCTCGAGCGCATCGTCGAGCCCGAGCGCCAGATCATGTTCCGCGTCCCGTGGATCGACGACGCCGGCCGCCTTCAGGTCAACCGCGGCTACCGCATCCAGTTCTCGTCGGTGCTCGGCCCGTACAAGGGCGGTCTTCGCTTCCACCCGTCGGTCAACCTGTCGATCATCAAGTTCCTCGGCTTCGAGCAGATCTTCAAGAACGCGCTCACCGGCCAGGGCATCGGCGGCGCCAAGGGCGGCAGCGACTTCGACCCGCACGGCCGCTCCGATGCCGAGATCATGCGCTTCTGCCAGTCGTTCATGAGCGAGCTGTACCGCCACCTCGGCGAGCACACCGACGTGCCCGCCGGAGACATCGGCGTCGGCGCATGCGAGATCGGCTACCTCTTCGGGCAGTACCGCAAGATCACCAACCGCCACGAGTCGGGCATGTTCACCGGCAAGGGCGTGCAGTGGGGCGGCGCCGAGGTGCGCACCGAGGCCACCGGCTACGGCGCGGTCTTCTTCGTCGAAGAGATGCTGGCCGTGCACGGCGAGACCCTCAACGGCAAGCGCGTCGGCGTCTCGGGCTCGGGCAACGTCGCGATCTACGCCATCGAGAAGGCGCACCAGCTCGGCGGCACCGCCGTCACCGCCTCGGACTCCTCGGGCTACGTCCTGGACGAGGCGGGCATCGACGTCGACCTGCTGCGCCAGATCAAGGAGGTCGAGCGCGGCCGCATCTCGGACTACGCCGCTCGTCGCCCGGGCGCCACCTATGTCGAGGGCGAGCGCCCCTGGCGCGTGCCGGTCGACGTCGCGATCCCCTCCGCCACGCAGAACGAGCTCGACGGCGACGACGCGCGCGCACTCGTCGCCAACGGCGTGCGCGCGGTCGCCGAGGGCGCCAACATGCCCTCGACCCCCGACGCCGTCGAGGTGCTGCAGGCGGCCGGCGTGCTGTTCGCGCCCGGCAAGGCGGCCAACGCCGGCGGTGTGGCCACTTCTGCGCTCGAGATGAGCCAGAACGCCGCACGCCAGCGCTGGAACTTCGACGACAGCGAGGCGAAGCTGCGCGCGATCATGGGCAACGTGCACCACGCCGCCTTCACCGCGGCCGAGAAGTACGGCCGCCCGGGCGACTACGTCGCGGGCGCCAACTGCGCCGGGTTCGAGCGGGTCGCGCACGCGATGCTCGCTCAGGGCGTCATCTGACGCGGAACGCTCACAGACGGAGGACCGGATGCCGCGGCATCCGGTCCTCCGTCGTTTGTGCGCCGCTGCGCCGGGACCGTCTGGTAGCGTCGCCGCCGTGAAGATCGGGATGGTGCCGGACGCGCAGCGCGGCACGACAAGGGAAGGCGACCCGACCGGTTCGTGATCCGTCCATCCCTCTTCGCCCCGACAGCGAGAGGGGGTGGATGCATGAGCGAGCAGACCCTCGCGGCCGGTGACGTGATCACCGCGACCGTGACCAAGGCCGTCCCGTTCGGCGTTCTCGTGGAGTGCGCCGGCGTGCCGGGACTCGTGCGCGGCATGGCGGCCGATCCGGGCGTCGAGCTGCGCGTGCGCGTCGTCGAGTACGACGCCGCGCAGCAGCGGTTCTCGGCGACGCGGGAGTGACGCGATGCGGGGCGCCCGTCGGGGGCGCCCCGCATCGTCCGTGCTCAGGCGCCGGCGACCGTCGCGGTGTCGGGCTTCTGCTCGGGCCACAGCTGATCGAGCAGCTGCGCGACCCACGCGATCAGCTCGGCGTCCCCGAGCGGCTCCCCACCCGCGCTCGGCAGCGGCACGACCATCGCCTCGCCGTTCGCCACGAGCTTCGCCTTCGGGTGCAGGCGCTGCAGGCGCACGCGCATCGAGTCCGGCAGGTTCGCGGGGGCCACGCGCAGGTTCGGCCCCATCGCGACGACGTCGGCCAGCCCGGCCTGCGCCGCCCGGCGCCGCAGGCGCGCGATCGCCAGCAGGCCCTCGACCTCCGCGGGGGGTTCGCCGTAGCGGTCCGTGAGCTCTTCGACGACCAGGTCGATCGCATCGGCGCCGTCGGCGGACGGCGCGGTCGCGGATGCCGCCGCAGAGAGCTTCTGGTACGCCTCCAGCCGCAGCCGCTCGCTGTCGATGTACGACTCGGGGATGCGCGCCTGCACGGGCAGCTCGAGGCGCAGCTCGGTCGGCCCCTCGGCCTCTTCGCCGCGGAAGGTGGCGACGGCTTCGCCGATCATGCGCAGATACAGGTCGAAGCCGACGCCGGCGATGTGGCCGGCCTGCTCCGCACCCAGCAGGTTGCCGGCACCGCGGATCTCGAGGTCCTTGAGCGCGACCTGCATGCCCGAGCCGAGGTCGTTGTTGACCGCGATCGTCTCGAGCCGGTCTGCCGCCGTCTCGCTGAGGGGCTTCATGTCGTCGTACAGGAAGTACGCGTACGCCCGCTCACGGGCACGGCCCACCCGGCCGCGCAGCTGGTGCAGCTGGCTGAGGCCGTACTTGTCGGCACGGTCGATGATGATCGTGTTCGCGTTGGAGATGTCGAGGCCGGTCTCGATGATGGTCGTCGAGACGAGGACATCCGCCTTGCGCTCCCAGAAGTCGTCGACGACCTGCTCGAGCTGGTGCTCCCCCATCTGCCCGTGAGCGACGGCGATCCGCGCCTCGGGCACGAGCTCGGCGAGCTCGGACGCGACACGCTGGATCGACTGCACACGGTTGTGGACGTAGAACACCTGCCCCTCGCGCAGCAGCTCGCGGCGGATGGCGGCGGCGATCTGCTTGTCGTTGCGGGGACCGACGTACGACAGGATCGGGTGGCGGTCCTCGGGCGGGGTCTGCAGCGTCGACATCTCGCGGATGCCGGTGACCGCCATCTCGAGCGTGCGCGGGATGGGCGTCGCACTCATCGCCAGGATGTCGACGTTCGTCTTGAGCTTCTTGAGGGCGTCCTTGTGCTCGACGCCGAACCGCTGCTCCTCATCGACGATCAGCAGCCCGAGATCCTTGAAGACGACCTTCTCGGTGAGGATGCGGTGGGTGCCGATCACCATGTCGACGGTGCCGTCGGTGAGTCCCGCCAGGGTCTCGCGCGCGTGCTTGTCGGACTGGAATCGCGAGAGCGGTCGCACCTTCACCGGGAACCCGGCAAACCGCTCGGCGAAGGTCTCGAGGTGCTGCTTGACGAGGAGCGTCGTCGGCACCAGCATCGCCACCTGCTTGCCGTCCTGGATCGCCTTGAACGCGGCGCGCACCGCCACCTCGGTCTTGCCGAAGCCGACGTCGCCCGACAGCAGCCGGTCCATCGGGATCGGCTTCTCCATGTCGGCCTTGATCTCGTCGATCGTCTGCAGCTGATCGGGCGTCTCGGCGAACGGGAACGCCTCTTCGAGCTCGCGCTGCCAGGGCGTGTCGGGACCGAACGCGTGCCCCTTGGACGCCATGCGCGCCGAATAGAGCTTCACGAGCTCGACGGCGATGTCGCGCACCGCCTTGCGCGCCTTGCTCTTGGCCTGCGCCCAGTCGCTCCCGCCCATCTTCGACAGCGTCGGCGCCTCGCCGCCCACGTAGCGCGACAGCAGGTCGAGCTGGTCGGTGGGGACGAAGAGCTTGTCGCCCGGGTAGCCGCGCTTGGACGGCGCGTACTCGAGCACGAGGTACTCGCGCACGCTCTTGACCGCGTTGCGCCCGCCGCTGGACACCTCGCGCTGCGTGAGCTCGACGAACTTGCCGATGCCGTGGGTGGCGTGCACGACGAAATCGCCCGCCTTGAGCTGGAGCGGGTCGACGACGGCCTTGCGGCGCGACGCGAGCTTCTTGACCACACGGGTGTCGCCGCCGATCGTGCGGCCGTAGAACTCGGATTCGGTGATGACCGCGAGCTTCGCGCCGGGCGCCTCGAAACCCCGCTCGAGCACGCTGACGACGACGTGGGCCACCCCGGGCTCCGGCGCGTGCAGCACCTCGTCGACCTTGCGCGCGGCGATCCCGCGCTCGGCGAGCACGTCGCGTGCGCGCTCCACGAGGCCGGTCCCGGAGGCCGCGATCACGACCCGCCAGCCGTCCGACAGCAGCGCGCCCACGTGGTCGGTCGCGCCCTCGACGTTCCCCTGGAACGACGGCACCGCCGTGCCCGGCACCCGGATGGCGGCCGCGGCCTCCAGCGCCACGTCGATGTCGGTGCTGATCGGGGCGTCGAGCAGGCCCTCGGCGACGGCATCGGCCGCACCGGAGTCGAAGGCGCTGAGGGTCCACCATACGCCGCCGCGGCCATGTGCCGCCTCGCGCAGCTCGGGCAGCGACAGGAAGTCGCCCGCACCGAGGTCGACGGGCGTCGACGCGCCGGCGGTCGCCGCGCTCCAGGCGGCGTCGAGGAACTCGCGGTTCGTCTCGCCCAGCGTGATCGCGCGGGTGACGGCGCGTTCCGGGTCGAGGAGAGCGACCGAGGCACCCTCCGGCAGATAGTCGACGAGCGTCACCAGCTGGTCGACCACGGCGGGCAGCAGCGACTCCATGCCCTCGACGGGGATGCCCTCGGACATCTTCTCGAGCATGCCGGCGAGCCCGGGGAATTCGTCCTTCAGCTGGCGGGCACGCCCGCGCACGGCATCCGTGAGGAGCAGCTCGCGGCTGGGCATCAGGGTGACGTCGCTCACCTCGCCGGGCAGCGAACGCTGGTCGGCCACCGAGAACGCGCGCATCTCGTCGACCTCGTCGCCGAAGAACTCGACGCGGTACGGGTGCGGCGCGGTGGGCGGGAACACGTCGAGGATGCCGCCGCGGACGGCGAACTCGCCGCGCCGCGAGACCATGTCCACCCGGTGGTAGGCGAGCTCGACGAGGCGCGCGACCACGTCTGCGAGCTCCTGCCCGCGGCCGCCCCGGACGAGTTCGACGGGGTCGACGTCCGCGAGCCCGGCCGCGAGCGGCTGCAGCGCTCCGCGCACGGACGCCGTGACCACGAGCGGCGTGGTGGCGTCCCAGCGGGCGATCCGCGCGATGATGTCGAGCCGGGCTCCCACCGTCTCGGTGCTGGGGCTCAGCCGCTCGTGCGGCAGCGTCTCCCACGCCGGGAAGTGCAGTACCTCCGAGCCCGGCAGCAGCGCTCCCAGCGCCGGTCCGAGGGACTCGGCGCGGCGCCCGGTCGGCGCGATGAGCAGCACGACGGGCGGCTTGCCGCCGGCGCGGCGCTTCTCGAGCAGCGCGGCGAGCAGCGGCGCATCGAGTCCTTCGACGAGTGAGAAATCGGCATCGACGGATGCCGCGGCCACCGCGTCCCGGAAGGCTTCCGCCTGTTCGAGGGCGCGCACGATCCCGGGAACTGTCACCGCACGAGTCTACGGCGCCGCGCCGACATCGCGGCCCGCCCGCCCCGGCCGGACGGCGGGGCGCTCCTATGATGAGTCGCGTGACCACCCCTGACGCCCCGCAGAACCCGCCCGCTCCCCCGGGAGCCTGGGTCCCGCCGGCCGCCCCGCCGTTCGGGCCGCCGCAGGGCGCATCCGTGCCGCAGCATCCCGGTGCGCCGGTCGCTCCGGCGGGTGCGTACGCACCGCCCCAGGGCTATGCCCCGCCGCAGGGATACGGGATGCCGGCGGCCCCGGCACCTGTCCCGCGCAGCGGCGCGCTCGGTCTCGTCGCCCTCGTGCTGTCGCTGGTCGCGACCATCGGTGCCGGTCTGTTCGGCGCGATCGCGAGCTTCAACATCGGACTCGGAGCGGGAAAGGGCCTCGCCGGCCTGCCCATGGACGGAAGCTGGGACTGGTCGATCCTCACGCCCGTGCGCGACTGGGTGCTGCTCGGAGAGGTCTCGTTCTGGGTGGGCACCGTCATCGGCATCTGGGCCCTGGTGCAGGGCATCGTCGCCACCGTCACCAGACGGGGGCGTGGCGCCGGCATCGCCGCCATCGCGATCGCGGCCGTCGGTCCGCTCGTGTTCGGCGGTCTCGTGCAGGGGTTCCTCACCGCCGGCCTGGCCGCGGGCACCGGCATCGGCGGCTAGCTGTACCCGGCTGGGACGTTGGTGACGTTCTTGTGGGGTGAGGAGACCTCCTGGCTTAGTGGAGCTGTCTAGTTCTTCGCTGCCAGGAGGTCTCGTGTCTCACGCTAATGCCCGGCTCAATGTCCGGGGCAGAGTTCTGCTCGTCGAGCGGGTGCTGATGCAGCATCGCCCAGTCGCTCACGTCGCCAAAGAGCTCGGAGTGTCGCGTCAATGCGCGCACCGCTGGGTCAACCGGTTCCGGGCTGAGGGTGTCGCCGGTCTCAGCGACCGCTCCTCGCGTCCGCATTCCATGCCGCGACGAACACCACTGGAGGTAGAACTGCGGGTGGTCGCGGTGCGCCGTCAGCTGCGGCAAGGCCCCGACCGCCTCGCCATGGTGACCGGTGTCCCCGCACGCACTGTCACCGCGATCTTGCGCCGACATCACGTGCCACGTCTGGTCGAGTGCGACCCGCTGACCGGGGCCGTCATCCGGGCGTCGAAGACCACCGCCGTCCGCTACGAACGCGCCCGAGCGGGCGAGCTGGTCCACATGGACGTGAAGAAGCTGGGCCGCATCCCCGACGGCGGCGGTTGGCGGGCGCACGGCAGATCAGCCGGCGACACCGCCGCGCACAAGAAAGCGCGGATCGGGTTCGACTACGTCCACTCGCTCGTCGACGATCACTCCCGACTGGCGTACTCCGAGATCCACCCGGACGAGAAGGGCGCCACCTGCGCCGCGTTCCTCGCACGGGCCGCCGCCTACTTCCGCGACCACGGCATCGCTCGCATCGAGCGGGTGATGACCGACAACCACTTCAGCTACCGGCTCTCCACCGACGTCCGCGATGTGCTCACCTCGCTGGGCGCCAAACATGTCCTCATCCGCCCGCACTGTCCGTGGCAGAACGGCAAGGTCGAACGACTCAACCGCACCCTGCAGACCGAATGGGCCTACCGGCAGGTCTTCACCTCGAACGACCAACGCGCGGCCGCCCTTGCGCCCTGGATCGAGCAGTACAACACTCAGCGATACCACTCAGCCATCGGCGGCACCCCACTCAGCAGGGTGTCACCAACCTGACTGCCGGGTACAGCTAGCCGCGCGCTCTGCGCCCCGGGTCAGGCCCGGGGAGCGTGGTGCTTCTGCTGGGCGGCGAGGAGCCCCTCCTCGACGAGCTGCTCGACGGCGTCGGCCGCGTCGCCGACGAGGATCGGGAGGTTCTTGCGCTCGGTCGCACCGAACGGGTCGAGCACCCAGTCTGCCGGGTCCTGCCGGCCGGACGGGCGGCCGATCCCCACGCGCACGCGCGGGAACTCCGGGGTGTCGAGAGCCTTCGCGATGTCGCGCACGCCGTTGTGACCACCGTGTCCGCCACCGACCTTGAGCTTGATCGTGTCGAACGGGATGTCGAGCTCATCGTGCACCACGACCACGTGGGACGGGTCGATGCCGTAGAACTTGGCGAGCCCCGCGACGGGGCCGCCCGAGACGTTCATGAAGGTGTTGGCCTTGGCGAGGATGATCTTCGGGCCGCCGGGTCGCAGCCATGTCTCGACCACGCGCGCGTTCGCCTTGTGCGCCTTGAACGTCTCGCCGCGTCGCCCCGCGAGCTCGTCGACGACGAGCTGGCCGACGTTGTGGCGGGTCAGCTCGTAACGGGGCCCCGGGTTGCCCAGCCCGACGACGAGCCAGGTGTTCTCGGCCATCCCGACGTCCTCTCCGGCGCGCGCCGGAGTGGCCGCGAGCCCCCACGAGCGTACCCGCTCAGAACGTGGCCTGATGCGAGTCGTCGTAGGCGATGCCGTCGGCGAGCATGCCGCGCAGGGGCAGGGTCAGGCGCGTCAGCGAGGCGAGCTCGTCGGCGGTCGGGGTCGTCAGCGTGTCGATCAGTCGTTCCGTCCCGTCGGCGAGGATGCCGCGGATCGACGGCGTGTAGACGACCACGTGTCCCTCGATCGTGAGCGTCGTCGCGGTGTTGCGCAGGCCCCCGTCGCCGGCGGGCACGTCGAGCCGGAAGCCCTGGACGACGATGCGGTCGGCGCTCAGCCGGATCGCCCGCTCCATGGTGCCGTCCGCCAGCCGCACGCTCACGATCGCGATCCCGCTGAGCCCTTCGATCGACAGCCCGTCGCCCGAGAGCGTGGCAGGGTCTCCGGTGAACACCGGCGCGCCCTCGTCGAGCGGCGCCAGCGGCAGCCCCTCCGGCTCGGCCGGCGCTTCGTCGCCCTCCGGCGGGGTCGATGCCTCTCCCCCGGGGTCTTCACGGGGCTCTTGGGTGGGGGACGTCTCGGTGCCCGGCGTGAGCGTCGGCGTCGGCGTCGGGGTGTCCACCGGATCCGCGCCAGGCGCCGGGACCGCGCAGTCGCTCAGGCCGAAGAGCGGCCCGAGCGGGTTCGGGATGAGGCATCCCGCCTCCGCCCCCGCGCGCGTCACCGGAACGGCGGACGCTGCCTGACCCGTGCCCGCCACCAGCAGCAGCACCAGGACTGCCGCGGCGGCAGACCGCACCGTGGTCGCCCGCCTCACGCGTGCCCCTCCGCGGCGGGTGCGGCATCCACGTCCTCGGCCGCCGCGGCGCGGCGGGGCGCCCACGAGACGACCATGACACCGCCGACGCAGCCGAGGACGAAGCCCACGAAGAAGCCGCCGAGGTTGACCGCGACGAGCGAGTAGACGGAGCCGACGAGGACGATCACGCCGTAGAAGATGCGGTGCGCGGGCATCACGACGGCGAGGATGCCCGCCAGCGCGATGACGATCGGCAGGATCGTGGCCTGCATGCCCTCGATGCCGACGTGCACGCGGATGTTGCCGAGGTCGAGCTGTGTCGACAGCAGCATCGCGAGGGCGCCGAGGACGGCGATGCCGCCGCCGATGACCGGTCGAGACCGGAACCAGGTCGCCGCTCGACCGGGAGCCGCTTCGTCGCGGTCCGGACTGTCGGGGGTGTGCGGATCGGTGGGGTGCATCCGGGACTCCTTCGTCGTCGTGCGGGGTGCGGGGCGGGCAGCCGGTGCCCGCCCCGCGGGTCAACGCCCTCGCGGGCGCCGGGTCAGAAGCACTCCTGGCCGTTGGTGAGCTGCAGGTGCAGGCCGTTGAGCGTGAAGACGCCGGCCTGCGTGCTCCAGGCCGTCTGCTTGAGGCCCGTGATCTTGATGGTGTCGGCGTCCTGGGCGAACCCGCCGGCCTCGCCCTTGGCCGGCGTGTTGACGGTGGACGCGTCGACGCCGATGCGGATCTTGCCGAACGTGGCGTCGCCTTGAAGGTCTGTGAGGCCGATCTGCAGGTCGGTCGCCGTGGCCGGGTTGCCGCCGCCGCCCGCCGAGATGAGGAGACCGACCTTGCCGAGCGGCGTGTCGGTCACGACGGACTGGCAGAGGTCGGACAGCGAGGCGGTGCCGATGTTCGAGATCGCGACCGGGTGGGGTGTGCCGTTCTTCTCCGCAGCGACGCCCGCGTACTGCGAGAACGCCGTGCCGTCCAGCGAGGCCGCCGCGATCTTGAACTGACTCCCCGAGACCGCGAACGAGACCGGCACCGCGCCGTTGGCGACGCCGGTCATGACGAGGCTCGCGGCGATGCCGACCGGGACCGCCGCGATGACGACCCGGCCGAGGCGGGTGCCCTTGAGCGAAGGGAACTTCATAGATCCTCCTTGATGCAGTGAAGTCGGCGGCGATGCACCGCCACGGCGACATTACGGACCTTGTTGACTATCCGTCAATAGCTATTCACTCGGAGTCAATAACGATCGCGTCTCCGCGGTGCGACGGGCGCCGGGGGTGCGCAGCTAGTCTCGGAGCATGGCAGCGAGCGTCGAGGAGTCGCCCGCCGTGCGACGCGCACGGCTGTCGCCCGAGGAGCGCCGCGCTCAGCTGATCGCGCTCGGCGTCGCCGCCCTCGCCGAGCACCCTCTCGGCGAGTTGAACATCGAGATCCTCGCCGCGGATGCCGGCGTGTCGCGCGCCCTGCTCTTCCACTACTTCGGGTCTCGCCAGGGATTCCAGCGCGAGGTCGTCCGGACCGCCGGCGACAGCATGCTCCAGGCGACCGAGCCCGACCCGGGCCTTGCCCCTCTCCCCCGGCTGACCGACACGCTGCGCCGCACCGTCGGGTTCGTGCGCGCACACGCGGGGACCTTCTCCTCCCTCGTCCGCGGCCCCGCCAGCGGCGACCCGCAGATCCGCGCCGTCGTCGAGCAGGCCCGCCTGCTGCAGACCGAGCGCGTCGTCTCGCTGTTCCGCGAGCTCGGCGCCGAGCCGTCGCCGCGCCTGCTCATCGGCCTGCGGGGATGGCTGGCCTTCACGGAGCAGGCGCTCGTCGACGCCGCGATCGGCGAGCAGCTCACCGACGACCAGCTCGTCGATCTGCTCCAGGATTCGCTCCACGGCATCGCCGAGCGGCTCGAGCCCGCGGCATCCCGCGTCCTCTTCGGCGCGTGAGCGGCCGCGCCCGGACACGACGAAGGCCCGCCGCGACCGGACGGTCGTGACGGGCCTTCGTGACGGGATTACTCCGCGGCGGGCTCTTCGGCGGCCTCGGACTGCTCGGCGGCAGCCTCCGCGTCGGCCTCGGCGATCTCGTCCTCGGCGGCGATGGTCGCGGCCGGGACCGAGATGGCGACGATCAGCAGCTCGGCGTCCGCCACCAGGGTGGAGCCCTTGGGCAGCTTCAGGTCGCCGGCGGTGATGTGCGCGCCCTCCTCGAGGCCTTCCACGTCGACCTCGATGTGCTCGGGGATGTGCGTGGCCTCGGCCTGGACGGTGACAGTGGCGTTGTCGAGGTTGGCAATGGTGCCGGCGAACGGCTCACCCACGACGACGATCGGGACCTCGATCTCGACCTTCTCGCCCTTCTTCACGACGAGGAGGTCGATGTGCTCGATGATCTGGTGCACCGGGTCCTTCTGGACATCCTTGACCAGCGTCAGCTGCGACTTGCCGTCGAGGTCGAGCTCGAGCACGGCGTTGGCGCGACGGATGAGCAGCGACACCTGGTGGCCGGGAAGAGCGACGTGCACCGGGTCGGTGCCGTGGCCGTAGATGACCGCGGGGATCTTGCCGGCGGCGCGGAGGCGGCGGGCGTAGCCCTTGCCGAAGTTCTCGCGGAACTCGGCCGCGACCTTGTTGTCGGTCTCAGTCGACATGTCTTCTCCTTGCGGGGCGCATGGCCCCTTATCTGCTGGCCTGCGCGGAGCGGGCCCGGGTATGAGGGCGGCAGTTCTGCCTTTTCGACTCGAACGCGCGCGCGTGAGGAAAGCCCCAGGGGCCGGCTCCACCGCGTCGATCACGGATGCCGCATCCCACCGCGAACGGCGGGCGCGAGGCATCCCTCGCCGAAGTTCGACACGAGTCTACCAGCGCCCCCGCTACGATGAAGAACGCACCTGCTTCCCCGCCCACGGAGGACCCCATGGAATACGGCTTCTGGTCTCACGCCCTGCTCTGGCTGATCGGCGCGATGGCCCTGGTCGGCGCCGTCGGGACGGTCCTCGCGTTCTGGGGCCTCGGCCGGGACGCCTACCGCAAGGACTGACGCGCGCTGAGGGCCGCGCGGATCCGGTCCACCACCTCGGCGGGCTCCGCGTCGTTCACCACAGCGGCACCCGCCTCGTCGTCCCCGAGGTGCTCGAGCGCATCCAGCTGCGAGTCCAGCAGCGAGGACGGCATGAAGTGCTCACGCGTCGTCATGCGCCGCGCCAGCTCGCCTCGGTCCACACGCAGCTCGACGAACCACGCATCCGGTGAGATCGCCCGGATCCGGTCGCGGTAGCGGCGGGCCAGCGCGGAACACGCGATCACCGCGCCGTCGGCGTGCCGGCGCAGCTCCGCCGCGACGACATCGAGCCACGGCATCCGATCGTCGTCGTCCAGCGGCGTACCGGCCGCCATCTTCGCGACGTTCTGCGCCGGGTGAAGGTCGTCGGCGTCCACGAACGGCAGGCCGAGCAGCTGTGCAAGCTCCGCGCCGATGACGCTCTTGCCCGACCCTGCGGGGCCCATCACCACGATGCGGGGTGCCGTCTTCACGCGCCCACGCTACCCGAGGCGCGCTCACAACCGTCCGCGTCACGGCGTGACCGGCCGGCCATACGGTGTAACACGCATCAGCAAGACTCTAGGCTGGATGAAGTCCCACGATCTCAGGAGCAAGCGTGTCCTCGAATGACTCCTCGCCCGTCGGCGAGCAGGCCCAGACGAATATCTCGACCGACCAGGACCAGGCGCCGGACGAGGCGACGACAGCCCACGAGTCGGCACCGGCACCCGAGGATGTGCCCCGCCCGGCTCCGGCTGCGGAGGGCCCCGAGGGCACTGCCGCGGCGACGACCGCCAACA
The DNA here is from genome assembly GCF_006783905.1 of Microbacterium kyungheense. Lineage (GTDB taxonomy): Bacteria > Actinomycetota > Actinomycetes > Actinomycetales > Microbacteriaceae > Microbacterium > Microbacterium kyungheense. Next base: position 407,343 of record NZ_VFPE01000002.1, on the reverse strand, counting down.
TCGGCGTCGTGGGTCTCGCGGTGATGGGATCCAACCTCGCGCGCAACCTCGCCTCGCGTGAGGGCAACACGGTCGCGGTGTTCAACCGCAGCCGTGCCAAGACCGACGAACTGGTCGCCGAGCACCCCGAAGCGGGCTTCGTCCCCGCGTTCTCGTACGACGAGTTCGCCGCGTCGCTGCACAAGCCCCGCACCGCCGTCATCATGGTCAAGGCCGGCGCGCCCACCGATGCGGTCATCGACTCGCTGCTCGAGGTGTTCGAGCCGGGCGACATCATCGTCGACGGCGGCAACGCGCTGTTCACCGACACCATCCGCCGCGAGAAGGCCGTCCGCGAGACCGGCGTCAACTTCGTCGGCATGGGCGTCTCGGGCGGCGAGGAGGGCGCGCTGCTCGGCCCGTCCCTCATGCCCGGCGGCTCGGACGAGTCGTGGGTGACCCTCGGCCCGATCCTCCGCTCCATCGCCGCCGTCGCCGAGGGCGAGCCGTGCGTCACGCACGTCGGCCACGACGGAGCCGGCCACTTCGTGAAGATGGTGCACAACGGCATCGAGTACGCCGACATGCAGCTGATCGCCGAGGCGTACGACCTGATCCGCCGCGGCACCGGCAAGACCCCCGCCGAGATCGCCGACGTCTTCGCCGAGTGGAACCGCGGCGAGCTCGAGTCGTACCTCATCGAGATCACCGCCGAGGTGCTGCGCCAGGTGGATGCCGAGACCGGCAAGCCGCTCGTCGACGTGATCCTCGACCAGGCCGGCGCCAAGGGCACCGGCGCGTGGACCGTGCAGACGGCGCTCTCGCTCGGCGTGCCCGTCTCGGGTATCGCCGAGGCGACCTTCGCCCGCTCGCTGTCGTCGCACCTCGAGCAGCGCGAGATCTCGCGCGATCTGCCGGGCCCGAACGAAGGCTTCACCGCCGACGACGCCGACGCCTTCATCGAGCAGGTGCGCCTCGCGCTCTACGCATCGAAGATCGTGGCGTACTCGCAGGGCTTCGACGAGATCCGCGCCGGCGCGGCCGAGTACGGCTGGAACATCGACCTGGGAAAGATCGCGTCGATCTGGCGCGGCGGCTGCATCATCCGCGCGCGCTTCCTCAACCGCATCACCGACGCGTACGCCGAGACGCCCGACCTGCCCGTGCTGCTCACGGCGCCGTTCTTCGTCGACGTGTTCACCCGCGCACAGGACGCCTGGCGCGAGGTCGTCGCGACCTCCGCGAAGGTCGGCATCCCCGCTCCCGCGTTCTCGTCGTCGCTCGCGTACTACGACGGCCTGCGCGCCGAGCGCCTTCCCGCCGCCCTCATCCAGGGGCAGCGCGACTTCTTCGGCGCACACACCTACAAGCGGGTCGACAAGCCGGGCACGTTCCACACGCTGTGGTCGGCCGACCGCACCGAGATCGAGGCGGAAGACACCCACTGACGCCCACGTCGCACGCCTGAGGGCGGGTTCCCCACGGGAACCCGCCCTCAGGCTTTGCGTGTGTCGGTCAGGGCTGCACGTTGTGGTTGCGGCAGAAGATGTTCGCCGGGTCCCACTCGCGCTTGACGGCCGCCAGGCGCGCCATCGTGGCCGGCGGATACATGCGCGCCGCGACGGTCGCATCGGCGGACGCGATGAAGTTGCCGTAGACCCCGGCCCCCTTCGCCTCGATCGCGGCCCACGCCTGCACCGCGGCCTCGCGCGCGTCGGCGTCGAGCATGCCGGGCACGTCGAAGGCACCGGCCATCGCGAACCACGTCGCGTGCCGCGCCGGAAACGGCGTGGCATCCTGCGCCACGTCGCCGTACGCGCCTCCGAGCGAGCGCAGCAGCACGACCGATGCGGGGTTCTGCGCACGGAAGCCGACGAGCCGGTCGATCACGTCGTCGTCGAGCACCGGAAGCAGCGTGTTGCCTCCGACGAAGCCGGGCATCGGGTGTTCGGGATCGAACTCCGGCGCCTCCATGAGCACATCGGGGTAGTCCTGCGCGCCGAACTCGCGCTCGGTCACGCCGGGGGCGCCGGCGAGCGGCGCGAGTGCGGCGCGGGCGGCGGCCCCGTCGGTGCCGGCCCAGACGGCGGTGATCGACGCGCCCGCCGGCGCGTTCGGGTCCATCGCCGGGACGTCCATGTACGTCACGGTGAGCTCGCGCGGCGCGGTGGCGAGCAGGTCGCGCAGCACCCGCAGGATCGGGCGCGCGTCGCCCTGGACGCCGTACACGCCCACCACCACTCCCGCCAGCGCGTGCGCCTCGAAGTCGAACCGCGTGACCACCCCGAAGTTGCCGCCGCCGCCGCGCAGGGCCCACATCAGCTCGGGATGAGACGCCTCGGAGACCTCGACGACCTCGCCGCCGGCGGTCACGAGCTCGGCACCGACGAGCTGGTCGGCCGCCAGGCCCCACGCGCGCACCATCCAGCCGATGCCGCCCCCCAGGGTGAGCCCGCCGACCCCGACCGAGGCGGTGTCTCCGGAGCTCAGGCCGAGGCCGTGCGCGGCGAGCTCATGCGCCACGGCGCCCCATTGCGCGCCGCCCCCGACGTGGACGCGGGTGCCGGCGACGGAGATGTCGTCGAGGGCGGAGATGTCGAGCGTGAGACCGCCCGGCACCCCTCCCCATGCGCTGTGACCGCCGCCGCGGATCATGACCTCGAGCCGCTCGGCGGCGGCGTAGCGCAGGGCGCCGCGCACATCGTCGACGCTGTCGGCGCGGATGACGGCGGCGGGCTCCCCGATGCCGGAGTGGAATCTGCGGGCGGACTCCCAGTCGGGGTCGCCCGGACGGATGACGGCAGTGCTGACGTTCGACTCGTCGATGCTCATGGGGGACACAGTAGGACCGTGCGCCGACATCGCTCCAGCGTGTTCGCTGACCGCGAGCCGGGGAATGCCGCCGTGGCCCGGTGTCGGCCGCGGCGGCTAGGCTCGCCAGCGTGACGAGCATCCTCTACATCGGCGGTACCGGGACCATCAGCGCGGCGTGCGTCCGCCGCTCCGTCGCCCTCGGGCATGAGGTCACGGTCCTCAATCGCGGGAGCGCCCGCCGGCCCCTCCCGCCCGAGGTGCGGGTCGTGCAGGCCGACATCCGCGACGCCGCCGTCGTGCGTGCGGCGCTGGGCGACCGGCGGTTCGACGTGGTCGCCGAGTTCCTGGCGTTCACCCCCGAGCACATCGCGACCGATCTCGACCTGTTCGAGGGCCGCACCGGCCAGTACGTGTTCATCAGCTCGGCGTCGGCGTACGAGAAGCCGCCGCGGCGCCTGCCGGTGACCGAGTCCACGCCGCTGCGCAACCCGTTCTGGCGGTACTCGCGCGACAAGATCGCGTGCGAGGACCTGCTCGTGGCCGCGCACCGCGACCGCGGACTGCCGGTGACGATCATCCGCCCCTCGCACACGTACGACGAGCGGATGCTGCCGACGCTGGGCCACTGGACCGACATCGCCCGGATGCGCGAGGGTCGGCCGGTCATCGTCCACGGCGACGGCACGAGCCTGTGGACCATCACGCACAGCGACGACTTCGCGGTCGCCTTCACGGGGCTGCTCGCCAATCCCGCCGCCATCGGCGAGGCGTTCACCATCACCGGCACGCACGCGCCGACGTGGAACCAGATCTACGGGTGGCTGGCCGACGCGGCGGGTGTGGCATCCCCTGATCTCGTCCACGTGGCCTCCGACACGATCGCGGCGTTCGCGCCCGATCTCGGGCCGACGCTCATCGGCGACAAGGCCCACTCGATGGTGTTCGACGTGTCGAAGGTGCAGCAGCTGGTGCCCGAGTTCCGCACCACGGTTACGTTCGACGAGGGTGCGCGACGCATCCTCGCGTATTACGACGCGCACCCCGAGTCGCAGCACATCGACGAAGACCGCGATGCGCTGTTCGATCGCATCGCGGCCTTCGCCCGCTCGGCCGGCTGAGCGCCCGGCCCGTCCGCCTGCTCAGCGCGTGATGTCGCGCACCGTGCCCTTGTCCAGCCGCAGGCGACGACGGGCGCGGCGGGCGACCGCCGAGTCGTGCGTCACGACGATGAGCGTGAGCCCCTCGTCGTTGAGCTTCTGCAGCACCGAGAGGATCTCGTCGCGCATGCTCTCGTCGAGGTTGCCGGTGGGCTCGTCGGCGAGCAGCACGCGGGGACGCTTGACGATCGCCCGGGCGATGGCGACGCGCTGCTGCTGACCGCCGGAGAGTTCACCGGGACGGTGATCGCCGCGCTCCGCGAGGCCGACGTGCGCGAGAGCCTCGGTGACCCGCGCCGTGCGCTCGGCCTTCGTCAGGCCGAGGGGCTCCAGCGCCATGTCGACGTTCTCGTGCGCGGTCAGGGTGGGAATGAGGTTGAACCCCTGGAACACGAACCCGATCTCGTGGGCGCGGATCCGGCCGAGCTTCCGGTTGTTCGCCGTCGCGATGTCGAGATCGCCCAGGTGGACCGCCCCGGTCGTCGGCCGGTCGAGCGCGCCGAGCAGCTGCAGCAGCGTCGATTTGCCGCCGCCGGTCGGTCCCTGGATGGTGACGAAGTCCCCCGCCTCGATCTCGAGGTCGACGCCGGCGAGCGCCTTCACGACGCGGCCCTTCTGGGTGTACGTGCGGGTGACGCCTTCGAGGCGGTAGAGCGCCTCCGGCGCGGCGTCGGGAGCCGGAGCCGGCTCGGCGTCGATCATGGTCATGGCGTGGTCTCCCGGTTCTGGAGTGGGTGAAGTGGATGCCGCCTCGCGGCGCGTCAGGTCGGTCATGGCCGCTCAGCCGACCGATCGCAGGGCTTCGGCGGGACTGAGCCGGGCGGCGCGCCAGCCGCCGAATGCGCCGGCGACGAGTCCGCCCAGGACCGCGATGCCGACAGCGGCGACGACCACCCAGACCGTGACCGGTGCCTGCAGCACGATGTCGGTGGTGGTCTGCTGGACGGCGCCCATGAAGCCGCCTCCCCCGCCCGGACCGCCCATCTGCGGGCCGCCGTCGCCGAACGACTCGGACGAGGGCGCCGCCGAGATCGTCGGCGAGATGAGGTTGATCGCCAGGATGCCGGCGAAGCCGATCACGAGGCCGACGACGCCGCCGATGAGCCCCTGCACGACGGACTCGCCTGCCACCTGGCCGACGACGCGGCCGTTGGACCAGCCGATGGCCTTGAGCGTGCCGAACTCACGGGTGCGTCGCGAGACGCCCGAGATCGTGAAGAGGACGGCCAGCACGAGCGCGACCGCCAGCACGATGAGCGACAGCCAGGTGCCGAGGTTCGTGATGAGCGAGGTCGCGCTGGAGAGCGAGCCCGAGACGGTCGAGGCGAGGTCGGACTGCGAGCTCACGGTCGCGTCGGGCAGCGCGGCCTGGAGGGCCGTCTGCACCGACGAGATCGCGTCGGCGGATTCCGCCTGCACGTACACCGTCGAGATCACGTCTCCGGCACCCGAGAGCTCCTGGGCGACGTCGAGCGGGATGTAGACGTTCGCGGCGGTGTCGGCCTCGTCCGAGGTCGACCCGACCAGTCCGACGACGGTGAAGTCCTGGCCGCCGATGTTGACGGTGTCGCCGACGGCGAGTTCCGCGGTCGTGGCGTAGGTGGCGTCGAGCACGGCGCTGTACGCTCCCGCGTCGGCGGCCTCCAGGCCGCGCCCGTCCGTGACCTCGACGGCCGACAGCGGGCCCACGGCGTCGGCGGACGGGTCGATGCCCAGCACGGTGAACGAGTCGACGCCGAACGATCCGCCGCCGAAGCCGCCACCACCGCCGTTCTGCTGCTGCGTCGGCGGCTGGACGTCCGTGGACGACCCGTCACCGCCGTCGGCGGGCCGCTGCGGCAGCTCCCCCGAGAAGGTCATGTTGGTGAGGCTGAGCGCAGCGGATGCCGCGGAGACGCCGTCGACCGCTGTGACGGTGTCGAGCGTCGACGCGTCGAGGGTCGCGCGCATCGGCTCGGTCACCAGACGCGACTGGTTCAGTTCGGTGGTGCCGTCGTCCGAGGTCTCGCCGCCGTCCTGTCCGAACTCGAAACGGGGCCCGCCACCCTGCCCCGGCTCGGCCTGGGCACCCGACACCGTGAGGTCGGTGCCGACGCCGTACACGGACTCGAGCGCCTTCGCCTGTGCGGCGCTGACCCCTGCGGCCAGGGAATTCACGATCATCACGAGTGCGATCGCGATCGCGAGGCCGGCGGCCACGATGATCGTCTGCTTCTTGCGGCCGGCGAGCTCCCGCCGCAGATAGGTCATATACATTGCTGTCTTCGGGTCTCCTCCCGGCGGGCAGGATGCCGGCCGTCGTGAGGACGCTACGGAGAGCACTCATGCGCGTCACCAGCGGCAGCTATGAGGAACGTATGAGCTCCGGCATCCCTCGTCGTCCGACGGTGCAGGTTCACAGCAGGCCCATAGCGCGCTCCATAGCAACCGCATAGGAAGGCGTTCACAATGGACGCATGACCAGCCCCGCGCCCACCCTCCTGCGTCCCGACGGCTCCAACCTCCGCGTGCTCGTGGTGGACGACGAGCAGATGCTCACCGACCTGCTGTCGATGGCGCTGCGGATGGAGGGCTGGGACGTGAAGACGGCGGGCTCGGGATTCGAGGCGCTGCAGACCGCGCGCGAGTTCGCCCCCGACGCGATGGTGCTCGACATCATGATGCCGGACCTCGACGGCATGGCGGTGCTGCAGCGTCTGCGGCAGTCGGGCGACGATGTGCCGGTGCTGTTCCTCACCGCGAAGGATGCCGTGACCGACCGCGTGGCGGGGCTCACTGCCGGCGGCGACGACTATGTGACGAAGCCGTTCAGCCTCGAAGAGGTCGTGGCGCGGCTGCGCGGGCTCATGCGCCGTGCCGGCACCGCGCATGCGGCGGGTGCCGAGCCGATCCTGCGTGTCGCCGACCTCAGCCTCAACGAGGACAGCCACGAGGTGGAGCGCGCCGGCACCGAGATCGAGCTCACCGCGACCGAGTTCGAGCTGCTCCGCTACCTCATGCGCAACCAGCGTCGCGTCGTCTCGAAGGCGCAGATCCTCGACCGGGTCTGGAACTACGACTTCGGCGGCCGCTCCAGCGTGGTCGAGCTGTACATCTCGTACCTGCGCAAGAAGATCGACGCGGGGCACGAGCCGCTGATCCACACGGTCCGCGGCGTCGGGTACATGATCAAGGCGCCGCAGTGACGACAGACACCCACGAACAGATCGATGCGAAGCCGGCCGCCCCGGCGAAGCCCGCGAAGAAGGCGCGTGTCCGCAGGCCGTGGACGTTGCAGCGCAAGCTCATCGCGACCGTCGTGTCGATCACGTCGTTCATCCTCGTGCTGGTGGCCGTGGCGACGAGCGCGATCCTCGCGGGTGTGCTCGAGCAGCAGCTGAACGAGAACGTCCAGTCCGCCGCGCGCCGCGCCGCCGTCATGCTCTCGGCGCCGGGGGTCAGCGGCATGACCGCCGAGCAGGTGCTGACCGAGCAGCCGCAGCTGCCGGGCTTCTTCCTCGCGATCGACGTGCCGCCGAACGACGCGAACGCGGCCGTCACGACCTCCGACGGCGTCGTCGCCCTCGACGACGCGCAGATGACGCAGATCAGCAGCAGCCTCCGCGGACAGCACGGGCAGCTCGTCGTGACGATCGACGGTCTGGGGACGTACCGCGTCGAACCGCTCTCGTCCGGCGGGTCGGTCGTCGCCCTCGTCGGCCTCTCGCGCGACGACGTCGCTGCGACCATGACGCGCATGCTCACGACCATCGTGCTGCTGACCGTCGGCGGCCTGATCCTGCTGTCCGTGGCGACCGCGTGGACCATCCGCGCGGGGCTGGCACCGCTGCGCGCCGTCGCCGACACGGCCGCGCGCGTGTCCAACCTCAAGCTCGACCAGGGCGACGTGACCATTGCCGAGCGCGTACCCGATGCGCAGGCCGACCCGCGCACCGAGGTGGGTCGCGTGGGCTCCGCGCTCAACAGCCTGCTCGATCACGTCGACGAATCCCTCACGGCCCGGCAGCGCAACGAGGAGCGGATGCGGGCCTTCGTCGCCGACGCGAGTCACGAGCTGCGCACGCCGCTCGCCTCGATCCGCGGATACTCCGAGCTGTCGCTCAAGGCGCTCGGCCGCGACCACGCCGCCACGACCATCGACACCACCGAGGCGTCGCTGGAGCGCATCCAGGCGCAGTCGCTGCGGATGACCTCGCTCGTGGAGGACCTGCTGCTGCTCGCGCGGCTCGACGAGGGCCAGGAACTCGTCTACGGCAGCGTCGACCTCACCCGCCTGGCGATCGACGCGGTCGGCGACGTCCGCACGACCGGCCCGGACCACGAGTGGGTGCTCGACCTCGGCGATGAGCCGGTGACGATCGCCGGCGACATGGGACGCATGCAGCAGGTCGTCACGAACCTGCTCGCGAACGCCCGCACCCACACGCCCGCAGGCACCGTCGTGACCGTGCGCGTGGCGCGCGACGCGGGCGACGCCGTCCTCACCGTCCACGACGACGGACCGGGCATCGACCCCGCGATCAAGGACGAGCTGTTCGAGCGCTTCGCCCGTGGCGACCGGTCACGCGCGCGCCACACCGGCGGCACCGGTCTCGGGCTCTCGATCGCGCGGGCCATCGTCGACGCGCACGGCGGCAGCATCCAGGTGCGCAGCGCCCCCGGCGACACGACGTTCGAGGTCCGGTTGCCGACGCGGCCCGCCGACGAGGTCAGTAGCCGCTGAAGGCGTCGGTCGTGATCGAGCGGGCGCGCTCCAGCGCGGGCGCGAGATCGGCGATCAGCGCCGCGGGACCCGAGATGTAGGCATGGCGTGACCCGATGTCGGGCACGACGCGCATCAGGCCGTCCGCGTCGAGCCGCACGCCCTGGGCCCACTCCCAGTGCCGCGGAAGGTCTGCCGGCCGATCACGCGTGAATACGACGACCCGAGCCCCCGAGGCCTCGATCTCGTCGCGATAGGCCAGTTCCGAGGCATCCGACGCGACGTACACCAGCACGATGTCACGGTCGGCCGCCGACGCCGTCGCCTGCCGCAGCTGCGACACGAAGGGCGTCACGCCGATGCCCGCCGCGACCATGAGGACCGGGGCCGCATCGCGCTTGGGCAGAAGGAAGTCGCCCCACACGCCGGTGATCGCGAGGGCGTCGCCGGGCTTCACCTGCGCGAGCGCCTGCTTGTACGAGCTCAGCGCCTTCGCGCTCTTGCCCTCCTTGAACGCGACCTTCAGCAGCGGCAGGTCGGCGGGCGCCGAGGCGATGCTGAACTCCCGCCGGGTGCCGCGCGCGTCCGGGTGACGGTGCGGCACCTCCAGTTCGAGGTACTGGCCGGGGAGGAAGGCGAGCCGGTCGTGCACGCGGAACGTGAGCTCCTGCACCGTGGGCGTCGGCTCCGCGCGCGACACCAGGGTGAGACGCACGGCGGTGCGCACGGCGAATGCGAAGGCGACGAGGTTGCCGATCAGCAGGGCGCGCTCCTGGCCGAGCGTGATGTCGCCGACCGGGATGGGCCAGCCGGCGAGCACGCCGACGACCGCGGCCACCGTGAACTGCTGCCACCGGCGCGGCGGAAGCGTCAGCGGCTCGGAGAGCATGAAGGCGCCGAGGAACAGGAACGGCGAACTGAACAGCGCGATCGACAGCAGCTGCCATGTGTCGACGAGGGATCCGGACGCCGTCAGCAGCGCGGCCGTGCGCAGCACGAACACGGCCACGGCGATCACGAGGAACACGGCGATCACGCGCACCTTCTCGGTGCGCACGAGCACCGCGAGGCCGAGGAGGACCACCGGAGCGGCCAGCGCGGGTGTGCCGACCCACCACGACGGCGCGCCCAGCGCGGGCCACGCGAGGCTCAGCAGCGTCAGCACGGTGGCGCCCACGGCCGCCGGGTTGAAGATGTGACGCCCGCGCCACGCCAGCACGTACTTCGAGAGCGACGCGACGGCCGCGGCGATGGCGATGCCGGCCAGGCCCGCGACCTCGAGCGTGGGTCCGAGCACGAACAGCAGGATGTGCGCCGTGATGAGCGAGGACTCCAGGCGCCAGGGAAGGTTCAGGACACGCTGGGCGGCGGCATCCACCGCCACGCAGACGGCCGCCAGCACCACCAGCGTCACGACGAGCTGCAGCGGATCGGGGCCGACCAGGCCGAAGAACGACAGCAGGAGTGCCACCACGGCGAGCGCCGCGAGGGCGAAGTACACGAGCCGGTACATCGAGAGGCGGCCGAGCACCGCGAAGACGCGGTTCCAGAGCGCAGTCAGAGTTCCCATCGCGTCACACCGGCTGCAGAGGCTCGTGGCGGCCCGCCGGCGGGATGACGCGGATGCCGTCGCCCGCGCGCACCGTGCCGCCGGCGAGGACCACCGACATGACGCCCGCGAGGCGCACGGTCTCGCCGGCGTCGTCGACGTACACGAGCTCCTTCATGAGCCCGTCAGAGGCGCCGTTGATCTGCGCGCAGGGGTTGCGCAGGCCGGTGATCTCGATCACCGCCTCGTCGCCGATCTCCAGCCGCGTCCCTCGTGCGAGACCCAGCAGATCCACACCCGCGGTCGTGATGTTCTCGCCGAGCGCACCCGGCGTGACGACGTGGCCGCGTGCGGCCATGTCGTCGAAGAGCTCGGCGTGCATCAGGTGGACCTGCCGCAGATTGGGCGCCCCGGGGTCGCGCTTCACGCGAGACAGGTGCTGGACGGTGACGCCGGCGTGAGCATCGCCTTCGACGCCGAGCCCGGCGATCAGGGTGATGGTGTCACGCGTCGGCTTGCTGAAGCGATGCGCGTCGTCGCGGGAGACCGCGACGACGTGTCCGGAGAGAGACTCGGTCACGATTCCACGGTATCTGCTCCGAGGAAGAGGTCGGCGCGGCACCCGGGAGACCACTCGACGGCGCCGTCGGTCGTCATGCGCACCCATTCGACGCCCCACTCGTGGGCCAGGCGCGGTCCCCCGTCGAAGAACAGCGCGGTCGCGACGGCGTCCGCCGTCATCGCGTCACCCGCGACCGCCCACGTCGCCGCGTAGGCGCGCACCGGCTGACCGGTACGCGCGTCGAGCACGTGGTGCAGGGTGGTGCCCGTCGCCGACGGCCACGCACGCCGGTTGGTCGCGGATGCGCACAGTGCGGCATCCGTCACCTCCCAGACCCCGATCGCGCGGCGCGGGTCGAAGGGGTGCTCCAGGCCGATGCGCCGACCGTGTCCGCGCACCGCGAGGTCGCCGCTCGCGTCGACGACGACATCGCCGGGGACGGAGGCCGCCACGACGGCCAGCACGAGGTCGACGAGGCGTCCCTTGCCGAGCGCGCCGACGTCGATCGTCGCCGGCTCCGTGAGCGCGAGGACGCCGTCCTGCCACGTCAGCCTTGCGCTCCAGTCGGCAGGCGCCGGCTGAGCCCCGCGGTCGCGCAGCGACGAGGCGGCGTCATAGCCGAGGGCATCGAGGGATGCCCCGACCAGCGGGTTCACGGCGCCCCGGGTGGCTGCCGAGAGCGCCGACAGCGCGTCGAGCATCGGCGCGGCGTCAGGCGGCGCGGGAAGCGCCCCGCCCCGGCGGGCGAGCGCGCTGACGGCGGAGTCGGACCGGAAGCGGGACCAGGTGCGGTCGAACTCGTCGACGGTCGCGGTGACGGCCGCGCGGAGCGGGGCCGGCAGCTCCTCGTCGGTGACGATCTCCCACGTCGTGCCGATGGCCTCGAAGCGCCACGATGCGGGCGCCCCGGCCATGCTCAGCCCGCCGCCTCGGACTTGATCGTCTCGATGGCGTCGTTGAACCCGCCGCTGGTGAGCGACGAGCCGGCGACGCGGCTCACCTGGAGGTCGTCGATGTCCTGCCCGACGACCACCGCGGCGATCCCGCCGATGAACTTGCCCTGATACTCCTCGGACTCCCGCTTCTGCGGGTTGCCGGTGACCTCGACGTCGGTGACGATGTCGTCCTTCAATGTGACGGTGACCGAGATGGTCTCCACCGATTCGGGCGTCGGGTACGAGCCTTCTGCCGTGTACGTGCCGTCGGCGTACGTGCCGGTGCCCGTGCTCGCCGAGCTGTCGCCCGTCGAGTCGTCGGTCGAGGAGGAGCCCGTGGACGGCTCCTCCGCCTCCGACGCGGTCGGCGCGCAGCCGGCCAGCAGAGCGATGCCGGCCGCCGCGGTGAGGGCGGCGCCGGCGCGGACGGGACGTGTGGCGAGTGCGGTGCGGATCATGACGGTCCTCCTGGCTCGTAGTCAGCGGGCGCAGATGTATGCGCCCGCAAGCATCCTCCCAACCCGTCCTATGAAGTGCCTTTGAGTGACCGCGTGTGACGCGATGACCGCGTCCGCCGCGCCTTGAGCGCCTCGACCGCGAGGAAGATCGCGATCGACAGGCCGATGGGAAGGATCCAGGATGCCGCCGGCAGTGGCCGCGACTCGAACAGCAGGTTCATGAACGGCACGTACGTGTAGACCACCTGCAGGACGACCAGTGCGAGCGCCGACCACCACACCGCGCGGTTGCCGCGCAGCACGTCGAGCGTGAGGCTCGAACGCGACAGGAACCGGCAGTTGAACAGGTACGCCAGCTGCCCGAACGCGAGCATCAGCACGGCCTCGGTGCGTGCGAACTCCACGTCGACGCCTGTCGCCGCGACACCGTAGAAGACGCCCATCGTCGCGCCGCCGATGAGGAGCGACACGACGATCACGAACCCGAGCTCGCCGCGATCGATGATGGGGCCGCCGCTCGCACGGGGCGGGCGCTGCATGATCCCGCGTTCGGCGGGCTCGTAGGCGAGCGCGAGCGACAGCGTCACCGCCGTCACCATGTTGACCCACAGCACCTGCACGCTGGTCACCGGCAGCGCGAGGCCGAACACCACCGCGATCAGGATCACGAGGGACTGCGCGCCGTTGGTGGGCAGCAGGAAGACGATCGACTTGCGCAGGTTGTCGTAGATGCGGCGGCCCTCGGCGATCGCGCTGCGGATCGTCGCGAAGTTGTCGTCCGCGAGCACGAACTCGGCGGCCTCCTTGGTCGCCTCGGTGCCCTTGATGCCCATGGCGATGCCGACGTCCGCCCGCGTCAGGGCCGGTGCGTCGTTGACGCCGTCGCCGGTCATGGCGACGACCTCTCCGTGCGACTGCAGCGCGCGCACGATGCGGATCTTGTGCTCGGGGCTCGTGCGCGCGTACACGTCAACGTCGCGGACCACCTCCCGCAGCTGCTCCTGGCTGAGCGCCTCGAGCTCCGCGCCCGTGAGCACGTCCGCGTCCGGGCCGGCGAGCCCCATCTCATGCGCGATCGCGAGCGCCGTGCCGGCGTGGTCGCCGGTGATCATCTTGACGCTGATGCCGGCCGCATGGCAGTCGGCGATGGCCTCGATCGCCTCGGGCCGCGGCGGGTCGACGATGCCCCACAGCCCGAGGAACTCCAGGTCGACGAGGTCGTCGAGCGCGAACTCGTCGGTGGTCGCGCGCACCGGCTTGCGGGCGGCCGCGAGCACCCGAAGCCCCTGGGAGCTGAGCTCATCGAGCGCCTTCTCCCAGAACGCGAGGTCGAGCGACTCGGAGCCGTGCGCGCCGCGCTGCGTGAGGGAACGTTCCAGCAGCCGGTCGGGCGCGCCCTTCACGAGGATCGCGCGCGAGACCTCCCCCTCGCCGCCCCCGGTCCGAGCCGCCTCGTTGAGCGTCGCCATGAGCTTGTGCGCCGAGTCGAACGGGATCACCGCGACACGGCGCCCGCCGGCGGAGCCCACGCCGCCCTTCATCGCGGCGACCTTGAGGGCCCCCTCGGTCGGCTCGCCCACGAGCGACCAGGTGCCGTCGTCGCCCTGCACGATGTGCGCGTCGTTGCACAGCGTCGCCACCGACAGGATGGCGGCGAGATCCCCCGAGCCGGCGGCATCGTCCGCGACGCCGACGGCGCGGATGCCGCCCTCGGGCGAGTAGCCCAGACCCGTCACGTCGTACTCGCCGACCGGTGTGACGATCCGCCGCACCGTCATCTCGTTCTTCGTCAGCGTGCCCGTCTTGTCGGAGCACACCGTCGTGACCGAGCCGAGCGCCTCGACCGCCGGGAGTTTGCGCGTGATCGCGTTGTGGCGGGCCATCTGCTGCACGCCGATCGCCAGCGTGATCGTGACGAGCGCCGGCAGCCCCTCGGGGATCGCCGCGACGGCGAAGCCGATGGCCGCCGAGATCAGCTCGTCGAACGGCATCCCGTGCAGGAAGCGGCCGATCATCAGCATGATGGCCGCCATGCCCAGGATGACCACCGTCAGGATGCGGCCGAAGCCGTCGAGCTGACGCGTCAGCGGTGTGGCGAGCGATCCGGCTTCGTCCGAGAGCGCCTGGATGCGGCCGATCTCGGTCGCGACGCCCGTCGCAGTGACCACGCCCTGCCCCTGGCCGGCGCTCACGATCGTGCCCGAGAACGCCATGGAACCGCGATCGCCCACGCCCGCGTCGACCGGCACAGGGTCGGTGGACTTCGACGAGGGCACCGACTCCCCCGTCAGCGCCGCCTCATCGATCCGCAGCCGGAACGCCTGCACGAGCCGCAGGTCGGCGGGCACCTTGTCGCCGGGCATGAGGCGCACCAGGTCACCGGGCACGAGATCGACCGCCGGCACCGTGACCCATCCGCCGTCGCGTTTGACCGTGGCATCGGCCGACAGCATCCCCCGGATCCCGGCGAGTGCCTTCTCAGCGCGTCCCTCCTGGATGAATCCGATGACCGCATTGATGATCGCGACCGCCATGATGACCCAGAAGTCGAGCCAGTCGCCCATGAGCGCCTTGATGACCGCGGCGCCCAGCAGGATGTAGATCAGGGTGTCGTTGAAGTGCACCAGGAACCGCACGACAGCGGGCTTGCGCTCGGGCTCGGGCAGCCGGTTGGGGCCTGCGAGCTGCAGACGCTCCTCGGCCGCCTCGGCGCCCAGTCCCCCGCCGCCGGTCTGCAGGTGGGTCAGTACGTCGGCCGTGGTCAGCGCCCACGGGCGCGGCACAGTCAGGCGGGCCTCTGTGAGCGGTGCGGGGGTCTGCGACATCGATGCTCCATCCGTCTGCCGCCCCCTACGGCCGTGATCCGCTGCGGGGTCAGGCGGCCCCGTCGAACATGCTGGTGACGGAGCCGTCCTCGAACACCTCGTGGATCGCTCGCGCGAGCAAGGGGGCGATAGGCAGAATCGTAAGCGTCGAGAACCGCTTCTCGTCGGGGATCGGCACCGTGTCGGTGACGACGACCTCGTCGATGGCGGGGCTCTGCAGCCGCGTGGCCGCAGGATCGCTGAAGATGGCGTGGGTCGCGGCGACGATGACCTTGACGGCGCCGTTCGCCTTGAGCGCCTCGGCGGCCTTCACGATGGTGCCGCCGGTGTCGATCATGTCGTCGACCAGAAGGCACACGCGGCCGTCGACCGCACCGACGATCTCGTTGACGGTGACCTGGTTGGCGACGTTCGGGTCGCGGCGCTTGTGGATGATCGCCAGCGGGGCGCCCAGGCTGTCCGACCACTGGTCGGCGACGCGCACGCGGCCGGTGTCGGGCGACACGACGGTGAGGCGCTCGCGGTCCTCGGCGCTCAGCGTGTTCTCGAAGTACTCCAGCAGCACGGGCTTCGCGAACAGGTGGTCGACGGGCCCGTCGAAGAAGCCCTGGATCTGCGCGGCGTGCAGGTCGACGCTCATGACGCGGTCGGCGCCGGCCGTCTTGAACAGGTCGGCGACGAGGCGCGCGCTGATCGGCTCGCGGCCGCGGCCCTTCTTGTCCTGCCGGGAGTAGGGGAAGTACGGCGCGACGACGGTGATGCGCTTGGCCGACGCGCGCTTGGCGGCGTCGAGCATGATGAGCGTCTCCATCATCCACTCGTTGACCGGCGGACCGAAGCTCTGGATGAGGAACAGATCGCACCCGCGGATCGAGACCTCGAAGCGCGTCAGGATCTCGCCGGACGCGAACGTGCGGTACTCGGTGGGGACGAGCTCGGTGCTCAGCTGCTCGGCGACCTGCGTCGCGAGCTCGGGGTGCGAGCTGCCGCGTGCGACGACGAGGCGCTTCTTCGTCTTCGCGACGAGTCCGGGGGCGATGTCATTCGCCCGGTCGAGTTCAACGGTCTTCTTCTTGCGCGCCATCGTCCGCCTTCTGTGCGCTGCGGGCCTGGGCTGCGACGTCCGCCGCCCCGGTACCCGGTCTGTTCTTCTCGACCCACCCCTCGACGTTGCGCTGAGGGGCGACGCTGAGAGCGAGGGCGCCGGCGGGAACATCCTTGCGGATGACCGCCCCTGCCCCGGTCTTCGCGCCGTCTCCGATCCTAACGGGCGCCACGAAGACGTTGTGCGACCCGGAGTGCACCTCGTCGCCGATCTCGGTGCGGTGCTTCGTCAGGTCGTCGTAGTTCGCGGTGATCGCACCGGCGCCGAGATTGACGTGACGGCCGATCGTCGTGTCGCCGATGTACGACAGGTGGGGCACCTTGCTGCCCTCGCCGATCGTCGAGTTCTTCGTCTCGACGAAGGTGCCGATCTTGCCCTTCTCGCCGAGCTCCGTCCCCGGACGCAGGTAGGCGAAGGGCCCGACCGTCGCTTTCGCCCCGATGATGGCGAACGTCGCGTCGGTGCGGGTGACGGTGGCGTCCTCGCCGACCTCGCAGCCGACCAGGCTCGTGTCGGGACCGACGATCGCGCCGGCGCCGATCGTCGTGGCGCGCAGGATGTGCGTGTTGGGCAGCACCGTGACGTCGGGAGCGAGCGTCGCATCGACGTCGATCCAGGTCGTGGCCGGGTCGATGACCGTCACGCCTTCGAGCTGCCAGTGGCGCACCGTGCGGGCGTTGAGCAGACGGCCGACCTCGGCGAGCTGAACGCGGTCGTTCACGCCGAAGGTGACGGTGACGTCGTCGACGACGGATGCCGCCACCCGGCCGCCCTCCTGCCGCACCAGTCCCGCGACATCCGTGAGGTACTTCTCGGCCTGCGCGTTGTCGGTGCCGATCGCGGGCAGGTGGGTGCGCAGCGTGTCGGCGCGGAACACGTACATGCCGGCGTTGATCTCGCGGATGGCGCGCTCGGCGTCATCGGCGTCCTTCTGCTCGACGATGCGCGCGACGTCGCCGTCGGCGTCGCGGACGATGCGGCCGTAGCCGTTCGCGTCGTCGACGACGGCCGTCATGAGCGTCACGGCGGCGTCGGCGGCGCGGTGGGCGGCGACGAACGACGCGAGCGTGTCGGCATCCACGAGGGGGCAGTCGCCCGACAGCACCAGGACGTCGCCGTCGAACCCTGCGAGCTGGTCGAGCGCGAGCTCGACGGCGCGGCCGGTGCCGGGGATCTCGTCCTGGTCGACGACGGCGGCATCGGGCGCGAGGTCCGCGATCGCCGTCGCGACCAGCTCGCGCTCGTGGCGCACGACGACGAGCGTGCGCTCGGGCGTCAGCACGGCTGCCGCGCGCAGCACGTGCCCGACGAGCGGCTGACCGCCGATGCGGTGCAGCACCTTCGGGATCGAGGACTTCATGCGTGTCCCCTGCCCGGCGGCGAGGACGATGACGGCGAGTGCGGTGTCGGTCATGCTCCGCCGCCAGGATTCGAACCTGAACCTCACAGCTCCAAAGGCTGTCGTGCTGCCGTTACACCACGGCGGAACGCGGCGTCCGGTCGCCCGGACCCGCCCGTCAAGTCTGCCAGACGCGACGCGGGGCCCTCCGTCGCGATAATGGACGGATGACGGCGCAGAGTGACGAGGTCGACCGCATCGTCGAGGCATGGATCACCCAGCGCCCCGACCTCGACTTCTCGCCGCTCGGCGTGCTGTCGCGCGTGGACCGGCTCTCGCGCCACCTCGACCGCGCACGGCGCGACGCGTTCCGTCGCAGCGACCTCGAACCGTGGGAGTGGGATGTGCTGTCGGCCCTCCGCCGCGCGGGCGATCCCTTCCAGCTGAGCCCCAAGCAGCTGCTGCAGCAGACACTCGTCTCCAGCGGCACGATGACCAACCGCATCGACCGTCTCGTCGGGCGCCGCCTGGTACGGCGCGAGGCCGATCCCGCCGACGGGCGGAGCGTGCTGGTGACCCTGACCGACGAGGGCAGGATCCGGGTGGATGCCGCGATCACGCGTCTCGTGGATGCCGAGGCCGTGCTGCTCGAGTCGCTCTCGCGCGCCGACCGCGACCGCCTCGCCGCGCTGCTGCGCAAGCTGAGCCTCGGGTTCGACGTCGCCGGCGCCTGACGACGCGCTCAGGCCGCGCGCGACTCGGCGAGCGCGGCGAGCGCCTGGGTCACGGCGCCCCAGCCGTCGAAGAAGCCGAGCTGCTCGTGACGATCCCGCGTCGCCGGGTCGGCATGCCGCACCACCACGCGGTACTCGGTGCCGTCCGGGTGCTCGTCGAACACGATCTCGGCCGTCATGGCCACGGGCTCGGGCGATGCGGGGTGCCAGCTGCTGTCGATCGCGTTCGAGAACACGATCCGCGCGCCGTCGTCCACGACCAGGAACACCCCGTCGGTGTGCGGGACGAACGCCGACCCGTCGTCGCTCATGCTGGTGACGAATGCGCCGCCCGGGCGCACGTCGAGCTTCTCGACGCGTGCGACGGTGGGCGCGGGCACCCACCACTGGGCCAGCTGGGCGGGGTCGGTCCAGGCCCGCCACACCACGTCGCGCGGGGCGCGGATCACGCGGTCGAGGGTCAGGTCGAGGCGGGGATCGATGTCGGTCATGACTGCTCCTGGGATTGGCGGTTCGTAGAGGATTCGGGGATCCCGGGGGACCCGGTGACGAAGTCGGCGAGGCGGTCTGTGCGCTCCTCCCACACACGCCGCTGCTCGGCGAGCCAGCCGTCCACGAGCGCGAGCCGTTCGGGGTCGAGCGTGCACATCCGCACACGACCGGACTTGGCGGTCCTCACCAGTCCGGACGCCTCGAGCATCCGCACGTGCTTGAGGAACGACGGCAGCGTGATCGCGAACGGACGAGCCAGTTCGCTCACACTCGCGGGCCCCTCGCCCAGGCGCCGGATCACCGCGCGGCGGGTGGGGTCGGCGAGGGCGACGAACACCTCGTCGAGCGGCGCATACTTAGCCATACGGGTAAGTATGCGCCTGCCGATCACTTAGCGCAACGGCAAAGCTTTGCCGCGCGGTCTCGGCTGCGCCCTCACCGGCCACCCGCATCCGAGCGGTCTCGCAACCGAACGTGTGGTCCCCCGTCCCTCACACCTCGTGGGCCAGCGGGAACCAATGCCTCTCGGCCAAGGGCGACCCGTAGCCCAACGGGAGCCACACGCCGTCGACGACCGGCATCCCGTCGACCCGCCACACACCGAAGTAGGCCGAGGGGACGGGCCAGGGATAGTCGGAGGCTGCTCGCACCACGGTGTTGCGGACGGCGCCCACGAACTGTGCCCGACCGCCGGGCCCGGCGATCTCGTCCACCAGCTCGCCGACCGCTCGACGCCCGCGGGGGTCGGCGGCTCCGACCGCCCGCGTGGGGATGTCCAGCTTTCCGGCGCCGTCGCGCGGCACGCAGAACGCGCGTCCGCCGTCGACGATGAGGACGCGGACCAGGCACATCGGCGCGGGCGGCTCCGTTGCGCAGACGACGTCCGCCCGCCCACCGGGTGGCAGCCAGGGCGCTGACGAGTAGCTGTGGAGCAGCATCTCGTCAGCGCGGGGCTCATCCATCGAGCACCCGCTCCAGCTGCCCGAGCGCACGGATGCTCACGACGTCGCCGTCCGAGAGCGCCTGGTGCCCTCCCTCGAAGTGCACGAACCGCGTGCCGAGCTCGCGGGCGATCTCGAGATCATGATCGGTGTCGCCGATGAGCAGCACGTCGGCCGGCTCGTACCCGGTGCCCTCCAGCCACGCGGCGATCACGTCCCGCTTCGAGGCGCGGTGCGCGTCGGTGATGCTGAGGATCCGGTCGAACGAGCCGGCAAGTCGGTGCGGGCGAAGCTGCGCTTCCAGGAGCGGCGCGAGCGTCGCGGACGCGAGCACCTGCGCGATCCCCCGCGAGCGCACTCGGTCGAGCGCCTCTCGTGCACCTCCGTGCAGCGGCACGTCGGTCGTGTCCGCGGTGAGCAGCTCCAGGTACCGGTCGACCGCTGCCCGGTACTCCCCCGGTTCTATGCCGACGTCGGCATAGAACAGGTCCAGTGGGAAGCGGAACACCGCGCGATAGGCGGCGGCGTCCGCGATCCGTGGCCTGCCGAAGTCGGCGAGCATCAGATTCATCACTCGCAGGCATCGCGCCACATCGTCGAGCAGCGTGCCGTTCCAGTCCCAGCACACCGCCTTCACCGTCATCGCGCCAGCGTAGCCGTGGTCACCGACGTGACTCCCGCCGGACGAAGTTGCCGAGCGCGTGGTCGCGCAGCGGAACGTCTGCCGCGAGTTCTGCGGCCGCTGCCACCTGCAGCGCAAGCACGCGCTTGATCGCCGCTGCCCGACGCATGCGCGCCGGCGAGAAGTCCCGGGCGAGATCCGCCGCCGGGTAGAAGCCGATCAACGGTGCGAGATCGGTCTCGGGCTCACCCACACCGGCGTTGTCGGGGTCGATGAGGGCCGCACCGGCCGTAGCGAGCAGGATGTTGTGCGGCCCGAGATCCCCGTGCACCGCCACCGCCGGCTCCGGAGCATCGTGCACGACGATCTCCACTGCGGTGCGGACCGCCCGCCGCAGCCGAGCGTCCCACCCCGCGGTGATCTCGTCGACGATGGTCGGCCACATGTCGCCGCCGCACCACGCCCGCGGTCCGAGCGACGGCGGCAGCAGCGGCGGGACGACCGACGCGAGCTCTTCCAGCAGCGGCAGCAGCACGCCGCGGTCGACGTGCCAGTCGCCGTGTCGCATGGGCTCGCCGGCCATGAGCTCGCACGAGTAGGCAGACCATCCGTCGCCGTGGACCGCACCGCGCGCGATGCCCGGCGTACGAACCGCGAGAGGCAGCCTCGAGAACCATCGCATCGCGTCGGCCTCCCTCGTCACCGCCTCGCGGTGATCACCGCCCACGCGCACGCGCAGCACGCCCGATCCGCCGCACAGTGCGACGAAGTGGAACGCGCCGTTCACCCACGTCGCCCGTTCGAGGTCGGTGTCGGGGAAGGCCGCCGACAACGCGTCGAGCACCGTGCCAGGCAGGCCCGCGAGCGTGCGGCCCACGTCAGCCGATCTGCTCGGTGAGCTCGAACCAGCGCTCCTCGACGCCGTCGCGCTCCTTCTCGAGATCGGTGATGCGTGCCATCTCGACGCCGAGGCCGACGTAGTCGGACTGATCGTGGTCGGCCAGCGCCGTGCGGGCCGCGCCGATCTGCGACTCCAGCTTCTCCAGGCGGCGCTCCAGCGCAGCGACCTCCTTCTGCGCGGCGCGCAGCTCGGCTCCCGACAGCGAGGGGGACGTGGATGCCGGGGGCCCGGCATCCACGGCCCTTCCGGTTCCTGAGCCTGTCGAAGCGCGTTCGCTCAACGACCGCGCTCTGAGTCGCAGGTACTCGTCGACGCCGCCGGGAAGGTGGCGGAGGTGTCCGTCGAGGATCGCGTACTGCTGGTCGGTGACGCGCTCGATGAAGTACCGGTCGTGCGACACGACCAGGAGGGTGCCGGGCCAGGAGTCCAGGAGGTCCTCGATGGCAGCCAGCATGTCGGTGTCGAGGTCGTTCGTGGGCTCGTCGAGGATGAGCACGTTGGGCTGCTCGAGGAGGATCAGCAGCAGCTGCAGGCGCCGCTTCTGCCCGCCCGACAGGTCCTTGACCGGCGTGGACAGCTGCGCGCTCTGGAAGCCCATGCTCTCCAGCAGCTGTCCAGGGGTCAGCTCCTGCGCCTTCGAGCCGCTGCCGAACGTGTACGTCGTGCGCAGCCGCGAGATGACGACGCGCACCGGGTCGTCGAGGTGCTCCTCGAGCTCGTCGAGGCGCTGCGTGAGCGTCGCGACCTTCACCGTCTTGCCGCGCTTGACCCGGCCCGCCGTGGGCTCGACGTCGCCCGCGACCAGGCCCAGCAGCGTCGACTTGCCGGCGCCGTTGACGCCGAGGATGCCCGTGCGCTCTCCCGGGGCGATGCGCCACTCGACGGGATGCAGCACCTCGCGGCCGTCGTACGACACCGCCGCGTCGAGCAGGTCGACGACATCCTTGCCGAGGCGGGAGACGGCGAGCGAGCGGAGCTCCGTCGCGTCGCGGATCTCGGGCACGTCGGCGATGAGCACGTTGGCCGCGTCGATGCGGAACTTCGGCTTCGACGTGCGGGCGGGGGCGCCGCGGCGCAGCCACGCCAGCTCTTTGCGCGCGAGGTTCTGGCGGCGCTGCTCGATGACCGCGGCCTGGCGGTCGCGCTCGACGCGCTGCAGGATGTACGCCGCGTAGCCGCCTTCGAAGGGCTCGACGATGCGGTCGTGCACCTCCCATGTGGTGTTGCAGACCTCGTCGAGGAACCATCGGTCGTGGGTGACGACGAGCAGGCCGCCCTGACTGGCGGGCCAGCGCCGCTTGATGTGGTCGGCGAGCCACGCGATCGCCTCGACGTCGAGGTGGTTGGTGGGCTCGTCGAGGAAGATCACGTCGTCGTCGCCGACGAGCAGCGCCGCGAGAGACACGCGCCGGCGCTGCCCACCCGACAGACCGGCGATCGGGCCGTCCCACGCGAGGTCGCCGAGCAGCCCCGCGATCACCTCCCGGGTGCGCGCATCACCCGCCCAGTCATGCTCGGGGCGGTCGCCGACGACCGCCTGGCGGACGGTCATCGCGTCGTCGAGCGTGTCGGACTGGTCGAGCACGCCCACGCGGACACCTCCGCGCACCGTCACCCGACCGCTGTCGGGCTGGAGCCTGCCTGCCAGCATCGCGAGCAGCGAGCTCTTGCCGTCGCCGTTGCGGCCGACGACGCCGATGCGATCGCCCTCGTCGATGCCGAGCGACACCCGATCGAAGACGACCTTGGTCGGGAACTCGAGGTGCAGGGCTTCGGCCCCCAGAAGATGTGCCATGTCCCTTCCAGGCTAGGCGAGTGCAGCACCCCCGCGCGCCGCACTCCGGCGCACGCGAGTGCCCGCTCGCGACTTCAGTACCAGATGCTGAGGCGGGGCGCCGTGTGCCAGCCCAGCACCCGGCTCGCGGTCGCGACGGCTTCGGACGAGCGGGATGCCGCGTCGCCGTGCTCCACCCAGACACGGCCTGCGGCTGCCAGGGTCGCGACCGACACCCCGCCGAGGTACGTCGCCGACAGTTCGGCGACGCCGAGGCGCAGGACGACGGCATCCACCGACTCGCCGTCGTCGAGACGACGGACGCGGCCCGTCCCTTCGGCGGAGGTCTCGAGCAGGTAGCGTCCTGCCGCGATGCCGAGCGGATCCGACACGTCCAGCACCAGGCGACCCGCTGCGGCGTAGCGGCGCGTCTCGAGCGCCGCGACGACGTCGAGGATGCGGACGTACTGGTGGTCGCGGATGCTGATCTTCGCCGCACGCTGGTCCGCGATCATCCACAGCAGCGGCTCGTCGACCGCGAGGTTCTCGGCGTTGACCTCGGCGACGAGATCCAGCTCGAGGAGGAAGCGCCACAGCGCCGCGTACGCGTCGTCCGTCTCGGCCACGAGATAGTGGACGCGCACGGTCCCCTTGGTGAAATCGGCCTCGTTCTCGTGGACGGCGTAGACCGCGGCGCCGCGGACCTCGCCCGCCGCATCGGCGTACTGGATCGCGCGCTTCTCACCGGTCCGCTCCGCGGCGGGATTCGTGCCGGCGAAGAGGTCCCAGAAGCTGCCCGCGATGTCGATCTCGCCCGCCGAACCGCGCCGGACGCGGTCGTGCAGCACCGGCATGAGCTCGCGCACGCGATCGCGCGGGATGAAGTCGACGCGGCCGTCCGGTCGCGGGCCGGTCCACGCCGCCCGCCTCGTCTCGATCGTCCACGCCGCCGCCGCGGCGGCGGGCGCGAAACCGTACCGTCCGTACAGGGGGGACTCGCTGACCGTGAGCATCGCCACCGGCACTCCGGCGTCGCGCGTGGCGCGCAGCTCGCCCTCGAGCATCGACCGGGCGACACCCCGGCGGCGGTGGGTCGGCGCCACGGTGACGGACGAGATCGCGCACGACGGGATCACCGCGCCGCCGGGCACGGTGAGCTCGCCGATCCACGACGCGATCGTCGCGACCGGTGCATCGGTCACGGGGGCCTGCGGGTCGTACACGCCGGTCACGCGGCGGTAGCCGCTGCGCTCGCGCGAGGCGGCGACCTGCTCGGGCGACCGCTCCGCGTCCTGGAAGCCTCGCGCTGCGGACTGCAGCCAGCCCGCATAGTCGTCGCCGTCGACGGCGACGCGGCGGTAGTCCAGTCCACCCGCCGCGAGTCGCAGGCGCGACTCCTCGTCGACCGCGCCGGCGCGGAACGCCGCGCGGTCGGACTCCGCCGCGCCCTGCGGTGCGCTCTCGGACGTGCTCATGGATGTTCCTCTCGAAGACGGTGAGTGGATGCCTCGGCCGCCGCTCAGGCCGGCACCACGCGAGCGCCGGCGACGGGCCCGTGCACGTGGAGCGCCTCGTATCCCGCCGCTGACAGTGTGATCTGCAGTTCCAGCGCCGACTCGGGGTCGACGGTCAGGAACGCCAGTGTAGGACCCGACCCCGACACCATGCCCGCGAGCGCTCCGGACTCCTCGCCCAGCTCCAGCGCCTGGCGCAGTTCGGGCCGCAGCGACAGCGCAGCCACCTGCAGGTCGTTGCGGGTGTGCTCCGCGAGCGCGATGGGATCCCCGGCGCGCAGCGCGTGGAGAACACCCGCCGCGACCTCGGGCACCGCGCCGGACGTCCGGATGTCGGGGCGGGTGCGCAGCTCGTCGAGGTGCGCGTACACCTCGGGTGTCGACAGCCCGGCGTCGGAGGGCACCACCACCCAGTCGAAGCGTCCCTTGGCCAGGGCGGGGCTCAGCTGGTCGCCGCGGCCGGTGCCGATCGCCGTCCCGCCCATGAGGGCGAAGGGCACATCGGCCCCCAGGCGTGCCGCGAGCTTGTGCAGCTCGGCCGTGCCGAGCTCCGCACCCCACAGCGCATCGCACGCGACGAGGGCGGCCGCGGCATCCGCGGATCCGCCGCCCATCCCTCCCGCGACCGGGACGTGCTTGACGATGTCGAGGTGCACCCCGCCGGTGTGCCCGATGCGCTGGGCGACCAGGCGAGCGGCGCGCACCGCGAGGTTGCGGTCGTCGGCGGGCACCCCCGAGACGTCGACCGTTCCCGAGATCGAGACCGTGAACTCGTCGGACGGCGAAGCCCACACGTCCTCGAACAGCGAGACCGCCTGGTACGCCGAGGCGACGTCGTGGTATCCGTCGTCCTGCACGCCGCCGACCTCGAAGAAGAGGTTGAGCTTGCCGGGCGCCCGCACGCGGACGCCCTCGGCGGCGAGAGCCTGGCTCACCGGTTCGCCGATTCCGCCCAGAGGTCCACGTCGATGCCGTCCGACAGGGCGTCGATCCGCTCCTGCTCCTCCGTCGTGAAGGCGGGGCCGTCCAGCGCCTTGAGGTTCTCGTCCAGCTGCGCCGGCCGGGACGCGCCGATGAGAGCGGATGCCACCACGGGATCGCGCAGCACCCACTGGATCGCCATCTGGGCGAGCGACTGCCCGCGCTCCTTCGCGATCACATCGAGGCCACGGAGCGTCGCGAGCCCCTTCTCGCTGAGCGGGCCCTTCGGCAGCGATCCGCGCTGCTGCGCGCGCTCGGCCGTCCCGCCCCCGAGGTACTTGTCGGTGAGCAGACCCTGGGCGAGAGGCGTGAACGCGATGGCGCCCATGCCCTCCTGCTTCAGCACACCGGTGAGCCCGTCCTCGACCCAGCGGTTGAGGATCGAGTACGCGGGCTGGTGGATGACCAGGGGCGTGCCCAGCGAGCGGGCCACCGCGGCGGCCTCGGCGGTCCGCTCCGCGCTGTACGACGAGATGCCGACGTAGAGCGCCTTGCCCTGGCGGACGAGCGTGTCGAGGGCGCCGACCGTCTCTTCGATGGGGACGTCGGGGTCGACGCGGTGCGAGTAGAAGATGTCGACGTAGTCGATGCTCATGCGCGTCAGCGACTGCTCCGCGCTCGCGAGGAGGTACTTGCGCGAGCCGCCGTTGCCGTAGGGGCCGTGCCACATGTCGTAGCCGGCCTTCGACGAGATGATCAGCTCGTCGCGGTACGGCGCGAAGTCCTCGCGCATCATGCGCCCGAAGTTCGTCTCGGCGGTGCCGTACGGCGGGCCGTAGTTGTTCGCCAGGTCGAAATGCGTGATGCCGCGGTCGAACGCGTGACGCAGCAGCCCCCGCTGGTTGTCGAACGGGATGTTGTCGCCGAAGTTCCACCACAGGCCGAGCGACACGGGCGGGAGCGTGAGACCCGAGGTGCCGACGCGGCGGAAGTCGGAGCCGGCGTAGCGGTCGTCGGCGGCGGTGTACGGGCGGTGGAGGTCTCCGCCGCGGGACAGATAGCGGTCGTCTTCGGTCACCGGTCCAGGCTATCGGCGTCGGCCGTCGTTCGCAGGGAGCCGCCGACCCGTTCCTCACTGCACATCGGCGACCCGGTTGTCAATGGGCACCCCCGGAAACGTCGTCGTAACGGAGGCTCCTTATCGTTTCCTCACCGGCGCATTCGTCGCCGGCCACCGGCGGGACCGCCAGAAGGAGGTACGCATGACTCTCTTGTCTGCGCTGTCGCACACCGCTGCACCCTCGAGCGTGCTCCTGGACCGGGGTGATGTCGTCGTCGACCGCGGGATCCTGCACCTCGTGCACGACGACGTCGCGCCGCACGAGGCGCGGGAGGCCGACCTGCTGCTGGTCGCCGACACCCTGGAGGCTGCGGGCGTCGACCTGCTCCTCATCCGCCACGACCGCTCCGAACCCGCCCTCGTCGTCGACACCCGGCAGCGCGAGGTCGCCCTGGAAGCCCTCGCCGCCGTGTGCACGCGCGAGCCGCTGTACCTGAAGTCCAAGGGGCGCGCGCCGGCGCTCGCGTGCGATGCCGAGCCGACCGGTGACGGTCCCTCGTTCGTGCGCCTGTACCGGCCGCGCATCACGGCATCCGGATCGCTGCGGTACGGGCCGTCGCTCGGCGTGCCGCTGGAGTTCTGGCGGTTCGGCGCCGACGTCGTCCAGGCGCCGCGCGACAACGCGCTCACCCGGCGGCACACGCCGGTCGAGGACATCGCATATGCCGACGTCGAGCGGCACGGGCGGACCTGGCGCACGATCGCCGGCATGTTCGACCCGCACCCGCTGGATGTCACCGAAGACATCGACATCGTCTTCTCGTGGGTCGACGGGTCCTCCAGCGAGTTCCAGCGTCAGCGTGCCGCGCAGCTGTCGGCGTACCAGGTCGGTCAGGGTGACGACGGCCCCGCGCGCTACCGGCAGGTCGACGAGCTGCGCTACGCGCTGCGCAGCGTCCACATGCACGCGCCGTGGATCCGCCGCATCTTCATCGCCACCGACTCCCCCGCGCCGGCATGGCTGCGGGAGCACCCCAAGGTCACGATCGTGCGCAGCGAGGAGTTCTTCGCCGATCCGGCGGTGCTCCCCACGCACAACTCGCACGCCGTGGAAGCGCAGCTGCACCGCATCCCCGGGCTCGCCGAGCACTTCCTGTACTCCAACGACGACATGTTCTTCGGCCGGGCGGTGGACCCGGGCATGTTCTTCACGCCCGGCGGCGTCACCAAGTTCGTCGAGTGCGAGGTCCGCATCGGCGCCGGCGATCCGGCGCTGCACCGCAGCGGCCACGACAACGGCCTGCGCGTGAACCGCGCCCTCCTGCGCGGGCGGTTCGGACGCACCATCGTGCGCGACCTCGAGCACTGCGCGGCGCCGCTGCGCAAGAGCGTCATGGCCGAGCTCGAGCAGGCCTTCCCGGACGACTTCGCGCGGACAGCGGCATCCCGGTTCCGCTCGGCGACGGACATCTCGGTGACCAACAGCCTCTACCACTACTACGCCCTGCTCACCGGGCGGGCCGTGGCCACGCGGGCGCCGCGCGTGCGCTACGCGCAGACGACCATGGCATCGGGCGTGCGCCTGATGGAGCGACTGGCCGAACGCCGGGACGCCGACATGTTCTGCCTCAACGACGGCGGAGAGGCCGAGGTGCCCGAAGAGATCCGCGTGCAGGCGATCCGCGGCGCGCTGGAGCGCATGTTCCCGGTGCGCGCGCCGTGGGAGCGCGACGAGCTCAGTGAAGCACGGGAATCGGCGCGGTCGGCGCATCCCTCGGTGCGACGATCGGCGCAGTCTCACCCGACGGCATGATGCCCGCGGCGCGCAGGCGCCGCTGCGACTCCTCGGCGTCGATGTGCTCCAGGGTGCGGGGGACGTCGATCGGCACCACCGAGTGCACGACGGTCCGGTCGTACACGTGCACGAGATTGAACGCCCGCGCGCCGTCCTGCGGCCGTGTTCCCCCGACCGGGACGGTCAGGTCCTGCGCGTAGCACGTGGAGGATGCCACCGACACCGGGATCCCCGCGAACGTCGCGAAGGTCGAATAGTGCAGGTGGCCCGCGATGATCCCGCGAACGTCGGTGCCGCGCAGCACCTCGGCCAGACGGTCCTGGTCGCGCAGCTCGACGCTCGCCGCGAGCGGCAGGACGCTGGGCACCGGCGGGTGGTGCATCGCGAGGATGGTCCCGAGCGGCGCGGGCGTGGCGAGCACCCGGCTCAGCCACGCGAGCTGAGCGTCGCGGAGCTCGCCGTGGTGGCGGCCGGGGACCGTCGTGTCGAGCGTGACCACGCGCAGACCGTCCAGCTCGTCCACGCGGTCCACGGGGCGGAGGTCGGCCGCCTCGTCCAGCAGCGCCGGACGGAACGCGGCACGGTCGTCGTGGTTGCCCATGACCCACAGGATGCGCGCGCCGATCCGCGCGGCGAACGGCTCGACGAGGGCACGCAGCCGCTCGTAGGCGAGCGGTTCGCCGAGGTCGACGAGGTCACCGGTGAAGACCACGGCATCGGGCCGCACGCCGCTGGCCTCGATGACGCGGATCGCCGACGCCAGATGCTCCTCGCCGTCGACCGTGCCGAACAGCTGCGGCGTGGACGGCGCGCGGAGGTGGGTGTCGCTCAGGTGGAGAAGGACGCGTTCGGGGGCCGGGTACTCGGCGGTGCGCATGGCTGATGACTCCGGTCCGCCGGGTGGCGAGCTGCCTGTGTAACCGGACCGGCGAACGCTCGCAGGTTACCCGACGCGCCCGAACAGAACCCGACGACGCGGTGGAGATCCGCCGAACGCCCGGTGACGGGTCACGCCGGCGCGCTCACGCCCGCCGCCTGCGCGATGCGCACGTAGTCGTCGACGGTGAGCTCTTCGCCGCGCGCCGTCGGCGCCACCCCGGCGCGCTCCAGGACGACGGATGCCTCGGCCGCCGTCCCTCCGAGCACGCCTGAGAGCGCCTGCCGGAGCATCTTGCGACGCTGCTGGAAGGCGGCGTCGACGATGCGGAACGTGCGCACGCGCAGCTCCTCGTCGCCGCGCGGCTCGGCGTCGCGGTGGAAGCCGACCAGCACGCTGTCGACGTTGGGCACGGGCCAGAAGACTTGGCGCGAGACGGTGCCGGCCAGCCGCCACGGGCCGTACCAGGCGGCCTTGACGCTGGGGGCGCCGTAGGTCTTCGATCCTGGCGCGGCGGCGAGACGCTCGCCGACCTCCGCCTGGACCATGACGACCCCGCGCTGCAGGCCCGGGAAATGCTCCAGGAAGTGCAGCAGCACCGGCACGCTGACGTTGTAGGGGAGGTTCGCGACCAGCACGGCCGGATCGCCCGGCAGCTCGGTGACCCGCAGCGCATCGGCGTCGACGACCGTCAGGGCGCCGTCGGCGACGCCGTGCGAGGCGGCGGTCGCGGGCAGCCGCTCGGCGAGGCGGTGATCGATCTCGACGGCGGTGACCGATGCGCCCGCCTCGAGGATCGCGAGGGTCAACGAGCCGAGGCCGGGCCCCACCTCGACCACGCGGTCGCCCGGCTGCACCTCGGCGACGTGCACGATCTTGCGCACGGTGTTGGCGTCCACGACGAAGTTCTGCCCGAGCTTCTTGGTCGGGGTGACGTCGAGGTCGGCGGCGAGCGCGCGGATCTCGGCCGCGCCGAGCAGTGTCACGGGCATGCCTCCACAGTACCGACGGGATGCCGGCGGCCGCGGCATCCACCCGCCGTCCACGTCGCTCTGGCACATGCCGACTCGCGCGCGCAAGGCCTCGCACCGGTCCCGGGCGACCGCTAGCGTGACCACCATGAACACGACCGGCACGATTCCGGCGGACGCCTTCTCGCTCCGCAGCCCCTACGGCCGTCGCGCGATCGGACTGTCGGTCGCAGCCGCGGTGGGCGGCTTCCTGTTCGGGTTCGACTCGTCGGTGATCAACGGCGCCGTCGACTCGATCTCGAAGGACTTCGCCCTCAACGACGTCATCACCGGCTTCGTCGTCGCGATCGCGCTGCTCGGCTGCGCGGTCGGCGCGATCATCGCGGGCAACCTGTCGGACCGCTGGGGCCGGCTGCGCGTGATGTTCCTCGGCGCCATCATGTTCTTCGTCTCGTCGATCGGGGCCGGTCTCGCGTTCTCGCCGTGGGACCTCGCGCTGTGGCGCGTCATCGGCGGTCTCGGCATCGGCATCGCGTCGGTCGTCGCCCCGGCGTACATCGCCGAGATCGCACCGCGGCAGATCCGCGGCGGCCTCGCCTCGCTGCAGCAGCTCGCGATCACGCTCGGCATCTTCGCGGCGCTGCTGTCGGACGCGCTGCTCGCGAACGCGGCCGGCGGCGCCGACAACGTGCTGTGGTTCGGGCTCGAAGCCTGGCGGTGGATGTTCCTCGTCGGGGTGATCCCGTCGGCCGTGTACGGCATCCTCGCGTTCACCCTCCCCGAGTCGCCGCGCTTCCTGCTCTCCAAGGGCCGTCGCGATGAGGCGCGGGCGATCTTCGCGCGCCTCATGCCGCCCGCGGACCTCGATCAGTCCATCCGCGAACTGCAGAACGCCATCGAGGCCGACCGCAAGAACTCCGGCGTCTCGATTCGCGGCCCGGTGCTGGGCCTGCAGCGGATCGTGTGGGTCGGCATCATCCTGTCGGTGTTCCAGCAGTTCGTCGGCATCAACGTGATCTTCTACTACTCGACGAGTTTGTGGCAGTCCGTCGGCTTCGACGAGAGCGACTCGTTCACCATCAGCGTCGTCACGTCGATCACGAACGTGCTGGTCACGCTCATCGCGATCTTCCTGGTCGACCGCGTCGGCCGTAAGCCGATCCTGCTCACGGGCTCGGTGATGATGACGGTCTCGCTCGGTCTGATGGCCCTGTGCTTCGTGTTCTCCGAGACGAACGCCGACGGCGCCGTGACGCTCCCCGCCCCGTGGGGTCCGATCGCGCTCATCGCGGCGAACGTGTTCGTCGTCGGCTTCGGCGCCTCGTGGGGTCCGCTGGTGTGGGTGCTGCTCGGCGAGATCTTCCCCAGCCGGATCCGCGGCAAGGCGCTGGGTGTGGCAGCGGGCGCCCAGTGGATCGCGAACTTCCTCATCACGATCTCGTTCCCGGCCATGTCGTCGTGGTCGCTGCCCCTCACGTACGGCATGTATGCGCTGTTCGCGGCGCTGTCCTTCATCTACGTCCTCTGGCGCGTACCCGAGACGAAGGGCATGGACATCGAGCAGACCGAGACCCTGTTCGTGCACCGCAAGGACGCGCCCGCGACCAGCTGAGGCCGACGCGCTGGCGTGGGCTCCTGGTCCCATAAGATGCTGGGATGCCCTCGCTCGGCGAACTGATCGCTCCACGCCGCCTGGGCAGGGACTTCCGCTGGCTGCTGGCGTCGTCGTGGACCAGCAACCTCGGCGACGGGATCGCGCTGTCGGCCGCGCCGCTGCTCATCGCGTCGATGACGTCGTCGCCGGTGCTGGTGGCATCCGGTGCCATGATGCAGTTCCTGCCGTGGCTGCTGTTCGGCCTCCTCGCCGGGTCGGTCGCCGACCACCACGACCGGCGCCGGCTCGTGATGCTCGCCAACGGCCTCCGGGCCGTCATCGTCGGAGCGCTGGTGGTGTTCCTCGTGACGGGGCACGCGAGCGTGTGGATCGTGCTCGCGACGGCGTTCCTGTACGGCACCGCCGAGGTCTTCGCCGACTCCGCCGGCAGCACGCTGCTGCCCATGATGGTGCGCCCCGCCGACCTCGGCATCGGCAACGCCCGCATGCAGGCCGGCTACCTGGTCGCCAACCAGCTCGCCGGGCCACCGCTGGGCGCCTTCCTGTTCGCGGTGGGCTCGTTCTGGCCGTTCCTGCTGCAGATCCTGTGCGTGACGCTCGCGGTCGTGCTGATCTCGCGGATCTCGCACACCCCGATCCCCGAGAAGGATGCCGGCGCCACCGGTGCCGCGACGGTGAACGCCGACGGCACCCCGGTGAAGCCGCATCCGATCCGCGAGGGTCTCCGGTGGCTGCGTCACAACGCGCCGGTGCGCACGCTCGTGCTCATCATCCTGGTGTTCAACGTCACGTGGGCCGCGCCCTGGAGCGTCCTGGTGCTGTACGCCACCGAGCACCTGCACATGGGCGCCATCGGCTACGGCGCCCTCACCACCGCGTCGGCCCTCGGCGGCATGGTGGCGGTCTTCTCGTTCGGCTGGCTCGAGAAGCACGTGTCGTTCTCGACGCTCATGCGCGTGTGCCTGTCGCTGGAGGTGCTCATGCACCTGTCGTTCGCGCTCACGACGAACGGCGTCGTCGCCCTGGTCATCATGTTCGGCTTCGGGCTCTACGCGTTCGTGTGGGGCACGATCTCGACGACGGTGCGCCAGCGCCTCGTGCCGATCTCGCTGCAGGGCCGCATCGCGTCGGTCAACATGGTGGGCGTCTTCGGCGGTCTCGTCATCGGACAGCTGCTGGGCGGCCTCATCGCGCAGACCTGGGGTCTGACGGCGCCGTGGTGGTTCGCATTCGCGGGCTCGTTCGTCACCCTGCTGCTGGTGTGGCGGCCGATCCGCAACATCGCCGCGGCCAAGCCTGTGCTGGATGCGGACGAGGCGGACGACGTCGCCGACAAGGATGAGCCCGGGGCAGGCGGGCGCCCGCTGATCGACTGACCGCGCCCGGGGTCTCGGACCGGTTCAGCCCTGGAGCCCGCCTCCGCCGTCCAGGAATGCTCGCAGGAGCAGCCCCACGCCGCCCTCGAACTCCACCCCGGTCAGCCGCGGCGCCCGCAGCACCTCGGTGAAGCCCCACCGTGTGTGCAGCTCGATCGACGCACGGTTCTGCACGTTCACGACGTAGAACGCCTCGTCGCTGCGCGCCCCGATCCACTGCAGGCGGGCATCGGTCAGCGCTGTGGCGATGCCGCGTCGACGCCACGCCGGATCGACCGTGATCCCGGCGAGGTAGTGCCCGGCCGGAGCAGGATCGGCCACGTCGAGGTGATGGTGGGTCTTGGCCCATCCGGCCACGGCCGGCCCCTCCGCGCCCTCCAGGACCGCGACCAGCACGCAGCGGTCGGGATCGGCGATCGCGCGGCGGTAGCCCTCGGCGCTGCCCACCGATCCCGCCGAGCGACCGGCCGCGAGCTCGATCCGCAGGATCGCCTCGACATCGCCCCTCGTCGCCGGTCGCAGCGAGACAGGCGCGGCGGGCCGGCCGCCGGCGTCGGGCTCATACGTCGCGAAGCCGGTCACGGCGCCGCCCGGTCACCCCGCACGGCCGCGACCAGGTCCGGCCACATCGCGTCGAGGCGTGCCACCCACGGCCCGGCGAAATCGGAGCGGTAGCGCGCCCGCACGTCGTCGAGTGTCACCCACTGCGAGGCGGCGACCTCGTCGGGGTCGAGCATCAGCGTCCGCGGGTCGACGTCATGGGCGACGTACAGGTCGAACAGCGCGGAGCGCTCGAGGCAGCGCCCGACGAACACCAGCGACGCGCTCGACGCGCGCAGCCCGGTCTCTTCCCGCAGCTCGCGTGCCGCCGCCTCGCGGCTGGTCTCGCCCGCCAGGGCGCTGCCCGCCGCGAACTCCCACTCCAGCGCGAAGTCCTTCACGGCCGCGCGCTGCGAGATCAGGACCCGTCCGTCCTCGCGCACGGCGCACACCGACGACACGACGTGATACTGCCCCGAGGGAAGACCCGGGTCGCCGCGGCGATGAGTGATGCCGAGAGGGATGCCGGCGGCATCCGTCACGTCCCACAGTTCGTCGTCCACGGACCGAACCTAGTCCTCGAACGCGCCGTACACCTCGAGCGTGTTCGCGGCGACCTGCGCGCACAGCTCGTCGACGTCGACGCCGAGCTCCGCCGCCATGAACCGCACCGTGACCGGGACGAGGTACGGGGCGTTCGGGCGTCCGCGATGCGGCGTCGGCGTGAGGAACGGCGCGTCGGTCTCGACGAGGATGCGATCGCGAGGGATCACCGCGAGCGCGTCGCGCAGGTTCTGCGCGTTCTTGAAGGTGACGTTGCCGGCGAACGACAGCCAGTACCCGCGCTCCCCCGCCACGCGCGCCATGTCGGCGTCGCCCGAGAAGCAGTGGAACACGGTCCGCTCCGGCGCGCCGACGCGCGCGAGGGTCTCGAGCACGGCGTCATGCGCGTCGCGGTCGTGGATCTGCATCGCGATGCCGTGCTTGTTCGCGAGCGCGATGTGCGCCTCGAAGCTCTCGAACTGTGCCGGGCGTCCGTCGTCGTCGGTGCGGAAGAAGTCCAGACCGGTCTCGCCGATCGCCCGCACGCGCGGCTGCGCGGCCAGTTCGTCGATGACGCCGATCGCCTCGTCGAGGCGGCCGGCTGCGGCGTAGGCGGGCGCCTCGTTCGGGTGGATCGCGACGGCCGCGAGGACGCGGGGATGGGATGCCGCGGCCCACGCCGACCAGCGGCTCGACTCGATGTCGCCGCCGGCCTGCACGACGCCGATCACGCCGGCTCCGCCCGCGCGCGTCAGCTGCTCGTCGAGCGACAGACCGACGCCGTCCTCGATCTCGAGGTGCGCGTGGTTGTCGTACACCGGCACCGCGAGGGGCTCGGGCGCGTCGGGGTAGCTGACGTCGCGCGAGCCCTTCTCGCGCGTGCGGACGTACTGCGAGGGGTCCGCCCCCTCCGCCGGGTACGGCACGGGCGCCTCGGTCATCAGGCCGTCTGCTCGACGCGCGGGAACAGCGGCGCGAGGCCGTTGACCGACGTGCCGGGCCTCAGCACACCCCAGCCGCCCGCCTCGCGCAGCGGCTGGTCCTGCAGCCGGCCGAGCGACTCCGCCGCGCCGAGTGCGATCCAGAGCTTCTCGGTGGACTGCGGCATCACCGGCGACAGCAGGACAGCGAGCGCGCGCAGGCCCTCGGCGGCCGTGTACAGCACGGTGCCCAGACGCGCGCGCTGCGCCTCGTCCTTGGCGAGCGCCCACGGCTCGTTCGCCGTGATGTACAGGTTCAGCGCGTCGACGATGGTCCAGATCGACGAGATCGCCTCGTCGATGCGGAAGCGCTCCATCGCCGCGTCGGCGGCGGTCGCGGCATCCGCCACCGTCCGCTGGATCGCCAGGTCACCCTCGAGATAGTCGGCCGCAGGCGGCACGACGCCTTCGAAGTACTTCTCGATCATGGCGGTCGTGCGCGACGCGAGGTTGCCGAAGCCGTTGGCGAGCTCGGCCTGATAGCGGGCAGACAGGTCCTCCCAGGAGAACGAGCCGTCCTGACCGAACGCGATCGCCGACAGGAAGTAGAAGCGGTAGGCGTCCGAGCCGAAGACGTCGGTGATCTCGGTGGGCGCGATGCCGGTGAGCTTCGACTTCGACATCTTCTCGCCGCCGACGAGCAGCCACCCGTGCGCGAAGACGCCGCGCGGCACCTCGAGGCCCGCGGCCATCAGCATCGCGGGCCAGATGACCGCGTGGAAGCGCAGGATGTCCTTGCCGACCACGTGGTACGCGGGCCACCGGCGCGCGAACTCCTCGGGGTCCGTCCCGTAGCCGATGGCGGTGGCGTAGTTCAGCAGCGCGTCGACCCACACGTAGATGACGTGCTGCTCGTCCCACGGCACCGTGATGCCCCAGTCGAACGCCGAGCGCGAGATCGACAGGTCCTTCAGGCCGTTCTTCACGAACGAGACGACCTCGTTGCGGGCCGAGTCGGGGCGCACGAAGTCCGGGACCGTCGCGTACAGCTCCAGCAGCTTGTCCTGGAACTCGCTCAGCTTGAAGAAGTAGTTCTTCTCCTGCAGCAGCTCCAGCGGCTTCGAGTGGATCGCGCAGACCTTGAGGCCCTCGAACGCCCCCGTGCCGTCGACGATCTCGGACTCGGGCTTGAACTCCTCGCAGCCGACGCAGTACAGCGCCTCGTACTCGCCCGCGTAGATGTAGCCGCGGTCGTAGATGGCCTGCACGAACTGCTGCACGCGCTCCTCGTGGCGCTGCTGGGTCGTGCGGATGAAGTCGTCGTTGGCGACGTCGAGCGTCTTCAGCAGCGGGAACCACGACTCGGTGACGAGCTTGTCGACCCACTCCTGCGGCGTCACGCCGTTGGCCGAGGCGGCGCGCATCATCTTCTGGCCGTGCTCGTCGGTGCCCGTGAGCATCCAGGTGTCGTCGCCCGCCTGGCGGTGCCAGCGCGCGAGCGTGTCGACCGCCACGGTCGTGTAGCCGTGGCCGATGTGGGGCACGTCGCTCGGGTAGTAGATCGGCGTCGTGATGTAGAAGGACTGGCGGCCGGAAGTCACCAGGAGAGTCTAGTTCGAGTGGATGCCCCGCCCGGCGCTGTGACCACGGCCCCGGATCCACGCCCGCCCGGCGGGACGAACGTAACAGTCAGGCGCTGCCCCGGACCACCAGCGTCGTGGGCAGCGTGATCGGCTGGGGCTGTGCGCCGGCGATGACCTCCAGCAGGAGCGAGACCATCTCGTCGCTGATGCGCTCCCACGGCTGGCGCATCGTGGTGAGCGGCGGCTCGTGCGTGGCGGCGAGGCCGGAGTCGTCGAAGCCCGCGACCGCGATGTCCTCGGGCACCCGCAGTCCTGCTCTGCGCAGTGCGGCGATCGCGCCGGCGGCCATGAGGTCGCTCGCGGCGAACACCGCGTCGATGTCGGCGGAGCGCTCCAGCAGCGCCGTCATCGCGACCGCCCCGGACTCCTGGCTGTAGTCGCCTTCCTCGACGAGGGCGGCGTCGAAGTCGTCCCCCATCTCCTCCTCGAAGCCGACGAGCCGGTAGCGCCCGCCCGGCGTGTCGTGGGGCCCGGCGATCATGGCGATGCGGCGGTGCCCCCGCGAGCGGAGGTAGCGCGTCATCTCGCGCGCCGAGCCGATCTCGTCCACCGACACGGTCGGGACGTGCGCGCTGTGCCCGAGAGGGATGCCGCAGCAGACGGTGGGCACGCCGGCCTCCAGCAGCTGCTCGAGCAGCGGGTCCGCCTCGTGCGACGAGATGAGCAGCACGCCGTCGACGTGGCCCGCGCTGACGAAGGTCGCGACACCGGCGCGTTCGGCGGGCGTGCCCGCGACCAGCAGCACGAGGGTCATCGACCGCTGGGCGAGCGCCTCGGCCGCGCCGCGCAGCAGCAGGGCGAAAGTCGGGTCCTGGAAGAGCAGGTGCTGCGGCTCGGTGAGCAGGAACGCGAGCGAGCCCGCCCGCCCGGTCGCCAGGCTCCGTGCGGCGTGGTTGGCGGTGTAGCCGGTGCGGCGGATCGCGTCCTCGACGGCCGAGCGCGCGTCCGGCGACACCCAGTGCCCGCCGTTGATGACACGCGAGACAGTTCCGCGCGAGACCCCCGCGGCCGCTGCGACGTCGCGGATCGTCGGCTTGCGCCGTGCGGTCGTCTCTTCCACGACGAGTGACTCTACCGGGCTCCGGGCAGGAATCGCCCGCCGACACGATGACCACCTGTGACCGGTCACAGTTGCGTAACGGTTGCCGACGGGACCGTGCGGTGCGGGATCCGCTCGAGCAACACTGTGACCGGTCACAGTCGCTGTGGCCAGCCGCCCCGGCCACGGCCGGCGCACGAGCCCTGCACCCGACCCGATGGAGCGTCCATGACCTCGCCCGACCCTTGGCCCGAGATCCGGGGAATCGCGTACGGCGGCGACTACACCCCCGAGCAGTGGCCGAAAGAGGTGTGGCGCGAAGACGTCGCCCTCATGCGGGAGGCCGGGGTGAACCTCGTCAGCGTGGGCATCTTCGCGTGGGCGCTCATCGAGACCTCCGAGGGCGTGTTCGACTTCGCGTGGCTGGACGAGCTCCTCGACCTGCTGCACGAGAACGGCATCTCGGTCGATCTCGGCACGCCGACCGCGTCGCCCCCGGCCTGGTTCTTCGCACAGCACCCCGACGCCCGCGTCGTCACGCGCGACGGCGTCACGCTGGGCTTCGGCGCCCGCGGCATGGCCTCTCACTCCTCGCCCGCGTACCGTGCGGCCGCCGTGCGCATCGCGTCCGCGCTGGCCGAGCGCTACGGCGACCATCCGGCCGTCGTGCTGTGGCACGTGCACAACGAGTACGGCGTACCCGTCGGCGAGGACTACTCCGAGCAGTCGGTGCGCGCCTTCCGCGGGTGGCTGCAAGACAGGTACAGCACTCTCGACGGCCTCAACGCCGCGTGGGGCACCGCGTTCTGGGGCCAGCACTACGGCGACTGGGATCACGTCGGCGCGCCCGCCGCCGCGCCCTCCGTCGTGAACCCCGCGCAGCGCCTGGACTTCGCGCGCTTCACCGACCACCAGCTGCGGCAGTGCTTCATCGCCGAGCGCGACGCGATCCGCGTCCACGCGTCGCAGCCGATCACGACGAACTTCATGGCCAACCAGAGCTGGACGACCGACATGTGGGCGTGGGCGCGCGAGGTCGACATCGTCTCGGACGACCACTACCTCGTCGCCGCCGACCCCGAGGGCGAGATCGGCCTCGCGATCGCGGCAGACCTGTCGCGCTCGGTCGGTGGGGGCAAGCCGTGGATCCTCATGGAGCACTCGACGTCGGCCGTCAACTGGCAGCCGCGCAACGTGGCCAAGCGCCCGGGCGAGCTGGCCCGCAACTCGCTCACCCACCTCGCTCGCGGCGCCGACGCCATCCTCTTCTTCCAGTGGCGCGCATCGCGCTCAGGTGCCGAGAAGTTCCACTCCGCGATGATCCCGCACGCCGGGACGACGTCGCGGGTCTGGCGCGAGGTCGTCGAGCTCGGCGACGCGCTCGGGCGCCTGGACGAGGTGCGCGGCTCACGCGTGGCCGCCGACGTCGCCGTGCTGTGGGATTTCGAATCGTTCTGGGCGCAGGATCTGGAGTGGCGTCCGTCGGTGGACGTGTCGCACGCCGAGCGCATCCGCTCCTTCTACGAGCGCCTGTGGCGCGACGGCATCACGGTCGACTTCGCCCTGCCGGGTCAGGACCTCTCGGGCTACAAGCTCGTCGTCGCCCCTGCGCAGTATCTGCTCAGCGCCGCGGATGCCGCCAACCTCACGCGCTACGTCGCGTCGGGCGGGACGCTGGTCGTGTCGTTCTTCTCCGCCGTCGTGGACGAGAACGACGCGGTGCCGCCGGGCGGCTTCGTCGCGCCCCTGCGCGAGGCGCTCGGCGTCGTGGTCGAGGAGTTCCTGCCGCTGCGCGAAGGAGCCCGGCACGCCGTGCAGTGGCGCGGTGCGGCATCCCTCCTCGCCGACGCCTGGCAGGAGGACGTCGTCCTCGAAGGCGCCGAGGCCGTCGGCACGTATCTCGACGGGCCGGGCGCCGGCGGCGCCGCGATCACCCGTCACCCGCACGGCGCCGGTGTCGGCTGGTACCTCAGCACCCGATTGGATGCCGCCGCCCTGCGCACCGTGATGAGCGAGGTCTACGCCGACGCAGGCATCGTTCCGGCCGCGCACCCCGAGGGCCTCGAGGTCGTCGTCCGCCGCGGCGACGGCGCCGACTTCGCCGTCGCGATCAACCACCGCGACGAGCCCGCGGCGTTCGCGGCGACGGGCGTCGAGCTGCTCACCGGTTCCGCCGTGGACGGCACCCTCACCGTGCCGGGCGGCGGCGTGGCCGTCGTCCGCCTGGAACCCACCTCCTGACCCACACCTCCTGCATCACCCAACCGAAAGGAACACCATGCGCAAGCAGATCGCATTCGGAGCGCTGGCGCTCGCGGCAGCGGTCGTCCTCGCCGGCTGCGCCGGCGGATCGGCCGACGACGGCGACGACAGCAACGCCGACGGCAAGGGCGCCGAGCTCGTCATCTGGACCGACGAGGAGCGCCAGGCCGCTGTCAAGGACGCCGCGAAGGCGTTCGAGGACGAGACCGGCGCCACCGTCAAGATCGTCAAGAAGAACTTCGAGGACCTCCGCAACGACTTCATCGCGCAGGTCCCCACCGGCAAGGGCCCCGACATCACCGTCGGCGCCCACGACTGGCTGGGCGCACTCGTGGCCGCCGGCGTCGTGGACACCATCGACCTCGGCGACAAGGCGTCGGAGTTCGAGCCCGTCGCCCTCGAGGCGATGACGTACGACGGGCAGCTGTACGCCCTGCCGTACTCGCTGGAGACGATCGCCCTCGTGCAGAACGCGGACCTCGTCGGCACCGACGCCCCCGCGACGTGGGACGACATGATCCAGAAGGGACTCGCCGCGGGCACCGAGCGCCCGTTCGTCATCAACACCAACGGCGAGACCGGCGACGGCTACACGATGTACGGCTTCCAGACCTCGTTCGGCGCCCCCGTGTTCGTGCAGGATGCGTCGGGCTCGTACACGACCGAGGTCGGCATGGGCGGCGCGGCGGGCGAGGCCTTCGCGCAGTGGCTCGGAGCCAACGGCAAGAACGGCACGGGCTACATCTCCACGACCGTCGACTACGACATCAACAACGAGCTCTTCAACACGGGCAAGGCGCCGTACACGATCCAGGGACCGTGGGCGATCAGCGCGTACCCGGACGTGAAGAACATCGTCGTCAACCCGATCCCGTCCGCGGGCGGCGAGCCGGCGGCGCCGTTCGTCGGTGTGCAGGGCTTCTACCTGAGCGCGCAGTCGAAGAACAAGCTGCTCGCGCAGTCGTTCCTCGTCGACTACCTCGGGACGGAGGAGGCGCAGCGCGCCCTCTACGAGGCCGACCCGCGCATCCCGGCGTGGTCGACGCTGGCCACCGAGGTCGCCTCCGACCCGATCATCGCGGGCTTCCTCGCGTCGGCGCAGAACGGCGTGCCGATGCCGAGCATCCCCGAGATGGGCTCGGTGTGGGACCTGTGGAACGCCGCCCAGTCGCAGATCATCAACGGCGCCGACCCCGTGTCGACGTGGAACCAGATGGTCACCGACGTCGAGACCGCGGTCAAGGGCTGAGCCCGCTGACCATCGGTCGCTGAGCGTGCCGAAGGGCGCTTGAACGAGCTCAGCGACCGGTCCCCGGCTCCGGGAGGCGGGCGAGTGCCTCTCCCCGTCTCCCGGACTCCATTCCCTCCCCTTCGCCAGACATCCTTCGACAGGAGCACCCCCATGACGGTGGACGCACCTCCGGCACCGCCGGCGACCACGGACGCCCCGCACCGCGAATCGCACGCGCGCCGCTGGCGCGGCCCCGGCTGGGGGTTCCTGGTCAAACTCGCCCTGATGGCCCTCGTGAACGCCTTCGGCGTCATGACGCTGCTGAGCGCCTTCCGCGCCGAGTCGTGGGTCGTCTTCGGCGGGATGCTGGTGCTGCTGCTGGCCGCCGACATCGTGTACTTCACGCGCCGGGCGCTGCCGCTGAAGTACCTGGTGCCGGGTCTGGTGTTCCTGCTGGTCTTCCAGGTGTTCATCTTCGGGTACACCGCGTACATCGCGTTCACGAACTACGGCACCGGCCACGCGGGCACGCAGGAGCAGGCCGTCGAGGCGGCCCTCATCCAGGGCGAGCGCCGCGTCGAGGACTCCCCTACCTACCCGCTCTCGGTGCTCCAGCGCGGTGACCAGCTCGGCTTCGCGATCGTGGACGACGGTGACGTGCTCGCGGGAACCGTCGACGAGCCGCTCCGCGAGGCGCGCGGGGCCGAGATCGGCCAGGCGGGCACGCCCACCGAGGTGCCCGGCTGGACCGTCGTGCCGAAAGCCACGGTCATCACCGACGCCGAGCTGCAGGCGCAGATCGCGGCGCTGCGCGTGCCCGTCTCCGACGACCCGAACGACGGCTCGATCCGCACGCGTGACGGCTCGACCGGCGCCGTCTACGAATCGACGCTGGTCTGGGATGCCGACGCCCAGACGATCACCGACACCACGACGGGCACCGTCTACACCGCCGACGACCGGGGGTCGTTCGTCGCCGAGGACGGCTCGGCCCTTCCCGCCGGCTGGTACGTCAACGTCGGGTTCGAGAACTTCCTGCGGATCTTCACCGACCCCGCCCTCGCCGGCACGCTGCTCTCGGTCACGGTCTGGACCTTCGTGTTCGCGACGCTGTCGGTGCTGCTGCCGTTCGCGCTGGGACTGATCCTCGCCATCATCTACAACGACGCGCGCATCAAGGGACGCCGGTTCCTGCGGACGCTGTACATCCTCCCGTACGCGTTCCCCGCATTCATGTCGGCGCTGCTGTTCCGCGGCATGTTCAACGCAGAGTTCGGCGTGATCAACGACCTCTTCTTCTTCGGCGCCCACATCAACTGGCTCGGCGACCCCTGGCTGGCGCGCGCCGCCGTCGTCTGGGTGAACCTGTGGCTCACCTATCCGTACTACTTCCTGGTGTGCACGGGCGCTCTCCAGGCGCTGCCGCAGGACACGCTCGAAGCAGCCGCGATCGACGGCGCCGGGCGCGCCCGGCAGCTGCGCTCGATCATCCTGCCGCTGGTGCTCGTGGCGACCGCGCCGCTGCTGATCTCGTCCTTCGCGTTCAGCTTCAACAACTTCACCGTCATCTACATGTTCAACAACGGCGGGCCGTCGATCCCGGGCGCGCCGTACGCCCTCGGCGCCACCGACATCCTCATCTCGGCGATCTACGACATCTCGGGGGTGTCGGGCGGCGCGGCCGACTACGGCCTCGCGAGCGCGCTGTCGATCCTCGTGTTCGCGGTGGTCGGCGGCATCTCGGCGATCGCGTTCCGTCAGACCCGCAAGCTCGAGGAGTTCCAGTGATGTCCACCGCCACGAGCGTCTCCGCCTCCCCCACGACCGCCGCGCCCGCACCCGCGCGCGACCCGCGTCGCGCCGCGCGCCGTCGGCGCTGGGTGCTGGAGGTCGGCTGGAAGTACCTGCTCGCGATCGTCGTCGTCTTCTACGCGATCTTCCCGCTCGTCTACGTGCTGTCGGCCGCGCTCAATCCGCACGGCACGCTGGCGGCGAGCAACGCCCTGTTCAGCGTCGTCGACCTGTCGAACTTCTTCGCACTGGGTCAGACGCAGTTCTGGACGTGGGCGGGCAACACGCTGCTGATCGGCGGCATCTCGTCGATCGGCGCGGTGCTGATGGGGGCGGCGGCCGCGTACGCGTTCTCGCGCTTCCGCTTCTCGGGCCGCCGCGCCGGCCTCACCGGGCTGCTCATCATCCAGATGTTCCCGCAGGCGCTCGCGTTCGTCGCGATCTTCCTGATGCTGCTGACCCTCGGCGAGGTGGCGCCGGCGCTGGGCCTCAACTCCAAGATCGCGCTCATCTGCGTGTACCTGGGCGGCGCGCTGGGCGTCAACACGTTCCTCATGTACGGCTTCTTCAACACCGTGCCGATCGAGATCGACGAGTCGGCCAAGATCGACGGGGCGACCCACGCCCAGATCTTCTGGCGGCTCATCATGCCGCTCGTGACGCCGATCCTCGCCGTCGTCGCGCTGCTCGCCTTCATCGCCGCGTTCGGCGACTACATCATCGCCAAGATCGTCCTCGTCTCGGAAGAGAACTGGACGCTGGCGGTGGGGATGTACCAGTGGGTCTCCAACCAGCTCGCCTCGAACTGGGGGCTGTTCGCGGCGGGTGCCGTGATCGCCGCGATCCCCGTGCTCGTCCTGTTCCTGTCGCTGCAGCGCTACATCGTCGGCGGCCTCACGGCGGGGTCCGTCAAGGGCTGACCCCGTCACGCCGGTGCGCCCGGCATCCATGCAGTTCAGAGAGGAATGCGAACGTGCAGCGTTGGACTTCGAGAACGCGCAGGGCGGTGCTCGCCGCGGGGATCGCCGCGACACTGGTCGCCGGCGCCGCGGGGGGTCGACGTCTCGACCGTCCTCTCGCTCGAATCGAGCGGCGTGGTGTTCCGGGATGCCGCCGGCCGGCC
This sequence comes from Microbacterium kyungheense, assembly GCF_006783905.1. GTDB lineage: Bacteria > Actinomycetota > Actinomycetes > Actinomycetales > Microbacteriaceae > Microbacterium > Microbacterium kyungheense. The sequence continues at coordinate 363,233 of NZ_VFPE01000002.1, read as the reverse complement.
GGCCGACATCTTCGAGGTGCTGGCCGACAACGGGGTGAACTCGGTGCGCATCCGGGTGTGGAACGACCCGTTCGACGCGTCGGGGCGCGGCTACGGCGGCGGCACCGTCGACGTCGAGCGCGCCGTCCAGATCGGTCAGCGGGCGACCGCGGCGGGCCTGGACGTGCTCGTCGACTTCCACTACTCCGACTTCTGGGCCGACCCGGCGCGCCAGCTCGCCCCGAAGGCGTGGGCGGCCCTCGATGACGCGGTCACCGTCACCGCGCTCCACGACTTCACGGCCGATGCGCTGCAGCGGTTCGCGGACGCCGGCGTGGACGTGCGCATGGTGCAGATCGGCAACGAGACGAACAACGCCATCGCCGGTCACACGCGCGCAGGCCGCGCCATCGATGAGCAGTTCGCGGCGCTGGTGTCGGCCGGCAGCGCCGCCGTGCGGGAGGTGCTCCCCGGTGCGCTGGTGGCCGTCCACTTCACGATTCCCGAGACCTCCGGGCGCTACGCCGAGTACGCGGCGGGCCTCGCCCGGTTCGGCGTCGACTACGACGTCTTCGCGAGCTCGTACTACCCGTACTGGCACGGCACGCTCGCCAATCTGACCGACGTGCTGTCGCAGGTCGCCACGACGTACGGCAAGAAGGTCATGGTCGCCGAGACCAGCTGGGCCCGCACCCTCGAGGACGGCGACGGCTACCCGAACGTGATCGGCGCGAGCGGGACCACCAGCCAGTACCCCGTCAGCGTGCAGGGGCAGGCGTGGGAGCTGCGCGACGTGATCGCGGCGGTCGCGGCCGTCGGCGACGCCGGCGTGGGCGTGTACTACTGGGAGCCGGCCTGGCTCCCGGTCGGGCCCGCCGACCAGGTCGAGGCGAACCGCCTCCTGTGGGAGCAGTTCGGCTCGGGATGGGCGTCGAGCGCTGCGAGCGCGTACGATCCGCTGCACGTCGGCGACTCGTACGGGGGCTCGGCGTGGGACAACCAGTCGCTGTTCGCCTGGGACGGCACGCCGCTGGAGTCGCTGCGCACGTTCTCGTACGTCCGCACCGGTGCGATCGCCCCGCGCGCGGTGGTCTCGGTCGAGGACGTCGCTCTCACCGTCGTCGACGGATCGCCGGTGGAGCTGCCTGCCGCGATCACCGTCGCCTACAACGACAGGACGACCGAGCAGCAGACTGTCACGTGGAGCGCCGCCGCCGACTGGATCCGCGGGCCCGGGAAGTACGAGATCCCCGGCAGGACGGCATCCGGTCTCGCCGTCGTCGCCGACGTCACGGTCGCCGCGGCCGACCACGTGGTCAACGGCGGGTTCGAGGATGCCGACATGGGCACCTGGCGGCTCACCGACCCCGCCGCGCGGCAGGAGACCGCAGATGCGGCGGCCGGCGATCACGCCGTCACATTCTGGAGCGGGTGGGCCTACCATACCTCGGCGTCCCAGACCGTGACGGGCGTGCCGGCAGGGACCTACGTGCTGCAGGCCACCACTCAGGGGACGAACAGCCCCGGGACCGATACGCGCACGCTGACGGCCCGCACCTCCGAGGGCACGTGGAGCGCACCGCTGGAGTTCACGGTCTGGAACGACTTCCACACCGCGTCGGTGCCGGGGATCGTCGTGGGCGCCGACGGGGTGGTCGAGATCTCGGCGGACTTCGCCCTCTCGGCGGGCGCCTGGGGCGTGCTCGACGAGGTGCACCTGATCGACGCGGCCTCGGCGGGTGGCGCGCAGCCGGTCGACAAGACAGCCGTCGAGCGGGCCCTCGCGACCGCGGCGGCCGTCGATCGCGCCCGCTACACGGACGCGTCGCTCGCGCAGCTCGACGAGGCCGCGGCGGTGGGCGAGGTCGTGCTCGCGGCGTCGCGCGCCTCCGATCGCGACGTCAAGGACGCCGCCAAGCTCATCGTCAAGGCCGTCCACCAGCTGAAAGCAGTGAAGAAGCGGTAGCGCCCGCCCTGGTCGTACCTAGCCGCGCACGGCGAGCGCCGCCTGATACAGCTCGCGGCTGGAGTGTCCGGTGAGTCCGGACACTTCGGCCGCGGCATCCTTCAGCCGCACTCCGTCGCGCACGAGCTCGAGCACCTGCGTGACCGCGTCGGGGAACGCCACCCCGCGCGCGGGGGCACCCGCCACGACGATGACGAGCTCGCCGCGGACGCCGCCCTCCGCCCACGAGACCAGTTCGCCGAGCGTGCCGCGCGCGACCTCCTCGTGCAGCTTCGTCAGCTCGCGGCAGACCGCGGCGCGCCGGTCGGCGCCGAACTCCGCCGCCATGTCCGAGAGAGTGGATGCCACACGCGACGGCGCCTCGAAGAACACCATCGTGCGGGGTTCGGCCGCCAGGGCCCGCAGCGCCGTCGTGCGCTCCCCCGCCTTGCGCGGCAGGAAGCCCTCGAAGCTGAAGCGGTCCGTCGGCAGACCCGACACCGCGAGCGCCGTCACGACCGCGCTCGGGCCCGGGATCACGGTGACCACCACGCCTGCCTCGGCCGCGGCGGCCACCACGCCGTAGCCGGGGTCGCTCACCGTCGGCATGCCGGCATCGCTCAGCACGAGGACGTCCTGGTCCCGGGCGAGCTCGACGAGCTCGGGCGCTCGATCCTTCTCGTTGTGGTCGTGCAGCGCGATGAGTCGCGGTCGGTTGGCGACGTCGAGGGCGGCCAGCAGGCGCTGTGTCGTGCGCGTGTCTTCGGCGGCGACCACGGTCGCAGCCTCCAGCGCCTCGACGAGCCGGCGGGACGCGTCCCCGAGGTTGCCGATGGGGGTCGCCGCGAGGATGATCACCGCTTCAGCCTAGACGCGGCTCTCAGCTTCGGCAGGGGCCGCCGCCTAGACTTGGCGGCGTGACGGACGCCCCGCGGCCCGCTGTCGACCAGCACAGTGCCGACCAGCCTGCCGCGCCCCTCCTGCCTCCCTCGCGTCCGAGCATGTATGACCGGTTCGCGGCGCGGGTCACGACGGATCCGCGAGCACAGCGCCTGTACCGCTGGCTCGGCCCCGCCCTGGTCGTGGTGCTGGCCGGCGTGCTGCGGCTGTGGAACCTCGCAGCGGCGCACGACCTCATGAACCAGTTCGACGAGACGTATTACGTCAAGGACGCCTGGTCGATGCTGCATCTCGGCTACGAGGGCTCGTGGCCGTCGGACGGGAACGCGAGCTTCCTCTCGGGCGACCCGAACGTCTTCACCGCCAACCCCGCGTTCGTGGTGCATCCGCCCCTCGGCAAGTGGATCATCGGGCTCGGCATGCTCGTGTTCGGGCCCGACTCGGGCTGGGGCTGGCGCATCACGACCGCCCTGCTCGGCACGGCGTCGGTGCTCGTGCTGATGCTCATCGCCAAGCGCCTCACACGCTCGACGACGTTCGCCGTCGTGGCGGGCCTCCTCATGGCCGTGGACGGCCTCGCGATCTCGATGAGCCGCGTCGCCCTGCTCGACACGTCGCTCACGTTCTTCGTGCTCCTCGCGTTCCTGCTCGTGCTCCGCGACAGAGAGCGGACGATGGCGCGCATCGCGACGACGGTCGCCGCCCGCTATGACGGCGACAGCCCGCCGTCGTGGGGTCCGATCCTGTGGAACCGGCCGTGGATCATCGCCGCCGGGGCGGCGCTGGGCGCTGCGAGCGCCGTCAAGTGGTCGGGTGCCTGGGTGCTGGCAGGCCTCGGCGTCTACCTCGTCGTCACGGACGCGCTCGCGCGGCGCCGCGCCGGCGTCCTGCTCTGGCCGACGGATGCCGTGCGCCAGGGCCTTGCGACGTTCGTGCTCCTGGTCCCCGTCGCCCTCGTCGTCTATCTCGCGTCGTGGACGGGGTGGCTCGTCACCGACGGCGGCTACGACCGCCACGCGGGCAGCAGCGCGCTGGAGAGCCTGTGGCTCTACCACGAGGCGATGTACCGCTCATCGGCGGGGATCACGGGCGGCCACGCGTATGCGAGCCCGGCGTGGCAGTGGCCGCTGCTGATGCGCCCGACGGGCGTGTACTGGCACCTCGACGGGCTCAGCGTGAACGGCTGCGATGCCGCCAACGGCTGCGCGCAGGTCATCTCGACCATCCCGAACCCGCTCATCTGGTATGCGGGAGTCGCGGCGGTGCTGTACCTCGCGTACCGCTTCTTCGTGGTGCGGGACTGGCGCTACGCGCTCGTGCTCACGGGTGTCGCCGTCACGTACGTGCCGTGGCTGTTCCTGCCGACGCGCACCGTGTTCCAGTTCTACACGGTGCTGATCCTCCCGTTCATGCTGCTCGCGCTGACGTTCGCGCTGCGAGACATCGCCGGCCCACCGGACGCGCCGTCCTACCGCCGCCTGACCGGGCAGCGTCTGGTGCTCGTGTTCCTCGGTGTGGCGCTGGCGCTGTCGGTGTTCTGGTACCCCGTGATCTCGGCGATGACCGTGACCTACGACTTCTGGCACCTGCACGCCTGGATGACGGGCTGGATCTGACGCCTGCCCGCCGGCTCAGGGCACGAGCGCTGCGGGGTCGGTGACCGGCAGCCGACACACGAAGTCCCGGCAGTCGTACGCGGTCGGCAGTCCGTCGCGGACACTCTTGTCGGCGAACAGCCCGAATCCCGCGGCGGCCCAGGCGTCCGCCTGCTCCGGCGTCACGACGGCCACGAGGTCGGCCGGGATGCCGCGCGCCACGGCCGCGAGCTCGGCACCGGGATCGGGTGTCACGACCACGAGGTGGCGGGGCGCGACAGCGAGCGTCGCTGCGACCCGCAGCAGCGCGCCGTACGCGAGCGGCTGCGCCAGCGCCGCGGGCGCGTGTTCGGCGACGAGGCCCTCCGCACGCTCTCGGTATGCTCCGTCGGCGCCCAGCAGCCACAGGAGCGCGGACGCGCCGGCGAGCGCCGCGGGGCCGGACGGCTCGTCACCGTCCGACGCAGCGTCCGGGGCGCCGATCCCCTGCTGCGCGAGCACGGGGTCGCCGCCGCCGGGCGGCGCCGGCTCGACGCCGCCGTCGAAGCAGGCGTCGACGAGCTCGCGCGCCCGCACGGCGTACGCGACTTCTCCGGTGGCGACGGCGAGCGCCGCGAGTCCGCCCGCGACCTGGCCGTAGTCGGCGAGCGTGCCGGGCGAGCGCGACGCCACCTCGTCGAGCGACGCGCGCACGAGCCGCCCGTCCGCGGCGACGTTGGCCTCGAGCACCGCATCGGCGGCCCACCGTGCCGCCTCGATCCAGGCGGGCTCGCCGAACGTGGCGCCTGCGCGGGCGAGGGAGGCGATGGCCAGGCCGTTCCAGCCCGTGACGACCTTGCCGTCGACAGCCGGGGGTTCCAGACCGGCACGGCCGGCGGCATCCGTCGCGTAGTAGCCGCCTTCGCTGCGGGCGCCGTCGATCCAGGACTCGGAGTCCTGCGCCGCGCCGAACCCGCCGCCGGGCTGCTGCAGCACGTCGATCAGGAACCCTGCGATGCCGCGGACGACAGCCGGCCGCGGCGGTGTCGCGTCGAGCGCGACGTCGAGCAGCTGCGCGTTGTCGGTGAGCATGCGCTCGTAGTGCGGGACGCTCCAGTCCGGGCGCGTGGCGTACCGGAAGAACCCGCCTTCGACGGCGTCGCGCAGCGGCGAGTCCGCCATCGCGGTCAGGGCGCGATCGGCGACGGCGGATGCCTCGGCCGCACCGTCCCTGACGACCCGGGTCTGCAGGAACCGCAGCGCGGTCGCGATCGGGAACTTGGGCGCCGCGGCCTGGGGATCGCCGAATCCGCCGTACCGTGGATCCTCGCGCGCGGCGAGGGCACGGGCGGCGCTCTGCAGCTCGGCGGCCTCCGGCGTCCGCCTCGGCCGGTCGCCGGCGGCGGTTCGCGCCTCGGCGAGGGCGCCGGCGATCGCGTCGGCCGTCTGGTCGATCTCGTCGCGGCGCTCGCGCCACGCCTCGTCCACGGCGGCCAGCACCTGCCGGAACGCGGGGATGCCCGCTCGCGGCACGGGCGGGAAGTAGGTGCCTGCGTAGAACGGGCGTCCCTCGGGGGTCGCGAAGACGGTGAGCGGCCAGCCGAGGTTCGCAGTGAAGGCGGATGCGGCGGCCATGTAGGCGGCGTCGACCTCGGGATGCTCTTCGCGATCGACCTTCACTGCCACGAACCCCGCATCGAGGTCGGCGGCGGTGGCGGCATCCTCGAACGACTCCCGCGCCATCACGTGGCACCAGTGGCACGTCGAGTAGCCGATCGACACGAGGACGGGCACGTCGCGACGCCGCGCCTCGGCGAATGCCTCCTCACCCCACGGGTACCACGCGACCGGATTGCCCGCATGGGCTCTCAGGTACGGGCTCGTGGCGTGCGCGAGGCGAGGGTTCACGGCATCCGCTCCATCACACGGCGAGGATCAGTTGACCTCGTCGGGATGCGAGCTCACGCGGCCCGAGCCGTCGCCCGCGTCCATGGCGTCGATCGCCGCGATCTCGTCGGTGGTCAGGTCGAAGTCGAACACGTCCAGGTTCTCTTCCAGACGCTCACGGCGCACCGACTTGGGGAAGACGATGAAGCCCTTCTGCAGGTGCCAGCGCAGCACGGCCTGCGCGGGCGTCTTGCCGTGGGCGGCGGCGGCGGCGACGACGGGCTCCGCGGCGAAGAGGTCGTACTTGCCCTGGCCGAGGGGACCCCACGACTCGATGCGGACGTCGTGCGCGGCGGCCCAGTCGGTGATGTCGCGCTGCTGGTACGCGGGGTGCAGCTCGATCTGGTTCACGGCCGGCACCACTCCGGTGGCCGCGACGATGCGCTCGAGGTGCGGCACGAGGTGGTTCGAGACGCCGATGCTGCGGGCGAGGCCCTGGCCGCGCAGTTCGACCAGCTTCTCCCACGCGTGGACGTAGTTGTCGTGCGCCGGCGCCGGCCAGTGCACGAGGTACAGGTCGACCCGGTCGAGGCGGAGCTTGTCGAGGCTCTCGGCGAGCGCGGCGTTCGGCTCGTCGCCGGCCTGGCGGTCGTTCCAGAGCTTGGTCGTGATGAACAGCTCGTCGCGCGCGATGCCGCTGGCGGCGATGGCCGCCCCGACGCCCTCTTCGTTGCCGTAGATGGCCGCCGTGTCGATGTGGCGGTAACCGACCTCGAGCGCCTCGCTCACGGCGCGCTCCGTGTCGGCCGGCGGCACCCGGAACACGCCGTAGCCGAGCTGCGGGATCTGGTTGCCGTCGTTCAGGGTCACGCTGGGGACTGTCATGGTCTCCAGCCTAGGCGCCCCTCGGCGGGGCCGGGCGGCGTCGGCTGACGCCGCAGTCAGGGAGCGTCACGCGAGATCCCGAGCGGATGCTGCCAAGGCGGCGCGTCATCGGGCGAGGGGATCTCAGGGAACACCGAACGTCTGCCGCGATGCCCGCGACGCGACGGTCGCCCGGGACCTTTGAACGGCACCGCGGGCCCTCGTGCCCATGCGGCGAGCGAGTCCCTCAGGCAATTCTCCTCGGCATCCCAGCCGATCGCCGTCTCGTATTTGGCGCGAAGATCGGCCACGGTGTCTTCGAGCGACTCGAGCCCGCTGCGATCGAGTCGGTACCACCGCCACTTCTCCTCGGCACGGACGTCGACGAGGCGGGCATCCCGCAGGAGCCGCAGGTGCTTGGACACCGCCGTCCGGCTGATCCGGAACTCGCGGCCGACCGCGTCCGCCAACTGTCCCGACGTGTGCTCACCGCTCGCAAGCACCTCGACGAGCCGCCTCCGCACGGGATCGGCGAGCGCTTCGAACGGATGCATGCGCCGACGCTATCGATGCATCGCCGCGCCCGCGGCGGCGCAGCTGCCCGTTGTGGACAGCCCGGCCCGGGCGCGCTGCTGGGGAGGAGACCGCCGTCGCGTTTCGGCCAGGGCGTATGTCTGAAAAGACCGATGAACCTCCTGCTCACACGTGCTCCGGCCGCGGTGCAGATCGTCGACGGATTCGAACTCTTCGTCCGTTGGTGGCCCGCCCCGTGCTTCCACGCGCGTCGATGAACTTCCGGTTCACACAGCTACCTGCCACCGCCGCTCGGCGCGCTGCCGGCCCCGCCTTGTCGCCGTGTGAACCGAAGGTTCATTGACCGCCCACCCATGGCGCGCGTGTGAGCGGGAAGTTCACTGACCCGCGATCAGACCACCTGATGCGAACCGAAAGTTCACTCACACTGGCCCACCACCGCGCGTCGTGCCACCCAGAAGTTCAATGCGTTTTTCAGAGGTACCCGCTGCGCCGCGACGAAGACACGCCGGCCGAGCCGGACGATGCATACTGCCGTCCCACCCCACTGGGGAAGAGTGGCCGACGACGCGATACGATCGAAGGCTATGTCTGCGCCCGCACCCGTCATCTCATATCCGCCGGAGCTTCCTGTCAGTGCGGCGCGCGACGAGATCGCGCGGGCGATCCGCGACCACCAGGTCGTCATCATCGCGGGTGCGACCGGCTCAGGCAAGACGACGCAGCTGCCGAAGATCGCGCTCGAACTGGGCCGCACGCGCATCGCCCACACGCAGCCGCGCCGCCTCGCCGCCCGCACGATCGCCGAGCGCGTGGCGGAGGAGCTGCGGGTGCCGCTCGGCACGACCGTCGGCTACAAGGTCCGCTTCACCGACAAGGTGTCCGCCGACACGAGCATCGCGCTCATGACGGACGGCATCCTGCTCAACGAGATTCACCGCGACCGGCTGCTGCGCCGCTACGACACGATCATCGTCGACGAGGCGCACGAGCGCTCGCTCAACGTCGACTTCCTGCTCGGCTATCTGCGCCGCATCCTCACGAAGCGGCCCGACCTCAAGGTCATCATCACGAGCGCCACCATCGACCCCGAGAGCTTCGCGAAGCACTTCGCCGAGCCCGACGGCACGCCGGCGCCCATCATCGAGGTCTCCGGCCGCACGTTTCCCGTCGAGATCCGCTACCGCGCGCCGCAGAAGCCGGCGAAGGGTGAGGACGACTCGGACGACGTCGACGGCATCACGTCGGCGCTGCGCGAGCTCGACCGCGAGCCCTCCGGCGACGTCCTGGTGTTCCTCCCCGGCGAGGCCGAGATCCGCGACGCGGCAGACGCGGTCCGCGGCCTGTACGCCCGCGACGCCGCGCCGACCGAGGTGCTGCCGCTGTACGGCCGGCTGTCCGCGGCCGAGCAGCACCGCGTGTTCGAACCGTCGCAGGTCGCGGGCGTGCGCCGCCGCGTCATCCTGGCGACCAACGTCGCCGAGACGAGCCTCACGGTGCCCGGCATCCGCTACGTCGTCGACACCGGCACGGCGCGGATCTCGCGCTACAGCAACCGCAGCAAGGTGCAGCGGCTGCCGATCGAGCCGGTGTCGCAGGCGTCGGCCCAGCAGCGGTCGGGTCGCGCCGGCCGCACCAGCCCGGGTGTGGCCATCCGCCTGTACGCGGAAGACGACTTCACCGCCCGGCCCGAGTTCACCGAGCCCGAGATCCTCCGCACGAGCCTGGCGTCGGTCATCCTGCAGATGCTGTCGCTGGGGTTCGGCGACATCTCGTCGTTCCCGTTCCTGACGCCGCCCGACTCGCGCGGCGTGAAGGCGGCGTTCGACCTGCTGGTGGAACTCGGCGCGGTGCGCTCCGGTCGCGACCACCACGCGCTCACGGATCTGGGCCGCGAGATCTCGCGACTGCCGATCGATCCGCGGTTCGCGCGCATGCTGATCCAGGCGCGGCGCACCGGAGTGCTCCGCGACGTCCTCGCGATCGTCGCCGGCCTGTCCATCCAGGACGTGCGCGAGCGCCCCGAAGAGCGCCGGGAGGAGGCCGACCGGCTGCACGCGCGGTTCACCGACCCGACGAGCGACTTCCTGAGCCTCCTGAACCTGTGGAACCACCTGCAGGAGAAGCAGGCCGAACTCGGCTCGAGCGCGTTCCGCAGACTCTGCCGCTCCGAGCACCTCAACTACGTGCGTGTGCGCGAGTGGGCGGACGTGCACCGGCAGCTCAGCGCCCTCGTCGGGGTGCCCCGGCGAGGCAGCGACGACAGCGGCGCAGCGGATCCCGATGTCGTGCACAAGGCGATCCTGTCGGGCCTGCTGTCGCAGCTCGGCGTGCTGGACGATCGCTCGACGGCCCGCACCGCCGGCCGTGGCCCGTCCGGTGGCGACGCCAAGCGTCGCACGCCTCCTGCCGAGTACCTGGGTTCGCGCGGCACGCGGTTCGCCATCTTCCCCGGCTCGGGGCTTCGTAAGCAGCGCCCGCAGGCGGTCATGGCCGCGGAGGTCGTCGAGACGAGCAGGCTGTTCGCGCGCACCGTCGCGGCGATCGACCCCGAATGGGCCGAACCGCTGGCGGGCGATCTCGCCAAGCGCTCGCTGAGCGAACCGCACTGGTCGAAGGCGTCGGGTGCGGCATCCGCGTACGAGAAGGTGACGCTGTTCGGCGTCGAGATCATCCCGAAGCGGCGGGTGCAGCTCGCCCGGTTCGACCGGCCGTTCGCCCGCGAGCTGTTCGTGCGCCACGCGCTCGTCGAGGGCGAGTGGGACACCTCGCACCTCGACAAGCGTCTCACCGCGTTCGAGCGCCGCAACCTCGATCTGCGCCGCCGCCTGGAGAAGATCGAGGAGCGCGAGCGCCGCCGCGACATCCTCGTCGGCGATGAGGCGGTGTTCCGGTTCTACGATGCGCGGCTTCCGCAGGACGTCTTCGACGCCCGCTCCTTCGAGGCGTGGTGGAAGGATGCCGCCACCCGCACTCCGCGCCTGCTCGACATGACGGAGGCCGACCTGGTCGACGCGGCGTCGCGCGGCGACGAGCGGGACTTTCCCGCCCGCTGGCGCCAGGGCGACCAGGTGCTCTCGCTCGCCTACCGGTTCGAGCCGGGTGCCCCCGACGACGGCGTGACCGCGGTCGTCCCCCTCGCTCTGCTCGCGCAGCTGCGTCCGGACGGCTTCGACTGGCAGGTGCCGGGCATGCGCGACGAGCTCATCACGGCTCTGCTGCGGTCGCTGCCCAAGTCGATCCGCCGCCACGTGGTGCCGGCAGCCGACTGGGCGGCGACGTTCGCCGCAGATCTGGCCGGCCTCGGTCCGGAGGCGCACGACGGGCTGCCGCCGACGGGCCTGCGCGACGCCCTCGCCGCCCGCATCCAGCGCGTGGCGAACCAGCCTGTCGCGGCGGCGGACTTCGAGCTCGATCGCGTGCCCGGCCACCTTCTGGTGTCGTTCCGGGCCGTCGACGAGCGCGGCCGCACGGTGGGGTCGGACCGCGACCTCGCGACGCTGCAGGCGCGGCTCTCCGACCGCGCCCGCGCCTCGGTGTCGCGATCCCTGAACACTCCCCCGCGGCCGGCGGGCCGTACGGCGGGACCGGCTCACTCCGCACCCGCGGGACCCACTGGCCCCGCCGGCCCCGCGTTCGCCGAGCGCACCGGTCTCACCGAGTGGACGTTCGACGACCTCCCCGAGGTCGTCGACACGAAGGTCGCCGGCGGCGTGGTGCGCGGCTACCCCGCGCTCGTCGACGAGGGCTCGTCGATCGCGCTGCGCATCGAGGCGACGCCCGAGGCCGCGACGCGCGCCACGCGTGCCGGCGTGCGCCGGCTGGTGCTGCTGGCGGTGCCGTCGCCCGTCGCCTACGTGCTCGACCACCTGACGTCGCCCGAGAAGCTCGCGCTGGCGGCATCCCCGTATCCGTCCGCGAAGGCGCTTGTCGAGGACTGCCGCGTCGCGGTGGCGGATGCCGTGATCGCGCGCGTCGCGCCCGACGCGGTCGTCCGCACCCGGGTGGGGTTCGAGGCGGTCCGCGACGCGCTGTCGGCGGTGATCGTCGACGAGCTGTTCCAGACCGTGTCGCTGACCGCTCGCATCCTGACCGCGGCGCGGAACGTGGAACGCGCCATGCGCGACGCGAACTCGCTGACGCTGCTGGGCGCGCTGAACGACGTCAAGGCGCAGCTGGGCGGTCTCGTGCATCCGGGGTTCGTGTCCCGCACCGGCACCGCGCGCCTGGCGCACCTGCCACGGTATCTGCGCGGTGCGCTCGAGCGCGTGAAGACCCTGCCCGACAACCCCGGACGCGACCGCCAGCGCATGACCGAGTTCGAACGCGGCGCAGCGCTGTATGCCGAGGCGGGCGGGACGATCCCCGTCCCCGCCGACGCGCCGACGGGGATCGTGCACACGCGGTGGCTGCTCGAGGAGTATCGGGTGAGCCTGTTCGCGCAGGCGCTCGGCACCGCCGAGCCCGTGTCGCTGCAGCGCATCGGCAAGGCGCTGCGCGAGTGATCGACGGCGCGCGGGAATGACGGGCCGCCCGGGAGGATTTCACACGACATGACCAGAGCCATCGCGTACACCGAGTTCGGGGGCCCCGAGGTCCTGCACGAGATCGAGGCCCCGCCGGTCGACGCCGGACCCGGAGAGGTCGCGATCCGGGTCGAGGCGGCGGGCGTCAACCCGATCGACGCGAAGCTGCGCGCCGGCCTGCGCGCGTCGGCCGCGATCGTCGAGCCGCGTCGCGTCGGCAACGACGGTGCGGGCGTCGTCACCGCGGTCGGGGACGGCGTCGACGGCCTCCGCGTGGGCGAGACGGTCGTGTTCGGCGGCGCGCACGGCGCCTACGCCGACGCGGTCGTCGTGCCCGCGGGCAATGTCTACCCGCGTCCGGCGAACGTGAGCGCGGCCGAGGGCGCCGCGCTGGGGATCCCGGTGGGCACCGCGTACCAGACGCTGCGCTCGCTGGCCGTCGGCCCCGGCGACACGCTGCTCGTGCACGCGGGTTCGGGGGCGGTCGGGCAGGCCGTCATCCAGTTCGCCGTGCTGTGGGGCGCGACCGTCATCGCGACGGCGTCGCCCGCGCGGTTCGAGCGGCTGCGCGCGCTCGGCGCGATCCCGGTCGCGTACGGGGACGGCCTCGCCGGCCGCGTGCGGGAGGCGGCGCCGCAGGGCGTCACGGTCGCGATCGACGCCGCCGGGACCGACGAGGCGCTGCAGACGTCGCTCGAGCTGGTGCCCGACCCTCGTCGCATCGCGACCCTGGTGCGGGGGGCGGATGCCGGCGGCCTCGGCATCCGGGCCTTCTCGGGCGGCTCCCCCGAACCGCTCACCCCTCAGCAGCAGGCCTGGCGCGCGGAGGCCGTGCCGGTGGCCCTCGCGCTGCTCGCGGCGGGCGCCTTCTCGGTCGAGCTCGGACCCGAATTCGCCCTCGCCGACGCGGCAGAGGCGCACCGTGCCGTCGCCGCCGGTGCGCACGGCAAGATCACGCTGGTGCCCTGAGCCGGCATCCCGCCGCGGCCGCTCAGATCGTGCCGGTGACGTCGGCCGGAGCGGCTCCGGTCGCGACCGGGCGTCCCGGGGTGTTCGACCACTGGCTCCACGAGCCCGGGTACAGCGCCAGCTCCCGTCCGGCCAGCTCGGCGGCGAACACCGCCTGCGCCGCGGTGACGCCCGAACCGCAATAGGCAGCCGCCGCCACCCCGGGCACGACTCCCACCGAGGCGAAGAGCTCGGCCAGGGCGGCGGCATCCACGAACCGCTCGCCGTCCATGTACGCGGTCGTCGGCAGATTCACGGCGCCGGGGATGTGACCGGCGACCGGATCGATCGGCTCGACCTCTCCGCGGTAGCGCTCGGCCGCTCGCACGTCGACGAGCACGCCGGCGTCGGGGAAGCCGGCGGCGTCGTCGATGGACAGGACCGGCTCTGCGATGGCGTGTACGGCGGCGTCCCCCGGTTCGGGCTCGACGGCGCCGGATTCCAGCGCGAACCCGGCGTCGATCCAGCCTCGCAGGCCGCCGTCGAGCAGCCGCACATCGGCGATACCCGACCGCGTCAGCACCCACCACGCACGCGACGCGCCGAGGGCGCGCGCATCGTCGTACACGACGACGGTGTCGCCGCTCCGCAGCCCCCAGCGCCGCACGGCCGCCTGCAGATCAGTGAGCGCGGGGAGCGGATGCCGTCCCTCCTGAGGCGCACCGTGACGCGAGAGCTCCGACTCCAGATCGACGTACACCGCGCCCGGCACGTGGCCGGCGGCGTGATCGTCGCGACCGTCCGGCTTGTCGAGCCGGTAGCGCACGTCGAGCACGCGGACGGGCGCGCCGGCGGCGAGGAGGAGGTCGAGTTCTGCGGGGGTGATGAGCTGCGCCACAAGTCCATTGTGTCCCGCGCGCGACTACTCCTCCGCGCGGGCGCCCGGGGCGCGGGTCGCAACAGTACGACACACGAAGGGGTCTCGCGGGCGGCCCGGCCCGACAATGGGTGCCATGCCTGAAGCCACTCGTCCCGCCGTCCCTCGCTCGTTCGCGACGGCGCAGGTGCAGGCCGGGTTCGTCTCGGGCCTGGCCGAGAACACCGCCGTGCCCTCGATCCACCAGTCCAACGGCTTCGAGTTCGCGTCGCTGAGCGAGGCGCGCGACCTGTTCGCCCTCCGCAAGGACGGCAACATCTACAGTCGCGCGGCCAACCCCACCGTGCTCGTCTTCGAGCGCCGCGTCGCGGAGCTCGAAGGCGGCATCGGCGCGGCGGGTGTCGCATCCGGTCAGGCCGCCGTCGCCGTCGCGCTCCTCGCCCTCGCCAAGCAGGGCGAGCACATCGTCGCGGCGCGCCAGCTCTACGGCGGCACCGTCGACCTCCTGCAGGACACGTTCGCCGACTGGGGCATCGAGGCGAGCTTCGTCGACCAGGACGACCTCGCCGCGTGGCAGGCCGCCGTGCGCCCCACCACGCGGGCCCTGTTCGCCGAGTCGATCTCGAACCCGATCGCCCAGGTGCTCGATCTGGGCGCGGTCGCCGCCGTCGCGCGGCGCGCGGGCGTGCCGCTCGTCATCGACAACACCGTCGCCACGCCCTACCTCCAGCGCGCGAAGGACTTCGGCGCCGACATCGTCGTGCACTCCGCGACCAAGTTCATCGGCGGGCACGGCACGTCGCTCGGCGGGGTCGTCGTGGACCTCGGCACCTTCGACTTCACGGCGGAGCCCGAGCGCTGGCCGCAGCTCACGCACACCTACCCGCGCGTGCCCGACGGCAGCCTCGTCGAGCGCTTCGGCGCCACCGCGTCGCCGTACATCGCGCTGGTGAAGACGAAGTACGTGCACGACCTCGGGCCGTCGCTGTCGGCGTTCAACGCGTTCCAGCTGCTGCAGGGCCTGGAGACCCTCGACCTGCGCATGGAGCGGCACACGGCGAGCGCCCTCGCGGTGGCGGAGTTCCTCCAGACGCACCCCGCCGTGGCCCGCGTGCACCACCCGGGGCTGGCATCGAGCCCGTGGCACGCGAACGCTCAGACCTACCTGCCGCGCGGCGCCAGCTCGGTGTTCGCGTTCGACCTGCACGCGACCGGCGACGCCGATGCCGACTTCCGTCTCGTCGAGGACCTCATCTCACGACTGCAGGTCATCCGCCTCGTCGCCAACATCGGCGACGCGCGCAGCCTCGTGGCGCACCCCGCGTCGATGACGCACAGCCACATGTCGCCCGCACAGCTGGCCGAGGCGCACATCTCACCGACGACGATCCGGCTGTCGATCGGGCTGGAGGACGCGCGCGACATCGTGGACGACCTCCGCCGCGCGCTCGACGGCGTCGTCGCCTCCGCTCCCGCCGAGACGGCGGGCGCGGAGCGTCAGCTGGCCGAGAGCAGCTCGCGGTAGAACCCGATCCCCCGCAGCCACACCTCGACGCGGATGCGCTCGTCGTGCGCGTGCAGCGCGTCGCGCTCGGCACGCGTCAGGTGGAACGGCGTGAAGCGGTACACGTGATCCGAGATCGCGGTGAACCATCGGCTGTCGCTCGCGCCCAGCTGCAGGTAGGGCAGCGTGACGACGTCGCCGCCGAGGGATGCCGCCACCGCTGACGCGATGCGCCGCCAGGCGTCTCCGTGCCACGGCGACACGGGCGAAGGGTCCGAGCCGTGGGCGAGGGTCACCTCCACCGCCGGGTCGGCGACGACGCGCCGCACGCGCTCCGTCGCGCCGGCGACGGTGTCGCCCGTCAGCAGCCGGATGTTGACGGTCGCCGTCGCCGAGGTCGCCAGCACGTTGTCGCCCGGGGCGCCGCGCAGCCGCGTCGTCACGGCCGTGGTGCGCACGCTGGCGTTCATCTCGGGACCGAGCCGCGACAGGACGCCCGCCACGAGCGGCCCGGTCACCGCCAGGCTGCGGAAGAGCGCGCGCAGCGGCTGGGGCGCGTGGGGCGCGACGGTCGAGAGCATCGCACGGACCGGCGGTGCGAGACGCGTGGGGAAGGGATGCCGGTGCAGCCGGTCGATGGCGCGTGCGAGGCGTGCGGTCGCAGGGTACGACGGCGGGGTGGATGCGTGCCCGCCGCCCTCGCGGGCGGTGAGATGGAGTGTCATGACGCCGCGCTCGGCGACGCCGACCATCGCGGTCGGCACGACGACTCCGGGGATCGCGCCGTCGACGACCGCGCCGCCCTCGTCGAGCACCAGTCCAGGACGGACGCCGCGCTCGCGCAGCAGCGCCACGATCGCCTGCGCGCCGCCGCCCGCGGTCTCTTCGTTGTGGCCGAACGACAGATACACGTCGCGGGCGGGGGTGAAGCCCTCGGCGACGAGCTGCTCGACCGCCTCGAGGACGGCCACGAGGGACCCCTTGTCGTCGATGGCCCCGCGCGCGTGGAGGACGGCATCCTCCCCGTCGCCGACGATCTCGGCCGCGAACGGGTCGTGCTCCCAGTCGTCGGGCACCACGGGGACGACGTCGAGGTGCGCCATCAGGACGAGCGGATCGTCCGACCGGGCGCCGACCCAGTGGAACAGCAGCGAATGCCCGTCGACGCGCTCGCGGGTGAGTGTCTCGTGCAACGCCGGGTACAGCCGCTCCATCGCCGCGGCGAAGTCGTCGAACACGGCCCAGTCGGTCTCGGACTCGTCGGCGTGCGACACCGTGGGGATGCGCAGCAACTCGCGGAACCGGTCGACGGAGGGATTCACCCCACGAGCATATGCGTCCCGATAGCCTCGGATTCATGACTTCACAGGCATCCCTCCGCTGGGGCATCCTCGGCCCCGGCGGCATCGCCCGCGCCTTCACCAGTGACCTGCGCACGGCCGGGCTCGACGTCGTCGCGGTCGGCTCGCGCCGTCTCGAAGCGGCCCAGGCATTCGCCGCGGACTTCGGCATCCCGCACGCCCACGGCTCGTACGAGGACCTCGTGGCGGATCCCGACGTCGACATCGTCTATGTCGCGACACCGCACCCCATGCACGCCGCGAACGCACTGCTCGCCCTCGAGGCGGGCAAGCACGTCCTCGTCGAGAAGCCGTTCACGCTCACCGCCGACGAAGCGGCCGCCGTGCGCGACGCGGCCGCGGCCCGCGGCCTCCTCGCGATGGAGGCGATGTGGACCCGCTACCTGCCGCACATGATCCGCATCCGCGAGATCGTCGCCTCGGGAGTGCTCGGCGAGCTGCGGGCCGTCACAGCCGACCACACGCAGCTGATCACGAGCGACCCCTCGCATCGCCTCAATGCCCTCGAGCTCGGCGGCGGCGCCCTCCTCGACCTCGGCGTCTATCCCGTGTCGTTCGCGTGGGACATCCTCGGCGAACCGCTCTCCATCGTCGCCTCGGCTCGTCTCGGCGAGACCGGTGCCGACACCGAGGTGGCCACGATCATGGCGCACGCGTCGGGCGCGCTGTCGACCACGCTGTCGGCATCCCGCGCCGCCGGACCCAACGCGGCCTCGATCATCGGCACCGAGGCCCGCATCGACATCGACCGCGTCTGGTACACCCCGACCTCGTTCCGTGTCGTCGCGCCGGACGGGCGCGTGCTCGAGGAGTACCGCTCCGACATCGAGGGCCGCGGAATGCAGTACCAGGCGCTCGCGGCCGAGCGCATCATCGCGGCGGGTGGCACCGATTCCGAGGAGCTGCCCATCGACGAGACCGTCGCGATCATGGCGACGCTCGACGAGATCCGCTCGCTCATCGGCGTCCGCTACCCCGGGGAGGACTGACATGGCCGATCTGCAAGGCGCACGCGTCGCCGTCTACCTCGACTTCGACAACATCGTGATGTCGTGGTACGACCGCGTGCACGGCAAGAACTCGTACTCCCGCGACCGGCAGAAGATCGCGACGGACCCCACCGATCCCGCCATCGCCGAGCGCCTGGCCGCGGCGACCATCGACGTCGGGGCGATCATCGACTACGCGACCTCGTTCGGCACCCTCGTACTCACGCGGGCGTACGCGGACTGGTCGTCGCCCGTGAACGCGGAGTACCGCTCGCAGCTCGTCGCCCGGGCCGTCGACCTCGTGCAGCTCTTCCCCGCCGCGGCGTACGCGAAGAACGGCGCCGACATCCGCCTGGCCGTCGATGCCGTCGAGGACATGTTCCGCCTTCCCGATCTCACGCACGTCGTGATCGTCGCGGGCGACTCGGACTACGTCCCGCTCGCCCAGCGGTGCAAGCGGCTCGGCCGCTTCGTCGTGGGCGTCGGGGTGGCGGGATCCACCGCGAAGTCCCTCGCCGCCGCGTGCGACCAGTTCGACTCGTACGACGCGCTGCCCGGTGTGGCGGCGCCGCCGACGGGGAAGAAGGATGCCGCGCCCGCCGGGTCCTCGCGGGGCGGACGCCGCGCGAAGAAGGCGCCGGCCGACCCGGTCGAGAGCCTCCTCGAGCGCGCGCTCCGCCTGGAGAGCGACAAGGAGGGCGTGGAGTGGCAGCACGCGTCGGCCGTCAAGAGCCTCATCAAGCGGCTCGATCCGTCCTTCAGCGAGAAGGGGCTCGGCCACAAGAGCTTCTCGGAGTTCGTGAAGGCGCACCCCGACGTCGCCGAGGTCGACGAGTCCGGCAACATCGTCCTCATCCGGCTCGCGCCCTCGCGGCGCTGACGTCCGGGCGCCCCACGGGCGCGCCCGCGACCGCTACGACGTCGCGGTGCGCGCCGGGGCGGTCCGGGCGAGGAACTCCAGCACGCCGGCGTTGAAGGCCTTCGGCTGTTCGATGTTCGCCGCGTGACCGTCGCGCGCGATCACCGCCGACTCGCCCCGAGCGGCCAGCGCGGCGGCCGCTGCCGCGTGCGAACTCGGCCAGAACTCGCTGTCGGAGCCCGCGACGAACAGGATCGCGGGCTCCGCCGCGGCGATCACCGGCCGCCAGTCCGCCGTGGCGTGGTCGGCGAGCAGCGCGAGCTCCCCCGGCGACAGTTCGCGCTCGCCGTCCTTCATCGCCCGCAGCAGCCTGATCAGTCGCATGCCACGGCGCAGCAGCGGGGTGCCGTGACCGGTCTCGGGGATGCCCTCGGCGAAGTAGGTGTCGACGTTCGCGGACGTGTAGCCGTAGAACCCGTGCGGCCAGTCGGCGGTGTTGAGCATCTTCGGGGTCTGGTCCACCGACACGATGGCCGCCACGCGTCCGGCGCCCTCGGCATCCAGATACGACCAGACGGTGCTGGCACCCATCGATCCGCCGATGAGCACCGCGTCACGCAGGTCGAGCAACTCCATGACGTCCCGCAGATCGCGTCCTCGACGGGCCATGTCGACCCCGGTCGCCGGGCGCTCGCCCTCGCCGTGCCCTCGCAGGTCGACCGTCAGCACGCGGTAGCCGGCGGCCGCGAGCGCCGGGACCTGATACCTCCAGCTCGTGGCGGGGGCCTTGAAGCCCGCGAGCAGCACGACCGGTCGTCCTGTCGGGTCGCCGGCGTGCGCGTAGTGCAGGCGGACGCCGTCGTCGGCACGGATCTGGGGCATGTCATCCTCCGTTCGGGAAGGCCTTGCCGGGGTTGAGGATCCCGGCGGGGTCGAGCGCGTGCTTGATCGCATGATGCATCCGCTGCACGACGGGGCTCAGTTCCTCAGCGGCGCCCGGGAGCTTCAGCAGGCCCACGCCGTGCTCTCCGGTGACGGTGCCGCCGAGGGCGCGGCAGTCGTCGACGATGCGGTCGAACGCCGCCTTCGCGCGGGCCCGCGCGTCGTCGTCGCCCTCGGGAGCGATGATGAGCGGGTGCAGGTTGCCGTCGCCCGCGTGGGCGATGTTGGCGATCACGACGTCCGCCTCGGCCGCGGTGGCCTCGATGCGCGCCAGCATCTCGGGCACGGCGCCGCGCGGCACGCAGACGTCCTCGGTGAGCACGGGTCCCAGGCGCTCCAGCGCCGGGTACGCGAGCCGCCGCGCCGCGAACAGCCGGTCGACCTCGTCCGGATCGACGGCGCGCTCCACGCGGCTGCCGCCCGCACCCCGGAACAGGGCCTCGACCTCGGCCGCCAGCTCTTCGCCGCGCGCTCCGGGCTCGTCGACCTTGGCCAGCAGCAGCGCCCCCGCCGCCTCGGGCAGCACCCAGCCCTGCCACTCGGCGACGGCATGAAGGCACGTGCGATCGATCAGCTCCAGCGCCGAGGGCACGATGCCCGCGGCGGTCACCGCCGACACGGCCCGTCCGGCGTCCGCGAGCGTCCGGAAGTAGCCGACGACCGCCCGCTCCTCGCGGCCGCCCAGCGGACGCAGCTTGACGGTGACGTCGACGATGATGCCGAGGGTGCCCTCGGATCCGACGAACAGCCCGGTGAGGTCGTACCCCGTCACGCCCTTCGCCGTCGTCCGCCCGAGTCGTGCGACCGTGCCGTCCGCGAGGACGACGGTCATCCCCAGCACGTAGTCGCGCGTCACGCCGTACTTGACGCAGCAGATGCCGCCGGCGTTGGTGGCGACGTTGCCGCCGATGGTCGAGATCGCCTGACTCGCGGGGTCCGGCGGGTACCAGAGCCCGTGCGCGGCGACGTGCCGGCGCAGGTCGTCGTTGAGCACACCGGCTTCGACCACGGCGAAGCGCTCTGCGGCGTCGACGGCGAGGACGCGGTCCATGCGCTCGAGCGAGAGCACGATGCACCCCTCGACCGCATTCGCTCCGCCCGAGAGCCCGGTCCCCGCGCCGCGGGGGACGACCGCGACGCCGTGGGCGGCGGCCACCATGACGGTCGCGACGACGTCGTCGAGGGAGGATGCGAAGACGGCGGCGGCCGGAAGACCGAAGTCGGCCCACTCGGCGTCGTCGTGGCTGAGCAGGTCGAGCGTCTCGCGCTCTGTCGTGACGGCGTCTGGCGGCAGGACGGCGCGGAGCGCCTCGGCGATGGGGGGCATGGCATTTCCGATGCTAAGCCCCCCGGCGCCGTGCACCGTCCCACGGGCTTCCGGGCCCCGAAAACGGCCGTCCGGTACAGTGTGACCCGTGGCACGCCGTCAAGCTCCGCCGGGCTCGCAGACCTCGCTGCGCGAGGCGAATCGCGCGCGCGTCGTCGAGTCGCTGAAGCGTCACGGCCGCCTGACGCAGATCGAGCTCGCCGGCAGCACCGGCCTCTCGCCGGCGACGGTGTCGAACATCGTCAAAGAGCTCACCGCCTCGGGGCTGCTGCACACGTCGTTCACCACCAGCAGCGGCCGTCGCGCGACGCTCGTCTCGCTCGCCCGTAGGCTCGGGCTCGTCGCCGGCGTGCACTACAGCTCGCGGCACCTGCACATCGCCATCGCCGACACGGCTCGAACCATTGTGACGCAGTCCTCGCTGCCGCTGCCGCTCGACCACCGGCACGACTCCGAGCTCGACCGCCTCGCGCTGCTCCTCGGCGACATGATGGAGTCGCTCGGCGGATCGCTCCCCGACCTGCTCGCCGTCGGACTGGCGCTTCCCGCACCCATCGACCCACGCACCGGCATGGTGTCCACCCCGGGTCTGCTGCGCGGGTGGGAGGGCGTCGACGTGGCGGAGTCGCTGTCCGCCCGCATCGGCCGCCCCGTCTACGTCGACAGCGAGGCCAACCTCGGCGGCCTCGCCGAGGCGCGCGAGGGGAACGGCCGTTCGGCGGCATCCACGGTCTTCATCCGCGTCGGGCACACCATCAGCGCGGGTCTGGTGGTCGAGGGCGATCTGTTCCGCGGCGTCAACGGCAAGGCCGGGCAGATCGGGCACGTCACGCTCGACGAGAACGGGCCCATCTGCCGCTGCAGCAACCGCGGCTGCCTCGAGACCTACGCGGGCGGTCCGGCGCTGCTGTCGCTGTTCCCGCCGAGCGAGGGCATGCACCGCCTGGGCGATCTGCTGCAGGCGGCCGAGGCGGGCGACGGGAGCGCACGCCGCGTGATCGCCGACGCCGGCCGGCACATCGGCATCGCTGCCGCGAGCCTGTGCAACCTGTTCGACCCTGAGCTGATCGTCGTCGGCGGCGAGCTCGGCCAGGCCGGCGAGATCCTCATGGCGCCGATGCGGCACTCGCTCGAGCGCACCGCACTGCCGTCGGCCGAGGGACTCCCCGAGATCGTCGGCGCCTCGTTCGGCGAGTGGGCCGAGACCCGCGGCGCCATCGCCATCGCCCTCGACCACGTGACGGTGCTCGAAAGCGGGGCCGGGCTCGACAGCGGAACCGGGCTCGACACCGGGACTGGTACGGCGTCCCTGCCGATCACGGCTTAGGCTCTTCCGATGCTTGTTCCGCGACTGCCCCGGCCGCGACGCCGCCCGGCGCCCGCGCACCGTGGGCTGCGTCGCGCGCTGGCGGCGGCATCCACGATCCTCATCGGCGCGGCCCTGCTGTCGGCGTGCACGGCGACCCCGGGGCCGAAGGGCACGCCCGACGACTCGACCATCGCCCTGCTGCTGCCCGACGCCAAGACCGCGCGCTACGAGACCTTCGACCGGCCGCTGTTCGAGGAGCGCGTCGAAGAGCTCGGCGACTACAAGGTGCTGTACGCCAACGCCGATCAGGACGCCGCGAAGCAGCAGCAGCAGGCGGAGTCCGCGCTGACGGCGGGCGCCGGCGTGCTCGTGCTCGATCCCGTCGATGCCAATGCCGCGGTCAGCATCGTGACGTCGGCGAACTCACGGGGTGTGCCGGTCATCTCGTACGACCGGCTCATCGCCGGCGGCGACCTGGCCTACTACGTGTCGTTCGACAACGAGAAGGTGGGCGTGCTGCAGGCCACCGCGTTCGTCGACGGCGTGCGCGACCGCGGCGAGGGCAGCGGCATCCTCATGGTCAACGGCTCGCCCACCGACAGCAACGCGGCGCTGTTCAAGGACGGCGCGCACAGCATCATCGACGACAGCGGCCTGACCGTGCTCGCGGAGTTCGACACCCCCGGCTGGAACCCCGAGAAGGCGCAGGAGTGGGTGTCGGGCCAGATCGCGCAGCACCGCGACCAGATCGCCGGCGTCTACGCCGCCAACGACGCGACGGCGGGCGGAGCGGTGGCGGCGCTGCGGGTCGCGAACGTCAGCCCGTGGCCGATCGTGACCGGGCAGGATGCCGAGCTGTCGGCGATCCAGCGACTGCTCACCGGCGACCAGTACATGACGGTCTACAAGGCGATCAAGCCGCAGGCGCGCCTGGCGGCCGAGGTCGCCGTCAAGCTGCTGCACGGCGAGACCGTGAGCGCGCCGCTGGAGATCCAGGGCACCCCGTCGACGCTGCTCGACCCTGTGGCCGTCACCGTCGACAACATCATGCAGACCGTCGTCGCGGACGGGTTCTGGACCGTGGACGATATCTGCACGCCGGCCTACGCCGATGCGTGCGAAGCCGCGGGCATCGGATAGGGTCCGGAGGATGTCGATGACGCACCCGCGGGCGGGACGATCGCGCGAACGCGTGCTGACGATGCGCGGCATCGGCAAGCGCTTCGGCGCAGTCAAGGCGCTCACCGACGTCGACTTCTGGGTCAACGAGGGCGAAGTGGTGGCCCTGGTCGGCGACAACGGCGCCGGCAAGTCCACGCTCGTCAAGGTGCTCGCCGGAGTGCATCCGCCCGACGCCGGCACGATCGAGTTCGACGGCGAGCCCGTCGAGATCGACTCGCCCGCCGACGCCCAGGACCTCGGCATCGAGACGATCTTCCAGGACCTCGCACTGTGCGACAACCTCGATGTGGTCGCCAACCTGTGGCTCGGCCGCGAGCTGCGCGACGGTGCCACGCTCGACGAGGTCGACATGGAGCAGCGCACGTGGACGCTGCTGCGCGAGCTCTCGGCCAAGATCCCCTCGGTCCGGGTCCCCGTCGCCTCGCTGTCGGGCGGTCAGCGTCAGACCGTCGCGATCGCTCGTTCGCTCATCGGCGAGCCGCGCGTCGTGATCCTCGACGAGCCGACCGCCGCCCTCGGCGTCGCGCAGACCGCCGAGGTGCTGAACCTCATCGAGAGGCTGCGCGAGCGCGGCCACGGCGTGATCCTCATCAGCCACAACATGGCCGACGTGCTCGCGGTCGCCGATCGCGTGGTCGTGCTGCGCCTCGGTCGCAACAACGGCGTGTACAACGTCGCCGACGTCACGAGCGAGACGCTCATCGCCGCGATCACCGGGGCCGTCGACCACACCGGCGCGCGGTGGACGCCGCCGGCGCCGACGCCCCCGTCCGCGCCCCCGCCGGGCCGCGGACGGCCGGCTGCGACGCCGGAGCCCGCGCCGGCCGAGGAGGCCGCCGCCGACCCGGCGTCCGCGGACGGCGACACCGGCGGAACGGTGATCCGGATGCCGCGCACGGGCTCGCGGCGTCTCCCCCGCGAGGACGGTCCCCGGTGAGCGCGCGCGGCGACGAGCGGCTCGTCGAGCCCAACGCCGACGAACGGCTGCTCAGCGGCAGCGGCATCCGCAGCCTGCTGGAGGCGTTCGTGGCCCGCGTCCGGGGCGGCGACCTCGGCGCCGTGCCGGTGGTGCTCGGCATCATCGTCATCTGGACGGTGTTCCAGGCGCTCAACCCGGTCTTCCTCTCCAGCGAGAACCTCGTCAACCTCACGATGCAGTGCGCGGCGATCGGCACGATCGCCCTCGGCGTGGTGGTGGTGCTGCTGGTCGGCGAGATCGACCTGTCGGTCGGCTCGGTCTCGGGGCTCGCGGCCGCCGTGCTCGCAGTCACCTTCGTGCAGCTGGAGTGGAACCTCGTGCTGTCGCTCGTGGCCGCGCTGGCGATCGGCTGCCTCGTCGGGCTGCTCTACGGCTACCTGTTCACCCGCTTCGGCCTGCCGAGCTTCGTCATCACGCTCGCGGGCCTGCTCGGATTCCTCGGTCTGCAGCTGTGGGTCCTCGGGGAGACGGGATCGATCGCCATCCCGTTCGACTCGTGGATCGTGCAGTTCGCGCAGCAGCTGTTCCTGCCGCCGTGGGCGGCGTACACCCTCGCCGTCGCCACGGTGGGCGTGTACGCCTGGTCGCGCGTGCGACACGCGCAGCGGCGTGCGGCCGCCAATCTCGTGAGCCAGGGCTATGCGTCCATCGCGGTGCGCAGCGGCGCGCTCATGGTGTTCCTCGTCGCGGCGATCTGGTACCTCTCGCTCGATCGCGGCGTCGGCGTCATGTTCCTGTTCTTCCTCGCGCTCGTGGTCGTGATGAACTTCCTCCTGACGCGCACGCGGTGGGGCCGTTCGGTGTACGCCGTCGGCGGGTCGGTCGAGGCCGCGCGTCGCGCCGGGATCCGCGTCGACCGCATCTACCTGTCGGTCTTCGCGCTGTGCTCGACGCTCGCCGCCGCAGGAGGCATCCTGGCCGCCGCGCGTCTGGCCTCGGCCAATCAGAGCTCCGGCACGGGCGACGTCAACCTCAACGCGATCGCCGCGGCCGTCATCGGCGGCACGAGCCTGTTCGGCGGTCGCGGGTCCGCGTTCTCGGCTCTCGTCGGCATCGTCGTGATCCAGTCGATCTCGTCGGGGCTCACGCTCCTCAACCTGGATTCGTCGGTGCAGTTCATGGTCACCGGCGTCGTCCTCGTCCTCGCGGTGATCGTGGACTCCCTGTCACGCCGCACGCGGGCGGCGACGGGACGCGCCTGAACGTCTCGATGGGCGCTGCCTTCACTTGACGAACACGGTGGGGCCCGGCATCCATCACCCCACCCACTTCACTGCGCAGAACTCGCCGAATGGATGCCGCAGCCCGTGCATTCTGCTCGGTAAGCGTTGTCTCTGCGAGACGTCCACGTCGCCGACACGCACGCGGACCTGTGCGTTGCCAAAGCGTTACGTTCAAGACTTGACGATAAGAATCGCAATGATCGATGATCACTTTCAGCGATGAACGCAGGGACGCTCCTGGGTCACCCGCTCGCTTCAATGACGAAAGGCGCAAGATGAAGAAGTCTTCACTCCTGGCTGTGGCCGCCCTCACGGGCGTGGCAGCCATGGCTCTCGCTGGCTGTTCCAGCAGCGGCAACGACGGCAACGGGGGCAGCACCGACGCCGGTGCCGACTCGCAGGGTCGCGCGTGCGTGATCCTGCCCGACGCGGCGTCCTCGCCGCGCTGGGAGAACTTCGACAAGAAGTACCTCCAGGACGGTCTGGAGGCTGCCGGGTTCGAGGCTGACATCCAGAACGCCCAGGGCGACGTCAACAAGTACTCGACGATCGCCGACCAGCAGCTCACCAAGGGCTGCGGCGTGATGCTGCTCGTGGATTACCAGGGCGCTGCCGAGGCCGTCGCCGAGAAGGCCAAGGGCGAAGGGATCCCCGTGATCGCCTACGACCGCCCCTTCACCGGTGCGGACTACTACGTGTCGTTCGACAACGTGAAGGTCGGCGAGCTCGAGGGTCAGACCGTTCTCGACGGCCTCGAGGCCGCCGGCAAGGACCCGGCGACGGCTGTCGTCGTGTACATGGGCGGCGACCCGACCGATGGCAACGCCGCGATGTTCCACGACGGTGCCGCGCAGGTCATGGAGGCCGCGGGCATCAAGCCGGCCGCCGAGCCGACCGGTGTGTGGGACCAGGCCAAGTCGCAGACCAACTTCGAGCAGGCGCTGACCTCGCTCGGCGGCAAGGTCGACGGCGTCTGGGTCGCCAACGACACCAACGCGGCCGGCGTCATCAAGGTCCTGCAGGACAACAACCTGACCGGCGTGGCCGTGTCGGGTCAGGACGCGAACGTCGCGGGCCTGCAGAACATCCTGCTCGGCTGGCAGACCGCCACGGTCTACAAGCCGGTCAAGGACGAGGCGACCGCCGCGGTCGACACCGCCGTGGCCCTGCTGAAGGGCGACAAGCCCTCGGCCACCGCCAAGCTCGACGACGGCACGCCCTACATCCAGGTCACGCCGATCCTCGTCGGCCCTGACAAGGTCAAGGACGTCGTCGCAGCCGGCGACGCGGCGTACGACGACGTCTGCACGCCCGAGGTGCAGGCGGCCTGCGAGCAGTACGGGGTCACCAAGTAAGGTCCCGCTGCACGGCGAGGGCGTCGCGTCGACAGGCGCGGCGCCCTCGTATGCACGAACCCCACAGCACTCCGCAACAATCGCCAGACCCGCAAGGAAGCGAGCATGTCAGACACCATTTCCCCACCCGCGGTGGACGCCCCCGTCGGCGTCGGCGCGGAGCCGATCATCAAACTGGTCGGAGTCAAGAAGTCGTTCGGCCCGGTGAGCGTCCTCAAGGGCGTCGACCTCGTCGTCCGCCCCGGCCGGGTCACCGCTCTCGTCGGCGACAACGGCGCGGGTAAGTCCACCCTCATCAAGGGCCTCGCCGGCGTGCAGCCGTACGACGAGGGAGAGGTGCTCATCGACGGCACCCACCGTGATCTGCACGCGCCGCGGGACGCCGCCGGACTCGGCATCGAAGTCGTCTACCAGGACCTCGCGCTGTGCGACAACCTCGACATCGTCCAGAACATGTTCCTCGGCCGCGAGGAGCTCTCGTTCGGCACGTTCGACGAGGGCCGCATGGAGAAGGAGGCCTCCGACACGCTGCGGTCGCTGTCGGTGCGCACCG
Organism: Microbacterium kyungheense; assembly: GCF_006783905.1. Lineage (GTDB taxonomy): Bacteria > Actinomycetota > Actinomycetes > Actinomycetales > Microbacteriaceae > Microbacterium > Microbacterium kyungheense. The sequence goes on along the minus strand of NZ_VFPE01000002.1, from coordinate 335,616 downwards.
TCAAGTCCGTGCGTCAGAAGGTCTCCAGCCTCTCGGGCGGCCAGCGCCAGACCGTCGCGATCGCCCGCGCCGTGCTCAAGAAGGCGCGTGTGGTCATCCTCGACGAGCCGACGGCCGCACTCGGCGTCGCGCAGACCGAACAGGTGCTCAACCTCGTCCAGCGGCTGTCCGAGCAGGGCGTCGCGGTCATCCTCATCAGCCACAACCTCGCCGACGTGTTCGCCGTCGCCGACGACATCGCCGTGCTCTACCTCGGCCAGATGGTCGCGCAGATCCCGACCTCCGAGACCACGCGAGACGACATCGTCGGGTACATCACCGGCACCAAGACCCCGCAGGGTGGCGTCGACATCATCGACACCTCCACCATTCGCACCGAAGGAGGCGCGGAATGACCAGCAGCACGACCCGGACCGAGGCGGCACCCGACCCCGTCTCGAGCGATCTCATCGGAAGCGGCGTCGAGGGCGGGCTCGTCGACCAGCTCTCGGCCTGGTGGCAGCGCGTGCGGGGCGGCGACATGGGCGCCCTCCCCGCGGTCGGCGGCCTCGTCGTGCTCGGCATCCTGTTCTCGATCCTGAGCCCGTACTTCCTCACCGAGCGCAACTTCGCCAACCTCATGAACCAGGCGGCGACGCTCGTCGTGCTCGGCATCGCGCTCGTGTTCGTGCTGCTCCTCGGCGAGATCGACCTGTCGGCCGGTGTCACGGGCGGTGTGGGCATGGCGCTGTTCGTGGTGCTCAACTCGCAGTTCCACGTGCCGTGGCCGCTGGCGCTCCTGATCGGCTTCGGCTTCGGCTTCGCCACCGGCGCGCTCATCGGCTTCTTCGTCGCGCGTGTCGGGATCCCCTCGTTCGTCGTGACGCTCGGTCTGTTCCTCGGGTTCCAGGGGCTCGCGCTCGTCGTCATCGGCGCGGGCGGTCAGTTCCGCCTCGAGGTGCCCGAGCTGATCGCGCTGCAGAACGGCAACCTGCCGGTGTGGGGCGGCTGGGCGATGCTCGTCATCATGCTGCTCATCTCGGGCGGCACCGCGTTCTGGGATCGCTCGCGCCGCTCGCGTGCCGGCGTGCCGAACCGCGCGCTGTCGCTCGTGTTCATCAAGCTCGCGGCCATCGCGGTCGGCGGCGGCATCGTCGTGTACTTCCTCAACCAGAACCGCGGCCAGTCGGTCGTCGAGGTCGCGGGTGTGCCGATCGTCGTGCCGATCGTCCTGACGCTGCTGTGGCTCGGCACCTTCCTGCTCGACCGCACGAAGTTCGGCCGCTACCTGTACGCGATCGGCGGCAACGCCGAGGCCGCCCGCCGATCGGGCGTCAAGGTGCGCTGGATCAAGTGGTGGGCGTTCGTCATCTGCTCGGCCCTGGCCGTGTTCTCGGGTCTGCTGAGCGTCGCGCGCGTCGGCGCGGTCGACGCCACCGTCGGACGCGACATCGTGCTGTCGGGCGTCGCGGCCGCCGTCGTCGGCGGCGTCAGCCTCTTCGGCGGACGCGGCCGGCTCGTCCACGCGGCGATCGGTGCGCTGGTGATCGCGACGATCACCAACGGCCTCGGCCTGCTCAACCTGCCAGCCGGCATCAACCTGCTCGTCACCGGCGGCGTGCTGATCCTCGCGGCGACGGTCGACGCGCTGTCGAGGGTGCGCTCCGGAGGGGTGCGCATGTAGCGCGAGCAACAGACGCGAAGAGCGCCGGGTGGACCGCCTCCACCCGGCGCTCTTCGTCTGCGCGGTCACCGCTGCGCCAGGACCTCTTCGACCCAGGCGGGCACCAGAGCGCCCGCGCGTCCGGCACGCGCGTCGTCGAACGGCACCACGGGATCGCTCGGCTCGAGGTTCAGCTCGACGGTCCGGGCACCGAACGCGGCGGCGAGGGCGACGTATCCCGCCGCCGGGTACACCTCCCCCGAGGTTCCGATCGACACGAACACGTCGCACGCGACGACCGCCTGCTCGATGCGATCGAGGCCGTAGGGCATCTCGCCGAACCAGACGACGTCGGGGCGCAGCATCCGCTCGCCGCACCGCGGGCACCGGGGCCGATCGATCAGGTCGCCCTGCCACTCCGGCCGGGCGTCGCACGCCAGGCAGCGGGCGCGCCGGAGTTCGCCGTGCATGTGGATGAGGTTGCGGCTGCCCGCGCGGTCGTGCAGATCATCGACGTTCTGGGTCACGACGAGCAGCTCGTCGCCGATCGCGCCCTCCAGGCGGGCGAGCGCGCGGTGAGCGGCGTTGGGTGCGACGGATGCCAGGGCCCGGCGTCGTGCGTCGTAGAACGCCAGCACCGCCTCGGGGTCGGCGTCGTAGCCCGCGGGCGTCGCGACGTCCTCGATGCGATGGCCCTCCCACAGCCCGTCGGGCCCCCGGAAGGTGGGCACGCCGCTCTCGGCCGAGATGCCGGCGCCGGTGAGCACGACGATGCGCATGCGCCCAGTCTGGCGCATGCGCATCGTGCGGCCGGAGCTACGCGAACAGCGGGATAGCGCCGACCAGCACGCCGACGGCGAGCATGGCGAGCGACACCACGGTCGCGCGCCACAGCACCTTCTTGTGGTGGTCGCCCAGGTTGACGCTCGCCAGAGACACGAGCAGCAGGATCGCGGGCACGAGCGGGCTCTGCAGGTGCACCGGCTGCCCGGTGATCGATGCGCGGGCCATCTCGACGGGCTCGATGCCGAAGTGCGCGGCGCTCTGCGCCAGCACGGGGAGGATGCCGTAGTAGAAGGCGTCGTTCGACATGAAGAACGTGAACGGGATCGACAGGATGCCGGTGATCACGGCGAGGAACGGCCCCAGTGAGGCCGGGATCACCGACGTGATCCAGGTGGCCATCGCGTCGACCATCCCGGTGCCGTTGAGGACGCCGACCAGCACGCCCGCCGCGAGCACCATCGAGACGACCCCGACGATGCTGGGTGCGTGGGCGACGATCTCGTCGGCCTGGCTCTTCAGCTTGCGGAAGTTGACCATCAGCGCGATCGCCGCGCCGACCATGAACACGTACGCGAGGGGGAACACGTCGAGCACGAGCAGCACCATCACCGCGATCGTCAAGGCGAGGTTGAACCAGATGAGCTTCGGCCGCAGCGTGGCCCGGTTCGGGTCGAGCATCGTGTCGGCCATCGCGGTGTCGTCGCGGTCGAGCACCGCGGTGGCGGCGACGGCCCCGCGGCCGCCTGCGACGGTGACGATGTTGCCGGTGCGCAGGGTGGCGCGCGCGCCGGGCTTCGCGTCGGCCGGGCGGAAGATGCGGGGAGCCGGCGACGCTCCGCCCGCTCCCCCGCCGCTCAGGCGGGCGCTGTCGATCCGGCCGATGCGCTTGCGCTCGCCGAGGCCGAGGAACCAGGCGAAGGTCAGTGCGATCACGAGGCCCGCCGCGAGCGAGGGGAGCATCGGCACGAAGATGTCGGTCGGCTCCAGACCGAGCGCCGTCGCCGCGCGGACGGTCGGCCCGCCCCACGGCACGATGTTGAGCGTGCCGTTGACGAGACCCGCCACGCACGTGAGCACGACGGGGCTCATCCCGAGCCGCAGGTAGATCGGCAGCATCGCGGAGGTCGTGATGATGAACGTCGTCGAACCGTCGCCGTCGAGCGACACGGCGCCCGCGAGGATCGCCGTGCCGAGGACGACCTTCGCGGGGTCGTCGCCGAGCAGGCGCGTGATGACGCGGATCAGCGGGTCGAACAGGCCGACGTCGATCATGATGCCGAAGTACATGATCGCGAACATGAGCAGCGCCGCCGTGGGCGCCATGCTGCCGATGGCGTCGATGATCATGTCGCCGAGGCCCAGTCCGGCGCCCGCGAAGAGCCCGAACGCGGTCGGCACCACGATGAGCGCGACCATGGGGGTGAGGCGCCGCGTCATGATCAGCGCCATGAACACCAGCACCATCGTGAAGCCGAGCGCGACGAGCACTCCTTCCGGTGGCAGGAACGCCGTGTCGTAGCCTTCGGCGTCGTCCGCCGCTTGCAGGATCGGGATGACCGCGTGCATGTGTCGACTCCTTCGTCGTGTCGTGCAATCCCGCGAGGTTAGGCGGAGCGGACCCGGCGGCGCGCGCTAACCCGCATTGCGTCGCGTTCTGCGCGTACCGCGTGTTCTGCGCATTGTGCTCACGATCGACGCGAGGCACAGTGGTCCCATGCGCTTCGCGACCCGCCTGCTGCTCGTCCAGCTGGCCACGGTGACCGCCGTCGTGGCGGTGTGCGTCGCCGTGTTCGGGTGGCTGGGTGTGCGGCAGCTCCGGTCCGAGTCCGAGGCGTCCGCCCTCAACATCGCCCGCACGGTCGCCGAGGACCCCGACGTGCGCGCACTGGTCGCCGGGTACTCTGCAGATCCCGGAACCCCGGATGCCGCCGACCTCCGCGACGGCACGCTGCAGCAGATCGCCACCGCGGTGGCGGCGCGCACCGATGCGCTGTTCGTCGTGATCACCGACGATCACGGCATCCGGCTCGCCCACCCCAACCAGGAGCTGCTGGGTCAGGTCGTCTCGACGCCCTTCGCCGAAGTGCTGAAGGGGCACGAGGTGGTCGACTGGGAGGTGGGCACGCTGGGCGAGTCGGCGCGCGCGAAGGTGCCGATCTTCGGCGCCGACGGTGCGTCCCCGGTTGGTGAGGTGAGCGCCGGATTCGAGCGGGCGAGCGTCTTCGACGATCTGCCCGCGCTCGTGCTCACCATCGCAGTCGCCGCGGGCGGCGCTCTCGCGCTGGCGACCCTGGCGACGCTGCTGCTGCGCCGTCGCTTCGAGCGGCTGACGCTCGGGCTGCAGCCGGAGGAGCTCGTCTCGCTCGTGCAGAACCAGGCCGCGGTGCTCGACGGCGTCGGCGACGGCGTGATCGCGATCGACCCCGACGGTGTCGTGAGGGTCTGCAATCGTGCAGCGGAGCGGATGCTGGCGGTCGACGCGCCGGTCGGCCGCGCCTTCGACGACCTGGGCCTGCCCGACGAGCTGCGGCGCGGCGTCCGCGAGGGCGGGAACGGCGTGGAGGCCGTCGTCGGGGACCGCGTGCTCTATGTCGACACGCGCCCCGTGCGACGTGATGCGCGCGCCCTCGGCCACGTCGTGGTCGTGCGCGACCGTACCGACGTGGAGGCGCTCGCGGGGCGCCTGGAGACGGTGCGCGCGATGACCGACGCCCTCCGGGTCCAGCGGCACGAGTTCGCCAACCGCCTCCACGTCGCCGCGGGTCTGCTCGATGCCGGGCGCGTGGACGACGCCCGCGGGTTCCTCGGCGAGCTGACGGCCCGCGGCGCGGTCGACTTCGCCGTCGACGGCATCGAGCGCGTATCCGACCCGTTCCTGCAGTCGCTCGTGGGCGCGCTGGCCGTGACGGCGCGCGAGCGCGGCGTCACGGTGCGTATAGCGCCCGACACGCTGCTGCTGGGCGAGTTGGCCGAGGCCGAGGACACCGCGGCGATCCTCGGCAACCTCGTCGACAACGCGGTGCGGGCAGCAGTGTCGGCAGGGGGCCCCGCATGGGTCGAGGTCGCGCTGTTCGGAGACGGTGACGACGTGGTGGTGACGGTGACGGATTCGGGGCCGGGGGTGACGCCCGGACGCGATCCGTTCGCTGCCGCCGGAGACCGCCCGCACCCGGATGCGGACAACGCCGCCGACACCGTCCATGGGCACGGGTTCGGACTGCCGCTGTCGCGGGACCTCGCTCGCCGTCATGGCGGCGACGTATGGCTCATCGATCCCGGCGGCGCGGCGCACCGCGCCCCGCGCGGTGCCGTGTTCGCCGCGCGCATCGCCGGCGCGCTGCGCCGGGCAGGCGCTCCGGCGGACGCAGCCGCGTCGGCCGATCCGAAGGAGGACGAATGACCGACCCCATCCGCGTCCTGGTGATCGACGACGACTTCCGTGTCGCGGGTCTGCACCGCGACATCGCCGCGGCGCGGCCGGGCTTCACCGCACTCGACCCGGTGCACTCGCTGGGTGCGGCGCGCCAGGCCATCCGCAGCCATGCGCCGGATCTGCTGCTGGTGGACGTCTTCCTGCCCGACGGCGACGGCGTCGATTTCGTCGCCGGTGCCGCCGTCGACGCGTTCCTGCTGTCGGCGGCGACGGATGCCGCCACCGTGCACCGTGCGCTGCGCGCCGGCGCGCTGGCGTACCTGACGAAGCCCTTCGAGCCGCGCCTGCTCGCGGACCGACTGGATCGCTACGCCCGCATGCGCAACGTGCTCAGCACCGATCGCGCGCTCGGACAGGAGCAGATCGACCGTGCGCTCTCGATCATGCACGGCGGGGCCGAGCCCGCGTCGGTGTCGCGCTCTGCGACCGAGCAGCTCATCCTCGACGGTCTGGGCGACGACGAGGCCTCGGCGGCCGAGATCGCCGACCGCGTGGGGATCTCGCGCGCGACGGCGCAGCGCCACCTCTCCGCACTGGCGACCCGCGGCCAGGTCGAGGTGCGCCTGCGCTACGGCACCACCGGCCGCCCCGAGCACCGCTACCTGGCTGCCCGGCGCTGATGGGCCGGGCGCCGGTTCCGGATCAGGCTCGCAGGAGTCCGCGCAGCGTCTGGATGGTGTCGGCGTCCTCGGGGCGCTTGTCGGGACGGTAGCCCTTGACGCGCGCGAACCGCAGCGCGACGCCGCCGGGGTACCGCGCGGACCGCTGGACGCCGTCGATCGCGATCTCGACCACGGTCACAGGGCGCACGTGCAAGGCGTACGCCGAACGATGGGTCTCGATCGTCGGGAAGTGCTCGGTCTGCCAGCGCAGGGTCGCATCGGTGAGGCCCTTGAACGTCTTGCCCACCATGACGAAGCCGCCGGGCTCCCCGAACTCGCCGGCGGGGTCCAGCGCTCCGAGGTGCAGGTTCGAGAGCTGGCCGGTACGCCGCCCCGACCCCGGCTCGACCGCCAGCACCACGAGGTCGTAGGTGAGGACCGGCTTGACCTTCAGCCAGCTCTTGCCGCGCCGCCCGGCCGCGTAGGGCGCGTCGATAGCCTTGACCATGACGCCCTCGTGGCCCGCGGCGAGCGCCTCGCGCGAGAACTCCTCCGCCCGCACGGGGTCGTCGGTCACGATGCCGGGCATGCGCGCGTCGCCGGCGACGCGCGAGAGCGCCTCCAGCCGCGCAGACAGCGGCTCGTCGATGAGGTCGCGTCCGTCGAGATGGAGGATGTCGAAGAACCACGGGCGCAGCACCGCGGCCGCCTCGGTCTCGGAGCCGAACCGCGCCATGGTGTCCTGGAAGGGCCGGGGGCCGCCGTCCTCGTCGAGCGTGAGCGTCTCGCCGTCCAGGATCACGCGCTCGGCAGGCAGCGCGCGCACGGCCTCGACGATCTCGGGAACGCGGTGGGTGATCTCGGCGAGGCTGCGCGTGTAGACGTGCACATCGTCGCCGTCGCGATGAACCTGGATGCGGGCGCCGTCGAGCTTGTACTCGACGGATGCCGCGACCGGCCGCCCGTCGGCGGCGAAGCCCGTCAGCGCGTCGGTTGCGCTGCCGGCCGTCGCGGCGAGCATCGGCATCACGGGTCGGCCGACCTGGAGGCCCACCGCGTCGAGCTCTTCGGTGGTGCCCGTCAGCGCCAGTCGTGCGGTCTCGCCGACGTCGCCCGAGAGCATGGCCGCGCGGCGGACGGCGGCCGGCGCGCGCTCGGCGGCCTTCGCGACCGCGTCGAGCAGGACCCCCTCGAGCGCGCCCGTCCGCAGCTCCCCCAGGATGATGCGCACCACGAGGTCCCACTCCTCCGACGTCGCCAGGGCGGCGAGCGAGCGCAGCTCTGCGGAGCGCGTCGCGACGGAGCCGGGTCCGTCGGCCCCCGCGAGGCGGTCCAATGCCGCATCGACCTCGAGGATCGTCAGCGACGGATCATCGGCGTGCGGCAGGTCGAGGTTCGCGACGCTGCGCCAGCCCACGCCCAGCCTCCCCTGCCGCGGCGAGGCGAGCAGGAACCCGATCGCGGGCGCGACCTCGTCGGCGTCGAGTCGGCGCAGCACATCGGCGAGCACGGCGACCTTGGCCAGACGCGACGACGTCGCCGCGACGGCATCCGTCGCCGTCACGAGTTCCTGCAGCAGCATGAGGGGATTCTCGCACCGGTCGCCGACACGCCTACAGTGCGGCGGCGGCAGCGGCAATGAAGGACAGGTAGGCGTCCACGGTGTCGTCGGCCACGATCGCACGCAGCACGACCTCGTCGACGACGTCGCGATACGCCGCGAGACCGTCGGCGACCTCATGGGGTCTCAGCACGGTGTCGACGGCGGCGATCCCCAGCCGTTCGAAGTTGGCCGCGTACGCCGGGTAGCCGGCATACCGGTCTGCCTCGGCATCCAATCGCGCGATCGCCGCGGGGTCGGTCGCGGCGCGCACGTACAGTGCGACATGCGCGTCCGGCGCGAGGTCGTGGGCCTCGTGCGCCTGCGACCGGGCGGCCTGCGGCGTGAGCCAGCTCAGCAGCACGCCGTCGGACGCCGTCACCGCGAGCCGCCGCATCCTCGGGCCGAGGGCGCCGACGACGATGCGAGCCTGCGACTGCACCTCCAGCGCGGCCGCCGCTTCTTTCACGCGCGCGAGGGCCCCCGCCGCTCGCGCGCCCGATCCGATGCCCAGCACCAGCCGGTCCTGCGGGAGCCCGTGTTGCGCGACCCGGTCGAGGATCTCGTCGGTGCTGCGCCGATCGACCGGCAGCACCCCGGTGGCGAGCACCAGGCGGTCCGTCACGCGCGCGGCGGCCGCGAGCACGCCCAGCGCGTCCGCGCCCGGGGTGTCGTTGACCCACAGTGCATGAAAGCCCGCCCGCTCCACCTCGGGCGCGAGGCGTGCGGCGACGTCGGCGCCGGCTGCGGCGGCGATGCCGATCGAGACGACGGCGCTCATGCGCCCGCCGTGATCCGCGCGACCTCGCCGGCCGCGGCGTAGAACTCGGCGATGTCGCCCCGCGACGCCGGCAGCAGCACGACGTCGTCGACGCCCGCGTCGAAGAAGCGCCGGGCGCCTGCGGCGACCTGCGCGGGATCCCCCCACAGTGCGCGCTCCGCCGGGTCGGGCTTGTCGCCCACGTCCGCGATGGCGCGCGCTTCGGCGTCCGCGCCGAACGCGGTGACCACATAGGCGACGACATCGTGGTCGTCGCCCCGGCCGGCCTGGGCACGGGCCTCGCGGATCGCGGCGATCGCGCTCCGGTACTCCGCCGCGGTGTGACCGCTGTCGAGCACCGTGCCATCGGCCACCTCGCCGCTCACACGCAGCGTCTTGGGGCCCTCGGCCGCCGCGTACACCCGCGGCGGCGTCGACGGCGGGTAGTCCAGCTGCACCGCGTCGAGCGTGACATAGCGGCCCGCCGTCGTCACCCGCTCACCGGCGACCAGGCCGCGCAGCGCGGGGACGTACTCGCGCATCAGGGTCAGCGGCGAGGCGACGCGCGCCCCGGCCTGCCCCATCCAGTCGAGGACGCCGTGCCCCACGCCCGGTAGGAGGCGACCGGGGAAGAGCCGTTCGATCGTCGCGATCTCCATCGCCGTCGCGGCGACGTTGCGCAGCGGCATCGGCGCGATGCCGACCCCGATGCGCAGCGCCTGCGTCCAGGCGAGAGCGGCACCCACCGTCGCGAACGCCGACTGCCGGAAGCAGTCCTCCCAGATCCACAGCTCGGGCACACCGGCCCGCTCCGCCGCGATCACGGCGTCATGGAACTCGTCCGGCGTATGGGTGTACGGGTTGAAGATCGCACCGATGCGGCTCATGGTCCCACTCTGGCAGGACCCGCCGACACCCGCGATGCGGACATCGCGGGTGCCGGACGCGGATCAGGCCGCGGTCGCGAACGGCGCGGCGGCGAGCACGGTCAGCGCGCCGGCGGCGGCATCCACCGTCACCGTGCCGCCGTCCACCAGCGCACCCGTCACGAACAGGTCCGCGATGCGGTCGTCGACCTCGCGCTGGATCAGGCGGCGCAGCGGCCGGGCGCCGTACTCGGGCTCGTAGCCGTTGTCGGCCAGCCATGCCACGGCCTCGTCGGTGACGACCAGCCCGACGTCCCGCTTGGCGAGCCGGGCATCGGATGCCGCCAGCAGCAGTCGCACGATGCTCTGCAGCTGCGGCTTCTCGAGCTTGCGGAACAGCACGATCTCGTCGATGCGGTTGAGGAACTCCGGCCGCATCGCCTCGCGCAGCTTCGCGAACACGCGGTCGCGCAGGTCCTTCTCCGAGCCGAAGCCGGTCGATCCCCCGCCGTCGGCGAGGAAGCCGATGGCGCCGCCGCGCGAGGCGAGGAACTCCGACCCGAGGTTCGAGGTCATCACGACGACCGTGTTGCGGAAGTCGACCGTGCGACCCTGGCCGTCGGTCAGACGCCCGTCGTCCAGCACCTGCAGCAGCAGGTTGAACACGTCCGGGTGCGCCTTCTCGATCTCGTCGAACAGCACGATCGAGTACGGGTTGCGCCGCACGCGCTCGGTGAGCTGGCCGGCCTCGTCGTAGCCGACGTATCCGGGAGGGGCCCCGACGAGGCGCGACACCGTGTGGCGCTCGCCGAACTCGCTCATGTCGAAGCGGATCACGGCGCCCTCGTCGTCGAACAGCGACGCCGCGAGGGCCTTCGCGAGCTCGGTCTTGCCGACACCGGTGGGTCCGAGGAAGAGGAACGACCCGACGGGACGACGTGCGTCGCCCATTCCGGTGCGGTTGCGGCGCACGGCCTTGGCCACAGCGGTCACCGCGTCGTCCTGGCCGATCACGCGATCGTGCAGCTCGTCCTCCAGCGAGGCGAGGCGCTCGCGCTCCGTCTCGGTGAGCCGGTTGACCGGGATGCCGGTGGCCCGGCTGATCACGGCCGCGATCTCAGGCTCGTCGACGATCGCGGCGGTGGTCGTCGCGGCACCGGAGGCGGTCGCCCGCTCCAGTCGCTCCTGCACCTCGGCGATCTGGTCCCGGATCTGCGAGGCCTCTTCGTAGTGCTCCGCCGAGACGGCGGCGTTCTTGTCGGCCTCGAGGGTCGCCAGACGCTCGACGAGCGCACTCACGTCGACCTTGGCGCCCAGGCGCAGCCGCAGGCGCGCACCGGCCTGGTCGATGAGGTCGATCGCCTTGTCGGGCAGCACGCGCTCGGTGAGGTACCGGTCGCTCAGCTCCACGGCGGCGCGCAGCGCCTCGTCGGTGTAGACGATGCCGTGGTGCTCCTCGTACGCGGGCTTGAGCCCCCGCAGGATGAGGACGGCGTCCTCGATCGAGGGCTCGCCGACGCGCACCGGCTGGAAGCGGCGCTCCAGCGCCGGGTCCTTCTCGATGACGCGGTACTCCTTGAGCGTCGTCGCGCCCACGAGGTGCAGCTCGCCACGCGCGAGGCGCGGCTTGAGGATGTTGCCGGCGTCCATGCCGCCGTCACCCGCACCACCCGCGCCCACCACGGTGTGCACCTCGTCGATGAAGACGATGAGCTCACCCTTGCGGGCCGAGATCTCGTCCATCGTCTTGGTGAGGCGCTCCTCGAAGTCGCCGCGGTACCGGGTGCCCGCCAGCATCGCCGGCAGATCGAGCGCGACGACGCGCTTGCCGATCAGCTGCTCGGGCACGTCGCCGGCGATGATCGCCTGGGCCAGACCCTCGACGATCGCCGTCTTGCCGACGCCGGCCTCGCCCACCAGCACCGGGTTGTTCTTGGTGCGGCGGCTCAGGATCTCGATCGTCTGCTCGATCTCGTCGGCGCGTCCGATCACGGGGTCCAGCTCACCGGATGCCGCGCGAGCGGTCAGGTCGGTGCCGTAGGTGTCGAGCATCGGAGAAGCGGATGCCGCGACATCCCCCTCTTCGTCCCGCGCGGTCGTCCCGGACGGCGCGACCGTCTCGCGGGCGCCCTGCGTGAGCGCCTCGGCGGTCACCCCGGCGCGTGCCAGCACCTGGCCGGCGGGCGTGTCCTGCGCGAGGACGAGGGCGAAGAACAGGTGCTCGGGGTCGACGTAGGTCGAGCCGGACGAGCGCGCGACCTGGAAGGAGTGGAACAGAGCACGCTGCACCGAGGGCGTGATCACCGCGCCGTCGACGTCGGCGGCACCGGATGCCGCAGGCAGGCGCTCCTCGGTGGCGCGGACGATCGCGTCGGGGTCGGCGCCGATGCCGCGGATCGCCTCGCGGGCGGGCTCCTCCGCGGCGAGGATGCGCAGCACGTGCAGCGCGTCGAGCTCGAGCTGACCGCGGTCGAGCGCGTACTTGCCGGCGCGCTGCAGCAGCTCCTGCGTCCGCGCCCCGAGGAACCGGCTGAGGTCGATCGAACGCTCCGCGCGGGCGCGCTCGCCGGCGAGGTAGCGCGCCAGGAAGTCGTCGAACGCGCTGCCGTCACCGGGCTGGGAGTTGAAGTCTTCGGGCATTCCGTCTCTCCTGAAACTTGAGTGGACAGGCATCAAGTTTCGAACTTGACACATGCGATGTCAAGTTCAACAGGAGGAGCTCACAGGTATTCCCCCGCCCGCGAAACAGTCCGTCACGCGCGCATGTCGGCACCGCGGCGTAGCGTCGCAGACGGAGGGGATCCGACAGCGACGAGAGGGACAACCATGGACTGGAAGATCGAGCTCATCTTCGTGCCGGTCAACGATGTCGATCGCGCAAAGGAGTTCTACGAGCGCATCGGCTGGCACGTCGACCACGACCAGAGACCGTTCGAGGGCCTGCGCTTCGTGCAGGTGACGCCGCCTGGGTCCGCCTGCTCGATCGCGTTCGGCACGGGCCTCGGGATCGACCTCGCGCCCGGCCAGCAGAAGACGGTGCAGCTCGTGGTCGGCGACGCCGACGAGGCTCTGGCGCATCTGAAGAGCGTCGATGTCGACGCCCGCGGCGTCGACGAGCAGGCGTGGGGCCGCTTCGTGCAGTTCGACGACCCCGACGGCAACAGCTGGACGCTGCAGCAGCTGCCGCCGCGCTGAGCGTCGGCCTCAGTCGCGCCCGCCGGGCGGGCCGATGAGCAGCAGCACAGCGAACAGGGCGATCACGGCGAGGGCGATGAGCGCCCCGAGCACCCACGGACGACGCAGGAACCACCGCATCAGGCGGTCGTGCCAGCGGCCGTCACGGGGGTCGTCCGTCGCGTCGAGACGCCACGCACCCGCGAGGCGGCCGGTGCGCTGCAGCCACAGCTCGGCGGGGATCGTGGCGTAGGGCACGACGGCACTCACGAGGGCGACGATCGTGGGGACGGCCCGCCAGCGGTTGTTGAGGGCGACGAGGAGCACGGTGGCGCCGTACGACAGGAAGATGAAGCCGTGGATGCCGCCGCCGATGGTGACGCCGAGCGCCCAGTCGGTCGTCGCCCGGATGATCAGGCCGGCGATGAGGAGCGTCCACGAGATCGCCTCGGCGATCGCGAGCGCACGGAAGAGGGTGTGAGGATTGCGGAACACACCTTCAGCCTAACTGAAACAGCTTCAGGCTTTCTGAAGGTCCGCCGAGCGCGGGAGTCAGCCGTGGTCGAGACCGAACGGCTCCTCATGCAGCCCCTTGAGCGCGGCTGCCAGCGCCGGCGCACCCGACGCGAGCCCCTCGTCGAGCGCCGCGAGCCGCTGCTCAGCGGCGCGCAGCATGTCTCCGCCGCGCTCGGTGACGCGCAGGTCGGACGCCGCTCCCGCGTGCGCGGTCGCGTCGGCGACGAGACCGTCGGCGACGAGCGACTGCACCGCCGTGTGCGCGGACTGTACGGTGATCTGCGAGCGCCGCGCGAGCTCGCTGAACGAGATCCCGGGCGTCGAGCGGATGTGCGCGAGCAGCCCGTACTTGCGCGTCGTCAGGCCGAGGTCGCGCAACTGCGCGCCGAGGTGCGCATCCCAGACGCTCGCGACGGTGAGGAGCGAGATGACGGGACTGAAGGGACGCTCGGACGACACGCGCTTCATGCTAGCCCCGCTACCGTGGGACGGTGACGTTCCCGCTCGACGACCTGCGCCGGTGGCCCGACGTCGAGGCGCCCGGTCTCGTCGCGGTGGATGCCGCCGACCGGCTGATCCTCGACGAATCCGCTGCCGCCCGCACGGGCCTTCCCGCGGGGCGCCTCGTCGTGGTCGGCGACGCCTATGGTGCGCTCGCCCTCGGGGCGGCATCCGGCGGCGCCCGCGGCATCCGCGTGCACCAGGATGCGCTCACCGGTGAGCGCGCGCTGCATGCCAACGCCGAACGCCTCGGGCTGGCGGACGCCGTGGCGTCGCTGCCGCTGGACGCGGCGCTCGCGCAGGGTGCCCAGGTGGTGCTGCTGCGGCTCCCCCGCGCGTTGGACGCGCTGCGCGACATCGCGGGACTGATCGCCGCGCACGCGGCGCCGGAGGTCGTCGTCTACGCCGGCGGGCGTCTCAAGCACATGACCGTCGCCATGAACGACGTGCTCGGCGCGCACTTCACGCGCGTGGACGTCAGTCATGCGCGGCAGAAGTCTCGCGTGCTCATCGCCCGAGGCCCGGTCGCCGGGCGCGACCCGGCGCCGGCGCGCGAGAGCCACGGTGACCTCGTGGTGTGCGCGTACGGCGGTGCGTTCGCCGGCGCGGCCGTCGACATCGGCACCCGGTTCCTGCTCGACCACCTGCCCGCCACAGTCCCGTCGGACGGCACCGTCGTCGATCTGGCGTGCGGCACCGGGGTCATCGCGACGACGCTGGCTCTGCGGCATCCCTCGCTCCGGATCGTCGCGTGCGACCAGTCGGCGGCCGCCGTCGCCTCGGCACGCGCGACGACGGAGGCCAACGGCGTCGGCGACCGCGTCGAGGTGCTGCGCGACGACATGCTGGGAACGCAGGCCGACGGCTCGGCCGCCTTCATCGCGCTGAATCCGCCGTTCCACTCCGGCGCCGCGGTGCACGAGGGCATCGCGCCACGCATGTTCGCCGATGCCGCGCGCGCGCTGCGCCCCGGCGGCGAGCTGTGGGTCGTGTGGAATTCGGCGCTGCGCTACCGGCCGGCGTTGGAGCGGATCGTCGGGCCGACCCGCCAGATCGCCCGCAACGCGAAGTTCACGATCACCGCGTCGACGCGCCGCTGACGCGCCAGAACGGGCGTGTCCCCGATGACCGGGGGGCCGACGCGAGATGCCGGCTCCCCCGGTAGCCACAAGCTCGGGACTCGCGGCCGGGGCCGCCGGACCGGGGCTCCGGCATATCCCCGACTGAGAGACGCGCAACCCGCGCAGTTATTACGCGGGATCGCCCGATTCTCACGCGAACCTCACGTGGCGCTCGTCGATCTCAGCCCACGGGGATCACATTGCGCTGCGCGAGGTCGCCGAGCCACCCCAGGCTCGGCTTCGGCGTGCGGGCGAACGTCTCGTGGTCGACGGCGATCAGGCCGAACGTGGGACGGAAGGACCCCCACTCGTAGTTGTCGAGCAGCGACCAGTGCAGGTATCCGCGCACGTCGCAGCCGTCGGCCATCGCCGCGGCCATGCCCGCCAGCGCGCCGGTCGTGTAGTCGATGCGGCGGGAGTCGTCGGAGGTGGCCATGCCGTTCTCGGTGACGAGCATCGGGATGCCGCCGGTGACCTCGCGGGTGTGCCGGAGCGCGTGGCCCAGCGCCTCGGGGTAGTACTCCCACCCGGTCAGCGTGCGCTCGGTGCCCTCGGGCCACGGCTGCGGCCCGTACCCCAGCTCGTCGTCGGTCGGCCCGATGATGGTGCGCAGGTAGGACTGCACGCCGATGAAGTCGTCGTTCCGCGACTGCTCGAGGAAGAAGTCCTCGCGCCAGTACTGCCATTCGTCGCGCTGCTCCTCCCACCCGGGCACGGCCTGGAACACCTGGTTCGCCACGGTCCACCCCGATCGGATGCCGCCCACGCCGCGCAGCACCTCGGTCGAGGCGTGGTGCGCCTCGGCGATCGCCCGCGCCACGAACGGGGACGGGCCGGGGAAGTTGACGCCGTTCTCGGTGTCGATGCGCGCCTCGGTCTGGTTCACCATCATGTTCGGCTCGTTGATCGTGACGACGAGGTCCACGTCGTCGAGGATCGTGGCCGCGATCTCTGTGAAGCGCCGGAACCGGTCCGTGCTCTGCTCGGCGTACCAGCCGCCGGAGTGATCCCACCACCGCGGGAAGGTGAAGTGGTGCAGCGTCACGATCGGCTGCACGCCGTGGTCGCGGCACGTGTCGATCATGCGCCGGTAGTGCGCGAGCTGCGCACGCGAGACCACACCCTCCTCGGGTTCGATGCGCGACCACTCCAGCGAGAACCGGTACGCGGTGAGACCGGCCTCCGCCAGCAGCGCGATGTCTTCGGGGTACCGGTGGTACGAGTCGCACGCGTCACCCGACGGCTCCGGGATCTCGGTGCCGGGGGCGTACTCGTTCTCCCAGTGCCCGGTGTTGACGTTGCCGCCCTCGATCTGGTGACCGGCGGTGGCCGCTCCCCAGATGAACCCCTCGGGTGCGGCGATGACACTGCTCATGAATGCGGATTTCCTTTCGTAGGGACGGATGTCGCGGGATCCCGGGTCACTTGATCCCGGTCAGGGCGATCCCCTGGATGAAGTGGCGCTGCATGGCGATGAAGAGGATGAGCACCGGGACGACGATGAGGAAGGACCCCGCCATCTGGAGCCCGTAGTCGGACCCGTGGCCGCCGGCCTCGGCCGAGAACAGCGCCAGCGACACCGGGAGGGTGTACATCGAGTCGTCCTGCGAGATGATCAGCGGCCACAGGAAGCCGTTCCACGACCCCATGAAGGTGAAGATCGCGAGCGTCGCCAACGGCGCCTTGCACAGGGGCAGCACGATCTGGAAGAACGTGCGGAACTCCCCCGCGCCGTCGATCCGCGCCGCGTCCAGCAGCGAATCGGGGATCTCGAGCATGAACTGCCGCATGAGGAAGACGCCGAACGCGCCCACCATTCCCGGCAGGATCAGCCCCCAGTAGGTGTTGACCATCCCCAGGTTCGCGACGAGCACGAACTGCGGGATCAGGGTGACGATGCCGGGAACGAACAGCGTCGACAGCACGACGACGATGATCACGTTCTTGCCGGGGAAGGTCATCTTCGCCAGCGCCCAGCCCACCATCGACGAGAACAGCAGGGTCGTGGCGACGGTGACCGCCGCCAGGAACACCGAGTTGAAGAACGGGCGTGCGATGTCGAACTCGAACAGCCACGCACGGAAGTTCTCGAGGGTGGGATGCTGCGGCCACCAGGTGACCGGGCGCGCCATGATCTCGGCCTTCGTCTTGAAGGCGCCGAGCACCATCCAGACGAACGGCAGCACGGTGGCCGCGAGGCCGACGGAGAGCACGATCAGCACCGCGAGGTCGCCCCAGCGGACGGGCTTGCGCGGCGGGCGGGGCTGCGGGGGCTCGGTCGCCGCGACGGCGACCGTCTCGAGGGTGGTGGTCATGTCAGGTCCTCTGGCGGAAGAAGCGGAACTGGATGAGCGCGAGGATGCCGACGAGTGCGAACAGCACGTAGGCTCCGGCGGCGCCGACCGAGTAGTTGCCGTACTTGAACTGGTTGTAGACCTGCAGCGCGATCGAGGTGGTCGACTCCAGCGGCCCGCCGTTGGTCATGACGAAGGGCTCGTCGAAGAACTGCATGTAGCCGGTCGTCACGAGGATCGTGTTCAGCAGGATGGTCGGCATCATCATGGGGATCGTGACGCGGAAGAACTTCTGGACGGCGTTCGCACCGTCGATCGAGGCGGCTTCGTTCACGTCCGCGGGGATGCCCTGAAGCCCCGCGAGGAAGATCACCATCGAGGCGCCGATGTTGCGCCACACGGCCATGATCGTGATCGCGAGGAGGGCCGTGTTCGGATCGCTGAGCCAGTTCGGCCCCGCGATGCCGAGCCACCCGAGGATCGTGTTGATGACCCCCGTGTTCTGGTACATGATGCGCCACACGACCGCGACGGCCACGATCGTCGTGATGACGGGCGTGTAGTAGCCCACGCGGAAGAAGGTCGCCACCTTGCGGCTCACGGAGTTGAGGAGCACCGCCAGCACCAGCGCGAGGAACAGCGTGGCCGGCACGCCGACCACGACGAACATCAGCGTGTTGAACAGTGCGCGCTGGAACGACGGGTCCGTCAGGACCGTGACGAAGTTCTCGAACCCGACGAAGTTGACGTTGAACGGGTTGCGGATGTCGCGCGCCCGCAGGTCGGTGAACGACATCGCCAGCGAGCTGACGAGCGGGATCAGACCGAAGACCCCGAACGTGAGGACGAACGGCGCGACGAAGACCCACGCGATGAGGGCCGAACGGCGCCGCTGCGCGGCCAGGGAAGAGACCTTCCCCGGCCGCGCCTGCACGGATGTCACCACCCGAAGCCGATCTTGTCGGCCTCGGCCTGGATCTGCTTCGCCGCATCGGTGCCCGAGATCTCGCCGCGCGCGACCTGCTCCGAGTACTTGCTGATGAGGTCGGAGATCTGCGACCATGCCGGATAGTTGGGCGTCGCGACCGTGTTCTCCAGCTGCTCGGTGAGCGTCTTGGTCACGGGGTTGTCCTGGATCGGCGCGTACTGGCCTGCCGCGACGTTCGCCGGGAGCTCGCCCTGCAGGTCGTACCATGCCTCCTGCTGGTCCTGCTCGCCCAGCCACGACAGCAGCGACCAGGCTGCGGACTTGTTGTCGGATGCGGAGAAGACGCCGAGGTTGCCGCCGCCGATGTACTGGTCGTTGTTGCCGCCGGGACCCGTCGGCGACACGGTGTAGCCGACGGAGTCCATGGTGAAGCCCTCCGGCGCGGTGCCCCCGTCGATCTCGTCCTGGTAGATGTCGAGCATCCAGGGACCCGAGATGAACATCGGCGTGCCGCCGTTCTCGAACGTGGCATCGGTGTCGCCCAGTGGTGCCTCGCCGCGCTGGAAGTAGCCGCCGTAGTAGTCGAGCGCCTCGACGAACTCCGGGGTGTCGATCGTCCATGCGTCGCCGTCGGTCATCTGCCCGCCCGCCTGAGCGTCGAACGGCACGATGACCTGCGCCGGCTGCTCGGTCGGCTTGGGAAGGCTGAGCCCGAACGTTCCGCCCGGGCGCGAGGCGAACGCGGCGGCCATCGCCTCGGTCTCTTCCCACGTGGTCGGCGCCGAGAGCCCGAGCTCGGTCGCGATGTCCTTGCGGTAGAAGAGGAACCGGGTCTCGACGTACCACGGCATCGCGTAGAGGCCGTCCTCGCCCGTCGCCGAGTCGACGGCGGCAGGATAGAAGTCGTCGGCGTCGTACACCCCGTCGGGCACCGGGTCGAAGCCGCCCATGCCGATGACGGTCGCCGTCTGGTCGGCCCCGGTCATGATGATGTCCGGCCCCTTGCCGGCCGCCGTCGCCGTCTGCGCCTTCGTGATGACCTGGTCCCACGGGACGTCGGTGACCTTGATGGTGGCATCCGGGTTCGCCTTCAGCCAGTCCTTCGTGAGCTTCTCCAGGTTGTCGGCGTGCCCGCCCGCCGTCCAGATCTCGACGGTGCCCGAGGCTTCGCCTTCTTCTGCCGGGGCGGCCGATGATCCCTCGGCGGCGCCGTCCGCGCTGCGACCGCAACCGGACAGGACCAGGACGGCGCCGAGCGCCATCGCCGTGATCGCCGTGAATCGCATCCGTTGCATGCTCACTCCCTTGTGTGATTTCGATACGAAAGCTCGAAATTTCGTGCCTCAGGGTGAGACTATAGAGCGAAAGTCCGGCGCGAGTCCAGCAGAAGCCGCGAAATGGTCCAGCGATCGTTACCGATAACCGCTAGCATTTTCCGAAAGTTGATCCGGAGGAACCATGGCAGTGCAGCTCGCCCAGATCGCGACCGAAGCAGGCGTGTCCATCCCGACGGTGTCGAAGGTGCTCAATTCGCGCCCCGACGTGTCGCGCGCGACGCGCGACCGCGTGGCCGCCGTGCTGGAGCGCCACGGCTACGAGATCCGGATGCGGCCGCGCATGGCGACGGGCTTTCTCGACATGCGGGTGGTCAATCTCGACCAGGCGTGGTCCGAAGCTGTCGTGCGGGGCGCCGCCGAGGGCGCCAAGGGCCACGGCAAAGACCTCGTCCTGGCCGTGGAGCCGGACCCTGAGGACTGCGACGACTGGGTCATGCACGCGCTGGAGCGGGGGTCCGACGGCGTCCTGAGCGTGGTCGCAGTCCCCAGCGCCGAGGCGCGGCAGCAGCTCGCGGAGGCCGGCGTCCCGCTCGTCGTCGTCGATCCCCTGCACCGGACGCCCGAGGGCGCCTACTCCATCGCCGCGACGAACTTCCAGGGCGCCTTCGATGCCGCGGAACACCTGCTCCAGCTCGGTCACCGGCGCATCGCGACGATCACCGGCCCCCTCGATCAGGACAACGGGATCGCGCGCCTGGCGGGCTTTCAGGCGGCGATGCAGCAGGCGGGTGTTCCGGTCGACGACGACCTGGTGATCCGCACGACGTACGGGATCGACCAGGGCTACGACGCGACCCGGCTCCTCCTCACGCGCGAAGAGCGGCCGACGGCGATCTTCGCGGCGAGCGACGACAGCGCGCTCGGCGCGATCCGTGCTCTCCGCGAGCACGATCTGCGCATCCCGGACGACATGTCGATCGTCGGCTTCGACGACCTCCCGCACTCGTCGTGGATCGATCCGCCGCTCACGACGATCCGCCAGCCGCTCGCGCAGATGGGCAGCGCGGCGATCGACGTGATCGTCCGCGTCCGTGCCGGCCAGCACCCCGCCGCGCGCACCGAGCTGTCGACGACCCTCGTGGTGCGTTCCTCGACCGCGCCGCTGCACTCCTGACGCCGCTGCGCGTCATAACGGAAGAGGGATGCCGCGAGCGCGGCATCCCTCATCTCAGCGTCGTTCAGGCGGTGGGCTCAGAAGTCCCAGTCCTCGTCCTCGGTGGCTTCGGCCTTGCCGATCACGTACGACGAGCCCGAGCCCGAGAAGAAGTCGTGGTTCTCGTCGGCGTTCGGCGACAGGGCCGAGAGGATCGCAGGGTTCACGTCGGTGACCGTCGCGGGGAACATCGCCTCGTAGCCCAGGTTCATGAGGGCCTTGTTGGCGTTGTAGTGCAGGAACTTCTTGACGTCCTCGGTCAGGCCGACGCCGTCGTAGAGGTCCTGCGTGTACTGCACCTCGTTGTCGTAGAGCTCGTAGAGCAGCGAGAACGTGTAGTCCTTGATCTCGTCGCGCTTGGCCTGACCGATCGTCTCGAGTCCGCGCTGGAACTTGTAGCCGATGTAGTAGCCGTGCACGGCCTCGTCGCGGATGATGAGGCGGATGAGGTCGGCCGTGTTCGTCAGCTTCGCCCGCGACGACCAGTGCATCGGCAGGTAGAAGCCGGAGTAGAACAGGAACGACTCCAGCAGGGTCGAGGCGACCTTGCGCTTGAGGGGCTCGTCGCCGCGGTAGTACTCCATGACGATCTGAGCCTTCTTCTGAAGGTTCGGGTTCTCGACCGACCAGCGGAACGCCTCGTCGATCTCTTTCGTCGAGCACAGCGTCGAGAAGATCGACGAGTACGACTTGGCGTGCACCGACTCCATGAACGCGATGTTCGTGTACACCGCCTCTTCGTGCGGCGTGATCGCATCCGGGATGAGCGACACCGCGCCCACCGTTCCCTGGATCGTGTCGAGCAGGGTGAGGCCCGTGAACACGCGCATCGTCAGAGTCTGCTCTTCGGGGGTCAGCGTGTTCCACGACTGGATGTCGTTCGACAGCGGCACCTTCTCGGGCAGCCAGAAGTTGTTCACGAGGCGGTTCCACACCTCGAGGTCCTTGTCGTCCTGGATGCGGTTCCAGTTGATCGCCTGGACGTGGTCCAGGAGCTGAAGCTTCTCGCTCATCGTTCCTTCTCGGAGAATCCGGTCAGTCCGTCACAGGGTGCAGGAGACGCACTCGGTCATGTCGGTGCCCTCCAGCGCCATCTGACGGAGGCGGATGTAGTAGATCGTCTTGATGCCCTTGCGCCAGGCGTAGATCTGAGCCTTGTTGATGTCGCGCGTGGTGGCGGTGTCCTTGAAGAACAGCGTCAGCGACAGGCCCTGGTCGACGTGCTGGGTGGCGGCGGCGTACGTGTCGATGACCTTCTCGTAGCCGATCTCGTACGCGTCCTGGTAGTACTCCAGGTTGTCGTTCGTCATGAACGCCGCCGGGTAGTAGACGCGACCGAGCTTGCCTTCCTTGCGGATCTCGATCTTCGCCGCGATCGGGTGGATCGACGACGTCGAGTTGTTGATGTACGAGATCGAGCCGGTCGGCGGCACCGCCTGCAGGTTCTGGTTGTAGATGCCGTGCTGCTGGATCGAGGCCTTCAGCGCGCGCCAGTCATCCTGCGTGGGGATGTGGTGGCCAGCAAACATCTCCTTGACCTTCTCGGTCGCGGGCACCCACTCCTGCTCGATGTACTTGTCGAAGAACTCCCCCGACGCGTACGTCGAGTCGGCGAACCCGTCGAAGGTCTCGCCCCGCTCGATCGCGATCTTGTTCGAGGCCGTGAGGGCGTGGAACAGCACCGAGTAGAAGTAGATGTTCGTGAAGTCGACGCCCTCTTCCGAGCCGTAGTACACGTGCTCGCGCGCCAGGTACCCATGCAGGTTCATCTGCCCCAGGCCGATCGCGTGCGACCGGTCGTTGCCGTCCTCGATGGAGCGCACCGAGCGGATGTGGCTCTGGTCGCTCACCGCCGTGAGGGCGCGGATGCTGGTGTCCACGGTGCGGGCGAGGTCGCCGCCGTCCATCGCCAGGGCGATGTTGAGCGAGCCCAGGTTGCACGAGATGTCCTTGCCGATCTGGTTGTACGACAGGTCCTCGTTGAAGGTGGTGGGCGTGTTGACCTGCAGGATCTCGGAGCACAGGTTGGACATGTTGATCCGGCCCTTGATCGGGTTGGCTTTGTTCACCGTGTCCTCGAACATGATGTACGGGTAGCCCGACTCGAACTGGATCTCGGCGAGCGTCTGGAAGAACTCGCGCGCGTTGATCTTCGTCTTCTTGATGCGCGGGTCGTCCACCATCTCGCGGTACTTCTCGGTGACCGAGATGTCGCCGAACGGCACGCCGTAGACGCGCTCGACGTCGTACGGCGAGAAGAGGTACATGTCCTCGCCGTTCTTGGCGAGCTCGAACGTGATGTCGGGCACGACGACGCCGAGCGAGAGCGTCTTGATGCGGATCTTCTCGTCGGCGTTCTCGCGCTTGGTGTCGAGGAACCGCATGATGTCGGGGTGGTGCGCGTTGAGGTACACCGCGCCCGCGCCCTGGCGCGCGCCGAGCTGGTTGGCGTACGAGAAGGAGTCTTCGAGCAGCTTCATCACGGGGATGATGCCGCTGGACTGGTTCTCGATCTGCTTGATCGGCGCACCCGACTCACGGATGTTCGACAGCAGCAGCGCGACGCCGCCGCCGCGCTTGGACAGCTGCAGCGCGGAGTTGATGCCGCGGGCGATCGACTCCATGTTGTCTTCGATGCGCAGCAGGAAGCACGAGACGAGCTCTCCGCGCTGCGCCTTGCCGGCGTTGAGGAACGTCGGGGTCGCGGGCTGGAAACGGCCCGAGATGATCTCTTCGACGAGGGCGGTGGCGAGCTTCTCGTCACCGTCGGCCAGCGCGAGGGCGGTCATCACGACGCGGTCCTCGAAGCGCTCGAGGTAGCGCTTGCCGTCGAAGGTCTTGAGCGTGTAGCTCGTGTAGTACTTGAACGCGCCGAGGAAGGTCTCGAAGCGGAACTTCTTGGAGTACGCGAGGTCGTTGAGCTTCTGGATGTACTCGAACGAGTACTTGTCGAGCACCGCGCCCTCGTAGTACTCCTTCTCGACGAGGTAGTCCAGACGCTCCTTGAGCGAGTGGAAGAACACGGTGTTCTGGTTCACGTGCTGCAGGAAGTACTCCCGCGCCGCGCGCTTGTCGGCGTCGAACTGGATCTGGCCGTTCGCGTCGTACAGGTTGAGCATCGCGTTGAGGGCGTGATAGTCCATGCCCTCGAAGCGTGCCTCCGTCTTGAAGTCCATCTGCGTCAGAGTTCCCACCATCGTTCCAATCCCGCGCTCACGCGTTCCACATCTTCAGGCGTGCCGAATACCTCTAGCCGGTACAAGTGCGGCACGTGGCACTTGCGGCTGATGATGTCGCCGGCGATGCAGAAGTGCTCGCCGAAGTTGGTGTTCCCTGCGGAGATCACTCCGCGGATGAGGCTGCGGTTTCGCTCGTCGTTGAGGAACCGGATGACCTGCTTGGGAACGGCGCCCTTCTCGACACCCCGCCCCTGGCCTCCGCCATAGGTGGGTGTCACGAGGACGTACGGCTCGTCGACCATGAGCGCCGGATCCGTCGAATGCAGCGGAATCCGGACCGCCCGTGCGCCGAGCTTCTCGATGAAACGCGCGGTGTTGCCCGACACGCTCGAGAAGTAGACCAGCAGCGGTGCGCTCGTCGCGACGCGCTGCGCCACGAGAGCAGACATGATGTCAGCTCAGACGCGCGGCGAGCTCGTCGATCTTGTCGGGACGGAAGCCCGACCAGTGGTCCTCATCGGTGATGACGACCGGCGCCTGGAGGTAGCCCAGCGCCTTGACCTGCTCGAGGGCCGTGGGGTCCTCCGAAAGGTCGTGGACTTCGTACTCGATGCCCTTCGAGTCGAGGGCACGGTAAGTCGCCGTGCACTGCACGCACGCGGGCTTGGTGTAGACCGTGATCGCCATGTCGATTCTGCTCCCGTCGTTCCTTCTCCGGCAGTCCCCCCGCCGGGAGACCAATACTACATATGGGTACCGACATCCGTAAGCACCACAAGGGCTAGTAGTTACATCGGTGTGATTTTCCACCGTTCTCCCCATGTACAACACAGGTTCTCCACGGATTCATCCACAGCCCGGAGGCTCTCGAAAAGGCCGTGATCACAGGGGTTTCGGGAGCCCCGGCCGCATCCCTCCACAGCCGCGACGGTAGCCGCGGGGTCCGACATCGGATTCGGCTGTGGAGAACGTCCCCGGCGTGTCGCGCACCCCGTCGGCGTGTCGCCGCCCCACGGCGGTGGCGTAACGTTGTCTGGTGGCCGGCTACGGGGATCTTCTGCGCACTCCCGGCGTCCTGCGCATGATCTCGTCGCAGCTGGTCGCGCGCTTCCCCAACGGGATGATCAGCCTCGTCATCCTCCTGCACATCGAGGGGATCACCGGCTCGTACGGCGCGGCCGGCGTCGTGCTCGCGGCGGTGTCCATCGGGCAGGCGATCGCCGGCCCCGTGACGAGCCGCTGGATGGGCCGCTGGGGCATGCGACGGGTCCTGACGCTCACGACGCTCGTGTCGGCGGCATCCCTCCTCGGCATCGCGTTCCTCGTCGCGCCGGTGCCGATGTACGTCGTACTGGGGTTCATCGCGGGCATGTCGACGCCGCCGATCGTGTCGGCCGTGCGCACCATCTATCCCAAGCTCGTCAACTCGAAGCAGCTGACCGGCCTGTACTCGCTCGACGCCTCGCTGCAGGAGATCATCTGGATCCTGGCGCCCGTGCTCATCACGTTCGTCGCGACCCAGGCGGGGACGGTCGTGGGCCTCGTGCTGGTCGTCGTGATCCTGCTGTCGGGCTGCGCGTGGTTCATCCTCTCGCCCGAGGTCGGGCGCGTGCGCATCCCCCGCAGCAAGCGGTCGCTCGGCAAGGTGCTCGCGCGCCCGCCGATCCTGCTCGCCACGGTCATCGGGTTCCTGCTCATCGGCTCGTTCTCGGCGGTCGAGGCCGCCGTCGTGGCGACGTTCTCGCACGGCGGCGTCGAGGCGGGGGTCGTGCTCGCGGTGTTCTCGGTCGGCAGCCTCGCCGGCGGCCTCGCGTTCGGGCACCTGCCGATGGGGCGGTGGGCGATGGTGCGACGCCTCTCCGTGGTGGCGTTCGGTCTCGCGCTCACGACCCTGTGGGTGAACGTGTGGTGGATCGGCGCGACGCTGTTCGTGGCGGGCATCGGCATCGCGCCGGCTCTCGGCGTGCTCTCGGCCATGACGACGGCCAGCGTGAAGTTCAGCGACACCGCCGAGGCGTTCGGCTGGGTGGGCACCGGACAGCTCATCGGCGCCGCGGTGGGCTCCGCGGTGGCCGGATTCCTCATCGACGGTCCCGGCGGCGTCACCGCGGCATACACCGCAGCGGCCGCCTTCTGCACGCTGGCCCTGGTAGTCGCACTCGTGTTCGTGCGGCACCAGCCCGACCTGCGCGAGCGTGGCGCGAGCCCGATCCCCGACACCGAGCCGGTCCAGACGATCGGGTGACGTGCGGTCGTCTCACGCGAGGCGACGGAGCAGCTCCAGCACGGCGAGGGCGTAGGCGTCGGCGGGCTCGGGATGCTCGAACACCTTGCGGTCGCCGGCCACGACGATCTCGACCTCGTGAGTGTCGGGCAGGCGCCGCAGCGTGCGGAACGCGCCGCGCAGCAGCTCCCGCAGCTGATGCTCGTGCGGCAGCCACAGCGCGTCCTCGAGCGCGACGGAGTCGAGCGCCCACTCCGTGGTGCCGTTGAAGGCGAGGATGCGGCCGGTCGGGTATTCGCGCGGCTCGATGGTCATCTCGCTGACCGTGAAGACGTCGGCCTCGAATTCCGGTTCGTCGAGCTGGAAGCGGTCTCCCGAGCTCGGGTGCCACACCAGTCCCGCGTCGCGCAGGGCCATCGCCAGTTCCGTCGAGATCACGCCAACCTCCGCTTCCATCCTGCCGTGCGCACGGGGTGGGCGGGGCCGCGCTCCTAGGCTGATCGCATGCCTACGCCTCTCACCCTCCCCCGGCTGTCGTGGGGCTCAGCCGCCTCCGAGCGTCGTGCGCTCCTCGTTCACGGCCTCGGCTCGACCGGGGCGCTGATGTGGCGCTACGGGGTCGCCCTCGCCGACGCCGGGTGGCACGCCGACGCGGTCGACCTGCGCGGTCACGGCGCGGCGCCCCGCGCGCTGGATTACACGCTCGCGGCGTACGCCGCCGACGTGGCGGACGCCCGGCCCGCGGGCGGCGGGCCGTGGGACCTCGTGATCGCCCACTCGCTCGGCGGCGCCGCGGCCATCGCGGCCGCCGCCGACGATCCCACGTGGACGCGGCGGCTGGTGCTCGTCGACCCGGCGATCGCGCTGCAGGCGGACGACCGCGCGAGCATCGGCGCCGGGCTCATGGCGGCGTTCGCCGACCCGACGCAGGACGCGGTGCGCCGCGCGCATCCGCACTGGCACGAACAGGACGTCGAACTCAAGGCCCGCGCGTCGCAGGTGAGCAGCCGCTGGGCGGTCGAGCAGACGACGGTGCAGAACCCGCAATGGGATGTGACGGATGCCGCACTGCGCGTGTCGGTCCCGGTCGATGTCATCGCCGCGGGCGTCGGGTCGATCTTCCGCGGCACGCCGGCCGAGTCCGCGGTGGCCGGCAACCCCAGCTTCCGCCGCACGGTCGTCGTCGAGGGAGCCGGGCACTCCCCGCATCGCGACGACCCGGAGGCGACGATCGCGGCGCTGCACGCCGTGCTCGGGTGACCTCCTCCTCGCCTGAGCCGCCGGGCGGGGGAAGAATGGCGGGGTGACGTCCTTCGATCCGACACAGCTCCTTCCCGACGACCTGCTCGAGCGGCTCCGCGCGCGGGCGGCCGTGCACGACCGCGAGAACACGTTCCCCGACGACGACCTCGCCGACCTGAAGGCGGCCGGGTATCTCGCGATCCTCGTGCCGGAGGAGCTCGGCGGTGCGGGACTGGGCCTGGCCGAGGCATCCCGCCTGCAGCAGCGCCTCGCGGGTGCCGCGCCCGCGACCGCGCTCGCGATCAACATGCATCTGGTGTGGACCGGCGTGGCCAAGGTGCTGGCCGATCGCGGCAGCGACGCGCTGCGCTTCGTGCAGGAGGGGGCGGCCGCGGGAGAGGTGTTCGCGTTCGGCATCAGCGAAGCGGGCAACGACCTCGTGCTGTTCGGCAGCGGGACCGATGCCACACCGCTTCCCGACGGCGGGTACTCGTTCACTGGCACGAAGATCTTCACGTCGCTCTCGCCGGTGTGGACGCAGCTGGGCCTGCACGGACTCGACACGTCCTCGGACGACGCGCCGCGCATGGTCTATGCGTTCGTGCCGCGGTCGGAGGTCCAGACCGGCCGTGTGGTCGTGCGGGACGACTGGGACACCCTCGGCATGCGCGCCACGCAGTCGCGCACCACTGTGCTGCGCGACGCGGTCGCGCCCGCCGACCGGGTCGTGCGGCGTCTCGCGCCCGGACCCAATCCCGATCCGCTCGTGTTCGGGATCTTCAGCGTGTTCGAGCTGCTGCTGGCCTCGGTGTACACCGGCATCGCCCGACGGGCGCTCGAGCTCGCCGTGGCGACAGCCGCCAAGCGCACGTCCAAGCGCACCGGCAAGGCCTACAGCCAGGACCCCGACATCCGGTGGCGCATCGCCGACATGGCGCTCGCGTACGACGCGCTGCCGCCGCAGCTCGAGGCGCTCTCGCGCGACGTCGACGACATCGCCGACCACGGTTCGCAGTGGTTCGCGCTGCTCGCGGGCGTCAAGCACCGTGCCGTCACGGCGGCGAAGGCGATCGTCGACGACGCGGTCCTCGTCGCCGGCGGCTCGTCGTACTTCTCGGGCAACGAGCTCGGCCGCCTCTACCGCGACGTGCTCGCCGGCCTGTTCCACCCGTCCGACCCCGAGTCCGCGCACTCGACGGTCGCGACGGCCTGGCTCGGACCGGTCGAGGACTGAACCGGGGGCCCGACATGACCCGCACGCCGACGCAGTTGCTGAGCCCCGCGGACCAGGAGCGCCGGCGAGCGCTCCGGAGCATGAAGGGCGTCGCGCTCGGCGCGCTGATGTTCATGGCGGCGCTCTTCGCGTTCTCGTTCGCGTTCCAGCAGGAGGTGCCGGCGCTCGCCTACCTGCGTGCGGCGGGCGAGGGCGGGATGGTCGGAGCGCTCGCCGACTGGTTCGCGGTGACGGCGCTGTTCCGGCATCCGCTCGGGATCCCCATCCCGCACACCGCCATCATCCCGAGCCGCAAGGACGAGATCGGCCGGACGCTCGGCGAGTTCGTCGAGACGGAGTTCCTGCGGGGCGACGTGGTGCGCACGAAGCTGGTCGAGACGCCGATCGCGGCACGGCTCGGCGAGTGGCTGCGCACCCCCGCACACGCCGAGCGCGTCGCCGCCGAGGCGTCCGTCATGGCGTCGAGCGTCCTTCAGGCGCTCAGCGACGACGACGTCCGCGACGTCATCGAAGAGCTCGCGCGCGAGCACCTCATCGCTCCGGAATGGGGGCCGCCGCTCGGCGAATGGCTGCAGCGCATCGTCGACGCCGGCGCGCACCGCGGTGCCGTCGACCTCGCCGCCGACAGCATCGCCGCCTGGCTCGCGGCCAACCACCGTGCCTTCACCGGGCTCGTGTCGCGCCGCCTGCCGTCCTGGGTGCCCTCGGTGGCGCACCGGTTCGTCGACGACACGGTCTACAACGAGGCGGTCAAGTTCGTCGGCGCGGTGCAGCGCGACCCGCGGCATCCTGCCCGCATCGCGATCGACGGCTACCTCGAGCGGCTCGCGGCGAACCTCCAGAACGACCCGGCGACGATCGGCCGGTTCGAGGACGCGAAGCTCGCGGTGTTCGACAGCCCGCGCGTGCGCGAGCTCGCCGCCGAGGCCTGGACGACGGCGAAGACGGGCCTGCTGCGCTCGCTCGCCGACTCCGAGAGCGGGCTCCGCCGCCGCGCCGTGACGGCCCTCGCCGAGATCGGCGAGCGGATGACGACGGATGCCGCCCTGCAGCGCCGCGTGGACGAGTGGGTGACCGACGCCGCCGTCTTCCTCGTCGACCGGTACCGGCACGACATCGCGTCGATCATCACCGACACCGTGGAGCGGTGGGACCCCGCCGAGACGACCGAGAAGATCGAGCTCATGGTCGGCCGCGACCTGCAGTACATCCGTCTCAACGGCACGATCGTCGGCGCGCTGGCGGGCGTCGCGATCTTCACCGTGGCCCACGCCCTGCTCGGGTAGCGTTCAGTCGTGGCGCTTCCTCACGATGACCTCTGGCCGCGCGCCGGCGCGTGGCCGCCCGCTGATCCCCTCGCCGACGCGTTGTGGGATGCCGTCCTCCTGGGCGTCCCGGCCCACCGGACCTCGCTGTCGCCGACGGGGGCGCACGCGACGCCCGCGGCGATCCGCGAGGCCCTGCGGCGCTACAGTCCCACGCTGCTCGGACCGCCACCGGTCGACCTCGACGCGGTGCTGCGGATCGCCGACGCGGGCGATGTCGCCGATCCGGACGGACCGGAGGGCGAGGCATCCGTCCGCTCCGCCGTCGCGGCGCTGCGCGAGCGCGCCGACCTCGTGGTCGCACTCGGCGGCGACAACTCGCTGACGTACGGCGTCGCACAGGGCGCGGAGGCCGACGGCCTCATCACGATCGATGCCCACTTCGACCTGCGCGACGGCGTCTCGAACGGCTCCCCGGTGCGGCGCCTGGTCGAAGACGGCCTCGACGGCCGGCGCATCGTGCAGCTGGGCATCGCCGACTTCGCGAACTCGGCGGCCTACGCGCAGCGCGCCGCCGACCTCGGGATCACGGTCGTGACGATGGACGAGGTGCGCCGCCGAGGCGCCACCGAGATCGTCGCCGACGCGCTGGAGATCGCGGGGGCCGGAGGCGGCGCGATCCACCTCGACATCGACGTCGACGTCTGCGACCGCGCGGTGGCGCCCGGATGCCCCGCATCGGTGCCCGGCGGGCTCCAGGCGTGGGAGCTGCGGGCGCTCGTCCGTGCCGCGGCCTCCGACCCGCGTCTGCACAGCGCCGACATCGCCGAAGTGGATGCCACGGCCGACGCCCCGGACGGACGCACGGTGCGCCTCGCGGCGCTGTGCGTGCTGGAGCTGCTCGCGGGGCTCGCCTCCCGCCGGAGCGCGTCGTGATCCGCCTGGCGCTGGTGCGCCACGCCAAGTCCGACTGGGGCGACGCCGCGCTCTCGGACCACGACCGGCCCCTCAACGACCGCGGCATGCGGGACGCGCCCGTGATGGCCGCCCGGCTGGCGGCGACCGGGTTCCGCCCCGACGTGATCCTCGCGAGCACGGCGGTGCGCGCCCGTACGACCGCCGAGGCGTTCGCGGCGGAGCTCGGCGTCGCGGTCTCGCTCGACCCGGAGCTGTACGGCGCGCCGGCAGGCGCACTGCTCGCCGCGGCGGCGGCGACCGGAGCCGCGTCGGTGATGGTCGTCGCCCACGATCCCGGGATGAGCGTCCTGGCGGGGCGGCTCTCGGGCGACGGCATCGGCCACATGCCCACGTGCGCCGTCGCGACCTTCACGTGGACGCAGGACGACTGGGACGTCGCGGCCGCGCTCGACCCGGACGACTGGACCTTCGACACCCCCCGCTGATCCGGTCCCGTCCGTCCGGTCGGGAGGCGGTCTGCTCGCTTTACATCGTTGTACTTTGGCTCTACATCGTTGTAGATTGCCGTCATCCCGTCCAACGCCGAACAGGAGATCCCATGCCGAGTCCCTCCCGACCCCGCATCCGTCCGTCCACCGTGCCCCGCACCGTCGTCGCGCTGGCGACCGCCGGCCTGATCGTCGGAGGCGCCGTCGCGAGTCCCGCGTGGGCGAAGACGCCGACCGACCCGCCCGCTCCCGTGTTCGAGGACGTCACCGTCCACGACCCCTCGATCGTCACGTCGGGCGACGACATCTGGGTGTTCGGGTCCCACGGCGCTTCGGCGCACACGCAGGACCTGATGTCGTGGACGCAGAACACCGTCGACCTCTCGCAGAATCCCGACAACACGCTGTTCGACGACATCTACGCCGACCTCGCGGAGACCTTCGAGTGGGCGCAGACCTCGACGCTGTGGGCGGCCGACGTCATCCAGCTGCCCGACGGCCGGTTCGCGATGTACTACAACGCGTGCGAGGGCTCGTCGCCGCGCTCGGCGCTGGGCCTCGCGACGGCCGACGCCGTCGACGGCCCGTACGAGAACCAGGGCATCCTGCTCAAGAGCGGCATGCAGGGCGAATCCGAGAACCCCGGCGAGACGTACGACGCCCGCGTGCATCCCAACACCGTCGATCCCGACGCGTTCTACGACGCCGACGGGCAGCTGTGGATGGTCTACGGCTCGTACTCGGGCGGGATCTTCCTGCTGAAGATGGATGCCGCCACCGGCGAGCCGCTGCCCGGTCAGGGCTACGGCACCCATCTCGTGGGCGGCAACCACAGCCGCGTCGAGGCCCCCACGATCCAGTACGACGCCGAGACCGGCTACTACTACCTGTACCTGTCGTTCGGCGGTCTCGGCGTGACCGGCGGGTACGACGTCCGCGTCGCACGCTCGAAGGACGTCGCCGGCCCGTACCTCGACGCGCAGGGCAACGACATGCGCGACGTCAAGGCCGACCCGACGCTGCCGCTCTTCGACGACGTGTCGATCCAGCCGTACGGCGTCAAGCTCATGGGCGGGCATCTGTTCGGGCGCGAACTCGGTGACCCCGGCACGGGCGTCGGCACCGGCTACGTCTCTCCCGGTCACACGTCCTGGTATCAGGACCCGGCCACCGGCCGCATGTTCATGGTCTTCCACGCCCGCTTCCCCGGCACGGGCGACCTTCACGAGGTACGCGTGCACCAGATGTGGATGAACGAGGACGGCTGGCCGGTCGTCTCGCCGATGCGCTATGCGGGAGAGACGGCGGGCAAGGTGAAGCGCGACGACGTCGTCGGCACCTGGCAGCTGGTCGACATGGGCAAGGACATCACCGCGACGGCGGCCACGGCATCCGACATCTCCCTCGGCAAGACGGGGCGGATCACGGGCGCCGTCGACGGGACCTGGCGGCTCACCGGTCAGCACACGGCCACCCTCACGGTGGGCGGCGACGTCTACCGGGGCGTCTTCGCGCCGGTGTGGGACCCGGACCTGCAGTCGTGGTCGACGGGGTTCACCGCGGTGTCCGAGAAGGGTGTGACGCTGTGGGGCCGGAAGACCATCGAGGTCACCGGCGAGGACGCCGTGGACGCCGTCGTCGCGGACCTGTCGCTCGGCGACACGTCCGGGGTCACCGTCGACCTCGACCTGCCGACGAGCGGCACCGGCGGCACCACGATCGCCTGGACCTCGTCGGACCCCGCGGTCGTCGGGTCCGACGGGACCGTGACCCGGCCCGGGATCGGCGAGCCCGACGCGCACGTCACCCTGACCGCGACTGTCACCAACGGCGCGTCGGCGGCATCCGTCCCGTTCGCGATCACCGTGCTGGCACGCACCCCGGGTGTGCTGGCAGGCGCCTGGTCGTTCGACGGCACGCTCGCCGACGCGGCCGGCGCCTTCGCCGACGCGGCACCGACCGGCGCGCGCATCGATACCGCGGCGACCGCGCCCGCCGCGTTCGTGGCCGACGGCGTCGACGGCCAGGCGCTGCACCTCGACGGCACCGCCGGGGTGCGCCTGCCCGATGCGCTCGTGCAGGGACCGTCGTACTCGGTGAGCATGTGGCTGCGGCCGTCGGCGCTCACCGCCTACACGACGGCGTTCTTCGCGGCCGCGAACCCCGACTCGTGGGTCAGCCTCGTGCCCCGCGGGCATGACGGGGTCGGCGGCTCGACCATGCTGTGGTCGGGCACCCGCTGGTACGACGCCGGCACCGGTCGCAGCCTGCCGATCGGCGAGTGGTCGCACGTCGCGTTCGTCGTCGACGGCGGCGCGGCGTCGGTGTACGTGGATGGCGAGCTGCGGTTCCAGGGCACCGGGTTCCCCGACGTGCTGTCAGGCGGCGGCAACGTCTTCGCTCTCGGCGTCAACTGGTGGGACGCCCCGTTCCAGGGCGACGTCGACGAGCTGACGGTGTGGCGTTCCGCGCTCTCGCCGGACGACGTGGCCGAGCTCGCGATGCGCTGATGCGACCCGGGATGCCGCCGCACGAGGCGCCGGCGGCATCCCGTGGCTCACTGGTTCACGGCGGTCCGTCGCGTGACCGCCGGAGACCACTACTCGGAAATCGCCATTGAACTTCCGGCTCGCGCGTATCGAGTCCCATCTGGGACCACTGAACCTGCGGTTCACACGCGTCGGACCGCCCGCGCTCATCGTTGAACCTCGGGTTCGGACGCGTCGTCGGCATCACGCCCGCGCACATCGCTGAACCTCCGGTTCACATGCGTCGGACCGCCCGCGCGCATCGTTGAACCTCTGGTTCGCACGCATCACAGAACTTCCGGCTTCACACGTGGCCTCGACTATCGACATGTGACCCGGAAGTTCAGCATCCACAGCATGTGACCCGGAAGTTCAGCATCCACAGCATGTGACCCGGAAGTTCAGCATCCACAGCATGTGACCCGGAAGTTCAGCATCCACAACGTGTGAACCGGAAGTTCAACGCGTTCTCAGAGTGACCCCGCTGCTGCGCCCGGATGCGGATGAACAAGGGGCGCCGGGGTCACAGCCGGTCGCCGCCGAGCCACACCCCGTGTACGAGGGGCACGCCGGGGCGGTACGCGAGATGCACGCGCGTGGGCGCGTCGAGCATCACGAGATCGGCGCGCGTGCCGGGGGCGAGCGCGCCCACGTCGGTGCGGCGCAGCGCGCGTGCTCCTCCGGCGGTCGCCGCCCACACCGCCTCTGCCGGGGTCAAGCCCATCTCGCGCACGGCGAGAGCGATCATGAGCGGCATCGAGCTGGTGAAGCTCGACCCGGGGTTGCAGTCGCTGGCCAGCGCCACCGTCACCCCTGCGTCGAGAAGGCGCCGGGCGTCGGGGTAGGGCTGCCGCGTCGAGAACTCGACTCCGGGCAGCAGCGTTGCGACGGTGTCGCCGGCGGCGAGCGCTGCGACGTCCTCATCCGACAGGTAGGTGCAGTGGTCGACGGATGCGGCGCCCATGGCGACCGCGAGCTGCACTCCACCGCCGGGTCCGAGCTGGTTGCCGTGCACGCGCGGCAGCAGCCCGTGAGCGACGCCCGCCGCGAGGATGCGGCGGGACTCTTCAGGAGTGAACGCCCCGCGCTCGCAGAACACGTCGATCCAGCGGACGTGCGGCGCGCATGCCCGCAGCATCTCGTCGCACACCAGGTCGACGTACTCCTCTCGGCGATCGGCGTACTCGGCGGGCACGACGTGCGCGCCGAGATACGTCACCTCGGACGTGGCCTCGGCCGCGATCCGCGCCAGCCGCGCCTCGTCGGCGACTGTCAGCCCGTAACCGGTCTTGACCTCGAACGTCGTCGTCCCCTGCGCGTGCAGCTCACGGGTGAACCCCTTCAGTCGCGCCCGGAGCTCTTCGTCGCTCGCTGCCCGGGTCGCGGCGACGGTCCGTCGTATGCCGCCGGCCGCATACGGCGTCCCCATCATGCGGGCCTCGAACTCGTCCGTGCGGTCGCCCCCGAACACGAGGTGCGTGTGGCTGTCGACGAAGCCGGGGATGACGGCCCGGCCGCCGGCATCCACGGTTCTCACCCCGCCGGCGAGCGGCGCATCCGACGCGGGTCCGACCCACGCGATGCGGTCGCCCTCGAGGAGCACCGCGGCGTCGCGCAACGTGCCGAGCGCGTCGCCGTCACGGGCGACGTTGGTGGTCAGCTCGCCGATGCCGGTGATGAGCGTCGCAGTCACGGGGCTCACTCCCCCAGCATCGGCACGGTGAGGCCGCGCTCGCGGGCGACCTCCTTCGCCCGGTCGTACCCGGCGTCGACGTGCCGCATGACGCCGGTGCCGGGATCGTTGGTGAGCACGCGCTCCAGCTTCTCGGCCGCCAGCGGCGTGCCGTCGGCGACGGTGACCTGGCCGGCGTGGATGCTGCGCCCGATGCCGACGCCGCCGCCGTGGTGGATCGAGACCCACGACGCGCCGGACGCGGTGTTGAGCAGCGCGTTGAGCAGCGGCCAGTCGGCGATCGCATCGGAGCCGTCCGCCATGGCTTCCGTCTCGCGGTAGGGCGAGGCGACCGAGCCGGCATCCAGGTGGTCGCGGCCGATCACGATCGGGCCCGCGAGCTCGCCCGAGGCGACCATCTCGTTGAACTTCAGCCCGGCGAGGTGGCGCTCCTTGTACCCCAGCCAGCAGATGCGGGCCGGGAGCCCCTCGAAGTGCACGGCGTCGCCGGCCTTGTCGAGCCAGCGCACGAGCCCCGCGTTGTCGGGGAACAGCGCCTTGACGGCCTCGTCGGTCTTGCGGATGTCTTCGGGGTCGCCCGACAGCGCCACCCAGCGGAACGGGCCGCGGCCCTCCGCGAACTGCGGGCGGATGTACGCGGGCACGAAGCCGGGAAACTCGAACGCCCGCTCGAAGCCGCCCAGCTTCGCCTCGGCGCGGATCGAGTTGCCGTAGTCGAAGACCTCGGCCCCGGCATCCTGGAAGCCGACCATGGCGGCGACGTGCTTGGCCATGCTGCCCCGCGCCCGGGCGGTGAAGCCCTCGGGATCGCGGGATGCCTCGGCCTTCCAATCCGCGAAGGCGATGCCGACGGGCAGGTAAGCGAGCGGGTCGTGCGCGCTCGTCTGGTCGGTGACGATGTCGACGGCGAGCTCACCGGCCCGCTGACGGAGCAGGACGTCGCCGAAGACCTCGGCGGCGTTCCCGACGACGCCGACGCTGCGAGCCTCGCCGGCCTCCTTCGCGGCGACCACCCGGGCCAGCGCGGCATCGAGGTCGGTCGTGTACTCGTCGAGGTACCCGTGCTGGACGCGGCGGGCCAGGCGGGACTCGTCGACGTCGACGATGAGCACCGCCCCGCCGTTGAGGGTCACCGCGAGAGGCTGCGCTCCGCCCATCCCCCCGGCACCGCCGGTGAGGGTGAGCGTGCCCGACAGGTCGTCGCGCCCGAGCGAGCGGGCGACGGCTGCGAAGGTCTCATAGGTGCCCTGCAGGATCCCCTGCGTGCCGATGTAGATCCACGACCCGGCGGTCATCTGGCCGTACATCGTGAGCCCCAGCGCCTCGAGGCGGCGGAACTCGGGCCACGTGGCCCAGTCGCCCACGAGGTTCGAGTTGGCGATGAGCACGCGCGGCGCCCACTCGTGCGTGCGGAACACGCCGACCGGCTTGCCCGACTGCACGAGCAGCGTCTCGTCGGGCTCGAGCTCGTCGAGGGTGCGCACGATCGCGTCGTACGCCTCCCACGAGCGCGCGGCACGGCCGGTGCCGCCGTACACGACGAGGTCTTCGGGGTGCTCGGCGACCTCGGGGTCGAGGTTGTTCATGAGCATGCGCTTGGCGGCCTCGGCGCCCCAGCTCTTGGCGGTGCGCTCGGGTCCGCGCGGGGCGCGGACGGCGTGCTCGCCGAGGCCCCGCGGGCTCTCGGTGGTGGTGTCGGCGGTGGTCATCGTCACTCCTTCGTGGTGGTTTGCAGGGCCGCCCGCGCGACGGCGCCCGACGCGACGAGCGCGGTCACGGCCTCCATCTCGACGGACAGGAACCGGTCGGGTCCGGGGCCGCCGGCGACCGTGCGTACGAGGTCGCGCACGGCGCCGGTGGCGGCGCCCGGCTGCAGCGGCGCGCGCAGGTCGAGGGCGCGTGCCCCGGTGAGCACCTCGATCGCGAGCACGCGGGCGAGCCCGTCGAGCGCGCGTCGGAGCTTGCGGGCGGCCGCCCAGCCCATCGAGACGTGGTCCTCCTGCATCGCGGACGACGGGATCGAGTCGACGGATGCCGGCACCGCCAGACGCTTGAGCTCGGACACGATCCCGGCTGCCGCGTACTGGGCGATCATGAGGCCCGAGTCGACGCCGACCTCGTCTGCCAGGAACGGCGGCAGCCCGTTGCTGCGGGTGCGGTCGAGCGCGCGATCCGTGCGGCGCTCCGAGATGCTCGCGACGTCGGCGACCGCGATCGCGAGGAAGTCCAGCACATAGGCGACCGGGGCGCCGTGGAAGTTGCCGTTGGACTCGACGCGTCCGTCGTCGGTGATGACGGGGTTGTCGATGGCCGCGGCCAGCTCGCGCGATGCGATCAGCGCCGCGTGATCGGCGGTGTCGCGCGCGGCGCCGTGCACCTGCGGCGAGCAGCGCAGCGAGTAGGCATCCTGCACGCGCGTGCACACGGCGGGGTCGCGGTGCGACGCGACGATCGGCGACCCGGCGAGCACCGCCCGCAGGTTGGCGGCCGACACGGCCTGGCCGATCTGCGGTCGCAGCGCCTGCAGGTCGGCGGCGAACACGGCGTCCGTTCCGAGCTGCGACTCGACCGACATGGCGGCTGCGACGTCGGCGGTGTCCAGCAGCACCGACAGGTCGTGCAGTCCGAGCAGCAGCATCCCGAGCATG
Organism: Microbacterium kyungheense; assembly: GCF_006783905.1. GTDB lineage: Bacteria > Actinomycetota > Actinomycetes > Actinomycetales > Microbacteriaceae > Microbacterium > Microbacterium kyungheense. The sequence continues at coordinate 297,484 of NZ_VFPE01000002.1, read as the reverse complement.
CCGTCGGTGCCGTTGATGAGGGCGAGCCCCTCTTTCTCGCGCAGCACGAGCGGAGCGATGGATGCCGCACCCAGCGCATCGGCGGCATCCATCTCGACCGCCTCATCCGGTTGCTGAGCCTGTCGAAGCACCCGCACGCGCCCCTCGCCCATCGCGGCGAGCGCCACATGCGCGAGCGGCGCGAGGTCCCCCGAGCAGCCGAGTGAGCCGTACTCGCGGACGATCGGCGTGATACCGGCGTCGAGCATCGCCGCGTACGTCTCGACGACGACAGGCCGCACGCCGGTGTGCCCGGTGGCGAGCGTCTGCAGCCGCAGCAGCATGAGGGCGCGGACGACCTCGCGCTCCACCTCGGGTCCGGTGCCGGCGGCGTGCGAGCGGATGAGGCTCGCCTGCAGCTGCAGTCGGCGCTCCGGGGCGATGAACGTCGTGGCGAGCGCGCCGAAGCCGGTCGAGATGCCGTAGTGCGGTTCCGGGTCGTCGGCGAGCCCTTCGACGAGGGCGCGGGTGGCGGCGACACGCGCCAGCGCCTCGGGCGCGATCTGGACGCGCGCTCCGTGGCGGGCGACGGCGACGACGTCTGCGGGGCGCAGGGGTGCGGCGCCGACCGTGACGGGGAGCCCCACCGTTTCGACAAGCTCAGTGGTCATGCTCTGATTCCACACCGGGCGCGTGGCGGAGGACAGCGGCTCGTGCCATCCTGTGTCTGTGATCCCAGACAACGCGTCGACGGTGCACCGGCCGCAAGTGCCGGCGGCCGATCAGACGCTGCGGATCCTGTCGTTCCTCGCCCGTCAGCGCGGGCCCGCACCCGCGCGCACGATCGCCACGGCGCTCGGCCTTCCCCGCTCGACCGTCTATCACCTGCTCGCGACGCTGCAGCAGCACCAGTTCGTCGTGCACCTGCCCGAGGATCGGCGGTGGGCCCTCGGCATCGCGGCGTTCGAGCTCGCCGGGGGCTACTCGCGTCAGGAGCCTCTCGCGCGGCTCGGGCGCCCGGTGCTCGCCGAACTCGCGGATCGCACGGGCGAGAGCGCGCACCTCGCCGTCATGCACGGTCGCGATGTGCTGTACATCGTCGAGGAGCGCGCGCCGCGCCGGCCCGCGCTCGTGACGGACGTGGGCGTGCGCCTGCCCGCGCACCTGACCGCGACCGGCCGGGCGATGCTCGCAGCGCTCCCCCGCGAGCAGGTGCGCGCCCTGTTCCCCGACGCGGCGGCCTTCGCCGATCGCACGGGCCGCGGTCCGCGCAGCCCTCGCGAGCTGCGCGACCTGCTGCGCGAGGTGCGCACGCGCGGCTTCGCGCACGAAGACGGCGAGGTCACCCTGGGCATGCGCTCGGTCGGTGTCGCCGTGCGCGAGACGTCGGACTGGCCCGTCGCGGCGATCGCGCTGACCTGGCCCGCGGACGACGCCGACGCCCGCGCCGACGAGCTCGCGGCGCGTGCCGCAGCTGCCGCGGTCGAGCTCGAGCGCCGCATCGGGCGAGCCAGGCCGGCGTAGGCGTCAGTCGACTTTCGACACCGTGCCGCCGGTGAGGCGCACGAGCTCGTCGTAGGTCAGCGGGAAGACGGTGTGTGGCGTGCCGCCCGCAGCCCAGATCTCGGGGTACCGCGCGAGCTCCTCGTCGACGACCGTCGTGAGCGGCGCGGGGTGGCCCGCCGGCGCGACGCCGCCGATCGCCTGCCCGGTGGCCTCGCGGACCTGTTCGGGGTTCGCGCGCTGGATCCTGCCGCGTCCGAGGCGCTCGGCAAGCGCCGCCGTGTCGACGCGGTGCGCACCGCTGGTCATCACGAGCAGCGGCTCGCCGTCGCACATGAAGACGAGGCTGTTGGCGATGGCGCCGACCTCGACCCCGAGCGCCTCGGCAGCGAGGACGGCCGTGGCGGCGGCATCCGGAAGGACGACGATGTCGCCCGGGATCCCGGCGGCGCGGAGGGCGTCGTGGACGAGCTGACTGCGTGCGGGGAGGACGGTCACGGCGACAGCCTAACGAGCGGCGCACTCTGCGGCGGCCTGCGCATCGCCTGCCCGCGAGACCGCGCGATCTGCCCAATCGCCGGACGCACGGTTGAACAATCCGCAGCATCGGTGTGAAATGAAAGTGGATGCCGCGACGCAGCGTCATCCGCTGCGACGCGCCACCCGCGCTCTCAGCACACCCCGCGGCCCACGAAGCCCGCCGAAGGAAGCACGCAATGACGCACACCACCCTGCCCCTGCCCGATTTCGCGCACGAACGGGTGGAGGTGATCACGGGACGACGCAGCGGCCTGTTCATCACCGTCGCGCTGCACTCCTCGGTGCTCGGCTCCGCACTCGGCGGGGCGCGGCTGTGGACGTACCCCCACTGGAGCGACGCTCTCGGCGACGCCCTGCGGCTGTCCGCCGCGATGACGCTCAAGAACGCGGCCGCCGGACTCGACGCGGGCGGCGGCAAGTCCGTGATCGCGCTGCCGCCGGGCACGGTGCTGGACGACGACCGCCGTCGTGACGCGTTCCTCGACCTGGGCGACGCCGTCGAGTCGCTGCACGGGCTGTACCGCACGGCCGAGGACGTGGGCTCGACGACGGACGACATGCTCGTCGTCCGCGAGCGCACCGAGCACGTCGTCGGCCTGCCCGATGCGGTGGGCGGGTCGGGCGAGCCCGCCGGTCCCACGAGCCTCGGCGTGTACGAGTCGCTGCGGGCCACGCTGGAGCGTGTCGCGGGCACCGCCGACGTCGCCGGGCGGCGCATCACGATCTCCGGTCTCGGGCAGGTGGGCAGCCGCCTGGCCGTGCGCCTGTCGGCCGAGGGGGCGCAGCTCACCGTGACCGACGTCAACCCTGCCAAGCGCGACCTCGCCGTCGAGCTCGGCGCGGCGTGGGCGGAGCCGGGGTCGGAGCACCTGGTCCCCGCCGACGTGTTCGTTCCTGCGGGCATCGGCGGCCTCCTCACCGACGAGGTCATCGATGCGCTCGACGCGAAGGCGGTGTGCGGGCCGGCGAACAACCCGCTGGCCGACCACAGCGGAGCCTCGCGCCTCGCCGGGCGCGGCATCCTCTACGCCCCCGACTTCGTCGTGAACGCCGGCGGCGTGATCTACCTCGACCTCGAGGCGAAGCAGCGCGGCACGCGCGCCGAGATCATGGGCCGCGTCGCGCAGATCGGCGACACCGTGCGCCGCATCTTCGACGAGGCCGAGGCGCGGGGCGTGACGCCGCTGGAGGCCGCCGAGGGTCTGGCGGCCGAACGGCTCGCTGCGGGCGGACGGCAGGCTGTGCTCGCCTGACACCGCGTCCCACCCGATACGGGATCGCGTTCCACAGTCGCCGCGCGAAGTGGCATGATGGGCGGAACCCGCGCCGCGCGACCCGTACCGATCAAAGGAGATCCGGTGTTCACCAGTACCCATCCCGATGTCGAGATCCCCGAACTCAGCGTCTACGACTACCTGTTCGCGACGCTGACCGACGAGGACCTCGGCCGCGTCGCCCTCGTCGATCCGGCGACGGGCGCCGAGACGACGTACGGTGCGCTGCGGATGCAGATCGACCTGTTCGCCGGAGCGCTCGCCGCGCGCGGCGTCGGGCTCGACACCGTCGTGGGGCTGCTGTGCCCGAACGTGCCCGCGTTCGCGACGGTGTTCCACGGCATCCTGCGCGCCGGAGCGACGGTGACGACGATCAATTCGCTGTACACGGCGGGCGAGATCGAGAAGCAGCTGAAGGATGCCGGCGCCACCTGGCTCGTGACGGTCAGCCCCCTTCTCCCCCAGGCCGTCGCGGCGGCCGAGGCCGTCGGCATCCCCCACGAGCGGGTCATCGTGCTGGACGGCGCGGCCGGCCACCCGAATCTGCGCGAACTGCTCACCGAGGGATCCCCCGCGCCCGAGGTGTCATTCGACCCGGCGACGCACGTCGCGGTGCTGCCGTACTCGTCGGGCACGACCGGCATCCCCAAGGGGGTCATGCTGTCGCACCGCAACCTGGTGGCGAACGTCGCGCAGTGCGTGCCCAACATGAACCTGGATGCCTCGGACCGCGTGCTGGCGGTGCTGCCGTTCTTCCACATCTACGGCATGACGGTGCTGCTGAACCTCGCGCTGCGCAAACGGGCGAGCCTGGTCACGATGGCGAAGTTCGACCTCGTCGAGTTCCTCACCAACATCCAGAAGTACCAGTGCACGTACCTGTACATCGCGCCGCCCATCGCGGTGGCCCTCGCCAAGCACCCGATCGTGGACCAGTTCGACATCTCGAGCGTGCACACCGTCTTCTCGGGCGCCGCGCCGCTGGACGGCGAGACCGCCGAGGTCGCCGGACGCCGCATCCACGCCCGGTTCCTGCAGGGCTATGGCATGAGCGAGCTGAGCCCGGTGTCGCACGCGATGTACTACGGACGTGACGACGAGCCGGTCAGCTCGGTGGGCGGGATGCTGCCGAACACGGTCAACAAGCTCGTCGACACCGAGACCGGCGAAGAGATCACCGAGATCGGGCCCGACGGCGTGACGAAGCCGGGCGAACTGTGGGTCAAGGGACCGAACGTCATGCTCGGCTACCTCAACAAGCCCGATGCGACGGCCGAGACGCTCGACGCGGACGGGTTCCTCCACACCGGCGACGTCGCGGTCTACCACGAGGGCGGCTACTTCTCGATCGTGGACCGGGTGAAGGAGCTCATCAAGTACAAGGGCTACCAGATCGCTCCCGCCGAGCTCGAGGCGCTGCTGCTCAGCCATCCGAAGGTGATGGATGCCGCCGTCATCGGCGTCCTCGACGACGACAAGCAGGAGATCCCGAAGGCGTTCATCGTCGCCGCTCCCGAGTCCGGACTGACCGAGGACGAGGTGATGGCGTTCGTGGCCGAGCAGGTCGCGCCGCACAAGAAGGTGCGTCGCGTCGAGTTCATCGACGCGATCCCGAAGTCCACCGCCGGCAAGATCCTCCGCAAGGATCTGCGCGCCCGCGAGACCGCGGCGGTGTGATCCCGGCGCGGCGACCAGGGCCCGCTAGGTTGACGCCATGGAGGGTCTCTGGCTCGCCGCGCTGAGCGGCCTCATCGGCGGCGGGACGCTGCTCGTCGGGGCGGGGGTGGCGTGGTTCGTCGACATCCCGCAGCGCGTCGTCGCCGGCATCATGGCGCTGGGCGCCGGCGTGCTGATCTCGACGCTGGCGTTCGAGCTCGTCGAGGAGGCCGCCGACGACGGCGGACTGGTTCCGACCACCGTGGGCTTCCTGGGCGGGGCGATCCTGTACATCGTCGCGGATCAGCTCATCTCCCGGCCGAGGAAGCGCAAGCCCGTCGCCGGCGTCGACGGCGACGGCAGCGCGAACATCGTCGCCCGGCGTGCCGGCGGCGCCGGGGTGGCGGGCGGCGCGGGCCTCGTGATCGCGGTGGGGGCGCTCATCGACGGCATCCCGGAATCCATCGTGATGGGCCTGTCGGTGCTGCAGGGCGGCATCAGCATCCCGATCGTTGCGGCGATCGCGATCAGCAACTTCCCCGAGGGCCTCGGGTCCACCGCCGCACTGAAGCGCGGCGGCAGCTCCGGACGCTACGTGGCGCTGCTGTGGTGCGGCATCGCGCTCGTGACCGTCGTCGCGTCGGTGCTGGGGTTCGTGGCGTTCCAGTCGGCCTCGCCGAGCCTCATCGCTCTCATCACGACGATCGCCGCGGGCGGCCTGCTCGCGATGGTGTGCAACACGATGATCCCCGAGGCGTTCGACGAGCAGCACGCCCTCACCGGCCTGTGGGCGACGATCGGCTTCCTCGGCGCGTTCCTGCTCCACGAACTCGCCGGCTGATCCCGGCGCACTCCCTGTGCCAGGGTGTGAGGCATGAGGTTCCTGCGCTGGTTCGTGCGATTCCCCGTGGTGTGGCTCACGATCATCGTCCTCATCGTCGTGCTGACCCTGGGCGCCGCCGGATACGAGCAGACGACGAAGTGGATCGCGATCGTCTACGTGAGCCTGGTCATCGCGTGGACGCTCCTCGGGATGGTGCGCGACGTGCTGCGCGGCCATGTCGGCCTGGATGTGCTGGCGGTCGTCGCAATGGTCGCCACCCTCGCGGTCGGCGAGTACGTGGCCTCCCTCGTGATCGTGCTGATGCTGTCAGGCGGCGAGGCCCTGGAGGATTACGCGAGCCGCCGCGCGAAGCGCGAACTGACCTCGCTGCTGGACCGCTCGCCGCAGGTGGCGCACGTGCTCGTGCACCCGCAGTCCGACAGCGACGAGGTGCAGGACGCGGATGCCGCCGACGTGCGTGTCGGCGATGTGCTGCTGGTGCGGCCCGCCGAGATCGTCCCGGTCGACGGCACGCTGCTGAGCGAGGACGGCTCGTTCGACGAGTCATCGCTCACGGGCGAGAGTCTTCCGGTGAGCCGGTCGGCCGGCGACGAGGTGCTGTCAGGCTCGGTCAACGGGTCGCGAGCGGTGCGCATCCGGGCGCTGCGACGCAGTGCCGACAGCCAGTACCAGCAGATCGTCGAACTGGTGAAGCAGGCGCAGGAGGATCGCGCTCCGACGGTGCGGCTGGCCGACCGTTTCGCGATCCCGTTCACGGCGGTGTCGTTGGTGATCGCCGGAGCGGCGTGGGCGATCTCGGGCGATCCGACGCGCTTCGCGGAGGTGCTGGTGCTGGCGACGCCGTGCCCACTGCTGATCGCCGCGCCGGTCGCGTTCCTCGGCGGCCTGTCGCGGGCGGCCAAGGCGGGCATCATCGTCAAGGGCGGTGCCGTCATCGAGCAGCTCGCGCGGGTGCGCTCGGCGGCCTTCGACAAGACCGGCACGCTCACCGAGGGCCGCCCCGACCTCGTGGCGGTCGAGCCGGCGGCCGGCTTCGGCGAGGACGAGCTGCTGACGCTCGCGGCGTCGGCCGAGCAGTACTCCAGCCATGTGCTGGCCGACGGGATCCGACGCGCGGCGGCGGGGCGCGGCATCCACCTGCTGTCTGCCGTCGAGGCTCACGAGGTCGCGACGAACGGCGTGACGGCGCAGATCGACGGACGCACGGTCGTCGTCGGCAAGCCCGCGTACGTCGCGTCGCTGGCACCCGACACGGTGCGCCGGGGAATCCGCGAGGGCGAGGCCGCGGCCTACGTCGCCGTGGATGGACGCTTCGCCGGCACCCTCGTGCTCGCCGACGACCCGCGTCCCGAGTCGCGCGCGGTCGTGACGTGGCTGCGCGACACCGGCGTCGAGCGGATCGCGATGCTCACCGGCGATGCGCAGGCGACCGCGGATGCCGTGGCGCGCGAGGTCGGGATCACCGATGTGCACGCCGAACTGCTGCCGCCCGAGAAGGTGCATCTGGCCGCGCAGCTGCGGCCGCGCCCGGTGATGATGGTCGGCGACGGGGTGAACGACGCACCGGTGCTGGCCGCGGCCGACATCGGCGTCGCGATGGGGGCGAAGGGTTCGACTGCGGCGGGCGAGGCCGCGGACGCCGTCGTGCTGAAGGACTCGCTCGTCGGCATCGCCGACGCCGTCTCGATCGGTCGCCACACGCTGCGCGTGGCCTACACGGCCATCTGGATCGGCATCGCGCTCAGCATCGGGCTGATGCTCGTGGCGACGACGGGGGTGATCCCCGCTGTGGCCGGTGCCCTCATCCAGGAAGGCGTCGATCTCGCGACGATCCTCTACGCCCTGCGCGCGCTCACGGGGCCCGCGACGGGGCTTGTCGTTCCGGCGCCCGCAGCACAGGAGCGCGCAAGCGTCGGCGAGGCCGCGTAGCCACAGTTCTCGTGGGCCGCGTCGGCGTAGGCGCGCCTGACGTCCTCACCGCGCGAGGATCTCGTTCAGAAGGGCGGGGCGGGTTCTGCTGCGGTCGCGGTGAAGACGGGGACGGGTCGTTCGGGTTTCACCAGATACCGGCGGCCGGTCGGTGACGTCCACTCGATCACCCCGCCCGAGCCGGGGATCTGTCTGACCTGCCAGGCGGTGTTTTCTTTCACCAGATGGTGGCCCTTGCACAACGGGGTCGTATTCTCCACGCTCGTCTGCCCGCCGTCGGTCCAGCGCACCTGGTGGTCGACCTCGCACCGCGAGGCGGGCATCACACACCCCGGCGCCATGCACCGCCCCGCCCGCCACGTCACCAACCGACGCAACGCCGCCGGCGGTGCGTACCGGTCCCGCCCGACGGACAGCACGATGCCGGTCTCGGGGTGGGTGAGCACCCGCATCCACTTCCCGTCCCCACCACACAGCTCCCGCGCCCGCGACACCGGCACCGGCCCCACCCCCTCCACCACCGGAAGATCCGATGCCGTGCCACCGTCCTCGTCCAGCAGCGTCAGCACGGGAACGGTCACCACCACCTGCGCGCGGATCCCCGACACCGCCGCCGGAACATGCTCGGTGGACCCGTCTATGAGCAGATCACACACCACATCGGTGCGGATCTGCTCCAGTGTCCGCTCGTCCCCGGCCGCCTTGATCGCCTTGGCCATCGCGGTCGCCCGATGCTCGATCGCGTACAACTCCACCAACGGGGCATGCACCCACAGATCCCCCATGCCATCCGCCCCCGGCTGCACCGCGATCCGCCGCCCCGCCGACGCCCGGGCGTACCGGTCCTCGAACGAGCCGGCCTGCATGGCGGCGACCCGGTCCCGCAGTCGCCGGCGGAACACGTTCACCGGCTCCGTCTCCGCCCACGCCACAGCCTCGACCGCGAGCGCCTCGCCGGCGTCCGCGGGCAACTCCCCCAGCAGATCCACCAGCACCTCGGCATGCTTCTCGGTGATCCGGCCACCGGCCAGCGCATCCCACGCCGCCGGGTACGACCGCACCAACGCCTCGGCCACCACGATCAACCGACCCGCCGCATACTCCGAGACCCGCATCGCCGCCGCCAGCTCCAACCGGATCGACCGCTCCACCAACTCCACCTCACCCGCCCCGAACCGCCGCGCCCGCCCAACCAGCTCCCGCCGCATCGCATCCACCCGCGCATACCGCTGCGCCACGAACACCGACACCATCGTCGACGCCTCCACCACCAGATCCACCGCATCCGGAACCGGCGGCACGAACCCCTCCAGGTCCGGATCATCGCCCCCACGAGGGAACGTCTCAGCAGTATCGATCATACAGACATTTTAGAACATAGTTTCGAGTCAGACAAGACGAGAACCGAAGAAAGGCGCAGGCCAGCAGCCTATTCCCGCCCATCGTCGCTATGTTGATGCCGAAGAGCACACACGACACGGACCTCTGACTCCCCGCGGCCCGTGCCCGCCTGGCACGGAACAACACACGAGAATGCGAGCATTCGATGTCGAACGACACTCCGGTCGGCCCAGAACAACCCACCCCTCCTCCTTCACCCACGCCGCCGCCTGCGTATGCACCGTCGGCACCTTCGCCGTCGGCACCTCCGCCCTACGCAGCGCCCGCGCCCGCGGCTTCCCCGCCCGGAGCACCCGCCGCAGCACCTCCGCCTCCCGCCCCCGGCCAGCCCGCCGTCGAAGGGTCGAAGCAATTCATCGCGACGTGGCTCTTCGCCTGGCTGCTCGGCGTGCTCGGCGTCGACCGCTTCTATCTGGGGAAGGTCGGTACCGGCATTCTCAAGCTCATCACCCTGGGTGGATTCGGGATCTGGTGGCTGATCGACCTGATCCTGGTGCTGGCCGGCGCACAGCGCGACAAGGCCGGATACGCGCTGGCGGGCTACCAGCAGTACAAGAGGATCGCGTGGATCGTCACCGGCGCCCTGGTGCTGCTCGGTATCATCACGGGGTCGATCAGCGGGGCCCTCAACGGCAATCGTGCCGACGATCCTCCCGCCTCTCAGGTACAGCCGAGCGAGCAACCCGCCGGCGACGAGACTCCGGCCGCCGACGAGCCCGCGGAGGAGCCGGCCGATGAGCCGGCCACCGCGGCGACGTGGGCGAACGACACGTGGGGCGAGTTCAGCCCGGTTCACCAGGAGGGCGCCGGTGACAGCGTCGTGGCCCTGCCGGCCGGCGTCACCGGTGGCATCGTCGTGGCCACGCACAACGGTCAGAGCAACTTCGCGATCAGCGTGCTGGACGCCAACAACGGCTCCACCGGGGAACTACTCGTCAACACGATCGGTCCCTACCAGGGCACAACGGCGTGGGGTATCACGGCGCTCGGCGAAGGCGTGAATCTCCAGGTCACCGCCGACGGTGCGTGGACGATCGACATCCAGCCGATGGGGTCGGCCCCCACACTCGCGCCGAGCGGTGCCGGCGACGCAGTGATGCTGTACGACGGCGGTGTCGGCACACTCACGGCGACCCATGACGGGTCCAGCAACTTCGTCATCACCGAAGACAACGGCGACATGTTCCACATGGGTCTGCTCGTCAACGAGATCGGCGCCTACTCGGGCACCGTACCCCTTGCGAAGGGACCATCCGTCATCGTCGTGCACGCCGATGGAAACTGGACGTTGACCGTCGGCTGACGCCGAAGACAGAAGACCGAAGACACCGAGTGGATGCCGCCACCCGGCCGGGTGGCGGCATCCACTCGTCGTTCACGCCGCCGCGGGCTGAACCAGCGCGACGCGGCGGGCCAGGAGCGCTGTGGCCGCTCCGAGCACGACGGCGACGACCGACACCCAGATCAGCACACGGAAGTCGACGACCGCGAGGAGCGCCGCACCGACGACCGAGGCGAGCGTCTGCGGCACGTTGATCACGACGTTGGCCGCCGCGCCGGTGCGTCCCTGCAGCGCATCCGGTGTGAGCCGCTGCCGCAGCGTCGCGAAGGCCACCACCGTCAGCGGGATGCCGAGCCCCAGCACGAACATTCCGGCAGCGCCGGCGACCACCGAGCCGAACGCCCACGGGATGCTTCCCGCCGCGACCAGCAGCAGTCCGAGCGCCGCCGTGCGCCCTTCGCCCCAGCGCGTGACGAGCGTCGCCGAGAGCACACCGCCGAGGACGGCGCCCGCACCCTGGATGGGAACGAGCACGCCGATCGCGGCGGGGTCGGCGTGCATCGCGTCCAGGGCGGGGAACACGACGATGTTGAGCAGGCCCGTCGCCCCGAAGCCGATCGCCACGGCGATCGTGACGACCCGCAGGCTCTGCGGCGAGAAGAGCTGCACGAACCCGGCGGCGAGCTCGTGGAAGTATCCGCGCCGGGCCTCGCGCACCGGCGCGGCGGCGCCGACGGGGAGCCCCGCGACGACCACGGCCGCCACGCCGAAGCACGCCGCGGTGGCCACGATGACGGCGGGGGCGCCCAGCCAGACGTACAGTGCGGTGCCGATGAGCGGCGACACGAGCCGCAGCGCGTTGTCGATCGTCGAGAGCACGCCGTTGCCCGAGGCGAGCTGATCGTCGCGCAGCATCGCGCGGATGATGCCGGACTGCGCGGATCCCGTCACATAGCCCGCGGCGCTGTAGACCACCATCACCGCGTACACGAGCCACAGCTGCTCCGCGCCCGACACCAGCAGGAGCGACAGCAGCACGGGGACGAGGACGGCGTTGTTGATGACGAGCAGCCGGCGGCGCGGCATCCTGTCGGCCATCATGCCGATGAAGGGCGCGAGGATCGCGGGGACACCGAGGGCGACGAACACGAATCCCGCGGCGATGTCGGAGCCCGTGAGCTCCTTCACCCACACCGCGATCATGAGGTACAGCGCACTGTCGCCGAGGTTCGTCGCCACCCAGGCGCCGGCCAGCCGCGGGAATCCGGGCGCCGACCACGCGAGAGGAAGACGGAGGCCGCGCCGTGCGGTCGTGCCGGTCATCGCTGCGCCTCCGGCTCGGTCCCGGCGGCGGAGGCAGGGTCCACGGGGTCGGGGTTCACGACCGCGAAGAAGCGCGAGAAGCGCGCGCCGTCGGGGCGCTTCGAGGGATCCGCGTGGCGCCCGGCGAACCGGTCGGTGATGTCCTGCACGTCGCGGCTCAGCTGCGCCAGCTCTTCTGCCGTCGCCCAGAACGACGTGCGCGTGAACGTGGTCGCCTGCACCCACTCGTCACTCTCGCGATCGACCTTCGAGAACCAGTCCATCGCCCGCAGGAACTCGGACTCCAGCCCCATCGACGCGACGGCCTGCACCGCGAGCAGCGACCCCGGCACGTCGGGGTCGGGGCGCATGTCGAAGTCCGCGACCCGAACTCGCCACGGCTTCTCGCGTCCTCGGCGCTCGGCACGCTCGATGTAGCCGTACTTCTCGAGCATGCGCAGGTGGAACGAGCAGCTGGCAGGCGACTCCCCCAGCGCCTCCGCGCATTCGGTGGCGGTGGCCTCGCCGACATCGCCCAGGTGGTCGAGGAGCGCGATGCGCACGGGATGCGCCAGCGCGCGGATGCGCTCGGGATCGGTGATCCGCTCGCGTCGGTGTTCGGTGGTCATACCGGAAGACTAGATTCTAAAGATATCTTTCGCAAGAGTTCTTTAGAATGATTCGCGAGCAGATGGATGCCGCACCCGGCCGGGTGCGGCATCCGCTCGTCTCAGCGTCCCGGAGTCACGGCCAGGGCGTCGGCGCCGGCGGAGCGACCACCGGCGGACGATCGTGGCACGTGATGGTGTTCGGCAGCTCCCACGCGGCCATCCAGGGCCCCGTGGTGCCCCCTCCGTCGTTCCCGCCGAGGTCGGCGACCGAGAACTCCGAGCCCGTCGGCGGGAAGCCGAACGACCCGCAGTTGTTGATGCCCACAGCTCCGACGTTGCGTGCATCGACGTTCTGGAACGAGGCTTCGCCCTTCACCCGTGCGCTCAGCACCGAGGTGCCGGTGCCGTCGACCCTGACATCGGCGAACGAGACGTCGGTCATCGAGTAGAGGTCCTTCACGCCCCACTCGGACACCAGCATGATGGCGTTGTACGTGCTGTCGAGGTAGTGGTCACCCGTGACGTGGACGCCCGAGATCGAGCCCTCCAGCGCGTACACCCACAGCGAACCGAGGCCGATGTTCCAGTTGAGCTCCCGCGTCCCCGCTCGCACGGTGGTGTTCTCGCGGAAGATCAGCGTCCCGGCGAACGGATGAGCGCCGAATCGCGACCCCGCATGCAGCGCACTCCCCTCGCGGATCGTGTCGGCGACGAGGTTGCCCGCGACGGTGTTGTCGGTGCCGCCGTAGATCGCGATGCCGTTGGCGAGGTTCGGCGTCTGCACCGTGTTGCGCTCGAACGTGTTCCGCGCGTTGGTGAGCGTCGTCCCGCCCTGTGACTCCGCCCACATGGCCAGTCCGTCGTCACCGGAGTTGCGCACGAAGTTGTGGCGCGCGACCGAATCAGTCACACCGATGTGGAAGTTCAGCGCATCGGCGATCTGGTCGACGATGATGTTGCGCTCCACCGTGACGTCCGACATGGGGCCGTCGAACCACATGCCCACCTTGGTGTGCTGGATGTACAGGTCCGAGAAGGACGAGTCATGGAACGCGCCGCCGATCGCGTTCACCTGGTCGGTGTCGATGCGCTCGCGCACGTCGCCGATGATCGAGAACCCCGACAGGTGCACGTCGGTGCTGCCACCGTCGGCGGCATCCTTCCCGTAGAAGCCGACCCCGGTGTGGGTCGAACCGTCCGCGGCGGGCTCGGCGAGCGCGACCTCCGAACCGAACACCTTCGTGTGCCAGGTGCCCGCTCCCCGGATGGTGACGTCGTCGACGACGATGTGGCGCTCCACGCGGAACTCGCCCTGCGGCACGTACACGACCTGACCGCGCTGCTTCGCGGCGGCGATCGCCGCGTCGAACGCGTCGGCGGAATCGCGGCGGCCGGACGGGTCCGCACCGAAGTCCACGACATTCGCCGCCTTCTTCACCACGACGGGCTTGCCGACCAGCTCTGTGTCGACGAGGTCGATGACCGTCCACGGCACGTCGGCCGACGCCGTCAGACGCACCTTGTCGCCCGCCTTGTACGTCTTGTGCAGCAGCAGCCGCTGCTCGTCGTAGAACTTCATCGGACGGAACGGCGCGGCCGGCTCGAACGACGGCGTGGTCGCCGCCGGCACACACCCGCACTCGGCGACCCACCAGTCCGGATGCAGCAGGCCCGCATCGGGGTCGTTCGTGAACGGGTACTGGTTGTAGAGGTACGCGTACTGCGATGTCAGCTGCATCGTGGCCGTGTGCGGTCCAGCCTGCACGGTGAGCGGTGCGGTCAATCCACCGCCGCCGGGCGCGTCGGGGATGCTGTAGCGCACCGTCAGCGCGTTGGCCGCCGCCGGCAGCGTGAACTCCACGTACTGTCCGGGCGTCAGGCGCACCGCCGAGCGACCCGATGCCTCTGCCTCGATCGTGTACGCCTCGCGTCCGGGGCCGATCACGGTGCCGTCGGTGACGGCGTTCTCGGCCTCCTGCTCGAGGAAGGCCACGTCGGCGCCGCGTCCGGCCACGAGCGCCGGGTCGAGCCCCGCGCGCGTCACCACGGGCGCGGGCGTGTTCCAGCCGGGCGGCGCCGCGAAGGCCGCCGGTGCCGTCGCCGCCGCTCCGAGGGCGAGGGATGCCGCGGCCACAGCCGCGACGAGGGTTCGGGGTCGTGTCATCGTCGACTCGCTTCATCCGGGGTGGGACGGGCCACGATGCCCGCTCGCGCTCAATCTAGAGCGGTCGCGCGCGAGTTCTCAAGGGATTGTCTGCTTCTTGCGCAGATACGCCCATTTCTTGCATGACTTGCAAAGACTTGCCGCCCCCGCGAGCAAGCGTCGGCCGCACACCACGAAGCGCTCGGTCGGCACGAGCCGCCGGCATCCCTGTGCGAACCCCTACGCCGTGGCCCAGAGGTCGTCGTCGTCGTCGACGGCGCCCGGGGTGTCGACCGACAGGCCGTGCAGCAGCTCGAGGGCGCTGCGGACATCGCCGACGCGTCCTTCGACGGCGAGCTCGCGCATGCGCACGGACGGCTTGTGCAGCAGCACACCGGCGAGGTGGCGCAGCGCGGCCTCGACGTCGTCGCCGGCGCCGCGGGCGCGCGCCCGGGCGATCTCGTCGTCGACCACCTTGAGCACCTCGCCGCGCAGCGCGGCGATCGCGGGGCCCACCTCGCGGTCGGCGTGGAACTCGGTCGCGGCGTCGCCGACGATGGCGCGGGCGTCGGCGTGCGCGCTGAACTCCTCCAGCGGCGCGTGCAGGCGGATCGTCTCGAGGTCCAGCAGCTCGACGCCGTCAACCTCGCCGACAGCCGGGTCGACGTTGCGCGGCAGGCCCAGGTCGATCACCAGCACGCGGCGTCCGGATGCGAAGGCGTCGGCGTGGACGACGGCGTCGGCGGTGCACGTGATCACCACGTCCGCCTGCGCGGCCGCCGCGGCGAAATCGGTCACCGGCAGCAGCCCGCGCTGCACGGCGAAGCCCTCGGCGCGACCCGAGGGCGAGAACACGTGGATGTCGCCGGCGCCGCGAGCGCGCAGCGCGTCGACGGTGCGCGCGGCGTAGCGGCCGGTGCCGACGAGCACGATGCGTGCGGCAGACCAGTCGGCGACGCGGCTGGATGCCAGTTCGAGGGCGAGGCGCACGAGCGAGCGGTGCGCTCCCCGCAGCTGGGTGCGGTTGCGCACGCCGCGGCTGGTGTGGGTGGCCCGCTGGAACAGGCGCTCCAGCTCGCCGCTGGTGAGGCCGTCGGCGCGCGCGGCATCGAGCGCACGACGCACCTGTCCCGAGATCTCGTCCTCACCGACGACGACCGACTCCAGACCGCTGGTGACGGCGAACAGGTGGGCGGCGGCATCCGCGCCCTGATGGACGGCGACCGACGAGCGCAGCAGATCCGGCGAGACATCGGATGCCGCGGCCATGGCCTCGACGACCGACTCGACGGCGACGGCCTCGCCACCGGTGAGCGGCTCGTCGATGTCGAGGTACGCCTCGAACCTGCTGCAGGTCGCGAGGACGACGGCACCCGAGACGAAGATCTCATCGCGCACGAGGGCACGCGTCGCGTCGGGCGCCCCGACCGAGAGACGCTCCAGGGTGTCGAGGCTCGCGTTCCGATGGTTCGCGGTCAGACAGAGGAGCACGACTCTAATCTTAACGTGTGATGTTGCATGACTCTCACCCTTCCGTCCTCCAGAGAAACGAACCCCCCGCGCTGATACGCGCGTACCGGGGCGAACGGCCTGCGGTGACGCCGGTGTGGTTCATGCGGCAGGCCGGGCGCTCGCTGCCGGAGTACCGCGAGCTGCGCGTCGGCACCGACATGCTCGACGCGTGCCTGAACCCCGAGCTGGCCAGCGAGATCACGCTGCAGCCGGTGCGCCGTCACGGCGTCGATGCGGGCATCTTCTTCAGCGACATCGTGATCCCCGTGCGCCTGTCAGGCGTCGACGTGCGCATCGTCGCCGGCCGCGGGCCCGTGCTGGAGAATCCCGTGCGCACCGCCGCCGACGTCGCGGCGCTGCCGCCCTTGGACCCCGCAGCGCTCGCGCCGATCCGCGAGGCCGTCGCGCTCACCGTGGCCGAGCTCGGCACGACGCCCCTCATCGGCTTCGCGGGTGCGCCCTACACGCTCGCGTCGTACCTCGTCGAGGGCGGCCCGTCCAAGGAGCAGCTCAAGACCCGCGCCCTGATGCACTCCGACCCCGAGACGTGGGCCGCACTGCTCACCTGGTGCGCCGGCATCACGGGGGCGTTCCTGCGCGCGCAGCTCGAGGCGGGCGCATCGGCCGGACAGCTGTTCGATTCGTGGGCGGGCTCGCTCAGCCTCGCCGACTACACGCAGCACGTCGCACCGTTCTCGTCCCTCGCGCTCGACGCCGTGCGCGACCTCGACGTGCCGCTGGTGCACTTCGGCGTCGGCACCGGCGAGCTGCTCGCCGCGATGCGCGACATCGGCGTCGACGCGGTGGGCGTGGACTGGCGCCTGCCGCTGGACGAGGCCGCGCGCCGGGTGGGTCAGGGCGTCAGCGTGCAGGGCAACATCGACCCCGCGCTGCTGCGCGCGCCGTGGCCGGTGCTCGAGGCGCACATCGTCGACGTGCTCGAGCGCGGCAAGGCCGCCCGCGCGCACGTGCTCAACCTGGGCCACGGCGTGCCGCCCGACACCGATCCCGCCGTCCTCACGCGCATCGTGGAGTTCGTGCACGCGCATGCCTGACCGCTCCGGCTTCTCGATCGTCGGGGGCGGCGTCGGCGGGCTCGTCGTGGCCCGCCGGCTCGCCGCCTCGGGCGCCCGGGTGACGGTGTTCGAGGCATCCGATCATCTCGGCGGCACCGTCGCCCGCCACGAGGTCGCCGGGATCGGATTGGATGCCGCCGCCGAGAGCTTCGCGGTGCGTGGCGGCGTCGTGGCAGCCCTGCTCGCCGAGCTCGGCCTGCAGGACGACATCGTGGCGCCCGCTCCCGGCCCCGCGTGGCTGCAGCCGGTGTCGGGCGAGGCCGTGCCGCTGCCGGCGACGGCGCTGCTGGGCATCCCCGCGGAGCCGCTGGCAGAGGACGTCGTGCGGGTCATCGGCCGCCCGGCCGCCGAGCGTGCGGTCGAGCGGGACGCCGTGCCCGTCGGCGACGTGCCGGCGACGCTCGGGGCGCTCGTCCGGTCGCGATACGGAGACGCGATGGTCGACCTGCTCGTCGCGCCGGTCGTGCACGGCGTGCACTCGCAGCACCCCGACGACCTCCCCGTCGCCCGCGCGCATCCCGGCCTCGCCGACGCCGTGCGCGAGGCCGGCTCGCTGGGCGGTGCCGTCGCGCGGCTGCGTGCCGCCGCCCCGCCGGGAGCAGCCGTGGCCGGCATCCGCGGCGGCATCAACCGCATCGTCCCGGCGCTGGCCGCCGACGTCGGACGGCTCGGCGGGGAGGTGCGCCTGAACACGCGGGTCGACGACCCGTCCCGCCTCGCCGGCACCGTCATCG
Organism: Microbacterium kyungheense; assembly: GCF_006783905.1. GTDB lineage: Bacteria > Actinomycetota > Actinomycetes > Actinomycetales > Microbacteriaceae > Microbacterium > Microbacterium kyungheense. The sequence continues at coordinate 279,698 of NZ_VFPE01000002.1, read as the reverse complement.
TCGCGGCGCCCGGCGTCGCCGCCCCTCCGCCCCCGGGCCGCCGCATCGACCTCGTCACCCTCGTGGTCGAGCAGGACGAACTGGATGCCGCCCCCCGCGGCACCGGGCTGCTCGTGGCCGCGGGCGCCCCGGCGCGCGCCCGCGCGCTCACGCACGCGACGGCGAAGTGGGCCTGGCTGCGCGAGGAGGCCGCGGGCCGGCACGTCGTCCGGCTGTCGTACGACCAGACCCCCGCGGACCCGGTCGCCGATGCCCGAGCCGACGCCGAGACGCTGCTCGGAGTCCGCCTGCCGACGGTGGTCGGCGCCGCGCACGTGTCCTGGATCCGGCCGGGTGCGGCATCCGTTCCGCCCGAAGGGGTGACGATCGTCGGCGAGACGGTGGCAGGGTCGGGCCTGGCCGGCATCGTCGCGCACGCCGAACGCACGGCGGCCGGCCTGCTGGCCCGCTGACCGGTCGCGCGGCGCGTTCTCACGGCGAACCGCTCAGGCGGGAGTGAAAGGATAGAGGTATGACGGACTCCCCGGCCCAGACCTCCCCTGACACTCTCGGCTACACCCTGTGGGCCGTGTTCCGGCGAGACTCCGCCGGCAACCGCGGGGCGGGTCCGGCTCCGGCGGGCGACCTGGCCGCCGCCGTCGCCGAGGTCGAGGCCGCCGGCGTCGTCGTCCGCGGCTTCTACGACGTCTCCGGCCTGCGTGCCGACGCCGACCTCATGATCTGGCTCACGGGCGTCGGGATCGCTCCCGAGGTGCTGCAGTCGGCGCTGCGGACGCTGCGCCGCGCCGAGCCGCTCGCGGGCCTGCTGCCGGTGTGGAACGTCATGGGCGTGCACCGCGACGCCGAGTTCTCGGCCAGCCACCTGCCGGCGTTCATGCGCGACAAGGACCCTGAGGCGTGGCTCACCGTCTACCCGTTCGTGCGCTCGTACGACTGGTACATCCTTCCCGACGACGAGCGCCGTCAGATGCTCGCCGACCACGGCCGCAAGGGCGCCGCCCACCGCAGCGTGCTGAGCAACACCGTCGCGTCGTTCGCGCTCGGCGACTACGAGTGGATCCTCGCCCTCGAGGCCCCCGAGCTCGTCGACCTGGTCGACCTCATGCGGGACCTGCGCCAGACCGAGGCGCGTCGCCACGTGCGCGAAGAGGTGCCGTTCTTCACCGGGCGCCGCATCGGCCTCGACGAGATCGCCGAGGTGCTGGCATGAGCAGCGCGTCCGGGAGCACGCTGCGGATCGGGACGCGCGGCAGCACGCTGGCTCTCGCCCAGACCGGGATGTTCGCGGACGACCTGGCCGACGCGACCGGAGTCGCCACCGAGATCGTCACCATCACCACCGACGGCGACCGCTCCAACGAGCCGCTGTCGCGCGCGGGCGGCACGGGCCTGTTCACCGGAGCGCTGCGCGACGCCCTCGAGGCCGACGAGTGCGACATCATCGTCCACTCCCTGAAGGACCTGCCCACGGCGCCGCACGAACGCCTCGTGGTCGCCGCGATCCCGGCCCGGGAGGACCCCCGCGACGCGCTCATCGCCCGCGACGGCCTGACGCTCGACGAGCTGCCCGCCGGCGCGCGCATCGGCACCGGCTCCCCGCGCCGCATGGCACAGCTGCGCGCGCGGCGACCCGACCTGCAGGTCGTCGACATCCGCGGGAACGTCGACACGCGGCTGGGCAAGGTCACGAGCGGAGAGCTGGATGCCGTCATCCTGGCCGCCGCCGGCCTCCGGCGCATCGGGCGCGCGGACGTCGTGACCGAATTCCTCGACGCCGATGCGTGGCCGACGGCCCCGGGCCAGGGGGCCCTGGCGGTCGAGGTCCGCCGTGGCGAGGAAGACCTCGTCAGCGCCCTCGATCACGCCGAGACCCGCGCGGCCGTCGAGGCCGAGCGCGGCGTGCTCGCGCTGCTCGAAGCAGGATGCTCCGCTCCCGTCGGCGCGCGGGCCGTCGTCGACGCCGGGCTCCTGCTGCTGTCGGCGAGTGTGTACAGCCTCGACGGCACCACGATCCTCACCTCGTCGCACGCGACGGTCTGGCCCGAGCCCGAAGCCGCCCGCGACATCGCGTCCGCCGTCGCCCGGGAGCTGCTCGACGCCGGCGCCGCCGACCTGACCGGAGAACGCCCGTGATCGACACCCCCCGTCCCCGCCGCCTGCGCGCGACGCCCGCCCTGCGCCGGCTCGTCGCCGAGACCCGCCTGCACCCCGCCGAGCTGATCCTCCCCGTCTTCGTGCGCGAGGGGGCCGGCGCACCCGTGCCGATCTCGTCGATGCCCGGTGTCCTCCAGCACACGACGGACTCCCTCAAGCGCGTCGTGGCCGATGCCGCCGCCGCCGGCATCGGCGGCCTGATGCTGTTCGGCGTGCCCGAGCACAAGGACGCCGTGGGCTCCGGAGCCACCGACCCCGACGGCATCCTCAACGTCGCGACACGCGTGGCCGTCGCCGAGGCCGGCGACGCGCTCGTGGTGCAGACGGATCTGTGCCTGGACGAGTTCACCGACCACGGCCACTGCGGCGTGCTCGACGCGGACGGCTACGTCGACAACGACGCGACCCTCGACCGGTACCGCGAGATGGGGGTCGCCCAGGCAGCGGCCGGATCGCAGCTGCTCGGGCTGTCGGGCATGATGGACGGCCAGGTGGCCGCCGTGCGCGACGCGCTCGACGACGCGGGCTACGCGAACACGCCGATCCTCGCGTACGCCGCCAAGTACGCGTCGGCGTTCTACGGGCCATTCCGCGAGGCCGTGCAGTCCTCGCTGCAGGGCGACCGCCGCACCTACCAGCAGGACCCCGCGAACCGCCGCGAAGGCGCCCGTGAGCTCGACCTCGACATCGCCGAGGGCGCCGACATCGTCATGGTCAAGCCGGCGATGAGCTATCTGGACGTCCTGGCCGACGCCGCGGCATCCAGTCCGGTCCCGGTGTGGGCCTACCAGGTGTCGGGCGAGTACGCCATGATCGAGGCGGCCGCCGCCCACGGCTGGATCGACCGCCGCCGCGCGATCGAGGAGTCGGTGGTGAGCATCCGCCGCGCCGGCGCCGACGCCGTGCTGACCTATTGGGCACTGGAGCTTGCGGAGTGGATCCGATGACGACCAACGCACAGGAGTTCGATCGCGCGCGCGGAGCCATGCCCGGCGGCGTGAACTCGCCCGTACGCGCCTTCGGCTCGGTGGCCGAGACGCCGCGCTTCTTCGTGTCGGCATCCGGCCCGTACGTCACCGACGTCGAGGGCCGCGAATACGTCGACCTCGTCGGCTCGTGGGGCCCGGCGATCCTCGGTCACGCGCATCCCGCCGTCGTGAAGGCGGTGCAGGATGCCGCGGCCCACGGTCTCGGGTTCGGTGCGAGCACGCCGGGCGAGACCGAGCTCGCCGAGCTCATCGCCGCACGCGTCACCCGCGACGGCGCACACCCGGTGGAGCGCGTTCGGCTCGTGTCGACGGGCACCGAGGCGACGATGACCGCCATCCGTCTCGCGCGGGGCGCGACCGGCCGGGACCTCGTCGTCAAGTTCGCCGGGCACTACCACGGGCACTCCGACGGACTGCTGGCCGAGGCGGGATCGGGCGTCGCCACGCTCGCGATGCCGGGTTCGGCGGGCGTTCCCGCCGCCATCGCCGCGCAGACGCTCGTCATCCCCTACAACGATCTCGGCGCGGTGCGCGAGGTGTTCGCGGCGCGCGGCGACGAGATCGCCGCGGTGATCGTCGAGGCCGCGCCCGCCAACATGGGCATCGTTCCGCCCGCGCACGGCTTCAACGCCGCGCTGGCCGACATCGTGCACGCGCACGGTGCGCTGCTGATCCTCGACGAGGTGCTCACCGGCTTCCGCGTCGGGCCGGCCGGCTGGTACGGCATCGATCCGGTGCCCTTCGCGCCCGATCTCATCACGTTCGGCAAGGTGGTCGGCGGCGGGCTCCCCCTCGCTGCCATCGGCGGCCCGGCGGCCCTCATGGAGCTGCTGGCGCCGCTGGGTCCCGTCTACCAGGCGGGCACGCTGAGCGGCAATCCGCTCGCGGTCGCGGCCGGGCGTGCGACGCTCGACCACCTCGACGCGGACGCCTACGCCCGCATCGACGCCGCCGCGACGACGATCGCGGAGGCCGCGACATCCGCCCTCGACGAGGCCGGTGTCACGCATGTGCTGCAGCGCTCGGGCAACCTGTTCTCGATCCAGTTCGCCGCCGAGGCGCCGACCGACTACGACACCGTGAAGGCGCAGGAGGCGTTCCGCTACCCGCCGTTCTTCCGGGCCATGCTCGCGCAGGGCGTGTCGCTGCCGCCGTCGGTCTTCGAGGCATGGTTCGTATCGGCATCCCATGACGACGCCGCCGTCTCGCGCATCGTCGACGCACTCCCCGCGGCGGCGCGCGCGGCGGCCGAGGCCATGCCGGACTGAGGCCGCGGCACCGCGGTGCCGGCCACGGATCATCCGCGAGGATGACGAGGACGGCGCCGGATCACTCTCCCGCCCGACGCGCCGCGGCGCCCGCGCACGGCACGGTGGGAGCATGAGTTCATTCGTGATCGAGGCCGCCGGCCTCGAGAAGTCCTTCGGCACGACACGCGCGCTGGCGGGGGTGTCGCTCGCGGTGCGCGCCGGAGAGTCGCTCGCCATCATGGGCGCTTCGGGTTCGGGCAAGACGACGCTGCTGCACTGTCTCGCCGGCATCACCCTCCCCGACGCCGGGGTCGTCGCGTTCCACGGCCGCGCAGGTCGTGTGCAGGTCGACGCGATGAACGAACGCGACCGCTCGCAGCTGCGCCGGGAGGAGTTCGGGTTCGTGTTCCAGCAGGGCCTGCTGATCCCCGAGCTCACCGCCGTCGAGAACGTCGCCCTCGCGCTCATGCTCAACGGCATGCCGCGGCGGGAGGCGACCTCGCACGCCGTCGGCTGGCTCGCGGCGCTGGGCCTCGCCGGAATGGAGGACCGTCGGATCGGCCAGCTGTCGGGCGGCCAGGCGCAGCGCGTCGCCATCGCCCGGGCGCAGGTCACCGGCGCGGCCGTCGTGTACGCCGACGAGCCCACCGGCGCGCTGGACTCCACCACGTCCGCCGAGGTCATCGGCGCGCTCCTGCACTCGACGACCGGCCAGGGCCGCACCCTCGTGATGGTCACGCACGATGCCGATGTCGCCTCCCGCTGCTCGCGCGTCGTCGAGGTGCGAGACGGGCGCATCGTCGGCGAGCGCGTCGGAGCGCACGCCACCGGAGCGTCCGCGTGATCGCGCGTGTCGCGTGGCTCCTGGCCCGGCCGGGGACCACCGGGGTCGCGACGCTCGCGCTGCCGGTCACCGCGTTCGCCATCGTGACGGCGCTGCTGCTCACCGTCCTCGGCGGTGCCCAGTCCTTCTGGACCTGGACGGACGACGTCGCGTTCACCTATCAGCTGCTCGCCGTGGTCGCCCTCGTGCTGCTGGTGGTGCCGCTGGCGTCCCTCGGCGGCGCGGCCGCGCGGCTCTCGGCGCGCCGCCGCGACGACCGTCTCGCGACGCTGCGCCTGCTCGGCGCGACGCCGGCGACGGTCTCGGCCCTCGCCGTGCTCGAATCGACAGTGCTCGCCCTCGCCGGTGCGCTCGCGGGCGTGGTCGTGTACTTCGCGATCGTGCCCGCCCTCGCCCTCGTGCCGTTCCGCGGCGAACCGCTGGGCCTGGGCGGCGTCGTGCTCCCGGCGCCGCTGATCGCGGGGACGGTGCTCGCAATCGCCGTGCTCGCCGCCGTCAGCGCGGTGCTCGGACTGCGCCAGGTCGTCATCTCGCCCCTCGGGGTGCGCACCCGTCAGGACGCGCCCACGCTGTCGTGGGTGCGCGCGGGGATCGCCGTCGCCGTGATCGTCGTGTCGTTCGGGCTCATGAGCATCCTGCAGGTCGCCGGCAGTGCGCTGGTGATCATCGCATTCCTCGCCGCCGCGTTCGGCGGGACCCTCGCCGTCCTCAACCTCGTCGGGCCGTGGGTCATCCGCGTCGTCGCTCAGCGGCAGGCGCGCCGGGCCTCCCGTCCGGCGAAGCTGCTCGCCGCGCGCACCGTCCTGGAATCGCCGAAGGCCGCGTGGCGCCAGGTGTCGGGGGTCGCCATGACGAGCTTCATGGCCGTCTTCGCCGGGGTCGGCATCGCCGTCGCCGACCTCGCCGGCGGCGGCAAGGGCCTCGACGCGGAGTCGGCGCAGCTGTTCGCCGACGTCCGCACCGGCATCCTCATCACGGTCATCGGCTCGTTCCTCATGGTCGCCTGCTCCGTCGGCGTCAACCAGGCCGCCGGCATCCTCGATCGCCGCGACCTCTATCGCTCGCTCGACATGCTCGGGATGCCGCAGCGCACGATGGATGCCGCACGCCGGCGCGCGGTGATGTCGCCGCTGCGTCTCACGGCGATCGGCTCGGCCGTGATCGCGGCCGTGGTGATGCTGCCGCTGACCGGCGTCACGCTCCTCGTCCAGCCGCTTGCCCTGATCGTCATCGCCGCCGTGCTGGCGGCGGGGATCGGCGTGGTGGCGCTCGGGCTCGTCGTGACCAAGCCCCTGCTGCGCCGGGCCGCGACGGACGCGTGAGCTCACACCCCGGCGGCGTCCGCGCATGGCTTCACCCGCGAATTAGGGTGAAGCCATGCGCATCCTCGATTCCATCGACGACGACCTCATCGCGCAGCTGCGTCGCGATCACGAGTTCTTCTGGCTGGATGCCACCGATCTGCCCGCCGACGACATCAAGCGCCTCGGGACGCTGCTCGACCTGCATCCCCTGGCCGTCGAAGACAGTGTCCTGTTCGGCCAGCGGCCCAAGCTCGACACCTACGGCGACACGGCGCTGCTCGTGCTGCGCGGCGCGGTGCGCTCGCAGCCCGAGGACCGCAACGAGCACCCCCTCGAAGAGATCCACTGCCATCTGAGCGGCGACTTCATCGTCACGCTGCACCGGCACCCCTACTCCGAGCTGCTGCGCCTCAGGCCGCTGTTCTCACAGGCCAAGACAGCCAAGAGCGAGCAGTACCACGTGTACAAGATCATCGACGCGATCGTCGACAGCTACTTCCCGATGCTCGCCGACCTCGACGAGCAGATCAACGACCTCGAAGACGCGATCGCGTCCGGCGGCGGCAGACGCGAGCTCGAAGAGACGTTCCGCCTCAAGCGGCTGCTGCTGCGGCTGCGCAAGGCCGTCGTCCCGATGCGCGACGTGTTCGCCCGCGAGATCGAGGTGATCGCCGACCTCGCCGGGCTCGAGGCCGACAGCCATGACTACTTCCGCGACATCTACGACCACCTGATCCGCATCACCGACGAGCTCGACTCGTACCACGAGCTCGTCAGCGGCTGCACCGATCTGTATCTGTCCACCGTCGCCAATCGGCAGGGCGAGACGTCGAAGCAGCTCGCCATCATCGCGTCGATCTTCCTGCCGTTGAGCTTCCTCACCGGCTTCTTCGGCATGAACTTCGGGTGGGCCGTCACCCACGTGTTCGACGGACCGTGGGCCTTCGCGGTCGGGTGCGCGGTGATGGCCGCCGCGGCGGGCGGCATGTGGGTGTTCTTCCGCCGCAAGGGCTGGACCGGCTCCGACGGCTGACCCGTGGCCCGGGCCTCCCCCGCGTCCTCGTTACCGCGGGCCGGCCGGCTCGTCCCAGTGCTGGTCGCGCGCCGGAAGGATGCCGAGAGCCAGCAGCGGCGTGACGGCGACGAGCCCGAAGGCGAGCGGGAACCCGACCGCCGTGATGAGGGCGCCGACGACGGGTCCGACCACGGAGGCGCTCACGAACTGCCCGGTGTTCTGGATCCCCAGCGCACGGCCCGACCAGCGCCGGCCGGCAGCCTCCGCGACCGATGTGAAGGCCAGGCCGTTGTCGGCGACGCTGATCGTCGCCGCGATCACGAAGAGCGCTGCGGCGACGATGTCCCAGTGCGCCCAGCCCGCGGCTCCGAGGAGGACCATCGCGACGACACCGGCGATGGCGACCCAGCGCAGAACCCCGACACGCGTGCCCAGGCGGTCGCTGAGGTGGCCGATCACGATGCGCCCCAGGGCTCCGACGAACTGGGATGCCGCCACGACGAGTCCCGCCGCCGTCGCGTTCCATCCCATCCCCGCCGTCAGCCACACCAGACCGAACGTCGACAGCGTGAACTGCGGGAAGACGAGCAGCGCCGAGACGACGTGGATGCGCAGCAGGAAGCGGTCGCGGGTGTACGGATTCGCGGTGCCGGCAGCTGCCGCACCGACGGGGGTGCTCGGGCGCGGCGGGTTGCGGATGCCCCACGCGCACAGCACTGCCAGCACGAGAGCGGCGGCGCCCGAGAGCACGAACGGCGCGGCGAGCCCGTACCCCGAGGCCAGGGCGGGGACGGTCAGCGCGGCGACGGCGACACCGAGCGGCTGCGACATCTGGCGGATGCCCATCGCGAGCCCGCGGCGCTCGCGCGGGAACCAGCCGACCACGATGCGGCCGCTGGCGGAGTTGGTGCTCGCCGACGCCGCTCCGCCCAGCACCAGGACGATGGTGAGCCACGCGTACCCGTCGGCGGGCACGGCCGCGAACGCGAACAGCGCGGTCAGCGCGAGGCCGCCGGCGATGACCCACCGCTCTCCGAAGCGGTCGGCTGCCGCTCCCCACAGCACGAGCGTGAGCACCATGCCGAAGGTCGGCGCCGCGGCGAGCAGGCCGGCCTGTGCGAGCGGCATCCCCTGGTCGGAGTGCAGCAGCGGGATGAGGTAGGCAGGTGTCGAGACGAGCAGCGTTCCGGTCGCCTGCGCGGCGACGCCGAGGCCGAGCATGACCCACGCCTTCGCCGGCGTCCGCACCTGCTGTGTCGCCACCTGATTCGACATGGTCCTTCTTCCGCTGCGGGCAATCGAGTACCATCACGGTATACCACTTCGGTGCACCAGAATGGATGCCATGAGCGCAGCGAACGACAGCGGTCTCGCCGACAGGCTCCGCACAGCGGTCCTCTCCCTTGAGCTGATGCCCGGGGAGCGGCTGAGCGAACGCGGCCTGGAATCCCTGCTGGGAGCATCGCGAACGCCCATCCGTGCCGCGCTGATGAGGCTCGAGAACGAGGGCCTCACGCAGCGCGAGGGGCGCGGCTGGCAGGTGACGCCCATCGATCTGACCGAGATCAGAGCCGTGATGGAGTACCGCGAGGCGGTCGAAGCGGCGATCGTCGAGCATGCCGTCGAACGCGCCGACGACACCGAGCTCGCAGCCCTCACCGCGCTCGCCCACGCACACCACGATCACGACGACGAAGAGGTCGGCCTCCGCGACGGCAGCGACTTCCACCTCGGCCTGGCGCGCTTGTCGCGCAACCCGTTCCTCGTCGACGCGATGGCAGGCGCGCTGACGCGACTGAGCCGCACCCGCTGGCTGGAAGTGCGCACGCCGGAGGCGCGGGCGCAGGCGCGTGCCGAGCACCTGCAGATCGCTGCGGCCGTGGCCGGCCGCGACGTCACCGAGGCCCGACGCCTGGTCGCCGCGCACAGTCGGGGCACGCGCGACCGGCTGCTGGCCTCTCTCGAAGCGGAGCGCCGCCGGCTGCGCGGTCGCGGCGTCTCGATCATCGAGTCCTCGACCGCGACGCCGCCGCTGAAAGCCGTGTGAACGGGCGCCAGGCACTTCCCTTAACTTGAACACCAGCGTACAGTTTCGCTATCTCATACACCAGTGTTCAAGAAAGGCATCGCCATGCACGCGAACACCATCGGAGACCGCACGCAGCATCGCCCGGCGCCGGCCAGGACGCATCCCCGGTGGAGTGCGTTCTGGCCGGCGTCGCTCGGCGTCCTCGTCGCCGCCGGTACGGCCTACGGTCTCACGGATCCGCGTGAGGTGGCTCCGATGGTTGCCGCCTCGGGGTTCGTGTACCTCGCCGCGGCGGCGACCGGACGCCGCTCCGCAGCGTGGATCGCGTTCGGCGCGACGTTCGTGCTGATCGCGCTGCACAAGCTCGCAGGTCTCGATGCGACGTTCTGGATGCTCGTCATGGCAGCAGTCCTTGTCGCCGTCGGATTGGCGGCCGGCCATACCCGGCCGTGGTGGGCATTGACCCTTCAGACCATCGCGATGTTCGTCCTCGGCGCGGCATCGCTCATCGCCATCCGCCTGGACCCGGTCGCCGGAGGCCTTGTCGTCGCCGGAGCCCTGCTCGCGCATGCGGCATGGGACGTCCACCATCACCGCACCGGACGCGTCGTCGACCGCTCGCTCGCCGAGTTCTGCGCCGTGCTCGACGTCATCGTCGGGATCGTCGTCGCCGTGGTGGCGCTCACAACCTGATCAGCGGGGGCGCAGCGGCCACACCGGGCCCCCGCCGAAGCGAAAAGCCCGCCGTGACCGGCGGGCTTTTCTTGATTCCAGTGGACCTGAGGGGAATCGAACCCCTGACCTCCTCGATGCGAACGAGGCGCGCTACCAACTGCGCTACAGGCCCGTGAACCTCGAAAACACTATCACGGCTCGAAGCGTGCTCCGAATCGGTCGAGGAGCCCGGGCGCGCCTCACGCACCCGCGGCGCGACGGGTCAGCAGGTCGCGCACGTGGGCCTCGATCTCGGCGTCGTCGACGTAGCCCATGCGCGCGTAGTCGGTGTCCGGCGCCGACGCGCGCGCGGTCCGCGCGAGGTCGATCGACGGTGGACGCTGCTGCTCCGCACGCGCCCGCATCGCCTCTTCCAGCGCCGCCTGCCGCAACGCCGCACGGGCGGCCTGCGCGTCCAGCACGGCGGCTGCCCGCGAGCCTGCCGACGCCGTGAGCGGCTGCGGCAGCGTCCGCGGCTCCCACGCGCGCTCCTCGGCCTCGAGCTCGACATCCTGCACCGCGGCGGCGCGCCGCGGCACGGCATCCACCGAGGCGGCGACAGCGCGCGCGGCGACACGTGAGAGCCGGTGAAGGACGAGGAGGGATGCCGCGGCCAGTCCCACGCCCGTCCACAGAAGCGTCTGCACGCCGGCGGTGATCGTCTCGTACGCGCCCCAGGCGGCCAGCCCGAGCCCGAGCACGCCGATGAAGGTGGCGGTGAGACGGAATCGACGTCGTGCGCGGGCGCGGCGGGCGGCCGGAAGCGCGCGTGCGGCCGCGACCTCGGAGCGGGCGGCGGCCTCTGCCGACGCCCGGGCGGCGCGCGACCGCTCCTGGTCGACGCGGGCGGCGGCCTCGGCGGCGACCCTCTCGGTGCGTGCCCGCTCGAGGTCGGCCTTCGCGTCTTCGAGCGCCGCCTGCTCGCGCTCGGCGAGCGCGCGCTTGGCGAGACGCTGCTGTGCCGCAGCGGTGCGCGCGTTGAGCTCCAGCCGCACCTCTTCGGGCGTCTCACTGGTCTCGGCCAGCACCCGGAGGGCCTGGTTGAGCCGTACGGCGTTGCGTTCAGCGGCGTCGTACTGACGCCTGCTGTGCCACGACGGCAACAGGTAGACCAGCCACAACGCCGCAGCGACGAGGACGATCACTCCCCCGCCCAGTACCTGCCCGCCCATGCAGACCACGGTAACGCGACCGGATCCCCCGGACACTCGCATCCGCTCGCGTGTCGCGCGATGCGCGCCGTCGGCGTCGCCGGCCCTACGCGTGCAGGCGGTCGGCGGGCGGGACGGTCGCCGCGTGCTGCGGTGCCCGACCGGACACCCAGCGCTGCAGCACGCCCTCGGGCACGTCCTCGCGCACGAGGGCGAACGCGTAGTGGTCCCGCCAGTCGCCATCGATGTGAATGAAACGCCGCCGCAGACCCTCGTAGCGGAAGCCCAGCTTCTCGACCACCCTCAGGCTCGCCCGGTTCTCAGGCCGGATGCAGATCTCCATACGGTGCAGCCGCATCTCCGTGAAGCAGATGTCGGTGGCGAGCGCCACCGCCGTGGGCGTGATGCCGCGGCCGGCGAACCTCTCGCTGACCCAGTACCCGATCGTGGCCGACGCGAGCGAGCCGCGCGCGACGCCCCACACGTTGAGCTGTCCGGCGATCTCGCCGTCATACTCCATGACGAACGGCACGCCGACGCCGTCGCGGTACTGCTGCAGCAGTCTGCGCACGCCCACGCGCATGTCGAACGACACGGGGCCGTCGGGGCTCGTCGCCTCCCACGGACGCAGCCAGCCGCGATTGGCGAGCAACTCGCTCTGCAGCACGCGCGCGTCGCGCTGCTTCACGAGCCGGATCGCCACCGATCCATGACCGCGGGGAGCCGTCAGATCCACGAGACTCCCTCGAACGGGCGGCGTCAGAGGTTCGCCGCGAAATCCTTGAACCAGGGACGCAGATCGGGACCGAGGTCTTCGCGATCGACCGCGAGCTGCACGATGGCCTTGATGTAGTCCACCCTATCGCCGGTGTCGTAGCGACGGCCACGGAAGACCACGCCGTACACGCCGGGCCCGTCGGGGTCGGCCGCCAGCTCCTGCAGTGCGTCCGTGAGCTGGATCTCGCCGCCCTTGCCCGGCTCCGTGCGCTCGAGGATGTCGAACACGGCGGGACTCAGCACGTAGCGGCCGATGATGGCGAGGTTCGACGGGGCGTCCTCGGCGCTCGGCTTCTCGACGAGGCCGTTCACCTTCACGATGCCGTCATGCTCGGTCGGCTCGGCGGATGCGACGCCGTACAGGTGGATGTGCGTCTGGGGCACCTCCATGAGCGCGATCACCGCGGCGCCGGTGCGCCGGTGCTCCTCGATCATCGTGGTGAGCAGCTCGTCGCGCTCGTCGATGAGGTCGTCGCCCAGCATGACCGCGAACGAGGAGTCGCCCACGTGCGCCTTCGCGCGCAGCACAGCGTGGCCGAGGCCCTTCGGCTCGCCCTGGCGGACGAAGTGGATGTCGGCGAGGTCGCTGGATTCGAGGACGCGGCGCAGGCGATCCGTGTCGCCCTTGTCCTTCAGCTTCTCTTCGAGCTCGGGCACCGAGTCGAAGTGATTCGAGATCGCGTTCTTGTTGCGCCCGATGATCACCAGGATGTCGTCGATGCCGGCCTGCGCGGCCTCTTCGACGACGTACTGGATCGCCGGCTTGTCGACGACGGGGAGCATCTCTTTGGGCATCGCCTTCGTTGCCGGGAGGAAGCGGGTGCCGAGGCCGGCGGCCGGGATCACGGCCTTGATCGGGGGATGTGGCATTGTCCGAGTCTATGCCGCCCGGGTGCTCGCCCCGGGAGGTGGCGGGCGCGGTCTACAATTCGCCCCGTAGAATCGAGGGCATGTCCGACGCGATCGCCGACGCCAAGCGCGCCCTGCGCGCCGAGCTGCGGGAGCGACGCCAGATGCTCTCCGACGCCGCCCGCGAGAACGCCGAGGACGGCATCCGCGCCCAGCTCGACGCCCTCATCGACGAGCACGGCGCCCGGTCGATCTCGTGCTTCCTGTCGACCATGGCCGAACCCGGCACCCGCTCGTTCGTGGCCGAGGCCGCGGCTCGCGGCATCCGCGTCCTCCTTCCGGTCACCCGCACCGATGGTCTGCTGGATTGGGCGGTCGCCACGCCGGACGGCGACATCGCCGAGGGGCTCTTCGGGCTTCCCGAGCCCGTCGGCGAGCTGCTCGGACCCATCGCGCTGAACGATGTCGACCTGCTCGTCGTGCCGGCGGCAGCCGTCGACCGGACGGGCATGCGGCTCGGCTGGGGGCGCGGCTTCTACGACAAGACCCTCGGCTCGATGGAGCGCTGCCCGCCCGTGTACGCCGTCGTGTACGACTCCGAGCTCGTCGACGAAGTGCCCAGCGACGTCCACGACCAGCGCGTCACCGGGGTCGTCACCCCGACGCAGACCATCACCCTCGCGCCCACGCGGCGCTGAACCCGAACCGCGAGAGAACCCATGCCCACCTACGCCTACGCCTGCAAGCAGTGCGGTCACCGCTTCGACGCCGTGCAGTCCTTCGCCGACCCCACCCTCACCGAGTGCCCCGAATGCGGCGGCCCGCTGCGCAAGGAGTACGGCTCGATCGGCGTGACCTTCAACGGCTCGGGCTTCTACCGGACCGACTCCCGCGCCGGTGCCAAGAGCTCGGGATCGGATGCCTCGGGTGGCGCCACCTCGTCGACTTCGACATCATCGAAGACCGAGGCGAAGGCCTCGCCCGCGTCCTAGCCTGATCCGCCCGATCCGACGCGGGAACGACACCCAGGGGGGTACACGTGATCAAGGGCTTCAAGGAATTCATCCTGCGCGGCAACGTCATCGACCTGGCGGTCGCGGTCGTCATCGGCGCCGCGTTCACGGCGATCGTCAACGCCATCGTCAACGGCCTCATCAACCCGCTCATCGCGCTGGTCTTCAATGCGAGCAGCCTTGACGCGGTCGGCTGGACCGTCGTCAACATCAACGGCGAGAAGGTCTTCTTCGGCTTCGGCATGATCCTCGGCGCGATCATCAACTTCCTCGCGGTCGCCGTCGTGGTCTACTTCGTGTTCGTCTACCCGATGAACCGCATCAAGGAGCGCGCTGCCGCACGCGCCGGAGTCACCCCCGCCGACGAGGAGCCCAAGCTCCCGACCGAGCAGGAGCTGCTCGTCCAGATCCGCGACCTGCTCGAGAAGCCGCACTCCTGACGGGCGTCGCGCGTCAGTAGTGGGGCGGGACGTCGCGGCGCATGCGCTCGTCGTTCGGCCCCGAGGAATCGGTGGATGCCGCGCCGCCTGCGGTCGCGGCATCCACCGACTCATCGGCTGGCGTCGGCTCGGCGGTCGTACCGGGAGCAGGGGTCAGCTTCGCCCGACGTGACCCTGCGACCCGCTCGACGCGCTGACGGTCATTCGACGACATCGATGGGCTGCGTCTCATTGTCGACGCGCGGGGCATCCGGCGGCACGCCGAGCATCGCGGCGATCCGCTGCGCCACCTCGGCGGGGTCGCGATACAGGTCGAACGAGTGCACGCGCACGTAGTGCCAGCCGAGGCGCCGCAGCACCTGCGGTCGCAGGCGCAGCGATTCACGCAGTGACTCGCCCACGGTCTCGGGGTCGCTCTCGACGACGACGGCCTTGCCGTCGTACTGCGCCACCAGCGGCAGCAGGCCGCGGTAATGGACGTCGACCGACAGGCCGGCACGGCGCAGCTCACGGGCGAGCGCACGCGTCAGCGGATCGGCCAGGTCCTCGAGCCGCGCCTCGCGGGACCGCGCCGCGATGCCCCCGAGGATCGACATCAGCGTCGCCGCGCCGTACTCCAGCCGCCCGTCGTCGAACGCCGACGGGCGGATCGACGAGACGATGACCATCGACCGGCGGGCACGCGTCATGCCGACCGTGAGCAGCCGCTCGCCGTCGGGCGTGGACAGGTCGCCGAAGTCGCTCAGCACGCGGCCGTGCTTGGTGAGCCCGAAGCCCAGTGAGAAGATCACACGATCGCGGCTCTCGGCCACCGATTCCTCGAGCGTCAGCACGGCGAAGGGCTCCGCCGTGTCGCGCGAGACGAAGTCGGCGACGTCGGAGCGCCCCACGAACGCGGCCTCGACGGCGCCGCGGATGCGTTCGGCATGCCGCGCGCTCGCGGTGACGACCATGAGCGACTCGGTGCCGCGGTTCACGGCATGCTCGACCACGAGCGTCACGACGCGCGCGACCTCGGAGTCGGGACTCTCGACGGCGCCCGTCACGGGATCGGGGGCGCCGTGGCCACCCTCGACGTAGTCCACCGCGAGGCTGCCGCGCCCGAGGTACGACCCCGCCCAGGGCAGCGACACGAGCTCGCCGCCGTAGAACGCGTCGTTCACCAGGGCCGCCAGGTCCTCGCCGCCCGCACGGTAGCTGCGGGTCAGCGTCTCGACGGGGAACAGCTCGGCCAGCCGCTCGAACACGCTGGTGTGATCGAACGGCGCCTCGTCGTCGGCGGCGCCCTCTCCCGCCGGCGCGGCGGGCACGGACGGCGCCGAGACGCCGGCGCCGACCACGAAGGGCGTCGGCTTCTGCGTCACGGGATCACCGAACGCCACCACCTGCGTCGCCCGGCGCAGCGCGGGTGCGGCCTCCGCGAGGCACAGGGCCGCGGCATCCGCCAGCACGACGACGTCGAAGGCCGCCGCCTCGGGGATCCGCGGGACCTCGTAGGGCGACGCCAGCCACACCGGAGCGAGCGTCCGCGACAGGGTCGGTGCGACGGCGACGAGCTCGGCCGGTGTCACCGCCCCCCGCTTGAGCGCCTGCTTGAGCGCAGCGGCCTCGTCGGCGTGGTCGACGATGCCGATCCGCCACTGCGTGGCCAGCTGTGCGGCGAGGAGCGGTCCGGATGCCGCCGCGTGCGCCTCGTCCACGAGGCGGAAGTCCCGCTCCAGACGGTCGACCACCGCGGTGTTGGCGCCGAGCACGGCGCGGTCGGTGCGCAGCACCAGTTCGAGCGCGGACTGCCACCACGCGAACTCCAGTTCGGCGGCGACCTGCTCCTCGGGCACATGCCGCACCGACAGCTCCAGCAGCAGCGGCTCGAGGCCGAGGGCTGCCAGCTCGGTGCGCAGCGTGGCGCGCTCCTTGAGGTTGTCGAACACGTCGGAGTCGGCGGCGAGTCCCGCGAGGGTGCGCACGAGCTGCTTCACGGGGAGCGCCCCGAGCCGATCAGGTCCGCTGCGGCCGAGGACGCCGTCGAGCTCGCCCAGCTCGGACTCGACGCGGTGCCACGCGACCTGCACGTCGCCGAGGCCGAGCGGAACCTCGGGGGTCACCCCGGACTCGACGTAGCGCTGCCACTCGGTGCGCTGCTGCTGGATGCGCACCAGCGCCTCATACATGTCGGGCACATGGACGCCGGGACGCAGGTACTCCCGCGACAGGCGCCGCAGCCTGCGGCGGTTCGCCCCCGTCATGTCGGGCGCGTCCCGGCGGGCGGCATGCGCCTGGATCAGCTCACCCAGGGGGCGCTCGAACACCGTCATGCTGAACTTGTCGAGGGAGTCGCGGATCCCCTGCATCAGGCGCAGGTACGCGCCCAGCTCGTCGACGGTCTGGAAGGGGCGCATGCGCGTCTGGCCGACCAGTTCGTAGCCGCGCTCGAGCAGCGTGGGCAGGTCGCTGCGCTGCAGCTTCCCCGCCAGGGCGTGCGCGGCACGCGCCTCTTCGACGGTCGAGAACGTCACGCCGTACCAGGGAGAGTCGTCGGGGCCGAAGCGGAACTCCCCCAGTCGCGCGGCCGCCGCGAGCTTCGCCGCGGCCTCGGGGCGCGTCGTCGCGAGGCTCTCGAGGGCGTCCTCGTCGAAGCGCGCCTCCGTCGCCGGCGCGACGCCGGACTCGGCGAGCGTCGCGAGGGCGCGCAGGATGTCGAGCACCGAGACGCCGAGCGAGGGATGCCGGTCGGTCACCGCGGCGCGGTAGTCGCCGAGCACGCCGCGCAGCCGCACGAGGGCGTCGTCGATGTCGGCGACCTTGGGACTCTCTGCCTTCTCGTTGCGGCCGATCGCGCGGATGAGGTCGCGCTGCAACCTGTCGGGCGACACCGCGAGCCCCGGCAGCCCGATGCCGGCGAGGCGATGCCGCACGCCGTCGAGCGTGGAGCGCCGCGCACTGACCACGAGCACGTTCTTGCCCGCGCGGACCAGCTGGCCGATCGTGTTGATGACCGTCTGGGTGCCGCCGGTGCCCGGGAGGGTGTGGACGACGAGGGACTGGCCGTCGGCGATGCGCGCCAAGACCCGCTCCTGCTCGGAGTCGGCGTCCAGGAGCAGGGTGTCCGCCGCCGGGGGGCGGTGGTCGGGGCTGGTCGGGACGGGTCCGTCACGGCGGATGGTGAGAGACTCACGGTCCGAGACGTGGCCCGCCAGCGCGTTGAGCACGGGATGGTCGAGGTTCGCGGCATCCGCCGCCATGCGCCCGCCCACGTCGGCGAAGCTCGACACCAGCAGACGCGGTTTGACCACGTAGCTGTCGATGGACGCCGTGAGCGCTCGGAGGTGGTCGATGACCGGCTGCGGCTTGAACACGCCGCCCTCGTACGCGAGGGCGGCGAGGCCGCCCGCGTCGATCGCGATGCCGAAGTGACGCCGCATCGCGCGGACCAGCTCGGGGTTGACCGAGAACGTGCCGTGCAGCTTGAGCTCGAAGTCCCCGTGGTGGCGGCGGATCGCCAGGGGGCGCAGCAGCACCGGGGCGCTGCACACCAGTCCGCCCAGCCGCCAGTGGGCGAGTCCGACCGCGAGACGGACGGTGTCGAGCCCCCGCGTCGTGCGCAGCTCGAGGTCCTTGGCGGTGATGCGCTCGGCGGCCAGCCGCGCGCCGCGCAGCGCGACCTCGTCGCGGAACAGGTTCGACAGCAGCGTCGACCTGCCGGTGATGAACTGCGGCAGACTGCCGGGGTGCGCCTTGGTGATCTCGATCGCCGCATCCTGGCCGTCGATGAAGTGCTGCAGCGTGGAGCGGCCGCCGAGCGCCGCCGACTGCAGTCGCAGGCGGTCGCGCTCCGGTTCGGCGACGTGGACGACCGTCACGTCGGGTTCGGCGAGGCCGAGATCGCCGGGGGTCACGACCGACCCGCGTTCGGCGTCTTCTGCGCCCAACACGGCGCTCCGCTCTGCTCGCCACACACGAGCCACCCTAAGCGGAGCACGCACAGGGCACTTGCAATGGACCTGAGTTTCGCGGTATTGGGCGGCCGGCGGGGCCTCCCCTCCTCCCCCGTATGCAGCTTCTCCGCGACAGCCGCCGGTTTCCCACAGTCCGCGATCCCGCCGGCTGTGAGCGGGTCCCCGAGCGCAAGGATGGTCGCATGACCACGACGGATCCGCCCCGCTACCGCGTCCACCCGTCGCCCATCGGCGACATCCTCATCGTCGTCACCGACGACGGCATCGTGACGCTGCATCCCTTCGACGGCCCGCTCGACAACGAGATCGAGCGCGTCTCGCTGCAGCTGCGCGCCGTCCCTGTCCCCGATATCGGAGAGGATGCCGAAGACAGCCGTGCGACCGATGTCGAGCCCGACCCGTTCGACGCGGCCGAGACGCAGCTCGACGAGTACTTCGACGGCACCCGCACGCACTTCGACCTCCCGCTGGACTGGCGCCTCGTGCGCGGGTTCACGCGCGCCGCGCTCGAGGCCGTCTGCGACATCCCCTACGGCGAGACCGCGGGCTACGGCGAAGTGGCCATCGCCGCCGGAGTGGCCCGGGCCGCACGTGCGGTGGGCACCGCGTGCGCCACCACACCGTTCTCGATCGTCGTCCCCGTGCATCGCGTGGTGCGCGCCGACGGGTCGCTCGGCGAGTACGGGGGGCGGCCCGACATCAAGCGCTTCCTCATCGAGCTCGAAAGCAGACCGAGCATCCCCAGCGCCCCGCCGGGTGCGCAGGATGCGCAGACCGCGGGCGTGTAGGCCGCCCGCGTCGCGGGGCCGAGGCAGCGCCTGGGCCCCGCCCTTCCCCCGCCCCCGTGGGAGCGCCCGGTGATAGGGTCGACGCTACGAAAACCGGCGGCGAGGACGCCGTCACCCGGAAGTAGGTAGTCGTGGGCGCGTCCCTCCCACACCAGGCACCGGGCCCCGAGAGCGCTCGAGCGGGGGTCCGTGCTGCCTTCGGCGCACCCGACGACGACCTGAGCGACGCACAGGCCCTCGACCATGCTGTGGCCGAGCTCGTGCGACGCACACGATTCCCCGTCGCGTTCGGCGGCCTCGTCCTCGACGGCGCGATCCATGTCACGTCGATCCATGGCGCACGCACCCACAGCCTCGACGGCCTCGTCGTCGAGGCCGCCCGCGGTCTGGGCGGCCGTGCGCTCATCGAGCAGCGACCGCGCCTCGCCATCGACTACCGCTCGGCCCGCAGCATCACCCACGACTACGACCGTGCCGTGCTCGGCGAGGGCATCGCGACGCTGTTCGCCGTCCCGATCATGGTGACGGGCCGCGCCCGCGGCGTCATCTACTGCGGGTCGTGGGCCGAAGCGCCCGTGGGCGACGTCGTCGCGCGGCCCGCGTTCGCGGTGGCCGACGAGCTGTCGAGCGAGCTGCGCATCCGTGACGAGGTGCAGCGCCGGCTGACGCGCAACCGTGGCGCTGCGGCACCTGCGACCCTTCCGGCCGCGACGCGGGAAGGGCTGCGCGAGACGTATGCCGAGCTGCGCAGCATCTCGGCGATCGTGGCCGATCCGGCCGTCCGCGCGCGACTCGATCGCCTCGAGCATCGCCTGGCCGCCCTTTCGCAGGATCCCGCCGAGCAGTCGGTGGAGCTCGATGTGCGGCTGTCCCCCCGAGAGCTCGACGTCCTGGCCTGCGCCGCGCTGGGCTCGACCAACGCCGAGATCGCCACAGCGCTGGACCTCAAAGAAGGAACGGTCAAGTCGTACCTGCAGTCCGCGATGGCGAAACTCGATGCGTCGACCCGGCATGCCGCCGTCGTCATGGCGCGCCGGGCCGGAATCCTTCCCTGACACCATTGCGCGCGCCTATTGTCGGCGCGTCCCGGCGAATTGTTTGCCACCATGCAATTGCCCTGCGTAATGTGATTGCTTATGGCCCGTAAAATCATCCATCAGCTCGTCGACGACATCGACGGCACCGTCCTCGAAGTCGGCGACGGCGAGACCATCCTTTTCTCGCTGGACGGCATCGCATATGAGATCGACCTCTCGGCTGAGAATGCCGCCGCACTGCGAGACGCCCTCTCGGCCTACACCTCCGCCGGCCGGCGCGTGAGCTCCGGGCGCTCCACCGCTCCCGCCCCCGCTGCCGCAGGCCGCCGCCGCGCGGGTCAGCGCGACCTCGGCGTCGTCCGGGAGTGGGCCAAGGCGAACGGCTTCAAGGTGTCGGAGCGGGGCAGGGTTCCGGCATCCATTCTCGACGCTTACGACGCAGCGCACTGACCGATATCCGACGAAAGGCCCTCACGGCGATCAGCATCGCCGTGAGGGCCTTTTGTTCTCCGTCTCAGACGGAAATCCGTGAGAGCTGCATGAGAATCTCGTCGACTTTGTCTTTCGCGTCGCCGAAGAGCATCTGCGTGTTGTCACGGAAGAAGAGCGGATTCGCGACGCCCGCATATCCCGAGGCCATCGAGCGCTTGAAGACGATCACATTCGACGCCTCCCACACCCGCAGCACGGGCATTCCGGCGATCGGGCTCGACGGGTCTTCGGCGGCCGCCGGATTGACCGTGTCGTTCGCACCGATGACCAACACGACGTCCGTCCGGGCGAGGTCGTCGTTGATCTCGTCCATCTCGAGCACGATGTCGTACGGCACCTTCGCCTCGGCCAGCAGCACGTTCATGTGTCCCGGCAGACGACCGGCGACGGGATGGATGCCGAACCGCACGTCGACGCCGCGCTCGCGCAGCTTCTGCACGAGGTCGGCGACACCGTGCTGCGCCTGTGCGACGGCCATGCCGTACCCCGGCGTGATGACGACGGTGCCGGCTGCCGCGAGCAGATCGGCGGCGCTCGCCGCGTCGATCTCGCGGTGCTCGCCCTGCTGCTCGTCGCCGCCCTTCGGCGCCTCGATGCCGAAGCCGCCCGCGATGACCGACAGGAACGAGCGGTTCATGGCCTTGCACATGATGTAGCTCAGGTAGGCGCCTGACGAGCCCACCAGCGCTCCCGTGACGATCAGCAGGTCGTTGTTCAGCAGGAAGCCGGCCGCCGCCGCGGCCCACCCGGAGTAGCTGTTGAGCATCGAGACGACGACGGGCATGTCGCCGCCGCCGATGGAGGCGACCAGATGCCAGCCGAGCGCCAGCGCCAGGACGGTCACGAGCACGAGCAGCCACAGCTCGGGCGTGAGGACGTACCAGACGGTCAGGGCGACGAACACGACGAGCGCACCGACATTGAGCACGTTCTTGCCGGGAAGCATGAGCGGTCGCGACGAAATGCGGGCCGACAGCTTCAGGAACGCCACGATCGAGCCCGTGAAGGTCACGCCGCCGATGAAGACCCCGATGAACACCTCCGCATGGTGGATGTCGGCGAGGGCACCGTCGAGTCCGGCGTCGTACAGAGCGCCGTTCCAGCCGACCAGCACCGCGGCGAGTCCGACGAACGAGTGCAGCAGGGCGATGAGCTCCGGCATCCCGGTCATCTCGACGACGCGCGCACGCCACAGTCCGATCGCACCGCCCACGACGACGGCCACCACGAGCAGGACGAGCCCCGTCGCGCCCTGCGGGGTGCCCCACGCGCCGGCGGCGGTGAGCCACACCGTCGCCACGAGCGCGACGATCATTCCGACGATGCCGAAGGTCACCCCGCGGCGGCTGGTCTCGTGCTTGCTGAGTCCGGCGAGGCTCAGGATGAACAGCAGGGCCGCGACGACGTAGGC
Organism: Microbacterium kyungheense; assembly: GCF_006783905.1. Lineage (GTDB taxonomy): Bacteria > Actinomycetota > Actinomycetes > Actinomycetales > Microbacteriaceae > Microbacterium > Microbacterium kyungheense. The sequence continues at coordinate 257,485 of NZ_VFPE01000002.1, read as the reverse complement.
CGCCGCGGCGACGGCACCCGCGACCGCGATCATCGGGCCTCACCCTTCCGGAACATGGCGAGCATGCGACGCGTGACGGCGAAGCCGCCGAAGATGTTGATGCTCGCCAGCAGCACCGCGACGGCCGCGAGGATCTGCACCGTGAGGTCGGGCGCCGTGATCTGCACCATGGCGCCGACCACGATGATCCCCGAGATGGCGTTGGTGACGCTCATCAGCGGGGTGTGCAGGGCGTGCGCGACGTGCCCGATGACGTAGAAGCCGACGACGACGGCAAGCGTGAGCACCAGGAAGTGCTGCGGCAGGGGTGGTGGCGCGAACGCGCATACGGCGAAGAGCGCGGCGATCCCCGCGGCGATGAGCGCCGTGCGCGCACCCGCCGACATCGGGGCGCGTGCGGCGGGGACAGACGACGCCTGCACGGGCGCGGATGCCGCGGCGGGGGCGGCCGACACCTGGACGGGCGGCGGCGGCCACGTCACCTCGCCGTCGCGGACGACGGTGGCCGTGCGCTGCACGACGTCGTCGAAGTCGAGCGTGAGCACACCGTCCTTGCGGGGTGTCAGCAGCTTCAGCAGGTTGACGAGGTTCGTCGCGAACAGCTGGGACGCCTGCTGCGGGAGTCGTCCGGCCAGATCGGTGTACCCGAGGATCACGACGCCGTTGTCGGTCACGACCCGCTCCCCCGCGATCGAGCCCGCGACGTTGCCGCCCTGACCGGCCGCCATGTCGACGATGACGCTCCCCGGCTTCATGCGCGCCACGTCTGCGGCGGTGATGAGGCGAGGTGCGGGACGCCCGGGGATGAGCGCCGTCGTGATGATGATGTCGACGTCGGCCGCCTGCTCCGAGTAGATCTCGGCCGCCCGCCGGTCGTACGCCTCGCTCGTGGCCTTCGCATAGCCGTCGGCCGACACCTGCTTATTCTCGTCGGGGACGACCACCTCCAGGTACTGGCCGCCGATCGACGCCACCTGGTCGGCGACCTCCGGGCGCGGGTCGGTCGCGCGGACGATCGCGCCCAGGCTCGACGCGGCGCCGATCGCCGCCAGGCCCGCCACGCCGGCGCCCGCCACGAGCACCTTGGCCGGCGGCACCTTGCCGGCGGCCGTGACCTGCCCGGTGAAGAACCGCCCGAATTCGTGCGCGGCTTCGACGACCGCGCGGTAGCCGGCGATGTTGGCCATCGAGCTCAGCACGTCCATCGACTGCGCGCGCGAGATGCGCGGCACCGCGTCGAGCGCCACGGCGGTGATGCCTCGTGTCGCGAGCGCGTCGACGAGGTCCGGTCGCAGTGCGGGGCTCAGCATCGCGACGACGGTCGCCCCGTCGGCGAGACGGTCGATCTCGGCCGGCGTCGGCGCGTTCACCTTGAGCACCACCGGTGACGCCCAGGCCGTGGCCGCATCCACCACGACGGCTCCGGATGCTGCGTAGGCGGCATCCGGGAACGACGACGCCGCCCCCGCCCCGGCTTCGACGACGACGTCATAGCCCAGGGCGATGAGTTTGGGAACGGTGGTGGGGGTCGCGGCCACCCGGTTCTCTCCGGGCGCTTCGGCGACGATGCCAATGCGGGTCATGCGTGCCACGATGTCAGACCGTCGCGTCGGTACGCCACGTAAGTCACCCGACACGGCTCAGAAAACCACGGAACTTTCTGATCCGATAAGGATTCTTCGCCGGGCTGCCTCATAGAAGGCGGCAAGACCCGTCGTAAGTGCGGCCCGTACCCATGAAGCATGGACACGACGTTCGAGGCCGGGCGCGACTTCCGCGCGGTGTTCTACAGCGGGCCGGCGCTGACCGACGGCGGCTCGTACAGCGTGGCCGTCAACGGCACGACAGCTGCCACCGTCACCGAGGGCTCCAACGTGGCCGGCGGTGGCATGGGAGGCGGCATGGGCGCCGGACCCGGTGGAGGCGGCGGACAGCGCCCCTGACCGGCCGGGATGCGGCATCCACCGAAAACATGGGAGCTCCCTCCGAATCGGCACCGGACGGCGCGTAGGGGTTGCGGACCGGCGCGGATCTCGGAATCGTGGCCGGTTCACAGCCCCAACGGAAAGGAAACGCATGCTCACGCTGACCCAGACCGCCGCCGAGGCCGTCAAAGAGATCGTCTCGCGAGTGCCCGCCGTCCAGGACGGCGGCGTCCGCATCCGAGACACGGGAGGCACCGGCGGATTCGAGCTGAGCGTCGCCCCCGACCCGCAGCCGGCCGACACGATCGTCGTCACGGACGGCGCCCGCGTCTTCCTCGACGAGACTGCCGCGATCGCACTCGAGGACCGCGTCCTCGACGCGGAACTGTCGGACGACGGCGCCGTGCGCTTCGCCCTCGCGACCCAGGGCTGACGCCCCGCGGCTTGCGGCCCCGGCATCCACTTGTCCCTTCGCGGATGGATGCCGGGGCCTTCGTCGTGGGACGGCCGTGCCCAGGTAGACTCGTTCGGCCAGCCTCTGTAGCTCAATGGAAGAGCAGTTCCGTCCTAAGGAAACGGTTGGGGGTTCGAGTCCCTCCAGGGGCACAGTCTCTTTTTGCCCTTGACCAGGTGTTTCTTCTGTGGTCAGACCACGCGAAACGCGTTTTTGCCCGCTTTTTGCCCGCATTCTTAAATTTTGGAGCGCCGACAACGGCCGTCTGCAACGGCCTTCGCGGGACGTCTGAGAGCGTCAAATCGAGCGTTTCGGGCGAGATCTGCCTCGTCGAAATACTGAGCAATCTGCTCTCTGGGGTCACTGAGGTCGGGCGTAGCGAGTCTGCGGCCCTGACGGCAGCGCCACCAACGGCATCTGGTCGTTCAGACGGGTCGCGACGGCATCCAGATCGTCGTCGAAGAGGTCGGCATAGGTGTCCAGCGTCATCGCCGCGGACGCGTGCCCGAGCATCCGCTGTACGGCCTTCACGTTCGCACCCGAGCTGATCGCGAGTGACGCGGCGGTATGGCGGAGGTCGTGAGGGGTGAGCCGAGGGATCGATGGATCGAACTCCTGCGCGCGCCGGACCGCATTCGCGAACCATCCCTTGCTGCCCGAGTTGCGCATGTGATTGACCTCGTCGCCGAAGAGCAGCCCTTCGGGACCCTTCCCGGCGCACGCCTGGTCGATCATCGGAGCGAGACGCTCGGGGTACGGGACCGAGCGCTTCTCGTGCGTCTTCGGCGTGCCGACATGGATCTCGTACGCGATCATCACCGCGTTCTCCTCGATGACGAAGCGCCGTCGGAGGCGGTTCACGCTGCGCACGCGCAGTCCCGTCGCCTCGCCCCAGCGGAGGCCGGTGTACGCCAACGTCAGGACAAGCGTCGGATACGCCGAGCACGCCGCCAGCGTCGCGACCTGGTCATGCGAGAGGTAGACGCGACGCTTGCCCGGCCCGTGCCGGGGAAGGTTGCGCACATGGCGGGCTGGATTGCTCGCGAGGCGGCGATCGTCCATGGCGACGTCGAGGATGCCGGCGAGGACTCCCAGTGCTCGAAGAACGACCGTGCGCGACTTCTGCGTCGCAAGGTCGGACACCCAATCCTGGACTTCCGAGCGCCGGATCGACGAGATCTCCCTGTCGGCCCATACCGGCGCGACATGGTTCTTCCACGCCCGCTCGAGCGTCATGTAGTACGAGGGCTTCGACATCGGCGGCTGCTTGGATCGCAGCCAGCTGTCGGCGAACATCCGGACAGGAACCCGCGACGAGGACGGGTCGATGTACTCGCCCTTCGACTTCGACACCGTGACCATCGAGAGGTACAGCTTCGCTTCGCGCATCGTCGTGAAGCCGCGCTTTTCCGCCTCGGTGCGATCCGGCTTGCGATAGCGCACGCGGTAGCGGCGGCCCTTCGCCGACTCGTAGGGGGTGATGCTGCCCATCTCGACCTCCCGTGCCGGCTCGATCGTCAGTATTGGGCCAGTGTCGAACACTGGTCGGAGGCCGTCAATGCGGCCGACGACAGATGTGGATAGATGGCGGAAGACGTCGTCAAATGGTGTTGGAGTCGAGGGGCGCCTCCTCCGACGCCGAGAGTGAAGCGATCGAGCACGGCTCCATTCTCGCCGCACTCATCGCAGAGGCTCACCCTAACGGTGCACGGTTCTGTTGCTGCAGCGCAACAGTTCAGACACGCGGCCGCAGCTACTCCGCGAGGTCCGACGTCGGGCCGTGCGGCTTCGCGAAGTCCACGTTGACCGGATGCACCATGCCGTCCGTCAGGCGCACCGGGTTGCGCTTGGATGCCTTCGTAGTGCCGTACTGGACGAGGATCTTCTCGCCCTTCGCATTCGTCCTCTCCGCGGTGCGGTGCCTGGGCGGTTCCTTGTGCTGAGGCTGCCTCCCGCGCTTCTTCGCCGCGGCAGCCTGCCTGCGCTTCCTCGCCTCCTGCGCCTCCGGCTGTTGATGGGGGTATAGCCCGTTCTCTCTGCGCCACTTGTCCACGAGCTGCGCTCTTTCCTGCCTCGCACTGGGTTTCTGGTCCTTCCCCATCGGCACCACCTGCCTCTCTTCTGGCCACCGTAACCGATGCGGCGGACAGTATTTTGGGCCATGTGGGGTTTCTTATCATCACGACACAAATGCTGGTCATATGTCGCGAAATTCGTCCACGGAGCAGCCCTCGGTTAGCTCAGCCGGCGTGCTCGCACCCCACGCCCGTGAAAAACCCGCTCGGCGTCATCGGACTGAAGCACTCCGGGCACTGACCGTAGTCGCGCGGTGAAGTTCGGCTGCTCGTCGGCCCGGACTCGCGCCCGCCGGGATCCTCAGGATGGACGACCCGCCACAGTCCCGTCTGATCGCTCGGCTCCCGGCGCGGTCCTTCGCCGGCAACAGCGATGACCTCTTCCTTGGAGACGAACCCGTTGGTGGCGCCCCGATAGGTGTTGAGGTCAGGGCCCACCCCGGCACGTACGACGACGATGTACCCGGTCGTCTGGTAGGCGCCTTCCACACCGACAGCGTGCAGCATGTCCTTGATGAACCGGTCGTTCGCCACCGGGACGTGCTTGTTGCGCAGCGCGGTATCCAGCGACGCATATTGAGGGGCGCTGGCGAGGCATCGCACGGTCCTCCATCGGCGAGCCTGCTCCTCGGTGATGCCGACGTACAGTTGGTCGCGCTCGCCGAGGGTGCGGCCGGACATGTCCACCAGCGGCCACTCCGGGTTGCCGGCGTCGGTCCGCGGGATCTCGGGGTGGTGCTTCTCGAGGTGAAGCCGGATCTTCCGGCAGGCGGAGCGCCACTCGTTGACGTTCATCCCGGTCTTCTCTGCGAGCTCCTCCGTGGAGTAGCGGTGGTCCTCCCCGGGCGTTGCCGCGCACAGGTCTACCACCTGCGCGAAGCGCTGCGTCGTGATCGCGGAGCCCTCAGCCAGACGAGCAAGCGCATGCTCCGGCCACGGCTCGTGCTTGGCGAAAGCGGCACGGACGACGGCGTCTTTCGCAAGCTGGCTGTCCCGCACTTGTTCCGCGGTGGGGGGCTGGTGCTTCACCGCGCTGCTTCTGCCGGAAGTCGACCATGTGCTTGAGCTCGTCGTAGTCCTGCTTCGGGACTGCGAGCAGCAGCCATTCCGTCCCCATCGCGTCTCCCCGGACTCTTGTTGCCCGCTTGGGCTGCTGCACAGCAGCAGTAACCCATTACCCGAAATGTGTGCAATACATGCGCCGCACACGCTGCCGCCACGGCGCCAGGACTAGATGGACCACTGACCCCGCTGGTGCCGCCACATTCGGTGCTACTCGCTGGCGACTGTCTGGGAGAATCCGGCTAGGCCGTTCAGGGTCGAGCGAGGTGAGGGCGTGGGTCGTCGCATCGCGCTCGCCTCCTAGGCGGACTACGACCCGGTCGCTTGAGAAAGGGTGCACTACCACGCCGGGACAGCAGCGGTCAGTGCCTCCGACACCCGCCGGTCCTGCCGCACCGCGATCGTCCGCCACGCACATGTACAGGTCACCTCAGTCCAAAAGCGGTCGCGCACCGCGGCGATCACCGGCACATGCTCACGGTCGGCGGCCGACGGCATGATGGAGGAATGAGCTCAGCCGCTGTCCTCGCTACAGTCCAGATTCCCTCATCGGCGAATGCACCCATCGTGGCGGACTTCACGGAGCATGCGATTCGGGTTGCCTACGTGGCTCGCGAAGAGATTCTGCGTCTTGCCGAGGCGGAGTGGAGCAGCCCAGGCATCTATGTCCTGCTCGTTGACGACGGCTCCCGGCAGATATACGTCGGGCAGTCCACCAAGCTCCGCGATCGGCTCGCGGTGCACAGGCGGTCGAACGCGCAGGTGCCAGCTTGGACGCGTGCCGTGCTCATAAAGCGCGACACCTCCCATGGATTTAGCTCCGCTGATATCGGCTACCTCGAAGGGCGTCTTGCTGCAGAACTCGACGCGATTCCTGGATTGACTGTGGTCAAGGGGAAGGTCGACGAGGACACCACGCTGTCGGCGCCGGCGATGATGCCGCTGGACGCGATCATGCCCTCGATCTTTGCCGCCATTCGCCTCACCGGTCTGCGAATGGATCGGCTCGACGACGTCCCAGCGCAGTCGGCACCGACGACGACCTTCACCCGCACAGCCATTCCCGGCACGGTCGCCGACCTCCTCGCTGAGGGGCTCCTTCAGGCCGGGTCGGAGCTGTATTGCACTCGCCACGGCCTCGAAGGGCGGGGAACGATAGCTCCGGACGGGAACATCCTTGTGAATGGTGCCGGGTACAGCAACCCGTCACGGGCTGCTGCCGCGGCGTTTGACGGTACAAGCTCCGGAGGATTCGGAGGCTGGGAGATGTGGCGGGTCGGCAGCCTCTCGGGGCCATCGCTGTCTTCGCTGCGCGCACAGCTCCCAACCCGCTCAGAGGACTGAGACGACTGCGGCCCGGGCCAGGCGGATACGCTCGGCGTCGTGGAAGCTTTCGAACAGTTCGTCGCGTTGGCGATGGAATCAGAGGGCCTCGTCGTCTCCGAGGCGCTAAAGTTCCCGGTCACGATCCGAACGTCGAAGACAGCGTATCCCGAGTACCAGACGCACGGGTTCGAGGTCGACCTCGTCGGCGCCCGTGCGGACCGGCTGGTGCTTGCGACGGTCAAGTCGTTCTTTGGCTCCCGCGGTGTGGTCGCCGCGCATGTGCGCGGTGACAGCGCTGACAAGGTGTGGAATGCGAAGTACGCGGTGATCAATAACCCGGTCGTCCGCGACGGCGTCGTCTCCGGCGCCGCATCTCGCTTCGGGTACCCGATCGAGCTCGTCGAGTTGCGCCTGTACGTCGGGAAGTTCGCGGGCGCCGCGCACGAGGCTGCGGTGCGCGAGTGGTGCGCCCAGCAGATCTTGGGCGTCGGCCCGGTCGCTGTTATCGGGTCACGTGAGGTCGTGGAGGCTGTTCGCGCGGTTGCAAGCTCGAAAACGTACCGCGACAACGCCGTCCTGGCGTCGCTGAAGCTGCTGGACGCGGCCGGAGCTCTGCGGCCTATCGAGCCTCCCACGTGACTCAGCACCGCCGCCGGTCGACCCACCCTGCGACCCCCATACAGGCCTTGCCCGCCGCTGGGACCGAGTCGGTGTCGTCTTCCGTGCGACCGTCGCCGGCGGCAAGGACAATCGTGTAGTCCTTGAAGACCTCGTGCTGCTTCAGAAGCCGCTCAAGAGCCTTCGCCGAGGCGGCCCGTTTGAGCAGCCAGAAGGAATGCCGTATCTCGTCCCGCAGCTCGGAGGTGGAAAGGCGCATCTGGACCAAGAAGGTACGCGCCTCCGAATTCTCGCGCTGAAAGGCGGGGTTCGATCCCGAGAGCGCGGTGCCTTCTGCGAATCAGAAGCTCATAGGTGAGAACCGGCGGGTTCTCCCGGCCGAGCGTTTGCAGCGCCGTGTCGTGGTCACGACACAAGAAGGCGACCGCGCGCCGCTTCCGACACGCGTGCGGTCCGACAAGCTCCAACAACCGACCCGCCACGACCGATACGCTGCCGGCTATGGATCCGACCACTCCGGCGCTGCTCGCGCTGGAGGCCGGCGTGAGTCAAAAGCGGGTCCGTCAGATACTCCGCGACCTATACGGAACGTTGCCCGCGGACACGACTCGTTGGGTCCTCGACGACCTGCAGTCCGAGGAGGTGCGGTCGAGGCTGCCTGCTGCAGACGGCGCGCCGCGCGAATGGGCACTCGAAGTCGGAGACACCGTGCGCCGCCGGCAGCTTCATCGTCAGTATGGTGGCGGTCAGCAAGGCGGAATTTCTTCATCCAGCCGCACTCCCGACATTTTCATCTTCACTAATCCGGCGCGGGGGTCGCGATATGGCTACGACCTTCACGAAGGGCTGCAGGCTGACGGAAGCTTCGCGTACACCGGCGAGGGGCAGTCCGGGCACCAGGAGTTCACGCGCGGGAACAAGGCGCTACTGAATGCTGCGGACGAGGCGCGCACGATTCGTGTCTTTAACGCTCAGCCGCCCTACGCAACCTATGTAGGTGCGTTCACCACGGGAGATCCGCTCTGTTCCTTCCACGAGATTCCTGGCGCTGACGGTAACCCTCGGCGGGCTATCATCTTCAACCTCGTGCCGCTGGATGCCAACCCCGCGCTGCTCGCTCCGAACCCCGGCCAGCTTCGGCTCCTCAAGCCACAGGTCGGCCGCTGGGACCCGCCCGACGCCTCTGATATCAACGCGATTGTTGATGCCACTCAGCTCCCGCCAGGCGATCGTGTCGTGTCGCGTCAGGAGTTTCAGCTTCAGGCGGACTTCGGACGGTGGCTCACCGATCGGGGCACGCCGCCCAGCCGACTGCGGCTTCCCGTCGCCGGAGCGATCATCGAGCCAGACATGTACGTGGAGGCCGAGGGTTGGGTGGTTGAGGCGAAGAAGTCAACGGGCCGCGAATACGTCCGAATGGCTATCGGTCAGGTGTTGGACTACACCCACAACGCCCGTGCGCTCGATGCGCAGGTGACGCCGATGATCCTGCTGCCCGGACGCGCAGAGCCCGACCTGCAGGAACTTACGGCTGACCTGGGAATCACCCTCGCCTCCCGCGATGGAGACTCATTTGAGTTGGTGCAGCCCTAGCGGCTACACCTGGCGCCCTCGACGATCATCCGCATCGCCGGAACGTCGGCCGGCGCCCAGTCGAGACTTTCGAGCTCGCTCGGCGGACACCACCGGACCTCGGCGTGCTCCACCAACTGCGGCGTACCCTCGATCAGCCGACACCAGAACGTCGTAAGCGTCACGACACCGAAGTCATACTCATGGATCGTCGTCGTCAGGTTGGCTCCCACATCGATGCTGCAGGCGAGTTCCTCAGCGATCTCCCGCTCGAGAGCGCTCCGTGCGGTCTCGCCTGGCTCAACCTTGCCGCCCGGAAACTCCCAGTGCCCGGCGAGGCTGCCCCACGGGCCGCGCTTCGCGCACAGTACGTTGCCGTCGCGAACGATCACTGCACCGACAACGCTGATCTGCTTACGCACTGTCGCGCCCTTCGGAGTGGCTGCTCGTCGGCCCGCATTTGTTCACGCGCCGATTGTCGTGCGAGTTAGCCTACGGCGCGTTTGGGGACACGTTCGATAGCCGATGATGCCGCGGGACCGAGTGGTCATCTGCCCGGCGCCGCAGGACTGGCCCGTGATGCTCCCACCACGAGTCGTGGGATCAGATCGGCCCGACCCCACGACTCATCTCCGCCGGCCTTACACGCTGGCGGTGAGACCTTCGTTCAAGAGGTCGAGATCCGCGCCAGCGTCGATCGGCAACATGACCGTGGGATCGGTTGACACAGCCGTGGCGTCGACCTCGGAGGTTTCGACGTCGCGCAGCCTGCGCTCGACAGCGCGAGTGCGCCGGCCTGCCTCCTGGACGGTGTTCTGCGCTGTCTGGAGCTGCTTTCCGAGCTTGTCCCAAACCTGGCCGTACTTCTGAAACTCCGACTTCGCCGCGCTCAGCACCTGCCACACCTCGGAGCTTCGCTTCTCGATTGCGAGCGACCGAAAGCCCACCTGCAGGCTGTTGAGCAACGACATCAGAGTGGTGGGGCCGGTGATCAGAATACGCAACTCGCTCTGAAGCTTGCTCGCCAACCCAGGCTGACGAACTACCTCCGCGAACAGACCCTCCGTAGGGAGGTACATAATCGCGAAGTCAGTGCTGCGGGGCGGGTCGATGTACTTCGATGCGATCGTCTTCGCCTGCGCAAGAACTGCCCGTTCGAGGCTCTTACTCGCAGCGTCGATCTCGGACTTCTCGCCGCGTTCCTGGGCTTCGAGCAGCCGCTCGTAATCTTCCTGCGGGAACTTCGAGTCGATCGGAAGGTAGACCGGGGCATCGTCCTCGCCGCGTCCAGGGAGCTTGACTGCGAACTCGACGCTCTCCTGCGTGCCTGCCTTGATAACGACGTTCTGCTCGAACTGACCCGCGGTGAGGATGTCCTCGAGCTGTCGAGACAGCTGCACTTCACCCCAACTACCGCGGTTCTTCACGTTCGTGAGTACGCGCTTGAGGCCACCCACGTCCGAGGCGAGAGTCTGCATCTCGCCGAGGCCCTTCTGGACCAGCTCCAGTCGCTCGCTCACCAGCGCAAACGAGGCACCGAGCCGCTTCTCGAGGGTTCCCTGCAACTTCTCGTCGACGGTCTCGCGCATCCTCTCGAGTTTGGCCTCGTTGCCAGTGCGGAGCTTCTCGAGCTCATCCCGGAGCAGCGTCTGCATCTCGACGTGCTTGGCCGCGTTAGCCGACGTGAGGTCCTGGATCTTGGTGGCGTTCTCACGTAGAGCCTCCGCAAGCGTCCCCTGGAGCTTTTCGTCGACAGTGGCGCGGATCAGCTCAAGCTTGCCGTCTGAGTCCTTGCGGAGAACGTCGAAGCGACCCTCCAGCGCCCCTCGGAACTCAACGTGACCCGCCTGAGTCGCCCGGCCCTGCGAGTCCACACGGTCCGCGATAGTCGCGAGACCCATAGTCAGGGCGGCGTCCAGCCGACTCTGCGCGTCGGCCCGCGCCTCCCGGTCACGGGCGAGATCATCTGCCTGCGCACTCGCAGCCGCAGAAAGCCGCTGTTCGAGCTGCTGCTGCCCGGCGCTGAAGTTGTCACGCAACTCCTGTCGCTGAGTCGACAGGTCCGCACGGAGCTCGCCCCTGATCGCCTGAAGATCTTGCTGAACCGGGCCGAGATCAAGAGCGGTCTGCCGACGAGGACGGAACGAGATCACGAGTGTCGCCACTGCAATGAGGAGCAGGGCGTTGAGGATGGTGAAGACAGTGACGAGCAACTGCAATTGAGACTCCAGGTGTTGTTGGCGGCGCCCGGTGCTAGGGCATGTACTCGTTGGGATTGAACGGCTTGGGGGCCGAGCCGCGTGTCAGGCTCGATGGAGGGTGCTAAAGATGCGCGCGGCGTCCTCTGCGCCGAGATAGCCGAGTACCTCGATGCAGTCGACTCGGTCGATCAGAAGGGTTCGACCCGTGCGGGCGGTCGTTCCAGTCGTCAGGCCGGCGCAGTCGAGCTGAGCGATCGGGATGTCGCCCGAAGTCGTTGCTCGCGGCGAGCTCGAGCACGGCACCACGGTGACGACCCGCCCACGGCGGCCGACAACGATCGCAGGTCGGACCTTGTAGTCATCGCAGTCCGCAAACGCAATCCGAGCCCGGACTACGGTGCCCTTCGTAAGCACGCCCAGCGACAGCAGATCGGCGCGCATAATCTGGTGGACGCGTTCGCCACCCGGTTTGGTGGCATTGCGACGGTGCCGGCGAAACCCGCAGTCGCGATCGTGCTCATGCTGCACCGATTCCCGGGTCCGACGCTTCAGCACGATGCTTCCGTTAGACACGGTGACTCCTCCGGCGTAGTATCTCTGCATAGCCCTCTGCTGTGCGTATGCAGAAGATTATGCAGAAACCTACGCAACTGTCAAGAGGCAGACTTGTTGCTTTTCGATCGACGGAGAGACCAGTGGCAGAGCTACCAAAGCAAGGGCTTGGAGTCGTGCTGCGGGTCACCCGCGAAGCGCGGGGAATGAGCCGCCGCGACCTTGCTGAAGCCTCCGGCCTCAGCTACCCCTATGTCTCCGAGCTCGAGACGGGCGCGAAATACCCGTCAGACCGAGCGCTGCACAACCTCGCGTCGGCGCTGGACATGGACTTCGTGGAGCTCGAGGCGCGCGCGCGGAGTTCAGAGTCTGAGGCCGCGGTTGGTTCGGCCGTCGACTCGCTCCAAGCCGCGGCCACCGCAGCGGCCGACCGCGATCTCGAGGACGCAATCGTGAACCAGGTGATCGATCAGCTAGAGCCGATCATCCGCGCAGCAGTCCGCGCGGCGCTCGAGAGGCAGAAGTGACGTTCTCCACGAAAGGCTTCGAGCTGGCCGACTGGCAGCGACAAGCCGTCACCGCGTGGCTCAACGGCGTCGATGGCCGGCGCGGTCGTGGAACGGTCGAAGTGGTGACCGGCGGAGGGAAGACACTGATCGCCCTGACCTGCGCAGCCCGACTCTCGGAGGAGACCCCAAACCTCAAGGTTGTTGTCGTTGTGCCGACCCAGGCGCTTGCCCGGCAGTGGGTCGAGTCCATCGTTCGCTATACAACAATCACTCGCGATCAGGTCGGCATCCTCGGAGCGGGCAAGCGGGACTCGCTCGATGGCAGAAGGGTGCTCGTTGCCGTCCTCAACACTGCTGCGAGAGCACTCCCTGAGATCACTCGCGATCATGACCCGGTGATGCTGATCGTCGACGAAGCGCACCGCGCGGGTGCCCCGAAGTACAGCAGAGTGCTGGACTCGCCGGCGAGGTTTCGCCTCGGACTTTCCGCGACGCCGGACCGCGAAGAGATCGGAGAGGACGGTGAACCTCTCTCGTACGACGAGCAGGTGGTCGGACAGAAGCTCGGCCGAGTGGTGTTCAGCTTCGGTCTACGCAATGCGCGCCTCTCGGGCTGGCTGCCGAACTACACACTCAGTCATCACGCGGTGTCGCTCATGCCGGAAGAACGCGTACGTTACGACACGCTGAGCCGCCAGGTCGACGATGCGCGCGATGGGATCCGGGGGCTGGGCGGCGACCCGCTCAGGGCGCGGTCGTTGGCTCGCCGCAATGATGACCTCGGCGAAGCCGCACGGCGATGGGTATCGGTGACCGGCCAACGGAAAGACCTCCTCTACCGTGCTGCAGAGCGCCACCGCGTCGCTGCTGAACTCGTGGCTGACGCGTTCGATCGCGCGCCGAACTCAACCCCGCCCCGGGTGATCCTCTTTCATGAACGAGTGGGCGAGGCCGAGTCGCTCCGTGACGAACTCGCGCGAAAGTTGCCCGGCGTAGATGTGGCACTAGAACATTCAGGACTGCCGGACCGCGCGCGCCGCGAGGCACTGTCCAAGTTCGCCTCCGGCGCGTCACCAGTACTGGTGTCAGTGAAGTCCCTCATCGAAGGCATCGACGTGCCGGAGGCTGACACGGGGATCTCCGTTGCATCTGCCGCATCCGTCAGACAGAGAATCCAATCGCTCGGGCGGGTGCTTCGTCGTAGCTCCGAGAATCCAGACAAGGTAGCTCGGATGCATCTGCTTTACGTGGATGACTCCGTCGATGACCTCATTTACGGCAAGGCCGACTGGTCGGACATCACGGGTGAGGCATCCAATGTCTACTGGAAATGGGAAGTCGACCGCGAAGTCCCAGAGCCGCTGCCTGGCCCGCCGAGGCAGCCGCTGCCCGTTGAGGACGAGGCGTGGTCAGCTGTGAGCAATTCGACGCTGCCCGCGATCTGGCCCGGTGAGGTGACTGGTCAGGAATACAGCGTCGATTCGACTGGCGTCGTCCACAACGCATTCAAGCGGCTCATCGTGAACCCTCAGGGCGTAGGCGAGATGGTGCATGCGCTGAGGGCCGACAGAGGCGGCCGCTTCCGTGTGACACCACTCCACCGCCTGGTGATCGTATGGGACGTCCGGGGCGAATCGCCCACGCCTTGGGTCGTGGGCAAGTTGGACGAGCCATTCCTCGTTGCCGATGAGGTAGAAGCCGATACCGACACCACACCGCAACCGGACGCAGCCGCATTGCTTCCCGGGGCCGAGTATCTCGGCCCCTCAGACAAGCTGGGAGGTACGTTCCGCTTGTCGAAACGGGGCCAGGGCGCGATTGAGCGAGCAGTAAAGGGCGGTAGGGAAATCGCCGACACGGGAGGCGAGTCCGAGCAGGCCGAAAATGCGCGTCGCCTCATCGACGCCTGGCAGCAGCTCGGCACCCCGATCAGTAGGTTCTACGTGAACTCATTTGAACATGCATGGTTCGAAGCGGGGGGTAGTCGTCGCTTCCTGGCGAACGTAGTTGGTGGATTCAAGTGGCCGGAATAGGCGGAGGAGCATCATGAGCTTTCGGCGTTACACAGGCTTGTCGCCCCTGCGGGTGAGCAAGGACGCGAAGTACTCGGTCACGGCAGGCGGAGCCATTCGACTCGAGTACCGCGAGTCCGCACGCGTGCGATACCTACTCACGACGGAACTGCACCCGCGGCTTGCGGAGATGGTCAACGACGTAAAGCGCGAAGTCAATGGTGCCGAAGGCGGCGCGTTCTACATCAACGAGTTTCGCTATGTCCTCGTCCCGGACGGCGAAGGTGGGCCGTGCTTCTGGGCCGGGCAATTCGACGAGACGCTTGTATTCGAGGACCAAAGCAATGACATCCTCGTTAGTCCCGAGGCCACGTCGGGGCTCCTCCCTGGTGATGAGTGGCTCGGTCCGCATGTCGGCATCCCGTACGTTCTTGTCGCAGGTGGCACCGACGTCCGGTGGGAAAAAGTCGATGGGCGCCGCCGAGAGATCGTCCTGCTCTCCGACTTCCACGGCGCATCGGCGGCTCGCCAACTAGGTATGCGGCTCGCGCGCCACAAGGGAACGTCCGGCGGCCGGGTATTCATCAACGAACGAGCGGAGTTCTTCTCCCGCATCGACGAGGGTCAGGACTCTCGGTACATCTACTTGGGCGCACTCGATGAGGACCCGTGGTTCCTACCACCAGAGGGGTTCGAGAACGAAGACTGATGACTGAACCATCTCCAAGGGAGCGCGCCAAAGCGATGTCTGACGATGTCGAGTTCAATGTCGGCCTGGTCGCGATCACGATGCGCGTGGGGGATGTCGACTTCCGCGGCACCCCTGTTTCGGCAGGGCGGAGTGGTGCCGAGCAGGAGGGCAAGCTTCGCGAAGCGGTGATTGAGTCGAGCGATGGGCTGCGAATGACCGTCGGGTGCACGGTGTGGGAGGACGGGTCGGCTGACGTTCAGCCCCTCGACTTTCTCGCAGGCCCCGATGCGTATCGTCGCCTCGAAGCCGCCGGCCGCATGACGCTCAACGATAACGGTGACGGGGCGCGGGTGGCGCTGCTGCGCGCACTCAAATACGGCGATCGCGGATACCCGTCGCTCGCGTCGGTTACGTGGGAAGAGCTGAGTGAGCTGGCGGGAACGGATGCTGCAGACCTACTGACCTCGCACGGCGCTCGAGTCGCGGCGTACGAAGATCTCAGGACGCAACCCAGGCAGTACCGCGAGCATCCAGCCTTCGCAGTATCTGAGGACGGCCTGGAGGCGGTCTTCGCCGCGTTCGCCATCACGCGTGTCATCCCTATCATGAAGGGCTTCGGCCGAAGCGGTGGAGTCGAGGCGTTCCACTGATGGTCGGATACGTGGTCGAGTTCCCCGAGCGGGACACATACGGCGAAGTCATGAAAGGCTACTTCTCCCTCATGCGCGGATTCGGGTCCGAGTTCGCCAATCGGAGCCACGCGACGCTCGCCCCGACGTACGGCGCACGTTGGTTCGAAGAGTATGTTGCGCGCCGCAAAGCCGAGGACCCGATGCATGTCCGGGGTCGGTTATCGCCCGCTGACCCGAGCTTCTTTCTAAAGGAGTTCCGCTACGCCCCAGAGACTGTCTATCGAGATGTCATTCCGAACACGCCGGATCTGCGGGTGTTGTCGAAGAAGATCATGGACATTCGCAACACCTGGATGCACTTCGGCGACGAGCCGACGGTGATGCGTCTCCGAGAGGCAGCGGAGTACCTCCGCGATTTCGGGATGAAGGCGTCCATGGGCGTCGCCGGTCCGGCGACGCGCATGATCAAGCGGGTCGATCGCATCCGTACGGGACAGCACCAGCCGGCATCCGCCAACACTTCAGCGCCGACCGCAGCCGCCATGGGTGCTGAAAGCGCGGAACCGCCGTCCGAGATCCCGCTTGCACCGTTGACTGATGAGCCTCGCCCGCCGATCGGATCGAGATGGCGGGGGGACCTCCCCGACCGGCGCGTCCGTGTGACCAAGACCCGCGATGTGGTCGACATCTCGACCGGCGAATCGCTTCGCAATGAGATCGCCGGCGACATCGGCGAGAAGGTCCGCCAGTGGACGTCCGCTCGCCCGTTGGGAGATCTGTGGGTCGACCGCGACGGCGCGGTAGGTGGTTTCGTCGAGGGCCAAGAGCGTCTACTCGGCTACACCGGTGAAGATCCCGCGGGCGAGACCGCCCGCGGATTCCTGGTGAAGAGGTTCTACGACATCCGCGACCGGAAGCTCGTCGACATCGACTCAGGGTCGGCGCTCGGCGATACGGTGGGAGCGGACTGCGCCGAACAGGCGCGCACGATCGAAGATGCAGCGGCCGGAGTGATGGAGCCTGGGGGCACCATTCGCGTGACGAACTACGGCGACGTGTTGTATATCGACGACAGGGGAACGTCGCGCATTGCAGTAGCGACCCCGAAGACGTGGTTCCCAGGGCACCTGGGCTGAAACAGAAAGCGGACATGGCGACACCTGAGAGCTTTATCGTCGACAACACCTCGGAGGAGTGGAAAGCCCTCGACTACGTCCGCGAGTGGTGCGATATCAGTGATGCGGTCGATATCGCGACCGGGCACTTCGAAATCGGCGCGTTCCTAGCGCTCGACGGCGCGTGGCAGAAGGTGGACAAGATCCGGCTGCTCATCGGTGGCGAGACCAGCCGCTCGACCGCCGATGCGATCGCAGCCGCGCTGGACCGCTCGATCGTCGCCGAGCGCCAAACCGGCGACGCCTTCCTCACTGGTGTGGAAGCAGTCGTCGACGGCATCCGTTCGGGAAAGATTGAGATCCGCGTTTACAAGTCGAAGAAGTTCCACGCGAAGGCGTACATCACCCACAGCAAGCTCAAGGTCGTCGGATCCGCAGCGCTCGTCGGCTCCTCCAACTTCACCCGGCCCGGACTCACTCAGAACGTCGAACTGAACGTGAAGTTCCAGGGGCCCGAGGTCGTCGACCTTCAGACCTGGTATGAGGAGCACTGGGCTCAGGCTGTGCCCGTAAGCCCTGAAGTGCTCTCGGTGCTGACTCACAACGTGCGAGAGTTCACGCCCTTCGAGGTGTACGCGAAGGCGCTTCACGCGCTCACGGCGGATGCAGACCCTACCGACAAGACGTGGGAGGAGTCCGAGTCGACGATCTACCCACTCCTGGCTCCCTATCAGCGCGAGGCGTTTCACTCGCTCGTCGAGATGGCGAAGCAGTGGGGCGGTGGCTTCCTCACCGACGGCGTCGGTCTCGGCAAGACGTTTGTGGGCCTCATGCTCACCGAATACTTCGCCGTTCGGCAGCGAAAGAACGTACTGATCATGGCCACCAAGACGGGACAGGACGCGGTGTGGAATCCCGAGATCAAAGACCGCCTGCCCGAACTGTACGGCGGCCAGTTCTCTAACGTCATCGTTAAGGCTCACACCGACCTGACCACAAAGGCGGGCGCACAGGAGATCGAACATCTCGCGAAGCGCGCGGATATCGTCATCATCGATGAGGCGCACAACTTCCGGAACCACGGGAAGTCGCCGAGCGAGGAAAACCCATGGGGCTCTCGGTGGTGGCGCATGCACGAGATCTGTACGGACAAGACGGTGTTCTTGCTGACCGCAACGCCGATCAACAACAGCTTCTTCGACCTCGTGCACCAAGCAGAGCTCTTCACGGGCGAGGCCGTAGATGATCACTTCGCCAGCATCGGTGTGAACAGCCTGCGCAAGTACATCGTGAACCTCGAGAAGCCGTTCAAGAGCGCCGTGCCCGATCATGCCGCAATCGACGCGATCATGTCGCAGGACAAGCTGTTCCAGTCGATCATTCACCAGAACAGCCGCCGCTACGCGGTTGACAGCGCAAAGGTGGTCGGGGGTGCTGAGGTGGTGTTTCCCGAGACGCAAATTCCCCGGGTTGTCCCGTACGAGTTCGGCATGCTCTACGCACCGCTGTTCGAGGAGATCACGGCGGCGTTCCACAGGCAGACGCCGCTGTTTGTCCTGCCGATGTACTATCCGTTGGCTTTCTCAACAGATCCCGACGTAGACCCCCGTCTGGAAAATCGGCAGAAGCAGGTCGTCGCACTCATCCGCACGATCTTCCTCAAACGCTTCGAGTCAAGCCTCGCGGCATTCGCGGGCTCATGCCTTGACCTGTCTGCCAAGGTCCTCAGATGGCTCGACGTCAATGTGCACGGTGACCAGGCCGCCACAAATCGACTTGACACTTGGCGCGCGGCAAATGAGGTGACGCTACAAGCGATCCATGAAACGTACCGCTCGACTCTCGACGAAGGCTGGCACGAAGAGGATCTCACGGAGGAGGAGCTGGAGGAGCTCGAGTACAACCTGGTGGGCGGCAAGTACAAGCTCGACGAGATGCTCGACGCCGCATTCGACGATCTTCAGCAGCTCACCCGATTCATGGAGCTCGTGCTGGCCGGCGCTGGCGTGGACGACAAGTTTCTCAAACTCCGTACGCTCCTCATGGGACCGGCCGGATCAGAAAAGGCGAGCACTGATCCCAAGGTCTTCACCAAAGAGTTCCAGACTCAGCAAGTCATCGTCTTTACTGAGTTCGCCGACACCGCGCGGTACCTTCATGAGAAGTTGATCGACGCGGGCCTCGCGGACGTTGACCGGATTGATGGCGGACGCAAGGGCAACCGATACGCGATGATCCGGCGATTCGCTCCTTTCTACAACAAGGTGGACGCGGAAGAGCGCGCCGCTCAGGCTCCGCTCCGAGTGCTGATCTCAACCGACGTCCTCAGCGAGGGAGTAAACCTCCAAGACGGCACCTTGCTGGTCAACTACGACATCCACTGGAACCCGGTCCGGCTCATGCAGCGAATCGGGCGAGTCGATCGACGGATGAATCCCTCGATCGAGGCTGCGTTGATCAAGGAGCGCAAGTCCGCGAAGGCCACACGTGGCAAGATTCAGATTCGCAACTTCCTGCCACCCGACGAGATCAACAACCTGATCGAGCTCGTCGGCCGCGTCGAGGGCAAGACCCTCATGATCTCAAAGACGCTCGGAATCCCGGGCGGGAAGCTGCTCGACGAGTCCGACATGTTCGACGACGTGAAGGTCTTCCAGGCCTTCAAGGACGATTACGTTGGCGACATCACCCCGCTGGAGCAGTTGAGGCTGAAGTGGCTCGAACTCGCAAAGCAGAACCCCGGCCTCGAATCGCTCGTCGCACGTTTGCCTGACGGCATCTCGGTCGGCAAGGACGGCAAGCCGATTGGAGTCTTTGTCTGTCGCCGCGTGCCCACTCTCACCAAGGAGACTGATGACGGTGAGGCGGAGTGGAGCCTCGCCCCAGGGCGCATCGAGTGGGCGCTGAAGAACGCCGAAGGAGTCGAGCGCGGCGTACTCACCATCAATGGCGCGATCGAGGCGACCGCCGATACGCCCAATCGGCCGTTCTCCGACCGCGTAAGTTTGCAGTCCTCACTTCGCGAATTTGAGCGTGCCGAGACGAAACAGCTGCGCAAGGACGTGCAGCTCCCGCTGGACGCCCCGACACCTGTGACCTTGTGCTGGATGGAGATCGCATGACAATGGCAGACGACCAGCTGAAGAGGCTCATTCGGCATGCCCCGGCTTCCTTCGAGAATCTGCTGGACCTACTGCACGTGGGACTTGACTGGCCCATACCCCCCGGGGAGCTGCGGGAGGAGGATCTCCTGGACTGGCAGCCTGAGGAGCTCCAGCTCGATCCGGAGCAGGTGGCAAAGCTCACCGGCATATACCAGATTCCGCGACTGACGACGAAGCAGACGTTTGGTGCCTTCTACCTCCAATTTGAGGGTGGTCAGCTCCCGATCGGCGCCGTGCGGAGACTGCTCAACAAGCTCGTCAGCTCGAAGCGCGCAAAGGGGAGCGGGAAACACCCCACGTGGGATCTAAACGACCTGCTGTTCTTCTGCCTGTCGGGTGGCGAGCAAAGCGTGATCCACGTCGTCAGTTTCCAAGAGTCAGGGACCAAGCGCGTCCTCCGAGTGATGTCGTGGACTGCGCATGCGACAGGATCGCGTTTCGACCTTCTCGCCCGGCGGGCTCTCCATGAGCTTGCTTGGGTGGACGAGTCCGGCCCGAGGGTGGTTGGCGACTCGGGAGATGCTCTCGCTGTCGTTGGTTACCGTGAGGGCATCCGGGGGGCGAGGGCTCTATCCAAGCGCATGGCCGATGTCGCCCAGGACGTCCGGGACGAAGTCAGGGCCCTCTTGATGGTCGAGATGGAGTCTGGCCCCATGCGATCGCTCTTCGTCGACATCCGCGACCGTCTCTTAGGGGATCTCACTCCTGATCGGTTCGCCGACGTCTACGCCCAGACGATGGTCTACGGGCTTCTCACCGCTCGCATCGTCCATCCAGAGCACTTCCAGGCGACTCGGTCGCTGGCCGTGATGCAGTTCGACAACCCGTTCCTCGACGCCATCTACTCGCGCTTCCGCGATGATACCGATGGTGTAATCGACGTCGACGAACTCGGGCTGGGTGAGCTTGCCGCGGTCCTCGCCGCCACAAACATCGACGAGATCCTTGCGGACTTCGGTAGCGAAGACCGCCGAGAGGATCCCGTGGTCTACTTCTACGAGCAGTTCCTCGCTCAGTACGATCCGCGTCAACGCATCGACGCCGGGGCGTTCTACACGCCGGTGCCTGTTGTGAAGTTCATGACGCGAGCGGTCGACCATCTTCTGAAAAGCAGGTTCGGTCTTCCGCTCGGCACCGCGGATGACAGCGACTGGGCGACCGTGTGTGAGCACCTGGGAATTGATGTACCCGACGGAGTAGACGCAGGCTCGCCGTTCGTCGCGATGGCGGATCCCGCTACGGGAACGGGAACGTTCCTCATGGAGTGGATCAGGTCAGCGAGAGAGTCCTTCCTCGCTCACCGCGCCGCCGACCAATGGCCAGACTGGTTCGCCTGGCATGTCGGGCCGATGATGCACGCATTCGAGATCATGCTCGCCCCCTACGCCATTGCGAATCTCAAAGTTGCCATCGAGAGCAAAGCGGAGGGCGTAAAGGAGCCCGAAGCAACGATTCTGCTAACAGACACTCTCCAGCATCCCGCTGCTCAAGCGTCATGGGACTTTGAAGAGGATCCGATCTCACTCGAAGCAGCGAGAGCAAATGGTCTCAAGCTGTCAAAGCGATTCACGGTTGTGATTGGAAACCCGCCCTACAATCGCGAACAGGGGACCTCTGAAGGCGACCAGCGTCACGGCGGCATCGTGCGGTTCGGGGTACCGGGTGTAGCGCCGCTAATCGAGGCGCTCACCAAGCCGATGAGTGACGCCGGGCAAGGCGTGCACATCAAGAATCTCTACAACGACTACGTCTACTTTTGGCGGTGGGCGACGTGGCGGGCGACGGAGCATATCGGGCACGGCCCGGGCATCGTCGCAATGATCACCCCCTTGTCATACCTCAGTGGCAAGTCGATGAGTGGCCTTCGGGCACACCTGCGCACCGTCTTTGACGACTTCTACGTCATCGATCTGGGGGGCGAGGGTCGAGGGGCAAACGCTGAGGAGAACGTGTTTGACATCCGAACGCCGGTCGCTATCGGGATAGGCGTGCGTCGCACGGCGAGGTCGAGAACATGTGATGTGCGCTATGTGCGGGTGCGCGGGACTCGCTCAGAGAAGCTTGACTGGCTCGAGCGCGAATTCGCAGACGTGGAATTCGAGGAAATCCCCGGTGCGGGGCTTGACTCATTCGCGCCCGCGGCCGGGGGCGACTATGGCTCCTGGCCCCGCCTGGACGAGTTGATGCCCTGGTCGCACAGTGGGTCACAAGTGAAGCGGAGCTGGCCGATTAACGCTGACCCTGAGGTGCTTCAAAAACGATGGGACTCGATGCTGGCGAGTGCTGACCGTGCGGCCGCATTCAAGGTATCCCGCGACAGAACTCTCGCTTCGACGCCCTTGGGCTTGACAACCCGAGACCGCCTCGCCGCGCTCAGCACACTGCAACTGGGGGCCAGCCACGAACCTGTCGTGCGATACGGATACCGAAGCTTCGATCGGCAATTTCTGCTGGCTGACGCGAGACTAGCTGACTATCCTCGACCAGAGCTGTGGGCGGTGCGAGGTGAGGACCAGATCTATCTCACCACGCTGACCTCGACATCGTTCGGTCGCGGCCCCGTGATGTCGGCTACGCCTTACGTGCCCGACCTTCACCACTTCAACAACCGCGGTGCCAAGGACGTCTTTCCTATGTGGCGCGACGCCGCTGCAACCGATGCCAATCTTGGTGCCGGCCTCCTCAACGCATTGCGCGTTGTCCTCGGCGAGAATGTCGACCCCCATCGCGTTTTCCAGTATCTATACGGGATCGGCGGTACGGCGGCCTTCAGCGACCGTTTTTCGTCCGAGCTTGCCGTCGCTGCCGGACCAGTGCACATCCCGCTCACCAAGGATCGCGTGGTGTTCGATGAGGTCGCCGCTTTGGGCGAGGAACTACTTGCGTGGCACACCTGGGGTGAGCGATACATGGATGGCGCTATGCCCTCGGGGCCGGCATCCGAAGTTGTGCCGGTCACCGGTCGACCCGACTCGTTCAGCTACGACAGCGCCACCATGAGCCTCACCGTAGGCAATGGGCGAATCGCGCCGGTATCGCCTGAGGTCTGGAACTTCGAGGTATCTGGGTTCAACCCGCTGCAGAAATGGCTCGGCTACCGGAAGGCGCAACGAGCTGGAAGGACGTCAAGCCCGCTCGACATGATCACCTACGACGAGTGGGCGTTCACTGACGAGTTGCTCCTCGTCATCAATGTGCTCCAGCACACGATCGATCTGACTCCGCGCGCAGCGGCTCTCCTGGATCGGGTGGTGAGCGGCGGCCTCTTTACCGCAGGGGAGCTGAGCTGATGTCCAAGGACTGGAAAGCAAGGCCAGCGTGTCGTGCACGCCAGCGTGACGGGACCGAGTGATTCGCTTCGGCTACCATCCATTCATCCATTCCCTGCCGACCTCGATGTGGCCCAGTCAAGGCTGACGCGCCACTGATCTTGCTTAGAACGAGCATCAGCAGCCGAGCCGCAAAACTACCGACCACCCCTACTTCAAAGCCAAACCCGCCCGCCCTGAGACTCTCTCCACCCCAACCCCGACCCCGCTCTAACCCAGCACACACCAACAACACGACAATGCACGCAGGCACCCAGGGTGGGTGACAGCCTTTAAGCGCACTCCCCTACACATACCTGCACGCCATAAAAATGCCTGGATAATAGGCAAAACGCGCCCTACCCTTGCGACATGCGCGGAGGCCTCGAGCGATGGAAGCGAGGTGTCGAATCCAGAGGGGTTCGACAGGCGATCGCCTACGCGCTCGAGGGCACCTGCGATGCTCACCTGCAGCACTCCCCCGGCGTTGACGCGCTCGAAGCGTACAGTGCCGCCTCCGATGCGACCGTCTCACGATTCATCGTCGCGAACGGCGTCATCACCTCCGACGAACTCACCGCCGGCGGCCTTCGTGTCTGGCTCACCGGCCACGACCCGGTCACCGGGGAAGAGCGCGGCCATCAGCGACTGAGCCCCGATGCCGATCTGCTGCTCGACGGAACGCTCAACCATCCGAAGTCGTACAGCATCGCCGCGCTGCTGCATCCCGAGCTCGCCGCCGAGTTCGAAGCGCTCCAGGGCCGGCTGCGTGAACGCATCCTCCTCATATGGCAGACGGAGCTCAACGCGCGGCGCGGGCACGGAGGGCTCCTCCGCGAGGAGATCACCCGCATCGAGGTCGTCGAGCTGCAGCATCGGCGCTCGCGCGCTCTCGACCCGCACATCCACCGTCACCTCTGGCTGAACATCGAGGTGCTCGGCGCGGACGGTAATTGGTCGAACCTTGACTCGCGCGTCGCGATGAAACTGCACACCGTCGTCAACGCCGAGGGCGAACTTGCCGCCCGGACCGATCCCGCCTGGATCGCTGCGCTCGCCCGGCACGGCTACACGCTCGACGACACCGGGGAGATCGCCGAGCTCGCCCACGCCGTACGACCCGTCTCCCGTCGGTCGGCACAGATCGAGGGCAACCGCGCGCGCCTGATCGCGGAGTGGTCAGCGGCGCACGGAGGATCTGCTCCGAGCGTGGAGGTGCTGCAGCAGATCGATCGCCGCGCCTGGGCGGTGTCGCGTCCAAACAAGCCGACCGATCTCGATGAGGCGGCTTGGGAGGCCCGCGTCCGCCACGAGATCACAGCGATCGATCCGAGTCTGACCACCGCGCGCGCACCCATTCAAGTCGCTGCAACCGATCCGCATGCCGTTGACCTGGATCTGCTCGCTGCACAGGCGGTCGTCGACGCGGACGAACGGTCCACCTCATGCGGCGGAAGGTTCAGCATCTTCGACATCCGCGCAGGCGCAATACGCGCGCTCTCTCGCACGGGCGTCGTTGCAGAGCGCGGCCGACTCGACGGCGTGATCGCCGAGATAACGGAGCGTGCAACGGCGGCCGTCTTCCGTCTCGTCGCAGATGATCCACCGGCGCACGTGAAGGCGTTCATGGCAACCGAGACCGTGCGCGCGAAGGTTCGTCTCGCCGGCCGCTTGGACGTGCTCGCCCGACCCGGGCGCTCCCTGCTGCCGGGCGAGTTGAAGCGGCTCGCACCGAACGCGGACCTGTCGGCGCTGGACGCTTCGCAAAGCGTTGCCGCGTGCGCCATCGCCGGCACGGACGGGCTCGTGACGGTTGCCGGCCCCGCCGGCACGGGCAAGACGACGATGCTGCGCGCTGCGTTCGCGGCGCTAACCCCGCAGCGGCGGCGGATGCTCGTTATTGCCCCACGCGGAAGGCGGCATCGGTGGCTTCTCGCGAGGTCGGGGCCGCGGCATCCAGTATTCATGCCCTGCTTTTGGACCACGGCTACCGTTGGGGCACCGACGAGGCGGGCACGAAGGTGTGGGCCAGGCTTCGAGTGGGAGAAGTCGATCTCAGCACGGGCGCCGTGTACGGCGGACCAACCCAGTACGTGTTGCGTTCTCGCGATCGGATCGTCGTCGACGAAGCCGGCATAGTCGACCTGCAGACGGCGAACGTCCTCGTCGAGCTCGCGATCGAGCAGGGTGTCGGGCTCGCCTTCGTGGGCGACACACATCAGGCTCTACCGGTCGGGCATGCGGGCGCGATGGGTTCTGCGATCCGGCACGCGAACGCTGCGGTCGAGCTCGACACGGTGCACCGGTTCCGCGATCCCGACTACGCGGCGCTCACACTGCGGCTCCGGGATGCGGGTGATCGCGAGCGCGCGCTGGTGGTTGCGGGCGAGCTTGCCGAACACGGTCACGTCGCCCGGGTCGAACATCACGACGACGCGGCGCGTGAGCGAATGATCGACGCGTACTTCAACTGGCACGCACGCGGCAAGCGGGTGACGCTGGTATCTGGCACGAATGCTGAGGCGGATGCGATCAATGACGCCATCCAGCAGCGGCGAGTCGATCAGGGCGAGCTCGACGTCCGCGTCACCGCGTGGGGAATCGGGCAGCAGCGCATCCTCGTCGGCGACACCGTCCAGACCCGTCGCAACGACCGGTTCACGGGAGTGGAGAACCGCGCGCAGTGGATCGTGCGCGGCATCCGCGACGAGTACCTGTCTCTTGTCTCCGTGAGCGACAGCGGCGAGGTGGCGCGTGTGTCAACCGAGTACGCGCGCGAGCACCTGCAGCTCGCCTACGCGTCCACCGTGCACGGTGTGCAGGGCGACACCGCCGACGCGTCGGTGGTCGGGCCGGATGTGGATGCCGCGGGACTCTACGTAGGTCTCACGCGCGGGCGGGTCCACAACGTCGCGATCGTCGTCGCGAGGACCGATGCCGCCGCCCGCGAGTGCCTCACCCAGTCGATGCAGCGCGGCACTCCGGAGTTGACGATGCAGGATGCTGTGCGCGCGGCTGAGGCAGAGATGCGTCGCGCGGCGAGGAACCGGGAGGCGATGGCTACGGGGCCGGTGGGGAATGCGCCAAGTTCGGTTCGCGGAATCGGGATGTAGAGCCCACCTACTGCGGTGACGAGTGGCTGGGGATGACGCATCTTGTGTACGAAGTCGGTGAGGCGGAAGTTCGTCGGCTCTGGGGAAGTGAGGGAGGCGTGTGCGACGGTCTGCTGCTCCCCGGGGACACGGTGAACAGTTCGTCTTCGCGGTGCCGCATGATGAAGCACCTGCGCCCGAGCCCCGCAACGGTGGAGGTGGTGGCGGGGTCGATGTGGACGTGCCCGATGTCGATAATCCGGTCTGGTGTTCGTGGTCTGCTCGGGGCGGGCTCAGCTGCGGCATCCACGGGTGACGCGCGGGCGCGTTTCGTCGCTTCGGCCGCTGAGCGACTGCACGCCCGGCACGGGGGCAACACCTCGGAGCGTTCGCGCTATCCGGTGACGAAGCACTACGGCCCGGCGCGATACTACGCGGAAAGCGGACGAGCGACGGCGCGCGGGACGGCAGAGACCGGTATCGGTGACGTGGTCACGACAGAACAACGTCATCGAGCGGGAACAATGTCGCCTCAGGATTCACGCCCCAACAGGTTCGCGAACCACCGAGCGACCTTGCGAGGTGGCTGTACTCCGGCGGCCGATTCAGGAGACGCGTCCACCGCGGCAGCATCACTCACCTCGCGAAGCCGATCGCGGCGGGACTCGAGCACGTCGACTCGCCGCGAAGTCGCAACCTGGCCGAGCCAGCCCCACTTCGGCAACGGGAGGAGGAGCGGAAGCAGGGTGCTAGCCACAAGCACTAGATACCAACTGAGGGCGACAAGTCCCATCACCATCGTGGCTTCGCTCAACCGAGCAACGGGCGCAATGACCGCGATGAACACAACGCCTATTCCGATGGTGAAGAGAATCCAGGTCACCGCCCAGAGGACCCTCTCATCGCGAACCCCAGAGAGCTCCAGCCAGAAGCGGCACCCTATGGTCAGTCCAACAAACGCTGTGAGCATGGCTGCACCGAACGCCGCGGTCAGTGCCCACAGAGCGGGAATGTAGTCAATCGGCCCCCACACGCCGACCAGCCCTAGGAGCACCGGCGTGAGCGCCACCAGCACCGTCGCGCTGAACCACGCGAACATTACGAGCGTTGCGACCCCATGCGGATAGCGCAAACGCAGCCGGCCCGTCGCGCGAGCCAGGAGGGACTCTGCGCGTTCGAGATTCGCGTGAAGCTGCTTCTCTCGGAGCTCAGCGGAGAGCGGCAGGACTTCAGTCAAGACAACCGTCACGGCGATGACCACGACGCCCAGTCCGATTCCCGTGACGAGACTGTCCAGCACTGCGTCAGAGTTGTGCGGCGCGAGAAGAGCGAGGGCACTCAGCACTGCCCAGGTGCTCCCAAGAAAGCCGCAGAGGAGTGCCGTGCCCACCACAAAGCCCGGCGCGAACCTGCTCGCCTTCACGACTGCAAGGGCGAGCAACGCAGTTATCAACGTCGGCAGGACCGGGTCCACCGTGTGAGAGAAGGGAAGAGCCGCCTCAAATAGCCCAGGCAGAGATATGTTGGGCGCTTCAGTGAGCAGCCGCACCCAGTTCGATGCCGATAGGACAGCAAGGGCGCCCAGGACTCCTGAGAACGCGACCTTCACGGACCGCACGATTACGCGACGCAGCACGTCGAACTCAAGGACGGCCCGCGCCCGCTCCCTACTCATCGCGTCGGTCATCGAGTGCCCGGACGCTATTTACAACCGAGCCAGAAGTTCGGCCTTCTTGGTTGCGAACTCGTCCTCGGTGAGGATGCCGGCGTCCCGCAGCGATGCCAGCCTGTGCAGCTGCTCGACGACATCTACCTGCAGTGTCGGCGCTACCTCAGCAACCGCGGTCACCTCGGGCACCGCCGCGGTCTGTGACTTCGCGGGGAAACGGTCCTTGACGATGCCCGAGACCAGATCGAACGCTTTATCGGTGATAGTGGGCTTGTCCTCCACCACTGGCGCGGCCTCGACCGGCACTGGCTCGGAGAAGACGCGCTGGGCATTGAGCACCATGGCGAAATGCCTGAACATCGAGTCCGGCAGCTTGAGAAGTGACCTCTTCCCATCGGCCCAATCGACCCGAATGGTATGCGACGGACCCATCGCGTCTACGGTCGCACCGAACGCCGCGGAAGCCGCCTTGCCGAGCTGGCCAGGAAGCACAGCGCCCACGACAGCCTGGCCGACGGCGCCTACCGGATTCCCCTTGCTGTCGGTCGGCAGTTCTTCCCACTCGGAGACATTGTCCGGAAGCAGTCGCCGCATCTTCAGACCTGCTTGTACGACCAGCGTGCTGCCCACCGGGGTCGAGATCGCCGCGCCCTTGTAGTCCCCGCCGATAACGCGGCCATATCCCACCATGAGAGCACTCTAATAGAACGCATCGACACGGATCGCGCCACTCAGCAGTATCGGCTGAGGCCCGGGGTTCACGGTGGTGGAACACCTCGCACTCGTACCGAGATGGTGCGGCGTCACTGCGCATCGCATCTGGCGCAGCCACGATGGAACTCGCCGCCCACAACCCCCGCGCCGCCCGCAGCGCCAGCACCCGCATTCGGGCCGAGCTCGACGCCGGCGAGATCGACTTCGCCCGTTGGGCGCATCGCCCGATTGAGCACCGCCTCGCGTCCGACGGCCGCCCGCAAGATGTGAATCGGGAGGTGCGGCGTGCGGCGAGGAACCGCGAGGCGGCCACGGTGACGGGCCCGTGGCGGGGGCGCCGAGTGCGAGGCGCGGGATCGGGATGTAGAGAGCCCACCTACGGGGCGGGGGTGCTTCAACCGTTCGACCGCACGGTGCCGGTCTGGCACTCGCCACTGCCGCATGTTCAAACACCTATCAACAGAAGTGTTGGCGTCATGCTCCCCGCCCTCGCCTCTTCCGTCAGCTGCAACCGTGAGCAGAAATCAATTCTGCCAACAGTTGCGACCGTATGTGTTGGTAGACTAGATCAATGGTCACACCTACTGGCGGTCTTGTCCCCATTGACGCGGTGACCTACGAGACCTTCGACTGGCGGCCGCGCGCGCCCGAGATCCACTCGCGAGCCGAGGTGGAAAGGCAGACCGGACCATATGACGCCGCGGTTACGCCTCTCATCGCCACCTGGTCGCCGATCATCTCAAGCGAGGACGCGGCAGACGTCGAAGACGCGACTCGCCAGCTGGTCGAGTTCGACCATCACGCGCAGCGGAAACTGGGTAGCGGCAACCCCGCACTGGGGCCGATGACCGCGATCCTGCTGCGCACCGAGTCCGCTTCGAGCTCACAGATCGAGCAGCTGACGACGTCAGCTAGGCAGCTCGCACTCGCCGAAATCGACGAGAGCGACAAGGCTAACGTGCTCACCGTCGTCGGCAACGTCCGCGCCATGGAGGCCGCTCTACAGCTGGCCGATGACATCAGCGAGGACTCCATCCTTGCCATGCACAAGGCACTGATGCTCCATCAGACAGGCTTCCCACCCGCGGTCGCGGGCCGCTTCCGCGCCGAGCAGGTCTGGATCGGATCGGGCGAAGCAGGCCCCCGCCTGGCCGACTTCGTCGCACCGCATCATGACCGCGTTTCCGACGCTATCGGGGATCTTGTCCACTTCGTGAAACGCCAGGACGTCGTCGTTCTCGTGCAGGTAGCAGTAGCGCACGCCCAGTTCGAGACGATCCACCCGTTCCCGGATGGCAACGGCCGAACGGGCCGTGCGCTCGCGCAGTCGATTCTGCGAAACAAGCGCCTCGTCGGCTCGACGGCGGTGCCGATCTCGGCCGGTCTCCTCGTCGATGTAAGCCGCTACTTCGATGCCCTCAGCTCGTTCCGTGATGGTGACGCCGGTCCGATCATCCGCGGCTTCGCCAGCGCGAGCAGGATCGCGGCGACAACGGGCACCCGTCTCGTCGACGATCTCGTGGAGCAGCTCGAGGAGTCCCGCGCGAAGATTGCGGGCATCCGTGCGGATGCCGCGGCGTGGAAGATTCTGCCCACCTTGGTCGGCCAGCCCGCGGTGAATGTCAAGTACCTCAAGAACACGCTGGGCCTCGGGGAGATGGCCGCACTCCGCGCGCTCGATTCGCTCACGGAGCGAGAGGTGCTCATCGAGACCACGGGGAAGAGTCGCGGCCGCGTCTGGCAGCACCGAGGCATCTTCGATGCTCTCGACTCGTATGCATCGGTGATTCGCCGGATGTCGGCACGCTGATCAGTGTGCATTGTTGCCGCTCTCGCTGACCCCAGCTCCCGACGCAATGGCCTGCCATGCCGGCTGTCGGGCTGGCGTTCGTGGGTGACACGCATCAGGCGTTGCCGGTGGGACATGCGGGTGCGATGGGTTCTGCGATCCGGCACGCGAACGCGGCGGTCGAGCTCGACACGGTGCACCGGTTCCGCGATGCCGACTACGCGGCGCTCACACTGCGGCTCCGGGATGCGGGTGATCGCGAGCGCGCGCTGGTCGTTGCGGGCGAGCTTGCCGCACACGGTCACGTCGACCGAGTCGAACATCACGACGCGAGTCGATCAGGGCGAGCTCGACGTTCGCGTCGCCGCGTGGGGAATCGGGCAGCAGCGCATCCTCGTCGGCGACACCGTCCAGACCCGTCGCAACGACCGGCTCACGGGAGTCGAGAATCGGGCGCAGTGGATCGTGCGGGGCATCCGCGACGAGCACCTGTCTCTTGTCTCCGTGAGCGACAGCGGGGAGGTGGCGCGAGTGTCCACCGACTACGCGTTCGAGCACGTGCAGCTCGCCTACGCGTCCACCGTGCACGGCGTGCAGGGCGACACCGCCGACGCGTCGGTGGTCGGGCCGGATGTCGATGCCGCAGGGCTCTACGTTGGCCTCACGCGAGGGCGCGTCCATAACGTCGCGATCGTCGTGGCGCGGACGGATGCCGCGGCCCGCGAGTGCCTCGCCGAGTCGATGCAACGCGGCACTCCGGAGTTGACGATGCAGGATGCTGTGCGCGCTGCCCAGGCCGAGGTGCGGCGCGCGGCGCGGAACCGCGAGGCGGCGATGGCTACGGGGCCGGTGGTTGCGGCGCCGAGTGGGGGACGCGGCATCGGGATGTAGCGGCGTCCCATCCGCAGGGCGCCATGAAAGGCGCTTGCGACATCCCCTCGCCTGTCTTGGTGAAGGACCGAGTTGCGTGCGGAAATCGACAGTCGAGCGGCGTCGCCTTCGCTGTCCTCGGACCGCCGCGCGGGAGCGACAGAATCTGACTGGCATTGCCCGTCTCGAAACGCAGAAGAAGTCCTGCGTGTGCACGCAGGACTTCTTCGTGTTCGCAACCTCAAGGAAGGGGGCGTGCTGCCATTACACCAGCGCCGTAAGCCCACATCGATTCCAGTACGTACTGCCAGAACTTTCGTCCTGACCAGCGTGACCGCCAGGCGGTCCACTTGTCGTAGAACTTCTTCAGCATGTGTGCATTCATGGCGGACTTCCTTTCCTTGTTGTCGTTGTCAATATGGGATGCGGTCGAAGACCAGTCACTCATAAGGCGAACGACGCCGAGAATCAGCAGTGCCACCACAACCTCTAGGGCGCCCCAGTTTTGAAGTGGGTCCACCCCCAGCTTTCAGGCTGCGAACACGCTCAACCTATCAGTCAACCCTTCCCTCTGGGTGACGCTGTCGGGAAGGCGACGCGTCTTGGGCCGCGCACAATGGTGGTCGGCCATGCGGCCGAACACGCCTCGGGTACAGGTCCCGCTACTCGCCCCACCTCGGAGCGCTGGACCACATTATTCGCACGCGTCCCACCGGATTCCGCGCGGGACTCGCAGCGACGCAGGCGAGATTGAGTGCAGCGCTCGGACGCCACGTCTTGTTCCCTATTCTTCAGGTGTGCAAGGTGACGAATTCGGCTGGCCCCTGATGACCGACGGCGACGAGGCCGAGGAGTGGCTGACGCGCTTGGAGACCCTTTGGCGTGGCTACTACGCCGAGCATGGTCCGAACATGGCATACGGCGAAGAGGAGTCGCCTGCAGATGTCTTGGAGGTCGGCCTGTTCGCCTTTGGGATCATGGCCAGCATCATGCGCACGGTACGCGCGTTGAGCATCATGGTTGACCACGGCTACACGGTCGAGTCCCGCGCAATGTTCCGCTCTGCAATAGACCAAGCGCTTGCGCTTACGGCGATCGAGCGAACTGGCGTTCACGGTGTGCACGCCTTCGGCATAATTCACGCCTACAACCTGAAGCAACTACTGGAGTCGTCTTCGAGCGGGTTTCCGCTGGGAGACGTCAACGACGAGTACATCTCGAAGTTCCTCTCCCTGCGAGACAAGTTGCCCACCAGCGACGACCTAAATCGTGCACAGAACCTGATAAAAACGTCCACGGCGGGAAGAAACTCGGGCCACTTCGAAGCGCTGCTCTACCAAATCTGGCTGGAGGCGACGCCGCTATCGAAACCGAGCATGCGCCTCGCGGATGCATACGTTCAGCCAGAGCGGGTAGGTGGCGGCATTCGGATGCATACCTTCCTCGACAGCGACCCGGACTCGGTTGCCGATCCGCGAGTGGTGCTCGGGATCGTCCTTCCGGCCGTAATGACGGTCTACGGACGTGTGATGCGCGACGACAACCTCATTGTTGCGGTCAAGGCGCTTGCCGAGGAGTGGGAACTGACGCGGTCGGGCTAAGGCTGCCCAGCGGGCATACGAACACGCGTCCCTGACGACGCGCGATCTGCTCGCGCGCGTGCGCGGATTTGCCCAGCAGAGGCGGCTTTTCTCACTCGGTTCCCGTCGCGCGGTAGGTGAGCGGCGAGGGAGCGTGAGCGACCAGGACCGCGCGCCGTTCGGCGGGAAAGTTTCTGCACATCGCGGGCGCTGGATGAGTGCCGTGCGGCATGCCTGGCAAACGCTGCGCGGTCCCTCTGGTAAAACCGTGACAGTGATTCGGCGAAGGGGGCCAACGTTGGAGGTCAACGTTGTCGTCTGGGATCCGGACCGGCCGGGTGCCCAAGCCGAGTTCGACGCGGTGCTCGCCGTGCACAAAGCCAATCGAGGTCGGCTCGGGCCGATGCCGGACGCAGGATTCCGAGACCGAGCTAAACACAACGGACTCCTGCTCGGCGTGCTCAACGGCGCGACCGTGGGCTACGTCCTCTACGACGTTCCGCGGAGAAACCTGATCAAGCTTGTGCACGTCTGCGTTGATGAGCGGGCGCGCGGCAGTGGCCTCGCCCGAAAGATGGTCGACGCAGCGGTCAGGTTGCATCCGCGTCGCTCGTTGATCACCGCTTCGTGCCGTACGGATTACGGAATCGACGAATTCTGGCGATCGCTCGGAATGCATGTCGCCTCGGAACGCCCAGGTCGCGCCCTCAACGGCTCGATACTCCTGAACTGGGTCAAGCGGATCAATGTCGAGGAGGGGCTGGATCTTCTTGAGGCAGCGTCGCTTGCTTCCAACCTTCCGCTCGCCGTCCTCGACACCAACATCATCGGCGATCTGTTCCTGCCCTCAGAAATCAAACGTGACCACCGCGAAGAGACAGCGGAGCTCCGCGCAGACTGGCTTCAGCCGTTGGTAACGTTCGCCGTATCAGGCGAAGTGGACAACGAAATCAGCCAGAACCAGGACCAGTCCGCGCGCCGACGTGTCCGGGAGGCGAGTCAGCACCTGACGCGGCTGAGTACGCTGCGCCCAGGCGACCGCAGCCTCGAGGAAAGTCTGCTGGCCGCGACAGACCCACGGCTCCTCGCGAAGGATCGGAGTCTCCGCACAGATGTGCTGCACGTCGCTGACGCCATTCACGCGGGTGCCGACTACTTCGTGACCAATGACAGCAACGTGTGTCTCGCTTCGGAGGGGTGGAGTCGTAGCGAGCACCCCATTCGGGTTGTGCGTCCACATCAGCTCGTTGCTGCGCTCAGCCCTGAGTCATTCATGAGCGACTTCCGGTCGAACCTGATTGATGATGGCGACCTTGAGTGGCGCGGCGTCGAAGAAGTGGAATCCGAGTTGGAGCCCGCCTTTCGTGTCTACGACGTCGAGACAAAGCCGAGCGCGTTCGCTCAACGCCTCCGTGACACGCTGGCGAAACGAAGATCGACAACGGTGCAGAAGCTGGTCGACGCGCAGGGCAACTTGTGGGCTCTGGCCGCCTGGGAGCTCGATGGAGCGGTCCTGAGATTGTCGCTGATCCGTTCGGTCCGCGGCGAACGAGGCAGTACGGTCGCATTCCAGTTGCTTAGGCATTTCCGCCGCGCGGCGTGGGAGCACGGCGCAACACGACTCGAGATCATGGACCCCGCCATCTCTCCAACGCTTGAGGCCGCACTCACCGCGGACGGATTCAGTGGCACGGAGCCCCGAGCGACAGTCCTTGGTCCAGCGACCGCCACTGCCAAGGACCTGGGCCTCGCTTCGTCGGCCGAGGTCGGCCTCGCCGAGAGGTATCGATGGCCACTCGTGGTCCAGGCGTCTGGCATGGCGACGTACGTGATCCCCATCCAACCGAGATGGGCGACCAATCTCCTCGGTCTGAGCGATGGTCTGATCTCATTGCGGCGACGAGGCCTCGGACTCTCCCGCGAGCTGGTCTATTTCTCGGGCTCGCGGATCGTGCCGAGTGACCTTCCGGCGCGCATCCTTTGGTATGCCACCGCCGACGACGGGAGACGACACCCCATTCAGAGGATCGTGGCGAGATCGCTTCTCGTCGACTCCGTCCGCCTGCCTGCAGGCGAGGCCCTTGCCCGATTCGGCAAGGTAGGGGTTCTACGCAAGTCGGAGATTGAAGCTGCCGCCGACAAGGCTGGCAACATCAATGTCATACGCTTCGAGGACACTGAACTTCTCCGGCGACCGATCTCGCGTCACGACGAGATTTTCAAGCGCTATGTGAAGGGCAACGTGCAAAGTATGCGAGAAGTCGACCCTCAAATGTTCGATGACGTGATGGTTCGGCAACTCTCTGAAGGGCGTCCCGAATGAGCCGCGCCCTCCTGCTATCGGTCCGACCACGGTTCGCGCGGGCCCTGCTCGACGGAACAAAGACCGCGGAGATTCGGCGGCGCTTCCCGAACGTCCCCGAGGGAATGACCGTGATTATTTACGCGTCGTCACCGGAGAAGGCAGTCCTCGGCACCATGCGTGCGCGGCGGCTGATTCGAAGCAACACCGAGAAGATCTGGCGCGACTACTCCGACGTGATCGGTATTGAGAACTCGGAGCTGACCGAGTATCTTGAGGGCGCGAGCGAGTGCTCGGTCCTTGAGCTCGACGCGCCAGAGCGGTGGTCCCGATCGGTTGGACTCGCCGAGCTTCGGCATCTACTACATGTCGAGCCTGCCCAGAGCTTCCGATACCTGAGCGAAAAGCAACTCGCCCATCTACGCGACGTGTCCGCGAATGGCCCTGACCAGTCGCTCGTCAGCAGTGCAGGTGCCGTCCTGGCGCTCGGCTAAGGCTACCCGCGATCCCAACAGGACTGACTCCCCGACCGCAAACGTACCCGCCCAAGCCGCACGAACTCATGGCAACGACGGTTCGGCCAACACACTGACCTCGATAGGCTCGCCATCGAAGTCGGGCACATTCTGCTCTGTGTGCCAACTGCAGCGTGCGCTGAGCCGCACGCTACGCGAGAAGCCCACTGTGACGGTGCCCGCATTCGGCTCGGTAAGCCAGAGCGAGAGCGTCTCATCGTCGATCCCTCGCCACTCACTCACAGGAACGCGTGCCTCGAAGTCGAGGCGCGCCTCGAGCGACACAATCGAAGGGTTCGCGCCGACGACATTGCGACGTCCGAGATCGACGATGGGGTCTGCCCCGAGTTTGGTTGACATCTGAACTGTGAGGATTCGTCCTCGCTGGAAGGATGTTCTTGTGGCAAAGCCCTACCCGAAAGAGTTCCGCGACGATGTTGTGGCCGTGGCCCGCAAGGGCCAGGCGTCGTTGGCGCAGATCGCGAAAGACTTCGGTATCTCCGAAGGCTCGCTGACCAACTGGATGAAGCAGGCTGACGTTGAGGACGGCAAGCGGTCCGGTTTGACCGACGACGAGCGCAAGCAGCTGCGTGAGGCGAACAAGCGGATCCGGCTGCTGGAGCAGGAGAACGAGGTGCTGCGGCGGGCCGCGGCGTATCTGTCGCAGGCGAACCTGCCGGGAAAATAGTCTTTCCGCTCGTCCAAGAGATGGCTGCTGCCGGCACCCGGATCAGGGTGCCGGTCGCGGTGGCGTTGCGGGTCCTCGGCCTGTCCCGGCAGGGGTACTATCAGTGGCTCAAAGACCCCCGTCTCCCGGCGGGACTGGGACGATGCGCACCTCGTTGATGTGCTCTACGACCTGCATGCGGACGATGTCACTCTCGGCTACAGGTTCCTCACCGACGAGCTCGACACCGAGCACGGCATCACCGCGAGCGAGAACCGGCACCGACTCTGCCGGATCGCCGGGATTCACGCGTCGCACCACCGCAAGCGGAGCAAGCCCGGCAGCAGCGGGCCGGCGCCGCACGACGACCTCCTCGCGGTCGTCGACGAGCACGGCGTGGTCCGGCACAAGTTCGTCGCCGACGGGCCGAACAAGGTGTGGCTCTGGGATATCTCGGAACACCCGACCAGGGAAGGCAAGCTCTACATCTGCGCGATCAAGGACGTCTGGTCGAACAAGATCGTCGGCTACTCCATCGACACCCGGATGAAGTCATCTCTTGCGCGGGCGGCGATGAGGAACGCGATCGCGTTGCGCTCACCGAACGGCACGATCTGCCACTCGGACAGAGGCGGTCAGTTCCGCGCGAAGCGTACCCAGAACCTGCTCCAGAACAACGGCCTCGTCGGCTCCATGGGCCGGTCTTACGGGGCCGGGGACAACGCGAGCATGGAGAGCTTCTTCAGCCTGCTCCAGAAGAACGTGTTGAACACCCGACGTTGGGATAGTCGCGGGAACTCCGCCTCGCGATGGTCATCTGGATCGAGACGAAGTACAACCGTCGACGCCGTCAGCGCGGCCTCGGCAGACTCACCCCCATCGAGTTTGAGATGATCTACACGGACGCAGAAGCGGCCTGATCACCCCAAACCCCGACTGTCAACAAGACTCGGGGCAGACCCTTGGGATGCGTTAGCCCGCATTGAGCACTCTGCCAAACAGGGTCAGTCGCTGAGAGCAGACCGCCCAAAATCGCGCGGTTCCAGTTATGGCCGACACCGACCTGGCCGCATCCATTTCTGGCATGAGCCTCAAAGTGTGCTCCAGGACTGGCAACTCTTGCCCGCATTTTGGCCGCATTCCATTCGCTGCTGGCTGTTTGCGGGCGTCGCTGGATGTCGCAGTCGTCTCGAAAACCCGCGTAATTCCGCGGAAGTTGTCGTTCGACGTCACTATGCAAAGTGCTCAAAACGTGTTCGAGTCCCTCCAGGGGTATCGTTCTTCTCGGCTATGTCCTGCCCCTCGTCGGGTCTAGGCGTGCTCTACTCACCTGCAGCATCCGCCTGAGAGCGTTCGCCCGCCGAGGGATGATGGACTCATGCCGGCTGCCAACCGTCCCGGACTTCGCGTCACCGCCGGGGTCACGATCCCCGAGTCCGAACTGTCCTGGCGGTTTTCGCGTTCCTCGGGTCCGGGCGGGCAGGGTGTGAACACGGCGGACTCCCGCGTCGAACTCGTGTGGGATGCGGCAAGATCGGCTGCCCTCTCCCCCCATCAACGAGAGCGGCTCGTCACGCAGCTGAGCGGCCGACTGGTCGGCGGAGTGCTGACGATCGCGGCATCCGAACATCGCGAGCAGCGACGCAACCGAGATGCCGCACGCGCGCGACTTGCCGCGATGGTGGCTGACGCACTGCGGCCGCCACCGCCCGCGCGACGACCCACCAAACCCAGTCGCGGCGCGAAGGAACGACGCCTGGCGGCAAAGAAGCATCGCACTGACGTGAAGCGGCTCCGTCGGCCACCCAACGACTGACCTCTGGCTCCCGCCTGGAGCGACAGGCACCTGCCGACCATGTGGCGGCGCAAGGTCGACCCCGAAGCCATGAATCGCGACCAATGGACGACCAGTTCCAGAAACCCGAGCAATCACGTGGCAACCATACGAGCCACCACCGACGACGCCACCGAACGGGGTTAGGGCCTTCGGCGCGCAAGCCGTGAACCCCGATGGCTACGGCTTTGCGGGATCAGTCCTACGACGGAGCGGATACCTCCGCAGGCTGACGCATCCGGCGGTCGCTCAGAGCATCGTGGAGCAATGACACGACGCACCGACCTCCTGTTCGCGACCGCCCTCCTCGTCCTCGGAGGAATGGCGGGGCTGAGCGGATGCTCCGCCGTCGACGGCATCCTGCACAACGAGTCCACACATACCTCCGAGGATGTGGACGCGTTCGCTGCCGGCGGAGCGGTGGACGCCGACTGGGTCCCGGACGACGCCACACAGATCACGGTTCGAACGTCGACGCTCAAGGACGCCGAGGATGCGGTCATACTGCTGCACAGCAGCACGGGGTCGCTCCCCGGCGACTGCCTGGAGGTGCCGCGGACCTCCGCACCGACGTGGGCGTTCGACGGCGCCCCGTCCGCCTCGCCGTCGATCCCGCACAGTGCTGTACCGGCCGTCAGTTCTCCAGGCGGATCTGCTGCTCCTTGACGAGCGGGTAGTCGACGAGCGCGGTGCCGTCGAGGTCTTCCTTGTGCATGTCGATCCCGGTCACCTGGCTGTTCTCGTAGGTCGTGTAGTAGTAGATCCCTTATCGGTGTTGCAGCAGGACGAGTAGATGGTGATCTCGAACTTGCCCGGCGAGACCTCGACACATCCCCGCTGCTGCGCGACAGAACCGAGGATCTGGAAGAACTGACTGATCGACTCGGACTCAGAATCCCCCGACACGGAGTTCATCTTCGTGAAGGCGACCTTCACGAAGCGGGACGCGGAAGACAGGTCCCCGGGCAGGCCGATCGCACCCATCCCGCGACTGTAGACATCGAAGTCCAGTTCGTCGGAGAAGTGCTTCTCCGGCGGATTCTTGGACAGGTGCATGAAGTTGTTCAGGTTGAACGACTGGATATCGAAGGTGGGATTGTTCGTGAGGACTCCGATGGGGTTGTCATATACCCTCAGCCCCTCCTTCACGCTCTCCACGGTGATCGATGTCGTCCGATCAGAGATGATCCAATGCAGCGGCGACAACGGGAAAGCGGCGCTGAAAGAGATGTCTACGAGGTTCATCGTCTGCAGCGCGGCCTTCACCTCGCCCACGGTCTCGAACTGTCCGAGGAGCCAGGGGATGAACTCGAAGGGAGTGATGTTCGTCTTGCCGGCCGCTTCCGGCTTGTAGTCCGCGTTCTCCGGAAAGTTCAGCCCCGCCATGCTGAGGCCCTTCTCGTTCGCCGCGTCGTAATACAGGGGGTATCCGTCCGCGATGGTCGCCATCCCGATGATGGCGTGATGACTTTCCAGCGGAGCCGCCTTGCGGAATTCGAACGGAAAGTTCCGAGGGGTCACGGTGACCGTCTCGTTGTACGAGAATTCCAGGTCGAGATTCCGCCCGAAGTAGTGATCCCGCGTGGTGTAGTTGGCGCCTGTGCACATGTCGACCTCCGGCTGAGATCCTCCCCGTGATGGGTCACCCTACGTCGAGGAGGACCGCTCCGCTACAGTGGTGGGCTGTGCAGTGCCTGCCGGGGCGAAGGCGCCGTCAGGGGCGCTCGGGCTCGGGGACGAGGCGCAATCCCCTGTTGCTGTTCGCCTCCTCCATGAGCGCCATGATCCAGTGCGGATTCAGCGCCGCGGTGGGCGCGCTGTCGAAGCTGAAGTAGAGCGAAGACGCCTTCGAGATCCACACGGTGCCGTGCAGACCGGGCGCGTTGATCGCGTCATCGCCGGAGACGTCGGGCTCGTTGTCCCAGTTGAAACTGAAGCTCTCGTCGCGCCGGAGCTTCGTCACGATGACGACCCGAAGATGCTCCAGCGCACGATCCTCGATGTCGATCGCCGGTGCCACACCGTAGATCAGATGCCCCATGGTGACCTCCTGCGTCTCGACCGCGGCGTCGATGAACCGGTGCCCCCACCGTACGCGCATCTGCGAGGCCGGCGCATGGCGCCGCCCTCGACGCGGCAGGACCGGGCCGGCCTTTTCACCTAATGTGCGCGATGTCCCTCGCCACGCGACGGAGTTGAGTACCCACGTACTGTCGCCGAAGCACCGGGGGGTGCGCCGACGACTTGGCGGCCGACAGGCCCTCGAGTGGAGGTGTGGACGTGAGTCAAGACAGCAAGTCCCGCGCGACGGCTGTGGCACAGAGAGCCGCAGCCGGCATGTCGTGGACGACGATGGCGATCCTCATCGCCACCGCCGTCGCGAGCGTCCGCGGTCTGCCTGCCATGGCGGAGTACGGCTGGGCGTCGATCTTCCTGTACATCCTGCCGGCCCTCGTCTTCATGGTGCCGGTCGCGCTTGTCGCGGCCGAGCTCGCGAGCGGGTGGAAGGGCGGTGTGTTCGTCTGGGTGAAAGAGGCGTTCGGCGAACGCATGGGCTTCAGCGCCATCTGGCAGCAGTGGATCCAGAACGTCGTCTGGTATCCCGCACAGCTGGCCTTCTTCGCATCCGCCCTGGCGTACGTGTTCAACCCGGCGCTGGCCTCGAACGGCCTGTTCACCGGAGCCGTCATCCTCATCGTCTACTGGTTCTCGACGCTCATCGCGTTCCGCGGAGTCAAAGCCTTCGCCGGCGTCAGCAAGTGGGGCTTCATCGCCGGCACGATCGTCCCGTCTCTCGGGCTCGTGCTGTTCGCCATCCTGTTCCTCACCTCGGGCGGGAAGTCCGAGCTCCCGCCCGTCACCGAGGCGCAGTGGTTCCCGACGTGGACGGGCCTCGCGAGCATCGTGCTGATCGTGAGCAACTTCCTCTCGTACGCCGGCATGGAGATGAACGCCGTGCACGTCAACGAGATGGACAAGCCGAGCCGCAACTTCCCGCGTGCGATCGTCCTGGCATCCATCGTGATCCTGATCATCTTCATCTTCCCGACGCTCGCCCTGTCCGTGGGAGTCGCACCCAGCGACGTCAATCTGACTCAGGGGGTGCTGCAGGCGTTCGACGTGTTCTTCAAGCAGCTCGGCATGCCCTGGGCGACCACGGTGATGGCCCTGCTCATCGTGTTCGGCATCCTCGCCTCGGTCGTCACGTGGATCCCTGGTCCTAGCAAGGGCCTCCTGCTGGTCGGCCGTCAGGGATACCTGCCCCCGAAGCTGCAGGGCACCAACAAGTACGACATGCAGGTGCCGATCATGGTGGTGCAGGGCATCATCGTCACGGTCCTCGCCGTCCTGTTCGCCATCGTGCCCTCCGTGCAGAGCGTGTTCTGGATCTTCTCGGCGATGGCCGTGCAGCTCTACCTGATCATGTACATGATGATGTTCCTCGCGGCGATGAAGCTGCGGCGCACCCACCCCGACGTCCAGCGCGGATTCCGCACGCCGGCCATGGGCTTCATCGGGTGGCTCGGCTTCCTCGCGAGCCTGCTCGCCTTCCTCATCGGATTCGTCGAGCCCGAGGGCAGCTCGATGGGCCAGCTCGGCTACACCCTGTTGCTCATCGGTGGCATCGTGGGCCTCGGCATCTGGCCGTTCATCATCATGATGTTCCGCAAAGACAGCTGGAAGATCCATCCGGACGTCTCGCATGCACACCAGGACAACGACGTCGATGCGACCAAGACGGAGGCGACGACGACCCCGACTGCCAGCTGACACCCCGACGTACTGAATCGCTGAGAAGAAGGAAGAGAAGATGCTGCATCAACGTGACAACATCCGTGACGAGGTCCTGGACGAGGTCTTCGCGTCCACTGACATGTCGGTGTCGATGCCGAAGTACCGGATGCCGGACAAGGAGCACCTCGCACGTCACGCGTATCAGGTCGTGTCGGACGAGTTGATGCTCGACGGCAACTCGCGGCAGAACCTGGCGACGTTCTGTCAGACCTGGTTGGAGCCCGAGGTGCGGCTGCTGATGGCCGAGACCCTCGACAAGAACATGATCGACAAGGACGAGTACCCGCAGACGGCCGAGATCGAGGCCCGCTGCGTGCACATCCTGGCCGACCTGTGGAACTCGCCCGATGCGGCCAACACGGCGGGCACGTCGACGACCGGGTCGAGCGAGGCGGCGATGCTGGGCGGGATGGCGCTGCTGTGGAAGTGGCGGGCCCGGCAGCGTGCGGCGGGCAAGCCGACCGACACTCCCAACCTCATCACCGGGCCGGTGCAGGTGTGCTGGCACAAGTTCGCCCGCTACTGGGACGTGGAGCTGCGCGAGATCCCCATGGAAGGGGACCGGTTCCTGATGACCCCCGAAGAGGTGATCAGCCGGGTCGATGAGAACACCATCGGCGTGGTCCCCACCCTCGGGGTCACCTTTACCGGCGGGTTCGAACCCGTCCAGGCCGTCAGCGACGCGTTGGACGCACTGCAGGAGGAGAAGGGGCTGGACATCCCGATCCATGTGGACGGTGCGAGCGGCGGCTTCCTCGCCCCCTTCACCGCGCCCCACATCGTGTGGGACTTCCGCCTCCCCCGTGTGAAGTCGATCAACGCGTCCGGCCACAAGTTCGGACTCGCGCCTCTGGGTGTGGGCTGGGTCGTGTGGCGCGATACCGAGGACCTCCCGGAGGAGCTGATCTTCAACGTCAACTACCTGGGCGGCAACATGCCCACCTTCGCGTTGAACTTCTCACGCCCCGGCGGGCAGATCGTCGCCCAGTACTACAACTTCCTCCGCCTGGGACGTGAGGGATATCGCCGGATCCAGCAGTCCTGCTACGACACCGCCATGTTCCTCGCCGCCGAGATCGACAAGCTCGGTCATTTCGACATCATCAACGGCGGCACTCCGCAAGAAGGCATCCCGGCCGTCTCGTGGAAGCTCAAGGACGGCATGGAGCACTCCTTCACCCTGTTCGACCTCGCCGACCGGCTGCGTACCCGGGGCTGGCAGGTGCCCGCCTACACGATGCCGCCGAATCGGGAGGACCTCCCGATCCAGCGCATCCTCGTGCGCGTCGGATTCAGCCGCGACGAGGCCAACCTCCTCATGGACGACTACCGGGCCGCCATCGAGCACTTCGACAAGCACCCCATCACCGTCCCCATGACCGAAGAGGAAGCCGGCTCCTTCCACCACTAACCTGCACGAGCGCGGGGATTGCGCAAGCCCCGTGCCATGCACCGCGGCCTCGCGAAGGGTGGAGACTCGATCAGCCAGATCGAGTCCCCACTTCGACGGAGGCCGGGCGGATCTTCCAGGGTGCTTCGCCGTCGAACGACGGCACGACCCTTGGACACGAGCGAGCAGGCGCCCCTCAGCACTGTCCTGGGACGTTGGTTGAGGTGTGACGCGAGAGACGGGTGAGGACTTTCCGACGAGGTCATCGTGGTCGATGACGGATCGGTGGATGCCTCGGCCGCCGTCGTCGCCGCGTTCGGGGCGTCCGTCGTGGCGGGCCCGCCGGCCTACGTGTCGCGGGATCGCCAGAGCAGCCACACGAAGTACGGTGCACCCACGAGCGCGACGACGAGGCCCGCGGGCAGCTGCGCGGGGGCGATCACGGTGCGCCCCAGCACGTCGGCGATACCCACG
The DNA here is from genome assembly GCF_006783905.1 of Microbacterium kyungheense. Classification (GTDB taxonomy): domain Bacteria; phylum Actinomycetota; class Actinomycetes; order Actinomycetales; family Microbacteriaceae; genus Microbacterium; species Microbacterium kyungheense. Next base: position 213,578 of record NZ_VFPE01000002.1, on the reverse strand, counting down.
AGCACCGCACCGAGCAGCACCGCGACCGGGATCACGCGGCTGTGCCGCGCGCCCACGAGAGCCCGCGCCGCATGGGGTGCCACCAGTCCGACGAACCCGACCACTCCCACGGCGACGACGCTGAGCGCCGCGAGCACGGCCGCCGCGACGAGCAGCAGCAGGCGCGTGCGCTCCAGGCGGATGCCCACCAGGCGCGGCGTGTCCTCGTCCATCGCGAGGATGTCGAGATCACGGCGGTGCACGAGCACGAACGGGAGGGCGATGGCCAGCACGATCGCCAGCGGGATCACCTGCTCCCAGATGCGCCCGTAGGTGGTGCCCGACAGCCAGGTGTAGATCTTCGGAGTGTCCCACGGGTTGGCCCGCAGCAGCACGAAGGTCGTGAGCGCGACGGTCCCGTACGAGACGCCGATGCCGATCAGGATGAACCGGTCGGCGCTGAGCCCGCCGCGCCAGGCCAGGCCGTAGACGAGCACGAACGCCAGCAGTCCGCCGACGACAGCGGCCACCAGCATCCCGAACGTCGTCGCCGTGGCGCTGGTGACCACGAGCACGGCACCGAGGCCCGCGCCGCCGGTGATCCCGAGAAGGCTCGGGTCGGCCAGCGGGTTCCGGCTCACCGCCTGGGTGACGCTGCCCGACAGGCCCAGCGCGGCGCCGGCCACGACTGCCGCGATCACGCGCGGGGCACGCTCGTCCAGGGCGAACGCGATCCGCGGGGGTGCGGCATCCTGAAGCCACAGCAGGATGTCGCCGGTGAGCAGGCGGGTGCTGCCGAGCAGCATGCCGGCGACCACGACCGCGCACAGGGCGACCGCAGCGACGATCAGGACGATGACGAACCGGCGGCCGCTGCGCACGCCGATCCGGATGGTGGGCGGGCGGCGGGTCGGTCCGGAGTCGCGCAGTCGACGTGCCATGACCACGAGCACGACCGCGCCGAAGACAGTGGTGGCGACGCCCGTCGGCACGGCGATCGCACCCTCGGGCCCGATGATCGCCCGCAGCAGCGCGTCGGCGAGGATCACGACGATCGCGCCGATCAACCCCGAGAGCGGGATGAGCAGCAGGTGCCGGCCGAGCGCCGGCACGATGCGCGCGAGCAGTCGTGCGAGCACCGGCGCGCACAGGCCGACGAAGCCGATGGGCCCGGCGAGCGTCACGGCGGTGGCCGTCAGCAGGACCGACAGCAGGATGCCGAACACCCGCGTCGACCGGATCGGCACGCCGAGCGACGATGCGGTGTCGTCCCCCAGGGCGAGGACGTCGAAGCGGCGCGCCAGCACCAGGGTGAGGACGATGCAGACCACGACGACGGGGGCCGCCCGCAGGAAGCTCTCGAGGCCGAGCTGCGAGAGGCTTCCGCTCCCCCACGCGAGCAGCCCCTTCGTCTCTTCGGAGAAGAGCACGAGCAGCGCGGACGTGCCCGCCTGGAACGCGAGCGCGAGCGCCGAGCCGGCGAGCACTAGGCGTGTGGTCGAGGTGCCCGCACCGCCGGCGAGGCCCAGCACGAGCGCGGCGGCGGCCAGACCGCCGGCGAAGGCGACGAACCCGGACGCCCAGATCGGGACCGCGACGCCGAAGGCGGCCACCGCGGTGACAGCGAGGTATGAGCCGGCCGTGACGCCGAGCGTGTCAGGCGACGCGAGCGCGTTGCGCGACAGGGACTGCATCACGAGACCCGCCACGCCCAGGGCGATTCCCACCGCGACGCCCGCCGCGAGCCTCGGGACCCGCGAGCCCCACAGCACGTCGGCATTCGGGAACGCCGCGCCGCTCGTGCCTTGCGTCAGGTGCCAGGCCGCCACGAGCACCAGCACCACGAGCAGCGCGAGCAGCACGCCGACGCCCACGGCGGTCGTTGAGCGAGCGGCCGGAGCTCCTCCCCCGGGTGCCGAGTGGGGTGTCTCCGCACCGGTTCCGGGGTCCTCTCCCGACAAGCGAGAGACCCGCTCGCTCAACGACCGCGTGCTCACTGGGTGATCGCGGCGACGTAGGCGTCGATGATCTGCTCGGCCGAGCGCGGCCCGCCGAACGTCCAGATGCCGCCGGGGAAGGCAGCGAGACGGTTCTCGGCGACAGCCGGGATCGAGGCCCACGCGGGGTTCTCGGCCGCGGCGTCGACGAAGCTCTCGGAGTCGGGGTCGACCGTGCCGGTGTAGAACAGGTTGGCGTCGCCGATCGTGGTCATGCCCTCGATGTCGGTCTGGCCCAGGCCATAGGCCGGGTCGACCTCGCCGGTCCACGCGTTGGTGAGACCGAGCTCCTCGCCGAGCTCGCCGATGAGCGAGCCCTGACCGAAGGGACGCAGCGACACGTTGCCGCCGTCGACCCATCCGTCGAAGTACACGAAGTCGGTCACCGCGGGGGCGGCTCCTTCGACCTCGGCCTTGGCGTCGGCGAGGTGCTGCTCGAACTCGTCCTTCACCACGTCCGCGCGCTCGGTGCGACCGGTCGCCTGCGCGATGAGGTCGAACGTGTCGAGCATCTGCCCGATCGGGTCCGCGGCGTCGGCGCCGAGCGTCGCGAGCACGGGCACGCCGTACTTCTCGAGCTGCGCGATGATCTCGTCGTCACGCGTGTAGGCCTCGACGATGACGAGGTCGGGCTCGGTGGCGAACAGCGCGTCGAGGTTCGGCTCCTGACGCGTGCCGACGCTCTCGACGCTCTCGGGCAGCTCCTCGGCCGTGTCCCACGTGCGGTAGCCCTCCGCGTCCGCGACCGCCACCGGCGTGAGGCACAGCGAGAGGACGTCCTCGATCTGCTGCCATTCGAGCACCGCGACCTTCGTGGCCGGCTGGTCGAGCGAGACGGTGCGGCCGAAGGCGTCGGTGACCTCCACGGCGTCCGTCGAGGTCGCGGTCGTGTCGTCCGCGCAGCCGACCCCCGTCGACGTCACGGTGTCGGCATCGGCATCGGCCGACGCGGGCACCGAGGTCGTGCCGCACGCGGTGAGCGCGAGGGCGAGGGCGCCGAGAACGGCGAGGGCAGCGAAGGACTTGGTCATCGGGAGGACTCCAGAGGGGTGTGCGGACAGGAACGGATCAGACGTGAAGGGCTTCGGACCGGCGGACGCGCTCGTGGTGACGGCCGCGTGGGATCACACGCACGCGTCCGGTGGCGTCGTCGACGTCGGTGTCGATGCGGAACCCGTACACGTCGGTGAGGTTGTCGGCGGTCAGCACCTCGGCGGGTGTGCCGGAGGCGTGCACGCGGCCGCCGCGCATCAGCACGACCTCGTCGGCGACGGCAGCCGCGTGGTCGAGGTCGTGCAGCACCACGCCGACGGCGGTGCCGCGGTCGGCGAGGTCGCACACCAGGTCGAGGGTCTCGATCTGGTACCGCAGGTCGAGGTGGTTGGTCGGCTCGTCGAGCAGCAGGATGCCCGTACTCTGCGCGAGCGCGGTCGCGAGCCACACGCGCTGCAGCTCGCCGCCGGACAGCTCGTCGACCGGCCGGTGGGCCATCGCGGTGAGCCCGGTGAGCGCCAGCGCGCGGTCGATGGCGGCGCGGTCGGCATCGGTGAGCCCCGAGAAGCGGCCTCGGTGCGGGTGGCGGCCGTAGGCGACGACGTCGCGCACCTCGAGGCCCGACGGATGCGGGCGCGACTGCGACAGCATCGCCACGGTGCGCGCGAATTCCTTCGCCGACAGGGATGCCGCGTCACGGCGCCCGGCCGCACCCTCGATGTGCACCGAGCCGGCATCGACCCGGTGCAGCCGCGCGAGGGCGCGCAGCGCCGTCGACTTGCCGCTGCCGTTCGGCCCGATGAGCGCGGTGACGACGCCGGGGCGGAGGTGGAGCGAGACCTCGTGGACGACGCGCGTGCGTCCGTAGCTGAGCGCCAGGGCTTCCCCGCGCAGCTCGTCGGCGGGACGCACGGAGTTCGTGTCGGTGGTCACGTTAGGGAAGCCTAACCTATACCTCCAGTCGCATCAAAAGAGCGCCGTTACAGACGTGCCGTCTATTTACTGAACATGTTCAGAAACGTGTACGGTCGAACCATGGACGCAGAAGGACGACCGATCGCGGTGATCGCCGGCGCGAGCGGCTTCGTGGGACGCGCGGTCGCCGACGCCTGCCGGGCGGACGGATACGAGGTCCGCACCGTCGGGCGCAGCGGCGGGATCGGCTGGACGGACGCCGACGCGCTCCTCGCAGCTGTCGACGGCGCCGATGCCGTGCTCAACTTCGCCGGCCGATCCGTGAACTGCCGCTATACCGACCGCAACCGGCTCGAGATCCTCGAGTCCCGCGTGCGCACGACGCGCGCGCTGCGGACCGCGATCGCAGCGGCGGCGCAGCCTCCGCGGGTCTGGATCAACGCGTCGACGGCGACGATCTACCGCCACGCGATGGACCACCCTCAGACGGAGTCCGCCGGCGACATCGGCTCGGGATTCTCGGTCGACGTCGCCGCCGCGTGGGAACGCGAGTTCTTCGAGGGCTCGCTGCCGGGCACGCGACGAGCCGCGCTGCGCATGGCGATCGTCCTCGGCGACGGACCTGCCACCCGCGTGCTTTTGGCGCTCGCCCGGGCCGGGCTGGGCGGCACTCAGTACGACGGCTGGTGCCCGCCACACCGACGGTACCGCGGCATCGGCGACCACCCGACGGGCCCGCAGTGCGCACGGTGGCACCGGACGCACGGCCGCCAGCGGTTGAGCTGGATCCACGTCGACGACGCCGTCCGGGCGATCGGATTCATCCGCGACGACGAGACCCTGGCGGGCCCGATCAACCTCGCGTCGCCGCATCCGTCCGACAATCGCACGCTCATGCGCACACTCCGCCATGCCGTCGGCACGCCGATCGGCGTTCCCTCGACCCGGCTCCTGCTCGAGGCGGGGATGTGGGTGGCGCGCACCGAACCCGAACTGGTGCTCAAGAGCCGGTGGGTGCTGCCCGAGAAGCTCCTCGACGCGGGTTTTGTCTTCACCCACCCCGACCTCGCGTCCGCCGTCGCCGACGTGCGCGACCGCACCGCGATGGCGCGACGTCAGCGCACGCGTACCCGCTCGTCGTGGTCGTCGAGGACGAACACCTCATCGGCGACGGCGGTGTAGAGACGGTGGCGGGCGGGAGCGCGCAGGTCGACGGCATCCCACTCGCTCAGACCGCGCTCGCGCGACCGTGCGTTGTAGATCTGCAGTGCCTCGTCGAACCCCGCGTCATCGACGAGGCCGGCCGCAGCGGACGCGTACAGCGCGCTTCCGGCCCCGGGCGACTGGCGCGAATCGAAGATCACGAGAGAGACGCGCGGGTTCTCCGCGATGTGGCGGGAATGTCGCGCCCCGGGCTTCGACGCCCAGACGAAGAGCTCGAGCCCCCGCGCAGCAAACCACACCGGCGATGCCCACGGCCCATCGTCGCTCCCGACCGTCGCGAGCGTGAGGTAGGAGTTCTCGCTGGTCAGGGCGTGAGCGACCCCGGCCGGATCGTCAGCATCGAACAGCACGGTCTCACCGTAGGCGGCGTCAGCTGTCGAGCGGAAGCTCCAGGATGGCCAGGTCGAGTCGCTCATCGAACTTCGTGCCGATCCCCCGCAGCAGTCCCGCGTGAGTGAAGCCGAAGCGCTCGTGCAGCCGGATCGACGCGGTGTTGCCCGCCTCGATGTCTGCGATCATCACGCGCAGGCCTCTTTCGCGGGCGATCCGGATGATCTCGCCCAGCAGCAGGCCGCCGATCCCCTGCCCGCGGAACGCGCGGTCGAGATAGATCGAATCCTCGACGGTGTAGCGGTAACCCGATTTCAGACGCCACGGCCCGTAGGTCGCGTACCCCGCGACGACGCCATCGACCTCCGCGACGACGACAGGATGCCCCACCTCGCGGCGGGCCGCCAGCCACTGCTCGCGCTCCCGGCGATCCACGAGCGCATCGGTCCAGATCGCGCGTGAGTGTGCGATGGCGTCGTTGTGGATGGCGAGGATGGCGTCGAGGTCACGGTCGTCGGCGGCGCGCAGAGAGGTCATCGCAATATAGTAGACGGATGTCGCAGATATTAGACGACACCTTCGACGTCGGCTCCGCCGTCCGCGACGCACGCGAACGCCGGGGATGGTCGGGCAGTGACCTCGCCACCGCCTCCGGAGTCTCTCGCGCCATGATCGACCGCATCGAACGCGGCGCGAGCAGCCCCACCGCGGCGCTCCTCGGAAAGCTGGCCGGCGCGCTCGGGCTGAGCATCTCGAGCCTTCTGAGCCGGGCGACGACGCCCGAAAGCGGTCTGCTGCGCGAGGGTGACCGCGCCGGCTGGACGGACCCGGCGACCGGGTACCGCCGCCGCCAGGTCGCTGCTGCGCCCGCCTTCCCCGTCGATGTGACCGAAGTGACACTGCCGCCGCGTGCACGGGTCACCTACCCGGCGGCCACCTACGCGTTCAGCCGCCATCTGATCTGGGTCGCGGACGGAGTTCTGACATTCCACGAGGGCGACCGTGTGCACCGACTCTCGGCGGGCGACCGCCTCATTCTCGGCCGGCCCGCCGAGTGCACCTACGAGAACGCCGATGACGAGGAGTGCACCTACGTCGTGGTCGTCGCGCCTGCCTGAGTCGCCTCTGCCGCGATCCTTTACAGATCGCGGCCGAGCGCTGGGGCTTCGTGACGGTGCGCTGTACCCGCTTCATCCGGATGCCGCAACCCCGGAGCCCCATCGCGAGATCGTGGGTAGAAAGGGCACTGTGAAGAAGGTCATCTACGCAGGAAGCGAGTTCGTCACGGGGGACGACATCGCCGCAGCATTGCTGGCCACATGCCAGGCGCTCGCCGATGTCGGCGAGGCCGAGACGGTGTCCATCCCCACCCTGAACGACGACGGTTCGGTCGGTGGAGTGCTTCTGCTGATCGGTCCGGCAAGTCAGATGCTCGCCCATCACGTCACGACCGACGCCGACGAAGTGATCGACGACGCCACCGTGACGCGGCTGAACGGGATCCAGCGCCGGCTGCATCCGACGGCCGCGTTCGACGTCGAACCCACCAACCCGTCCCCGTGGGACGGGGACCTCTGAGCCTGGCAGCTTGTCCGTGAACAAGGAGGACACATGACGACCGAGGCGGCCCCTGTCGTGACCCGCTCCAACCGCGGGCAGTGGGAGAACCATGTCGAGGGGCATCCCGAACTCTCGCAGAGCTTCGCCAGCAAGGAGGAGGCCGTGGAGGCCGGGCGCCTCGTCGCCGACGATCTCGGCGTCCACCACGTCGTGCAGGATGCGGAGCCGACCGGCGCCATCACCGACGAGCAGGATCCGCCGACGCGCTGAACGGCGGGCTCACCGGAAGTCTCGCGCCCGGTGCTGCACCTCGACGCGGAGATCCTCGAAGGCGTCGGCAACGAGGTTGGTCACTCCTTCGACCGATCGCTCGAGCAGGCCGCGGACGATGAGCGCGGGCGAATCCCGCACGACACGGCGGTAGCGGTTCCAGACCCCGATCGAGCACACGATGTTGACGAGACCGTGCTCGTCCTCAAGATTGATGAAGGTGATCCCGGATGCCGTCGCCGGACGCTGCCGGTGCGTCACGAGTCCCGCCACCTCGACCCGGCGACCGGTCTCGTACGTGCGCAGCTCGCGCGAGGTCAGCACTCCCCTGGCGTCCAGGCCGGAACGGTAGTGGGTCAGCGGATGGTCGTCGGTCGAGATGCCCGTCGCCCACAGGTCCGCGGCGAGCCGCTCGTAGCTCGTCGGGTCGGGGAACAACGGCGGCTGCACCGCGATGAGCGAATCGGGCAGGAACTCGGGACGATCCTGCGCCGCCGAGCCCGCCAGCCAGATCGCCTCGCGCCGGCTGATGCCGAGGCACTCGAACACCCCCGCGGTCGCGAGCGCCTCGACCTGCGCGGCGGTGATGCTGGTGCGACGCACCAGGTCGCGCAGATCGCGGAACTCTCCCGCGGCGTCCCGTGCATCGACGATGCGCTGCGCGACCGCCGCGCCGATCCCCTTCACGCCTGCCAGCCCCAGCCGCACCGCGAATCCGCCGTCGCGGCGATGCGCCGCCGACTCGTCGGGGGCGTCCAGGTCGAACTTCCCCACCGGCGGCTGTTCGCGCTGCAGGCATGAGTCGAGGCCGGCCGGAGCCTCGGCGTTTCGACTCGCAAGCTCGCTCGACGACCGGATGCCGGCCACCGGTTCCAGCACCGCCTCGACGCCCGACGCGTGCAGGTCGGGGCGGCGCACGTCGACCCCGTGGCGGCGGGCGTCGGCGACCAGGGTGGCGGGCGAGTAGAAGCCCATCGGCTGCGCCCGCAGCAGACCGGCGAGGAAGGCGCCCGGGTAGTGCAGCTTGATCCACGAGCTCGCGTACACGAGCAGCGCGAACGACAGCGAATGCGACTCGGCGAACCCGAAGTTCGCGAACGCCTGGATCTTGGCGTAGATCGCGTCGGCGGCATCCCCCACCAGGCCGTTCTCTTCCATGCCGTCGTAGAGCTTCTCGCGCAGCGACTCGATCTTCTCGACCCCGCGCTTGGAACCCATCGCGCGGCGCAGCAGGTCGGCGTCCTCGCCGTTCAGCCCGCCGATGACCATGCCCATCTGCATGAGCTGCTCCTGGAACACCGGGATCCCGAGCGTGCGCTCCAGCACCGGCTTGAGCTTCTCGTGCGGATACGTGACGGGATCCTGGCCGAGCTTTCGCCGCACGAACGGGTGCACCGCGCCGCCCTGGATCGGCCCGGGACGGATGAGCGCGATCTCGATCGCGAGGTCGTAGAACTCCCGCGGCTGCAGCCGCGGGAGCAGCCCCATCTGCGCGCGCGACTCCACCTGGAACACGCCCACCGCATCCGCGCGGCACAGCATGTCGTAGACCGCCTTCTCTTCTTTCGGGATGGTCGACAGCTCCCAGTCCTCGCCCGTCGAGGCGCGGATCATGTCGAAGCAGTACTGCAGGGCCGCCAGCATCCCGAGTCCCAGCAGGTCGAACTTGACCAGCCCCATCCAGGCGGCGTCGTCCTTGTCCCACTGGATCACGGTGCGGTTCTCCATGCGGGCATGCTCGATCGGCACGACTTCTCCCACCGGCCGGTCGGTCAGCACCATCCCTCCGGAGTGGATGCCGAGATGCCGAGGAGCCTTCAGCAGCTCGCCGGCGAACTCCAGCACCTGATCCGGGATGTCGTGACCCGCACCGGTCTCGAGCAGCGCGCCCCAGCCCTCGATCTGCTTGGACCACGCGTCCTGCTGTCCCGGCGAATGGCCGAGCGCCTTCGCCATGTCGCGCACGGCGTTCTTGGGCCGGTACTGGATGACGTTCGCGACCTGCGCCGCACGGTCGCGCCCGTACTCCCGGTAGACCCACTGGATCACCTCTTCACGACGGTCGGAGTCGAAGTCGACGTCGATGTCGGGCTCCTCCTCGCGCAGGCTCGAGAGGAACCGCTCGAACGGCAGGTCGTACCCGATCGCGTCGACCGCGGTGATGTCCAGCAGGTAGCAGACGGCGCTGTTGGCGGCGGACCCCCGGCCCTGGCAGAGGATGCCCCGGCTCCGGGCGAACTGGACGATGCCGTGGACGATCAGGAAGTAGCCCGGGAAGTCCTTCATCTCGATGACGCCGAGCTCCTTCTCGATGCGCGCTCGGTTCTCGTCGGTCAGGTTCGGGTACTTGCGCGGCACCGCGTCCCACACGAGCTTGCGCAGCCACGACATCGGAGTGTGCCCCTCGGGCACCTTCTGCTTCGGCAGTGCCGGCTTCGCCTTGCGCAGCGAGAAGGCGAGCTCGTCGGCCAGCGTCACCGTACGCGCCACGGCGTCGGGGAACCGCACGAACCGCTCCGCCATCTCGGCCCCCGACCGCAGGTGCGCGCCGGCGTGGGCGGGCAGCCAGCCGTCGAGCTCGTCGAGCCCGCGGTTCGCGCGCACCGCCGCGACCGCCGCGGCCAGCAGCTGCCGCTTCGGCATCGCGTAGTGCACGTTGTTGGTGGCCAGCAGCGGCAGTCCCCGCTCCCGCGCGAGCCCGGCCAGCACGTCGTTGTCACGGGAGTCGAGCGGATTGCCGTGGTCGATGAGCTCGACGTGCACGGCGTCGCGGCCGAACAGCGTCACGAGCCGGTCGAGCTCGACGGCTGCGGCATCCGCCCCCGCCGTTCCGGACGCCGACGCGAGCGCACGCCGCACCGTCCCCTTGCGGCAGCCGGTGAGCACGGCCCAGTGGCCGTCCGCCTGCGCGGCCAGCTCGTCGAGGTCGTAGACCGGGCGCCCCTTCTCGGCTCCCTGCAGCTGGGCGTGCGTGATCGCGCCGGCCAGCCGGTGGTACCCCTCTTCGCCGCGCGCGAGCACCAGCAGGTGCGCGCCGACCGGATCGGCCTCGCCGTTCTGCGGCTTCGGCAGCTCGAGCGACAGCTCTGCGCCGAACACGGTGTTCAGCTGCAGCGCCTCGGCCGCCTCGGCGAACCGCACGATGCCGTAGAAGCCGTCGTGGTCGGTCACCGCCAGGGCGTGCAGCCCCAGACGCTCTGCTTCTTCTGCCAGCTCTTCGGGCGACGACGCCCCGTCGAGGAACGAGTACGACGAATGCGCGTGCAGCTCGGCGTACGGGATGGCATCGGCCGGACGCTCGATCTCGGGGGCGACGTAAGGACCGCGCTTGTGCGACCACGCCGGGCTGTCGCCGCCGTCCGCGCCCACCGGCGGACCGCCGGGCCGGCGACGGCCCGACAGCACGCGCTCCATCTCGGACCACGACACCCCGGGGTTGTTGAAGCCCATCAGCCCGGCCCGCTAGTCATACGTCGCCTCCGCGGTCCAGGCGTCGCCGTCGCACACGAGCAGCCAGGCTCCCCCGTCAGCGTCGACGACCTGGAACCGGTGCGCACGTCGCGCACGGACGGCATCCCATCCCCGCTCGACCACCGGCCACGGCCCTGCCCACGCTTCGATCGCCCGGCGCCGCCCGCTCTCGATGAGGAACGCGGGCACCGCCGACACCGTGCCGCGCTCGTCGACGTCGACCAGTTCGCCGCCGAGCGCGCGCACATCGACCGGGACGGGGTCGGCGAACACCGTCGTCGGCAGCGGATCGGGCAGGCTCCCTGGCCACGGCCGGGCGCGCTGCGCCGCAAGGCCTCCCGCACCGTCGGTGGCGCGCACGCCGGGTCGCCGGTCGCGTGCATCCTTGTCGCCCCACGGCACGAGCACCTGCCGCTCGGCCAGCCAGCGCCCGCCGCCGATCGCGGGCGTGAGCACGCCACGGTGCCCCAGCATCGCCTGCACCCGCGACAGCGCGTGGTGCACGCGCTGCTCGGGACCACCGCCGAACAGCGCCGGAGCGTGGTGGGATGCCGCATCCACCGCCTCGGGCGAGATCCGCACCAGCGCCACGCCGCTGCGCAGTCCGCCGCGCGCGGAGTCGCCGGGGCCGCCGGCATCCCCCGTCCCCACGTCTTCGGCCAGCTGCCAGCGCACGCGGTCGACGATCGCCGGCGCATCGAACGATCCGGGATGCAGCCACACCCGCTCGCTGCGCTCGCCCCGGTCGCCGACGAGCTCGACCCGCAGCTCGGTGCACACGAGGTCGACCGCGCCGAGACCGGCGACGAAGTCATCGGCGGTGACGCGCATCGCGAACGCCACCTGGTCGGCGATCTCGAGCGGCGGCTCGAACGCGACCTCGCGCTGCAGCTCGGGCGGCGGCGTCCGCGGCTCGACGGGCCGCGAGTCCTGGCCGGCGGCGAGCGCATGGAGCCGCACCCCTCGCTCGCCGAACCGCTCGCGCACACGGTCGGGAGGCATCTCGGCGAATCCGCCCAGCGTCTGCACGCCCAGCCGCGCGAGCAGCCCCACGAGATCGGCCGCCCCCTGCGTGCCCGGCGTCCCGCCGGCCGGTCCTCCGACCGCCGCGTCGAGCACCGCGACCGACAGCGGCGCAAGGAATCCGGCCGCTCCCCCGGCAGGCACCACGAACACCGGCTCGTGGGCGCGCGTGCCGGCACGCGCCGCCTGCTCCGCCGTGAACGGGCCGTCGGCGATCCCCGCCCGCACCCCCTCGAGCCCCTGGTCGCGCAGCGCCGCCAGGAGCATGCGCGCCGCCTCGGTCTCGCCGCCGTAGTACCGCGCCGGGCCACGCGCACGCAGCGCGCACAGCCCGGGTCTCACCAGCTGCACCCCCGGTGCGCGCTCTTCGATCAGCGCCACCACCGGGGCGAAGGCCCGCTGGTCGCGGGCCGCATCGGCGGCGACCACCGTGAGCCCCGGGCAGCGCGCCTGGGCGTCGCGCCGTCGCTGCCCGCGGCGCACCCCCTCGGCACGCGCCGACGCCGAGCACGCGACGACGAGGTTGCGTTCGACGACGGCGATGGGATGCCGCATCCCCGCCTCGTCCTGCGCCGAGCCGGCCTCTCGGGCGATCGCCGTGACGGGCCAGTCGGGGAACCACAGCACGAGGCTCCGGACGGGCGCCGAGGGTGTCATGTCCCCACCGCCCTGGCGAGCGCGGCATCGTCCGAGACGCGGCGCAGGGGCTCGACCACCCGCATCCGCTCCGGGACGGCGGACACGTGCCCCGAGGCGTCCGGAAGCATCACCCGCGTCCGTCGAGACCGCGGCCAGCGCCGGCTCGACGAGGTGATCGTCACCTCGCGGCCGGAGAGATACCCATGGCCGCGGCCCACGCCCTCCCACGTCGGCTCACCGACCTCGAGCACCGCCTCGGCCTGCGGCCACGGCCCCTGCACGAGGAGCACGGCTCCGCGATCGCGCAGCCGGGCGGCCAGACGCGCGATCTCGCCGTCGGCGGCGCGCCCCGACGGCCGCACGGCGACCACCGGCAGCACCTCGGCGACCGTCGAGGTGACCGCGAGCCATCGGGCGCCGGGATCGGGGATGAGCACGAGGTGCGACAGATCGACCCCGAGTCCTTCGGCCGCCTCGGCGCCGAGCCTCGGCACACCGATCACCCCGCACCACGAACCGGACTGGGACGGCTGGGCGAGCAGCGCCAGGAGCACCGAGGTCGAACGCGGCAAGGAGTATGCGGCACCGGGACGCAGCCCGCCGCCGGGAAGCAGCGAGGCCAGCGCCGGGAGCACCGGCAGCACCGGGGCGTCCATCCGGCGGCCCTGCACACGTTCGAGCTGGGCGCGCAGCGTCGCGACGGCTCCGGCGGGATCCCTCTCGGAATCCGCCTCTTGCACGTCCTGGACGGAACGCTGAGCAGTGAGCTGCACGATCGCCCCCATCTCTCAATGTTAGAACAGATGTTCTAGCACTTCAATCGATGGGAACGACCATACCTCCCGCTTCCGACAGTTATGTTCGAGACTGTGCCGGCTCGGGCGAGACCTCCACGGACTCTGCACGCCGGGGCGGCGCAGCGCCCAGCACGATCCCCGTGAGCACGAGCAGGATCCCCACGAATCCGGCCGCCCCGAAAGCCTCTCCGGCGATGACGACGCCGAGCACCACGCCCGCGACCGGATTGAGCAGGCCGACCACGCCCACCACACCCGGCGAAAGGCGCCGCAACCCTGAGAACCACGCGACATACGCCAGCGCCGTGGCCACGAGGGTGAGATATGCGAACCCCAGCGCCGACGGAGCCGTGAGCGCCGGAGGCGCACCCTCGACGAGCACGGCGACCGGCAGCAGGACGATCGACCCGCCGATCAGCTGCCATGCCGTCATCGGCAGCGCCGGCACATCCGCGCCCCATCGCGACGTGAGCACGAAGCCGATCGATGACGCCACCATCGCACCGAGCGACGCGGCGACGCCCCACACGTCCGCACCGCCGGCGTCGAACCCCAGCATCACGACCACGCCCGCGAGCCCCACCGCCGCCCCCACCACCGCGGCGATCCTCGGCCTGCGGTGCAGCAGCAGCCATGCGAACAGCAGCATGCACGCGGCGGACGCCGACATCAGCGTGGCCGCAAGGCTCGACGGCAGGCGCTGCCCTGCGACGTACACGAGCACGAAGAAGCCGCCGACGTTCAGCGTCCCGAGCACGAGCGAGCGCCACCACCACGACCCGCTCGGCAGCCGGCGCGCGAGCAGCAGCACGATCAGCCCGGCGGGCAGCGCGCGCAGCACACCGCCCCACAGCGGCGCCTCCGCGGGCAGCAGCTGCCTCGTCACGACGTAGCCGCTCCCCCACGCGATCGGTGCGATCGCCGTCACGATCACCCACAGCCAACGCTTATCTTCCATGGAAGATACTTTACCTTACCGGGAAGGTATCCTGGTCCCATGGCCGCCCAGACGCCCTCACCCGACCTGCCCGTGGACAGGGTCGCCGAGATCCAGCAGGAGTGGCGCCGCGAACGCCCCGACCTCGACCCCACCCCCCAGGGAGTCATCGGCCGTCTGCACCGCATCGCCCTGATCCTCACCGACCGGCTGGTCGCCGTCTACGCGGACTTCGGGCTCAGCGAAGGAGAGTTCGACGTGCTCGCCACCCTGAGGCGCGCGGGAGCCCCCTACGAGAGCGCCGCCGGGGAGCTCGCCGACCACACGCTCGTGACGACCGGCGGTCTCACCAAGCGCGTCGACCGCCTCGAAGCACGAGGGCTGGTCGAACGCCGGGCCGAGGCATCCGATGCCCGCAAGCGCCTGGTGCGCCTCACGCCGATCGGCCGAGAGCTCATCGACCGCGCGATCGCCGCGCACCTGGCCAACGAGCACCGGATCCTCGCTGAGCTCGGGGAGGCAGACACCCGCACCCTCGAACCTCTCCTCACCCGCTGGCTCCGCATCCTCGACGCCGACTGACCGGGCGAGAGGAACGACGTCTCACGCAGCGAGCGTCAGATACGGCTCCCACCGCGGGTCCGTGCGCTCGGTGCCGCGCACCGTCCACTGCGCGCCGCGCGGCGGACGAGGCGTGAACCGCAGCTCCCAGTCCATCTCCTGCGGGGTGCGGTCGCCCTTGACGTTGTTGCACCGCAGGCAGCACGCCACGAGGTTCTCCCACGAGTCCGCACCGCCGCGCGAACGCGGCAGCACGTGATCGATGGTCGAGGCGGACTTGCCGCAGTAGGCGCAGTGGTGATTGTCGCGCCGCAGCACCCCTCGCCGGGTCACCGGCACATGGCGTCCGCCCGGCACACGCACGTACCGGGTCAGGATGATCACTGCCGGGCGTTCATACGAGCGTCTGGTGCCCCACACCGGATCCATCTCGGTGTGCTCGATCACCGTGGCCTTCTCGTTCATGACGAGCACGAGGGCTCTCTTGAACGACACGACCGCGAGCGGCTCGTAACCTGCATTCAGCACCAGTGTGCGCATTGATCATCCTCTCGAACGGCCGGAACGGCTTTCCGGTGATTCGAATCACATGACGATCAAGGGCTCAGGGGCATGAAAAAAGGCGCTGTCTCACAGACAGCGCCCACGCGCCACGGCAGTGCCGCGGCATCCACTCATGCAATGCCGGAGGACGAGCAGTCCGAGCGCATCCATGGTTCGGATGCGTGGTGTGCAGCCCATCGGCTCCCTCCGCTCTCTCAGCGTCGGATTCAGGGTAACGCACCCTGCAGACACCGGGGCGATGCAGATCGTGAACGCCGCGTGGCGTGTCGACGAACGAAGCCCCGCGCCATCGGCGCGGGGCTTCGCTGCTGTGTTGCAGATCGTGAGGCGGCTCAGGCTCAGCCGGCGTTGGCCTGCAGCCAGGCCCACGGGTCGACGACGGAACCGTTGATGTGGACCTCGAAGTGGAGGTGGCACGCGGTCGAGCTGCCGGTGCTGCCGACCAGGCCGATGAGCTGCCCGGCCTCGACCGACTGGCCCACCGCGACCTGGCGCGAACCGTAGGTCATGTGACCGTACAGCGAGTTGACGCGCTGCCCGCCCAGGACATGGTCGATCGAGACGGCGACGCCGTAGCCGCCGTAGCTCTCCTGCGAGACCTTCACGACACCGGCTGCGGTCGCGTAGATGGGCGTGCCGCACGACGTCAGCAGATCGACGCCCTGGTGGTATCCCGAATCCCACAGGCCGCGGCCCTTGGTGAAGTTGGTGAGCGGCCAGCGCACCTCGCCGGTTCCGGGCGAGATGAGCGCGATGTTGGTGCCGACGGATGCCGCCGACGCCCGCTTCGCGGCCTCGCGCGCCCGCTCGGCAGCCGCCTCGGCCGCCTTCTTCTTCTCGATCTCTTCGGACGTGGTCGCGGAGTAGCTGTCACGGGAGAGCTCCGCACTCGTCGAATCGGATGCCGCCACGAACGTCTGGGCGTCGTCCATCGCCATCTGCTGCAGCGTCATCGATTCTTCGCCACCCTTGGCGGCGCCGGCGGCGAACGCAGGCAGCGCCACGGTCGCGACGAGGCCGCCGACCATGCTCAGGATGACGAGGCTGCGCAGCGGCTTCGTGATGCGGCCCTTCTTCGCAGCGGGTCGCGTGGACGCGGACGCTGTCGCAGGAGCGGACTTCGCAGGTGCGGTCGCGACGCGCGAACGTCGCGCAGGAGCGGCCTGGCGCGTGCGCGCACGACGGCTCTGATGGGTCGCGTCGTGCTCGGGTTCGTTCGCGGGCGACTCGATCTCTTCAGCCAAACTGTCCTCCGGCGCCTCTGCGCCGGGGCGCCTGGCTCGTCGGGTTGCGTGAGGGCGCACGTGTCGGGACACGGAACGCGGCTATGCACCGCGTGGACGACGAGCCGGTGAGGCGATCCACACGGGGTCCGGTCGGCGGGCTTCTCGCCTGGTGGACTGTTCGAGGCTACCCGAAGGTCACGATTCTGTCACGCTACGCGCCTGGCAAACCTCTGGATGCCTGTCACCGGGGTGGCGGCATCCACCGATCAGCGGGCCTCGTCGACCAGGAAGATGTGCGATGCGAGCTCGACCGGGAGCTCGAGACCCTCGTCGCTGCCCTGCATCTGGACCAGCACGTAGCCCTCGTTGAAGCGGTAGTCGCCGACGGCGCCCGGCACGACACCGGCGCCCTTCAGCTGCTGCAGCAGCTCGGGGTCGACCTGCGCAGGCTCGGCGAGGCGGCGGACCGTGCCGGTGATCGGCTCGCCGGCGTCGTTGAGACGGCGGACCAGGCCCACCACTCCCTGCTCGAACTGCGTCGCCGGCACGTCGCCCAGCTGGTCCAGGCCCGGGATCGGGTTGCCGTACGGCGACTCCGTCGGGTGGCCGAGCAGCTCGACGAGGCGGCGCTCGACCTGCTCGCTCATGACGTGCTCCCACCGGCACGCCTCTTCATGCACGTACGCCCAGTCCAGGCCGATGACATCCGACAGCAGGCGTTCGGCGAGACGGTGCTTGCGCATGACGTCCACGGCCTTCTGGCGGCCCGCGTCGGTGAGCTCCAGCGAACGGTCCTCCGACACGACCACCAGACCGTCGCGCTCCATCCGGCCGATCGTCTGCGACACCGTCGGCCCCGAGTGCCCGAGGCGCTCCGAGATGCGCGCACGCAGCGGAACGATGTTCTCCTCTTCGAGCTCGAGGATCGTACGGAGGTACATCTCGGTCGTGTCGATCAGGTCTGTCATCGCGGTGTCCTCAGTTCTCAAGGGGCAAAGGACAGCCTATCCTCCGCACCCGGCACCCAGGCCGTGCGCCCGCGGCGTCACGCGGTGGGCGCCGCTTCCCGTGTTGAACAGGTCAACCGCGCTTCTTCAGGAGAACCTGCGTCGCGTCGTCCTGAACAACCCCGGTTGACCTGTTGAGCGGGTGGGCAGCACCGTGCCACGACGGTCAGCGGACCTTGTGCAGACCCTGCGCCACCGCTCGCATGATGAGGTCCTGCACCTGGTGCCAACCGTCCACGATCTGCGAGTAGGTGACGCGGATGACGTGATACCCCAGCAGCATGAGCGCCGCATCATGGGCGATGTCCTCGGCACGCTGCGCACCCACATGGTGACCGCCATCGATCTGCACGACAAGACGGTCGCCCACCAACGCGTCCGCCCGATGACCGTGGATCCAGATCTGTACGCGGATCGGCAGCCGCAGCCACTTCAACCGCGTGACGAAGTATGTCTCCAGCCCTGAGTCCGCAAACGGCGTCGCCTCCTCGAGCAGTCGCCTCGCCGCGGGGCGCAGCGGCAATCGTGAAAGCTCTTGCCTGTCGACCAGCCCGGCGTTGAGAGCCGAGTTCCACACGGCCAGGGCATCCTCGTGAGGTTGACACTCAGCCACGATGGCGAGGGTGTTGAGGATGCCATCCTCCAAAGCACCGGGCTCGCGCTGCTGGACCGGGTTGGCCCAGTGAACGACCGTCGTGTCGTTCTGGAGGTCGAGTCGCGATGCGTTCGGAGCGACGCCGACATGAGGTCCATCCTGGCTACGCACCCACAGTCCCAGCCGCTTGGCTCGGGTGATGCAGGTGAGCACGACGCCCGCGCGAGCGGCTGCAACGAGATACGGGTCGGCGTCGGGGAGGGCCACCCACCCTCGGCGCGGCGAGATGAGCCTTCTCGACTCCACCGCAGCGCCGATCGCGTATGTGCTGAAGCCGGCGTCGGCGATGGCGCGCTTCGGCGAGACGCCGCCGCGCTTGGCGAGTTCCTCGATGATGTCTCCCACCCCCAGCACGCTCACGCACGCGGCGCGATACGGCACCCCGTTCAGGCCGAACGTCGCACAACTGGTGGAGGAGGCGTCCCCTCCCTGTCCTGTGGAGGAGGCGCAGCACCACCCTTCTCGCTGCGTCTTCGGCATCCCGGCTCTGTCCTACAACAGGTCAACCGGGCTTCGCCAGGAGGATCTGAGCCGTCGACTCCTGAAGAACCGCGGTTGACCTGTTGAACGGGTGCACCCGACCCCAGGCCGTGCGCCCGCGGCGTCACGCGGTGGGCGCCGACGCGGCGCGTCTCTAGAATCGACGCATGGCGCACATCGAGCTTCCCCGAGAGATCCTGCCCGCCGACGGACGCTTCGGGTGCGGCCCGTCGAAGATCATCCCCGCCCACCTCGACGCCCTCGCCGGGCGCGGTGCGGCGCTGATGGGCACCTCGCACCGTCAGGCGCCCGTCAAGGATCTCGTCGGCAGCGTCCGCGCGGGCATGCGCGAGCTGTTCCGCGTGCCGAACGGCTACGAGGTCATCCTGGGCAACGGCGGCTCGACCGCATTCTGGGACGCCGCATCGTTCGCCCTCATCGACAAGCGCGCGCAGAACCTCGTGTTCGGCGAGTTCGGCGGCAAGTTCGCGAAGGCCGCGGGCGCCCCCTGGCTCGAGGCGCCCGACGTGCGCGAAGTGCCCGCCGGCACACGTACGACCCCCGAGGCCGTCGACGGGGTCGACGTCTACGCGTGGCCTCACAACGAGACCTCGACCGGTGTCGCGGCGCCGGTGCAGCGCGTGCACGGCGACGAGGGCGCCCTCACCGTGATCGACGCCACGAGCGCCGCCGGCGGCATCGACTTCTCGGTGCACGAGGCGGACGTCTACTACTTCGCGCCGCAGAAGAACCTCGGCTCGGACGGCGGCCTGTGGTTCGCGATCGTCTCTCCGGCCGCGATCGAGCGCATCGAGCGCATCGCCGCCTCGGGCCGGTACATCCCCGAGTTCCTCAGCCTCAAGCAGGCCGTCGACAACTCGCGCCTGAACCAGACCCTCAACACCCCGGCGCTCGCGACGCTGTTCCTGCTGAACGAGCAGGTGTCATGGATCAACCGCAGCGGCGGGCTCCAGTGGGCCGACGCCCGCACCCGCGAGTCCTCGCAGGCGCTGTACGACTGGGCCGAGGCGTCCTCGTTCGCGACGCCGTTCGTCGCCGACGCGGCCGACCGCTCGCCCGTCGTCGTCACGATCGACTTCGACGAGTCGATCGACGCCGCCGCCGTGGCCAAGAGCCTGCGCGCGAACGGCATCGTCGACACCGAGCCGTACCGCAAGCTGGGCCGCAACCAGCTGCGCATCGCGACCTTCGTCTCGGTCGAGCCCGACGACGTGCGTCAGCTGATCCGCTGCATCGACTACACGGTCGAGCGCCTGGGCTGACCCGCAGAACGACGGAGAGAGTGGATGCCTCGGCCCGAGGCTGGGCCCACGCGGCCAGAGGCTCCGCGCGACGCGCCAGCGGCGCGTGGAGGAGCCGTCGGGACCACGCTTCTCATGTGTGCGCGCTCGACGCCGGTTCGACCAGGGGTGAGGCCTGCGGGGCCAGCACAGCCGACACGATCGCCTCGATGGCGAATTCGGAGGCGCGCCCGAGATCGACCGCCTCGGGGTTGAGCAGCCACTGCACCTGCAGGCCGTCCATGACGGCGAGGATGCTGGCCGCGGCGACGCCGATCGTCGCCGGCTCGGTGACGCCGCGCTCGGTGCACACCACCTGGAAGGCGTGCGCCACCTCTGAGCGCAGCGTCTGGTAGCGCTTCTCGAAGAACTCGCGGCCGGGGTGGCCGTCGGTCACCGACTCGGCCGACAGCACGGCGTACGCCTGGACGATGCCCGCGCGGTGGGCGTTGACGAACGCCGTGCGCACGAGGTGGCGGAACAGCGACATGCCGTCCGGAATGTGCTGACCCTCCAGATCGGCGACGTCGGTGTCGTCGCGGTGCTGGAGGACCTCGATGAGCAGCTGGTCCTTCGAGCCGAAGTGATGCAGGATCCCGGCGTGCGTCATGCCCACCTGGTCGGCGATGTCCTGGAGGGTGCCGGCGGCGAAGCCCTTGCTGCCGAAGGTCTCCACCGCGGCGTCGAGGATGTCGCGACGGCGCGCGAGGGTCTCGGGCCGCGAGCGCGGCTGTCGTCGCTGACCAGCCATCGGTGCCCCCTTCTCATCCGCGTGTCCGGGCG
The DNA here is from genome assembly GCF_006783905.1 of Microbacterium kyungheense. Lineage (GTDB taxonomy): Bacteria > Actinomycetota > Actinomycetes > Actinomycetales > Microbacteriaceae > Microbacterium > Microbacterium kyungheense. Next base: position 192,866 of record NZ_VFPE01000002.1, on the reverse strand, counting down.
CATGAACCGGCGTGTGCGAGTCTATCCGCGGCCGTCCACAGCCGCGGATGAACTCTACTTGCAAAGATTACTTACTTGATTGTAAGTTGATGCGGCAATCACTCGGACACCGTCGTCTACCCTCCCGGAGACACGATGTCGTGCACACACCAAGGAGAAGCAATGAGGCTCAGAACAACCCTCGCCGCCGTGGGCGTGGCCGCCGCGCTGGTGCTCACCGGCTGCGCCGGTGGCAGCGGTGACAACAACGCCGATTCGTCGGGCGCGGCGCTCACCATCGCCAAGCCGGACGGTGCCATCACCACCGAGTCGAACAACCCCTATCTGGGCGACTCGTCCGCCTCCAAGTACGGCTACGGCAAGGTCATCTTCGAGTCCCTCGCGCTCGTCAATCCGACCGGCGACCTGGGGACGACGCCCTGGCTCGCAGAGTCCGTGACGTGGAACGACGATTACACGCAGCTGACCGCCGTCGCGCGCAGCGGCGTCAAGTGGAGCGACGGCGAGGACTTCACGGCCGACGACATCGCGTTCTCGTTCAACCAGGTCCTCGACGGCAAGCTCAACGACACCAATGCGCTCGACCTCAAGAGCGTCTCCGTCGACGGCGACACCGTCACCATCGACTTCAACAGCTCGAAGTACACCCAGCAGGCGCGTGTGCTCCACTTCCAGATCGTGCCCGAGCACATCTGGAAGGACATCGACGACCCGAACACCGACCCGGTGACCGGCGAGGGCCAGGCCGTCGGCACCGGCCCGTACGTGCTCGACTCGTGGACGACCGAATCGGTCACCCTCACCGCGAACCCCGACTACTGGGGCGGCGAGCTGTCGGTTCCCGAGCTGCACTACGTCTCGTACGGCGACAACGCGGCGCTGACGACCGCGCTGGCGACGGGCGAGGCCGACTGGGCGCAGGCATTCATCCCCCAGATCCAGGACAGCTACCTGTCGGCTGACCCCGACAACAAGTTCCTCGCCTCCCCCACGGCGGGCGCGGGCACGCTGTTCATGAACCTGCAGACCAAGCCGTTCAACGACCCGGCGCTGCGCCAGGCGCTCGCGTGGACGATCGACCGCCAGGCGTACGTCGACATCGCGCGCGAAGGCGCGAGCGAGGCGATCTGGAGCGTGACCGGTCTCGGCACGCTGCTCGAAGACGAGATCGTCCCCGAGTACGCGGACCAGAACTACGAGGTCGACATCGACAAGGCTCGCCAGATCCTGACCGATGCCGGCTACACCTGGGACGGCGAGACGCTCGTCGATCCCGACGGTGAGGACGTCACGTTCTCGATCTCGGTGCCTGCCGGCTGGAGCGACTGGAACACCGAGCAGGCGCTTCTCGCCGAAGAGCTCAAGGAGGGCCTCGGCATCGAGGTCAAGGTCGACCAGCCGGACTGGGGCGGCTGGGATGCCGCACGCCAGGAGGGCACGTTCCAGGCCATCATCCACTGGCTCGAGGACACCGGCAACGCGTACGGCCTCTACACGTCGGCAATGGACCCGAAGTGGATCGTCGACGGCAAGGCGGCGTTCAACTTCGGCCGCTTCGATGACCCCGCCGTCACCGAGGCGCTGAACACCTACGCGAACGCGTCGTCCGACGCCGACCGCGATGCGGCCCTCGCCGTGATCGAGAAGGCGTTCGTCGACAACGTCCCCGTCATCCCGCTGGGTGCCCACCCGCTGCTGGGCGAGTTCAACACCCGCAACTACGTCGGATGGCCGTCGGAAGACGACCAGTACGCTTCGGCGGACCCGACGCAGCCGGCGATCGTGCAGATCCTGACCAAGCTGCAGCCCGCCGAATGACATACCGCGGCGGGGCGGATGCGTGCGCATCCGCCCCGCCGCCACGTCACCCTCACGAAAGCGACCCAGCATCCATGAGAGATTCGCTGCTCTCCGTCCACGATTTCTCGATCGTCTACGACGTCGATCCCCCCGTCAGGGCTGTCAAGAACGTCACCCTCGAACTCCAGCGCGGAGAGATCCTCGGGCTCGCCGGCGAGAGCGGGTGCGGCAAGACCACACTCGCGTACGGCGTCCAACGCCTCCTCAAGCCGCCCGCCGTCATCACCAGCGGGTCGGTCGTCTTCCACGATTCGAACGGCGAGGACATCGACATCAACGGCCTCGAGGCCGAGGAGATGCGCCGCTTCCGATGGGACAAGATCTCGATGGTCTTCCAGGGGGCGATGAACTCGCTCAACCCGGTCGCCACCATCGGCTCCCAACTCGAGGATGTCTTCGAGGTCCACCGCCCCGCTCTCACGAGGTCGCAGCGACGCGCCGAAGTCATCGACCTGCTCGAGATCGTCAAGGTCGGCGCGCAGCGCTACCGCTCGTACCCGCATGAACTGTCGGGCGGCATGCGCCAGCGCGTCATGATCGCCATGGCCCTCGCGCTGCGCCCGCAGCTCATGGTGATGGACGAGCCGACGACCGCTCTCGACGTGCTCGTCCAGCGCGAGATCCTCCGTCAGATCTCCCATCTACGTCACGAGTTCGGCTTCTCGGTGATCTTCATCACCCACGACCTGCCTCTTCTGCTCGAGATCAGCGACCGCATCGCGATCATGCGCGAGGGCGAGATCGTCGAGCTCGACTCCGCCGAGCGCGTGTGGACCGATCCGCAGGACGAGTACACGCGGACGCTGCTGGCATCCTTCCCCAGACTCACCGGAGAGAGAGGGGTGGTCCACCGATGACCGTCCTCGAATTCGACGCCGTCACCAAGGTGTACTCCGTGCGCGGCGCCGGCCAGATGAAGGCCCTCGACGACGTGAGCTTCACGCTCCGCTCGGGCCAGACCATCGGCCTCGTCGGCCAGTCCGGCAGCGGCAAGTCGACGATCGCCAAGATCCTCACCCAGCTCGAGTCGCCCACGAGCGGCGAGGTGCGTATGGACGGCCAGCCGATCCCTCGGCGCGGCAAGGGGCTGCGCGCGTACCGCCAACAGCTGCGCATGGTGTTCCAGGACCCCTTCGCGTCGCTGAACCCGTACCACACCATCCGCTACGCCATCCAGCGTCCGCTCGAACTCGACGACGTCGTGCCCAAGGACCAGCTCGACGACGAGGTCCGCCGTCTGCTCGGCCGCGTACGCCTCGACGCCGACGCCGTCATCGACCGCCGCCCGCACGAGCTCTCGGGAGGCCAGCGCCAGAGGGTCGCCATCGCGCGCGCTCTCGCCTCGCGTCCGAAGCTGCTCGTCGCCGACGAGCCGGTATCGATGCTCGACGTATCGATCCGGCTGGGCGTGCTCAATCTCCTCGCGGACCTGCAGCGCGAGCACGGCCTGGGTGTGCTGTACATCACGCACGATCTCGCCACCGCGCGCCACTTCAGCGACGAGATCCTGGTGCTCAACCAGGGGCGGGTCGTCGAACGCGGCCCCGCCGACGACGTGATCCTGAACCCCCAGAACCCGTACACCCAAGAGCTGCGAGCGGCATCCCCCGATCCCGACACCTACTTCGCGCACGCAGCCGGCATCCTCGGAGGTGACAGATGAGCGCCGTCGCTCCCCAGCTCCCGGCCCCCGATTTCGACGCGATCGAGGCGGGCACGACCGCAACGGGCGCCGTCAGGGGTCGCGCACGCATCCCGTGGCGCTTCCTCGGCAACCGCGCCCTGTTCTATCTGTTCACGCTGTGGGCGGCCATCACGATCAACTTCTTCCTGCCGCGTCTGATGAAGGGCGACGCGGTGAGCGCATACCTCGCCCGCAACCGCAACGTCACGCCCGAGGCGGCCGAGGCGCTGCGTGCGCTGCTCGGCCTCGACACCGACTCCTCGCTCTGGCAGCAGTACATCGACTACTGGGCGCACCTGCTGCGCGGCGACCTCGGCATCTCGCTGCTGCACGGAATGCGGCCCGTGACCGAGGTCGTCGGACAGTCCCTCGTCTGGACCGTCGCCCTCGTGGGCTTCGCGACCCTCATCGCCTTCGCGATCGGCACCATCGGCGGTGCGATCGTCGGCTGGCGCCGAGGCAGCCGGCTCGATGTGCTCATCCCGATCACCACGTTCTTCAGCACCATCCCTTACTTCTGGCTTGGCCTGCTCGCGATCTCGGTCTTCTCGGTCGCCCTCGGGTGGTTCCCCATCGGCAAGGCGTACGGCGTGGGCGTGGCGCCGGAGTGGTCGTGGGAGTTCATCGGCGACGTGCTCCGCCATGGCTTCCTGCCCGCCGCGACGATCGTCGTCGCGTCGCTCGGCGGCTGGATGCTGGGCATGCGCAACATGATGCTCACAGTCCTCGACGAGGACTACGTCACCGTCGCGCAAGCCAAGGGCATGCCGAACGACCGGGTGCTCTGGCGGTACGCCGCGCGCAACGCCGTGCTTCCCCAGATCCAGAGCTTCGCGCTCGCGCTCGGCTTCATCGTCGGCGGCACGATCGTGATGGAGGTGGTGTTCAGCTACCCCGGCGTCGGCAAGCTCCTGCTCGACGCCACCAACGCGAAGGACTACGCGCTCATGCAGGGGGTGTTCCTCGTGATCACGATCTCGGTGCTCCTGGCGAACCTCCTCGCCGACGTCGCCTACGCGTTCCTCGACCCGCGCACGCGCCAGACGGAGGCCTGAGCATGAACACGATCGTCAACGACACGGCGGACCGCGCGGCGAACTCGCCGGCGACCGCGACCGTGCGCAACCCCGCCACCGCCGGCAACGCGCCGAAGAAGCCGGGCTTCTGGTCGAAGCTCGGTGCCGCGTTCGCGATGTTCCGCAACAAGAAGTCGATCACGGGCCTGTCGATCCTCGGGTTCTTCGTGCTCGTCGCCATCTTCGCCGACGTGCTCGCCCCGTACTCGCCCACGAAGGTCGACAACACGGCACGATTCCAGCCGCCGTCGGCGCAGCACTGGCTCGGCACGACGCACATCGGCGAGGACGTGCTGAGCCAGGTCATCCACGGAACGCGCGGCGTGATCGTGGTGGGCTTCCTGGCGGCGTTCATCGCCACGATCATCGCGATCATCGTCGGCGTGCTGTCCGGCTACCTGCGCGGGTGGCGCAGCGAGGGCCTGTCCGCCCTCACAAACGTGTTCCTCGTGATCCCCGGCATCCCGCTGATCATCATCGTGGCCTCGATGTTCGAGGATCCGCCGCTCATCCTCATCGCCGGCGTGCTCGGCCTCATCGGCTGGGCGTGGGGCGCGCGCGTGCTGCGCGCCCAGACGATGTCGCTGCGCAGCCGTGACTTCGTCCAAGCGGCCCGGGCCAACGGCGAGCCGCTGCGGCGGATCATCACGGTCGAGATGCTCCCGAACCTCATGGCGCTCATCGCCGCCAGCTTCGTGGGCACCGTGACGGCGGCGATCATCGGGCTCACGACGCTCTCGTACATCGGCATCATCCCGGTGACGACCTACAACTGGGGCACGATCCTCAACTGGGCGAGCGCGCAGGGTGCGTTCCGCCAAGGCCAGTGGTGGTGGTTCCTGCCCCCGGGGCTGTGCATCGCCGCGATCGGTGTGGCGCTCTCGCTCATCAACTTCGGCATCGACGAATACGTCAACCCGCGCCTGCGGTCCGCCGGTGAGCGCGCCCGCGCCATGAAGAAGAAGGGCATGAACGTGAACGACACCGTTACGGTCGTGCGCACGAACACGAAGACCCAGGAGAACGCGTGAGCATCGCGACCATCCCGAAGTACCTCGACGAGTCGCTGCCGATCGCGGATCGCATCGCCGACCTGCTCGGCCACATGACGGTCGAAGAGAAGGTCGGGCAGATGATGCAGCTCGACGCGCGGGACGACCTCGACGACCACGTGCTGCGCAAGCACGTCGGCTCGATCCTGCACACGTCACCCGAGCGGGTGCTCCGTGCCCGCGAGCTGACACTGCAGACGCGGCTGCAGATCCCGCTGCTGGTCGGCGAGGACTGCATCCATGGCCACTCGTTCTGGGAGGGCGCGACGATCTTCCCGACTCAGCTCGGCATGGCCGCGTCGTGGGACGTCGGCCTGGCCGAGAAGGTCGCACGCGCGACCGCCGTCGAGGTCGCCGCCACCGGCATCCACTGGACGTTCTCGCCCGTGCTCTGCATCGCGCGCGACCTGCGCTGGGGCCGTGTCGACGAGACCTTCGGCGAGGATCCGCTCCTCATCGGCGAGCTCGCCTCGGCGATGGTGCGCGGCTACCAGGGCGACGGCCTCTCGGACAGCACCGCGATCCTCGCGACGGCCAAGCACTTCGCCGGGTACTCCGAGACGCAGGGCGGCCGCGATGCGAGCGAGGCCGACCTGTCGCGCCGCAAGCTGCGCTCGTGGTTCCTGCCGCCGTTCGAGCGCGTGGCGAAGGAAGGCTGCCGCACCTTCATGATCGGCTACCAGACCACCGACGGCGTGCCGATCACCATCAACGACTGGCTGCTCAACGATGTGCTGCGCGGCGAATGGGGCTACACCGGCACCCTCATCACCGACTGGGACAACGTCGGCCGCATGGTGTGGGAGCAGCAGGTGCAGCCCGACTACGCGCATGCCGCGGCCGCCGCGGTGAACGCAGGCAACGACATGATCATGACCACGCCGGGCTTCTTCCAGGGCGCCCTCGACGCGATCGCGCAGGGGCTGCTGACCGAGGATGCGCTCGACCGCGCGGTCGAGCGCATCCTGCGGCTGAAGTTCGAGTTCGGCTTGTTCGCCGACCCGCGTCTGCCCGATGCGGCGCGGATAGCGAGCGACATCGCGACGGCCGGGCACCGCGCCCTGAACCTCGAGGTCACGCGCCGCTCGCTCGTGCTGCTGCGCAACGACGGCCTGCTGCCGCTGGAGGGCGGATTCACGGCGGATGCCGCCGGCCGGGCGCTCGCCGGTGACGCGGGCGCGCGACGGGTCGCGGTGATCGGCCCGCTCGCCGACGACGCCCAGACGCAGCTCGGCGACTGGGCAGGCGGCTCGGGCCAGGCGGGATGGCTCGACGGCCAGCCTCGCGACATGATCACGACGGTGCTCGACGGGTTCCGCTCGTTCGCGCCGGCCGACTGGACGGTCACGCATGCGCGCGGCGCCGACGTGCTGACTCTCGAAGAGGACCCGGCCGGAGCGTTCTTCCCCGACGGCCAGCCCCGCCCGCAGGTCGTGGTGCCCTCACCGCCGGACGAGGCGCTGATCGCCGAGGCCGTCGAGGCCGCGCAGACGGCCGACGTCGCCATCGTGGTCGTGGGCGACGTGATCGAACTCGTCGGCGAAGGCCGTTCGACGGCGACCCTCGACCTCATCGGCGGGCAGATCGCCCTCATCGACGCGCTCGCGGATGCCGGCACGCCGTTCGTCATCGTCCTGATGGCGTCGAAGCCCCTCGTGCTGCCGCCGTCGGCGGATCGTGCCGCGGCGGTGATCTGGGCCGCTTCCCCCGGCATGGAGGGCGGCCGGGCGATCGCCGAGCTGGCTCTCGGTCTCATCGAGCCCGCTGGGCGCCTGCCCATCTCGTTCGCCCGTCACGTCGGGCAGCTGCCGATCTACTACAACCAGATCCGCGGCCAGCACGGCGACCGCTACGCGGACCTCACCCAGGCGCCGGCCTGGGCGTTCGGCGAGGGCCTGTCGTACACGACCGTCGAGTACGACCGCCTCCGCATCGTCGACGCCGAGCTCGCGCCGGACGACACCGTGCGCGCGACGATCGAGCTGCGCAACACCGGCACCCGGCCCGCGCACGAGATCGTGCAGGTGTACGTGCGCGACACCGTCACGTCCGTCAGCTGGGCCGACAAGGAGCTCAAGGCGTTCCGCCACGTCGACATCGACCCCGGGCAGATCATGACGGTCGAGCTCTCGGTCCCCGTCGCGGAATGCTCGATCGTGGATGCCGCCGGCCGGCGCATCGTGGAACCCGGCGAGTTCGACTTGCTCGTCGGTCCGTCGTCACGCGAGGACGCGCTGCGGAACGCCCGATTCCGCGTGACCTCCGCTGCCCCGAAGGCGGCCGCGGACTTCTGACGGACGGTGGAAGGGCGGTCCTCCGTGCGCTGCGGGCGCGGAGGACCGCCCTTTCGGCATGTGCGGCGGGCGCGTCCGAACGCGAGACGACACGCTCAGCCGCGCAGTCGAATGGTCAGCGCCGGGAGTCGTCGTCCGACTCGTCGTCCTCGTCGTCGTAGTCCTCGTCGGAGTCATCGGACTCGTCGTCCGAGTCCTCTTCGTCGGATTCGTCGTCGTCGGAGTCGTCGTCCTCGTCCTCTTCGTCCGAGTCGTCACCGGAAGGGTCGAGCACATCGATGTCCACGCCGTCGACGTCGCCGGCGTGAAGGATCGGGGACCCGTCATCGTCGAAGTCCGCGGCATCCAGGTCGTCGACGTCGTCGAGGTCCTCGTCCGAATCGTCCTCGTCCTCGTCCTCGTCCTCGTCGGCGTGGGCGGCCTCGGCGAGAGCGGCCTGCGCTGCGTGGTACTCGGCGAGCCGCACGGCCCACGGCACCCAGTCCGGTGCGAGCAGCGCTCCGTCTCCCGGGAGCAGCTCGACTTCGAGCACCGTCGGCTCGGAGCCCTCGACACGCGCGAGGCTCACCGTCCAGAACCACCCGGGGTAACCGGGGAGCCGGTTGGCGAAGCGCAGCGACACGACCCCGTCGGGCTCGACGCGGTAGTCGACGGGCTCGCCGATGGACGCCTCGGTCGTGATCTCACGGAGCGCCGCGAGTGCGAGGTCGTGCGCCTCGAACAGCGACGGGTCCGGCTCGACCGCGACGATCTCGGCCTCGGCATCGGCCTCGACTTCTGCCTCCGCCTCGACGGCATCCTCCACGAGGTCGACCAGCAGCGCGTCCAGGACGCCCACCTCGACCTCGACGACCTCGACCTCTACGACCTCGGGGGTCGCGTCGACGGCATCCACGGTCTCTTCGGGCGCGACGGACGACCCGTCGTCGTCCGAGACGGCGTCGGCGGCCGGATCAGGCGTCGAGCTCATCGGCCACCTTGCGCAGGACGGCCGCGACCTTGCTCGCGTGCGCGCCGCTGGGGTATCGGCCGCGACGGAGGTCGCCGCCGATGCCGTCGAGGAGCTTGACGAGGTCCTCGATGATGATCGCCATGTCGTCGGCGGGCTTGCGGGAGCGCTTGGCGAGGCTCACCGGGGCGTCGAGCACCCGCACCGAGAGCGCCTGCGGGCCGCGCTTGCCGTCGGCGACGCCGAACTCCAGCCGCGTGCCCGTCTTGGGCGCGGGCGTGCCGGCGGGCAGGGCGGTGGCGTGCAGGAAGACGTCCTGGCCGTCGTCGGAGGAGATGAAGCCGAACCCCTTCTCCTCGTCGTAGAACCTGACCTTGCCGGTGGGCATCGAGAACCTCGCTGAATCGGGCGCCGCGCGCAATCCCGCGGCGAAACAGTGCATGACGAACGCGAGGGTCGTGCAACCCCCACGCCTGACAGCCTAGTCGCACCGGCGCCCGCGCAGCCGCGTCGAACCGCGGTCCGGACGCGACCGGGCGACCGCGACTCCTGACCTCGGCGGGTAGGCTGGAGCGGATGAGCACGAAACCCGACGGCGACGTCCCCGTCCGCCGCATCGATCGCATCCTGGCCTTCATGTCGCTGGGCCTGCTGGCGCTGTCGATCGTGTGCTTCTTCGCGATCATGATCGCCTCGTCCTCGGGCGCGAAGATGGACACCGGCGTCTGGCCCGTCGTCGGCGTCCTGGTCTACTTCGCCCCCATCGTCGCCTTCGCGATGCTGCTCGCCGTGCTCATCATGAGCTTCGTGCGGAGGGCTCGGGCGAACCGGGGAGGCTGACCGGGTGGGCTCCGACGCGCGCGCACTCGCGACGCGGCTCGCCGACTTGGACGATGCCGCGCTCGCCGGGACGCTCGCGGCCCGGGGCGTCTCGCCGCACATCGGCTGGCACGACTTCTTCGACGCCGCCGAGTTCCTGCTCGATCCGGTGCAGGTCGACCGCGCGCTGACGCGGCTGGATCGTTCCGAGCTCATCGCGCTGGCCTCCGGCTCCGCTCCCGAGGGCGGGGATGCCGACCTGCTGGCGCTGACGGACGCCTCCCAGGCGCCGTACGACGCCGTCGCCGACCGGATCGCGGTGGCCGCGGCATCCCACCCCGACGCCTTCACCGCCGCCGTACGGCCCCCGGCGTCCACGCCGGCCGAGCCGCGCTCCGCCGCCGCGGCGGCCGAGCGCGCGTTCACGGCCGCCGGATCGCTCGCCGACGTGCTCCTCGCATGCCTGCACGCGCCGCTCGCCCGCACCGGCGCGGGCGCCGTGAGCGCCGTGGACCGCCGACGACTGACGGACGCCGGCGCCATCGCGGCCCCCGACGACCTCGAAGACCTGCTGGCCTCCGCCGCCGACGCGGGACTGGCCGCGGCGCGCGACCGCGAGTGGGTCGTCACCGACGCCGGGGTGGCGTGGCTGCAGACGCCCACGCCGGAGCGCTGGGAGGCGATCGCCGAAGGCTTCCGGGCGAGCCTCCCCCGCGGCATCCGCACACCCGCCGGCGGGTTCACGGCGCCCTCGTCGTGGCCGGACGCGTACCCGCTCGACGAGGACTGGCCGGCACGGGCTGCCCGCCAGCGCCGCATCGGCACACGATGGGGCCTGTTCGATCCCGACACGTCGTCGACCGCCGAGTACCCGTGGACCACGCAGCTGCGCGAAGGCGGGCGGGCGGATGCCGCCACCATGGCCCCGCACCTTCCGGCAGAGATCGACCGCGTCTATCTGCAGGCCGACCTCACCGCGATCGCACCCGGCCCGCTGGCACCGGCCCTCGACCTGCGGCTGCGGTCGCTCGCGCTGCGCGAGTCCCGCGCGCAGGCCTCGACGTACCGCTTCACCGCGGAATCGCTCGGGGCCGGTATGGGCGAGGGCGAGACCGCGGCGTCGATGCGGGAGTTCCTCGCCGAGCTGTCGCTCACCGGCATCCCGCAGCCCCTCGACTACCTCATCGAGAGCACGGCCTCTCGGCACGGGCTCGTGCGCGTGCGTGCCGACGATGCGTCCGGCCGGACGCGTGTCGACAGCGCCGACGCCGCCCTGCTCGACACGATCGCAGTCGACCAGGCGCTGCGCCCCCTCGGGCTCGTCGGCGACGGCGACGGTCTCTCATCGAGGGTCGCACGCGACGCCGTGTACTGGACGCTCGCCGATGCGCGGTACCCCGTGATCGCGATCGACGGGGCCGGACGGCCCGAGCCCATCCACCGACGCGCACCCGCAGCCCCGTCCGAGCCCGCACCCACGCCCGTGCAGACCTACGAACGGCTGCTGACGACGCTGCGGCTTAGCCACACCGCAGGCGGCGAGGCGGGATGGCTCGAGCGCGAGCTGGAGCAGGCCGTGCGCGCGCGCGCCGAGATCGTGGTCGTCGTGCGCATGCCCGACGGCACCGAGAGAGCCCTCACCCTGGAAGCCTCGGGGCTCGGCGGCGGGCGGCTGCGCGGACGTGACCGCGCTGCCGACATCGAGCGCACGCTGCCCGTGTCGAGCATCGTGAGCGTCCGCGCGGCATGAAGCCGCGGCATCCTGATCCCGCTCCCCGACTCCGCCGGTAGACTGGCTGGTTATGGCTGACGGACCCCTCATCGTCCAGAGCGACCGCACGGTGCTGCTGGAGGTCGCGCATCCGGATGCCGAGAGCGCGCGCCACGAGCTCGCCATCTTCGCTGAGCTGGAGCGCGCTCCCGAGCACATCCACACGTACCGCATCACACGGCTCGGGCTGTGGAACGCGCGCGCTGCCGGCCACGACGCCGAAGACATGCTGGCGACGCTCGACAGGTGGTCGCGCTTCCCGGTGCCGCCGTCGGTGTCGATCGACATCGCCGAGACCGTCGGGCGCTACGGGCGCCTCGTCATCGAGCGCGCCCCGGTCGCCGAGGACGGCTCGGGCGGCGAGCTCATCCTGCGGTCGACCGACGCCGCGGTCCTCGCCGAGGTCTCCAAGAACAAGCGCATCCAGCCCCTGCTGATCGGACGCCCCTCCCCCGACGCGTTCGTGATCGACGCGTGGGCCCGCGGGCACATCAAGCAGGAGCTGCTCAAGATCGGATGGCCGGCCGAGGACCTCGCCGGCTACACCCCGGGCACGCCGCATCCCATCGACCTGGACGAGGACGGCTGGAACCTCCGCCCCTACCAGCGCAAGGCGGTCGACATCTTCACCGAGGGCGGCTCGGGCGTCGTGGTGCTCCCCTGCGGCGCGGGCAAGACGCTCGTCGGCGCGGCGGCGATGGCCGACACCAAGACGACGACGCTCATCCTGGTGACCAACACCGTGAGCGCCCGGCAGTGGCGCGACGAACTCCTCAAGCGCACCTCGCTGACGCCGGAAGAGATCGGCGAGTACTCGGGTCAGACGAAGGAGATCAAGCCCGTCACGATCGCGACCTACCAGATCCTGACGGCGAAGCGGAAGGGTCAGTACGCCCACCTCGCCCTCCTGGACGCGCTGGACTGGGGACTCATCGTGTACGACGAGGTGCACCTTCTTCCGGCCCCGGTGTTCAAGCTCACCGCCGATCTGCAGGCGCGCCGCCGCCTCGGCCTCACCGCGACACTCGTGCGCGAGGACGGCCGCGAAGGCGACGTGTTCAGCCTCATCGGGCCCAAGCGGTTCGATGCGCCCTGGAAGGAGATCGAGGCGCAGGGCTTCATCTCCCCGGCCGTCTGCTACGAGGTGCGCGTCGACCTCCCGGCGTACGACCGTCTGGAGTACGCGGCGGCCGCCGACGACGAGCGCTACCGGCTGGCGGCGACCGCGCCCGCCAAGATCGGCGTCGTCAAGCAGCTCGTCGAGCGTCACGAGGGTGAGCGCATCCTCATCATCGGCCAGTACCTCGACCAGATCGACGTGCTGTCCGAGGCGCTCAACGCGCCGAAGATCACCGGGCAGACGCCCGTCGACGAGCGCGAAGAGCTCTACCAGGCGTTCCGCGTGGGCGAGATCTCGGTGCTCGTGGTGTCGAAGGTCGCGAACTTCTCGATCGATCTGCCCGAGGCATCCGTCGCGATCCAGGTGTCGGGCTCGTTCGGGTCGCGCCAGGAGGAGGCCCAGCGCCTCGGACGCCTGCTGCGCCCCAAGCAGTCGAACCACACCGCGAGCTTCTACACGCTCATCGCGCGCGACACCGTCGACCAGGACTTCGCGCAGAACCGTCAGCGGTTCCTCGCCGAGCAGGGCTACGCCTACACGATCCTCGACGCCCACTCGCTCGCCGCCTGACGTCGCTGGGTCAGGGATGCCGCACCCGGCCCCGTCGGCCGGCCGAGGCACCCGTCACCGAGCAGGCAGCCCGGCGAACTCCCGGATCAGCCGCGCGACCTCGTCGGGATTGTCGTCGACGACGAAGTGCGCACCGGCCGGCACGAACCGGATCGACAGATCCGGTGCGTCGTCGGCCGAGACCGTGAGGGCGTCATGCGGGATGAGATGGTCCTCGGCTCCGAACAGCACGAGCGTCGGCACGCGGAGGACCCGCCCACGGTACGCGCCGCGCATCATGTTCATGAACCCGGGCAGGATCAGCTTCCGGTACAGCCGAGAGCCGGCACGGGCGCGCGCCGGCTCTCGCAGCGCCGCGACGTAGGCCGCGACGTCGTCATCGTCGATGTGGGCCACTTCGAACGATCGCAGGAGCCGATGCGCGAGCCGCTGCCGGCCGCCTGCGAGCAGTCGGGGTCCGAGACCCGGGGTCGCGATCGCCCACTGGAACCACAGGTGCGGCATCGCGCGCGCCATGGCCCCGGCGAGCTTCGGCGTCATGCGGATGTAAGGCGCCGGCACGGCGATCGCCGCAAAGCGTTCGAACCGCTCGGGCGCGCGCAGGCACAGCTCGAATCCGACCAGTGCGCTCCAGTCGTGGGCGACGAGCGTCACGCGAGGCATCTCCATCGCATCCAGCAGCGCGAGCACGTCGGCGCACACCGAGTCGAGATCATACCCGCCGGCCGGCGCGTCGGTCAGACCCGCGCCCCTCAGATCAGGCACGAGGGCACGGACATCGGGCGCGAGCGCGCTCGCGAGCCGGCGGTACTCCCGTGAGCTCTGCGGGAAGCCATGAAGCATGAGAACGGGCGGCCCGTCACCGCCGTACTCGACGACGTGCATGCCGAGGCCGTTCGCCTCGATCCGCCGCGTGCGCGGCACGGTGTCGGCATTCATGTCTCCCCCTGTCCTCGCCGAGGGTCGGCGACGGTCGTCGATCTGACGAAGTGGTCGGCGATGAGGCGGACGGTCGCAGCCGGCTGCTCGTCGACGACGAAATGCGCGGCGCCCTCGAGGATCTCGACGCGGACGTCGCGGCCGATGGTCGCGGGATCCGAGAACATGCGCCGGGCGACCGCCGGCGGGAAGGCGAGGTCGCCGCCGCCGAACACATAGAGCGTCGGCATCTCGAACCGAGCCGACCGATAGTCGCCGCGGATGATCCGCACCAGCTCGGGCAGCACCATCCGCCGGCAGAGCAGGCTGCCCGCCCGGGCGCGCGACGGCTCGCTCAGCAGCGCGGCGTACGTGTCCATGACCTCTGGCGGAAGCGGCCGGGTGGTGAAATGCGCCAGCAGCCACCGCGAGAACCGGTCACTGCGCAGCAGCGCAGGACCGAGCGCCGGCACGGCGAGTGCTTCTTCGAACCACAGCTGGCGCATGCCGGGCAGCATGTCGGGCGTGAACCGCATCTGCGGCGGTGGCACCGCCAGCACCACCTGCGATGTCACGCGCCGGGCGTGCCCGAGCGTGAGCTGCAGCGCGGTGACAGCCCCCAGGTCGTGGCTGACGAGTCGCACCGGCGGAAGCTCCCACACGTCGAAGAGCTCGAGCAGGTCGCTGAGCCGGCGCGTGCGGGTGATCGCCGCTTCCGGCAGGTCGGTCCACCCATCGCCGCGCAGGTCGGGTGCGATCACGCGATACCGCCCGGCGAGCACGGGAATGACGTCCCGCCACTCCCACCAGGACTGTCCCAGTCCGGCGAGCAGCACGACCGGTTCACCCTCGCCCGCCACGGCCACGTGCATGCGTCCGTCCGACAGGTCGACGAGCTCATGCTCGACGCCGGGGACCACGGGCATCCTCGGCAGCGTCGCCGTGCGAGTCGACATCGTCCACCCCCTCTGGACCACCCTCTTCGGACACCGAGGCTACTACGTTTATAGTGCCATGTCACTATGAATGTAGTAAACGTGACCGAATAGGCTCAGACTGATGAGCAGCACCCGCGAACGCGCCCTCAACGCCGCCGTCGACCTGGTGGGCAGCCACGGCATCCGCGCGCTCACGCACGCCCGCGTGGACGCCCATGCGGGGCTTCCCCCGGGATCCACCTCGAACCACTTCCGCACGCGAGCCGCGCTGCTCGGCGGGGTTGCCTCGTGGATCGCCGAGGAAGAGACGCGCGACCTCGGGGCCGTCCTGGCCCAGCCCTTCGACGACGTCGACGGGTTCATCGACCTCTTCAGCACCGGGATCGAGCTGCTCACGGGTCGCTTCGCGGTGCGCACACGCGCGCGCTACGCGCTGTTCCTCGAAGCGGCGGCCGACCCTGCGCTGTTCGCACCGCTGCGCGCGCAGCGCGAAGGTTTCGAGGCCTGGTCGCGGAGCCTGCTCGTCAGCCTCGGTGCTCGTGATCCCGATACCGCGCTGCATGCGTTCATGGCCTTCGGTGACGGCATCCTGCTGCATCGGCTCACCATCGATCCCGAGGCACCCGTCCGGCCGAGCGTCGACGCCGCCGTGCGGGGACTGCTCGGCGGGTAGCACCGCCTCGGGGCGCCACGTCCCCGGCGTTCACCCGGCGCTGTACCGCAGGAACGCGAACCCCTCGTCGTCCGTGACCACGCCGGCCAGCGCGAACCTGCGGTCGGCTTCGGCGACGCCCTGCACGATGCGGCGCGCCTCGCCCCCGACGAATCGGGGAGCGATCGTGACGCACACCTCGTCGACGAGGTCGTCCGCCAGCAGCGCGCCGAACAGATGCGGGCCGCCCTCGCAGAGCACCTGGGTCCAGCCGCGCCGCGCGAACACGTCGAGCGTCTCACGCAGGTCGACCGTGTCGACCCCGCACGCCAGCACGGTGGCCACGGGATCGAACAGCGCACCGCGCGCCGCGGCCGTGGCATCCGTCGTCACCAGCACCGGACGCCGGACAGCCTCGGCGAAAACGGGATCGCCCGGGTCCAGCTGCAGTCCGCCCGAGACGACGGCGAGCGCCGGCTGGTCGTCGAGGCCGCGCGCGCGACGCCACGCGACGCCGTCGGGGCCCACGCGCACACCGCCGTAGCCCTCTGCCCGGACCGTGCCCGCGCCGACCAGCACCACGTCGGCCATCGTCCTCAGCACCTGCATCAGCGCACGGTCCGTCTTCCCGCCGAGGGCACCGCTGCGACCGCCGAGCGTCACCGCGCCGTCGGCCGACGACACGAAGTTCATGCGGACGCGGGTGCCGTCACGGCCCTGCAGGGCGTAGGCGTCGAACAGCTCAGAGACGGTGGGCATGTCAGTCGTTCCCCTCGGGGCGGGTGTTGTGCCGCTCGTACGCCGGGTCGCGCCACCCCAGGATCGCCTCGACCATGCGCATCGCGTCGACGGTCTCGCGCACGTTGTGGGCGCGGATGATCCGCGCACCGTGCAGCGCGCAGTACACCGCCGCGGCGAGCGAACCGGACAGCCGATCGCCGCGCTCGCGGTCGAGCGTCTCGCCCACGAAGTCCTTGTTCGACAGCGCGACCAGCAGCGGTGATCCGAGCCCCGCCAGCTCGCCCAGGCGCCGCGTGAGCTCGAGGGTGTGTCGCGTGTTCTTGTTCAGGTCGTGCCCCGGATCGAGCACGATGCGCTCGGCGGGCACGCCGCGCTCGAGCGCCAGGTCGCGGCGCGCCGAGAGGAACGCCGCGATGTCGCCGATGACGTCGCCGTAGTGCGGGAGAGGATGCTGCGTGCGCGGCGCCGCCAGGCTGTGGGCGATCACGACACCGGCCCCGCCCGCCGCGATCACCTCTGCCATCGCCGGGTCGTGCAGGCCCGTCGTGTCGTTCACGATCGCAGCGCCCGCATCGATCGCCGCAACGGCGACCTCGGGGTGGAACGTGTCGACGCTCACGCGCGTCAGCGGAGCGAGCTCACGCACCACCGGCACGACCCGGGCGATCTCGTCCTCGACGGGCACCGGCGGCCCTGGCGCGAACTTCACGCCCCCGACGTCGACGATCTCGGCGCCCGCCTCGATGGCGGCGACACCGGCCGCCACCGCCGCGTCCAGCGCGAACGTCGCGCCCCGGTCGTAGAAGGAGTCGGGCGTGCGGTTCACTATCGCCATCACCGCGATGTGCTGCGACAGGTCGAGAGCACCGCCGGGCACCTCCAGCAGGCAGCCCTGGAGCAGGCGGTCGGTCATCAGCGTCACGGCAGCAGGTCCTCCAGCGGCACAGCCGGGTCGCGCAGGCGATCGGGATCGACGCGCTCCCCCGCGCGGATCAGCGCCTGCACCTGCTCGTTGACGTCCCACACGTTCACGTTCATGCCGGCGACGACCCGGCCCGCCTCGCCCGGCGAGACGGCATCCGTCCAGAACGCGATGAACTCGCGGGCCTCCAGGTCACCGCGCACGACGATCGCGGCATCCGCCATGAGAGGCGCGTAGCCCGACAGCTCCATGCCGAGGTCGTACTGGTCGGTGTAGAAGTACGGGATGTCGTCGAACGACACCGACTGCCCGAGCATGGACCGGGCCGCGACCTTCCCCGCGTTCAGCGCGTTGGCCCAGTGCTCGCTGCGCAGGTGCCGCTGGATCACCGGGTGGAACGCGTTGGCGACGTCACCCGCCGCGAAGACGTCCGGCGCGCTGGTGCGCAGGGCCGCGTCGACGAGGACGCCGTTCTGCAGTTCGAGCCCCGCCGCCTCTGCGAGCGCTGTGTTCGGGATCGCGCCGACGCCGACGAGCACGAGATCGGCGGGGATCGTCTCGCCGTCCACGACGACGCCCTCGGCCCGGTCGGCGCCCACGATGCGGTCGATGCCGACCGACGTGCGCAGGTCGACGCCGTGCTCCAGGTGGAGGCGGCGGAACACCTCGCCCATCTCGGCGCCGAGCGCCGCGGCCAACGGCACCGCGTCGCGTTCGAGGATCGTCACGTCGTTGCCGAACCCCCGCGCGGTGGCCGCGACCTCCATGCCGATCCAGCCGGCGCCGATCACGGCGAGCCTCCGGCCGCCGTCGCGCAGCTGCGCGGCGAGGGCATCGGAGTCATCGAGCCGGCGGAGGGTCGCCACACCCGCGAGATCGTGCCCGGCGAGCGGGATCATGCGCGGCGTCGCCCCGGTCGCGAGCAGGACCGAGTCGTACTCCAGGCGCTCACCGCTGTCGAGCTCGACCACGTGCGCGGAGGGATCGAGGGACGTCGCGGCCACGCCCGTCACGAGACGGATGCCGCGATCGGCGTACCACGCGGCAGGATGCAGGATGACGGCATCCAGCCCCTCGTCTCCGGCGAGGTAGCCCTTCGAGAGGGGCGGCCGCTGGTACGGCGGATGCGCCTCCGCCGCGACGACGGTGATCTCGCCGTCGAACCCCTCATCGCGCAGCGCTTCGGCGGCGGTGCCGCCGGCGAGTCCTCCGCCGATGATCAGCATGCGGGTCATGTCGATTCCTCTCGTCCGTGCACGAGCGCGCCGCTCATGCGTCCCGGAAGCGCGTCTGCAGAGCCGTGTCGCCCGCCAGCTCCCCGCGGAAGCATGTCGTGGTCGTGACCGCGGAGTCCGCGCGCACGCCGCGTACCGACATGCACAGGTGCTCGGCCTCGATCACGACTCCGACGCCGCGTGGGGCGAGCGCGTCGTCCAGCGTGCGCGCGATCTGCATCGTGAGCGACTCCTGCACCTGCAGGGCGCGCGCGTGGTGGCCGACGACGCGGGCGAGCTTCGACAGCCCCACGAGGCGGTCGCCGGGCAGATAACCCACGGTGGCGGTGCCGCGGAACGGCAGCAGATGATGTCGGCACAGCGAGACGAACGGGATGCCGCGCACGACGACGGGCTCGTCGTACCCCTCTTCGTTCGCGAACGTCGTCATCTCGAACGGCTCCGGCGTCAGCAACTCGAGGAAGGCGTCGGCCACGCGGCGCGGCGTCTCCGCGAGATCGCCGGCGTCGGGATCGTGCCCGAGGGCGACCAGCAGGTCGGCGACCGCCGCGATCGCACGCTCGCGGTCGGGCTCCTCTTCGTCAGGGAGCGCATGGAGGGCGGCCACCTGAGCCGTGGTCGACATCTCGTGCTCCTTCGCTCCACCGGACTGCCTCTGAGCCCGACGTTAGAACCGGTCATTTCTTTTGTCAAGGTTCATGTTTTTAGAGGTAGACTCCGCGTGTGAGCACTTCATCGCCGCTCTCACCGACGCCGAACCGGGCCGACGCGGTCGCCGCGCTCGTCGACCCGCAGCGGCGCGATCTCTACCGACTGGCGGCGGATCACGCCGTCACGCGTGACGACGCCGCCGCGACCCTCGGCCTCCCCCGCAGCACGGCCGCCCTCAACCTGGACAGACTCGTGGATGCCGGCCTGCTCACGGTGTCGTACGAGCGGCGCTCCGGGCGCACCGGCCCTGGCGCGGGTCGTCCTGCGAAGCTCTATCGCGCGACGGCCGACGAGCTCTCCGCCACCATCCCCGAGCGCCACTACGAGCTGGTCGGCGACCTGCTGGCCGCCGCCGTCGAGCACGCCGACGAGACCGGCACGCCGGTCCGCGAAGCCCTCGCGGCCGCGGCGTTCGCCGCGGGCGCATCGATCGGCGCCGGCGCCGAGGCGCTCGAAGGCGCCCTCACCGCCTGCGGATACGCGCCGAACCCGCCGCGGCGCCAGGACGCGGCATCCCCGGATCTGGTCCTCGAGAACTGCCCGTTCCATGTGCTGGCGAGCCGCCACACCGCGCTCATCTGCGGGGCGAACCTGGAGTTCGTGCGGGGGCTCGCCGCCGCCACCGACGACGAGCGCACCCCCGTCCTGGCTCCGGCCGACGGCCGCTGCTGCGTCGAGATCCGCGCGTGCGCCCCCTGATCGATTTCGCGGCCGTGTCGCCGATATCCAGGCACGACATGGCATACGCCGACATAATGGGCCCATGACCGCACCGCGCATCCTCGTCGTGGACGACGAACCGAACATCCGCGATCTGCTGATCACCAGCCTCCGATTCGCCGGGTTCCAGGTCCGGGCCGTCTCGAACGGCGCCCAGACCATCTCGGCGGTCCTCGAAGAGGAGCCCGACCTCATCATCCTCGACGTGATGCTGCCCGACATGAACGGCTTCAGCGTCACCAAGCGGCTCCGCGGCGCCGGGTACACCGCTCCGATCCTCTTCCTCACCGCGAAGGACGAGACCGAAGACAAGATCACCGGTCTCAACGCGGGCGGCGACGACTATGTCACCAAGCCCTTCAGCCTCGACGAGATCGTGGCCCGCATCCAGGCGATCCTGCGTCGCACGATGCAGGCCGACGAGGAGTCGGTCATCCGCGCCGGCGAGCTCACGATGGACCAGGACACGCACGACGTGCAGGTCGGCGACGTCTCGATCGACCTGAGCCCCACCGAGTTCAAGCTGCTGCGCTACCTCATGCTCAACCCGAACCGCGTGCTGTCGAAGGCGCAGATCCTCGACCACGTGTGGGAGTACGACTTCAACGGCGACGCGGGCATCGTCGAGAGCTACATCTCGTACCTGCGCCGCAAGATCGACCCGCACTCGACCGAGCCGCTCATCCAGACCAAGCGGGGCTTCGGGTACATGCTGAAGGCGGGCAAGACCGCCTAGTCGCGGGATGCCGGCAGAGGGGGACGAGACCTGGCGCAGAAGCCTGACGCGGTCACCCGGTGGTGGCGCGGAACCAGTCTGCGCGCGAAGGTCACCGGGGTCACTGTCGCGCTCCTGGCCGTCGGCCTCATCGCGGCCGGCGTCGGCACCGCGGTGTTCCTGCGCAACTCGCTGATCGACGGCGTCGACACACAGCTGCAGTCCCTCGCGGGCACGGAGGCCGCTGCCCCGCTGCTCGACTTCTCGTCCGTCAACGGGCATCTGGTCGTCACCATGAAGGAGAGCCCGTACAGCGTCGACTACTTCGTCGCGGTGTACGACCCCAACCAGGGCGACAAGATGCTGGCGCTCGTCGGCGGCCGCGGCGGCCCCACGCCCGTCGTGCCCGAGACGCTGTCCCTGACCGAGGCGCAGACGCAGTCCGGGCAGATCCGTGAGCTGACCTCGGCGGACGGCGAAGCCACCTTCCGCGCCACCGTGTCGGTGCAGCAGTACGAAGACGGCGGGCTGCTGTACCCGCAGCTGGTCGCCTCCCCGCTCGCGGGCGTCAACCGCACGATCGCGAACTACCTCGGCATCTACTCGATCCTCGCGCTCGTGATCCTCATCGCCGGCGCGTTCGCCACCCGCCTCCTCGTCACGCTGACCTTCCGCAGCCTCGGGCAGGTCGAGGCGACCGCCGACCTCATCGCCGCCGGCGACCTGACGCAGCGCATGACCGACATCGAGCCCAAGACGACGGAGGTCGGCCGTCTCAAGACCGCGATCAACGCGATGCTCGACCGCGTGGACGGCGCGATCTCGCAGCGGGACGCGACCGTGCGTCAGATGCGGCGCTTCATCGGCGACGCGAGTCACGAGCTGCGCACACCGCTCGTGACGGTCCGCGGCTACGCGGAGCTGTACCGCATGGGCGCCGTGCGCGGCGACGAGCAGGTCGCGCAGTCCATGGACCGCATCGAGAAGGAGGCGATCCGCATGGGCGTGCTGGTCGAGGACCTCCTCGCCCTCGCGCGCCTGGATGAGCGCCGCGACGTCGTGATCGTGCCGGTCGACCTGCGCCCGGTGGCGAGGGATGCCGCGCTCGATGTGCGCGCGGCCGCCCCGATGCGTCCCGTCACCGTGCTCGACACCACCCTCTTCGACCCCGAGCCCGCACGCGCGTCCGAGACGATGACGGCGCCCGAGTCGAAGCGCCGCGGAACGCCGCCGTCGGCGATCTCGCGCGCCGGCGCGACGCTGTCGATGCTGCGCCGCCGCCCCAAGCCGCTGCCCGCGACGCAGGCGAACGGCAGCGCGGCCGAGCTGCCGCCCCTCGTCCCCGAGCACGAGCCGGCGGCGCCCGCCGACGCCGTGGTGCCCGTCGTGCTGGGTGACGAGAACAGGATCCGCCAGGTGGTGACGAACCTGCTGGGCAACGCCCGTCGCTACTCCGCCGAGGATTCCCCCATCGATCTGCGCGTCGGCGTCGACGGGACGAGCCGCATGGGCTGGATCGAGGTCGTCGACCACGGCGAGGGCGTCCCCGACCAGATCAAGGAGAAGATCTTCCAGCGCTTCTGGCGTGCCGATACGTCGCGCACGCGTGAGACCGGCGGCTCGGGCCTCGGCCTGTCCATCGTCGCGTCCATCGTCGAGGCGCTGCACGGCACCGTCGAGGTCACCGACACCCCGGGCGGCGGAGCGACGTTCCGCGTCTCGTTCCCTCTCGCCGACGCGCGCGAGGCGGCCGACCACGCGTCGATCCCGACGCAGCCGCTGCAGCGGCTGACGGACGCTCCGGACTGACGCCGCAGCTCTCCTCCCCAGCGTCCCGCCGGCGCGCGTTGTGCACAGAACCGGCCGACGTCGAGGGATGCCGCCACCCGCCGGCGCGGCAGCGCCTAGCGTGGCGGCACAGCGGAATCGGCATCCGGCCACCGCACGAACCGTCAGGAGCCCTCATGGCCGTCTTCACCGTCGACAGCGACTCGATCCTCACCTCCACCACGACCGTGCGCGCCACGATCGACCGGCTGCAGGCCGAGTCGAACGCGATGCTCGCCCAGCTGACGCAGCTGCAGGCGTCCTGGACCGGTTCGGCGTCGGCGGCCTTCGCGGGTGTCGTCGACCAGTGGCGCGGCACGCAGCGGCAGGTGGAGGAGTCGCTTGCGAACATCAACGCGGCCCTCGCCGCGGCCGGGCGTCAGTACGCCGACACCGAGCTCGCCGCCGCGAGCCTCTTCCGCTGAGGCGTCGAGGGCACGCCGAGAACGGCGGATGCCCCGACCCAGAAGGGCCGGGGCATCCGCGGATCGCGTCAGCGAGCGGGCTGGATCAGAAGTCCATGCCACCCGTCGGGTCGCCGGCAGGAGCCGCGACCTTCTCGGGCTTGTCGGCGACGACGGCCTCGGTCGTGAGGAACAGGCCGGCGATCGACGCGGCGTTCTGCAGCGCCGAACGGGTCACCTTGGCGGGGTCGATGATGCCCTGCGCGAAGAGGTCGCCGTACTCGCCCGAAGCGGCGTTGAGGCCGTGGCCCGCCGGCAGCTCCGAGACCTTGTTCGCCACGACGCCCGGCTCGAGACCGGCGTTGAGGGCGATCTGCTTCAGCGGGGCCTCGATCGCGACGCGCACGATGTTGGCGCCGGTCGCCTCGTCGCCCGACAGCTCGAGGGCGTCGAGCGCCTTCTTGCCGGACTGGATGAGCGCGACGCCACCACCGGGGACGATGCCCTCCTCGACGGCTGCCTTCGCGTTGCGGACGGCGTCCTCGATGCGGTGCTTGCGCTCCTTGAGCTCGACCTCGGTGGCCGCGCCCGCCTTGATGACGGCGACGCCGCCGGCGAGCTTGGCGAGGCGCTCCTGCAGCTTCTCGCGGTCGTAGTCGCTGTCGGTGTTGTCGATCTCGCGGCGGATCTGGGTCACGCGACCCTCGATCTGCGCGGCCTCACCGGCACCCTCGACGATCGTGGTCTCGTCCTTGGTGACGATGACCTTGCGCGCACGGCCGAGCAGGTCGAGGGTGGCGTTCTCGAGCTTGAGACCGACCTCCTCGGTGATGACCTGGCCACCCGTGAGGATCGCGATGTCCTGCAGCTGAGCCTTGCGGCGGTCGCCGAAGCCGGGGGCCTTGACGGCGACCGACTTGAAGATGCCGCGGATCTTGTTGAGCACGAGCGTCGCGAGAGCCTCGCCCTCGACGTCCTCGGCGATGATGACGAGCTCCTTGCCGTCCTGGATCACCTTGTCGACGACGGGCAGAAGGTCCTTGATGTTCGAGATCTTCTGGTTCGCGATGAGGATGTACGGGTCCTCGAACACGGCCTCCTGGCGGTCGGGGTCCGTGACGAAGTAGGGGTTGATGTAACCCTTGTCGAAGCGCATGCCCTCGGTGAGCTCGAGCTCGGTGCCGAACGTCTGCGACTCCTCGACGGTGACGACGCCCTCCTTGCCCACCTTGTCGATGGCCTCGGCGATGAGCGCGCCGATCTCGGGGTCGGCGGCCGAGATCGAGGCGGTCGCAGCGATCTGCTCCTTGGACTCGACCTCCTTGGCGGACTCGAGCAGCTCGGCGGTGATGGCGGCGACGGCCTTCTCGATGCCCTTCTTGAGCGAGATCGGGTCGGCGCCGGCCGCGACGTTGCGCAGGCCCTCGCGCACGAGCGCCTGGGCGAGGACGGTCGCGGTGGTGGTGCCGTCACCGGCGACGTCGTCGGTCTTCTTGGCGACCTCCTTGACGAGCTCCGCGCCGATCTTCTCGTACGGGTCGTCCAGCTCGATCTCCTTGGCGATGGAGACACCGTCGTTCGTGATCGTGGGGGCGCCCCACTTCTTCTCGAGCACGACGTTGCGACCGCGCGGGCCGAGCGTCACCTTGACGGCGTCGGCCAGGGTGTTCAGGCCGCGCTCGAGGCCACGACGGGCCTCCTCGTCGAAAGCGATGATCTTTGCCATGTGTGTGTCGTCCCTCCGGAACGTTGGCTTTGGGTATTAGCACTCAACAAACGTGAGTGCTAAATCATTCTGGCACTCGACCCTATCGAGTGCAAGCCGTCGCGAGGGACACTTCGTCTCGCTGCGCTCGCTCAGCACAGGCGCCGAAACGCACGGAAACGGGATGCCGTGGCACCCGTTTCCGGATCGATCAGCGCGACGGGCGCGCGGCGGGCGTCAGACGACGCGCACCGACTCCGCCTGCGGGCCCTTCTGGCCGGAGCCGACCGTGAACTCCACGGTCTGCCCTTCTTCGAGCACGCGGAAGCCCGACATGTCGATGTTCGAGTAGTGGACGAAGACGTCCTGGCCGTCGGCGACGGTGATGAAGCCGAATCCCTTCTCGGCGTTGAACCATTTGACGGTGCCCTGGGTCATGCGTATCTCCTGTTGCCGGCGGTGCAGGGCTTCATCGTATGCAGGAGCGCACAGACGTCCGCGGCGTTTTCGTCACTTGTTGACATGCAGGCACACAAGTGTTTACCCGCGCGAAACACGGGGCCCGGGCGTCAGGGCGTGGGTGCGGGCGACTGCCCTGCCGCGGTGCGGTCGAGACCCACCACGATGGTGAGCTGCTTGACGTCCGGCGACGACGCCGGGTAGGCGTCGCTCTGCTCGGTCGCGGCACCGCCGATGGCCTCGGCGAGGCCCTTCGCGGCCGCCTCGTCCTCGGGGACGCTGTAGAAGACAGTGGTGGTCGGGAAGTCCTGCGACCCCGCCTCGCCCGCCGTCACGGCATCCTCGGCCCACCCCGCCTGCACGACGACGTCCTTCAGCTGGGTGGCGAGTCCCTGCTCCGGGGTGGCGTTGAGGATCATCACCTCGTAGGTCGTGTCCTTCACGGGCGAGACCTCGGGAACAGGCGTCGCGGTGGGGGTCGGCGTCGGCGCGAGCTCGATGCGGCCCGAGGCGATCAGCGTGCCGAAGATGCCGACGGCGATGAGGACGACCGTCGCGAGCGCGGCCCACAGCAGCACGACCCACCCCCGCATGCGGGGGTTCTCGGCGCGGTGGGCTCCGACGCGTTCCGTGTCCGGCAGGTCGTCGAAGCGATCCTGGGGGTAGCGGGAGGTCGGCACCCGTCGATGTTACCCGGCTGAGCCTGTGCGTCCGATCCGACAGCCCGGCGGGCGCGAGCACCGCATGACGACGTCAGCGGGCGGCGCGCGCGCTGCGCTCGTGCACGCGCGCGTCGCGCAGCCGGCGCAGGCGCTTGACCAGCATCGGATCGTGCTCCTGCGCGTCGGTGGTGTCGATGAGGCGGGCGAGCAGCTGGTAGTACCGTGCCGGCGACAGCCCGAGCTCGGCGCGGATCGCCTCCT
The DNA here is from genome assembly GCF_006783905.1 of Microbacterium kyungheense. GTDB lineage: Bacteria > Actinomycetota > Actinomycetes > Actinomycetales > Microbacteriaceae > Microbacterium > Microbacterium kyungheense. The sequence continues at coordinate 166,801 of NZ_VFPE01000002.1, read as the reverse complement.
CCTTCGCCCCCGCGTGACGCTGCCACTGCGCCTCGAAGTCGAGGAGGGCGCGGTCGCGGTCGGTCAGAGGCACACCGCAAAGCTAGCCCGGGGCGCCGCCCGATCCGTCGTCCGACGCGCGCCAGTGCACGAATCCGCCGAGCGGATCGACCGCGGCGAGCGCCGAGCCGTCGCGCGCGAGCACGAACCCCTCCCACGACGCCGGATCGACATGGTCGTCCCGCCACTCGTGAAGCGCGGGCGGGTCGATCGTGATCCACACCGCGTCGAGTCCGCGGATCGTCGCGATGAGACGCTCACGGCCGTCGCGCGGGATGTGCGGAAGCACCCCCGGCGTCGTGACGACGAGCGTCGCCCCCCGCGGGGCGCGCGCCGCGAGTGCACGAAGCACGCCGGGCTCGGTGGCGTCGCCCGCGACAAGGAGCGGCGGGTCCGCGCCCGCGATGTCGAGCGCCGCGGCGATGCGGTCGGCACGCCCCTCCTCTCCCGGCCACACGAGGCTGGTGAGGAACCGGCGATCCCCCGGGTCGGCCGCATCCAGCGGATGCACGTCGATGCCGGCGCGCCACACCACCTGCGGGAGCCGCAGCGGCGCAGCGCCGAGCACCTCGCACTCGAGCACGACGGGCGACGATCCTGCCTCCGGCTCCAGCGCGACCACGCCGCCGCCACGCCAGTAGCGGTACGCGTACCGGTCGGGGTACAGGCACAGGCCGGCGCTCGCGCCGACCTCCAGCAGCGCGATCGGCCCGTCGACTCCGGCGAGCGCAGGCAGCAGTGCCGCGCAGCGCTGCGGTTCGTTGGTCTGCAGGCGACGGATGGATGCCTCGGCCACGAGCTCGTCGGCGTGCCCGCGCACCCACGCGGCCCAGGCGGGGTACGCCGCCTCGGGCGCACCGAGCATGCGGGCGACCGCGAACACGAGCGGCGGCTGGCGGCGCGTGGCGGGGATGCGCGCGAGGATGCCGGCGACCTCGGGGTCGCCCGCCACACCGCCGGCCCACTGCGCGTACAGCGCCGAGCGCCCCGGCGCCTCGTCGCGCGCGAACCGCGCGTACCGCTCGATCGTGCGCTCGTGTTCACCGGCCGCCCGTTCCCGGGCCATCGGGTCGTCGGCGGTTGCAGCATCCATTCCGCCATCCTCCCGCAGCCCGACACCCCCGGCACTGAGGTTGAATGGAACCTGCAGCGCACGTGCCCGACGCCGTGCCGAGGAGGACCCATGACGTACGCCGTTGACAAGAGCGACGAGCAGTGGCGCGCAGAGCTCACGCCCGATCAGTACGCGGTGCTGCGCGAGGCCGGCACCGAGCGGCCGTGGACCGGCGAGCTGCTCGACGAGAGCCGCGCCGGGCTGTACACGTGCGCCGCATGCGGGGCGGAGCTGTTCCAGAGCGGGACGAAGTTCGACTCGCACTGCGGCTGGCCGAGCTTCTACGAATCGGTGCGCCCCGAGGCCGTGCAGCTGATCGAAGACAACAGCCACGGCATGGTGCGCACCGAAGTGCGCTGCGCGAACTGCGGCTCGCACCTGGGCCATGTCTTCCCGGACGGCTTCGGCACGCCCACCGGAGACCGCTACTGCATGAACTCGCTGTCGCTGCAGTTCACGCCCGACGAGGCGTGATGGCGGGGGCGATGGAGGCGGCGCTCGCGCGCCGCTCGTGGTCGAAGGTCACCGACGAGGCGCCGACGCACGACGAACTGCTGCGCATCGTCGCGGCGGCCGGTCGCGTCGCCGACCACTCGTCGCTGCGTCCGTGGCGGCTGATCGAGCTGCGCGGAGACGACCGCGAGCGCCTGGGCCGGGCGATCAACAAGGCGAACGGCGACAAGGGCTCGTCCTCCAAGCCGCTGCGCGCACCGCTGCTGATCGCGGTGGTCGCCAGCTACCGCAAGAGCCACAAGGTGCCGCGCTGGGAGCAGGAGGCGGTGGCCTCGGGCGTCGCGCACCTGCTGAGCCTGCTGCTGGACGAGGCCGGGTGGGGCGTCATCTGGCGCACCGGCCACTACACGCGGTCCAAGGCGGTCGCCAAGCTCCACGGGCTCGGCAAGAACGAGGAGCTCCTCGGCTGGCTGTACGTCGGCGGCAAGCCCGCGAACTCCCGCCCCGAGCGGCGCAAGACCGTCGACGCGCGCGAGTTCCTCAGCCCGCTGCCCTGACGCCGCGGCGGTTCAGGCGGCGAGCTGCGCGCGGAGCCGCGCGACGTGCCCGTTCGGGTCGACGCCGTACTCGGCCGACTCGACCGTGCCGTCGGCGGCGAGCACGAACGTCGAGCGGATGAGCCCGACCCGCTCCTGGCCGTTCACGACCTTCGTTCCCCACGCGCCCCAGGCCTCGGCGACCGCGTGGTCCTCGTCGGACAGCAGCGGGAACGACAGCTGCTCCGCCTCGGCCCACTCGGCGAGGCGCTCGACGCTGTCGGGCGAGATGCCGACCACGGCGGTTCCGGCCGCCTGCAGCGATGCCAGGTTGTCGCGGAAGTCGCACGCCTCGGTGGTGCAGCCGGGCGTGAACGCCGCCGGGTAGAAGTACACGATGAGTCGTCGGCCCGCGAAGTCGTCGGGACGCACGAGTGCGCCGCCGGCGTCGGGCAGCGCGAAGCCCGGGTTCGCGTCGCCTGCCGAGAGGTGGATGCCGTCAGCCATGGTGGTGTCCTTTCCAGCGGTGTCGTGGGGCCGGTGCGAGATCACGACGTGGGGTGCACCCCGAACGCGAGCGCCAGCTTCTCGATCTTCTGCGCACGGCCGAGGCGCGGCAAGTCGCTGCCGTCGCGGACGACGCGACCGCGGCCCTCGAAGTCGGCGAGGAAGTCCATCGCCCACAGCACCTCGCTGGGGGTGGGGCAGATGACCTCGTTGATGACAGGCGCCTGTTCGGCCGCCAGGCACAGCTTGCCGGTCATGCCCATCGACACCGTGATGCCGGACTGCTCGCGCAGCGTGGGCATGCTGTTGCCCACCGTCGGGCCGTCGATGGGACCGGGGAGGTTGCCGACGCGGCTCGCGACGACGAGGCGGGCACGCGGATAGGCCATCGCCTCGGCATCGGCGCTCATGCCGGTGTCGCGGCGGAAGTCGCCGCTCCCGAACGCGAGGCGGAACGCGCCGCGGGCGCGGGCGATGTGGGCGGCATCCTCCATGCCGAGAGCCGACTCCACGAGCGCGACCACGGGCACGCTGCCGCCCAGACGGTCGAACGTGCTCGTCACCTGGTCCGCGGATTCGGTCTTGGCGAGCATGACCCCCAGCAGCGTCGGGATTCCGGCGAGCGTCGCGAGATCGTCCGACCAGTACGGGCTCGCCGCGTCGTTCACGCGCACCCAGGCACGGCCAGCGGCCCGCAGCCAGTCGGCGACGTCCTGCCGTGCCTGCGGCTTGTTGCTCGGGTCGACGGCGTCCTCGATGTCGAGCACGACGGCGTCGGCGCGCGAGGCGGCCATGTCGTCGAAGGCATCGGTGCGGGTACCCGGCACGAGCAGCCAGGAGCGGGCGATCGACGGGTCGACAGGGCGGTGCCGGACCGGGCGCGTGGCGATCATGCTGCGCAGGTCGTCCTCGGGATCGAGGACCTCGGGGCCGCTGCTGTACGGATCTGCAGACATCTCACTCTTCCTCCGTCCACTCGTGGCGCGGTCTGGGTACCAGCGGGACGGGCCTCTCCATTCCATCACGCTCCCGAGCGAGGCGGCGTCGGGCCGCCGGGCGGTGCTGCGGCCTCAGCGCGCGGGCCGCGCCCAGCGCCACGGCACGGCCGCGACCACGACCGAGAGGATCGCGAGCGACGACATCAGCAGCGACTGCCACAGTCCGGGTGCGGCGGCCGTGGGCCACAGCGCGTCGATGACGACCGACGTCACGACCTGGCCGACGACGGTGCCCAGACCGAGCAGTAGCACCCCGGTGTACGAGACGAGGGCGGCCGCCAAGAAGATGTAGGTCACGCCGATGATCCCGCCGATGTAGAGCCACGGCGCGGCCGGGTAGACGGTCGGCGGCGGCGTCACGGTGAGCGAGTGCACGAGCTCGGCGATGCCGAGCACCAGCGTTCCGCCGATGAAGTTGACGAGCGTCGCGGTCAGCGGTGTGCCGACGCGCTGTCGCAGGCGCCCGTTGACCGCCGACTGCCAGGCGATCCCCGCCCCGACGAGGAACGGCAGCACGATGAGCACCGGCGGGGCGTGCACACCGCCGGCGAGCGATACCGCGGCGGCGAGCATCGCCAGCGCTCCCCCGACCAGGCGCGCCGGCGTCACGGCCACGACTCCGGCGGGTCCGATGCCGGAGCGATCGAGCAGCAGGCCGCTCACGGTCTGACCCGCCACGACGCCTACCGTGAACAGCGCGACGCCGATGATGCCGACCGCGAGCGACTGCGTCGCGACCGAGAGCGCTCCGGCGACGCCGCCGCACAGCATCCAGACAGGGATGCCGCGCCTGCCGTCCTGCTCGCGCCGTCGCAGTCCGCCGACCAGCGCGGCGAAACCGCGACGGCCCTGCGGGATGACCAGTGAGAGCACGATCAGCACCACGAGCCCGGAGCCGAACGAGATGACGGCGGCGGTGAAGCCGTCGCCCAGCCGCGCGCCGAGCTGCCCGTTGATGCGAGCCTGGATCGCCGTGAGGACGCCGATGACGGCCGCCGCGCCCAGGCCCATCCAGGCGGGCAGGCGGCGTTCGGTCACCGATCAATCATGCCCTGCGTCCGCGCGGCTTCCGGCCACCCGTCGGCCGGACGTGCGGGAGTTACCCTGGAACGTGCCCGTCTCGTCGCGAACCAGAACACTCCTCACGTGGCTTCCGGCCACGGTGCTGGTGCTGATCATCGCCGGCGTCGTCGTCGCCTCCCTCGCGATCCAGGGGTCCTGGTGGGCGCAGGACCGGCCCGCGGCATCCGACGACCAGCGCGCATCGGACGGGTCGAGCATGCTCACCGACACCGGGTTCGACTACGTCAACGTCTCGGGGACGTTCAAGGTGCGCATCGGCGAGGGCGCACTCTCCGCCGCGGAACTCGGGCTGCCCGAAAACGGCGAGAAGTCCGCCGAGTTCCGCCGCCCGGTGCGTGCCGTGGTCGCCGCAGGCGAGGAGCTGTACGTCCTCGACGACATCGCGGGCCTGACCGCCACCAGCGTCGACGGCGAGCTCGCGTCGGTCACCTTCGTCCCGGACGTGACGAGCAACTGGACGGGCGCGCTGGACTACCTGCGTGCGCTCGCCCCCGATCTGGGATGGGATGCCGCACAGCTCGACCCGCTGACGGAACAGCTCGGCGAGTTCAACCGGACCGGCGAAGGCGACACGTTCACCGCGCAGATCGGTCCCTCGCAGGGCGGGCCTGCCGAGATCACCGGCAACATCCTGTTCGACCGCGCGAGCGGCGCGACGCCCGTGACGGTCACGTTCGAGCCCGGCGACTGAGCGCGCGGCCACCGGGCGTCACCGTCCCCGGTCCGTAGAGTGGACGCATGCTGATCGGCCGCATCCGTCCCGTCGAGACCCGTACGTTCGAGGTGCAGGGCGAATCGCTCGCGGCGCTGCGCGCCGCCGTGGACGCGCAGCTGCCCGCCGGGTGGGTGGTCACGGACGTGCCCGCAGCCATGCCGAAGGGCTCGCAGCTGCTCACCTCGACCGCGAAGATCGCCCGCCGCGACGGTGTCGAGCAGATCGAGGCCGACGACCAGGCTGCGCTCGAGGCGAAGGTGCCCGAAGGCTGGCAGCTGCTGAGCGTGCACAAGGTCTGAGCACGCCACGGGCGACGCCCGACGGTGCCGGCTACAGGACTTGAACCTGCAACCCCCGTATTACAAGTACGGTGCGCTACCAATTGCGCCAAGCCGGCAGAGCGCCCAGTCTAGCGGGGCGTGTTCGCGCGCCCGTCATCGCGGGCGCCGGGCGTCACGGCGTCGGGGTGACCGTGGGGGTCGGCGTCGCCTTGTAGTACGAGTCGCTCGCGACGGTGAGCACGAACTGCGCGAACTCCTTGGGGTCGTCGATCTTGCCGACGTACTGCGTGCCGTTGACGAGGATCATCGGGGTCGCCGTGAGGGCGACGCCGCCGGAATCCGGCAGCTCCTTGAGCGCCTGCTCGGTCGCCGTCTTGACCCAGGGCGTGTACGACTGCGACTCGATGCAGCTGCGCACGACCTTCGGGCCGTCAACGCCGACCGCCTGTGCCAGATCGGCGAGCTCGGGGTCGCTCAGTCCGTCCGAGTCGACGCCGGGCTGCTGGGTGAGGAGCGCGTTGTTGAACGCGAAGAAGTAGTCCGGCGAGTTCTGTGCGACGCACGCGGCGGCGCCCGCGGCGCGCAGCGAGTACTTGGTGCCGTTGGACTTGGCCGTGAGCATCGCGACCGGGTAGTAGGTCAGGGTCGCCGCGCCGGAGTCCACCCACTGCGAGAGCTGCTTCACGTTCGCGACCTGGAAGTCGCGCGAGCCGCTGGAGAGGTAGTCCACATAGACGCGGATGTCGACGGCCGGGGCCTCGGTGGGTGTCGCGGCGGGAGTCGGCTCCGCCTCTGTCGCCGCCGCGTCGCCGGTGGGGGCGGGCGTCGCTTCGGCCGAGCCGGCGCCGTTGTCGGCCGAGGGCACTCCGGTGCCCGTCACGCCGGTGACCACGAAGCCGCCCGACACGTTCGAGGGATCGGCCATCGGCTTGGACGCGCTCGACGAGACCGTCCAGGTCACGACGACCGCGATCGCGGCGATGACGGCGAGCCCGAAGGTGACGAGCGTCGTGCGCCGGATGGCCCGGGCACGCGACTGGCGCGCCTTCACCTGCTGCGCCTTCTCGCGCACGGCGTCGCGGCGCTCGCTGGACGCGGCGTTCGTTGACTCGTCGCTCGACATGAAACCTCTCGGGGCGAAGGCCGTCTCGCGGGCTGCGGGGCGGAAAACTGCGCGGGGCCACACGGGAAAGCGGCCGTCCACGATGCTAGCCAGCCACCCTGGGAAATGCCCAGACGCAACCTCCGTGCGCGGTGTGTCATCGCGCGTGGCATACTGATGCGAGCGCCCGACGACGGGCGTGCGGGAAAGCCCCCGCTCATTCCATCACTACGGATCGTCCGGCACGTACCTGCCGGTGAAGGAGAAGAGAACATGGCGTCCGTCACGTTTGACAACGCAACCCGCCTGTACCCCGGGGGCACGCGCCCCGCGGTCGACAAGCTGAACCTCGAGGTCGCCGACGGCGAGTTCCTGGTCCTGGTCGGCCCCTCGGGCTGTGGCAAGTCCACCTCGCTGCGCATGCTGGCCGGCCTCGAAGAGGTCAACTCGGGCCGCATCCTCATCGGCGACCGCGACGTCACCGACGTCCCGCCGAAGGACCGCGACATCGCGATGGTGTTCCAGAACTACGCGCTGTACCCGCACATGACCGTCGCCGAGAACATGGGCTTCGCGCTGAAGATCGCCGGTGTCGGCAAGGAGGAGCGCGCCGCGCGCGTCCTCGAGGCCGCCAAGCTCCTCGACCTCGAGGAGTACCTGACCCGCAAGCCGAAGGCCCTCTCGGGTGGTCAGCGTCAGCGTGTCGCCATGGGCCGCGCGATCGTCCGCCAGCCGCAGGTGTTCCTCATGGACGAGCCGCTGTCGAACCTCGACGCCAAGCTCCGCGTCCAGACCCGCACGCAGATCGCGTCGCTGCAGCGCCGCCTCGGCGTCACGACGGTCTACGTCACGCACGACCAGACCGAGGCCCTCACCATGGGTGACCGCATCGCGGTCCTCAAGGACGGCCTCCTGCAGCAGGTCGGCACCCCGCGCGACCTGTACGAGAAGCCGAACAACGTGTTCGTCGCCGGCTTCATCGGCTCGCCCGCCATGAACCTGTTCCCGGCGAGCATCGCCGAGGGCGGCGTCCAGTTCGGCGACAAGGTCGTCGGCGTCGAGGCCGACGTGCTCGGCAAGGCGCACGGCTCGGACGTCACCATCGGTGTGCGCCCCGAGGACATCCAGGTCGCCCCCGAGGATGGCAAGGGCCTCACGGTCACGGTCGACCTCGTCGAGGAGCTCGGCGCGGACGGCTACCTGTACGGCCACGCCGATGTCGACGGCAAGCGCACCGACATCGTCGCGCGCGTCGACGGCCGTCGTCACCCGAACGCGGGCGACAAGGTCACGCTGGCTCCGGTCCCCGGTCACGTGCACGTCTTCGACGTCGAGTCGGGCGAGCGCCTCACCGACAAGGCCATCGCCTCGGCGTAAGCAGTTCCTTCGCGACGGCGCGGGCGGGAGTCACTCCCCCCGCGCCGTCGCGCTGTTCCCCCCGAACCCGACGAACGAGGGAGGGCGCGTTGTCCGACGCGTTGAGCATCACCGCGAGCAGCGTCGACCCCGGCCTGCTCACCCTGCCGTGGTCCACACCGCTCGGCGAGTGGCCGTCGAACCACATCGTCTTCCTCCCCAAGGGCATCTCGCGCCATCTGGTCCGTTTCGCGAACCTCTCGGGACGCGTCGTCGCCATCAAAGAGACGACCGAGGCGATGGCGCGGCGCGAGTACGACATGCTCGGCAACCTGGCCCGCCTCGATGTGCCGTGCGTGGAGCGGGTCGCGGTCATCGCGGGACGGACGGATGCCGCCGGCGATCCGCTCCCGGCGGCCCTCGTCACCGCGCACCTGAAGTTCTCCCTCCCCTACCGCGCCCTGTTCACCCAGGTGCTGCGGCCCGACACCGCGACGAGGCTCGTCGACGCGCTCGCGCTGCTGCTCGTGCGCCTGCACAACGTGGGCTTCTTCTGGGGCGACGTGTCGCTGTCGAACACGCTGTTCCGCCGCGATGCGGGCGCCTTCGCCGCGTACCTCGTCGACGCCGAGACCGGTGAGCTGCACGAGAGCGGACTCACGCCCGGGCAGCGCGCGCACGACCTCGACGTTGCGCGCACGAACATCGCCGGCGAGATCATGGACCTCGAGGCCGGCGGCCGTCTCGAAGGCGGCGTCGACGCCATCGCGATCGCCGACGGCATCGTCTCGGCGTACCACTCGCTGTGGGCCGCCCTCACCGACGAGGAGTCCTTCCGCGCCGACGAGGCATGGCGTCTCACGCAGCGCGTGCAGCGCCTCAACGACCTCGGCTTCGACATCGGCGAGATGTCCATCCAGACGACCGCGGACGGCACGAGGGTGTCGATCCAGCCGAAGGTGGTGGATGCCGGGCATCACCAGCGCCGGCTGCTGCGCCTGACCGGTCTCGATGTCGAAGAGAACCAGGCGCGCCGCCTGCTCAATGACCTGGACGAGTTCCGCGTGCGGGTGTCGCGGCTGGGCGACGACGAGGAGATGGCCGCGCACGAGTGGCTGACCCGTGTCTTCGAGCCCGTCGTCAAGGCGATCCCGTGGGACCTGCGCGCGAAGCTGGAGCCGGCCGAGGTCTTCCACCAGCTCCTGGAGCACCGCTGGTACCTGTCGCAGGCGAAAGGCAAGTCCGTACCGCTCGCCGAGGCGCTGTCGAGCTACATCGACAACGTGCTGCGGCACCGCCGCGACGAGGCGACCCTCATGGGCCCGCCCACCGAGACGGTGTCGCTGCCCGTCATCACCTCATCGAGTCCCGTCCTCGACGACGACGAGGACGACGACATCGACTGGCGCGACCTCGTCTGACCGGGGCTCGCCCGTCAGTAGCCGACGGTGAACCGACGGCGCGGATGCTGCGGGTGCTCGATCTCGTCGACGATCGCGACGGCCAGATCGGGACCCGAGATGTACGACTCGCCTTCGGGGTCCGTGACGACGACGTCGCCCCCCGTGCGGTACTCGCCGGTGCGCTCCCCCGGGTTCCAGGCGCCGAAGCCCCCGGCCGGGTGGATGTAGAACCAGTCCGCCGCGTCGGGCGAGAGCGCCTGCAGGTCTTCGAGCACGCCGAGCGCTTCGAGCGCCTCGGGCTTGTAGTCCTCCGAGAACGTGGGGAGGTCGACCAGGCGCTCGCCGCCCTCGGTGACGAGGCTGCCGCCGGCGCCGCCGATCACGCCGATGCGCACCCCCTCGGGGAGCGCCGAGACCAGGGCGGCGATGTTCGGGCGCACGAGCCCCGCCATGTCGCCGCGCGGCGCCACCGCCGAGACGACGACGTCGACGCCCTGCAGCTGTGCGAGCAGCGCCGGGACGTCGGTCAGCGACCCCTCGATGTACATCGCACCGGGCTGTCGTTCGCTCGGGATGCGCCGTGCGATCGACAGCACGCTGTGACCTCGGCTCACCGCCTCGGCGACAATGTGCCGGCCGGCGTAGCCGGAGCCTCCGATGACGGCGATGCGTGCCATGTGCGTCCCTTTCGAGTGGGGTGTTTCAGACGAGGTCGGCGCTGCGCAGGGACGACACCTGGTACAGCGCGACGGAGGCCGCGATGCCGGCGTTCAAGGACTCCGTCGCCGACGAGATCGGGATCGACACGATCTGGTCGCACGTCTCGGTGACCAGCCTCGAGAGCCCCTTGCCCTCGGAGCCGACGACGATCACGACGGGACGGTCGGCGAGCTCGAGGGCGGGGAGCGACACATCGCCGCCGCCGTCCAGGCCGAGCACGAACACGCCCTGCTTCTTGAACTCCTTGAGCGTCGTCGTGAGGTTCGGGGCGACGGCGACCGGGATGCGCGCGGCGGCACCGGCACTCGTCTTCCAGGCGGCCGAGTTGACGCCCGCCGATCGGCGCTGCGGCACGATCACGCCGTGCCCGCCGAACGCGGCAGTCGATCGGATGATGGCGCCCAGGTTGCGCGGGTCGGTGATGCCGTCCAGGGCGATCAGCAGCGGCACCTGGTCGCGGTCGATGATCTCTTCCAGCAGGTCCTGCGGGTGCGCGTACTCGTACGGCGGCACCTTCAGTGCGACGCCCTGGTGCACGCCGTCGAAGCCGGCCATGCGATCGAGCTCCGGACGCGTGACCTCCAGCACCGGGATCCCCCGGTGGCTCGCGATCGACAGCATCTCTTTCACGCGGTCGTCCATCTCGACGCGCTGCGCGATGTAGAACGCCGTTGCGGGGATCTTCGCGCGCAGCGCCTCGAGCACCGAGTTGCGCCCGGTGACGGTCTCGGTGTCGTCGCCCGCCTTCGACTTGCCCGACCGGTTCGGGTTCGAGCCCTGCGGCTTCTGTCCGGGCTTGCCCTTGCCGCCCGCGGCGGCGTACCGCTCAGCGGCCGCCTTGCGCTTGCCGGCGACGTGCCAGGCACGGTCCTCGGCCTTGGGGGTCGGTCCGCGCCCTTCGAGGGACTTGCGACCGTGGCCGCCGGTGCCCTTCAGGGCACCCTTCTTCTTGCTGTTGCCCGCGCCGGGGCGTCCTGGCTTAGCCATCGCTGTAACTCCAGTGTGTTCCGTCTGCTGAATCTTCGAGGGCGATGCCGGCCGCCGCGATCGCGTCGCGGATGCGGTCGGCCGCCGCCCAGTCCTTCGCCGCACGCGCATCGGCGCGCTGGGCGATCATGGTCTTCACGAGGGTGTCGAGGGCGGACGCGGCCGCCGACGCGTCCGCGGTCCGCCACTGCGGGTCGAGCGGGTCGATCCCGAGGATGCCCGTCATGACCGCGACGTCCGCGAACGCGCGGAGTGCGGCATCCCGGTCGCCGGCATCCAGCGCCGTGTTGCCGTCGCGCACCGTCTCGTGCAGCACGGCGAGCGCCTGCGGCACACCCAGGTCGTCGTCGAGGGCGGCGGCGAAGCGGGCCGGGACGACGGCATCGACGATCACGTCGTCGGCCTCGTCGCGCAGCGCGCGCACGGCACGCTCGAGGAAGGTGCGGATGCGCTCGATCGCGGCCTCGGCCTCGTCGAAGGTCGACGTGGTGATGTCGAGGCTCGAGCGGTAGTGGGCTGCGGCGAGCGCGTAGCGCACGACGAGCGGATCGCGCTCGCGCAGCACGTCCTCGGCGAGGATGAAGTTGAAGAGCGATTTCGACATCTTCTGCCCCGCGATGGTCACGAGGCCGTTGTGCACCCAGTAGCGGGCGAAGGGGTCGCCGGCAGCCGTGGACTGGGCCAGCTCGTTCTCGTGGTGGGGAAAGCGCAGGTCGAGGCCTCCGCCGTGGATGTCGAACTCTGTGCCGAGGTAGCGGCGCGACATCGCCGAGCACTCGATGTGCCAGCCCGGGCGACCGGGCCCCCACGGGGACTCCCAGGTCGCCGACGCGGGCTCGTCGGCCTTGCCACCCTTCCACAGGGCGAAGTCGCGGGGGTCGCGCTTGCCGCGCGGATCGGCGTCGGCGGCCGGCTCCATCGCGTCGAGCGACTGGTTGGTGAGCGAGCCATAGGAGGGCCACGAGCGCACGTCGAAGTACACGTCGCCGGCCGCATCGGATCCGGCGTCGGCCGGGTACGCGTGCCCGGCGTCGATCAGCCGCTGGATCAGCTCCTGCATCTGCGGGACGGATGCCGTCGCGCGCGGCTCGTAGGTCGGTGCGAGGATCCCGATCGCGGTGTACGCGCGGGTGAACTCCTGCTCCATGCGGTAGGCGAGCGCCCACCACGGCTCGCCGTCGGTGGCGTTGGCCAGCACCTTGTCGTCGATGTCGGTGACGTTGCGCACGAACGTGACGCGGCCGTACCGGTGGGCGAGCCACCGGCGCAGGATGTCGAAGCTCAGCGCCCCCCGCAGGTGCCCGATGTGGGGTCCGGACTGGACGGTCGGCCCGCACACGTAGATCGTGACGTTCCGGGGGTCGAGCGGCACGAAGTCGCGCAGAGCCTGCGCCTTGGTGTCATAGAGCTGAACCGTCACTGCACCAGCCTACCGGCGCGCCCCTGGGAACCCGCGGGTCACGGCGGCCGCGCGCCTGGTAGAACTTGAAGCGATGTACGCCCTCGCCGTCCTCGCCGCCGCGCTGCTGTTCGGCACCACCGGCAGCTCGCAGGCCCTCGGCCCGGACGGCACGACGCCGCTGTCGATCGGCGTCATGCGCATGGTCATCGGCGGGACGGGCCTGGCGCTCATCGCGTTCACACTCGCCGCACGCCACGCGCGGCGCCACAGCGGCGCGCCGCGGCCACGGCTGAGCGCGCGCCCGCTCTCGCTCATGGTCCTGACCGGCGCGTGCCTGGCCCTGTACCAGCCGCTGTTCTTCCTCGGCACCGAACGCAACGGCGTCGCCGTGGGCACGGTGGTCGCCCTGGGCTCGGCGCCGATCCTCGCCGGACTGCTCGAATGGGCGCTGACCAGGAGGATGCCGAGCCTGGTCTGGATGGGAGCGACCGCCCTCGCCACGCTCGGCGTCGGGCTTCTGGGCACCGGCGGCGAGGCCGGCGGCAGCGGCGGCACCGATGCCCTGGGCCTGCTCGGCTCGATCGGCGCGGGCGCGTCGTTCGCGGTCATCGCCAACGCTCAGCGCCGCCTGCTGGACGACGGGTGGGATCCCTTCACGGTCGTCGGGGCGATGGGCGCGAGCTCGGCGGTGCTGTGCGCGTTCGCCGTGCCGTTCGTCGACCTGACCTGGCTCGGCGCGACGAGCGGGCTCACGATGGCGCTGTGGCTGGGGATCGGCACCATCGCGATCGCGTACGTGCTGTTCACGTGGGGACTCAGCGGCCTGACTGCGGCGACCGCCGCGACCCTGACGCTCGGCGAGCCGCTGACCGCAGCCATCCTCGGGATCGTGGTGCTGGGCGAACGGCTGTCCCCGCTCGCGATCGCGGGTCTCGTCGTGCTCGCCGCGGGGCTGGCCCTGCTGGCGTGGGGGTCGCGCGCGCCGCGCGACCCCGAGCCGTTCGCCGTCGAGGCCTGAGCCGCGAAACACCCCTGCAACGTGCGCGTGGCACACTGGGCGCGTCATGCTGAGCACCATCGAGATCCGCCCCGACGACCTGAGCGGCGACGACACCCGCCGTCTCGTCGCCTTCCACCTCGCCGCGCTGGTGGGCACGGCGCCGCCCGAGAGCGTGCACGCGCTCGACGTCGACGCGCTCCGCCGCCCCGGCATCACGGTGTGGTCGGCGTGGATCGACGACCGGATCGCCGGCATCGCGGCGCTGCGCGACCTGGCAGCGGATCGCGGCGAGATCAAGTCGATGCGCGTGGGCGACGGCTTCCGCGGCACCGGCGTGGGCCGCGCCCTGCTGGAGCACGTCGTCCACTCGGCCCGCGAGCGCGGCATGACCGGCCTGTGGCTGGAGACCGGGATCACCGAGGACTTCGCACCGGCGCACCGCCTGTACGAGAGTGCGGGGTTCGTGGACTGCGGGCCCTTCGACGGCTACCTTCCCGACCCGCACTCCCGCTTCATGACGCTCGCGCTCTGACGCCTCAGACCGGGACGACGAGGGCCACCGCGGAGGCCGAGACGCCCTCGGTGCGGCCGGCGAAGCCCAGCCCGTCGGTCGTCGTCGCCGAGACCGACACCGGCACTCCCCCGAGCGCGTCCGACAGCACCCGCTCGGCCTCGACGCGCCGCGCCGCGAAGCGGGGACGGTTCGCCTGGACCTGCACCGACACGTTGCCCGCGCGCCATCCCTCCTCGCGAAGGATCTCTGCCGTGCGTGCGAGGAACGCCTCGGCGTGCGCCCCCGCGTACTGGGGCTGATCGGTGCCGAAGTGCGTGCCGATGTCGCCCAGCCCGGCCGCGGCCAGCAGGGCGTCGACGATCGCGTGGGCGACGGCATCCCCGTCCGAGTGACCCGACAGCGCGCGCTCGCCCGGCCACTCCAGCCCCGCGAGCCACAGCACGCCGTCGCCGCCGAACGCGTGCACGTCCGTGCCGATGCCGACGCGGGGCAGCACGGGGGTCGCGACGGGGGCGGCGCCGACGAGCTGCCGTGCCCGGTCCAGGTCCGCCGCGGTCGTGATCTTGAACGAGAGAGGATGCCCCGGCACCGCCGACACGGTGTGCCCGGCCTCAGCGACCAGCGCCGCGTCGTCGGTGAAGTCGTCGCTCGCGGCGGCGTATGCCGCGTCGAGCACATCACGACGGAAGCCCTGCGGCGTCTGCGCCGCCGCGAGCTCGGAGCGGTCCACGACGCCCACGATCTCGTCGCCGGTCACGCGTTTGATGGTGTCGATGACCGGCAGAACCGGGATCGCCCCTGCCGCCCCTGCGTCGATCGCAGCGATCACGCGCGAGAACACCTCCGGCGGCGTCAGCGCCCGAGCGGCATCGTGCACCAGCACGACCTCGACGTCGCCCCACAGCGCCGCCAGTCCCGCCGCCACCGACTGCTGGCGCGTGGCGCCGCCGGTGACGACCGTCACGAGATCCGCGCGGTCGCCTGCGGCCTGGAGCGCCTCTGTCCGGGCGTCACCGTCGCGGCCCTCCGGGACGACGATCACGACCTGGGCGGCGGGCGCCGCGAAGACGCCGTCCAGCGCGTGACGCAGGATGCTGTGCCGCCCGATCCCGACGAAGGCCTTGGGGCCTCCTGCGCCGAGGCGGGTGCCGGAACCGGCGGCCACGACGACGATGCCGACTCGCGGGACGGGGAGGATGCTCACCCGTTCACGCTACCGCGAGCCGCCGCCTGCCCCTGCGCCCGGACACAGTGAAACGGCGCCCCCCTGCCGGGAGCGCCGTTCCAGAAGTCTCAGCTTGCGAGAACCTCGTCGAGGATCACGCTGGCCTGCTCCTCGTCGGTCTTCTCAGCGAGCGCCAGCTCGGAGATGAGGATCTGCTTGGCCTTGGCCAGCATGCGCTTCTCACCGGCCGAGAGGCCGCGATCCTGATCGCGGCGCCACAGGTCGCGCACGACCTCGCTGACCTTGATGACGTCACCGGAGGCGAGCTTCTCCAGGTTGGCCTTGTACCGGCGGGACCAGTTCGTAGGCTCTTCCGTGAAGGGCGCGCGCAGCACCTCGAAGACCCTGTCGAGGCCTTCCTTGCCGATGACGTCGCGAACCCCGACCAGGTCGACGTTCTCTGCGG
The DNA here is from genome assembly GCF_006783905.1 of Microbacterium kyungheense. Classification (GTDB taxonomy): domain Bacteria; phylum Actinomycetota; class Actinomycetes; order Actinomycetales; family Microbacteriaceae; genus Microbacterium; species Microbacterium kyungheense. Next base: position 150,960 of record NZ_VFPE01000002.1, on the reverse strand, counting down.
GTACTTCGATGATGAGATCACCCTGCGTGACGTTGAGCTTCAGGTACTTCTTCGTCTCGCCCTTGATGATCCGGTCTTTGACCTCGATGATCGTTGCCGCCCCGTGGTGGGGGTAGACGACCGTCTCGCCAACCTCAAAAAGCATGGAGTTATGTCCTTTCGGCAACCTCCAGGATACCACAGGAGAAATACGCTAAGGTTCTCCGCCCTCGGCCTGGGCGAGGGCCACCGAGGGGGTCGGCGTGCTCAGCACGCGCGGGCGCGAACCCCTAGACTGGCGGGGTACCGACACGTCCTGGGAGGATCTGTGAACCGCCGCCTCATCGCGTCGCTGGCCGTCGGGGCCGCGCTCGTGCTCTCGACCACCGGCTGCAGCATGATCTCGCCGCAGGCGACCACGATCCCCTACTCGGCGGCCGAGGGCGTCAACGTCCACGACTCCGGCCCGCTCGAGGTGCGAAACGCGTTCATCGTCGCCAACGAGGACGGCACGGCCGGCAACTTCGTCGCCGCGATCGTCAACCAGACCGAGGACACGCACACGCTGAACGTCGAGATCGGCGAGGGCGGCCCGACGCTCACGGTGCGGGTGCCCGCCAACACGACGGTCAGCCTCGGCTCCGACGAGGACGAAGCGCTCGAGATCGAGGACTTCGAAGGTCTCCCCGGCACGGACGTCGACGCCTACTTCCAGTCCGGCGACAGTGACGGCGCCCTGGTCTCGCTGCCCATCCTCGACGGCTCGCTCGACTACCTGTCGGCTGTAGCCCCCTGATCCCTTCGGGGTGGCGGGCCGGCCGGGTGCCGGCATCCACACCTCGCGAACGGCGGAGCGGGGCGCGTCTGATGACGCGCCCCGCTCCGTCGTTCGGCGTTCAGCCCTCGAAGCGGTACCCGAGTCCGCGGACCGTGACGAGCATCTCGGGCGAGCCGGGGTTCTGCTCGATGCGGGAGCGGATGCGCTTGATGTGGACGTCGAGCGTCTTGGTGTCGCCGAAGTAGTCGCTCCCCCACACCCGGTCGATGAGCTGTCCGCGCGTGAGCACACGCCCCGCGTTGCGCATCAGCACCTCGAGCAGCTCGAATTCCTTCAGCGGCATGTTGATCTCGTCGCCGTCGACCGCGACCGTGTGGCGATCGATGTCAAGCACGACCCGCCCGCCCTCGAGGACGCGGTCCTCGAGGTCCGCGTCGATCTGCGAGAAGCGCCGCAGCACCGCGCGCATGCGGGCCAGCAGCTCACGCGCCGAGTAGGGCTTCGTGACGTAGTCGTCGGCGCCGAGCTCGAGTCCGACCACGATGTCGACCTCGGAGTCCTTCGCGGTGAGCATGATGATCGGCACCGCAGACGTCGTGCGGATCTGACGGCAGACCTCGGTGCCCGGCATCCCGGGCAGCATGAGGTCGAGCAGCACGATGTCGGCTCCCCGGTCGCGGAAGGCGGTGAGAGCAGCAGGGCCGTCCTCGGCGATCTCGACCTCGTACCCCTCGCGGCGCAGGAGGTAGGCGAGCGGGTCGGCGAGATCCGGCTCATCCTCGACGATCAGGACGCGGGTCATGCGGGTTCTCCATTCGCAGCGGGTTCGGCAGCCGGCGTGGGAGCCGGGGCCGCGGGCTTGGCAGATGCCGGGGTGGCGGGGCGCTTCTTCTTGCGTCCGCGCTTGGGCACGGGCTCGGCCGCGGGCGCCTCGGACTCGGGCAGGCGGATCGTGAAGGTGGAGCCGCGCCCGGGACGCGACCATAGCCGCACTTCGCCGCCGTGGCGCTGCACCGCGTGCTTCACGATCGACAGCCCGAGCCCGCTGCCGCCCGTACGGCGGGCCCGTGCGGGATCTGCCCGGTAGAAGCGCTCGAACACGCGATCCTGCTCGCCCTCGGCGATGCCGATCCCCCGGTCGGTCACGGCGATCTCGACGACGCCCTCGACCGCCTTGACGCCCACGCCCACGCTCGAGCCCCGGGGCGAGTACGCGATCGCGTTGGCGACGAGGTTGCCGACCGCCTCGCTCAGCACCTGCGCGTCGCCGCGCACATACAGGCCGCGGCTGCCGCCGCGCACCACTTCCACGCCGGCGGAGTCGGCCTGGATCGCGTGCGCGTCCAGCGCCGAGGCGACGACCTCGTCGATCGACACATCGCGCTGCGGCAGCTCATCGGACGCCTGCAGGCGTGAGAGGTTCATGATGCGCGACGTGAGCAGGGCGAGGCGGGACGCCTCGGCCTGGAGCCGCGCTGCGAAGATGCGCACCTGCGGCGGGTCGTCGGCGGCGGACTCGACCGCCTCGGCGAGCAGGCTCACAGCCCCGACCGGCGTCTTCAGCTCGTGGCTCGTGTTGGCGACGAAGTCGCGACGCATCTCTTCCACCCGCTCGCGCTCGGTGATGTCACGCAGCACGAGGAGGGTGAGCCGCGGCGAGATGCGCGTCGCGCGCACGGCCACGAGACGGGGTTCGGCGGGCAGCGCGCCGCGACGCAGCCGCATGGTCTCGGTCGCGGTCGTCTGACCTGCCGCCGAGCCGCTCGCTCGCACGCGGCGCGCGAGCGCACGCAGCTCCTCGGTCGGGAACGTCCCGCCCTCGATCAGCTCGAACGGCGCAGCGGCGGCCGAGGCGGCGAGCACGGTGAACGACGAGTCGACGACGACGACGGCGTCGTCCATGCCGTGGAGCACTTCGCGGACGCCGTCGGGAACGTCCGCGGACATCTCGACGCGTGCGCGGTCACGCGCGCGGAAAGCGGCGAAGATGACGGCGGCGATCGATCCGCCGACGATGACCCCCACGAGAAGGGCGAGCAGCGCGAGCTGCGTGGAGTCCATGATTCCCAGCGTAGGGGCACGTCCGGGTGCCCATCCGCCGCGAGCGGCCACGGTGCGCGGAGCGCCCAGCAGTGTTCACCGACGCGGCACCGTCCGTTAACCTTCTCTGGCGAGAATCGCCGGGGCCGCGGGCGGACGCCTGCCCGAAAACCACGAAAGGTGCATCGGAATGCGCGAAGTCTTCCATCAGTCCCTCGAGGACGTGCAGGGGCGTCTCGTCGAGATCGCCGAACTCGTCACGGTGGCGATCGACAAGGCGACGCGGGCCTTCGGCACGAGCGACGTGGCGCTGGCCGAGGAGGTCATCGAGGACGACGCGGTCATCGACGAGCGGGCCGTCGAGCTGGACGAGCTGGCGATCGAGATCCTCGCCCGCCAGCAGCCGGTCGCCCGCGATCTGCGCATCGTCGTGAGCGCACTGCGGATGAGCGCGTCGCTGGAGCGCATGGGCGACATCGCCGAGCACATCGCACAGCTGACCCGCATGCGCTTTCCCGAGCGCGCCATCCCGAAGGGCCTGAAGTCCACCTTCCTCAAGATGGGCGAACTGGACGTCGAGGTCGCTCGTCAGCTCACCGAGCTGCTGCGCACGCAGGACGAGGCGCTCATCGAGGCGATCCGCAACGCCGACGACCGGCTCGACGAGCTGCACCTGTCGGTGTTCGAGAAGGTGCTCAGCGACAGCTGGCAGGGCGAGGCGGCCGCGACCGTCGACGCGACGCTCGCCAGCCGCTACCACGAGCGCTTCGCCGACCACGCCGTCTCCGTCGCCAAGAAGGTGCTCTACCTCTCCACCGGCGACTGGACCACGACCACCGACACGATCACGATCGTGTCGCCCGATCAGCTGTAGGACGCGCGGCGCCGTCGGCGCCACGACGAAGAGAAGAGTGGATGCCTCGCACGAGGCATCCACTCTTCTCTTGTGTCTCGGATCAGGCCTTGCCCTGGTTCGCGACCGCGGCGGCGCCGGCGGCGGCGGCCTCGGGGTCGAGGTACTCGCCGGGGCCGAGGGGCTTCAGGTCCTCGTCGAGGCGGTACACGAGCGGGATGCCGGTCGGGATGTTGAGCTCGGCGATGTCGGCGTCGCTGATGCCGTCGAGGTGCTTCACGAGTCCGCGCAGCGAGTTGCCGTGGGCGGTCACGAGCACCGTCTTGCCGGCTTTCAGATCGGGGACGATGTCGCTGTGCCAGTACGGCAGCATGCGGTCGATGACGATCTTGAGCGACTCGGTGTCGGGCACCTCGCCGTCGATGCCCACGTAGCGCGGGTCGCCGACCTGGCTGTACTGGTCGTCGGCCGGAAGCGGGGGCGGCGGGACGTCGAACGACCGGCGCCACAGCATGAACTGCTCGTTGCCGAACTCCTCGAGCGTCTGCGCCTTGTCTTTGCCCTGGAGGGCGCCGTAGTGACGCTCGTTCAGGCGCCACGAGCGCTTGACCGGGATCCAGAGGCGGTCGGCGGCATCGAGGGCGATGTCCGCCGTCTGGATGGCACGGCTGAGCACGGAGGTGTGCAGGACGTCGGGCAGGATGCCGGACTCGGCCAGCAGCTCGCCGCCGCGCTGAGCCTCGGCCTTGCCCTGCTCGGTGAGGCGGACGTCGACCCAGCCGGTGAACTGGTTGGTCTTGTTCCACTCGCTCTGGCCGTGTCGAAGGAGGATGAGCGTATAGGGCGCGGTCATGGGTTCCATGTTATCGGCGCCTCCGTCCGGCCGCCGGAGCTGTGACGGCGCCCGCCTGGCATCATGGAGGGATGGCGCGCGGACCCGTCGGGCAGATCACGCGCGGCACCACCGGCACCAACCGGCTGCGCCGCATCGACCGGTGGATCGCACGGCACCCGGCGCTGCGACGGGCGGTAGACCCGCTCGTGGTCGACCTGGGGTACGGCGCGAGCGGTGTCACCGCGTTCGAGCTCTTCGCGCGTTTGTCGCGGGCGCGCCCCGACGTCGAAGTGCTGGGCCTGGAGATCGACCCGGCGCGTGTGGACCGGGCGCGCGCCCAGCTGGAGCAGGTGCGGGCAGGGACGACGCCGTTCGCCGCGGGTTCGCGGGTGTCGTTCGCGCGCGGCGGCTTCGAGGTGCCCGTCCCCGGCGGCCGGCGCCCGGCGATCGTGCGGGCGATGAACGTGCTGCGCCAGTACGACGAGTCGGACGTTGCGCGGGCGTGGGCGACGGTGGCGGCGAGGCTCGCCGCGGACGGGCTGCTCGTCGAGGGCACGTGCGACGAGATCGGCCGCATCGCCACGTGGGTCGCGATCGCGCCCGACGCCGCGCCGCAGTCCCTCACGGTGTCGCTGCGCCTCGCCGGGCTGGAGCATCCGTCGATCGCCGCGGAGCGGCTGCCCAAGGCGCTGATCCACCGCAACGTGCCCGGTGAGCGCGTGCATGCGTTTCTCGCCGCGCTCGACACGGAATGGGACCGCGCGGCGAGCGTGTCTCCGTTCGGACCGGTGCACCGGTGGCGCACGACCCTGGCCGCCGTGCAGGCCGCGGGCTGGCCGCTCCAGGAGCGCTCACGCTGGCGCCTGGGCGAGGTCACGGTGCCGTGGAGCGCCGTCGCTCCGCTCTGACGCCCCCTTCACACCCGGGGCAGGACCGCACGCGCCTCGTCCGCGGCCATACCGGTCGCTGTCAGCAGGTCGACGGCCAGAGGACGCAGTGCCGTCACGAGGTTCTGCTCGCTCTGCGTGCCGTCGGGCAGGATGGCCGCCGGATCGAGCCGCGCCGCCACCGCCCTGACCGCCTCACGGGCGACGGGCTGCATCGCGATGTCGTCCAGGCTGTCGCCGACGAGCCCCGCAGCCCGCATGAGCTCGGCAAGCAGCTCCGCGGGCACGGGGCGGCGCCGGCCGTCGTCGCACAGGTAGACGGCACGACGCGCGACCACGCGCAGATTGCGCGTTGCGAAGTCCATCGCGGTCAGGACGGCGTGATGCCGTCGCAGCTCGGCGCGCTGGGGGCGCAGCCATGGCGAGAAGCCCGCCACGGCGAGACCGGAGTCCAGCGACGCCCGCCATTCGTCGATGCGGGGCGCGATCGCCCTGGCCTTCTCGAGCCCCCGCGTCGCACGCAGGGCGTCACCGCGTCGCAGCGCCTGCACGACGGTGCGCGCGGCGTCATCGGCCGCCGCGAACACGGCGTGCCCGTCACGCGCCTCTTCGCGACGCGGGTTGCGTGGGATGAGGGCGGTCACGACGAGCGCGGCGACACCGCCGATGATGCCGTCGATGAGACGCGAGAACGGCTGCGAGGCCGGGAGCGACATGACGATCGACGCCTGGACCCCCGCCATGATCGCGAACGGCGGGTAGGGCGAGAGGAAGCGTGCGACGAACAGCGTCGCCGCGAGCGCCAGGGCGAGCTGCCACCACCCCGGTCCGACGACGACGACGAACCCCTCGGCGACGAGGATGCCGACGAGCATGCCGACGACCGTCTCGAGCACCCGGCGGGGCCGCGCATCGCGTACGAGCCCGAGGCTCGAGATGGTGACGGTGGCCGCCAGCAGCGGCGCGGGATGCCCGACCACGTAGTGCGCGAAGGCCCAGGCCGCCGTCGCCGCGACGACGATCTGCACGATCGCGATCGCCGACCCGCGCACGCGGGCGAGCTGCGGACGCAGGTCGAGGCGTGCGCGCCACCCGGTCGGCAGCGCCTGGGTGATCGGGGCCGTCGCGCCGTCGCCGCTCACGGCGTTCCTACTGCGACGCCTGGCGGCGCCCCAGCCGCGGGATGCGCGGCACGTTCGCCGTGCGTCCGGCGTCAGGCGGCACGACGACCTCCTGGGCTGCGGCGACCGGTCCGTCTGCCGTTTCGACGGTGAGCGCCGCGTCGATCGGCGTCGAGCGGCGCACGATCGCGAGCGCGATGGGTCCTTCTTCGTAGTGCAGGGCCGCCGAGGTGACGGCCCCGACCTCGTCGTCGCCGACACGGACGGCGGCGCCGTGATCGGGCAGCACGCTCCCCGAGCCGTCGAGCTGCAGCGCCACGAGACGGCGAGGCGGGTGACCCAGGTTGTGCACCTTGGCGATGGTCTCCTGACCGCGGTAGCACCCCTTGTCGAGGTGCACCGCGGTGCGCAGCCAGTCCAGCTCGTGCGGCAGCGCGCGCTCGTCGACATCGGCCGACCAGCGCGGTCGCCATGCCGCCACCCGGAGCGCGTCGACCGCCGCGAGCCCCGCGAGCTGCAGGTCGCCGCGGGCGGCGGCATCCGCGATCCTGGCCTCTTCGTCGCGCGTCACGATCGCCTCGGACCAGTCGCGGTCGGCGCCGGGATGCGGGTCGACCGGCGCATACGCCCAGCCTCCGGGCGAGACGTCCGGCCACGGGTCCGTCCACACGAGCGGCAGGCCCGCGGGCGACGCGGGCGCCACGCCCGCGAGCGCACCGGCGGTGCCGCCGATCACGGCGAACTCGTCGGCGATGCGGGGATCCACGCGCAGGCGGAACCGCATCTTGCGCAGCCAGTCGTACAGCCCCTCGACATCGGCGCGGTCGGCGATCAGCCACGTCGTCTCACCGTCGTCGAGGACGGATGCCGCATGCTCGACGTGCCCCTGCGGATCGAGGATCAGCAGCTCGGTGCCGACGCCGGGCTGCAAGCGGGCCAGGGCCTGCGACGACAGCGAGTCGAGCCAGGTGAGGCGGTCCTCCCCCGGCACCGCGATGACGGCCCGGTCGGCGCGCGGCGCCAGAGCGGTGCCGGCGGCCAGGCGCCGCTGCTCTGCCAGCGGGTTGCCGAGGTGCTGCAGACCCGTCTCGTCGACGACGGCGCCCGGCACGGCCGCGAACACGTCGCCCATCAGTCGGCCTTGGCCAGACGGGCCGACGCGTGGGCGCCGAGCTCGAAGCCCATCGCGGCGATGTCCCACGCCCACAGCAGGTGGTTGTCGACGAGGCCGTACATGCGCGTGGCCGCGGCGTACGCCTTGGCGCCCGCCGGCCGCACGACGGCGTCGGTGGCGATGTCGATGCGCGGACCCTTGATCTGGCCGAGGTAGAGCTCGCTCACGCCGTCGGCGTGCACGAGCACGACCTCGAGGTCGAATCCGCCGTCGGCGTTGCGCAACGCCTCGATGTCGTCCGCGGTGCGCGCGACCACCGGGGCGAGCGGCGGAAGCAGGCCCGGCCCCGCGTCGGCGTCGGTCGCGGTGCGCGCCAGACGCCAGAAGCCGAGTTCGGCGACGAGGCGCGTGCGCTTGTCGGGGTCGGCGGGATCGTCGATCCACGCCTCCGCCGAGTAGTTCAGGTAGTCGCCGCCGTCATGGCTGAAGCTCACCCGGTGCGTGAACTCGCCGGTGTAGGCGTGGTCGCCGTAGTCGATGACGCCGGTGCCCTCCCACACGCCGAGGAGCCACGACAGCGGAACGATCTCCGCAGGCAGGTCGGTCGGGATCTCGAGCACGACGCGACCCGTCAGCGCTGGCCGCGGTACAGGTTCTTGACGACCACCACGGAGACGAACACGATCGACAGCGATGCGAGTCCGAGCAGGCCCACGAAGAACAGTTCGAGCGCGACGGTATCCATGACGTGAAGTCTAACCGCGACGCGCGCTCATCCGGGCACGAGCGCGGCCAGGCCGAAGCCGAGACTGATGACGCCCATCACGAGCGCGGCGCCGAGGACGCTCGCCGCGACGCGCTCGGTGAAGCCTGCGGCACGCCCCGACCAGAGCTGCACGGCGAACCCCGCGATGAGGCATCCACCCAGTCCGACGCCCAGCCAGGCGGCACGCCAGTCAGGCGTCGAGAAGATGCCCACGGCGATCGCGATCAGCGCGGCGAGGACCCACACGGCGACGATGCCGCCGAAGGTGCGGCGAGGAGCGAGTTCTGGCACAGCCACCAGGCCATCATCCCTCATCGCCCCTGGCGGCGCATCAGGACCGCTCGAGGCGCCGCCCGGCAGCGGGCTCCGACGACGCTCGGCGAAACGAGGCACCCTGCGCGCTCTACACTGGGGTTCGCGGCGTGCCCCCGCACGCCGGGAAGGCGTTCCTTTGGCTCAGCTCCTGGTTCTCAGTTCCACACACGGCGGCGGTCCCGTCCTGCCCTCGCTCGAACTGCTGAGTCACCGCGTGCGCCAGATCCCCGCGGAGCCCGCGCAGCTGGTCAATGCCCCGAGCGCCGACATCATCATGGTCGACGCCCGCGTCGACCTCGTCGGCGCGAAGTCGCTGTGCAAGATCCTGAACACGACGGGCCTGGACGCCCCGCTGCTGCTCGTCGTCACCGAAGGCGGACTGACCGCCGTGTCGCCGGACTGGGGCGTCGACGACGTCATCCTCATGACCGCGGGCCCCGCCGAGGTCGACGCGCGCATCCGCCTCGCCGTCGGGCGCCAGTCCGCCGAGCAGGTGTCGACGCGCGTGCAGACCTCGGGCATCACGATCGACGAGTCGTCGTACTCCGCGAAGGTGCACGGCAAGCCGCTGGACCTCACGTACAAGGAGTTCCAGCTCCTGCACTTCTTCGCCACGCACCCCTCGCGCGTCTTCACCCGGGAGCAGCTGCTCAGCGAGGTGTGGGGCTACGACTACTTCGGGGGCACGCGCACCGTGGACGTGCACGTCCGCCGCCTGCGCGCCAAGCTCGGCGACCTCGAGCAGCTGATCGGCACGGTGCGCAACGTCGGGTATCGCTTCAACGTCTACGAGGACGAGCCCGAGCCAGCCCCGCGCGAGAAGACCGACGCATAGCGGTCGCGTTCACACTCCGGTCACACGACCCTGCAATGATGAGGGGATGATCGAACCCGAGGTGCTCGACACCGGCCTGGGAGATGCGGACGACGACGACTTCGACCTGTCGGAGGAGTTCGACTCGCAGCTGCCGGACCACCGCTACCTGGATCGCGAGCTGAGCTGGCTCGCCTTCAACCAGCGCGTCCTCGAGCTCGCCGAAGACCCGAACCTGCCCGTGCTGGAGCGCGCGAACTTCCTGGCGATCTTCGCCAGCAACCTCGACGAGTTCTTCATGGTGCGCGTCGCGGGACTCAAACGCCGCATCATGACCGGACTCGCCGTCCCCACGAACGTCGGCACCTCCCCCGGCGACGTGCTGGCCGAGATCTCGGACGAGGCGCACCGGCTGCAGCTGCGCCACGCGAACGCGTGGATGACGCTCGTGATGCCGGCGCTCGCGGACGCCGGCATCGAGGTGGTGTCGTACGACTCCCTCGACGAGGCGGAACGCGCGCAGCTGTACGACTACTTCCAGGCGCAGGTGTTCCCGGTCCTGATGCCGCTCGCCGTCGACCCGGCGCACCCGTTCCCGTATATCTCGGGCCTCTCGCTCAACCTGGCGATCCGCATCCGCAACGCGCGCACCGGGCGCCAGGAGTTCGCACGCCTCAAGGTGCCTCCCATGCTCCCCCGCGTGGTCGCGCTGCCGCCGGCCGGAGGCACGGTGCGCTACCTGCCGCTCGAGGACCTCATCTCGAACCACCTCGACGATCTCTTCCCGGGCATGGAGGTGCTCGACCACCACGCGTTCCGCCTCACCCGCAACGAAGACATGGTGATCGAAGAGGACGAGACAGAGAATCTCATCCAGGCGCTCGAGGCCGAGCTGCTGCGGCGCCGCTTCGGCCCGCCGATCCGCCTCGAGATCACCGACGACATGGACGGCGTCACGCTCGACCTGCTCATCAAAGAGCTCGACATCACCGAGCAGGAGGTCTACCGCCTCCCCGGCCCGCTGGACCTGCGAGGTCTGTTCGACCTGTCGCGCATCGACCGTCCCGACCTGCACTTCAAGCCGCACCTGCCCACGACGGCACTCGCGTTCCAGCCGGGCGACAACAACGAGCGCGCCGACATCTTCGCCGCGATCCGCAAGGGCGACGTGCTCGTGCATCACCCGTACGAGTCGTTCGCGACGAGCGTGCAGGCGTTCCTCGAGCAGGCGGCCAAGGACCCGCACGTGCTCGCCATCAAGCAGACGCTGTACCGCACGTCCGGCGACAGCCCCATCGTGGAGGCGCTCATCAACGCCGCCGAGGCGGGCAAGCAGGTGCTGGCTCTGGTCGAGATCAAGGCCCGCTTCGACGAGGCGAACAACATCGTGTGGGCGCGCAAGCTCGAGAAGGCCGGCGTGCACGTGGTGTACGGCCTCGTGGGCCTGAAGACCCACTGCAAGCTGGCCCTCGTCATCCGCGAAGAGGGCGGCGTGCTGCGCAGCTACAGCCACGTGGGCACCGGCAACTACAACCCCAAGACCAGCCGCATCTACGAGGACTTCGGCCTGTTCACCGCCGACGACCAGGTGGGCCGCGACCTCACGCGCCTGTTCAACGAGCTGAGCGGGTACGCGATCGAGAAGAAGTTCAAGCGCCTCCTCGTCGCACCGCTGCACCTGCGCAAGGGGCTGCTGCGGCTCATCGAGAAGGAGCGCCGCAACGCCCTCGCCGGAAAGCCGGCGAGCGTGCGCATCAAGGTCAACTCCATGGTCGACGAGCAGATCATCGACGCCCTGTACCGCGCCAGCCAGGCCGGCGTGAAGGTCGAGGTGTGGGTCCGCGGCATCTGCGCGCTCAAGCCGGGCGTCGAGGGCATGAGCGAGAACATCACGGTGCGCTCGATCCTCGGCCGTTACCTGGAGCACTCGCGCATCTTCGCGTTCGGCGGCGACGGCGAGCCGGTGGTCTACATCGGCAGCGCCGACATGATGCACCGCAACCTCGACCGCCGCGTCGAGGCGCTGGTGCGCGTGTCGTCGCCCGCGCACGTGAAGGAGCTGGAGGACCTCTTCACCCTCGCCATGAGCGACACCACGAGCTCGTGGCACCTCGGCCCCGACGGCGAGTGGGTCCGCCACCACCAGGACGCCGAGGGCAGGCCGCTCCTGGACATCCAGGACCGCACCATGACCAACGTGCAGCGCCGCCGGCGGGCACGGGCGGTGCGATGACCGAGACCGCGGTGTACGCGGCGGGGGGTGTGGTCTGGCGCATCGTCGACGACAAGCTGCGCGTGCTCCTCATCCACCGCACGAAGTACCGCGACATCACGCTGCCCAAGGGCAAGGTCGACCCGGGTGAGATGCTCGCCGAGACGGCCGTTCGCGAGATCCACGAAGAGACCGGCATCCGCGTCGCCCTCGGCGTGCCCGTCGGCGTCTCGCGCTACCGACTGCCCAGCAAGCGCACCAAGATCGTGCACTACTGGGCCGCCGAGGCCACCGAGGACGCGATCCGCGTGAGCGAGTTCGTGCCGAACAAAGAGATCGCGGCGATCGAGTGGGTCACGCCCAAGAAGGCGATCTCGCGCCTGAGCTACCCCGTCGACGTCGAGATCATCGAGAACTTCCTGCACCTCGTCGACGAGCGCGTGCTGCGCACCTTCCCGATCGTCGCCCTGCGCCATGCGAAGGCCCTCGCCCGCGACGAGTGGGAGGGGAAGGATGCCGCCCGCCCGCTGACACCGCGAGGCCGCAGGCAGGCGCGCGCCATCGTCGGTCCGCTGCGGGCGTTCGGCGTGCGGCGGATCGTGTCCAGTCCGGCAGTGCGCTGCACCAAGACTGTCGCTCCCCTCGCGCAGGCGCTCGGTCGCAAGGTCGACACGACCAAGCTCATCAGCCAGGACGCGTGGGAGGAGGGCCGCTCCGACGCGCGCACCATCGTCGGCGAGCGCGTGCGCTCCCGCAAGCCTGCGGTGCTGTGCAGCCACGGACCGGTGCTGCCCGACATCCTCAACGAGCTGGCGCTCGCGACGGGCACGCTGCGCGGCTCGTACTTGGGCAGCGCCTCCGCGCTGGAACCGGGGGCGTTCTCGGTGGTGCACCTGTCGGTCGACAACCCGGGCTCGGGCATCGTCACGATCGAGACGCACGAGCCGAAGGTCTGAGCGCGTACCCGGCGCACCCCTTCCCGTTCACCTTCCGTTCACCCGCGCAGCGCAGTCTCTTAAGAGTCCGAGCCTACGTTTCAGAGCGAACCCCGCACCGGGCTTCGTACCCGCAGGCCTGCACCAGGCCTCACTTTCCCTGACACGTGAAGGATTCACACAGTGAAGATCTCTCGCATCGCCCAGGTGGGCGCTGTCGCCGCTATCGCGGCCCTCGCTCTCGCCGGCTGCTCGTCGACGCCGTCCGACAGCGGTTCGGACGCGGGCAGCACGCCGACTCCCACCGAGTCCGGCGTCACCGTCGAGCTCGACTCCAGCCTCACCGGCACCATCACGTCGGGCGGCTCCAGCGCCCAGGCCAACGCCCAGGCGGCGTGGACCACCGCGTACAACGCCACGGTGAGCGGCGTGACCATCAACTACGACAAGTCGCAGGGCTCCGGCGGCGGCGTGACGAACTTCCTGAGCGGCGCGTACGACTTCGCCGGCTCGGACTCGCCCCTCTCCGACGACGAGACGGCGAGCTCTGAGGCGCTGTGCACCGAGGGCGGCGTGAACATCCCCGTCTACCTCGACGGCGTCGCGATCATCTTCAACATCGACGGTGTCGACAGCCTCAAGCTGAGCGGCGAGACCATCGCGAAGATCTTCAACCTGCAGATCACCGACTGGTCCGACGCGGCGATCACCGCCGACAACGGCACCGCCCTGCCGGCGGGCCCGATCACCACGGTCGCCCGCTCGGACGGCTCAGGCACCACCGCCAACTTCACCAACTACCTCTCGGCCACCCAGGCCGAGGCGTGGCCGTACGAGGCCGGCAAGAACTGGCCCGTCGCCGGCAACGTGTCGCTCCAGAAGGGCGGCTCGGGCGTCGTCGACACCGTGAAGGCGGGCACCGGCACGATCGGCTACGCCGACCACTCCGCGATCGGCGACCTGAACGCGGCGGACATCGTCGTCGACGACACCGCCATCCCCTTCAGCCCGGAGGCCGTCGCAAAGACGTTCGAGGTCGCGGCCACCGACGCCTCGAACGGCGTCGCCGGTGACCTCTCCAAGCAGTTCGACTACTCGAAGCTCACCACCGAGACCTACCCGATCCCGCTTGTCTCGTACGCCATCACGTGCACGACGTTCGCGGATGAGGCGCAGGCGACCCTGGTGAAGTCGTACCTCGGCTTCGTCGCCTCGACGCTCGGCCAGCAGGTCGCGGCGAAGAACGCCGGTTCGGCCCCGCTGCCGGACTCGATCCTCGAAGAGGCGCAGAAGACCATCGACGCCATCAAGTGATCCACGTCGGTCCGTCCGCCCGGGTTCTCCCGGGCGGACGGGCTGAATTCCGTCTCCGGCACGACCGGCGGCGGAGTTGAGCCGAACACCGACTGCTCGAAGCACCCGGAACCCGACAGGAGCTCCTCCCATGCGACACCGACGGACCCGTCATGGCTGACGCGATCAGCCCTCCCGCGCCCGCCGCGTCCCGCAGCAGATCCACCCGCCGCGCCGCCGACACCGTCTTCCTCGGCCTCTCGGCCACCTCCGCGGTCTCGATCATGGTGATCCTGGCGGGCGTCGCCATCTTCCTCATCATCCAGGGACTGCCTGCCATCACGGCGAACTGGGGTGAGAACAAGGACCTCAGCTCGATCCAGAACCCGGCCCAGGTGCCGTGGTCGAGCTTCTGGGAGTACGTGGGCCCGCTCCTGTGGGGCAGCGTCTTCTCGGCGCTCATCGCCATGGTGCTCGGCGCTCCGGTCGCGATCGGCATCGCGCTGTTCATCTCGCACTATGCCCCGCGCCGCATCGCGGGTGCGCTGGGCTACATCGTGGACCTGCTGGCGGCCGTCCCCTCGATCGTGTTCGGCCTGTGGGGCATCGCGGTGATGCGCCCCTTCCTGCTGCCGCTCTCAGACTTCCTCAACCAGTACTTCGGCTGGATCCCGTTCTTCGCCGGGCCGGTGTCGACCACCGGCTCGACGATGCTCGCCGGTGGCGTCGTCCTCGCCGTCATGATCCTGCCGATCGTGACCTCCATCACCCGCGAGATCTTCCTGCAGACCCCGCGACTGAACGAAGAGGCGGCGCTCGCACTGGGCGCCACGCGGTGGGAGATGATCCGCCTCGCGGTGCTGCCGTACGCGCGCAGCGGCATGATCTCGGCGACGCTGCTCGGCCTCGGCCGCGCGCTCGGCGAGACGATGGCCATCGCCCTGATCATCTCGCCCTCGCTGCTGTACTCGGTCCGCATCCTCACCGACGGCTACAACTCGCAGACCATCGCGGCGAACATCGCCCTGAACTTCCCCGTCGCCACCGAGATCCAGCGGTCCGCCCTCATCGGCACCGGCCTCATGCTCTTCGTGATCTCGTTCGCGGTGAACATGGTCGCGCGCTACATCATCGGCGCGCAGGGCCCGAAGCCGGGCAAGAAGCGCCGTCGCAAGGAAGGAAAGGGCGCATGACCTCGACCATGACCCCCTCGACGCCTCAGGTGCGCCCGGCTGTCCGGCTCACCGCCGGGCACCTTCCGCGATTCATCGAGCCGATCCTGCTGGCCGGCGTGGCGGTCCTCGTCGCCCTCGTGATGTTCGTCCTCACCCAGACGCTCAACATCGCGGTCTGGCTGGTCCTCTCGGCCGTCCTGTACCTGATCGCGATCGCGATCGCGGCGTCGATCGTCGAGAGCCGGCGCAAGGCCATGGACCGGGTCGTGCGCGGTGTCGTCACGGCGTTCTTCGTCCTGGCGGTCGCACCCCTCATCTCGACGCTGTGGACCGTCATCACCAAGGGCGCCGAGATGGTGAACTGGCAGTTCATCACCTCGGTGTCGCAGTCGGCGTTCAACCCCGAGACGCTCGAGGTCACGAGCACGCCCGGCGCGCTGCAGGCCATCGTCGGCACGCTGATCATCACCGGTATCGCCGCGCTGATCTCCGTCCCGATCGGCATCCTCACCGCCGTCTACCTCACCGAGTACGCCCTGCCCACCAATCCGCTGCGCCGCACCATCACGTTCCTGGTCGACGTGATGACGGGCATCCCCTCGATCGTCGCCGGTCTGTTCGCGTTCTCGCTGTTCAGCCTGATCGTCGGTCCGAAGGCCTTCAGCGGGTTCTCGGCGTCGATCGCGCTGTGCGTGCTGATGATCCCGATCGTCGTGCGCTCCACCGAGGAGATGATCCGCCTCGTCCCGCAGGACCTGCGCGAGGCGTCGCTGGCGCTCGGCGTCCCCAAGTCGGCCACGATCATCAAGATCGTGCTGCGCACCGCCGCGAGCGGGATCGTCACGGGCGTCGTGCTCGCCATCGCCCGCGTCGTCGGCGAGACGGCCCCCATCTTCATCGCGGCGAGCTTCACCGACAACTTCAACGCGAACCCGTTCTCGGGTCCCATGCAGACCCTGCCGGTGATGGCGTACACGTCGTACAGCTTCCCTTCCAAAGACATCGACGCCTCGCAGGCCCAGGCGTGGGGCGCGGCCCTGCTGCTGGTGATCCTCGTCGTCATCTTCAACCTCATCGCCCGCCTCGTCGCGAAGCTGTTCGCGCCGAAGACCCGCTAGCCCGAAAGGCCACCCCAGGTGTCCAAAAGCATCGAAGTCAACGACCTGAACGTCTACTACGGCGACTTCCTCGCCGTGGAAGGCGTCTCGCTCTACGTCGAGCCGCGCAGCGTCACCGCGTTCATCGGCCCTTCGGGCTGCGGCAAGTCCACCTTCCTCCGCACGCTCAACCGCATGCACGAGGTCATCCCGGGCGGCCGCGTCGAGGGTGAGGTCCTCATCGACGGCACCGACCTCTACGGCGCGAACATCGACCCCGTGCTCGTGCGCCGGCAGGTGGGCATGGTCTTCCAGCGGCCCAACCCGTTCCCGACGATGTCGATCAAAGAGAACGTGCTCGCGGGCGTCCGGCTCAACAACAAGCGCATCTCGAAGTCGGACGCCGATGCGCTCGTCGAGCAGTCGCTGCGCGGCGCGAACCTCTGGAACGAGGTCAAGGACCGCCTCGACAAGCCCGGCGCCGGCCTGTCGGGCGGTCAGCAGCAGCGTCTGTGCATCGCGCGCGCGATCGCGGTCTCGCCCGAGGTCATCCTCATGGACGAGCCCTGCTCGGCCCTGGACCCGATCTCGACGTACGCGATCGAGGAGCTGATCGGCGAGCTGAAGAACGACTACACGGTCGTCATCGTCACCCACAACATGCAGCAGGCATCGCGCGTGAGCGACCGGACGGCGTTCTTCAACATCGCCGGCACCGGCAAGCCCGGCAAGCTCATCGAGTACGACGACACCAGCACGATCTTCACGACGCCGTCGGTGCAGGCGACCGAGGACTACGTCTCGGGCCGCTTCGGGTGATCCTCGCCGCGGTCAGTCGCGGGGACTGAGCAGGTATCGATTCATGGATGCCGTCAGCCCCGCGTCGACCCGGAACACGACGTCGTCGATCGCGGTGATCGGAGCGGCCAGGCGCACGCTCGACACCAGCCAAGCGGCATCCGCGTCTCGCAGCGCCGTCGTCGGGAGCGTCGCGTACCCCGTCTCGAAGCCCTCGGACTCCAGGTGCGAGAACAGGCTCAGCTGCGTGGTGCCGTGGAGGATGCCGCCGTTCGGCGCCGGCGTCACGAACCGCCCGTCGATGCGCACGATGAGCGACGCCGTGGGCGCCTCGAGCACGAAGCCATCGGAGGTCACGAAGATCGCGTCGTCGGCTCCTCTCCGCCGGGCCTCGCGGAGAGCGGCCATGTTGACCGCGTACGACAGGGTCTTGGCGCCGAGCAGCAGCCACGGCGCCGACGCGGGCGTGTCGATGCCGTAGCCGCGATCCAGCGTGACCACGCGGACGCCTTGCTCGCGCACGGCCGTGTTGTCGGCCGCGCCGGCCGCCGTGACCCAGGCCGTCGGGGCGGGCCCGTGCTCGACGCCGCGGCTCAGGATGAGCTTGATGACGCCCTCCCCCTGCTGCGGCGCGTGGCCTGCCGCGATGGTCACCGCCTGACGCCACTGCTCCAGGTTCGGTGCCGGGAGGTCGCAGATCTCGGCCGAGTGAGCCAGCCGCTCCAGGTGCGCCTGCGTCTCCTGCGGATGCCCGTCGACGACCCCGATCGACTCGAAGATCCCGTCGCCGCGCTGCGTGCTGAGCTCCCCCACGCTGAGCGCGGGGGCGGAGGGGTCGATCGTGCGGAACGTGTCGGCGAAGTCCGACCGGGAATCGTCGGAGCCCACGGGCTCGATCACGAGCGCGAAACGCAATGCCATGCCCCGAGCCTAGGCGGTCGGGAATGCGAGGCCCTCGGACTCGGTTACACTGGATCGGCCGGGCCGCAGTAACCCCGGGCTCCATCTTCTGCCGCTGCGAGCGGCCTTGCGCCGAGAGGCGTTCTGCGGCCCGGCACTTTCATGCCTGGTGGCGTGCAGCTTCGGTATCCCGCGCCTCCGCGCTCGCGGCATCCCCGGCCGCGCATCCACCGGCTCGCGGCATCCCCCGCTCTTCCCTCCGCCGCTTCACGCGGATCCGCTTGTGCGGACCGTCGCCGCGACACGCCGCGGGGGATGCCGGCGATCCGGCGTGTCGGCACGCGCGTCCGCTCAGGCGGATCCGATTCTGTGAACCGGCGCCGACGGGAGCGATTATCGGGCGAGGTGGAGGCCGCGGTCGATGTACGCGAGAACTGCCCCCTCGACGGTGGCCCAGTCGTGGACGACGAGAGCGTAGTCGAACCGCAGCGTGAGGTAGCCCCACGCCGCCGCGTTCGCGTCGCGAACCAGATCCTTGTGACGATGCGACTCGTCATCGTGGTTGGGCACCCCGTCCACCTCGACGATCAGACGCTCCCCGATCAGAAAGTCGACGCGGCCTACCGACGTCACCTTGATCTGCGTGCGCACCGAGAGCCCGTAGCGCCGCAGTCGCCACCGAAAGAGCGACTCCAAGCCGCTGTCGGCGTCATGGCGCGAGAAGTCGACGGCCTCGCGAGCCGCCGGCCCCACGGCTTGGCGCAGCCAGGTCAGTCCGGCCGCGTCGATGAGACCCATGCGACGCGCCGATTCGAGGGTCACGAAGAACGCCTCGAGGCCGCGGCACAGGGCGATCTGGCGCAGTATCCGCGGAACACTCGGCATCCCGAATACGTCGGTGGTCGAGCCGTCGTCCCAGTGAGGTGTGCAGTGGCAGTCGCCGTGCGGATACGAACGCCCGTGCGCCCGGACCCACACGTGCACCGAGTCGTCCTGGCGAAGCACCCAGAGTCCGAGGTGCGCCGCAGCCGAGACGCACGCCAGGGATCCGCCGTGCGCGCCGGCGCTGGCAACGGGTGGACACGCTCCGGCACGGAGGTAGACCCCGCGGCGGACCCTGACCAGCTTCCCTGACGCCACGTCCTGTTTCACCAGACGCGCGGTGCTGCCGGCCGCGGCCAGCTCGCGGAACGCGACGACCGCAGGTTGATCGACAGTGCACATGGCTTCAGACTGCGGCCGCCGGCATCCCCTCTCCGCTCCGGGATAACGATCCGTGCACAAGTCGCGCCCGGCGTTGCCTGGGGAGGAAGCGGCGTCGTTCGCTCGGATCCGCTCACGCGGACGGCGTGCGCGACACGCCGGTGCGGGATGCCGCAAGCCGGCGTGTCGCGCTGAGCCTCCGCGTGAGCGGATCCGATTCTGCGATCAGGGGCCACGCAGACCCGCCGGTCGGCCACGGGCGAATGGGCGTCGAGGTGGAGCGATCCCTCAGGTGAGGGCGTCGCGGCGCCACAGCGCGGCGCACGCGGACAGGTCGGCACCGTAGTCCGAGAGACGGAGAGCCCGCGTCGTGAACGCCGAGGCGCGCTCGGGCTCGGTGTTCTCGTAGTCGTCGGCCACGTGCGTGGCACCGGATGCCTGCACGCGGCAGAACGCGGCGGCACGGTCCAGCGCGACGGCGAAGTCCCCCTCGAACAGGCCGCGCAGGATCGTGTCGACGAGCGCGACCAGCTCCTCGGGCCCGGCAGGTGACGGCGCGCCGGCCACGACGTCGTCCGCCGAGGCGAGCTCGGCACGGCCGCGCTCGTACAGGAGCGCGGCCGTGCGCGGGTCGTCGTGGATCATGAGCTGCACGAGGTACAGTCGCCACAGCGCGCCCGGCAGGCTGCGCGACGGCGAGCGCGACCACAGCTCGGCGAGGTCGTCGATGCCGTGCTCGTCGGTGAACGACACCAGCCGGTCGACCGTCTCCGCATCGGGGTCGGCCCGCACCCGCGCCAGGAGAGCGTGCGCGGTGGTGTGGGCGACACGCGAGACCTCGGCCGGGTCCTCGGCCGAGAACGTCCGGTCGAAGAGTTCAGCCGGCCGGCGGACGGGTTTGTGGAACTCACGGGACGAATCGCTCATCTCGTCCAGGCTACCCGCCGGGACGAGCACCCGCTCCGCTTCGGCGGCCTGCTCGAGCTGCATCGCGGCGATCCACGGCAGACACATGTCGGACTCCGGGTCAGACCTGGTTGAGGCGGATGTGGTTGCCCGACGGGTCGCGGAACGCCGCGTCGCGCGGCCCCCAGCCCTGCTCCTTCGGCTCCTGCAGCACCTCGGCGCCGAACTCCCGCAGCTTCTCGAACGTGGCGTCGAGGTCCGTGGTGGTGAAGACGTACGGTCCCGGGCCGGAGCCCTTCACGACGAGCCGCTGCAGCGCTTCGCCGTCCTCGGGCGAACGGCCGGCGGTGGGGTCGGACACGACCAGCGAGAGGCCGGGCTGCCCGGGAAAGCCGAAGCTGACCCAGCGGTGGCCGTCGTAGGCGACGTCGTTGACGACCTCGAGGCCGAGGCCGTCTCGATAGAACGGGATGGCGGCGTCGACGTCGTCGACGGTGATGGGGCTGTATGCCAGTGCGATGTTCGTCATGGCTGCCACGCTACGGACCCGTGACGGCCCGTGCTTCTCCGATCCTGCTCGGTTCAGACGTACCGGGTGGGGCGTGTGAGGATCTTCGCGACGCACAGCGGCATCGCCTCGGCGGCGTCGTGGGGCCGCGCACGGTACGACGACGGGGTCTCTCCGACGATCTCGGCGAAGGTCGAGCTGAACGACCCCAGCGAGGTCGCCCCGACGGCGGTGCACGCGTCGGTCACCGACGCACCGTCGCGCAGCAGCGCCATGGCCCGTTCGATGCGCCGGGTCATGAGATACGCGTACGGGGTCTCACCGTAGGCCGCCTTGAACTCGCGCGAGAAATGGGCCGGCGACATCAGGGCCTTCGCGGCCATCGTGGGCACGTCGAGGGGCTCCGCGTAGTCGCGGTCCATGAGGTCGCGCGCGCGGCGCAGGTGCGCGAGCGTCTGCGTCGTCTGCGGGGGTGCGGTCTTCTGCGGGGCGGATGCCACCGCCCCAGGCTACCGAAACGTCACTCGGTGGGGATGCGCGCGATGGTGTCGCCGAGCGGGCGGGTGATCATGTCGTCGGCGCGCTCCACCGTGATGATGAGCGCTTCCGCGGGCTTCCAGTCGTCGATCACGAGAGTGGCCGATCCGGCGGCGTCGGGGTCGAACGTTCCTGCGTCGAAGGGATCGCCGTCGCGCATGACCCAGGCGGCGAGCGTCTGCCCGGCACCCAGCGCGGCGACCCGCTGGGTGGTCAGCACGAGCAGTCCGGCATCCGCAGACCATCGCGCCGTCGCGATGCCGCCGCCGATCACCTTGACCGTCGCCGATGCAGCGTCCCCCGCGTCGTCCACCTCCGCGAGCGCGGCAGCCTGGGGCGAGAGATGGAAGCGCTCGTTGATGGTCGCGACCGCGAATCCCACCCCGGTGAGGACGACGAGGGATGCCGCGAACCCGCCGATCACACGGTTCCAGTTGCGGCGGCTCTGCGCCTGCACGGTCACCGTGTCGGTGGTCGGTCCGTGCGCCGGCACGGGAGCGGCGGCTGCCGCCTCGGAGGCGGGGACGTCGGGGACCGGTGGAATCAGCGGTTCGGCGCCCTGACCTGCGGCATCCGTCTCGCGCTCCCCGTCCCCCGTCATGCTTCCAGCATGCCGCAGAGGGCGTGCGTGAGGCTGGGAGGACGCCTTGCCCGCGCGGAGTGTAGCGGCGGCGACGGCGGCATGCACGTCGACGGCGACTCGTCAAGCCCCTGTGGACAGGTTCCCCTCTCCGTAACGTGGATGAAGGCACGGTGCGGCGCCGGAGGGGTGCGCGCATCGGGTGGGAGGACACGTGACTGACTTGCTCGCGTCTGGAGAGCTCTCCACCGGCGAGCTGCTCGATGACCGGTATCTGCTGCGGGAGCGGATCGGCGAGGGCGGCATGGCGAGGGTGTACCGCGCCGACGACACCCATTTGCGGCGGTCGGTGGCCGTGAAGGTGTTCCGTGAGCCCACGGACGGAATCGACTCCGTCGAACGGGCACTGTCCGAGACGACACTGCTGGCCTCGCTCAGCCACCATTCGCTCGTCACCGTGTTCGACGCCCGCATCGGCAGGGATGCCGTCAGCTACCTCGTGATGGAGCACGTCAAGGGCATCACCCTGCGGGACCTGATCGCCCGCGGCCCGGTCGAGCCGCGGGTCGTGGCGTCCATCGCGATCGACATCGCGGAAGGGCTGCACGTCGCACACGACCACGGCGTCATCCACCGTGACATCAAACCCTCGAACGTGATGCTCTCGCCGTCGCCGCGGCCCGGATGGGAGTGGCGCGCGAAGCTGGGCGACTTCGGCATCGCGTACCTGATGGATTCCGCGCGCGTGACGACCCCCGGAATCATCGTCGGCACGATGGCGTACGTGGCTCCCGAGCAAGCGCGCGGCGTCGTGCCGGCGCCGGCAGCCGACATCTACGCCTTCGGTCTGCTGCTGATCGAGGCGCTGACGGGCGAACGGCCGTTCGGCGACGTCGAGGGCATCGGCACCGTGATGGCGCGGCTGTCGGCGGCGCCCGAGATCCCCGCCTCTCTCCACCCGTCCTGGCAGGGGCTGCTGCGCGGGATGACGGCGATCCGGCCCGACGACCGTCCGACCGCGCTCGAAGTGGTCGAGGCGGCGTCGCGCCTCGCGGCGATGGAGAACGCGCTCGCCCGCGAGAACGCCGACCCGTCGACGGCGCCCGTCGCCACGCCGATCGCCGCGCCCGCCACGGGACCGACGCAGATCTTTCCGCAGCCGGCACCGGCACCGCCCCTCGATGGCTCCGGTGCTCTCCGCCGCGACGCCCGCGTGTCCGTCGTCGGAACGGGGATGTCCGCGGACGCCGAGCCCGTCGCCGACCCTGAGCCCGACCCCCGATCGGGTGCGTCCCGCCTCATGCTCCTCCCGGACGAGGCGCGCCGGCCTTCCCGTCGCGCGCTGGTGATCGGAGTGGTGCTGGCCGCGATCCTCGCCGTCGGCCTGGCGCTGGGAACGCTCTGGCTGGCGGACACCTGGGCTGTGATCCCCGACCCGACACCCACGTCGCCCGTCGAGAAGCTCTCACCGGCGCCGACGGAGGACGCTCCTGCCGAGGAGGCACCCGTCAACGCCCCGGCTGAGGACACCCCCTCCGACCAGGCCCCGCCGGCAGACACCGGCGCAGACACCGGCGCAGGCGCGGGTGGCGGCGGCAACAGCGGCCCCGGCAACAACAACGGCAACGGCAACGGCAACGGGCCCGGCAGCAACAGCGGCAACGGCAACGGCAAGGGGCGCGGCTGACCGACGCCCGCGCTCACGCCGTCGGGATGGCCAGGATCGGTTCCGTCGAGGGCTGCCCGGTCGGCGAACCGCCCTGCGGCTCGACGGTGACCGCGATCACATCGCCCGGCTCCATGGCGCCCTCCAGGAGCGCTGCCGTGGTGCCCGACGCCGATTCGAAGGTGCCGGCCGGGAGCGGTGCACCGTCGCGGACGAACCAGAGCTCGAAGGTCTGGTCGTCGGCGATCTGAGGCAGGTCGTCGGTCACGACGACGGCCTTGCCGACCGACTCCGACCAGTGGGCCGTCGCGCTGCCGCCGTCGGCGATCTCGCCGGTCGCCGACTGCGCGTCCGGCGCATCCTCGATCTGCTGGAGCGCGACCACGGCGGGCGGGCGGTTGACGTAGTCGCTGATCAGGGCGGCGCCGACACCCAGGGCGACGAGGAGCGCGACGGATGCCGCCAGCGCCAGGATCCCGCGCGTCCAGCGCCGCGGCGCCCGGTGAGCGTCCTCTGCGGCCGCAGCCGGGTCTTCCCCGCGAACCGCCTCGGATGGGGCGGACGAATCGACGTTCTGACCGCCCTGGGGCGACGACGCCAGACGAGCCAGCAGCGCCGCGCGGACGGCCGGCGGAGGCACGACCGCGGGCACGGCCCCGGAGAGCGCCGCCGCCGTGGCCGCATCCACGTCCACCCGCTGCTCCCACTCCGGGTGCTCGAGGCGAGCGGCCTCGAAGGCTCTGAGGTCGGCCGGCGACAGCGAGTGAAGGGCCGCGCCGGCGGCCAGCTCAGCGAATTCCTGCTCGTCCATCACGCGTTCACCCCCATCTCTGCTCTCAGTCGCGTGAGCCCGTCCCGCATCCTCGTCTTGATCGTGCCCAGCGGTGCGCCCACGAGCGCCGCGATCTCGCTCTG
This sequence comes from Microbacterium kyungheense, assembly GCF_006783905.1. Classification (GTDB taxonomy): domain Bacteria; phylum Actinomycetota; class Actinomycetes; order Actinomycetales; family Microbacteriaceae; genus Microbacterium; species Microbacterium kyungheense. The sequence continues at coordinate 126,733 of NZ_VFPE01000002.1, read as the reverse complement.
ACTGTAACCGCCGTAGTAGGCGAGGGTCAGCGCCTCCCGCTGGGCGGAGGGAAGAGCAGACAGCGCCGCCGCAACCCGACTCCCCTCGATGCTCAGCTCGACCTGTTCCGCGACGCCGTCGAAGGGCACCTCGAGGTCCCGGAACCCGGCGCGTACATCCCGGTCGGCGCTCGCCTGCGACGACCGCACGCGATCGACCGCCTTGCGGTGGGCGATCGTCAGCACCCAGGATCGTCCCTGTCCTCTGTTCGGAGCGAACCGCGAAGCGGATTGCCACACCTCCAGGAACACCTCCTGCAGCACCTCCTCGCTCTGCGCACGGTTGACGAGGACCCGCAGGATCAGACCGAACACCCGGGGCGACAGCAGGTCGTACAGCCGGGCGAACGCGGTCTCGTCTCCGCCGGCGACGCGTTCCAGTAGCTCGGCGACATGGTCGACCGGCGCCGCGCCGTCCTCCGGCACGTCGATCCCGTCGATGACCATGTCCACCAGCATGCCCCACCCGCCTCGGCTCGAACGGCTCTTGCTCACCCGAAGGTGAACGAGTAGGCCTCGACCCCGCCTGACACCTCGACGTCCAGGACGTGGGGGGCGGCATCCTCCACCACGGCGACGCGGTACGAGCGCGGCGTCCCCGACACCTGCACCGTCTGCTCATCGCCGCCATCGAGGCGCACGCGCACCTCACCCGTCCCGGCGAGGACCATGCGCACCTCCTGAGCCTGGAACCGCAGACGGATGCCGCCGGCTGCGGTGCTCGACGGCGTCGCGAACTGCGACTCGATCCGCCACGCCCCCTCCAGGGCGAACGAGTCCTCCGGCTGTGCCGCGCCCACCGTGTAGACCCCGTCGCCCGCGCGATAGTCGCCGCTGCCCCCGTAGTTCACGTCCTTCGCGAAGCCGAGGAACGTCTCGCGCGTCCGCGTGTCGCCGGGCGTCTCGTCGGCCACCTCCGTCGGGTCCGGCAGCGCGGCGCCGGGGTCGGCATCGCTGAGAAGCTCGCGGATGAGCTTCTCTGTCACGTCGTAGTCGCCTTCTCCGAAGGAGATGTGACGCACGGTCCCCTCAGCATCGATCAGGTAGTGCGCCGGCCAGTAGCGGTTGCGGTAGTTCGTCCAGGTGGCCAGGTCGTTGTCGAGCGCGACGGGGTACGTGATGCCGAAGTCGCGTGCCCCGGCGGCGACGTTCGCGGCATCCTTCTCGAAGGCGTACTCAGGAGAATGCACGCCGATGACACGCAGGCCGGCGGCGCGGTACGCGGCGTCCCAGGCCACCACATGAGGGATGCTGCGCTGGCAGTTGATGCACGAGTAGGCCCAGAAATCGACGAGCACGACGTGTCCCCGCAGCTCAGCGAGGTCGACGGGCGCGCCGCCGGCGGTGTTGAGCCACCCGTCGATGCCGCGGATGCTCGGCGCCTGTCCGCACGACTCCAGTTCGGTGGCGTCGGCGGTGCACCGGTCGAGGTCCCGGTTCTCGTCCGTGACCAGACCCCCGAGATCGAGGGCACGTCGCGCGTCGGGGCTGTCGGCGAGCTGCCGCTGGATGCTCGCGGTGTAGTCGGGCACGAGGCGCTGCAGCGCCTGCGGCACGTCGAACACGAGGCCGACCGCGAGCGCGAGCATCGCCACCCCGGCAGCGATCCGCAGACCGCGCTCGCGCCGGCGGAAGGCCCGGATGCGCTCGACCAGGCCGCGCCCGGCGAGTGCGAAGAACAGCAGCGGCACGGCGACGCCCACGGCGAAGGAAAGGGTCAGGACGATCGTCCCGGCATCGACGCGGCCGGTCGACCCCGCGACGATGATGGCCGCGAGGACCGGCCCGGCGCACGGGACGAAGACCGTGCCCAGCGCCAGGCCCACTCCGAACCCGTTGCGCCGGTTGTCGACCTCCGAACGCCGCGCAAGGCGTTGGAACGGCCGCTCGAGCACCCGCTCGAACCGCGGAACGAGCAGTCCGATGCCGATCAGCACCAGGACGGCGATGCCCGCCCAGCGCAGTGCGTCCGCCGGCAGTCCGAGGGCGCCCAGCAGCAGGGAGCCCAGCAGCGTGACCAGCGTGAAGCTCGTCACGAGGCCCGCGATCACCAGGTACGGCCGCCAGCGCGAGGCCGGCACGACGTCGGCGGACGCATCGGTCTCGAAGCGCGCCGACTGCGCACCGCCGGTGAGGAAGATGACCGGCAGCACCGGCAGGATGCACGGCGAGATCCCCGTGATGAGTCCGCCGAGCAGACCGATGATGACGAGTTCCATGCGAGCTCCCCTTGCGTGTCGAGCTCTGTTCGCACCGGAGCGCGCTTCGGATTGGGGATGCTGCGAGCCCCCACCGAACTCCGCGCAGGAATGTCCCATCCGATCCCGCCGCGTCTCCGAACAGCTGATGTCGCCGCTCCCGCGGCACGCTCCCCACGGAGCTCCACAGGCGGTCGCACCGGCCGCGAAGAGGAGGAAGACATGTCTCGCATCACTGGCACGCGTATCTCGGCAGGACTCGCCCTCGCCGTCGCGGCGACGTTCGCACTCTCGGCCTGCGCCATGGGCGGATCCACCGCCGAGCCCACGACGGAGGCGTCGACGCCGGCCATGGAGCCGACGGAAGAGGCGATGGCGACCGACCCCGCCGCGGACCTGGTCGGCCCGGGCTGCACCGACTACGCCGAGGCCGTGCCCGACGGCGACGGGTCGATCGAGGGGATGTCGGCGGATCCCGTCGCGGTCGCGGCATCCAACAACCCGCTGCTGACCACCCTCACCACCGCGGTGAGCGGACAGCTCAACCCCGATGTGAACCTGGTCGACACGCTCAACGGCGACGAGTTCACGGTGTTCGCGCCCGTCGACGACGCGTTCGCCAAGATCGACCCGGCGACGATCGAATCGCTGAAGACCGACTCGGCCACCCTGACGTCGATCCTGACGTACCACGTGGTCCCGGGTCGCATCGAACCGGCCGACATCGCCGGTTCGCACACCACGGTGCAGGGCGCTGACCTCGAGGTGACCGGAAGCGGCGACGCGTGGATGGTCAACGACGCGAATGTCATCTGCGGCGGCGTGCAGACCGCCAACGCGACCGTCTACCTCATCGACTCGGTCCTGATGCCGCCGGCGCAGTGACCGGTCCCGGCATCTGCCGGGGCTCCCAGGCCGGGCCGTCGACGCGGGGGTGTCGGCGGCCCGTTCGCGTTCATCTGTCGTTCTTCGTCTGCCGCCGCATGGCGTCCGATCGCCAGTTGCGCCCCGCCCGCTCGAGGGTGACGATCGCATGGCAGTTCCGGCAGCGGACATCGCACTTTGCGATCTCCTCCGCCAGCTTCTTCAGGCTGAAGCCCTCCTTGACCATGGCCATGACATCCTTGCGCTTGCCTGATCCCGGGCGGTGATCGAAGTCCAGCACCCTCAGGTCGGAATTGCCGCAGTCGATGCACGGGTGCTCGCGAAGATACGTCACGAGGAACGCCTTGGATTCGACGTCCGTCGGGCCTCGACGACTTCCGGTTGAAGTCGTCGAGTGGCTTCGACTGTCGGCACGTGCCGCAGATCTTCATCGTGGCGCCTCGATTCGGCTGGTCCTGCGCGGGTCCTCACCGCCACGACGGTACGAGCCGGTTCCGACGCTCTGAACACGCGCCGACGCTTGCTAGGGTGGACAGGCCCCTATAGCTCAGTTGGTTAGAGCAACGGACTTCAACAGAACAAGATGGAGCGCCGGCGCAGAAATGCGTCGGATGACCGCCGCTATATGCTGGAACACCCTGAGAGCCCGAGGTACTCGCCGCAAGGCAGTGACAATCCGAGGGATTGGGCAATCAGCAGGTAACCGCAAGGGAACCTCAGAGACTACACGCGGCGCACCTGACCGGCCCGGCCGAAGGTGAAGATATAGTCCAGACTGCAAGCCGGCGACGGTGGCTGAGGAGACTCAGTGCAGCAGGTTAATCCGTGGGTCCAGGGTTCGAGTCCCTGTGGGGGCACCACATCCGTCGTGACGATGCCAGCGGCACGCCTCTGGCGCGTCCGCCCGGCGGTTCGCTAAGGTCCGAGGCATGACCCCCCAGATCGGTGTGGACGGTCCGGCTTCCGACGCGTTGCTCGCGGCGGGGAGATTCTTCACGAGGTGGGACGAGACCGCCGATCACCGCGCGGCGTTCCTGAAGGGCGGTCGCGAGGGCGACGTGTTCTACCGTGACCGGTGGAGCCACGACAAAGTCGTCCGGTCCACCCACGGCGTCAACTGCACCGGCTCGTGTTCCTGGAAGGTGTACGTCAAGGACGGCATCATCACGTGGGAGGCGCAAGAGACCGACTACCCCAGCGTCGGCCCCGACCGTCCCGAATACGAGCCCCGCGGGTGCCCCCGCGGGGCTGCGTTCTCTTGGTACACCTACTCCCCCACGCGCGTGCGCTACCCGTACGTGCGCGGCGTGCTGCTGGACGCCTACCGGTCCGCGAAGGCGCGCGGCAAGGACCCGGTCGAGGCGTTCCACGAGGTCACGACCGATCCCGGCGTGCGCAGCCGCTACCAGCTCGCCCGCGGCAAGGGCGGCCTGGTGCGGGCGAGCTGGCAGGAGGCGGTCGAGCTCGTCGCCGCCGGCTACGTCCACACCATCAAGGAGTACGGCCCCGACCGCGTCGCCGGCTTCTCGCCCATCCCGGCGATGTCGATGGTCTCGCACTGCATCGGCACGCGCTTCACGCAGTTGGTCGGCGGCGTCATGACGAGCTTCTACGACTGGTACGCCGACCTGCCCGTCGCGAGCCCGCAGGTCTTCGGCGATCAGACCGACGTGCCCGAGTCCGGGGACTGGTGGGACGCCACGTACCTCATGATGTGGGGCTCCAACGTCCCGGTCACGCGCACGCCCGACGCGCACTGGATGGCCGAGGTCCGCTACCGCGGCACGAAGGTCGTCACCGTCAGCCCCGACTACGCCGACAACACCAAGTTCGCCGACGAGTGGCTGCCCTGCCAGGCCGGCACCGACGCCGCACTCGCCATGGCGATGGGCCACGTCGTGCTGAAGGAGAACTACGTCGACCGGCGCGTGCCGTTCTTCGCGGACTTCTCGCGCCAGTACACCGACCTGCCCCATCTGGTGCGGCTCGTCGAGCGCGACGGCGCCTACGTCCCGGGCACGTTCCTCACGTCCAAGGACCTCGGCGGCGACACGCCTGAGGATGAGTGGAAGACGGTCGTGCTGGATGCCGCCGGCGGAACCCCGCGCGTGCCGAACGGCTCGATGGGCTTCCGGTATGCGCCGTCGGGCGAGGGCCGCTGGAACCTCGACCTCGAAGGCGTGGAGCCCGCGCTGTCGGTGCGCGACCTGCCCGCCGGCACCGCGACCGAGGACGCCGAGGTGCTGCTCCCCAGGTTCGACGCGGCGGACGGCGAAGGCGCGGTGCTGCGCCGGGGCGTCCCGGCGACCCGGGTGGGCGGCATCCTCGTCACGACCGTGCTGGACCTGATGCTCGCGCAGTACGGCGTCGCGCGCGAAGGGCTCCCCGGGGACTGGCCCACCGACTACGACGACGCCGATTCGCCCTACACCCCGGCATGGCAGGAGGAGATCACCGGCGTGCCGGCGCAGGCGGCGATCCGCATCGCGCGCGAGTTCGCGGCCAACGCCGCCGAGTCGCAGGGCCGGTCGATGATCATCATGGGCGCCGGCATCTGCCAGTGGTTCCATGGGGATGCCACCTACCGGGCGATCCTCGCGCTCTTGATCCTCACGGGGTCGATGGGGCGCAACGGCGGCGGCTGGGCGCACTACGTGGGGCAGGAGAAGTGCCGCCCGATCACGGGCTGGCTGTCGCTGGCGAACGCCCTCGACTGGAGTCGGCCGCCGCGCACGATGATCGGCACGGCGTACTGGTATATGCACACCGATCAGTGGCGCTTCGACGGGTACTCCGCCGACGCGCTGGCCTCGCCGCTGGCCGAGGGCAACCTCGCGGGCATGCACACGGCCGACACGATCGCGCAGTCGGCTCGCCTGGGCTGGATGCCGTTCTACCCGCAGTTCGACGTGAATCCGCTGGACCTGGCCGACCGGGCCGATGAGGCGGTAGCTCGCGGCGACGCGGCGGATGCGGCATCCTTCGTCGTCTCTCAACTCGAATCCGGGGAGCTGCAGCCGGCCATCGCCGACGTCGACGCCCCCGAGAACTGGCCGCGCCTGCTGACGCTGTGGCGGTCGAACCTGATGGGCTCCAGCGCGAAGGGCAACGAGTACTTCCTCAAGTACCTGCTCGGCACGCACAGCAACGTCATGGCGACCGACGAGGCGAGCGTGCGGCCCAACGACGTGAAATGGCGCGACCGGATCCCCGAGGGCAAGCTCGACCTGCTGGTGTCGGCCGACTTCCGCATGACGTCGACCACCCTGCTGTCGGACGTCGTGTTCCCCGCCGCCACCTGGTACGAGAAGCACGACCTGTCGTCGACCGACATGCACCCGTTCGTGCACGCGTTCACGCCGGCGATCGACCCGCCGTGGGAGGCACGCAGCGACTTCGACCTGTTCCACGCCATCGCGACGGAGTTCTCGGCCCAGGCGCGCACCCACCTCGGCACGCGCCGCGATCTGGTGTCGGTGCCGATGCAGCACGACACGCCGGGCGAAACGGCGCAGCCGGGTGGCGAGGTGCGGGACTGGACGCGCGGCGACGGGCGCGGCATCCCGGGCAGGACGATGCCGCAGTACACGGTCGTCGAACGCGACTACACGGCGATCGCCGACAAGCTGGCCGCGGTGGGGCCGCTCGCCGACACCCTGGGGTTCACCACCAAGGCGGTGACCTACGACCTGACACACGAGGTCGAGGTGCTCGCGCAGAAGACCGGCGTCATGCTGGGGGGTGCTGCCGACGGGCGTCCGGCGATGGACACCGACGTCAAGATGGCCGAGGCGATCCTCGCCTTCTCGGGCACCACGAACGGCGAGCTGGCCGCGCAGGGCTTCCGGACGCTCGAGAAGCGCGTCGGCAGACCGCTGGCCGACCTCGCCGAGGGCTCGGAAGAGAAGCGCATCACCTTCGCGATGACGCAGGCCGCCCCCGTCCCCGTGATCACCTCGCCAGAATGGTCGGGCTCCGAGACCGGCGGCCGCCGGTACGCCCCGTTCACCGTGAACATCGAGCGGCTGAAGCCGTTCCACACCCTGACCGGCCGCATGCACTTCTACCTCGACCATGCGTGGATGCGCGACCTCGGCGAGGGGCTGCCGATCTACCGGCCGCCGCTGGACATGCACCGCCTGTTCGGCGAGCCCCGGCTCGGCCCGAACGGCGAGCAGCAGGTCGTCGTGCGCTATCTCACGCCGCACTCGAAGTGGTCCATCCACTCCGAGTACCAGGACAACCTGTTCATGCTGTCGCTCTCGCGCGGCGGCCCCACCGTCTGGATGAGCCCGGACGATGCCGCCGCCATCGGTGCGGCCGACAACGACTGGGTCGAGTGCGTCAACTCCAACGGTGTGCTGGTGGCACGAGCCATCGTGTCGCACCGCATGCCGACCGGCGTGGTCTACGTGCACCACGCCCAGGAGCGCACGATCGACGTGCCCAAGTCCGAGGCGACCGGCCGGCGCGGCGGCATCCACAACTCCGTCACCCGCCTGCTCGTCAAACCCACGCACCTCATCGGCGGGTACGCGCAGCTGTCGTACGCGTTCAACTACCTGGGGCCGACCGGGAACCAGCGCGACATGGTGGCCACGGTGCGCCGCCGCAGCCAGGAGGTGGTGTTCTGATGCGCGTGATGGCCCAGATGGGCATGGTCATGAACCTCGACAAGTGCATCGGATGCCACACCTGCTCGGTCACGTGCAAGCAGGCGTGGACCAACCGGGCGGGCACCGAGTACGTATGGTTCAACAACGTCGAGACCCGTCCGGGCCAGGGCTACCCGCGCCGCTACGAGGACCAGGAGCAGTGGCGCGGCGGCTGGACGCTCAACCGCCGCGGCCGGCTCTCGCTGCGCACCGGCAGTCGTGCGAAGCGGCTGTTCTCGATCTTCTCGTCGCCCGTGCAGCCCAAGCTCGAGGACTACTACGAGCCGTGGACCTACGACTACGAGACCCTGATCGACGCTCCGCTGGGCGACGACTTCCCGGTCGCACGGCCGAAGTCGCTGATCACCGGCGAGGACACGCAGATCACGTGGTCGGCCAACTGGGACGACGACCTCGGCGGCGCCTCCGAGATGGGCCACCTCGACCCGATCGTCGAGAAGGTGCGGCGGGAGTCCGAGGACGCCATCAAGCTGCAGTTCGAGCAGACCTTCATGTTCTACCTGCCCCGCATCTGCGAGCACTGCCTCAACCCGTCGTGCATGGCGTCCTGCCCGTCGGGCGCGATCTACAAGCGCGCCGAGGACGGCATCGTGCTCGTCGACCAGGACCGCTGCCGCGGCTGGCGCCAGTGCATCACCGGCTGCCCGTACAAGAAGATCTACTTCAACCACAAGACCGGCAAGGCCGAGAAGTGCACGCTGTGCTACCCGCGCCTGGAGGTCGGCATCCCCACGGTGTGCTCCGAGACGTGCGTGGGGCGCCTGCGCTACCTCGGGCTGTTCCTCTACGACGCCGACCGCGTCACCGAGGCCGCGTCGACCGCCGACGAGAAGGACCTGTACGAGGCCCAGCTCGACCTCATCCTCGATCCGGACGACCCCGAGGTGATCGCGGCGGCCCGCGCGCAGGGCGACATCCCCGAGGACTGGATGGATGCCGCACGCCGGTCGCCCGTGTACGCCCTGGCCAAGAAGTACCGGGTCGCGCTGCCGCTGCATCCCGAGTACCGCACGATGCCGATGGTCTGGTACATCCCGCCGCTGTCGCCCATCGTCGACCTGCTGCGCGATCAGGGCCACGATGCCGAGTCGGCGGGCACCCTGTTCGGCGCGATCGAGGCGCTGCGCATCCCGGTCGAGTACCTCGCCGAGCTGTTCACCGCGGGCGACACCGACATCATCACGGCGGTGCTGTGGCGGCTGGCGGCCATGCGCTCGTACCTGCGCGACATCACGCTCGACCGTGAGCGGGACGAGTCGATCCCTGAAGCGGTCGGCATGACGGGCGAATCGATCTACGCCATGTACCGGCTGCTCGCGATCGCCAAGTACGAGGACCGCTACGTCATCCCCACCGCTCACTACGAGCGCGCGCACGAGCTCGAGGAGCTCGGCTGCTCGCTGGACTTCGACGGCGGCGCGTACGGCTCGGAGTCCGGGCCCTTCGGCGAGGCGAGCGGCCGGCCCGTGCCGGTCGCCGTCGAGACCTTCCAGGCGCTCAAGGATCGGCAGACAGCCGATGTCGCCGCCAGCAGCGAATCGCTGCGCGGACGCGTCAACCTGCTGAACTGGGACGGCAACGGCGCCCCGTCGGGCCTGTTCCCGCCCAAGTCCGCGGATCGGGATGCCTCGTCCGGAGGCTCGCCGTGAGCGCCCGGGTCATCCACCAGGCGGCGTCGCTGTGCCTGAGCTACCCCGACGACGCGGTGCTGGGGTCGTCGCAGCTGGTCGCGGCGGCGCTCAGGGAGTCCGCACCGCGGGCGGCGGCATCCTTCGCTCCCCTCTTCGAGTGGTGGGCGGCCACGCCGGCCTCCGAGGTGCAGGCCGTGTATGTCGACACGTTCGACATGTCGCGGCGTCACGCGCTCTACCTGAGCTACTGGACCGACGGCGACACGCGCCGCCGCGGCGCCGTGCTCGCCGATCTCAAGAGCCGGTACCGCGAGGCGGGGCTCGAGCTGGACGGCACCGGCGAGCTGCCGGACTATCTGCCGCTCGTGCTGGAGTTCGCACGGCATGCACCGCGCGAGGGCGCGGAGCTGCTGCAGGAGTACCGGCCGAGCCTGGAGCTGATCCGCATCGCGCTGACCGAACGCGGGTCGCGCTACTCCGGCGTCGTGGCCGCGGTGTGCGGCACGCTCCCCGGCCGCTCCCCTGCCGACCGCCAGCAGGCGATGGCGATGGCGGCGGCCGGTCCGCCGCGCGAGTCCGTCGGGCTCGACGCGCACGACCCGCGGCTGCTGCCGCTGCACCCGGCCGGAGGACGCTGATGGACCTGTTCCTGTGGGGGATCCTGCCCTACATCATGGTGGCCGTGCTGGTGGGCGGCACGATCTGGCGGTACCGGTACGACCAGTTCGGCTGGACCACCCGCTCGTCGCAGCTGTACGAGTCGCGGCTGCTGCGGATCGGGTCGCCGCTGTTCCACTTCGGCATCCTCGTCGTGGTCATCGGGCACATCGCGGGCCTGGTGATCCCCAAGGCGTGGACCGACTTCTTCGGCATCTCGGACGAGATGTACCATCTGGCAGCCCTCGGTCTCGGCTCGATCGCGGGGTTCGCGACGCTCGTCGGCGTCGGCATCCTGATCTATCGCCGCCGGACGACCGGGCCGGTGTTCATGGCGACCACCAAGAACGACAAGACCATGTACGTCGTGCTCGTCGCCGCCATCGTGGCCGGGCTCGCGACGACCGTGCTCGGCGTCATCGGGCCCCACCAGGAGCTCACGTATCGCGACACCGTGGCGCCGTGGTTCCGGTCGCTCTTCGTGTTCCAGCCCGACATCGCCGCGATGAGTCAAGCCTCGCTCGACTTCCAGCTGCACACGCTCATCGGCATGGTGCTGTTCATGCTGTGGCCGTTCACGCGGCTCGTGCACGCGTTCACGGCGCCCGTGCACTACCTCTTCCGGCCGTACATCGTGTACCGCTCCCGCGACGGGCGGCCTACCACGGCTCGTGGCATCCGGCGGGGGTGGGCACCCGTCGGCACCCGGGACCGGACGTCCGACAAGTCCGCGCGCAGCGTCACGAGCGGCTCCCCCACCACCAAGAAGCGCTGACCCTCACGCGGTGCGGCCGCGGCCCCCGGTGCTGGTGCCGGTGGAGCCCGGGATGCCGCGCCGCACGTCCAGCGGGATCTGAGGCGCCGCGACACCGAGGTGCACGGCGTCGCGCTCGACCACGCGCACGCACTCCCACGGGATCAGGCGGGAGCCGCGGTGGAGCCACTCGATCAGGCGCGCCACGACGACGGGCCGGTCCACCCGGCCGCGTTCGTAGCCGTACATCGACATGCGGCTGTGCGGACTCACGATCAGCGCGATGAGCTCGAGGTCGCCCTCATGATCCCGGCGGCGTGCACCGCGCCGGAACCGCACGTCCACCACGACGCCGAGATGCTTCCCGTCGACGTCGATGACCGGCATGTCGAGCAGTTCACTCAGGATCATGGCGACCTCCGGGGATGCGGGCGATCACACGGTCGCGAATCCACCTCTCCAGCCACGTGGCATCGAGGTCGTCCGCCTCGGCGTCGATGCGGATGACGGTGTCGAGCCGGCGGACCAGGCGCCAGTCGATCCGGTCCCACCGCGAGCGGGGCATGGTGCCCCCGAACACGCGCGGCAGCACGGCAGCTCCTACGAGGACCGCCGACACCGTCGGAGGGCTTTCGTGGTCGACCGGCTCGCCCACCTCCAGCCCGTCGATCTCGATGTCGTCGACGGTGCTGATGGGCACGTCGTGCGGGTCCAGCATCTGACGATCCAGCAGGTGCAGCCGGGCATCGACCGCCCGGCCGTCAGGGTCGCGGTACCAGTCGAGTGGATGCTGCGGCGCGCGTGCTCGCCTCATGAGCCCATCCCCGTGATGATCAGGAGCGGGATCGCGGCGATCGCCGCGATCAGGATGACGACGAGGAACACCACAGCCAGCGCGTTGCGCACCCGCCCGTTCACCTCGTCGCCCATGTACTCCGGATCGTTCGCGACGACGAGGATCGGGAAGTAGGTCAACGGCAGCGCGACGGCCGAGAACACCACCGAGATCTCGGTCACGGCCACCGGATCGACGCCCGTCGCCAGGATGCCGCCGCCGACGAGGAGGCAGATGATCATCGACAGGTGGAACCGTGCCGCCTGCGCCGGGCGACGGAACTTGCCCCAGCTCCACCCGAAGAACTGCGCCAGGGTGTAACCGCTGGACAGCGTCGTCTCCAGGGCGGCCCCGAACGTCGCGGCCAGGATGCCGACGATGACGAAGGCGAGCGCGAGCTGTCCGCCCGCCTGAGCGACGGGCAGCACGAGCTGCGACAGCGAGGTGACCTCGATCGCCTTCGGCAGCAGCACGACCGACGCGCACGCGGCGATGGCGAGCGAGAGGATGCCTCCGAGCGGGAAGCCGATGAACACGTTGGCGCGCTCGGTCGAGAGGTCCTTCTTGCTCCACCCCTCCTCGACGGCGCCCGACGAGAAGAAGAAGACCTCGTACGGCGTCATCGCGGCGCCGAACAGCGCGACTGCGAAGTACCAGTACGACAGTGGGTGGCCGGAGGTCTCGGTCCAGGGCTCCACCGCCTGCGTCGCGAGCGTCCCCCAGTCGGGCTTCAGCAGGAACAGCGCCACCACGAACACGATGAGGCAGAGTCCGAGGAGCCCGGCGACGTTCTCCATGATCGAGAACTTCGTACGCCAGACGACGATCCATACGGCGAACAGCGCCACCGGGATCCACATGCCCGGTCCCACGCCTGCCGCCAGCTGCAGGGCGAGCGCGATACCGCCGATCTCGGCCGTGAGCGTCAGCAGATTGATCAGGAACGACGCCGTCAGATTGGCCAGCCCGGCGCGGGGCCCCAGCCGTTCACGGATGACCTCGAACGTGGCGCGTCCGCTCACCGCGGCGACGCGACCCGACATGTCGGCGTACACGCAGATGCCGACGATGCCGATGAGCACGACCCAGGCCAGCCCCATCCCGAAGCGGGACCCGACGACCGCGTTGGTGACGAGGTCGCCGATGTCGACGAACCCGCCGATGGCGGTCAGGATGCCGAGCGCGACGGCGAACAGCTTCTTCATTGCCCGCCCGCCAGGTCCTGGAGCACGTCGATCGCAGAGCTCAGGGCGCGCTGCGCGGCGGCGTCATCGCCTCGCTGGGCGGTGTGGATGGCGTCGATCGCGTCGCGAGAGGCCGCGAGCGCCTGCCGGCGGTCATGCTCCGCCGCCTCGTCGGCCGTCTGCGTCTCTTCCAGCTGCGTGATGACGTCGCTGAGCTGCGTGGCCATGTCTTCCAGGAGGACGCCGGCCGTCGTCGGGAAGGTCCGTCCCGCCTCGTCGAGGTCGATGCCGAGATCCGCGGAGCGCGCCGCCGAGAGCGCGTCGGCGGCCATGGGCTGGATGTCGGCCGCAGAGGCCGCGCACCCCGTCGCCAGAGCGCCGACGATGACCAGGCCGACCACCGATCGCATGACCTTCACTCACCGGCCCCCTTCCTGTGCACCACACACGATGGCACTGCGGGAGCCGACGCGGACCGGTCTTGACGCGCGTCCGCCGGATGGTCTAATCCGCGCGGGCCGCCACCGGCGAGACGCTCACGAACCGAGTCCGATCTGGTAGTGGACGTAGCCGGTGTGCGTGGCGACGCGGTCGTACAGCGCCCGCGCCGTCGTGTTCGTCTCCTGCGTGAGCCAGTAGACCTTCGGCGAGCCGTGCGCGTCAGCCCACTCGGCGACATGCGCGATGAGCGCGCGGCCCGCGCCTGCTCCGCGCACGCCCGGTGCGACGAACAGATCCTCCAGGTAGCAGTACGGCTGCGCCGACCACGTCGCGGCGTGGGTGAGCCAGTGGACGATCCCCACGGCGGCGCCGTCGTCGTCGACGGCGAGCGCACCGTGGATCGGGAACTGCGGGTCGATGAGCCGATTCCACGTGAGCGTCGTCTGCTCGTCCGAGAGCTCGGCCTCGTAGAACTCGAGATAGCCGCGCCACAGCGGCAGCCAGGCGTCGTGGTCGGTGCGAAGAAGTGTGCGGATCGTGGTCACGATCCCGAGGCTAGCGGTCGGATCCGCTCGCCCTCAGTCCGTCGATGCCGCCGACGCGAGCTCGGCACCGGCGTGCGCGAGCTCCGCCAGCGCGGCATCGCTCGTCTGCGCGGCGACGCCTGCCACGAGATCGGTGAGCACGCGCACGTGGCGGCCGTGCTCGATCGCATCGAGCGCCGAGGCCCGCACGCAGTAGTCGGTGGCGATGCCGGCCACGTCGACGTCGACCACGCCGTGGGCGTCGAGCAACTGCGAGACGGTCTCGCCCTGATCGGTCGTGCCCTCGTACAGCGAGTACGCCGGCCTGCCCTGCCCCTTCTTGACGTGATGCGTGACGGCCGCGGTGTCGAGCCCGGGGTCGTACTCGGCGCCCTCGGTGCCGGCGACGCAGTGCGCCGGCCACGTGTCGACGAAGTCCGGCTCGCCGGCAGCGAAATGGCCGCCGTTGTCGTTGTCGCCGTCATGCCAGTCGCGGGAGGCGATGATCACGGCGTAGTCCTCGGCGTGGGTCACGAGGAACTGCGAGATCCCCCGGGCGACGGCGTCGCCGCCCACCACACCCAGGGCGCCGCCCTCGGTGAAATCGTTCTGTACGTCGACGATGAACAGTGCCTTGCTCATGGTTCGAGCGTACGCCGGTACTCCTCGCGGGTGAGAGGATGACCGTCCTCGGCGATCGCGGACGGCGTGTCGCGCGGCGCGGCCGGTGCGGACGCGGCGTCGCGGCGCCACAGCTTCGACGGCCACCAGATCGCCCGGCCGATGTCGTACGAGAGGGCCGGAACGAGGAGCGAGCGCACCACGAACGTGTCGAGCAGCACGCCGAACGCCACGATGAACGCGATCTGCGCGAGGAACAGGATCGGGATGACGCCGAGCGCGGCGAACGTCGCGGCGAGCACGAGACCGGCCGACGTGATGACACCGCCGGTGGCGACGAGGCCCCGGAGGATGCCGGGTCTCGTGCCGTGGAGGAGCGACTCCTCGCGCACGCGCGACATCAGGAAGATGTTGTAGTCCACGCCGAGCGCCACCAGGAAGACGAACCCGTACAGCGGCACGGCGGGATCGACTCCGGGGAAGTGGAACACGCCGTCGAAGACGAGGGCGCTGACGCCGAGCGCTGTGGCGAACGAGAGGATGACCGTCGCGATGAGCAGCACCGGGGCGAGGATCGACCTCAGCAGCAGCATGAGGATCACCAGGATCACCGCCAGGATGACGGGGATGATGAGCGTGCGGTCGCGCGTGGACGTGTCGTTGGTGTCGATGTCGGTCGCCGTCTCGCCGCCGACGAGCGCGGTGCCCGCACCGAGCGACTCGTCGAGGTCGGCGCGGAGCGCGCGGACCGTGTCCTCGGCGGCGACGGAGTCGGCGGCATCCGTCAGTGTTCCGATGACGAGCACGTCGCCGTCCGAGACGGTCGGCTCCGGTGCGGGGGTGCCCGGAGGCCCGACGGCGGTGAACACCGGCTCGCCGTCCTCGAGCTCGACCTCGGCCTGCCCCGTCGGCGAATCCTCCGACGCCACCGAGACCGACTCGATGCCGTCCGACGCGTCGAGCACCTCGACCGTCTCGGCGAGGTCGTCCTCGGACACCACGACGTAGACGGGCGACCCCGATCCGGCGGGGAAGTGCTCGGCGAGCACCTCCTGGCCGTCGCGCGCCTCGGAGGCACCCAGCACGAGGTCGCTCGTCGGCACGCCGTCGGCCTTCAGCTGCGTGATGCCGAGCGCGCCCGCCAGCAGCACGACGGTGCAGACGATCCACACGACGCGCGCGTGGCGCGCGACGAACCGGGCCTGGCGCGGCCACAGACCCTTCACCGGCTGCGTGAGGTCGTCGGGGATCGCGGCGACGGCGTGCTTGGGGATGAACGGCCAGAAGGCAGCGCGTCCGCACAGCGCCATGAGCGCGGGCAGGAAGGTGAGCGCCGACAGCACCGAGAACGCGATGCCGATCGAGGCGATGGGCCCCAGCGCGCGGTTGGTGGCGAGGTCCGACAGCAGCAGGCACAGCAGGCCGGCGATCACCGTGCCGCCGGACGCGAGGATCGGCTCGAATGCGCCGCGCCACGCCGTGAGGGTGGCATCCCATCTGCGCTCTCCTGAGGCGATCGCCTCCCGGAACCGTGCGACGTACAGCAGCGCGTAGTCGGTCGCCGCCCCGATCACGAGGATGAACAGGATGCCCTGCACCTGCCCGTTCAGCACGAAGATGCCCGCGTACGCGAGCCACCACACCGTCAGCAGCGCCGCGCACAGCGCGAAGATCGAGGTGGCGAGCACGAGGATCGGCAGCAGCGGCGACCGGTAGACGATGACGAGGATGACGAAGACGGCGAGCAGGGCCACCCCGAGCAGCAGCCCGTCAATGCCGAGGAAGCCCTCGACGAGGTCGGCGGTGAACCCGGCGGGGCCGGTGACCCACGCGGTGAGGTCGTCGGGCAGCTCGTCCGCGGCCATCCCCCGGATCTCGGCGACGGTGTCGCCCACCTCGCCCGACGCGTCGATCGGCACGAACAGCTGTACTGCTTCACCGTCCTCGGACGGGATCGGCGGCGAGATGTCGCCGGCGACGTCATCGAGGTCGGCGATGTCGTCGGCCAGTGCCTGCACGTCGGCGATCTGGTCGTCGGTGAGCTCGCCGTCGCCGGTCACCACGACGACCGCGGGGATGCTCTCCTCGCCCAGGAAGTCGCCGAGCCGCTCGTTCACCTGCGTGGCGTCCGCGCTCTCGGGCAGGAACGTCGAGCGGTCGTTCGACGAGACCTCGTCGACCTTGCCGAAGTACGGGCCCCCGATCGAGCCGGCGGTGAGCCAGATCAGCACGAGAAGGACCGGGATGCCGATTCGCAGCCATCGCGTGGGTACTCGTCTCGCGTGATGAGGCTGCGTCATATCGCTAGCTTATCTAGCAAGTTGCGTGTGCGCGCAAATCACGTCGTCCTCTTGACAGCCACCGCGGACACCGTCTTCGCTAGGCTCCCTGACGATGCTCTCCGCCGCTCTCGCACTGGTCGGCGCCCTCGTGTACGGCTCGGCCGACTTCCTCGGCGGACTCGCCGCCAAGCGCCTGCGCTCCCTCGTCGTCACCGCCGTCGCCGCCCTTTCGGGCCTCATCGCCCTCGCCGTCGCGCAACCCCTGCTGGGCGGCAGCGCCAGCGGCGCAGACCTCGCGTGGGGCGTGCTCGGAGGCGTCGTCAGCGTCGTCGCGATCGGGCTGCTGTATGCGTGCCTCGCGCTCGGGCCGATGAGCATCCTCTCGCCGCTCACCGCCGTGGTCTCGGCCATCGCGCCCATGCTGTGGGGTCTCCTCGTCGACGGCGAGGCACTCGCTCCCATCGGATATGCCGGGCTCGGCCTGGCACTCGTGGCAGTGGTGCTGGTGGGCTTCATCCCCGGCGAGCGGATCGTCCGCCCGAGCGCCCGCGGGCTCGCGATGGCGGTCGGCGCGGGACTCGCGATCGGCGCGTTCCTCATCATCGTCGACCAGACCTCCGCCGACAGCGGCCTCGCGCCGCTGGTCGCCAGCCGCGCCACGAGCGGCGCGCTGACATGCGCGGTGGTGGCCGTGCTGGTGCTGGGTGCACTGCGCCGCGGCTCTCCTGCCCGCTCCGTGCTGCACGTGTCGGAGCGGCCGCTCGGCGCGACCCCGAGCGGCCGCTCCGACCTCGAGCACGCCGTGAGCGGCACCGTGGCGGTCGTGCCCTCGGCCGCGCGCGCGTGGTGGCTGGCGATCGTGTGCGGAGTCGCGGATGCCGCCGCCAACGCCCTCATGCTGCTCGCGCTGCGAGAGGGCGACCTGGCCGTCGTGTCGGCGCTCACCGCCCTCTACCCCGCGGGTACGATCCTCCTCGCCGCGATCGTGCTGCGCGAGCGTGTGGCCGCCGTCCAGTGGATCGGGCTGGCCCTGGCCCTCGTCGCCGGGGGGATGCTCGCCCTGGCGTGAGGCCTGCGGCGGAGGATCAGCCGCGCAGGATCAGCCGCGGACGAACAGCAGCACGAGCGAGGTCGCCAGGGCGATCACGCCGAGGGCCAGCAGTCCGGCGGCCAGCAGCCCGACCGCCCGCACCGCGGGCGAGCCGAGGGTGAGCCGAACCCGGTCGTGGCGTCCCGGCCTCACATACACCTCGGCGGTCTCGGCCGTCCCGATCCGTCGCTCCTGCTCGTGCGACAGGTAGGCGACGCCGACTCCCCCGGCGTGGTCGTCGAACCAGCGGATGAGGCGGCCGTGCGGCCCGTCGTCGACGACGCCCTGCGTGCGCACCCACGTGCCGTCGGCGAGGCGCATGATCAGCGCGATGACGGCGAGCACCAGCCCCAGCCCGAACCCGATCCAGGTGAAGATCTCAGCGATGGCATCGATCGCGTCGGACACCGGGCCTCCGTCTTCGGGATACGGAAAACGGCCGCAGATCTGCGGCCGTCTTCACATCGGAGCCACCTGTCAGGATTGAACTGACGGCCTTCCCATTACGAGTGGGATGCTCTACCACTGAGCTAAGGTGGCGCGCTTCGCTTGCGCGTTGCACAAGCATCGATCTTACAGGGTTTGCGGAGTGCTCGCGAACCACGCCGGCAGAGCGCTCACGGTGTCCACGTGTTACGCCCCGGTTCGGAGATCGGCGCCCGCCCTCGTACGGTCGAATCGGCCCGCGACGAAGCGTGCGCGGTCCGGTGGATCGCGTGCGCGGTCACAAGCCCCGACGGGCCTCGATCCACAGGAGCACGCACACATGTCCACGCCCAAGAAGCTCATCGCCGCCGCGGCACTCGCCCTGCCGGTCGCCCTCCTCCTGGCCGGATGCGCCGGAACCGGCGCCGACTCCGCCTCGGGCAGCACCGAGGAGCAGAAGACCGTCCGCATCGGTGTCGTCAACTCCGGCGACCCGTACTGGGAGACCTTCACCGATGCCGCCGCCGATGAGGGCATCGACGTCGAGCTGGTCAACTTCACCGAGTACACGCAGCCCAATCCCGCGCTGTCGGCGGGCGAGCTGGACCTCAACGAGTTCCAGCACGTCATCTACCTCGCGACCTACAACGTCAACAGCGACGACGACCTGCAGCCGATCGGCTCGACGGCGATCTACCCGCTGGGCCTGTACTCGTCGCAGTACGACTCGGTCGACGACATCCCGGACGGCGCCACCGTCGCCGTTCCCAACGACGAGTCGAACCAGGCGCGCGGGCTCCTCGTGCTGCAGTCGGCCGGTCTCATCGAGCTCGAAGACGGTGGCTCGCCGTTCTCGACCGTCGCCGACGTGCTGCCGGACTCGAAGGTGAAGGTCGAGGCGCTGGATGCCTCGTTCACCGCGACCTCGCTGCCCGACGTCGCTGCGGCCATCGTCAACAACGACTTCCTCGAGGACGCCGGCCTGACGGCGGACGACGCGATCGCGCAGGACGACCCGGCCGACCCGGCGGCGATCCCGTACATCAACATCTTCGCGGCCAAGGCCGCGGACGCCGACAACCCGACCTACCTGAAGCTCGTCGAGATCTACCAGAACACGCAGAAGGTGCTCGACGGTGTCGTGGAGGCGTCCGGCGGGACTGCCGTCCTCGTCAAGACGCCGGTCGACGACCTCGTCGCGTCGCTCACCGACGTCGAGGACGACATCCGCGCGAACTCGTAACACCGGCACCACCGACGTGTGCGGCCCGATCGCCTCTGCGCGAACGGGCCGCATGCGCGTTCCTCCGAGGAGCACACATGACCCTCATCCGCCTCACCGGCGTGACAAAGACCTTTCCGCGACCCTCGAAGGACGCCGCATCCGTCGTCGCCGTCGACGATGTCTCGCTGACCGTCGCCGCGGGCGAGGTGTGCGGCATCATCGGCTACTCCGGCGCCGGCAAGAGCACCGTGCTCCGCCTGGTGAACGCCCTCGAGACGCCGACGTCGGGGACCGTCGAGATCGACGGCCGCGACATCACGCACCTGCGCGAGCGCGAGCTGCGCGCATTGCGGGGCGACATCGGCATGATCTTCCAGCAGTTCAACCTCTTCGACTCGCGCACCGTCGCGAAGAACGTCGCGTACCCGCTCGAGGTCGCCCGGCGCCCTCGGACCGAGATCACGGCGCGTGTGGAAGAGCTGCTGCGCTTCGTCGGCCTCGCCGACAAGGCGGGCAGCTACCCCGAGCAGCTCTCGGGCGGGCAGAAGCAGCGGGTCGGCATCGCCCGGGCGCTCGCGACGAGCCCCCGCATCCTGCTCGCCGACGAGGCCACCAGCGCACTCGACCCCGACACGACGCAGGAGGTGCTCGCCCTGCTCAAGCGCGTCAACGCCGAGCTCGGCGTCACCATCCTCGTCATCACGCACGAGATGGACGTGATCCGCACGCTCGCCGACCGCGTCGTCGTCATGGAGCACGGCCGCATCATCGAGAGCGGCGACGTGTTCGACGTGCTCTCGTCGCCGCAGCACGCGGCGACGCGCCGGTTCGTCGCGAGCATCATCGAGGACGTCCCCGCCGGACCCCAGCTGCGCACGCTGCGTGAACGGCACCCCGGGCGCATCGTCACCCTGCAGATCGGCGACGGCGGACGTATCGGCGATCTCGAGCCCGGCGGTCAGGTCGCCGCGACGCAGGCTGACGTGTTCGCGGCCCTCGCGGCGCACGACGTGCGGTTCGAGCTCGTCCACGGCGGCATCAACGACATCCGCGGTCGCGTGTTCGGACACCTCACGCTGGCTCTGAGCGGCGATGCGGATGCCGTCCAGCGCGCGATCGACACGGTCTCGGCCTTCGCGCCGCTCATCGAGGAGGACTCCCGTGGATAGGCTCATCGACCTGCTCCCCGACCTGTGGGAGGCCACCGCCGAGACGCTGTACGTGGTGTCGCTCAGCCTCGTGTTCGGCGGCATCGCGGGACTGTTCGTCGGCCTCGCGCTGTATGCCACGCGTCCGGGGAACCTGTTCCCGAATCGGTTCCTGTTCGGCACGCTCAACGTCGTCGTCAACTTCTTCCGGCCGATCCCGTTCGTGATCCTGCTCGCGGCGGTCCAGCCGCTCGCGCGCGCCCTCGGCATCCCCGGCATCGGGCCGGTGTTCGGCATCTTCGCGATCACGATCGCCTCGCTGTTCGCGATCAGCCGCATCGTCGAGCAGAACCTGCTGACGGTGCGCCCCGGTGTGATCGAGGCGGCCCGCGCGACGGGCGCGAGCCGTTCGCGCATCCTGCTGCGGCTGCTGCCGCGCGAGGCGCTCGGCCCGCTCATCCTCGGCTACACGTTCATCGTGGTCGCGCTCGTCGACATGACCGCGATCGCCGGTGCCGTCGCCGCCGGCGGCCTCGGCGAGTTCGCCATCGTCTACGGGTTCAAGCAGTTCAACCCGTGGGTCACGTGGGCGGCCGTCCTGGTGATCATCGTGATCGTGCAGCTCGTGCAGTTCCTCGGCAACACCCTCGCACGGCGCGTGCTGCGCCGCTGAGGGCTCCGTCGCCGCTCACTCGCAGCGCAGGCCGTCCTGGGGCGCGGTGCCGTCGATGAGGTAGGTGTTCACCGCGTCGTCGACGCACGAGTTGCCCTTGTTGTAGCCGGTGTGGCCCTCACCCACGCGCGTCACGAGCACGCCCGACGACAGCTGGTCGGCCAGCGACACCGCCCACTGGTACGGGGTGGCGGGGTCGTTCGTGGTGCCGACCACGACGATCGGCGCCGCACCGTCGGCCGTGATGCGCTCGCGCACCCCAGTGGCCGGGTACGGCCAGACCTCGCAGGGGTCGGGTCCGTCCCAGTAAGGCGCGATCGTCGGCGCCTCTGCGGCCAGGAGCGCATCGGCGTCCGCCTGCTGCTGGTCGGTGGCATCCACCGGGTAGTCCATGCAGTTGTACGCACGGAACGCCTCGGTCTGGTTGTCGAGGTACACGCCGTCCTGGCGGTTGTAGTAGAAGTCGGCGAGCTGGAACGCCACGCTCGCATCGCCGCCGAGCACGTCGCTCAGCGCCTGCGTGAGGTAGCCCCAGCTGTCCTGCGAGTACAGGGCGGCGACGATCGCCGTCATGAGCGAATCGGCGCCGAGCTGACGACCGTCCGCGTTCGCGATCGGATCGCGGTCGACGCTGGCCAGCAGCGTGCCGAGATCGTCCATCGCGTCGTCGACGGTGCCGCGGAACGGGCAGTCCTTGTCGGTCAGGCAGTCGGCCATGTACGCACGCAGGGCCGACTCGAAGCCGACCGCCTGCGAGACGCCGACGTCCAGGCCCGGGATCGACGGGTCGATCGCGCCGTCGAGCACGAGCCGACCGACCTTGTCGGGGAACAGCTTCGCGTAGGTCGCGCCGAGGAACGTGCCGTACGAGTAGCCCAGGTAGTAGAGCTCCTTGTCGCCGAGCACGGCGCGCATCAGATCCATGTCGCGCGCGGAGTTGTCGGTCGTGATGTACGGGAGGATGCCGTCGCTGTTCGCGTCGCACGCCTCGCCGAACGCCTTGTGGTTCGCGAGCAGCTCGTCGTTCCAGGCATCCGTGCCGCGCTTGTTCGCCGGGATGTCGAACAGATACGCGTCCATGTCGGCGGCGTCGTAGCACGTCACCGCCGTCGACTCCCCCACGCCCCGAGGGTCAAAGCCGATCACGTCGAACTTCTCGCGCACGGGGGCGGCGACGGCGTAGTCCACCGAATCGCGCACCAGGCCGATGCCGCTCGCGCCGGGCCCGCCGGGGTTCGTCAGCAGCGATCCGATCGGCTCGCCGCCACCCTCGGCCCGGTGACGGATGAGCGCGAGGTCGATGTCGCCCTTGGAGGGATCGGACCAGTCCAGCGGCGCCGTGATGGTCGCGCAGTCGAACGTGCCGTTGCACGTCGACCAGTCGACGGTCTGCTCGTAGTACGGCAGCAGATCGTCGGCGACCCCTTCGGAGTCGGGCGCCTTGCTGGTGGTCGGCCGCGGCGTGTTCTCGGGGATCATCGAGTAGAGGCATCCACTGAGGGCGAGGGATGCCGCGACCACCCCGGCGAGCACCGCTCCGGCGCGGGCGATCAGGCGGGGGCGGCGACGACGCGGCTGGGTCGTGTTCACGGGGTCCTTCCGCTCGCGACGGTCACGAGCATGCTCTCGAGGGCGAGCGCGGGGGCGGCGTTGAGTTCGAGGTTCTCACGGGTGACGCCGATCCGGTCGACGACGGTGAGGGTGCGGTCGGGAGTCCAGGCCGTCGCGAGGGCCCGCAGCTCCGGTTCGAGCTCGCGGTTGATGAGCCCGGCACCGTCGCGGCCGAACTGCAGCATCAGCACGTCGCGGAACATCGACTCCAGATCCGTCAGCACGCGATCGATTCCGTCGCGCAGACTCCGCGTGGCACGGCGCTTCTGCTCGTCCTCCAGCGCCGACAGCTGCGAACGCACGGCCGGCGGGATCGCGGCGCCTTCGACGATGCCGACCGTCCGCAGCAGGGTGGCGCGCTCTGCCTCGTCGCGTTCCGCGGTCAGTGCCTTGGCGTCGTCGGTGGCCGCTGCGACGATGGCACCGGCGACCTCCACGGCATCGCCGACGCCCCGCACGCCGAGGACGCCCCGCAGCGTGGCATCCCGGCGGGCGCGGGCCGCGGCATCCGTCGCCAGCCGCTGCGCCATTCCGATGTGGCGCTGCGCGTGGCGTGCGGACTGCTCGGCGATGACCGGGTCGACGTCGCTGCGCCGCACGATGAGCTCGGCGACATCGGCCACGTCCGGCTCGCGCAGACGCAGTGTGCGCACGCGCGATCGGATCGTCGGGAGCAGGTCGGCGTCGCTCGGCGCGCACAGCACCCACACGGTGCGCTCGGGCGGCTCCTCGAGGGCCTTCAGCAGCACGTTGGAGGTGCGCTCCGCCATCCGGTCGGCGTCCTCCATCACGATGACGCGATACCGGCCGAGCGACGGCGCGAAGTAGGACCGCTCGACGAGTGCGCGCGCGTCCTTGATCGAGATGATGACGCCCTCGGTGCGCAGCGCGGTGAGGTCGGGATGGGTGCCGCCCAGCACCTGATGCATCGTCCTCTCGTCGCCGGGCTCGGCGATCAGCGCCGCCGCGAAGGCGTGCGCGAGCGTCGAGCGTCCGGATCCGGGAGGGCCGGTGATGAGCCACGCGTGCGTCATGGCCGCGGGGTCGGATGCCGCCTCACGCAGCGTCTCGACGGCGGCGTCCTGCCCCCACACGTCGCCCCACGGCGCCTCGGCCGAGGCGGCGGGCACGGGTGAGGTCGCGGCATCCATCCCGCTCAGCCTAACCGCCGGTGCCGACGTCCTTCCTGCGAACATGCCCGGCCCGGTTCCGGTGTGCCCGCGCGACGGCGAGCATGCCCCTTCGTCGCCGAGCATGCCCCCTCGTCGTCGAGCGTGCCCCTTTGTCGTCGAGCATGCCCCCTCGTCGCCTGGGCATGTTCGCTGCGAAGAGGGCATGGTCGACAGAAGGGGGGCATGGTCGACATGACAGGGGCATGGTCGATCTCGCAAGAGCAGGGTCGGCGAGACGAGGGCGGGGTCGGCAAGGCGAGAGCGGGATCGACCATGCGAGTGCGGGTCGGCATGCCGACGGCGGCGCCGACGTCGCACCGGGGCACCCGACGCCCACGGCGGCGCGGGTGCCGGTCAGGGAACGAGAGCGGCGACGCGTTCGCGCACCGCGGCGGCGAGCTCGGCGGCGGGACGGGACGCGTCCAGCACGAGGAACCGCTCGGGCTCTGCGGCGGCGAGCGCCAGGAACTCCTCGCGCACCCGCGCGTGGAAGTGCTCCTTCTCGGCTTCGAGGCGGTCGAAGGGCTTGTCGTCGGCGTCGAGGCGGGCGCGCGCGGCGGCCGGATCGAGGTCGAGCAGCACTGTGAGGTCGGGGAGGAGCCCTTCGACGGCCCACAGCGACAGGTCGCGGACCTCGTCGCGCCCCAGCACGCGGCCCGCGCCCTGGTAGGCGACGGAGGAGTCGAGGTAGCGGTCCTGGATCACGACATCGCCTCGTGCGAGCGCCGGGCGGACGAGCGTCTCGATGTGGTGCGCGCGGTCGGCGGCGTAGAGCAGCGCCTCGGCCCGCGGCGACACCTCACCACGGTGGTGCAGGACGATGTCGCGGATCAGCACCCCCACCTCGGTGCCGCCGGGCTCGCGTGTGCGCACGACGGTGCGCCCGGCATCCTTCAGCCACTCCTCCAGGAGTCCGGCCTGCGTCGTCTTGCCGACGCCGTCGCCGCCTTCGAAGGTGATGAACAACCCTTCGGAAGGCTCGGGGACCGCTGCGCTCACTTCTTCGCCGCAGGCTTGCGGGTCGTCGTGCGCCGCGCGGCGGGACGCTTGGCGGGTCCCTTCGCACGCTTGTCGGCGAGCAGCTGCACGGCCCGTTCGAAGGTGACCTCCATCGCGTCCTCGCCGCGCGGGATCGTCGCATTCGTCTCGCCGTCCGTGACGTACGGGCCGAAGCGGCCGTCCTTCAGCTTGATCGGCTTGCCGCTGGTGGGGTCGGCCTCGAACTCCTTGAGCGCCGAGCTCGCGCCACGCGCGCCGTACTTCGGCTGCGCGTACACGGCGAGGGCCTCTTCGAGGGTGATGTCGAAGATCTGCTGCTCGCTCTGCAGCGTGCGCGAGTCGGTCCCCTTCTTCAGGTACGGGCCGTAGCGGCCGTTCTGCGCCGTGATCGGAGCCTCGGTCTCGGGGTCGATTCCGACCGTGCGCGGCAGGTCGAGGAGCTTGAGCGCCGTCTCGAGGTCGATCGTGTCGACCGACATCGACTTGAACAGGGACGCCGTACGGGGCTTGGGCGCCGCATCCTTCTTGGCACCGCGCTTCTTCGGGGCGGGCTCGGGCTCGACCGCGACGACTTCGCCCGTCGCCTCGTCGACCTCCTCCGCGGCCGGCGGGTCGGTCTCCTGCACGTACGGGCCGAACCGGCCGTCCTTCACCACCACGAGCTTCCCGTTGGCCGGGTTCTCTCCCAGCACGCGGTCTCCGGCGACGGGGGCGTCGATGAGCTCCTGCGCCTTGGCGGGCGTGAGCTCGTCGGGGGCGAGATCCTCGGGGATGTTCACCCGGCGGGGCTCGCCGTCGGGGTTCGCCGCGTCGGGGACCTCGAGGTACGGCCCGTACTTTCCGAACCGGAGCGTCGCGACGTCGCCGATCGGCGTGGAGTTGAGGGCGCGCGCGTCGATCTCGCCGAGATTGTCGACGATGTTGCGCAGCCCGACGTGGTCGGTCGAGCCGAAGTAGAACTCCTGCAGCCAGTCCTGGCGCTTCTGCTCGCCGCGCGCGATGGCGTCGAGGTCGTCCTCGAGCGCTGCGGTGAAGTCGTAGTCGACGAGGTCGGCGAAATGCTCTTCGAGCAGGCGCACGACGCTGAAGGCGAGCCAGCTCGGGATCAGCGCCTGGCCACGCTTGGTCACGTAGCCGCGGTTCAGGATCACGTCGATGATGCTCGCGAACGTCGACGGACGGCCGATGCCCTTCTCTTCGAGCGCCTTGACGAGCGATGCTTCGGTGTACCGCGGCTTCGGGCTGGTCGCGTGGCCCTTGGGCTCCACGTCGCGCAGTCGCAGGACATCGCCCACCGCCATCGCGGGCAGCGCCTGGTCGTCGGACTTGTCGGCGTCGCTGCGCTTCTCGTCGCGGCCCTCTTCGTAAGCCTCGAGGAAGCCCTTGAACGTGTAGACCGTGCCCGAGGCGGTGAACTCCGCGCGGCGGCCCCCCGCGGTCACCTCGAGGGTCACGGTGGTGGTCTCGTACTTCGCGTCGGACATCTGGCTCGCCATGGTGCGCTTCCAGATCAGGTCGTACAGGCGCAGCTCGTCGCGGTCGAGCTCACTCGAGACCGACGCCGGCGTGCGGAACTGCTCGCCCGACGGGCGGATGGCCTCGTGCGCCTCCTGCGCGTTCTTGCTGTTGTTGCGGTAGCTGCGCGGGTTCAGCGGCACCGATGCGGCGCCGTACATCGCGACCGCCTGCTCGCGCGCGGCCTGCACGGCCTGCGTCGACAGCGCGGTCGAGTCGGTGCGCATATAAGTGATGAACCCCTTCTCGTACAGTCGCTGCGCGACGCCCATGGCATGCTTGGCGCTCATCGAGAGCTTGCGTCCGGCCTCCTGCTGCAGGGTCGAGGTGGTGAACGGGGGCTTGGGGCTGCGGGTGCCGGGCTTGGACTCGAGCGCGGTGACGGATGCTTCGGCCGCCGCCTCGATGGCGGTCGCGAGCTCACGCACCTGTGCCTCGTCGAGGACCAGCACGGCCTTCTTCAGCTCGCCGCGGTCGTCGAAGTCGGTGCCACGGGCGAGGACGGCGCCGTCCACGCGCGCCAGACGGGTCGAGAACGACTCGTCGAGGCCTTGCGGGCGATTCGGCGCAGCGAGCGCCTCGATGTCCCAGTACGACGCCGAGACGAACGCCATGCGCTCGCGCTCGCGGTCGACGACCAGTCGCGTCGCGGCGGACTGCACGCGACCGGCGGACGTGCCCTGCTGCACCTTGTACCAGAGCACGGGGCTGACGTCCCACCCGTAGAGGCGGTCGAGGATGCGGCGGGTCTCCTGCGCGTCGACCAGTGCGAGGTCGAGTTCGCGCGTGTTGCCGACGGCGGCCTGGATGGCGTCCTTCGTGATCTCGTGGAACACCATGCGCTTGACCGGCACCTTGGGCTTCAAGGTCTGCAGCAGGTGCCACGCGATGGCTTCGCCCTCGCGGTCTTCATCGGTGGCGAGCAGGAGCTCGTCCGCCCCCTTCAGCGCGCGCTTGAGCTCGGCCACGGTCTTCTTGCCGCGCTCGCTCTCGACGTAGTACGGGTCGAAGCCGTTGTCGATGTCGATGGAGTACTTCCCGTAGGCCTGCTTCTTGTCGGCCGGGATGTCCCTCTTGTCTGCGAGATCGCGGATGTGGCCGACCGAGCTGAGCACCTCGTAGCCGTCGCCGAGATACCCCTGGATCGACTTCATCTTCGTCGGAGACTCGACGATGACGAGCTTCTTGCCTTCTGCCAACGGGGGCGTCCTTTCTTCGACGCAAACCATACACGCCAGTTAACGGTGTGCGGGCTGTGAGCCGCGGATCACGGTGGGGGTCCTGCCCGTGCCGAGGCACGCGCGACGACGGGTCCGACGCGCATCTCGACGGTCACGGTGGCGATCAGGCCGTCCAGGTCGCACGCGTCGATGCGTGCGCCGAATTCCGCTGCGACCTCGCCCGCGAGGTCGCACGGGACGCCGGTCACCGCCCCGGACGCCGCGTCGGCCGCGGCGAGCGCTCCGGCGTCTGCCGCGGACGCGAGCCGCTGGCCGATCACCGCCGCCGAGCCGACGGCGGCGAGCCCGCCGGTGAGGACCACGGCGGCGGCGATGACACCGACGGCAGCCATCGACCCTGCCATCAGCGGTCCCCGCGCAGACACGGCTCGGGGCTCAGCCGCCTCACAGGCCGCCCGCCAGAGCGCAGCCCGACGCGCTGACCCGCAGCCCGAGCAGTGCGGGCGCCGTGGCGGTGACGCAGACGAGCTCACCGCGGGCCGAGATCTCGACGGATGCCTCGGCCACCGCCGCGACGACGGCCCCCGTCACGCGCGCGACCGGCTCGCCGCGCGCGCTCAGGCGTGCGGCATCCGCCACCGCGTCCTGCAGGCGCACCTGCCGTGACGCGCCCGCGAGCGCCGCGACGCCGAGCGCGAGCACGATCGCGACGGCGGGCAGGGCGATCGCGAACTCGGCGACGACCGAGCCGAGCTCGTCGGGACGCCGTCGGCGCCGATCGTCTCCGGTTCGCGTCCGCATCAGGCGACCGTGAGCGCCCGGCGGATGAGATCGGTCAGGATGCCCCGCACCTCGTCCGACCGCATGATGACGACCAGGAGGCCGGCGAAGGCGACGGCCGCCATGGTCGCGATGGCGTACTCGGCGGTGGCGGCACCGGCGTCGTCGGGTCCGCGGCCGTCGGCGGCCCGCGGGCGGAACAGCCGCTCCGCACGTCGGCGGGTGAGGAGAGGAAGGGGCTGGGTGGGTCGAGAGGACATCGGTTCTCCGTTCGTTTCTTGTCGTGGGCACGGTCAGGGGTCAGAGCGACAGCGACATGGTCGACATGACGCTCAGCAGCATCGGGGCGACGCCGAGCAGCAGGAAAGCGGGGAGCGTGCACACGCCGAGCGGGACGAGCAGCCGCGAGGCGAGCTTCGCGGCGCGCAGGCGTCCCTCGACGCGGGCACGGTGCCGTGCGTGCGCGGCGGACGCGCGCAGGAGCTCGACAGCCGGGACACCGGCCGATCGCGACAGCGCGAGCACCGCATCGATGTCGTGGTCCGGAGCCGGTGCGGGTGAGGCCGCGGCCGAGTCGTCCGCGCGGCGGAGCGCCCCCGCATCCGTCACCACGGCACGTGCCCGTTCGATCGAGACACCGCCGCTCAGGGCGATCGCGACCAGCTCGGCATCCAGACCCGGCACTCCTCCGGCCCGCTCGGCCGCGCGGACGAGCCGCCCGGTCCAGCGCTGCGCGACGGCGATGAGCACGACGCCGCTCGCGAGGCACGCGATGCCGAGGGGCGTCGCGACGAGCGTGCCGAGGGTGTCGAACCCGAGCGCCGCCCCGAGGCCGACGGCCAGCAGCGGAAGCCAGCCCATCATCCGGGCCGTGCCCGCGGGTTCGGCAAGGGCGACGCGCACGTCGTCGGCCGCCTGCTGCGCATCGCTCAGTGCGCCGGCGAGACTGCGCAGGCAGGCCGCGAGCGGCGCGCCGACGGTCGTCGCGACCTGGTACGCGACGGCCACCTCGCGCCAGGCGCCGCCCCCGGTGCGCGCGATCGCCGTCGCGGGGGGAGTGTCGGGCGTGAGGGCGGCGACCACCCGCGCCGCGGCCGCGTCACCGGACTGCGCAAGGTGCGTCCAGGCGCGGGCCGGTGCCACCCCCGCCTGCAGCAGCACGGCCAGCCGCAGCACTGTCGCCGCCACGGCCTCGGTCTCGGGGTCGCCGGCTGCGCCGCGCCGCCGGCCGGACCGCCGGCGCGCTCCCACGATCACGGCCCTCCTCCACCGGCGGAGTCCATGACGAGGCGCCCTTCCGCGTCGATCGCCGGACGGCCGATCGCGGCGATCCGGCGGACGCCGTCCGTCGCGCGCTCCACGTGCAGCACCAGATCGATGGCGCTGGCGACCTGGCGCGCGAGCGCGATGTCGTCAAGGCCGGCCAGGGCGCCCAGGGCCTCCAGACGCGCGGGCACATCGTGAAGCCCGTTCGCGTGCACGGTGCCCGCCCCTCCGTCGTGGCCGGTGTTGAGCGCCGACAGGAGCTCGCGGACCTCGTCACCGCGGCACTCCCCGACGACCAGCCGGTCGGGTCGCATGCGCAGTGCCTCGCGGACGAGCCGGGCGAGACCGATGCCGCCCGCGCCCTCGAGGTTCGGCTGGCGGGCTTCGAGCCGCACGTGGTGGGGGTGCGCGATGCGCAGTTCGGCCACGTCTTCGACCGTGACGATGCGCTCGTGGTCGGGCGCCTCGCCGAGCAGCGCCGCGAGCAGCGTGGTCTTGCCGGCACCCGCGGCCCCCGTCACCAAGACGTTCGACCGTCGCGCGACGGCCTCGTCGAGCCGGCGGCGGACGGTGTCGTCGAACATGCCCGACCGGCCCAGGTCGTCGAGGCTGGGTTCGGTCATGCGTGGCACGCGGATGGAGATCGCGGTGCCCTCCGGCGCGATGGGCGGCAGCACCGCATGGACGCGGATGCCGCCGTCCAGCCGCACATCCACGCACGGCGACGCGTCGTCGATGTGCCGGCCCCCGTACCCGATCAGGGCTACCGCGAGTCCGCGCACCTCTTCTTCTGATGCCCGCCACTCTCGCGCCGGCACCACGCCGGCACCGCGATCGACGAACAGCCCGGCCGCGCCGTTCACGAACAGGTCGGTGACGGCCGGATCGTCGAGGTACGCCGCGAACGGCTGGAGCGAGGGGTGCCGCTCCCCCACCGCGCGGGGCTCCCGGGCCGCCGGAGGGGGCGCAGTCTGCTGCGGCACCCACACCGGCACCGGACGCCCGGACTCCCGGCGCGCGGACCCCAGGCGAGCTGTGCGCCCGGTGCCATCGGCATCCCCACCCGTCGGCACAGCCCGCACGACCGCAGCGCCGGGGCGGGGCCGGACGGTGAAGGGCGTGGACATGTTCCGACGCTAAGAGCGGCCACAGCGGCGCGACGCGCGAACCGGCCGATCCGTGGATGACCGGGAGAGACAGCCGGCTGTGGAGGAAGGTCCAGGCGCTGGGCGGAACCGCTCCCAGACGAATAAAGGCGGCATCCCATGGGGGGAATGGGATGCCGCCGTGCGCGGACCCGAATTCGGGGGGTGACGTCGGGTGCCGCAATGCCAGAATCGAATGTTCGGCCAACGGTCAGCATAGGGGAGGCAAGGGTCCGAACAAAACGAAAAGGAGAGGATTCTCACTGATATATCGGTCGGGTCGCGTGTCGGCACCGCCACCTACTATCGGGGGTAGTCGCCGCGCGGCGTCGTGAGTACATTTCCTGGCAGACTCGCCGACATCCCTCGGCCTCCCTCAAGCCCGCAAAGGAGCGCGCTCACATGAGCGATCAGAACCCGATCACGCACGCCGGCAGCAGCCAGATCGACCACCTGCTCACCGAGGATCGGCGCTTCGCGCCCTCGCCCGAGTTCGCGGCGAGCGCCGTGGCGACGGCCGAGCTCTATGACCGCGCGAAGGCGGACCGCGAGGGGTTCTGGGCCGAGCAGGCACGTGAGCTGCACTGGCACAAGCCGTTCACCGAGGTGCTGGACTGGTCGAACCCGCCGTTCGCCCAGTGGTTCGCCGACGGCGAGCTCAACGTCGCGTACAACTGCCTGGACCGTCACGTCGCCGCAGGCAACGGCGACCGCGTCGCGCTGCTGTGGGAGGGCGAGCCCGGCGACGAGCGCCGCGTCACGTACGCGGAACTCACGGACGAGGTCAAGCGACTCGCTAACGTGCTCGAAGGCCTCGGTGTCGGGCAGGGCGACCGCGTCGCGATCTACCTGCCGATGATCCCCGAAGCCGTGGCCTCGATGCTCGCGGTCGCCCGGATCGGCGCGATCCACTCGGTCGTGTTCGGCGGCTTCTCCGCCGACAGCCTGCGGGCCCGCATCGACGACGCGGGCGCGAAGCTCGTCATCACCGCCGACGGCGGCTACCGCAAGGGCAAGGTCTCGGCGCTCAAGCCCGCCGTGGACCTCGCGCTGGGCGATCGCGGCGCGGGCGCCCAGGAGACCGTGGAGCACGTGCTCGTCGTCAAGCGCGGCGGCAACGAGGTCGACTGGGCCGAGGGCCGCGACCTGTGGTGGCACGACGTCGTCCCCGCCGCGTCGGGCGAGCACGAGGCGCAGGCGTTCCCGGCCGAGAACCCGCTGTTCATCCTCTACACGTCGGGCACCACCGGAAAGCCCAAGGGCATCCTGCACACGTCGGGCGGCTACCTCACGCAGTCGGCGTTCACCAACAAGGTCGTGCACGACATCCACCCCGAGACCGACGTGTACTGGTGCACGGCCGACATCGGATGGGTGACCGGCCACACCTACGTCACGTACGGCCCGCTCGCCAACGGCGCGACGCAGGTCCTGTACGAAGGCACGCCCGACGCCCCGCACCCGGGCCGCTGGTGGGAGATCGTGCAGAAGTACGGCGTCACGGTGCTCTACACCGCACCGACCGCGATCCGCTCGTTCATGAAGCTCGGGCGCGCGATCCCGAAGCAGTTCGACCTGTCGTCGCTGCGGCTGCTCGGCTCGGTGGGCGAGCCCATCAACCCCGAGGCGTGGATGTGGTACCGCAAGATCATCGGCGGCAAGACCGCGCCGATCGTCGACACGTGGTGGCAGACCGAGACCGGCTCGATCATGGTGTCGGCCCTGCCCGGCGTCACCGAGACCAAGCCCGGCTCGGCGCAGGTGCCGCTGCCCGGCATCTCGATCGACGTCGTGGACGAGGACGGGACGCACGTCGGCAACGGCAACGGCGGCCTCCTCGTCGTGACCGAGCCGTGGCCGTCGATGCTGCGCGGCATCTGGGGAGACCCGGAGCGCTTCGTCGAGACCTACTGGGAGAAGTTCCAGAAGCAGGGCTACTACTTCGCCGGTGACGGCGCCCGTCTCGACGACGACGGCGACGTCTGGCTGCTCGGCCGCGTCGACGACGTCATGAACGTGTCGGGGCACCGCCTGTCGACGACCGAGATCGAGTCGGCCCTCGTCGGCAACGAGGCCGTCGCCGAGGCCGCGGTCGTCGGCGCCTCCGACGAGACCACCGGCCAGGCGGTCGTCGCCTTCGTGATCATCAAGCAGTCGTACCTCGACGAGAACCCCGTCGAGGGACTCGGCCAGATCCTGCGGCAGTGGGTCGGCGAGCAGATCGGCCCGATCGCGCGCCCCCGCGACGTCTACATCGTCGGCGAGCTCCCCAAGACGCGCTCCGGCAAGATCATGCGCCGCCTCCTGCGCGACGTCGCCGAGGGCCGCGAGGTCGGCGACACGACGACGCTCGCCGACACCGCCGTGATGTCGGTGATCTCAGCCCAGGTCAAGTAAGGACGAGAAGAGGGGATGCCGCAGCCCAGGGCTGCGGCATCCCCTCTGTCGTTCCTGACGAGCGAGTAGGGCTCAGGCGAACGAGAAGACGACCTCGACCTCGACCGGCGCGTCCAGCGGCAGCACGGGCACGCCGACGGCGGACCGGGCGTGACGGCCGGCATCGCCGAAGATCTCGCCGAGCACCTCGCTCGCGCCGTTGATGACCCCCGGCTGACCGGTGAACTCGGGCACCGACGCGACGAAGCCGGTGACCTTCAGCACACCGGTGAGGCGGTCGACCCCGCCCACGGCGGCGGCCGCCGCCGCGATCGCGTTGAGGGCGCTCTGGCGCGCATAGGTCTTCGCGTCACCGGCGGGCACGAGGCCGTGCCCCTCGCCGACCTTACCGGTCGCCGGCAGCGCGCCGGCCACCATGGGCAGCTGGCCGGCGGTGTAGACGAGGTCGCCGTGCGCCTTGGCGGGCACATAGGCGGCCACCGGCGGCACGACGGAGGGCAGCTCGATGCCGAGCTCGGCGAGACGTTCGCTGACGGCCACGGTCACTCTCCCTCGAACTGACGGGCTGCCTGCGCCGCGGCATCCAGTCCGGCGTTCTGCTGCCCGCCACCCGACGGACGCTTGAAGTACGCGACCAGTCCGCCCTCGGGCCCGGGGACGATCTGGACGAGCTCCCAGCCCTGCTTGCCCCAGTTGTTGAGGATCGCGGCGGTGTTGTGGATCAGAAGGGGCGTGGTGAGGTACTCCCACGTCGTCATCGCGACTCCTCGAGTGTGCGGAAAGTGACGGCTGATGAAGGCTGGGAAACACCTTTGTCGGCTGAGAGTCCTTGATGGATCGCCCAGGTATCTCCCCTACGATCAAGCCTATGCCTGATACCAAACGCACGGCCACCGGCGTGCTCGGCGGTCTCGCCGGACTCGTCGGCCTCAGTGCCGCAGCCGGTGTCCTCATCGCCGCGACCGTCACCCCCGCGGTCGCGATCACGAGCACCGCGGCAGAGCGCGCGATCACGATGTTCGACAACCTCCCGAGCGTCCTCGAACTCGACAAGCTCATGCTCCCCAGCAACTTCTACGCGACGGATCCCGCCACCGGGCAGCCGACGCTCCTGACCCAGTTCCTGGAGCAGGACCGCACGCCGGTCAACTTCGACCAGATCAGCCCCGTCATGTACGACGCGCTGCTGTCGAGCGAGGATCCGCGGTACTACCAGCACGGCGGCATCGACCTCATCGGCACCGCGCGCGCCCTGCTGTCCAACGCCAAGGGCGCCAGCGAGACCCAAGGCGCTTCATCGATCAGCCAGCAGTACGTCAAGAACGTGCTGATCCAGAAGTGCGAGCAGGATGCCAAGACGGTCTACAAGACCGACGACAAGGGCGAGACCGTCGTCGACGAGACCGGTGCCGCTGTCGTCGAGCTCAGCCGCGATGCCGTGCTCGCGAAGTGCTGGAGCGACGCGACGACGGCCGATGGCGCGGAGGGCTACACGCGCAAGCTCCAGGAGATGCGCTACGCGATCTCGCTCGAGCAGAAGTACTCGAAGAACGACATCCTCCTCGGCTACATGAACATCGCCAACTGGGGCGGCGTGACCTACGGCATCGAGTCGGCTGCCCGCGAGTACTTCAGCACGACGGCGGCGAACCTCACGGTGGCACAGGCCGCGACCCTCGCCGGCATGGTGCAGAACCCCAACAACTTCCGCATCGACAAGCCCGACGGCTCGATCTGGAGCTCCGACGGCACCACCAGCTTCAACAAGGCGCCGGACGGCGTGATCGACGAGGGAGCCAACCTCGTCGCCCTCGACAACCTCGTGAAGTCCGGCGAGATCACCGAGGAGCAGAAGTTCGCTGCCGCCGACGGCTACACCTCGACCAAGGTCCGTCAGCTGTACGTGCTCAGCCGCATGCTCGACGACGGCAAGATCACGCGCGAGCAGTATGTCGAGGCGGCCGTCTGGCCCATCACCCCGGCGGTCACACCGCCCAAGACGGGCTGCGTCAACTCCGTCGGCTCGGAGTACTTCTGCCAGTACGTGAAGGACGTCATCCTCAACGACCCCGCCTTCGGTGAGACGCGCGAGGACCGTCAGGCGCTCCTCGCCCGCGGTGGCCTCAACGTCTACACGACGCTCGACCCCCGCGTGCAGGCGACAGCCCAGAGCGCGATGACGCAGTACGCACCCTCGGCCGCCGACATGCCCATCGGACGCACGGTGCCCTCGCCCGGCCGTTTCGGCGCGACCTCGGTCAGCATCGAGGCCACGACCGGCCGCATCCTCGCGATCGCTCAGAACACGAAGTTCAGTGAGGATGCCGCGGTCTCCAGCGATCCCAACTACTCGTCACTCGTCTTCGCGGGAGACCTGACGTACGGCAACTCCCGCGGCTTCCCCGCGGGCTCGACGTTCAAGCTCTTCACGCTGGTCGACTGGCTCGAGAAGGGCCACTCCGTCAACGAGACGCTCAACGGAACGCTGCACGTGTTCAAGAAGATGAAGAACTCGTGCGAGGGCGACTGGTACAACACCGCGAACGACCTCATCAAGAACTTCGGCGGCAACAAGGGCTACATGGGCACGCCCATGCGGTTCACGAAGGACTCGCTGAACACCGGCTTCTTCGCCATGGCCGAGAAGCTCGACCTGTGCGACATCAAGAACGTCGCGACGCGCATGGGCGTGACCCAGGGCAACGGCAAGGAGGTGTCGATGACCAACCTCAACTCGATCATCGGCACCAACTTCGTGTCGCCGATGGCGATGGCCGAGGCGTACGCCACGATCGCCAACAACGGCGTGTACTGCCAGCCGCAGGCGATCGACCGCATCACCGACGCGGACGGCAACGAGCTGCCCAAGCCGGAGCGGACGTGCTCCCAGGTGATCGCTCCCAACGTCGCGGCGACCGCGGCCTACGCGCTTCAGGGCGTGCTGGCCAGTGGCGGCAGCGGCGCCGGAGCCAACCCGGGCGACCGGACGCCGGTCCTCGGCAAGACAGGTACGCACGAAGAGATCACGACCTGGATGGTTCAGTCGAGCAGCCGCGTCTCGACGGCGACCTGGGTCGGCAATGTCGACGGCGGTGGCGACATCACCAAGACGCGCTACAACGGCAACATGCTCAATCAGATCCGCTTCCCGATCTCGAAGGCGATCCAGCGCACGGTGGACGAGGCCTATCCTGGCGACGCGTTCGCGAAGCCCGATGACGCGCTGACCAAGGTGCAGATGGTCCAGCTCCCCAACGTGCTCGGCATGACGATGGATGCGGCCAAGGCGCAGCTCGAAGAGGCCGGGTTCACGGTCGAGATCGGGCCCGAGGTCGACTCCAACCAGCCGGCGGGCTCGGTGGGCGCGCAGAACCCCGGCGCGGGCGAGGTCGCGGGCGGCACGACCGTCACGATCAACCCCAGCAATGGGCAGGGCATCTCGATCCCCGACGTCTCCGGACGCTCGCTGGACGACGCGAAGCGGGCGCTCCGCCAGGCAGGTTTCGGCAACGTCAGCGACGGCACGTGCACGCCGGCGAACGACAACTCGAACCAGTCCAAAGCGACCGGCACCAACCCGGCGTCCGGCACGGTCGTGAACCGCAACACGTCGATCGCCGTCGACTACACCGCTTCCGACTGCGGTGGCGGCGGGGGCGGCCGCGGCAGCGGTAACGGCTAGTGCCCTCGGCATCCACGCGCACCGCCCTCACCCTGCTCGGCACGGTGGGGGCGGTCGGTGTCGGCACCGCTGTGTGGGGCATCGGCATCGAGCGCTACCTGTTCACCCTCCGCGTCCACGAGGTGCCGGTGCTGCCCGAGGACTCGGCTCCGATCCGCGTGCTGCACCTGTCGGACGCGCACATGGCGCCGTGGCAGCACCGCAAGCAGCGGTGGATCGCGGCCCTCGCGGACCTGCAGCCGGATCTGATCGTCAACACCGGCGACAACATGGGCCATGAGGACGGCCTGCGGGGCCTCCGCAGCGCGTTCGACGCGCTGCGCGGCATCCCCGGCTTCTTCGTGCACGGGTCGAACGATCACACCGCTCCCTCACCCCGCAACCCGCTCAAGTACTTCACGGGTCCGTCGAAGGTGACGCACACGGCCGAGCCGCTCGACACCGAAGCGCTCGACCGCTATTTCACCGATGAACTCGGCTGGCTCGACCTCAACAACCGGATCGGATCGGTTCAGGCAGGCGGTCTGCGCATCGGCGCGTTCGGCGTGAGCGACGCCCACCGGGGGTGGGACCGGCTCGAGGTGCTGCCGGATCTCGTTTCCGCGATGGATGCCCGCGACCTCACGCTCGGCGTGACCCACGCCCCGTACCGCCGCGTGCTGGACGATTTCGTCGACCTCGGCGCCGATGCGATCTTCGCCGGGCACACCCACGGCGGCCAGGTGCGCGTACCGGGATTCGGGGCGCTCGTCGCGAACTGCGACATCCCCCTGAAGCAGGCGCGCGGGCTGAGCGAATGGACGCACCTCGGACGTACCGTGCCGCTCAACGTGAGCGCCGGCCTGGGGCACTCGATCTACGCCCCGGTCCGCTTCGCGTGCCGCCCCGAGGCCTCGCTCCTCACGCTGATTCCCCGGCGTGGTCAACAGCACCCCTGACGATCGGTTAGACTCGGAGGGTTGCAAAACGGGGTGTGGCGCAGCTTGGTAGCGCGCTTCGTTCGGGACGAAGAGGCCGCAGGTTCAAATCCTGTCACCCCGACCACAGAGAGGCTCCGCCGGAAGGCGGGGCCTCTTTCATGAAAGGACCGACATCGTGGCCGACCGCAGCGCTCCCCGCCTCGTCGCCTTCGATCTCGACGACACGCTGGCGCCGTCCAAGAGCCCGATCGACGGCCGCATCGGCGAGCTGCTGGTCGCCCTTGCCGAGCGCGTCGAGGTGGCGGTCATCTCGGGCGGGCAGCTCGCGCAGTTCACGACGCAAGTCGTGGACCGGCTCCCCGCCGACGCCGCCGACGCCCGTGCCCGCCTGCACCTGCTGCCCACCTGCGGCACCCAGTACTACCGGCTGTCGGCCGATGCCGTCGTCACGATCTACCAGCGATCGCTGAGCGACGACCAGAAGTCGCGCGCCCTCGCGGCCGTCGAGGGCGAGGCGCGCCGCCTGGGCCTGTGGGAGTCCGAGACGTGGGGCGAGATCCTCGAGGATCGCGGCTCGCAGATCACGTTCTCGGCACTCGGCCAGCAGGCCCCCGTCGCCGCGAAGACGGCGTGGGACCCGACAGGCGAGAAGAAGAACACGCTCCGCGCGGCGGTGGCCGCGCTCCTCCCCGATCTGGAGGTGCGCTCTGGCGGCTCGACGTCGGTCGACATCACCGAGCGCGGCATCGACAAGGCTTACGGCATGCGCCGGCTCGCCGAGCAGACCGGCATCAGCCTCGACGACATGCTGTTCGTGGGCGACCGCCTCGACCCCGACGGCAACGACTACCCCGTGCTCGCGATGGGCGTGCGCTGCCACGCGGTCGACGGCTGGGAAGACACGGTGACGTACCTCGAGGCGCTGATCCCGACCCTTCCCGTCCGCGTCTGACGACGGCAGCAGCCGGCCCATCCCGCTCGCCTGTCACGGATGGCGCGGATGACGCACCGTTCGTGACAGGCGAGCCGAGGGGTCAGGCCTTGGCGCGCGACGCGGCGGGCTTCGCCGCGCGGGGCGCCGCGGCATCCGCCTTCCCGGCGCTCGAGGCGGCGGTCTTCGCAGCCGTACCGCCCGCGGAACGCGCGGCACGCGGGGCCGATGCAGCCGAAGCCGCGGCGGCGACGGGCGCCGAGACCGGAACGAGGCGCTGCAGCTGCGTGACGTGGCGGGGCTCAAGCTCGGCGATCGACGAGACGCCGAGCAGCTTCATGGTGCGCTCGATCTCGCTGCGGAGGATCGCGATCGTGCGGTCGACGCCCTGGCGACCGCCGGCCATCAGGCCGTAGAGGTACGCGCGCCCGATGAGCGTGAACTTCGCGCCCAGGGCGATCGAGGCGACGATGTCGGCGCCATTCATGATGCCGGTGTCGACCATCACGGTGGCATCGCGACCCACTTCGCGGACGACATCGGGCAGGAGCCGGAACGGGATGGGCGCGCGATCGAGCTGGCGTCCGCCGTGGTTGGAGAGGATGATGCCGTCGACACCGGCGTCGATGAGCCGCTTCGAGTCGGCGACGTTCTGCACGCCCTTGACGACGATCTTGCCGGGCCAGATGTCGCGGATGATCGCGAGGTCGTCGTAGCTGATGGTCGGGTCCATGGCCGCGTCGAGCAGCTCTCCGACGGTGCCGCCGGTGGTCGACAGCGACGCGAACTCGAGCTTCGGCGTGGTGAGGAAGTCGTACCACCACCACGGCCGCGGGATGGCGTTGATGATCGTGCCGAGGGTCAGCTGCGGCGGGATCGAGAAGCCGTTGCGCTTGTCGCGCAGCCGTGCGCCGGCGACTGGCGTGTCCACCGTGAACTGGAGCGTGTCGAAGCCCGCCGCGGCAGCGCGGCGGGCGAGGCCGTACGAGATCTCGCGGTCGCGCATGACGTACAGCTGGAACCAGTTGCGCCCGTTCGGGTTCGCGGCCTTGACGCCCTCGATCGACGTGGTGCCGAGGGTCGACAGCGTGAACGGGATGCCGGCGGCCCCGGCGGCACCCGCGCCCGCGGTCTCGCCCTCGGTCTGCATGAGGCGCGTGAAACCCGTCGGCGCGATGCCGAAGGGCATCGCCGAAGGCCCGCCCAGGATCTCGGTGGAGAGGTCGACGCTCTCGGCCGGGCGCAGCACGTCGGGGTGGAACTCGACGTCCTCGAACGCCTGGCGGGCGCGCGCGAGCGACAGCTCGCCCTCGGCGGCGCCGTCGGTGTAGTCGAACGCGGCCTTGGGCGTGCGGCGCTTGGCGATGGTGCGCAGGTCGTAGATGGTGAGCGCGGCGTCCAGCCGGCGCTTGCGGGCGTCGAGCTCGGGCTTCTTGAACTGCATGAGCTCGAGGAGCTCTGCGGGCTTGGGGAACTGGCGGGTGACCATGGGGGTACCTCCGGGGGTCAGGGGCGGGTGAGATCCGGGATGCCGGCGGCCGCGGGCGCGAGTCCCGCAGCCTCGTAGTAGCCGGCGATGTGATCGTGGACGAGCGTGCGCGCGCGGGCGCCGTCACCGGCGTCCACGGCGTCGAGGATGGCGTGGTGCTCGCGGCGCAGGCGTGCGGCAGCAGGCTCCCACTCCGCGATCCCGGCGGCGCCGGCCTGCACGTACGACTCGATGGCGGTGCGCAGGCCCGCCATCATCGCCGCGATCACGACGTTGCCCGATGCTTCCGCCAATGCGAGGTGCAGCTGCGCATCGAGGGCGAGGAACTCGGGCACGGTCAGGTCGTCGGCGTCCATCGCGACCAGGATGTCGCGGGCGTCGGCGGTGGAGCGGCCGGGGTCGGCGGCGAGGGCCTCGACGACGGCCGATTCGAGGACGAGGCGGGTCGCGACGACGTCGTCGAACGGGAACCCCTGCGCCGCGACCTGCAGCCGCAGCAGCGCCGACATCCCGCCCTGGGGCGTGGCGATGATGATGGCGCCGGACGTGGGGCCTGAGCCGGTGCCCGTGCGGATGAGGCCCATGACCTCCAGGACGCGCAGCGCCTCGCGCACGCTGGACCGGCCGACGCCGAGCGTCGCCGACAGCTCGCGCTCGGGCGGAAGCCGATCGCCGGGGCGCAGCGTGCCGTCGAGCAGATCCGTCTCGATCCGCTCGAGCACGACGCGCCACGCGCGCGCTGCGGGCGCGGCCGCCGCAGTCGGCGACGCGCTGGATCGCGTGGGGATTCCAGTCACGGATCTCCTCATCCATGTCGGGACACGGCATCCGCGCCGTGTGGTCAGACCACGATAACGTGTGGTCGGACCACAGGCAACCCGCGTGACGCCGCATGTCGTCCGCGGAGCGGTAGCCTGACCTCATGGATCCCCTCCTCCTCGTCCTCATCGTCGCGGGTGTCGCAGCGGCCTTCTGCTGGATCACCTCCCTCGTGACGAACGAGACCTCGTGGATCGATCGCATCTGGTCGATCGTGCCCGTGATCTACGTGTGGATCTTCGCCGCGGCCGCGCTCATCGCGGGTGCCGACGCGACCCGCCTGGTCGTGATGGCGGTGCTCGTGACGGCGTGGGGCGCGCGACTGACGTACAACTTCGCGCGCAAGGGCGGCTACACCGGCATGGAGGACTACCGCTGGGCGATCCTGCGCGGCCGCATGACGCGCTGGCAGTTCCAGCTGTTCAACCTCTTCTTCATCGTGCTCTTCCAGAGCGCGCTGCTGGTGCTCATCAGCCTGCCCGCGTACATCGCGTGGCAGCATCCCTCGCCCTTCACCGGATGGGATGCCGTCTTCTCGGCGCTGTTCATCGCATTCCTCATCGGCGAGACCGTCGCCGACCAGCAGCAGTGGCGCTTCCACCAGGCCAAGAAGGCGGCCGGCGGAGCGCTGGAGCCGGGCTTCCTCACGACGGGACTGTTCGCGTACAGCCGCCACCCCAACTTCTTCTTCGAGCAGGCGCAGTGGTGGGCGTTCTACGCCATCGGAGCCGTCGCGCTCGTCACCGACGGCGGCAGCTGGCTCAACTGGACCATCGTCGGCGCCGCGCTCCTGACGGTGCTGTTCATCGGTTCGACGGTGTTCACCGAATCGATCTCGTCGGCGAAGTACCCGGCCTACCGGGAGTACCAGCGTTCGACGTCCATGCTCGTCCCGCTCCCCCACCGGCGGCGTCCGGCCGCCGAGACGGCCTGAGACCGGCGGAGCCCGCCGTCACTCCAGTCGTCCGCCCGAAGCGCGGAGGTAGTCCTCTGCGCACAGCGACTCGTAGGTGACGCGGTCGGCGGTCAGCTCGTCGATCGCGACCTGATCGCCGTCGAAGACGAACCGGCCGCCGATCAGTCGGGCGTTGAACAGCGCCTTGCGGCCGCAACGGCAGATGGTCTTCAGCTCCTCCAGGCTGTGCGCGAGCTCCAGCAGGCGCGCCGAGCCCGGGAACGCCTGGGTCTGGAAGTCGGTGCGGATCCCGTACGCGAGCACCGGCACGCCGTCGAACACGACGATCCGCAGCAGGTCGTCGACCTGCTCGCGGGTGAGGAACTGCGCCTCGTCGATGAGCAGGCACGCGACGTCCACCTCGTGCTCGAGCACCTCGGGGACGAGGGTGTCGGCCGCCTCGGCCTTCACCCGTGCGCGGTGCTCGGCGAACAGCGCGCGGATGTCGTCCTCGGGGCGCACCAGGAAGTCGACCGTGCGCTTGACGCCCAGGCGGCTGTCGATCTGATCCGCCCCCTTGGTGTCGATGGCGGGCTTGGCGAGCAGCACATGCTGCCCGCGCTCCTCGTAGTTGTACGCGGCCTGCAGCAGCGACGTCGACTTGCCCGAGTTCATCGCGCCGTAACGGAAGTAGAGCTTGGCCACGGATCGAGCGTAGTGCGTGGTCTGAGCGAGGAGCGCAGCGACGGGACGAAGCGCTCAGCGGCCGCCGAAGCCTCCGCCTCCTCCGCCGCCGCCCGAGAAGCCGCCGCCGAACGACCCTCCTGACGACGACCAGCTGCTGGAGAACGACGATCCGGACGAGCTGGACGAGCTTCCGCTCGACACCGGCGTCGCGGCGAGGCGGCCGATGGACGAAGATGCGTCCGACAGCGAGTTCGACGTCACCGAGTCGAACAGCGCGATCCTCGTCGCCACGACCTCGGGCGGGGCCGCCGCCTGGATCACGCGCACCCACTCGCGCTGCATCCCGAACAGCACCGCGTACGGCAGCAGACGCTCGTAGAGGTTGACCACATCGGCACCGGGCGCGTTCGGCGCCTCGCCGAAGGTCCGACGGCCGGCCGACACCAGGTCCGCGGTCTGCGGCGTCTGCGCGGCGCGCAGACGGTCCTCCTCGGCCAGGCGCAGGTACGCGCGGATGCCCTCGAGGTACGTCTTGTGACGACCGCCGGCGAGCGTGAGCGTCGTCTTGGGCAGCCCGAACCAGGGCAGCACGATGAAGGCGCCGAACGCACTCGCGATCGAGAAGAAGTTGATCCACCCGCCCAGCGCCCCGAGATCGGTGAGCACCGACGGCACCGCATCGAGGAAGAACGTCATCACGACGGCGACCGCGAGGCCACCGAACTGCAGAAGGCCGCGCACCGCCCCCACCCATCCCGGCGTCCGGCTGCGGTAACCGCGGTCCACGGTGGAGTCCTCGATGCGCCGCACGTAGGTCACCGCACGCACCGGCGGCTTCGCGGCGAACACGCCGAGGTCGACGCGGTCGCCGGGCGCGGCATCCTTTCCGAACAGCGTCGTGACGATGCGGCGGTCGTCGTGCTCGAGACCAGCGGCATCGCGCAGGACGACGTGGAAGTCATCGGCGTCGGATCGATCGCCGGATGCGGTGATCTCGACCTTGTCGCGCACCGCCAGGTCGACCACGTGCGCCGCGAGCGCCTTGGCGGGCACTCCCAGCACGCCCGCCGACAGTGTCGGCGACTCGTCGACAGGCGGCGTGTACTGGACGATGACGGGCGAGCGATCGGGATTTCGGCGCAGGAACCGCTTCATCACCAGCACGAACACCAGCCCGCCGATTCCCGCGAGCAGCCCCAGCGCGGGCAGGATCCACTCCCACCACGGGTAGGGCGGCGGCGGGGGCGGGGTGGGCGCCACGAAGGTGCCGAGCTCGAAGCCGATCGCCACGGTCACGTTCTCGTCAGCGCCGAGGCCCGTGTCGCCCGCGGTGAAGGCCGCCTGGGTGTCGACCGCCCCGACGATGCCGTGCCCGAGTGCCCACACCGCGACGGGGTCGGGCGGGGCGACGGCCTCGGTCTGCCGGATCTCGCAACGATCGGTCGACTGGGCGGCACCGGTGTAGCAGAACGCCCGCTCGGGCAGCAGGCCATCCGCGGCATCGCCGAGGATGTGGACGTCGGCGCGCACGTCATCGAAGGCCTGCGCGTGAGCGGTGCCGACGGTGTCCCAGTAGAACTCGTCGGCTGACGTGTCCTCATATCGGAGCACGACGTCCCGCATCGTGTACGAGATGACATAGGTCTGCGCGCCGTGGACGTAGGTGTCGTCGCCCGTGAGCACGTAGACGAAGTCCTCGTCCTCCTCGG
Organism: Microbacterium kyungheense; assembly: GCF_006783905.1. Classification (GTDB taxonomy): domain Bacteria; phylum Actinomycetota; class Actinomycetes; order Actinomycetales; family Microbacteriaceae; genus Microbacterium; species Microbacterium kyungheense. The sequence continues at coordinate 82,246 of NZ_VFPE01000002.1, read as the reverse complement.
TCCACCAGGGGATCGCCTGACCGCCGACACCGGTGACGCTCACCACCTCGGGGTCGTGCGCGATGCCGGAGTCGGCCTTCGGGATCCACCGCACGATGCCCTTGTTCTGGTCGACGTCCGGGAAGTGCGCGACGATCCGCTCGGTCGTGTACAGCTCGCTCTGGCCGCCGGCATCCCGCCCCAGCCAGTAGTCGGCCTCGAACGCGTCGTACGAGAAATCGTCGACGCCGCCCATGACGCGCAGCGCCGCCGCCCCCGACGAGCCCGTGCGCGCGGCGACGCCGGCACTCGCCGGCGGCGTGGCGGTGCTGTGGACGATCGCGACGGTACCGGCGACCGCCACCGCCACGAGCAGGGCGATGGCGACGCCCCAGAAGCGCCAGGTGAGCCGTGCACGCATGCCCCCACCCTAGGGGTCGAGCGGGCCGGGGTCAGGCCGTGAGCGCGAGCGTCTCGGCCGTCTCGCCGAGGGATTCGCGCGCGATCTCGGGGCGCGGGTTGAGCGTGTCGCCGTAGCTCGGGATCAGCTCGCGCAGCCGCGGCTCCCACTCGCCGATGCGGTCGGGGAAGCAGGTCTTCAGCAGGCCGAGCATGATCGAGACCGCCGTGGAGGCGCCCGGCGAAGCGCCGAGGAGTCCCGCGATCGTGCCGTCGGCCCCCGTGACGACCTCGGTGCCGAACTGCAGCACGCCGCCCTTCTCGGGGTCCTTCTTCATGACCTGGGCGCGCTGACCGGCCTGGATGAGGGTCCAGTCCTCGTCCTTCGCGGTGGGCATGAACACGCGCAGGCTGTCGACCTTCTTCTTGTGGTTCTTGACGAGCTCACCGACGAGGTACGTGATGAGGCTCGGGTTGTCCCACGCGACCTTGAGCATCGGGCCGAGGTTGCCCCACCGCACCTGGCCGACGATGTCGAACCACGAGCCGGTCTTGAGGAACTTCGGGCTGAAGGTCGCGAACGGACCGAACAGCAGGGATGCCTCGCCGTCGACCATGCGGGTGTCGAGGTGCGGCACCGACATGGGCGGAGCGCCCACCGACGCCTGCGAGTACACCTTCGCCTGGTGCTGCGCGACGATCGCGGGGTTCGAGGTCTTGAGGAACTGCCCGCCGATGGGGAACACGCCGTACCCCGAGATCTCGGGGATGCCCGAGCGCTGCAGCAGCTTGAGCGCCCAGCCGCCGGCACCGACGAACACGAACTTCGCGCGGATCTCGCCCGGCGTGCGGCCGATCGTGCGGCGGTAGGTCACCTTCCAGGTGCCGTCGGCCAGGCGCTTGAGCCGGCGCACCTCGGTGTTGGTGCGCACGTCGGCACCCGACTCGGCGAGCCGGTCGAACAGCTGGTGCGTGAGCGCTCCGAAGTCGACGTCGGTGCCGGCGGGCATGCGCGTCGCGGCGAAGGGCTCGCCCTTGCGACGCTTCTGCATGAGCAGCGGCGCCCACTGGTTGATGACCCGGGAGTCCTCGCTGTACTCGATGCCCTGGAACAGCGGCTGGTCCTTGAGCGCCTCGTAGCGCTTCTTGAGGTAGGCGACATCCTTCTCGCCGCGTACGAAGGTCATGTGCGGGGTGGAGTTGATGAAGGTGGTGGGGGCGTCGAGCACTCCCGCGTCGACGAGCGACGACCAGAGCTGACGGCTCTGCTGGAACTGCTCGTTGATCGAGATGGCCTTCGTGGGGTCGACCGAGCCGTCCTTGCCTTCGGGCATGTAGTTCAGCTCGCAGAGCGCCGCGTGACCGGTGCCGGCGTTGTTCCACGCGTTCGAGCTCTCGAGGGCCACATCGCTCAGCCGCTCGAACACCGCGATCTTGAGGTCGGGCTGCAGCTCGTGCAGCAGCGTCCCCAGCGTCGCACTCATGATCCCGCCGCCGATCAGGAGCACGTCGACCGTCTCGACGTGAGGGGCGGGGGCGTGGACGGACTCAGCGGGCGTATCGGTCACCCGTCAATCCTAGTTCGCCCGCACAGCGTCGACGTCGCCGCGACGGCCAGCCGCGGACCGTGCGCTGTCCACGGTGTACGAAGGGGATGCCGCGGCTCGCGGCATCCCCTCGTCACCGGCGTGCGGGTCAGGCGTTCGCGCCCACCTCGGCCGCGATCAGCTCCGCGATCTGCACGGCGTTCAGCGCCGCGCCCTTGCGCAGGTTGTCGTTCGAGATGAACAGCACGAGGCCCTTGCCCTCGGGCGCCGACTGGTCGGCGCGGATGCGGCCCACGTAGCTGGGGTCGGTCCCGGCGGCCTGCAGCGGCGTGGGAACCTCTTCGAGCTTGACGCCCGGTGCCGAAGAGAGCACCTCGCGTGCACGATCGGGCGTGATGTCACGTGCGAACTCGACGTTGATCGACAGCGAGTGGCCGGTGAGGACGGGGACGCGCACGCACGTGCCCGCCACCCGGAGGTCGGGCAGCTCGAGGATCTTGCGGCTCTCGTTGCGGAGCTTCTTCTCTTCGTCGGTCTCGTTGAGGCCGTCGTCGACGAGGTTGCCGGCGAACGGGATCACGTCGAACGCGATGGGAGCGATGTACTTCTCGGGCTGCGGGAAGTCGAGGGCGGCGCCGTCGCGGGCGAGGCGCTCGACGTCGCCCTGGGCGAGCACGCCCTCGAGCTGGCCGAGGAGCTCCTGGACACCCGCGAGTCCCGAGCCGCTGACCGCCTGGTACGTGCTGATGATGAGGCGCTCCAGGCCCGCCTCGGCGTCGAGGACCTTCAGGATCGGCATGGCGGCCATCGTGGTGCAGTTGGGGTTCGCGATGATGCCCTTGCGTGCCTCGGCGATCGCGTGCGGGTTGACCTCGCTGACGACCAGCGGCACGTCGGGGTCCATGCGCCAGGCGCTCGAGTTGTCGACGACCGTCGCACCGGCCTCGACGAAGCGCGGGGCGTACGTGCGGCTGCCGGTCGCACCCGCGGAGAAGATCGCGATGTCGATACCCGCGAAGTCGGCGGTCGCGACATCCTCGACGGTGACCGCCTGACCCTGGAACACGACATCGGAACCGGCGGAACGGGCTGTGGCGAAAGCTCGGAACTCGCGCACGGGGAATCCGCGCTGCTCGAGGATGTCGATCATCGCACCGCCGACCTGGCCGGTGGCGCCGACGACGGCGACGGAGAGTCCTGAATCGGAGATGCGGGTCATGGGCGTGTTTCCTCAGCGTGAGCAGGGCGGCGAAGCGATCGCGCGGGCACCGTCGGACGCGCGGGGTTCCGGCGATTCTACCGCCGCCTCGGGATGCCTCGGCCCGCCATTACGCCGCTACGCCGTGACGCCGTTGCGCCGGGCGGACTGCGGCCGCGGCCACCGGCATCCACTCGTCGGATCGTGCGGGATCGTCCGCGCCGTCGAAATCGGCATCCGCGCCCGAATACAACGACAGCGCTTGCCGATTTCGACAGCGCACAGGGAATGGTCGGAACGAGAAGGGCAGCGAGTGCCGATTTGGATAGCGCGAACGGACGACAGCGCGAATCGGTGGATGCCGGCGGCCGCGGCATCCACTCTCCCCAGGAGTGCGCGTCAGGCGCGCGGCACGCGGAGCTTGAAGCCGACGTGCGACGGTGTGAAGCCGAGGCGCTCGTAGAAGCGGTGGGCGTCGACGCGCGCGGCGTCGGACGTGAGCTGGATCAGCGATGTGCCGAGGTCCGGGGCGGCGACCTCCTCGACCCAGTGCATCATGGCGGCCCCGATGCCCGACGAGCGGCGGTCGCTCGCGACACGGACCGTCTCGACCTGCAGGCGGTCGGACCCGGCGCGGGCGAGCCCCGGGATGACGGTCAGCTGCATCGTGCCGATGAGGCGGTCGCCGTCCGTCACCACGAGCTGCGTGTTCGCGGGATCGTCCGCGATGCGCGCGAGCGCACGGGCGTAGGCGGGACGAATCTCGTCGAGCCCGTTGTCGCCGCGCGCGGCGCTGATGGGATCGTCCGAGAGGAGTGCCATCAGCGCGTCGAGATCGTCAGGACGCGCGGCCCGGAGCGTGACGTCGCCGTCGCGCGTCGTGAGCGTGGCCGGCAGGTCGAGCGCGGCGAGCACGCCGGTCAGCGGCCGGTGCCGGCGTGGACGACGGCTTCGACGTCGCCGTCGAGACCGTACGCCGTGTGCACGACGCGGGCGGCCTCGGCGAGGTCGTCGCCGCGCACGACGACCGAGATGCGGATCTCAGAGGTCGAGATCATCTCGATGTTGATGCCGGCGACGCTGAGCGCCTCGAACAGCGTCGCCGAGACACCGGAATGCGTGCGCATGCCGGCGCCGACGACCGACAGCTTGCCGATCTGGTCGTCGTGGACGAGGCTCTCGAACCCGATGTCGGCCTGGTCGCCGGCGAGCGCCTTGAGCGCCGTCGCGGCGTCCGTCTTGGGGAGCGTGAACGAGATGTCGGTGCGGCCGGTGGTCGCCGCCGACACGTTCTGCACGATCATGTCGACGTTGGCGCCGGACTTCGCGATCACCTTGAAGATCTCGGCGGCCTTGCCGGGCACGTCCGGCACGCCGATGACGGTGACCTTGGCCTGGCCGAGGTCGGTGGCGACTCCGGCGACGATGGGCTCTTCCATCTCTTCTCCCTCTTGGCCGTCGGGAGCGGTCATCCCCGGGCCGAGCACGTAGGTTCCCACGCCCGAGCTGAACGTGGAGCGGGCGTGGATCAGCACGCCGTGACGACGTGCGTATTCGACGGCGCGGATGTACAGCACCTTCGCGCCGTTGGCGGCGAGTTCGAGCATCTCCTCGGCCGAGACGACGCCGAGCTTGCGGGCCTTCGGCACGACACGGGGGTCGGCGGTGAAGATCCCGTCGACATCGCTGTAGATCTCGCAGACGTCGGCGTCGAGCGCCGCGGCGAGGGCGACGGCGGTGGTGTCGGATCCGCCGCGGCCGAGCGTCGTGATGTCGCGAGTGTCGCGGTTGAAGCCCTGGAAGCCGGCGACGATGACGATGGCGCCTTCGTCGAGTGCCTCGCGCAGCCGGATCGGCGTGACGTCGACGATGCGCGCCGAACCGTGGTCGGCGGTCGTGATCATGCCCGCCTGGCTTCCGGTGAACGAGCGAGCCTCGAAGCCCATCGAGTGGATCGCCATCGCCAGCAGTGCCATCGAGATGCGCTCACCGCTCGACAGCAGCATGTCGAGTTCGCGCGGCGCGGGGATCGGGGCGACCTGGCCCGCGAGGTCGAGCAGCTCGTCGGTGGTGTCGCCCATCGCGCTCACCGCGACGACCACGTCGTGTCCGGCGCGACGCGTGTCGACGATCCGCTTCGCGACCCGCTTGATGCTCACGGCATCCGCGACCGACGATCCGCCGTACTTCTGGACGATCAGCGCCACGATGAAACTCCACGCGTGTATGAGGGGCCGGATGCCGCACCCGACGTTCCATCTTACGGAGGCGTTCATGCGGCCCCGGCCATGTGACCGCGGACCGACCACGCGCCGGCGCGGCCCACGGCGCGCCGGCACGCGATCGCGCCGAGCCGCTAGCATCCGGAGCATGGACGAGCTTGCCGCGTGGTCCGAGTTCAACGTCGCCATGGCCGGCGCGACGGCAGCCCTCGCCGGTCTCGTGATCGTCGCCGCGAGCGTCAACATCGGCCAGATCATCAAGGAGGCGTCGCTGACGTCCCGCCTGGCGGCCGGCATCGCCGGACTGGTGCTCGCCCTGATCGCGTCGGCCATCGCGCTCATGCCCGACGTCGACCCCGTCGCCGCGGGCGTCGCGGTGCTGGTGATAGCGATCGGTGCCGGGGTCTTCCAGGTGCAGGCGTCGCGGCGGATCTTCGAGAACCGGCATCCCGAGAACCGGATGCGGGGGCTCAAGGCGGCTGTCGGCTTCGTCGCTCCCCTCGCGTACGCGGTCGGCGGTGCGCTCCTGATCGCCGCCGTCCCTGCGGCGCCCCTCTGGCTGGCCGTCGGCTCGCTCATCGCCGTCGTCGCGGCGCTGCTGATCTCGTGGATCGTGCTCGTCGAGGTGCTTCGCTGACGGGGATCAGCCGGGCGCGACCGGCGGAAGATCACTGTCGGACGCCCGCGAGCCGAACGTGCCGCCGGTGGCGGCGAGCCAGCAGCCGACGAGCACCAGCGGGAACCCGAGGAGCAGCCCCGGAGTGAGGGGCTCGCCGAGGATGATCGTTCCCAGCACGATCGCCACCACCGGGTTGACATAGGTGAACAGCGGGGCGCGCACCGGCCCCACGCGCCGGATGAGCGCGAAGAACGTGATGAATGCGATCGCGGTGCACAGCACGGCGAGCGCGACGAGCGAGACGGTGCTCTCGAGCGTGGGAACCTCGTGCTGCGTGAGGAAGGCGATGGGGGTGTAGAAGATCCCGACCGCGAAGAGCGCGAGCGTGATGGATCCCAGCGATGGCACATCGTGCAGCTTCGCCGCGATCACGAACGGTGCGATCGCGTACAGCAGTGCGACCAGCAGGACCTCGCCGACGGCGATGAGGCCGCCCCCGCCCTCGACGGCGAGGCCTGGACCCGCGACGATGACGAACACGCCGGCGAATCCCACGAACAGCCCGATCGCCCGCCACGGGCTCAGCACGGAACGGTCGCCGCCGCCGAACGCGATGATCGCGGCGAACAGCGGCACGGTGGCGACCAGCAGTCCGGTGAGCCCGGATGGCAGCGTCTGCTCGGCATGCCCGAGCAGCAGGAACGGTCCCGCCATCTCGATCGCGCCGAACAGCAGCACCCAGCCGATCTTGGCGAAGGCGGGTCGCAGCGCCTTTGCACGGATCGCGAACGGCAGCAGCAATACGGCGCCGAGGAGGGTGCGGCCCGCCACCACCGCCGCCGGCGAGTACGACTCCACCGCGACGCTGATGAACAGATACGGGATGCCCCACAGCAGCGCCATCGCGGCGAACAGGAGCCACGCACGCGTGTCGAACCGCTGGACGGGATTCATCCGGTGCCTTCCGTGGCCGTCGTCATCGAACCAGGATCACCCGGGCGGACGGTCGGCACGAGGATCGCGAGCGCCACTCTACGACCGATCACGGACATCGTGACGGCGGAGCCTGATTCAGACCGAGCGCCGGCCCTCGAAGGCGCGGCCGAGGGTGACCTCGTCGGCGTACTCGAGGTCGCCGCCGACGGGAAGTCCGGAGGCGAGGCGGGTGACGGAGATCTCGAGCGTGTGCAGCAGGCGGCTGAGGTAGGTCGCCGTCGCCTCGCCCTCGAGGTTGGGGTTGGTCGCGAGGATGACCTCCTGCACGGTGCCGTCCGCGAGGCGCTGCATCAGCTGCGCGATGCGCAGGTCGTCGGGGCCGATCCCGGCGATCGGGCTGATGGCGCCGCCGAGCACGTGGTACAGGCCGCGGAACTCGCGCGTCCGCTCGATGGCGGCGACGTCCTTGGCGTCCTCGACGACGCAGATGAGCGTCTGGTTGCGGCGGGGGTCGCGGCAGATGGAGCAGCGCTCCTGCTCCGAGACGTTGCCGCACACCTCGCAGAAGCGCACCTTCTCACGGACCACTGCCAGGAGCTCGGCGAGGTGCGAGACGTCGAAGTTCGGCGTCTGCAGGATGTGGAACGCGATGCGCTGCGCCGACTTCGGGCCGATCCCGGGCAGGCGGCCGAACTCGTCGATCAGGTCTTGGACGATGCCGTCGTACATGGCCTAACTGAACCTCGTCGGGGGCTCGAAGGGCTCCTCGCGGACGAACGTCGCCCCGAGCACCTGGCGCACGACGGCTTCTCCGTACCGCTGGACGCCGTCGTTGCGCGGACGCACGACCGGCGTGAGCGGCGGCGCGACCGTCGGGGGGACGGGTGCATCGACGGGCGCACCTGATTCGTCGAGGCCGGTGTCGTCGTCGGGCTCCTCGTCGCGTTCGACGCTCGGCGCCAGGTCGGCACGTGCCAGCACGTCGCCGTCGTGCGGCGCTTCCTGCGGCGGCGCGAGCGTCGCCACACGGGCGCGCGCCGCGTCTTCGGGCTCGTCGTCGACGGCGAACTGGCCCATGCTCGGCATGGCGGCCGGGCCGGGATCGGGCGGCGGGGCGTCGTCGTCGGACGGGATCGCCGCGACGGCCCAGTCCGTGACGGGAGCGGCGGCTGCCGGGGCGGTCTTCGCGGCGGGGGCGGATGCCGCACCCCGCGGTGCCGGCGAGGTCGGTGCCGGCGAGGTCGGTGCCGGCGCGCTCGGCGCCGGCGAGCTCGGGGCCTGCGAGCCCGGTGCCGATGTGCGCGGGGCGGCCGCGGCCGTCGCCTGCGGAGCGACCGGCGACTGCGGAGCGGCCTGAGCCCGCTGCGCCGCCGGCGGCGCAGCGGTGGGTGACGCAGCGGGAGGCGTGGCAGAGCTCGCCATCGCGGGTGCCGGTCCGCGATCCGCGCTTGCACCACTCCCTCCGCTCGAACCGCTCGTTCCACCATCGGCGAGCCGGGGCAGGAACTTGACCTGAATGCCGAACACCTGCTCGATGGCACCGCGCACGTCGAGGAACGCCCCCTGGCCCTGCGGCTTGGGCTTGAACTTCGTCAGATCGCCGGCGCTGGTGAACTCGAGCGTCACGACCTGGTCGTCGCCCTTCGCTGTCACCGCGATAGGGCGCGAACCGGTCGCGACCATCCACGACGAACGGCTGATGCCCTCGAGCCGCGCGAGCACGTCGGGCCACGCCGCGACGAGGGTGTCGGTCGTGAGCTCGCGCGGCGCGGGGGGCGCCGGCTCGGGTGCGGGCGCCGGGGCAGGGGCCGGTGCGGGCACCGAGCCGACGGTCGACGCAGGTGTTTCGTCTCGCTTCGCTCGCTCAACGACCGGAACAGAGACGGCGGGGGCTGCGGCACTTGCGCTGAGCGACGAAGGAGACGAAGCGTCCGCTCCCCTCGCCAGCACCCTCGCGACCATCAGCTCGAGCTGCAGCCGGGGTGAGGTGGCGCCTGTCATGTCGTCGAGCGTGGCGATGACGAGATCGGCGATGCGCGACAGCCGGGCCGTGCCGAAGGCGTCTGCCTGGCGCTGCTTGCGCGCGAGATCGTCGGCCGAGATGCCGCGCAGCACGGCGGCGGCGCCCTGCCCTGTCGCCGCCACGACGATGAGGTCGCGCAGACGCTCGAGCAGGTCATCGACGAAGCGGCGAGGATCCTGACCGGTCTGCACGACACGGTCGACGGCCGCGAACGCCGCCCCGGCGTCGGACGAGCCGAATGCGTCGATGACCTCGTCGAGCAGCTCGTCGGGCGTGTATCCGAGCAGGGCGACGGCACGCGCGTAGGTGACCTTGGCGTCATCGGAGCCGGCGATCAGCTGATCGAGCAGCGACAGCGTGTCTCGCGGTGAGCCGCCGCCGGCGCGCACCACGAGCGGCAGCACACCCTGCTCGACCTCGACCCCCTCTTCGGCGCACAGCTTCTCGACGTACTCGAGCATCGCTGCCGGCGGGACGAGCCGGAACGGGTAGTGGTGCGTGCGCGAGCGGATCGTGCCGATGACCTTCTCGGGCTCGGTCGTCGCGAAGATGAACTTGACATGATCCGGCGGCTCTTCGACGAGCTTGAGCAGCGCGTTGAAGCCCTGCGGCGTCACCATGTGCGCCTCGTCGAGGATGAAGATCTTGAACCGGTCGCGGGCCGGGGCGAACACCGCCCGCTCGCGCAGGTCTCGGGCGTCGTCGACGCCGTTGTGGCTCGCGGCGTCGATCTCGACGACGTCGAGCGATCCGCCGCCGCCGCGGCCGAGCTCGATGCAGCTGTCGCATTTCCCGCACGGGACGTCGGTCGGACCCTCGGCGCAGTTGAGGCAGCGCGCCAGGATGCGCGCGGAGGTCGTCTTGCCGCAGCCGCGCGGGCCCGAGAACAGGTACGCGTGCCCGACGCGGTCGCCGCGCAGCGCCGTCATCAGGGGCTCGGTGACCTGCCCCTGACCGATCATCTCGCCGAACGACTCGGGCCGGTAGCGGCGATAGAGGGCTGTGGTCACTCCCCCAGCCTACGGCGTGGGTCCGACACTTCGGCAGGCTCGATGTCGGCCTCGGCTGGCAGACTCGGCGCATGGCGATGATCGGCACCCCCGGCGGAACCCCTGAGCGCCCGGCCGTCTTCTTCTCCGGGCCCGACGAGTTCCGCGCGTGGCTCGAAGCCCACCATGACACCGCGTCGGAACTGTGGATGGGGCTGTACAAGAAGCACGTCGCCGAACGCCCACTCACGTGGGAGCAGGCGGTGCCCGTCGCGCTGTGCTTCGGCTGGATCGATTCGGTCGCACAGCGGATCGACGACGACGCCGTGCGACAGCGCTGGTCGCCGCGCAAGCCGTCGAGCAACTGGTCGAAGGTGAACATCGAGCTCGTCGAGCAGCTCACCGCCCAGGGCCTCATGACCGAGGCCGGACTCGCGGCGTACGCGCGACGCCGTGAGGACCGCACCGGCGTCTACTCGCACGAGAATCCCGACCAGTCCCTTCCGCCCGAGTGGGCGGCGCGCGTCGCGGCCGACGCCGCGGCGACGGCGTTCCTCGACGCCGCGACCCCCACTTACCGCCGGCAGGTGATCCACTGGGTGCTGTCGGCGAAGCAGGAGACCACGCGCGAACGACGGCTCGCGCAGCTCATCGAGGGCAGCGCCGCCGGCGAGATCATGCCCTTCCAGCGCTACGGCGAGCTGCCCAAGTGGGTCGCGCGCGCGGCCGAGGCCGCCCGCGCGGCGGCCTGCGCCGACGCGTGAGCCGCGGCCGGGCCCACGTCGGCGTCAGTCGTGCGCGGCCGCCTCGGTCTCGGCGACGATGATCGGGATCGTGGAGGTCACCGTGGGCACCGACGCCGACAGCAGCGAGCCGTCTTCGCGCCGCGCCTCGCCCAGCTGCCGCAGCGTCGGGCGTCCGGCGATGACCGGCCCCTGGCCGTCCAGCGCCACGACGACCTCTTCGCCCTCGCCCACGACGTAGCCGACGCCTCGCACGCTGAAGCCGACGGGGTCGCCCTCGCCTGCCTTCACGCGCAGCTCGTCGCGCGTGACGGTGACGTCCAGCGCCGTGCCGTGCCAGTGCAGCGTGAACTCCAGCGACGGCCATGCCGCCGGCAGCCGCGGATCGAACGACAGCTCGCCGAAGTGGTCGCGCATCCCGCCGAAGCCCGACACCAGCGCCGTCCACACGCCTCCCGCCGACGCGACGTGCACGCCGTCGGACGCGTTGTGGTGCAGGTCGGCGAGGTCGACGAAGATCGACTGCCGGAAGTAGTCGAGCGCGAGGTCCTGGTACCCCACCTCGGCGGCCAGGATGGACTGCACGACCGCCGACAGCGTCGAGTCGCCCGTCGTCAGCGGGTCGTAGTACTCGAAGTCGGCGAGCTTGTCCTCGGGCGAGAAGTGGTTGCCCTGCAGGAAGAGCGCGAGCACGACGTCGGCCTGCTTGAGCACCTGGTACCGGTAGATCACCAGCGGGTGGAAGTGCAGCAGCAGCGGGCGCTTGTCGGCAGGCGTGTTCTCGAGGTCCCACACCTCGCGCTCGAGGAACACATGATCCTGCGGATGGATGCCGAGACTCGGGCTGAACGGGATGTGCATGGCCTCGGCGGCCCGGTCCCACGCCTCGGGCTCGCCCGGCTCGAGGGCGAGCCGGTCGACCATCTGCCGGTACACCTCGCCGTCGAGCTCCGCCATCTCGCGGACGGTGCGTGCCGCGAAGCGCAGGTTGAAGCGGGCCATGACGTTCGTGAACAGGTTGTCGTTCACGACGGTCGTGTACTCGTCGGGACCGGTGACGCCGTGGATGTGGAACACCTCGCCGTCGCCGTCCTCGGCACCGTCGCTCGAGCGCCAGAAGCCGAGGGTCGCCCACAGGCGCGCCGTCTCGACGGCGATGTCCACGCCCTCGCGGTGGAGGAACTCGTCATCGCCGGTCGCGCGCACGTAGGTCGCCAGCGCGAAGCTCACGTCGGCGTTGATGTGGTACTGCGCGGTGCCGGCGGCGTAGTACGCCGACGCCTCCTCGCCGTTGATGGTGCGCCACGGGAACAGCGCCCCGGCCTCGTTGAGCTGGAAGGCGCGTCGACGGGCGGCCGGCAGCATCAGGTACCGCATGCGCAGCGCGTTGCGCGCCCACAGCGGCGTCGTGTACGCGAGGAACGGGAGCACGTAGATCTCGGTGTCCCAGAAGTAGTGGCCCGAGTATCCCGAGCCGGTCATGCCCTTGGCGGGCACGCCCAGGCCGTCGGCGCGCGCTGCGGCCTGCGCGAGCTGGAACAGGCACCAGCGGGTGGCCTGCTGCAGGTCGTCGTGGCCGCCGATGCGCACGTCCGAGCGCTCCCAGAAGCCGTCGAGCCAGGCGCGCTGCCGCTCGCGGACGACGTCGACGCCCTCGCTCAGGGCGCGGTCGAGCGTGCGGCGGCACCGGTCGACGAGCTCCCGGGCCGGCACGCCGCGGGACGTGTGGTAGCTGACGAGCTTGGTGACCCGCACCGGCACGCCCGCCTTCGCCTGCACGCGGAACACGTTCTTGGCGATGTCGGGCTCGATGAGCGAGCGTGCGCTGTACTCGTTCTCGGTCTCGACGATGTGGTCGGCGATGACGGCGAGCGACATGCCCGACTCGGTGACGCGGTATGACAGCGCCGCACGGGTGCCGTCCTGCCAGTACTCCTGCGGCTGCAGCACCCGCTCATGGATGCGCTCCGCCTTGCGCGGGTCGAACGCCGCCTTCGCGCGGCGGGTCGGCGGCGTGCCGCCGTAGACGTCCTCGCCGTCCTGGCGGTTGATCATCTGGCAGCTGACGGTGACCGGCGCGTCGGCGTTGAGGACGGTGACGTCGACCGACATGAGCGCGAGGTGCTTCTCTTCGAACGACACGAGGCGCTCGAAGTCGATGCGCACCTCTTTGCCCGACGGCGTCACCCACAGGATGTGGCGGCGCAGCACGCCGTCGCGCATGTCGAGCACGCGCTCGTACTCCCGCACATCCGCGACGTCCAGCGAGAGCGGCTCGTCGTCGACGTACACGCGCATGACCTTCGCGTCGGGCGCGTTGACGATGGTCTGCCCGACCTCGGCGAATCCGTACGCCTGCTCGGCGTGGCGGATCGGGAAGGTCTCGTGGAACCCGTTGATGAACGTGCCGTGCTCGTGCGCGAACCGCCCCTCGGGGTGATTGCCGCGCAACCCCAGGTAGCCGTTGCCGACGGCGAACAGCGTCTCTGTGACGCCGGCGTCGTCCTCGTCGAACGACGTCTCGACGAGCCGCCACGGGTCGACGGGGAACCGATCGCGATCGATCATCGTACGAACTCCTCCAGATCCTTCACCACCACATGGGCCCCGGCATCCACCAGGTCCTGCTGTCCGACGCCGCGGTCCACGCCCACCACCAGGCCGAAGCCGCCCGCTGCCGCGGAGCGCACCCCGCTGATGGCGTCTTCGACCGCGGCGCTGCGCGCGGGCTCGACCCCCAGCATCCGCGCCGCCTCGACGAACACGTCGGGAGCGGGCTTGGAGGCGAGGTGGTCGCGCTCGGCGATCACGCCGTCCATCACGACCGCGAAGCGGTCGCGGATGCCGGCCACGGCCAGCACCTCTTCGGCGTTCTTCGAGCTCGACACCACGGCGACCGGGGTGCCGGCCGCTGCGAGGACGTCGAGCAGGCGCAGCGATCCAGGATACGCGGCGATCCCGTCGGCGCGGAGCACACGCTCGAAAACGGCGTTCTTGCGGTTGCCGATCCCGCACACCGTGTCGGCGGTCACGGGGTCCGACGGAGCCCCCCACGGCACCTCGACGTCGCGCGAGCGCAGCAGGCTCGCCACGCCGTCGTAGCGCTTCTTGCCGTCGAGGTGGTCGAAGTAGTCGCGCTCGGTGTACGGCGGCGTGATGTCCCACGCGGCGAAGAGCTCTTCGAACATGGTCTGCCACGCGTGCATGTGCACTTCCGCGGTCGGCGTCAGCACGCCGTCCAGATCGAACAGCACGGCGTCGTAGGCGGTGAGATCGGGGAGCGCATCCATGGGCTTCAGGGTACGTGGGGCAGGTTACGCGCGGGAGACGCCGAGCGTCTGTCGCGCGATCTCGAGCTCTTCGTCGGTCGGGACGACCAGCACCGTCACGGGCGACGCGTCGGTCGAGATGACGCGGATGCCGCGGTCCGGGCTCTCGTTGCGCTCGTGGTCGATCTCGACGCCCGCGAAGCCCAGGGTCTCGAGTGCGCCGGAGCGCACGAGCGGGGCGTTCTCGCCGACGCCGGCGGTGAACGAGATGACGTCGGCCCCGCCGAGCTGCGCCAGGTAGGCGCCGGCGTATGCGCGCAGGCGGTGGACGTAGACCTGGAACGCGAGGATGGCGCGCTCGTCGCCGCGCTCGATGCCCGCCCTGATGTCGCGCAGGTCGTTGGAACCGGCGAGACCGAGCAGCCCGCTGCGCTTGTTGAGGAGGTCGTCGAGGTCGTCCACGTCCATCCCCGCGCGCCGTTGGAGCTGGAACAGCACCGCGGGGTCGATGTCGCCCGAGCGCGTGCCCATCACGAGGCCCTCCAGGGGCGTGAAGCCCATCGACGTGTCGATGGAGCGTCCGCCGTCGATCGCCGTGACCGATGCGCCGTTGCCCAGGTGGAACACGATCTGCTTCAGCTCGCCGAGCGGGCGGCCGAGGAACGCGGCCGCCGCCTCGCTCACGAACTTGTGCGACGTGCCGTGGAACCCGTACCGCCGGATGCGATGGGATGCCGCCACCTCGGCGTTGATCGCGTACGTGTAGGCCGCGGGCGCCAGGGTCTGGTGGAACGCCGTGTCGAACACGGCGACGTGCGGCACATCCGGGAACGCCCGTCGGGCGGCGTGGATCCCCGCGAGGTTGGCAGGGTTGTGCAGCGGCGCGAGCACCGACAGCTCGTCGATGTTGATCTCGACGAGCGGCGTGATCAGCGTCGGCTCGAAGAAGCGCGCACCGCCGTGCACCACGCGGTGGCCCACGGCGACCGGCGGCTGCTCGTCGAGCGACGGGCCGTCCGCGGCGAAGGCGTCGAGCATCACCGCGAAGCCCGCCGTGTGGTCGGGGATCGGCAGCTCGCGCGTCCGCGTCGCGTCTAGGAAGGCCGGGGCCGGCCCGTCCGTCGGTGTCGCGTACACGGTGTGCCGGGCGACCCCCACCGGCTCGCCGATCCGCTCGACGAGACCCGAGGCGAGCGTGCGCTCGGTCGCCATGTCGAGCAGCTGGTACTTGAACGACGACGAGCCGCTGTTGATGACCAGGACGGGGATCATGGGCGTCACTCCCCCTGCGCCTGGATGGCGGTGATGGCGATGGTGTTCACGATGTCGTCGACGAGGGCGCCGCGCGACAGGTCGTTGATGGGCTTGTTGAGGCCTTGCAGCACAGGCCCGATCGCGACGGCGCCCGCGGAGCGCTGGACGGCCTTGTAGGTGTTGTTGCCGGTGTTCAGGTCGGGGAACACGAACACCGTGGCACGCCCGGCCACCTGTGATCCGGGCATCTTCGCCGCGGCCACCGCGGCGTCGGCGGCGGCGTCGTACTGGATCGGGCCTTCGACGAGCAACTCGGGCGCTCTGGTGCGGACGAGAGCCGTGGCATCCCTCACCTTCTCGACGTCGGCGCCCGAACCGGACTCGCCCGTCGAGTACGACAGCATCGCCACACGCGGGTCGATGCCGAACTGCGCCGCCGTCGCCGCGGACGAGATGGCGATGTCGGCCAGCTGCTCGCTCGTGGGATCGGGGATCACCGCGCAGTCGCCGTAGACGAGCACACGGTCGGCGAGCGCCATGAGGAACACGCTGGAGACGACCGAGACGCCAGGCCTGGTCTTGATGATCTCGAACGCGGGCCGGATCGTGTGCGCGGTGGTGTGGGCGGCGCCCGACACCATGCCGTCGGCCAGGCCCAGGTGCACCATCATCGTGCCGAAGTACGAGACGTCGGTGACGGTGTCGGACGCCTGCGCCACCGTCACGCCCTTGTGGGCGCGCAGCCGCGCGTACTCCTCGGCGAACTTGTGGACGTGCACGGCGTCCATCGGCGAGAGCACCTCGGCGCCCTGCAGGTCGATGCCGAGCTCGATCGCGCGCGAGCGCACCTCGAACGGCTCGCCCAGGATCACGAGGTCGGCGATCCCGCGCTTGAGCACGGTCGCGGCGGCGCGGAGCACACGGTCGTCGTCGCCCTCGGGCAGCACGATCCGCTTGCGCTGCGCCCGGGCGCGCTCGATGAGCTGGAACTCGAACATGAGCGGCGTCACCACGGTCGCGCGTGCGACGCCGAACGCCGTCAGCAGCTCGTCGATGTCGACACTCTGCTCGAACAGCGACAGCGCGGTGTCGTAGCGGCGCTGCGAATCGGCGGCGAGGCGCCCCCGCGTGGTCATGATGCGCACCGCCGTCTCGTACGTGCCGAGCTCGGTGGTGATGATCGGCACCTTGGACCCCAGCCCGTCGAGCAGGCGGGTGACCGGCTCGGGCAGCTCGAACCCGCCGTTGAGGACGATGCCCGAGATCGACGGGAAGGTGCCCGACGCGTTCGCGAGAAGCGTGGCCAGCAGCACTTCGGACCGGTCGGCCGGGATGATCACCACGCCGCCCTCGAGCAGCCGCGGCAGCACGTTGACCATCGACATGCCCGCCACGACGACGGCGAGCGCCTCGCGGGTGAGCCGGTCGGGATCGCCCGAGAGCAGCTCCCCCTCGACGGCGCGCATGATGCCGCGAATAGACGGGGCGACGAGGAAGCGATCCTCGGGGATCGCCCAGACCGGCACGGGTGCGGCGCCGGCGGCGGGAGCGGAGGTGGATGCCGCGACCGCACGCCGGATCTCGGCGATGGTCTCGGCGGTCAGGCCCGGGTCGGCGCGGTTGGCGATCACCGCGAACAGCTTCGCCCGCCCGTGCGCGAGCTCGGCGAGCGCCAGGTCGGCGATCTGCCCCACCTCGGCGGGCGTGCGCGCGAGCGACGAGCCGAGCTGCTCGGGCTGGGTCTGGTTCTGCGCCGACCGTCCGCCGAGCACCAGCAGCACGGGCGCGCCCAGGTTGGCGGCGATTCGGGCGTTGTAGGCGAGCTCGGCCGGACTGCCGACGTCGGTGTAGTCGCTGCCGACGATCACGACCGCGTCGCACTGCGCTTCCACGGCCTTGTACCGCTCGACGATCGTCGCCAGTGCGGCATCGGGATCGTGGCGCACGTCGTCGTAGGTGACGCCGATGCACTCGTCGTACGGCAGGTCGACGCCGTCGTGGTCGAGGAGCATCTCGAGCACGTAGTCGCGCTCGACGGTCGACCGCGCGATCGCCCGGAACACCCCCACGCGCGGTGTCGCATGGCTCAGCGCGTCGAGGACGCCGAGTGCGACCGTGGACTTGCCCGAGTGGCCTTCTGCCGACGTGATGTAGATGCTCTGCGCCACGCGTCCAGCCTAGGGTCGGCCGGCGGCGCGGCGACAGGGAGCCCGCCGGGAAAAGTAAGACTCTCCGCGAACCCGGCAGAGCCTGGTTACCCTTGCTACGTTTCCGTCCTGGGGGAGTTGGCCTGGATGCCGCCTCGCGGAGAGCTGACACCAGTCTAACCCGATCCGCAGGCGCCCCCGCGCGCGGGCCGGCCGCGCGACCGCGGCCGCCGGCATCCAGCGATCTCCCAGTGCCGCGCCCGTCGCGCCGTGGTTAGGATCGAGCCGTGGGCGAGGACGCCCGCGTCCACCCGCCGAACCGCCTGATGGGAGGCGGAACAGGAGGCCTCGATGGTCGATACCGCCACGGATGCGCAGATGACGGGGACGGATGCCGCCGCGCGGGGGTCCGGAACGCTCACGGCCGAGGGGTTCGCGCGGGTCACCGACGCGATCCTCGACGCCGTCGGCAGCGTCATCGACGGCAAGCCCGACGCGGTGCGCAGCGCCCTGGTCTGCCTGCTGGCGGAAGGGCACCTGCTGATCGAGGATGTGCCAGGCGTCGGCAAGACGATGCTCGCGCGCGCCCTCGCGACCTCGGTCGACGCCACCGTGCGGCGCATCCAGTTCACGCCCGACCTGCTTCCCGGCGATGTGACGGGTGTGAGCGTCTTCAACCCGGTCGAGCGCGAGTTCGAGTTCAAGCCGGGTGCGATCTTCGCGCACATCGTCATCGCCGACGAGATCAACCGCTCCTCCCCCAAGACCCAGTCGGCGCTGCTGGAGGCCATGGAGGAGCGGCAGGTCACCGTCGACGGCCGCACGCACTACGTGCCCGAGCCGTTCCTCGTCGTCGCGACGCAGAACCCGCTCGAGATGGAGGGCACCTACGCCCTGCCCGAGGCGCAGCGCGACCGCTTCATGATGCGCATCTCGATGGGCTACCCGGACGCACGGTCCGAAGCGCTGATGCTGCGCCAGCGCGACACGGTCAACCCGCTCGATCAGCTCAAGGCCGTCGTCTCGGCGGACCAGGTGACGAGCCTCATCGCGTGGGCCCGAGCGGTCCACGTGGCACCGGCGATCGAGGACTACGCGGTGGCGCTGTCGCAGGCGACGCGCACGCACGCCGACCTGCGCCTGGGCGCGAGCCCGCGCGCGACGCTGCAGCTGGTGCGCGCCGCCAAGGTGTGGGCCGCGCTCGACGGGCGCGCGTTCGTCATCCCCGACGACATCACGGCGCTGCTGCTGCCGGTGTTCTCGCACCGGCTCATCCCGACCCGTTCCGCGGGCGGCGCGCGCGCGGGGACGGCCGCGGACGCGATCACGACGATCCTCGAGCGCGTCGCCGCCAGCGTGCGCGTGCCCATCGCCGCAAGGCAGTGAGAACGGGGAGACAGGGGATTCTGGGGAGGATGCGATGAGACGGGCATGGCCGCTCACCGTGCGGGGCACAGGCGCCGTCGTGCTTGCCGTCGCGTGCTTCATCGTGGCGAACGAGGCCGGCATCGTCGAGCTCACCTACTTCGGCATCCTGCTGCTGGCGGCGGTCGGCGCGAGCGTCGCCTCGCTGTACCTCGGGCGCCGCACCGACGTGGTGACCCGGTCGCTCGTGCCCGATGTCGCCGCCGTCGGCCGCGAGACGATGGTCTCGGTGCGGGTCGGCGTGCGCACCGCGCTGCCGACGCCGCCCGGCACCTGGCGCGACGCCCTCCCGAAGGGCCTGCGGGGCGCCACCGAAGGACCGTTCCCCGCACTCGGGTCCGGTCTGCGCGGCGGGGCGGGCGGCGGCGAGCGCGTCGTCAACCTGACGTACACGATCACCGGGGCCCGGCGCGGAGTCCACTCCATCGGCCCCCTGACGGTCACGTCATCCGACCCGTTCGGACTCGCCCGGCGCACCATCGCCTTCTCGGGCCGCACGCCGGTCACCGTCGCCCCCGCGGTGGTCGACCTGTCGCCGCTCATCGACTACGCCGGGGCGACCGGCGGCACGCTCCACACCACCACCAACCAGATCGGCCAGGGCGCCGACAACCTCGTCGCGCGGCCGTATGCGCCCGGCGACTCGATGCGTCGCATCCACTGGCGCGCGACCGCGCACCGCGACGAGCTGATGGTGCGCCAGGAGGAGCAGGAGTCCACGCCGGAGGCGACCGTCGTGCTCGATCGGTCCGCTGAGCGGTGGTCGATGGACGCGGTGCGCGAGCCCGGCGCCGACCCCGCCTTCGAGGCCGGGGTGTCGGCATGCGTCTCGGTGGTCGCCCGGCTGGTGCACGACGGGTATGCCGTCGAGGTGATCGACAGCGAGGGCCACGTCCTCGCCGAGCGCATCGACGGCGGCGACATGACCGAGGTCGACCGCATGCTGGCCCAGTTCGCGACGGTCACCGCGCAGCGCGATGATCTGCTGGGACGCCTGCCGCGCCTGTTCACGGGTATCTCGACGGGTCCGGTCGTGGTCATCGTCGGGCGCCTCGATCCGGTCGACGCCGACGCGCTCGGGCCCGTCGCGCACCACAGCACGATGCCGCTCGTGCTGGCCACGAGTCCCACCGGGGACGCGCTGGACCGCGCCGCCGACCACGGCTGGCACATCGCCCGGATCGACCCCGACCGCGACCTCGCGGTGGCCTGGGGCAACGCGGTCGGACGAGGGGTGAGCCATGTCCTCGGATGACGCCGACAGGGGTGCGCGCCGCGGCGGCCAGCGCCTTCTCGCGTTCGCGATCCTCGCCGCCCTGCTGGCGGCGCTGCTGCCGGTCGCGCGCGTCGTGCAGTCGGGTGCCTGGCTCATCGGCGCACTGGCACTCGCGGCGCTCGTCCTCGCCGCCGGCTACAACGCCCGCAAGTTCCGCCTTCCCGCCGTCGCGGTGACCCTCATCGAGCTGGCCGTCTGGGTCGTGTTCATGACGCTCGTGTTCCTGCGCGAGACGGCGCTGCTGTGGGTGATCCCGACGCTGGACACCTTCCGCGCGGTGCCGATCCTCATCGGCAACGCGAGCGAGGAGATCACCCTCGGCGCGGCTCCCCTCGAGCCCACCCTCTCCCTCGCCTTCGTGGTGGTCGGCGCGATGGGGCTCCTCACGATCATCGTCGACCATGTCGTGGTGACCGCGCGGATGCCGCTGCTCGGCTCGGTGGGCATCATCGCGGTGTCGCTCATCCCGGCGATCGCCGTGCCCGGCGACGTCGACGTCATGGGATTCGTCTTCCTGGCCATCACGATCCTCTTCCTCCTGCGCTCCGAGACGCGCTCACGCGAGAAGCCCCTGGAGCGGGAGGCCGAGCGCACCGCCGGAGTGCCCGCGACGGCGGTGGGGATCGGCGCGATCGCGATCGTGGTCGCCGTCATCGCGACCCCTGCCCTTCCGGCGCCCGCCCGTGCGGGTGGGGGCGGATTCGGTCCCGGCGCCGGGATCGACGCGACGCTGCAGCTCGGCGACGACCTGCGCCGGCCCCAGGACACCGTCGTCATCAAGCTGCGCACCGACTCCCCCGTCGTGCCGTACCTGCGTGCCACGACGCTCAGCACCTTCGAGGGCGACGTGTGGGAGCCCGACCGCTCCCAGACCGTGGCGCTCACGAGCGACCGCGCGTTCGGCGAGATCGACCTGGCGGACGACATCGATACCACCGAGTACACGACCAAGGTCGACATCGTGAACCTCGACACGGTGTGGGCGCCGGTGCCCTACCCGGCCGAGGCGGTCACCGGCCTCGACGGGCTGTGGGGGGCGGTCCCGTACAACCGCACGGTGGCGACCGCCAACGGGACGACGCAGGGCCAGTCGTACGAGGTCGTGTACGACCCGCCACGCCCGTCGCTGGAGCAGATGCGGGCGCTCGTCTCGGGCGGCGACCAGGTGCGCGACGACACGACCGAGCTGCCCCAGGACCTGCCGCCGATCATCGCCGAGACGGCGGCGCAGGTCACCGCCGACGCGACGAGCGACTACGACAAGCTGATCGCGCTGCAGCGCTGGTTCCGCGGCGGCGAGTTCACCTACTCCCTCGAAGCTCCCGTCGAGGACGGCTTCGACGGCAGCGGAGCGGACGCCGTGGCACAGTTCCTCGACGTCAAGAAGGGCTATTGCGTGCACTTCGCGTCGGCCTTCGCGCTCATGGCGCGCACGCTCCACATCCCGTCGCGGATCGTGGTCGGCTACCTCCCCGGCGAGGCGACCTCCGAGACGCTCGACGGGGAGGTCGTGTACGCCGTGAAGAGCTCGCAGCTGCACGCCTGGCCGGAGGTGTACTTCGAAGGCGTCGGCTGGATCTCGTTCGAGCCGACGGTGAGCCTCGGCGTGCCGACGACGTTCTCGCCCGCGGCGGCGCTCCCCGGTCAGGGGCAGGGCGCCGACACCCCCGCACCCGGCGTGACCCCTGCCCCCTCCCGGTCGGTCGATCCCAGCCGCCTCGGTCCCGACGAGCAGCGCAACGCCTCGCAGACCGGTGCGACGCGGTCCGCCATCGACCCCGTCCCGCTGTTCGGGGTCGTCATGCTCGTCGTGTTCGTGCTCGCTCTGCCGTTCCTGGCCCGCGAGCTGCGGCGCCGCCAGCAGGACGCGTCCGCTCGTCGCGGAGACGCGGCGGCCGCGTGGCAGTCCGTCCAGGACGCCGCGATCGACATCGGCGTCGAAGTGCCCTCGAGCGAGACGCCGCGTGCCTTCGCGCAGCGGCTCATCTCGCAGCACGGGGTCCCGGCATCCGAGATGAACACCGTCCTCATCGCCATCGAACGCGTCAGCTACTCGCGTGCCGGCACCCGCTCGTACTGGATGGGGGATGCCGCGGCCGACGCCGCGACAGCGGTCCGCGCCGCGCTGCTGGCCTCGGTGCCGCCGTCACGGCGCATCGTCGCGATCCTCGCGCCGCGGTCGCTGGTCATCCGCCCCGGCAGCGTCTACGCCGGCACGGCGCCGGTGCGAGGACGGTAGCCGCGTCAGGGTAGGATGTTCTCTGGTCCTCCGGGACCGCCCGGAGGATTCGCCTAGTGGCCTATGGCGCACGCTTGGAAAGCGTGTTGGGGATGAAACCCCTCGGGGGTTCGAATCCCCCATCCTCCGCACCTGCGATCCCAGTGTTTTCAAGGGATCGCGACTCGATTTGGATCCCGTGGCACAGTTGGTGGCACAGTTGAGGGTCGGGATTGACATAATTCGTGGTCCGCGACGGAGGTTTCGACCGCCCTCCGACCGCGAGATCGTAGCGAACAGACGATGCTCCGTGCCGGGCTTTCGCGGCATAGCCTCGTCGCTGCGCTCCTCGTTATTCCACGGTCCCGGCACTGCGCACCGCCTGCCCGCTGAGTTCGCTGATGTCGGCGTTGGCCGAGGTGTGAGTACGAACGAATTAGGTGACGGGATCGAGCTCGGGCAGCTCCGTCGACACCGGCGCGAGCAATTCCCCCACGAGATCCGCGGCGCCACGCTGTAGCGTCCGAACGGCATGCGAGTACGTGTTCAGCGTCGTCTGGATGTCGGCATGGCCGAGCCGTTCCGAGACGATCTTCGGGTGCACGCCGGCGCGCAGAAGCAGTGTCGCATGCGTGTGGCGCAGCTCGTGCAGGTGTAGAACATCGAGATCCGGATGCTCCGCGACGGCCCTCGCTACCCGTTCACGCCACTGGCGCGAGAACTGCGTGGGGTTGTGCGGCGCCCCGTAGCGATTGCAGAAGATGAGCTGCTCGCCACGCGCCAGTTCCGGAGAGACCGCGCGGAGCACGTCATGGCGCGCGCGGAACGCATCGGTGAGCCGGCGATCGATGTCGACGTTGCGAACGCGACCACTCTTCGTGGCGCGGAAATCGATCACCGGACGCCTGCCGGCTTCCTTCACGTACGACATTGCGCGAGCGACAGTGACCACCTGATTGTCGAGATCGACGTCCTTCCAGCGAAGGCCAAGGAGCTCGCCACGTCGCATGCCAGTGCCGAGCAGCGTGAGCCACGCCAGCCACAGGTAGTCGCCTGACGACTCCGACCACTCCAGAAACAGGCGCGCGTCCTCGGCGGACCACGTCGTCATCTCGGGCGGCGCGGCTTCGAGCTTCGTCGGGGGCGAGGCTCGCTTGGCAGGGTTGAAGCGGATCAGCCCATCCTCCAGAGCGTGCTGGAGCACCTGCGAGACCAGTACGTGCACGTGCCGCACCGTCGCCGCGCCCAGCGGCTCGCCGATGTGACCTCGATCCTTCCTGCCGGTAAGTTCCAGCTGTCGGTAGAAGCGATTGAGTTGGTCCTTGGTGATGTCGGCGATCGGCGCGCGCCCGATCGACGAAGGCAGGACGTGAACGCGGAAATGCTTGCGATAGCCGGCAAGGGTCGACGGCCGCACGCGCAGCGAGTCGAAGTACTTCTCCGCGTAGGCGTTGAACGTCTCGCGAGTCTCGTCGACGTGCACGCCCCGGCGGATGTCGACCTGCACCTCGCCGAGCGCGGCGAGGGCCTCGCGCTCGGATGCGAAGCCCCGTCGGAATCTGCGGACAGCGTCACCGTCGGGGCGGTCGACCCAGTACGCGACTCGGTACCGCATCTCGCCCGACTTTGTGGTGTACGGCGAGACGGTGCCGTCCTGATTCGATCGTCTGGGCATGCCATCGCTCCTCTCAGTTGAGAGTCGGACCGCCCGTAGTCGGAGCGATCACCGGCCCAGAGAGTTCCTGCTCGGGGCCCGTAAGTCTCGGCGCGAGCCCCTCCGACCGCGCGCGGTTCATCAGCCGGGTCGCGGTGCTCTGGCTGATGCCCAGGCTGTCGGCCACCGCCTTCAGCGGCGGCAGGTTGATCGCGCCTGCGAGCGCGTACGTCCGCGATGCATCCACGACACTCGCCGTGAGATCACGATCCTTCCGGCTCTGCATGCGGCGAATGTAGTCCCCACCCGAGCACGTTGTCTCGCCGGGCTCCGAAACTGTGGATAGTTTCAGGCCGCTCACCTGGAGCGCAGCCTGCACGCGGACCTCGCGCAGCGTGAGGCTGGTCACCTCATCGCCGACCCCGCTGCGCGCGACGCTCACCTCGGTTGCGACCACACGACCCAGGCTTCGGTCGTACGCCGCATGCACACGGATGTCGCCGGGCACACCTGGCTCCCCCCGCACCACCACCGTCCAGGCCGCGGGAACGCTCACCCCACCGCCGACAGTCACCCGTTCGTCACTGATGTCGACGGCCTCGAGTTGCACCATGCCGCCAGTATTACAGGCCGGAATCCTCTGAACAACGTACGACATGACGCATTCATGACATAACTGGCTCTGAATCGTGCTACGGTGTGCATGCGTGATGACAATGGTGGCTCACGAAGGAGATGCAGGATGAACCGCTCGCCGAACTCACTCGCTCTCACCTACAAGGACGCGGCCGTGCTGGTCGGTGTCGAGTACCGCACCATCAGGCTCGGCGTCGAACGCGGCACGATCCCTACCGTCCAGCTCGGACCGCGCCGGATGATCCCCCGCGCCGCCCTGCTGCGGGTGTTCGGGGTCGAATCCTAAGTCGCGGCTGCACCTGAGCGTCATGCTCGACGCACGCCTTCCTGCCGAATGGCTCGGGAGCATTCGCATCGACAATCTCAGTGACCGCGCCTTCCGAGTCCTCGTCAGCGCCCTCATGTGGTGCAGCAGTCAGGGCACGGACGGGTCGGTGCCGACCCGCTACACGAAATACCTGCACCCGGAGGGCGACGACCCTGCGGCGTTTGACGAACTGGAACGCGCCGGCCTCTGGAAGCGCGTCGACGACGGCTACCGCCTCGTGGGTTGGACGAGCACTTTGCGGCAGTCGACGGCTGAGGAGGTCGAACGCTACCGCGAGGGCGCGAGACCACGCCAGAAGGAGTACCGCGACCGGCAGCGAGCCGCTATTGCGGACCACCCCGGGCCGCGCGTGATGCACAGGCAAGCCATCAGTGACGGGACGCCTGACAGCACGCGTGACATGACAGCGAACGTAGGGCCAGGCTCCTCTGATCAATCGAAGAGCGGAGCCAACGCGACGCGTGAGAAGACGGCCCACGTCACGCATAACGCGGACTCACCCTTCTGCACGAAACACCCGACCGGCACTCCGAAGCCCTGCAGCGCCTGCGCACGCGCCAGAGCGGTGCTGGAAGCCCGGCAGGGCCGTCTCACGATCCCCGGCTGGGACTGCACGGTAGATGGGCACAAGCCCTCTACCGATGGCACGTGCGCAGTCTGCGCAAATCGGCCCGGTCGATCCGTTGCGTAGCGCGCACAAGCCGACTCTGGCTGACGCCGCGGCTCGCTTCCAGTCCTCGTTTGTCAGACGAGCGCCTCCGGACTCCGACAATCCCTCTCGCGGTGCGCCGCAGGCGCTGTCCGTCGCGCCCGCATGCCGGGGACGCTCGACCGAGCTGGAGCAACCAGCCAAGAGGTCGCCCGCTATCCGCTCACGCCAATAGTCTGCGTCTTGCCGGAGGCAGCCCGTGCGACCACACTGAGGGCAGGGACTGGGAGGCAGAGAGATGGCGGCAGGGACCGACTCCGATCCATGGGTGCTGCGCACGGCGCCGGGCACCTCGGAGTACACGATGTACCGGGACGGCGAGCAGCTCGTGTGCCAGGTGGGCAGCACACGCCTGACTTACCAGGCACGCGCGATCAATGACCTCCACGAATGGCTTCTCGAACAAGCCGACTGGGTGCCACTCGGCGCAGCCGACGAGCAGAAGCCTGCGAGCGAGGGCACGGTGGAAGCGTGGGGTCGTGCGGGGAACAACCCGGTCGGAGGCTGGTACGGCACGCGAAAAGGCTATCGAGGCCGGTTCGGGATGTACCTTCCACCCCTCCTGGAGGAACTCGGTCTGGTCGAACTGGAGCACAACGCACGTAACAACCGCGTGAGAGCACTTGCACCGAGCTGACGCATCGTCACCCGGGATGGGATGTGTGACCTGTGGCGACTGTGCGCGTCTGAGGCCCGCGGGAGCCCCAGAACGGGCTCGCGATCCGGAGCCGAACGGGCGGTGACGGGCACCCAACTTGGCGCCGAAGGGACCTGCGTCGCCTGAAAGACCGCTTCCGGTCGCTTCTTAGAGTCGCCTTAGACGGCGGTGCGTACCGTCCGCTGTGTGATGGAGACAGTCGACCTGACGCCCGTGGCACGCCGCCGGCGCGAGATGCTCAGCAAGGTGCCCGAGGTCACCCTCTGGTTCTGGATCATCAAGATCCTCTGCACGACCGTCGGCGAGAGCTTCGCGGACTGGATCAACATGACCCTCGGCGTGGGGCTGGAGATGACGGCCGTCATCTTCACCGTGGTCCTCGCCCTGGTGCTGACATGGCAGCTCGCGCTCCGACGATACGTGCCGTTCGTGTACTGGCTCACCGTCGTCGTCGTCAGCGTGACTGGCACCCTGTACACCGACATCCTCACCGACAGCCTCGGGGTTCCCCTCGCGCTGAGCACGACGGTGTTCGCGGCCCTGCTCGCGGGGGTGTTCGGCGTGTGGTGGAGCACGCAACGCACGCTCTCGATCCACAGCATCACCACGACGCCGAGGGAGCTGTTCTACTGGCTCGCCATCCTGGTCACCTTCGCGCTGGGTACCGCCGCGGGCGACTGGATCCTCGAGCTCACCGGGTGGGCGCCGGGAATCTCCGTGCTCCTGCCGGCCGGACTCATCGTGGGCGTCGTGATCGGGTGGCGCCTGGGCGCCAACTCGGTGCTCGCCTTCTGGCTCGCCTACATCCTCACCCGCCCGCTGGGCGCGAACCTCGGCGACTGGCTCGGGCTGCCGGCCGACCAGGGCGGTATCGGCCTCGGGGTGGGCTGGACGAGCGTCCTGTTCCTCGGCGCGATCCTCGCCACCGTGATCTTCCTGACGGTGTCGCGCTCCGACGTCATCCATGCGGACCAGGGCGGTCCGAAGCAGCAGCGGCACGCCGTCCGCAGCAACCCGCGGCGGGAGCGACTGGTCCTGGCGGGGTACGGCGTGCTGGCCCTCGCCACCGCGGGGCTGCTCATCGGTGCGGCCGCGCAGCCGCACGGGACCGCCCCGGCGAGTGAAGAGGAGGGCCCGGTGGTCGCGGCCACGCTCGCGCCGGGGCAGTCGGCCACCGAGCACTTGCCTGCGGCGAAGGTCGCCGCGTTCCGCGCGATCGTGCAGGATGCTTCGGATGCCGTCGCCGCAGGCGATCAGGGCGCCGCGACAGCGAAGGCCAAAGAGCTGGAGAGGGCATGGGACGATGCCCAGTCCACGCTGGAGCCTCTGGACGAGACCGGGTGGACTGTGCTCGACGGCCAGATCGACGACGTGCTCTCGGCCATCCGCGCCAGCACCCCCGACGCCGCGCAGGAGAAGGCCGCACTAGCGACGCTGCAGGAGACGCTCGGATGACGGATCCGCTTCGTCGCGCCGCGTCCGCGCACGACGACGCGAACGGCACTGTGGGCGCGGTCCGCGCCCGCCCTGGAAGCATGTGGCCGATTCTGGCGATCGCCGCCGTCACGATCGCCGCGGTCATCGGCGCAGGGCTGGCGATCGTGGCTTCGCCGACGTGGTCGGCTGACGAGATGCGCATGGTCGAGGCTGTCCACGGTGCGCACAACG
The DNA here is from genome assembly GCF_006783905.1 of Microbacterium kyungheense. Lineage (GTDB taxonomy): Bacteria > Actinomycetota > Actinomycetes > Actinomycetales > Microbacteriaceae > Microbacterium > Microbacterium kyungheense. The sequence continues at coordinate 54,349 of NZ_VFPE01000002.1, read as the reverse complement.
CGGTCTTCGACCTCGTCGCGTTGACGATCAACACGGTGTTCGGGCCCGCCGGGGCGGTGCTGGTCGTGGCGATCAGCCTGGCATGGGCGCTCCTCCTGACCAGATCCTGGCGTCCTCCGCTGCGGATCTTCGTCGTGCTGGGGGTCCCCTGGGTGCTCGCCGAAGCCATCAAGCCGGTCGTGGAGCGACCTCGCCCCGACCCCGCGCTGCTCTCGCCGGCGGTCATCCCCGATCCCGCGACCTTCAGCTACCCCAGCGGTCACACCGCGTTCGCTGCGGCTCTGGTCTGCGCGCTGATCGTCGTCCTCGCGCCGGCAGGTTCTCGGGGCGGTCCCATCGCCGCCGGGGCGGTGATCGTGCTGATCACCGCGTGGTCACGGATATACCTCGGAGTGCACTATCCCACCGACGTCGCAGCATCCATGCTGCTCGTTCCCGTGGCCGCCCTCGCGGTCGACCGTGTCGTCAGCATGTGGAGCTGGTTCGCCGCCCCCAGGGATCAGGGCGGTGCGGCGGCAGCGACGGACTGACGGCGACCGACTGGCCGGCGAGCCGGTCTGCGAGCAGACTCGGCTCGGGATACCGCGAGTCGGTCGCCGTCGAGGGTCCCCGCCGTACCCTTGGGCATCGAGGGCGGATGCGGGAAGGAGAGCGTGATGTCGGATGATCGGCCGAGGCTGCTGCTCGCTGAGGATGACCCCCAGCTCGGTCCGCTGATGGTGCGGGTGCTCAGCGAGGTCTACGACGCCGAGCTGATCGTCGACGGGAACGCCGCTCTCGAGAAGGCTCTCGAGAGCAGGTTCGACGTGCTCGTCGTCGACCGCCGACTGCCGGGGATCGACGGGGTGTCGATCGTCGAGACCCTGCGCCGAAGCGGGACGACGACGCCGATGCTCATGCTCACGGCGCTGGGCACCGTGCAAGACAAGGTGCGGGGCCTGGATGCGGGTGCGAACGACTACCTGGTGAAGCCGTTCGACTTCGACGAGCTGTTCGCACGCCTTCGCGCGATCCGGCGTGTCGCCGACGGCGAGGGCCCGTTCGTGCGCATCGGGCCCTGGGAGTTCTACCCGGACTCGCGCTCCGTCTATTCGCCGTACGACGGGCGCACGATCCTCACGGAGCGTGAATCCGCTCTGCTGAAGCTGCTCGCCGGGCATCCGCAGAAGACCTTCGGGCGGGATGAGATCCTCCGCAGCGTCTTCGACGCGACGGACTCTCCCGGCACGGTCGACACGTACGTGCACTATCTTCGCCGCAAGACGGAACCCGACATCGTCACGACTGTGCGCGGCCTCGGATATCGGCTGGGGATGCTGTGACCCGTCGGTCGCAGGCGATGGACGCGGACGCGCTGCTCGTGCGGCGTACGGCGGTCCGCGTCGGGGTGTGGCTCACCATAGCCGTGTCGCTCCTGGTGCTCGCGGTGCTCGCAGCCGGGCTGACGTTCGTGCTCACCCAGGTGCCGCTGAGGGAGGTGTTCGACCCGAGCCGCCATGAAGAGATGGTCGACGTCGGGGGACTCGACATCATCGTCGGCGGTGTCTCCATCGGAGTGCTCGCGGTCGCGTCGGCAGGGCTGCTCGGGCTGCTCGCCACTCGCCGTGCGGTGGCTCCGCTCGTCGACGCACTGAGCAGGCAGCGCCGCTTCGTGGCCGACGCCTCGCACGAGCTGCGCACACCACTGGCCGTGCTCGACACCCGGCTGCAGGTGCTGGAGCGGTCGCTCGCCGCGGACGACCCGCATCGTGCACTGGTGGGCGAACTGCGCGACGACTCGCGCAACATCATCAACGTGGTCAACGACCTCCTCGACTCGGTCGACACCACGGCCACCGGCGACGCGAAGCCCATCGCGATCCGGCCGGTGATCGACGGCGCCGTGGCGGCCATGCGGCTCCTCGCGCAAGAGAAGCAGGTGACCCTCGAGACGGTCGCCGTACCCGACGACCTCGCCGCCGCGATCCCCGACACCAGCCTGCACCGCGCGCTCGTGGCGCTGCTCGACAACGCCGTGAAGCACTCGCCGGCAGGCTCCGTGGTGAGGGTGACCGCGGCCGGCGATCGCCGTTGGACGCTCATCTCTGTCTCGGATCAGGGCGGCGGCATCAGCGGGATCGATCCCGGCCGCATCTTCGACAGGTTCGCCCGCTCCTCGTCGACTGTGGACGGCGGCGGCAGCAGCAGCGTCGGGTTCGGGATCGGGCTGAACCTCGTGCAGGACACGGTCGGCAGGTTCGGGGGGAGTGTCGAGGTCACCGCCACCTCGGGCGACGGGACTACCCTCACGCTGCGACTGCCACGGCCCCGACGCTGAGCGCGTCGTTCGCCGCGCGAGAGGGGCCGCCGCAGATCGGCAAGCCCCTCTCGGAGCAGTCGTGGCCGGATTCAGTCGTCAGCGGTCTCGCCATCGCCGTCTCCCTGCGGGCCTTCATTGTGGTTGCTGCTGTCGTCGGCGCCCTTGCCGTGGTCGTCGCCCTGCTCGTCGTTGGACGAGACCCCCGTGACCGTGAACGAGCTGTCCAGCCGCACGTCGACGGAACCGCCCGCGTCGAGCTTCAGCTCGATCTCATACGCCGCTTCGTCTCCGCCCGCCTCCGACTCGGTGACAGTCCCAGGTCCTGCCGCCGCGATGGCCGCAGCCGTTGCTCTATCGAGTGCCGGGCCGGTGATCGCCGTGGAGGAGTCGTCGTTACCCCCTCCCGACAGGCCGCCGGTGGCGGCGATCGCGGTGACTGTGCCCCCCGCGACGAGGGTGAGCGCTGCGGCGGTGCTGACGATGCCGATCATTCGCTTACGCATGAGTTCGGCTCCTTTCCTTCGAGACCCCTTCAGTGTCGATCCGCGGGGCTGAACCGCCGCTGAACCGTTCCTCAGAGCTGTCCCCGCCCGGCCGCGGCGGGTCAGGACGCAGCGGCGGGCAGCTCCACGATCACCCGCGCGCCGCCGAGCTCCGGGTCCGCGTCGATCCGCACACGGCCGTGGTGGGCCCTCGCGATCTCGTCGACGATCGACAGCCCCAGTCCGCTGCCGCCCTCTCCGCGAGCTCGTCCAGAGTCGAGACGCACGAACCGCTCGAGCACCTGCAGCCGGTCGGCCTCGGGGATGCCGGGACCGTCGTCGCTGACCGTGATGACGGCCAGATCCCCCTCATCCCTGGCCGCGAGCGCGACCCGCGACCGGGCGTGACGCGCGGCGTTGTCGATCAGGTTGCGGACGAGCTGCCGCAGGAGTGCGGGATCGCCGATGACCCGCGTGGCACCGACACGGGTGGCATCCGTCGTCACGGATCCGAGCGTCTTCAGCCGTGCTGCCTCTCCGAGCAGGATGTCGTCCAGGTCGACCTCTCGGGCTTGCAGGCTGAGGGCGGCCTCATCGGCCTTGGCGAGCAGCAGTAGACCCTGCACCAGCTCCTCCATGCGCGCGCCTTCACTCAGCACGGCTGCCGACAGCTCCGCATGGTCGACACGATCCGGGTGATCTCGGGCGAGCTCCGCATACTGGCGCAACGTGGTCAACGGGGATCTCAACTCGTGCGACGCGTCGGAGATGAAGCGCCGCTGAGACGCCGACGCCACGTCCAGCCGGGCGAGCATGTCGTTCAGCGTCGACGCCAGCCTGTCGATCTCGTCGCGCGTGCCCGGCTCATCCACCCGGCGACCGAGGGTCCGGGAGGTCACCTCCCCCACCTGACGACGCAGCCGCTCCACCGGCGCCAGGGATCGGCCGACGCCTGCCCACGTCACCACCGCGACAAGGGCGACGAGGACCGGAACACCGACGGCCAGGGCCACTGCCACCGTGGCGAGCGTCGTGTCGGCCGTGGAAGTGGGGCGACCGGCTATGACTGCGCGGTCGCTCGTCGCCTGCTCCACCGCCACCACGTACGTCGTCCCGCCGACCTGCACCGTCTGCGCGGGTCGTGTCACCGACGTCACCGGGCTCAGCGGCGCCCCCTCGCTGCGCACGACCACGATGCCGTTCGCATCGAGCACCTGCAGCAGGCGGTCATCGTCCAGCTCCCCGAATCCGGTGCCGGCGCCCTCCTCCATCTGGGAGGAGATCGCCGACGCGTCCTGTGCAGCCCCTTCGCGGAGTCCGCCGTAGAGCGAGAATCGGACCAGGAACCACAGTGCGAGCGCACCGACCACCAGTGCGATCGCGACGACGCCCGTGGCGACCGCAGTGACCCGGACCCGCACGCCGACGGGGCGGCCAGCCGTTTGCCCGTCAACCGGCATCGTCCACCATCCGATAGCCCGCACCCCTGAGCGTCTCGATGCTCTCTCGCCCGAACGGACGATCCACCTTGTTGCGCAGGTGGCGGATGTAGACCTCGACGATGTTTGGATCGCCGTCGAACCCGAAGTCCCAGACGCCGTCGAGGATGGCGCGCTTGCCGACGACCTGTCCCGGACGTCGACACAGGAACTCGAGCACCGCGAACTCCCGCGCGGTGAGCTCTATCACCTGCCCGGCGCGATCGACCCGCCGGGTGAAGGGGTCCACCGTGAGATCGCCGACCTGCAGGGCGCGCGGTCGTGGTGAGGATCCTCGGCGAATCAGCGCGCGCAGCCGAGCCACGAGGATCGCGAATGTGTACGGCTTGGTGAGATAGTCGTCAGCACCCGACTCCAACGCTTCGACTTCGTCGAACACGCCGTCCTTGGCCGTCACCACAAGCACCGGCGTCCAGATGCTCTGCTGTCGCAGCCGACGGCACACCTCGAAGCCGCTGGCACCGGGAAGCATGAGGTCCAGCACGATCGCGGCATACGGCTGCTGTTCGGCCAGCCACAGTCCATCCGTGCCCGTCGCGGCGATGTCGACGGCGAAGCCCTCGGCCTCCAGGCCGCGCTTCATCCCCTCCGCCAGCCGTCGCTCGTCTTCGACGATCAGAACCCTCACGCGCCCCTCCTCCTCACAGCGTGCCCACGCGTGCTGAATCCCCGCTGAACACAGCAAGTGCGCGATGAGAAGAACATGAACCGCTCGTCGAACTCACTCGCTCTCACATACAAGGATGCGGCCGTCCTCGTCGGCGTCGAGTACCGCACGATCCGGTTGGGTATCGAGTGAGGAACGACCCCGACCGTTCAGCTAAGGCCGCACAGGAGGAAAGGCGAGCGGAAAGGCGAGAGCGGAAAGACGAGAGAGGAAAGGCGAGAGAAGAGAGACGACAGGCGAGAGACAAGAGGCGAGAGACAAGAGGAATGAGCAATGCACGCAGGCACTCTTGAGTGGCACGCTCAGATCCCTTGAGAACACTGGGATCGCGTGTCAACCTGGTTACATGGCCCGCGGACGTCGGAGTGCCAAGCGTGAATCTGCGATCGCACGCGCAATCGAAGCTGAGGAACGGGCAGCGGTTGAACTCGCCGCCGCTCAGCAACGGGCAGCAGTCGGGAAGCAACTGCTCAAGCGGTGGGGCGGCGCACGTGGCGCGCTCGACAGGCTCGGAGCCGTGTCTCGCGACCTCGAGGAAATCCATCGCGAGGAGTCGAAGCTCCTGCGTGAGCGGGATGATCTGGTCACTCTGCTTCGAAGGGAGGGCCAGAGTTGGAACGCGCTCAGCGCGCGGACAAGACTCAGTCGTCAAGCGCTCATGAAGCGACCCCCCAGGATGTAGTCGACCACTCGCCTGCTCCGCCCTCAGGTGCGCAAGGGCGCATTGAGGCGCTTGCGAGCGAGTCCATGCACGGCGATCGAATAGACGAAGCCGACCACGCCAACCCGACTGCGTCGCTCGCCCGTGTTTCGCGTGGTTGCGGCGAGCACTGCTCGTCTTGCGGTACAGATACGATTCCTATCGCGCACGCGCCAGGTTGGCGGCGTTGACGAGGTAGGACCCTCGGATGGCGAGCATGTACTTTGCCTCACTCGGGAGGTCTGCGGGATCACTCAGCGCCTTCTTCAGGTCACCAAGATCCAGCTGAGTCAACCGGGAGATGTTCTCGAGGGTTAGTCCCACGACGCTCGTCAGAGACTCCAGGATCCCCTGAAGACGCTCGTCATCGTCGATGTCCAGCCCGTATGTCAGCTGCGCCACAAGGGTCGATACGCGAGCACTCTCCTCGGGAGAAAGCACCGCCCCGTGCACAGTCACGCCTGTCGAGGCTGATGAATCGTCGGCGAGAAGAGCCGCCAATTTTCCGAACTCAATTCCGGTAACTGCATGTAGAGCACTTTCTGAGATACGGCCCCCTGCGATCAGTCGTTTCAAATCAGCCGCGACGCTCTGCCCGTGTGTCATCATCATCAGTCCATTCTGGCTCGCCGCCGGTTCGACAAGGAAGGGCGGTGGCCGAAACCACTCGCCCTCCCCCGGCACCAGGAATCAGCCTTTGTACGTGTACAGCGTGTTGTTCGGCATGGTGTACGCGCATGGGCCCCAGAAGTTGGACACGGTGGCGTTCAACGTTCCCGAGTATCTGTGATTCATAAGCTTGCTCGTCGTAGCTGAGCCCGAGAAGTCGTTCGCCAGGGCGAATCCGCCGCTCAACCCACTGGTGAGGTCGGTGATGGAAAAGGACCCGAGAACGTTGCCCACACATGGTGTGGCGATGGTCCAGTAGTAGACACCGTGGCTGGCCGTAACCACGAGCGTTCCTCCGTTCCCGGGGTACACCACATTGGGAGAGACAATGCCCGCGGCGGCTGTCGGTTGGGCGAGCTGCATGGGGATCGTGATCGACTGCCCCTCACCCAGGGTTGTTGTCTCGCCGTTAACGACGAGGTCGTACGCGTCTTCTCCGGCTCCGCCCGGCTCAGCGGCCGTTGCGGCAGGCGCGATCACTCCGACCGACACCAGCATCGCCAACGTCGCCACCACCGCGCCGAGACTGCGCTTCGAACGGATCGCCGGTCGGATTCTCTTCACACTGATTTCCATGCCTGATTCACCCTTCTAGAACACGAGCGCGCAACGTGGCGCATCGCACTCGTGAGGCTAACCAGCCGTCTTTGCGGGCACCAGAAACCAAAGTTGCTTGCGCGCAGTCGCAACAAGAGTTGCTACTCCGTCTGGCTGTTGGAGTCGCTACGTCAGCCTGGGCGGCTCTACTCCCAGAGCGATTAGCACGCGCAGAAGAATGGAACTCGATGAACAGGAAGTACTCGCCGGAGATGCGTGAGCGGGCGTTGCGGATGCTCGCGGAGGCGCGGCCGGAGCACGCGACGATGATGCCCAGCGGTCGAGCTGTCCGAAAAGTACAGCCCGACCGCTGAGCAGTGCGGCGATATCAGAACGCATCGCCCATTAGTGGTTATTCTCGCTCGGAACCGCGGGTTCTACGAGTTCACGAGCTCGCACTAATTCTGGAGATCGTTGGCAGTCAATTTGCCCGGCAAGGTGTCGCCCTCGGTGAATGGGCCGTGCACGAAGGCATTGCCCTCGATTGAGTAGATGCCGGCGGAGCCTCCCGTGATGTAGAGCTGGGTCGCCTTCTCACCCTCCAGCATCGAGGGCGAAAGGAAGAGCAAGTACCGCTGGCCCGGCTCGAGAATCGGGTAAGGAAGCTCCGTACCCGCCGCGCCCATTTGACGAACCACCACCTCGCTCCCCTCGATCTTCGGCGCGCCAGCTGGTACATCGCGTCCCAAAACAGCCGGAGAGAACTCACGCTCAATGGCGAAGGTTGAGAGCGTGTAGGGAATGTCTTCCTGTACCACCTCTTGTTCCGTGACCTCGCCGACCGCGATCAGCGAAGCATCGGCCGCGATGCCTCGAACGGAGTCATACAGTTCGACGCGGGAGCCATCCATGTGTCCGGTTGGATCTCCACCAGCGCACCCCGCTAGGCCGAGAGCCAGAGCGATGAGCGCCGTCGCGGCGAAGACTGATTTATGCTTCATGATTTCTCCTCCTCGCTCACTCAGTACAACGAGTTGATGCCACTGATATCGTCGGGCTGCGGCTGCGTGAATCCTGTGCTCTGGACGGGGGTGTACATGATCGCGTAGGACCCCGAGTGGTTCAGGCCGAGCCCATGACCGAGTTCGTGGAGCCAGACTTTCTTCTTGTTGGCGTAACTGTAGCCGTTTGTGTAATACGGGTTCAGAGTCGCGTTGGCGTAGACCGTCTTGTTTCCGTTGCACTGCCAGTCGGTCCACCCGGAGTACATGTTGGCACCTTTGTTGTCGAGGTACCCGACCAGGAGGCCATTGTTGGGTGACATCCCGTTGATGTCGGTGGTCGCGGCCCAGGAATATCCGGCTGCGAGTCCGGTGTCGTAGTAGTCACCCGCCGGGGCATTAAGTTGCCACGTGACGGTGGTGCCATACGGCCCCCAGGAGCAGCCGGTGAGTGTGTAGGCGGATGCAGAACTGGCCGAGAACAGAACACTTCCACTGATCAGAGCGAATCCCGCCGCCGCCGCGATTGCCTTGCGACGCCATCTACGTATGTGCATGCGTATCCCCATCTCTCGAAAAGCGATTCGGGAATAAACGCAGCGGTGCGTCTCGCTGAGGAATTTCTACAGCACAGCGCCCGATTGACACAAGGAAATGTTGCGCTTCGCCAGTGATATACCAGTCGCGACCACACGTAGGCGGAGGCCTGCAGTCGGTTATTGTGAATGGCCGTTCACGACGATCATCACGGCGGCCGCGTCGTCGACGTCGGCCAGGTGTGCGACATGCAGACGAACGGCCCGCCGAAACCACGGCGATCAAGTACTTTCGTGTCGTAATACGCAGCGGCCTGAGGGCGTGCCGCGCGGTCTGGCCTTCGAGCACGTGCACTTGGAGACTTATGTACTTAGTTCTGCAGGCGAGACCGCAACTGGCCCCTTGCGTGCTTATCGCGCTGAGCAGGAACGTCGTTCTTGCCAGCAGGCCACTGCGCCGACCGCGACACCGCTGATGAGCTTCACCCGGCGTCCTCCGCGGTGATCTGCATGGCGTCATCGCTATCCGCCAACTCACCCGCAAATGGGCTGATGGACGTGGAGGACTCGATCGACTGAGTGCGGTGAGCCGCGAACTCGAAAGACTCCACGCGGACGAGGCGTCTTCTATGGGAACGAGACCAAATCGTACCGTGGCTCCGCAGTCGCGGGGCGGGAGCTGGACGACCCTCAGCGCCCGAACTAATCTGAGCCGTCAGGCTCTGATGAAGCACGTTTCAGTTTTGCCCTCGAGCCGCCCGAGCGAGTAGTCCCTCTCCGCGCGGGTTGTGGAGAGAATGGTGAGGGTAACCCCACAGATTGGCAAGTGGCCGTCGTCGGTGGCACAGTTAAGGCACATTAACCGGTGACACGCCGTGTATTTCGATGCAGGAGAACGCCGCCATCCCGACCCGGAGAGTCCCGAAAACCGCGGAATCACGCGGCAAAACAGGTGAGTTGTATTCACGGACATGAGAGTTCGAATCCCCCATCCTCCGCCATATCGATCTTCGAGTCACTCGCCGCCGTGCACCGGCAGCAGCTCGGCCAGCAGGCGCTCGACGCGCGCCCGGATCTCGTCGCGGATCGGGCGCACCGCCTCGATCCCCTGGCCGGCCGGGTCGTCGAGCTCCCAGTCCTCGTAGCGCTTGCCGGGGAAGATGGGGCACGCGTCTCCGCAGCCCATGGTGATGACGACATCCGACTCCTTGACGGCGTCGACCGTCAGCACCTTGGGAGTGTTCCCCGCGATGTCGATGCCCTCTTCGGCCATCGCATCGATGGCCACGGGATTGATGGCATCCTTCGGTGCCGACCCGGCTGAGAGCACCTCGACATCGTCGCCGGCAAGAGCGCGAAGATATCCCGCGGCCATCTGGGATCGACCCGCGTTGTGCACGCAGACGAACAGGACGGTGGGCTTGTCGGTCATGGCGGTCTCGCTTTCCTCACGAGAAGCATAGACCACGATCTATTTATTGCGGAGATCGCTGCCGTGTTCGACGATCAGATCCGCCATCAGCGCGCGCACCCGCGTCTCGATGTCATCCCGGATGGCGCGAATCCGATCCGGGGACTTGCCCACCGGGTCTTCCAGCTCCCAGTCCAGGTATCGCCGGCCCGGGTAGATCGGGCACGCGTCGCCGCATCCCATCGTGATGACGACGTCGGCGGCGCGGACCATGTCGTCGGTCAGCGGCTTCGGGAACTCACCGCCGAGGGGGACGCCGATCTCATCGAGCGTCGCGACGATGCTGCCGCGCACATCACCTGCGGGGGCCGAGCCGGCCGTCCACACCGTCACGCGATCCCCCGCGAGCTGGCGGAGGATACCGGCGGCGATCTGGGAACGACCGGCGTTCTGCACGCACACGAACAGGACCGTCGGCGTGCCGCTCGATCGCGCCTCGGCGCCCTCGAGCGCGTTGAGCCGCGCCGCCGCGAACGCCGCCGTTCGGCTGGCGAGCATCGGCGAATCCGAGCCGCTCGCGAGCAGCTCGTAGCTCTCGACGACCTTCGCGCGGACGGTCTCTGAACTGAACACGCCACGGAACCGCTGGGCGAGAGCGGCCACGATGCGATCCAGATCCGGGGGCGACGCCCTCCGCTCGGCGCCGCCGAGGAGCGCATCGACTCGCTCGGCATGATCGTCGGCGATCGAGTACCAGACGCGACGACCGTCCGGTTCGCGCACCACGACACCGTCCTCGCGAAGCGCCTTCATGTGGTGGCTCACGGTGGGCTGGCGCAGGTCGAGAGCGTTCGCGAGGTGGCCGACCAGCATCCGCCCGTCGTCGGAGTCGCGGATCAGGCGAAGGATGCGGGCCCGCGTCGGATCGCCCAGAGAGGTGAGATCCGTCGCTTGACCCATAGACCGCAGTCTATCCCCGTGGAGAATGGGAGGCCGTGTCGACTGATCAGCCCCGTACCGGGGCGAGATCTCTTGCGTGCCGTCCCAGGGTGGTGGCTGTCCAGAAGCCGTCGGATCGTTCGATCCATCCCAGATTCGCCAGCTGCCAGAGAAGCTGCCGCGCGATTCGGGGCAACCGACGCTCGTGCGCCGGCGTGATCGGTGACATGCTCTCCAGCCACGCGGGCACGACGTCGCCGGCATCGCGGATGCCGCCGGCACTCACGATACCCAGGACGGCCAGGCGCGGTTCGGTGAGATAACGGCGAATCGTCGCGTCATCCATCGTCATGCTCCGTCCACTCGACTACTGCGGCGCTCGATCAGGATCGTGTCTCGCCAGGTCCCGGCATGCGGTCCGACGCCGGCCCGGGCGATCCGCTCCCGCCGCCCCACGACGCGGAATCCAGCAGCTTGGTGAAGTCGCAGGCTCGCGGCGTTCTCCGGGAAGATGCTCGACTGAATCGTCCAGACACCCGCATCCTCGGCCGCCGCGATGAACGCTCCCAGCAGGAGCTGCCCGATGCCACGTCCCCGCGCGGCGCGGTCCACATAGACAGAGTGCTCGACGACCCCACGGTAGGCAGGGCGAGAGGAGACAGGGGATGCCGCCACCCAGCCACACACAGCGCCGTCCTTCGCGACGGCGACGAACCGCAGCGCGGGCAGCTTGCCGGCGTCGAACGCGCTCCAGGTCGGAGTGGCGACCTCGAAGGTCGCCTCTCCGTCCTCGATGCCCTGCGCGTAGATCCGCTCGACCGCGGGCCAATCGGCCCGCTCCATGACGCGGATCCGGGTCATGAGCAGCAGGAACCGCCGCTGCCGGCATCCGTCGAGCAGACGCCCGTCGCGGGAAGCACCAGCTCGACGTTCGCGGCGGACGCGGTGTCGCCGGCGAGCCACGCCGTCACCGATCGGACCTGCTCGTAGCCGGTGGCGAGCAGGAAGGTCGGCGCGCGACCGTACGACTTCATGCCGACGATGAAGAACCCCTGCTCCGGGTGAGTCAGCTCCCGGAAGCCATGCGGCTCCACCGTCCCACACGAGTGGACGTTCGGATCGATGAGCGGGGCGAGGCGCTTGGGCGCTTCGACGATCTCGTCCAGCTCCAGCCGGATCTCCCGCAGCATGTCGAGGTTCGGGCGGAATCCTGTGGCATTCACGACGATGTCGGTCTCGTGAGTCACCACCTCTCCGTGGCGATGCCCGATCAGCTCCACCGCGTCGCCCGCGCGGCGGGCCCGGATGATCTCGAAGCCGTCGACGAGCGCGATGTCACCACGCTCCACGGCACGATCCACGCGGCTGCCGAGATCGGCCCGACCGATGAGCTCGTCATCGGGCGACGAGGACACCCGCACGGCCTTCGCGTTGCGGATCAGCCAGGTCACGGTGGTCCCGGCTTCCTCCCGCGCCAGCTTCACCAGCGCGAGCAGGGTGTTCGCGGCAGAGTGCCCGGCACCGACGACGGTCCCCCGTCTGCCCGCGAACTCGGCACGGTCCCGTCCCAGAACATCTGGCAGCGCCGCGGTCACACGGTCGGCGATCTCGGTCATGCCCAGCAGCTCGAGCCCGCTGGAGGACAGCGAGTTCGGTGAGAGGTAGGTTCCGGACGCATCGATCACGGCGCGCGCTGCGATGTCGTCCACCTGCCCATCGGCGGTCCGCACCCGCACCGAGAACGGCGTCGCGGCGCGACGGGCCGTGCGCGTGCGGTCCATGCCGTCCTTCGTGACGCCGATCACTTCGGCACCCGTCCGGATGTGCGGCGCGATCTCTTCCAGCGCGGCGAGCGGAGCGACGTACTTTTCGACGAGCCCGGCGCCCGACGGCGCACGCTCGGGGTCGGGCAGCACCCACCCCTGCTGCTCGAGCAGACGACGAGACGCCGGGTCGACGAGGTGCTTCCACGGCGAGAACAGGCGCGTGTGACCCCACGAGCGGACACTGGATGCGACCTCGTCGCCAGCCTCGAAGATGATGAAATCAGTGCCGCGCTCCACCAGATTGGCGGCGGCCGCCAGACCGATGGGGCCGGCGCCGATGATCGCGACCGGCAGTGCCGTCATGCGGCTGGTGTCGGCGACGCGGGGAGTCAGGTCGAGCAGGGTCACAACATCCTCCAGTGATATCGATGAACTTCGATGTTTGATTCTGCATCGCTCTATCGACGATTGTCAATATCGACTAGTCTCAATGTATGACCACGATGCTCGACGTGACCGACATCACCGCCGGCGTGTGCTGCACGCCTCTGGTCCGCGAACCGCTGACCGCCGAAGAGGCCGACCAGCTCGCGGGGACGATGAAGGCCCTGGCCGATCCGACGCGCCTGCGCCTGCTGTCGATCGTCGCCGCGTCGGAGGACTCCGAAGCGTGCGTGTGCGACCTGATCGAGCCCGTCGGACTCAGCCAGCCGACCGTGTCGCATCACCTGAAGATCCTCACGAACGCGGGGTTCCTGACCCGAAGCAAGCGTGGCACATGGGCGTACTTCAAACTTGTCCCCGGGGCGCTCGACCGGGTGTCACAGCTGCTCGTCGCTTCATGACCCACGCCATCCGCGCTGCCGCAGGCGAGTTCCTCGGCAGCGCAGGACTCGCTGCCGTCGTCATCGGGTCGGGGATCGCCGCGCAGCAGCTCTCCCCCACGGATGTCGGGCTGCAGCTGTTCGAGAACGCGTTCGCGACAGCTCTGGGTCTCGCCGTGCTGATCCTCGTCTTCGCCACGGTGTCGGGGTCGCACTTCAACCCCGTGGTCACTCTCGTCGACATCGCGCTGCACCGGAAGAAGTGGGACACGGCGGCCGTCTACGTGCCGATGCAGATCCTCGGATGCATCGTCGGCGCGATCCTCGCGAACCTCATGTTCGCGGTGCCGGCCGTCGCCTGGAGCACGACCGACCGGGCCGACGGTCCACGGCTGCTGTCGGAGGTCGTCGCGACGGCAGGCCTCATCTTCTTGATCTTCGCGCTCGTACGCACCGGACGATCGCACCTGGCAGCGCCCGCGGTGGGCGCGTACATCGGGGCTGCGTATTTCTTCACGTCGTCCACGAGCTTCGCGAACCCGGCGATCACCGTGGGCCGCATGTTCACCGACACGTTCGCCGGCATCGCGCCCGCGTCGGCGTTGCCATTCATCGCCGCACAGGCGGTGGGCGCAGCGATCGGCTACGTCGCCATCCGCGGAGTCTTCCCCACGACCACCGCCGCGCCGGCGTAACAAGCGATTGACCCCGAACGCTGCGAGCGGCCGCCGGCTGACGGCGCTCGCACTGGCCCAAGTCGTCGCCTGGGAAGTCCTCTACTACGCGATCCTCGTTGCCGCCCCGATCATCGTGGCCGACACGGGCTGGGACGACGGCTCAGTTTCTTCGCCATCACACTGGGTCTCCTGATGTCGGCTGGGTGCGCGATCCCCGTCGGTCGCTGGCTGGATCGGCCCCCGGGACGGGTCATGGTCGTCTGCGCCGTCGTCGCGACCGGCGCAATCGCCCCTGCGGCCGCGGAGCCGACGATCTGGACCTTCACGGCCGCCTCATTCGCCCTCCTATCGTTCTCGCTATACGCCGTCACGCTGGCAGCTCCCCGCCGCAGTCGAGAAGGGACCCGGCCTTCAGGCATCTGCGCGTCTCGATTCAGATCTCGTGGCCAGTCGACGCCGCGATCCATCAAAGGTCAGAGCGTCGCACCCGGTTTGGCTGCGACGCTCCTGCCTTGAACCCGGTCAGAGGCCGACCGTGTCGTCCGTCTCACGAGTGATGCGGTGGGAGATCCCGGGTTCGGCGCGCGGGGCGACGGGATCCGCCACCGTGCGGGTCACCGTGTCGCTGCGACGACGACGGAACAGCAGCACGATGCCGACGAGGAAGACGACGGCTCCGGCGATCATCAGGATGTAGCCCACCATGTCGAGGCTCACCCATCCGACGTCGACATTGACCGCGAACGCCAGGATGGCGCCGATCGCGAAGAGTGCGATTCCAGTTCCTATGCTCATGGGTTGTTCCCTTTCCGGGCAGGTCGACCCGCCCCTCCCTTGCCGGGCGGCGACACCGCCCGCTGGCGATCATGACGCGCGCGCCGACACCGCGCGGAGGGTTGACACCGCTCGGACGGGTGCTGTAGTCGATCGGAGACACCCGCCACCGACACAGCCCCCGCTCGACGTACGACAGGCCGCGGCGAGCGTAGGGGCAGGGGGCCGACCGTGTCGAGGTCGACCGGAGGCTGCCCTTGCTGGAGGCACTCCGCAGAGCACACTGAGGCTCAGGGACTGCGAGGGGAAGACAATGGCAGCGGGGACCAACTCCGATCCGTAGGTGCTGCGCACAGCACCGGGCACATCGGAGTACACGATGTACCGGGACGGCGAGCAGCTCGTGTGCAAGGTGGGCAGCACCCGTCTGACCTACCAGGCACGTGCAGTCGAAGACCTCCACGGATGGCTCGTCGAACAAGCCGGCTGGGTGCCCCTCGGTTCGGCCGACGAGCAGAAGCCTGCGGCCGAGGGCACCGTAGAAGCGTGGGGACGCTCGGAGGCCAACCCCTTGGAGGCTGGTACGGCACCCGCAAGGGCTACCGGGGCCGATTCGGGATGTATCTTCCGCCCCTCCTCGAGGAGCTCGGCTTGGTGGAGCTGGAGCACAACGCACGCGGCAACCGCGTGCGAGCCCTCGCAACGACCTGACCGACGGCGTCCGCCGGGCGGCGCGTCGGGCGACTGCTCATGCGCTCGCTCCGTCGTCGGTGCTCGCGGGCAGCCTGCGGTACTCGTCGTCGGCGAGCGGTTCGAGCCATTCGTTGCTCACGCCGTCGCCGGGGGTGATGAAGGCGACGTGACTGAACCAGGAGTCCGACTTCGCACCGTGCCAGTGCTTGGTGCCGGCCGGGACACGGATGACGGTGCCCGCCACCATACTGACGGGTTCCTCGCCGTCGGCCTGGTACCAGCCGCTGCCGGCCGTGCACATCAGGATCTGGTCTCCTCCGCCGTTCGTGCCGTGGTGGATGTGCCAGTTGTTGCGGCAGCCGGGCTCGAACGAGATGTTCGCGACCGGCACCGCGCCGTCAGTCAGTGGGGCGTTGTAGCTCTGCCCCGTGAAGTACTGGGCGTAGGCGTCGTTCGTCTCCCCGAGCGGGAAGATCTGCTCGAATCCGTGGTCGTTCATGGTGTCTCCCGGCCTGTCACTCGTCGTCCTCGATGATGTTCTTCAGCACCGCGGTCGCACCCATCCCGTTGGGCCAGCCGGAGTAGAACGCCAACTGCAGCAGGGCTTCTCTCAGCTCCTCGTCGGTGACGCCGTTGCGGCGAGCGAACCCGAGATGGAATCGGAGCTGGTCCATCTTTCCCATCGCGGTCAGCGCTGCGATGGTGACGAGGCTCCGATCCCGTTTGGACAGACCCGGGCGTTCCCACACCTCGTCGAAGAGGACCCTGTCGGTGTAGTGCACCATCCCCGGGGCGAACTCACCGAAGGCGTTCTGCCCGCCGGTCCAGCCCGGGTCATCTGTGGTGTCAGTCATGCGCTTCTCCTCGCGTCCTATCGAGCAACCGGACTCTTCTATGGAACGCGCTTCATATCGCCGGCGGGAGTCTCTCGTCAAGGGTGTACCCGGAGAACACCCCCGTGCACCTCGATGCAGGAGAACGCTGTCGACCTCGACCGGCCTAAGTCAAGCGTGATGCTCAGTGAGCGCGCGCGCCCTCTCCAACAGAGGGCCGGCGGCTTCCGCCAGGAACCGGTCCTGTGCCTGGTCGCCGACCTGCACGAATGCGATGTCGGTGAAACCGGCATCGAGGTAGGGCCCCGCAGCGGCGGCCAGTTCGTCGAGATCCGGGCCGCAGGCGATCGAGCCGGCGACATCGTCCGGGCGTACGAAGCAGCTCGCCGCCTCGAATCCTGCCGTCGTGGGCAGGTCCGCGTTCACGGCCCATCCGCCGCCGAACCACCGGAACTGGTCATGCGCGCGGTCGACCGCCGCCTCTTTGTCGGGGTCCCACGAGATCGGCACCTGACCGATCTTGCGAGCTCCCGCGCCCTGGTGGCTCGCCTCCCATGCCGACACGAGCTTCTCGTCCGGCTCAACGGCGATCATGTGATCGGCCAGCGGCGCGAACCGCTCGATGGAATCGTCGCCCGAAACGGCGATGCCGATGGGCACGCCGTCGTCGGGCAGATCCCAGATCCTCGCGGAGTCCACACGGAAATGGTCGCCCGCGAAGGTCGTCAACTCGCCCCCGTGGAGTGCACGGATGATGTGCACCGCTTCCTCCAGCATCGACTGCCGCACATCCACCGTGGGCCACCCGCGGCCCACGGTGTGCTCATTGAGGTTCTCGCCCGAGCCGAGCCCGAGGGTGAACCTGCCGTCCGCGAGCAGCTGCAGCGTCGCCGCCTTCTGCGCGACCACCGCAGGGTGGTACCGCATCGTGGGGCATGTGACGTAGGTCATCAGCTCGACCCGCTCCGTCGCTTGGGCGACCGCGCCGAGCACCGCCCACGCATACGGGGAGTGTCCCTGACTCACCAGCCACGGCGAGTAGTGGTCGCTGCAGACCTCGAAGTCGAATCCGGCGCGCTCCGCCGCCTGCGCGTACCGGACGAGGTCCTTCGGACCGCTCTGCTCGGTCATCAACGTGTACCCGAAATTCGCCATCGGCTGCTCCTCACGCTCGTGCCCTCACGCTAGGAGGAGGCGACGGCCCGGCGAACGGGGGTTGCTGACCGGCGACCGATCGACTAGGCAGGGCTGCGGACGCCACCTCGGTCACATCCCGCTCATCCTCGTCGTGCAGTCGCACGCGTCGCTCGGGGAACGATGGGCCGTCTCGATGCAGGGCTTCTGTAAGTGACCCGTGCCGCAGCGCCTCAGGGCACGAACGTGTCGTTGCCGATGCCGAGGTCGAAGAGCTCGCCACCGTACGTCAACTGAGCGACGCCGACCCCGATGAGGCTCGCGACGAGCACGGCACCGAGCGCGAGAGCGATGCCTCGGCCGCGATAGCCGAACCAGCCGAGCGTCACGAGGAGTCCCACTCCGACGATGTGGGCGAGCACCAGCGGGATGCCGCCGACGACCTCCGCGAAACCTGCCATCGTGGTCCCTGCTGCGAGTGCCTTCCCCTGCTCGGACTGCGCCTCGGCCTGCGCGAAGCCGTACCAGAACCAGGCGATGGCCGCGCTCAGCGGCCCCAGTGCCGCGACGACCCAGAACGCCGTGCGCGACGTCGACGACGTACGCGGACGTGGCGACTGCGTGGCGGGCACGCTGCGAGCCTAGCTTCCGTGCCCTCCGTTGCGCCTGTCGGAGGCCCCTGCGATGGTGGTGTCCGACGCAAGGAGGCGGACGATGGCGACACTCGGCAACATCACGTTCTACGCGGACGACCCCCGCGCACTGTCGCATTTCTGGTCAGCGGTGTTCGGCTACCCGGCGATGGAGTGGGAGGACCCGCTGCGCCGGCAGCTGCTGGACTCCGGGCTGACAGAGGAGGATCTCGGCAAGCGGGCCCTCGCCGAGGACCCCGAGGGCAAGGGTCCCCGCCTGTTCTTCCATCACGCCGATGGCCCGAAGTCCGAGCGGAACCGCATCCATCTCGATGTCAACGTGGCACGCGATCCGGACGACGCGCGCACGCACGACGAGATCCTCGAAGCTGAGAAGGATCGGCTCGTCGCGCTGGGGGCGACCGTCACCCGGACCATCGACCAGCGGTGGGGACCCTGGGGCGAGCACTACTACCAGCTGCAGGATCCTGAGGGCAACGAGTTCTGCCTCCAGTGAGACCGCGGTCCCGACATCCCGGCCCCGCCACTGCGGCACGGCACCGCGCGGCAAGGTGAAAGGATCGAGGCATGAGTGCACGCACCCCGCAGCCTGTCGCGTACCAGCGCAATGCGCTCGCCCCCGGCGTGCTCGCCGCGATCGCACTCTTTCTCGCGCCGCTGCTGATCGGCAACGACTGGTTCCTGCTGATCCGGTTCGTCGTCGCGATCCTCGCGGTCATCGTCGGATGGTTCGCGGTGCAGGCGAGGCAATGGTGGTGGCTGCCGGTGTTCGCGGCCATCGCCGTGATCTGGAACCCGATCTATCCGTTCGATTTCAGCGGACCGGTCTGGATCGCCGCGCAGCCCGTCGCTGCGGTCGTGTTCCTCGTCGCGGGCGGAATGATCAAGTACCGCCCCACGGAGGGCGACGCGAAGAAGCGCTGAGGGCGCGACCCTCAGCGCCCGCCCTTCGCAAGGTAGTCGGCCGCGTCGTACTGGATCCGCAGCTCGGCGATCCGGTCGCCATCGAAGACGAAGAACTCTGAGAACCGCACCGCCCCGCCCGGCATCTCGGCGTCGTAGAGCACTGCGGCCGCGGCATCCCCGGTCACGACCTGCAGCAGCGTGATCTCGCGCACGTTCTCGACGAACCCGCGGACGCCGTGCGCGAAGCGAGCGCCGCCCGCGACGCGACCCGCGATCGGGCCGTCGAACACGAAGTCGTCGGCCAGCAGGGGCAGCAGGTCGCGCCCGTCCCGATACGCCTCGGCGCCGGCGCGGAGCACGTCGTAGTACCGCGAGAGCGTGGGACTCTCGGCCACAGACGTGTTGATGGTCATGGCGTCCTCCGTTCACGGTGCGCGATTCCAGCGTCACTTGAAATAGTCAAGCGACTGCGTTTCTTTGTCAACCCCCGCGCGCTATGCTCGCTCCGTGAGGTCCTATGGCCAGTACTGCGCTCTCGCCCGCGGGCTCGACGTCGTCGGTGACCGCTGGACGCTCCTGATCGTGCGCGAGCTGCTGTCGCTCGGCCCATCTCGGTACGCCGACCTGCAGCGCGGGCTCCCCGGCATCGCCACCAACCTGCTCGCCACGCGCCTGCGCGAGATGGAGTCGGCGGGCCTGGTCGTGCGGATGCAGCTGCCCCGACCCGCGAACGTGGTCGTGTTCGCGCTCACTCCGCGCGGCGCCGCGCTCGAGGGGGCGCTCCGTGAGCTCGTCAAATGGGGAGCGCCGACGATGAGCCCGCCCTCCGCGCACGAGGAGTTCCGCGCCCACTGGCTGCAGCTGCCGCTGCGCGGACTGTGCCGCGACAACGCGCCCGGCTCGCCGCCGCAGGTCGTCCGTGTCGGCTCACTCGACGACGGCTGCGACATCGCCGTCGACGGCGGCTCGATCGAGGTCGCCGCGAGCACGCCCACCGCCGAGCCGGCGGCCGTCGTCGACGGCGATCCGGGCGCGCTGGTCGCCCTGTTCACCGGACAGCTCCCCATCGACGCCGCGGCGTCGGCGGGGATGATCTCGGGGGACGTCGAAGCCGTTCGCCGCGTGGTCGGCGGATACCCCGCAGGGATGCCGCACCTCAAGGAGGCACTGCCATGACCGTCGACGCACAGCTCCTCGACGAGGTCGCCGCGAGACTCGTGCACGACGAGCCGCTCACGATCGGCACCATGTTCCGCAGTCCCGGCATCCGCGCCAGGGGCAAGATCGTCGCGTTCCTCGGCCACGACGACCGCCTGATCGTGAAGCTGCCGCGCGAACGCGCCGTCGCGCTCGTCGCGCAGGGCGATGCGCAGGAGGTCACGATGGGCACCCGGACGATGCGCGAGTGGATCGCCGTGCCGGCTCGGAGCGACCGCGAGTCGACGCTCGCGCGCTGGACGCCCCTCGCACAGGAAGCGCTGGATCACGTCGTGTCGCTGGTCGGCGACGACGAGACGGACGTCGGCGCGGGCCTCTAGGCTCGCGCTGTGAGCACGTTCGACGCCCACGAGCTGACGGGGCTTCGACCGCGCCTGCTCGCGTTCTGCTACCAGATGCTCGGCTCGCCCTTCGAGGCGGAGGACGCCGCGCAGGACGCGCTGGAACGTGCCTGGAAGGCGCGAGCCACCTTCGATCCCGCGCGCGCCGGCCTCGCCACCTGGGTGTTCCGCATTGCTCGCAACGTGTGCGTCGACCGGCTGCGCGACGCGCCGCGCCGCCCGCTCCCCCGCGACCTGCAGGCGCCGGGGATCGAGATCGGCGCGCCGCTGGTCCCCGCGTTCGACGTGCCGTGGCTGATGCCGGCGCCGACGGGCTGGGTGGCGGCATCCGAGGTCGAAGCGGCCGCCGAGCGGCGCGGCGACGTCCGCCTCGCTGTCACCGCGATGCTCCAGTCGCTGTCTCCGCTGCAACGCGGCGCGTATGTGCTGCGCGATCTCATCGGCCTGTCCGCCGGCGAGACGGCGGCCGTGCTGGACGTGTCGGTCGCATCGGCGAACTCGGCGCTGCAGCGCGCCCGCACCGCGATCGCGGCGGGCACGCACCGTCCCCACGACCTCGCGCCGACCGCCGTCGAGCGCTACGCACGGGCGATCGAACGGGCCGATGTCGATGCGCTCGCGGCCCTCGTCTCGGAGGACGTCGTCTTCGAGATGCCGCCGGTGCCCGCGTGGTCCACGGGCCGCGACACATACCGCGCGTTCATGGCGGAGTTCTTCTCGCGCCGCGGCACGGCCTGGCGCACGGAGCCCGTCTCGGCAAACGGGCAGCCGGGCATTCTGCTGTCCCGCGTGACGGCAGAGGGATTCGAGCCGCACACCGTGCAGCTGTTCGACGGCGACGCCGCCGGCGCCATCAGCCACGTGCTGGTGTACCAGGACGCTCGGCTCTTCGCGCTGCTGCAGGAATCCGTGGCCGAGCGATGAGTTCGCGGCATCCCGACCGTATATCCCTGTGAACCCGCGCGAGCGGGACGACACGAGGAGGACGACATGGGACGACTGATCGTCGTGCAGTACATCACGCTGGATGGCGTGGTCGAGGATCCGGACGGACGCGGTGGCACGCCGTTCGGCGGCTGGGCGATGGCCTACGGGCCGGAGGGGGTGGCGGGCGACAAGTTCCGCCTGGGGAGCATCTTCGACACCGGAGTGCTGCTGTTCGGGCGGCGCACGTGGGACCACTTCTCGACGCTGTGGCCGACGCGCGACAACGCGTTCGCGCAGGCGATGAACCGAGCCGAGAAGGCCGTCGTGACGAGCCGCCCGCTTCCGCACGACGTGTGGCAGAACTCGCATCCGGTGACCGCGTCGCCGGTCGACTGGGTCACCGAGACCCTCGCGACCCGCGATGTCGTCGTGATCGGCAGCCACTCGGTCGTCGACGCGCTGCGCGCGGCGGATCTCGTCGACGAGTACCGGCTGATCACGTTCCCCACCGCCGTCGGCGCGGGCCGCCGCCTATTCGCGGATGCCGTGCAGCTCGAGCTGGTGTCGTCCGATCTCACGGGACCCGCGAGCCTCACCGTGCACCGGGCGCACCGCACCGCGGCGTGAACCCCGCGTCCGCGCCGGGGAGCACCGGCTACCGCTTATCCCCGGCGCGGGCGCGACCGATGCGGACGCGACCCGGCGTTCAGACGCCGATGCCCCGGCGCAGCGCCGCGAGACCGTAGTCGAAGGCAGCGTCGACATCGCCGCCCATCCGGAACGCCCCGGCCAGCTCCATGTGCACGAACCCCGTGACCCACGCGGTGACCAGACGTGCGGCATCCAGCGCGTGCGCCTCGCCCGCGAGCTCTCCCGCGCTCTGGACGATCATGAGTCCCGCGCGGTCGAGCGTCGCCTGCGGCACCGTCCCGCCGAACATCAGGCGGAACCCCTCGGGACGTTCGTGCGCGAACGCGCGGTAGGCGCGTGCGAGCCCTTCGAGGGAGCGATCGGATGCCTCCAGCCTGCCGGTCAGGTCGGCCACGCTCGCGGCGGCCACCTCGTCGACCAGCGCGTCGCGGTCTCGCACGCGCTTGTACAGCGACGGTGCGCGCACTCCGACGCGCTGGGCGACGCTCTGCATCGTCAGGCCGGCGAGCCCCGCGTCTTCGAGCAGGTCGCGTCCGGCGGCGATGATCTCGGCGTTCGTCGTGCGCTCCGGCGTCGGCATGTCGGTCCTTTCGCGATGGCTATTGACAGTAGCCATGATAGCTACGTATCGTAGCCATGCCAACCCCCACACCACCGACACCCTCAGGATCCCGACATGAAGCTCGCACCGCACCTGCACCGCATCGGCAACGACATCGTCGCCGTCTACCTCATCGTGACCGATGACGGGGTCACGGTCGTCGACGCCGGACTGCCCGGCCACTACGGCGACCTCGTCCGCGAGCTGAAGAGCCTCGGCCTCACCCCCGACGACGTCAAGGGCGTCGTGCTCACCCACGGCGACAGCGACCACATCGGGTTCGCCGAGCGCCTGCGCCGCGACCACGGCGTGCCCGTCTACGTGCACGAGGCCGACGCGCAGCGCGCCCGCACCGGCGAGAAGGGCAAGGTCGAGATGCCCCCGATGAAGCTCGGCCCCACCGTCGGATTCTTCACCTACGCGCTGCGCAAGCGCGCGATGCCGACGAAGTACGTGAGCGAGGTCGTCGAGGTGCACGACGGGGACGTGCTGGATCTGCCCGGCTCACCGGTGGTCGTCGGGATGCCGGGGCACTCGGCCGGGAGCATCGCCGTGTACTCCGAGCTCGCCGACGCCGTCTTCGTCGGGGACGCCCTCACGACACGGCACGTGCTGACCGGCCGCACCGGCCTGCAGCCGGCGCCCTTCACCGACGAGCCGGCCGAGGCGCTCGAATCGCTCGAGCACCTCTCCGGCCTGAAGGCGTCGTGGGTGCTTCCCGGGCACGGCACGCCGTGGCGCGGCTCCCCCGACGAGGTGGCCGCCGAGGTCCGAAAGGGCGCGGCCTGAGCCGTCCCGTTGCCGGGTTCGGGGCGCGCCGTAACCGTTCGGGGCGCACGCGGTGCGCCCCGAACGGATGCCGTGCGCCCCGATCCGGTCAGACCGGGCGTGCCGCGGCGAACAGGTTCGCGGGGTCGTAGTCCAGCTTCAGCGCGCGCAGGCGCGCCCGCGCCGCACCGAACCCGAGCGAGCGGTCGGCACCGGGAGCGTCCACGAAGGTGAGCGCCAGCGCGTCGATGTGCCAGGCGGCGAGCGCCGCCACAGCCGCGTGCACGGCGGCCGTCGCAGCCGGTGCCGCCTCGGGAACGGGGACCATCGCGACCGCGTGCAGCGCGTACTCCCCGGCGAGCGATGAGACCGCGCCGCCCTGCGCGGGGCGACGGTTCAGCGCACCGCCCAGGTGCCGCAGCTCGTGCACGAACAGGCCGGGCTCGTCCGCCGCGGCCACGAAGGCGTCCACCGCGTCACCCGGCAGCTCGCCGAGCATCGCGTGCCACGTCGCCGACGGCGACGGCTCGGGCGGGTCCATGTGCACCTGCACGAGAGCAGGCGCAGGGATGCGGGCGAACGTGTCCATCTCGGGCTGCAGCGCGCGCAGCGGCTCGAGCAGAGCGGATGCCGCGGCATCCGTCTCTTCGATCGCGCCGTCGATCACCACGAGCGAGCGACCCGACAGGAACGGTGGCAGCTCCGGCAGCGGAGGCAGGTGCAGGATGCGCAGCGCGGTGGTGGCGGACTCGGGCGCCGTCGCGGTCCACTGCGCCCAGGCGCGCGCCACCTCGCCCGCGTGCACGGCATCCCACAGCAGCATGCCGGCGAAGATGTCGGCGATCGGCAGCAGGTCGATCTCGATCGCGACGACGACGCCGAAGGCTCCCGACCCGCCGCGGAGCGCCCAGAACAGGTCGGTGTGCTCGTCGGCGCTGGCACGGACGACCGTGCCGTCGGCGGTGACGACCTCGACGGCGCGGACCGTGTTCACGGCGAGTCCGTGAGCGCGGCCGTAGAACGAGAGCCCGCCGTTGAGAAGGTAGCCGACCACCGACACATCGCCGGCGCTGCCGTGCGGCGCCGTGAGCCCGTGGGGTGCCGCTGCTTCGAGCACGTCGTTCCACAGCGATCCGCCCAGGACACGGGCGGTGCGTGCCTGCGGATCGACCTCGACGCCGCGCAGGCCCTTCAGCGACACGATGACGGTGTGGGTGAGGTCGGTCTCGCTCAGCGCGGCAGCGGCGTGGCCGGTGGACTGCGGCGCGATGCGCAGCCCCGACAGCACCGCCGCACGCACGACGTCGACGACGTCGGCGGCGGAGCGCGGCACGGCCACGGCGAAGGGGTTCTGCACGACGGCGAGGTTCCACGGGGTCCGGGCGGCGTCGAACCCGGCGTCGCCGGGAAGGAGCACCTTGTCGCCCAGGGCGCGCAGCTCGGCGACGGCAGCGCCGGCGGCCGCGTGCGGAACGTCGATGGCGAGGTCGTTCAACGACATGGGGATGCCTTTCGGTCGGGAGGGGCCGCGTCATCTGCGCAGCACACCCCGTGATGGAGCGGCATCCCCCGCTCCTGATACACGTCAGCCGTCGAAGTCCTCGGGTTCGACGTCGTCGAGGAACTTCTTGAACTCGTCGAGCCGCTCGGCGGCGTCGGTGTCGGTGAGCACGTCGGGCACGCCCGCTTCGGCGATGACCTCGTCGGCGACCCACATCGCCGCGCCCACCCGCGACGCGAGCGCGATCGCGTCGGACGGGCGCGCATCCACCACGCGGTCGCCCAGGGCGGTCGACAGCGTCACCTCGGCGTAGAACGTGCCGTCCTCGACACGCGTGACCTCGACGCGCGTCGCGACGGCGTCCAGCGCCACGAGCATCGAGCGCATGAGATCGTGCGCGAGCGGACGCGGGACGTCGGCGTTCTCCACGGCCACGAGGATG
The DNA here is from genome assembly GCF_006783905.1 of Microbacterium kyungheense. Classification (GTDB taxonomy): domain Bacteria; phylum Actinomycetota; class Actinomycetes; order Actinomycetales; family Microbacteriaceae; genus Microbacterium; species Microbacterium kyungheense. Next base: position 28,900 of record NZ_VFPE01000002.1, on the reverse strand, counting down.
GACGTGGCCTCGAGCTGCCCGATCCAGATCGGCAGCACATAGCCGTCGCCCGGCATCTGGTCGACGGGCTTCAGCAGCAGCACGTGCTGCCCCGAGGCATCGAGCGCGACGCCGGCAACACGGACCTGGACCATGGTGCCATCGTAAGCACGGCGCGCACACCCGGACAGGGGTGCACACGCCGTACCGGTCGATGTCGCGCGATCAGCCGACGCGGACGGGCACCGTGCTCGCCGTGACGGGCACCGCCGCGCGCGGCGAGACCACGGCGGCGCGTACGCGACGCGCGGCAAGCGCCGCCACGACCATCACGACGAACCCGGCGGCCGAGATCACCGCGCCGATCCACACCGGCGCCGTGTAGCCGAGGCCCGCGCTGATGCCCACGCCGCCCGCCCACGCGCCGAGCGCGTTGCCGACGTTGAACGCGCCGATGTTGGCGCCTGACGCGAGCGTCGGCGCGCCGTCGGCGTAGTCCATGATGCGGCTCTGCAGGCCCGGCACGGTGCCGAAGCCGAACGCGCCCATGAGCACCAGCGCGATGATCGTGGCCACGGGCGATCCCGCGAGCAGCGCGAAGGCGACCAGCGCCACCACGAGGGCACCGATGAACACCACGAGCGTCAGGTCCAGACGACGGTCGGCCAGGCGTCCGCCCAGCCAGTTGCCGGCGACGAGACCCGCACCGAAGAGCACGAGCAGCCACGGCACCGTGCTCGCCGCGAAGCCGCTCACCTCGGTGAGGGTGTACGCGATGTAGGTGAACGCGCCGAACATGCCACCGAAGGCGAGCACGGTGACCACCAGCGACAGCCACACCTGCGTCGAGCGGAACGCGCGCAGCTCGCGCCGCAGGCTGATGCGCTCCTGCGGAACCTTGGCCGCCGGCACGAGCGCGGCGATGCCGGCGAGAGCGAGCACGCCGATCGCCGAGATCACCCAGAACGTCGACCGCCATCCGAACTGCTGGCCGATGAAGGTGCCGAACGGCACGCCGAGCACGTTGGCCGCGGTGAGTCCGGTGAACATGATCGCGATCGCGCCCGCGCGCTTCTCGGGCGCGACGAGGCTCGCCGCCACGACGGAGCCGATGCCGAAGAACGCGCCGTGAGACAGTGCCGCGAGCACACGCCCCGTCATCGCGAGGGCGTAGTCCGGCGCGACGGCGGTCAGCAGGTTGCCGGCGATGAAGAGCACCACGAGCCCGAGGAGCACGGGCTTGCGCGGCAGGCGCGTGGTCGCCGCGGTCAGCCCCAGCGCGCCGACCACCACCCCGAGGGCGTAGCCCGAGATGAGCCAGCCTGCCGCAGCATCGGTCACGCCGAAGTCCTGCGCGACCGCGGGAAGCAGGCCCATGATGACGAACTCCGTGAGTCCGATGCCGAATGCGCCGATGGCGAGGGCGATGAGTCCGAGTGGCACGGGGGATCTCCTGTTACACTGTCGAGTAGTTGCACACGCGGGATATTGCGCAAGCGAGATACATAGTTGCATACGCGGTGTATTTGCGCAAGCAACTACCCTTGCGTCGACCGAGGAGGAATCCATGGGCATCGCCGACGACGCCGTCGAAGTGCGCGCACAGGGCTGGCGCACCCTCGCCGCCCTGCACGGACTCATCGACACCGCACTGGAGCGCGCGCTGGCTGCATCCGTCGACCTTTCCGTCGTGGAGTACACCGTGCTCGACGCGCTCAGCCGGCAGGACGGATGGCACATGCGCATGCAGCAGCTCGCCCGCGCGACGGCGCTGAGCCCGAGCGCGACGACGAGGCTGGTCACGCGCCTCGAGGACCGGGCGCTCATCACGCGCGTCCTCTGCGCCGACGACCGCCGCGGCATCTACACCGAGCTCACCCCCGCCGGCCGGGCGCTGTACGAGCGCGCGCATCCGATCCACGACGAGACCCTCGCGCGCGTGCTCGCCGAGGCCTCCCAGCAGCCCGAGCTCGCACCCGTCGTCGAGGCGCTCCAGGCGGGCGTCGCCCAGCCGGCCTGATCCCCACCCCCGGCATCCATTCACCGGAATGGATGCCGCGAGCGTACGGTTGCAGTCGACATGGAACGCTTCGGAACCCTCTCGTTCGGCCACTACGGCCCGCTCGGCGGCGGACGCCAGCTGACCGCCGCAGACTCGATGCACCAGGCGATCGACCTCGCCCAGGGCATGGACGAGCTCGGCGTCAACGGCGCATACTTCCGCGTGCACCACTTCGCACGGCAGCAGGCGTCGCCGATGCCCCTGCTCGCGGCCATCGCCGCGCGCACCGAGCGCATCGAGGTCGGCACCGGTGTGATCGACATGAGATACGAGAACCCGCTCTACCTCGCAGAAGAGGCGGCAGCGGTCGACCTGATCTCGGACGGACGACTGGCCCTGGGCGTGAGCCGCGGGTCACCCGAGTCGGTCGTGCGAGGCTACGAGGCGTTCGGCTACACGGGGTCGGAGGACCCGCGCGGGGCCGACATCGCGCGCGAGCATTTCGACCTGTTCCTGCGCGCGATCGACGGCGAGGGGCTCGCGGAGCGCGACGCGAACTCGCCGTTCGGCGGCGGAAGCGGACTGCAGCGCATCGAGCCGCACTCCCCCGGACTGCGCTCACGCGTGTGGTGGGGCGCCGGCAACCGCGACAGCGCCGAGTGGGCCGGTCGCGTCGGCGTGAACCTCATGTCGTCGACGCTGCTGACCGCGGCCGACGGCCGCCCGTTCGACCTGCTGCAGGCCGAGCAGATCGACGCGTTCCGCGCCGCATGGCGCGACGCGGGTCACCCCGGAACCCCTCGGGTGTCGGTCAGCCGCTCGATCTTCCCCATCACCACCGCCGAAGAGGAGATGTACTTCGGCGGCCGTCAGGACGGCGACCAGATCGGCGTCATCGACGGCATCCGGTCCACGTTCGGCAAGACCTACGCGGCCGCGCCCGACGTCCTCGTCGAGCAGCTCAAGGACGACGCGGCCATCGCCGCCGCCGACACGCTGATGCTCACCATCCCGAGCCAGCTCGGCGTCGAGTTCAACCTGCGGGTCGTCGAGTCGTTCGCGAAGTACGTCGCCCCCGAACTCGGCTGGCGTTCCACGCGCGGCTGAGCCGCTGTCGCCGGACGGGTCACGCGAGGCGCGCACACTCTTGACCGGGTGGTCAGTCAGATCTACCGTGGATACGACCCCCGATCGGGAGCCATCAGGTCTCGGAAGGAGGAGATCCGAATGAAGAAGTGGACTCGCTGGGAGGACTGGGTCGCCGTGGGGGTGGGCCTGGTCGTCGTGCTGTCGGCGTTCCTCATGCCCCAGATGGGCGCATCCATGCCGTGGATGATCGGCGCCGGTGCTCTGCTCATCGCCTCGGGTGTCGTGAACCTGGCGATGCCCGGGATGGTTGCGATGGAGTACGTGCAGCTCGCCCTGGGCGCAGTGCTGTTCCTCGCCCCGTGGCTCGGCGGCTACGCCGACATGCAGTCCGGGATCGCCTGGGTCTGCTGGGTGGGCGGCGCCATCGCGGTGATCGTCGCGGCGCTGGCCGTCAGACCGGCCATGCATACGCACGACCGCACCCTCCCGCACTGAGCTGCGGGCCGAGACGGGGGCGCCGGATGCGACCGACGCCCCCGCCGTTCTCGACGAGGAGCCCGACATGACCCGCAGCAGGCAGAGCCGCACGCTCATCCTGGACGCCGCCGAGCGGCTGTTCGCCGAGCGCGGCTTCGACGCGACGCCGACAGCGGCGATCGCCGAACTGGCCAGCGTGCCCAAGGGTCTGCTCTTCTACTACTTCCCGAGCAAGACGGATCTGCTGCGCGCGCTCGTGGCCGAGCGCCTCGACCTCGACGCCGTCGACACCTCCGCCCTCGTCGCGACCGGCGACCCGGCACGCGCACTGCTGAACGTGACCCGTCGGCTGCACGAGTTGCAGGAGGAGTCGGAGGTGCGGCGCGTCATCGTGTGGCGCGAGCATCGCACGCACCCCGAGGTGCGCGCGAGGCTGCGCGACTACCGCCGTCAGCTCCAGTCGGTCGTGGAACGGGTGCTCGGCGCCAGCATCCTGCACCCCATCGCCGCGCACCGCGTGCGCGTCGCAGCCGCCGCCTGGGTGGCCATCATCACGACGCCTCCGCTGGCCGAGGACGCTCCCGACGAGACGGCGGGCGATGCGGGCGACGGGGCGGTTGCGGTCGCCGATCCGGCCACGATCGGCGATCTGCCCGCCCTTGCCGACCTCATCTCCGCCGGGCTCGGGACGCCGGCGGCCTGACGGCGGATCCGGGTTCCGGCGGCGCCGGCATCCCGTCGGTCAGTTCTGCGGGTGCACCAGCCGGAACCGCTCGCACACGACCGGCATGTCGGGCTCGAAGCCGCGCGGGTTCTCGGAGTGGTCCCGCCAGAAGCGCTCGTGGATGTCGCGCCAGGCGGCGAGCGACCGGTCGCCCTCGCCCTCGGCGTGCGCATGCTCGGCGCCGACCTGGTCGAACGGCACGATCTCGATCGCGGTCGTCTCGATGACGGCGGCCGGCGCGCCTGCGCCGTCGAGGATGATGCTGAAGTCGCCGACTCGCGGCAGCGGTTCGCCGGTCGCATCCAGGTCCCACAGCGACGACGCGGTGCCGGTCTTCACCCCGGCGACGACGAGCGCGAGCAGTCCGTCGGCGTGCGCCGGGGTGGCGCCGAACGCCCACGCCTCGGGCACCTTCTCGGGCAGCCCCGGATTCTCGGCACGTCGATGCGCCCAGTACTCGGCCGGGGTGGGAGGAACGGTCACCGCACCAGCGTACGGCTGCTCCTCCCATCCACTCAGTCGAGGATCTCCACGCCGGTGATCCGCAGCTCCTCCACGTCCAGACGCGTCTGGATCTGTGTCACGACGGCGTCATCGACCACGCCCTCGCGCCGCAGGCGGTAGAGCACCTCGCGCTTGCGGTCGAGGACGGCGATCCGCAGCTTCGAGTACTCCTCGTCGCGCTCTCGCGGCGAAGGGAGCGGGTCGGGCGCCGCCACCAGGACGGTCGTGGCCTCGAGCGAGGCCTCCGCTGAGGCATCCGTCTCTCCGATGCGGCGATCGAGATCCGCGATCTGACGGTCGACCTCAGCCTGCTGACGCGCCTGCACGCGTTCGTTGTTGCGCTCGAGGAACTCGTAGTAGTCGCGCGTCAGGCGGTCGCGGGTCTCTTCGCTGATGCCGTGGTCGTGGGCGAGGTCCTTGACCGCCGTGAGCGCGGCACCCGTGATCGCCCGCTCGGCGAGCTCGAGCTCCTGCTTCATCGCGAGATCCTCGGGGAAGCGCGCCCACCGCACGACGGTCGGTAGGAGCGGCCCCTGCACGAGGAGCGTCAGCACGATGACGCCCGCGGTGATGAACACGATCTCGTCGCGTCCCGGGAGGGCATCGCCCGCCGACGTCGTCAGCGGCACCGACAGCGCGATGGCGAGCGACACGGCGCCGCGGAATCCGGCCACCGCGCTCACGACGCGCGAACGCCACGTGGTGCGCCGCAGGCGCTGCGACGGTCTGCGGTCCAGCATCCGGATCACCATCACCGACGCCGTCTGCACCAGGAAACGCGTGATCAGCAGCCCCAGCCACACCGCGACCGTCACGAGCAGCAGCCAGCCGATCTCGCGACCGGGGATCTCATGCGCGACCGCCTGCACCTCGAACCCGATGATGACGAACAGCGACCCGTTGAGCAGGAACGATCCCAGCGGCCACGTCCACTGCGCCTGCCGCCGCGAGGCGGCCGTGCTGATGCGCGGCATGATGTACGCCACGATGAGGCCCGCGACCACGACCGCCAGCACGCCGGAGGCATGGATGAGCTCGGCCAGCAGGAACGCGGTGAATGGCACGAGCAGCAGCGCGATGTTGAGGTTCAGCGTGTTGCGCACGCGGCGCATCACCAGGTAGGCCACCCCCGCCACGACGAGGCCCGCGACGGCACCGCCGATGTACGACAGCAGCACCAGCCACGTGATGTCGAGCGGGGTGTACTGCCCGCCCACCGCGACGCCGACGGCCACGCCGTACAGGACGAGAGCGGTGCCGTCATTGGTGAGGCTCTCGGCCTTGAGGTTCATGAAGTTGCGGCGCGGCAGCATGCGCCCGAGCGCGGCGACGGCGGTGGCGTCCGTCGGCGCCACCGCGGCGCCCAGGATGAGCGCCGCGTTCCAGGGCAGACCGAGCGCCCAGGCGATGCCCGCGATGGCGAAGGCGGTGGCCACGACGAGCACGGTGCTCGAGAGCACGATGCCGCGGAAGTCCCGCCGGATCGAGCGCAGCGACGTCGTGAGGCTCTCCCAGAACAGCAGCACCGGCAGGAACAGCAGCAGCACCGTCTCGGGAGGCAGCACGATCTCGCGCACCTCGGGGATGAATCCGAGCGCGAGGCCGGCGATCAGTAGCAGCAGCGGCACGGCGATGCGCAGCCTGGGCGCGAGGATGGCGCCCGTGAGCACCGTGATCCCGACCAGGACGGTGACCTCGAGTCCGTTCATGGGGCGGCTCCCTTCGGTGCAATGATCCTCGCAACCGCGGGGCGGGCGCGAGGATTCCCGGATGACGCGCCGCTCTGTCTTCGCGACGGCCCTCGCCGGTAGACTCCGGCCATCCGAACCGACGGCCTCGATCGAGGCGATGGGTGGACGAAGGCGATGCCGATGGACAGCACGGACCTGGCCGATCTGATCGACGAGCTGACCGCGACGGCGCGGGACGCCTCCAGCGGCCGCGCCGCCCGCACCATCCGCGGGGGCCACGAGAACGCCCTGCGCGAGACGGTCATCGCCCTGCGCGCCGGCCATGAGCTGGCCGAGCACGAGAGCCCGCACGAGGCCACGCTGCAGGTGCTGCGCGGCCGGGTGAGGCTGATCGCGGGCGACGAGTCCTGGGACGGGGTCTCGGGCGACCACCTCACGATCCCGCCGCGCCGCCACAGCCTCGCGGCCCTCGACGACGCTGTCGTGCTGCTGACCGTCTCGAATCGCGTGCCCTGACGCGGCCTCAGTCGAGCACCGCCGCGAGCGCCGTGAGCGCGTCGCCGCTCATGCGCTGAGTGGTCCACTCATCCATCGGCTCCGCGCCGATCGAGCGGTAGAAACCGAGCGCGGGCTCGTTCCAGTCCAGGACCGTCCACTCCAGGCGCGAGTAGCCGCGCTCCGCGCACACGGCGGCGAGCGACGCGATCAGCGCCTTGCCGTAGCCGGCGGCTCGGTGCTCGGGCAGCACGATGAGATCCTCGAGCCAGATGCCGTGGCGGCCCGTCCACGTCGAGTAGGTCACGAACCACAGCGCGATGCCGACAACGACGCCCTCGCGCTCGACCACGTGGCCGAACGCCTGCGGCGCCGGCCCGAACAGCGTCTCGCGCAGCGCCTCCACCGTGTTCTCGACCGCGTCGGGTTCGCGCTCGTACTCCGCAAGCGCCCGGATGCAGGCGAGGATGCCGGGTTCGTCACCCGGGCGCGCTTCACGGAGGACGGAGCCGGCGGCCAGGGTGCGGGGGTTCACCCGGTCGAGCGTACCCGGCGGACGGCCCGTTCCGGATGCCGGCATCATGTGCTCTCGCCGAGATCACATGCGGGACGCGCACATGACGTGTGCGCTCGACGAGAGCACATGATCAGCGCACCCCGCGGGACGCGACAGGCGCACCCCGCGGGACGCGACAGGCGCACCCCGCGGGACGCGACAGGCGCACCCCGCGGGGCGCGGCAGGCTCATCGCAGGCCGACGAGCCCCACGCCCAGCCACTCGGCGAGGTCGGCGATCTCGGCGCGCACCATCTCCATCTCTTCGGGCTCGAACGGCAGCAGTTCGTGGATCGCGTTCACCCGCAGCACGTCGTGCGCGCGGTCGACCTCGGCGTCCAGCATCCCGACGAAACGGTCGCCGAGCAGGATCGGGTGGGCGAAGTAGCCGTAGATGCGCTGCGCCTTCGGCTTGAACTGCTCGAACACATACGTGAACTCGAACACCTCCTGCAGACGGCGGCGATCGAACAGCAGGCTGTCGTAGGGGTTGAGGAAGGCGACGCGCCCGCCGGTGTCGTCGTCGAGGGCGGCGAGCGCCTCGGGGTCGACCCGGTATTTCGCACCGTCCACGAGCGCGGGTTCGCCCGCGTCCTTCGAGACGCCGGACCACCACCAGTGCGCGCGGGCGACGCCGCCCGCCTGCAGTCGCCGCTCCGAGAGCAGAAGGGCGGCCTCGTCATCGCCGTACTCGGGCAGATCCTTCGGGTACACGCGCTCGGCGAGGTCCCAACGGCGGTGCCGGCCCTCACGCCCGACGACCGCCACCTCGCCCTGTCGCAGCAGGAAGTCGAGCATATGCGGCACCTGGTTGGTCCCCGACCAGCCGTCCGGCGCCCGGTTCACCTGCGCGGTGTCGGGGATGTCGCTGGTGAGGAGGGGCCCTTCGGCGCGGAGGCGCGCGAGGACGTCCCCACGGAACACCGCGTTGGCCTCGAGCCACTGCCGGCTGCTCTCGCGCTGCGGCCAGCGGCGCATCCCGGGCAGCATGAGCGGCAGCAGGCTGATCGGACGGAACGCGCCGTCGAACTCGAACAGCAGGCGGTCCTGCTCGGCCGCCTTGCGCAGCTGGCCGGGCTCATACGACCAGCCGATGCGCGACCACGGGACGGTCTGCTCGCTGGGCGCGATCGTCGCGGTCGGGTCGATCTTGATGTAGGTGAGCTGCTCGGCGACCTCGATCACATCGCCGGGACGGTCGGCGTCGAGCAGCTGCGCGCGCACGATCAGCCGGCGCGCCTGGTCGCGCGTGAGCGCGTGCGGCGTCACGAGGCGGTCGGCGCCGGGGCGTCCGCGGGCAGCACGCGGTACCGCACGTGGGTGACGAGTGACGCGGCCCGCCCCGACGTCTGCTCCAGCCGCAGGGGCCCGACGCCGTCGAAGAGCCGCAGCCCGTCGCCGAGGATGCTGGGCGAGATCTGCAGCGCGAGCTCGTCGACGAGTCCCGCAGCGAGGTACGCGTTCGTCGTGCTCGGCCCGCCGGCGATGTGCACCGGAAGGTCGCCGGCGGCATCCTTGGCGCGATCCAGGGCTGCGTGGATGCCGTCGGTGACGAAGTGGAACGTCGTGCCGCCCTCCATCACGAGCGGCTCGCGCGCGAAGTGGGTGAGCACGAACACCGGCCGGTGGTACGGCGGGTTCGGTCCCCACCACCCGCGCCAGTCGCGATCCCACTCGCCCCGCACCGGACCGAACATGTTGCGCCCCATGATGAAGGCGCCCGCGGCGACGATGGCGTCGATCTCGGCCCGGTTCTCGTCGGGCGTCTCGAACATCCAGCGATGCAGCGCCCCCTCGGGCACGTCGCCGAACGGGCGTTCCTCGGTCTGGTGCTGGCCGGAGCCGATCCCGTCGAGCGAGATCGACATCGTGGCGACGACAGCTGACATGCACACCTCCGTGCGGTGATCGGTCCGGCCCCCACGCTAGCCCGGGCATCCGACGGCGCGACAGTCCCCCGCGCGGGACAGGGACGGGTGCCGGACGTCTCCGCCGCGCGAGGCCTGCCCGCTGCCGGAGCTCACCCGCGGCGCCGTCCGGTCGCCGCGACCGCGTGATGCCACAGCGCCGCCCACTGTTCGGGGCGCAGATCGCGCGGCAGTCCGCCGTGGGCGGCTCCGGCGCAGCCGACGACCGTGCGCGCCTGACCGGCCGAGAGCCCGGCGCCGTGCTGCAGGAGCGCCGACAGCCCGTTGCCCCTCGCCGTGAACATCGCGCGGACGAACTGCTCGTAGCCGCGGCGGTCGCGCGCGTGGATGAGCGGCGTCTCGCGGCGGACGACGCGCAGCACACCGCCGTCGACGCTCGGCGAGGGCGCGAAGTGCCGAGCCGGCACCCGGCCGTGCAGTGAGAAGGCGAACCACGGGGCGGCCTGCGCGGTCATCATGGTGCCGCCGCCGACCCCGGCGCGCTTGCGCGCGACCTCCCATTGCGTGAGGAGGATCGCCTGCTGCCAGCCGTCGCGCCCGAGCAGCCGGCGGAGGATCGGCGTCGTCACGTGGTACGGGACGTTGCCCACGACGACGGGGCTGTCGAGCGGATGCCGCAGCGCATCGGCGTGCTCCACACGCACCTGCGGCAGGCGCCGCCGCAGGGCGCGCACGCGGTGCTCGTCGATGTCGATGGCGACGAGGTCGCGACCGAGCCGGGCGAGCGGCACTGTCAATGCGCCGTCGCCCGCGCCCATCTCGAGGATGGCGCCGCGCGTCTCGGCGACGAGGTCGACGATCCCCCGGATCGTCGGGCGGTGGATGAGGAAGTTCTGGCCGAGCTCGTGTCGGCCGCCGTGGACTGAACGGTTTCGCATGGGAGCGCTCCGGAGAAGAAGTCGGAGCACCCGGCGCACGCCAGGGACGGTGCGGTCCGCGAACGGACCGTAGGGGCGCGCGACGGATGCCTGGGCATCCGGATGACGGCGCGCTGCCGCGTGTGTCGCGAGGGCGCCGTCAGGCGCGGCGGTCGCGGACGAAGAGCGGGCACGCCATCATCGGCGTGCTCTTGATCATTCCCATGCGGACCACCCTAGCGCGGCGCGAGGGCTCAGCGGCCCACGATCTCACGTGCGTTCACGCCGATCCAGGCCATGAGCGGCATCATCCGCTCCATCAGCTCATCGCCGAGCGGCGTCAGGGCGTACTCGACGCGCGGCGGCACCTCGGGGTACGACGTCCGCGAGACGAAGCCGTCCTTCTCGAGCGTGCGCAGCGTGGACGCGAGCATCTTCTCGCTGATGCCCTCGACCCGCCGGCGCAGCTCGCCCCAGCGGATGGTGCCCTCGGTGAGCGCCATCAGCACCAGCACGCCCCACTTGCTCATCACGTGGTCGAGGACCACGCGAGTCGGGCACGCCTCGTCGAACGCACCGGGAACTTCGGCCCGGATCTGCGCAAAACTCACCACCACGTGGGTACCTTACCCCAAAGTGGGTACCTGCGAGACGGAATGCACGCATCCGACAGCGGCGTTGCCGTGAAGGCACGCGCGACGCGCGACTCCCACCGAAAGGACCCCCATGACCATCCTCGTCACCGCCGCCGGCGGACAGCTCGGCCACCTCGTCATCGACGCGCTCCTGGACCGCGGCGTCGCACCGGGCGACATCGTCGCCGGCGCGCGCACCACATCTAAGGTCGCGGATGTCGAAGCCCGGGGCGTCCGGGTGGCGTCCCTCGACTACACCGAGCCCGAGACGGTCACCGCGGCGCTCGACGGCGTCGACACCGTGCTGCTCATCTCGGGATCGGAGCCCGGCCTGCGGTACGAGGGGCACAAGAACGTGATCGACGCGGCCGCGGCGGCAGGGGTCGCGAAGCTCGTCTACACGAGCCTCGCGCACGCGGACGCCATCGACTTCGTACTCGCGCCCGAGCACAAGGCGACCGAGGAATACCTCGCGGCCAGCGGCGTGGCCGCGGTGGTGCTGCGCAACAACTGGTACACCGAGAACTACACGCCCGACGCGCTCCGCGCCGCCGAGACCGGCGTCATCGCCGCATCGGTGGGCGAGGGGCTCGTCGCCGCCGCGAGCCGGGCCGACTACGCCGAAGCCGCCGCGGTCGTGCTGACCGAGGAGGGCCACCTCGGCCGCACGTACGAGCTCTCGGGCGACACCGCGGTGTCGTACGCCGATCTCGCCTCCGCGGCCGCCGAGGCGCTCGGCCGCGACGTCGCGTACGTGCCGGTCTCGCGCGAGCAGTTCGAAGCGGCTCTCGCCGAGTCGGGCCTCGACGCGGGCACCATCGGGTTCGTCGCCGAGATGGAGGACGGGATCGCACGCGGCGTGCTGGCCGACGCCGACCCGACGCTGGCCCGCCTCATCGGGCGCCCCACGACCCCGGTCGCCGACGGCCTGCGTGCCGCGGTCGAGGCCGCGCGCGTGAAGGCCTGAGCGCAGGCCCGAAGACACCGAGAGGGGAGGGATGCCGCGCTGTGCGGCATCCCTCCCCTCCCGCGTCTCGGGGCCTCGATCACTGCGTCGTCGCGCGCTCGATCGACATCACGAGGATCACGCGGTCGGCCTTGTCGCGCGGCGGCGTCGTGCTGGGGTTGCCGTACCGGTTCTGCAGGCGCACGTAGAACGCGCCCTCGGGGTCGGGGATGACCTCGACCAGCCGTCCCGCGACCTCGAGGTAGTGGAACGGCTGATCCGGGTCGATGATCGACAGCGCCATCGACGGGTTGTGCTGCAGGTTGCGGTACTTCTGCCGGTAGTTGGTGTGCGTGAACCGCACGTGATCGCCGTCGACCTCGAACCACATCGGGTTGACCTGCACGGTGTCGTTCGGGCGGATGGTGCCGAGGTGGCCGTAGACGGGCAGCTCGAGCAGATGGCGGCGGTCGGCAGGGATCAGTTCGTCGATCGAGGGCATCGCCCCAGTCTGCCGTGACGCGCAGGGGGCGGGGGTCATGAGCGGACATCGCGGGCACGAACTACGCTCGGATCATGGCGACGCAGCCCGCACCCGGGTGGTACGACGACGGCACCGGCAAGCAGCGCTGGTGGGACGGCACGCACTGGACCGACCAGTACATCGATCTGCGCGAGACCGACATCGAACTGCGGTCGGATGCCGGCACCGTCGGCGCCGGCCACGCGCAGGCCGGCTGGTACGACGATCAGCGCGGTCGCACGCGCTGGTGGGACGGTCGGCAGTGGACGCACGACGTGCGCTACAGCGGCGAGCAGCAGGGGTTCGCCGGCATCGTCATCGACGGGCGCTGGATCCACCTCGGCGACCTCAGCCAGCCGGTGAGCGAGGTGACGGCGGGTGTCGCCACCGGCGATGCGCTGCTGCGGGATCCCGCCTTCACCCGGACGGCCTCGGAACGGCGCCTGTTCGGCGCGGCGGGGCCGATCACGCCGCGCACGCTCAACCGCGCGATCGTGCGCACGCTGCCGCACCTCGTCATCAGCGGCACGGCTCAGGTGTGGGCCGTGCCGTTCTCACCCGGCCATGAGACCGCGGCAGAGCGCTTCGCGATGTGGGTGCGCTCCAGCGCCGATCACTACCGCTACCGCTGACCGGATCAGGCCTGCTCGGGAAGCACCAGCGGCAGCTCGCGCCGTGCGTCCCACGGCTCGGTCCAGCCGAGGCGATCGAAGAGCCCGTCGAGCAGCATCGCGGTGAACCCCCACACCAGGTGATCGCGCGACGCGTCCGGGAGCAGGAACGCCGGCCCGCGCCACTCCTGACCGTCCCGGCGGATGACGGTGACGCCGCGGTTCGCGGGAGCGAGCAGGTCGGCCACCGGCGCCCGGAACACGTCGGCGGACTCCGCCTCGTCGACGACCCGGACCGGCGAGGGATGCCGCCACCACCCGAGCACCGGCGTCACGAGGTGGCGCGAGAACGCGAGCGGGATCTCGGGCAGGACTCCGAGCACCTCGACACCCACCGGATCGAGACCGGTCTCTTCGCGCGCTTCGCGCAGGGCCGCGGCCACGGCGCCGTCATCGCCGGGGTCGAGCCTGCCGCCGGGGAACGCCACCTGGCCGGGGTGGGCGCGGAGCGTCTCGGCGCGGGACAGCAGCAGCACGTCGAGATCGCGAGAGACCGCGCGCGCCTGCGCGTCATGGTCGCTCGGCAGGCTGTCGAGCACGCCGAAGAGCATGAGCACGGCGGCCGGACGCGTGTCGGCGACCGCCGGGAGCTCGAGCAGCGAGCCGGGCGCTTCAGCCAGCGCGGCCAACTGGGCACGGGCGCCCAGCGCGTGGGGCTGCGGAGCCCCGGGCCTCGGTCCCAGCTCGGTGTGCGGCATCCGCTCAGGCTACGCCCGCCCGCCGACACGTGTGCCCTCAGCCGCGGAACAACGTCTCGGCGACGCGCGTGAGGTCCCACAGGTCGCTGACCCCGGCGAGCTCGCGCGCGGAGTGCATCGACAGGATCGGGATGCCGACGTCCACGGTGCGGATGCCCAGCCGGGTGGCCGTGATCGGGCCGATCGTCGAGCCGCAGGGCACCGCGTTGTTCGAGACGAACTCCTGGCTCGTGACGCCGGCCGCGGCGCACCAGCCGTTCCACGCGGCCGCTCCGGGCGCGTCCGTGGCGTAGCGCTGGTTCGCGTTGATCTTGAGGATCGGCCCCGACCCGAGCACCGGCTGCACGACCGGGTCGTGCTTCTCGGCGTAGTTGGGATGCACCGAGTGCCCGACGTCGCTCGACACGCACCACGACGCGGCGAGCGCGCGGAGCTGCTGCTCGCGATCGGCGCCGAGCGACAGCCACAGGCGCTCCAGCACGTCGGACAGGAAGGGCCCCGCCGCACCGGAACGCGTGCCCGAGCCGACCTCTTCGTGGTCGAACACCGCGAGCATCGCGATGTGCCCGGCGTCGAACCCGTCGGCGGCGCGCTCCAGGGCGACGACGCCGGCGTGCACCGAGGCCAGATCGTCCAGGCGCCCTGAAGCGAAGAACACGTCGTCACGCCCGAAGCGCGCGCCGGGCGCCGCGTCGGCGGTCACGATGTCGTAGCCGCGGATGCGGGCCGCGTCGACGCCGGCCTCGCGTGCGAGCTCGGCCAGCAGGTCGGCCGAGTCCGCTTCGCCGAGGCCCCACACCGGCTGCGTCTGCGACTGCTTGTCGAGGGCGAGGTGGTCGTTCGCCTCGCGATCGAGGTGGATCGCGAGCTGCGGCAGTCGCAGCAGCGGGCCGGTGGCTGCGAGCGTCGTGCTGCCGTCATCGAGCACGAGGCGGCCTGCCAGGCGCAGCTCACGGTCGAGCCACGAGTTGAGCAGCGGACCGCCGTAGACCTCGACGCCGGCCTGCAGCCAGCCCAGGCGTCCCGTCGTCGGACGCGGCTTGAGCTTGAACCCCGGCGAGTCGCTGTGCGCGCCGAAGATGCGCACCGACGTCGAGGCTGTGGCGCCGTCCGGCACGACCCACGCGATCGCCGCGCCGTCGCGCACCACCAGGAACCGGCCCCCGGGGGCCGCGGGCCACCCCGCCTCCTCGTCCAGTCGCGTGAACCCGGCATCCTCGAGGCGTCGGGCGACCTCTGCCGCAGCGTGGAAACTCGACGGCGACGCCGCGACGAACGCGGCCAGATCGTCGGCGTGCACGGCGGCGGATGTGGCTGCGGCGGGAGCGGTCAAAGGCACGGTGGAGCCTCCTCGGTCGGGTGCGGACGGTGTCTCGATCGTAGTTCGGAGGGGCTTCCCAGGCGGCGCGACCAAGCGGGATGCGGCCTCGTGATCTGGCCTTTTCAGAAGAAGCGCTCACATGTAACGTTCAGGTAACGCACCGGAACCGTCCAGAAAGCGGGGCAAGACTCGGGGACTTGTGTCCGCCCGAACGGCCACGACGCGCCTCCCGATGGCGCAGATCGCTGATACGGAACCCGGTTTTTCATGCGCACCCATACGACATTTCTGCCCGCCCGCCGCACGGTCCGCCGTGCCGAACGCCGTCTTCGCCGCCGCCCGGTGCTGATCGTCGCGACCCTCGCACTGGGACTGGTCGCCACGGCCGGCTTCACGACGGCCGCCCCCGCATCGCTGGCCTCGGCCTCCGGCTCCCAGCCGGACTTCGCCCTCGCGTCGTACTCCACCCCCCTCATCGCCGACATCGCGGGCGCAGACGCCCCGACCAGCGCCGACGACGCCGTCACCGCCGCCACGGCGGCGATGACCGCCGCTTCGGCCGTCACCTCGGACATCGCCGCGTCGGGTCTCGACGTCGGCACGCCCGACACCACCGTCGACACGACCGAGCTGCAGACCGCCGTCGAGCAGCTGCAGCGCGCCGAGACCTTCCCGGCGCTGTACGCGGACGACTTCACCGCCACCGTCACGACCCTCACCGCTTCCGTGAGCGAGCAGGCCGCGGGCCTGCGCGGCAAGCTCGACGCCGCCGTGGCCCTCAAGGCGCAGCAGGAGGCGGAGGCGAAGGCCCGCGCCGAGGCGGAGGCGGCTGCAGCAGCTGCCGCGGCCAAGGCTCAGGCAGCCCAGGCCGCCGCCCCGAAAAAGTCGAGCGGCTCATCCGCGCCGACGCCGTCCTACGCCGCCAGCGGCACCAGCGCCGGCGAGGCGCAGGCCACCGCTCGCTCGATGATCGCGGGCTACGGCTGGGGCGACGACCAGTTCGCGTGCCTCGTGTCGCTGTGGAACAAGGAGTCCGGCTGGCGCTACAACGCGTCCAACCCCAGCGGCGCGTACGGCATCCCGCAGGCGCTGCCCGGCAGCAAGATGGGCGCCTACGGCGCCGACTGGCAGACCAATCCCGCGACGCAGATCGCGTGGGGCCTCGGCTACATCTCGGGCCGCTACGGCACGCCGTGCGGCGCGTGGGGCCACTCGCAGTCGACCGGCTGGTACTGACACAGAGATCTCATAGGCGCTCCATAGGAGCGACCCGCCTCGTTCGAAGGGGGCACGTCCACACTGAGGACGTGTCCCCTTCGTCGTCCGCGCCCGCCGCTCCCCGGCTGCTGTACGTCGAGGACGAGACCGAGATCGCGGCAATCGTGGTCGAGCTGCTCGGCGACGAGTACCGCATCGACCACGCGACCAGCGCCGAGGAGGGGCTGCGGCTGGCTCTCGGTCGCCGCTACGACGTCATGGTCGTCGACCGGCGGCTGCCGGGGCTCTCGGGCGTGGAGCTGATCGACGCCGTGCGCACCGCCCGCATCGCGACACCGACGCTCATGCTGACGGCGCTGGGTTCGATCGAGGACCGCGTCAGCGGTCTGGACGCGGGCGCCGATGACTACCTCGTGAAGCCGTTCGACGTCGACGAGCTGCGCGCGCGCCTGCGGGCGCTGCGCCGCGGCCGCGGTGCGGGCGACCGTCGCGAGCTCGGCGACTGGGTGTTCACCCCCGCCTCGCAGGCGCTCTACTCCCCCGCCGACGGCCGCATCGCCCTCACGCAGGCCGAGACCGAGCTGCTCGAGCTGCTGACGTCGAGCCCCGAGCACGTCTTCACGCGCGACGAGATCCTCGACAGCGTCTTCCCCGGCGGCTCCGCCACCACCGTCGACACCTACGTGCACTACATCCGCCGCAAGTCGACGCCCGAGATCATCGAGACCGTCCGCGCCCGCGGCTACCGCAGCGGCGAGCCCCGATGAGAAGGGTGGATGCCGCCACCATCGCCGACCGGAGGCGCGTGCAGCAGGCGGCCGTGCGGACGGGGCTGTGGGTGGGTGCCGCCTCCGCGGGGGTCGTCGCGATCGTGACCATCGTGATCGTCTCGGTCGTGCTGGCGACCGCGCGTCCCGAGCGCAGACCACCCCACGGGTTCGACGGGGACGGACCCGGCGGTCCACAGGTCGTCGACGTCGACGACGTCGTGCCGGTCGCCATCGCCGTGGGACTGCTGGGCGTCGTCCTGCTCGGGCTGATCGCCTGGTACGTCTCCCGGCGCGCGGCTCAGCCGCTCGCCGACGCCCTCGAGGTCCAGCGCCGCTTCGTGGCCGATGCCAGCCACGAGCTGCGCACACCGCTCACCACTCTGACCGCCCGCATCCAGCTCGCCCAGCATCGCGTGGATCGCGGAGGCGACGTGGACGCCGTGCTCGCACAGCTGCGGCACGATGCCGCGGTGATGGATGCCGTCCTCACCGACCTGCTCGTCAGCGCGGAGTCCGCGGGTGCCCGCCCGCAGGACGCCTCGGCGACCGTCTCGGTCGCCGAGGCCGCGCGTGACGCGATCAGGGTCATCGAGCCCCGGGCGTCCGAACGCGGCGTGACCCTCGTGGCCGAGGCCTTACCCGCGCTCCATGCGGGCGCAGAGGCCACGTCGCTGACGCGCGCGCTCGTCGCGCTGCTCGACAACGCGGTGCGGTACTCCCCACCCGGCTCGGTGATCGCCGTACGGGCACGGCGCGCGGGCCGGCGCATCGAGGTCCGCGTCTCGGATCAGGGAACGGGGATCACCGGCATCGACCCCGAGCACCTGTTCGAGCGGTTCGCCCGGTCGGACGCCCCCGAGGCCGACGGGCGTCGTGGGTTCGGTCTCGGGCTCGCGCTCGTGAGCGACATCGCGACCCGGTTCGGCGGCTCGGTCCGCGTGGAGAGCACGTCGGGCGACGGCACGACGTTCCTGCTCGAGCTTCCGGACGCCGCACACGCCTGACACCCGTCAGCCCTGGGTGTTCGGTCGGCCGAACCTATGAGGATGCCCAGATCGGCTGACTCTTTGAACCGTCTTGGAACCGCGGCGGGATGGTGTGTCCATGTCCGACAGCACCCCTGACAACACCCCGGCGGCAGCTGCACCCGCGCCCGCGCCCGTTGCCGCGCCCACACCTGCGTCCGCGGCGGCCGACACCGCGAGCGCGGCGACCGCTCCGCTGCCGCCGCAGCCGCCCGTTCCCTCGGCCACCCAGGCTCCGGCTGCCGGCGCCGTCCCGGCGGCCGCCGCAGCTGTGTCATCCACTCCTGCGCCCACCGCCGCGCAGCCGCCGTTCCTGCGGCGCACGTGGGTCAAGATCACCGGCGCCGCGGTCGCCGCCGTCCTGCTCCTCGGCGGCGGCTTCGGCGCCGGTTGGGCGGCCGCGAGCGCACGCGTGCCCGGCGGCCCGGCCGGCTGGAACCAGAACGGCGACATGCCCGGCTTCCCGGGCGACGACTCCGGCCGGCCGGGCGGTCCCGGCGGCGGCTTCCAGAACGGCGGCCCCGGCGGAGACCGCGACCAGGACGGCGACCCTCGCGGCGACTCCGGCTCCGACTCCGACTCGGGTTCGGGTTCGGGTTCCGACGGCACCTGACCCTGGACCGCCCCGCCCGAAGGAACTGACATGGCGACGATCGCACCCGCACCGGCCTCCTCGGACCGTCCGTCCCTGCCGACGGACATGCGCCGCACCGCGGCGTGGAACGCGGGTGCGATCGTCGTCATCTGGCTCACGAGCCTGTTCGTCGCCGCTCTGTGGGTCTCGGGAGGCGGCATCGACGCCCTGATCGCCGGTGGCGGCGAGGCGCTCAGCGCGGCCGGGCGCCTGTGCGGCCTCGTCGCGGCGAACCTGCTGCTGTACCAGGTTCTCTTGATGGCCCGCGTCCCGCTCTTCGAACGAGGCTTCGGACGCGACGCGCTCACGCGCACGCACCGTCTCGTCGGGTTCTGGTCGTTCTGGCTGATGCTGGCGCACATCGCTCTCCTGGTCGCCGGCTACGCCGTGGCCGCCGGCATCAACCCGATCGTGCAGCTGTGGGAGTTCGTCTGGGACTACCCCGGCATGCTGCTCGCGAGCGCCGGCACGCTGCTGCTCATCGGCGTCACCGTGACCTCCATCCGCCGGGCGCGGCGTCGCCTGCGGTACGAGTCATGGCACCTGCTGCACCTCTACGCCTACGTCGGCGTCGGCCTCGCGCTGCCGCACCAGCTGTGGGCAGGTGCCGACTTCACGGCCACGCCGTGGGCCGCCGTGTACTGGTGGACGCTGTGGGCGCTCGCGGCCGCCGCGGTCATCGTCTACCGGGTCGTCCTCCCCGTTGCCCGCTCCTGGCGCCACGACCTGCGGGTCGTCGCCGTCGAGGGCGACGGCACGCACGGCGTCACGGTGCGTGTGCGCGGCGGTCGGTCGACGCCCGCCGCGCGCGGAGGCCAGTTCTTCGTGTGGCGCTTCCTCGACGGCCCGGGCTGGACGCGCGGTCACCCGTTCTCGCTGTCGGCGAGGCCCGGCGACGAGCTGCAGCTCTCTGCCCGGATCGTGGGCGACGGCAGCGCGCGGCTCGCGGCTCTCCGCCCGGGGACGCGCGTGCTCGTCGAAGGGCCGTACGGCCGCATGACGGGAGCCGAGCGCCGAGGTCGCAAGCTGCTGCTGATCGGCGCCGGCGCAGGGGTGGCCCCGCTCGTGTCGCTGCTGGACTCCGAGCCGTACGCGCCCGGCGACGCGACGCTCGTCACCCGCGACTCAGCTCCTGAGGCGGCGCTGCGCCGCCCCGCGGTCGACGCGCTCGTCGCGGCACGCGGGGTCCGCCACGTCCCGCTCGACGGGCCGCGCTCCTCCACGGACGCCTCGTGGCTGCCGCTCTCGCATGCGGCATGGCGGGGGCCCGACGTGTTCCGGCATCTCGCGCCCGACATCGACGCGTACGACATGTTCGTGTGCGGGCCTCCGGCATGGATGGATGCCGTGGTCCGCGACCTCCGTGCCGCCGGTGTCGCGGCCGCCCGCATCCACACCGAGTCGTTCGCCGTGTGAAATCGATCAGGAGCCCGTGATGAAGAAGATCCTCTACGCCGTCCTGGCCACCCTCAGCGGTCTGGTGCTGCTGTTCAGCTATCGCACGTCACACGTCGACGCGACCGTGCCCGTCGCCGCCGACACCCCGGCGTCCGGCTCCGCGACGTCGGGGACCGGATCGTCGTCCGAAACCGGCTCGTCGTCCGCCGGAACCGGCTCGTCGTCCGCCGGAACCGGCTCGTCGTCCGCCGGAACGGCAGACGCCGGGGCGACCGGCACGGCCGACGCGGCGGCAGGGGCAGCATCCACTTCCTCGGCATTGCGGGACGGCACGTACACGGGCAGCGCGGCGAACACGCGATTCGGACCAGTGCAGGTGCAGATCACCGTGTCGGGAGGCGCCATCACCGACGTGCAGGTGCCCGAGTACCCGTCCACGAACCCGCGCGACCGGCAGATCAACGAGCGGGCGCTGCCGACGCTGATCTCCGAGACCACCGACGCACAGTCCGCCGACGTCGACATGGTGTCGGGCGCCACGTACACCAGCCAGGGCTATCTCACCTCGCTGCAGAGCGCGATCGACCAGGCGAGCTCATGAGCGCGGCGCCGCGCCGCCACGTCGAGGTGGCGCAGATCATGGGCACGGCGGTCAGCCTGCACGTGATGGGCGATCCCGACCGCGCCGCTGTCGAGCGCGCGGCCACGGCCTGCTTCGACGAGCTGCGCGAGGTCGACCGCGTGTTCTCGCCCTACCGCGACGAATCCGACATCCTGCGGATCGCGCGCGGGGAGCTGTCGATGAGGGATGCCTCACCCTGGGTGGCCGAGGTCGCCCAGGCGTGCGCGCGGGCCGAGGCCGACACCGACGGGCTGTTCACGGCGTGGTGGTCGGGCGTCTTCGACCCCACGGGGTACGTGAAGGGCTGGGCCGTGGAACGGGCCGCACGCAGGCATCTCGCCCCGCTCGCCGCACGTCGCGACGTCGTCGCGGCGGGCATCAACGCCGGAGGCGACCTGCAGCTGTTCACCGCGCCGGACGCGGACTGGGCATGGAACGTGGCGGTGGTCGATCCGGCCGACAGGTCGCGCGTGCTCGCGAGGGTGCCGGTGCGCGACGGCGCCGTCGCGACGTCGGGCACGACCGAGCGCGGCACGCACATCGTGGACCCCCGATCGGGAGTCCCCGCGGTGGGGACGGCGTCGGCCACCGTCGTCGCGGCGAGGCTCGCACACGCGGACGTATGGGCGACCGCCGCGGTCGCCGCCGGGTTCGACGAGCTCGGCTGGATCGCCCGAGCGGGCCGGACGACCGGCATCCTCGTCTCCGACGACGGGCGCGTACGCCGGTGGCTCGACGGGGTCGAGGTCGAGGTCGTGCGGGCAGGCTGAGTCAGGGGGTCCGGAGGATCTTGTCCATCGCCTTGCCGCGCGCCAGCTCGTCGACGAGCTTGTCCAGGTACCGGATCCTCTGCATCAGAGGATCCTCGATCTCTTGGACCCGCACGCCGCAGATGACGCCGGTGATGAGCGACGCGTTCGGATTCAGGTCGGCGTCGGCGAAGAAGTCCTCGAGTGTCGTCTGCTCATCGATGTGCTGGGCGAGCTGCGCATCGTCGAAGCCGGTGAGCCACTCGATGACCTCGTCGAGCTCGGCGGTCGTGCGCCCCTTCTTCTCCACCTTCGTGACGTACAGCGGGTACAGCGAGGCGAACGGCAGCGAGAAGATCCGGTGCATGCTCTCAGGCTAAGCCCGGCCGTCCCCGGGGCGGGGGCGGTGTCATGGCACGATCGCCGCGGCGTTGCCCCGGACGATGCGCGCCCGCGCCGCCTCGTCGAGCTCCGCCGCCACGATCTGCAGCATCGTCGCCTCCGGCGTCTGCACCGGGAAGCCGCTGCCGAAGACCCATCGTTCCGGCTCACTCCCCCACGTGTCACCCACGAAGGTCGGACCGTTCACGTGCCACAGGTCCAGCAGCACGTGCGCGGGCACCTCATCACCCAGATGCCGGCTCAGCTCGAGCGCATCCAGGCGGTTGAGACCGCTCAGCACCAGCGGGTGAGCAGGCGCCTCGCGCACCACGTCCGCGAGCTCGTGGATCTGCGGGTCGCGCGCGGGAGATCGGGGATGCCGGACCCGCGGGTCATCGAGGCGGAACAGGATCTGCACCGGAAGGCCGTGCTCGGCCGCCTCGTGCAGCACCGGCCCGAGCGCCGCGGGCGCCGTGCCGTGATCGCCCGGTGCCAGCCTCACGCCCGCGAATCCGGCATCCGCTGCCCATGAGAGCTCGCGGCGCCACGTGGGGGCGGCCGGGTCGACCACCGCGAAGAGGCGGAACAGCGGGTCTTCGCCGCACGCGCGGCGCAGCGCCTCGTTGCCGGTTCGCGTGTCGAACCCCGTGAGCGTGGCGAGATGCGACACCCAGAGTGCCTGCAGTCCGTGGCCGCGGGCGTAGGCGCGCAGCCGGTCGGCGTCCGCCCACGCCGCGAGCCGGTACGGCCACTGCCCCAGATGGCACGTGGTGTCGATCGCGCCGAGCTCGCCGAACCCGGCGAGCAGCGCACGCGCGCGCGAGATCATCGGGCGACCTCCGCGAGCCAGCGCTCGATGTTCTCGCCGAACACGAGTCGTTCGTCCTCGGCGTCGAGGCCCGCCCCGAGGACCTTGCCCACGGTCTCGACCAGGTCGACGTGATGCAGATCAGAGCCGAAGACGACGCGGTCTGCGCCCAGGCGGTCGACGGCGAGCGCCACCTCGCCCGCGCCGATGATCGTGCCCGACGTGTCGACCATGACGTTCGGGTGGGGCTGCACCATGTCGACGGCGGACTCCGGCTGTCCGCCGAGGTGCGCCATGAGGAAGCGGACGTCGGGATGCCGTGCCGCTGCACGCGCGATGTGGTCCGCCGTCGACTCATAAGGGAATCCACCGACGGTCTTGCGCCACGCGTGCGCCAGCACGATCAGCCGGTGCTGTGCGGCGTACTCCAGGATCGGGTCGCACAGCGGGTCGTCGGCGAGCGTCGCGATCCACAGCTTGATGCCGATCATCCCCTCCTCCTCGACGTTGCGGCGCAGGTCGTCCATCGTCGCCCGGCCGTACCGCGGGTTGACGTAGCAGTAGCCGCGAAGCCGCTCGGGGTGGCGCCGGAGCTCGCCGGCGAGCGTGCGGTTCATCTCACGCACCTCGTCGATCGCGGGATGCGCCACGAACGCGCCGATGTCGGTGCACAGGAACTGCTCCACGCCCAGCCGGTCGCCGAGCTCGAACACGCGCGGGTCGAACCTGCCGGCGTCCAGGTGCGTGTGGGCGTCGATGACCGTCATCGGCGGATCGCCTCGCACGCGCGGCCCGCCCGGCGGAGCGCCTCAGCGAGGTCGTCATCGGTGTGGGCGGCGTTCACGTAGACGACACGGTAGAACGACACGCCTTCGGCGAACGAGGCGCGCAGGAACCGCTCGATCACGGCCCCGTCGCCGACGAGCTGCGGGCACGCGGGGTGGCCGGCCAGCCGCAGCGCCACACCTTCGCGGGCGAACAGGTCGTTGAGACCGCCCTGCAGAGCGGCGCCCAGCTGCCGGAGCCTGCCGGGCACGTCCTCGTCGCGCATGATCGTCATGGTCGTCGTCGCGGCGGCCAGCGACAGCGTCTCGCCGCCGTAGGTCGAGGTGACGACGACCTCGCCGCGGTCGAGCACCGCCAGCACATCGCGGCGCCCGGCGTAGACCGACAGCGGCATGCCGTTGGCGACCCCCTTGCCGTACACCGCGAGGTCGGGCACGACGCCAGTCGCCTGAGCCATGCCGCCCAGCGCCACCCGAAACCCGGTGACCATCTCGTCGTAGGCGAGCAAGGCACCGTGTCGGTCGGTCAGCTCGCGCAGGTAGGCGTAGAAGCCCGCCGCCTCGGGGATCGACGGATAGTCCGCGGCGACGAGGATCACGGCGATGTCGGCTCCGTGGTCGGCGAACAGCGCGTCGAGGGTGGCGCGATCGTCCCAATCGACGGCGTGATGCAGCCGCGCGAGAGCGGCCGGCACCCCGGGGACGGATGCGGTCGACGAGCCGGGCAGCACCCGGGCCCCCGCGGCGAGCGAGTTCAGCCACCCGTTGTAGCCGATCTGCACCACCCGGTCGCGGCCCGTGTACGCGCGCGCGATGCGGATCACCGCGGCGAGCGCCTCACCGCCCGTCTTGAGGAAGCGGGCGGCCTCCGCGCCGGGGACGATCGAGCAGAACAGCTCCGCCGTCGTCGTCTCGAGCGGATGCGGGTGGCCGAAGAGGATGCCGTCGTCGAGCTGCGCGCGGATCGCGGCATCCACTCTCGGATCCGCGTAGCCGAGGGTGATCGGCCCGAGCGCGCAGCGAAAGTCGATGAACTCGCGGCCGCGGTCGTCGAACACGCGCCCGCCGCTCCCGCGGACGATGACCTCGGGTTCTTCGGGCAGCAGGGTCGGCGCCTTCGAGTTGGTGCTGGAGCCGACCGGCATCACGGCGAGCGCGCGCGTCCGCCAGCTGTCGGTCCCGGTGGGGTGCGGCATGTCGGGGCCCCGCCGTCAGCTCAGCACGACGACGTCGCCGCCGCTCGCCGCCGAGGCCTGGGCGGCCTTCACGATCTCGACCGTGCGGATGCCGACACCGGCATCGGGCTGCGGCCGGCGCCCGTCGCGCACGGCCGCGACGAACTCGGCGAGCAGCAGGGCGTCGAGGTCTGCGCCGACGGGGTCCCACGTCTCGCCGCGCGCATCGTGACCGGCGACGCCCTGTGCGAACGGGCTCACAGTCACCGTGCCGCGCTCCGCCACGACCTGGAGGGTGAGGCCGCCCCACGTGGGTGAGGACACCGGCCAGCTCCACGAGCAGTCGATCGTCGCGATCACGCCGGACGGGTACTGCAGCGTGACGAGCCCGCCGGTCTCGACCGGCAGGTCCCGATCTGCGTAGAGCGCGCCGTTCGACACGGCGCGCACCGCCCGAGGGCGCTCACCGAGGAGTTCGTCGAGCAGGTCGGCGCAGTGCACCACATGGTCGACGAGCGCCCCGCCGCCGGCGAGCGCAGGGTCGGTGAACCACGCGCGGTCCTGCGGGAGCTTGCCGTTGTTGATGCCCGTCACGCCGAGCACGCGGCCGAGGCGGCCGCTGCGCAGCTGGGCGGAGGCATCCCGGAACGACGGCGCGAACCGCACGGGGTAGGCGACCATGAGGATCACGCCGGCCCGGTCACAGGCATCCCGCATCGCCTCGGCGTCCTCGACAGTGGTCGCAAGCGGCTTCTCGCACAGCACGTGCGCACCCGCGGCCGCAGCACGCTCGACGAGATCACGGTGCCGGGCATTCTCCGCCGCGACGAGGACGGCATCGGGACCCCAGGCGAACGCCTCGTCGTATCCGTCGACGTACGAGACGCCGAGTTCGGCGGCGAGCTCGGCGCCCCGTGGCGCAGCGTCGGGAGCGCTCGCGGCGTCCGGATCGGTGGCGATGAGCTCGACGCCCGGCATAGCCTTGAGCGCCTGCACGTAACTGAGGGCGTGCGTGTGGGCGAACGAGAGCACCGCCACGCGCAGCGGCCGCACCGCGGTCATCGGACGACCTCCATCGCGCCGAGACCGACGGGCGCACCGGACGCGATCGACGCGTACGCGGCCTCGGCGATCGCGACGGCCTCGACGCCTTCGGCCGGCGTCACCCGCGCCTCATCCCCCGATGCGAGCGCCGCGACGAAGTCGGCGATCTCGAGGTAGTACGGGCTCTCCAGCGGCGACATCGGCGGCAGGTAGTCCGTGACCTCGTCGGGCAGCACGGCGTCGGTGCGGCTCACGCGGTCGTCGGCGCTGTCGTAGGCCATGCGCCCGGCAGACCCCGACACCGACACGCTGGTGCGGAACGGCATGCCCGGGGCGGCCCAGCTCGCGTGCAGGTGACTGATGACCCCGCTGCGGTGCGTGAGCACGACGTGCGCGGTGACGGGAGCCGGGACGATGTCGTCGACGGTCGGGGGGTTCTGCACGGCGTACACGGACGCCACCGGCCCGGCGAACCACACCGCCTGGTCGATGTCGTGGATCATGAGGTCGCGGATCAGGCCGCCCCCGGCGCTCTCACGGAAGAACCACGGTGCCGCGGGTGCGGACCCCGCCCTGCTGAAGCGCTGCACGGCGAGCTCGCCGAGTCGGCCCGCGTCGATCGCCTCCTTGATCCGCAGGTACTCGCCGAAGTAGCGCACGACATGCGCAGGGAACAGGCGCACGTCCGCATCGGCCGCGGCGTCGGCGACGCGCATCGCCTCCTCTGCGGTCGGTGCGAGCGGCTTCTCGCAGATGACGTGGCGCCCCGCGGCGATGGCCCGCAGCGCGAGGGCCGCGTGCGAGCTGCTGGGCGTGACGATGTCGACGACCTCGACGAGCTCCAGCAGAGCGTCGACGTCGCCGACGACCTGGAAGCCGTACTCCTCGGCGAGAGCCTCGGCGCCCTGCAACGATGTCACGTATGCGTCCGCGCCGAGCGCCCGCCAGGCGTCCGCATGGACGTGCGAGATCCCGCCGGCGCCGATCATTCCGACGCGCAACCTGGTCACATGGTCTCCTCGAGAAGAAGCGGATCGGTCCGCGTGGCCGATCCGTCGGGGGTGAGCGGCGTCACCGAGGGGATCGGAAGCCCCTCGATGCCGTACACGGAGGTCGAATGACGCGTGAAGGCGTGCACGAGCGCGCCGTGCGCCGCGGCCTCGGCACCCAGCCGCGCCTCGGCGATCGGCACCTGGAACGGCAGTCCGATGAAGCGCTGCAGTCGCTCGCGCAGCGGATCCAGCAACTGCCCGTGCGCGGCCGAGAGCCCGCCGCCGATCACGATCATCGCGGGGTCGACGGTCAGCACGAGTGTCGCGATGCCGTGCGCCAGCTCAGTGACGAACGCGTCGATCTCGGCGACGGAGGCCTCATCTCCGGCCCGCGCCCGCTCGAACACGTCAGCGGCGGTCTGTCCGGTGCGCCACGAGATCTGGCCCGTCTCGGTGTCGAGCCCGCGGAACGCGAGCCTGCCGATGTCGCCGGCCGCGTTGTGGATGCCGCGCCGCGGCTCGCCGCCGAGGATCAGGCCCATCGCGATGCGATTGCCCACCGACAGGTACAGAACGTCGTCGACGAGCTGCGCCACACCCAGATGGTGCTCGGCGACGGCCGCCAGGCGGACGCCGTTGTCGACCGCGACGGGGCAGCCGAACGCCTGCCGCAGATGCGAGCCGATGTCGATCCCCGACCAGTCGGGGATGACGACGGACGCGGTGACCCGCCCGGCGTCGTCGACGATGCCAGGAAGGGCGACGCCGATCGCGCGCACACGCGAGAACGGCAGACCGGCTTCGGAGAGCGCCCGGCGCAGGTCGGCGATCACGGCGGCGAGCTTGGACGCGCCGTCCCGCTCCTCCGAGACGCCGGGGAAGGTCTGGTGGGCGAGCACGCGTCCGCCGAGATCGGCGATCGTCACGCGCACGCTGGCAGCCCCGATGTCGACGCCGACGACGGCGCCGGCGTCCGCGTCGAACGCGTAGCGGCGCGCGGGGCGACCGGCGCCGCGGGCGAAGACCGCGGGCGCCTCCACGATCACGCCGGCCTCGCCGAGAGCGGCGACGGCGTTCTCGACGGAGGTGCGCGACAGGCCCAGCATCACCGCCAGCTCATTGACCGTCGCAGGGCCGCCGTCACGAAGCTGCAGCGCAGCGCGGGCGGCGATCGATGTCTGAACCGGGATCGTCATCGCCCCTCCTCTCGTCGTCCTCGCCGTCGGGTGTCAACAAAATAGCACAGCTCATTCCCGAAATAGGGAACGTGCGGGCACTCGGAATGCGCCGCAGGTAACACATTCGTTGCGAGAACGTCATACTCGGTGCTTGACGGAATATCACACTCGAGTGTCATAATGGCCGACAACCCCCTGCACGGTTCTAGCAAAGGAGCACCATGCGCGTCAGCAAGTTCACGGCCCTCGCCGCAGGCGCCGCCGCAATCGCACTCCTGGCGGGCTGTTCCGCCGGGAGCGGTGGCGGCGGGGAGTCCTCGGGCGAGCAGAAGGTCACCGTCTGGCTGTACCCCGTCATCGCGGACGAGGCGACCCACAAGCAGTTCTGGGACGACACCATCGCGGCGTTCGAGAAGGACCACGACGACATCACGGTCGACTACGAGATCTTCCCGTGGGCCAACCGCGACGAGGCGCTGCAGACCGCCATCGCGGCCGGCAAGGGCCCGGACCTCGTGTACCTGATCCCCGACCAGCTCGCGGCCTACCAGAAGTCGATCCAGCCCCTCAACGACCTGCTCAGCAAGGACCGTCAGGACGAGCTGCTGCCCAACGTGAAGAAGTCCGCGACGATCGACGGCGACCTGCTGGGCGCGCCGATCCTCACCAGCGCCCTCCCGCTGCTGTGCAACGCAGCGGTCTTCGAGCAGGCCGGGGTCACCGATTACCCGAAGACGTGGGACGACGTGCGAGAGATCGCGCCGAAGTTCACCGAGAAGGGGCTGTACGTCCTCAACTATCCGGCCGCGCCCGAGATGACGCTCAACATGACCTACTACCCCCTTCTGTGGCAGGCAGGCGGGCAGGTCTTCACCAAGGACGGCGACGTCGGCTTCGACAGCGACGAGGGCGAAGAGGCACTGTCGTTCATCACCGACCTCGCGAAGGACGGCGCAGTCGATCCCGAGGCGCTCACCACGACGGTGCCGCTGGAGCAGACGGCCGTCGCCCAGGGCAAGGTCGGCT
>NZ_VFPE01000001.1 GCF_006783905.1 Microbacterium kyungheense | reverse complement strand
GCTCGTCGAGGATCATCGTCTGCGCGTCCGAGAACAGGATGCGCGCGAGCTCGATGCGACGCCGCTGACCGCCCGACAACGTCTTGAGCGGCTGATCGAGGATGCGGTCCGGCAGCGACAGGTTGTGCGCGATCGAGGCCGCCTCGGCCTCGGCCGCGTAGCCGCCCAGCGCCTCGAAGCGCTCGGTGAGGTTCGCGTATTTGCGCATGGCGCGGGCCGCGGCATCCACATTGTCCGAAGCCATCGCGAGGGATGCCTCGTGCATGCCGATCGCGAGCGAGCCCAGCCCGCGCGCGTCGAGGATGCGGGTGCGTGCCAGCATCTCGGGGTCGCCGGATCGCGGGTCCTGCGGCAGGTAACCCAGCTCTCCGGAACGCTCGACCTTGCCGTCCGCGGGGATGAGGTCGCCCGCGAGCACCTTGGTCAGCGTGGTCTTGCCGGCGCCGTTGCGACCGACGAGCCCGATCTTGTCGCCGTCGGACACGCGGAACGAGACGTCCGACATCAGTACGCGGGCGCCCACGCGGATCTCAAGGTCGTGCACGGCGAGCACAGCGGATGTCCGTTCCGTCGATGGTGAGAAGCGGCCGAATGGCCAGCCATCCAGTATACGGGCGCGGGGTGGCCGCCGGCGGCGCCAAATACCCCCGCAGAGGGATGCGGGTGGTACTTGAGGGCGATGTGCCCGATCGCACCGTGTTTCTACCGTCGCAGTGTGGACTTCCTCAACGAGCTCATCCTGCAGGCCGCCGCGTCGCCGTGGCTGCTCCTGGTCATGTTCGGCACCGCCGTGATCGACGGGTTCTTCCCGCCGATCCCGAGTGAGACGGTGCTCGTCGCCGCCGCGGCGGTGACCGCGTCGGCCGGCGTCGGGAACATCGTGCTGCTGTGCGCCGTCGCGGCGATCGGCGCCGTCATCGGCGACAACATCGCGTACGCGATCGGCCGGGCGGTCGGCGTCGGTCGGTGGGGCTGGATGCGGCGCCCGCGTGTCGCCGCCGCGGTGGAACGGGCGCAGCGGGCGCTGGAGCACCGGGGTGCGCCGCTCATCCTGGCCGCGCGCTACATCCCCGTGGGCAGGGTCGCGGTCAACATGACGGCCGGAGCGCTGCGGTACCCCTGGCGCCGGTTCCTTCCGCTGAGCGTCCTCGCCGGGATCACGTGGGCCGCGTACAGCGCGGCGATCGGCCTGCTGGCCGGCGCGTGGCTGGAGGGCCAGCCGCTGCTGAGCGCCGTCATCGGCATCGTCTTCGCCCTCGTGATCGGATTCGCGGTCGAGCGCATCGCAGCCGTGCGGCGGCGCCGCACGGCTGCCGCGACCGGGGCCGGCGAGACGGCCGCGCGCGAGACGGCCGCGCGCGAGGTGCCCGAGCCGTGCCCGGCCGAGGTGGCAGGATGACACCCGTGGCGGTGAAGGCGGAGCAGACCCGGTCGAAGCGGAAGCTGCGGGACGCGTGGCCGGCCGACCGGCGAGGTCGGATGATCGCGGTCCTCGCGCCGATCGCGCTGGTGCTGTTCAGCGTGCTCGTCCCCGTGCACGCTGCCGCGTACGGGACGCCGGTCGCCCTCGCGCTGCTGCTCGGCGCTGCGGCCGTGACGGCACCGCTCGCCGCGCTGTGGTACCCGAAGACGGCGATCGCGCTGTTCACCGCCGCCGCGGCCCTGCTCCCGCTGGTGGTCCCGCGCGACAGCGCCCTCTCGGCCCCGTGGCCGTGGTCGGTGCCGATGCTGATCGCGTTCGTGGTCATGGTGGCCGCCGTCACCCTCGAGTACGGCTGGCGCGTCGGGCTGGCGCAGTACGCGCTCGGCAGCGCCGCGGGCGTCGCTGCCGCCATCGTGTTCCCCGCCGTGCCGAGCGCCAACACCCTGATCGTCACCACGGCGGTGGTCGGTGGCGTCTACCTGCTCGCCGTGCTGCTGGCGGGCCGCATGCGGGTCGGCGCGGAGCTCACGCGCGAACGTGAGCTCACCGCGCTGGAGCAGTCCCGCCGGCTCGTGGTCGAGGAGCGCACGCGCATCGCGCGGGAGCTGCACGACGTCGTCGCGCACGGGATGTCGCTCATCCAGGTGCAGGCATCCACCGCGAAGTACCGCGTCCCCGGGCTGCCCGACGAGGCCGCCCGCGAGTTCGACGAGATCGCGCAGACGGCGCGCACCGGACTGGCCGAGATGCGGCGCCTGCTCGGTGTGCTGCGCACCGACGACCAGTCGGCCGACCTCGTGCCGCAGCAGGGGCTTCGCGACATCCCTGGCCTCGTCGAGACCGTCCGGCGCGCCGGTGCCGACCTCGACGCGACGATCGCCGTGCCGGACTCGCCGGTGCCCGGCGCCGTCGACATCGCGGCCTTCCGGATCGTGCAGGAGGCGCTGAGCAACGCCGTGCGCCACGCGCCCGGTGCGCCGATCGTCCTCCGCGTCGACGTGGATGCCGTCGCCGTGCGCCTGCTCGTGCGCAACGGGCCGTCACCCGATGGGGACGCCGCCTCCGCGCCGGCGTCCGCCGTCGCAGGACACGGGCTCGTCGGCATGGCCGAGCGCGCGGCGCTGGTGGGCGGTAGCGTGGACGCCGCGCCGGATGCCGACGGCGGCTGGACGGTGAGCGCGGTCCTTCCGGTGCCGCCACCCCCGCCGGAGCCTCCCCGCAACCCTCATCCCCGCGACAACCCTCATCCCCGCGACAACGGAGAGTCCACGTGACGATCAGCGTCCTCATCGCCGACGACCAGGCGATGGTGCGTGCCGGCTTCGCGGCGCTGCTGGACGCGCAGGACGACATCCGCGTCGTCGGTCAGGCGGCCGACGGCGCTCAGGCGGTCACGCTCGCCGCGCGCACAGACCCCGATGTCGTGCTGATGGACGTGCGGATGCCCGAGCTCGACGGCATCGCGGCGACACGGCGCATCCTCGGCCCGTCGTACCCGGCGGCGCATGTCCCGCGCATCCTCATGCTGACGACCTTCGACATCGACGACTACGTCTACGACGCGCTGGAGGCCGGCGCGAGCGGGTTCCTGCTGAAGGACGCGCTCCCCGAGGATCTCGTCCACGCCGTGCGCGTGGTGGCCGGGGGCGACGCCCTCCTCGCGCCGAGCGTCACCCGTCGCATGATCGAGCACTTCGCCGCGCGCCGGCCGCGCGCGAGCCGGGCCGCCGCCGGGCTGCACGAGCTCACCGAACGGGAGCGCGAGGTGCTGACCCTCATCGGGCGCGGCCGCTCCAACGGCGAGATCGCCACCGAGCTGTTCATCTCCGAGCAGACGGTGAAGACCCATGTGGGCAAGGTGCTCGCCAAGCTCGGCGCGCGCGATCGCGTGCAGGCCGTGATCTTCGCCTACGACGCGGGCCTCGTCGAGCCGGCCTCCTGACGGGCCGCGGCATCCCCCCACGGGGTGAGGCGACGACGGCACCACGGTGCGATGACGCGGCGGACACCGCCCGCTTAGCCTTCCGGGACCGACGTCCCGAGGAGGACCCATGACCGTCGCAACGGCCGCACCCGCGGCATCCGCTCTCCGCCCTCGCGGCCGGGACCGAGCCGTCGATCTCGTCCGGGCCGCCTGCATCCTCGGCGTGGTCGTGCTGCACGCCATGATGGTCGGCGTCGCCGTGCCGGACGGCGCCCCGTCCTTCGTCAACGCGAGCGACGGCACCTGGTGGATCGTGCCGCTCAGCTGGGTGCTCCAGGTGATGCCGCTGTTCTTCGTCATCGGAGGGTTCTCGGCCGCCACCGCCTACCGGCGGTCGCGCGAGCGGGGATCGGATGCCATCGCGTTCGTGGCGGGCCGCGTGCACCGGCTGCTGCGACCGGCGATCGTCACGATCGGGGTCGTCGGGCTGCTCCTGGCGGTCCTCGCCACCGCCGGGGTCCCGGCCGATCTCGTGTCGCTGGCAGGCTTCCGCTTCTCGCAGCCACTGTGGTTCCTGGGCGTGTTCCTCGTCTGCCAGGCACTCGTGCCGGCGCTGCTGCGGTGCCACGAGCGCGCGCCGCTGCTCACGATCGGGCTGCTCGCAGCGGCCGCGGCGGGCATCGACGCCGCCCGCCTGGTCTCGGGAGTCGACGCGCTCGGCTTCCTGAACCTCGCGTTCGTCTGGCTCGCGCTGCAGCAGCTGGGGTTCTTCCTCGCCGACGGCCGGATCGACGCGCTCTCGCGTCGCACCCGCGTCATCGCCGCCGTCGGAGCGGTCGCCGGCCTGGCGGCGTCGTTCGTGAGCGGCATCCACTCCCCCGATCTCGTCGCCAACATCAACCCGCCCACGACGGCTCTGCTGCTGGTCGGCGTCGCCCACACCGCTCTGTTCACGCTGCTCCGCGAGCCGATCGCCCGGTTCGCGGACCGGCGGGCAGTGAGCAGCTTCACCGACTTCGTGACGCCTCGTGCGATGACGGTGTACCTGTGGCACATGCCGGTGCTGCTGAGCCTGGCCGGGGTGACGGCGGTGTGGGGGCTCAGCACCGGCCTGCCGCTGCCCGCGATCGGCGGACCGGCCTGGTGGCTGACCCGGCCGGCATGGCTCGCCCTCGCGCTCGCGGCGACGGCGGCGGTCGCGATCACCGCCGCGCGCATCGAAGCGGCCGCGCCGCCGGCGCCGACCGGCTCGCCGCGCCGCGTCACCCTGGCCGTGCTCGCGGGAACCTCGGCGGTGGCGCTGCTGCTCGTCGTGGGCACGACCGTGGCCACCGCGGCGATCGCCGTCGCGCTGCTGGCGGGGGCACTGCGGATCGCCTCTCTCCCGGTCCCGGCGCGTGTAGGGGTCGGACAGCGGATCGGCGGATCATTCGTGGACGGCGTCCAAGTTCCCGCGCCGGTGGCCCCCTAGGCTGAGGCCATGTCATCCATCGCCGCCGCCCCGGCCGCCTCCGCCGGCACCCGTCGCGTGCTCGCCGACGTCATCGCCCGCCCCTCCTCGCGCGCTCGCGCGTTCGCCCTCGACGCCGGTCTCGTCATCGCCGGCGCCGCGATCGTCGCGCTCCTGGCGCAGGTCGAGATCCCCCTGTGGCCCGTCCCGATCACGGGCCAGACCCTCGGCGTCATCGTCGTAGGCGCGGCCCTCGGAGCCGGGCGCGGAGCCGCGGCTCTCACGACCTACATGCTCGTCGGCCTCGCCGGCCTGCCCGTGTTCGCCGGCTTCACCGGCACGGTGGCCGCTGTCGGCAAGCCGAGCTTCGGCTTCGTCATCGGATTCATCTTCTCGGCGTTCGTCGCCGGATGGTTCGCGGAGCGCGCCTGGGATCGCCGGCCGGCACTCGCCTTCGTCGGCTTCGCCCTCGCGAGCATCGTCCCCTTCCTCTTCGGCATCCCGTACATGGCGTTCATCCTCAACGTCGTGATGGGCCTCGACCTGTCGTTCGCCGAGATCCTGCAGGCGGGTCTGCTGCCCTTCATCGTGGGCGGGCTCATCAAGGCGGGCCTCGCCGCGGCGATCATCCCGGGCGCGTGGGCGCTCGTGCGCAAGGTCGACCAGACGAAGGACTGAACGGGATGCCGCGGCTCGCGGCATCCCCCTCACGAGAGCCCCGGTCATTCGGCCGGGGCTCTCGCCTTCACCGGGCCGGGATGCCGCGCCTGATTGGCGATCCGGCGCGGCGCTCGGTAACGTGGACTCTGCGCTCGATTAGGGCACCCTTACCTAACTTCTCCCGGAGTCCCCCATGGCTGAGACCGACGTGCCCTACCGCTTCTTCCGCGCACGCGTGACGGCCGTCACCGATGTCACGCCGAGCTTCCGCCGCTTCACGTTCGGCGGCGCCGACCTCGCAGAGTACGGCGACCCCGGACTCGACCAGCGCGTGAAGATCGTCTTCCCGGCGCCGGGCGCACCGCTGGACGCCATGCCCACCGACGACGACTGGTATGCGCAGTGGCGCGCGCTCCCCGAGGAGCGGCGCCCGCCGTTCCGCACCTACACCACCCGCTACGTGCGCAACCACGTCAGCGAGGTCGATGTCGACATGGTCTCGCACGATGTGATCGGGCCGGCCTCGGAGTGGATCGCCAACGCCCGCCCCGGCGACGAGGTGCTGATCCTCGCTCCCACGACCGGGCACCACGGCGTCAGCTTCGGCATCGACTTCGTGCCGCCGGCGCAGGTCGACGCGATCCTGCTCGCCGGCGACGAGACCGCAGCGCCCGCCATCGCCGCGATCCTCGAGCAGCTCCCGCGCGACGCGCGCGGCGTGGTCGCGGTCGAGCTGCCGCACCCGGACGACGCGGCGTATCTGCCGCGGCATCCCGGGTTCGAGTACCGCATCGGGGCGCGCACCGCCGGCGAGCGGCACGCGCACCTGATGGCTGCGGTCGAGGACGCCGCGGCCGCGCTGGCTCCGGCCGGCGCGGGAGCGGACGTCGAAGAGATCGACATCGACACCGACATCCTGTGGGAGGTCCCGCGCACCGCGAAGGGCGGGGCCGCGCTGAAGAGCGCGCGGCTCTACGCGTGGCTCGCGGGCGAGGCGGGCGCGATCAAGGCGCTGCGCCGCCACCTCGTCGCCGAGCACGGTGTCGACCGCCGCGCTGTCGCCTTCATGGGCTATTGGCGACTGGGGCGCGCCGAGAACTAGGTGCGCCGAGAACGGGGTGCACCCTGCGTCAGCGCACCGTGGCGGCCTCGTGCGCGTGCCCGAGCCGAAGCCCCGGCACGAGTGCCGCGAGCGCCAGCACGCCGGTGATGGCGAACACGGCCGGGAACCCGGCTCCGCTCCCCGCGAGCGCAGTGAACACGAGTCCCGCCACGGCGATCGCCGATGCGGACCCGACCGAGTCCGAGATCGACAGCGCAGACGAGTTGAAGCCCTGGTTCTGCGGCGTGGAGTACGCGAGAGTCAGCACCGTGAGGCGCGGATACATGAGACCCATGCCGGCGCCTGCGAGTCCCCACCCCGCGATCAGCACGGCCGGGTGCAGCCCCAGCAGCGCCGTCAGCAGGGCGAAGCCGAGCGCCGCCACGAGCAGCGCCGTGCCGATCAGGGTGATGCGGGTGTTGCCGATGCGGTCGCCGAACCGACCCTGCACGTCGGCGGCCGCCGCCCACGCCAGCGCGGCGGCGGTGAGTCCTAGGCCGGCGAACGTCGGCGAGAAGTCGTAGTCGTCGATCAGCAGGTACGGCACGTAGATCTCGGCGCCGAAGAGCGCGCCCGCGATGAGGCCGCGCATGAGCACGACGCTCGGCAGCCCGCGCGCGGCATGCAGCGTGCCCCGCGGCAGCAGGGGCCTCGCCGCCAGCGCGATGACGAGGATGGATGCCGCCACCCCCACCCACGCCCATGCCCCCAGCTCTCCCGCGAGGCTGAGTCCCAGAGCTCCGACGGCGACAGCGACAGCGCACGCCACGCGCGGCACGATGCGCCCGGTGGCCGGCTCGTCCGTGTGCAGCGGGAGGCCGTACAGGCGCGCGACCACCATCGCGAAGGCGATCACCGTGAGCCCGGCGACGCCCAGGAACACCCAGCGCCAGTGCAGGAACTCCGTCACCGCACCGGCGAGGAAGGGCCCGATGAGCGACGGGACGACCCACGCCGCCGAGAACGCCGCGAACACGCGACCGTGCAGCATCCCGGGATACACCCTGGCCACCACGACGTACAGCGCGACCGTCTGCCCGCCGGTGCCGAGGCCCTGCACGAGACGTCCGGCCACCAGCACGGGCATCGTCAGCGCGACGCCGGCGATGACGAGGCCGACGACGAACAGCGCCACGGCGGTGGTCAGCGGCGCGAGCACTCCTCCCCTGTCGCACCAGGCGCCGACCACCACCATGCCGATCACGCTCGTCGCGAGCGTGCCCGCGAACGCCACGGCGTAGAGCCGATCTCCGTTCAGATCAGCGCTCACCACGGGCATCACGGTCGTGACGGCGAGCGACTGGATCGCCGCGAGGAAGATCAGCGCGACGGCGCCGATCGTGACCCAGACGTAGCGGGCGTGCCAGATGCTGGGGGCGGGTTCGGATGCCGTCGTCACGAGCTCGCGAGCGCGCCGAGTCGCACGATCGCCTCGCGGAGGACTTCGGGAGAACAGCCGAAGTTGAGCCGGACGTGCCCCTTGCCCTCTTCGCCGAAGTGCGGCCCGAAGTGCAGGGCGACCTTCGCCTCCCGGAGGATCTTCGCAGCCGGGTTGTCGCCCCAGCCGAGTGCGCTCACGTCGATCCAGGCGAGGAACCCGGCATCGGGGATGCGGTAGCGGGCGCCGGGCACGTGCTCGGCGAGCAGTGCGGCGAGCAGCACGCGGTTCTCGTCGAGCGCCGCGAGCTGCGCGTCGAGCCAGGCATCGCTCTCGGGCGAGAAGGCCGCCACCGCCGCAAGGGCGCCGAAGAGGCCGGTGCGCCACTCGACCTCGGCCGGGAGCGCCCGGACGACGGCCGTGGTCGCGTCGTCGGCCGTCACCATGAGCGCGCACTTCAGGCCTGCGGTGTTGAACGCCTTGCTCGCGCTCGCGACGGCGTAGCCGACGCGGGCGGCGGCGGGCGAGGCATCCAGGAACGGCGTGAACACGACGCCGCGGTTCACGAGCGGTGCGTGGATCTCGTCGCTGATGACGACGGCCCCGTGGGCTTCGACGAGCTCGGCGAGGGCGGCGAGGCTCTCACGCGAGTGCGCGGTGCCGGTCGGGTTGTGCGGGTTGCACAGCAGCACGGCCCGTGCGCCCGCGCCGAGAGCCGCCTCGATGCCCTCGAGATCGAGCTCCCAGGCCGTGCCGGTGTCGCGCAGCGGCACGCGCTCCACGACGGCTCCAGCCTCGGGGATGCAGTCGTAGAACGGCGGGTAGACCGGCGGCGTGACGATCACCCGGGCACCGGGCTCGGTCACCTGCCGCAGCAGCTCGACGACGCCCATCATGACGTCGCACGTGGTGCGGATGCGGGCGGGATCGACCGTCCACCCGAAGCGCCGGTCCGCGAAGCCGACGTAGGCGTCGCGGATGCCCGGGTCCGGCGGCGTGTAGCCCGTGTCGCCGAGCTCGATCGCACGCGTCAGCGCGGCGGTCACCGTGGGCGCCGGCAGGAAGTCCGTCTCGGCCACGAACAGCGGCAGCACGTCCTCGGGGTACGTGCGCCACTTCGTGCTGGTGCGCTGCCGGAGCTGCTCGATCGGGAGGGCCTGCAGGGGGGTGACGGTGACGCTCACCGTTCGAGCCTACCGAGACGGCGGCCCGGGGTCGCCGAGTGAGTCAGCGTGTGAAGGTGCCGAGGCCGTGCTGGTCGAAGTACTCGAGCACGAGCGTGTCGCCGTCGAACGTCGCCTTCGAGATCGATCCCGGCGGTGCGTTCTCGCTGAACGGTCGGAAGACGAACTCGTCCCCCGTCCAGTGCTCGAGCGCCCATCGCCCGGCCGGGCCGAGCGAGAGCTCCAGCCCGCCGTCGACGACGGCCACCGTCGCCGCGCCGAAGTAGTCGTTGGCGTACGTCCCCGCATATGTGTCGAGTGCCTGTGCCGGGGCGGCGTCGGCAGGGGGCTTCTCTCCGACGAGCGTCCCGAAAGGCTCGGACTCCCCTTCGAACACGCCCATGAACAGCGGCAGCCAGTCGCGGCGCTGCGCCCCGTACTGCGCGATGTCGAGGAACCGCGCGGCGATGCTCTCGGGCACGCCGTTGGCGGAGGCGTTCGAGAGCACGACGATGCCGAGGCCCGCCTCGGGCAGCAGCTTGAACACCGTGCCGGTGCCGAGCAGGAACGCCCCGGAATGGTTGACGTCGACGAGGCCGCCCGCCGTCGTGCCCACGTTGAACCCGTAGCCGTAGTAGCCGGCGCGCGACCCGAACGAGGACGGCGGTGATCCGACGATCTGCGGCGACATCGCGGGCACGAGCAAGGATGCCTGGATGAAGGGCTCGCCGTCGTGCTCTCCTGCGGCGAGCAGCATCGAGAGCCACGTCGTGAGGTCGGTCACGTTCGAGCTCACCCCGCCCGCCGGGGACTGCTGGTCGGGCTGACGCTGGTCGGGCGTCACGACCCACTCGCCGTCCAGCTGCATGTGCCCCTTCGCGCGGTTGTCGCGGGACTCCAGGTCGGCGAACCGGGAGCTCGTCGAGGTCATGCCGAGCGGCTCGTACAGGAGTCGCTCGGAGAGGTCCGCCCAGTCCTCCCCCGCGGCCCGGGCGACCGACTCCCCCGCCGCGGTGATGTCGAAATTGCCGTACGCGTACGTCGACCGCCACGGCGCGAGCGGGATCAGCCGCAGCCGGTCGAGGATGGCGGCACGGTCGTACCCGATCTCTTCCAGCTCGTCACCCGCGTGCTTGGAGAGTCCCGATCGATGCGCGTACATGTCGGCGATCGTCACGTGCGCGCCGACGTACGGGTCCGACAGCGTGAAGCCGTCCAGGTGATCGGCGACCGGCGTGTCCCACGTCACGTAGCCCTCGTCGATGGCGCGGGCCACGACGCTCGCGCCGATCGACTTCGAGACCGACGCGAGGGCGAACACCGTGTCGGCGTCGACGGGCTCGCCGCTGTCGAGATCGCGCACGCCGAAGCCGTCGGCGTACAGCACTTCTCCCTGATAGACGACGCCGACCGCGATCCCCGGCGTGCCCGAGGCCTCCATCGCCGTCCACACCGACGCGGAGAGGTCGTCGACCGCCGCCTCCACCTGGGCGCGCGTGACCGTCGCGAGGGCGTCCGCGCCGGGGTCCGGATCGACGGTCGACGTGGGTGCAGCGGTCGGCTCGGTGGCGACGTCGGCGAACGTGCAGCCTGTCGCACCGGAGAGGATCAGGACGGCGACGCCGACCGCAGACACGACACGTCTCTTGTTCCCCGACATGTGCCGAGTGTGGCACACGCCCGCGGGGCCGCGTCAACGGACGCGAGGAGTCCGGAAAGTGTCAGATCGCGAAGCCGAGCGCGCGCATCATGTCGCGCCCGTCGTCGGTGATCCGCTCGGGTCCCCACGGCGGCATCCACACCCAGTTGATGCGGAACCGCTCCACGATGTCGTCGAGCGCCTGCGCCGTCTGCTCCTCGAGCACGTCGGTGAGCGGGCAGCCCGCCGACGTCAGCGTCATGTGGATGACGAGCGCGTCGTTCTCGTCGTCCCACGCGAGGTCGTAGATGAGGCCGAGGTCGACGACGTTGATCCCGAGTTCGGGGTCCATGACGTCCTTGAGCGCCTCGGTGACCTCGTCGTACTTCTCGGGCGTGAG
The DNA here is from genome assembly GCF_006783905.1 of Microbacterium kyungheense. Classification (GTDB taxonomy): domain Bacteria; phylum Actinomycetota; class Actinomycetes; order Actinomycetales; family Microbacteriaceae; genus Microbacterium; species Microbacterium kyungheense. The sequence goes on along the minus strand of NZ_VFPE01000001.1, from coordinate 1,466,361 downwards.
AGTAGCGGTCATGGGAAGATCCTACGCTTCGCTGCCGACGGGGGCGTCGGCGGTGTCTTCCTCGCCCTCGGGCAGGAAGCGGTCGTAGCCCTCGTCCTCCAGGCGCTCGGCGAGCTCGGGGCCGCCCTCCTCGACGATGCGGCCCTTCACCATGACGTGCACGAAGTCGGGGTGGATGTAGCGGAGGATGCGGGTGTAGTGCGTGATGAGCAGCACACCGAGGTCGGTCTCGGCCTTGGCGCGGTTGACGCCCTCCGAGACGATCTTCAGCGCGTCGACGTCCAGGCCCGAGTCGGTCTCGTCGAGCACGGCGATCTGCGGCTTGAGCAGCTCGAGCTGGAGGATCTCGTGGCGCTTCTTCTCGCCGCCCGAGAAGCCCTCGTTGACGTTGCGCTGCGCGAACTTCGGGTCCATGCGCAGGTTCTTCATCGACGACTTGACGTCCTTCGTCCACGTGCGGATCGACGGCGCCTCGCCGTCGATCGCGGTCTTCGCGGTGCGCAGGAAGTTCGTGACGGTGACGCCGGGGATCTCGACCGGGTACTGCATGGCCAGGAACAGGCCGGCACGCGCGCGCTCGTCGACGGACATCGCGAGGACGTCCTCGCCGTCGAGCGTGATCTCGCCGCTGGTCACGTTGTACTTGGGGTGACCGGCGATCGTGTACGCGAGCGTCGACTTGCCCGAGCCGTTGGGGCCCATGATGGCGTGGGTCTCACCCGTGCGGATCGTGAGCGACAGGCCGTTGAGGATGGGCGTGGTGCCGGCATCCGTCTCGACCGTCACGTGGAGGTCGCGGATCTCGAGAACAGACATTCTTCGTTACCTTCTTCAGTTCACATCGAGCGTGACGGACGGATCGATGAGCACGTCATCGCCGTCGAGAGTGACCGCGTACACCGGGACCGGCTCGTACGCGGGGAGGTTGAGGGGCTTGCCGGTGCGCAGCGAGAACGCCGAGCCGTGCGCCCAGCACTCCAGCGAGTCGCCGTCGACGAAGCCCTCGGACAGCGAGATGTCGCCGTGCGTGCAGGTGTCGCCGATGGCGTGCACCTCGCCGTTGGAGTCGAGCACGACCGCCATCGGCACGCCGTCGATCTCGACCCGGCGCGCCTCGTCCTGGACGAGGTCGCTGAGGCCGCACGCGCGCTGGGCGGTCATGCCAGGTCCTCCTTGGCGAGCTCTTCCTCTATGGCGGCGAACAGCTCGGTCTCGAGGTCGGCCACGCCGATCTTCTGGACGATCTCGGCGAGGAAGCCGAGCACGACCAGGCGCCGCGCCTCGGCCTCGGGGATGCCGCGAGCCTGCAGGTAGAACAGCTGCTCGTCGTCGAAGCGACCCGTGGCGCTGGCGTGGCCGGCGCCGCGGATGTCGCCGGTCTCGATCTCGAGGTTCGGGATCGACTCGGCGCGCGCACCCTCGGTCAGCACCAGATTGCGGTTCGCCTCGTACGAGTCGGTCGCGACGGCATCCGGTCCGATGAGCACGTCGCCGATCCAGACGGTGCGCGCCGCGGCGCCCTGCAGCGCGCTCTTGTACAGCACGTCGCCGGTCGTCTCGGCGCCCTTGTGGTGCAGGTAGACCTGGCTCTCGAGGTGCTGCCCCGAGTCCGAGTAGCTGAGGCCGTAGAGCTCGGCGCGCGAGCCGGTGCCCGCGAGCTCGACGCTCGGGTTCACGCGAACGACACCGCCGCCGAAGCTGACGACCACGTGACGGAGGGTCGCGTCGCGCTCGACGCGGGCCTGGTGGGATGCCGCGTGCACCGCGTCGTCGTCCCAGCGCTGCACCGTCACGAGCTCGAGGTGTGCGCCCTCGCGGACGATGATCTCGACGTTCTGGGCGAACTGGGCGCTGCCCGCGTGGCGCAGGACGACGGTCGCGCGGCTGTGACGGGATGCCTCGACCACGACGTGGGAGTGCCCGACGAGGTCTGCTCCCCCGCCGGTCGCCTCGATCACGACGGGCTCGTCGAGCTCGGCCTCGGCCGGGATCGACACGTACAGCGCCTCGGCGGAACGGCTCCACGCCACGGCGGCGGGCAGATCCTCGGGGACGAACACCTCGCCGCGCGGCGCCTGGCCGGCGGTGAGACCTGCGGTCGCCACCGGGCCGGTGACGCTCAGCGAGACGGCGCCGGCGTCGCCGGCGGCGTCCGCGAACAGGCGCTGCAGGCGCTGCACGGGCGTGTGCTTCCAGTTGACCTCGCGACCCGTGGGCGCCTCGAAGGCGGCGGGATCGGTGGAGCGGAAGCGCTCGGAGCGAGTCTGAACCGGTACGAACGCACCGGCGCCATCGGTGTGGCCCTTCGCGCCGGGGACGGTGGGGGCCTCAGTCGTGGGGCTCATCTAGCCGACGGATCCTTCCATGCCCATCTCGATGAGCTTGTTGAGTTCGAGCGCGTACTCCATGGGCAGTTCGCGGGCGATCGGCTCGATGAAGCCGCGCACGATCATGGCCATGGCCTCGTCTTCGGGAAGACCGCGGCTCATCAGGTAGAACAGCTGCTCTTCGCTGACCTTCGACACCGTGGCCTCATGGCCGAGCTGCACGTCGTCGACGCGGATGTCGATGGCGGGGTACGTGTCGGAGCGCGAGATCGTGTCGACCAGCAGGGCGTCGCAGCGGACCGTGTTGGCCGAGTGGTGCGCGTTCGCGTCGACGCGGACCTCACCTCGGTAGCCGGCGCGGCCGCCCCCGCGGGCGATCGACTTCGAGACGATCGAGGACTGCGTGTACGGCGCCATGTGGATCATCTTCGCGCCGGCGTCCTGGTGCTGGCCGGGACCGGCGAAGGCGACCGACAGGGTCTCGCCCTTGGCGTGCTCGCCCATCAGGAAGATCGACGGGTACTTCATCGTGACCTTCGAGCCGATGTTGCCGTCGATCCACTCCATGGTCGCGCCCTCGTGCGCCACGGCGCGCTTGGTGACCAGGTTGTAGACGTTGTTCGACCAGTTCTGGATCGTCGTGTAGCGCACGCGGGCGTTCTTCTTCACGATGATCTCGACGACGGCCGAGTGCAGCGAGTCCGACTTGTAGATCGGGGCGGTGCAGCCCTCGATGTAGTGGACGTACGAGCCCTCGTCGGCGATGATGAGCGTCCGCTCGAACTGGCCCATGTTCTCGGTGTTGATGCGGAAGTAGGCCTGCAGCGGGATCTCGACGTGCACGCCCGGGGGCACGTAGACGAACGAGCCGCCCGACCACACCGCGGTGTTGAGCGCGGCGAACTTGTTGTCGCCGGCGGGGATCACGGTGCCGAAGTACTCCTCGAAGAACTCCGGGTGCTCGCGCAGCGCCGTGTCGGTGTCCATGAAGATGACACCCTGCTTCTCGAGCTCCTCGTTGATCTGGTGGTAGACCACTTCGGACTCGTACTGCGCCGCGACGCCGGCGACCAGGCGTGCGCGCTCGGCCTCGGGGATGCCGAGCTTCTCGTACGTGTTGCGGATGTCTTCGGGGAGGTCCTCCCACGACTGCGCCTGCTTCTCGGTCGAGCGCACGAAGTATTTGATGTTGTCGAAGTCGATCTCGCTGAGGTCGGCGCCCCACGTGGGCATCGGCTTGCGGTCGAATAGCTGCAGCCCCTTGAGGCGGGTCTTCAGCATCCACTCCGGCTCTACCTTGAGGGCCGAGATGTCGCGGACCACCGCGTCGCTCAGGCCGCGCTTGGCGCTGGCTCCGGCGGCATCGGGGTCGTGCCAGCCGAACTCGTAGACCCCCAGACCTTCCAGCTCGGGGCGATCGATCAGCACATCAGTCATCGTCACGTTCTCCTCCGGGTCCTGCGGTGTCATCCGCCCCGGCATTCCGGTTCCCCCGGTGGAGTTACCAGGGGTGGATGCCGCTCGTCGGGCCCTCTCAAAGCGGCGCAGAGATCGCGCCTAGACTGTCGGTGGTGCGCTGCGCCCCACATCTGTCATGAACAGACGTGAGCCGTTTGCGACCGACCCCTCGATTCTACAGGTTCCACCCCGTCACGGACGCGCGTCGTCCGTCACACGCGGCGTCCGGAGCCTCTCCCAGGAGGCGATCACCAGCATGTCCGCGGACCCGTCGACGACCACAGCACCCGGCGTGTGGCAGCGATTCCGGCAGTGGCTCCCCGACCACGTCGACGCCCGCGTGCGCGTGGCGGCGTGGATCTCGCTCATCCTCGAGATCGCGATCGTCGGCACGGGCGGTGCTGTGCGCCTGACGGATTCGGGACTCGGATGCGAGTGGCCGCTGTGCACCGCGGACTCGCTGTTCCCCACCGAGGCGCAGAGCTATCACAGCCTGATCGAGTTCGGGAACCGCGGTCTGTCGTTCTTCGTCGGCCTGGCCGCCGTCGCCGTCATCGTGTTCGTCTCGCGCATCCGTCACCAGCGACGCGACCTGTGGACCATGGCGTGGATCGTCTTCGCGGGCGTGCTCGTGCAGGCCGCGGTCGGCGGCATCCTGGTCCTGTTCGATCTGCACCCGAACCTGGTGTCGTTCCACTACATCGTGTCGCTCGTGCTCGTGGGCGTCTCGGCGGCGTTCGTCGCGCGCATGGGCCAGCCCGCCGGCCCGCGCGAGCTCGCGGTGCCGCGGTGGCTCGCCGTCGTCACGCACATCAGCTCGTTCGTGCTCGCCATCACCGTGCTGATCGGCGTGCTCACCACGGGAGCGGGCCCGCACTCGGGCGACCCCGAGGTCACGCTGCGCAACGGCTTCGATGCCACGGTGCTCGAGCACGTCCACTCGTGGCCCGCCTACGCGATGTTCGCCCTCACGCTGGTGATGGTGATCGGCGCGTGGGTCGTCGGCGCGACGAGGTTCCGCGGGTGGGCGATCGCGCTGCTCGCCGTCGAGCTCGTGCAGATCGCCGTGGGCCTGTACCAGGCGCGCAACGACCTGCCCCCGCTCGCGGTCGGCGTGCACATGGTGCTCGCCGCGATCGCCGTGGCGGTGATGACCGCCGTCGTCATGCACGTCAAGCGGCCCGTCGCGGCCGCCGCGTGATCCCTCCCCGCACAGGGAACGCATAGGGTTCGCATTGCGGGGCCACTGCCTCTGCTGTCAAGGTGGATGCCGCGACCACCCGGGTCGCGCCTTCGAGGAGTGATCGACACATGTCCACCCGTCCCCCTCTCGCCCGCAGCATCCCGTTCTGGGGTCTTCTCATCGTGTCGCTGGGCACCGCCGCCGGCGGCGCGTACCTGCTCACGTCCAAGCTGGGCTCCATGACGACCGTCCTCACGGACAACACCGCGACGCCGGTCGACGTCTACGTCGGGCAGTCCGTCGCCGTCGCGGGCGCCGTCCTGCTCGGCGCCGGCATCGTCGGCATCTTCCTGACCCTCGCTGTCGCCGCCCTCGCGACGCTGCGCCCCGAGCCGGCCGTCGAGGTCGTCGAGCCCGTCGCGGCGACGCCCGAGGCCGACGAGTTCCTTCCCGCCGCGGCGCCTGTCGTCCCGGCCGCGCCGGTCGCAGAGACTGCGCCGGTCGTCGAGGCCGCGCCCGTGGCCGAGGCCGCGCCCGTCGTCGAGGCCGCGCCGGCCGCCGAGACCGAGGACGGCCCCGCCCGCTGATCGGTACCCATCGAGGCCGCAGGGCTGAGCACGATCCGCTCACCCTGCGGCTTCGTCGTTCCCGGCGTCAGCAGCCCGGACCACGGGGGTCCTCCGCGCACGTGCGCTCCACGAGGGCGGTCCGCGCCTCGACGACCTGCACCGGGTAGTCGCCCGTCCGGGCCGTCACCACACCGTCGACCGCCCGCCATCCGGCGCCGAAGTTCACGGCCGCAGAGTACTCGGTCGCGACGCTCGACAGGTAGACGCCTCGCTCCTGGTACGCGTGACTCGTGTCGGTCGGCGTGAACTGCGGGCTGCCGGATGCCGCCCACGCGACGCCGCTCGACGCCGCCCGCAGCGACTGCCCGTCGCCGTACGAGAACACATAGGCGACCGGCGTGAACCGCACGGTCACCGGATACCCGAGCAGCACGCCGGGGATGTCCTGCGCAGAGGCCGTGGCCACGAAGTTCGTCGGCATGTGGACCACGCCGAACCCCGCCGGCTCACCGGTGAGCTGAGGCGTCGCCGGCCGGAACGACGCAAGATCCGCGAGCGTCACGGCGGGGAAGCCCGCGTCCACCGGCTCCGCCGCAGGATCCTTGCGAACGCATGACTCGTCGGACGAGTCGCAGGTCAGACCGGGTACGAACTCGTCGTAGATGATCTCGGGCACGTGACCATCCCCAGGAGGCGAGGCTGACGATGCTCCCGGTGAGCTCGGACCGCCGCCGTAGTCCTCTGAAGCACGAATGTCTACCTGCTGGCCGTTGTTGGTTGCGCTTCGACAGACTCCGGTCACGTAATCAGCTTCTGAGCAACTCACACTCGATGCGGCCATCGGTGTAGCAACGACGAACGACGTTCCAACCGCAAGCGCGAGAAGCACCGAGCTCAGCATGGGTCTCCTTCAACCGGCGACATCGACTCGATGATCTGCCGATCCCCCATGCGAACACTCTCGATGCTGATCATCACCGTGGCATCACGATCGGCTGGTGTGACATCCACTCCTGTTTTGTCGATTACCCGCGCGCCGCCCGAGTCGTAGCAAGCCTGAATCACAACATCACCTGTGGATACGTCCGCCGAGATGAAGCTCATATCCGTTACCGACGACGATCCGACAAGCTGAAGGCCGAGCTCCGCCAACTCGCGCCTCGAATCCACGTCGCGTTCCAGCGCATCGCCAACCAGAAAGCTCTGCGGATCGGGCTCGGAGTCAGGATCCTCACGCCTCGCGTTCGCGGCATCCACATACGCCCGGTACGTCTCCTCCGCGGCGGCGAACGCCTCGTCCTCGCTCGCGAACACCGCCGTGGGCGTGGGCGTGGGCTCCGGCGCCGGGGCGAGGCATCCACACAGCATCACGGCGGCCGCCGCAAACCCGAGGGTCACCGTCGTCGCACGCAGGATCATCCGTCAACCGTAACGGGACCCCCGGCACCGTCTTCCGAGTTATCCACAGCCGCGCGCGCCCGTGCGTCGGCGGTCTGGGCCTCCAGCCGTCCCCGTTCGGCGGCACTGCCGGCCAGGGCTGCGGCCGCCGCGTAGGCGTCCGCGGCCTCGTCCCACCGGCCGAGCTCGCCGAGGAACGCGGCGCGGGCCGCCGGCAGGTACGGGTAGCGGTCGAGGACCGGGTCTGTCGCCACCTCGTCCACCGCGGCGAGACCGGCGGCGGCGCCGTCGCGCATGCCGAGCGCGACGGCGCCGTTCAATGCGACGACGGGGCTCGGCCACGTGCGGTCGAGCAGGCCGTACAGCTCGACGATGCGGGCCCAGTCGGTATCGGGCCACGTCGGCGCCTGCGCGTGGACCGCGGCGATGGCGGCCGAGATCGCATACCTGTCGGCGGAGCCGGCGGTGGCCTCGGCGAGCAGGGCGAGACCCTCGTCGATGAGCGCACGATCCCAGCGGGCCCGGTCCTGGTCGGGCAGCAGGTCGTCGCGTGTGCCGCGGCGCGCATCGGTGAGCAGCATGAGGGCGAGGAGTCCCGTCACTGCACGGTTCTTCGGCAGCAGACCGTGCAGCATGCGGGTGAGCGCGATCGCCTCGTCCACGAGATCCGCGCGGACGACCGCATCCCCCGACGGCGGTGCGTGGCCGACCGTGAACACCAGGTACAGCACGTCGCACACGACGTCGACGCGCGCCGGCAGCTCCGCCGCGTCCGGGACCCGGAACGGGATGCGCGCGGCGGCGATCTTGCGCTTGGCCCGGGTGACCCGCGCCGCCATCGTGGGCTCGCTCACGAGGAAGGCGGCGGCGATGTCGCCGGTCGAGACGCCGCACACGAGCCGCAGCGTGAGCGCGACCTGCGCCTCCTTCGCGAGCGCCGGGTGGCAGCACGTGAAGACCAGCCGCAGCCGGTCATCGGCGTGCCAGGACGCCTCGTCGTCGGGCGGGTCCTCGCGCACGAGCAGTGGCAGCCGCCGGCGCAGCGCCGTCCGCCGCCGCAGCTCGTCGCGCGCCCGGTTCGCGGCGACCGTCGTCAGCCATGCACCGGGACGATCCGGGATGCCGCGCACCGGCCACACCTCGACGGCCCGCGCGAAGGCCTCCTGGGCGCTCTCCTCCGCGAGGTCGAGGTCTCCGGTCAGCCGCGCGGTCGTCGCCACGACCGCGGCCCACTCCTCGCGGTGCGCACGGCCGAGGGCGGCGTCGACGGCGTCAGCGGCCGGGCGCGGCGCGGTGGCGGCATCCATTCGTCAGCCGTGGTTCACGAGAGGCTGGACCTGAACGCCGGCGTGCCCTTCCGTGGTCTCGTGCAGGAGCGCGGCGAGGGCGAGGGCCTCATCGAGATCGGGCACGTCGACCAGGTAGAAGCCGCCGAGCACCTCCTTCGTCTCGAGGAACGGCCCGTCCGTGATCAGCGGCCGGTCCTTTCCGGCGCGCAGCGTCGTGGCGGTGCTGATGGGCTCGAGCTCGCCCGAGGCGAGGATCGCCTGCCCCGCCCGCTCGGTGAAGGCCCGATGGCCCGCATCGGTGGCACGCACGCCCTCGTCCGTGCGGGCGTCCCACTGCGCCTCGTCGCCGTAGATCAGGATCATGTACTGCGCCATCGTTCACTCCTTCGTCGTCGAGAGGCATTGTGCCCCTTCATCCTTCCGACGAACGAGCCCCCGCCGGAATCGACAGGGGCTCAGGATCAGAACGGCAGCAGCGGATCGATCGCGATCGCGACGAACAGCAGCGTCAGGTACGTGATCGAAGCGTGGAACACGCGCATGGGCCGCGGCTCGGTGCCACGGACGGCGCGGTTGTAGAGCACGTGCGACTCGTAAATGAACCATCCGCCGAAGACGACGGCCGAGACGGTGTAGACGAGGCCCATGTCGGCGACGGGGATCAGCAGCAGCGAGCACACGACGGTCGCCCACGCGTACAGGATCACCTGCAGGCCCACCTGCGAGCCGGCGCGCGTGGCGCCCAGCATCGGCACGTCCACGTTCTCGTACTGGTCCTTGTACTTCATCGACAGCGGCCAGTAGTGCGGCGGCGTCCACAGGAAGACCAGGGCGAACAGGATGACCGGCGGCCACGCGAGCGAACCGGTCACGGCCGTCCAGCCGATCAGCACCGGGAAGCACCCGGCAATGCCGCCCCACACGATGTTCTGCTCGGTGCGGCGCTTGAGGATCATCGTGTAGATCACGACGTAGAAGAAGATGGCGACGGCCGACAGCGTCGCGGCGAGCCAGTTCGTGGTGAGCCACAGCCACACCGTCGAGAACACCGCGAGCGACCACGCGAAGACGAGCGCGCCGCGCGGGGAGACCTCGCCGGTGACCAGCGGACGGTTCACGGTCCGCTGCATGTGCGCGTCGATGTCGCGGTCGAGGTACATGTTGAACGCCGCGGCGGAGCCTGCGCTCGCGGTGCCGCCGATGACGGTCGCGATGATGAGCCACAGGCTCGGGAACCCGCCCTGGGCGAGGATCATCACGGGCACGGTCGTCACGAGCAGCAGCTCGAGCACCCGCGGCTTCATCAGGGCGACGTACGCCTTGACGGTGCGGCCGATCCCCTGGCGAGCCGGGCGGGGTGCGTCGACGGAACTGGATGCCTCGTCCCCGGCCGTCCTGGTGATGTCCATGGCCCCCGCTATCGCCGCCTGCAGAATCTCCACAAGTCTAGGGCATAGGCCCGTGCCCACCCTGCCGGAGCCGGACGCCGCCGCGGCTGTTACCGATCACATCGGAGCGGACGAAGGAGTGAGCGGATCGTGACGAATGCGTCACCCGCCGGTGACCGTGGGCGCAATCGCGTCCGAAAGACTCTGTCACATTGACGGCTCGCATGGCCTGGGCGGCATACCGCTTCGCTATGCTGAACACACGCGCGCCCGCCGCCGATCTCCCCTTCTCCATCCGGACAAGGGCCGCGAATCGGCCATCTGCCGGGCGCACCTCCTCGAGAAAGGCGCCTGGGTGTCGGAACTGCGTTGGGAAGAGATCGATCGGCGCGCGGTGGACACCGCCCGCGTCCTCGCGGCGGACGCCGTGGAGAAGGTCGGCAACGGCCACCCGGGAACGGCGATGAGCCTGGCTCCCGCGGCATACCTCCTCTACCAGCGCGTGCTGCGCCACGACCCGGCGGACACCCACTGGGTGGGCCGTGACCGGTTCATCCTGTCGGCCGGGCACTCCTCGCTGACCCAGTACGTGCAGCTGTACCTCGGCGGCTTCGGGCTCGAGCTCGACGACCTCAAGGCGCTCCGCACGTGGGGCTCCCTCACCCCGGGCCACCCCGAGTACGGCCACACCAAGGGCGTCGAGATCACCACGGGACCGCTCGGCCAAGGCCTCGCGTCGTCGGTGGGCTTCGCATACGCCGCCCGCTACGAGCGCGGCCTGTTCGACCCGGACGCGGCGGCCGGGACGTCGCCGTTCGACCACTTCGTGTACGTCATCGCGGGCGACGGCGACCTGCAGGAGGGCGTGACCTCCGAGGCCTCGTCGCTCGCCGGCCACCAGGCACTGGGCAACCTGATCGCGATCTACGACTCGAACCAGATCTCGATCGAGGACGACACGAACGTCGCCTTCACCGAGGACGTCGCCAAGCGCTACGAGGCGTACGGCTGGCACGTGCAGGTGGTCGACTGGAAGAAGACCGGCCAGTACGTCGAGGACGTGGCCGAGCTCTACACCGCGCTCGAGGCTGCGAAGGGCGAGACGGCCAAGCCGTCGCTCATCATCCTCCGCACCATCATCGGCTGGCCCTCGCCCGGCAAGCAGAACACCGGCAAGATCCACGGCTCCGCCCTCGGCGCCGACGAGCTCGCCGCCACCAAGAAGGTGCTCGGCTTCGATCCCGAGCAGACCTTCGTCGTCGCCGAGGACGTCATCGCCCACACCCGCGCCCTCGCCGAGCGCGCCGCCGAGGACCGTGCCGTGTGGCAGGAGTCGTTCGACGCGTGGGCGGCCGCAAACCCCGAGCGCAAGGCGCTGTTCGACCGGCTCGAGGCGGGCGAGCTGCCTGCGGACCTGGCATCCGCCCTCCCCTCGTTCGAGGCGGGCAAGGACGTCTCCACGCGCGCCGCGTCGGGTGTCGTCATCAACGCGCTGGCCGCCGAGCTGCCCGAACTGTGGGGCGGATCGGCGGACCTCGCCGAGTCGAACCTGACGACGATCAAGGACGCGAAGTCGTTCATCCCGTCGGAGTGGTCCACGCACGAGTGGGCGGGCGACCCGTACGGGCGCGTGCTGCACTTCGGCATCCGCGAGCACGCGATGGGCGCGATCGTCAACGGCATCAAGCTGCACGGACCGACGCGTCCGTTCGGCGGCACCTTCCTGATCTTCAGCGACTACATGCGCCCGTCGGTGCGTCTGGCCGCCCTCATGGACATCCCGTCGGTCTTCGTGTGGACGCACGACTCCGTCGCCCTCGGCGAGGACGGCCCCACCCACCAGCCGGTCGAGCAGCTCGCGACGCTGCGCGCCATCCCCAACTTCACCGTCGTGCGCCCCGCGGACGCGAACGAGACTTCGGCCGCGTGGCTGGAGATCCTCCGACGCCAGGGCGGGCCCTCGGGCATCGCGCTGACGCGCCAGAACATCCCGGTGTTCGAGCGTGGCGACGGTGAGGCCTCCGGTGACGTGTTCGCCTCGACCGACGGCGTCGCCAAGGGCGCGTACATCCTCGCCGAGGCCCCGGGCGGCACGCCCGACGTGATCCTCATCGCGACCGGCTCCGAGGTGCAGCTCGCCGTCGCTGCGCGCGAGACCCTGGTCGCCGAGGGCGTGGGCGCCCGCGTCGTGTCGGCACCCTCGCTGGAGTGGTTCGCCGAGCAGGACGAGGCGTACCGCGAGAAGGTGCTGCCCGCCGGCGTCAAGGCACGCGTGTCGGTCGAGGCCGGCTCGGCGCTCACATGGCGCGGGATCGTCGGCGACGCCGGCCGCTCCGTCGCGATCGACCACTTCGGCGCGTCCGCCGACTACAAGACCCTGTTCCAGAAGTTCGGCATCACCGCCGAACACGTCGTCGAAGCCGCCCGCGAGACCATCGCGGCCGCGTCGGCCGAGTAACACGAGGAGAACGCAGCATGAGCACCCCCACTGAGAAGCTGGTCGCCGCGGGCGTGAGCATCTGGCTCGACGACCTGTCCCGAGAGCGCATCACGTCCGGCAACCTGACCGAGCTCATCTCGACGCGCAACGTCTCGGGCGTCACGACCAACCCGACGATCTTCCAGGGCGCGATCGGCGGCGGCGGACACTCGTACGCCGCCCAGATCGCCGAGCTCGCCGCCGCCGGCGCCTCCGTCGACGACGCGATCTTCGCAGCGACGACCGATGACGTGCGGGATGCCGCCGACATCTTCCGCCCCGTCTACGAGGCGACTGACGGCGTCGACGGCCGCGTGTCGATCGAGGTCTCGCCCGACCTCGCGCACGACACGGATGCGACCATCGCCCAGGCCAAGGAGCTGTGGGCCACGGTCGACCGCCCGAACGTGCACATCAAGATCCCCGCGACCAAGGCCGGCCTGCCCGCGATCACCGCCGTTCTCGCCGAGGGCATCTCGGTCAACGTCACGCTGATCTTCAGCCTGGAGCGCTACGCCGAGGTCATCGAGGCGTTCCTCGCCGGCATCGAGCAGGCCCAGGCGAACGGCCACGACATCTCGAAGATCCACTCGGTCGCCTCGTTCTTCGTGTCGCGCGTCGACACCGAGGTCGACAAGCGCCTCGCGGCGATCGGCACGGAGGAGGCCACCGCGCTGAAGTCGCTGGCGGGTGTCGCGAACGCACGTCTGGCGTATGAGCTGTTCGAGCAGCAGTTCGCCAGCGACCGCGCGAAGGCGCTGACGGACGCCGGGGCACACGCCCAGCGCCCGCTGTGGGCCTCGACGGGCGTCAAGGACCCCTCGCTGCCCGACACGCTGTACGTCACCGAGCTCATCGCCCCCGGCACCGTCAACACGATGCCTGAGAAGACGCTCGAGGCCACCTTCGACCACGGTCAGGTCGCCGGCGACGCCGTGACCGGCACCTACGCCGCTGCGCACGAGGTGTTCGACAGCCTGGCCGCGGTCGGCGTCGACTTCGCCGATGTCACCCAGGTGCTCGAGGACGAGGGCGTGTCCAAGTTCATCGCCTCGTGGCACGACCTGCAGGGCACCGTCAAAACGGCGCTCGAGGACGCCGTCCAGGCCGCGCGATGAGCTTCGAGATCCACCTCAGCGGACACGTCAAGTCCGTCGTCGACGCGACACTGCCCGGACTGGTGGCAAGCCTCGTCGCCTCCGGCATCACCGCCGGCGACGCCTCGCTGTGGGGCCCCGCGGCCGAGTCCGAGGCGTCTCAGCGCCTCGGATGGGTCGAGGCGGTCAGCGTCTCACGCCCGCTGGTGCCCGAGATCCTGGCGCTGCGCGAGCGCCTGCGCGCTCAGAACGTCACGCGGGTCGTGCTCGCGGGCATGGGCGGCTCGTCGCTCGCGCCCGAGGTGATCGCGCAGACGGCCGGCGTGCCGCTCGTGATCCTCGACTCGACCGCGCCCGGCCAGGTGCTGGCCGCGATCGACGGCGACGCCGAGAGCGGCGACCTCACGCGCACCGTGCTGGTCGTCTCGTCGAAGTCCGGGTCGACCGTCGAGACCGACTCGGCCAAGCGCGCGTTCGAGGCGGCGTTCCGCGACCTCGGCATCGACCCCGCCGAGCGCATCGTCGTCGTCACCGACCCCGGCTCGCCGCTGGACCAGTCCGCGCGCGCCGACGGCTACGCGGTGTTCAACGCCGACCCGACGGTGGGCGGGCGCTACTCGGCGCTCACGGCGTTCGGGCTCGTGCCCGCCGGCCTCGCCGGCGCCGACATCTCGGAGCTGCTCGACGAGGCCGAGGCGTCGCTCCTCGAGCTCGCGATCGACAGCCCCGACAATCCGGCGCTCGTGCTGGCGGCGGCGATCGCCGGCGGCGAGCCCCGCCGCGACAAGCTGGGTCTCATCACCGACGGCACGCACATCGTCGGCCTGCCGGACTGGATCGAGCAGCTCGTCGCGGAGTCGACGGGCAAGCAGGGCACCGGCATCCTTCCGGTCGGCCTGCTGCCGGTCTCGCCCGAGGTCGACGCGAAGCCCGCCGATCTGCAGATCGTCCGGTTCGTCGACGAGGCGAAGCAGTTCCACCTCTTCGAGCACCACGAGGGCGAGGTGCTCGTCAGCGGCTCGCTCGGCGCGCAGTTCGTGGTGTGGGAGTACGCGACGGCGATCGCGGGACGGATGCTGGGCATCAACCCGTTCGACCAGCCTGACGTCGAATCCGCCAAGGTCGCCGCCCGCGGGCTGCTCGATGCGCGCCCCGAGTCCACTCCCCCGGCGTTCGCCGTCGAGGGCGTCGAGGTGCGTGTCTCGGATCCTGCGCTGGCGGCATCCGGAACCGTCGCCGGCGTGCTCGACGCGCTGTGGGCGCGTCTTCCCGAGGACGGCTACGTCGCCATCCAGGCGTACGTGAACCGTCTGGAGCTGCCGCAGCTCGAGGGCCTGCGCGAACTGGTCGCCGCCGACTCCGGCCGGCCCGCCACGTTCGGCTGGGGCCCGCGCTTCCTGCACTCGACCGGCCAGTACCACAAGGGCGGTCCGGCGAACGGCGTGTTCCTGCAGATCCTCGAGCAGACCGACGTCGACCTCGAGATCCCCGACCGTCCGTTCACGTTCGGGCAGCTCATCCAGGCGCAGGCCGCGGGCGACGCGGCCGTGCTCGCCGACGGCCACGGCCGTCCCGTCGTGACCCTCACCCTGACCGACCCGCAGATCGAAGTGCTGTCGCTCTTCGAAGCGGCCCAGTAGGAGTTCAAGCCCCCTCATGACCGTCGAGATCACGCGCGGGCACAACCCGCTGCGCGACCCCGAAGACCGTCGCCTCAACCGCATCGCGGGTCCGAGTGCGCTCGTCATCTTCGGTGTCACGGGAGACCTCTCCCGCAAGAAGCTCATGCCCGCCGTCTACGACCTCGCCAACCGCGGTCTGCTGCCCCCGGGTTTCGCCCTGGTCGGGTTCGCACGCCGCGACTGGGAGGACCAGGACTTCGCGAAGGTCGTCTACGACGCCGTTCGCCAGCACGCGCGCACGGAGTTCCGCGACGAGACCTGGCAGCAGCTGCTCCAGGGCATCCGGTTCGTCTCGGGCGAGTTCGGCGACCCGGACGCGTTCCGCCGCCTGCGTGAGACCGTCGACCGGCTCGACACCGAGCGCGGCACGATGGGGAACCACGCGTTCTACCTGTCGATCCCGCCGAAGGACTTCGCGGTGGTCGCCGAGCAGCTGAAGTCTTCGGGCCTGGTCGACGACACCGCCGACCAGCCCGACCGCTGGCGCCGCGTCGTCATCGAGAAGCCGTTCGGTCACGACCTCGAGTCGGCCCGTGCGCTCAACGACGTGCTGCGCTCGACCTTCCCGACCGACTCGATCTTCCGCATCGACCACTACCTCGGCAAAGAGACGGTCCAGAACATCCTGGCGCTGCGCTTCGCGAACGAGCTGTACGAGCCGATCTGGAACCGCAACTACGTCGACCACGTGCAGATCACGATGGCCGAGGACATCGGCGTCGGCGGCCGTGCCGGGTACTACGACGGCGTCGGCGCGGCGCGCGACGTCATCCAGAACCACCTCCTGCAGCTGCTCGCGCTCACCGCGATGGAGGAGCCCATCTCGTTCGACGCGAAGGACCTGCGCGCCGAGAAGGAGAAGGTGCTCGCCGCCGTCACGCTCCCGGCCGACCTGGAGCGCTCGACCGCGCGCGGCCAGTATGCGGGCGGCTGGCAGGGCGGCGAGAAGGTGCTCGGCTTCCTCGAAGAGGACGGGATGAACCCGAAGTCGACGACCGAGACGTACGCCGCCGTCACGCTGGAGATCAACACCCGCCGCTGGGCGGGCGTCCCGTTCTACCTGCGCACCGGCAAGCGCCTCGGTCGCCGCGTGACCGAGATCGCGGTCGTCTTCAAGCGCGCACCCGAGATGCTCTTCCGTCAGGGGCAGACCGCGGGTCAGGGGCAGAACGCCCTTGTCATCCGCGTGCAGCCAGATGAGGGCGTCACGATCCGCTTCGGGTCGAAGGTGCCGGGCGCCGGCGCCCAGGTGCGCGACGTGACGATGGACTTCGGATACGGCCACGCGTTCACCGAAGCCAGCCCCGAGGCCTACGAGCGGCTCATCCTCGACGTGCTGCTCGGCGACCCGCCGCTGTTCCCTCGGCACGAAGAGGTCGAGCTGTCGTGGAAGATCCTCGACCCGATCGAGAAGTTCTGGGATGCCCAGGGCGGACCGCTCGAACAGTACTCGCCCGGGTCCTGGGGCCCGGACTCCGCGGACGAGATGCTCGCCCGCGACGGCCGTACCTGGAGGCGCCCGTGATCGTCGACCTGCCCGACACCACCGTCAGCAAGATCTCGCGCGCGCTCGTCAACGTGCGCGAAGAGGGCGGCGCCGTCGCGCTCGGCCGTGTGCTGACGCTCATCATCCTGACGCGCGAGGCCGCCGTCGAAGAGGTCATCGAGGCCGCCAATGACGCCTCGCGCGAGCACCCGATGCGGGTCATCGTGGTGATGCTGCAGGACGGCTACGACGAGGAGTCTCGCCTCGACGCGCAGATCCGCGTCGGCGGCGACGCCGGCGCGAGCGAGGTCGTGACGCTGCGCGCCTTCGGCGACGCCGGGCGCTCGAACCTCGAGAGCCTTGTCACCGGACTGCTGCTGCCCGACGCCCCCGTGGTGGTGTGGTGGCCGAACCGCACGCCCGAGAACATCTCGAAGACCTCGATCGGCCGCATCGCGCAGCGCCGGATCACGGATGCCGCGGCCCAGTCCGATCCGTCGGCCTTCGTCGCGGGCCTGGGCGCCCAGTACGCCCCCGGCGACACCGACCTCGCCTGGACCAGGCTGACCCGCTGGCGCGAGCAGCTGGCCGCGATCCTGGACCAGCCGCCGTACGAGCCCGTCCTGAGCGTGCGCGTGCGCGGAGCAGGAGACTCGCCGTCCACCGCGCTGCTGGCAGCCTGGCTGCGCCTCACGCTCGACGTGCCGGTGGACTGGGCATACCTGGACGACGACGAGTGGCCGCACGGCATCAAGTCGGTCGCCCTCGTGCGCGCCAGCGGAGAGGTGCTGCTGGAGCGTCCCACGCCGGGCGCCGCGATCCTCACGCAGCCGGGTCAGCCCAGCCACGAGCTCGCTTTCCCGCGGCGCACGCTGCGCGAGTGCCTGGCCGAGGAGCTCCGCCGGCTCGATCCGGACGTCCTGTATGGTCGAGTCATCACCGAGGGCTGGCAGCTCCTCGACTCGCCTTCGACGAAGGAGACGCAGGACCGATGAGCGCGGCGCAGGGCCTCGGGACACGGGTGGTCCGACATGGTTGAAGGCTGGGCCGAGAAACGTGTCGTCATCGCTCCGGACCCCGCGACCCTCGCCGATTCGGTCGCGGCCCGCTTCCTGAGCCGGGTCTCCAAGCGCGTCGACGAGGGCAAGCTCGCGCACATCTCGCTCACGGGCGGATCGATGGGCTCGCGCGTGCTGGCCTCGGCGGCGCGCAGTCCGCGCGCCGAGCGCATGGACTGGTCGCGCGTCCACTTCTGGTGGAGCGACGAGCGGTGGCTCCCCCGCGGTGACGCCGAACGCAACGACCGTCAGGCACGTGACGCGTTCCTGGACGGCATCGACATCCCCGCCGGCAACATCCACGCCACGCTCGCGAGCGACGACGGTGCCGATCTGGATGCCGCTGCCGCCGCGTACGCGCAGGAGCTCGCGGGGTTCCCCGGCGCCGAAGGCCCGTGGCCGTCGTTCGACGTCTGCTTCCTGGGTGTCGGCCCCGACGGGCACATCGCATCGCTGTTCCCCGACCGCGATGAGATCCAGATCACCGACCATTCCGTCGTCGGGGTGCGCGACTCGCCCAAGCCTCCGCCGGAGCGCATCACGATGACGCGGCCGGTCATCAACAGCTCGAAGCGCGTCTGGATGGTTCTGTCAGGACCCGACAAGGCCTCCGCGCTCGGCCTCGCCCTGGCGGGCGCCAGCTACGCGAGCGTGCCCGCCGCGGGCGCCAAGGGGCGCAAGCGCACGATCTTCTTCGTTGACGAGGCCGCCGCGGCACAGGTTCCGCCGGACCTCATCGACCGGGAGTACTGAACCCGGACGGCGTGCCGCCGAAATGACGAAGAGCGGATGCCGACGGCATCCGCTCTTCGTCTGTCTGTGTGACCCGGCTCAGTCCTGGCCGCGCCGCTCGCGCAGCTGCTGCAGCGCATCGTCGAGAAGCTGTTCGGCCTCTTCTTCGGTGCGGCGCTCCTTCACGTAGGCGAGGTGCGTCTTGTACGGCTCGGTCTTGGCGAGGGCCGGCGGGTTCTCTTTGTCACGACCGGCCGGCAGGCCCGAGTGGGGCGAGTCGATCGTGTCGGGGATCTCTTCTTCGGGGATGCCGGCCGCGAAGTAGCGGACGGTCTCGTTGCCGAGGGCGTCCCAGTACGAGACCGCCACGCGCTCGGCGTGGAAGCCGTGGTCCTGCTCGCCCATGGGTCCGGCACCGACGCGGGTGCCGCGGATCGCGTTGCCTCCGGTCGCCATCAGATGGCCTGGAACTTCGTGATGAGGCCGAGGGCCACGATCGCCGCGAACCACACCAGCGCGAGGATCACGGTGAACCGGTTGAGGTTGCGCTCCGCCAGTCCCGATGAGCCGAGCGCCGAGGTCATGCCGCCGCCGAACATGTCGGACAGGCCGCCGCCGCGCCCCTTGTGGAGCAGGATGAGGAGGGTCAGCAGGAGACTCGTGATGCCGAGAAGCACCTGCAGGACGAACTCGATGATCTGCACAGTCGTTGAAGCCTTTCGGTGCGATCATTCGCCGATCGCACAAGGGACAAGTATACGTGTAGGCCGGCGGGCGGCGAGGAATCCTCGCCGCCCGCCGGAAACGGCGTCAGACGCCGACGTGCTTCTGGTACCGGATGATCGCCGCGAACTCGTCCACGACGAGGCTCGCGCCGCCCACCAGGGCGCCGTCGACATCGGGCTCGCGCATGAAGCTGGCGATGTTCGCCGACTTCACCGAGCCGCCGTACAGCACGCGGGTGCGGGCCGCCGCGTCGGCGCCGAGCTTGGCGGCGATGACCTCACGGAGCGCGGCGCAGACCTCCTGGGCCTGCTCGGGCGACGCGACCTGACCGGTCCCGATCGCCCAGACCGGCTCGTACGCCACGACGATGTCGGCATCGGCGGCGACCCCCTCCAGGGCGACCTCCAGCTGACCGACCGACACCGCGGTGGGGCCGGACTCCTCACGCTGCTCCAGTGTCTCGCCCACGCAGATCACCGGCACAAGGCCGTGCTTGATCGCCGCCTTGACCTTCGACGCCACGACCTCGTCGGTCTCGGCGTGGTACTGCCGGCGCTCGGAGTGCCCGATGATGACGTAGCGTGCGTCGAGCTTCGCCAGGAACGCACCCGACACCTCGCCCGTGTAGGCACCGGAGTCGTGCGCCGACACGTCCTGCGCGCCCAGGGCGAACGGGATCTTGTCGGCGTCGAGGAGCGTCTGCACGGTGCGCAGGTCGGTGAACGGCGGGAAGACCGCCACCTCGACCGAGCCGTCCTCGTGCTTGGCGTCCTTCAGCGTCCAGTGCAGCTTCTGCACGAACGCGACCGCCTGGAGGTGGTCGAGGTTCATCTTCCAGTTGCCCGCGATGAGCGGGGTGCGCCTGCGGTGCTCCGCACTCGCTTCGGGCCTGCTCACTGCCATCCGAGGACCTCCAGTCCGGGGAGCTTCTTGCCCTCGAGGAACTCGAGGCTCGCGCCGCCGCCCGTCGAGATGTGACCGAACTGGTCGTCGGTGAACCCGAGCTGACGCACCGCCGCGGCCGAGTCGCCGCCGCCGACGACCGACAGGCCATCGACCGCCGTGAGGGCCTTGGCGACCGCCTTGGTGCCGGCAGCGAAGGCGGGCATCTCGAACACGCCCATCGGACCGTTCCAGAACACGGTGGTCGACGAGCGGATCGCCGCGGCGAACAGCTCGGCCGTCTGCGGGCCGATGTCGAGGCCGAGGCCGTCGGCGCCGAAGGCGGTGTCTTCGAGCGCGTCCGCCGGGGCGACGACGTGGTCGGCGTCCGCGGCGAATGCCGAGGCCATGACCGCGTCGACCGGGAGGATCAGCTCGACGCCGCGCTCGGCGGCATCCGCGATGTATCCCTTGACCGTGTCGATCTGATCGACCTCGAGGAGGCTCTTGCCCACCTTGTAGCCCTGCGCCGCGAGGAACGTGAACAGCATTCCGCCGCCCACGAGGATCTTGTCGGCGCGCGGGAGCAGGTGCGCGATGACGCCGAGCTTGTCACTGACCTTCGAGCCGCCGAGCACGACCGTGTACGGGCGCTCCGGGTTCTCGGTGAGGCGGTCGAGGACGTCGACCTCCTTCTCGATCAGGAATCCGGCGGCAGAAGGCAGGATCTCGGCAAGGTCGTAGACCGACGCCTGCTTGCGGTGCACGACGCCGAACCCGTCCGAGACGAGCACGTCGCCCAGAGCGGCGAGCTCCTGCGCGAACGCACGACGCGCGGCGTCGTCCTTGGCGGTCTCGCCGGGGTTGAAGCGGAGGTTCTCGATGACCGCGACATCGCCGTCTTCGAGGGCGGCGACGGCCTCCTGGGCCGACTCGCCCACCGTGTCGCGCGCGAACGCGACGGGCTTGCCGAGCAGCTCCGACAGTCGCTGCGCGACGGGCTCGAGGCTGTACTTCGGGTCGGGCGCGCCGTCGGGCCGCCCGAGGTGCGAGCAGACGATGACGCGGGCGCCCTGGTTGATCAGGGCGTTGAGCGTGGGGAGCGTGGCCCGCACACGGCCATCGTCCGTGATGACCGCGTCCTTGAGGGGGACGTTGAGGTCAGCACGGACGATGACACGCTTGCCGGCCAGCGGACCCAGGGTGCTGAGGGTGCGCAGAGCCATGGCGACGGGTTACAGGCGCTCGGCGACGTACTCGGTGAGGTCGACGAGGCGGTTCGAGTAGCCCCACTCGTTGTCGTACCACGCCGAGACCTTGACGAGGTTGCCGCTGACGTTCGTCAGCTCCGAGTCGAAGATCGACGAGTGCGGGTCGAGCTGGATGTCGCTCGAGACGATCGCGTCGGCGTTGTACTTGAGGTAGCCCTGGAGGCGCCCGTCTGCGGCGGCGGCCTCGTACGCGGCGTTGACCGTCTCCTTGGTGAGGCCCTCGGTGTTCGTGACGATCGTGAGGTCGACGATCGAGCCCGTGGGAACCGGGACGCGGTACGACGAGCCGCTCAGCTTGCCGTTGAGCTCGGGCAGCACGAGGCCGATGGCCTTGGCGGCACCGGTCGAGGCCGGGACGATGTTGATCGCGGCCGCGCGAGCGCGGTGCAGGTCGCTGTGCGGGCCGTCCTGCAGGTTCTGGTCGGCCGTGTAGGCGTGGGCGGTCATCATGAAGCCGCGCTCGATGCCGAACGCGTCGTTGAAGACCTTGGCCAGCGGGGCGAGGCAGTTCGTGGTGCACGACGCGTTCGAGATGATGTTCATCGTCTCGGCGTCGTACGTGTCCTCGTTCACGCCCATGACGAACGTGCCGTCGACGTCGGTGCCCGGTGCCGAGATGATGACCTTCTTGGCACCGCCCTCGATGTGCTTCTTGGCGTCCACGGCCTTCGTGAAGCGGCCGGTCGACTCGATCACGACGTCGACGCCCAGCTCGCCCCAGGGGAGGTTGGCGGGGTCGCGCTCTTCGAAGACCTTGATGGCCTTGCCGTTGACGGTGATCGAGTCCGCGTCGTACGAGACGTCGGCGTCGAGGCGGCCGCCGACCGAGTCGTACTTGAGCAGGTGCGCCAGAGTCTTGTTGTCGGTGAGGTCGTTCACCGCCACGATTTCGAGGTCCGCACCCTGCGCGAGAGCCGCGCGGAGGAAGTTGCGTCCGATCCGGCCGAAGCCGTTGATGCCGATCTTGACAGTCACGGAGTTTCTCCTGAGATGTGTCGTGCGCGAATGCGCGGTTGTTGCGATGCAGACAGAGACAACGGCGTCCCAGCGGGGCGGCCCGCTGGGACGCCGCGCTTGCTATGACAGTACCAGCAGGCCCGAGGTCTTCTCGCGGGCGGCATCGAGACGCTGCGCGACGTTCTGCCAGTTGGCGATGTTCCAGACGGCCTTGACGTAGTCCGCCTTGACGTTCAGGTAGTCCAGGTAGAAGGCGTGCTCCCACATGTCGAGCTGGAAGATCGGGATCGTGCCCTGCGCCGTGTTGGACTGCTGGTCGAAGAGCTGCTGGATGATCAGCTGCTCACCGATCGCGTCCCAGCTGAGCACGGCCCAGCCGGAGCCCTGGATGCCGGTCGCCGCGGCGGTGAAGTGCGCCTGGAACTTGGCGAAGTCGCCGAAGAACTCGTCGATGGCCGCCTTCAGCTCGCCCTCGGGCTCGCCGCCGCCCTCCGGCGACAGGTTGGTCCAGAAGATCGAGTGGTTCACGTGCCCGCCGAGGTTGAAGGCGAGGTCCTTCTCGAGCTTGTTGACGTTCGCGAGGTTGCCCGTCTCACGGGCCTCGGCGAGCTGCTCGAGGGCGGTGTTGGCCCCGGTGACGTACGCCTGGTGGTGCTTGTCGTGATGCAGCTGCATGATCTTGCCGCTGATGTGCGGCTCGAGCGCGGCGTAGTCGTAGGGGAGGTCGGGCAAGGTGTACTTCGCCATGTTCTCTTCTTCCTGTCGGCGCGCGCCGTGAAGACCTCGGCGCAGCGAGGGTGACGGATTCATCCTACTGAGCGGCAACGCCCGCGGGCGGGGGTTGCTTCCCACTGTGACGTGTGGAAAAGGGGATGCCGCGACTCGCGGCATCCCCTTCCAGACGGTCTCGGCGTCAGTCCTCGATGCCCGCCGGCACAGCGGACTCGGTTCCGGGCAGCCCCTCGGTCTCGGCCTTCTTGTCTGCCATCGCGAGCAGGCGGCGGATGCGGCCGGCCACGGCGTCCTTGGTGAGAGGCGGGTCGGCGTGGTGACCGAGCTCGTCCAGGCTCGCGTCACGGTGCGCGAGGCGCAGCTCGCCGGCCTGGCGGAGGTGTCCGGGGACGTCGTCGCCCAGGATCTCGAGCGCGCGCTCCACGCGCGCGCACGCGGCCACCGCGGCCTGCGCCGAGCGGCGCAGGTTGGCGTCGTCGAAGTTGACGAGCCGGTTGACGCCGGCGCGCACTTCGCGACGCTGACGCATCTGGTCCCAGTCGGCGGCGGCCTTGACGGCGCCCATCGCGGCGAGGGCCGCGCGGATCGCCTCTCCCTCGCGGACCACGACACGCGGGATGCCGCGCACCTCGCGCGCCTTGCCGGCGATGTCGAGGCGGTGTGCCGCGCCCACGAGCGCCATGGCGGCCTCGGACGACGGGCACGTGATCTCGAGTGCGGCCGAACGGCCCGGGTCGCTCAGCGTGCCGGCGGCGAGGAAGGCGCCGCGCCAGATGGCGGCGAGATCGCCGCGGGAGCCCGTGGTGAGCTTGTTCGGCAGGCCCCGGACGGGGCGACGGCGCTGGTCGAGCAGCCCGGTCTGGCGGGCCAGGGTCTCGCCGCCGTCGATCACGCGCACGGCGTAGTGACCGCCCGCACGGGCGCCGGACCCCTGCACGTGCACGAGCTCGGGCCGCACGCCGTACAGCTCGACGAGGTCGCGTGCGGTGCGCCGGGCGAGGACGCTGGAGTCCAGCTCCGCCTCGACCGCGACGCGGTTGGCGATGGAGTGCAGCCCGCCCGAGAACCGCAGCAGCGACGTGAGCTCGGCCACCCGCGCCGTCGGGCGCGGGTCGCGCACGGTGATCAGCTCGGCCTTCACGTCAGCGGTCAGCGACACGGGTCTCCTTCGGGTTGGTTCGGGAACGACGGTCCAGCCTACTCGGCCGGATCGCTCGGCGCCCCGCGTCGGGTCACTCGCGACCGAGGTCGCGGTCGCTCACGCGCACCGCGACACCGGGCACCGAGGCCAGCCGCTCGGCGAGCTCGCGGACCATGACGACCGATCGGTGCTTGCCCCCGGTGCAGCCGATGGCGACGACCGAGTGGCTCTTGTTCTCGCGCTGGTAGCCCTCCAGCACGGGCCGCAGCGCCTGCGTGTAGGCGTCCAGGAACTCGCGTGCGCCCTCCTGTGCGAGGACGTACTCGCGCACCTCGGCGTCCTCGCCGGTGAACGGCCGCAGGCGCTCGTCCCAGAACGGGTTCGGAAGGAACCGCATGTCGGCCACGAGGTCGGCGTCCGGCGGCAGCCCGTACTTGAACCCGAAGCTCAGCAGCGTCAGCGTGTGACGGGCGGCACCGGCCGCGGTGAACAGGTCCGTGACCTGCGTCGCGAGCTGGTGGATGTTGTACGCCGAGGTGTCGATGATGACGTCGGCGCTCTCGCGCACGGCCGCGAGGCGCGCACGCTCGAGACGGATGCCGTCCACCAGCGTCCCGCCGCCTTGCAGCGGGTGCGGGCGCCGCACGGCCTCGAAGCGACGCACGAGCACGTCGTCGGAGGCGTCGAGGAACATGAGCCGGATCTGCCGCCGCTCGCGCAGCGCGCGCATCGCCTCAGGGAGATCCGAGAAGAGGTCGCGCCCCCGCACGTCGACGACGACGGCGACCCGGGGCAGCACTCCCCCGGCCATCTCGGTGAGATCCAGCAGCGGCTTGAGCATCTGGGGCGGCAGGTTGTCGACCACGTACCACCCGAGGTCTTCGAGCGCATTCGCCGCGGTCGAGCGTCCTGCGCCCGACATCCCGGTCACGATCAGCACTTCACCGGCCGCCTCGTGACGCGTCCCCTCGCTCATGACCACCCCCGTCGTCGAGCCCAGCCTACCCATCTGCGGGCGCGGCGAGATGCGCGTGCACGGCGGCGGCGAGCTTCGGGCCCACCCCCGGCAGCTGCGCGATCTCGTCGGGCGTCGCCTGCTTGAGCGCCGAGACCGAGCCGAAATGCCGCAGCAGCGCCTTGATGCGCGCCTCGCCGAGGCCCGGCACCTCGGCCAGCACGCTCTGGATGTCGCGGCGACGGCGGCGACGCTGGTGCGTGATGGCGAACCGGTGCGCCTCGTCGCGCAGCCGCTGCAGCAGGTACAGCGCCTCGGACGTGCGCGGCAGGATCACCGGGTACTCCTCGTCCGGGAGCCACACCTCCTCCAGGCGCTTGGCGATGCCGCACAGGGCGACCTCTTCGTGACCGGCGTCGCGCAGGGCCCGCGCCGCGGCCGCCACCTGCGGCTGGCCGCCGTCGACGACGAGCAGCTGCGGCCGGTAGGCGAAGCGGGGCTTGCGGGGCGACACAACCGGTTCCTGAGCCCGCCGAAGGGCGCCGTCCGCGGTCGCGTCGGGTGCGGCATCCGCTTCGTTCTCTTCGGGACGATCGAGGTACGCGAGGCGCCGCATCAGCACCTGGTACAGGGAGTCGGTGTCATCGGTGGTCTCGGCGACGCCGAACGAGCGGTACTGGTCCTTGCGGGGCAGTCCGTCCTCGAAGACCACCATCGACGCCACCACGTTCGTGCCGCTCAGGTGCGAGACGTCGAAGCACTCGATGCGCAACGGCGCTTCGGCCAGGCCCAGGGCCTCCTGCAGGTCGGTCAGCGCCTGCGTGCGCGCCACGTAGTCGCTCGTGCGCCGGGTCTTGTGCAGCATGAGGGCCTGCTGCGCGTTGAGGCTCGCGGTGCGCATGAGGTCGGCCTTGGCGCCGCGCTGCGCGACCTGGATCGTGACGTTCTTGCCACGGCGCTCGCGCAGCCACTCTTCGAGGTCGGCGGCGTCGTCGGGCATCGCCGGCACCAGCACCTGCTTCGGGATGTCGGCGGCCGCGGCGTTGCCGTACGTGCGCTGCAGCACCTGATCGACGAGATCGCCGCCGGTGATGTCGATCTCTTTCTCGATCGTGGTCGCCCGCACGCCGCGGACACGCCCGCCGCGGATCACGAAGTGCTGCACGGTCGCGGCCAGCTCGTCCTCTGCGATGCCGAAGAGATCGGCGTCGGTGTCGGCCGCCAGTACGAGCGCGCTCTTGTTGAGCACCGCGTCGATCGACTGCAGCTTGTCGCGGTAGACCGCCGCCGCCTCGTAGTCCATGGCGGCGGATGCCTCCCGCATGCGCGCGGTCAGGGCCCGGGTGAACCGCTGGTCGCCGCCCGACATGAACGCGATGAAGTCCTCGACGATCGCGCGGTGCTCCTCGATCGTCACCTTCATCGAACACGGCCCGCCGCAGCGCCCGATCTGTCCGGGGAAGCAGGGCCGCCCGCTGGCCATCGCCTTCTTGTACGAGGAGTCGCTGCAGGTGCGGATCGGGAACACCTTGATCATCAGATCGATGGTGTCGTGCACCGCCCAGACCTTCGGGTACGGGCCGAAGTACTTTGCCCCGGGGATGCGGCGGTTTCGCGTCACGATCACGCGCGGCGCCTCGTCCGCGAGCGTGATCGCCATGAACGGGTACGACTTGTCGTCCTTGTAGCGGACGTTGAAGGGCGGGTCGAACTCCTTGATCCACTGGTACTCGAGCTGCAGCGAGTCGACATCGGTGGCGACGACCGTCCACTCCACGGACGCCGCCGTCGTCACCATGCGCCGCGTGCGCTCGTGCAGCGTGTGCAGCGGGGCGAAGTAGTTCGACAGCCGCGCCCGCAGGTTCTTCGCCTTGCCCACGTACAGCACGCGGCCATTCGCGTCGCGGAAGCGGTAGACCCCGGGATTGGTGGGGATCTCCCCCGGCTTCGGCTTGTACGGGACGGTCGGAGCGGATCGTGCCATGCCGCTCAGCCGGCCTTGCGGGCCCCGACGAGCTCGGGCACCGCGTGCGTCGGCGTGCTCAGGCCGAGCACCTCGGCGAGGAACGCGCCGGTGTGGCTTCCCTCGGCGCGTGCGACCTGCTCGGGCGTTCCGGTCGCGATGACCTGCCCACCGCCGGCGCCGCCCTCGGGACCGAGGTCGATGACCCAGTCGGACGACTTGATCACGTCGAGGTTGTGCTCGATCACGATGACGCTGTTGCCCTTGTCGACGAGCCCGTTGAGCACTTCGAGCAGCTTGCGGACGTCCTCGAAATGCAGACCCGTCGTCGGCTCGTCGAGCACGTAGATCGACCGGCCGTTCGTGCGGCGCTGCAGCTCGGTCGCGAGCTTGACGCGCTGCGCCTCGCCGCCCGAGAGTGTCGTCGCCGACTGGCCCAGGCGCACGTAGCCGAGTCCGACGTCGACCAGCGTCTTGAGGTAGCGGTGGATCGCCTGGATCGGCTCGAAGAACTCGGCCGCCTCGGCGATCGGCATCTCGAGCACCTCGGCGATGTTCTTGCCCTTGTAGTGCACGGCGAGGGTGTCGCGGTTGTACCGCTTGCCGTGGCACACCTCGCAGTCGACGTACACGTCGGGCAGGAAGTTCATCTCGATCTTGATCGTGCCGTCGCCCGAGCACGCCTCGCAGCGGCCGCCCTTGACGTTGAAGCTGAAGCGGCCCGGCTGGTAGCCGCGCACCTTCGCCTCCGGCGTCTCGCTGAAGAGGGTGCGGATGCGGTCGAACACGCCGGTGTAGGTGGCCGGGTTCGAGCGCGGGGTGCGGCCGATGGGCGCCTGGTCGACGTGCACGACCTTGTCGAGGTTCTCGAGGCCGGTCACGCGCGTGTGCTTGCCGGCGACGCGACGCGCGCCGTTGAGGCGCGTGGCGAGGACCTGATAGAGGATGCCGTTGACGAGCGACGACTTGCCCGAGCCGCTCACTCCCGTGACCGCCGTCAGCACCCCGAGCGGGAAGTCGACGGTGACGTTCTTGAGGTTGTTCTCGCGCGCGCCGACCACGGTCACCTGGCGCTTCTTGTCGATCTTGCGGCGCTTCTTGGGCGTCGCGATCGCGCGGCGGCCCGACAGGTAGTCGCCCGTGATCGAGTCGGTGTCGGCGAGGAGCTCGCCGATCGGGCCCGAATGCACGACCTCGCCGCCGTTGACGCCGGCGCCCGGTCCGATGTCGACGACCCAGTCGGCCGCGTGGATGGTCTCTTCGTCGTGCTCGACGACGATGAGCGTGTTGCCGAGGTCGCGCAGCGCCACGAGCGTCTCGATGAGGCGCCGGTTGTCGCGCTGGTGCAGACCGATCGACGGCTCGTCGAGCACGTACAGGACGCCCGTGAGGCCCGAGCCGATCTGCGTCGCGAGACGGATCCGCTGCGCCTCGCCGCCCGACAGGGTCGCCGCGGCGCGGCTCAGGCTGAGGTAGTCCAGCCCGACGCGGATGAGGAAGTCCAGGCGCAGCCGGATCTCGCGCAGGACGGCGGCCGCGATGGTCGCCTCGCGGTCGGTCAGCGTCAGCTTCGCGAAGTACTCGCGCGCCTCGCCGAGGCTCAGGCGCGAGGCATCCGCGATGGAATGCCCGTGGACGAGCACCGCCAGCACCTCGGGCTTCAGCCGGTCGCCGTCGCACACGGGGCACGGCACCTCGCGGAGGTACTCGGACCACCGCTGGCGCTGCGTGTCGGACTCGGCCTGCGTGTACTGGCGCTCGATGTAGGGCACCACGCCCTCGAAGCCCGACGAGTACCGCATCTCACGGCCGTAGCGGTTCTTCCACCGCACCGTGACCTTGTAGTTCTCCCCGCGCAGCACGGCCTCGCGCACCGCTTCGGGCAGCATGCGCCACGGCGTGTCGAGCGAGAAGCCGAGATCGCTCGCGAGTCCCTCAAGCAGTCGCTCGTAGTACTGGAAGAGGCCCTTGCCCTGCGTCGTCCACGGGATGATGACACCCTCGCGGATCGAGAGGTCCTCGTCGCCGAGCATCAGGTCGACGTCCACCGACATGCGCGTGCCGAGGCCCGAGCAGGCCGGGCACGCACCGAAGGGCGCGTTGAACGAGAAGGTGCGCGGCTCGATCTCGGTCAGCTGCAGAGGGTGGCCGTTCGGGCACGCGAGCTTCTCGGAGAACGACTGCCACGCGTCGTCGCCCTCTTCGTCGACGAAGTTGACCTGCATGACGCCACCCGCGAGCGACAGCGCCGTCTCGACCGAATCGGTGACGCGATCGAGGATGCCGGGCGCGGCGACGAGTCGGTCGACGACGACCGCGATGTCGTGCTTGTAGCTCTTCTTGAGCGCGGGCGGCTCGGCGAGCTGCACCAGCTCGCCGTCGACGATGGCACGTGCGTACCCCTTCGCGCCGAGCTCTTTGAAGAGGTCGACGAACTCGCCCTTCTTCTGCGTGACGACGGGGGCGACGATCTGATAGCGGGTGCGCTCAGGCAGGTCGATGAGCTGATCCGCGATCTGCTGCACCGTCTGGCGCTGGATCTCGGCGCCGCAATCCGGGCAGTGCGGCACGCCGATGCGGGCCCACAGCAGACGCATGTAGTCGTGGATCTCGGTGATCGTGCCGACCGTCGAGCGCGGGTTGCGGTTGGTCGACTTCTGGTCGATCGACACCGCCGGGCTGAGGCCCTCGATGAAGTCGACATCCGGCCGGTCGACCTGCCCGAGGAACTGGCGGGCGTACGCGCTCAAGGACTCGACGTAGCGCCGCTGGCCCTCGGCGAAGATCGTGTCGAACGCGAGGCTGGACTTGCCCGATCCCGACAGGCCGGTGAACACGACGAGCGAATCCCGGGGGATGTCGAGATCGACGTCCTTGAGGTTGTGCACGCGGGCACCGCGGACGCTGAGCTTTCCGCTGGTGCCGAGGGGGTTCGCAGACGGGCTGGCGGTCATGTTTCCGGGCAGGGCGACAGGGACGATGGGCACCCGTCAAGTCTAGGCGGGGCCTCCGACATCGGCTCCGGATCGTCCTGGCGGTGCGCTGTGAACCGCCGGAGCATCCGCATCCGCGCGGCGCAGCGCATGCAGCCCGAACGCCACGGCCACCACCAGGAGCGCCGCGCCGGCGAGCGCGGCCCACGCGATCCCGGTCCCCGTCTCGGGCGCCGCGAGCACCGCGACGCCGATGGCGAGGGGCTGTGCGATCAGCTGCACCGCGACGAACCGGCGCAGCGTGGGCACCAGCGCGCGCACCGAGATCCACGACGACGCCGGGACGATCCACGACAGCGAGGCGAGCACATGGATCGCATGCACGACCAGCACCCCGATGGCGGTGTGCGCCGGATCCGGATCGGCGAACAGCATCCCGAGCCCCACGCACGCCGCGCCGCCCCAGCCGGCGAGCGAGCGCGGCACGATCGCACCGACCACCGCCGCCGCGATCGCGACGCCGCGCCACAGCGGCACCGGGACGAGGACCATGGCGCCGGCCGCGGTGACGGTCACGAGGAGGACCCGCAGCAGCACGGCGGGCATGCCGGCGCGCACCCGGAGGGTGTGAGCGCGGCGCGTCATCGCCGCACCGCCCGCAGCCGGCGCTGGCCGCGCGCGGCGATCCGCAGCGCGGTGTCGGGTGACCCCGCGGCCCACGGCACGACGTCGATCCCCGTCGCGCGCAGCTCGGCGAACACGTCGTCCCGCTCGGCGAGGACGGTGCGCATCGCGAGCAGCTGCTCACGGCCGAGACGGTCCGCGTGCGGCACGGGCAGGACGTCCACGGCGACCACGGCATGACCGGCGGCTCGCCATCGCGTGGCGAGCTCGGCCGCGGCGCCGTCGAAGAACGTCGACAGCACGAACACGATGGAGCCATGCGCGATCACCGGCGTGCGTCGGTACCGGACCTCGACATCGCTCGCCCCCGTCGCCGCGATCACGTCGCGCAGGCGGGCCAGCTGGCGCGCGCCGGCGCCGGCGCGCACCGTGCGGCCGCCCGGCGCGAGCACGTGGTACGCGACGCGGTCGCCCGCCTGGACGGCGGAGGTCGCGATCGACAGCGCGGCCTGCCGCGCCAGGTCCAGCGACGTCACGCCGCTGTGCTCGGGGTCGTCGGTCCCCCAGGTCACGACCGCCTCGCCGAGGTCGTCGGCGGTGTCGATGGCGATGACGACGGTGCTGTCGCTCAGCGCCTGGGTGCGCCTGACCAGCAGGTCGCCCGGCCGCCGCGCCAGTCGCGCGGTCGCCCGCCAGTCGACGCGCCGCAGCTCGTCTCCGGGGGCGAACGGATGGATGTCGCGGAAGTCGCCGCCCTGTCCCGGACGCGCGCCCTCGTGCCCGCCGTGCAGCCCGGTGAGCCGCAGCGCCACCGGAAGCTGCTGCAGCGGCACCGTCTCGGGCACGGCGTTCCACGTGAGGGCCGTGCGCGGACTGGCCCCGGTGACCCACGCGCCGTCCAGGTCCACGCCGCGCGCGGTGAGCGCGGTCAGCTCGGTCGGCCCCGTGTGGCGCAGCCGGCTGCGCGTGCGCAGCCTGCCATCGCCCGGCTCGACGTCGGCGAGGCCCGTGCGCAGCCCGCCCTGATCGACGGCGAGCTGCACCCAGTCCGCCGCGAGTGCGGCATCCACCTCGCCCGCGACGACGCTCTCATGCGGGACGTCCGAGGCGGCGCGCGCCGACACCGCGAGGCGGAGGATGCCGGCGGCCGGGCGCCGCGCGAGCGCCCACGCCGTCGCGAGCCCGAGCGGAAGCGCGACGGCGACGAGGTCGGGGCGCGAGAACGCCACACCGGCCGCGGCCAGCAGCACCGCTCCGGCCAGGCCCAGCGCGGTGACCGGCGTCCGCTGCCAGCGCACCGGCACTTCGCTCGTCGCGCGGACGCCCTCGGTCATCGTGCGTGTGCGACGGTCGGCGGGACGGGCACCTGCGCGACGGCCGACGAGACGACCGACGCCGGATCGATGCCCTGCGCCCAGGCCTGCGGGGTCAGCGTGAGGCGGTGCGCGAGCACCGGGACGGCGAGGTGCTTGACGTCGTCGGGACGGACGTAGCCGCGCCCGTCGAGCGCGGCGAACGCGCGCCCCAGCAGCACGAGCGCCTGCGACCCGCGCGGCGACGCGCCCACGGCGACGTGCTGCGCCGTGCGGGTCGCCCGAGCGAGGTCGGTGCAGTAGCGTGCGATGTCGGGGTCGACGTGGATCGTCTCGACGGCACGCTGCAGGCGCAGGAGGCCTTCGGCGTCCAGGACCTGCTCGACGTCGGCATCCGGGCTCTGCCGGCGCACGCGGTCCAGGATGATCTGCGTCTCGCCCTCGGCCGTGGGATAGCCGACCGAGAGCCTCACCATGAAGCGGTCGAGCTGCGCTTCCGGCAGCGCGTAGGTGCCCTCGTACTCGATGGGGTTCGAGGTGGCGATGACGTGGAACGGCGCTGGAAGCGGGAACCTCACGCCCTCGACGGTCACCTGCCGCTCGGCCATCGCCTCGAGCATCGCGGACTGGGTCTTGGGCGTCGTGCGGTTGATCTCGTCCGCGAGGAGCAGCCCCGTGAAGATCGGCCCGGGACGGAAGCGGAACTCCCCCGTGTCGGGGGCGTACACGTAAGAGCCGGTGACATCGCCCGGGAGCATGTCGGGGGTGCACTGCAGCCGGCGGAAGTCCAGCCCGAGGGCCGCCGCGAGGCTGCGGGCGGCGAGCGTCTTGCCGAGCCCGGGGACGTCCTCGAACAGCACGTGCCCGCCGGCGAGCACGGCGGCGAGGGCGACCGTGAGCGGGTCGTCCATCCCGACGATCGCGGTGCGCACACTGGCGAGGACACGCCGACCGAGGTCGGCGATGTCGTCGGGGACGAGGTCGGGTCCAGAGGGTTCCGGATGCATCAGCGCTCCTGGTTCGTGGGGGTCGGAAGGCGGTCGATGGCCGTCATGACGCGCTCGAGGTCCGCGCGCGTCACCTCGGCGCGCGCGAAGGTGTCGCGGATGCCCGCGCCGAGGAGGTCGTCGACAGCGGAGGACTGATCGGGATCGTCCAGGTCGATGCCGAGTCGGGCGAGCCGGTGGCGCAGGACGCGTTCGACGCGCCGGACGATGAGGAAGCCCGCTTCACCGGTGCGGGAGTTGATGTTCCAGCTCAGGCGCGCGACCTCGGATCCGCGCGGCCGCCGTTCGGGACGCGCGGGTGGCCAGGAGCCGTCGTCGGGTAGTCCGGCGCGGCTCAGCAGCCCCACGGCGACGATGAGCAGCAGCCAGGCGGCGGCGAATTCGGCGGGCACGCCGACCCGGTCCAGGAGCACCACGATTCCGGCGCCGGCCGCGACGCCGACGAGGATGAGCAGCACGCGCTTCATCATGACCGCCACTCCTGCTCTATGCGTTCGAGCAGGCGCCGCGCCTCGGCTCGATCCGCCTCGGTCGCGGCGTAGCCGCCGAAGCGCACGCGTTCGTAGAGGACGAGCAGCAAGCGGGCGTCGGCGTCGATCGCCGAGCGCCGCGTGATGATCCGCACAGCGAACTCCCCCGGCGTCTCGCTGATCCCCCGCACGACACCCGAGTCGGCGGCGGCCTCTTCGACGCCGACCCAGGCGGCGATGATGGCGTCTCCGGGGACGGCCGGGAGGTCGATGCGCCGGAGCGCGGCCGCGATCCCCCGCTGGATGACCGCCGCGTCCGGCTGGGCCTCGACGGCGCCGGCACCGCTGGACGCCGCCGCCATCACGGCACCCTCGCGCTCGTCCAGCTCGCGGTTCTCCCACGCCCGCCGAAGGGCGCGGACGACCGCCACGACGAGCAGGGCCAGGAGGGCCGCAGCGACCAGCCCGAGGAGGATGAGGATCACGGTCCGCACGGCACCCGGGTCGGCGCCGGCGGGAAGTTCGGGGAGCGGTTCGCCCGTGGCGGTCGGCTCCGGCGGCTCAGGCTCGGCAGTCTGCGTGATCTGCGACGGCGGAACGGACCGGAATCGCGGCATGCCCTGGACGGCGGCCAGCAGCATCAGGAGCGCCGTCACCGTGGCGACTGCGCCGCCGGCGACGAGCCCGCGCCGCAGGCTCGCTCCCCGCTCTGTGTGTGAGCGGGCGGCGGGTGTCATGACCCCACCCTAGATCCCGCCCGGCATGCGGGCGGGGCTTGCGGCATCCGTGGATGCCCGACGCGGGATGTCACACGTGCAGACGGAACAGGGATGCCGCGAGGCATTGCCCCGCGGCATCCGCTGTCTCTTCTCAGACCCGAGTCACTTCACGATGACCGTCACCTTCGGGCTGGTGGACGACTCCACCGTGTCGCTGCCGCCGTAGGTCACTGACAGTTTGTGCGTTCCCTTGCCGAGCGCGGGCAGCTTGACCTTGACGATTCCGTGGTCCTTCGCCGTGATGGTAGCCGTCGCGATCGGCGTGTCGCCGTCGTAGATCGTCACCTCGCCGGTGACCTTGGTGAGCCGTTCGGCGACCACGATCGTCGTGAACTGGACGGCACCGTTGCCCTTGACGATCAGCTTGTTCGGGATGCCGATCGTCGTGCTGCGCGCCTTGTCGGTCGCGATCGGCACGACGACCGACGTGCCGGTCTGCGCCCCCGTGAGCGTCAACTGCGCCGTTCCGCCGAACGGCAGCGTCTTCGGCAGCGCCACCGAGACCGAAGCGGTGCCGTAGTCGTCGTAGACCGCCGTGCCGATCGTGTTGTCGACGGGGAACGAACCCAGCGCGACACCGTCGAGCGACACCGTGAGCTCGCTGTCCTTGACGTCTGCCGCCGTCGACATCGCCCACGACTTCACGCCGAACGAGACCGTGGCACCCGGGTCGTACGCGCTGGGCGCGCCGGCCGGGAAGCCGACCTCGACGGCGTGCTGGGCGTAGTCGACCGGCAGCGGCGTCGTCGCGGCGAAGGCGGCCATGTAGTCCACCATGGCGGCGAGGTCGGCCTTGCCGGTGTCGCGCTTGCTCGCGCCGTTGTTCAGCTCGAAGAAGTTGTCGCCTCCGGTGGCGAGGAACGAGTTCACGGTGACCGAGTAGGTCGCCGCGGGGTCGATCGCCTCGCCGTTCAGCCACATGCCCGTGACCGTGCCCTTGGGTGCGGTGTACGAGATGGACGATTCGTCGACGTCAGGCGTCTTCGGGTCGTCCTTCTGGAACTCGGTGACGTCCTTCTGCGTGTAGGTGTACGTGAACCCGTCCGACACTCCCAGGCGCAGGAAGGGACGCGTGGCCACCTTGTTGAGCGCATCGCGCTGCCACTGCTGCTCGAGCACCGTCTTGATCTGCGCGCCGGTGAGCTGCATATTGACGAGGGTGTTCGCGAAGGGCTGGACGACAGCGGCCTGCTGGTAGGTGAGCGTCGCCGGGTATCCGCCGGCGTTGCTTCCGACCATGTCCTGGCGGAGGCCGCCGGGGTTCATGAACGCGATCTCGGCGGAACCCGACTCCGGCTGCGCGGTGGCCCACCGCTGCACCTCGGCGACCAGGTTGCCGAGCGTCGACTCGCCGCCGCGGTTCTCGGTGGTGCCGTTGGCCAGCTTGGCGCGGTTGAACGGGCCGGCGATCTTGCCGAGTTCCACGGCGCCCAGCACTTCGGCCTGCTGCTTCGCGTCCGCCGCGATCGCCGCCACCTCGGGGTCGGCCGGGTAGTCCGCGACCCACGTGGTCGTGGTGCCGACGGTGACCGAGTGCTCCAGCGCGAGGATCTTCTGCGTCTTGGCCGCTACGTTGCCGGCGTCGTCGACGGAGAAGACCAGCTGGTTGAGGTTCGTGCCGTACTGGCCGGCCGAGACGACCGGCCGGTCCGTCACCGCACGCCCCTGCGACTGCCACGCCGAGACCGGGAAGGAGCAGTTGTAGGCGAGGTGGGTGTGGCCGGACACGATGGCGTCGACGTCGGGTGACACGCCGTTGACGATGTCGGCCCACGGGCCGGAGTCGTCCATCGTGGCGCAGTCCGTCGACGTCGCTCCCTCGTGGACGAGCATGACCACGATGTCGGCGCCCTCGGCGACGAGGTCTGCGGCCTCGGCGTTGACCGACGTCACGATGTCTTCGACGGTGATGTCGGCGATGCCGCCGGGGCTGACGAGCGTGGGCAGGTCCTCCGTGACCGCACCCACGAAGCCCACCTGAACGCCGCCCACGTCCTTGACCCACGTGGCGGGGACGGCGGGGTCGCCGGTCGTCTTCATCTTGAGGTTTGCGGCGATGTACTGCCACTGCGCGCCGCCGTACGGGTTCGTCGCTGCGTCGTACGGAGCCATGACGCGGTTCACGAGGTCGCCATAGCCCTGGTCGAGCTCGTGGTTGCCGACGGCCGACACCTCGAGCCCGGCGGCGTTGAGCGCGTCGATGGTGGGCTTGTCGTGCTGGATGAACGACTCGAAGGTGGAGGCGCCGATGAGGTCGCCGGCGGCGGCGAACACGGTGTTGGGGTTTGCCGCGCGCAGCTGCTCGACGGCGCCGGCGAGCACGGCCGCGCCGGCCTCGCCGTTGCTGGTGTTGTCGAGGATGCGGCCGTGGAAGTCGTTGGTCGCCAGGATCTGGACGTCGGTCGTCGCGGCGTAGGCGGCGGGGACGGCGAGGCCGCCGGTGGCGAGCGCGGCGACGGTGACGGCCGACGCGCCGAGCGCGACGCGGCGGCGGAGAGACGGGGGTGCGGAACGCGGACCAGAGCGCATGGGTGCTGCTTCTTTCTCGTATGCGATGCATGTCGGTGCGCCGGAGCCGGGCCGGGTTCGGGTAGACCACGTCGCGCCGATTCCGA
The DNA here is from genome assembly GCF_006783905.1 of Microbacterium kyungheense. GTDB lineage: Bacteria > Actinomycetota > Actinomycetes > Actinomycetales > Microbacteriaceae > Microbacterium > Microbacterium kyungheense. The sequence goes on along the minus strand of NZ_VFPE01000001.1, from coordinate 1,429,847 downwards.
GACTAAGAGAATCCTCGGCATTCGCCTAGAGGCACGATGAACGGTCCTGCAACGGTTCGGGAACGCCGCCGGAAGAGCTCGCCTCAGCGTGCGCCCGAGAACGGCCGCAGTGCGTCGCGCAGTGCCCGGAGCGCGGCCGCGTCGGTGCCGGCCGCCGCCATGACCCGGCCGGGCACGGCGAGGGCCCGCTCACGCAGGTCCCGCCCCGCTTCGGTGAGGCCCACGTCGAGGACGCGTTCGTCACCGTCACGCCGGGCGCGGGTGACGAGGTCCTGCGCCTCCAGCCGCTTGACCAGCGGCGACAGTGTCGCCGGTTCCAGCGCCAGCTCCTCCGCCAGCTCGCGCAGCGACCGCGGGGACCTCTCCCACAGCGCGAGCATGACGAGGTACTGCGGGTGCGTCAGTCCGAGCGGTTCCAGGATCGGCCGGTACAGACCTACGACGTTGCGCGCCGCGGTCACCAGGGCGAAGCACACCTGGTTGTCGAGCTTGAGCAGGTCGTCGGGGCTGAGGTCGGCGGCATCCATCACCCGCTGATCCTATCGGCACTAATCGTTAGTACACTAATGAACATGTCGCATTCGGATGCCGCCCCCGCCGATCCTCGCCCGCTCCGCGATCGGGTGCGAGAGGCCGGCGGCTGGTACTCGTGGTTCAACACCAAGCTGATCCGGCTGGCCGGTCCGGCGGCGGTCGGCCCCTACGAGACGACTCCCCCACCGACTGCGGCCGAGCGCGCCGAGCGCGCCTGCCCGCTGTGCGGCGCGCCGATCACGCAGCACACGTTCGACCGCTCCGGTCCGAAGCCGCTCATGCACTGCCCCTGACGCGCACGCACTGCGCCGGGGTCCCCGAGCGCCGTTCACCGCCTCAGTGACCCGAGGGATCAGGCGTGGCCGGCGCGCTCCATCGCCCGCAGCTCCTTCTTGAGGTCCTGGACCTCGTCGCGCAGTCGCGCGGCCAGCTCGAACTTGAGCTCGCCGGCAGCCGAGAGCATCTGCTGACTGAGGTCGGCGATCGTCGCTTCGAGCTGCTCGGCACCCTCGGCGCCGATGCCCTCGCGGCGCAGCTGCGGCGTCGGGCTCTTGCCCATGCCCGACTTCGTCTTGGCCGCCGCCTTGCCCCGCAGCATTCGATCCGTGTCGGAGGCCTCGCGCGCGAGCACCTCGGTGATGTCGGCGATCTTCTTGCGCAGCGGCTGGGGGTCGATGCCGTTGGCCTTGTTGTACGCGATCTGCTTCTCGCGGCGCCGATCGGTTTCTTCGATGGCCTTGGCCATCGAGTCCGTCATCGTGTCGGCGTACATGTGCACCTGACCCGACACGTTGCGCGCCGCGCGTCCGATCGTCTGGATGAGCGACGTGCCGCTGCGCAGGAACCCCTCTTTGTCGGCGTCGAGGATCGACACCAGCGAGACCTCGGGCAGGTCGAGGCCCTCGCGCAGCAGGTTGATGCCCACGAGGACGTCGTACACGCCCGCGCGCAGCTCGCTGAGCAGTTCGACGCGGCGCAGCGTGTCGACGTCGGAGTGCAGATAGCGGACGCGGACGCCGTGCTCGCCCAGGAAGTCGGTGAGTTCTTCGGCCATCTTCTTCGTGAGGGTCGTGACGAGCACGCGCTCGTCACGGGCGGCACGGATGCGGATCTCTTCGAGCAGGTCGTCGATCTGGCCCTTCGAGGGCTTCACCACGATCTCGGGGTCGACCAGCCCGGTCGGGCGGATGATCTGCTCGACCACGCCGTCCGCGATGCCCATCTCGTAGCGCCCGGGCGTGGCCGACAGATACACCGTCTGCCCGATGCGGTTCTTGAACTCGTCCCACCGCAGCGGACGGTTGTCCATCGCGCTCGGGAGCCGGAAGCCGTGCTCGACGAGCGTGCGCTTGCGGGAGGCATCCCCTTCGTACATCGCGCCGATCTGAGGGACCGTGACGTGCGACTCGTCGATGACCATGAGGAAGTCGTCGGGGAAGAAGTCGAGCAGCGTGTGGGGCGGTTCCCCCGCGGCGCGGCCGTCGAGATGCCGCGAGTAGTTCTCGATGCCCGAGCAGAAGCCGAGCTGCTGCAGCATCTCGAGGTCGAAGGTCGTGCGCATGCGCAGCCGCTGCGCCTCGAGGAGCTTGTTCTGCGACTCGAGTTCTCTCAGACGCTCGCCCAGCTCGTCCTCGATCGTGCCGATGGCGCGCTGGACCGTCTCGGTGCCTGCGGCGTAGTGCGTCGCCGGGAAGATCGGCACGCTCTCGAGCCGCTGCACGACGTCCCCGGTGAGGGGATGCAGCATGTACAGCGCCTCGATCTCGTCGCCGAACATCTCGATGCGGATGGCATACTCCTCGTACACCGGGATGATCTCGATCGTGTCGCCGCGCACGCGGAAGTTGCCGCGCGAGAAGTCCACGTCGTTGCGGTTGTACTGCATGCCGATGAACTTGCGGATCAGGGCGTCGCGGTCGTACACCTCGCCGACCTGCAGCGCGACCATCGCCCGCAGGTACTCCTCGGGCGAGCCGAGGCCGTAGATGCACGACACCGTGCTGACGACGATGACGTCGCGCCGGCTGAGCAGCGAGTTCGTCGTCGAGTGGCGCAGCCGCTCGACCTCGGCGTTGATCGAAGAGTCCTTCTCGATGAAGGTGTCGGTCTGCGGGACGTACGCCTCGGGCTGGTAGTAGTCGTAGTAGCTGACGAAGTACTCCACCGCGTTGTGGGGCATGAGCTCGCGGAACTCGTTGGCCAGCTGCGCGGCGAGCGTCTTGTTGTGCGCGAGCACGAGCGTCGGCCGCTGCACCGCCTCGACGAGCCAGGCCGTCGTCGCCGATTTGCCGGTGCCGGTCGCGCCGAGCAGCACGATGTCGGTCTCACCCGCGTTGACACGGGCGGCGAGCTCGGCGATCGCCTGCGGCTGGTCGCCCGACGGCGCGTATTCGCTCACGACCTCGAACGGCCGCACGGATCGAGTGGTCTGCACCGATCCAGCGTATGACGGCCCTCGGACATCGGGGCCGGGTTCGCGGTGAGCGGACCCTTCGCCCCGCGTCGTTCACCCGCCGAAGCCGCCCCCGCCGTCGAAGCCGCCACCGAAGCCGCCGTCGAACCCGCCGACGCCGCCGCCGTCGTACGAGCCGCCGTCGAGACCGCCGCCGAACCCGCCGGCATCTACGCCTGCCGCCCCGGAATCGTACGTCTCGCCGACCCATGCCGGCGCGGCGTCGAGCTGCAGCGAGCCCGCGCCCACCGTGTAGTACGCGGCGATCGAGCTCGACACCAGGAACTGGTCGGCCACGAGCACCATGACGCCGGCGTTCCGCAGCATCGACCGCACATCCACCCGGTCGCGCGGATCGTCCGCGACATCCACGGCGGTGACGGCGCCGCCGTCGGCGGCCGCGGCATCCCCCGCCCTCGCGGCGGCGCGCTGTGCGCGATGGTGCTCGGCGCGCCGGACGAGGCGTGCGATCACGGTCGGATCCTCGGCGGCGGCGTCGCGTTCGGACTCCGAGAGGAAGGGACGCAGCTGCTCGAACAGCTCACGGCGCCGTGCGGGCGGCAGATCGGCGAACGCGGTGGCGTGCGCGGATTCGATGACCGAGGCCGGGAGCGTGCCCAGCAGGTAGACGTAGCGCGCGATGCGCTCTTCGTCGGTCGCCGCACGGTAGGGGGTGCGGCCCCGCCGGAACTTCGAGAACACGCCCATGCGGCACCTCCCGTCGGTGTCCAGCGTATGCCCGGGCGTGCCCGTCCGCGCGGTCAGGCGCGCGCGGCCCGCCGGTCGAGGTGCTCGGTCAGGCGCTCCCACAGCTCGTCGACCTGCCGCAGCGTGTCGTCCACCGTCCCGTCGGTGTGGATCACGACGTCGGCGATGCGCAGCCGCGCCTCGTCGGGCACCTGCGACGCCAGGCGTGCGGCGGCCTCGGCCGCGGTGAGCCCGCGCAGTTCCACGAGCCGGCGCTCGCGGACCTCGGCCGGCGCGTGGGCGACGACGATGAGCTCCCACGGATCGTCGACGCGCGCTTCGACCAGCAGCGGCACGTCGTACACCACGACCGCACGGGGGTCGGCGGCGAACGCCTCCGCGAACCTCCGGGCGGACTCCGCCCGCACGGCCGGATGGACGATCGCGTTCAGCCGGGCGATGGCGGCGTCGTCGCCGAACACCTCGGCCCCGAGCGCCGCCCTGTCCAGCGAACCGTCGGGCCGCAGCATCCGCTCTCCGAACGCGCCGGCGATCGCGGCGAGCACCGGGGACCCGGCTGACTGGACGTCGCGCACGATGCGATCGGCGTCCACGATGACGGCGCCGTGCTCGGCCAGCCGCGCGGCGATGGTGGACTTGCCGGAGGCGATGCCTCCGGTGAGGGCGACGAGGGGCATGCTTCGAGGATGCCACGTCCGCCGCGATCCGCGCGGCCCGGGCGAGCCGCAACCCTGCGCGGTTCCTGAGGCGGCCTTGAGGCCGCACTGAGGCCCGCGCGGTAGCCTCGGTCCACCGAAGAGACGAGGAAGCGCCAGTGGTGGTACCCGTCTCCGGCTCGACGGTTCGGCGGTCGTGGGGGCTTCCGCCAGCCCCGTCGGTGCACCGAGGACGCGCGCGGGGCGGGATCTGGGGAGATCTCCCGCCCTCCGCGCGGCCTGCGGCGTTCCGCTGCGCTCTCGAACACGCCATCGGGGGTGGGATATCATGACCGACGTCCAGGAGTCGGCCGAATCTTCGCCGACGCCGGAAGGGGCATCGGTGGAGGAAGCACGCGTCGCCGTCGTCATCGAGGACGAGGACGACATCCGTTCCCTGCTCTCGGTCGTGCTGGCGCAGGCGGGGTTCGAGGTGCACGGCGCCGCGGACGGGGCCGCGGGCGTGGAGCTCGTGCGCGCGCACTCGCCGCTGGTGACGACCCTCGACGTCAACATGCCGGGCATGGACGGCTTCGAGACCGCCAAGCGCATCCGGGCCATCAGCTCGACGTACATCGTGATGCTCAGCGCCCGCACCGAAGAGATCGACGCCCTGCAGGGACTGGAGGCGGGGGCCGACGACTATGTCGCGAAGCCCTTCCGGCCACGTGAGCTGCGGGCGCGCATCGACGCGATGCTGCGCCGCCCGCGCCATCACCTGACGACGTCTCCCGCGTCCGCTCCGGGAGGGGACGAGCCGGCGGACTCGTGGCTCGAGCACCGCGGACTGCGGCTGAACGTCGGCACGCGCATCGTCGAGGTGGACGATGCGGGGATCGACCTCACGCGCAGCGAGTTCGATCTGCTCGCGGACCTGCTGGCCGCGGGCCGGCGCGTGCGCGCCAAGTCCGACCTCGCGCTGATGCTGCGCGGCGACCCGTTCGCGGGCAACTCGTACGTGTCCGACAGCGACGCCCGCGCGATCGAAGTGCACATGGCGAACCTCCGCCGCAAGCTCGGCGAGTCGCCCTCCCAGCCCCGCTGGATCGAGACCGTGCGCGGCGTCGGCTACCGCCTGACCGCCTGATCCCTCCGCGCCGCAGCGGATCCGGGATGCCGCTACTCGGGGTCGCCGACGAGCACCGAGGTGTCGACGTTCGCGGCCGCGCGGCTCGCCGCCTCTCGCGCGACCCTCAGCAGCGCTGCGGGGTCGTATCCGACGGTCTCGCTCAGCCCGACGCCCACACCCACGACGGGGATCACCCCGCCGCCGACGCGGCCCAGGTCGTCGAACAGACCGCGGTAGATCACGCCCGCCTGCCGTCGGGCCTCCTGCGGCGATGACACCACCAGCGCCACCGCGACCCCGGTCGGTCCGTCCTCGGCGACGAGCGCGTTCGTCGGTGCGTGGCGCCGCACGCCGGCGCGCCACGTCTCGGCGACGTTGCCGGCCACCTCGCTCCCGAACGCCGTCGAGATCTGGTCGAGGTCATCGACGCGCACGGCGGTGACCGCGACCGTCTCGGCCCGGCGGGCCGCGCGGCGGCAGAGGCTGTCGAGGGCGCGGGCGAACGCCTCGCCGGTGAGCACGCCGTCCTCCCCCGCGTCGTCGGTGCGCCGCACGTAGCCGCGCATGGGCGCGCGCGAGGCCCGCAGCACCGAGGTCACGACGACGGCGACGATCGTGAGCGTCACGGTGAGGTAGCTCGTCGTGATCGTGCCGAACGCCGTCTCGAACAGCGCGCTGTCCGGGCCGGACGTCACGAAGGCGGTCGTCCGAGACACGTAGTAGAGCGATTGGAACCCGAGCACGGCACCGAGCACCCACGCCGTGCGCGAGTCGCGCATGGCTCCGCGCAGGCACTCGACGGCGCCGGCTCCGGCGAAGACCAGGAGCGGGACGAACATCCACAGGGCGCCCGCCCAGTCCCCGCCGGCGTCGCCCTCCACCGCGACCGCGACCCCCGCGGCCACCACCGCAGCGGCCACGAGCGCCGACGACCACGACATGCGGCGCCCGTTGAAGCGACGGCATCCGAGCCACATGCACCCGGTCCCCGCGACGAAGGCGGCGTTCCCGACCGCCACCGACCACCAGGCGCCGTCGGTCTGCGCCCACACCGTGTACGCCAGCGTCGTGAGCATCGCCGCGAGGAACGCGACCGACCAGATGCGGCCGGCGCCCTCGTCGCGACGCAGCAGCGTCTCGAGGATGAACAGCACGCCGCTGACGTTCACGACGAGTGCGGTCACGACCATCACGCTGGCCAGGTCGAGGATCATGCCGGGCCTCCTTCCGGAGAGATCGCAGGCAGTTTCACGATGAAGGTCGACCCGACGCCGACGGCGCTGTGCAGGCCGAGCTCGCCGCCGTGAGCGCGCACGATGTCGCGCGTGATGGCGAGGCCGAGGCCCGTTCCGGCCCGCCGGTCGGCTCCCGCCTTGTAGTACCGCTCGAACACGCGGGAGCGGTCGGCCTCCGAGATGCCCACACCGGTGTCGCGCACCAGGATCCAGCTCGACGCACCGTCGCTGGTCGTCCCGACGTACACGGTGCCGCCGTCCCTGTTGTACGAGATCGCGTTCGAGACGAGGTTGTCGACCACCTGCCGCAGCCGCAGCGCGTCCGCCCACGCCGTCGCCGGCTCGAGCCCGCTCACGTCGATGGTGATGGCCCGGGCGGCGGCCCGCGTCACCGCGTCCGTCGCGGCGGAGCGCACGAGCAGCTGCAGGTCCAGCGACTGCGGGACCAGCGACGCCTCGACCGACGAGGGAGAAGAGCTCGAGGCGCTGAGGATGTCGGCGACGATGCGCAGCAGTCGCTCCGCATTGCGCTCGGCGACGTCGAGGCCCTCACGGACCGTCGCCGGCGTGTCGGGATCCTCGATCGCCAGGTCGAGGTACCCGAGGATCGAGGTCAGCGGGGTCCGCAGCTCGTGCGACACCGATGCCACGAGATCGTCCCGCGCGCGCAGCGCGGTCAGCTCGGCGGTGACATCCCGCGAGACCACGACGGCGCCCGCGTCCTCGCCGTCGGGGTCCGTGAGTCGCCGCGCCGCGATGGTGAGGGCGCGGCGCGGCCCCGGCTCCACGCCGAACCACACCACCTGGCCGTCGAACGTCTCGCCGCGGCGGGCGCGCTCCAGCGGCAGCTCCGCGCTCGGCAGCGGTGTCGTCCCGTCGTCGCGGAAGGCGGCGACCTCTGCCGTGTCATCGGGCTCCAGGCCCTGCTGCAGCCGGAAGTGCGCCTCGTTGGTCACCGCGAAGCGTCCGTCGGCAGTGATGCGCACCACGCCGAAGTCGACGGCGTCGAGCACCTCGGTGACGATCTGCTCCTGTCGCCTGGTGCGATCGAGGATGCTGCGCAGCAGCTGCGATTGCTTGGCCAGCAGCGTGCGCTGGGCATCGGAGCGGCGTGAGTTCAGGTGGCTGGTGGCCGCGACGGCGATGAGCACGAGCGGCAGCAGCAAGGTGCGGTAGGTGACCTCGGTGGCGTTCTGCACCGTGAGCACGCTGATGACGCCCGCGATCGCGACGATCACGCCGAACAGGCCGAGCGGGCCGAAGCCGCCGGCGAGCCAGGTCGTGGGGAAGATCCACAGCAGCCCGAGCACCGAGTCCGGTGCCGCGATCTGCATGATCGTGATGGCGAGGATGTCGACCGCGGGGATCACGGCCACCCAGCCGTAGGGCAGCTGGTTCCACGGCACCACGAGCGTCGCCGCCGTGACGATGACCACGACGACCAGGCCGACGAAGAACATCACGGTGTCGCCGGGGAACGGCCCGAGCACCACGAGCACGCCCAGCACGAACACGACCGCGGCCAGCAGCAGCTGGTTGAGCATGGCGGTCCGCCCGCGGGTGCGGTCCGCCACGTCGGGGGCCGCGTGGGCGCGCGACCGTGATCCGGGCCTCCCCGTTCCCCCCGGCGTCGCGGCGCTCACACTGTGAACGTAATGGATGCCGCGACCCACGGCATCCACCAATGCAGGTCACAGCCGCGACGCGACGGCCTCGCTGATCCAGCGGGCGTGCAGCGCCCAGGGGTCGTCGACCCCGACGGCCAGCACCGCGACGTGCGCGGCGAGCGGCTCGGAGATGCGGAACCACTCGGTTCCGGGATGCCGGTCGGCGGCGAACTGCGCATGCCGGGCCCGCTCGACCGCGCGTCCGCCGCGCTCGAACGCCAGCAGCTCGTCGTGCCAGATGGCGGCGAAGCGCTGACGAGGATTGCCCGTCGTGCCGATCTTGATGCGGTCGGCGTACCGAAGGTAGTAGACGACGTCGACGCGCGGCGGCGCGATCTCGGCGTCGGGGACCTCGCCATGGCGCCACTCGCAGACGGCGCACAGCCACCCCGACGGGTAGTGCACGCCGAGCCGCGACCCGCACAGCCGGCACGGAGACGGCAGCGTGTCGGTCACGCCATACGCCGCCTCGCCCCACTCGACGACGGCAGCGAGATGGCGCTCGCACAGCGGCACGGGCGCACCGGACGGCACCGGGCCGCGGCATCCCTCGTCCATCAGGCAGCGCGACGCGACAGGTCTCACAGGCACATCGCGACGGTACCCGGCCCCTCCGACATCGCGAGAACGCGGAAGGGGCCGCCGCCTTTCGGCGACGGCCCCTTCCGGACCAGACGGTTCAGCGAACCGCGAGCGTCAGCTCTTCGATCAGCGACCCGAGAGCTTCTCGCGCAGAGCGGCGAGGGCCTCGTCGTCCGCGAGCGTGCCCACGGGACCGCTGTCGGACGAGTACGAGGACGAGCCGGTCTCCACCGGAGCGGCGGCCTCGGCCTCGAGGGCCTTGACGACGGCAGCCTTGTGGGCCTCCCAGCGAGCGTGGGCGGCGGCGTACTCCTGCTCCCACTTCTCGCGCTGCTCGTCGAAGCCTTCCTTCCACTGGTTGGTCTCGGAGTCGAAGCCCTCGGGGTACTTGTACTCCCCGTTCTCGTCGTACTCGGTGACCATGCCGTAGAGGGCCGGGTCGAACTCGGTGCCGTAGGGGTCGACCGACTCGTTCGCCTGCTTGAGCGAGAGCGAGATGCGGCGACGCTCGAGGTCGATGTCGATGATCTTGACGAAGACCTCTTCGCCGACCGACACGACCTGCTCGGCGAGCTCGACGTGCTTGCCCGACAGCTCCGAGATGTGCACGAGGCCCTCGATGCCGTCCGCGACGCGCACGAACGCACCGAACGGAACGAGCTTGGTGACCTTGCCCGGCGCGACCTGACCGATCGCGTGGGTGCGGGCGAAGACCTGCCACGGGTCCTCCTGCGTCGCCTTCAGCGACAGCGAGACGCGCTCGCGGTCGAGGTCCACCTCGAGGATCTCGACGGTGACCTCCTGGCCGACCTCGACGACCTCGGACGCGTGCTCGATGTGCTTCCACGAGAGCTCCGAGACGTGGACGAGACCGTCGACGCCACCGAGGTCGACGAACGCACCGAAGTTGACGATCGACGAGACCGTGCCCTTGCGGACCTGGCCCTTGTGGAGGTTGTTGAGGAACGTGGTGCGCGACTCGGACTGCGTCTGCTCGAGCAGGGCGCGGCGCGAGAGCACGACGTTGTTGCGGTTCTTGTCGAGCTCGAGGATCTTCGCCTCGATCTCCTGGCCGAGGTACGGCGTGAGGTCGCGGACGCGGCGCAGCTCGATGAGCGAGGCCGGGAGGAAGCCACGGAGGCCGATGTCGACGATGAGGCCACCCTTGACGACCTCGATCACGGAACCGGTGACGACACCGTCGTTCTCCTTGATCTTCTCGACGTCGCCCCACGCGCGCTCGTACTGTGCGCGCTTCTTGGAGAGGATGAGGCGGCCTTCCTTGTCCTCCTTCTGGAGAACGAGGGCTTCGACCTCGTCGCCGACCTTGACGACCTCGTTGGGGTCGACGTCGTGCTTGATGGAGAGCTCGCGCGAGGGGATGACACCCTCGGTCTTGTAGCCCACGTCGAGGAGGACCTCGTCGCGGTCGATCTTCACCACGGTGCCTTCGATGAGGTCGCCGTCGTTGAAGAACTTGAGGGTCTTCTCGACCGCGGCCAGGAAGTCCTCAGCAGAGCCGATGTCATTGATCGCGACCTGCTTGGTGGCCGTGGCGGTCGTTGCGCTAGTCATGTAGTGGGTTGTCCTTGTTGGGTTGGGATGTCGGGCCCCGGTCCTCAGCGGCCTCCGACGCGCGGACGCGAACGGATGCCTCAGACCGAAGCGAAGCGGATTTCATTGCGATGCCCCTCATGCCCCGGAAAGGGTGCGTCCCAGGCCGTGATCGGCTCCAGGCGTGGCGAAACAGCCACACGAGTGACACTCCAGGGTATCAGAACGCGAGGGTCGCCCGCGATGTTCCCGAAAGGGCCTCAGACGTCACCGCGGCAGGTCGATCGGGGCGGTGTTCGTGCGGTCCGGATCGAACCGCGCGGGCCGGCCGGAGGGTTCGCCGCGCAGCTGCGCGAGCCGCTCGTCCTCGCGGCGCTGAGCGTCCGCGAGCCAGTCCCACCCCGTCGACGGACCGCCCGGCTCGAAGGCGGGCACGGGCGCGGTCACGTGGGTCTCGTCGTACGCCGGCTCAGCCCGGGATGCCGCCGCCTCTGCCGGCGGCGGCTGCACCGGCGACGGGATCATCGTCGGGTCGCCGCGGCCGGCTGCGCCGCGCAGGCCCGCCTGCGCGATCACGCGCTGGATGGTGAGTCCGCGGGAGTCGGGATCCCCCACGTAGCGGATCTCGCGGAGCCCCTGCTCCTGCGCAGCCGATTCGAACACGAAGTGGCCGTAGCCGAAGACGCGGCCGATGAGCGGCTTGTAGACCGAGATGTCGAGGATGCGGGCGAGCGGCATCGTCGCGATGCGCTGCGACAGGATCCCGTGGACGCGGAACACGCGCATATTGGTGATGACGAACCGGTCCATGCGCTGCTCGAAGATGCGCCAGATCGCGTGCACGCCGATCGCGGCACCCACGAGGGTGGGGAGCCACCAGACCTGCGGCATCACGAAGGCGAGCAGGAAGACGACGAAGCCGCCCAGCAGTTCGAGCACGGCCGAGACGGTGGCTGCCCAGTGCTTGCGCACCTCGTCGACGACGTACTCCCCCTGATCCGAGATCAGGTGCTTGTCGATCCGTGGATCGAACACGCTCACCCCGCGGCGAGAGCCACGAAGAAGTCGACGACGGCCATGACAGCGCCCACGACGGCGTTGATGGCGCCCTGCACCGCGTTGGCGGCATCCTGCGGACGGGTGATGAGGTAGAACGCCGCGAACGCGATGACGAGCACCAGAATGATGCGCTTGACGATCTTCACGGGGGTCCCTTCGACTTCTGCTGTTCTACCGCACACGCGGCCGCACACGCGCAGGCGCGCGGGCGCGTCGCCGATCGCCGCGGGATCCCGGGCCGAACGATGCCGCGGCAGCCGGTCAGGGCCGCAGCAGCACCTTGGTCGCGCGGCGCTCGTCCATCGCAGCATAGGCCTCTGCGGCATCGCGCAGCGGCAGTTCGAGGTCGAACACGCGGCCGGGGCGGATCGCGCCTGACCGCACATCGGGCAGCAGCTCCTCGATGTACCCGCGCACAGGGGCGACACCGCCGTTGACGCCGACGTTGCGATCGAACATCTGGCGCACCGGCAGCTCCGGGCCGCCGTTGGGCACGCCGACGTAGCCCACCATGCCGCCCGGGCGCGTCGAGCGCAGCGCCTGGTCCATGGACTCCTTCGTGCCGACGCACTCGAGCACGCGGTCGGCGCCGATGCCTCCGGTGAGCGCCCGCACCGCCTCGACCCCGGCGTCGCCGCGCTCCTCGACGACGTGCGTCGCGCCGAACTCGCGGGCGAGCGACTGCCGCTGCGGGTGCCGCGACATCGCGATGATCGTCGTCGCGCCCAGGCGCTTGGCCGCGATGATCGCGCACAGCCCCACGGCGCCGTCGCCGACGACCGCGACCGCGTCCCCTGGTGAAACGCCGGCCGAGACGGCCGCGTGGTGTCCCGTGCCCATGACGTCGCTGAGGGTCAGCAGGCCGGGGATCTCGTCTTCGGACACCGGCCCCGGCACGACCGCGAGCGTGCCGTCGGCCAGCGGGACGCGCACCCGCTCGCCCTGCCCGCCGTCGGCGAACCCGCCGAAGCGGTCGCCGCTCCCCCACCATCCGCCGTGCAGGCACGACGTGCTCACGCCGTTGCGGCAGTTCACGCACGTGCCGTCGCACACGTAGAACGGCGCGATCACGAAGTCGCCGGCATGCACCGACCGCACATCGGGGCCGACCGCTTCGACGACGCCCACGAACTCATGTCCGATGCGGTGCGGCTGCCTGGTCGGCGTCACACCGCGGTACGGCCACAGGTCGGAGCCGCAGACGCAGGCGGCGACGACGCGGACGATCGCGTCGGCGCCCGTCGACAGGACAGGGTCGGGCACGTCCTCGACGCGGATGTCACGGGCGGCGTGGATGACGGTGGCGAGCATGGTCCGAGCCTAGGCGTGTGAGCGCGGTCAGGCGATCGCGTGCCCGATGACCTCGTCCCCTCCGCCGAAGCGGATGGTGCGCGCGATCGTGGCGTCGTCCGCGATGGCGGCCGCGATGACCTCCGCGACGTCGGCACGCGGCACGGCGCCGCTGCCGGCGGGGTCCAGTGCGATGCGGCCGGTGGGCGGCTCGAACGTGAGGGTGCCCGGCGCCAGGATCGTCCAGTCGAGGTCGCTCGCCGCAAGGTGGGCGTCGGCCGCCCACTTCGCGTCGGCGTAGGGGAAGAACGCGTCGTCACGGTCGATGCCGTGCTCGGCGCGCGAGCCGATCCACGAGACCATGACGTACCGCAGGACCCCGGCGGCCGCCGCGGCGTCCATCGAGCGGATGGCCGCGTCGCGATCGACGGCGTACGTGCGGGCGGGGTCGCCGCCGCCGGCGCCCGCCGACCAGACGACCACGTCGTTGCCGGCCACGATGTTCTCGAGCTGGCCCACGTCGAGCCTCTCGACGTCGGCGACGAGGGGCTGTGCGCCGGTGGCGGCCACCTCGTCCTCGTGCGCGGCATTGCGGATCACGGCGGTGACCGTGTGTCCCTGCGCCACGAGCAGGGGCTCCAGGAGCAGGGCGATGCGGCCGTGTCCGCCGAAGATCAGGATGCGAGCCATGTCGTCCTCCGTCTTTCGTCACACGCTACGCGAGTCGGGTGCATTCGTCAGGCGACCAGCGCGCCGTCGACCGCGTCGTCCGCGACGATCGCGCGCACGGCGTCGCGTCCCGCTCGGTTGGCCCCCACCGTCGACTGCGACGGCCCGTATCCGATGAGGAACAGTCTCGGCTCGTCGATCGAGCGTCCGTTCTCGACCCGGAACCCGCCCTCCGGCGTCCGCAGGCGCAGCGGCGCCAGATGGTCGAGCGCAGGGCGGAAGCCGGTGGCCCACAGGATGACGTCGGCCGGCTCGAACGATCCGTCCGGCATCCGGACGCCGTCCTCCTCGATCGACGAGAACATGGGATGCCGCACCAGCACCCCCCGCGCCTGCGCGGCGCGCGCCCACGGCGTCCAGTGCATGCCGGTCACCGCGATGACACTGCCGGGCGGCAGGCCGCGGCGCACCCGGTCCTCGACCCCGGCGATGGCGGCCACGCGTGCCGGCACATCGAACTCGTCGTCCTGCCAGTCCGGCTCGCGGCGGGTCACCCAGAACGTGTCGGCGACGTGAGAGATCTCGTCGAGCAGCTGCACGGCAGAGATCCCCGCCCCGACGATCACGACGCGCCGGCCGGCGAACTCGTCGGCGGACACGTAGTCGGCGACGTGAAGCTGCCGCCCGCGGAAGCGCTCCTGGCCGGGATACCGCGGCCAGAACGGGCGGGTCCACGTGCCGGTGGCGTTGATCACATACCGAGCCGCCCACGCGCCGCTGTCCGACTCGACGAGCAGTCGCCCGCGCGGGTCGACGTCGGCACGACGCACCGCCGTGATCCGCACCGGGCGCCGGACATCCAGTCCGAACCGCTCCTCATAGTCGGCGAAGTACGCCGGCAGCACGTCGCGGCTGGCTGCGGCGGGGTCGGCCGGCGGCACGGCATGACCCGGCAGCTCGTGGATGCCGTTGACCGTCGCCATCCGCAGCGACGCCCAGCGGTGCTGCCAGGCTCCGCCCGGCGCCTCGTTCGCATCGAGCACGACATACGTCGATGCACCGCCTCCGGCCCGCAGCGGCGAGAATCCGCGGCGCTGCAGGTGGTACGCGGCCGACAGCCCCGCCTGCCCGGCCCCGATCACGACGACGTCGACGGGTACGGGCTCCATGTGTGCGACAACAGCGGCCGGCCCGCCGGGATTCCCCGCGGGCCGGCCGACGACGGGCCTCAGTTGAGGGCGCGGGTGCCGGCGGGAAGGACTCCCCCGGCGTACAGGTCGGCCGCGGCATCCTGCAGCGCGGTGAGCGCGACGCGCTGCGTCATGGGGCCGTACGAGATGCGGGCTGCACCGAGCGCCTCGTACTCCACCGACGACAGGGCGCCGGGCAGGCCGATCACGCTGATCTTGCGCTCGCCGATGCCCTCGACCAGGCGGCGCGTCACCTCGGCATCGAGGATGCCGGGCACGAACACCAGGTCGGCGCCCGCCGCGAGGTACGCACGGCCGCGCTCCACGGCATCCGCGATCGACTCCTCGACGGGGCGGTCACCGGCGCGGACGAACGCATCGGTGCGCGCGTTGAGGACGAACGGGACGCCCTCGGCGGCGCCTGCGGCCACGATGGCCTCGACGGCGGCGACCGCCTCGTCCAGCGGACGGAGGCGGTCCTCGACGTTGGCGCCGACCACGCCCTTGCCGATGGCCCGGCGGACGGTCTCGCCCGCGTCGCCGTAGCCTGCGTCGAGGTCGGCGCTGACCGGGAGGTCGCCGACCGCCTCGACGATGCGCCCGAGCATGTCGAGGGTCAGCTCCAGCGGGATCCCGCCGTCGGGGTAGCCGAACGACGCGGCGATCGAGTGTCCGGCAGTCGCGATCGCCCGCGTCTCGGGAAGCGCGGCGACGGTGCGCGCCGACACCGCATCCCACACGTTCACGACGCGGAGGATCTCGGGGGCGGCGTGGAGGCGCGCGAGGGTCTGTGCTTTGTCAGCCTGAGTCGTCATGGATCTCACGCTAGCGGCGGCCGGGTCCACGGGGGCCGGTCACTGCGGATCCAGCCGTCCGTCGAGGTACCACCAGCGTCCGCTCTGGCGCACGAAGCGGCTGCGCTCGTGCAGCACGCCCCGGTCGGCGCCGTGGCGCCATCCGGCCCGGAACTCGACGACGCCGCGGGTGTCGCCCTCAGTCCCGGCCTCGACGTCCAGGACCTGCAGGCCCGTCCACCGCTGCACGGGGTCGAGCTCGAGGTCGTCGGGACGAGTGCCCGGATGCCACGTCGCCGCGAGATACCGGTCGTCCCCGACGACGAACGCGGTGTACCGGGAGCGCATCAGCCTCTCGGCGGTCGGCGCGGGCGTCCCCCGCAGCAGCGGGTCGCAGCAGCCGTCGAAGCGCTCGCCGCTGTCGCACGGGCACGGATCGTCGGCCGCGGGCGACACGAACCGCCCTGATCGCGCGCCAGAAGCCGCGCCCGACGGCGCACCCGGGCCGAAGGACATTCAGGCGCCCGCCTTCTCGGCGCACGAGACGCAGCGGGTCGCGAACGGCCGCACGCGCAGCCGCGCGATCGGGATGCCCCGGCCGCAGTCGACGCACACGCCGTACGTCCCCGCCTCCCAGCGGGAGACCGCCTCGTCGATCTCGGCGAGCTCGCGTCGCTCGGCGTCGGCGAAGGCGACGGCACGCGACCACTCGCCCGACAGCGTGACGCCCTCGGGATCGTGCTCGTCGTCGGCGACGTCGGAGCCGCGATCGGCGCGCAGCTCGGCGAGGGTCTGCTCGTTGGCGGCGAGCCGCGCGGCGGCGGTCTCACGAAGCTCGTCGAGCAGTGCGCGCAGCTCGGTGCGGCCGGCGGCGGAGGTCATCGCACGAGACTACGCCCGCAACCGCCCCGACGGGACGCGCCGCCCCGCGTCGCACCGGCCGTGTGAGCGGTTCCAGGAGGTGCACGGCCGGCGTCGAGGCTTCATGTGGCGGCGCGATAGCGTTCTCACAGCGACGGTTGCGAGGGTGATCAGGACATCGCGGAGGGCGCCCCGGGCCCTCCGCGATTCCCCCCGCAGGGCGCCGCGTCGCCCGGGACCCCACCTCGTGCCCGACCCCCGGAGGGCACGAGGGGCGGTCTCAACGACCCGCCCGGAGCCGGCGATCCGCATCCCCCCGGACGAGATCGCCGGCTTCTTCCCTCCGCCCGGCCGTCGTGTTCGCGATCGCGCCTGTTCCAGCACCGGTGCCGCTCCACAGCGCGCGCCGCGCGCGGCTCGTGAACCGGACGGCCGCGCGGGCGGGCACACCGATCACCCACGCGATCGATCCGGCCGCCGACGTGTCGCTGCGCCCGAGCGCGACGCGCCGCTCCCAGGCGTCGCGCAGCGCCCCGCCCCGTCGTGCCAGCGGCGCGCGCGGCGGCAGCGTGCCCTCCGTGCGCCGGGCGACCAGACGGGTCACGGCGTCGATCCAGTCGTCGTCGGACGGCGGATGGAAGTAGTTCTCGTCCAGCCACTCCGGGTCGGGATGCCGGAACCGCCGCGCGATCACGTCGTCCTCGCCGGCGAGCAGGTCCGCGTCGGCGAGGGTCTCGTTGATCAGCCGCGCCGACACCCCGAACGTGTCGAGGGCGATCACCGGGATCCCGCGGGCGATCGCCTCGATCGCCGCCGTCGAACTGACCGTCACGAGTCCTTCGGCGCGGTCCAGCGCGCGTCCCATCGGCTCGGTCGAGGTCACGAGGTTCGCCGGCAGGGGGCCGAGCGTCGCCAGCAGCTCGGGGTACCCGTCCTGCTCGGCGTGGGTCTGGTGCTCGCCGGCCGCCGCGCGGAGCTTGACCACGACGCGCCGGGCCGGATCGGCCTCGGCCGCCGCCGCCAGCATCCGGGCGATCCGCAGCCGGTCCTCGCGACCGGCCGGGACCTTCGCCTGCGTCGCGAACAGCAGGTCCGTGCCGCGCGGCGTGGACGCCGCCGCCGCGCTCGAAGCCCCGCGCGCGAACGGCAGCGTCGCCAGCGCGTACCGGTGCGTGTACCCCGTCCGCGCCGACAGCGCGCCGAATTCGCGCACCTCTCGCCGCGAGTGGACCACGAACAGATCGCACTGCAGGCGGTACACGACGGCCTTGCGCGTGGCGGGGATCGAGATGCCCGGCAGCCCGGTGACGAGCACGGGTCTCGGGTCGAGTCCCGCGATCTCGCGCGCCAGCACGCGCACCAGCGGCCCACGAGCGCCGAGCAGCACGGCGTCGGGCCGCAGCTGCTCCAGCCGCTCCCTGAGCCCCGCGTACGCGACGCGTTCGACACGCGCACGGCCGAGCCCGCTGCCCGCGAGCGCCGCCGAGAGCTGCGTGTCGCTCACCACCAGAGGCGTCTCGAGGACCAGGAGCGCGGCATCCACCCCGCCGCCCTCGGCACCCAAGAGGGCGGCCGCCCATTTCACGTACGAGTCGGTGTCGGCGATCGCGACGATGCGGGGCGCGCGCCCGTTCGCCTCCGTCACGCGGGGACGCGGCGCAGCTTCGCCATGGGCGCGAGCTCGCCGGGGTACACGCGCTTGACGCCGTCGCCCAGGGCCGCCTCGATCACCCGGATGTCGCGCACGAGGTTCTTGAGGCCGGCCGGCTCCAGCGAGGCGGCGTGGTCGGAGCCCCACATCGTGCGGTCGAGCGTGATATGACGCTCGACCGCCACCGCGCCGAGCGCGACGGCGGCGATCGAGATCTGCAGACCGCGCTCGTGGCCCGAGTACCCCACGGGCACGCCGGGATAGCGATCGCGCAGCGCCGGGATCATCCGCAGGTTCGCCTCGTCGGGCTCCATCGGGTACGTCGAGGTCGCGTGCATGAGCACGAGCCGGTCGGTGCCGAGCAGCTCGATCGCGGCGTCGATCTGCTCGGTCGTCGACATCCCGGTCGACAGGATGACCGGCTTGCCGGTGACGCGCAGCGCCTCCAGCAGCTCGCGGTCGGTGAGCGAGGCCGACGCGACCTTGTGCGCCACCACGCCGAGGTCCTCGAGGAAGGCGACGCTCGGCACGTCCCACGGCGAGGCGAACCACTCCAGGCCGCGGAGCAGCGCGTGATCCGAGATCTCGATGTACTGGTCGCGGTCGAACTCCACACGGCGGCGGTAGTCGAGGTAGCTCATCGTCCCCCAGGGCGTCTCCCGCGGGATGTCGCGCATGTGCTCGGGGGTCGCGATCTCGGGCGTGCGCTTCTGGAACTTCACCGCGTCCGCGCCGGCGTCCGCCGCGACGTCGATGAGCTGCTTGGCGAGCTCCACGTCGCCGTTGTGGTTGAGGCCGATCTCGGCGATCACGTACGCGGGGCGTCCGCCTCCGACGACGCGGGATCCGATCGTGACGGTCATGATGCCTCCTGAGGGCTGGTGGGGTGTGGTGCGGTGAGCAGAGGGGATGCCGCATCCCGGCCGGCGAGCACGCGGTCGGCGAGGTCGCGCACGGCGCCCGCGCCGCCGGGGCGATCGAGGACGGTCCGCGCGGCGGAGAGGACGAGCGGGTGGGCGTCGGGGACCGCCACGGGCCACCCGACGAGTTCGAGGCACGGCAGGTCGTTGACGTCGTTGCCGAGGTAGGCGACGCGGGACAGCGCGATGCCATGGGCGTCCGCCCACCCGCGCAGCGCGGCCGCCTTGTCGGCCGACGCCTGGACGACGTCCACGCGGAGCTTGCGCGCCCGCGCGGCGACGACGGGGTTGACCTCCGTCGAGAGGATGAGGACCGGGATGCCGGCGGCCCGCAGCAGCGACACCCCCATGCCGTCCGAGCGGCTGACCACGACCGACTCGACGCCGTGCTCGTCGACGCGCACGGTGTCGTCGGTGTGGACGCCGTCGAAGTCCGTGACGACGGCATCCACCTCCATCCGCTCCGAGCGGTCCACGAGCGGCGCTATCGCGCGCGCAAGCTCGAGCTCGTCGAGCGTGTCGATCTCGATCGCGGTGCGGGCGGACACCTCGGCGATGCCGACGCTGCCGAAGAAGCGGTGGCGCGCGGCCCGGAAGCCGGCGGCGCGCATGACGTAGAAGGCCCCGGTCTCGAGATAGTGCGGGTCCCGGTCCTGCCGGCGCGGGCGGAACTCGAGGTCGTGGTTGACGGCGGCAGCGGCGCCCCCGATGCCCTTCTCCCACAGGAAGCCGTACGTCTCGACCGCCGAGAATACGCTGTCGCGTCGACGCGAGCGCACCAGGTGCACGGCGTCGGTGAGGGCGGCGACGTCGATGAACGGCGAGGTGGCCTGCAGGAATGCGACGACGCCGACGTCGATTCGCCGGCGCTCGAGCTCGTCGAGGGCGTGCAGCAGCGCTCCCTCGGAGGTCGCCTCGTCGCCGGCGAGCTCGGCCGGGCGCTCCACGATCTCGGCGCCCCATTCGGCGGCGACGGCAGCGATGTCAGGGTCGTCGGTGGTCACCACGACACGGCCGATCGCGGCGCTGCTGCGCGCGGCGGCGACGGCTCGCGCCACCAGCGGGACACCTCCGACGCGCTGGAGATTCTTTCGCGCCACGCCCTTGGATCCGCCGCGCGCGGGGATGACGGCGACCGCCTCGCTCATGCGACGGCCCCGTGCCCGCGGGTGCTCGGCTCCCGGTCGACGCGGCTGGACGTCGCCCGCACGGTGCGCACGACCGCGCCGGTGCCGGCGAGCACGAGCGGCAGCGTCGTGGTGGTGCTCGAGGGGAGCGTCAGCACCTCGAGGGGTTCGCGAGCGCCGGCGAGCACGAGCTCCACGGGGAGACCCGTCTCATGCACGCGCAGTCCGGGCACCGTCGCGACCGCGCCGAGCTGTTCCGCGCTCTCGCGACGGTGGGGCAGGTACACGGCGCCGTCCGCCGCGGCACGGCGGACCCAGCGCAGATAGTCGACGAGGAGCATGCGTCCGTCGACCGGCAGAGCGCTGCCGAGCACGATGCGGCGCCCGAGCTCCGGCGCGGCGGGTGCCGTCGACCGCGTCCACGAGAAGTCGTGGCACCGGACGCCGAAGCCCTGGTCGGCGAGGGCGTCGACGCGGTCGGCGCCGAGGTCGAACGCGGTGAACATCCCGGCACGGCGGGCGCCCGCACGTCGGTGCACCAGCTCCGCGGCGAACGGCGCCATGAGCGTCGTGAAACCCCGCTCCCGCACGTTCGGCCGCTCGTAGGGTCGGCGGCCGAGGAGCGTGTCGGCGTACGCGACGGCGTGGGCGCCGTCGTCGAGGAACGTCACGCTGCGCGGACGCAGCACCGCGGCGGCGAAGCGGAACTGCCCTGAGAAGCCGTCGCCGACGAGCCAGTGGCCGTGGCGCGCCAGCAGGCTCCACGGGATGCCGAGGTACGGTTCCAGCGCACCGAAGCACGCACCGCGCGCGACCAGCGCCTCAGCGGTGGCCGAGATCTGCGGCGTCAAGCGGCCCGCCACCGGCACGATCGCCGAGTGGGCAGCCGCCCACTCGGCGGCGCCGACGAGCTGCAGCGGCGACTCCACCCATGCCAGCACATCTTCCCGGCCCATGAACGCCCCCTCTCGCGGCTGTCTCCCCACGGTGGGCGGCGGACGTGAACGGTGCGGGTGCCGACGGGCGACCGGCATCCGTCGTGCAGGTGAACGACCGGTGTCTGCGCCGACAGGCGGGCACCGCCGCCGCGCGCGCCGCGTCGGACGTGCGTGCCAGGATGAACGCGTGACCGACCGCCTGATGCTGCTCGACTCCGCGTCCCTCTACTTCCGTGCGTTCTACGGGGTGCCCGACACCGTGCGCTCCCCCGACGGCACGCCGGTGAACGCGGTCCGCGGGTTCCTCGACATCATCACGAGGCTCGTGACGACGTACCGTCCGACCCACCTCGTCGCCTGCTGGGACGACGACTGGCGACCGCAGTGGCGCGTCGACCTGATCCCGACGTACAAGACGCACCGCGTGGCCGAGGTCGTCGCCGGCGGCCCCGATGTCGAAGAGGTCCCCGATCCGCTCGAGGTGCAGGTGCCGGTCATCCGCGAGGTGCTGGACGCCCTCGGCATCCGGATCGTCGGCGCCGCCGAGCACGAGGCCGACGACGTCATCGGCACCCTCGCCACGACGGCGCGCATGCCGGTCGACATCGTCACCGGCGACCGCGACCTGTTCCAGCTCGTCGACGACGCGCGAGAGGTCCGCGTGGTGTACACGGCGCGCGGCATGAGCAACCTCGAGGTGCTCACGGATGCCGCCGTCGTGGGCAAGTACGGCGTCCTGCCGTCGCAGTACGCCGACTTCGCGACGCTGCGCGGCGACTCGTCGGACGGCCTTCCCGGGGTGGCCGGCATCGGCGAGAAGACGGCTGCCGGCCTACTCGCGACGCACGGCGACCTGGCCGGCATCATCGCGGCCGCCGAGGCGGGCGAGGGCATGTCGGCGGGCGTGCGCACGAAGGTGCTCGCTGGTCTGCCGTATCTGGCGGTCGCCCCGCAGGTGGTGGCCGTCGTCCGCGACCTCCCGCTGCAGGTCCCCGACCACCGGCTGCGCCCCCTCGACGAGGCGGCGAAGGCGGATGCCGCCGCCCTGGCCGAGCGGTGGGCGCTCGGCACCGCGGTCACGCGCATCGTCGACGCGCTCGACTCCGTCGGCACCGCCTGACCCCACCCAGGCCGTACTCCCGCGGGAGTACGGCGCCCGCTCCCGCGGTCAGACTCCTCCCAGTGCGGCCCGGCGTAGCATCGAGCGCATGCTTGGCCCCGCGCGTTTCGGCTCGAGTGCGACCGCGCCCGCGGACCGCCTCGCCGACGGCGACGGCGCCGGTCTGCGCTTCCGTCCCCCGCCGGCCGTGGTGCTGCTGGTGCCGGTCGTCGTCTCGCTGCTCGTGCAGGTCCCGGGAACGATCGGGCTGTCATGGTGGCAGCGCGTGCCGCCGTGGGCGGCCGTCACCAGCATCCTGCTGGCCGCGGCATCCGCTCTCGCCCTTCTCGCCGCGCGGCGATGGCCCGGGCCGACCGTCGCCGTCGTCGCGGGGCTGACGCTCGTCGACCTGTTCGTCCCGCCCGTCGGCGGGCCGCCGCCCATCGCCCTCGTCTTCGCGATCATCGGCGCCGTCGTCCGCGGCGCTCGGGTGTGGGCGCTGGTCTCGGTCGGCATCGCCTGGATCATCGCCGTCGTGGGTCCCGAGCTCGCCGCCGGCCTCTTCGGCGCCGCGTCGCCGGTCGGCGCCGTGGAATGGCATCCGGCGCGCATCGCCCTGGCCACCGTCGGCCTGGCCGTCTGCTTCGCGATCGGCGAGGGGATGCGCGCCCGGCTGCGCGGCGCCCAGGAGCGCCGCACCCAGCTCGCGGCCCGGCGGCGCGCCGCCGAGCAGGAGGAGCGCACGCGCATCGCCCGTGAGCTGCATGACGTCCTCGCCCACTCGCTCAGCCAGATCGCCGTCCAGTCGGGGGTGGGACTGCATCTGTTCGACCGCGAGCCCGAACGCGCGCGCGAGGCCCTCGCGAACATCCGCGCGCTCAGCGCCACCGGCCTCGACGAGGTGCGCGGGGTCCTCGCCTTCCTGCGGGGCGACGAGCTCGCGTCGCCCGACACCGCACCGCTCACCCCGCAGCCGCAGCTCGCCCAGCTGCCAGGACTCGTCGCGGGCCGGTCCGGGCTCGGGCTCACGGTCGCGCTCGACGACCGCCTCACCGGTGACCTGCCGCCGAGCGCCGTGCAGACGACCGCCTACCGCATCGCGCAGGAGGCGCTCACGAACGTGGTGCGCCATTCCGCGGCCTCGCACGCGACGGTGACGGTGCAGCACGAGGCCGCGGAGCTGGTCGTCACGATCGCCGACGACGGCGCGGGCTTCCCGGCGTCGGCGCCCGAGCGGGGCGGGCTGCGCGGCATGCGCGAGCGCGCGGAGCTCGCGGGCGGGCGGCTCACGGTCGACAGCGGCGCACGAGGCACGTCCGTGATCGCGAGGCTGCCATGGACGGGGACGCCATGATCCGCGTCGCGCTGGCCGACGATCACCAGCTGGTGCGCGCCGGTTTCCGTGCCCTTCTCGACTCCGAGCCCGACATCGAGGTCGTGGCCGAGGCCTCCGGTGGCCAGGAGCTGCTGCGGACGCTCAGGCAGACGCCCGTCGACGTCGCGCTCGTCGACATCAGGATGCCGGACGGGGACGGACTCTGGGCCGCCGAGCAGATCTCCGCCGATGACTCGCTCGCGGGCGTGCGCGTGGTGATCGTGACGACCTTCGAGCTCGACGAGTACGTCGTGCGGGCGGTGCTCGCCGGGGCGAGCGGATTCCTCGTCAAAGACACCGAGCCCGCCGAGCTCATCCGCGCCGTGCGCGCGGTGGCCGACGGCGATGCCCTGCTGTCGCCCGGCGTGACCCGCACACTCATCGACCGCGCGGCGGCGGGGCTGCGTCACGCGCCCGATCCGCGGCTGCTGCAGACCCTCACCGAGCGCGAGGTCGACGTTCTGCGGCTGGTCGCCGAAGGCCTCACGAACGACGAGATCGGCGCCCGGCTGTACCTGTCCCCTCTCACCGCCAAGACGCACGTGTCGCGCATCATGCAGAAGCTCGCCGCGCGCGACCGCGTCCGCCTCGTGATCATCGCGTACGAATCTGGTCTCGTCGGCTCCTGAGCCGACGATCCCGCCTCCATCCGCATCCTCGCGGTACTCCACGCGGAGCAGTCGAGAAGACTCCGCCGGTCGGATTCGCGGATGCCTCAGCGCGCCTTGACTGGAGGCATCCGGTCGCCCATCCCCGGCGCGTCCGGCTCCGAGAGAGGATTGCTCATGTCCGCTGCACTCGCCACGGGAATCGTGGCCACCCATGTCGTCGGGCCCTGGGGGTTCGGCTGGTGGTTCCTGCTGATCCCGCTGTTCTGGATCGCGCTGTTCGCGGTGCTGTTCGCCGTGTTCGGCCGTCGCTGGCGCCGTGCGGCCGCTGATGGCGCCTACGGCCCGTACGGGCGCACGCCCGCCCGCCAGGCCGAGACCACGCTGGCCGAACGCTTCGCGAAGGGCGACATCGATGAGACCGAGTACCGCGCACGCCTGGAGGTGCTGCGCGCGAACGCTCCGCAGTGAGCGCCGCCGGGCGCGATCACGGCGACCCGCCGCGGTCGCGCCCGGTCCACTCGCGCAGCTGCTCCAGCGGCCACGTCGTGACGATCCGCTCAGGCGGCACGCCCAGGCGCTCCGCGCGCTCCGCGCCGTGGTCCAGCAGCGACAGCTGCCCCGGCGCATGCGCGTCGGAATCGATCGAGAAGAGGCATCCGATCTCGAGCGCGAGCGCGATGAGCTCGTCGGGCGGATCCTGCCGCTCAGGGCGCGAGTTGATCTCGACGGCCACCCCGTGCGCCTGGCACGCCTCGAACACCGGCCGCGCCTCGAAGGTCGACGGCGGCCGCGTGCCGCGGGATCCCTCGACGAGCCGTCCTGTGACGTGTCCCAGAACGTCGACGTGGGGATCGGATGCCGCCGCCACCAGTCGCCGCGTCATCGGGCCGCGTTCCATCCGCAGCTTGGAGTGCGCCGAGGCGACGACGACATCGAGCATCTCCAGCAGCTCGGGCTCCTGGTCGAGTGCGCCGTCATCGAGGATGTCGACCTCGATCCCCGACAAGAGGGTGAAGCCGTCGCCGCTCATGCCGGCGACCACCTCGAGCTGCGACCGCAGCCGCTCGGGCGACAGCCCGTTGGCCACCCGCAGCCGAGGCGAATGATCCGTCAGTGCCAGGTACTCGTGCCCCAGCGCCCGCGCCGCGTCGACCATCAGGTCGATCGAGGTGAGGCCGTCCGACCAGTCACTGTGGGAGTGCAGGTCGCCGCGCAGCCGCGCGCGCAGCGCCGAGGTGCGCTGCACCCCGGCGCGCTCGCGCAGGTCGACGAGATAGCCCGGGACCTCACCGGCCAGCGCCTGCTGGATGACCGCGAAGGTGGAGTCGCCGACGCCCTTGCGGCGGCGCAGGGACGCGGCGTCCCGCAGCTCCGCGTCGCTGAGCCCCTCGATCGCGTCGGCGGCCGCGCGGAACGCCTTCGACTTGTACCGCGACGACCGCTCGCGCTCGAGCAGCGTCGCGATCTCGGTGAGGGCGTCGTGCGGATTCACCGGCGGCCGATCAGGGCACGACCGTGGCGCGCCTGACCACCACCGGCGCGACGGCGAGTCGATGAAGCGCCCAGCCGAACAGGATCGAGAGGATGCCCATGCCGATCGCGAAGGCGGCGACGCCGAACGAGACCACCGACGTGAACAGCGACGCGCGCAGGAAGGACGCGTCCATGACGGTCGCGCGCACCGGGTCGTCCATCGGCAGCTCGGCGTACGTCTGGCCGTCCGCCATCTCCAGCGCGTGCTGCTGGATGACCTCTGCCTGCACGTACGCGGTGAACGGCCCCGCGACCTGCGCCCCCTGGAACGCCATCGCGTCGTCCGCCACGGTGATGTTCTCCTCCCGCAGCTGCGTCGACACGGCGATCCAGGCGACGATGCCGACGACGATCAGCAGGATGCCGGCGATGATGCCGAGTATGCCGACGACCTTCACGCCGCCGAGCTTGCGCGCGGGTGGCTCCACGGAGCCGTCGAGCGGTTCGGACGTGGCTGCGGTGTCATCGGTCATGGTGTCCTCCAGTCGTGACGTGGGCCTTGCGCTCACGCTAGCGGGAGGCGACGACGGCCCGGAAGACCCCGCGCCGTCGACAACCGTCAGGACGCGAGTGCGCGCGTCACGCCGACCCACCGGTCGAGCGTCGCCTCGGCCGCCCCGCTGTCGATCGCCGCGGCCGCGTCGTCGCGCGCCTCCGCCAGACGCTCGAGGATGGGGCGCTGCACCTGCGTCGCGTCACGGAACAGCCGGTAGGCCACGATGCCGGCGGCGGCGTTGAGCAGCACGATGTCGCGGACCGGCCCGGATTCGCCGCCCAGCACCCGTCGGACCACCTGCGCGTTGTGAGCGGGATCGCCGCCGAGCAGGTCGTCGATGTCGGCGAGCGGGATGCCCAGGTCGCGCGGGTCGAGGTCGTGCTCGTGGATGTCGCCGCGGCTGACCTCCCACAGCCTGCTGTGCCCGGTCGTCGTCAGCTCATCCAGGCCGTCGTCGCCGCGGAACACGAGGGCCGTCGCACCGCGGGTGCGGAAGACGCCGGTGATGAGTGGCACACGGTCGAGATGAGCGACGCCGACGGCGTTCGCCTCGGCGCGCGCGGGGTTGCACAGCGGTCCCAGGAAGTTGAAGACGGTGGGCACGCCCAGCTCGCTGCGGGTGGGCCCCGCGTGCTTGAAGCCGGGGTGGAACGCGGCGGCGAACGCGAACGTGATGCCCGCCTGCGACAGGGTCTCGGCCACCGCCTCCGGCGAGAGCGTCAGGTCGACGCCGAGCGCCGCCAGCACGTCGGAGGCCCCCGAGGACGAGCTCGCCGCCTTGTTGCCGTGCTTGACCACTGGAACCCCGGATGCCGCCGCCACGAGCGCCGACATGGTGGAGACGTTCACGGTGCCGAAGCGGTCGCCGCCGGTGCCCACGATGTCGAGCACGGCCGCGTCCACGGGAAGAGGCAGAGCGGCCTCGAGGATCGCATCGCGGAACCCCACGATCTCGTCGACCGTCTCCCCCTTCGCACGCAGCGCGATGAGGAAACCGGCCAGCTGCGACGGCGTCGCGGCTCCCGACATGATCTGCCGCATCCCCCACGTCGACTCCGAGACGCTGAGGTCGCGCCCCTCGAGCAGCGTGGTGAGGATTCCGGGCCAGGTGTACAGCTCCGCCATAACGCAGAAGCCTACCGGCGTGCGGGAATCGGAACCGATTCGTGACACGGGTCGCACCGCGTGCGATTCTGCGTCTTCACCACGTGTTCACGGCAGAGTCGCAGTGTTCTCTTAGGTCGCCCTAAGTTCCCATCGGGGCAAATCGATGGCCTCCGATGCGAAACTCGGCGCCGTGAATCGGCCATAATGGGGAGCGTGACGACCTCCACAGCGACCTACTCCCAGGCCATGCGGTCCGTCAAGCGGCCGGATCCGGTCGCTGTCGGCACCATCGTGTGGCTCGGCAGCGAGGTGATGTTCTTCGCGGGCCTGTTCGCGATCTACTTCACCTTGCGCAGCACCTCCCCCGAACTGTGGGCTGAGAGCACCGAGAAGCTCAACGTCCCCTACGCGACCGTCAACACGATCATCCTCGTGCTGTCCTCGGTGACGTGCCAGATGGGCGTGTTCGCGGCCGAACGGTTCCAGCCCTACTCCACGAAGAAGCGCGGCTGGCTCGGCTGGGGCATGGTCGAGTGGTTCTGGCTGACGTTCGCGCTCGGCGCGCTGTTCGTCTCGGGCCAGGTGTGGGAGTACGCCCAGCTCGTCACCGAGGGCCTCCCGATCTACGCCAACGCGTACGCATCCGCCTTCTACCTCACCACCGGCTTCCACGCCCTCCACGTCACCGGCGGCCTCATCGCCTTCCTCCTGGTGATCGGCCGCGCGTACGCCGTCAAGAACTTCGGGCGCAAAGAGATGACGTCCTCGATCGTCGTGTCGTACTACTGGCACTTCGTCGACGTCGTCTGGATCGCCCTGTTCCTCGTCATCTACTTCCTCAAGTGAGAGCGGAGCTGAAACCCGACATGGCACGAGAGACCACGCGCCGCTCGAAAGGCCGCCGCAGCCCCTGGGCTGCAGCCGCACTGATCGGCATCGGCCTGCTCATCACCGGCGGCGTCTATGCCGGCGCGTCCGCCGCGATGGCGGCGACCACGCCCGAGACGACCACCACGTCCGCGCTGACCGCGGAGGACGGCAAGAAGCTCTTCCAGGCCAACTGCGCCACGTGCCACGGCCTGGACGTGCAGGGCACCGAGGACGGTCCGTCCCTCTACGGTGTCGGCGAGCTGGCCGTGCACTTCCAGATGAGCACCGGCCGCATGCCGCTGCAGATGCAGGGCCCTCAGGCTCCGCAGAAGCCCGTCCAGTTCACCGATCAGCAGATCACAGCCATCGGCGAGTACATCCAGTCGATCGCACCCGGTCCGACCTTCCCCGATGAGGAAGTGCTGGACGGCGAGGGCCGCGCGGCAGAGGGCGGCGAGCTGTTCCGCATCAACTGCGCCATGTGCCACAACGTGGCCGGCGCGGGCGGTGCGCTCACCGAGGGCAAGTACGCGCCCAACCTCCACACCACCACCCCGCTGAACATGTACGCGGCGATGGTGACCGGTCCTCAGAACATGCCCGTGTTCAACGACATGACGCTGACGACCGAAGAGAAGCGCGACATCATCACCTACCTGCTCTACCTGCAGGACAACGAGTCGGCGGGCGGCTTCTCGCTCGGCTCGCTCGGCCCCGTCTCCGAGGGCCTCTTCATCTGGATCTTCGGGATCGGCTCGCTGATCGCCATCACCGTGTGGATCACGGCGAAGTCCAACTGATCGACGTTTCACAAAGACGCATTACCGACTGAGGAGCAGCATGGCCCACGAGGACGACCCGCTCGAGCACGAGAGGGCTTCCTGGAAGCCCTCCCCCGGGCTCGCCGTAGCGGTCAGCGACCCGGTGAGCAACCCTGGTCTCCCGCCGCACCGCGCGCGGGTCACCGACAAGGACCCGGCCGCCATGCAGCGGGCGGTCCGCACGGTCTACACCCTGTTCTACCTGTCGATCGCGGGCAGCATCTGGGCGGTCGCCGCCTACATGCTCTTCCCGATCGAGAGCGGCCGGATCGTCGACATCCGCAGCAACAACCTCTTCATCGGACTCGGCATCGCGCTCGCGCTGCTGGCCATCGGCATCGGCGCGATCCACTGGTCGAAGGCCGTCATGTCCGACAAGGAGTTCGTCGAGCCCCGCCACGCCACGCGTGGTCGCGACACGACGCGCGAGGCCGCGATCAAGGCCTTCTCCGACGCGAACGAGGAGTCCGGCTTCGGACGCCGCGTGATGATCCGCAACTCGCTCATCGCCGCTCTCGTCGCCTCGGTCGTCCCGGGTGTGGTGCTGTTCCGCGGCCTCGCGCCGTTCAACTCCCCCGAGCGTCCGCACGCCGGCGACCCGGTGTACCTCCTCGAGCACACCATGTGGAAGAAGGGCATGCGCCTCGCGCACGACCCGTCCGGAGAGCCGATCCGCGCCGCAGACCTCACGCTGGGCTCGGCCGTGCACGTGATCCCCGAGGAGCTGGCCAAGGTCTCGCACAGCGACGGCTACCTCGAGGAGAAGGCGAAGGCCATCGTCCTGCTGGTGCGCCTCCTGCCGGAGCAGCTCGTGGAGAGCGAAGAGCGCAAGGAATGGTCGTACAACGGCATCGTGGCCTACTCCAAGGTCTGCACGCACGTCGGCTGCCCCGTCGCGCTGTATGAGCAGCAGACCCACCACCTGCTGTGCCCCTGCCACCAGTCGCAGTTCGACGTGACCGATCACGCGAAGGTGATCTTCGGCCCGGCCGCCCGTCCGCTGCCGCAGCTGCCGATCACCGTGGACGACGAGGGCTACCTCGTCGCACGCAGCGACTTCAACGAACCCGTCGGCCCGAGCTTCTGGGAGCGTCATTGAGCACCGCAACCGTCACCGAGCAGCCTGAGGCTCCCGTGGCACCCGCGACAAACGGGCGCGACAAGCCTCTCGGCGGTCGCTTCATCGGCGCCACCGCGAACTACATCGACGAGCGCACGAGCCTCTCGGGCTTCGTCAAGGAGCTGGGCCGCAAGATCTTCCCCGACCACTGGTCGTTCATGCTCGGCGAGATCGCCCTGTGGGCCTTCGTCGTCGTCCTGCTGTCGGGTACGTTCCTGACGTTCTTCTTCCAGGCGTCCATGGTCGAGACCCACTACAACGGCGCCTTCCTGCCCATGCGCGGCATCGAGATGTCGGCGGCGATGTCGTCGACGCTCAACATCTCGTTCGACATCCGCGGCGGCCTCCTCGTGCGCCAGATGCACCACTGGGCGGCACTCGTGTTCGTCGCGGGCATCGGCGTGCACATGCTGCGCGTGTTCTTCACGGGCGCGTTCCGCAAGCCTCGCGAGCTGAACTGGGTGATCGGCTTCATCCTCTTCATCCTCGCGATGGCCGAGGGCTTCACGGGTTACTCGCTGCCCGACGACGTGCTGTCGGGCAACGGCCTGCGCATCATCGACGGCATGGTCAAGGGCATCCCGCTGATCGGCACGTGGACGTCGTTCCTGCTGTTCGGCGGCGAGTTCCCCGGAACCGCCATCGTCGGCCGCCTCTACACGCTGCACATCCTGCTGCTGCCGGCGATCCTCGTCGGACTGCTCGTGGTGCACCTCATGCTGATGGTGATCAACAAGCACACGCAGTTCGCGGGCGCCGGTCGCACCAACAGCGTGGTCGTGGGCTACCCGATGATGCCGGTGTACATGTCGAAGATGGGCGGCTTCCTGTTCATCACGTTCGGCGTCATCGTGCTCATCGCCTCGCTGTTCACGATCAACCCGATCTGGAACTACGGTCCCTACGACCCGTCCCCCGTCTCGGCCGGCACTCAGCCCGACTGGTACATCGGCTTCGCCGACGGCATGCTGCGACTGATCCCGCCGGGGTGGGAGGTCGTGTTCCTCGACCGCACCTGGTCGTTCAACATCCTCGTGCCCCTCGGCGTCATCGGGATCTTCATCATCCTGGTCCTGATCTACCCGTTCATCGAGGCGTGGGTCACGGGCGACAAGCGCGAGCACCACATCGCCCAGCGTCCGCGCAACGCGGCGACGCGCACGGCGATCGGCGCCGCGGGCGTGACGATGTACGCGGTCATGTGGGCGGCGGCGTCCTCCGACATCATCGCGACGCACTTCTGGCTGACGATGGAGGGTGTGATCCACACGCTCCAGGCGCTGCTGATCCTGGGCCCGATCATCGCCTACTTCGTCACGAAGCGGATCTGCATCGCGCTGCAGAAGAAGGATCGCGAGATCGCGCTGCACGGCTATGAGTCGGGTCGCATCGTCCGCCTCCCCGGGGGCGAGTACATCGAGGTCCACCAGCCGGTCGACGAGTACGAGCGCTTCAAGCTGGCCGACTTCGACACCTACGAGCCGCTGGTCGTGCGCCCGAACGCGAAGGGCCGCATCCCGTGGCACGAGAACTTCCGCGCGTCGATCTCGCGCTGGTTCTTCGAGGACCGTCTGACCCCCGTCACGCAGGGCGAGCTCGACGCGGCGCTGGCGCACCAGCACCACGACCTCGACCACATGGCCGCTGAGGAGGATCTCGAGCTGCAGGGCGCCCACGAGCGCGCCGGTGTCCCGGATGCCCCCCACAAGCCGATCGACGACGGTCACAACTCCGAGACGGCAGTCCGCCCCTCGAACGTGATCGTCCCCGAACCCGAGCCGGGTACGAAGGCGCCGAAGAACCGCGAGAAGGAGTCCGACCAGTAAGGTCGCTCCACCTCACCGACGGATGCCCCGGCACGATCGATCAGATCGTGCCGGGGCATCCGTCATCTGCGTGGACTCGACGACCCCTCCCCCCGAGGTCGGCAGGATTCCGGCGGTGTCTGTCACCGATTTCGCCTGGCGCCGTGTCTCGGCGGACATACGGTGGATCCATGATCGACGCACTCACCTACTTCTCCACGAAGCTCGCCCTCGAGACCGACGCCTCGGACGTGTACGCCGCTCAGAAGGCCGGTGAGGAGTTCGTCCTCGTCGACGTGCGCGGTGACGAGGCGTGGGCCCAGGGACGCGTTCAGGGCGCCGTGCACATGCCGTACCGCGAGATCGCGGAACGAGGGCCCCGCGAGATCCCCCAGGGAACGTCTGTGGTGGTCTACTGCTGGAGCCCGGGCTGCAACGCCGGCGCGAAGGGGGCCGTCGAGTTCGCGAAGCTCGGCTACGCCGTGCGCGAGATGATCGGCGGGTACGAGTACTGGGTGCGCGAGGGGCAGCCGACCGAGAATGACGAAGGGCCGCTCCCCCGCGTGTTCGACGCCCAGGTCATGGTCGTCCGTGCCCCGGTGGCCGGCTGACAGCTCGCGACCCGACAGATCAGGCGGAGTCCAGCTCCTCCATGAATCGTTCGGCGGCGGCGCCGTAGAACAACACCTGCGGGCGTCCGCCGCCGAGCGAGGTCGGGGCGACCACGTCGCAGACGACGGCCGTGACGTTGTCCCTCGTCCCGGCCTCCAACGCGAGGCCCACGCAGGCCGCCGCGGCTGCAGCAGGGTCATCATGCTCGCGCAGCCGGGCGCAGATGTCGTCCACGGGCACGTAGTCGGTGAGCCCGTCACTGCAGAGCAGCCAACGGTCGCCCACGACGGCCTCCTTCACGACGACGGTCGCGGCATCCCGCTCCGCACCGCTCAGCGACGCGGTGATGACGTTGCGACGCGGGTGCGCCGCGGCATCCTCGATCGTCACGATCCCCTGGTCGACGAGAGCCTGTACGAGCGAGTCATCGCGACTCTGCTGTTCCAGCAGCCCTTCGCGCAGACGGTACGCCCGTGAGTCGCCGGTGTGCGCGAGCAGCAGGTCGCCGTGGTCCGAGATGAACAGGCCCGTGAGCGTCGTCGCCATCCCGGTCAGAGAGGGATCGCGCTTGACGTGGGCTCCGAGATCCCAGTTCGCGAGACGGACGATCGTCTGCAGGTGCTCGGCCTCCACCCCGTCGGGACGGCTGGCGGCGATCGCATGCACGAGAGCGGCAGAGGCCAGATCCCCGGCCGGCCCTCCCCCGACACCGTCCGCCACTGCGGCACCCCACGGCGCCGTGAAGGCGGCGTCCTGATTGACAGACCGGTACGGGCCGACGTCCGAGTGCGCCGCCGCACGCAGACGAGCGCGGGGCCCCGTCACAGACGGGTCCCCGCGCTCGTGCGGCAAAAGGCCATGAAGGTCGGCGGCAGGCCGATCAGCGGGCGAAGTAGCCGCGGTAGTACTCGTACACCCAGCCGACGATGGCGACGACGAAGACGCCGATGCCGATGGGCATGAGCCACGTGCCGACAGCCAGGCCGATCATGCCGAGCGCCGCCGAGAAGGCGAGCACGATGGGCCACCACGACCACGGGCTGAACTCGCCCAGCTCGGGGTCGCCGTCATCGATGTCGGCGGTGAGGACGTCCTCGGGCAGCTCGCCGCCCTGCGCCTTGTGCACGCGTCCGATGTAGAACGCGATCAGGGCGCCCATGAAGGCGGTGAACAGCAGCGCCACGCTGCCGACCCATTCGATGGCGTGATACCACTCGCGATCGGGGTGGGCGATGATGTTCCAGATCGTGTACGTCGCCGCGACGAGAAGGAAGAACCCCGACAGCAGCCACCAGAGACCGGTGTTGGTGCGCACTTACTTGACCTCTCCCTCGGCCCCGACGAGAACCGGCGACTCTGCGGCCTCCGGGTGGTTCAGGTCGAACGCGGGCCGCTCGCTGCGGATGCGCGGGATCGACGTGAAGTTGTGACGCGGCGGCGGGCAGGAGGTCGCCCACTCGAGCGACGCACCGTAGCCCCACGGGTCGTTGACGGTGACCTTGGGCGCCTTGCGCGCCGTGATCCACACGTTGAACAGGAACGGGATCATCGACGCACCGAGGATGAACGCACCGATCGTCGAGACCTGGTTCTGCCACGTCCAGCCGTCCGCCTCCGAGTAGTCGGCATAGCGACGGACCATGCCGTCCACGCCCAGCCAGTGCTGGATGAGGAATGTCATGTGGAAGCCGATGAACAGCATCCAGAAGTGCACGTAGCCGAGGCGCTCGTTGAGCATGCGGCCGGTCCACTTGGGCCACCAGAAGTAGAAGCCGGCGAACATCGCGAAGACGACGGTTCCGAAGACCACGTAGTGGAAGTGCGCGACGACGAAGTACGAGTCCGACAGCGCGAAGTCCAGCGGCGGCGACGCGAGGATGACGCCGGTCAGACCACCGAAGACGAACGACACCAGGAAGCCGAGCGCGAACACCATCGGCGTCTCGAAGGTCACGGACCCTCGCCAGAGCGTGCCGATCCAGTTGAAGATCTTCACACCCGTCGGAACCGCGATGAGCATCGTCATGAGCGCGAAGAAGGGCAGCAGCACCGCGCCGGTCACGTACATGTGGTGGGCCCACACCGCCACCGACAGCGCGGCGATCGCGATGGTCGCGTACACGAGGGTCTTGTACCCGAAGATCGGCTTGCGGCTGAACACCGGGAAGATCTCGGAGACGATGCCGAAGAACGGCAGCGCGATGATGTACACCTCAGGGTGGCCGAAGAACCAGAAGAGGTGCTGCCACAGCAGGACGCCGCCGTTGGCCGGGTCGTAGATGTGCGCGCCGAGCACACGGTCGGCGGCGGCGGCGAGGATCGCGGCGGCGAGCACGGGGAACGCCATCAGGATCAGGATGCTCGTGATGAGCGTGTTCCACGAGAAGATCGGCATGCGCCACATCGTCATGCCGGGCGCGCGCATGGTGATGATCGTGGTGATGAAGTTCACCGCACCGAGGATCGTGCCGAAACCGCTCATGCCGAGGCCGAGCATCCAGAGGTTGCCGCCGGCGCCGGGCGAGAACGAGGCGTTCGCGAGCGGCTGATACGCGAACCAGCCGAACGAGGCCGCGCCCTGCGGGGTGAGGAAGCCGGCGACGGCGATCGTCGAGCCGAACAGGAAGAGCCAGAAGGCGAATGCGTTCAGACGCGGGAAAGCGACGTCGGGAGCACCGATCTGCAGGGGCAGGATCGCGTTGGCGAAGCCCGCGAACAGCGGGGTCGCGAACATGAGGAGCATGATCGTGCCGTGCATGGTGAAGAGCTGGTTGTACTGCTCTTTGGTCGGCACGATCTGCATGCCGGGCTCGAACAGCTCAGCACGGATGATGAGCGCCATGACTCCCCCGAGGAGGAAGAAGATCACGGACGCGATCAGGTACATGTAGCCGATCGTCTTGTGGTCGGTGGAGGTGATCCACTTGACGATGATGTTGCCCTTCTGCTCGACGCGCGTCGCGCTGAGCAGAGCCGCCTGCCGTGGCGGCAGGGTCGTCGGACGCCCCTGGGACGTCTCCTGGAGAGGGAGTGTCGTCGCCATCAGTGGTCCACCTCTTCCACGTTCTCATTTGCGGAGCCGCCCGTTCCGGGCAGGTTCTGCAGTCGGTCGTATGCGTCGTTGATGTCGCCCGTCTGGCCCGCGTCGCGCAGCGAGTCGAGGTAGTCCTCGTACTCGGCGTCGCTGACGACCTTGACGTTGAACAGCATCATCGAGTGGTAGTCGCCGCAGAGCTCGGCGCACTTGCCGGCGTACGTGCCCTCGCGGGTCGGCGTGAAGGACCAGAAGTTGTCCTTGCCGATGTACATGTCCTTCTTGTAGAGGAAGTCGATGATCCAGAACGAGTGGATGACGTCGCGAGAGGTGAGCTTGATCTTCACCGTCTTGTCGACCGGGAGGTAGAGCGTGGGCAGCTCGTTGATGATGTCGCCCCGCGCGTCCGTCTGCGCCTGCACGCCCATCGACCACACGGTCTCGTCGTCGGTGGCGCCGTCGTACTGGAAGTCCCAGGCCCACTGCTTGCCGATCGCGGTGATCTCGACGTCGGGGTCGTCGTACTGCGTCTCGAGGATCGTCTGATCGCGCGCCGTGAAGGCGAAGAACCCGACCACGAGGATCAGCGGCACGATCGTGTAGAAGATCTCGATCGGCATGTTGTACCGCAGCTGGACGGGCAGGCCGGTCTGGCCCTTGCGACGGCGGTACGCGATCGCCGCCCAGCCCATGAGGCCCCACGTGATGACGCCGACGATCAGCAGGACGATCCACGAGTTGACCCACAGACCGGCCACCATGTCGGTGTGGTTGGTGGCCGCCTGGCCGTCTTCGGTGAAGCCCGGGAGGAAGCCGTGCAGCTCGGTGGGGGTGCATCCGGCGAGGACTGCAGCCGTCGCGACCCCGATGGGGAGAACGGCCCAGCGGATACGGCGTTTCGAAGGCACGGTGCACCTTTCCGATCACGAACAGGACTCCCGCCAGTCTAGGGCAAGCGTCCAGGGGATTCAGGCCATCCGCCCAGGTTGTGCCGTGTCGGCGGACGCGAAAACGGCGGGCCCGGGCGCCATTCGAAGCGCTCGGACCCGCCGCAAAAGTGCTCGGATCGTTAGCCGATCAGTGGAAGCTGTCGCCGCAGGCGCACGAGCCCGCCGCGTTGGGGTTGTCGATCGTGAAACCCTGCTCCGAGATCGTGTCCTTGAAGTCGATCGTGGCGCCGTCGAGGTACGGGACGCTCATGTCGTCGACGATCACCTCGACGCCGTCGAAGTCGACGGTCTTGTCGCCGTCGAGGTAGCGCTCGTCGAAGTACAGCTGGTAGATCAGGCCGCTGCAGCCGCCGGGCTGGACGGCGACGCGCAGACGCAGGTCGTCGCGGCCCTCCTGCTCCAGCAGGTTCTTGACCTTGCCCGCGGCGGCGTCGGTCAGCAGAACGCCGTGGTCGCGAGCGGTCTGCTCGGTCGTCAGTGCGGTGTCGGTCATGGCACTCCTCCGGACGGGCCGCCTGGATCGTTCATCCACTGCCGGCGGCGGGATGCGTCGATTCTACGCGTGCCCGCCGCCGGAAGGCTCGGAACGAGCCGTATCAGGCTTCCGCGGCCCGCGCGTCGAGCTTCTCCAGGAGGAGCGCCTCCGACAGGACGGCGTTGCGGAAGGTCTCGAGGTGCAGCGACTCGTTCGGGCTGTGCGCTCGCGCGTGCGGGTCCTCCACGCCGGTGACGAGGATCTGCGCACCGGGGAACTCGCGCACGAGGTCCGCGATGAACGGGATCGATCCCCCGACCCCGATGTCGACGGACTCGACGCCGTACCCCTCGTGCAGCGCCTCCCGCGCCGCCTGCACGGCCCAGCCCGACGTGTCGACGAGGAACGGGTTGCCGTAGTCCTGGTCGCTGAACTCCAGCTGCGCCCCGAACGGCGCGTGCTCACGCAGGTGCGTCTCGATCGCGGCGTATGCCTCGCGGGCAGACTGACCCGGCGCCACGCGGGCGCTGATCACGACAGCGACCTCCGGGCTCAGGGTGTTGGAGGCGTTGACGACGCTCGGCGCGTCGATGCCGGTCACGGTGATCGAAGGCTTGTTCCAGATGCGGCTCAGGATCGTCCCGCTCCCGGCCGGCGAGACCCCTGCGGGGAGGCCGGCTTCGTCGCGCAGGGTCGCTTCGCTGTACTCGGGGGTCGCGGCATCCCGTTCGGTCATGCCGGAGACGGCGACGGCGCCGTCGTCGTCCCACAGCGTGGCGAGCAGCTTCACGGTGGCCATCATCGCGTCGGGCACCGCACCGCCGAACATGCCCGAGTGCGAGGCGTGCTCGAGCGTGCGCACGCGGAGCGTGAAGCGCGTGTTGCCGCGGAGCGAGACCGTCAGCGCGGGCGTCTTGTCGTCCCAGTTGCCTGAGTCCGCCACCACGATGACATCGGCGCGCAGCGCGTCCGCGTTGTCGGAGAGGAACTGCGCGAACGACCGCGAGCCCGCCTCCTCCTCGCCCTCGAAGAACAGCGCGACGCCGAGGTCGAAGTCCGCACCGACCGCTTCCTTCAGCGCGCGCAGCGCGGCGATGTGCGCCATGATGCCGGCCTTGTCGTCGGCCGCGCCACGGCCGTACAGGCGCCCGTCGCGGACCGTCGGCTCGAAGGGCGGCGAGTCCCACAGCGCCTCGTCGCCGACGGGCTGCACATCGTGGTGGGCGTACAGCAGGATCGTCGGCCGGCCGTTGCGGGCGGCACGCGTCGCGAGCACTGCGGGGTTGCCCTGCTCCCCCGTCTCGGGGATCGCGGCCGTGCGGATCTCGACGGTCTCGAACAGTCCCGTCTCACGCACCAGCTCGGCGACCGCCTCGGCGCTGCGCTGCACCTGCGACGGATCGAAGCCGGGGAAGGCGACCGACGGGATGCGCACCAGCGCACCGAGATCGGCGAGGGCGGAGGGGATGCCGGAGGCCGCGGCGTCGCGCACAGCCTCCTGTCGGGTGAGGTCAGAGGTCATGCGGGTAATCTTAAGGGGCACCCCTTCTTTCGCATCCCGAGGATCAGCCGTGGCCAAGAACTCCGCACCCGCGCCGAACGACGCCCCTTCCGAGGGCACCGTGCTCAATGGTGGGGGTGGGCTCAACGGCGCACCCGCCGGCAAGGGCCGCGCCACCCCGAGTCGAGCCGAGCAGGAGGCCGCCCGCAAGCGCCCTCTCGTGCCCGACACCAAGGAGGCCAAGGCGCGCGCCAAGGCCGACCTCGCCACCCAGCGCGAGAAGGCCCGCATCGGCATGGCCAACGGCGACCCGCGGTACCTGCCCGCCCGCGACCAGGGCGCGCAGCGCAAGTTCGCGCGTGACTGGGTCGACGCCGGCTGGCACCTCGGCGAGATCGTGATGCCGGCGATGGTGCTCGTGATCCTGGCGACCTTCGTCAACATCCCCGCGCTGCAGTTCTACGCGTTCGTGGGACTGTGGATCTTCATCGTCTTCGTCATCGTCGACATGGTCCTCACGTCGATCCTCGTGAAGCGCGCCGTGAAGAAGAAGTTCGGCGCCGACAAGATGGAGAAGGGCCTCGGCTGGTACGCGGCGATGCGCACCGTGCAGATGCGCTTCCTGCGCCTCCCGAAGCCCCAGGTCAAGCGCGGCCAGAAGCCCGCCTGAGCAAGCCCTCCCGCCGTCGCGGGCTCAGCGCCTCGCGCGGAGCCCGCGGTTGATCTGCCGCGCCCACAGCGGGCCGCGGTAGAGGAACGCCGTGTAGCCCTGCACGAGGTCGGCTCCGGCATCCACTCTCTCCTGGACGTCCGCGGCGGTCTCGATGCCGCCGACCGAGATGACGCAGAAGTCGGCGGGCACGCTCTCGCGCACCAGGCGCAGCACCTCGAGCGCGCGGGCCTTGAGGGGCGCACCCGAGAGTCCGCCCTCGCCCGCGGCCACGACCGTCGCGGCATCGGTCGACAGGCCCTCGCGCGAGATCGTGGTGTTCGTGGCGATGATGCCGGCCAGTCCCGCGTCGACGGCGAGCTGCGCGATCGCGGCGATCTCGTCGTCGGGCAGGTCGGGCGCGATCTTGACGAGGAGGGGCGTGGCCCCGGCCGCATCCCGCACGGCGTCCAGGAGCGGCCGCAGCGTCTCGACGGCCTGCAGCCCGCGCAGTCCCGGGGTGTTCGGGGACGAGACGTTGACGACGAGGTAGTCCGCCAGCGGGGCCAGCAGCGTCGCGCTGCGCACGTAATCCGCGGTGGCGTCCGCGACGTCGACGACACGGCTCTTGCCGATGTTGACCCCGAGGACGGCGCGACGCGACCGCTTGCGCAGCGCGCGCAGGCGGTCTGCCGCCGCCTCGGCGCCGCGGTTGTTGAAGCCCATCCGGTTGACGACCGCGCGGTCGGGGATCAGACGGAACAGGCGCGGACGGGGGTTGCCGTCCTGCGGGATCGCGGTGACGGTGCCCACCTCGACGTGGCCGAAGCCCAGCGCATACAGGCCCGCGGCTCCCTTGACGTCCTTGTCGAACCCGGCCGCGACACCGAAGGGCGAGTCGAACCGCAGACCGAGCGCGGTGGTCGCGAGCTCGGGAGCAGGTTTCGTCACGGCTCGGGCCGCCCACGAGAACGGCGGAACGCCGAGCACGCGGATGACCCGCATCGCGGCGTGGTGGGCGGACTCGGGATCCATGCGCGACAGCACGGTGCGGAAGAGAAGGGGATACATCCCCTCTAGGCTATCGGGCCGCGCGGGTCATGCTTCGGCGGACTCCGCCTG
Organism: Microbacterium kyungheense; assembly: GCF_006783905.1. Lineage (GTDB taxonomy): Bacteria > Actinomycetota > Actinomycetes > Actinomycetales > Microbacteriaceae > Microbacterium > Microbacterium kyungheense. The sequence continues at coordinate 1,389,672 of NZ_VFPE01000001.1, read as the reverse complement.
CGCGTCGGCGCCGACGGCCGCACGACCGTGGTCCAGGCGCAGCTGCTCGATCGCCGACTCGAAATCCTCCAGAGAGTCGAAGGCCTGGTACACGCTCGCGAACCGCAGGTACGCCACCTCGTCGAGGGCGCGCAGCGGCTTGAGGATCGCGAGGCCGATCTCGTTCGCGTCCAGCTGCGAGGCGCCTGTCTGCCGGATGCTCTCTTCGACGGTCTGCGCGAGCACGGCGAGGTCGGCCTCGGTCACCGGACGCCCCTGACAGGCCTTCCGCACGCCCGACATGACCTTCTCGCGGCTGAACGGCTCGATGACCCCCGACCGCTTGATCACGTTGAGGCTCGCCGTCTCGATCGTCGTGAACCGGCCGCCGCACTCGGGGCACTGCCGACGACGACGGATGCTGAGGCCGTCGTCGCTCGTGCGCGAGTCGATGACGCGCGAATCGGCGTGGCGGCAGAACGGGCAATGCATGACAGGGCCAGCCTACGCCGGGACTCCGGGCTCGGCGTCGGCACCCGCCGGAGAAGCGGATGCCGCGTCGAAACGCGCGGTGACGGCCTCTCCGTGCGCGGGCAGGGCTTCGGCCTCGGCGAGGGTCACGATCGCGTCGCGCACCTCGGCGAGGGCCGCCCGTTCGTACTCGATGACCTGCTGCGGGCGCAGGAAGGTCGCGGCGGACAGCCCCGACGAGTACCGCGCCTGGCCACCGGTGGGCAGCACGTGGTTGCTGCCGGCGAGGTAGTCGCCGAGGCTCACCGGCGAGTCCGGGCCGACGAAGACCGCGCCGGCGTGGACGAAGTCTTCGGCCCGCGGGTCTTCCAGGTGGAGTTCGAGGTGCTCGGGGGCGTAGGCGTTGCTGAACGCGGTCGCCGTCGCGAGATCGTCGACGAGCACGACCGCCGACTGCGGGCCCGCGAGGGCGGCGGCCACGCGTTCGGCGTGACGGGTCGCGGCGGCGCGCGGCCCGATCGCCGCGCGCACGTCCTCGGCCAGTCGCTCGGAGGTGGTGACGAGCACTGCGGAGGCCTGCTCGTCGTGCTCGGCCTGACTGATGAGGTCGGCGGCCACCAGTCGTGGGTCGGCGCTGTCGTCGGCGACGATGAGGATCTCGGTCGCGCCGGCCTCGGCATCCGTCCCCACGAGACCGGCCACGGCGCGCTTCGCGGCCGCGACGAAGTTGTTGCCGGGCCCGGTGACGACGTCGACCGGCGCGAGGCCGAGGTCCGGCACGCCGTGCGCGAGGGCGCCGATGGCGCCCGCTCCGCCCATCGCGTACACCTCGGTGACGCCGAGGAGCTTCGCCGCACCCAGGATGACGGGGTGCACGCGCCCGCCGAACTCGCGCTGCGGCGGCGAGGTGAGGGCGATCTCGGCGACGCCCGCCACCTGAGCCGGCACGACGTTCATGACGACGCTCGAGGGGTAGACGGCCTTGCCGCCGGGCACGTACAGGCCGACCCGGCGCACCGGCTGCCAGCGCTGCAGCACGCGCGCGCCCGGACTCAGCTCGGTGACGACCGGCGCCGGGACCTGCGCCGCGGAGGCCTCCCGCACGCGGGCGATCGCCTGCTCCAGAGCCGTGCGCACGGCCGGGTCCAGCGCCTCCAGCGCCTCATCGAGGTGCGACGCCGGCACACGGATGTCGTGACCGACGGCCCCGTCGAAGCGCTCGGCCTGCTCGCGGAGCGCCGCCTCGCCGCGCGCAGCCACGTCATCCACGATGTGTGCGGCGGTCGCGAAAGCCTCCTCCCGCGCCGCGGTGGCACGGGGAACGGTCGCGAGCAGTTCGGCGGGCGTCAGGGCGCGCCCGCGCAGGTCGATCGTCCGGAGCATCCGTCTACGGTACCGCGCGGGCGTGGCCGCTCAGCCTCGCGTGACGCCCGAGACGTCGTGCAGGTAGCCGATGCGGCCGTCCTCGTGACGCACCACGAACACCTCGCCCCGGTCTTCGATCACCAGCGCCCACGCGGTCGGGCCGATGCGGAACACCGGGATCCCGATCTCGTCGACGATGTCGCGCTCTTCGGGCACGAGAGCCCAGAACGCCTGGTGCTGGACGGCGACGGGCTCCGCCTGCGGCTCGGCGACGGGCTCCGCCGGCTCGGCGACCGGCTCGGCCTGCGGCTCGGCCTGCGGCTCGGCGGCCGCATCGACGAAGGGCTCGGCGACGGACGCAGATGCGGCGGGCTCCTGCTCGGCAGCGGCCGACTCCACAGCCGGAGCCGCCTCAGGCGTCGTGGTGCCGGCATCCGTCCCGGTGCGCGCCGCGACGACATCGCCGTCCGCGTCCCAGTACGGCGCAGCGTCGTCGGACGCAGGCTGCGACGCCGCTCCCGCGACGGCGTACGGGGCGGGCGCAGCGGCGTCCGTCACGTCGATGACGGTGGTGGCTTCAGCGTCGGCACCGGTGGGGGCGGCGTAGTCGGCGTACACCGGTGCCGCGGGCTCGGGCTCGGGCCTCGGGGCGACGGGGCGCGGCACGACAGGACGCGCGGGGCGTGCGGCACGGTGCGCCGGCACTTCGGTGCGCCCGACGAAGTCCTGGTTGAACGGCGGAATGAACGGCGCGAGCACGGTGAGGAACACGCCCGCCAGCATCATGATGAACTCGACCCACACGACCCATGTGCCGAGGAAGCCCACCTGGCCGAACATCGAGATGAAGGAGTTCCAGATGATGGCCAGCCACAGCACGGTCGCCACCGAGAACGCGACGGACGCGAACTGATCGATGCCGAGCGAGCCGACCCGGCGGATGCCCTGCGGCGAGAGACGGCGCAGCACGATGAGGAACACGGCGACGGTAGGCACCCCGATCGTGAGCACCCAGTCGATCCCGCTCCCCCAGACGGTGAGACCGCTGCCGATCTCGCCGCGGACCGGGAAGAACGAGGCGACGAAGGCGATCAGCCAGATGCCCGCGAGCGAAACCTCGCGGAGCGAGAACGGGCCGACTCCGTAGTGCGGCGCTTCGGCGGCGACCGTGCCCTCCGCGGCGATCGTGTCGTCCGTGGCGATCGTGTCGGCCTCGGCCGGCAGGGCGGCGTCCTCACGTCTGTTCTCGTCGGTGTAGTCGTCCGTCACGATCATCCCTTCCGGCAGGCTCCCGAGGCCCGCGTCGACCTGATATTACCCACGACGCATGAGACGCCGATGAGATCCGCTGCGGCGCGTGACGGTCTCGTCACGCGGATTCCGCGGCCTCAGCCGAGGCACTGCGGGCCCAGCAGGCCCTTGAGCTCGCCGTACAGATCAGGCGTGATGCGCACCGGATGTGGCACCTCGAAGACCTTGGCGACGGAGCCGCTGTGCAGCTTGAGCGACACTTCTGTGTCGCCGGCGTGGCGCTGCAGGGTCTGCAGCAGCTCGCCGATCACCGCCTCGCTCGCGCGCCGCTCGGGCATGAGAAGGACGAGCCCGCTGGACTCGTCCAACGCCCCCAGATCGGGGCTGAACGCCGATTGGGCGTGCAGGTTCATGCCGTCGTCGCGGCGCGACACGCGGCCGCGCACGACGAGGATCGAGTCCGCGGTGAGCATGTGCTGGAACTCTGTGTAGGTCTTGCCCATGTACATGACGGTGATCTCGCCGTCGAAGTCCTCGACCGTGATCATGCCGTACGGGTTGCCGCTCTGCTTCGCGACGCGATGCTGCACGCTGGTCACGAGCCCGGCGATCGTCACCATCTCGCCGTCGGCGATGTCCTCCGACGCCAGCAGGTCGTGGATGCTCGTCGAGGCGTGCTTGGCCAGCGGGATCTCGAGGCCCGCGAGCGGATGGTCCGACACGTACAGTCCGAGCATCTCGCGCTCGAAGGCGAGCTTGTCCTTCTTCGTCCACTCCGGCCGCTCGGGCACCTTGGCCGATTGCTGCGGCTCGTCGTCGCCCCACAGCGAGTCGAAGTCGAACCCGACCTCGCCGTTCGCCTCGCGGCGCTTGTCGAGCACCGCGGCTTCGGTGGCATCCTCGTGGATCTCCATGAGGGCGCGTCGCGTCGACCCGAGAGAGTCGAACGCGCCCGCCTTGATGAGCGATTCGACCGTCCGCTTGTTGGCGACGTGGACCGGCACCTTCGAGAGGAAGTCGTGGAAGCTCGTGAAGGTCGACTCGGCGCGCGCCGCGACGATGCCGTCGACGACGTTGGTGCCGACGTTGCGGACGGCGCCGAGGCCGAAGCGGATGTCTTCGCCGACGGCCGCGAAGTACCGGATCGACTGCCCGACGTCCGGCGGCAGCACCTTGATGCCCATGCGGCGGCACTCGTTGAGGTACACCGCCATCTTGTCCTTCGAGTCGCCGACGCTGGTGAGGAGCGCCGCCATGTACTCGGCGGGATAGTGCGCCTTGAGGTAGGCGGTCCAGTACGAGACGAGTCCGTATGCGGCGGAGTGCGCCTTGTTGAAGGCGTAGTCGGAGAAGGGCAGCAGGATGTCCCACAGCGCCTGGATCGCGGCATCCCCGAATCCGCGCTCCTTCATGCCGCCCGAGAAGCCCTCGTACTGCTTGTCGAGCTCGGACTTCTTCTTCTTGCCCATCGCGCGACGGAGGATGTCTGCCTGACCGAGCGAGAAGCCGGCGACCTTCTGCGCGATGGCCATGACCTGCTCCTGGTAGATGATCAGGCCGTAGCTGATGTCGAGGATGTCCTTCAGCGGCTCTTCCAGCTCCGGATGGATGGGCGTCACCGGTTGCAGGCCGTTCTTGCGCAGCGCGTAGTTGGTGTGCGAGTTCGCGCCCATGGGCCCCGGGCGGTACAGCGCGATGACAGCCGACACGTCTTCGAAGTTGTCAGGCTTCATGAGCCGCAGCAGCGAGCGCATCGGCCCGCCGTCGAGCTGGAACACGCCGAGCGTGTCGCCGCGGGTCAGCAGGTCGTAGGCGGGGCGGTCATCGAGCGCGAGGTGCTCGAGGTCGAGCTCTTCACCGCGGTTCAGGCGGATGTTGTCGAGGGCATCCGAGATGATCGTGAGGTTCCGCAGCCCCAGGAAGTCCATCTTGATGAGGCCGAGCGTCTCGCAGGACGGGTAGTCGAACTGCGTGACGATCTGGCCGTCCTGCTCGCGGCGCATGATGGGGATGATGTCGAGCAGCGGCTCGGACGACATGATGACGCCGGCGGCGTGCACGCCCCACTGGCGCTTCAGCCCCTCCAGGCCCAGCGCGCGGTCGAAGACCGTCTTCGCCTCGGGGTCCGTCTCGATGAGCGTCCGGAACTCGACGGCCTCTTTGTACCGCGGGTGCTGCGGGTCGAACATTCCGTCCAGCGGCATGTCCTTGCCCATCACGGCCGGCGGCATCGCCTTGGTGAGCCGCTCCCCCATGCTGAAGGGGAAGCCGAGCACGCGGCCCGCGTCCTTGAGTGCCTGCTTGGACTTGATCGTGCCGTACGTGACGATCTGCGCGACGCGCTCCGAGCCGTACTTCGCGGTGACGTAGTCGATCACCTCGCCACGGCGACGGTCGTCGAAGTCGACGTCGAAGTCGGGCATCGAGACGCGGTCGGGGTTCAGGAAGCGCTCGAAGATCAGACCGTGCTCGAGCGGATCGAGGTCGGTGATCTTCATCGCGTAGGCGACCATCGAACCCGCACCCGAGCCACGGCCGGGACCGACGCGGATCCCGTTGTCCTTCGCCCAGTTGATGAAGTCGGCGACGACGAGGAAGTAGCCCGGGAAGCCCATCTGCAGGATGATGCCGGTCTCGTACTCGGCCTGCTTGCGGACCTTGTCGGGGATGCCGCCGGGATACCGGTAGTGCAGGCCCCGCTCGACCTCTTTGATGAGCCAGCTGTCCTCGGTCTCGCCGTCGGGCACCGGGAAGCGCGGCATGTAGTTGGCCGACGTGTTGAACTCGACCTGGCAGCGCTCGGCGATGAGCAGCGTGTTGTCGCACGCCTCGGGGTGGTCGCGGAAGAGCTGCCGCATCTCTTGCGCGGTCTTGATGTAGTAGCCGTCGCCGTCGAACTTGAAGCGGTTCGGGTCGTCGAGCGTGGAGCCCGACTGCACGCACAGCAGCGCGGCGTGGGCGTCTGCCTCGTGCTGGTGCGTGTAGTGCGAGTCGTTGGTGGCCACGAGCGGGATGTCGAGATCCTTCGCGAGCCGCAGCAGGTCGGTCATGATCCGGCGCTCGATCGAGAGGCCGTGGTCCATGATCTCGGCGAAGTAGTTCTCTTTGCCGAAGATGTCCTGGAACTCGGCCGCCGCGGCGCGAGCCGCGTCGTACTGCCCCAGTCGCAGGCGGGTCTGCACCTCGCCCGAGGGGCAGCCGGTGGTGGCGATGAGCCCCTTGCCGTACGTCTGCAGCAGCTCGCGGTCCATGCGGGGCTTGAAGTAGTAGCCCTCCATGCTCGACAGCGAGCTCAGCCGGAAGAGGTTGTGCATGCCCCCGGTGTTCTCGCTCCACAGGGTCATGTGGGTGTAGGCGCCCGAGCCCGAGACGTCGTCGCTCTTCTGCTCGGGCGAGCCCCACGCCACGCGCGACTTGTCGCTGCGATGCGTGCCGGGCGTGACGTACGCCTCGAGGCCGATGATCGGGTTCACGCCTGCGGCCTGGGCGGCGCGATAGAACTCGAACGCCGCGAAGGTGTTGCCGTGGTCGGTGACCGCGATCGCCGGCATCCCGTACTCGGCGGCCGCCTGCGTCATCGCGCCGATCTTTGCCGCTCCGTCGAGCATCGAGTACTCGCTGTGCACGTGCAGATGGACGAAGGAATCGGATGCCACGCACCGAGTCTACGGACGACCGGGGACACGACGGCCGGCCCCGCCGGGTGTCGGCGGGACCGGCCGCTGAGGTCGGTTCACCCTCGAGTTCAGGGTGAAGGTGAGGGCGCGGAATCGACGACCGACACGGTCGAGACCGTCCGGGTCTGCCAGTCCGGCATGCCCTCGAACGCCACCGGCTCGTCGTACTCGCCCATCCCCCAGTGAGTCGACTGCAGGATGTAGCCGCGCGCGGTGTCGAGCACGAACTCGACGCGCGCAGCCCCTGCCTCGAAGTGCTGCTCGTACGAGAGCGTCGTGAGCGCACCGTCCGCCGACACCACCTCCACTCCCGGAAGCGACGCGAACGCCCGGAGCATTCCGGCCCGTGCGTCGGCGGACGCGAGGTTGAACGACATCAGATCGCCCAGGGTCTCGATGAAGAAGTGCGCGATGCCGTCCGACTCGCCTTCGGCGCCATACCGCTCCTCGAACCACTCGACGACGCCGTCCGGGTCGGCCGGCATGTCGGCGAAGGTCTCCCGTCCGTCGAGGTGGTATGTCACCGCGTCGCCGTCGCGCCCGCCCTCGACGATCCCGCCCGGGTAGCGCGTGACGCCCGCGAGCCCCGCTGTCGCGGGCGCCATCTCACGTTCCCACGCGCCGGTGGCCACGGACGACAGCGGGCCGGCGGCGTCTGCCACGCGGTACGGATCGCGCTCCCGTACCCAGTCGCCGCCGGAGTCGGCCGGCACGTACACGCTCGACTCGTCCTGGATCAGGAGCACGGCATCCGCGTCCTGACGGTGCGCGTTGTTGAACTCGGCACCGGCGGGCATCTGCTCGTCGTAGGTCGTGGCCCACGTGAATGCGGTCTCCACGCGGGTGTAGCTCCCGGCGGGCACGGGAGTCGCGGCGGCGCGGATGCCGGCGACCGCCGCCTTCTCCAGCACCGTCTGCGCCGCCGATGCCGTGGGCGCCGTCGCGGGCACCATCACCATGCCCACCACGAGCGCCGCGGCAACGCCGCCGGCCAGCGCGGAGCCGCCGATCCACCGGACCGTCCGGCGGCGCCGGGGGCCGGCATCCCTTCGCCCCTCGCGTGCGATCTCGCGCAGCAGGCCGACCCGCACGGCATCGATGCCGGAGTCGGGCACGGACGGGCCATCCGCCCCGATCTCACGCACTCGTTCCATAAGCTCCATCGGTCTCCTCCTTCGCGATCCATGTGAGCCGGACAGACGCGTGCGACCCCGGCGGCGCGAGCTTGCGCCGCACGCGGTTCAGGCGCGACCTCACGGTGCCGACGGGAACGCCGAGGGCGACGGCGATCTCGTCATAGGTGAGATCGGCCCACGCGTACAGCAGCAGGACGTCCCGGTCGCGCGACGCCAGCGCCGCGATGCGCGGCGCGAGGGCGCGGACGGACGCCGAAGCGTCCGCGCGATCGGCAACGGCATCGAGGGCGCCGTCGCTGCTGTGCTCGCCACGCGACGCAGAGGCCTGGAAGGAGCGCCATTGCCGGGCTTCGTCAGCACGGTGCTTCTTGATGACGCGCGAGGCGATCCCGAGCAGCCACGGCCGCGCGGACTCCCACGTCGCGTCGAAGTCGCGGCGGCGACGGAACGCGACGAGCATCGTCTCGCTCAGCACGTCCTCCGCAGCGTCGACGCCCACCCGACGGGCGGCGAACGCACCGACGACACGGGCGTGCCGCTCGAACACCTCCGCGAACGCGGCGGGCTCGACGGCGGAGCGGCGGATGATGTCGCTGTCGGTGCTGACTGGTGGTGTTCGGCTCACATCAGGTATTGCCGGATGCCCCGCCGACGGTTCACGGAATCTCAGACGTCGCTGCGCCTAGAAGTCCTCGTCGAGCGCGTACTGCTGCTGCCAGGTCTGCGGGCGGTCGATCCCCAGTCCGTACAGGTAGCGGATGAGCTGCCCCTGGTGCATCGTCTCGTGCTCCAGCAGCGCGAGGACGTATCGCAGCGAATCCTCGTCGGCGGGATCGATCCCGGCGACCCATTCGTCCACGTCGGCGCCTGTCTGGACGAACGCGGCCCGGACGGCCGCGGCATCCGACGACCCGTCCCGGTCGACGGGGCTTGAGAAGCCTTGCCACTCCCCCGCCCGCGCGGCCTTCGGAAAGCTCACCCGGGCGCCGAGCACGCACCACAGCTGGTGGCCGACGGCGTCGGACGGCAGACCGGGCAGACGCGAGCCCAGGTGCTCGGCGGGAATCGTGTCGACGAAGTCGAGGTACAGCGTATTGGCGCGCTCGAGGCGGCGGCGGAGGAGCTCGTTCACGCGTCCACGCTAGAGGTCGCGCCGCATGAGCACACGTGTGAATCCCGACAGCACCGACGTCGTGTCGACGGCCTTGGTGAAGCCGGCCTGCTCGAACAGGCGACGCGTGCCGACGTAGGCCATGGTCAGGTCGACCTTGGCGCCGTCGTTGTCGACCGGGTAGCCCTCGATCGCGGGTGCTCCCTGCTCGCGGGCGAACTCGACGGCGCCGTCGATGAGCGCATGCATCACGCCCTTCTTCCGGTGGCCGGGCCGGACGCGGAAGCACCACAGCGACCAGACATCCTGATCGTCCACGTGCGGGATCTTGCGGAACGTCGCGAAATGCGTGCGCGTGCGCGGCGCCACCGCCGCCCACCCCACGGGCTCATCGCCGTCGTATGCGAGCACGCCGATCGGTCCCTCCTCGTCCATGAGGCGGCGCACGCGCTCCGCCCGATCCGGACCGCGCAGCGCGTTCGCCTCTTTCGAGGGGATGCGGTAGCTCAGGCAGAAGCACACGCTGGATTGGGGGTTCTTCGGCCCGATCACCGCCGCGACGTCTTCGAACACGGTGGCGGGTCGCACATCGATCGTCATGCGCCCACTATGGCCGAGGCATCCGACACCACACGACAGGCAGACGCTGCGCGACGGCGACCACTCGGACCGGCGCCTAGGCTGACCCCATGGCCACCCCCGACTTCGTCCTCGAACTGCGCCGCCACGTCGGCACCACCGCCCTGCCGCTCGTCGGCGCGACCGCGGTCGTCCTGCGCGGCGACCGCATCCTGCTCGGCCGCCGCAGCGACAACGGAGCGCTCACGCCGATCACCGGCATCGTCGAGCCGGGCGAGGAGCCGGCCGACGCGGCGGTGCGCGAGACGCTCGAAGAGGCGGGCATCGTCTGCCGCGTCGAACGGCTCGCGTGGGTGCACCAGCTGCCGCGCGTCGTCTACCCGCACGGCGACGAGGTGGACTACCTCGACCTGGTGTTCCGCTGCGAGTGGGTGTCGGGCGAACCGTATCCGGCCGACCGCGAGATGGCGGAGGTCGGCTGGTACGACCTCGACGACCTGCCTCCTCTGGAGCTGCCGGACATGTACCGCCGGATCGAGTACGCGCGGGCCGAGGGGCGGGCGCGCTTCGAGGGCGGCCGCTGAGCCTCGGGCGTCGTCAGTCGCCGCGCAGCACGTCCAGCGCGTGGGCGAGATCCGCGGGGTAGTCCGACGTGAAGGTCACCCAGTCGCCGGTCGCCGGGTGCGCGAACGACAGCTCGTGCGCGTGCAGCCACTGGCGGATCAGCCCGAGCCGCGCCGACAGCGTGGGGTCGCCGCCGTAGAGCGGGTCGCCCACGCACGGGTGGCGGTGCGCCGCCATGTGCACCCGGATCTGGTGCGTCCGGCCGGTCTCGAGGTGGATCTCCAGCAGCGCCGCACCCGGGAACGCCTCGAGGGTCTCGTAGTGCGTCACCGAGTCCTTGCCGTCCGGCGTGACGGCGAACTTCCAGGAGTGCGACGGATGCCGGCCGATCGGCGCGTCGATCGTGCCGACGAGCGGGTCCGGGTGCCCCTGCACGACGGCGTGGTAGATCTTCTCGACCTCGCGCTCCTTGAAGGCGCGCTTGAGCGCCACGTACGCGCGCTCGGTCTTGGCGACCACCATGAGGCCGCTCGTGCCGACGTCCAGCCGGTGCACCACGCCCTGCCGCTCGGCAGCGCCGGTCGTCGCGATGCGGTACCCGCCGGCGGCGAGGGCGCCGAGCACCGTGGGGCCCTCCCAGCCGAGCGACGGGTGCGCGGCGACGCCCGAGGGCTTGTCGACCACGACGATGTCGTCGTCGTCGTACACGATGCCCAGGTCCGGCACCTCGACGGGGACGACGCGCGGCTCCTCCTTGGGCGACCACGACACGTCGAGCCACGCGCCGCCGCGCAGCTTGTCGGACTTCGCGAGCGTGCGCCCGTCCATCGTCACGCCGCCGGCGTCCGCGACTTCTGCCGCGAAGGTACGCGAGAACCCGAGCATCTTCGCGAGGGCGGCATCGACGCGGGTGCCGTCGAGCCCGTCCGGGACGGGGAGGCTGCGGGTCTCCACGTCAGAGCTGGGCGCCCGAGCCGGGCCGTCCGGGATCGCGGCCGGATTCCGGGTCCGCCTCGGCGCGCTCCGCCGCGACCTCGGCCTCCGCCTCGACCGCACGCTGCTCGGCGTCCGTCAGGGGCGGCAGCCCGCGCTCCTCGGCGGGGATTCCGGCATCCGGGTCCGCGACCGGGAACTCGTCGCCGAAGCCCTCGACGGCGCCGCCCGGCGCGAACTCGTCGCCGTCGGCGCCGAGGATCGTCTCCTCGCCGCGATCGGCGGTCTGGTCCTGATCGTTCTTGCGGTCACGGTCTCGCGAACCGTCCATGTGCACCCCCACGAGCACGAGTATGGCGACGCCGATCATCATCGTGACGATGAACATGTCGGCGATGTTGTAGATGCCGCCGGGCATCCCCGGGATGAACCACATCCACGGGGTGTCGATGAAGTCGACGACGTGACCGACGCCGAAGCCCGGGTCGCGGAACAGACGGTCGCCGAGGTTGCCGAGCACGCCGCCCAGCAGCAGCCCGAGTGCGACGGCCCACAGCCGGGAGCGCACGCGCCGCGCTGCCAGCCATGCGATCACGACGGCGACGGCCGCCAGCGCGATCGTGAAGATCCAGGTGGCCCCGGCGCCCAGCGAGAACGCCGCGCCGGAGTTGCGGGTCAGGTAGAAGATCAGGAAGTCGCCGATGACGCGCACCGGCTCCTGGTACGGCAGGTTCTGGAGAGCGAAGTGCTTCGCCAACTGGTCGGCGGCCAGCACCGTCAGCGCGAGGATCGCGATGATGGTGCCGGCCGCCGCCCGACGAAGGGGTGCTCGGCCCGACAAGGGTTAGAGGCCCAGCGACGACACCGGCTGAGCGCCGGAGCTCGTCGCCGTGGTCTCGAGGTCGCGCAGCTTGCCCTCGATGTAGCTGCGCAGCTGAGCGCGGTAGTCGCGCTCGAAGTTGCGGAGCTCGGTGATCTTGCTCTCCAGGCCGACACGCTCGCGGTCGAGCTTTGCAAGCTCTTCGCGCCCGCGGGTCTCGGCGTCCGAGACGATGCTGGCGGCCTGCGCCTTGGCCTCGGAGATGAGCTGGTCGCGCTGCGCGACACCCTCGGCGACGTGCTCGTCGTGCAGGCGCTGCGCCAGCTCGATGATGCCCGCGCTCGCGGCGGGGGCGGCACCGGTGACCGGGGCTGCCTCGACGACCGGTGCGGGGGCGGGCTCGGCCGCGCGCGCCGGCGCGGCACCCGACTCGTACGCCGCCAGCTTCGCCTTCAGCTCCTCGTTCTCGGCGAGGGCCTTGCGCCACTCGACGACGATCTCGTCGAGGAAGTCGTCCACCTCGTCGGGGTCGAAGCCCTCCTTGAAGCGGACGTGCTGGAACTGCTTGGTGACGACGTCATCGGGGGACAAAGCCATGGTGATTCCTCTTTCGAGCGTCTGGGCCGATGTCGGTAAGGCCGCCGGTCGGCGGCCTTTCGTATCAGCAAAGCATAGCCGCGGGTCCTGAGACTGTCGAAGGACGACCGCTCTCAGGCGACTCCCGGGGAAACGACCCGATCAGCCTGCGAGGGCCCTGGTGATGCTCAGCAGCACGAAGCACAGGAGCATCGTCAGGGCGAACCCGAAGTCGATCGCGATCGCGCCGATGCGCAGTGGCGGGATGAACCGGCGGAACAGCTTGATGGGCGGGTCGGTGACCGTGTAGACGATCTCGGCGGCGACGAGGCCGGCGCCGTGCGGTCGCCATTCACGGTTGAAGAACGGGATCCAGTCCAGGATCAGCCGCGCGAGCAGCACGAAGACGTACAGGAGCAGCGCGAGGTTGAGGATCGCTGCGATGAGTGAGACGACTGCCACGTAGCCAGATTACGGCTGCGCGAACGGAACCGAGTCCGGGTCGGCCTGTGCGACCGCCCCGTCACCCGACACCGCGACGTTCTCGGGCGACAGCAGGAACACCTTGCTGGTGACCCGCTCGATGCGTCCGTAGAGCCCGAGCGACAGCCCGCTGGCGAAGTCGATCAGGCGGCGCGCGTCGGCGTCGCTCATCTGCGAGAGGTTGATGATGACGGGGATGCCGTCACGGAAGTTCTCAGCGATGACCTGGGCATCCCGGTACTGCTTGGGGTGGACCGTCAGGATCTCGTTGATGGCCGCCGGGGCGGGCTGACGCACGACGGTGGGGCGATGGATCGGGGTCACGGGGGCTGCCGCCTTCTCTACGACCTTCTCGGAGGTGCGGGCACGGGGCTGGGGCGCCGGCTCTTCGTAGACTTCTTCCTCGTCGGCGAGGCCCAGGTACACCATGGTCTTCTTGAGCGGGTTCGACATCGCATCCTCCGTAGTGCTCATCTGTTCCGAGGTTAACCGCGTTCAGGCCGGGGCCCGGTGATTGCCGACCCGATGCGTAGGTGTGTCGCGCCGGCCGCGATGGCCTCCGCGAAGTCGGCGGTCATGCCCGCCGAGATCCACGACGCCGCCGGGACGACGCTCCGCAGCGCCTCCGAACAGCCCCGCAGGCGCGCGAACGCCGGCGCGGGAGGCTCGTCGAGCGGGGCGACCGCCATGACACCCCTCACCCGGAGCGACGAGAGCGCTGCGACGTGCTCGGCGAGGGACACGACCTGGTCGGGATCGACGCCGCCACGCCCGGGATCGTCGGTGAGGTTCACCTGCAGCAGCACGTCGAGGGCGGGATCGCCCGGTTCGGCGGCACCGTGCAGCGCGTCGGCGAGCCGGGCGCGGTCGAGCGAGTGGACGACGGATGCTGCCGACCGGATCGCGCGCGCCTTGTTGGTCTGCGCCTGCCCGATGAAGTGCCAGCGCAGGCCGGGGCTGTCGCCGATCTCGCCGACCTTGCGGCTGAGCTCCTGCTGGCGGTTCTCGCCGACGTCGCGCACGCCGAGGCCGTACAGCTCGTCGACGAGCGACGCCGGATGGAACTTGGTCACCACGATGCGGGTGAGCTCGGACGGATCGCGGCCGACCGCGCGTGCGGCATCCGCGATCCGCCCGTCCACCTCCGCGAGGCGGTCTGCGAGCGACACTTACTTCAGGAAGTCGGGGATGTCGAGGTCGTCGTCGCTGAACGCCGAGTCGTACGAGGACTCGGTGACGGCACCGACGCTCACCGGCACGGCCGGCTGCTCGACGACATCGCGGTCCTTGGCGGCCTCTTCGGCGGGCGTCACCGGAAGTGCGGGCGTCGAGACGACCCGCGCGGCCGTGATCGGCTCGATGCGGGCCTGCGGCTCGCCGCCGTCGAAGCCCGCCGCGATCACGGTGACGCGCACCTCGTCGCCGAGGGTGTCGTCGATGACCGTGCCGAAGATGATGTTCGCTTCGGGGTGCGCGGCCTCCTTGACGAGCTGCGCGGCGTCGTTGATCTCGAAGATGCCGAGGTTCGACCCGCCCTGGATCGACAGCAGCACGCCGTGCGCGCCCTCGATCGACGCCTCGAGCAGCGGCGACTCGACGGCGAGCTCGGCGGCCTTGATGGCGCGATCCGCCCCCCGTGCCGAGCCGATGCCCATGAGGGCGGAGCCCGCTCCCTGCATGACGGACTTGACGTCCGCGAAGTCGAGGTTGATGAGACCCGGCGTCGTGATGAGGTCCGTGATGCCCTGCACACCGGCGAGCAGCACCTGGTCGGCCGTGGCGAACGCCTCGATCATCGAGATGCCCCGGTCGCTGATCTCGAGCAGCCGGTCGTTCGGCACCACGATGAGAGTGTCGACCTCTTCCTTGAGGCGCGCGACGCCGGACTCCGCCTGCTGCTGGCGACGGCGGCCCTCGAACGAGAACGGCTTGGTCACGACACCGATGGTCAGCGCGCCGATCGACTTGGCGATCTTGGCGACCACTGGCGCGCCGCCCGTGCCGGTCCCGCCGCCTTCGCCCGCCGTGACGAAGACCATGTCGGCGCCGCGCAGCGCCTCTTCGATCTCTTCGGCGTGGTCCTCGGCGGCACGACGACCCACTTCGGGATCGGCGCCGGCGCCGAGCCCTCGGGTGAGCTCGCGTCCGACGTCGAGCTTGACGTCCGCATCGCTCATGAGCAGCGCCTGGGCATCGGTGTTGATCGCGATGAACTCGACGCCGCGCAGGCCGAGCTCGATCATGCGGTTCACCGCGTTGACACCGCCGCCGCCGACGCCGACGACCTTGATCACGGCGAGGTAGTTCTGGTTCTGGCTCATGCCGGCCCCCTGGCTTGTAAACCTTCAACCTCTAGTAGAGGTATAAAGAATTGCCCGGTATGCAATTCCGATGTCTCGAAAGTAAGCGGATGCCGCGCCGCAGCCTGCAACGAGTCGGCGTGTCGCGTCAACCTGTGCGCGAATTGCCCGCTGTGCGTCAGCGCACGACGACGGCTTCGGGCGACGACACGTCGTACGTGTAGACGTCGGCCGGCGGCTTTCCGGCCATCGTCTTCTGCAGCACCATCGCCTTCAGGGCCGACTGCTCGGCGCTCCCCCACACCACCTGGGTGTTCGTGCCGCCGAGCGTGAGCGTGACGTCGTCGGGGGTGGATGCCGACACCGCCGTCACCTGTGAACGGATGTCGTCGGGCAGAGACCTCATCACCTGGCCGGCCGCCGCGAACGCGTCGGAGTCCACGCCACCCGTGATGGTGAGGACGGGGACGCCGGCGGTCGGCGTGGCCGTCGTCGACAGCGCGACTCCCGCGGCGTCGACGAGCGTGTAGCCGGCACGCGTCTCGATGAGCCCGACCGGCGTCCGCTCCACGATGCGGATCACGAGCTCATGCGGCGGCCGCGCTTCGAGCGCGTACGTCTCCACGAGAGGGAACGCCACCAGCGCCTTCTTCACGGCGCTCTCGTCGACGAGCGGCAGCGGTGTGCCGAGCTGACCCGACAGGGCAGCGGCGACATCCGCCTCGTTCAGCTGCTGCGCCCCCACCACCGAGATCTTCTCCACGCCGAACAGCGGGCTGTACGCGGCGCCGATGGTGCCCAGAGCGAGCAGGAAGAGGGATGCCGCAGCCCCGAGCCACAGCGCGCGCCGCCGTCGCTGGCGCACCGTGAACCGGCGCACCTCGGCGCGCAGCGCCTTGCGGCGGGCGCGTGCGGCCTTGAGCACCTCGCGGAATCCCACCTCGTCGGCGACGCCGTCCGCCGTGTCGGGCCCGGAGGTCGCCGGGACGCCGTCGTCGCGTGTGCCCTCCTCGTCGCGCGCGCCGGGTGCGAGCGGGATGACGGTCCCAGCATCCCGATCGGCGACGGCGTCCGCCGGCCCCGACGCCGCGCGCGCACCGGTGGCCGCCCCGCCGCGCGGTGCGACGGGCGACTGCGGCAGCGGCGACGGACGACGCATGCGGCCCCTACTCCCCCGGCGCCGGCACCGCCGGCGCATCGGTGCGGGCGAGCGCGTCGAGCACCTGCGGGATGATGAGGTAGACGTTGCCGCAGCCGAGCGTGATGACGTAGTCGCCCTCGCGCGCGACGGTCGCGGTGTAGTCGGCGGCCTGCTGCCAGTCGGCGACGTAGTGCACGTGCGACGGATCGGCGAAGGCGCCGCTGACGAGCTCGCCAGTGACGCCGGGCACGGGGTCCTCACGCGCGCCGTAGACGTCGAGCATCACGGTGTGGTCGGCGTAGCGTTCGAGCACGTCCGCGAACTCGCGGTACATCTCCTGCGTGCGCGAGTAGGTGTGGGGCTGCTGGATCGCGATGATCCGGCCGTCGCCGACAACGGTGCGGGCGGCCGCGAGAGCGGCGGCGACCTCCGTCGGGTGGTGCGCGTAGTCGTCGAAGACGCTGACGCCGCGCTCGACGCCGTGCAGCTCGAAGCGGCGGATGGTGCCGGCGAACCCCTCGACCGCGCGGACGGCGGGCTCGAGGTCGTGGCCGAGCGTCAGCAGGACGGCGACGGCTCCCGCCGCGTTGATCGCGTTGTGCGCGCCCGGGATGGGCAGCCGCGCGCCGACGGTCACGCCCTGGTACGTCACCGAGAACGAGACCGGGCCGTCCGTGACGATGTCGCCCACGCGGACCACGGCGTCCGCGGCCTCGCCGAAGGTCACGACATGCGGATGGCTCAGCTGCTGGGCCACCCGCTGGGCGCCGGCGTCGTCGGACGAGATCACGACGGCTTCGCGCGCCTCGTTCGCGAACCGCGCGAACGCGTCGTAGAACGCGTCGCGCGTGCCCCAGTGGTCGAGATGGTCGGGGTCGACGTTCGTGATGAGGGCGATCGACGTGTCGTACAGCAGGAACGTGCCGTCGGACTCGTCGGCCTCGATGACGAACACGTCGTCCGAGCCGGTGCCGCTGGAGACGCCGAGCTGTGCGATCACGCCGCCGTTGACGAACGTCGGATCCACGCCGAGGTCCCTGAGCGCGGTGACCAGCATGCCGGTGGAGGTCGTCTTGCCGTGCGCGCCGGCCACCGACACCAGCCGGCGCCCGCCGATGAGCCAGTGCAGCGCCTGCGAACGGTGGATCACGTGGAGCCCGCGCTCCTTCGCCAGGACGAACTCGGGGTTCTCGGGCCAGATCGCACCGGTGTGGATCACGGTGTCGACGTCGTCGGCGAGGTTGGCGGCGTCGTGGCCGACGTGGACCGTCGCGCCGAGCGCTGCGAGGTCCCGCAGCGCGGCGCTGTCTGCGCGGTCGGAGCCCGACACGCGGACGCCGAGCTCGAGGAACATGCGGGCGAGCCCCGACATGCCGGATCCGCCGATCCCGATGAAGTGGGCGGCGGTGATGTCGTCGGGAATGGGAAGACTGAGATCGGGTCTGATCATGACCCGTCAATCCTAAGTTGGCGACGGGATGCCGCGGCCCCGGCACGCCCGGCGACCCCCGGTGGCGGCATCCATTCTGTATTGACACATTGGTACATAACGGGTACAAACGGGGTTGTGGACCGCACGACCCTCTCGTTCAACATCGCCTTCATGGCGATCAGCGCCGTCGTCCTGCTCGTGCTGCTCGCGGCGATGACCGGGCGCGCGTCGTCCTACCGACGGGCCGACGCCATGTCTCGACGCCTGCGGCTGCCCTACGGGACCGCCGCCACGCGCGACGTGATCGCCGCCCGGACCCGACGGGGCACCACGTGGTCCCTCGCGACGGCGCTCGTCGGACTGTGCGGGGCCGCACCCCTGCTGATGACGCCGCTCGGCACTGAGACCTACTTCCTCCTCATCGCGGTGGTGCCGTGCATCCTGCTGCCGACCGCTGCGGCGCACGTCTTCCTCAATCTGCGCGAGCGCCTCTTCCACCCCGCGCCGCATGTTCCGCGGATCGCCCGGCTCACCCGCATGCGCACCCGCGACTACCTCGGTCCCGCCGGGCTCCGCGCACCATGGGTGCTGGCGGCCCTCCTCGTCGTCACCGTGGTCGCCGACGTCGCCACGCGATCGACAGCGTCCGAGAGCGCCGCGCAGACGTCTGTCGTCGCATTCAGCGTGGTCGCAACAGTCGCCGTTGCGCTGCAGTGCGCTCGCCCGCTCCTCGATCGTCTCGTGCTCGACCGACCGCAGCCGGCGGCGGACACCCTGGAGCTCGCGTGGGACGACGCGTTCCGCACCGAGACCCTGCGCAGCCTGGCACTCGTGACCTGCCAGGTCACCGCTCTCGCGCTCAGTCTCGGCGTGATCATCCTGGCGAGCCCGGGCACGCTGTGGGCGGCGCTCGCGACGCAGCTTCCCACCTGGGCGGTGATCGCGCCGCAGTTCATCTACCTCGGATGGAACGGCCAGCGCCCCCTTCGGCCCGCACTCTATCCGGAGTGGCTGCGCACCCCGGTCCCGGCAGCCGATCCCGAAGGGAGCCCCGCATGATCGTCATCGACCCCGCCTCGCCCGTCCCGCCGTTCGAGCAGCTCCGTGCGGGGCTCGTGGATGCCGTCGCGTCGGGCGAGCTCGGCGCGGGCGAGCGGCTCCCCACGGTGCGCCGCCTCGCCGAGGACCTGGGCGTCGCGCCGGGGACCGTGGCGCGCGCCTATCGCGAGCTCGAGACCGCCGGCATCATCGAGACCCGCGGCCGCAACGGGACGTTCGTCGCCTTCGACGCCGACCCCGCGCGCCAGCAGCTCCAGCGTGCGGCCGCCGCCTTCGCGACACAGGTGCGCGATCTGCGGCTCGACACCGACGAGGCTCTGGCGATCGTCGCGGCCGCGCTGCGCTCATCCGGGACGGCGACCGCGTAGCGCGCAAGAGGTGGTCCTGGGCTCCATCGGCTGCCGAGATCAGGAGATCCGGCGAGGACAGGACGATTTCGCCGGGATTCGCCTGTTCTCGCCAGATCTCCTGATCTGGGAGAGCCCGATCAACTCCGCAGCGCCTCGTCGATCATGGCGACGACGTTGTCGGTGCCGTTCTTGATGCCGACGGATGCCGCGGCCTGCGCCATCGCGGCGCGCCGGGGCTCGTCGGCGAGCAGCGGGACGACCTCCGCGCGCACGAGCTCCGCCGTGAAGTCGGCGTCGGGAAGCAGCTGAGCGGCTCCGGCGCGGACCGCGGACGACGCGTTGAGCGCCTGCTCGCCGTTGCCCACGGCGTACGGCACGTACACCGTCGGGATGCCCAGGGCACTGATCTCGCTGACCGTCGCGGCGCCCGCCCGCGAGACCACCACGTCCGCCAGCGCGAACGCCAGGTCCATGCGGTCGAGGTAGCGGACCACGGCGTAGCCGGGCGCTCCGGGGTCGGGCAGGTCCGAACGCTCCCCCGTCGCGTGCAGCAGTTGCCAGCCGGCGTCGAGCACGTCGCGCCAGGCCGCACCGTGGCCCTCGCCGAACGCCTCGTTGAGGCGCTGAGCACCCAGGGAGCCGCCGAACACCAGCAGCACAGGCTTCGACGCGTCCAGGCCGAAGTAGGCGGCCGCCTCGGCGCGGAGCGCGGCACGGTCGAGCGTGACGATCTCGTCGCGCAGCGGCATCCCCACCACGCGCGAGCCCTTGAGCGGCGTCCCTTCGAATGCGACGCCGACACCCGCGGCGCGGCGCGCGCCCAGCACGTTCGCGAGTCCCGGGCGCGCGTTCGCCTCGTGCACGACGAACGGCACGCGCTCCCGGCGCGCGGCGACGTAGGCGGGAGCCGAGGCGTAGCCGCCGAAGCCGACGACGACGTCGACACGACGCTCCACGATGTGGCGACGGACCTGCCCGATCGCGCGCTGGAACCGCGAGGGGAACGCCGCGGCCGCACCGTTCGGGCGACGCGGAAAGGGCACCTTGTCGACGAACAGCAGCTCGTAGCCGCGCTCCGGTACCAGGCGGGCCTCGAGGCCCTCGCGCGTGCCGAGCACGAGCACGTCGGCCTCGGAGTCGCGGGCGCGCAGTGCGTCCGCAACGGCCAGCAGGGGGTTGACGTGGCCGGCGGTGCCACCGCCCGCGAGGAGATACGTCGTCACTCCCCGAGCCTACCGGGCGGGTCGCCCGGGTTCGGGGCGGGCGATGCCCGTTCGGGGCGTACCGCCTGTGCCGGACGCGCGACACGCGCCCGGACCGGGATGCGAATGCGGGTCAGCGGACCGCGCGCAGCTTCGCCCGTTCGCGCGCGGCGCGGGCCTCGGCGATCTTCGCCTCGCGGCGCGCGACGGATTCCGGCAGCGAACGCGCGAACGCGAGGAGCACACCGCACGCGACGAGCACGGACAGCAGCGACGTACCGCCCTGCGACATGAACGGCAGCGGGACGCCCAGCACCGGGAACACGCGCAGCACGACGCCGACGTTGATGAGCGCCTGGCCGACGATCCAGACCGTGATGCCGCCGGCCGCGATGCGCACGAACGGGTCGTCGGTCTTGCGGATGATGTGGAACGCACCCACCGCGAACAGGGCGAACAGCGCGAGCACCACCGCGCAGCCGATGAGGCCGAGCTCCTCACCGACGATCGCGAAGATGTAGTCGTTGGCGGCCGCGGGCAGCCAGTCGTACTTCTCGCGCGAGTTGCCGAGCCCCAGCCCGAACAGCCCGCCGCTCGCGAGGCCCCAGATGCCGTGCAACGGCTGGTAGCAGTCGTTGTAGTAGTCGGCGAGGCAGTTCGGGTTCAAGAAGCTCATGAACCGGCGCATGCGGTCGGGGCTGGTCACCGCCAGCACGGCGACCGCACCGGCGGCGAAGATCGCCGGGAGCACGAAGATGCGCAGCCTGACGCCCGAGAAGAACAGGGCGCCGAGCACGATGAGCACGAGGATCATCGCGGTGCCGAGGTCCTCGCCCGCGAGCACGGTGGCGATCGCGAACCCGGCCACTGGAACCAGCGGGATGAACACGTGCTGCCACTTCGTCAGCAGCGTCCGCTTGCGGAAGAGCACGTACGCCACCCAGAGGGCCAGCCCGAGCTTGAGGAACTCCGACGGCTGCGCCTGGAAGCCGGCGATCGTGATCCAGTTGCGGTTGCCGTCGGCGGAGTGACCGAGAGGCGTGAAGACGAGCAGCTGGAAGGCGACGCCGAAGATGAGTGCCGGCCACGCCATCTTCTTGAAGAACGAGATGGGCAGTCGGCTCGCGATGAACATGAGCGGAAGCGCGATCGCGGCGAACGCCGCCTGCTTGATCACGTCCTCCCAGGGCGCCTCACCGCGCGAAGCCGCGATCGCGGAGGTCGCCGACAGCACCATCACGAGGCCGAAGGCGGTCAGCAGCAGCGCCGTGGAGGCGATCAGCAGGAACTCGCTCGGCACCGGGGCGAACACCCGCCCGAGCGACACCCGTGCGGCGAGCCCGCGCTTGGCCGGCTTGTCCGCGGCCCCCTCCTCGGAGGCCTTCGCGGCCCTGGGCCGCCGCGGAGTGCTCTTAGACGGCGCCTCGACGGGTGTCGTCGGCGCCGTGTCAGTCCGCGTCCGGCTGGGCGGGGTCGGCCGGGTCGCCCGGACCCGAGGCGGCTCTGTCGTCGTCACCCGGGGCCTCCGTTCCGATCCGTTCCCTCACCGCCGCCGCGAATCGGCGACCGCGGTCCGCATACGATGCGAACTGATCGAAGGATGCCGCAGCGGGAGCGAGCAGAACCACGTCCCCGTCACGCGCCACCCCTGCCGCCAGCTCGACGACATGCGCCATGACCTCTTCAGTCTCGACGGCCTCGACCTCGAACACGGGCACCGCCGGCGCGTGTCGCTCGAACGCGGCGACCACGGCGGAGCGATCCGCGCCGATGACGATGGCGGCCTTGGCGGCTGCGCCGCGTCCGGCGACGAGCTCCGAGATGTCCACGCCCTTGAGCAGTCCGCCGACGACCCAGACCGCACCCGGGTAGGCGGCGAGAGATGAGGCGGCCGCGTGCGGGTTGGTGGCCTTGGAGTCGTCGACCCATGTGATGCCCTCGTGGCGCGCCACGATCTCGATGCGGTGCGGATCGAGGCGGAACCCGCGCAGCGCGTCGCGGATCGCCGCCGGGGGGACGTCGAGCGAGCGCGCGAGGGCAGCCGCGGCGAGGATGTTGGCGACGATGTGGGGCGCACCGAGCCCGAGGGAGGACAGCTCCTCGACGGTGGTGAGCTCCAGCGCGCTCTTGTGGCGGTCGTCCAGGAACGCCCGGTCGACGAGGATGCCCTCGACGACCCCGAGGTCGCTCGGCCCGGGGATCCCCAGATCGAAGCCGATGGCGCGTGCGCCCTCGACCACTTCAGCGTCCTCGACCATGGCCTGAGTGGCGGCATCGGCCTTGTTGTACACGCACGCGATCCGCGTGCTGTCGTACACGTGCGCCTTCGCCGCCCGGTACTCCTCGAACGATCCGTGCCATTCGAGGTGGTCGTCGGCGAGGTTGAGGCACACGGCGGCGTGCGGCGAGAGCGGCTCGGGCGAGTCCTGCAGTCCCAGGTACCAGAGCTGATGGCTCGACAGCTCGACGACGAGCGCGTCGAAGCCGGACGGGTCGCGCACCGCGTCGAGGACAGGCGTGCCGATGTTGCCGACGGGCGCCGCGCGCAGTCCGCCGGCGACGAGCATCGTCGCCGTCAGCCGCGTGGTCGTGGTCTTGCCGTTCGTGCCGGTGATGAGCACCCAGTCCGCGGGGGTGCCGTCGGCCCGGACGACCTTGTCGCGCACGCGCCACGCGAGCTCGACGTCACCCCACAGTGCGATGTCGCTCTCGCGCGCCCAGACGACGACGGGATGCCGCGGCGCGAACCCCGGCGAGGCCACGACGACCTCGGGGGCGAACTCGACGAGCTCGGCGGGCACGGCGTCCAGGGGGCCGGTCCACAGTCGCGCGCCGATGACCGGCAGCAGGCGTGCGTACTCCTCGTCGGCCTTCTCGGTTACGACGAGCACCTCCGCGCCCAGCTCCGTGAGCGTGTCGGCGACCGAGAACCCGGTGACAGACAGGCCGAGCACGGCGACTCGAAGGCCCTTCCAGTCGGCGTTCCAGCTGGTGAGGGCGCGCAGGCGGTCGGAGGTCATGTGCGGGAGAGCCATTCGACGTAGAAGAATCCGATGCCCGAGACGGCGAGGAGGCCGGCGATGATCCACATCCGTACGACGATCGTCACCTCGGACCAGCCGCGCATCTCGAGATGGTGGTGGAACGGGCTCATGAGGAACAGGCGCTTGCCGCGCGTGATCTTGAAGTAGAGCCGCTGCAGGATGACCGAGCCCGGGCCGATGATGAACACGCCTGCGACGAGCACCGCGAGCAGTTCGGTGCGGGTGAGGATCGCCATCGCGGCGATGACGCCGCCGATCGACATCGAGCCCACATCGCCCATGAAGACCTTCGCCTTGGGCGCGTTCCACCACAGGAATCCGACGAGGGCACCCACGAAGGACGCCGAGATGATCGCCAGGTCGAACGGGTCGCGCGTCGGGTAGCACGCCATCTGCGCGCCCGACGAGAGGTCGCTGCCACCCCAGCACGCCTGGTTGAACTGCCAGAACGCGATGAGGCTGTACGCCCCGGTGACGAAGATGCCCGAGCCGGCGGCGAGGCCGTCCAGGCCGTCGGTGACGTTGGTGCTGTTCGAGAACGCCACGCCGATGAACGACACCCACGCGAGGTAGAGCAGCCAGCCGAGCACGGCGCCGAGCGCCATGAACGACAGCGGCTGGATGTCGCGGAACATCGAGATGAAGGGCGACGCGGGCGTCTGCCCGTACAGGTTGGGGAAGTTCAGGGCGACGATGCCGAACGGCACGGTGACGATGATCTGCCCGACGACCTTGCGCCACCCGCTCAGGCCCATGAAGCGCTGCTGGCGCACCTTCATGTAGTCGTCGATGAATCCGACGACGCCGAGGCCCACCATCATCCAGATGACGAGCAGGCCAGAGATCGTAGGCGGGTTGTTGCCCGTGTAGCAGCCGACCAGATAGCCGACGATGGTGCCGACGATGAAGATCGTGCCGCCCATGGTCGGCGTGCCGCGCTTGGTCTGGTGATTGGGATTGCGGATGTCCTCGGGCGTGCGGATCACCTGCGCCCACCCCCACTTGCGGAACAGCCGCAGGAAGACGGGCGTGAGGAAGAGCGTGAAGGCCAGCGAGATCGCCGCCGCGGTCAGGAGAGATCTCACGAGAACGATTCTCCCAGACGATCGCCCAGGAACCGGAGCCCTGCGGAGTTCGAGGACTTGACCAGCACGCGGTCACCGTCGCGCAGCTCGCCCTGCAGGTAGTCGAACGCCTCGTCGGCGGTCGAGAAGAACACGGCCTCGTTGTCCCACGAACCCTGCGCGACCGCTTCGAGGTACATGCGGCGGGCGCCGTCTCCGACCACGACGATGCGCTGGATGCCCAGGCGCACCGCGAGCAGGCCGACGCGGTCGTGCTCCTCTTCGGAGTACTCGCCGAGTTCGCTCATCGCGCCGAGGACGGCGACGGTGCGCTCCTCGGGCGCGGTGATCTGAGCCAGCGTGCGCAGGGCGGCGGCCATGGAGTCAGGGCTCGCGTTGTACGCGTCGTTGATGATCCGCACCCGGTCCGATCCCAGCGGCTGCATGCGCCAGCGCTCGGCGATCTCGACCGTCTCCAGGCGCGCGACGGCGTCGGCGAGGCTCACGCCCAGCGTCGTCGCGGCGGCGATCGCGGCCAGCGCGTTCATGACGTGGTGCTCGCCGAGGACCTTGAGGCGGAGCGGGACGGACTCACCGTCGGCCGTGACGGTGAAGGACGTGCCGGATGCCGTCACGACGACATCGTCCGCGCGCACCTCGGCCTCCGGCCCGCGCCCGAACCACCGGACGCTCGCACCGTGCTCGCCCGCGATGGGCGCCATCGCGGCCACGCGGGCGTCGTCGGCGTTGAGCACCGCCACTCCCCCGGGTCGCAGCGCCTTGACCAGCTCGGACTTGGCGTGGAACGTCCCCTCGATGCCGCCGAATCCGCCGGCGTGGGCCATGCCCACCATCAGCACGACGCCGACGTCGGGGTCGACGAGCCCGGCGAGCCGGGCGATCGCGCCGGGCGCGCTGGCGCCGAACTCGCTCACGAGGAACCGCGTCGTGGCGGTGACCCGCAGCATCGTGAGCGGGGCGCCGACCTCGTTGTTGAACGACGCCTTCGGGGCGACGGTCTCGCCCTCGCCCTCGAGGATGCGCGCGAGGAGGTTCTTCGTGGTGGTCTTGCCGTTGGAACCGGTGATGCCGACCACGCGGAGGTCGCCGGCATCCCGCACCGTCTTCACGACCGCGCGCGCGAGGTCCGCGAGGGCCGCCACGGCGTCCTCGACGACGATCTGCGTGATGGATGCCACCACCCGGCGCTCGACGATCGCCACGGCTGCGCCGGCGGCGACGGCGGCGTCGACGAACAGGTGCCCGTCCGTGGCCTCGCCGGGCTTGGCGACGAAGATCCCGCCCGCGGCGATGAGCCGCGAGTCGGTGTCGACGGCGCCGGAGACGACGGTGTCGGGCGTGTCGTCCCCGGCGAGGAAGGCCTCGCCCGAGACGGCATGCGCAAGCTGTGCGATGGTGAGCGCGATCATGTGGCGGTACTCCGGGCCGTAGGCGGCTATCCAGTACTGGGGGAACTACCCGAACTTGGGCAGCAGCACCGGCGACGTCGTCGAGGGCATGACGCGGTAGGTCTTGAGAACCTGGGTCATGGCCTTCTGGAACGCGGTCGCGTTGGCCGCAGACGATGTTACCTTCGTCGGCTCGTCGAGCGTGACGACGACCACGTACTCGGGGTCGTCGGCGGGGGCGAAGCCGACCATCGTCGTGTAGTAGACGCCCTGCTTGTAGTGGCCGTTGCCGTCGCTCTTCTCGCCCGTGCCCGTCTTGCCGCCGATGCGGTAGCCGGGGATCTCGACCGCCTTGGCGTAGTTCGCCTGCAGGAAGACGTTCTCGAGCATCTGGCGCATCTGCGCCGACGTGCTCTCGCTGATGACGCGTTCCGGCTCGGCGACCTCGGGCTTCACCACGGTGCCGTCGGGCTTCGTGCACGACTCGACGATCTGCAGCGGCATCCTGACGCCGCCGTCGACGATCGCGCCGTACGCGCGGGCGAGCTCGGGCATGGTCGTCGTGACGCCCTGTCCGAACGCCGTGTTGTAGGTCGTCTGTGCGCCCCACTCGTCTGCGGGGTAGAGCAGACCGTTCGCCTCGAGCGGGTACCCGGTGCCGGTGCCCTCGCCGATGCCGAAGCGCTTGAAGTAGTCGTAGCGGGTCTGCTTGTCGACCTTCTCGCTGAACTTCGAGATGCCCGCGTTCGAAGAGTCGATGAGCACGCCGGTGAGCGTGTAGTCGTAGGCGGGGTGCTGGAACGAGTCGCGCACACGCACCCCCCCGGGGAAGTTCTCCAGGCCGGACGCCGTGACGGTCGACTCGGGCGTCTGGCCGCCGGCGTCGATCACCGTCGCCGCGGTGAGGCCCTTGAATGTGGAACCGGGTTCGAACGTGCCCCGCAGGATCTCGCTCGTGCGGTCCTCTTTGTCGGTCGCGTCCACGTTGTTGGGGTCGACGGTCGGGTACTCGGCTGCGGCCCGCACCTTGCCCGTCTTGACCTCGTAGACGAGGATCGCGCCGTGCTGGGCGACCATGTTCTGCGTCTGCTCCGCGATGAGCTGCTGCAGATACCACTGCAGGTCGCGATCGATGGTCAGCTGGAGCGTCCCGCCGTCGGTCGCCGCATCCTCTTTCTCGGTGCCGGGGATGATGACGCCGTCCTTGCCCTGCTCGTACGTCAGCTCGCCGTTCTCGGCCGCGAGGCAGGAGTTCTCGGACTGCTCCAGCCCTTCGAGCGCCTGGCCGTCTGTGCCCATGAAACCGAGCAGGTTGCCGGCCACCGCCCCGTCCGGGTACGTGCGAGCGGGGTGCTCCTGACAGTGCAGGTACGGAACCTTGAGGTCCGCGAGGGCGCGGAACTGCTCGGTCGAGAGGCCGTTCTTGAGCTTCGCGTACTGCGTCGTGGAGTTCTCGGCCAGCGCGTCGCCGACGATCTGGCGCACCTCTTCCGGCGTCTGGCCGGTGATGGCGGCGACGTCGTCCGACACGTCGGCCCACAGGCGCGCCTTTGACTTCTTCTCCAGCACCGCCGTGTCGATCTGCGTGATGAGGAGCGGGTCGACCTGGCAGTCGTACTGCAGGATGCTGCCCGCCAGGACCTGCCCGTTGGTGTCGACGATCGCGCCGCGCGTGCCGTACAGCTTCTCTTTGCCGGCGAACGCCACATTCAGCGAGTCCTGGACGTGCTCGTCGGCGTTGACGACCTGGATGTCGACGAGGCGGACGACGAACCCGGCGAGCACCGCGAGGACGACTCCGAGGGCCACGACAGTGCGGCGGCGGGGGCTTCTCGTGCTTCGTGTCGTCATCTGCTTCTCGTGCTTCGCGTCGTCTCAGTGTGTGCTCGGCCTAGTGTGTGCTCGGGGTCGGCAGTCCGTCGGTCATGGGCGGCGGTGTGTTGCCGACTCCGCCGTCGACCGGGTCGGCCACCTCGACCGGCAGACCGCCGATGGTCGCGTCGGGGACGGTGACCAGCGGCGTCTCGGTGATGAGCGCGTTGGCGACCGACCCGCGGCCGATCGCGTCGACCGACGACGCACCCATCGCGACCTCGGACGGGCCGAGGATCGCCCCGTCGCTGAGACGGAGATAGCTCGGAGCCTCGTTGATCACCATGCCCAGCGCCGCCGCGTTCGCGGCGAGGTACTGCGGCGAGCTGAGGCCCGCGACGTCGTCGTAGAGGATCTGCTTCTGGTACGTGAGGTCGCGCTGCTGCTGAGTGAGCGTCGACAGCTCATAGGTGCCCTGCGTCGTCATGAGCGAGAGCGACATCTGCGCGGCGGCGATGAGGAAGGCCCCTGCGACCGCGACGATGCCGTACAGCAGCTTCGGACGGCGCCGGCGGGCGGGCGCGTCGACGATCCGCAGGCGCCGGCGCGGGGCATCCGCCCGATCAGGCGCCGCAGTGCGCCGCGGCAGTCCCTGCGCGCTCAGCGCGGTGGTGCTCATACGTCCTCCCTCACCCGCTCGGCGGCGCGCAGCCGCACGGGCGTCGCACGCGGGTTGACCGCGCGCTCCTCGTCGCTGGCGAGCTCGGCTCCCTTGACGAGCAGTCGGAATCGGGGGGCGTGTTCGGGCAGCTCGACCGGCAGTCCGGCCGGAGCCGTCGACGCCGAGGCTTCGGCCAGGGCGCGCTTGACGAGCCGGTCTTCGAGCGACTGGTACGACAGCACGACGATGCGGCCGCCGACCGGAAGGATGCCGAGGGCCGAGGGCACCGCGCGGTCGAGGACCGACAGCTCGCGGTTGACCTCGATGCGCAGCGCCTGGAAGACGCGCTTGGCAGGGTGGCCCGTCCGCTGCGCGGCGGCGGGTGTCGCGGCCTGCAGGATCTCGACGAGGCGCCCGGAGCGCTCGATCGGCGCCTCGGCGCGCGCGGCGATGATGGCCCGTGCATAGCGCCCGGCGAGCTTCTCCTCGCCGTAGCGCTCGAAGATCCGCCGCAGGTCGCCCTCGCCGTAGGTGGCGAGGACGTCGGCGGCGGTCGTGCCTGCCGACTGGTCCATCCGCATGTCGAGGGGCGCATCCTGCGCGTAGGCGAAACCGCGGTCGGCGACGTCCAGCTGCAGGGACGAGACGCCGAGATCGAACAGGATGCCGTCGGCGTGCGCGAAGCCGGCCGACGTGACGGCATCCGCGATCCCGTCGTAGACGGTGTGGACGAGGGTCACGCGGTCACCGAAGGGCGCCAGACGCTCCCCCGCGATGCGCAGCGCGTCGGTGTCGCGGTCGAGCCCGACCAGACGCAGCCCCGGGAACCGCTGGAGGAACGCCTCTGAGTGGCCGCCCATGCCGAGCGTCGCGTCGACGAAGACGGCGCCCTCGCGCTGCAGGGCGGGAGCGAGCAGCTCGATGCAGCGCTCGAGCATGACCGGGGTGTGGATGTCGCGAAGGTTCATGATGTGCCGGTTCTGCTGTTCGTCGTCCCCCGGTCCTGATCCCCATCCGCTCTGACCTGGCACCGGGGAAGTGTGTCAGGGCGGGAGCGGCTGGGAGTCGGGGCCTGGGGCGTCAGAACAGTCCCGGGATCACCTCCTGCTCCAGCTCGGCGTAGCTCTCTTCGTTGGCCTCTGCGTAGGAGTTCCACGCGTCGGCGTTCCAGATCTCGGCGTGGGCGCCCACGCCGGTGACGACGAGTTCGCGTTCCAGGCCGGCGTAAGCGCGCAGCGGAGGGGGGATGGTGATGCGGTTCTGGCTGTCGGGCTTCTCGGCGCTCGCGCCCGAGAGGAACATGCGCAGGAAGTCCCGCGCCTGCTTGTTCGCGAGCGGCGCCTCGCGGATGCGCTCGTGCACCCGCTCGAACTCCGCCTCGCTGAAGACGTACAGGCAGCGATCCTGCCCGCGCGTCACGACGACACCCCCACCAAGGTCGTCGCGGAACTTCGCCGGGAGGATGACGCGACCTTTGTCATCGAGCTTGGGAGTGTGCGTGCCCAACAGCATCGGTACATCACACCCCCTTCATCCGGCCCCCCGGGTGCACGCCACTTTACTCCACTCTCCTCCACTTCACCATCGATTCGATGCTGAGCGCTCCCTGTGAGCTCCCTGAGGGCTCCTGTCGGCCGTGCGCGGGCAACAAAAAAGCACCGACCCGAAGGTCGGTGCTTCTGTGCCGTCGCAGACGGCGACGCTGGTCAGAGGACGGGGACGCTCAGCGCTCCTCCTGCCGCTTGTCCCAGCGGTCGTTCATGCGATCCATGAACGAAGAGGAATTGCCCTGCGGCTTCGAGGTCCGTTCGGGTTCGACGCGCGCCTTCGCGCCGCGTCCGGGGGTGATGGCGAGGATGACCCCGCCCAGCATCACGACGAAGCCGATGACGCCGACGGCGATGACCTGCAGCGAGACGCCCATGATCAGACCGCCGATGCCCAGCAGCACGAGGATGGTGCCGTAGACGATATTTCGATAGCTCAGCGTGCGCCCGCCCCGGGGCGCGCTCACGACGTCCGCGTCGTTGCGCATGAGATGGCGTTCCATCTCGTCCAGCAGGCGCTGCTCCTGTTCGGAGAGTGGCATGCATCCCCCTCTGTACTTCCGGTGGCTCGATTGTACGCGTGCCCTTCGTCACTAGGCTAGGCCCGTGTCCACCCCCGGAGAGCCGATCGAAGCCATTTCTCAGCGAGTCGACACATTCGTCACAGCGCAACGGGCGAGTGCGGCCGATGCCGGCTCCGATGCCGCCCTTTTCGCGGATGCCGCAGCCGATGCGGCGACCGGCGGCAAGCGCCTCCGCGGCCGCTTCTGCCTCGCCGGGTGGAGGGCTGTGGAGGAGGCGTCGGGAACCGCGGCCGACGCCCCCGGACCGGTGCTCTCCGCCGCGGCCGCGCTCGAGGTGTTCCACGCCGCGGCCCTCGTGCACGACGATCTCATCGACAACTCCGACACGCGTCGCGGGCGCCCGGCGACGCACCGGGCACTGGAGGCCCGGCACCGCAGCGCGGGATGGCACGGCGACGCCGAGGCGTTCGGCCGGTCAGGCGCCATCCTCGTCGGCGACCTGCTCGTGGCATGGAGCGACGACATCCTCGAGGAGGGGCTCGCCGAGGCTCCGTCCGCACGGGCGGCGGCAGCCCGACGCCAGTACGCGCTGATGCGGCGCGAGGTGACCCTGGGTCAGTTCCTCGACATCGCGGAGGAGTCCGCGTTCGTGACAGAGCCCGACGAGCGGCACGCCGAACGCGCGCTGCGGGTGGCCTCGTACAAGTCGGCGCGGTACAGCGTGCAGCAGCCGCTCGCGATCGGCGCGGCGCTCGCCGGCGCCGACGACGCGCAGGCCGCTGCCCTCGCCGCGTTCGGGCATCCCCTGGGCATGGCGTTCCAGCTCCGCGACGACGTGCTCGGTGTCTTCGGCGACGAACGGGCCACCGGCAAGCCGTCCGGCGACGACCTGCGCGAGGGGAAGCGCACCGTGCTCATCGCCTATACGCGTGAAGCGCTGGCCCCGACAGCCCGGCGGATCGTCGACGAGCTCGTCGGCGACCCGCAGCTCGACGCCGACCAGGTCGCCTCACTGCAGCGGACGATCGTCGACTCGGGCGCACTCGACCGTGTCGAGCGGCTCATCGCCGACTACGCCCATGAGGCCGACCGTGCGCTGTCGGGTGCACGCCTGGGGAATGCCGCGGTGGGCGAGCTGCGCGATCTGGCGCACGCCGCGACCGTGCGCACCACCTGACGGGCGCTGCTCACAGCGGCAGTCCTGCGGCGACGCCCCTGCGCGCGCGGGGACTCAGGCGAGCGCGCGCGCGACCCGGCGGACTTCGCTCTTGCGTCCCGCCAGCAGCGCCTCGATGGGTGCGACGCCGATGGTGTCATCGGGGGCGAGCAGCCAGTCGATCGCCTCGTCGTCCGAGAATCCGGCGTCGTGCAGAGCGAAGACCGTGCCCCGCAGCGACGGCAGCGGGTGGCCGTCGACGATGAACACCGCCGGCACCTTCAGCACCCCGTCGCGACGGGTCCCCACGAGGTGGAACTCGTCCAGGAGTCGGCGCACGCGCCCGAGAGGTTCGCCGAGCACCTCCACCAGTTCCGGCAGGGTGAGCCAGTCGGTCTCGTACAGCGAAACGTCGTCAGAGGTCACGAAATCCACTATCTCAGATCATCGACGACCCCGGCCGCACTCCCCTTTCGTCACATCCACCCCAGCGGTCACTTCTTATAACAGGCGTTGACACCTTTCATCATCCGTGACACGGTTCTCGGAGTCGACTGAGGGGGGAAACTCGTGCGACAGACCAGCAGCACCCGCATTCCACGCGGGTCCCGTGCGATCTTCACGGGTGTGCCCGTGGCCGTCGCCGGATCCATCGCCCTGACACTCACCGCCGCTCCGGCGCAGGCCGCGACCGCGGACTCCGCCCACCGCGCCGCGCTGGACGCGTCTGCCGCGACCCGCGGCGCGGCTGCGGAGCGGCCCCAGACGGTCCGCCCGCTCACCGCCGCTGCGGCGCAGACCGACGCGGCGACCGTCGCCGCGCTTCCTGCGGTGGCCGTCGTCGCGACGCAGGCGGCACCCGCGACCTACACGGTGGCGCGCGGCGACACGGTCAGCCGCATCGCCGCCCGCTTCGGGCTGCGCACCGCCGACGTGCTCGCCCTCAACGGGCTCGGCTGGTCGTCGGTCATCTACCCCGGCCAGGTCCTGAGGCTCACGGCTGCGGCGGCATCCGCACCGGCCACACCCGCAGCTCCCGCGGCTCCGTCGGGAGGCGCGGGCTCGTACACGGTCCAGCGAGGCGACACGGTCAGCTCGATCGCCCGACGCCACGGGGTCACCACGAATGCGGTGCTGTCGGCCAACGGCCTGGGCTGGTCGTCGATCATCTACCCCGGCCAGCGGATCGCGATCCCCGGCGCAGCCGCGCCCGCGGCCTCCGCTCCCGCCGCACCGGAGGCGCCCGCTCCGACGCCTCCGGCAGCACCGTCGGCAGGGGGCACGGCGTACACGATCGTCGCCGGTGACACCATCAGCGCGATCGCGAAGCGCCACGGAGTCAGCACCAACGCGGTGCTCGGCGCCAACGGCCTCAGCGCGTCGTCGATCATCTACCCCGGCCAGACGATCACCGTCCCGACCGCGCAGCCCTCGATCCCCGGTCTCACCGCCGAGCAGGTCGCCAACGCGCAGCTCATCGTCCGCATCGGGCGGGAGCTCGGTGTGCCCGATCGCGGCATCGCGATCGCGCTCGGCACCGCGATGCAGGAATCGTCGCTGCGCAACGTGACGTGGGGCGACCGCGACTCGCTGGGTCTCTTCCAGCAGCGACCCAGCTACGGCTGGGGCACCGAGGCGGAGGTGCAGGATGCCGCCCGCGCAACCCGCGTCTTCTACGGCGGTGCGGGCGACCCGAACGGCGCACGCACGCGCGGCCTGCTCGATGTCCCCGGCTGGCAGAACCTGACGTTCACGCAGGCGGCGCAGGCGGTCCAGATCTCGGCCTTCCCCGACGCGTACGCCAAGTGGGAGGCCCCGGCCGCGTCGTGGCTCGCGGCGCTCGGCTGAGACATCGCGTCCGACGCGGTGCCGGGCGGGCTGCCGGACCGTCACATTACGGTCTCGCGAGGTGAGGCGCTCCGCGGGCTCGCAGGTCGGGATCCGTAGACTCTCAGCGTGAGCACGAGTCAGCAGACCGACCCGCTGATCGGCCGTCTCGTCGACGGCCGGTACCGGGTGCGTGCTCGCATCGCCCGCGGAGGCATGGCGACGGTGTACGTCGCGACGGATCTGCGGCTGGAGCGCCGCGTCGCGCTCAAGGTGATGCACTCGCATCTGAGCGACGACTCCGTGTTCCAGAGCCGGTTCATCCAAGAGGCCCGTGCCGCCGCGCGCCTGGCCGACCCCAACGTCGTGAACGTGTTCGACCAGGGCCAGGACGGCGACATGGCGTACCTCGTCATGGAGTACCTGCCGGGCATCACGCTGCGCGAGCTGCTGCGCGAGCAGCGCCGGCTCACCGTGCCGCAGGCGATCTCGATCCTGGACGCCGTGCTGTCGGGCCTGGCCGCGGCGCACCGCGCCGGGATCGTGCACCGCGACGTCAAGCCCGAGAACGTGCTGCTCGCCGAGGACGGTCGCATCAAGATCGGCGACTTCGGCCTCGCGCGCGCGACGACGGCGAACACGGCATCCGGCGCGCAGCTCCTCGGCACGATCGCGTACCTCGCCCCCGAGCTCGTCACGCGCGGCACCGCCGACGCGCGCAGCGACATCTACGCCATCGGCATCATGCTGTATGAGATGCTCACCGGCGAGCAGCCCTACAAGGGCGAGCAGCCCATGCAGATCGCGTTCCAGCACGCCACGGACTCGGTGCCGCGCCCGAGCGTCAAGAACCCGGGCGTGCCCGAGCCGCTGGACGAGCTCGTGCTGTGGGCGACCGAGAAGTCGCCCGACGAGCGCCCCACCGACGCGCGCGAGATGCTGACCCGCCTGCGCGAGATCGAGCGCGAGCTCGGCGTCAGCCCCGTGGTCACGCGGACCGGGCCGATCGGCGTCGTCGGCGATGCCGCGACGCCCACGGGTGAGCTCACCGCAGTGCTCCCGAGCACCGCGACCGGGCCGGTGGCGACCCTCGACGAGGTCGACAACTCGGCGCGACTGCGCACCGCGACGCAGCGGCGCCGCACGCGCGGCGCGTGGCTGCTCGTGCTGGTGCTGCTGCTGGCCGCCCTCGCGGGCGGGATCGGCTGGTGGTTCGGCTCGGGGCCGGGCTCGATGGTGGTCGTCGCCGACGTGACGGGTCAGACGTACGAAGACGCCGCAGCCCGCCTGCAACAGGACACGCTCATCGCCGTCCGCGCCGAGGCCAACAGCCTGGATGTGCCGGCCGGCCAGGTCATGAGCACGAACCCCGAGCACGGCACGCGCGTCGATCGCGACACCGAGGTGACCCTCGTCGTGTCGCTGGGCCCGGCCGAGGCGACATTCCCATCGTTCTCGGGCATGACCGACGCCGACGCGCGTTCGGCCCTGACCGCGCAGTCCATCGACGTGCCCGGCGAGAGCGAGCAGCTCTTCACCCCGGCACCCGAAGGCGTCGTCGTGGGCGTCTTCGTCCGCGCTGCCGGTGCTCCGGATGACGGATCCCAGGACGTGCCGTGCATCGACGGCTGCACCGTCCATCAGGGCGACTCCGCCCGCCTCCAGGTGTCGCTCGGTCCGGTGCCGGACGTCTCGGGCATGACCGAGGGCAAGGCGCGGAGCACCCTCGAGGGCGTCGGTCTGGTCGCCGCCGACCCGAGCGGGTCCGAGCCGAGCGACACGGTCGATGAGGGCCGGGTGATCCGCGTGGACGGCATACCCGAGAACGGCTGGCTGGCGCCGAACAGCACGCTGACGCTGGTCGTGTCGACCGGCCCTCCGCTGTTCGCGGTCCCCGACCTGACCGGGATGACGCTCGCCGAAGCACGCGACGCGGTGACCGCGCTCGGGTTCACGCTCGAGTACGACGACCGGTGGGACTCGTTCCCCGACGCGTTCACGCAGGTGGAGTCGCAGTCCCCCAAGGCCGGGACGATGAAGCCGAAGGGCACCGAGGTGTCGGTGCGCATCGGCGCGACCCTCTAGCCCGCACGCCGCGCTGTCGAAATCGGCATCCGCGCTCGAAGTCTTCGTGCGCGAATGCCGATTTCGACAGCGCGAACGCACGTCACCTCGGCTGCGTCGACATGAGGATCCCGGATGCCTCGGGCCGAGGCATCCGGGATCTCCGACGTTCAGGCGGCCGCGTCAGCGCTTCTCGAGCTCCTCGGCCACGAGGAAGGCGAGTTCGAGCGACTGCATGTGGTTCAGGCGCGGGTCGCACAGCGACTCGTAGCGGGTCGCGAGCGTCGCCTCGTCGATCTGCTCGGAGCCGCCGAGGCACTCGGTGACGTCGTCGCCGGTGAGCTCTACGTGGATGCCGCCGGGGAACGTGCCGACCGCGCGGTGCGCCTCGAAGAAGCCGCGGACCTCGTCGACGACGTCGTCGAAGCGCCGCGTCTTGTAGCCGGTGGGCGTGGTGATGCCGTTGCCGTGCATGGGGTCGGTGACCCACAGCGGCGTCGCGCCCGAATCGCGCACGGCCTCCAGCAGGGGCGGGAGCGCGTCGCGGATCTTGCCCGCGCCCATGCGGGTGATGAACGTGAGGCGACCCGGCTCACGCTCGGGGTCGAGCTTGTCGATGAGCGCGAGAGCGGTCTCGGGCGTCGTGGTCGGGCCGAGCTTCACGCCGATCGGGTTGCGGATCTTCGAGAAGTAGTCGACGTGCGCGCCGTCGAGGTCGCGCGTGCGCTCCCCGATCCACAGGAAGTGGGCCGACGTGTTGTACGGCGTGCTGGTGCGCGAGTCGATCCGTGTCAGCGGCCGCTCGTAGTCCATGAGCAGACCCTCGTGGCCGGTGTAGAACTCGACTCGCGTCAGCTCCTCGAAGTCGGCGCCCGCGGCCTCCATGAACTTGATGGCACGGTCGATCTCGGTCGCGAGACGCTCGTACTGCTGGTTGGCGGGGTTCTGCGCGAAGCCCTTGTTCCACGAGTGCACCTCGCGCAGATCGGCGAAGCCACCGGTCGTGAACGCGCGGATGAGGTTGATGGTCGACGCGGCGGTGTGGTAGCCCTTCAGCAGACGCTGGGGGTCGGCCTGTCGCGAGCCCTCGGTGAAGTCGTAGCCGTTGACGATGTCGCCGCGGTATGCCGGCAGCGTCACCTCGCCGCGGGTCTCGGTGTCGCTAGAGCGCGGCTTGGCGAACTGTCCCGCCATGCGGCCCATCTTGACGATCGGCATCGACGCGCCGTATGTCAGCACGACCGCCATCTGGAGCACCGTCTTGATGCGGTTGCGGATCTGCTCGGCGGTGGCGCCCGCGAACGTCTCGGCGCAGTCGCCGCCCTGCAGAAGGAAGGCACGACCCGACGCGGCGCGCGCCAGCCGGTCGCGCAGGTTGTCGACCTCGCCCGCGAAGACCAGCGGGGGCAGCGTCGCGAGTTCGGCGGATGCCGCAGCCACGGCCTCGTCGTCATACCACTGCGGCTGCTGCTTGATCGGCAGGGTCCGCCAGTGGTCGAGTGCGTCGAGGTGCTGGAGCATCCCCCGATTCTAGCCGCGGGCGACCATGCCCCGGCGCCGCGTGACGCGGCCTCCGGCGCACCCGGGGCGTCAGGCCGCGGGCTTCTGCAGCCGGTCCTTGACTGTCGAGGCGTACACGTCCTCGTACTCCTGCTCGCCCAGCCGCTGCAGCGCGACCATGATCTCGTCGGTGACCGAGCGCAGGATGTAGCGGTCGCCCTCCATGCCCTGGAAGCGCGAGAAGTCCAGCGGCTCGCCGATCACGATGCCGACGCGCACGATCCGCGGGATGGTCCGGCCGATCGGCAGCATGGTGTCGGTGTCGACCATGACGACGGGGACGACCGGCACATGCGCCTCCAGCGCCATGCGGGCAAGGCCCGTCCGGCCGCGGTAGAGCTTGCCGTCGGGGCTGCGGGTGCCCTCGGGGTAGATGCCGAGGAGGTCGTCGCGGCCGAGCACCTGCAGGCCGGTGTTGAGAGAGGCCTCGGAGGCCTTGCCGCCGGATCGGTCGATGGGGATCTGTCCCGTGGCCTTCATGAAGACGCGGGTCGCCCAGCCCTTGATGCCCTTGCCCGTGAAGTAGTCGCTCTTGGCGAGGAACGACACCGGCCGGTCGATCATGAGGGGCAGGAAGATCGAGTCCATCACCGAGAGGTGGTTGCTGGCGAGGATCGCCGCTCCTTCGGCGGGGATGTTGCGCCGGCCGACGATCCACGGGCGCCAGATCGCCTTGACGATCGGACCGATCACCACGTACTTCATCAGCCAGTAGAACATCGGGCGTCTACCCCTCCGCCGTGGCCAGGTCCGCGGCGCCGATGAGCCCGGCGTCGTTGACCAGCTGCGCGATCGCGAACCGTGCGACCGGTCGGTCGCCATAGCCCGGGAGCGAGGTCTCGTAGGCGAGCCGCACGGGGGCGAGCAGATCCTCGCCGAGCTGCGCGACGCCGCCGCCGATGACGAACAGCTCCGGGTCGAGGACCGCCTGGAATCCGCCGCAGGCCTCGCCGAGCGCGGTCGCCACGCGGCGCAGCGCCTCGGTGGCGCCCGGGTCGCCGGCCAGCACGAGCCGCGAGACGGCCGGGCCCGAGATCGTCCCGGTCTCGGCGCGCAGCGCCGCGAGGGCCTCGCCGATCCCGCCGGCGTCGGCGATGTCGTGCGCCTCGCGCTGCAGCGCCCGACCGGACGCGTACTGCTCGAGACATCCGCTCTGTCCGCAGCCGCACAGCAGACCGCCGCGGATGAAGCGCAGGTGACCCAGCTCGGCGGCGATGCCGTGACCACCGCGGAAGAGCTGCCCGTCGAGGATGATCGCTCCCCCGACGCCCGTGCCCATCGTCAGCATCACCATGTGCTCGACGCCCTGCCCGGCTCCGAACCGGTACTCGGCCCAGCCCGCAGCGTTGGCGTCGTTCTCGATCGCGACGGGGAGCTGGATGCCGTCCTCCAGGCGCGCCTTGAGCGGCTCGTTGCGCCACGCGATATTGGGCGCGTGGATCACGATGGCCCGGTCGCGGTCGATGAACCCCGCGGCGGCGACGCCGACGGCCGACACCTCGTGGCCGGAGCGGAAGTGGCGCGCCATGTCGATGACGGCCTGGGCGAGCGCCCCGGTGTCGGTAGGCGTGTCGACGCGGACCTTCTCGATGATGCGTCCGTCGGCGTCGACGACGCCTCCCGCGATCTTCGTCCCGCCGATGTCGATGCCGACCTTGAGCACTGCACTTCCTTCCCGGCTCTCGCGCGCGCGACAGCGTCTTGCAGTCTAGTCAGCGCGTGCTCGTCCACACCCCCGACAGTGCTCATGTGACGGCCGATTAGACTCGAACCATCTACCCGAGATAATCCGTCGTCCGGTACCGAAGGAGCTGCCGTGGTCCAGTTCGAAGTCCCCGCGATCGTCCCCGCCGATCCGCAAGCAAACATCGCCGACCTGCTGGTCGAGCGCGTCAAGGCGACGCCGGACAGGGCGCTGTTCGCCGTTCCGGACGGCGAGGGGTGGCGCGACATCAGCGCCGCCGAGTTCCAGAAGCAGGTGATCGCCCTCGCGAAGGGCTTCGCCGCCGCCGGCATCGAGCCCGGCGACAAGGTGGGCTTCGTCGCCCGCACGACCTACCAGTGGTCGCTCGTCGACTTCGCGCTCTTCTACGCGGGCGCCGTCATGGTCCCGATCTACGAGACCAGCTCGGCCGCCCAGATCGCGTGGAACCTGTCGGACTCGGGCGCGATCGCGATCATCACCGAGCAGGCCGAGCACTCCGCACGGTTCGAAGAGGCCCGCGCCGACCTTCCGCTGGTC
This sequence comes from Microbacterium kyungheense, assembly GCF_006783905.1. GTDB lineage: Bacteria > Actinomycetota > Actinomycetes > Actinomycetales > Microbacteriaceae > Microbacterium > Microbacterium kyungheense. The sequence goes on along the minus strand of NZ_VFPE01000001.1, from coordinate 1,350,333 downwards.
CGCTCGTCGTGGCAGATGCACGCGGGCGACCTCGACAAGCTCGTCGAGCAGGGCAAGGGCGTCGCGGACGACGAGATCGAGCGCCGCCGCGGCATCGCGGTGGGCGCCGACATCGCGACCCTCATCTACACGTCGGGATCCACCGGGCGGCCGAAGGGGTGCGTCCTGACGCACAGCAACTTCGTCGAGCTCGCCCGCAACTCGGCCAAGTCGCTCCACGAGGTCGTCGAGACCCCGGGCGCATCGACGCTGCTGTTCATCACGACGGCGCACGTCTTCGCCCGCTTCATCTCGATCCTCGCCGTGCACTCCGGCGTCAAGGTCGGCCACCAGCCCGACACCAAGCAGCTGCTGCCGGCACTCGGCTCGTTCAAGCCGACCTTCCTGCTCGCGGTCCCCCGCGTGTTCGAGAAGGTCTACAACTCGGCCGAGCAGAAGGCCGAGGCGGGCGGCAAGGGCAAGATCTTCCGCGCCGCCGCCAAGACCGCCGTCGAGCACTCGACGCTGCTGCAGGAGGGCAAGAAGATCCCGTTCGGCACGAAGATCAAGTTCGCGCTGTTCGACAAGCTCGTCTACTCGAAGCTCCGCCAGGCGATGGGTGGCCGCGTGACGTACGCCGTGTCGGGGTCGGCCCCGCTCGGCCCGCGCCTCGGGCACTTCTTCCACAGCCTGGGCGTCACGATCCTCGAGGGCTACGGCCTGACCGAGACGACCGCACCGGCGACGGTCAACATCCCGTCGAAGTCCAAGATCGGCACCGTCGGCCCCGTGCTGCCGGGCGTCGGCATCCGCCTCGCCGACGACGGCGAGATCCAGGTGCGCGGCATCAACGTCTTCAAGGAGTACTGGCGCAACGACGAGGCCACCGCGGCCGCGTTCGACGGCGACTGGTTCAAGACGGGCGACGTCGGCTCGTTCGACGACGAGGGCTTCCTCACGATCACCGGCCGCAAGAAAGAGATCATCGTCACCGCCGGTGGCAAGAACGTCTCGCCCGCCGCGCTCGAGGACCCGATCCGCGCCAACCCGATCGTCGGGCAGGTGGTGGTCGTCGGCGATCAGAAGCCGTTCATCGCCGCCCTCATCACCCTCGACCCCGAGATGCTGCCGGCGTGGCTCGCGAACAACGACCTGCCCCGCGACCTGTCGCTCGCGGACGCCGCGAAGAACCCCGCGGTGCGTGCCGAGGTGCAGCGTGCGATCGACGAGGCCAACAAGTACGTCTCACGCGCCGAGTCGATCCGCAAGTTCACGATCCTCCCGAGCGAGTGGACCGAAGACAGCGGCCACCTCACGCCGAAGATGAGCATCAAGCGCAACGTCATCCTCGCGGACTTCGCGGGCGACGTCGAAGAGATCTACGCGGTGCCGGTGAGCACCACGAACGTCTCGCTCTCGTAGCGCTATGCACAAAGGGATGCCGGCGGCCTCGGCCGCCGGCATCCCTTTCGCTTTCTCGGATCCGAGTGATCAGAACCAGTCGGACTCGCGGATCTCGCGCATGGCGACACGTCGCTCGTCGGGCGTGAGCCGGTCGAGGTAGAGCTTGCCGTCGAGGTGATCCGTCTCGTGCTGGAGCGCCTGGGCGAGCAGTCCGTCGCCCTCGATGACGAGCTCGTTGCCGTCGAGGTCGAGGCCGACGACCTTCGCGTGCGGGTAGCGGACCGCGTCGTGCCAGAGCCCCGGCACCGAGAGGCAGCCCTCGCCGATGGCTTCGGGCTCGCCCGACACCTCGACGAGCATGGGGTTCAGCACATACCCGATGTCGCCGTCGATGTTGTAGCTGAATGCGCGCAGTCCGACGCCGATCTGGTTGGCGGCGACGCCGGCACGGCCGGGGAGCTCGACGGTGTCGACGAGGTCGCGCACCAGAGCGCGCACGCCTTCGTCGATCTCGCCGATCGGGGCGCAGACCGACTTCAGGACGGGGTCGCCGAAGATGCGGATGGGCCGGACCGCCATCAGGCGGCCACCGCCGGCGTGCGCAGACCCTCGACGACGGTCGCCGCGAGCTCACGTGCCGCGTCCCGCGTCGCGGGCTGCAGCTCGCGGAACACGATGGCGCTGCCTGCGGCGATGTGCGCGTCGTACGGCACGCGCACCACGGCGCGCACGCGCGTGCGGAAGTGCGCCTCGAGCTCGTCGAGCTGCACGAGCGGGTGCCCGGGCTTGGCGTTGTTGAGCACCACGATGGCGCTGCGCACCTTGTCGGAGTATCCGTTGGTCTCGAGCCACGTCAGCGTCTCGGACGCGAGGCGCGCCTCGTCGACGCTGAGGCCGGCGACGATGACGATCTGGTCGGCGAGGTCGAGGGTCGCCCCCATGACCGAGTGCACGATGCCGGTGCCCGTGTCGGTGAGCACGACCGAGTAGTAGTGCGCGGCGAGGGCGGCGACGTCGCGGTAGTCGGCGTCGTTGAACGCCTCCGAGACGCGCGGGTCGGTGTCGGACGCCACGACGTCCAGGCGCGTCTCGTCGCGAGCGACGATGTTCGACAGGTCGTTGAATCCGACGACCTCGGGGCTGATGCGCACGAGGTCGCGGACGGTCTTGCCGCTGTCGCGCGAGATGCGCTCGGCGAGCGTCCCGCGGTCGGGGTTGGCGTCGACGGCGATCACGCGGTCGTCGCGGGCGTCGGCGAGGGCCATGCCGAGCAGCGTGGTGACCGTCGTCTTGCCGACGCCGCCCTTGCGCGACAGGACCGGCACGAAGCGCGCGCCACCGGTGAGAGGTGCTGCGATGCGACGGTCCATCTCTTTGCGGGCGCGGGCGCGCTTGCTGTCGCCGAGGTTGATGCGCTTGCCCGAGATCGAGTACACGAAGTGCTGCCACGTCCCCTCGGGTTCGGGCTTGACCACCTGGTGCGGGTCGAGCAGGCGGTCGGCGGTGAGCAGGTCGGAGGTCTCGCGGCCGGCCTCGAACTCGCCGAGGCGCTTCGAGGTCAGCGCCACACCGGGTCGCGGCGCGATGCGGTCCACGGCGCGCTCCGCCTGGCGCTCCACGACCGGCACGGCGCCGGTGTGCTGCGCCTCGCGCCGGGTGGCCGGAGCGGGCGCGGTCGCCGCCGCCGCTGCGGCGGCGGCCGCCGGGACCACCGGAGGCGCCGGAGCGTCGGTCGCTGCGGATCGGGATGCCGCGGCATCCGTCTCTTCGGGTTCCGGGGCGTGCGCAGTCATGGGATCCTCCGCGATCTCATCGGTCAACTCGAGGTCGAACTCGGTGCCGTCGAACTCGAAGTCGGACGTGTCGAAGTCTGCCGCCTCGAAGTCGACGCCGGCGAACTCGTCGGCCTCGTCCGCGAAGGCCCCGTCGGCCGCCTCGGGCTGAGCCTCGAGGGGCTCGTCGCCCGCAGAAGGCTCGACCGGCTCGGACGCCTCGGGTGCCGTCGCGGGCTCGACGGCGACATCGGTCGCTGGCTCGTCCTCGCTCGACTCGGGGGCGGGCTCCGGCGCCTCGGCGTCCGGGGACGCGAGCTCCGGCTCCGGCTCCGCCTCGGCGTCGGCGATCTCGTCCTCCGCGATCGCTTCGACGGCGATCTCGTCGCCCACGACTTCGTCCACCACCACCGCGTCCACGACAACGGCGTCCTCGATGACCTCGGCGTGCCCGTCATCGGCGAGCACCTCGTCCGCGAGCACCTCGTCCGCGTCGATCACGTCGTCGTCCGGCTCGGCGGGCACGAAGACCTCGACGATCGGCAGGTCGGCGTCGGCGGGGATCTCGATGACGAAGGGGACCTCGTCGTCGATCACGCCGTCGTCGTCACGGTCGTCGTCCGACTCCGTCGGCAGCTCGACGTTGACCTGCGCCGTCGCACCTCCGAGGATTCCGATGCCTGCGGTGTCGAGGCTTCCGGTGTCGGAGAGCACGCCGTTCACGGGCTCGTCGGGCGTATGGTCGGTGCGATCGGGCGTCACTGCGGAGTTCTCCAGGGCAGACGTATTCGGGCGGATGCCACCCTCCAGGCTACTGGGCCGGACGGATCACGACCAAAAGGTCTCCGGCATCGACTTGCGCGGTCTCGGCGATGGCGAGGCGTTCGACCACTCCGTCGACGGGCGCGGTGATCGCGGCTTCCATCTTCATCGCCTCGATCGAGGCGACCGGCTGGCCCGCCGTGACGGTGTCGCCGACGAGCGTCTTGAGCGTCACGACGCCCGAGAACGGCGCCGCGACCTGTCCCGGCCGGGTGGTGTCGGCCTTCTCTGCCTGTCGCGCCTCGACCTTGATGCTGCGGTCCCGCACGAACACGGGGCGCAGCTGGCCGTTGAGGGTGGTCATGACGGTGCGGATGCCCTTGTCGTCGGCCTCGCCGATCGCCTCGAGCCCGACGTACAGCTGCACGCCGCGCTCGATCTCGACGACGTGCTCCGCGCCGGCGGTGAGACCGTAGAGGTAGTCGACGGTGTCGAGCACGCTGAGGTCTCCGAACACCTCGCGCGTCTGCTGGAACGCGCGGGTCGGGCCGGGGAACAGCAGCTTGTTCAGCATCTCGCGCCGCGATGCGGCATCGGCGTCGAGCGCCGCGGACTCGGCATCCGTCAGCGGAGTGAGGTCGATGCTCACCTGGCGGCCCTGCAGCACCTTGGTGCGGAAGGGCTCCGGCCACCCGCCCGGCAGGTCGCCCAGCTCCCCCGCCATGAACCCCACGACCGAGTCGGGGATGTCGTAGTTCTGCGGGTTCTCGGCGAAGTCCTTCGGGTCCGCCTTGACGGCGGCCAGGTGCAGCGCCAGGTCGCCCACGACCTTCGACGACGGTGTGACCTTCGGCACGCGCCCGAGGATCTCGTTCGCGGCGGCGTACATGTCCTCGATGAGCTCGAAATCCTCGGCCAGGCCGAGCGCGATCGCCTGCTGACGCAGGTTCGACAGCTGGCCGCCGGGGATCTCGTGGTGGTACACGCGGCCGGTGGGGCCCGGCAGTCCCGACTCGAACGGCCGGTACAGGTGGCGCACCGCCTCCCAGTAGGGCTCGAGGTCGCTCACGGCGTCGAGCGAGATGCCGGTGTCGCGCTCGGTGTGCGACAGCGCGGCCACGAGGGCCGACAGCGACGGCTGGCTCGTGGTCCCCGACATCGGCGCAGCGGCCGCGTCGACGGCATCCGCCCCCGCCGCGCTCGCGGCGAGCAGCGTGGCGAGCTGTCCGCCGGCGGTGTCGTGCGTGTGCACGTGGACCGGGACGTCGAAGCGGTCGCGCAGCGCACTGACGAGACGGGATGCCGCCGCCGGGCGCAGCAGGCCGGCCATGTCCTTGATCGCCAGGACATGGGCGCCCGCGTCGACGATCTGCTCGGCCAGACGCAGGTAGTAGTCCAGCGTGTAGAGGTCTTCTGCGGGATTGAGCAGGTCGCCGGTGTAGCAGACGGCGACCTCGGCGATGGACGTGCCCGTGGCGAGCACCGCATCGATCGCGGGACGCATCTGCGCCACGTCGTTGAGCGCGTCGAAGATGCGGAAGATGTCGATGCCCGACGCGGCGGCCTCGCGCACGAACGCGTCGGTGACCTCGGTCGGGTACGGCGTGTAGCCCACGGTGTTGCGCCCGCGCAGCAGCATCTGGATCGCCACGTTGGGCAGCGCGGTCCGCAGGCGATCCAGGCGCTCCCACGGGTCCTCGCCGAGGAAGCGCAGCGCGACGTCGTAGGTCGCGCCGCCCCAGGCCTCGACCGACAGGAGCTGCGGGGTCAGGCGTGCCACGTACGGCGCGACGGTCACGAGGTCCTTCGTGCGCACACGCGTGGCCAGCAGCGACTGGTGCGCATCGCGGAACGTCGTCTCGGTGACCCCGAGCGCCGTCTGCTCGCGCAGCGCCTTCGCGAAGCCGGCCGGCCCCAGTTCGAGCAGCCGCTGGCGCGAACCGGCCGGCGGCTCCGTCGTGAGGTCGAGGGCCGGGAGCTTCAACCGCGGGTCGACGGTGACCGGGTTGTCGCCGTTCGGCTTGTTGACCGTCGTGTCGGTGAGCCAGTTCAGGATCTTGGTGCCGCGGTCCTTGGACTCGCGTCCCTTGAGCAGTCCCGGCCGCTCGTCGATGAACGAGGTGCTCACGTCGCCGGCGACGAACGACGGGTCGTCGAGCACCGCCTGCAGGAAGGGGATGTTCGTCGAGACGCCGCGGATGCGGAACTCCGCGAGGGCACGGCGCGCGCGCACGACCGCGGCGCCGAAGTCGCGGCCGCGGCACGTGAGCTTCGCCAGCATCGAGTCGAAGTGGGGGCTGATCTGCGCGCCGGCGGCGGTCGTGCCGCCGTCCAGGCGGATGCCGGCGCCACCCGGCGAGCGGTACGTCGTGATCTTGCCGGTGTCGGGGCGGAAGCCCTGGGTCGGGTCCTCCGTGGTGATGCGGCACTGCAGTGCGGCCCCGCGCAGGTGGATCTGGTCCTGCGTGAGGCCCAGGTCCGCGAGGCTCTGCCCCGCCGCGATGCGCATCTGCGACTGCACCAGGTCGACGTCGGTGACCTCTTCGGTGACGGTGTGCTCGACCTGGATGCGCGGGTTCATCTCGATGAAGACGACCTCGCCCGTGCGCGGGCCGGCCGTCTCGAGGAGGAACTCGACGGTGCCGGCGTTCTGGTAGCCGATCGAGCGTGCGAAGGCGACGGCGTAGCCGTGCAGCGCGTCGCGGACGGCCGCGTCGAGGTTGGGCGCCGGAGCGATCTCGATCACCTTCTGGTGGCGGCGCTGCACCGAGCAGTCGCGCTCGAACAGGTGCACCGTCTCGCCCGCCGCGTCCGCGAGGATCTGCACCTCGACGTGCCGCGGGCGCAGAACCGCCTGTTCGAGGAACACGCGGGCGTCGCCGAACGCGCTGCCCGCCTCGCGCATCGCCTCGGCGAGAGCCGGCGCGAGTTCTTCGGCACGCTCGACGCGCCGCATCCCTCGTCCGCCGCCGCCGGCGACCGCCTTCACGAAGATCGGGAATCCGATCGCTTCGGCCTGCGCCAGCAGCTCGTCGACGTCCTCCGACGCCTCGGTCGAGCGCAGGACCGGCACGCCGGCCGCGACCGCGTGCTGCTTGGCGGTGACCTTGTTCCCGGCCATCTCGAGCACGTTCGCGGGCGGGCCGATGAACGCGATGCCGTTCGCGGCCGCCTTCTCGGCGAGCTCGGGATTCTCGGACAGGAAGCCGTAGCCGGGATAGATCGCGTCGGCGCCCGCCTCCTTCGCGACGCGCACGATCTCGTCGACGTCGAGGTATGCGCGGACCGGATGCCCCACCTCGCCGATCTGGTAGGCCTCGTCGGCCTTCAGCCGATGCAGCGAGTTCCGGTCCTCGTAGGGGAACACCGCGACTGTGCGCGCCCCCAGCTCGTACGCGGCGCGGAAGGCGCGGATGGCGATCTCTCCGCGATTGGCGACCAGGATCTTGCGGAACATTCGACCTCCGTCAGCGGCGGTGCGCGCGGGTCGGGGATCTGCGCCCCGGATCCGGCTGAGTGTGCTCTCAGCCTAGGGGACGGTAACGTGGTGGCTTGTGCACGTCCTATCCGTCAGCTCGCTCAAGGGTGGCGTCGGCAAGACGACCGTGACTCTCGGACTCGCGTCGGCGGCTTTCGCCCGCGGTGTCCGCACGCTCGTCGTCGACCTCGACCCGCAGTCCGACGTCTCGACGGGAATGGACATCCAAGTCGCCGGTCGACTCAATGTCGCCGACGTCCTGGCCAATCCCAAGGAGAAGACGGTCCGTCAGGCCATCACCTCCAGCGGGTGGGCCAAGGTCCACCCCGGCACGATCGACGTCATGATCGGCAGCCCGTCGGCGATCAACTTCGACGGCCCGCACCCGAGCGTGCGCGACGTCTGGAAGATGGAAGAGGCGCTCGCCACCATCGAGGCCGACTACGACCTCGTGCTCATCGACTGCGCGCCCTCGCTCAACGCCCTGACGCGCACCGCGTGGGCGGCGTCGGACCGTGTGGTCGTGGTGACCGAGCCGGGCCTGTTCTCGGTGGCCGCCGCCGACCGCGCGCTGCGCGCGATCGAAGAGATCCGCCGCGGCCTCTCCCCCCGCCTGCAGCCGCTGGGCATCGTGGTCAACCGCGTGCGCCCGCAGTCGATCGAGCACCAGTTCCGCATCAAGGAGCTGCGCGACATGTTCGGTCCGCTCGTGCTCTCGCCGCAGCTGCCCGAGCGCACGTCGCTGCAGCAGGCGCAGGGCGCGGCCAAGCCGCTGCACATCTGGCCGGGTGACTCCGCCCAGGAGCTCGCCGCCGACTTCGACTCGCTGCTGGACCGCATCATGCGCACGGGCCGCATCCCGTCGCCCGACGACCCGCGTCCCTGACGGACGACCAGCGGATGCCGCATCCCGGCATCCCTCGGGCTCACCACTTTGCTCACCCAGTGAGCAGAATGAGCATCTTGTGCACGCGGGGGTGAACACGACTTGCCATCCGCGGCGAAATCGCTGACCATATCGCCATGGCACCGATGACGTTGCATCCCGACAGCATTGCCGTGCACGCCGGCCGCGAAGACCTCGCGAGCCTCGGCGTCCACGCCCTCCCCCTCGACCTCTCGTCGACCAACCCGCTGCCCGATCTGGAGGTCGGCGGCATGTCGTACGAGGTGCTCGCGACCGGCGGTCACCCGTTCGAGGGCGGCTCGAATGTGTACGCACGCCTGTGGAACCCCACGGTCGCCCGGTTCGAGGAGGCGCTCGCACGCCTCGAGCACGCCGAAGAGGCGGTCGCGTTCTCGTCGGGCATGGCGGCGATCACCGCGGTGCTGCTGGGGGTGTCGCATGAGTCGGGCAAGCGGCACGTCGTCGCGGTGCGCCCGCTGTACGGCGGCACCGATCACCTCCTCGCGTCCGGGCTGCTCGGGCTGGAGACCACCTTCTGCGCCCCCGACGGCGTGGCCGCCGCGGTTCGCGACGACACGGCGCTCGTCGTGCTCGAGACGCCCGCCAACCCCACGCTGGAGCTCGTCGACCTGCGCGCCGTCGTGGCCGCCGCGGGTGACGTGCCGGTCCTCGTCGACAACACCTTCGCCACGCCTGTCCTGCAGCAGCCGCTGGAGCTCGGCGCCGCCCTGTCGCTCCACAGCGCCACGAAGTACCTGGGAGGCCACGGCGACGTCGTCGGCGGAGTGGTGGCGTGCGACGCGCGTCTGGCGGCCGCCCTGCGGCGCACACGCGCCATCACCGGCGCGATCATGCATCCGCTCGCGGCGTACCTGCTGCATCGGGGCCTCGCGACGCTTCCGGTGCGGGTCCGGGCGCAGCAGGAGGGCGCACGCGTCGTCGCGGAGTGGCTCACGACGCGCCCCGAGGTGTCGCGCGTGCACTTCCCGGGCCTGCCCGGCTGCGACCCCGAAGGGCTCGTGGGCACCCAGCAGGCGGGTCCGGGCGCGATGATCGCCGTCGAGCTCGCCGGTGGTTACGAGGCCGCCGCCGCGCTCACCGCGCGCGTCGAGCTGTTCACGCACGCGGTGTCGCTCGGGAGCGTCGACTCGCTCATCCAGCACCCGGCCGCGCTCACGCACCGTCCGGTGGTGTCCGACGCGAAGCCGTCGGACGCGCTGGTGCGGCTGTCCATCGGGCTGGAGGATCCGCAGGACCTCATCGCCGACCTGGGCCAGGCGCTCACCGCGACGGCGCGCACGAACAGCGCGGCGATGTCGAACGCCGGCTGAGTCAGGAGGGGTGGGTCACGCCGTCCGCGCCGAGCGCCGGGCGGCGAGCTCGTCCAGCGGGTCGGGCTTCTCGACCTCGAACTCGACGAGCTCGGACTCGACCTCGCGCAGCACCTTGCCGACGGCGATGCCGAAGACGCCCTGACCCCGGCTGACGAGGTCGATGACCTCGTCGTTCGAGGTGCACAGGTACACCGATGCCCCGTCGCTCATGAGCGTGGTTCCCGCGAGGTCGCGGATGCCGGAGGCGCGCAGCTGGTCGACGGCGGTGCGGATCTGCTGCAGCGAGATGCCGGTGTCGAGCAGGCGCTTGACGAGCTTCAGCACGAGGATGTCGCGGAACCCGTACAGGCGCTGCGATCCCGAGCCGCTGGCGCCGCGGACGGTGGGGACGACGAGCTCGGTGCGCGCCCAGTAGTCCAGCTGGCGGTAGGTGATGCCGGCGGCGCGGGCGGCCACGGCGCCCCGGTAGCCCACTTCGTCGTCCATCGCCGGGAGTCCGTCGGTGAAGAGGAGTTCGGCGGAGAAAGGCTCGTTGTCAGCCATGTCGCGGGTCATGCCCGTCCCCCCTCCGAATCGGTATGTTCCACGCTAGATCAGCCAGGTGCCCGCGGCAACGACATCCGCCGTTCGGGCCTCGGCGTGTCGCGCGAAGGACCGGAATCGGATGCCGGCGGCTCAGGCCAGCAGCCGGTCCAGCGCCGTGCGCACGAAGATCGCGCGCACCTCGTCGAGGCGCTTGGCGAGCTCGGGTGCCACCTCGCCGGCCCGGCCGCGAGAGGCGGCGTCCGTCCGCCGCAGCAGCGGCGCGAGCGCCGATTCCACGAGCGCGACATCGCGTTCGGCGTTCTGGCGCAGTGCGCGCACGTGGCGCGGCTCGATGCCGTGCCGGTCGAGCGCGACCAGGGCCCGCAGCAACGCGACCTGCTGCTCGGTGTACGACTCCGCGCCGGTCATGACGCCGGTGCTGATGGCGTCGTTGAGCAGCTGCGGCGCGGCGCCGGCGGCCGCCAGCAGCTCGTCGCGGCGATAGCGGCGCGGCGCGGGGACGATCGACGGCGGCGGCACGGCCGACGGCGTCGCGGGGTCGCGACCGGCGTCGACGTCTTCGAGGTAGTCGCGGATGACCGACAGCGGCAGATAGTGGTCGCGCTGCAGCGTCAGCGCGAGACGCAGGCGCTCGAGATCGGCCTGCGAGAACTTGCGGTAGCCCGACTCGGTGCGCAGCGGCGTGACGATGCCCTGCACCTCCAGGAAGCGCAGCTTGCTCGACGTGAGTGCCGGGAATTCTGGCGACAGACGCGCCAGAACCTGACCGATGCTGAGAAGACCCGCGGGCGTCGCGTTTTCACGGACGGAGGCCGCGGGCATCAGGCGTCCGCCGCCCGCGCGAGGTCTGCCGGCGAGACGAAGAAGTTGAGGCGGAACTTGCCGATCCGCACCTCGGCGCCGTTGCTCAGCGTGGCGCGGTCGACGCGTTCGCCGTTGACGTAGGTGCCGTTCAGCGACCTCTGGTCGACGAGGTCGAACGTCGTTCCCGAGCGTGTGATCTCGGCGTGACGACGCGACACGGTGACATCGTCGAAGAAGATGTCGGCCTCGGGATGCCGCCCCACCGTGGTGACGTCGGCGTCCAGGAGGTAGCGCGCACCTGCCGTCGGGCCCGAGCGGACCAGCAGCAGCGCGGCGCCTGAGGGCAGCGCGTCGATCGCATCGAGCTCGGCTTCGCCCAGTTCGCTGCCGAACGGCACGAACGACAGGTCGGAGTCGTGACCGAAGGTCTGCGTCGTGTCGGCCGCACGGTCGGAATCGTGTGCGTCGGCCCCGGCTGCGCGGCGGATGTCGCCCTCATCGGGTCGGCGGTCGTGCTCCACGGTGTCCTCCTCTGTGGCGTTCAGCCTATCCGATCGACTGGGCCGCGGAAGAGGCCGAATCCGCGTGCCGGTCACGAATCGTCCATCCCGCGGACCTGATCGCGCAATGTTTCGTCCCGTGTCGCGCGAGATGCCGCCGATCCCGCACCCGTCTTAGCCTGGCTGCATCGATCCGAGCGGATCCGCAGAGAAGGAGCATCCCGTGACCAGCCCGTACAGCCGCATTCCCGCCCTCGAGGTGCGTGAGCGTGCGGTCTGCATGTGCGACCACGGTGACGCCTGCTCCTCGTTCGCCCCCGGGCACGCGCTGCACCTCATCCAGGCGCGCCTGGCCGCGGCGACGCCGTCGGACTGGGCGGACGCCATCGTCGCCGATGCCGACGCACGATCGGGGTTCGTCATCGTCCGCACGCTGGCGGGCGACGAGATCGCACTGTGGAACGGCACCGGCGCGGCGGAGGCCGCCGCACCTGGAACCCCCGTCGCCCTGCACGAGCGCTACCACGTGCTCGCCGTGGGCGCGCGGCGGTTCAACGTGCTTCGGGGCTGAGCGTCAGCTCATCGCCATCATCATGTCCTTGACGGCCATGCATGCCTCCATGCACGCCTTGCAGGACTGAGCGCACATCTTGCAGACCTCGCTGTGGTCGGCGTGCTCCATGCACTCGTCCATGCACAGCTGGCACATCGCCATGCAGGCGTCGAGCATCGAGATCATGACCGCGGGGGTCATGCCCTGCATCCGCATCATCGCCCGCATCATCGTGTTGCACATGTCGGCGCAGTTCATGCAGGCCGTCGCGCACGACATCATCTGCGTGGAGCACACCGTGCACGCCTGCTCGCAGGCCGAGCAGGCGTCCATACACGCCTGCATGACGGCCATGTCCATGCTCTCCATGCCGGGCATCGACGTCATGTCCTTCGACATGGCGCCCATCATCATCGCGTCCATCCGCCGCTTCCTTCCGTTGCCGGGCCGGCGGGCAGATCCCCCGCCTTGCGGCCATGCTAGACCTCGGCCGTCCCGGATCGAAGGGCCGATTAGGCTCGATCGCGTGATGTCACAAACTCTTCACACACCTCGCTCAGCGAAGCTGTCCGCGGCCGTGGCCGCCCTCGCCCTGGCGTTCGTCGCGGTGCTGGCGACGGCATCCCCCGCCTCCGCCCACGACGCGCTCATCGGCAGCGACCCGGCCGACGGAAGCACCGTCGCCGCCCTGCCTACGCAGGTCGCGCTCACGTTCAGCGCCGACATCGCGGACGACCCCGGCGCCTCCGAGGTGCAGGTGACCGACGCGTCGGGCGCCGACCTCGCCGACGGCGAGCCGACGGTGAGCGACAACGTGCTCACGCAGCCGGTCGCCGGCGACGCCTCCGGTGTCGTGACGGTGCTGTGGAAGGTGGTGTCGAGCGACGGGCACCCCACCTCGGGACAGTTCACGTTCACGGTCGAGGGCGCGCCCGAGCCGACGCCGACCGATTCGGCCACCCCCGTGCCGACCGAGACGGTCGCGCCGGCGCCCACGCCGACCGAGACGTTCACGCCCGGGCCGCCGATGGAGTCCGAGAGCACGGACGCGCCGGTGTGGCCGTGGGTGTTCATCGGCCTCCTGCTCGCGGGCGCCGCCGGAGCGATCATCTATCTGCTGGTCTCGCGTGCGCGGCGCAACAGCGCGCTGAATGAGCTGGCCGAAGACAGGGCTCGGGATGCCGGCGGCCAGGGTGCCGCGCCCGGCTCCGGGCCCGATTCCGACCACTAGGCTGGAAGCATGCCTCACTACGACGTCGCCATCCTCGGCGCGGGGCCCGGCGGGTACGTCGCGGCCGTCCGTGCTGCTCAGCTCGGCCTCACGGTCGCGGTCATCGAAGAGAAGTACTGGGGCGGTGTGTGCCTCAACGTCGGCTGCATCCCCTCGAAGGCACTGCTCAAGAACGCCGACCTCGCGCACACGTTCCACGACAAGGCCGAGCTGTTCGGCATCTCGGGCGACGTGCACTTCGACTTCGGAGTGGCGTGGGACCGCAGCCGCAAGGTGTCCGAGACGCACGTCAAGGGTATCCACTTCCTCATGAAGAAGAACAAGGTCGACGAGTACGACGGGCGCGGCACGTTCACCGGCCCGAACGCGATCAGCGTCGCCAAGAACGACGGCACGACCGCCGAGGTGACGTTCGACAACGCGATCATCTCGACCGGTTCGCGCGTGCGCCTGCTGCCGGGCGTGCAGCTGAGCGAGAACGTCGTGACGTACGAGGAGCAGATCCTCACGCGCGAGCTGCCGAAGTCGATCGTCATCGTCGGCGCCGGCGCGATCGGCATGGAGTTCGCCTTCGTCCTCACCCACTACGGCGTGAAGGTCACGATCATCGAGTTCCTCGACCGCGCGCTCCCGAACGAGGACGCCGACGTGTCGAAGGAGATCACGCGCCAGTACAAGAAGTACGGCGTCGACATCCTCACCTCGACGAAGGTCGAGACCGTGGTCGACCACGGCGACCGCGTGACGGTCACCTACACCCCGAACGCGGGCGGCGAGTCGCAGTCCATCGACGCCGACAAGGTGCTCATGTCGATCGGCTTCGCGCCGAACGTCGAGGGCTTCGGCCTCGAGGCCACGGGCGTGAAGCTCACCGAGCGCGGCGCCATCGACATCGACGACCACATGCGCACCAACGTGCCGCACATCTACGCGATCGGCGACGTGACCGCCAAGCTGCAGCTCGCCCACGTGGCCGAGGCACAGGGCGTCGTCGCCGCCGAGACCATCGGCAAGGCCGAGACCATGACGCTCGGCGACTACCGCATGATGCCGCGCGCGACGTTCTGCTCGCCGCAGGTCGCGTCGTTCGGCCTCACCGAGCAGCAGGCGCGCGACGCCGGCTATGACGTGAAGGTCGCGAAGTTCCCGTTCTCGGCGAACGGCAAGGCCAACGGCCTGGGCGAGCCCGTCGGCTTCGTGAAGGTGATCGCCGACGGCGAGCACCTGGAGCTCCTCGGCGCCCACCTGATCGGCCCGGACGTGTCGGAGCTGCTGCCCGAGCTGACCCTCGCGCAGAAGTGGGACCTCACCGCGCTCGAGGCGGCCCGCAACGTCCACACGCACCCGACGCTGTCGGAGGCCGTGCAGGAGGCCTTCCACGGCCTCGCCGGCCACATGATCAACCTCTGATCACGCGAACGCAGAAGGACGCCCGGAGCCGCAGGCTCCGGGCGTTTCTGTGTCGGGCTCAGGCGCCGAGCGCCCTCGCGAGCTTCGACGCGGATGCCGCCTCGCGGCCGCCCGCCGCGCGCACCGCGTCCTCGGCGGCCGCGAACAGGGCGGCTCGGGTGTCCGCCGAGGCAGGTGCCGCCGGGCCGAGCTCGAACTCCCACTCACGCCACGCGCGTCGGGTGCCGTCGCGCTCATCGGTCGCGACGACGTGGTCGTCGACGAACTCCGCCACCAGTCCGCCGTCAGCGTCCTGCAGCGCGTAGGCGGTGCGCTGGTTGCGGATGCGGGCGATCGGGGCGTAGTCCGTGGATGCCGCGACCGTCGCGAGCGCGGCGGCGACGGCATCCGGAACCGTCGTCCCTTCGGCGCCGAGCGGCCACTGCAGCTCGATGCGGCCGCCCTCGGCGTCGCGCGGGCCCTTGATGTGCCAGCCCTCGTCGGGGCCGCCGGTGCGTCGTCGCACGGCATACCCGGCGCGGGCGAGCGCGAGGTCGACGGTGTCGAGGTAGACGGCGTCGAGGTCGCGCACCTCGCCGGCGCCGAGCGACGTCACGCCCGGCAGGCCGGACCAGTCGGGCAGCGGAGTGTCGGCGTCGACGTCGAACTTCAGCTCGATCTCGACCGAGCGGGCCGGGTCGGGGTGATCCCCGCCCGGCTCAGTCGTCACGACCGTCGGGATTCGGGTCGATGTCTTCGGTGGCCTCGACGTAGACGAACCGGGTCTCGGTGGGTCCGTCGGCGTCGCCGGTGTTGGCGTCCTCGCCTTCGCGGCGGTAGACGAGCTGTCCCTCGCCGTAGGGGACGATGTACGAGTCGTCGATGGTCGGGTCGAGCGGGAGGATCTGCCCGTCGAGGGGTCCGCCGTGGAGTCGTGCGATGGCCATGACGCCAGCGTAGACCCCCGCACGCACGTGCAAGCGCTTCCAGCTTGGGCCCCTAGAATCGCGAGCGTGAAGGCCATCCGAACGTTCACCGTCCGTCCCGTCCTCGCTCCACCGCTCGCTCCCCTAGACCGGCTCGCCTCCAACTGGCGCTGGTCGTGGAGCCGGGCCACCCATTCCCTGTTCGCCTCGATGGATCCCGAGCTGTGGGACGACATCGGGTCGAACCCCGCCCGCATGCTCGGCGCCCTCGGGCAGGAGCGGCTCGATCAGCTCGCGCAGGACGACGCGTTCGTCGCCCGCGTGCGCGAGGAGGACGAGCGCCTGACCGCGTACCTCGACGGCGACCGCTGGTTCCAGCGCCTCGAGGGCGAGAAGCCCGTGCACATCGCCTACTTCTCACCCGAGTTCGGCGTCGACGGCTCGCTCCCCCAGTACTCGGGCGGTCTCGGCATCCTCGCCGGCGACCACCTGAAGAGCGCCTCGGACCTCGGCGTCCCGCTCACCGGTGTGGGTCTCTTCTACCGCGCCGGCTACTTCCGCCAGTCGATCGGCGACGACGGCTGGCAGCGCGAGAGCTATCCCCTGCTCGATCCGTACGGTCTCGGCCTGACGCTGCTGCGCGACCGGGACGGCGCCCCCGTCGAGATCGCGCTGCAGCTTCCGGGCGACCGCCGCCTGCACGCCCGCGTGTGGGTCGCCGACATCGGCCGCATCCCGCTGCTGCTGCTCGACTCCGAGACGCCGTCCAACACCGACGAGATGCGCCGCGTCACCGACCGGCTGTACGGCGGCGGCGGCGAGCACCGCCTGCTGCAGGAGCTGCTCCTCGGCGTCGGTGGCGTGCGCGCCGTCCGCGCGTTCAGCGACCTGACCGGACGCCCCGCCCCGGACGTGTACCACACGAACGAGGGCCACGCCGGGTTCCAGGGCCTGGAGCGCATGTCGGAGCTCATCACGCACGACGGGCTCTCGTTCGACGAGGCGCTGGCACAGGTCCGCGCCGGCACCGTCTTCACGACGCACACGCCCGTGCCCGCGGGCATCGACCGGTTCCCGCGCGACCTCATCGCCGACTTCCTGACGAACGGGCTCTTCCAGGGGCTCGACGCCGGCCGCGCGATCGCGCTCGGGCTGGAGACGTGGGAGGGCGGCGACCAGGGCGTGTTCAACATGGCGGTGCTGGGCCTGCACCTCGGTCAGCACGCCAACGGCGTCTCGCTCCTGCACGGCGAGGTCAGCCGCGGGATGTTCGGGATGCTGTGGCCCGGCGTCGACACCGACGAGGTGCCCATCACGTCCATCACGAACGGCGTGCACGCGCCGACGTGGGTCCACCCGGCACTCAAGTCGGTGAGCGAACGCGCGTGGGGCGACGCCTACACCGACACCCACGACTGGAACGACCGGAGCGTCGTGAGCGACGCCGAACTGTGGGGCGTCCGCCAGCAGATGAAGGGCGAGCTGGTGGCCGAGGCGCGACGCCGGGTGGCGGCATCCCTCGCCAACGGATCGAGCCACACGCCGGCCTGGGTGGACGACCTGCTCGATCCAGAGGTGCTCACCATCGGCTTCGCGCGCCGCGTGCCCACGTACAAGCGCCTGACGCTCATGCTGCGCGACCCCGAGCGGCTGACGCGGCTGCTCACCGATCCTGAGCGACCGGTGCAGATCGTGATCGGCGGCAAGTCGCACCCAGCGGACGACTCGGGCAAGATCCTCATCCAGCAGCTCGTGCGCTTCAGCCGCGACCCGAAGGTGCGGGGACGGATCGTGTTCCTGCCCGACTACGACATCACGCTGGCGAAGGACCTGTACCCCGGCTGCGACGTGTGGCTCAACAACCCGCTGCGTCCGCTGGAGGCGTGCGGCACGAGCGGCATGAAGGCCGCGCTCAACGGCGCACTCAACCTGTCGATCCTCGACGGCTGGTGGGACGAGTGGTACGACGGCGACAACGGCTGGGCGATCCCGACGGCCGACACCGCCTCGAACGACGAGGAGCGCGATGACGCCGAGGCGGCGGCCCTCTACGACCTCATCGAGCACCAGCTGGTGCCGAAGTTCTATGACCGCGAGGGCGGCATCCCGCACGCCTGGCTGGGAATGGTGCGCCACACCATGACCGACCTCGGCACGAAGGCGACGAGCGACCGCATGGTGCGCGACTACGTGCAGCGCCTGTACGTCCCGGCGGCGGCGCACGACGTGGCGCTGCGGGCGGACGGCTTCGCGCAGGCGCGAGAGGTCGCGGCGTTCACCGGCCGCGTGCGCGACGCGTGGAGCCGCGTGTCGATCGCGAGCGTCGAGGGCTCGGGCATCCCGCAGCAGGCGCAGGCCGGCGACACGCTGGAGGTCCGCGCGGACGTGCGGCTGGACGGCCTGTCGCCCGACGACGTCGCCGTCGAGCTGCTGTACGGCCGCACCGACGAGGACGACGCCCTCGCCCGCGACCACTCGGTCCACCAGCTGCTCCCGGGCGACGCCGTCGACGGCGTGACGCCGTTCCGCGCGGCCCTGCCCCTGTCGGTCACCGGCACCTTCGGCTACACCGTGCGCGTGCGCCCGGCGCACCCGCAGCTGGTGTCGCCTGTCGAGCTCGGTCTCGTCACCTACGCGTCGTAGACGAGAGGATGCCGGCGGCAGACGCCGCCGGCATCCTTACGTTAAATCGTTCCAATCTCCCTTGACCCGCTCTGGGCGCGCGGACTAGCCTCGGTGCGGAAAACGTATTCCCGGCATCTGACCCGGGTTTACAACGATGCACCAGACCGGGAGCGGTTTCGACGATGAATCCACGCA
Source organism: Microbacterium kyungheense (assembly GCF_006783905.1). Taxonomy (GTDB): domain Bacteria; phylum Actinomycetota; class Actinomycetes; order Actinomycetales; family Microbacteriaceae; genus Microbacterium; species Microbacterium kyungheense. Next base: position 1,331,928 of record NZ_VFPE01000001.1, on the reverse strand, counting down.
AGACACCTGTTCGCCTGCTCGTGGCCGGTACGGCCGCGTGCATACTCACGCTCGGGCTCGCGCAGCCCGCGCTGGCCGGGGCGCCTGCTGCTCCGGCATCCACGGGTCCCCAGCTCGAGTCCCTCGACCGCGGGCTGGTCGCCGTGTCGACCGACGAGGGGGTGTTCCTCAGCTGGCGCCTGCTCGGCACCGAGGCGGGACCTGCCACCGAGACTGGCGTGAGCGGACCGTCGTTCGCGGTGTTCCGCGACGGTGAGCGCATCGCGACGGTCGACGACAGCACGAACTACGCCGACACCGACGGCACCGCCGCGTCGGTCTACACGGTCGCGCCGGTCTGGCACGACGTCACCGGCGAGCAGTCCGCGCCCGTGGCCGTGTGGGGCGACGGGTTCTACGACCTGCCGCTGCAGAAGCCGGCCGACGGCGTGGCGCCCCAGAGCGTCGCCTTCCCCGATGGCGAGCCGTACACCTACTCGGCGAACGACGCCTCGGTGGCCGACGTCGACGGCGACGGCGCGTACGAATTCGTCGTCAAGTGGGATCCGTCGAACTCGAAGGACGTGTCGCAGAAGGGCTACACCGGCCCGGTCTACATCGACACCTACGAGCTGGACGGCACGCTGCTCAACCGCATCGACCTCGGCGTCAACATCCGCGCCGGTGCGCACTACACGCAGTTCATGGTCTACGACTTCGACGGCGACGGCCGCGCCGAGACCATGCTCAAGACTGCGCCGGGCACGAAGTCGATCCGCTACGACGCCGACGGCGGCGTCGCGTCCGAGTCGTACATCACGATGCTCGCCGACGACGTGGCCGCCGGCTACTCGAACGACGACGACTACCGGCTGAGCGCCGCGGACTACCGGCAGCACCTGATCGAGATGTTCGAGGGCTGGTCGTCGCACCCCGAGGTGGTCGCGGGGCACTGGCCGGCGACGCTGGAGCAGGCGTTCGGGATCCCGGTGACGCACGAGTACCCGCTGTCGGAGGCATCCGCCACCGAGCTCGTGGACTACTTCATCTCGACGTACGCGCCCTCGCGCAGCGCGCGCAACGACCTGACGACCTTCGAGGGCTTCATCGTCGACGGACCCGAGTACCTGACGGTGTTCGACTCGGCCACGGGCGACGAACTCGAGACCGTCCGCTACGAGCCCGGGCGCGACGACGACGGCCTGCTGTGGGGCGACTACGCGATGGCCCGCATCGAGCCGGGCAACCGCGTCGACCGCTTCCTCGCGGGCGTCGCGTACCTCGACGGGCAGCACCCGTCGGCGATCTTCGCACGCGGCTACTACACGCGCACGACGCTGCGCGCGTACGACTGGGACGGCGAGCACCTGTCCACGCGCTGGGCGGTCGACAGCGGGCACGTGCCCATGACGAACCCGTTCAACGACGGCCCGCACGGCCGCGACGGCACCGATCCGGTCTACGGCTCGATCACGACGCAGGGGTTCCATTCGCTGAGCGCGGCCGACGTCGACGGTGACGGCAAGCACGAGATCGTCTACGGCTCGGCCACCATCGACGACGACGGCGGACTGCTGTACAGCTCGTTCGACGTGCTGCCCGAGGGCAGCGCCGACCCGGGCGAGAACGTGCGCCTCGGCCACGGCGACGCGATGCACGTGACCGACATCGACCCGAACCGCCCCGGTCTGGAGATCTGGACCTCGCACGAGGGCGCCACCTTCGCCCCGTACGGCTCCGACCTGCGCGACGCCGCGACCGGCGAGGTCATCTTCGGCGCGTACTCGGGCCGCGACACCGGGCGCGCGATGATCGGCGACGTGCGACCGGACGTACCCGGTCTGGAGACGTGGGCGAGCATGCCCGGCGGCACCGAGGCGTCCGGTCTCATGAGCGCGACGGGTCAGATCCTCGGATCGGCGATCCCGGGCACGAACCAGTCCATCCACTGGGCCGCCGACATGACGACGCAGATCGTGAACGGCAGCGGCGACCAGGACGTCACGATCGACGACTGGACGCGCGGCACCGTGCTCGCAGCCACGGGGACCCGTGCGAACAACGGCACGAAGGGCAATGCGTCGCTCGTCGCCGACGTGCTCGGGGACTGGCGCGAGGAGCTGCTGGTGCGCACCACCGACTCGCACGCGCTGCGCATCTTCACGAGCACCGAGGTGACGACGCACAAGCTGCCGACGCTCATGAGCGACCTGCAGTACCGCGCCGAGGTGGCACGGCAGAACACGACGTACAACCAGCCGTCGTACACGAGCTACTACTTCGCGAGCGACATGGACTTCGCGAAGGTGCCCGTGCGCACGACGACGGCGACGCCGGGCGAGCCGAAGTTCGTCGATCCGAAGGGCTCGGGCTCGGACCACGTGGTCGTGACGCCTGACCCGGCGTTCGACTACTACGTCAACGGCGTCAAGGCCGACAAGCCCCTGGTGAAGGTTCCGGCCGGGTCGGCGGTGCAGGTGACGGCGGTGCCGAAGTCCGGGATCGCGGTGGCCGCCGGCGCGGCCTCGACCTGGACCCACCAGTTCGGCACCGACCGCTGAGACGAGTGGATGCCTCGGCCCGGCGATCCCGTCGGGCCGAGGCATCCGCGTCTCTCACGGAACCTAAGCTGGTCGGGTGAAGCCGTTCGTCCTGCTCGCGACGCGGGCCGAGGATCTGCCGGCCGATGAGGAGTACGGGCTGTTCCTGCGGTACGCGGGGCTGGAGCCCGATCAGCTGATCCGGGTTCGGCTGGAGTCCGAGCCGATGCCGCGGCTCGACCTCGACGCACTGTCGGGGATCTTCGTGGGCGGCGGGCCGTTCAACGCCTCGGACCCGCTCGAGAAGAAGTCGCCGGTGCAGCAGCGGGTCGAGGCGGAGTTCGCGCAGCTGCTCGACGAGGTGGTGGCACGGGACTTCCCGTTCCTCGGCGCCTGCTACGGCATCGGCACGCTGGGCTCGCACCAGGGCGCGGTCATCGACCGCCGGCATCCCGAGCCGATCAGCGTCGTGCCGGTCACCGTGACCGACGCGGGCGCCGCCGACCCGCTGCTGGCCGACATGCCCGCGACGTTCGACGCGTTCGTCGGGCACAAGGAGGCGATCTCGCAGCTGCCGGCCTCGGCGACGCTGCTGGCGTCGTCGCCGGCGTGCCCGGTGCAGATGTTCCGCGTGGGAGCGAACGTGTACGCCACGCAGTTCCACCCTGAGCTCGACGTCGAGGGCATCACGACCCGCATCCACGCCTACGCCGATCACGGATACTTCGCGTCCGACGAGCTGGAGCTGACCCTCGCCGCCGTTCGACGCGTCGCGGTGTCGCACCCGAGCCGCATCCTGCGCGCGTTCGTCGATCGCTACGCGCGCTGATCCAAGGGCTGGACGACGAGCCGTTGCCGTCCGATTCCGACGACTGACGCTCTCAGTCGCGGGCGTCGATGACGCGCGCGACCTCGACCTCACCCGCGGGTGCCACTGCGTCGAGGCCTGCGCTGAGTCCGATGTCGACGAGCACGAGCTCGCCGGCGAGTTCGGGGCCGCGGCCGGCGGCGAGCCCGGCCTTGACGGCGCCGAAGGTGACGGTGAGGGATGCCGCCAGCACGGCGTCGTCGGCGGCTCCGCTGTCGGGGTGCAGCCCGCTCGGCAGGTCCACGGCGATCACGCGCGGCATCCCCCGGCGCGTGTGCACGAGCGACCGCAGACTGAGGACGGCCTCGCGCGCGATCCCGTGAAGTGCGCTGTCGCGCGCCGCGCCGATGCCGAGGATGCCGTCGAGCACGAGGGCGTAGCGCGCATCCCGCAGTTCGGGCAGTTCCACGCGACGCGCGCCGGAGGCCGTCGCGGCGGCGAAGGCTCGTTCGTGGAAGCGGCTGCCCACGAGCAGCAGGTCCACGTCGGCGAGGCCGCCGACGGCGGCGGCGGCGTACAGTGCGTCGCCGCCGTTGTCTCCTGATCCGGCGAGCACGAGCACACGCGGTCGTCGACGGTCGGGGGCGTCCTGCAGCAGCGGCTCGAGGACGATCGACGAGGTGATGGGGGTCGCGGGGACGCCGCCGAGCTCGCCCCGCACGACGTCGGCCAGCGCGCCCGCGGCCCGCTGCATGAGCGGCTCCCCCGCGTCGAGCAGCGGCCGCTCGGCGGCGCGCACCTGCTCCGCCGAGTACGTCGGCACGCGGACGGTCACGAGGCATCCTCGGTCGCCCGCGCACGCTCCCGTCCGTCGTCCGGTCCGGGGCTGCTCCCGTGCTCGTCCTCGCGCTTGTCGTCGTCGCCCTTGGCGATGCGCTCGCGGCGCTCCCTGTCGGCCTCGGCACGGGCGTGCTCGAGCTCCTCGCTCGCCACGCGGACGGCATCCTCGGCCTGCCTCACCCGCCGCATCGCGAACGTGGGCGAGCCGTAGCGCTCCCGCACCCGGTCGACCTGCTCACGCTCGCTGACGATCACCCACGTCGAGGCGAGCAGGATCACCTGCGCCGACAGGTTGAGCCACAGCAGCAGGGCGATCAGCGCGGCGAACGAGGCGAGCAGCGGGTTCGCGCCGGCACCGCTCACGAACAGACCCGACAGCTGCTGCAGCACGGTGAGGCCGATCGCGCCGATGAACGCTCCCGCCCACAGCGCCCGAGGTCGCGCGTGCACGCCGCTCAAGGTGACGAAGGCGAGGGCGATGATCGCCATGTCGAGGGCGAAGACGACGACGAGCGAGACGCCGCGGGTCGCGATCCGGGCGAGGTCGCCGCCGATCCCGAGCCAATCGAGCACCGCGCCCACGAACGACGTGCCGACGAACGTGGCGCCCGCAGAGAGGACGAACCCGCCGCCGATCGCGGCGGCGAGCAGCAGGTTGCGCAGCAGCACCCAGAGGAAGAACACGTCGTCGTGCACCTTGTCGGCGAGCGTCCGCATCCCCACGCGCAGCGATCCGACGGCGCCGATCGCGGCGCCCACGAGACCCACGAGGGCGATGATCCCCGCCACGGTGAAGCCGGCCGGCGCGTCGATCTCGGTGACGTCGACCACGCCGCGCTTGCCCACCAGGCCCGGGATGGCGGCATCCACCGCCGACACCAGTGCCCGCAGCGCCTCGGGATTGCCGGCGAGCCAGACCGCGGCGACCGAGAACCCGAGCAGCACGCCGGCGAAGACCGAGAACAGGGCGCGGTACGTGACGCTGTCCGAGAGCATCGGCCCGCGGCGCTCGGAGTAGTGCAGCCAGACGCGCACCGGCCGGAGAGAGAGCGCCCAGGCCGTGACCTTCTTGATCCACTCCGCCATGCCCGCCACCATACCGAGCGACCAGGACGACGCGGTGAGGGGTTGACGCGGGGCGACAGACGCCCCATCTACCCGACCGCGGTCACGACCCGGTCAGAAATCCCAGGTACCAGTCCCAGACGGCCTCGCCGGCGAAGACACCGGTCCAGGCGCCGAGGATCATCCACGGACCGAACGGGATCGCGGTCTTGCGGCCTGCGCGCCGCAGCAGCAGCAGAGCGACGCCGAACAAGCCGCCGTATAGGAACGCTGCAGATGCGCCGACGGCGAGAGCTCCCCAGCCGACCCACCCGAGGTGGATGCCGATGACACCGGCGAGCTTGACGTCTCCGCCCCCCATGCCTCCCCTGCCGACCAGCCGCAGGACGAAGTAGAACGTGTACAACACCGTCATGCCGATCGCAGCACGCAGCAACGAGTCCCACTCCCGCTGCACCCCGGCCGCGATCGCGAAGAGGACGCCTGCGACAGCAAAGCTGGGCAGCACGATCCGGTTCGGCAATCGATGCGCGCCGACGTCGATCGCGGTCAGCGCGACGCTGATGGCCGCGAAGGAGAGGAACGCGACGGCGACGAGGGCGAGCGCGAGCGGCTCGCTCGACGAGACCCCCAACGTCGCCGGGCTCGTCAACGCCGTCCACGTGACGACCGCGAACGCCATGCCCGTGACGACGGCGACGACCGACGATCGTGCTGCAGTGCCGCCCCGACCGCGTGCGCTCCGGTCCACCGGAGCGGCGACGTCGACCATTGCCGTCATCGCCCATCCGACGAGCAGACCGAGTACGCCCGCGCTGACGGCGAGGAGGGGAGGGAGAGCCGTCGGCACTCCGGCAGGGTACCGGCTGATGACGCGGCGTCGGAACATCCAGCGCTTCGGCTGGCGCTTGTCCTGCAGGCCGAGGTCAACTCATCGCGCCGACGAGCAGGGCCCTGCCGTAATCTCCTCGGCGCCGCCGGCAAGGTGAAGGGCATCGACTCCGCCCCCCGAGATGATCCTCACACAGACGCTGCCGATGTCGCCGACGTCACCGGAGACCTGCAGTGCGAGCGGGGGGTCGACGTAGCGCGTGATCGCGGTCGTGTCGACATCGATCGGCGCAATCGAAGGGCGCTGCGCCATCTGGGCGGTGATCATGGCCGCCGCGTTCGCGGCGGCCGCCGCGGCGGCGTTGTTGCGAGCATGCTGCTGCAGGTTGAGGTACAGAGGTATGGCGATCGCCACCAGGATCGCGAAGATCACGACGACGATGATCAGCTCGACGAGCGTAAGACCCCGTTCCGCGTCCTCACGGGCTCGGCCGACTGAGAGATCGCCTGTCTGCACTGCACGCATGACGAGTCTCTCCCCGGATGAGATCGTCGACCGATATCCCGTGGGCGCGCCTCGCAGCCGCAGTCGGCGTCCCACGCCCACGGGGCGCGTCCCGCGCATGACCGAGCACGCGTCCCTCCCCTCTGTCGACAATGGCAAAGTGACGCAGACAAGACAACCCGCACAGCGCAGCTTTCACTCAGGACATACGCAAGAGGACCTGTCGAGACTCCATAATTAATTTTACGGGATTAACATTAATTTTGAGCTCCATCGGTACACATTTGGAGGTGTACATGCCCACCTTCGTCGAGCGACTCTGGGACGCCCGTGACGCCACCCACCTCGGCCGGCGTGATCGTGCGGCCGGGCGCTACCTCGCGTTCGTGCCGGACGAGCTCGGACGCACCCTCCCCGCCATAGGACCCGCAGCCCAGGCCGCCGCCGAGGACGCCCTCACCGTGCTCGCCCGCGCCGACGAGCGCATCGGCTCGCACGGCGCGTACCTCAACCACCTGCTGATCCGTTCCGAGAGCATCTCGTCGTCGTGGATCGAGGGCAACCGGATCACGCCGAAGCGCCTCGCGATCGCCGAGACCCTCGACACCGGTACCCGCGTCGCGCTCGACGTCATCGGCAACGTCCGTGCGACCGAGGCGGCCATCGCCGCCCTCGCGGACCGCGATCGCCCTGTGACAGCCGACGACATCGTCACCCTGCAGCACGTCATCGAGCCGTCTCTGCCGCCAGGCCTGCGCACCGAGCAGAACTGGGTCGGCGGCCCCGGCTGGAGTCCCCTGCGCGCCGACTTCGTCCCCCCGCCCGAGACGGAGGTGCGCCGGCTCGTCGACGACCTGGCCGCGTTCGTGACCGAGACGGCGGGCAACCCCGTCGTGCGCGCGGCCATCGCGCATGCGCAGTTCGAGACGATCCACCCGTTCATCGACGGCAACGGTCGCACCGGCCGCGCCCTCATCCACACCGTGCTGCACCGCACGGACGCACTGCGCGGCATCCTCATCCCCATCAGCACCGTCTTCGCCGGCGACACCGACGCCTACATCGCGGGACTCACGGCCTTCCGCGCCGACCCACCGCGGCTCGACGACTGGATCATCGGCTTCGCGCAGGCCACCGAACGCGCCGCAGCGAACGCCGTGCAGCTCGCCGCCGACGTCGTCCGGCTCGACGAGCAGACCCTCGCCGAACTCATCGCCTACCGCCGGAGCCGGGGACTCTCCCCCGCCGCGCCGCGCCGCGACGCGGTCGTGCTGCGCATCCTCGCCTCGCTCGCCGCCGACCCCGTCCCCACGATCGAGTCGGTCGCGCTCAAGCACGGCGTCTCGACGGTCGCCGCGCATCGGGCTCTCACCGAGCTGGCGGATGCCGGGATCCTCGGCCGCACCAAGGACCAGCGCGGCCGCCTCATCTGCTGGACCGCCGATCGCCACCTCGCACTCGTCGCCCTCACCGAACGCAGCAACCGCATCGGCGGCGGCGACACCGACCACCGTCGCCCCGCCGGCGGACCTGCCGTCCCCGACGCCGCACACGTCGGACGCCTGCGCTGATAACCGGCGGTCCGCACCGGCCTCGCCGGCTCAGCCGTCCAGGACCTCGAGCCGCACCGACACCGGGCCGCCGTCCACGAGCCGCTCGGCGGTGCGCACAGCCTTCTTGAGCGGCAGCACGTACTCCCCCGACGAACTCGGGAAGATCGACGTCCGCCATTCGCTCCCGCCGACGCGCGCATTCACGCGCACCGAGCCGAACCCGCGGAACGGCCGCGGGATCTCGCGGATCTCGGCGCTCAGCTCGGTCGGCACGGCGGTGAAGAACCATGCCGCATCGTCGCGCGCATCCCACCGGAACACGTCGCCGTCGAACTCGATGATCACGGCAGCCGCTCCCCCGGCGCCCCACCGTACCGGTCGACGAGACGCTGCAGGCAGTCCGCCCATCCCTCGACGTGATTCTGGCGTTCCGCGGCCGTCGCGAAGCCGCTGTGACGCACGATCACGCGCGTCGCGGAATCTGCGGCGGGCTCGAGCGTGATCCCGACGTCGGTGGCGGCGTCCTCTCCCTCCCACCGCCACTCCAGCCGCAGCGTTCGCGGGGCGTCGACGGCGAGCACGACGGCCTCGACCGCGATGCCCGCCGGCTCAGACCGGACCTGCCAGCGTCCCAGCTCGCGCAGCTCGACGAGTGCGGTCGGCTGCATCCGCGGCGGCCAGAACCACTCCGCCAGCGCACCCGAGCGGGTCAGATCCCGCCACACCTCGTCGGCGGATGCCGCGACCAGCGCCTCTTCGGTCAGCTCATGCATACCGTCAACCTACGCCGCGGCGCCGACACGCGCCCGCCGGCCACCGGACTACCCGCCGTACTCGGGCGTCCAGTCGTCGCCGTCGGCGATCCATTCGCCGCCGGCATCCGCCCGCCTGCGCTGCTCACCCTCGAGCCCGGCACGGCGCCAGGCCGCCCCCTCGGGCCAGCTCGCGGCGAACGTCGAGGCCACCTTGAACACGCGCCGCGACAGTCCGCCGACCGACTGCACGGGGCGCGCAGACACGGGCATGCGCAGCTGCGGGTCGTACCTGACGCCGTCCGAGGAGCGCAGTCGGATCGTGAGATCGAGATCGTCGTGGATGCGGGCGTTGCCGCGGTCGACCTGATCCCGCACGCGCTCCCACACGCGCGTGCGCATCGCGAAGTTCGACCCGAACACCAGCGGGATGCCCAGCCACTTGCGGATCCAGTAATGCCCCCCGCCGATGTACCACCGCTCGCCCAGGTAATTCTGCAGCGGCGACCCGCCGTAGAACTCGGCACCACCGGTCAGCACGCCGAGCGACGGGTCCGACACGAACGCACGCACCAGCCGCGCCACCCAGTCGGAGTGCGGTCGGGAATCGGCGTCCAGGCGGGCGATGATGTCGGCACCCTCCAGGGCCTCGTCATAGCCGCGTGCCGCGGCCGGCCAGATGCCGATCGCGGGCTCGGCGACGACCACGGCACCGAACCGCCGCGCGACCTCGGCCGAGGCATCCGTGCTGGCGTTGTCGACGACGACGACGAGGTCGGCCGGATGCGTCTGCGCCGCCAGCGCGGCGAGGCACGCCTGGAGGTACTCCGCATCGTTCCGGCATGGGATGACCACGGCGACGCGGGGAGCGAGGGGCACAGCGACACCCTACTCCCGAGCGCAACCGACCTCCGGGAGCAGCAAGCGCTCTCCGCGAAATGACCCTTGAGACCGCTCTCACGTTTGGTTACAGTCCGGTAAGTAAGCGGCACAGCCGCCGCCCCCACCTCGACGGAGAGGACAACTCATGCCCACCCCCGTTAGCCGCCGAACCGTGCGGCTCGGCGCCCTCGCCACCGGCGCCGCGCTCATCGCGAGCGCCCTGCTGGCCGCGCCGGCGGTCGCCGCGCCGCCGCGCACGGTCGACCCGTTCCACCCGGACTTCGGGCCGAACGTCACGATCTACAGCCCCGACACACCGCTCTCGCAGATCCGCGGCGAGCTCGACGCCCTGCACGCGCAGCAGGTCGACGCCGAGATGAGCACCGTCCGCAAGGCGGTGTACTTCCTGCCCGGCGAGTACGGCACGGCGGCCGACCCGCTGCAGGTGAAGGTCGGCTACTACACCGAGATCGCCGGCCTCGGCGCGTCGCCCGACGACGTCACCCTCAACGGCGGACTCGAGGTATACAACCGGTGCCTCGCCGACGGCGGTACCGGCAACTGCCTCGCACTCGTCAACTTCTGGCGCACGATCTCGAACCTGCACGTCGCGGTCGCCAAGGCCGGGCAGGACGGCTGCCGCCAGAGTGCGAACTTCTGGGCCGTGTCGCAGGCCGTCTCGATGCGCCGCCTGGACATCACCGGCGCCAACGTGTCGCTCATGGACTACTGCACCGCCGGCCCCCAGTACGCCAGCGGCGGATTCATCGCCGACTCGAAGCTGCCGTACGTCGTGAGCGGCTCGCAGCAGCAGTGGCTCACCCGCAACACCGAGGTCGCCGGCTGGTCGAACGGCGTGTGGAACCAGGTGTTCTCAGGCGTCGTCGGCGCACCGGACGACGCCGCCTTCCCCAACCCGCCCTACACGACGATCGACAAGACCCCGGTCAGCCGTGAGAAGCCCTACCTCTACGTCGACGCCGACGGTCGCTACAACGTCCGCGTGCCCGCCGCGCAGCGCGACAGCAGCGGCGTCAGCTGGGCCGACGGGCAGACCGCGGGCCGCAGCATCCCGATCACCGACTTCTTCATCGCGAAGCCCGGCGACTCGGTGCAGCAGATCAACAACGCCCTCTCGCGCGGGCAGAACCTCATCCTCACGCCCGGCGTGTACGACATCGCCCAGACCATCCAGGTCAAGCGCCCCGGCACCGTCGTGCTCGGACTCGGCCACGCGACGCTCACCGCGGTGGGCGGGGCCGTGCCGCTGGAGGTGAAGGACAACGACGGCATCGTGATCGCCGGCGTCACCATCGACGCGGGCACCGCCCTGTCGCCGGTCCTGCTGCGCGTCGGGAACGCGAACGGCGGCAAGAAGCTCGACCCGAACGACCCGATCACCCTCAGCGACGTGTACTTCCGCGTCGGCGGCCCCCACATCGGCAAGGCCACCACCGCGCTCGAGGTCAACGCCGATGACGTCCTCATCGACCACATCTGGGTGTGGCGCGGCGACCACGGCGTCGAGGGCTTCGACCCGAACGACGGGGTCAACGGCGACAACCAGCGCTGGGCGACCAACACCGGCACCAACGGCGTCATCGTGAACGGCGACGACGTGACGGCGACGGGCCTGTTCGTCGAGCACTTCCAGCAGTACAACACGCTGTGGAACGGCGAGAACGGCCGCGTCATCCTGTACCAGAACGAGCTGCCCTACGACCCGCCCACGCAGGCCGACTGGACCCGGCCAGACGGCACGCTCGGCTACCCGGGCTACAAGATCGCCGACGACGTCACGACCCACCGCCTCGACGGCGCCGGCGTGTACGTGTTCAACCAGAACAACCCGTCGATCCTCACCGCCAACGGGTTCGAGGCGCCCGAGACGCCGGGCGTGCAGCTGCACCACATCATGACCGTCAACCTGTCGGCCGGCACGATCCAGCACGTCGTGAACGGCGTCGGCGGCCAGGCCGACAACTCGAACACCGGCACGCCGCAGTTCGTCGTGAACTACCCGGCGCCGTAAGAGTCCACCGTTCGTTGAGCGGAGGGCGCTCCAGCGCCCGAAGACGAAACGCGCCTGACCTTGCGCAAGGTCAGGCGCGTTTCGTCTCGCTCGTTCCTCGCTCGCTCAACGACCGAAGGTGCCACTCACCAGAGCGGGTGGATCGCCTCCCGCAGATCGCGGTCGTAGACCTCGTGCACGACGCGGTCGAACGCGGCGACGTCGAAGTCCGTGCCGCCCGCGCCCGCGAGCAGGGCGGCGGCGGCCGCGTTCGACTCGGCCTGTCCGACGTTGCGCGCACCGGGGATGACACTCGTCACGCCCGGCTGCGACGCGATCCAGGCGAGCGCCACCGCCGGCAGCGAGACGCCCTCAGGGAGCGCAGCCGCGAGCTCTGCGGCCGCAGCGACGCCCACCTCGAAGTCCACGCCCGAGAACGTCTCGCCGCGGTCGAATGCCTCACCGTGCCGGTTGTACGTCCGGTGGTCGTCGGCGGCGAACGTCGTCTGCGCGGTGTACCTGCCCGACAGCAGCCCCGACGCGAGCGGCACGCGCGCGAAGATCGCGACGCCGGCCTCGGCGGCCGCGGGCAGCACGGCGTCGAGCGGCTTGAGGCGGAACGGGTTGAAGATGATCTGCACGTTGGTCACGTTCGGCCGGGCGATCGCGGCGAGCGCCTGCGCACACGTCTCGACCGAGACGCCGTACGCGGCGATGGCGCCGTCGGCCACGAGCGCGTCCAGCGCGTCGTAGGTCTCGTCTGCCTCGATCACGGCAGTCGGCGGGCAGTGCAGCTGCACGAGGTCGAGCGTGTCGACGCCGAGGTTGCGGCGCGAGCGGTCGGTCCAGGCGCGGAAGTTCTCGGGCGTGTAGTTCTCGGGCTCCTGCTCCCGGCGCCGGCCCATCTTCGTCGCGACGGTGATCCCGTGGCCCGGGCGGGCCGCGAGGAACCGGCCGATGAGCGACTCGCTGCGCCCGTCGCCGTAGACGTCGGCGGTGTCGAACAGGGTGACGCCGCGTTCGGTGGATGCCGCCAGCACCGCCTGCGCCTCGTCCTCGGTGACGGCGCCCCAGTCCGCGCCGAGCTGCCAGGTGCCGAGGCCGACCGCCGACACGGTGCGGCCGGTGCGGCCGAGTGCGCGCTGCTGCATGGGTTCCTCCGGAGGTCGGGGATGGGGTGTGCATCCCAGCATCCCACGGCGTGACAGGTGGCCGGATAACTCCGATCGCCCGCGACCGCAAGCCGTAGGGGCGGCGTCCGCCCGGCGGCTAGGTTGGGCCGCGAGGGGAGGAATCGTGACCGCTGAGAGCACTCCACGGCTGCGACGCGCCGTGTCGTACACGGCCCGCCTGGCCAACCAGCCCCGGCTGCTGCTGGCCGTCAAGACCTCGCTGGCGGCGGTGCTCGCCTGGTACCTCGCGCCTCTCATCCCCTTCACCGAGGACCAGTACTCGTACTACGCCCCGCTCGGGGCCCTCGTCACGATGCATCCCACGATCGCCCGCTCCGCACGCGTGGGCGGACAGGTGCTGATGGGACTCGCCCTCGGCATCGCGATCAGTCTGTGCGGCATCGGGGCGCTGCACCTGGGCGTCCCGGGCGGGGTCGTGCTCGGCGTGGTCATCGGCGTCGGCGTGCTCCTCGGCGGCCTGCGGTGGCTCGGAGCAGGCGGCGACTGGGTCGCCCTCGCGGCGCTGTTCGTGCTGCTGGCGGCCGGCGGAGACCCGGAGGGCTTCTCGATCTCGTACCTCGGGACGACGGCGTTCGGCGTGGTCGTGGGCATCGCCGTCAACCTCGTCATGGTGCCGCCGCTGTACCTGCGACGCGCGAGCGAGCGCCTATCGGCCCTGCGCGACACGGTCACGGAGGTCCTCACCGACCTCGCCGACGCGGTCGCGCACGACGAGATCGACGCCGACCGCGTGCACCGGTCGCTCGAGACGCTGAGCCGGACGGGAGAGGCCGTCGCCGGCGACGTCGACGAGGCCGAAGAGAGCGCCCGCGCCAACCCTCGGCGCCGGCGGCAGCAGGACGTGCGCGAGCAGAACGCGCAGCGCATGGCGGCGCTGGAGCGCGCCGCCTTCCTGACGAGGGATCTCATCGATCTGCTGCTGGAGCTCCAGGCGACCGACGACGGAACGCTCACCGCCGTGGTGCGGGACGACCTCGCGGACGCCATCCGCCGGGCCGCGGACCTCGTCGGCACGCCGGTCGGTGACGCACGAGCACCGGAACGGCTGCGCGCCGCCGACGAGGCGCTCTCGGCGTACCAGCGCGCACTGGGCGACCCCCGCCCGCGCCGGCGCGCCGATGTGGCCACCGGCGCCGCCGTCGAACTGTGCCTGCGACGCATCATCGACGTGACACGACCGTTCGTCTGACCGAACGCCGTGCATGCGGCATCCATTCATTCAAGGGAATGGATGCCGTCACGCCGCGGTTGAGGACGACATGAGCGACATCGAGTTCGGGCTGGACACCTTCGGCGACGTCCCCGAGGGCGACAACGGCACCCTGCTGACGTACGGCCAGGCGATCCGTCAGGTCGTGGACGAGGCCGTCCTCGCCGACGAGCTGGGCGTCGACGTGTTCCTCGTCGGTGAGCATCACCGCCCCGAGTTCGCCATCTCGGCCCCCGAGACGGTGCTGGCCGGCATCGCGACGAAGACCGAGCGCATCCGCCTCGGCTCCGGCGTCACCGTGCTGAGCTCGGACGACCCCGTGCGTGTGTTCCAGCGGTTCGCCACCGTCGACGGGCTGTCGAACGGACGCGCCGAGGTGATCCTCGGCCGCGGCTCGTTCACCGAGTCCTTCCCGCTGTTCGGCTACGATCTCGCCGACTACGACGTGCTCTTCGAGGAGAAGATCGAGCTGTTCGCCGAGCTGCTGAAGCAGCAGCCCGTGACCTGGCAGGGCACGACGCGCGCCTCGCTCGTCGACGCGGACGTGTTCCCCAAGACCGACTCCGGGCACCTCAGCACGTGGGTCGGCGTCGGCGGATCCCCCCAGTCGGTCGTGCGCACCGCGAAGTACGGCTTCCCCCTCATGCTGGCGATCATCGGCGGCGACCCGCGTCGATTCGCGCCGTACGTCGACCTGTACCGCCGCGCGTCGGAGCAGTTCGGGCACAGCCCGCTCCCCGTCGGCATGCACTCCCCCGGCTTCATCGCCGACACCGACGAAGAGGCGCGCGAGATCGTGTGGCCGCGCTACAAGGTCATGCACGACCGCATCGGCGCGCAGCGCGGCTGGCCTCCGCTGAGCCGCGGCCACTTCGACCAGGAGGTGCGCACCGGGTCGATGTATGTGGGGTCGCCCGAGACCGTCGCGCGAAAGATCGCCAAGGCCGTGAGCGCCCTCGACGTCGGCCGCTTCGACCTCATCTACACCTCGGGTTCCACTCCGGCGAGCGCTCGTCTGCGCTCGGTGGAGCTGTACGGCTCGAAGGTGGTGCCGATGGTGCGCGAGCTGCTGGCCGAGAAGGTCGAAGTGCCCGCGTGAGCCTCGATACGCTGGCCGGCGTGGATGCTGCCGCCTCGGACGAAGGGGATGCCGTCGTCCCCCGCATCGGGACGCTCGGGATCCTCGGCGCCGGCAAGGTGGGCACGATCCTCGCACGTCTCGCGGCGGCCGCGGGCTACCGCGTGCTCGTCGCCGGCTCGGGCGACCCCGCGCGCATCGCCCTGACGATCGAGGTGCTCGCGCCGGGGGCGACCGCCGCTGAGGCATCCGCCGTCGCCCGCGAGGCGGACGCCGTCCTGCTCGCCCTCCCCCTCGGCAAGCACCGGGCGCTGCCCGTCGACGAGCTGCGGGGCAAGCTCGTCATCGACGCCATGAACTACTGGTGGGAGGTCGACGGACTGCGCGACGACCTCAACGACCCCCGCACGTCGACGAGCGAGATCGTGCAGCGGTTCCTGCCGGATTCCCGCGTCGTGAAGGCCTTCAACCACATGGGGTACCACGACATCGACGAAGAGGCCCGCCCTGCCGGTGCGGCGGGCCGCAAGGCCATCGCGATCGCGGGCGACGACCCGGCCGACCTCGCTGTCGTCGCACGCCTGGTCGACGATCTCGGCTTCGACCCCGTGGTCGCCGGCGACCTCGCGGCCGGCATCATGCTCGAGCCCGGCGCCGAGGCGTTCGGCGCCGATGTCGACGTCGACGAGCTGCGCGCGATGCTCGACCGGTTCGCGACCTCTCAGCGCGGGATCGTCGTCGCACGGGCTCGCGCGGCGGACGACGGCGCCGCTAGGGGTTGATCATCACGGGCGTGCCCGGCGGCAGCTCCGCCAGCCGCGTGATCGTCTCGGCATCGACGCGGATGCACCCGTTCGACACGGGACCCGACCTCGTGTCGTGGTAGTGGAACGCCGCCGGCGCGACATCAGCGCCGTCGAACCCGTCGAGCGTGGGCGACTGCACGGCCCAGTACACGATCGGGTGACCTCGCGTGTAGGCGTACTCGGGCACGGCCCGCGTCGTCATGACGAACGTGCGGCCGAGGGGCGTGGGGGTTCGCTCGGCGCCCCAGGCGAAGTCGGTGGCGATGCGCTCGTGCGCGCCGTCGGCGTGCACGACGTCGATCGTGCGGTCGGCGATGCTCACGACGACGCTGCGTCCGGATGAGGCCGTGACGTCGACATCGGCGCTCCGCAGCCATCCGGTGACCTGGCCGGGGTCACCGGCAGAGGGCACCGCCTGACGTCCGGTCAGCAGCACCTTCACCCAGTGCGCCTGCTTCTCGACCACCGGCAGCACCGTCCCGCCGTACGGATAGTCGTGCGGCACGTAGGCGACCGGCTCCCCCGCCGGGTCGGCCCACACCGGCGCGCCGACGCCCCGGGCGACCGCGGTCTCGCCGAGCGGCATCGTGTACGGGTCGTCGTCGACCGGCAGCGCGGGGATCACCGCGAACACGTTCACCTGCGGCAGCGTCGTGACGTCGTAGCTCGCCGTGTTCGCCGCGAAGCCTTCCGCGGTCGGCGTCGGGCTCGGCTCGCGTTCAGCGGTCGGCGTCGGGGTCGGGGTCGGGGTCAGGGAGGGAGTGGATGCCGCCGGCTCCTGCTGCCGGCTCACCAGCGCCACTCCGATCCCGGCCACGACCAGCACCGCGGCGAGCGCGGCGACGAGCCATACCCACCGTCTGCGCTCCCCCATGTGTTCCATGGTCGGATGAGCCCGTGGATGCCGCAACCCTGGCCAGGCCGTGGACCGCCGTCAGCACCGCGATCGTCACGATGTACGCGACGAGGTCGCGGGCGTCGAACACGGTTCCGAGCACCAGCATCACCGGCGGGAGGCGCGCGCCCCACTCCAGCGGCAGCCCGGTGAGCTGGAAGAGCTCCACCGCCGCGCACCACGCGGCAGCGATGCCCCCGACGGCCGGTGCGGGCAGCCGCGGCGCGATGAGCACCACCGCCAGGTACGCCGCCGCGGCGTACAGCGCGTCACCCGCGATGTCAGTGGCCGCCGTGTCGGGCAGCGCGGCATGCACCGCCAGGCCGACGGCGACGACCGCCGCGAGCAGCACGGCCGCCGGCATCCGTCGACGAACCGCGGGCGCGAGCATCCCCTCAGTCTCGCCCATCGACACGAGTGCGCGCGGTGGGTCAGCTCACCGTGCCCCGCAGCTGCGCCGCCAAGAGCGAGACGAGCTCGTACACCACGTGACTCGCCGCGATGCCAGTCAGCTGCGCGTGATCGTACGCGGGCGACACCTCGACCACGTCCGCGCCCACGATGTTCCGATCGCCGAGGGCGCGCAGCATCCGGAGCAGCTCGCGGCTCGTCATACCGCCTGCTTCGGGCGTTCCGGTGCCCGGCGCATGCGCGGGGTCAAGGACGTCGATGTCGATCGAGACGTAGAGAGGCCGGTCGCCGATCCGGCGGCGCACGCGTTCGATCGCCGCCTCGATGCCGTCCACCTCGATGTCGACGCTCGAGACGATCGAGAAGCCCAATGTCTGGTCGTCGTCGAGGTCCTGCTTCGAGTACAGCGGGCCGCGCGTGCCGACGTGGCAGCTCGCCGTGAGGTCGATGAGCCCTTCCTCGCTCGCACGCCGGAACGGGGTGCCGTGCGTGATGGGAGCGCCGAAGTACGTGTCCCACGTGTCGAGGTGGGCGTCGAAGTGCAGCACCGCGACCGGTCCGTGCTTCTTGGCCACCGCCCGCAGCAGCGGCAGGGCGATCGTGTGGTCGCCGCCCACGGTGACGATGCGCTCGACGCGGTCGCCCAGCGCCGTCGCCGCCGTCTCGATCTCGGTCACCGCCGCCGTGATGTCGAACGGGTTCGCCGGGATGTCGCCGGCGTCGACGACCTGCACGGCGGCGAAGGGCGACACGTCCTGCGCCGGGTTGTACGGGCGCAGCAGGCGCGACGACTCCCGCACGTGCGACGGCCCGAACCGTGCGCCCGGACGGAAGCTCACACCGGAGTCGAACGGCACGCCGACGACGGCGATGTCGGCGCGTGGGACGTCCTCGATGCGCGGCAGCCGCGCGAACGTCGCGATGCCGGCGTAGCGGGGATGGATGGACGCGTCGACGGGGCCGACGGGCTCGTGCGTCTCGGTCATGATGCGCCTCTCGGGGTCGCGTCGGCGCTGTGCGCGCCGCGATTCTGCGGGATGTGGACGAGCTGCACGCCGCCTGCCGCGATCGCGGCGACGAGGGCGGGCTCGATGTCGTCGAGGGTCTCGGCCCTGCGCCCCGTCGCGCCGAACGCGTGGGCGAGGGCGACCCAGTCGGGCTGCACGAGGTCGACGCCGACAGGAGGGATGCCGCGGTCGACCTCGTTCTGCTTGATCTCGGCGTAGCCGCCGTTGTCGACGCAGACGACGGTGAGGTCGAGCCGCTGTTCGACGGCGGTCGCCAGCTCGTTGACGCAGAACATGAGCGCTCCGTCGCCGACCACCGCGATCACGGGCCGGCCCCCCTCCGGCTGGGCGACGCGGGCGCCGATCGCCGCGGGGAGCCCGTAGCCGAGCGTCGCGTACGTCGGGGTGTACAGCAGCGAGTGCGGACGGGACTGCCGCAGCACGTTGGCGAGCGCCATGTAGACGATCTGCGACGAGTCGCCTGCGACGATCGCGTCGTGGGGCAGCGCCGCCGCGATCACCTCCGCGAGCACGACCGTCTCGGGCAGGGTCGCGCTCGTCTCGGCGGCGATCGCCGCGCGCTCGTCCGTCAACTCGCGGGGCGGGCGCGGTTCGTCGGGAAGCGCGGCGAGCAGGTCTTCGGCGACGGCCTGGCAGTCCCCGGCGATGCCGACGGCGGCGTCGAGGTTCTTGCCGAGCTGTGCCGGCGAGATGTCGACGCGGATCACCGCGCCGCGCGCGTCGAGCCGCGGCGCCCACAGCTCGGCCTCGCCGAGCTTGGAGCCGAGCACGAGCAGCACTTCGGCATCCTCGGCGACCCGGCGTGCCGCGTCGAGACGCAGGTTGGACCCCAGGGACAGCGGGTGATGCTCGTCGAGCGTCGCTTTTCCGTTCAGCGTCGTCAGCACCGGCGCGCCGAGGCGCTCGGCGAGCGCCGTGACGGCGCGTCCCGCCCGCGTCGCCCCGCCTCCGGCGACGATCACGGGCCGCCGCGCCCCGGTGAGGAGCGCCGCCGCGTCGCGCACCGCGGCGGCGTCGCCGCGTGCGGGCTCGGGGACGGGGCGCGCAGCGCGGGCTGCGGCCGGCACGCCGGCGGGAGCTTCCAGGACGTCGAGCGGGATCTCGATGTGCACGGGACGCGGACGCCCGGTGCGGAACAGTTCGAACGCGTCATGCACCGCGTCGACGGCATCCGCCGCACTGGTCACGCGGCGCGACCACTCCGCGATGGCACCCACCATCGCCGTCGCGTCCTTCGTCTCGTGCAGCGTCCCGACATCGCGGAACTCCGCTCCGAGCGCCACGCCGGGCGAGATCACCAGGAGCGGCCGCGACTCGCAGAATGCCGTGCCGATGGCGCTCATGGCGTTCTGCAGACCGGGACCCGACGTGGTGATCACCACACCCGGCAGACCGGTCTGCTGCGCCCAGCCGTCGGCGCCGTAACCGGAGCCCTGCTCGTGGCGGTTCGTGACCGCGCGCATGCCGAGATCGGCGAGCGGCCGGTACAGCTCCAGATTGTGCGTGCCCGGGATGCCGAACACCGCGGTCACCCCGTAGTTGCGCACCGTCTCCAGCACCGCGCGACCGGCGGTGTCGGCGTAGGGTGCCGCGATGTCTGCGTTCATGTCGCCCCTCGATTCAGGTTGCCGCGTACCGGCGTTCGCCGCCGACCCACGTCTCGAGCACGGCGAGCTGCGAGATCGTCGCGGCATCGACGGCGAGCGGGTCGCCCGACAGGACCGCGAAGTCGGCGTACTTGCCCGCCTCGAGCGAACCCAGGTCGTCCTCGCGTCCGAGTGACACGGCGCCCTCGAAGGTGTGAGCGCGCAGCGCCGCATCGGCCGATACCCGGAGGCCGTCGGGCCCGAGGCGGCGACCGCGACGGGTCACCCGCGTGACGGCCGTCTGGATGGCCTCCAGCGGGATCGGCTCGGCCACCGGCGCATCGGACGAGATGGTGAACGGCACCCCCGCCGCCGCGAACTCGCCCAGCGGGTTGAACCGCTCCCCCGGCGTGCCGATGGCCTGCTCGACGCCCTCGCCCCAGTTGAAGTAGTGCTGCGTCTGATTCACGGGACGGATGCCGGACACGGCCATGCGGCGGATCTGCTCCGGTGTCGGCAGCCCGCAGTGCTCGATGCGGTGACGGGCGTCGTCGTCAGGACGCTCGGCGAGCGCCGCCTCGATGGCCGACACGACCATCTCGATGGCCGTCGGCGACTGCGCATGCGTCGCGGTCTGCAGCCCGGCGGCGTGCGCCCGCCGGATGAGCTCCGTGTACTCGGCGGGCTCGTGATACAGCTGGCCGGTGCGGCACGGATCGCCCACGTAGCCGTCCGGGAAGTACGCCGTCCAGCCTCCCAGCGTGCCGTCCGCGTACAGCTTGATGCCGGCGAAGCTCAGGTGGGCGTTGCCGAACTGGCCGACGAGCCCCATCTCGAGCGCCTCGTCGAGGAGGTGCGACAGCAGGTACATCGACACCCGCAGCTCGAGCCGCCCCGCCTCGGCGAGCCGGAGGTACATGTCGAACTCCCGCCGGGACACCTGCGCGTCGCCGATCGTGGTGACTCCCCCGGCGAGGAAGCGCTGGGTGGCGGCATCCAGCTGCCGCAGGTGCTCCTCCGGCTCGTCGGCCAGGTGGAAGTTCGGGCCGTGGTGCCCGATCTTCACGCCGTGCACGCCGGTGAGCATGTTGCACGCGGCATCCGAGATCTCGCCCGTCAGCTCGCCGCCGGCGTCGCGGAAGATCTCGCCGCCCTCGGGGTTCGGGGTGTCGCGGTCCACGCCGTTGAGGGTGAACGTGTACGAGTTGACGACACCGCCGTGGCCCGAGGCGTTCATCAGGTACACCTCGCGGTCCGTCGCGACCTCGTCGAGCTCGAACCGGGTCGGATGCCGCTGCTCGGCGAGATTGCGGTGCTCGTAGCCGTACCCGCGCACCGGCCGCCCCTCGGGCAGCTCGGCCGCAGCCGCCTTCAGCAGGGCCACGATCTCGGGGATGCTCCCCGCCTTCTCGGGTCCGCAGTCCACCCACGTCATCAGCTGGCCGTACATGAGCGGGTGTGCATGTGCGTCGACGAAGCCGGGGACGACGACGGCGTCGCCGAGGTCCACGACCTCGGGGTCGATGCCGGCCGCGCGCGCGGCATCCCGGCACTCCGCCACCGTGCCGACCGCGACGATCCGGCCACGATCGGTCAGCATCGCCGTCGCGGTCCGGCCGATCGCGTCGACCGTGTGGATCGCCCGGGCCGTCAGCAGGCGCGGGGTCTGCTGCGCAGAGCGGTCGAACGGGGCGAGCTTTCTCATGGTGTCCTCACGGTGGGGAGAGTCGGGATGCCGCAGCGGGCGTCAGACGGTGCGGGCGGCGGTCGTGTCGGTGCGCGGCGTGAACGAGTCGGTCACCGGCGCCTCGTCGGAGTGCTGCGGAGCGAGCCACGTGCAGAGTCCGGCGAGCAGCGCCATGCCGACGAACATCGCGATCACCGACCAGATGCTGCCGGTCCAGGCGATGAGCATCGTCGCGAACCACGGCGAGAATCCCGCCCAGATCGCCGCGCCGACGCCGTACGACAGCGCGATCGACGTGTAGCGGGCCTGCGGGCGGAACATCTGCGCGAGGATCGCGGCGATCGGCGCGTAGGTCGCGCTCATCGCGATGCGCACCAGCGAGGCCAGCAGGAAGATGACCGGCTCGATCTTGCCCGGCAGCACCAGCATGAAGGGGACGAACGTCAGCACCGAGGTCACCAGGCCGATGTACATGATGTTCTTGCGACCCCACTTGTCGCCGAGCCACGCGACCGGCAGCGTCACGACGAACTCGATGAACGAGGCGATCGTCATGGCGTCGAGGATCAGCTGCGGGCTCATGCTGATCGGCTCGCCCGTGGCGTACGAGGTCGCGAACGTGGTGGCGAGGTAGTAGCCGCCGGTCGAGATCGGCAGCAGGCCGATGCCGAGGAGGATCGGCTTCCAGTTGACCCGCAGCGCGAACGCGAGCGGCATCGTCTGCTTGCGGCCCTCGACCTTCTGCTCGAACACCGGCGACTCCTCGACGCGGTAGCGCACCCAGAACCCGACGGCCACGAGCACGATCGACAGCAGGAACGGGATGCGCCAGCCGCCGTTCATGATGAAGTCGTCGCCGAACCGCGACATGATCGCGAAGACGCCCGATGCCAGCAGTGCACCCGCCGGGTTGCCCAGCTGCGTGAAGCCGCCATAGAAGGTCTTCTTGCCGGCCGGGGCGTGCTCGACGCTCATGAGCACCGCGCCGCCCCACTCGCCGCCGACCGCCAGACCCTGCAGGGCGCGCAGCAGGATCAGCAGCACGGGCGCCATGAAGCCGATCGCGGCGTACGTCGGCAGGCAGCCGACGAGCACCGTCGAGACGCCCATCAGCAGCAGCGTGATCACCAGCGAGACGCGCCGGCCCAGCTTGTCGCCGATGTGCCCGAAGATGATCCCGCCGAGCGGACGCACCAGGAAGGCGACCGCGAACGTCGCGAACGCCGCCGCGGTCTCGGCCAGCGGGTCGCCGCTCGGGAAGAACAGCGGCCCGAACACGAGCGCCGCCGCCGTCGCGTAGACGTAGAAGTCGTACCACTCGATGGTGGTGCCCACGAACGCGGCGATGCCGGCGCGCCGCGCCCTCGCGGTGGTGGTGGAAGTCATGGCCGCTCCTTTGCGGAAATGTGTCGGGATGCGAAGGATGCTAGGAGCCTCGGATGCCCGGCGGCAAGGGCAGAACTCCAGCGTGCGCGAGGTTCGGCTGGTGTTCTGTCACCGTTCTTCGTCAGATGCATCCGTCGCGTCCTGTCCGCGGCATCGTAGACTCGTGTTCTGCGCACATGGACGTGCGTTCCCCGGGAAATCGACGGATTCGAGGATCGCGATGGATTTCGACGCCGAGCTCATCCGCGAGCTGCAGGTCGATGGGCGGGCCAGCATCCACGCGCTGGCGGGCAGGCTGGGCCAGACGCGCGCCGCCGTCTCGTCACGGCTCAACGCCATGCTCGGCGACGGCACCGTGCGCGTCATCGCCGCCGTCGACCCGGTGTTCCTCGGTCAGCACGTGCTCGCACACGTGTCGATCCGCACCCACGACGGCGTCGAGCCGGTCGCCCAGCATCTGCGGGGCCTCAGCGAGACCGTGCTGGTCTCCGCCGTCGGCGGTGCGTACGACCTCGTCACCGAGGTGCGACTCGGATCGATGCCCGCGCTGCACGAGCTGCTCGCGCAGATCCGCGCGCTGCCGGGCGTCGCGGACATCAACACGCTGATCTACACCGATGTGGTCAAGGGATTCTTCGTCTCGGAGTACCACGGCGACATCACCATCGACGGCATCGACACCGCACTCATCGAGCAGTTGCAGCGCGACGGCCGGATCAGCTACCGCGCGCTCGGCGAGGCGGTGCGGCTGTCGCCCTCCGCCGTGACCACGAGGGTGCAGCGGCTGATCGACGCCGGCGTGATCAAGATCAGCGCGGTCGAGGCGCGCGGCCTCGCGCACCGGCAGCTGTCGATGGGCGTCGGGCTCAACCTCGCCGGCACGGACGATCAGGTGGCAGAGGCATTGCGCACCTGGCGCGGCGTCGACTTCGCCGCCCGCACGCTCGGGCGCTTCGACGTCGTCACCACGCTCGTCGAGCCTTCCGCGGGAGCGCTCTACGCGAGCCTCGAGCGCCTCCGCGCGATCCCGGGGGTGGAGAGCCTCGAGGCGTGGTTCCACCTGGCCGTCCTCAAGGAGGACTACGCGCGCACGCTCCGCTCGCCGGGCGGCGGCATCCCGCAGCCCATCGGCTCCGCGCGCGGCTGAGCTACTCCGGGTCGTTGCCCGAGTCGCGGCCGAGCCGGAACGGCGTCGTCACCCCGCCGTACGCGAGATGGGTCATGAGGCCCTCCGCGGCGTGCGGAAGGTTGTGGCAGTGGTCCATCCAGATCCCCGGATTGTCGGCGACGAAGGCGACCTCGTACGTCTCGCCGTGCTCGACGTTCAGCGAGTCCACCCACCACGGCGACCCCGACGACGGAACGCCGTCGCGCGACAGCACCAGCAGATGGTGGCCGTGCAGGTGCATCGGATGCACCTCGCCGCTGTTGTTGGAGATGCTCATGACGACGACGTCGCCCTCCTGCACCATGTACATCGGAACCGCGGGGACGATGCCGCCGTTGATGGTCCACCAGTATCCCGGGGCGCCGTCGAGGAAGCCGGGCAGCCGCCCGATGTCATAGCGGAAGCGGCGGTCCGCCTGCGCCGCGTCGAACCCCGCGTCGGCCGGCTCGCCGTAGCTCAGCAGGTCTACCTGTTCGCGCGGAGCAGGAGAAGTGGATGCCTCGGCCCTGTCGGGCCCGATGACGAGCGACGCGCCGGGCACCTGGATGCGCACAGCGCCGGCCGAGGGGACCGTCACCTCGAGGTCGGCGCGGCCGCCGGCGGTGAGCGGGACCGCGCGGCCGTCGACGGACGTGGGGCCGTTGAGGTCGGTTCCGTCCGCCGCGAGCATGCGGAACGACGAGCCCGTGACCCAGGCCGAGGTCGGGGTGCTGTCGGTGTTGATGAGCCGCACGCGCACCGCGGCTCCCGGCTCCGCGGCCTGCCGTGCCTCCCCCGTCGCGCCGTTGATCGTGCGCTGCCCGCCCGGATAGGTATGGACCGCGACGATCGCGTCAGCGGCGGATGCGGCATCCGCCGGCTGCAGGATCAGCGCGCCGTAGAGCCCGCCGACCACCTGCGGATGAGATGCCTGGTGCGAGTGGTACCAGAACGTGCCCGCCTGTTCGGCGATGAAGCGGTAGGTGAAGCTCTCGCCGGGCGGCACGGCGTCCTGTGTGACGCCGGCCACGCCGTCCATCGCGTTGGGCACGTCGACCCCGTGCCAGTGCAGCGTGACGCCCGCGGGAACGTCCTCGTTGCGCAGCACGACCTCGACGAGCTGTCCCTGGGTGGCGCGGATGGTCGGCCCCGGGCTCTGCCCGTTGAGGGTGAAGCCGTCGAACGGCCGTCCGCCGGCTGGCGTCACGCGCTCCGCGCGCGCGGTGAGTTCGACGCGCACATCGGCCGGGCGATCGGGATCGACGGCGAGGTCGACGACGTTCGTCGCAACGGTGGCGGCGGCTCCGATCACGGCTGCGCCTTCGCCCGCGGCCGCCGCCGCGTGCGCACCGTGCCCGCTCGCAGCGTGCTCCGCGGCGCCGGGGCCGCCGCCGAAGTCCGGGGACCCCATGTCCATGACGGAATACGTCCCCGGCAGCACGCTGCCCCACCACGCCCAGCCCACCAGGGCCAGCGCGATCACGGCCGCCACGACGGCGAGCCGGCGGGCGAACCACGCCCACCGGCTCGACGCGGGCGCAGTCCTAGACGGCGGCACCGGCCGGAACCGACGGCGCCGAAACCGCCGCGGCGGCTGCCTCGACACGACGCTTCGACACGTTCAGGCCCGCCAGCAGGGCGGTCATGAACAGCAGCAGCGCGTTGATGCCGTGGAGGAACCCGAGCAGCGGGATGCTGTGCCCGAACAGGCCGAGCGTCACCTGCAGCGCCACGAGGGCGAGCACGCCGCCGGCGAACGCGACCGCCCGCGGCGCCTTCACGAAGAACGAGAAGATGAACAGCAGGATCGCCAGCGCCGGGATCACGAACATGCCGTTCATGCCGTGGATCATGAACCCGAGCGCCTCGGCGAACGGCGGCGGGCCCTCCTGGGCCGAGGCGTCGACGACGCCGCCCTCCGCGATGTACAGGCCGAGTCCGGCCGACGCCCACGCGTGCGAGGCGGCCTGCAGCGCGACGAGCGCGCAGATGGCGAACGAGAAGATGCGGTACGCGATGCGCATGTGTTGCTCCTTGGTGTGTGGTCGGCCACGCAGGCCGATGACACACCAGAGCGCCGTCACGCGGGGTTGATACATTGCCAGCGTGACCCGCCTGCGCCCGTGGCACTTCATCGTCGCCTTCGGGATCGTGAGCCTGCTGGCTGACATGGTGTACGAGGGCGCCCGCAGCATCATCGGCCCGTACCTCGCGACGCTCGGCGCGTCGGCATTCGTCGTCGGACTCGTGGCAGGGCTCGGAGAGTTCATCGGCTACGGCCTGCGCGTCGTGACCGGCTACGCGGTGGTGCGCACCAGGCACTACTGGACGTGGACGATCCTCGGCTACGCGCTCACCGTGCTGAGCGTGCCGCTCATCGGGGTGACCGGCGCCCTCGCTCCGGCGCTGCTGCTCTACGCGACCGAGCGGCTCGGCAAGGCCGTCCGCTCGCCCGCGAAAGACACGCTGCTGTCGTTCGCCTCGGCCACCACCGGTCGCGGCAGCGCCTTCGGCGTGCACCAGGCGCTCGACCAGACCGGGGCCGTGCTCGGTCCGCTGCTGCTGGCGGCCGTGCTCGGCTGGCGCGAGGGCGACTATGCCCTCGCGTTCGGCGTGCTCGCCGTCCCCGGCGTCCTCGTGCTCGTGCTGCTGTTCTGGCTGCGCCATCGGGTGCCCGACCCGCTCTCGTACGAGGAGCCCGAGCGCATCGAGACCCCGCAGCCGGTGTCGGCGGTGGAGCCGGTGGATGCCGGGCGACCGGCATCTGCGCCGAGCGAGGAACGGGACGAAGCCTCCGATCCGGTCAAGGCCGCGCGCCGCCTGCCGGCAGGGTTCTGGGTGTACGCGGCAGCCATCGCGGTGCTGTCGTGCGGCGTGGCGTCGTTCCCGCTCCTCGCCTATCACGCGCAGACGACCGGGCTCCTCACCGACGCTCAGGTGCCGATCCTGTTCGCCGTCGCGATGCTCGTCGACGGAGCCGCGGGGCTCGTCATGGGCCGCGTCTACGACCGTCTCGGCCCCTGGACCCTGCTCGCCGTGCCCGTCGCCGCCGCGGCCTCCGTCATCGCGTTCACCGACGACGTCGTGCTGGTGTGGGTCGGCGTCGCGATCTGGGGCGTCGTCAACGGCGTCCTCGACTCGACGGTCAAGGCCGTCGTCACCGAGCTCGTTCCCACCGGCTCGCGCCCGCCCGCGTTCGGCTGGCTCGCCTTCGTGCGCGGAGCCGGCCTGCTGATCGCGGGCGGCATCCTGGGCTACGTGTACGACATCAGCATGACCGCCGTGATCGCCACCGTCCTCGCCGCCAACGCGGTCGGATTCACGGTGCTGGTGCTCGCGCTGCGGCGGGTCAGCCCCGCGGCGCTGCCGCGGTGCTGACCCTCCCTACTCCCGCAGGCCCACCTTCGGCTTGGCCCACGAGCGTCCGCGGGTGTCCTTGAGGATGTCGTACTCGACGTCGACGTGCGGCTCGATCGCGCTGTACTTGTCGTTCGGCGCGCCGATCACGAGCTGGAATCCGAGGCCCCGCCACGCGCCGATCGCGCGCTTGGTGAAGTGCGCGTCGGCCTTGATCAGGGCCTCGTCCATGAACACCGGGGCGTAGCGCGGTCGCTCGGCGCCGGCATCCCCCAGCTGATAGCGCAGCGCCGCGCCCACGATGAACGCGATCAGCTCCTGCGACTCGCCGCCGGACTTCTCGCCGATGTGGTCGTACAGCGCGACGTGCTGCTTCGTGGTCGCCTCGACCCGCTCGGCGCTCACCCGCACGTGGTTGCGCACATCGACGAGGTCGCCGAAGTCGGGAGCCGTGCGGCGCATGCGCCCGATCAGGCGCGTCATCCGGCGATAGGCGTTCTCGCGCTCGTCGTCGGTGGACGCCGCCTCGATGAGCCCCCGCACCTCGCGCAGCTCACGACGGAATCGCTTGCGCGGCTCGGACTGGTTCTCGCGCGTCGTGATCTGCAGCCGGTGACCGTCGTCGTAGAACGGCAGGTCCTGCATGATCCGGTTGATCGGCTCGATGCGGTCGCGGATCTCGCGCAGCGACCGGCTCAGCGTCGCGTCGAGGTTCGTCAGGTCGTTGCCCGACAGCTTCAGCAGGCTGTCGCGCCAGTCCGCCTCGAGCTCATGCAGCCCGCTGGTCTGCAGCGCCAGCAGGATGGCCTCGAAGTCGTCGATGGACTCGTCGGGATCGGCGAGCAGGTTCGGGTTCGGCCAGCGCTCCAGGAATCCCGTCATGATGCGGCGCACCGCCTCGCGCTGCTCGGTGTGCGACGCGACCGCTGCGGCGTGGTCCTCTTCCAGACGCTGCGCGGCCGACGCGAGCGCGGCGTCGAACCGGGTCAGCACGACCGACGGATTCGCGGCGGCCGCCGACTCGCGCAGGGTGAACCGCGTGTCGAGGAACGCGCGCTGCCCGGCGTCCAGGGCACGCCCGGCGTCCTCGGCGGCGTCGATGATCGTCTGGGTCGCATCGACGTCGTCGATCACATCGGCCCAGCGCGCCTCGAGCTGCTCGCGCTCCAGTTCGGTGCGCCCGATCTCTTCCCGCAGCCGCGTGGCCGTGCCCTTGGCGGCGGCGATCTGCCCCTGCAGCCGCGCGATCTCGGGATTGGATGCCGTCACGTCGTCCTGCACGGCGGTCCAGCGATCCCGCTCAGCGGTGACCGCGTCCACGTCGATCTGCTCCCATGTCAGCTCGCCCAGCTTCGCGTACACGGCGAGCCTGGCGTCGACGGCATCCAGATCGGTCTCAGCGGTCTTCGCGATCTCGACGGCCCGCAGCACCCGAGCGCGAGCGGTGTCGAGCCGGTCGGCGAGCGAGAGCAGCCGGCGCTCGTTCGAGAAGCCCAGCACGTTCTCGCGGCCGTGGCCGCCGTGCGCGCCGCGGTTGCCGTCGGAGGTCTGGCCCGTGATGGTCAGGGCCTTGCGGTGACGCGACAGGTCTCGCGGCGCGTCCACGCACACGAAGCCGAACTGGCTGTCGAGGCGCTCCTGCAGCCAGCCCGTGAACGGCGATGCCTGGTAGTCCAGGCGTCCCGGCAGCGTGTCGACGTCGCGCCCGCCGTTGGCGTCGAGCCCGGTGTGCACGCCCTCGTAGCGCACGCGGACCGGCGTGCGGACCGCGTCGATCGCCGCGCGGAACGCCGGCAGGTGCGCCACGTCGATCAGCAGCGTCGTCGCGAAGCCGCCCAGCGCCAGGTTGAAGGCCTCCCGCCAGGGCTCGAACTCGGTGCGCACCTCGACGAGCTCGCCGACGAAGGGCAGCTCGTCGGGATCGAGTCCCGCCGCCTCGGCCAGCAG
Source organism: Microbacterium kyungheense (assembly GCF_006783905.1). Lineage (GTDB taxonomy): Bacteria > Actinomycetota > Actinomycetes > Actinomycetales > Microbacteriaceae > Microbacterium > Microbacterium kyungheense. Next base: position 1,302,431 of record NZ_VFPE01000001.1, on the reverse strand, counting down.
CTCGCGCGACTCGTGCAACGGCCGCGGGATGTTGCCGCGGCGACCCGTCACGCGGCGGATCTCGCCTTCGAGCTCACCGACCTCGCGCTCGGCGGCCTTGAGCTCGAGCGCCGCCTCCGAGAAGGCGTTGCGGGCCGTGCGCTTGGCGTCGGCGTCGGCGAGCCCGGCCCGTGCGCGCGCGACGAGCTCGTCGAACTCCGCCCGGGTGGATGCCGTCGCCCCGAGCCCGCGAACGTCCTCGTCGAAGCGCACGCGGTTCAGCTGCACGCTCGTGAGCCGGCGCTCGACCTCGCGCAGTTCGCGCTGCGCGGTCTCGAGCCGGTCGCCGCCGGACTGCCGCAGCACGTCGGCCAGGCCGTCGCGCTCGATCTCGGCGGCGTCGGCGAGCGCCCGCTTCTCGCGCAGCGTCACGTCGGCCTCGCGCTTGCGGTCGCGCAGCTCGGTCTCGACCTCGCGCAGCAGCTCGAGCCGCCGCCCCGCCCGCCACAGCGTCGCGAGGGAGTCCGGGTGCGAGAAGTCCCCGATCTCGTCGATGATGCGCACCCGGTCGGCCGCCGCGGCGATCCTCTCGCGCAGGTCGCGCAGGGGTTCGAGCGCGCTCACCTGCTGCCGCGCCATGAGCATGCGCGTGCGGGTGCCCTCGAGCTCGTCGAAGTGTGCGACGACCGCGTCGGCGGTCGTCATCGTCTCGGGCTCTTCGAGCACGAGCCTCTTGTACAGGTCGTCGACGGTCGTGATCTGCTGCCCCGCCTGGATGCGGGCGAGCAGGCTCATCGCCTTCGCGCCGGCGCCGGCCGCGCCGATGCCGAGCACCGCGTGCAGCCGGGCCGAGAACTCGCGGTCGGTGCCGACCGGGTCCAGTCCGACGGACTTCAGCGAGGTGTCGGTGAACCGCTGCGCCGCCGCCTGCTCCAGCGCGGGCAGGTCGAAGGCTGCGTCCGCGGTCGCCCGCACGCGCACGGTGTCTTCGAGCACGCGGGCACCGGCGGGGATGTACCAGGCGCGCACCGCGGTGAACCGCGACCCGTCGTGGTCGACCCACGTCATCGCCACGGCCGTCCAGGTGTCCTCGCCGTCGCCGCGCAGCACGCGCATCTTCGTGCCGTCCTCGGTGCGCGACTCGTCGAGCTTGCCCCGCGCGTACGACAGGATGTTGCGCTGCTCGTCGCCGCGCGGGCGACCGGTCACTCCCCCGTTGGAAGCGCCGTTGAACGGCGTCGTGTGCGGCATCATGAGCGCGATGTACGCATCCATGAGCGTCGACTTGCCCGACCCCGATCCGCCGCACAGCAGCGTCGCCTCGGGCGAGAAGCGCACGCGGTGCGCGCCGTCGTAGCCGCCCCAGTTGACGAGCTGCAGGTCTTCGGCCAGCCACTGCTGGCCGCGTGAGGCCGCCGGGATGAGCCCGAACAGCGTGTCGATCATGGTCACGGTGCCGCGTCCTCCACGGTGGTCTCGTCGTCGCCGGGCTCGTCGGGCGCGTCGGGTTCGTCGTCCAGCTCGTCGCCCGCGGCCTCGGGGTCGTCGAGGTCGGGCAGGGACTGCTGTGCGCGCAGCCAGTCGCGCAGCTCGCGCAGCTTCTCGGCGCTCAGCACGATCTCGACGAGCGGGCTGATGCGGAACCGGCCCGCCGACTCCTCGTCGACGATCCCGTCTCGATCGAGCCGGTCCAGCGCCTTGCGGATCGCCCGCTGCCGGCGCGCGGTGTCGCCGTCGGAGTCGGCGAAGTAGCTGAGCACGGTCTGCTCGACGTCTTCGATGTCCACGCGCGCCGACGGCTCGCCGGCCGCCGTCTCGCGCTGGTACACGGTGCGCAGATGCACGAGCACCAGTGTCTCGGCGCGCGAGTACGGCGAGTCGCGCAGCAGGATCGGCACGTCGAACTCGTCGGAGCGCACCTGCTGCTTGTACGCCACGCCGCGGTCGTGGTCGATGATCAGCCGCACGAACATGTCGTTCAGCCGCGACTCGATCAGCCCCTGGTTGTCGAGCAGCAGCGTCCACTGCTCGCGGTGGCGATCGGCGAGCAGGAAGCGGCGCTGCAGCACGTGCACGAGCACGCGGCGCACGTCCGCCTCCAGCACCCCGCGGTCGCCGGCGAACAGGTCGTCCGGATCGTCCTCCATCGCGACGGGGTCGATGAACGGCGGGATGCCGGCGGCCGGGCTTGCGGCACCTGCACTGAGCGAGGAACGAGTCGAAGTGTCCACCCCTTCGCTCACGGTGTCGAGGTCAGTCATCGTCGCTCTCCCTGAAGGTGCGGGCGGTCACGGCGCCGAAGGCGAAGCGGCGCGTCGTGCCGTCGGGGCGCACGGCCTCGACGACCGAGACGGTCTCACCCTCGGTCATGCCGTTGCGGTGGGCGATCTCGAGCAGACCCAGCAGGTCGACGGGCCGCCGCGTGTCATCGGCGCTGCCCTCGAAGGCGGAGCCCAGATCGAACTCGTCCCCGAGGCCGGCGACGTACTCCTCGAGCTCGGCGTACCTCGGGCCGCCCCACGCGCGCGTGTCGGCATCCAGGAACTCCGCGTCGTCCGCGGCGTCCGACAGCGGCGCGGGAGCCCCCGGCGGCCGGATGTCGCTCACCGACTGGCGGAGGTGCCCGACGGCAGCCATCGGCAGGCTGCGCACCGGGTCGACCGGCGCCTCGGCCGACGAGGTGCTGGTCCACGTCTGCAGCCCCGACATGACGTCGCGCAGCAGGTCGTCGACCTGGCGATCGCGTACCGGGTCGTGGGTGCGCACCTGGCCGGTGATCACGTGCGAGGCCCGGCGCTGGGCGGTCAGCACTTCGAGCACGCCGAGCTCCACCCGCCGCCCGATCGCGTCGAGCTCCTGGCGCTGATCGGCGTCCATGAGGCGCGCGAACGGCTGGGCGAGCACGGTGTGCAGCTGCTCGGCGAGGTCGTCGATGCGCTCGGGGTCGCCCAACAGCCGCAGCGCGCCCGCGAAGGCGCGGCCCTCGGGTGTCGACTGCATCACGTGCTGGCCGCGCTCGAGATACTCGCGCAGCACCTCGCCCGTCGGGCGCACGTCACGGCGCAGGTCGGCCACGACGTCACGCTGCATGGCCTTGATCGACTCTGCGACGCGCGCGAAGTCGGCCGGCAGCTCGCGGGCGAGGTGCAGCACGTTCTCGGCCTCTTCGAGCAGTTGCTCATCGTCGACCGGGGCCGTGCCCTCGGCCTGGATCCGCAGGATCTCGGCGTCCAGCGCGTCCCGCTCCGCGGTCAGCCGGGCGATGCGCGCCTGAGGGTCGGTCTCGGCGTCGGCAGCCAGGCGTTCGACTGCTTCGAGCAGCGTCCTCACTCGCGAGTTCGACACGCGCGTACGCCCGCCCCCGGTGCGGCCCGTGATCTCCAGCGCGCCGACCGCGTGCGCGGTCAGCCGGTACACCTCGATGTCGCCGTCGATCTGCGGCACCAGCCATCCCACGCGCACCCAGTGCCGGCAGATCTCGCGGGCCGTGCCCGAGGGCAGGGCGCGGTCGTCCTCGTCGTACCCGGCGGCGCGCAGCTCGTCGAGGATCTCGGCGATCTCGGCGTGCGCGTCCGCGACGGCCACAGCCGGGCGGTCCACCGTGAAGACGATCGACAGCACCGCGACCACGAACGGCGCGTAACGCCGGTGCAGCAGGTCGAGCGTGGGAGTCCGGAACGCCGCCACGGAGCGCAGATACGCCGCCTCGGCACGCGTGTTGGTCATCCCCACCAGCGTACTGGGCGCCGGGCGTCACGCCGTGCCGCCCGCGCTCAGTCCTCCGCGCGCGGCGCGACGCGCCACGGCCGCGCCGTCACGCCGATCGCGTTCCACACGTTGATGGCGATGATGAGCGAGATCAGCGCCGCCGCCCCCTCTTCACCGAACGCGTCGACGGCGCCGGTCACCGCCGCTTCAGGCACGTGCGTCTCGGAGAGCCGGGTGACCTCCTCGGTGAGTGCGAACGCCGACCGCTCCTCCTCGGTGAACAGGCCGGACTCGCGCCACACCGCGAGGGCGTCGACCCGCTGTGCGGTGACACCGTGCGTCCGCGCGGCGCGCGCGTGCATGTCGACGCAGTACGCGCAGCCGTTCAGCTGCGAGGCGCGCAGGCGCACGAGCTCGCGCAGCCCCGCATCGATCCCGGCGAGGTCGAGCTGGGCGGTCGCGGCGTCGTCGAGCTCACCCACCGCGCGCGAGAACACGGGCGCGAGGGCGTCGAAGTCGAGGCGGGAGGCAACGGGGACGAGGGTGCGGATCGCAGCGGTCATACGTCCACGGTAGGCCGGAGCGACCCAGCGGACACGGCCAATCGGATGCCGCAGGCGTGGGCCAATCATCACGCCGACGTCATTCCGCGGCCGTGGCCACCGCCTCGACGAAGAGCTCCAGCGCCCGCTCGGCGCGCGCGGGCGTCGGGGCGCCGTAGCCCACCACGATCCCGACCGGCTCGCCGTCCTCGGCCGCGCCGAACCGGTACTCCGAGAGTCCCAGGACGGCCACGCCGCGCCGGGCGGCGGCATCCACCACGTCCGCCTCGGCGACGCCCTCCGGCAGCCGCACCAGGCACTGCAGCCCCGCGGCCAGGCCGTGCAGCGACGCCGACGGCACGCGCTCGGCGAGCAGCCGCTCGAGCAGCTCGCGCCGCGCGCGGAACTCCGCGCGACGCCGCCGCACCGCCCGGTCGTACGCGAACGAGTCGATGAACCGCGCAAGGATGTGCTGGTGGATGCCGGCGGCCGCGGCTCCTCCGGCCTCGCGCTGCGCGAGCACGTCTTGCCACAGGGCGGTGGGAACGACCGCCCACGCCAGGCCGACGGCCGGGGCCAGCGCCTTGCTCGCGGTGCCGAGGTAGACCACGCGGTCGGGCGCGAGGGCCTGCAGCGCGCCGATGCTGCGACGGTCGTAGCGGAACTCGCCGTCGTAGTCGTCCTCCAGGACGAACGCCCCGCTGCGTCGCGCCCACTCGACGACGGCACGCCGGCGCGCGGCCGAGAGCGGCACCCCGGTCGGGAACTGATGGGCAGGCGTCAGCAGGGCGGCGGCGGCATCCAGATCTTCGAGTCCGTCCACGACGGCGCCGTCGCCGTCGACCGCGATCGGCACCGCCTCCAGACCCGCCGCGGCGATGATGCGCCGATGCCGGTCGTGCCCGTACTCCTCGACCGCGATGCGGCGGGCGCCGCGCTCGCGCAGCGCCCGGCACACGAGAGACAGCAGGTCGCCGAAACCCGTGCCCACCACGAGGTCGTCCGTCCCCACCGCGACCCCACGCGTGCGCGCGACGTACACGGCGAGACTCTGCCGCAGCGCGGCCGTGCCGGCGGCGGGCGGGTACGAGAACGCGGTGCCGGGCAGCTCGGCGAGCGCCTGCCGCGCGTGCGCGCTCCACGACGCGTACGCGAAGTCGCTCGCGTCCACGAGCCCGCCGCGCAGGTCGAACGGCGGCGGCGCGGCCGGACGACCGGCGACCGGGACGACGGCGGCCGGCGAGGCGGCGACCCATGTCCCCGCGCCCACCCGCGCTTCGAGCCACCCCTCTGCCGTCAGGCGGGCGTAGACGTCCGCGACCGTGTTGCGCGCGATCCCGAGGTCGGCGGCGAGCGCCCGCGCCGCCGGCAGCCGGGCGCCGACCGGCAGGGCGCCGGTCGACACGAGCGAGCGGATCGCGTCCTCCAGCGAGCGGGCCGGCCGCGTGCCCGAGAGCGGCAGATGCAGGTCGAGCCCGGTGATGCGTCCCTCGCTCATGCCGCTATCCCACCACGCGCGCCGCGGACTTGCTTGATGCAACCCCCGGATCTACCCTGAACGCATGCTCGGCAGGACGTACGAATCCCAGGTCTGCTCCATCTCGCGCACCCTCGAGGTGTTCGGCGAGCGCTGGACCTTCCTGATCCTGCGCAACGCGCTCTTCGCCGAGTCGACGAGGTTCTCGGAGTTCCAGAAGAGCCTCGGGATCGCCACCAACGTTCTGGCGTCGCGCCTGGACCACCTCGTGGACGAAGGCGTCCTGGAACGCGTGACGAACGACTCGGGCGACGGCGAGTACCGCCTCACCGAGCGCGGGCGCGACCTCGCCCCCGCGCTCATCGCTCTCACGGAATGGGGCGACCGCTGGGCGGCCCCGGACGGCGCACCGATCCTGTACCGTCACGGAAGCGACGAGCACCCCGTGCGGATGCGGCTCGTGTGCGACGTCTGCGGGCCGCTCGACGACGCGGCCGAGGTCGAGGCCCTCCCCGGCCCGGGCATGCCCGAGGAGCTCGCGGCCCGCGTGCTCGAACGCCACCGCCGGCGTCACGCCGGCTGACGCGCCCGCCGGATCACGGGATGTGCCGGCGCACCGCGTCGAGGAAGGCGGCGGGGTCGTCCGCCGACACGCGCAGCGCCGACACCGTCACGTCTCCCTGCGGCAGCCGCAGCGCCGTCGGGCGCTCCAGGGCGATCTCGATGTCGACGAAGTCCTGCACGACCTGGTTCAGCACCTGCGCCTCCCCCTCCCCGGTGAGGCTCAGCGCCGGCGCTCCCGAGAGTCCCACCCGGCGTCGTTCGACGGAGGCGACGACCTCCCACGGCAGGTCCACGTCGACCTCTCCCCCGTGGCGGATGCGGATGCCGGCAGGGCCGACCGCGTGCGGGCGGGTGACGTACCCGCACAGCATCCCGGCGACCGTGAGCACGCCCCACACGCCGAGCGCGAGCATCGGCCAGCGGACGGCGGGGATCCCGCGGAACAGCAGGTCCACGATCGGGATCTCGACGAGCGAGAGGACGGCGAAGACGACGAGCACCATGCGGACGGGCTTGTCGTACCCGATCGCGGTCGCGCCGCGCGGCACGCGCGGGCGCCGCACGAGCGCGCGACCGATGCTCCGCCACCCGGCCGCCTCGGTCGCCAGCGCGCGTCGCAGACCGTGCCGCACGCGGTCGACACCCTGACGTCGCTCGCCGATCCGGCGTGGGGCGGACCCCGTGCCGGCCTGCGCGAGTTGCTGCGGCATCCCCCATCCTCCGTTTACGTTGCAGTTGCAATGTAAACGACCGGACAACGGGTTGTCAATACGACTGCAATGCGAAAGGCTGGGCGCATGCCCAAGCTCGTGGACCACGACGAACGACGTCACCTCATCGCTGACGCCGTCTTCCGCGTCACCGCCAGGGATGGTCTGGATGCCGCGAGCCTCCGCCACGTCGCGACCGAAGCGGGCGTGACCGCGGGCATGGTGCAGCACTACTTCCCGTCGAAGGACGCGATGCTGCGCTATGCGATGGACGAGGCACGCGTCCGCTATGAACAGCGGATGACCGCCGCCATCGACGCCCTCGGCCCGGAGCCGTCGCCCCGCGCGGTGCTCGGCGCCATGCTGCAGAACTTCATCCCGCGCACCCGCGCCGAGATCGACGACGGCCGTGTCAGCCTGGCGTTCCAGGCCCACGCCGCGACGCACGAGGAACTGTCCGCCGCCCTCGCGGCCGACGATGCGCTGCTGGTGGAGCACCTCGCGCAGCTGGTCGCCGTCGCCACGCGCGCCGACCTGGCGGCGGCGGACGCGACGCTCGTCGCGACGGGCCTCATGGCGACCGCCGAAGGGCTCGGGCTGAAGGTGCTGAGCGCCGGCATGGACCCCGCCGTGGCCGCAGACGCCCTCGAGAGCCAGCTCGCGCGCGTCCTGGGCCTGTAACGCCACGGGTCACGGTGCGGCGACGCCCGCGGAATCACAACTCGGCGGTCAGCCCACCGTCGATCACGATGTCGGCACCGGTGAGGTTGCCCGCCACGAGATCGCTCGCGAGGAACGCCACGAGGGCGGCGACCTCGTCGGGCTTCGTGAACCTGCCGGTCACCATCGACGCCTCCGCGCCCGCCACCACGTCGGCGCGCACCGAACCCGCGGTGGCCGACAGCGTCGCGGCGACTCCGCCGTCCCCCAGCCAGAGGTCGGTGGCGACCGGCCCCGGGCTGACGGTGTTGATCCGGATGCCGGCCGGTCCGACCTCCTTCGACAGCGCCTTCGAGAAGCTCACCAGGGCCGCCTTGGCGGCGCTGTAGTCGATGACGAGCGGGTCAGGAAGCCGGGCGTTCACCGAAGCGACCGTGACGATGGCTCCTCCGCCGGCAGCGCGCAGCGCCGGAAGCGCAGCGCGCGTCATCCGGATCGCCGTCAGCGTGTCCAGCTGGAACGTGCCCATCCACTCCTCGTCCGTCACCGACGAGAATCCCCCGGTGCGCGGGCGCACACCTCCCACGTTGTTCACGAGCACCCGCAGCGGCCCGAGCTCCGACGCGTGAGCGACGAGCCGGTCGGCGACGGCGGAGTCGGTGAGGTCGGCGGCGACGGCCCGCACGGAGTCCCCGTTCTCGGCGACCTCCGACAGCGCGGGCGTGATGGTGCGGGATGCCGCGACCACGTGCGCGCCCTCCGCCACCAGCGTCCGGGTCACCGCGAGTCCGATCCCCCGCCCGGCGCCGGTGACGATCGCGACAGCTCCCTCCAGCCCCAGGTCCATGTCACAGCCCCTGCGCCCGCAGCCACTCCAGCACCGCGTCTGCGACGTCGCCCCAGCCGTGGTCGATCGTCAGAGAGTGGCCGCGGCCCTCGAACTGCCGCAGCTCGGTGACTGCCATCGAATCGCGGTACTGCTTGAGCGTCGAGCGGGTGACGACATCGGGGACGGTGTGGTCCGCCGTGCCCGAGATGAGCAACAGCGGGCCACGCGGCTCCCGCTTCGTATCGACGGCCGCGGGCGAGTGCATGACGAAGTTGGCCGCCGCCGCCTGGAACAGCGGCCGCGCCGGCGACGGGATCGTCCACTGCTCGTAGAGCGCGTCGGACTCGGCCTCGTCCACGGCATTGCCGAATCCGTAGCGGAACTGCGCGGCCGTCAGGGATACCGCGCGGTGAAGGTTCGCGGGGTTTCCGAGTGCGGGGAATCCCGACCGCAACTGCGCCAGCGGAAGCGGGAGCACGCCTTTGATCTGCGCCGGATCGATCGCGACGGCTCCTGCCCCGATGCCCTCACCGAGCAGCTTCTCGGCGAGCAGACCGCCGAACGAATGGCCGATCAGGACCGTGTCCTCGCCGAGCCCCTTCGCGATCTCGGCGAAATGCCCCGCGGCCTCGTCGATCCCGATGTTCGCGACGGCGTCGGGGTTCGCCCGCGCCTCGGCGACGCTCGCGGGCTCGTTCGGCCAGCCCGGCGCGACCGGCTCGTACCCGGCCGCCCGGAACCGCTCGACCCACGGCTCCCAGCTGGTGGCATGCAGCCAGAGACCATGGATGAAGACGACGGGACGGGGCGTCTCAGGCATACGACGTGCTCCTTGCGATCGGCGGACGTGATCAGCACACACCCGCGCGATCGGCGGCGTCCAAGACCTGTGCGCCACGGATCGATAACCGAACTTGCAACGATCGGCGCCACGCGCCACTCTTCGTACAGGAGGACAGGTGGACCTCGATCTTCGACTCGTGCGCTATTTCGTCGTCGTCGCCGACGAACTGCACTTCGGACGCGCCGCCGCACGCCTGCACATCAGCCAGCCGGCGCTGTCGAAGCAGATCCGCCGCCTGGAGAGCGACCTCGGATTCCGGCTTCTGACCCGGGACAGCCGCCACGTCGCCCTGACGCCGGACGGCGCTCGATTCCTCCGCGACGCCCGCGTGCTCATCGCCCACGCGACACGCATGACACGGGCCGAGGACGCCGGCATCCGCATCGCCCACATCTTCGACCTCGACACCAGCAGGCTCGTCGTCGACGCCTTCGCGGCGCGGTTCCCCGATGTCGCGGTCATCGCGAGCTCCATGGACAGCCAGCGTCAGCTGGATGCCCTCATGAACGGCCTGCTCGACGTCGCGATCCTGCGCGTCACTCCCGGCATGACCGCCGCGCATCCCGAGGGATGGCGGCATCGTCCGCTCCGCCTTGAGCCGTTCCGGCTGGTCGGCCGCCGCGGCGAGCGGGAGTGCGCCACGGTCTCGCTCAACGAGCGCCCGATCGAGGTCTTCGGCGATCCGCGCGGCTCGGCCCTGTTCAACGCCCATGGCGAGTACCTCAGCGCGTTCGAATCCGACGCCGCGCTCACCCTCAGCTGGCTGGGCAACCCCGGCACCTTCGATCAGTGTCTGGCGCGCATGGAGCGGGCGCCCGCCGGCGCGTACCTGCTCGAGTTCGACTCGTATGCGCAGCGGTACCGGCGGTTCGGGATGCCCCTGCACCATCCCGCCGAACTCCAGCCCGTGTACCCGTGGTCGATCGCGTGGCGCGACGAGCCTCTCTCCGCGGCCACCGCCGCTTTCCTCGCGGTGGCCGCGGACGTCGCCGCCGAGCGCCGCTGGCTGGAGCCCGACACGAGTGCGCCGCTCTGGCAGCCGCCTTCCGCCGAGGCCGTCAGGACGCTCCGCTGACGCCGATCCCGGCATCCTGCGCCTCTGCTCATACAGCATCGTCCCCCTTGCAAGCGCGCTCGGGCTGGTCGGCGCCGCGGGCCGCTCGGCATACGCCGCGAGCAAGGGCGCCGTCGTGCAGCCATGAAGGTCTGCAACGGCACGCGAGAAGAGCTCGCTGGGGTCGTCGGCTGACAAACGCCGCGCTGAGCCGCGTGTTCATCGTGATCGCCTGCCGCAGAGCCGACGAACGGCGCAGACATGCAGGTGGTGGGGTACGGGTTATACATCCGTGTCGCAGCCAGCAGCGGTGAAATCAGAGTCAGACTCGTGCAGGGCACACGCATTGGGCAGGGGCGCGAGTCGGTACTGGTCGTACGAAGCGAGATGAATCGCCTGAAGCCCTCCGACGGCCTCAATCGGAATGAGGTAATACCGCAGCAATCCGTCGATCACGAAGAAGTCATCGATCTCATCAGCGTCATACGTGCGCCGTCCTCGTCCAGAATTGGACAGATAGACCTTCCACGTGCCGCCGACTTGAACAGTCGTTGTCTTCACCTGCACACGCCGATGGGCATGCGTGGAATCGACGACGATCAGGTCGTACCGGCACGGCTCCAAAGGCCACGAGACGTCCTGTCCGGACAGCATGAACCAACCGGCCGCGAGCATGGCGCCCGCGCGCGCAAGGTTCACTGGTTCTGGAATTGGCCGCGTCACTGTCGGTGGCGGGATGGATGAACTCAGGTGACTCACCTCCAGCCCCAGCCGGATCGAGTGGCCCTTCGCCAAAGCGGTAGCCGAACGGCCTTCCAAGCCGAGGTCGGCGACGACTCCCGCCCAGGACGTGGATGTCGCGACGGCAGCTCGGACGCGGTCGTCAGTGAGGCGGCGACCGCGTGTGAAGTGCCCGTAGTCCGCCCCGATGGCGTCCGCCCGCGCACGCACGGATCGGATCGCACTCGCGGAAGTGGCACCAAGCTCGAGCGCGCGCAGCACGCCACGCCACGCCACGATCGCGCGCGGGCAACCGCGGCAACAAGCTGGTCATCGCTGTACGAACGTTCACGCGACATGGGGTGACGCTACCCACCGTCGCCGACATCCCCCCGGCGATCGGAGCGTCCCGCATCCACCGAACGACGAAGCCCTGATAGATCCTCAGACCTACCAGGGCTTTTCTGTCGGGATGACAGGATTTGAACCTGCGACCCCCTGACCCCCAGTCAGGTGCGCTACCAAGCTGCGCCACATCCCGATGTTCTGTTGTCGTGTCCCCGCCTGCGCGCGGACAACTCGACCATCCTACCCGGTCCGCGGAGGCCTCGCGAACACGGCGGACCCCGGGCGTGGCATCCGTTCGCTTGTCGATGTCGGCGGGCCGCACTACGGTCGCGACAGGAGGCATGACATGGCCCACATCACGATCGAACCCGCGACCGCAGACCGCTTCGACGATGCGCAGCACGCGCTGAGCGGGGGCGGGGACGGACGCGGCTGCCAGTGCCAGTGGTGGACGATCACCAACGCCGAGTTCAATCGCACGACACTCGACGAGCGCCGAGAGCTGCTGCGCGATGAGATGGCGACCGCTCCCCCGCCCGCCCTCATCGCCTATGTCGACGGCGAGGCCGCAGGGTGGGTCCGCGTCGGACCCCGCACACGTCAGGTGCGGCTCGCACGCACCCGCAGGTTCGCGGCGTCGGAAGAACCGTGGGACGACCCGGACGTGTGGGCGGTCAGCTGCTTCGTGGTGCGCAAAGAGCACCGCGAGCAGGGACTCAACGCGCGCCTGCTCGATGCGGCGCTCGACTTCGCCCGTGCCGGCGGCGCGCGCGTGGTCGAGGCGTACCCGATGGACCCGCACGCCGGCAAGAAGATTCCCGTCAACGACCTCTACCACGGCGTGCTGTCGACGTTCGAGGCTGCCGGCTTCCGCGAGGTCGCGCGCCCGCGCCCCGACCTCGCGATCGTGTCGCTCGACCTCAGCCGCTGACAGCGCGGGCGGACGGCCGCCCCCGGTCGACTTCGAGCACGATCACGACGGCCACCAGGAGCGCCGCGGCGACGACGTACTCGTTCGACGGCAGCAGGCCGCTCACGGCGATCAGCACGGCACCCGCGAGCACCGCGACCGACGCCCAGCGCGAAAGCGATGCCCGCAGCAGCACGAGCCACGCCCCTGCCACCACGATCGCGATCGGAAGCGTGAGCGCGAGGCCGGCGATCGCGGGAGACACCGCGGTGTGCCCCGTGATCTCATCGATCTCGACCTCGACCCCCGCCGACACCGCGCCGACCGCCGCGAAGATCCCGTAGTGCAGATACCCGAACCGGAAGGCGGATCTGCGTCCTTCGAGCCGGCCGTGCTGCTCCCTCGAGAAGTACACCCACCAGATCCCGGCCGTCACGACGATGCCCGAGATCGCCAGCGTCAGCAGCTCGGGCACGTGCTCGCCCTCGCCGAGGGCGTCGAAGATCGCGTTGGCCGAGGCGAGCAGGCTCTCGCCGAGCAGGAGCAGTGTGAACAGGCCGTAGCGCTCCGCGATGTGGTGCGGGTGCCACGGCGTGCGCCCGGCTGCCTCGCCCCACACGGGGACGAGCAGTTCCAGGGCCACGAGCACGAAGAACGTCCAGAACTGCGCCGTGTCGTCGAGCAGGTAGATGCGCGAGACCCACAGCACCTGCACCACCGACACGCCGAGCGCCATCCGCAGTGCCGTGTGCCGCAATGCCGGGTCGGATGCCGCTGCCCGCAGCCATTGGGCGACCATCGCCAGCCGCATGATGACGTAGCCCCACGTGACCACCACGTAGTCGAACGAGACCATCGCGTCGTGGACGCCGGCGGCGAGGACCAGCACACCGCCCATCTGCACGATCGTGAGCACGCGATACAGCCAGTCGTCGGTGTCGAACGCCGAGGCGAACCACGTGAAGTTCATCCAGGCCCACCAGATGGCGAAGAACACCATCAGGTACGACAGCACCGCCTGCCCGACGTGGTCGTCGCTGATGAGGTGATGGAGATTCTGGGATGCCTGCGACACGGCGACCACGAACACGAGGTCGAACAGCAGCTCGAGCGGCGTCGAGACCCGGTGCGGGGTGCCGGTGTCGCGGGCAGACATCCGGATGAGGCCCATCCGGGCGAGCACATCGGTCATGCGACGATTATGGTGGCCCTGCACATCGAGGAGGATCATGCGTCGGCTCTGGATCGCGTTCGCCCCGTTCATCGTGTTGTCGATCGTCCATGTCGCCGCACTCGCGGCTCACGCGGACGCGCTGGCGGCGCCCACGAAGCTGACGCTCATGCCATTGCTCGCCTTCGCCGTCGTGTGGGGCTCGCGGGGCACTCCGTGGACGACCCCGCTCACCCTCCTCGTCGTGGCGATCGGGCTGTCGTGGCTCGGCGACGGCGCCGGCACGTTCTTCCCGTTCGCGCCCGAGCTGCCGATGATGCTGCTGTTCTTCGGGCTGGCCCACCTCGTGTACATCTGGCTGTTCTGGCGCCGCCTGGCCGTGCACCGCGTGCCGCCGTGGGCGGCTGTCTACGCCGTGTGGTGGGTCGTGCTGCTGGCCGTGCTGTGGCCGCACCTCGGCAACCTGTCGATCGCGGTCGCCGTGTACGGCCTGGTGCTCGGAGGCACGGCGTTCGCGGCGTCCCGCTGTCATCCGCTCGTGGCGTGGGGCGGCGTGTTCTTCCTGACCTCGGACTCGGTGCTCGCCTTCCGGCTGTTCCTGCCCGACGCGATGCCCGCCTGGACGAGCCCGCTCGTCATGCTGACGTACTGCCTCGGTCAGGGCCTCATCGCCGCGGGCGTGCTCGTCGCGATTCGCGCCCGGCGCACGGCGGCCGCGAAGACCCCGGTGGCGGCATGACGGACGCTCCGACCCGTCTGGTGCGGGTGGATGCCTGGCTCTGGGCCGTCCGCATCTACAAGACCCGCTCGGCGGCGACCGCGGCGTGCCGCGCGGGGCACGTCCGCGTCGCCGGCGAACGGGCGAAGGCCGCGCAGACGCTCAAGCCCGGCGACGAAGTGCGCGTGCGCATCGACGGCTTCGATCGCCTGCTCGTCGTGCGGCAGACGATCTCGAAGCGGGTGGGCGCCCCCCTCGTCGCGGCAGCGATGGAGGACCGCACTCCCCCGCGCGACCCGACCCCCGTCATGGCGCAGCGCGACCGGGGCGCCGGGCGCCCGACCAAGCGCGAACGCCGAGAGATCGACCGCCTCCGGGGGCGCGAGGACTGACCCGCCGCCGCGAAAGACAGAGCGCGAGCAGGCTCGTCGACTTACGCGAACAATCTTCGGCGGCGAGCGCCAGGAAACCAGCTCGGTACAAACTTTCACAGGAATCTTACGTTTCGGATCTTCCCTCCGAGCGCACGCCGGTGTTGACTGTGCGCTGTTCACCTTCCGAATGGAGATCCATGAAGAGCTCACCTCCCCCGCCGTCGGCCCGACACAGGAAGACACGCAACCTCGCCACCGTCGCCCTCGCCGTCGTCGCAGGCATCGCGATCGTGACTGCGGCGGCGCCGGCATCGGCCGAGTCGCGTGCTCAGAAGCCCGTCAGCACCACCGACTGCCCCAGGTCGTTGGACTGCGAATGGCTCCCCGCTCCGTACGAATCGCTCAGCGACGACCCCGGAGACTACGGCAACCATGACCTCGGCGACCGGCCAAACGGTCCGTCGATCGACTACATCGTGATCCACGACACCGAGGGGTCGTACGACGGTACCGTCGGGCTCGTCACCGACCCGACGTACCTCGCGTGGAACTACACGATCCGCTCGTCCGACGGCCACGTCGCACAGCACCTGGATCCGAAGGACGTCGGCTGGCACGCCGGCAACTGGTACGTGAACATGCACGCCATCGGAATCGAGCACGAAGGCTATGCGGCAGACGGCGCCTGGTACACCGAGGAGATGTACGAGTCATCGGCGAAGCTCGTGAAGCACCTCGCGGCGGAGTACGGCATCCCGCTGGACCGCGCGCACATCATCGGTCACGACCAGGTCCCTGCACTGCGGGGCTCGAGCGTGCCCGCGATGCACTGGGATCCAGGCCCCTACTGGGACTGGGAGCACTTCTTCGACCTGCTCGGCGCGCCCCTGGAAAAGGGCACCACCGGCAACAAGCACGGCGACGTCGTCCGGATCCTTCCCGGGTTCGAGGGCAACACCCAGACGCTCACCGGCTGCGGTGACACCGCGTGCGACACCGACGACACGAACTTCGTCGCGTTGCACACCGAGCCGAGCGAGGACTCCCCGCTCGTTCCCGACCCGGGTCTGCATCCGGGCGCCGCGGCGAGCACCACCACCGTCTCCGACATCGGTCCGCGCGCGACCGCCGGTGTGGACTACGCGGTCGCGGAGCGCCGTGACGGCTGGACGGCGATCTGGTACCTCGGAGCGAAGGCCTGGTTCCGCGACCCCAGCGAGGCGCCCGTGTCGCGCTCGGTGAAGAACGGCCAGTGGATCACGCCCAAGGCGGGCCTCGCGAGCATCCCTGTTTACGGCACCGCCTATCCCGAGGCGTCCGCGTTCCCCGAGGGGATCAGCGTCGTCGCACAGACGCCGGTCTCGCCCTACGCGATCCTCGCCGGCCAACGCTACGCACTGGTGGATGCGGACGTCCCGACGGACTATTACAAGGCCGTCACCTTCTCGCCGGACACGCCGAACGACCACATCGATATCCCCGGTCAGGAGCAGTTCCTGCTGATCTCGTACGGGCACCGTCAGTACTACGTGAAGGCTGCCGACGTCGAGATCCACGGAGGCTGATCCGAGACGGATCCGCCCGTCGCCCAGCCGGGGCCGGGCGTCGGGCGGGTCCCCCTACGGCAGCTGATCGAGCAGCCAGCGCGCTCCGCGCACGGCGCCGCCGGCATCCTCCACCCGCTCCGCGAGTCCGCGATCGCTCGTGACGACGGTGACGGAGCGACCGGATGCCGCCAACCTGCGCACCTCGGCGACGATCGTGTCGTCGCCCTCGCCCTCCGCGCGCACCACGTCGATGCCGACGACCTCGTCGACCGAGCGCGCCTGCCCTTCGACGACCGCCGACCAGTCCGGGTACCAGACCTGCTCGGGAAGATCGAGAGCGGATGCCGCCACCCCGCCCGCCGCCAGCTCGGCGAGCCGCGAGAGCAGTCGGGACGCCGCCGCGGGCCGGTCGCGCCACCAGCCGTCGGGCACCGAGCCCATGACGTTCGCGACGTCGACGACGACGGCGGGACGCACGCCGATGAGGGACTGCAGCCGCTCCCACGACGCTGCGAACCCGGGGTGGAGCGGATAGTCGACCACCACCTCGACGGGAACCCACGCCAGCTCGCGGCTCTCGGGGTCGCTGATGATGGGCTCGAAGGGCTCGACGACATCGCCGACGACCGTGGTGTAGCTCCAGTAGCCGAGGTCGAAGACGCTCAGCACGCGGGGCCGGATCGCCGCATGCGGAACGCCTGCCTCTTCGGCGGCCTCCCGCAGAGCGCCGTCGCACGCCGACTCCCCCTCGTGGCGGGCGCCGCCGGGCAGCGCCCAGGTGTCGCCGAAGTGGCTCCACGAGACGCGATGCTGCAGCAGCACCCCGCGCTGCGCGTCGACGGCCAGCAGGCCGGCAGCGCCGAATCGGCCCCAGTAGCGTTCGCCCGTCGGAGCGACGACCCACGCGTCGCCCGGGTCGCGCGGACCGTGCGGGCGTCGCGGCTCACCGGGGGCGGGAGGCTCGATCGTCACCCGCCCAGCCTGTCACACCGGCAGGCCACCGGCTCGCGACCGGCACGGCGCACGTCACCGGAGGACTCGCCACAATGGACCGCATGCACGACGACCCCCGCACCGGCTACGACCTCGACGACGACCCCACGCGCATCCAGCCCGACGTGGTGTGGGGCTGGCTCTCGACCGAGGCGTACTGGGGCCGCTGGCGCTCACGCGCCGACGTCGAGACCCAGATCTCCAGGGCGTGGCGTGTGGTCGGCGCCTACCGGCGCGACACCGGCGAGCAGGTGGGTTTCGCGCGCGCCGTGTCGGACGGCATCGGCTTCGCCTACCTGGCCGACGTCTTCGTGCTCCCCGAGCACCGCGGTCACTCGCTCGGCAAGCGCCTCGTGCAGCTCATGATCGACGACGGGCCCGGCGCCGACATGCGGTGGATGCTGTTCACCGGCGACGCGCACGGTCTCTACCGGCGGTTCGGCTTCACCGAGCCCGACGCGACGGCCATGGTGCGCCCCTCGGCGCGCTGACGCGGGTCAGCGCTGACGGCGCTCCCGCACCCGCATGTTGACGACGATGGGCGTGCCCTCGAAGCCGTAGAGCTCGCGCAGTCGCCGCTGGATGAACCGGCGGTACCCCGGGTCCAGGAAGCCGGTGGTGAACAGCACGAACGTCGGCGGACGCGTCGACGCCTGCGTGCCGAACAGGATGCGCGGCTGCTTGCCGCCCCGCAGCGGGTGCGGGTGCTCGGCCACGAGCTCCGTGAGGAACGCGTTGAACTTGCCCGTCGGGATGCGCTGATCCCACGACTCGAGCGCGGTCTCCAGCGCCGGCACGAGCTTGTCGAGATGACGGCCCGTGCGCGCCGAGATGTTGACGCGCGGCGCCCATGCGACATGCGCCAGATCCTGCTCGATCTCGCGCTCGAGGTAGCGGCGACGATCCTGTCCGTCCATGTCGTCGTCGTTCAGGCGGTCCCACTTGTTGAACGCGAGCACGAGTGCGCGCCCCGACTCCAGCACCAGGTCGATGATGCGCACATCCTGCTCGCTGAGCGGCTGCGTGACGTCGAGCACCACGACCGCGACCTCGGCCTTCTCCAGCGCGGCCGACGTGCGCAGCGACGCGTAGAAGTCCGCGCCCTGCTGCAGGTGGACGCGACGGCGGATGCCGGCGGTGTCGACGAAGCGCCACAGCTTCCCCCCCACCTCGACGATCTCGTCGACAGGGTCGCGCGTGGTGCCGGCGAGCTCGTTGACGACCACGCGCTCCTCGCCGGCCGCCTTGTTGAGCAGCGACGACTTGCCCACGTTCGGGCGGCCGAGGATCGCGACGCGGCGCGGGCCGCCGATCTCGTGCTTGGCGACGGCCGAGACGTCCGGCAGCACCTTCATGATCTCGTCGAGCAGGTCGGCGACACCGCGACCGTGGATCGCCGAGACGGGGTGGGGCTCGCCGAGGCCGAGGTTCCACAGCGCGGCGGCCTCGGGCTCCTGGCGGGCGTCGTCGATCTTGTTCGCGACGAGGAACACGGGCTTGCCGGTCTTGCGCAGCAGGCGCACGACGTGCTCGTCGGTCGAGGTCGCCCCGACCATCGCATCGACGACGAACAGCACCACGTCGGAGAGGTCGATGGCGACCTCGGCCTGCAGCGCCACCGAGCGGTCGATGCCCCGCGCGTCGGGCTCCCAGCCGCCGGTGTCGACGAGGGTGAAGCGGCGGTCCATCCACTCGGCCTTGTAGGTGACGCGGTCGCGCGTCACACCCGGCGTGTCCTCGACGACGGCCTCACGGCGGCCGAGGATGCGGTTCACGAGGGCGGACTTGCCCACGTTCGGGCGGCCGACGATGGCGACGACGGGAAGCGCCGGCAGGAACTCGATGCCGTCCTCGCCCCGGATGACGCCCGCCAGCAGCTCGGCGTCCTCCGCGTCGAGCTCGTAGTCCTCGAGGCCCTGGCGCAGGGCGCTCGCCCGCTGTTCGACGAGCTCGTCGTCGAGGGCGGCCAGGTTCTCAGCGAGGCGGTCGTCTCCCGCCTCGAACTCGTCGAAGTCGGAACGGTTGTCAGCGGCCATCTCAGGCTCCCGTCTGTGCGGTGTCCGCCGTGGGGGCCGACAGCGCGGCCCGGATGACGCCGAGCACGGCGTCCACGGTCTGGTCGAAATCAAGGTGGGTCGAGTCGACGACCTCGACGCCGGGGGCGGCGGTGAGGAAGTCGACCACGGCCGAGTCGGATGCGTCGCGCTGGTGGAGCGCCGCGGCCACGGCCGCCGCATCGTGCGTCGTCAGCTCTGCGCTGCGGCGTGCGGCGCGCACCTCCGGCGCGGCGGTCAGCAGGATCCGCACCGGAGCGTCCGGCGCGACGACGGTCGTGATGTCACGGCCCTCCACGACGACGCCGGGGCGTCCCGACTGCGCCACGAGGGCGCGGAACAGGGCGTTCACCGACTCGCGGACCGCCGGAACGCGCGCGACGCCGCTCACGGCGTCCGAGACCCGCGGATCGCGGATGGCGTCGGTCACATCGGTCTGCCCGACGCGCACCCAGTACTGGTCGGGGTCGAGCGAGATCGCGTAGTCGAAGTCGCCCGACACGTCGAGCACGGCAGCCGCATCGGACGTGTCGATGCCGTGCTGCAGCGCGTGCCACGCCAGCGCCCGGTACGCGGCGCCGGTGTCGAGGTAGCCGAAGCCGAGCCGGCGGGCCGTCTGCTTCGAGACGCTCGACTTGCCGCTGCCGGCCGGGCCGTCGATCGCGACGACAACGGTCAGGTCTCCGGTCCCTGAGCCTGTCGAAGGGGTCGAAGGGTCAGTCATTGGTGGTGCTCGCAATCTTCCAGCCGCGCGCTTCGAGGCCGTCGACGGCGCGGCGCACCGCACTCGGGACGACGCTGATCTCGGCGAGGCCGAACTGGGCGCCGGGCGAGTGCTCCAGGCGCAGGTCTTCCACGTTCACGTCGAGCTCGCCGAGCTCGCCGAACAAGCGGCCCAGCTGGCCGGGGGTGTCGTCGACCATGACGACCACCTGCTCGAATCGGCGGTTCTGGCCGTGCTTGCCCGGCAGGCGCTCGACCCCGTCGTTGCCACGGCGGATGGTGTCGGCGACCGCGCGCCGGGCGCCCGGCGCATCGGGGTCGCGCAGCGCGTCGGCGACCGACGTGAGGTCCGCCGCGAGAAGGTCGAGCACGTCGACCACGGGCGCCGCATTGGCGCCGAGGATCTGCACCCACAGTTCGGGGGCGGATGCCGCTATCCGGGTCGTGTCGCGCACGCCCTGACCGGCGAGCCGCAGCGATCCGTCCGGCGCGTCGACGAAGCGGCCGGCGAGAAGACTCGCCACCAGCTGAGGGACGTGCGAGACCAGCGCGACGCCGCGGTCGTGGTCCTCTGGCGTCATCTCCAGCGGGGTCGCACCCAGCTCGAGCGCCAGGCCCTCGACCACTGCGAGGTCGGCCGCCGAGGTCTCGCCGTCGCGGCAGACCACCCACGGGCGCCCGACGAAGATGTCGGCGCGCGCCGAGATCGCTCCCCCGCGCTCGCGGCCGGCGAGCGGGTGCGAGCCGATGTAGTGCGTCAGGTCGACGCCGCGCTCGCGGAGCGTCCGCAGCGGCTCGAGCTTGACGCTCGCGACGTCGGTGACGACGGCGCGAGGAAAGCGGGCGAGCTCGCGCTCGATGACGTCGGCCGTCACATCGGGCGGCACCGCGACGACGACGAGCGTCGGATCGTCGGCGTCCGTCGCGCGTCGGCCTGCGCCGTAATCGACGGCCAGGCGCAGCTGCGACGGCGACGTGTCGTCGAGCGCGACGTCGACGCCGTGAGCCCGCAGCGCGTGTCCGATGCTCGCGCCGAGCAGTCCGGTGCCGACGATGCGCACCGTGCCGTGCACGCGCGACGCCAGGACAGGCTCACTCATCTGGCGTCTCCTCGTTGCCGGTATCGCGGCGCGCGAGAGTCAGCAGAGCGCCCTGCTCCACTTTAGTCAACTCGCGCGCGCGCCCGGCTGGCAGCGTTCCCAGGTGCAGCGGCCCGAACTGCCGGCGGACCAGCTCGACGACGGGGTGCCCCACCTCGGCCATCATGCGCCGCACGATCCGGTTCCGCCCCGAGTGCAGGGTGAGCTCCACCAGCGAGCCGGCGCCCTCCGCTCCAGTCACTGAGCCTGTCGACGTGGAGAGCAGCCGCGCCTTGTCGGCCGCGATCGGTCCGTCCTCCAGCTCGACGCCTCGCAGCAGGCGCTGGATCGTCTGGGGTGTGACCTTGCCGTCCACCTTGGCGATGTACACCTTCGTGACCCCGAACGAGGGATGGGCGAGCACGTGCGCCAGCTCGCCGTCGTTGGTGAGCACGAGCAGCCCGCTCGTCTCGGCATCCAGCCGCCCGACGTTGTACAGGCGCTCGTCCCAGTCCTTCGTGAACCGCCGCAGATCGGGGCGCCCGCGGTCATCCTTCATGGAGCTCACGACGCCGGTGGGCTTGTTGAGCATCACGTAGCGCTTGGACTGGTCGAACTGCACCGCGGTGCCGTCGACGTCGACGAGGTCCTTCTCGGGGTCGATGCGCGAGCCCAGCTCGTCCACGACCCGGCCGTTGACCCGGACCCGGCCCTCGACGATCATCTGCTCGGCCACGCGACGGGATGCCACTCCGGCGTTCGCGAGCGCCTTCTGCAGTCGCACGCCCTCGCCTTCCGCCGGTCCCTGAGCCTCTCGAAGGGTCATCGTCGTCCTCCTTCTTCGGCGCCCTCGGCGACCTCGTCGGCACCGTCCAGGAGCGGTGAGATGTGGGGCAGTTCGTCCAGCGAGTTGATGCCGAGGTGCGTCAGCAGCGCATCCGTCGTGCCGTAGTTGATGGCTCCGGTCTCGGCATCCGCGAACAGCTCGGTGACGAGCCCGCGCGCGAGCAGCGTGCGCACCACGGAGTCGACGTTGACGGCACGGATCGAGGCGACCTGGCTGCGGGTCACGGGCTGCTTGTAGGCGATGACGGCGAGCGTCTCCAGGGCGGCCTGCGACAGGCGCGACGGCGCCAGTCCGCCGACGTACTCGCTCACCAGGTCGTCGAACTCCTCGCGCACATACAGGCGCCAGCCGCCGCCGACCTCGCGCAGCTCGAAGCCGCGGGCGGGCCCGCCCGAGCGGCCGTCGTAGTCGTCGACGAGCGTCTCCAGGGCCTGGCGCACCGCGGGCACGGGCGCGGACACCGCGGCCGCGAGGCTCACGAGGCTCTGCGGCTCCTCGACGATCAGGAGGATCGCCTCCAGTCGTCGCGCGACGTCGTCGGTGTCGACGACCACCGGCTCCGCCTCGGTCGCGATGGTCGGGTCATTGGTCATAGTCGGCTCCCAGGGTGGCGAGGTTCTCGTCGCTCCAGCGGTGTGCGCTCCAGCGCAGGGTCAGCTCGCCGAGCGGCTCCAGCTGCTCGAACGACAGGGCGGCATGGCGGTACAGCTCCAGCACCGACAGGAACCGGGCGACCACGACGCCGGTCTGCGCCACGCCGGCGATGAGCTCGCGGAAGGTCAGCGAACCGGCATCCCGCAGCAGCGTCACCACGATCGCGGCCTGTTCCCGGATGCTCACCAGCGGGGCGTGCAGGTGGTCGAGGCCGACCGTCGGCAGCTCTTTGGGCGTCATCGCCAGGATTGCCAGCGCCGCGAAGTCCTCGGGGCTGAGCGACCACACGAGCTCGGGGACGGCGTTGCGGTACTTCTCGTCGAGGCGCACGGACCGGGTGTGGCGGCGCTCTTCGCGGCGCAGGCTGCGCTCGAACCACGCGGAGACCTCTTTGAACGCCCGGTACTGCAGCAGCCGTGCGAACAGCAGATCCCGCGCCTCCAGCAGCGCCACCGACTCGGCATCCACGAGCTCGCCCTGCGGCAGCAGCCCGGCGACCTTCATGTCGAGCAGCGTCGCGGCGACGACGAGGAACTCGGATGCCTCGTCCAGCTCCTCGTCGGGCCCCACCTCGCGCAGGTACGCGATGAACTCGTTCGTGACGAGCGAGAGCGACACCTCGGTGATGTCGAGCTCATGCTTCGAGATCAGGGTGAGCAGCAGGTCGAACGGGCCGTCGAAGTTCGACAGCGACACACGGAACCCGTCGCCGGGATCGGGGGCCGTCTCCGGCTCCCCGGTCGCTGAACCTGTCGAGGCGTCAGGCGACAGCACCACGGGCGACCAGCTCCCGCGCCAGTCGCAGGTAGGCCTGCGCCGCGGCGTGCTCGGGCGCGAACTCGGTGATCGGCATCCCCGACACGGAGGCGTCCGGGAACTTCACGGTGCGGCCGATGACGGTCTCGAGCACGTCGTCGCCGAACGCGTCGACGACACGCTCGAGCACCTCGCGCGAGTGCAGCGTGCGCGGGTCGTACATCGTCGCGAGCACGCCGTCGAGGGCGATCGTCGGGTTGAGGCGGTCTCGCACCTTGTCGATCGTCTCGATGAGCAGCGCGACGCCGCGCAGCGCGAAGAACTCGCACTCCAGCGGGATGACGACGCCGTGGCTGGCGGTGAGCGCGTTCACGGTGAGGAGGCCGAGCGACGGCTGGCAGTCGATGAGGATGACGTCGTAGTCGCCCTGCACCTTGCGCAGCACGCGCGAGAGCGTCTGCTCGCGGGCGACCTCGTTGACGAGATGCACCTCCGCGGCCGACAGGTCGATGTTGGCCGGCAGCACGTCGAGGTTGTCGACGCGCGTGTGCACGATGACCGAGTAGGGGTCGACCTTGCCGTCCAGCAGGAGGTCGTAGATCGTCGGGATCTCGTGGGTCTGGATGCCGAGGCCCGCCGACAGCGCGCCCTGCGGGTCGAAGTCGACGGCCAGCACCTTGCGGCCGTAGCCGGCGAGCGCCGCGGCGAGGTTGATGGTGGTCGTCGTCTTGCCGACGCCGCCCTTCTGGTTGCAGAGGGCGATGATGCGAGCGGGGCCGTGGCCGTCGAGCTTGGGCGGCGTCGGAAAACCCTGGTACGGACGGCCGGTCGGACCGATGGGGACGTCAGACTCCGCGACCTTCGCCGTCTTGGTCTTCGTCGTGCTGTCAGCCACCGTGCTCCCGCTTCCTCGTGCTCGCTCGATCCTAGTCGGCTCTAGGCGAATGCTTCATCGGGCACGCGGATGACTGGTGGCGTACACGTCGCGCAGCGCGTCGACCGACACGTGCGTGTAGATCTGCGTCGTGGCCACCGACGCATGGCCGAGCAGCTCCTGCACGACACGCACGTCGGCCCCGCCCTGCAGCAGGTGCGTCGCGAACGAGTGCCGCAGCGTGTGCGGCGACACATGCGCGGTGAGGTGTGCACGCTCGGCCGCCGACTGGATGATGAGCCAGGCGCTCTGGCGCGACAGGGGCGCTCCCCGGGCGCCGAGGAACAGCCGGGGCGTCGCGTGCCCCCGGCGCGACAGCTCGGGCCGCGACCGTGTCAGGTACGCGTCGACGGCCGCGCGCGCGTACGAGCCGACCGGCACGATGCGCTCCTTCGAGCCCTTGCCCCGCACGCGCAGCACATCGCCGTGGGCGAGATCGTCGACGTCGAGCTGCACGATCTCGGACACGCGTGCGCCCGTCGCGTACAGCATCTCCAGCAGGGCGCGGTCGCGCACGCCGAGAAGGTCGTCGGCGGGTCCGGCGGCCTCCAGCAGAGTCGACACCTGGTCGATCGTGAGTGCCTTCGGCAGTCGCCGCGGCTGCTTCGGAGGACGCAGGTGCGAGGTCGGATCGGCCGGCTCGATCCCCTCCCGCGCCAGGAACCGGTGGAGTCCCCGCACCGAGGACTGCAGTCGTGCCAGCGACGAGGCCGCCATGGGCGGCTGCCCCGCCGCGCGGTCGGCCACGAAGCTCGCGAGCATCACCGGGGTCACCTCGGCGGTGTCGTCGACGCCCTGCTCGCCGAGCCACATCGCGTAGCCGGCGAGATCGCGCCGGTACGCCGCGACGGTGTTCTCCGACAGCCCGCGCTCGATCGAGACGTGCCGCAGGTAGGACTGCACCGCACGCTCGATCTGCACGTCAGGCTCCCGTCGTCAGGCTCGCAGCCGTTCGGATGCGGCCAGCACGCCGGTCGTGAGGATCCCGTTGCGCATGCGTCCGGCGAACACCGCCGCCACGGCATCGGCCAGCGGCATCCACTCGATCCGGATGTCGGCCTCTTCGTCCTCGCGCGCGTGCACGGCGCTCGCGGCCGAGAGTCCGCGCGCGAGGAAGAGGTGGACGATCTCGTCGTTGCCACCGGGTGTCGTGAACACGCTCACGAGCGGCTCCCACGTCGAGGCGACCAGATCGGCCTCTTCGGCGAGCTCGCGCTGCGCCGTCTGCAGCGGGGTCTCGCCGTCGACGTCGAGGAGGCCGGCCGGCACCTCCCAGTCGCGCAGGCGGATGGGATGCCGGTACTGCTGGATCAGCAGCACGCGGTCGTGCTCGTCCAGAGCGACGACGGCCGCCGCCCCCGGGTGGTCGACATACTGCCGCACGATCTGCCCGTCGCCGTATGCGACGGTGTCGCTGCGGACGTCCCACACGCGGCCCTCGTAGACGAGGTCGCTGTGCAGGACTTGCGCGTCGACGGGCTCGTCGGCGAGAACCTGGTCCCCCGCCATCAGCGGCCCGCGAGCTCGTCGAACGGCTCGACCTCGAACAGCTCGCTGGAACGGTGGCGCTCCAGCGCCGCACCCACGAGTCCCCGGAACAGCGGGTTCGCGTTCGTCGGCCGCGAGCGCAGCTCGGGGTGCGCCTGCGTGGCGATGTAGTACGGGTGCACGTCGCGCGGCAGCTCCACGTACTCGACGAGGTCGAGGTCGGGGTTGATGCCGGAGAACACCAGGCCGGCCTCGGCGATCTGGTCGCGGTAGCGGTTGTTCACCTCGTAGCGGTGGCGGTGACGCTCCGACGCGCGGCTGCCGCCATAGACCTCGGCGGCGATCGACCCCTCGGCGAGATCGGCCGAATACAGGCCCAGGCGCATCGTGCCGCCGAGGTCGCCGTGGTCGAGGATGTCGACCTGCTCCTCCATCGTCGCGATGACGGGGTGCTTCGTGTCGGGGTCGAACTCGCTCGACGAGGCGTCCTCGATGCCGGCGACGTGACGTGCGTACTCGATCACGATGCACTGCAGGCCCAGGCAGATGCCGAGGGTCGGGATGCCCTGCTCGCGCGCGAACTTCAGCGCCCCGATCTTGCCCTCGATGCCGCGGATGCCGAAGCCGCCCGGGATGACGATGCCGTCCAGCGGGCTCAGCGCCTTGGCCGCGCCCTCGGGCGTCTCGCACTCGTCGGAGGGGATCCAGCGGATGTTGACGTGGGTCTCCTGCGCGAAGCCGCCGGCCTTGAGCGCCTCGGTGACCGAGAGGTACGCGTCCGGCAGGTCGATGTACTTGCCGACCAGGCCGATCGTGACCTCGTGCTTGGGGTTGTGCACAGCGTTGAGCACACGCTGCCAGCGCGACCAGTCGACGTCCTCCGCCTTGGCGAGACCGAGCGCACGCACGATGTACGCGTCGAGGCCCTGCTCGTTGAGCATCGAGGGGATGTCGTAGATGCTCGGCACGTCCACCGCGTTGACGACGGCATCCTCGTCGACGTCGCACATGAGCGCGATCTTGCGCTTGTTCGACTCGGTGACGGGGCGGTCGCTGCGCAGCACGAGCGCGTCGGGCTGGATGCCGATGGAGCGGAGCGTGGCGACGGAGTGCTGCGTGGGCTTGGTCTTCTGCTCGCCCGAGGCGCCCATGAACGGCACGAGCGACACGTGCACGAAGAACACGTTGTTGCGGCCGAGCTCGTGGCGGATCTGGCGCGCCGACTCGATGAACGGCTGCGACTCGATGTCGCCCACGGTGCCGCCGATCTCGGTGATGATGACGTCGGGGCGCGGCTCCTCGGTGGCCTGCAGCCGCATCCGGCGCTTGATCTCGTCGGTGATGTGCGGGATCACCTGCACGGTGTCGCCGAGGTACTCGCCCCGGCGCTCCTTGGCGATCACCTGCGAGTAGATCTGGCCGGTCGTGACGTTCGCGGCCTGGCTCAGCTCGATGTCGAGGAACCGCTCGTAGTGGCCGATGTCGAGGTCGGTCTCTGCACCGTCGTCGGTCACGAAGACCTCGCCGTGCTGGAACGGGTTCATGGTGCCCGGATCGACGTTCAGGTACGGGTCGAGCTTCTGCATCACGACGCGGAGGCCGCGCGCGGTGAGCAGGTTCCCGAGGCTGGCGGCGGTCAGACCCTTGCCCAGAGAAGAAACGACACCACCGGTCACGAAGATGTGCTTGGTGGTGTCGTTCGAAGAGTCGCCGCGGAGAGAATCAGAAGTCTGCATCACGGGCTTTTATCCTATCAGTCGACTTCGGTGCGAAGGCTGAGCAACTCGCGTGCGTGGGTGAGAGCCGCCTCTGAATCGGGCATGCCCGACAACAGACGAGCCATCTCGGCCTCACGGTCGGCGCCGTCGAGACGGCGCACGTCCGAGGCCGTGACCGAGCCGTCGTTCGCCTTGACGACGGTGAGGTGGTTGGCCGCGAACGCCGCGACCTGCGCCAGGTGGGTGACCGCGATGACCTGCGACGACTGCGCGAGGCGGGCGAGCCGGCGGCCCACCTCGATCGCGGCGGCCCCGCCGATCCCGGCATCCACCTCATCGAAGACGAACGTCGGCACCGGATCGACGCCGGCGATCACGACCTCGATCGCCAGCATCACCCGGCTGAGCTCGCCCCCGCTCGCGCCGCGCGAGACGGCGCGCGGTTCGGCACCGGGGTGCGGCGCCAGCAGGATCGCGACGTCGTCGCGTCCCGAGGCGGACTCGGTGCCGGGCGTGACCGCGACCTCGAGCCGGGCGTCCGGCATCGCGAGAGCGCGCAGCTCGGTCGTCACCGCCGCGCCCAGACGCCCCGCGGCCTCCGTGCGGGCCTCGGTCAGCGCGGCGGCCGCGTCGTCGAGAGCGGATGCCGCGGCATCCCGCTCGGCGACCAGCCGCTCGATGCGATCGGAGTCGTCGTCCAGCTCGGCCAGGCGCGACGAACCCGTGTCGAGCAGGTCGATCGCCGCGTCGAGGGTCCCGTGCGTGCGGACGAGACTGGCCAGCACCGCGCGGCGCTCCTCTACTGCGGCGAGCTCGTGCGGACCCGACTCGTCGAGGTCGGCGAGGTAGCCGGCCAGCGCGGCGGCGATGTCGGCGGTGCGATAGCCGAGCTCGGCCACCTGTCCGGCGAGCTCTTCGAGCACCGGGTCGTGCACGCGCTCGAGCGCGCGGCGGGCGTCCGACAGCAGGGCTCCGGCGTCCGGCCCGTCGGCCTCGCCCGAGAGCGCGTCGTGGGCGGTCGCGGCGGCCAGACGCAGCTCTTCGGCGTTCGCGAGGCGCTCGGCGCGGGTCGCGAGCTCGGCGTCCTCCCCCGGCTCCGGTGCGGCCTGCTCGATCTCGACGAGCTGTGCGCGCAGCTCCTCGGCCTCACGCGCTCGGGCGTCGCGATCGTCGGTGAGGCGCGACAGCTCGCGGTCGATGCCCCGCCAGTGCTCGTAGGCCCGGCGATACACGTCGCGCGCAGACTGCACCGGCTCGCCGCCGAAGCGATCGAGTGCGTCCCGCTGCGCAGCCGCGGACTTCAGCCGCAGCTGATCGGACTGGCCGTGCACCACCACGAGGTCGTCCGCGAGATCCGCGAGAACGCCCGCGGGCGCGGCACGGCCGCCCACCGACGCACGGCCCCGGCCCTCGCTGGAGATCGAGCGACCGACGTACAGCTCGGCGCGGCCGCCGCCGATCGGCTCGACGTCGCCACCCGCCTCGCGCACGCGTTCGGCCACGGCACCGTCCTCGGGGACGATCCACACGCCGTCCACGGTCGCCTGCGCGGCTCCGGCGCGCACGGCTCCCGAGTCGGCGCGCTGGCCGAGCAGCAGGCCGAGCCCCGTGACCACCATCGTCTTGCCGGCGCCCGTCTCGCCCGTGATGGCCGTGAAGCCCGGACCCATCGGCAGCGTCGCCTCGGCGATCACGCCGAGGTCGCGCAGGCGCATCTCTTCGATCACGGCGTCACTCCGCCCTGCCCGGCATCGCGCCCGAGACTGAGTGTGCCGGTGATCGCGGCGGGTCCGCGCCACCCTTCGACGGGAAGGTGGAACTTGCGCACGAGGCGGTCGGTGAACTGAGCGGGATGCAGCCGTGCCAGCCGAACCGGTCGGTCGGACCGGCGCACGACGACACGTGCTCCCGGGGGAAGGTCGTGCGAACGGCGCCCGTCGCACCACAGGATGCCGGTGCCGTTCGTGCGCTCGAGCACCTCGATCGCGACTGAGTGCTCGGGGCCCACCACGAGCGGCTTCGCGAACAGGGCGTGCGCCGACAGCGGCACGACGGCGATCGCCTCGACCGTCGGCCAGATCACGGGTCCGCCTGCGGAGAAGTTGTACGCCGTCGAACCGGTCGGGGTCGACACGACCATCCCGTCGCACCCGAACGACGACAGCGGTCGGCCATCGATCTCGACGACCACCTCGAGCAGGCGTTCGCGGCTCGCCTTCTCGACCGTCGCCTCGTTGAGCGCCCACGTCTCGTAGATCACCGAGTCGCCGGTGTCCTTCACGCGGACCTGGAGCGCCATGCGCTCTTCGACGTCGTAGTCGCGCGCGATGACGCGCCGGACAGCCTCGTCCATGTCGTCGCGCTCGATCTCGGCGAGGAAGCCCACGTGGCCCATGTTGATGCCGAGCACGGGCGCCGTGCCATCGCGCACAAGCTCCGCGGCACGCAGGATCGTCCCGTCACCGCCCAGCACGATCGCCAGCTCGATGTCGGTGACCGGCACGTCGACGCCCAGGATCGCGACGTCCAGGGGCGATCCTGCGGCAGCCAGCTCTTCGCGGTCGTCGGCGGCGAAGACCGGCCGCGCACCTGCCGCGCGCAGCGCCTCGACCACACGCTCGGCCGCCACGACGGTGTCGTCGCGATGCGCGTGTGCGACCACCAGGATGCTGCGCTCCGCGTCGACAGTGTTCATCGGCTCCCCGCCAGTTGCGTACATGTGCCTCCCCATTCTGTCGGATCGTCCGACACCGGGGGCAATCCGACCCGGCCTGGGGACGACCTCGTCGACCGTCGCCTGCCGCGCGCGCTGGGGAGGAGACGCCGCGGGCGCGCACGACGGCGGGCCGAGGCATCCGCCCCGGCCCGCCGTCCGCCTCAGAATCCCGTGACGATCCCGAACATGCAGTTCTCGAAGTGGTCCAGCGACAGGTCGAGGGGGTAGATGTTGCCCCACGAGTACACCGAGAACCTGATGCGCCCGCCGCTCTCGTCCAGGCCCCCGGCGTAGACGACCCAATGGTCGGGCCACGGCGGGACCATGCCGTCGGGCGGCGAGAACATGTCGGAGTGCAGCATGATGAACGCGCTGCCGCCGGACGACCACACCTGGTGGGCGTAGCGGATCGCGTCGAACTCGCCCCACACGAACGTCGTGCTGTTCGAGACCGTGGTCTTCAGCAGCAGCTCGCTGGTCCACCCCTCCATCTCCCACGGCGTCGTCATGCCCTCGATCTGGCTCGTGACGCCTGACGAGTCCGGCGAGACCCCGAAGATCGCATTCTCTTCATTGCGCATCGTGGCGATCAGCATCCAGTCTGCGGGCGACATGTTCTGACCGGCGTGCGTGTCGCGCAGCCCTTGCGGAGCATCGACGCGGTGCGTGCGCGACCAGAAACCACCCGTCTCGTACAGCTGCCGCACGAGGTCGACGTACCGGCGCGGCTGCGTGCGGGCCAGCTCGAACACGATCGACGTGGGGCCGCAGAAGTTCGAGTTCATCTGGTTGATGGTGGTCGGGTTGCCCCGGCGCGCACGCAGGTCGCGGATGATGTCGGCCTTCGACAGCTGCGGCCACACGCCCGGAGCGGTGGATGCCTCGAACTGATCGATCGCGAAGTTCGCGAGGTCGGTCTGCCCGATGTCGGGGCGGTCGACCACCGAGTAGGTGAGCGTGTAGTCCGCGTCGTCCTCGCGGAACGTCGCCGTCGCGTGCTGCACGTCGGCCGCGCCGATGTGCACGACGCCGAGTGCGTCGTCGTCGTCGCCGGGGAAGTCGCCGTCCTCGTCGAACAGACGCAGCATGCACGTGGTCGCGAACAGCAGCGACGCGTTGAGCGGCCAGTCCTGGTCGTCGTTGAGGTCCTGCCGGTAGGCGAAGTGGAGCTCGCCGTCGTTGTAGACCTCGAGGCGGCACTCGTCGGCGCCTGTCCAGTCCTCCGTGCCGGTGCAGTGGAGGTTCTCGAGGGTGATCTGCTTCATGATTCCTTCTCCTTCGTGGGTGTGGTGGTGGGGATGCGCGATGCGCCGCCGGGAGTCGCCGGCGGCGCGAGCCCGACGTGATGCTCGATCCCGCCCGCTGCGAGGGCGACGTCCGACAGCGCCGTGTGCACGGGGCGCCGCAGCGGCCGGGGAACGGCGAGCGGGGCGGATGCCGCGGCGTAGAGCCCGTGCGACGGCCACCCCTCGCGCGCCGCACGCTGCAGGACCGCTGCGCGCACGCGGTGGTCGCGGCGGTATCGGTGGTGGGCGAAGGTGAACCCCGCGACCGCGACCACGTCATCGCCCGCGAAGGTGGCGCTGAGGCAGTGGTTGGGACCGGCCAGTCCGTGCGGATCCCCCGCCGTCATGGCCGCGACCAGGCTCGGCGTCGCCTCGGGGATGCCTGCGCGGGAGAGCACCGCGGCGAGCAGCTCGGCATCCAGCCACGGCGGCCGCATGTAGACCTCCACGACGTCGCCGCCGTCGAGCGGAAGACCGACGAAGCGCACGACACCCGTGCCGCCGAGGACCTCTCGCGCGCGGGGCGCCAGGAGGTCCAGCATGCGCCACGCGTCCGGCTGATCGGGAGCCAGCTCGGCGTACAGCTTGTGCCGCGTCCCCGCCTCGGTGTGCCGGCTTCCGAGCCACGCCCCGAAGCGGAGGGCTCCGGCGGCATGGTGCGCGCGCAGCGCGGCGGTCGTCCTTCCTCGGGGGCGGATGGCGCCGAACCGCTCGGCCGTGTCGACGACGGCGTCGAACGCGCCGCGACGGTCGTCCTCCGGGGCGACGACGTCGACGACGGTGCGCAGCTCTGCTCGCGCCGAGGTGAAGGCCACCTCGACGGGGTACCGCGAAGGCGTCAGACAGCTGGCGTGCCACGCCGACTCGCCGATCGCCGATCCGCGGGTGGCCGAGAGGGTGTCGTCCAGCTCGGCTCGCGCGCGCTCCGAGATCTGTGGATGCCGCACCGCGACCCGCTCGAGCAGCTCGGTGAGCGCTCGTTCGGCCGTGGACTCGGCGACCGCCGCGTGCATGTCATGCTCCCGTGATCGTGCCGTCGGCGGCCACCGTGAGGAACTCGGCGTCGCCGGCGAAGGGGGCGCCGCGCACGACCTCTCCGTTCGGCCCGAGCAGCGTGGCACGCGCCGTGGTGGCACGCGCGGTCGGGTCGACGACGCCGATCTGCGCCCGCGCCGTCGCGGGTGCCGCGCCGTCGATCTCGACCCTGCGGTCGACGCGATATCCGCCCGCGTCGTACGACACGTCGACGATGATCGAGGTGAAGCGCCCGGCGGGCACGGCCACCTCGATCCGGCGCTCCAGGCGATCGGCGAACGGACCCGCGACGGCGTACGCGGATGCCGCGCTGTCGACGGCGTCGAGCACGATCGTGCCGCCGCCGACGAGGTGGTGCGTCGCCTGAACGGTGTAGCCGACCTCTTCGCGGTGCGCCGTGCGCACCCGCCACGTCTGCGGCGCGCCGGCGGGTGTCACCTCGAACGTGCGCCGCGCGCGCCAGCCGGTGGACGACGCGTGCTCCAGGACGACCGTGACGGACTCGACCTCCAGCGGGTCGAGCCGCTCGGGCCGGATCTCGACCTCGATGAACCCGACGTGCTGCGTGGGGTCGAGCTGCAGCGTGCGGTCCTCGATGCGACCGGGCTCGACCACGATCTCGTTGCGCTCGGCCTCCCACCCGCTCAGCGGGTCGAAGTGATACTCGATGCGCGGCACGTACCCCAGGTCGTACGTCTCGTCGATCGGCACGACCCAGTGCTGCGGCTGCGGACGCGCCGCGTCGAACACGAGGTCGGCGTGCCGGTGACGCTGCGGATGCGACGCGTCGCTGTAATCCAGCCCGACCGCCACCGACTGCAGGCCGATCGGCTCGAACGCCGTCGTCAGCGACACCTCGACATCCAGCGAGCGGAAGAACGGATCGTCGAGGTCGACTTCGAGGAAGTGCCCCGGCCCGGTGAGGTCATCCAGCAGCAGCCCGATGAGCGACTGCGGCGCGTACTGGCGCGTCACCGCCTGCTCGCGGTGGTACTCGAACACGAGCGTCTTGCGCTCGGTCTGCTGGATCGCCTTCATCGAGAACGTCAGGATGGCGCCGGAGCCCGGTGCTCCTCCGCCGGATGCCGGGGTACCCGGTGTCGCCGGTGCACCACCGGGCGACGCGGGGGTGCCCGGGGTGCCGGGTGTCGCCGGTCGGCCCGGAGCGGGCGGCGTCGGCGGGGTGGCGCCTCCAGGAGGGGACGGCGGCTTGGGCGGCGACGCCGGTCCTCCGCCCGGTGCAGGGGCCGGAGCCGGTGCCGGTGCAGGGGCCGGAGCCGGCGCCGGTGCAGGCGCAGGCGCACCGCCCCCGCCCGGGCTCGGCGGGGTCGGCGGTGCCGGCGGTGGAGTCGGACCGCCGCCTGCCGGCGGTGTGGGATTGCTCATCATGCACCTCCCGTGCTGGGGCCGAACCCGCCCGGCCATCCGGGCGTGATGAGTTCGAAGTCGTTCGTCCCGGCGACGCGCCGGCAGTCGTAGATTCCGGGCTGGAGCAGCTGGCCGCCGGGGAAGACCGCCGCCACGAGCGCGTCGGGCGAGGCCGCCGTGACGACCGTCTTCGTCACGGGCAGGCGCACGGTCGCCGAGATGTCGCCGCTCGCGGGCACGGCGATGCGCGTGACCGCGGCGCCCAGCGGCGCCTCGCGCTGCCCCGACGCCAGCACGCCCTCACCGGTGGTGACGTGGCGACGCAGCTGGTCGGCATCCGCCATCGTCAGCTCCGGCAGAGTGGATGCCGTCGCCATCAGTCCGCCGTCGGTCCAGTTCGCGGGCACCTCGATGTGCAACTGGCTCGCGGCGCCCGCCGGCGTCGTCGCCTCGCGGTCGGCCCCGTCCACCGCGTAGCCCACGGTGTAGCTGCCGTGGACGCCATGGCCGGAGCCTTCTTCGACGAAATGGACGAACAGGTCGCGCGTCGCGCCGGCCGGTGCTGGAGTGGGACCAGGGGCGGAGGCGGGTGCCGGAGCAGGTACCGGGATCGGCGTGGGCTCCGGAGTCGGGGTGGGTGCCGGAGCAGGCGCAGGAGTCGGTGCCGGGCCGGGTGTCCGCCCTCCGCCCGGAGCAGGAACAGGCGCAGGCGCAGGCGCAGGTGCAGGAGCCGGCGCAGGAGCAGGTGCCGGAGCAGGCGGGCGGGCGGGCGTACCGGAGGCGTCGGGGCGCGGAGTGCCGGGCTGCCCGGGCTTGCCCGAGTCGGCGCGGGGGCCGAACAGGCCCGCTCCCCCGCCGGCGCGCGGCGCGGTCGCCATGCCGCCCTGCAGTGTGCCCGGCGTGAGCGTGGGCGTGAACCAGCTCTGCAGCAGGTGCTGGGTGAAGAAGTCGATCGCCAGCTTCTCCTGCTCGTCCTTGTCGGCGTCGGTGGAGTAGTTCGTGACCTCGATCTTGATCGCGCCGTTCTGCACGAGCTCTTCGATGCCGACCTCGATGCCGATCTCGACGTAGTAGACGTTGGCGTTGAGCCCCGCGCTGAAGTGCTGGTAGATCCGCTCGAAGTCGGCGGTGATGCGCACGTCGAGCGACGGCTGCATGGCGGTGAACGTCAGCTGGTAGATGACGCCGATCGGGGCGGCCCCCTGCGCGAAGGCCGACTCCAGCAGCGTCGCGCCCTCGGCGCTGAGGGCGAGGCTGAAGACCGCCTGGTTCGCGCCGAACAGCGACGGCACGCGTGCCCCGAGGATCTGCTGGACGGCTGTGAACGTTCCGGCGTCGCTGACCGTCGCGGTCGTGCCGCCCGGCCCCTGCAGGTTCAGCGCGACGCATTCGACGGTGCCCGAGTCGAACGGCACGACGCTCAGCCGTGCGCCGCCGGGGATCGCAGCGCGGATCTCGCCCTCGATGTCGTCGGGCAGCGTGAGCTCGACGGTGAACATGAGGAATCCGCCGCCTTCGACGCCCTCGGCGCTCGCCTCCCGCTTGAACTTGATGAAGCTGAACTGGGGCCAGTCGTCCTCGGGCCTCCGCGCGATCGCGAGGTGGCCCGGGAGGTACCAGTACTGCTCCTCGTCGGCGTGATCCGGAAAGACGGTGACCCCGCGGATCGTCCGCATGCCGGTGCCCAGCTGAAGCATGTCGTTCTCCTCTGCTCAGTCGACCGTGGCCGCGACCCGGTCGGTGCTCGACGTGCGCCATCCGCTGTCGCGGGTCAGGCCGTTGTCGAGCGTGTGGATGACGCGGTAGGTGAAGGCGGGGTCGCCCTCGGCGAAGTCGTACTCGAACGTGTCGCTCGGATTCGCGGCGGTGATCGTCAGCGAATCGGCGAACCGCAGACCCAGAGCAGGCCGGTCGTACAGGGTCTCGACGGTCGCCTGGCGGATGCCGAGCCCGGCGAAGTCCAGTCCGTCCGCCACCACCTCGACCGTGCGATGGCCGCGCATCTGGGGCGTCACGATGACGCGGTCGAGCTCCGTGGTGGATTCGGGGATGTCGATGACGATCCCGTCGACGCGGAGCATCGACACGGTGTACGAGACGCGCCGGCGGGCGGGGTCGAGCAGTTCCACCGAGAACCGCTTGGTCGCGGAGTCGGCGGCGCTCAGCTCGAAGGACTGCCGCTTGTGGATGCCGTTGGCGTCGTCGTCGTAGCGCACGTCGACGAACACGCGGTCGAGCTGCGTGCCGAACAGGGACGCCGGCGCCACGATGTCGAGCACCCGGCGAGCGCCGAACGGATCGGTGATCCGGATCTGGTCGTCGTCGGTCGTCAGTTCTCCGCTGTCCCAGTCGCGGCCGTCCACGCCGTGGAGGATGGTGCGATAGCCGACGGTCCGGCGTCCGGGATCGAGCGCGAAGACCGGCCAGGCGCCCGTGCTGTGCTCCGCGGTGAGCGCGTATTGGTTCGAGATGCGGATGCTGTTCGCCTCGTCGACGTACGAGCAGTGCACCTCGATCGTGTCGTACAGTTCCCACGGGAAGTCGATCACAGTGAAGCTGATCCACCGCAGCTCGTAGCCGACGCCCTCGCGCGGCGCGATCTGGACGACGTCCCCCTCGATCCGCTGCACCGGCGCGCGCACCATGCGCGGCCGGCCGACGGCCCCCGTCGAGAAGAGCACGTCGTACGACACGTCCACCGGCGCCCGCATGCGGCCGTCTTCGAGCGAGCTCTGCCATTCGACGGACTGCTCGGCGGACGAGGCATCCATCACGACGTTCTTGACCGCCCCCGCATAGTCGAGCCTGACGTTGATCGACTCGATCTGGTCGGTGGCGAAGTCGGCGCGCGGGATCACGCGCACGCTGCGTCGGGCGAAGAACGGGTCCTCGAGCGACACCTCGGTGAGGAACCGCGTGAAGTCCAGACCCTGCGACTCGACGTCGCGGATGATCCCCCGCAGGTGCCCCTGCGGATGGATCTCGCGGATCACCGAGGTGCGCTCGCTCATGTCGATGTTGAGCTTCTTGCGGTCGATGCGGGTGATGTCGACCTCTTTGCGTTCCCACACGGACCCGAACCCGTGGGTCGTGATGGTCTGCAGCACGCGCCCGAAGTCGTCGATGCCGTCGTCGGTCTGACGCTCCATGGGCTCCAGGCTCGGCTGGAAGAAGTTCTCGAAGACGAGCTCGCGCACCTGGGCGAGCGCGGCGTCGTAGCGCCCGCCGGCGCCGCCCGTGTCGTCCTCGTCGGCCACCAGGTTCTCGGCCTCGATCTTGATGATCTGCTTCTCGACGAGCTCGTCGATCACCTTGTCGATCTGCGAAGAGGCGATGAACGGCACATTCACCGATTCGCTGGACTCGAAATGGTGCTGGACCCGATCCCAGTCGACGTCGACCTTCACCTTGTACGCCGGGCGCAACCCCACGTACTGCAGCGAGTACACGACGCCGATCGGCAGGATCTCGTCGCGCATCGCCTTGTCGAGGATGGTCACGCCCTCCTGGTCCAGCCGAACCGAGAAGGCCGCCTGGTTGTCGCCGTACAGCGACGGCTTCGCCGCGTGCACGATCTTCTGCACGAACGCCGGTCCCGGCAGCTCCTCCTCCTCGCGCCGACCAGGCAGGCCGGCATCCTCCTCCGGCGACTCGACGCCGAAGAGCATCATCCGGACAGAGCCTTCGATGAGCGGGACAGGGGCGAGTCGGGGCAGATCGGTGAGCCGCGCCTCGCCGCGCAGCTGCTCGGCGATCGCCGCGAGTCTGTCGGGCTCGATCCCGAGGTTCGTGTCGAAGTCCAGGAAGCCGCCCGACACCACGTCAGCGGCGGGAGTCGGCCGCCCGGAGTACTTGATCACCTGGATCTTCGGGATGCGCAGCCCGCCCTCGTCCATGACGCTCAGGTGCGGCGACATGGGCATGAAGTAGAACTGCAGCGGATCTTCGTGGTCGGGCATCAGCGTGACGCCGTCGATCACGTAGTACGGCGGGTTGAGGTACAGCATGGCTCCTCGCTCGGTTCTCGGTGTTCGACGTCAGGGGGTGGGCGCGCCGCCGGGGATCGGCGGCGGAGGCGGCGTGGCACCACCGGGGATCGGGGGTGCCGGCGCCGGTGTCGGTGCAGGAACCGGGGCCGGGGCGGGCGCCGGTGTCGGTGTCGGCGTTGGGACCGGCGTGGGCGCCGGGGTCGGCGTCGGGGTCGGCGTTGGGACCGGCGTCGGTGTCGGGGTCGGGGTCGGCGTTGGGACCGGCGTGGGTGTCGGAGTCGGTGTCGGCACCGCCGTCACCGGGGGCTGCAGCACGAGGGAGGGCGCCGTCGACGCCGTCATCGGCGTGCTCTGCTGCGTCCCGTCGGCGAGGAAGTACGTCGCACTCCAGCGGTATGCCGCATCCTCGCCGTCCTGCAGCGGCACTTCCCACGTCGCGGCCGCGGGGTTCTGGGGCGAGAAGATGAGGTCCTTCGCCTCCCCGCCGGCTTCAGGCCCGTGACGCAGGGCCACCTGCACGAGCCGCACCCGCGTCCAGTCGACGAGGTCCGGCACGACGGTCAGCGCGATCTTGCGCGACACCACGTCGCCGACCATGATCGTGCCGTCCGCGACGGCGGGCGGGATGGGCTTGACCGTGCCGTCCTTGTAGCGGATCGTGCCGCTGTAGCGCACCACTCCGCCGCCCTCACCGAGCACGGCGTACGGCTGCGAGACCGCCTCGCTGCCCGCCGACAGCACGACCGACTGCTCGACGGTGTACGCGTTGGCGGCGTCCTCGTAGACGAGGTCCAGGAAGATCTGCGAGATCCGACCCGTGAAGTCGCCGACCCCGCGCACCTCGAACTTCTGCGTGCGACCGAGCGGGTCGTTGACGAGGATCGGCGAGCGCTCGGTCTGCTGCTCAGGGGTGAGGATCCGGCGGCCGTCGACGAGGAAGTACTCGACCTGGTAGCGGACCGGATTGCGGCGAGGCTGGAACAGCACATGCTGGGCACGGTGCGACGGGGCGTCCTTGGTCAGTGCGAACTGCTCCTCGTACTTCTCGGTGCCGGCGTCCTCGTAGCGCACGGTGACCTGTGCCGAGGCGACCTTGGTGAAGTCGATGTCGCCTGCCTGCACCTCGACATCGAGCAGCCCGATGTCGTCGACGTTGACCGTGAGCACCGTGTCGGTCGTCGTCGTCGGCGGGGCGACGAAGGTGCGCGAGGAGCCGACGTAGTTGACCTGGTACGAATACGTGTACTCGCGCACCCCGGCGTCGATGAACGTCTGGAACTCGGCCGAGTCGTCGGCGCTCGCGAAGGCGTACTCCTCGATCTTGTGCTGGGTTCCGTGGTCGTACTCGAGCTTCACCTCGATCGAGTGGATCGGCAGCGCGCCGAAGTCGGCGTTGACGCCCACCTTCACGTGCAGCGTCTGGAAGAACGGGTCGTTCAGGTCCACCTCTGTGGCGTGGTCGGCCCAGCGCACCGGGTCGCCCGCCGCGTCGACCATGTTCGTGATGTTCGGCAGGGTGCCCTGCGGCACGATGTTCCACTCGATCGCCGAGTTCTCACGGTAGGTCTGCTCGAACGACGACACCTTCGAGGTCTCGAACGAGCGCTTCAGATGCTCGATGTCCTCCGGCATCCCCCGCTCGTCCATCGGGACCGCCTCGATGTCGGGGATCATCTTGCGCAGCACCGCGTCCTGCAGTGCGCGCTCCATCATCGTGCGGATCTTGTCCTTCAGCTTGCGGTCCGCCTCCGGGTCGGGCAGCACCGCGTCCAGGTGCAGGTCGATGCCCATGGTCTCGTGGTCGACGAACTCCTCGCGGATCCGGTCGACGTACTCGTCGTCGCCGTACATCTCCCAGTCGATGTCGATCGTCTGCTCGTACGAGTAGAACCGGTCGGCCTCGAACCACGCCCGCCCGCTGATCTCCGGCAGCTTCGCGACGAACGACAGGTCGTACACGACCTGCACGACGCCTCCCTTTCCCTGCAGCGCCTGCTCGAACAGGGTCGCGCCCTCGGGGGTGAACTCGACCATGAACGCGGCGATGTTGCGGCCGAACAGCGAAGGCTTTCCCGCCCCGCGGACGGCCTCGATGAGCGCACCGCCGTCTTCTTTGAGCAGCAGGTTCGCCGTCCCGCGCGTGTAGGTCATGGTGCCCAGATGCGCCTCCGGCGGTCCCGGGCGCGAGGCGCGGAACCCCGGTTGCCCCGCCATCGCCTGCACCTTCGCGTCCAGCGCCTCCTTCAGCTTCTCGAGCTGCGCCGGTGTGAAGGTGAACTCGGTGTCGAAGAAGGCGTACCCGCCTCCGCGCCTGCCGTCGGGGTGGTCGAGGGGATTCCGGTACTTCAGGTAGCGGAAGACCGGCGAGCCGTCGTCGTCGGTGCGGAACCGCGGCAGCTCGGGGACCGGGTAGAACACGTCGTCGAACGTGTCGTCGCCGAACACGGTGACGCCGTCGACGAGCTCCTGCTTGCTGATCTTCAACATCGCTCTCTCCTGCGTTCTCAGGCGCCGGACGGCGCCGGGTCGTGCCGCGGCACGGACGCCGGGTGCGGCATCCATTCCGCGAGATCTGCCGAGACGGGCGCGTCGGCGCCGTCACGCCGCACGCGGTACCGGATCTCGACGCGGCCGGAAGCGCCGCCCACGGCGGCGGCGAAGGCGTCGAGGTCGTCGCCCTCGGGCCGGAGCGAGAACACCGCGGTGTAGGGCGGGTAGCCGCTGCCGGCCGACGTGGCCGCGATCCGCTCCCCCGCGCCGGGTTCGAGCACCACGTCGATGCGCTCGACACCGTCGACCCCGCTCTCCAGGACGATGGATGCCGCCACCGCCGCCTCGACGGCGGCCCGGGCCCGTTCCAGCACGTCGCCGGGCGGGTCGAGCTGGACGCCGAGCTGAACCATGGCGATGGAGCCCGCGCGCAGCAGCGACACCAGCGGCGTCCCGTCCGGCCCGAGCTGCGGCCAGGGCGCGAGCGAGACGTAGCGCCAGCGCGCCCCTCCCACGCTCACGCACTCGACGCCGTGGGCGACGATGCGGGTGGGCGAGGCGGACACGGTGTCACATCCCCGTCGGCGACAGGAACAGCTGCCTGCCGGTGATCGATTCCCACGCCGACCAGTCGCCGCTCCCGGCGCCGGTCATGTTGCGACGGCGCCACTGGAACGCGGGCTGCTCGGGCCGGGCGCCGGCCATGATGTCGGCGAGCGTGAACCCGACCTGCACGCGGATCGAGGGCTGATCCCGCGTGAGGAACGCCGTGATCGGCTCCGCGGTCTCAGACCTGCGCAGCTGCACCTCCAGGCCGAACACGCCGGCAAGCTCGGTCGGAAGCACGTCCGGGTGCTCCAGCTGGTAGCAGCGCAGCTCGACCTCGCTCGAGACGGCACCCGACGAACCCGTGTCATAGGCCTTCGACAGCACCTGCTGCGGGTCGATATCGATGTCGACCCCCAGGAACGCGACCCCCACCGACCCGTACAGCGGCGGCTGGTCCGCCGCGGCCGGGGTGAGCACGAGGTCTATCGTCGACGGCTGCTCGCCCGCCGCCGGCAGTGTGAACGAGGCGGGCGCGGGCGCGGCATCCACCGCCCCGATGGGGCTGGGCAGCGTCGCGTCGACGACCAGCAGCTTCACCGACGCCTGCGACACCGTCACGGCGTACGGGAGCGGATTCGCCACGCGCAGCGTCGGGGGTCCGACCGGCATCGCGACCGGCGGGACCGCTGCCTCCGGCACGGGCTCAGCGGGCGCGTCGGCGGGTCCGGGCTCGGCCGGCGCCGGCACAGGCTCGGGCACGGGCGCCGGGATCAGTTCGGCCGACAGCACGTCGGAGGCAGGACGGTCCAGTCGCAGGCTGACCGGCACCCCGGCGGTGAGCGGCTGTTCTCCGTCCGAGACGAGCGTGACGGTCACCTCGGCGTCGACGCCGTCGGTCACCAGCAGATGCGACAGCGTGGAGTAGAACTCGCTGGTGCAGTCGAGCACGAGGTCGAAGCCCAGCGGATCGACGGCGACGCCCGCGTCGGCCGACCCGACGAGCGACGAGCCGAGCTCGTGCAGCACCGTCGACAGCTGGCAGGTCGCGCTGCGCGCACCGCCGATCAGCAGCCGCGGGTACGGGATGCCGGCGTGCTGCGCGATCTCGGCCCGCAGCCGTTCGCGGCGGGCCGGGTCGATCCACGGCAC
This sequence comes from Microbacterium kyungheense, assembly GCF_006783905.1. Classification (GTDB taxonomy): domain Bacteria; phylum Actinomycetota; class Actinomycetes; order Actinomycetales; family Microbacteriaceae; genus Microbacterium; species Microbacterium kyungheense. Next base: position 1,260,448 of record NZ_VFPE01000001.1, on the reverse strand, counting down.
CACGCTGAAGCGCGTGCGCAGCGTGTACGACGCGCCGAAGGTCGTCGGCTCCGCCGAGCCCTCGGTGCGCCTGGGCGGCACCAGCAGCACCATCATCGACGGCGTCCTGGTCTCGGCGTCGAACGCGAGGCGGTACTCGTCGGGCAGGACGTAGAACTGGTCGGGCACCGGCGAGTCCATGAATCGACCGTTCGGGGACTCGACCCACTCCGACCAGGGCTCGCTGCCGAATCCGCTCGTGACCTGTGCGTAGATCGCACGGTTCTGCATCACCGACGGCGGGAAGCACGCGGCGACCCCGTCCCGGTCGGCGGCGCCGAGCGAGAGCCGGCTCGTCTGCTGCGTCCACGTGGTCGCCGGCGCGGGGTCGGCGACCACGGCGCCCACACCCGTGAGCACCGCCGTGTCGAATCGCACGCCCGCGAGCGCACGGGAGCGGACGAGCGCCGGCATCCGCTGCGGTCCGCCCACGCCGCGCAGCCCGCCGAACGGCACGCGCAGGGGTCCGGCGATCTTGATGTCGGTGGGATCGAACACCGGAGCAGGCGTCGCGGTCTGCCCCGTCGCATAGTGGACGTCGCCCTCGACGCGGAACACCGTGCCGTCGGACTGCAGCATCGTGACCGCGGTGTTCGGATCCACGACGGCTTCGCAGTACAGGCGTCCGATCACCTGGTCGGCGCCCTCCGCGGGCGGGAGCGAATCGCACCGGGTGAAGTCGATCCTCCCGCCGCTCGCGCTCAGCAGCGACACCGTGAACCCGTCGACCGGCAACGGCTGCGCCGGGGTCGGCAGGGACGGGTGGCGGACGAGGTCGAACCACACCTGCAGCGTCACGCCGCCGTCGCCCTTCGCGAGGAACACGTGCGGCGCCCGGGTGGCTCGCGACCTCTCAGCGATGCGGGCCTGCGGCACGAAGTACACGGTGCCGTCGGCGCCCGCGACGGCACGCTCGATCTGCCCGGGCGGGGCTGTCACGTGCGGGGCGTCGGTGAGCTGCGGCGTCAGGGCGAGGTCGTGCAGCAGCGCCAGGTTCAGGCGGCCGACGTCGAACGCGCGTGCGCGCAGCCTCGGCTGCTGGTCCACCTGGAGCTGCGCCAGCGTGGGCGTGAGGGCGGTGGCCAGGACCGCGGTCTGGAACGGCAGGGACTCGGGCACGATGGCTCCTCAGAACTCCAGCACCAGCAGGGGGTCGGTCGCCGGCGTGGGCTCGACGAGGTGTCGCTCGCCGGCGTTGCCGAAGGCCTGGATCTGATACGTGTAGCCGCGCCGAGCGGGGTCGGTGATGGGCACCGTCCACACCAGGTCGCCCGCTGCGGGCGGCGCGGCGGTCAGCTTCACGATGTGCTCGGCGGTCGTGCCGTCGCCCGCGTCGTAGGCGAGCCGCACGATGACGAGCTTCCACTTCGTCATGTCGACGAGGTCGGTGACGATCTCGACCTTCAGCATGTCGCGCGCGACGTCGCCGACGAGCACGGTGCCTTCGGCGCCCTCCTGCCACTCGCCGGTGCTCGACGAGCCGTCGGCATAGGTGACGTCCACGCGGTACTGGAACGTGCGCTTGGCCCGGTCGCGCAGATCGATACGCCACTCCCACACCTCGCCGGCCGCGGTGAAGGGATGCACGTCGCCGACCTCGTAGTCCCCGTCGACGTACTTCGTCGTGACGACGATGGACGCCACCGGCGGGAAGGTCCCCTGTGGCACGAAGGTGGCTGCCAGCTTGTCTTCGAAGGGCGCGTTGATGATCAGCCGCTGCGTCGACGCCTTCTGCGTCGGGAGGGCGATCCGCTGACCGTCCGCCATGAAGAACGTGACGTCGTACTCGTACTCGGGCGACGCGTTCTCTCCCGTGTACGTGAACCAGCTTCCCTGCGGCGCGTCGAGCCGCAGCACGACATCGGCGGTCGCCGACGGCAGCTGGACTCCCGGATACCGGAACGACACCTGCACCTGCTGCACGGCATCCGTGGGAATGGCACCCCAGTACACCGCGACATTGACGCAGTTCAGCTGGTCGTAGCCGATGATCAGGTTGCGGTCGTTCGTCGTGACCGGCGCCAGCTTCTCGGACGTCGCACTGGCCTTGTAGATGATCTCGCTGCGATACGTGTAGGTGTCTTTCGGCGTGCCGTCGGCGGCGCGCGCCATGACCGTGCGGAAGAAGTAGCGGTCCTCGTTCGCGTCGAACAGGAACTCCTCCACCTGACGCTTCCGACCGGCGCCCTTCTCGTCCTCGTGGTCGTACTCCAGGAAGACCTTGATGGCGGCGATCGGATCGCGATCGAAGTCCGCGGTGACCTGCACCGGCACGTCCAGCAGCGTGAAGTAGGGCTTGCTGAGATCGGCCTCGATGATCGACTTCTTCACCTGCTCCTTGCCCACCAGGGCGAACAGCTCCGAGTTGGGGTGCTTCTCGACGAGGAAGTTCGTGGATCCCGAGAACGTGAAGTCGATCTTCACGTCCATGCTCTGCTCGAAGTCCTTGAGCCACAGCTGGTTTCCGGCGGGCATCTTCTCACCGCCGCCGTGGGCGAGCGGATCGGTGCCGAGCTTCTCGGCCTTGAGGCCGGGTTCGAACCCGGGGCTCAGGAAGCGGGTCGTGATGAGCTGCTGCACCATCGTGAACACGACGTCCTCGAGCGCCTTCGTCGGGTCCTCCCCCTCGCCGCCGCCGCGGAAGTCTCCGACGTCGTACTCGATGTGCAGCGAGGTCGAGATGTCACGCAGCTCGTCCAGGCTCGACACCTGGGGGTACTGGTAGGTGCGCACCCGGTTGCCGCTGCGGTAGGTCTCGGTGACCGTGGTGTGGTCCTTGATCTCCTGGTAGACGTCGTGCGATTCGCCCCACACCTTCACCGACAGGCTCGGGATACGGGCCACGAACGACATGTCGTAGTTGATCGTGCCGGGGCTCCACCCGTCCTCGATCGAGCTGCGGATGAGCCGCAGTCCTTCCTGGCCGAGCAGCGCGGTGTACGAGGCCAGGTTGCTGGCGACGAGGGACGGCTTCTCGGACCCCTGCAGCGCCTTGACGAACGTGTCGCCGCCGGAGGGGAACAGGTGGAACGCCACCTTGCCGTCCACCCAGGTCGGATACGCGAGCTTGATGTCGCGCCCCACCGCCGCTCCTGGCCGCAGGAGGATCAGCCGACGGCCGCGCAGCGACGGACGCGGGATCCCGTCCATGCCGCCGGCGATGTACTCGCGGATCGTCTGCTGGTCGGCATCCGACACCTCCAGCGACGTCGTCAGCTGCAGCAGCCCGCCCTCGGTCTCGGCCGTCGGCAGCTGGCTGGCGCTGTCGGCCAGGAGCGTGAAGTCGCGCGCGAACGAGATCAGTGTGAACGACGGCGAGCCGTCGTCGCGGGTCAGCAGCGACGGCAGTTCGGGGACCGTGTAGTAGAGGTTCGGGTCCTGGTCGTCGTGGTACACCGTGACGTGGTCGACGCCGGGGACCGAGAAGTGGTTCAGGAAGTTGAGCACGATCGCTCCCGCCGCGCTTCGCGGACGTGGCGCTGCCCCGTTGACCTCGCGCCGGTGGTCCGATGCCACCTAAGAGGGGTGGCACGCCCCTCTGATACCGCCCGCCCGTGAGGGCGGGATCAGGCCGTCAGCCGCTCGACCTCGTCGCGCCACTGCTCGGGGATCGTGCCGCTCGCCGACAGGTGCACGACGTACTCGCGGTTGCCGTGCGTGCCCGCGATCGGCGACGCGATGAGCCCGCTCGTGCCGAGACCCAGGTCCCACGCGGTCCACAGCACGCCGGCGACCGCGTCCGCACGCAGCACCGGGTTGGTCACGAGCCCGCCCTTGACCGCGGTGCGCCCCACTTCGAACTGGGGCTTGATGAGCAGCACCAGATCGGCGTCCTGCGCTGCGACCTCGCGAGCCGCCGGCAGCACGTGCGCGAGCGAGATGAACGACAGGTCGCCGGTGATCACCGACGGCGGCCCCGCGACGCCGCTGGCCGCCGCGAGCGATTCGGGCGTCATGTAGCGGACGTTGAAGCCTTCGATCGAGATGACGCCCGAATCGAGGGCGATGGATGCCGCAAGCTGGCCGTGACCGACATCCACCGCGATCACGGGGTCTGCGCCCCGCTCCCGCAGCACCTGCGTGAATCCGCCGGTGGAGGCTCCCATGTCGAGTGCGACCCGCCCGCCGACATCGACGCCGAACGCGTCGAGGCCGGCGATGAGCTTGTGGGCCGCGCGGCTGACGTAGTGATCGGCGCCGGCGACGACGATCGCGGTGTCGTCGTCCACGGGCGCGGACGCCTTGACGACCGGGCGCCCGTCGACTGTCACCAGCCCCTCGGCGATGAGCGTCGCGGCGTGCGTGCGGGAGCGCGCGAGCCCGCGGGCCGCCAGCGCGGCGTCGAGCCGCTGGGTCATGCCGGTGCGCCCGGCGTCGCCTCGAGGCGACGCGACAGCGTGTCGTGGAGCGCGTCGTACGCCTCTGCACGCGTGGCGAGCGGCTGCGCCTCGATCACCTCGAGCGTCGACAGCAGGTCGCCGGTCTCGTCCTCGGATACGCGGGGCTCATCCATGTCACCCAGGATACGTCGGCCTCTGCGCGGCACCCCGGCTGACGCGGCGGTTCAGGGCCGGTGGAACGGGTCGGCGTACAGCTCCTCGGGCACCCGGAACCCGAAGATCGCGCGACCGGAATCCCAGATCGCCGCCGCGCCGGCGCGCACCAGATCGATCGGCCGGCCGCCGGCCGACAGGATCCGGATGTCGGGTCCGTCGATCGCCACCTTCGCGTCGCGCACCGTCGCCACGCCGTCCGAGACGTGCACCGACGGGTAGGGCTCGTGCAGTTCGCGCAGGTCGCCGAGGATGTAGGTCGGACGCGAGCCCTCAGGAGCCGCCAGCACGTGCTTGGGCCGGTCGACTCCCGTCAGCACGAGCGCCGACGCGATGCCAGCACGGTTCGCGCCGAGGATGTCGGTGTCGAGGCGGTCGCCGAGGAACAGCGGCTGCCGCGCACCGAACCGCGCGACGGCCTCCTGGAAGATCGGCACCTCGGGCTTGCCCGCGACCGTCGCCAGCCGTCCGACCGCCGTGTGCACCGCGGACACCAGCGTGCCGTTGCCGGGGGCGATCCCCCGGGACTGCGGGATCGTCCAGTCGGTGTTCGTCGCCACCCACGGAATGCCGCCCTCTTCTTCGGGCGTCTTCAGAGCGAACGCCGCCTCTGCCAGCTGCGTCCATCCGACCTCGGGCGCGAAGCCCTGGACGACAGCGGCCGGAGCGTCGTCCGCGCTCCGCGTCACGACGAAGCCGGCCTTCTCGACCTCGGTGACGAGGCCGTCGCCTCCGACGACGAGCACGGCGGAGCCCGGAGCGATCCGCTCCGCGAGCAGGCGCATCGCCGCCTGCGGGCTGGTGACGACGTCGCGCGGGGCGGTGTCGAGACCGAGGTCCGTCAGATGCGCGGCGACCGAGGCATCCGTGCGGGCGGCGTTGTTGGTGATGTAGCCGATGGTCCTCTGGTCGCGAGCCCGGTTGAGGCTCTCGACCGCGTGGGGCAGAGCGCCCGGCCCCGCGTACACGACACCGTCGAGGTCGGCGAGCACGACATCCACGCCGTCCAGCGGCGCGGGTGCGAGTCCTTCTGTCTGCGTGCGGCGCCCGAACAGCGCCATCAGGCCTGTGCCTCGTCCGCCGCGGACTCGTGCTCGTCGACACCCGCCTCGACGAGGATCTCGGCCACCTCGTCGGCGACCGACGGGTCCGCGTTCGCAGGCTCGTCGGCATCCGCATCGTCGGCGCCGTCGATGTCGTCGTCGTCCTCGTCGTCTTCCTCGAGGATCTCCTCGACGAGGATGGTCTCCAGATCACCGAAGCCGGATGCCGCATCCAGCGCCTCCGCGGCGACCACCGCGCGCTGCTGCCACTGCGCGGCCTCGTCGCTGCGGCCGAGCTCCTCGAGCACGGCGGCGCGCGCGGCGAACAGCCCGGGGCTCCACTCGAACGCGCGGTCCGGGTCGAGCTCGGGGATGTCGAGCTCCTGCAGCGCCCGCTCCGGCTCGCCGAGATCGAGGCGTGCGCCCGACATGGCGATGGCCAGCTCGACACGCTCGGCCGTCTCGAGCGTCGTGCGGTCCACGGACCGGCCGACCTCGAGCGCGCGGTCCGGACGACCGACACCGCGTTCGCTGTCGACCATCAGGGCGATCTGATCGTCGTTGCCGGAGATGCGGCGATAGGTGCGCAGTTCGCGCAGCGCCAGCGCGTAGTCGCCGGTCGCATAGGCGGTGATCGCGAGCGTCTCGCGGACGACCGCGATCCGGCCGGCACGGCGCGAGGCCGACAGCGCGTGCTGGTGCGCCAGCTCGGGGTCTTCGTCGATCAGCTGAGACGCCATCGCGAGGTGTCGCGCGACCTGGTCGGCGTTCTCCTTGCTGAGCGTCTTCAGCTCGTTGCGCGCTCCCGGTGGAAGGTCACGAGCTGTGACGTCCTCGGGCAGGACCGGATCGTCATGCCGCGCGCGGACGGGACGGATCTCACCCTCGCGCACCGCACGATCGGGGCGGTTCGCGCCGCCCCGGGTCGGACGAGCACTGCGCTCGGACGGCTTGCGGTCGCCGTCACGACGCTCGTAGGGCTTGCGGTCGTTGTCACGACGCTCGTAGGGCTTCTTGTCGCCATAGGGCTTCTTGTCGCCGTCACGCTTCACGTACGGACGGTCGCCGTCGCGACGCTCATACGGCTTGCGGTCACTGTCACGACGCTCGTACGGCTTCTTGTCGCCGTACGGCTTCGTGTCGCCGTACGGCTTCGTGTCGCCGTACGGCTTCGTGTCGCCGTACGGCTTCTTGTCACCGTCACGCTTCACGTACGGACGGTCGCCATCGCGACGCTCGTACGGCTTCTTGTCGCCGTAGGGCTTCTTGTCGCCATACGGCTTCTTGCCGCCATCGCGCTTGGCGTACGAACGGTCGCCATCGCGACGCTCGTACGGCTTCTTGTCGCCGTAGGGCTTCTTGTCGCCATACGGCTTCTTGTCGCCATACGGCTTCTTGTCGCCATACGGCTTCTTGTCGCCATACGGCTTCTTGTCGCCATCGCGCTTGGCATACGGGCGGTCGCCATCGCGACGTTCATACGGCTTGCGGTCATTGTCGCGGCGCTCGTACGGCTTGCGGTCGTTGTCTCGACGCTCGTACGGCTTGCGGTCGCCGTCGCGCTTCGCGTACGGCTTGCTGCCACCAGAGGTCCGCCCGCCTCCGGATCGCTGACGCGGCGCGCGTTCGTCGTCGCGCGGCTGCTGGTCTGCCATTGTTCGATCCTCCTGGATGCGGGCGGCGTCGGCAATCACCCGCGTTAACGCGGAATGGCCACCCAGGGTGTGGGTGGCCATTCCGTGAATGGGTGTCCGGCGGTGTCCTACTCTCCCACAGGGTCCCCCCTGCAGTACCATCGGCGCTGAGAGGCTTAGCTTCCGGGTTCGGAATGGGACCGGGCGTTTCCCTCTCGCTATGGCCGCCGAAACTCTTTCGATGTTTCAGGTTGTCACATAACAAAAGTCTGTGTTTTGTTGTGTTCCCGACCGTACATCGGGAACCACTCAGTGGACGCGAGCACTCTCAGAGCCCCACCAGTGGTGGGGGGAGTGTTTATCAAGTCGTCGGCTTATTAGTACCAGTCAGCTGCACACGTTGCCGTGCTTCCACATCTGGCCTATCAACCCAGTAGTCTGGCTGGGAGCCTCTCACCCGAAGGTATGGAAGTCTCATCTTGAGGCCGGCTTCCCGCTTAGATGCTTTCAGCGGTTATCCATCCCGAACGTAGCTAACCAGCGGTGCACTTGGCAGTACAACTGGCACACCAGAGGTTCGTCCAACCCGGTCCTCTCGTACTAGGGTCAGATCCTCTCAAACTTCCTACGCGCGCAGCGGATAGGGACCGAACTGTCTCACGACGTTCTAAACCCAGCTCGCGTACCGCTTTAATGGGCGAACAGCCCAACCCTTGGGACCTACTCCAGCCCCAGGATGCGACGAGCCGACATCGAGGTGCCAAACCATGCCGTCGATATGGACTCTTGGGCAAGATCAGCCTGTTATCCCCGAGGTACCTTTTATCCGTTGAGCGACAGCGCTTCCACAAGCCACTGCCGGATCACTAGTCCCGACTTTCGTCCCTGCTCGACCTGTCAGTCTCACAGTCAAGCTCCCTTGTGCACTTACACTCGCCACCTGATTGCCAACCAGGTTGAGGGAACCTTTGGGCGCCTCCGTTACTTTTTGGGAGGCAACCGCCCCAGTTAAACTACCCACCAGGCACTGTCCCTGAACCGGATCACGGTTCGAAGTTAGACATCCAGAGTGACCAGAGTGGTATTTCAACAACGACTCCACGAATACTGGCGTATCCGCTTCACAGTCTCCCACCTATCCTACACAAGCCACACCGAACACCAATACCAAGCTGTAGTAAAGGTCACGGGGTCTTTCCGTCCTGCTGCGCGTAACGAGCATCTTTACTCGTAATGCAATTTCGCCGAGTTCGCGGTTGAGACAGTTGGGAAGTCGTTACGCCATTCGTGCAGGTCGGAACTTACCCGACAAGGAATTTCGCTACCTTAGGATGGTTATAGTTACCACCGCCGTTTACTGGGGCTTAAATTCTCAGCTTCGCCTTGCGGCTAACCGGTCCTCTTAACCTTCCAGCACCGGGCAGGCGTCAGTCCGTATACATCGTCTTGCGACTTGGCACGGACCTGTGTTTTTAGTAAACAGTCGCTACCCACTAGTCTCTGCGGCCACCACACCCTTTTTGAGGCAAGCTCATATAAGTGGATGGCCCCCCTTCTCCCGAAGTTACGGGGGCATTTTGCCGAGTTCCTTAACCACGATTCTCTCGATCTCCTCGGTATTCTCTACCTGACCACCTGAGTCGGTTTGGGGTACGGGCGGCTAGAACCTCGCGTCGATGCTTTTCTTGGCAGCATAGGATCACCCACTTTTCATCCGCATCGTGTCTCAGCCTGTATGAGTCGCGGATTTGCCTACGACTCGGCCTACGCACTTGCCCCGGGACAACCATCGCCCGGGATGGGCTACCTTCCTGCGTCACACCTGTTAACACGCTAACCGCACCAGCATGGGGTCGTACGCTAGGCCCCACGCCATCGCCCGAAGGCTCCGGTCATGGGGATTCAGATACTTAGCACTACTGGGTTAGTTTGGGCGGTTCTTCGCCGGTACGGGAATATCAACCCGTTGTCCATCGACTACGCCTGTCGGCCTCGCCTTAGGTCCCGACTTACCCAGGGAAGATTAGCTTGACCCTGGAACCCTTGGTCTTTCGGAGGACGTGTTTCTCACACGTCTTTCGCTACTCATGCCTGCATTCTCACTCGTGTGGCGTCCACGGCTGGGTCACCCCGCCGCTTCACTCGCCACACGACGCTCTCCTACCCATCAACACGGCTGGACCACGAAGGCCTACCAATAATGTCAATGCCACAACTTCGGTGGCGTGCTTGAGCCCCGTTACATTGTCGGCGCGGAATCACTTGACCAGTGAGCTATTACGCACTCTTTCAAGGGTGGCTGCTTCTAAGCCAACCTCCTGGTTGTCTAAGCAACTCCACATCCTTTCCCACTTAGCACGCGCTTAGGGACCTTAGATGGTGGTCTGGGTTGTTTCCCTCTCGACTATGAAGCTTATCCCCCACAGTCTCACTGCTGCGCTCTCACTTACCGGCATTCGGAGTTTGGCTGACGTCAGTAACCTTGTAGGGCCCATCGGCCATCCAGTAGCTCTACCTCCGGCAAGAAACACGCAACGCTGCACCTAAATGCATTTCGGAGAGAACCAGCTATCACGAAGTTTGATTGGCCTTTCACCCCTATCCACAGCTCATCCCCTCAGTTTTCAACCTAAGTGGGTTCGGCCCTCCACGACGTCTTACCGTCGCTTCAGCCTGGCCATGGATAGATCACTTCGCTTCGGGTCTAGGACATGCGACTGAATCGCCCTATTCAGACTCGCTTTCGCTACGGCTACCCCACCCGGGTTAACCTCGCCACATATCGCTAACTCGCAGGCTCATTCTTCAAAAGGCACGCTGTCACCCCTACCAAGGAGGCTCCAACGGTTTGTAAGCAAACGGTTTCAGGTACTATTTCACTCCCCTCCCGGGGTACTTTTCACCTTTCCCTCACGGTACTTGTCCGCTATCGGTCATCTGGGAGTATTTAGGCTTATCAGGTGGTCCTGACAGATTCACACGGGATTTCTCGGGCCCCGTGCTACTTGGGATACTCTCCACGCCAGAACACGCATTTCGACTACGGGGCTGGCACCCACTCTGGCCCGCCTTTCAAGACGGTTCGTCTATACGCTTCTGTCACGTCGACCACTCGGCAGAATGATCAAGAAAGTCCCACAACCCCCAACATGCAACGCCTGCCGGCTCTCACACACGCTAGGTTTAGCCTCATCCGATTTCGCTCGCCACTACTCACGGAATCACGGTTGTTTTCTCTTCCTGCGGGTACTGAGATGTTTCACTTCCCCGCGTTCCCTCTACCCGCCCTATATATTCAGGCGGGAGTCACTAGGTCGGCACGCCGCCCAGCGGGGTTTCCCCATTCGGACACCCTCGGATCAAAACTTGCTTATCAGTTCCCCGAGGCTTATCGCAGATTGCTACGTCCTTCTTCGGCTCCAGATGCCAAGGCATCCACCGTTTGCTCTTAAAGACTTGAAAACATGAGAATCAAAACTCGGGCCACACCAAAAAGTGCGACCAGAAATTGACTAATGATCTTTAAGATCATCAACACAAAACAACCCCTCAAAGAGGAATCATCTTGCAAAGATGCTCGCGTCCACTGTGTAGTTCTCAAAGTACGGGCGGCACCCGACCCACCCACCAACCCACGGCCGGCAGCAGATCGAGCCCAGAAGAAATCGCACACCACCCACGGCGGCGTCCGGTCCCTCAGGACCCAACAGCGTGCAGGCACCCCGCTCCCCAACCCCCACCTTCCAACCACACCCCGAAGGATCTGGCGTACTAGCAGGAATCAGCCGCGCTGATGCCATGTCAAATGTTCCACCCACGAGCCCCCGCAGAGACGTTCGCTCTGCTGAGGTTCCTACAACCCCGAAGGGCTGAGGTGCTCCTTAGAAAGGAGGTGATCCAGCCGCACCTTCCGGTACGGCTACCTTGTTACGACTTAGTCCTAATTACCGATCCCACCTTCGACGGCTCCCTCCACAAGGGTTAGGCCACCGGCTTCAGGTGTTACCGACTTTCATGACTTGACGGGCGGTGTGTACAAGACCCGGGAACGTATTCACCGCAGCGTTGCTGATCTGCGATTACTAGCGACTCCGACTTCATGAGGTCGAGTTGCAGACCTCAATCCGAACTGGGACCGGCTTTTTGGGATTCGCTCCACCTCACGGTATTGCAGCCCTTTGTACCGGCCATTGTAGCATGCGTGAAGCCCAAGACATAAGGGGCATGATGATTTGACGTCATCCCCACCTTCCTCCGAGTTGACCCCGGCAGTATCCCATGAGTTCCCACCATTACGTGCTGGCAACATAGAACGAGGGTTGCGCTCGTTGCGGGACTTAACCCAACATCTCACGACACGAGCTGACGACAACCATGCACCACCTGTTCACCAGTGTCCAAAGAGTTGACCATTTCTGGCCCGTTCTGGTGTATGTCAAGCCTTGGTAAGGTTCTTCGCGTTGCATCGAATTAATCCGCATGCTCCGCCGCTTGTGCGGGTCCCCGTCAATTCCTTTGAGTTTTAGCCTTGCGGCCGTACTCCCCAGGCGGGGAACTTAATGCGTTAGCTGCGTCACGGAATCCGTGGAAAGGACCCCACAACTAGTTCCCAACGTTTACGGGGTGGACTACCAGGGTATCTAAGCCTGTTTGCTCCCCACCCTTTCGCTCCTCAGCGTCAGTTACGGCCCAGAGATCTGCCTTCGCCATCGGTGTTCCTCCTGATATCTGCGCATTCCACCGCTACACCAGGAATTCCAATCTCCCCTACCGCACTCTAGTCTGCCCGTACCCACTGCAGGCCCGAGGTTGAGCCTCGGGATTTCACAGCAGACGCGACAAACCGCCTACGAGCTCTTTACGCCCAATAATTCCGGATAACGCTTGCGCCCTACGTATTACCGCGGCTGCTGGCACGTAGTTAGCCGGCGCTTTTTCTGCAGGTACCGTCACTCACGCTTCTTCCCTGCTAAAAGAGGTTTACAACCCGAAGGCCGTCATCCCTCACGCGGCGTTGCTGCATCAGGCTTCCGCCCATTGTGCAATATTCCCCACTGCTGCCTCCCGTAGGAGTCTGGGCCGTGTCTCAGTCCCAGTGTGGCCGGTCACCCTCTCAGGCCGGCTACCCGTCGACGCCTTGGTGAGCCATTACCTCACCAACAAGCTGATAGGCCGCGAGCCCATCCCAGACCGAAAAATCTTTCCAACCCCCACCATGCGGCAGAAGCTCATATCCAGTATTAGACACCGTTTCCAGCGCTTATCCCAGAGTCCAGGGCAGGTTGCTCACGTGTTACTCACCCGTTCGCCACTAATCCACCCCACAAGTGAGGCTTCATCGTTCGACTTGCATGTGTTAAGCACGCCGCCAGCGTTCATCCTGAGCCAGGATCAAACTCTCCATAAAAAAATGATGCCAACCAGGATCGGGAAAAACGACCACCAGCCAGCGAGTTCAACCATGACCAAAAACGAATATCAAACTGACATCCATGAATTGATCCAAAAAAGACCCCCACCAACCGGAAAACCGGTCGACAGAGAAAAAAATTGGCATTTGACAAGTGCACGCTGTTGAGTTCTCAAAGATCAGACGCACCAACCCGCAACAGACCACAAGGCCCGCTACCCCGGCTGGGCAACTTCACTATCTTATCCTGCCCGATCCGTCTGTCAAACCGACACGCCGTGATGTTGACATCGGCCGGCTCGTCGGCGACCGCGGTCTCCGGGGCAGGAACCCTATCCTAGACCCGAGGGGTCTCACACTCCAACGAGTGAAGAGGAAGGGATCGTTCTCCGCTTGAGGGGGTCGAGGCCTTCAGCCTCTCCGCTTCCCTGTGGGGCGAACTCGAAATACTTTACGTGCCGCCCGCCCACGCGTCGAATCGACCATGCATCCCGGGCGTGTCGCGGCCCGCGCAGAGGCGTCGCTGCGGTCCGCCAGTCACGCCCGGTCTGCCGCTTCGCGCGCGCGGCGAAGGTCGGCGACCAGGCCGGCACGTGCCGCGTCGCGGTCGGCCGTGTCACGCGCGCGCAGGATCGCCGAGGGATGGATCGTCACGATCACAGGTGCCTGCGCCCCGTCGAGCGGGTGCCCCCGCTCCTCGCCGATCTTGACCGGACGGCCGAGCACCGATCGTGCCGCTGTCGCGCCGAGACAGACGATCGCCGCGGGCAGCACGGCCGCGAACTCGGCCTCCAGCCACGGCCGGCAGGCCGTGATGTTGCCCACATCGGGCCGCCGGTGGATTCGTCGCTTGCCGCGTTCCTCGAAGCGGAAGTGCTTGACGGCATTGGTCAGGTACACCTCGTCGCGCGCGATGCCCGCTTCCGCCAGCGCATCGTCGAGCACCCGTCCCGCCGGGCCGACGAATGGCTCGCCGTCGCGGTCCTCACGGTCGCCGGGCTGCTCCCCCACGAGCATGAGTCGAGCCGATGCCGTCCCTTCGCCGAACACGGCCTGGGTCGCGTCGCGCCACAGCTCGCAGCCGCGGCATCCCTGCACGGCGTCGCGCAGCTGCGTCACGTCCGCCGCCGGCGGCACCCAGGCCTCGGCACCTGGCCGTTCCTCGTCCATGCCGCGACCCTACGACTCCCCCGACTCGCGTCCACCGGCCTGGCGGCAGGGCGCAGCGACGAGTATCTTCCGCAGCCGGGCAGACACTCAGGCCTCCCGAGACACCCCGGCCGATCCCTCGCGGGAGCTCCGCGCACGCAGCACCTGCACCGCGACGCACAGCGCGACGGTCAGCGCACCCCACGTCGCACAGGCCGGCGGGAGCACCCGGTAGGCGAGATGAGCCGGCGTGAACGCGTCGTCGAACGGCCCGAAGGCCGCGAAGCCCGCTCCCCAGGCGACGACGAGCACGATCGGCAGCGAGAGCCACCACGCCGCCCGGATCCCGCGCGGCAGGACGCGGGCCGCGGATGCCGCCACCCGGCGTCGGATGAGCCACACCAGCATGAACGCGCCGAGGATCGCGAGCCCGAGTGCGCTCGACCCGTGCTGCAGCCACTTGTAGCCGGGCAACGGGCCCCATGACGCGGCCAGTCCCGGGAGCACGGACGAGCCCCAGCGCCCTTCGTGGGTGAACAGATCCCACACGATGTGGCTCACCACCCCGATCGCGAGCGACGCGACGAGCAGCAGCACGCCGATGACGCTCCTGCGCGCGCCTGGCCGCCCGGCGAGCGTCTCACCGAACGACGCGGACGCGCCGGCATCCCACTCCCCCGGCAGTCGTTCCGCGATCCATCGTGGCGAGAGCTCCCGCGCCGCCGGCCGCACCACGCACCGCCACAGCAGCAGCAGCGCGAAGGCGGCCGCCATCGTCACGGGCAGCCAGGCGAACGAGTGCGTGATCCCGTACGCCAGCGGCAGTCCGCGGACGAACAGCGGCAGATCGGGCGTCATGGCGCCGACGGCGATCGCCGCAGGCACGAGCGGCGTCCGGATGAACGGGAGCGCGACGACCGCGTGGCTCGGAGTGAACGGCATCCGCCCGGGTCAGCCGACGAACACGCCTGCGAGCGTCTTCTTGCCCCGGCGAAGCACCGAGACGCCACCGGGCAGGGAGCCCTGCACGGTCGCGGTGTCGTCGTCGACCTTGGCACCGTCCAGCGAGACCCCGCCCTGCGCGATCGCGCGACGCGCCTCGGACAGGCTCGCCACGAGTCCCGTGTCGACCAGCGCCTGCACCACCGGCGTCCCGAGCGCGACCGATGCGTTCGGCAGCTCCTCGAGCGCCTGACGCAGCGTCGACGCATCGAGCGCGGCGAGATCGCCCTGCCCGAACAGCGCCTCGGACGCCGCGATCACGGCGGCGGCGGCATCCGCACCGTGCACGAAGGTCGTGACCTCCAGCGCGAGGCGCTTCTGCGCGGCACGGCGGAACGGCTCATCGGCGACGAGGCGCTCGTAGTCCTCGATCTCGGCGCGCGTGAGGAACGTGAAGATCTTCAGTCGCTGGATGACGTCGGCGTCGTCGGTGTTGAGCCAGAACTGGTACATCCGGTACGGGCTGCACATCGCGGCATCCAGCCAGATCGCGTTGCCCTCGCTCTTTCCGAACTTCGTGCCGTCGCTGTTCGTGATCAGCGGCGTGCCGATCGCGTGCGCCGACACCCCCTCGACGCGGTGGATGAGGTCCGTGCCGCTGGTGAGGTTGCCCCACTGGTCGCTGCCGCCGGTCTGCAGCACGCAGCCGTACTGCCGGTGCAGCTCCAGGTAGTCCATGCCCTGCAGGATCTGGTAGCTGAACTCGGTGTAGCTGATGCCGGCGTCGGAGTTCAGTCGCGCGGCGACGGCATCCTTCTTGAGCATGGTGCCCACGCGGTAGTGCTTGCCGATCTCGCGCAGGAAGTCGATGGCGCTCATCGGTGCGGTCCAGTCGAGGTTGTTGACCATGCGCGCCGCGTTGTCGCCCTCGAAGCTCAGGAAGCGCTCGACCTGCGAGCGCAGGTAGCCGACCCACTCGGCCACCGTCTCCTTCGTGTTGAGTGTGCGCTCCGCAGACGGGCGCGGATCGCCGATCAGGCCCGTCGAGCCGCCGACGAGACCGAGCGGCTTGTGCCCCGCGAGCTGCAGGCGTCGCATCAGCAGCAGCTGCACCAGATTGCCGAGATGCAGACTGGGCGCCGTCGGGTCGAAACCGCAGTAGTACGTGATCGGGTCCCCGGCGAGCAGGGCGCGCAGCGCCTCCTGGTCGGTGGACACATGCACGAGCCCCCGCCACACGATCTCATCCCAGACGTTCTCGAACGTCGGGTCGTTGGCGGGTGCCAGTGCGCGCACGGACGGGTCCGCTGCGCTCACGATGGTTTCTGACACGCTGGCCAGGTTATCAGCGCAGGATGCCGCCTCCCGCCGCCGTACGGCCGGTCGGCGGGCCGGGGTCCGGGGTGCGTGCCAGACTTTCGCGCATGGCGCTGTTCCCTGACGCGATCCTCATCGCGATCCTGTCGATCTTCCTGTTCCTCGTGCTGTGCGGGGCGCTCGTGCTGATCGTGGTGAGCCTGCGGCGTCCGACCACGGTGCCCCTCGTGATCGCGGGCGCCCTCGTGACGCTCGGACTCGTGGTGGTGGCGATCTCGCCGGTGAAGATCCCCACGCTGATGGGACTCATGCTGGCCCTCCTCGGCATCGCCGTCGCCGTCCTCGGCGGCAACCCGGTCACCCGACGCGTGCTCGATGCCGCCACGGGCGGGCGCGTGCGCGAGACCGAGGACGGCGGCATCCTGCTGACCGTGCCCGCTGCCGAGGCCGGCGAGACCGAGGTGCGCACCCTCATGCGCGGCGGCACCGTGATCGGCTACCTGGAACGGGTGGCCGTCGTCATCGCGATCATCGCCGGCTATCCCGAGGCCGTCGCGGTGGTCGTGGCCGTCAAGGGCATCGGCCGCTTCTCGGAGCTCGCAGCCGCCGAGGCGCGGGAGCGCTTCATCATCGGCACCCTGGCGAGCCTGCTGTGGGCCGGCGTCGTCGGGGGTCTCGTGCGCCTCGCGATCTTCTGAGCCGCTACGGCTCGAGCAGCCGGAATCCCTCGACGACCGCGGCGGCGCCGGATGCCGTCAGCAGCTGCGACACGGCGGACTGGGTGATCCCCTCCTGCGCCGCCAGCTCACGCTGCGTCACTCCGAAGCAGCGCCCGTACGTCAGGCGACGAGTGCGCTCGGACATCGCGCCGATGAGCTGGTCGCGCGCGAGCAGGTAGGCATCGGCCCGCCGCGCGGCCTCGTGTGCGGCATCCGCCTCTTCATCATGGGCGACGACCCATGTGCGGGCGCTGGGCACCGTCCGCTGCTCCAGCGCGTGGACGTGATCGATCGCGGCACGCGCCGCCCACCATGCGGGCCCGTCCGGGATGTCGCCGGACGCGGAGGCCACGAGACGCGTCGCGCCGATGCCGAGTCCGAAGCGGCACTGGACGATGTCGGGCAGCGCGAGCTGCACCAGCAGGGTCGTGGCGAGCGCCGCGTCGAGGTCGGTGAACACCCCCTGCAGCTCATCCCCGACCGTCGGGCGCAGCGGGCGCTCGGCCACGGGGAGATCGCGCTCGACACGTACGATCGCGTCGTCGAGCGCGCGCTGTGCGGCGTCGCGATCGGGAAGGCGCCTCGATCCGACGATGTCGACCGTCATTGCCACCGGCATACGATCAGGATATCACTGATATTCCGGGAATATCAGTGATATACTTATCTTTGCGGGATATCAGAGTCCCAGCGCATGCGCGGCTGCCTGGACCCGCTGGACCAGTTCCGCCCGCTGCTCCGCCACCCTCACGGGCGCGGTGCCGCCGGCACCGGTGCGACTGGCGACCGAGCCTTCGACGCTCAGCACCTCGCGCACCTCGGGTGCGAGGTGCGACGAGACGGAGGCGAGCTGCTCGTCCGTGACCTCGTGGAGCTCGATGCCGCTCTCTTCGCACACGCGCACCAGGTGGCCCGAGATCTCGTGCGCGTCGCGGAACGGCACCCCGTGCTTGACCAGCCACTCGGCGACGTCGGTGGCCAGCGAGAAACCCTGCGGGGCCAGTTCGGCCATGCGCCCGGTGTGGAACCGCATCGTCGCGACCATGCCCGCGAACGCCGGCAGCAGCGTCTCGAGCGTGCGCACCGAATCGAAGACGGGCTCCTTGTCTTCCTGCAGGTCGCGGTTGTACGCGAGCGGCAGCGCCTTGAGGGTCGCCAGCAGGCCCGTCAGATTGCCGATGAGCCGGCCCGATTTGCCGCGCGCGAGTTCGGCGATGTCGGGATTCTTCTTCTGCGGCATGATGCTCGAGCCGGTCGAGTAGCCGTCGTCGAGGGTCGCGAAACCGAACTCGCGGGTGTTCCACACGATGATCTCTTCGGCGAAGCGCGACACGTCGATGCCGATCATCGCCGTGATGAACGCGAACTCGGCGACGACATCGCGCGACGCCGTGCCATCGAGGGAGTTCTCTGCCGGGCGCGCCAGCCCCAGTTCGCGCGCCACGAGCTGCGGGTCGAGGCCGAGCGTGGATCCGGCGAGCGCGCCGCCGCCGTAAGGCGACACCGAGGCGCGCACCGACCAGTCGCGGAGGCGCTCCAGATCGCGCACGAGCGGCCATGCGTGGGCCTGCAGATGGTGCGCGAGCAGCACGGGCTGCGCGTGCTGCAGGTGCGTGCGGCCGGGCATGATCGCGTCGGCGTTGGCCTCGGCCTGCGCGACCAGCGCGTCGACCAGACGCAGGATCTCGCGCGCGATCGTGCGCGAGTGGTCGAGCAGGTACATGCGCACCAGCGTCGCGATCTGGTCGTTGCGGCTGCGCCCCGCCCGCAGCTTGCCGCCGAGCTCGGCGCCGACGACGCCGATCAGCGCCTGCTCGAGCGCCCCGTGGACGTCCTCGTCGGATGCGGCCGGCCGCAGCGTCCCGTCGGTGACGCCCCGCGCGAGCACGTCGAGGCCGTCGTGCATGGCACGCTCCTCGTCAGCGGTGAGGTAGCCGGCCGCGGCCAGCGCCTTGGCGTGCGCGTGCGATCCGGCGATGTCGTAGAGCGCGAGGTCCCAGTCGAAATGGGTCGATCGGCTGAGCTCCGCCAGCTCGGGGGACGGCCCCGTCGCGAAACGGGCTCCCCACAGTGCGCCTTCGTTGGTGCCGTCGCCCTTCGATTCACTCACCCCGACAGCCTACCGAGGCCACGGCGTCGCCTCCGGTCGTCTCCCCGGTATCACCGACGCGGATCGACACCTCTACCGGCTCGGAGGAGGTGCATCGTGACCAGACAACGCCGTCAGGCGGTCGTCGTCGTCCATGGCATGGGCGAGCAGAGGCCCGTCGAGACCCTCAACGCGTTCAGCGAGGCCATCTGCCGGGAGGCGCCGTTCCACTCGCGGCCCGTGAAGTTCCAGGGCGACTTCGAGGGGCGGCTGCACATCGTCGAGGCCCGCAAGAAGGGCCGACCCGCGGCTGCCGACGAGGGATTCGACGTGCAGACGGACATCTACGAGTACCACTGGGCCCACCTCATGCAGGGCAACCGTCTGGACGACCTGTGGCCGACGTTCCGGCGGATCATGCTGCCGGCCACGACCATCCCGCAGCTGCTGGGAGCGGTGGCGCTGCTCGCGGTCGTGGTCGGTGCGGCGGGACTGCTGCTGTTCCCGCAGGAGTGGATGCCGGCCTGGTCGCCGTGGGCGCTGGCCGGGGTCGCGGCTGCGGGGTTCCTGGCCTTCTGTGCGACGCAGCTGCGGCGCGTGCCTCCCGGTCTGCGCGGGCTCTGGATCGTCATCTGGCTCGCGACCTTCGCGCTGGCGTGGGGTTTCGTGTCGATCCCCGGGTTCTCGAGCTGGTTCGGCGTCCCGCCCTGGGCGCAGATCGCGGCCGGCAGCGTCTCGGCCCTGGTGGTCGTCACGTATGCGATCAGCCGGCTGCTGCCCGGCTGGCTCGTGAAATACCTCGTGGACGTCGTCCGCTATCTCGACACATCGCCACGCTCGTTCGCGGCGCGACGCGAGATCCGCGCCGGCATCGTCGATCTGCTCCGCTCGCTGCAGGACAGCGGGGACTACGACCGCATCGTGGTCACCGGGCACAGCCTCGGCTCGTACATCGCGTACGACGCGATCTCGTACCTGTGGGCGACGACGGGCCACGGCCGGGCGTCGCTCAGCCCGCAGGATCTGGAGGACCTCGAGGCGGAGGCATCCGCTCTCGCCGCCGACACGACGCGGTCGCCGGAGGCGTACCGGCGCGCGCAGCGCGCGCTGTGGCTCGCGATGCGGGCGAAGGGGCATCCCTGGCTGATCTCGGATTTCGTGAGCTTCGGCAGTCCCATGAACTTCGCCGACCAGATCTACACCAAGGACACCGGCGAGTTCGAGGAGCGGAAGGCGCGGCGCGAACTGCAGTCGTGCCCGCCGCAGGGCGAGATCGTCGACGCCGACGACGAGCAGTGGCCGCCGGAGCACCGGCCGCAGGCGAACGGCCACCCGCAGTTCTTCTCGTACGTCACACACGACAAGCGGCGCCGAGACGACGGCAGCGAGTACGTGTGGCACACCCGTCGTCTGCACGAAGCGGCGGCGTTCGCGCCGGTCCGCTGGACGAACCTGTGGTACCCGGCGCACCTGCACTTCTTCGGCGACTGGTTCGGCGGTGGCCTGCGCAGACTGTACGGCCCGGGGATCTCCGACATCGCGCTCACCGGCGACACTCCGAGGTCGCGCATCCCGGGCTACGCGCACGGCGTCTACGTGACCACCCGCGACTACGACACGGACGGCGCGTTCGCCGCCGAATTCCGGCGTGCACTGGACCTGGAGTCCGGCGCCTGGCTTCCCCGGCCGCGCTCGACGCAGAGGACCGTGCCGACGGGCAACGGCCAGGCGGCGCCCGCGGTCCCGGTTCAGCCCTGACGGGATGCCGTGAGCGCCGGGCCGGAGCGCACGACGAGCCGCGCGACACGATCGACGACCCACTCCAGCGGACCGCGGCCGACCAGCAGCGCCCAGGCGGTGGCGAACGCGACGGTGCCGAGGGCGAACGGCCAGAACGGCGCGAGCTCACGGAAGCCGGCGAGGTCACGGGGGTCGCCGAGGAGCTGCGCCGCCAGGATCGCCCACACCCCGAGCTGCAGCGTGTACGCCGTGAGCGGCATCGCCCCCACCGCGCGCAGGGGAAGGACGACCCACCGCGCCGCGGTGCGGCACAGCAGCAGGCAGATGCCGATGACGGCGAGCGCGAACCCGCCGGACCCGATGATCTCCAGCAGGCCGGTCGAATGGGGTCGCGCGGTCCACACCGCTCCCCCGAACGACGACGCCTCCGCGTCAGGCGACGCGCCGGTGGCGGCATCCACCCCGTATCCGGCGATCGCGAGCACCGCACCCACCGTCACCAGCGACACCTGCACCCGCAGCCGGGTGATGCCGGCACGGGCGACGCCGAGGCCGGCGACCACGAAGGCGATCCACGTCGTGAACGGGTGGTGCCACCCGAGGACGAGGGACAGGTCGGAGCCGGTGCGCGTCTGCCAGAGCGGCAGCGCGTCGAGGACCACCTGGACGAACGGCATGACCACCGCAAGACCCGCCGCCACGGGCAGGAGCACTCGCGCGCTGAGAGCGGTCAACGGCACCGCGCACAGGAAGAGGATCGCGTAGGCGGGGAGGATCACATACACCGGCACGCCAGTGAGGATCAGCGCGGCACCCAGCAGCCAGAGCAGTCCCGCCCGCACCACGAGGCGCCGCCGGGCCGTGCGCATGGCCGCTCCGGTCAACGGTGCGGTGCCGCCCGTGACGAGCCCGATCGAGACGCCCGCGAGCGTCGCGAACAGGATCGACGACCGCCCCTGGAAGATCGCCGCCCAGGTGGAGGGCTCGGTCCACGAGAACGGCTCGGTGATCCACAGCAGGTGTGCCGCGAACATCCCGAGCACCGCGAGCCCGCGGGCGAGGTCGACACCGCCGACGCGCAGCGGGCCGTTGAGGCGCGACCAGCGCGTCGCGAGCCAGGGACCTCGCCCCCCGCCCGGCCCGCGCATCGGCTGACCCGGTTCTCAGCCCTGGCGCAGCAGCCAGACCAGCAGCGCCTTCTGGGCGTGCAGCCTGTTCTCGGCCTCGTCCCATACGACCGACTGCGGCCCGTCGATGACCTCGGCGTCCACCTCGTACCCCCGGTCGGCGGGCAGGCAGTGGATGAAGATCGCGTCGTCCTTCGCCAGGCCCATGGTCTCGCCGGTGACCTTGTAGGCGCCGAGATCGCGGAGCCGCTCGAGCTTCTCCTCCTCCTTGCCCATCGACACCCACGTGTCGGTGACGATGACGTCGGCGCCGGCGGCCGCTTCGAGCGGGTCGGTGTACAGCGTCACCGATCCGCCGGTCTCGGCCGCGCGACGATCGGCGTCGGCGATCACGTCGTCGCGCGGCGCATACGACTCCGGCGAGGCGACGCGGACGTGCATGCCCGCCGTGACGCCGGCGAGCACGTAGGAGTGCGCCATGTTCGACTTTCCGTCGCCGAAGAACGCGAGCGTGAGCCCGGCGAGCTCGCCCTTGTGCTCCTTGATCGTGAGCAGGTCGGCCAGCAGCTGGCACGGGTGGAAGTCGTCGCTCAGGGCGTTGACGACGGGCACGCGCGTGCCGGCCGCCATCTGCTCCAGACCCGACTGGGCGTAGGTGCGCCACACGATCGCGGCCACCTGCCGCTCGAGCACGCGGGCCGTGTCGGACGGCGTCTCTTTGCCGCCGAGCTGGCTGTTGGCGGTCGAGATGATGAGCGGCGACCCGCCGAGGTCGGCGATGCCGACGGCGAACGAGACGCGGGTGCGCGTCGAGGACTTGTCGAAGATCACGGCGACCGTCTGCGGACCCGCGAGCGCCTTGTTGGCCCACCGGTCCTTCTTGAGCTCGACCGCGAGGTCGAGGATCTCGGCCTGTTCGGCCTGCGTGAGGTCGTCGTCACGGAGCAGGTGGCGGGTCATGCGGGAACCTCCGTCGGGGTCTCGGGCACCAGGGCGTCCTCGACGGTGCGCAGCGCCGCCGTGAACAGGGTGATGAACTCGTCGATCTCGACGTCGCCGATCGTGAGCGCGGGCACGAGGCGGATCGACGTGTCAGTCGTCGCGTTGATGATGAGGCCGTGCTGCTGCGCCGCCGCGACGACGGCCTTGGCGACGGGATGCCGCAGCCCCACGCCGATGAGAAGCCCCAGGCCGCGGCATCCCTCGATCAACGGCGAGCCGATCCCCTCGATGGCGGCGCGCAGCTGGGCGCCCCGTTCGACGGCGTTCTGGAGGAGACCCGCGCGCTCGATCTCGCCGAGCACCGCGTCGGCGACGGCGGTGCCGAGCGCGTTGCCGCCGAACGTCGAGCCGTGCGTGCCCGGGTAGAACAGGTCGCTCGCCGCGCCGAACGTGATCATCGCCCCGATCGGGAATCCGCTGCCGATGCCCTTGGCGACGGTGATCGCGTCGGGCGTGATGCCCTCGTGCTGGAAGGCGAACCACTCCCCCGTACGGCCGGCGCCGGTCTGGATCTCGTCGACGATCAGCAGCGCGCCGTGGCGCTCGGTGATCTCGCGCGCCGCCTTCAGGTAGCCGTCAGGCAGCATCAGCACGCCGGCCTCGCCCTTGACGGGCTCGACGAACAGCGCGGCGACACGGTCGTCGATGGCCGCCTCGAGCGCCTCGACCGTCGAGTCGATGAACTCGACGCCCGGCGTCATCGGCAGGAACGGCTCCTGCATGTAGGGCTTGCCGGTCAGGGCGAGCGTTCCCATCGTGCGGCCGTGGAACGCGTCCTTCAGCGCGAGGATGCGGGGGCGGTCGGCGCCGTTCTCGCGGCTCTTGGCACCGTGCAGGCGGGCGAGCTTGAACGCCGCCTCGTTGGCCTCTGCGCCGGAGTTGCCGAAGTACACGCGACCGGCGTCGCCGGTGCCGGCCAGCCGCTTGAGCGTCGAGGCCAGCGCGAGCTGCGGCGGCGTCGCGAAGTAGTTCGACACCTGCACGAGCGTCGCCGCCTGGGTCGCCACCGCCTCGACGAACACCGGGTGGGCGTGACCGAGCGAGTCCACCGCGATGCCGGCGAGGAAGTCGAGGTACCGCTTGCCGTCCGCATCCCACAGGTAGGCGCCCTCGCCGCGCACGAACATCTGCATGCGAGCACCGAAGCTCTTCACGAGGTCGCGCGCCTCGTCGTCCTGCCACGTCATCCGAGCACCACCTCTGTTCCGATTCCCTTGCTGGTGAAGATCTCGACGAGCACCGAGTGCGGCACCCGCCCGTCGATGATGGCCGCGGTCTCGACGCCGCCCTCGACGGCCTCCAGGCACGCCGCCATCTTCGGGATCATGCCCGACTCCAGTCGCGGCAGCATCTCGCGCAGCTCGCCCGAGGTCAGGTGCGACACGAGCGAATCGCGGTTGGGCCAGTCCGCGTACAGCCCGGCGACGTCCGTGAGGACGACGAGCTTCGCCGCGCCGAGTGCGACGGCGAGCGCGGATGCCGCGGCATCCGCGTTCACGTTGAGCGAGTGGCCGGGGTTGTCGAGGTCGGGGGCGATGCTCGACACGACCGG
Organism: Microbacterium kyungheense; assembly: GCF_006783905.1. Classification (GTDB taxonomy): domain Bacteria; phylum Actinomycetota; class Actinomycetes; order Actinomycetales; family Microbacteriaceae; genus Microbacterium; species Microbacterium kyungheense. The sequence continues at coordinate 1,236,132 of NZ_VFPE01000001.1, read as the reverse complement.
GATCCGGCCCGCCTCGATCTGGTCGAGCACGGGCTGCGGGTCGACCTCGACGACATCGCCGACGCGACCGAGGTCGTGCTCGACCCCCTCGATGACGACACCCCGCCGACGGCCGCCGAACAGCCCGGCGTCCTCGCCGCTCAGCCCGGTCGCGACAGGACCGTGGGCGTTGATCTTCGACACCAGCTGCGGGTTGATCTGGCCCGTCAGCACCATGCGGACCACCGAGATGGCCTCGGTCGAGGTCACGCGGTAGCCGCCCTTGAACTCGCTCGGGATAGCGAGGCGGTCCAGCATCGACGAGATCTGGGGGCCGCCGCCGTGCACCACGACAGGCTTCACACCGACGTAGCGGAGGTACGCGATGTCGGCGGCGAAGGCGTCCTGCAGTTCCTCGGACACCATGGCGTTCCCGCCGTACTTGACCACGACGATCTGGTCGCGGAAGCGCTTGAGCCACGGCAGCGACTCGATGAGGGTCACCGCGCGGGCACTGGCCTCGCCGGGATCGGTCTCTTGAAGGTCGCTCATGAGGAGTACGCGCTGTTCTCGTGGACGTAGTCGTGGGTGAGGTCGTTGGTCAGGATCGTCGCCGATGCCGCGCCGACCTTCAGGTCGATGACGAGGTCGGTCGCCCGCGGCGTGAGGTCGACGTCCTCACGCGGCGCGTCGGGGCCGCCCTGCGAGCACACCCGCACGCCGTTCATCCAGACGTCGACGTCGTACGGATCGAAGGCGGCCTGCGTCGTGCCGATCGCGGCCAGCACGCGCCCCCAGTTCGGATCGTTGCCGAAGATCGCCGCCTTGAACAGGTTGTTGCGGGCCACCGAGCGGCCGACCTCGACGGCGTCCTCTTCGCTCGCCGCGTTCTGCACCAGGATCGTGATGTCGTGGCTCGCGCCCTCGGCGTCGCCCTGCAGCTGCTTCGCGAGGTCCTGACTGACCTCGGCGAGCGCGGACGCGAACGCGTCGAGGTCGGGCGTCACGCCGCTGGCGCCGCTGACCATGAGGGTCACCTGGTCGTTCGTCGACATGCAGCCGTCCGAGTCCAGCCGATCGAACGTGCGTCCCGTGGCCTGACGCAGCGCGGCGTCGGCCTGCGCTGCGGTGAGGACCGCGTCGGTCGTGATGACCACGAGCATGGTGGCGAGCCCGGGCGCCAGCATCCCGGCGCCCTTCGCCATGCCGCCGATCGTCCAGCCGTCGCCGGTGACCACCGAGCGCTTGGGGCGCGAGTCGGTCGTCATGATGGCGAGGGATGCCGCCTCGCCGCCGTCGGCCGACAGCTCGGCGATCCCCTGCTCGGTGCCGGCGAGCACCTTGGCGCGGAAGACCTCGTCGCCGGTGCCGATGAGGCCTGTGGAGCACACCAGCACGTCGCCGGCGCTCACCCCGAGCAGCTCGCCGGCCTTCTCGGCGGTCTGGTGGGTGGTCTGGAACCCGAACGAGCCCGTGAAGCAGTTCGCTCCGCCGGAGTTCAGGACGATCGCCTCGACGACGCCGTCCTGGATCACCCGCTGCGACCACATGATCGGGTTCGCCTTGGCGCGGTTGCTCGTGAAGACGGCGGCGCCGACCTTGAGCGGGCCCCGGTTGACGACGACGGCGACATCGGGCTTGCCCGTCGACTTGAGCCCGACGGCGACCCCCGCCGCTTCGAACCCCTGGGCTGCGGTGACGCTCACGGCGCGACTCCGTTCACTGTGAGCGCGGTGCCCTCGGGCAGACCCAGCGCGATGTTCATGGACTGCACAGCCGCTCCGGCCGTGCCCTTGACGAGGTTGTCGACGGCGGTGACGACGACCACACGGTTCGCCGCGCGGTCGATCGCGAGGCCGATGAGTGCGGTGTTGGCGCCGAGGACGTCCGCCGTGCGCGGGAACTGGCCCGCCGGCAGCAGCTGCACGAAGGTCTCGTCGCCGTAGGCGTCCTGCCATGCGGCGCGGATCTCGGCGTCGCTGACGCCCGGCGCGATCGGCGCGGTCGACGTCGCGAGGATCCCCCGTGCCATCGGCACGAGGACCGGCGTGAACGAGATGCGGATGCCCTCGTCCGGGGCGGACTCGGCACCATCGGTGCGCGCGCCCGCGCGTGCCGCGGCGAGCGCCTGCCGGATCTCGGGGATGTGCCGGTGGGTGCCCCCGACGGCGTACGGGTTCGCCGAGCCGAGGATCTCGCTGGCGAGGAGGTTGGGCTTCAGGCTCTTGCCGGCGCCGGAGGGACCGACGGCGAGCACGGTGACGATGTCGGAGGGATCGATGACCCCGGCCGCGACGCCCGGCGCGAGGCTCAGGCTCACCGTCGACGCGTTGCACCCGGGGGCGGCGATGCGCGACGCCCCGGCCAGCCGCTCCCGCTGCGTGGCCCCGGCGACGGGAAGCTCCGGCACGCCGTAGACCCAGGGTTCGTGGAAGTCCCCTCCGTAGAACGCGTCCCAGTCGGCGACCGACTCGAGGCGGTGATCGGCGCCCGCGTCGATGACGAGCGGGGTGCCGCCGAGCGCGTCGGTGTACTGGCCCGACTGGCCGTGCGGCAGCGCCAGGAAGACGATGTCATGGCCTGCGAGGATCTCGGGCGTCGTGTCCTGCAGCGTCAGATGGGCGAGCGAGCGCAGGTGGGGCTGGTGCTGGATGAGCGGCTGTCCCGCGTTCGAATGAGCGGTGACGGTGCGGATCTCGATATCGGGATGCGCGGCGAGGATCCGCAGGATCTCGCCGCCCGCATAGCCGGATGCGCCGCTGACGGCGACCGAATATGTCATGGATTCCACCTTAGAGTCTGGGTGCAGGGGCCGGAGACGGCGACGCCCGCTCGCAGACGTCCATGACGGACGGCGTGTGCGGGGTCGCCTAGAGTCGGCGCTGGCCCAGAGGGCGTCGGCGCGCGGGAGCGACGCTCGGGAAGAGCGTCGGGAGTCCCTGGGTCGCCGAAGGCATGCGCCGACGATAGCGGCTGCCCCGCCGCGGCGCCAAATCGACGGATTCACACGAAGGTCTTGACACAAAGTAGTTTGCGCTGCAAAGTACTTTGCATGAGCACCGACGATTCCGGGACCCGGGCCGACGCCGAGCGCATGTACGACCTCATGCAATCCCAGCGGCGCAGCACGCAGAGCCGCCTGCTGCGCGGGTACGCCGTGCTGCTGATCGTCTGGGCGGCAGCCTGGGCGATCGGCTTCGGCGCGCTGTGGTGCGGTCGCGACATCGGCGACGTGGACCTCCTGCCGACCGCCGTCGCCTGGATCGTGTTCGGAGCGTGCATGGTGATCGCGATCGTGTGGTCGATCGTCACCGGCGTCCGCAGCGGCGCGGGCATCCGCGGCCGGTCGCGCTTCCAGGGCATGCTGTACGGCTGGTCGTGGACGATCTCGATGGTCGGCACGTGGCTGCTGCTCGTGGGACTGCAGCGCGCGGGGCTGCCGGACGAGCTCGCAGCCCTGATCTACCCGGGCGCCTTCGCCCTCATCGTCGGAGTGCTGTACCTCGCCGGCGGTGCGCTGTGGCGCGCTCCCGTGCAGTATGCGCTGGGCATCGTCATCATCGCCGTCGCCGTCGCCGCGACGTTCGTGGGCACGCCGTACAACTTCCTCGTCTACGCGATCGCCGGTCCGTTCGCGATGATCGTCGTCGCCGTGCTGCTCGTGCGCGGACTGCTGCCCGTGGAGCCGCGCCGGGAGCAGGACCATGAGTGAGCTCGATCCGATCATCCACGCCCCCGCCCGTCTGCGGATCATGACGACGCTCGACGAAGCGCTGGCCGACGGCGACGAGATCGCGTTCCCCGCTCTCCAGAAGCTGCTCGACATGACGGCGGGCAACCTCACCACGCACCTCGCCAAACTCGAGGCCGCAGGCTACGTCGCGAGCACCAAGACGTTCGCCGGGCGACGGCCGGCGACTCTCGTGACCATCACCCCCGCGGGGCGCGCCGCCTTTCGCGCGTACCGCGTTCAGCTCCTCGATCTGCTCGGAGGCACCCGATGACCGTCCTCGTCCATGCTGAATCGCTCGTCAAGCGCTTCGGCGACGTGACCGCGCTCGACGGCGTGACCCTCGACATCCACGCCGGCGAGTGCGTGGGACTCCTCGGTCCCAACGGCGCCGGCAAGACCACGCTGCTCACACTGATCGAAGGGCTGCGGATCCCCACCTCGGGCACCGTGACGCTGTTCGGCGGAGATCCTCGGAATGCGGCATCCCGCATCCGGCTGGGCACCACGCCGCAGACCACCGCACTTCCGGAGGCGCTGAAGGCGCGCGAGGTGCTCGATCTGGTGGCGGCGCACTACCCGCGTCCGGCGCCGGCTGCCCGCATCATCGACGAGTTCGGCCTCGGCGACCTGCTGGCCAAGCAGTGCGGGGCGCTCTCGGGCGGGCAGCAGCGGCGGGTGGCCCTCGCACTCGCCTTCGTCGGCGACCCCGATGTCGTGCTCCTGGACGAGCCGACGACCGGCCTGGACGTCGACGCACGACGGCGGCTGTGGGATGCCGTCCGCGCCCGCAACGCGGCCGGCTGCGCGGTGGTCATGACCAGCCACCACCTCGAAGAGATCGAGCAGCTCGCCCAGCGCGTCGTCGTCATCGACGAGGGCGTCGTGCGCGCCGACGACACGCTCGCCGCGATCGTGTCCGGCGTCGCCCGTCGCCGGGTGACGCTCTCGGGACTCGACGCCGCACAGATCGAGTCGCTCGCGCCCGATGCGGCCGTGACGATCGACACCGAGGCCGGAACGGCCACCGCGGTGCTCGCGGACTCCGACGCGTTCGTCCGCCGGCTGGTCGCTTCCGATCTGCCCTTCTCGGGACTCGCCGTCCGCGGCGCCACGCTCGAAGAGGCGTTCCTCTCGCTCACGAAGGGAGCCGTGTGATGTCCGCGCTGACCCTCGCCGCCGTCCACACCAAGTACAGCCTGCTCGAGACCGCCCGCGTGCCGATCGCCGTGATCGGCTCGCTCGCCTTCCCCTCCCTCGCGTTCTGCCTGTTCGTGCTGCCGCAGCGGATGGTCGTCGACAACCCCGAGTTCGCGACCGCCGCCGTCGCGTCGATGGTGGTGTTCGCCTTCATGTCGGCGAGCCTGTTCTCGATCGGCATCGATCTCGCCGAACAGCGCGCGAAGCCGTGGGCGCCCTACCTGCGGACCCTCCCCGGCGCGCCGAGCGCCCGCATCGCGGGGCTCATGGCGTCGACGCTCATCGTCGCCGCGGCGGCCATGGTGCCGCTGCTCGTGATCGGGGCGCTGTTCACCGCCGCGGCACCGCAGCCGGCAGACCTGCTCGCCGCGATCGGCCTCGTCATCGTGACCGCCGTGCCGTCGGCGCTCATCGGCGTCATCATCGGCACCACGTGCGGCCCGAAGGCCGCGATCGCGGTGACGCAGGTCGCCATGTTCGTGCTCGCCTTCGGCGGCGGGCTGTTCCTCCCGCCGGTGATGTTCCCGGACTGGCTCGACGTCGTCTCGAAGCTCCTGCCCGTGCGGCAGGCGCGCGAGATCGTCGTGGGCGCAGCCCTCGGCACCGGCGCTCCGCTGTGGGCGCTGCTCGGGATCCTGGTGTGGACCGTCGTGCTCGGCGTCCTCGCCGTGTGGCTGTATCGCCGCGACGAGGGTCGCCGCTACCGCTGAGTCGACGAGGATGCGCCGAGCTCGCTCAGGAGCTCCAGCTCGTCGGACCGCGTGAGTCCCGCACGTCGCATCCGGTCGAGGCCGCGCGAGCGCTCGTCGGCGAGGGTGCGCTCCAGCGTGTCGCGCAGGGGTCGCAGTGATCCCCCGGCGAACCGGAAGACCTCGTTGCGGTGGCGCATGAATCCGGGCATGTCTGCCGGCAGCCACAGCGGCAGCGAGCGAGGGCCCGCCCAGTACGCGACGTCGTGATCGATGAGGAAGCCGTCCGATGCCGTCACCACAGCCCCGGAATGGCCGCCGACCTCCCGTGCCACCTCCAGCAGTCCGGCGAGGGTGCCGACGCCCCCCACGGCGTTCGCCGTGCCCGACCAGCGGTCGGCGCCGACGCGGATGACGAACTCGGCGACGTCGTCGACGTCGACCACCTGGGCATGGTGGCCGTCCGTCTCGGGTACGAGGACCGGTCCCGGCCCGGCGAGCGCGAACCGCGACACCCAGTAGCCGAACCGATCGGTGGGATCGCCCGGGCCGACGATGAGCCCAGGGCGCACGACCGCCGCACGGTCGCCGAGTCCGGCCCGCACCGCGTTCTCGGCCGCGACCTTGTCGCGGCCGTAGTCGGACTCGTCGCCCTGCGCCGTCGGCGGCAGCAGCTCGGCCGTCTCGTCCTGGCCCGGCGCATCCGCGCGCGCGTACGCCGACACGCTGGAGACGTAGGTCCAGTGAGCCGCCCGGGGTGCGAGCGCCCCGACGGCGGCCTGGACGTGCGCCGGGTTCGACGACACGTCGACGACCGCGTCCCAGTCCTGGTCCGCCACCGCGGCGTACGCGTCGGGCTCGTCCCGGTCCGCCACGACGAGCCTCGCGCCGTCGGGTGCGGCTCGTCCGCCCCGGGCGAGGCACGTGACGGCTGCTCCGGCATCCGTCCACGCCCGCGCCACCCGCCCGCTCAGCCAGCCCGTCCCGCCCAGGATCAGCACATCGGTCATGGCACCAGCCAACCAGGTGCGCACCGCGAAGGGCAGGCGTTCCGCCGTCGGCGGAACGCCTGCCCTCGCTCGGTGGATCAGTCGCGGATCGTGGCGCCGAAGCGCTCGGCGGCGACGGCGACACCCGCGAGCTTGGCCTCGGTCGCCTCCGCCGCGGTGAGCGTCCGGTCCGCAGCGCGGAAACGCAACGCGAACGTCAGGCTCTTCGCGCCGTCGGGAACGCCCTGGCCGCGGTAGTCGTCGACCAGTCGCACCGACTCCAGCAGGTCGCCGGCGCCCTCGGCGAGCGCTGCGCGCACGTCGGCGGCGGCGACATCCGCTCCGAGCACGAGCGAGACGTCCTGTGTGGCCGCCGGGAAGCCCGACAGCGACGCGGCGACGACCTTCTCGCCGGCGAGCGACAGCGCGAGGTCGAGATCGAGCTCCGCCACGACGACGCGTCCCGGAAGATCGGATGCCTCGGCCACTGCCGGCAGCAGCTCGCCGACGTAGCCCACCTCGGTGCCGGCGACGCTCAGCACCCCGGTGCGGCCCGGGTGCAGCGCGGCGCGCTCGCCCTGGGCCACTTCGATCGAGACGCCCGCGGCGGCGGCGATCGTGCGGACGGCGTCCAGCGCGTCGGCGAGCCCGGCCGACACCGGTGCCAGCCCGGGCTGCTTCGCGACGAGGTTGCCGGTCAGCAGCACGGCGACATGGCGGTGCTGCGGCGGGATCGAGGCATCCAGCTCCGCCAGCGTGGCGGCATCCGGACGCACCGCCAGCGGCGGCACGAACGACGTGCCGTACTGCACGCCGGGCTTGGGCAGGAAGACGAGGCCCGTCTCGAACAGCGCCAGGTCGGTCAGACCGCGCGACACGTTGCGATGCGCGACCTGCAGCAGCCCGGGGATCAGCGTGCGGCGCAGGAACGGAGCCTGGCCGTCGAGCGGGTTCGCGAGCTTCACGCTCGGCAGGTGCGCGCCGGAGGCGGAGCCGTGCAGATCGTTCTGCTCCTCGGTCGTGAAGCCGAACGACGGCGTCTCGACGTAGCCGGCCGCGGCGAGCGCGTTGGCGACGCGACGACGGCCGACCTGCAGCGACGTGAGCCCTCGGCCCGACGGCGGCAGCGGCAGGTGCGACGGGATGCGGTCGTACCCCTCGATGCGGGCGACCTCCTCGGCGAGCGTCCACTTGTCGGTGAGGTCGGGGCGCCACGACGGCGGGATGACCTGCCAGCCCTCGTCGTCCTCGGCTCCCACCACGTCGCAGCCGATGAGGCGCAGCGCCCCCTCGATCTCGCCCGGCGTGTAGTCGACGCCGATCAGGCGCTGCACGAACGTGGGCGGCAGGGCGATGCCCGGGATGAACACCTCCGCGAACAGCGCACCGCCGAGCTCGTCGTCGCTCGTCCCGCCGGCGTACTCGACCATGAGGTCGGCGACGCGGCGCGCGGCCACGAAGGGCACGAGCGGGTCCACGCCGCGCTCGAAGCGGCGCGACGCCTCGCTCGGCAGCTTGTGCCGCCGGGCGGTGCGCGCGATCGACACGGTGTCGAAGGTGGCGGCCTCGATGAGCACGTTGCGCGTGGTGTCGCTCATCTCTGTCGCACCGCCGCCCATGACGCCGGCCAGGCCGATCGGGCCGGACTCGTCCGTGATCAGGAGGTCCTCGGCGTCGAGCGTGCGCACCTTGCCGTCGAGAGTCTCGAGCTTCTCCCCCGCTGACGCGCGGCGCACGGTGATGCCGCCCTGCAGCTTGTCGAGGTCGTAGCCGTGGATCGGCTGGCCGAGCTCGACCATCACGTAGTTGGTGATGTCGATCAGGATGCCGAGGCTGCGGATGCCCGCGAGCGACAGCCGCGCGATCATCCAGGCCGGGGTCGGCTTGGTGGGATCGACGTCGCGGACCACGCGTGCCACGAACTCGGACGCCCCGACGCGACCGCGGATCGGCGCCTGGTCGTCGACGACGATCGGGAACCCGGAGCCGGGTGCGAGCTCTTCCCACGGCCGCTCGGCGGGGTCGCGGAAGGCGGCACCGGTCGAGTGCGAGTACTCGCGCGCGACGCCGCGGATGGACAGCGCGTATCCGCGGTCGGGCGTCACGTTGATGTCGACCGCGACGTCGTCGAGACCGAGCAGCGCGATCGCGTCGGTGCCGACGGGAGCGTCGATGCCGAGCTCGACCAGGCGCAGGATGCCGTTGTGCTCGTCGCCGAGCCCGAGCTCGCGCGCCGAGGCGATCATGCCGTCCGACACGTGGCCGTACGTCTTGCGCGCGGCGATGGGGAAGGGACCCGGCAGCACCGCGCCGGGAAGGGTCACCACGACTTTGTCGCCGGGGAAGAAGTTGTGCGCACCGCACACGATGCCGTGCACGGCATCGCCGCCGTCGGCCGCCGTCCCGCCGTCCGGCGCGACGCGCACCTGGCACCAGCGGATCGTCTTGCCGTTGGACTGCGGCTCCTCGACGAACTCGAGCACCTCGCCCACGACGATCGGACCCTGCAGCTCGAACCGGTGCACGTCCTCCTCTTCGAAGCCGACGCGCACGAGCGCCGCGAGGACGTCCTCGGGCGAGGCGTCAGCCGGGACGTCGGCGTACTCACGAAGCCATGAGAGCGGGACGCGCATCAGACCACCATTCCGAACTGCTCGCTGAAGCGGATATCGCCCTCGGCCATGTCGCGCATGTCCTGGACGTCGCTGCGGAACATGAGGGTCCGCTCGATGCCCATGCCGAACGCGAAGCCCGAGTACTCCTCCGGGTCGATCCCCGCCGCGCGCAGCACGTTCGGGTTGATCATTCCGCAGCCGCCCCACTCGATCCAGCGCGCGCCGCCCTTGAAGGTCGGGTGCCACAGGTCGAGCTCGGCCGACGGCTCGGTGAAGGGGAAGAAGTTCGCGCGGAAGCGGGTCTTCGCCTCGGCCCCGAACAGCACCTTCGCGGCGTGGTCGAGCGTGCCCTTCAGGTGCGCCATCGTGATGCCCTTGTCGACGACGATGCCCTCGAACTGGGTGAAGACGGGCAGGTGCGTCGCGTCGAACTCGTCGGTGCGGTAGACGCGGCCCGGGCACAGCACGTACAGCGGCAGGGCGCGCTCCAGCATCGAGCGCACCTGGACGGGGCTCGTGTGCGTGCGCATCACGAGGTGACGGTCCACCGGGTCGACGAAGAACGTGTCCTGCATCTGCCGCGCCGGGTGGTCGACGTCGAAGTTCAGGGCGTCGAAGTTGAACCACTCGTGCTCGAGCTCGGGGCCTTCGGCGATCTCCCACCCCATGCCGACGAAGATGTCGGCGATCTGCTCCTGCAGGAGCGAGATGGGATGCCGCGCACCCACGCGCGCGCGTGCCGCGAGCGCCGTGATGTCCACGCGCTCGGCTTCGAGCCGGGCGGCCGTCTCTGCGGCCGCGAGCTCGTCCTCCCGCGCCGCGAACGCCTGGTTGACGCGTCCGCGGGCCTGGCCGACGAGCTTGCCGAACTCGGCCTTCTTGTCGTTGGGCACGTCGCGCAGTCGCGCGTTGAGCTTCGCCAGCGGCGAGCCCTCGGCGGAGTGCGCGGACCGCGCCGCCTTCAGCGCCGCGGTGTCGGCGGCCGCCGCGATGGCCGCCAGCGCGTCGGTGACGGCGGCATCCACCGCCTCGGGCGTGATGTCGAGTGTTTCGGGAGCGTCGGACACGAGAGAAGAGTCTACCGACGGCACGGGTGGCCGCCGGCGCGTGCCGGCGGCGGACCCGTGTCGTCGCGACTCAGAACCCCTGGGCGTCGTACTTGCCGAAACCGCGCTGCGCGGCGATCGTCTCGGTGGCCGTCGTCGGCTCGCCGCCGTCGCCCATGTCGAGCGTCTGCACCTTCGGCGAGCGGCGGGTGCGCTTCTCGACGACGTAGGCCACGTACGAGAGGAGCAGACACATCGCGACGTAGATCGAGCCGCCGACGATCGCGGTCGGGATGAGCGGCGAGTGGTAGACCGCGTTCGACCCCAGGAGCTTGATGACGTAGAGCAGCTCGTGGTACGTGATGATGAACCCGAGCGCGGTGTCCTTCAGCGTCACGACGAGCTGCGCGATGATCACGGGCAGCATGGCGCGGATCGCCTGAGGCAGCACGACGAGACGCATCACCCCCGCCTTGCGCAGGCCGATCGCGTAGCCGGCCTCGCTCTGACCGCGGGGCAGCGACTCGACCCCGGCGCGGATGACCTCCGCGAGGACGGAGCCGTTGTAGGCGATGAGGGCGATCACGACCGCCCAGTACGGGGACATCTTGATGCCGACGACGGGAAGGCCGTAGTACAGCAGCATCATGAAGATGAGCACCGGGATGGCGCGGAGCACCTCGACGATCCAGCCGATCGGCACGCGCAGCCACGCGTGGTCGGACATCCGCCCGATCGCCAGAACGAAGCCCAGGATCAGTGCTCCCACAGCAGCCACCGCGAATGCGGCGAGCGTGTTCAGGACGCCCTCGCCGATCAGCACCCAGATCTGGCTGTAGGAGAAGATCTCCCACTTCTCGGGGCTGAACTGGCCCGTCGCGGCGAACCGCCAGATCACCCACGCGAACAGCGCGGCGACGACCAGGATCGTGACCGCACCCAGGATGCGGTTGCGGACGACCGCCCGAGGGCCGGGGACGTCGTAGAGAACAGAGCCGCTCATCGTGCGATCCTCCACTTGCGCTCGAGGATCCGTTGCAGCCACGCGAGCAGGAGCACCAGCGCCACGAAGATGACCATCACCCAGAGCAGGACGACGAGCTGGTTCTCACCCTGCTCGCTGAGCCAGGATCTGATGGAGCCCAGGTTCAGCACCGAGAAGCCCGCCGCGACCGTGGTGTTCTTCAAGAGAGCGATGAACACGCTCATCATGGGCGGGATGACCGACCGTGTCGCCTGCGGCAGGATCACGAACGACATGACCTGTCCGAAGCTCAGGCCCAGCGCACGCGCCGCCTCCGCCTGACCGACCGGGACCGTGTTGACGCCCGACCGGATCGTCTCGGCGACATAGGTGGCCGTGTAGATGCCCAGTGCGATCATCGGCAGGATGATGGGGTCGATGCGCTGGCGCAGCAGGATGGGCACGCAGAAGGCGAAGAAGAACATCACCAGCGTGAGCGGCGTGTTGCGGATCCAGTTGACGTACACCGCGCCGACCGCTCGCGCGATCGGGATGGGCGACACCCGCATCGCGCCCACGATGAACCCGAGCACCAGGGCGATCAGCCCGCCGCCGAAGAACAGCACGAGCGTGCCGCCGATGGCCTCGCCCCAGAGGTCGAGATGATCGGTGATGACGCCCATGTGGCTCCTTCCCATTCCTGCCGGAGGCGGTGACGGCGCCATCGCGCCGCCACCGCCGATCGATCAACCGACCGGGTCGACCTCGGGCTGCTCGGCCTTCACGCCCGACGCCCCGAGGTTGTTGTCGAAGATCTGCTGCCAGATGTCGTTGCCGTCGGTGAACATCGTGTTGATGAACTCCTGCATCGCCGTGTCGCCCTTGGCGAGGCCGACGCCGTAACGCTCCTCGCTGAAGACGTCGCCGACCACCTTGAGGTTGTCGGGGTCCTGCGCGGCGTAGCCGATGAGGATCGCCTCGTCGGTGGTGACCGCGTCGACCTGGCCGTTCTTCAGGTCCTCGACGCAGGCCGAGTACGTGTCGTACTCCTTGGTCTGCGCGGTGCCGAGGTCCTTGATGCGCTGGATCGAGGTGGAACCCGTCGCCGAGCACACCGTCATGTCGGACGTCAGCGAGTCGGGTCCGTCGATCGTGTCGTTGTCGGCGGCGACGAGCAGGCCCTGACCCGTGATGAAGTACGGGCCCGCGAACGAGATCTGCTCCTTGCGCTTGTCGGTGATCGAGTACGTGCCGACGTAGTAGTCGATGTCGCCGTTCACGATCGCCTGCTCGCGGTTCGCCGACGGGATGGCCGTGAACTCGATCTTGTCCTCGTCGTAACCCAGGGACGCCGCGATCCAGCGGGCGATGTCGATGTCGAAGCCGGTGCGCTCACCGCTCACCGGGTCGAGGTACCCGAGGCCGGGCTGGTCCTCCTTGACGCCCACCTTCACGCTCCCGCGCTCGGTGATGGCGTCGAAGGTCGGGCTGCCGTCGATGGAGACGTCCGTCGCGACCGTCCACGGAGTGCTCGACGTCTCTTCGTCGCCGCCGCCGTCCGTCGCATCCGGCTCCGCGCCGGGCGTGCCGCTGTTGCACGCCGTGAGGGCGAGGGCCGCGATCGCGATGCCCGCGAGCGCCCCGCCGATTCGTAGCTTGCGCATGTGATCCTCCAAGTCCGTTCCGTGTGTTCGTTCGTTCGTCGCGCCGGTGCGGGCGCGGACGTCAGTGGGTGAGCAGCTTGGAGAGGAAGTCCTTCGCCCTGCTGCTCTGCGGATTCGTGAAGAACTCCTCGGGCGTCGCCTGCTCGACGATCTGCCCGTCGGCCATGAAGACGACGCGGTCAGCCGCCTTGCGTGCGAACCCCATCTCGTGCGTGACGACGATCATCGTCATGCCGTCCTGGGCGAGGCCGACCATCACGTCGAGCACCTCGTTGATCATCTCGGGATCCAGCGCGCTCGTCGGCTCGTCGAACAGCATGACCTTGGGCTGCATCGCCAGGGCGCGGGCGATCGCCACGCGCTGCTGCTGACCGCCCGACAGCTGTGCCGGCAGCTTGGACGCCTGGTGGCCGACGCCGACGCGGTCGAGGAGCTGCTTGGCCAGCGCCTCGGCGTCGGCCTTCTTCGTCTTCTTGACCTTGATGGGCCCGAGAGTCACGTTCTCGAGGATCGTGAGGTGCGAGAAGAGGTTGAACGACTGGAACACCATGCCGACGTCGGCACGCAGCCCCGCCAGCGCCTTGCCCTCTTTGGGCAGCTCCTTGCCGTCGATCGTGATCGTCCCGCTCGTGATGGTCTCGAGGCGGTTGATCGTGCGGCACAGCGTCGACTTGCCCGAGCCGGACGGACCGATGACCACGACCACTTCGCCGCGGTTCACGGTGAGGTCGATGTCTTTCAGGGCTTGGAAGTCGCCGTAGTGCTTCTGGACATCCTTGATCACCACAAGGGGATCCCCGCGCCGCACCGAGATGTTGCTGGTCGGTGCCTGCTCAATACGCGGCGCGCTGTCGTCGGGCGTCATATCGCCACATTAGGGCCGGGTTCCGACCCGGTGCCAGAGCGCCACACGGGTCTTAACCGTGTTGTAACAGGCGCGCGGCGTCCTCAGCCCGCTGCGCGCTGCGCGAAAGCGGTCTCGTACAGGCACACGCTCGCCGCGGTGGCGAGGTTCAGCGACTCCGCCGCGCCGTAGATCGGCAGGCGCAGCGACAGGTCCGCGAGCGCCAGCGCGTCGTCTTCGAGCCCGCGCGCCTCGTTGCCGAAGAGCCAGGCCGTGGGCTGCGCGAGCAGCTCGCGCGACGCGAGGAAGTCGCCCCCGCCGACGTCGGCGGCGATCACCTGCACGCCGGCGGCGTGTGCCTTCTCGACAGCCGTGGCGAGGTCCACGCCCACGGCGACCGGGACGTGGAAGAGCGACCCGGTCGTGGCGCGCACGACCTTGGGGTTGTAGGGGTCGACCGTCCGGCCGGTCAGGACGACGGCATCCGCCCCCGCCGCGTCTGCGGCACGGATGATCGTGCCGAGGTTGCCCGGGTCGCGGACCTCTTCGCAGATCGCGACGAGCCGCGGAGACGCCGCGAACACCTCGCGCACGGACGTCGGCGCCTGTCGCGCGACCGCGACGATGCCCTGCGGCGTCACGGTGTCGGCCATCGCGTCGAGCACCGCCTCGGTCGTGTAGACGACCTCCAGTCCGGCATCCTTCGCGGCATCGCGCACGTCGGTGTGCTTGTCGAGGGCCGTCGGCGTCGCGAAGATCTCGACGAGGGTGTCGGGCCGGTACGCCAGCGCCTCGCGCGCCGCCTGCGGCCCCTCGAGCAGGAACAGCCCGGTCTCTTGGCGGGCACTGCGCTTGGTCAGCTTCGCGACGGCGCGGACACGCGGAGAGCGGGGGTTCTCGAGCACGGCATCAGTCTAGGGACAAGAAAGGGGCGCCCTCCGTGCGGAGGACGCCCCATTTCTGGACGGATGCCGGTGTCAGGCGCTCTTGGGAGCGTTGACGTTCTCGGGCAGAGCCTTCTTGGCGGTCTGGACGAGCGACGCGAACGTCTTGGGCTCGTTCACCGCGAGCTCGGCGAGCATGCGGCGGTCGACCTGCACACCCGCGAGGCCGAGGCCCTGGATGAACCGGTTGTACGTGATGCCGTTCTGACGGGCAGCGGCGTTGATGCGCTGGATCCACAGGCGGCGGAAGTCGCCCTTGCGCTTGCGACGGTCGCGGTACGCGTAGACGAGCGAGTGGGTGACCTGCTCCTTCGCCTTGCGGTACAGGCGCGAACGCTGACCACGGTAACCCGAGGCGCGCTCGAGGATGACGCGACGCTTCTTGTGGGCGTTGACGGCCCGCTTGACTCTAGCCATTTCGATTGATTCCTATTCGTGCGTCGGCGCGCTCAGCGACCGAGGAGCTTCTTGGCGACCTTGGCGTCACCGGGAGCGAGGACCTGCTCCTGCGACAGACGGCGGGTACGGCGGCTGGGCTTGCCCTCGAAGTTGTGGCGAAGGTTCGCCTGCTGCTTCATGAGCTTTCCGCTGCCGGTGACCTTGAAGCGCTTCTTGGCGCCCGAGTGGGTCTTCTGCTTCGGCATCTCTTCTTCCTTCGTTTCACTTCCCGCCCAGGCGGGAGTCTCATCCCGCCGGTGCGGGAGTCTGTGGGGGCCTATTCGGCCGGGGCCGCCTCGGCCTCAGCCGGGGCGTCGGCCGTCGGAGCACCGCCGCTGCGGGCGGACCGTGCGGCCTCTTTGTTCGCGGCGCGCTGAGCGTTCTGCTCGGTCTTCACCTCGGACTTGTTCTTGTGCGGTGCGATGACCATCACCATGTTGCGTCCGTCGATCGTGGGGTTGGACTCCACGGTGCCGAACTCTGCCACGTCCTCGGCGAACTTGCGGAGCAGGCGCACACCCTGCTCGGGACGCGACTGCTCGCGACCGCGGAACAGGATCATGGCCTTCACCTTGTCGCCGGACTGGAGGAAGCCCTCGGCGCGCTTGAGCTTGGTGATGTAGTCGTGAGCCTCGATCTTCAGACGGAACCGGACCTCCTTGAGGACGGTGTTCGCCTGATTGCGACGCGCTTCCTTGGCCTTCTGCGCGGCCTCGTACTTGAACTTGCCGTAGTCCATGATCTTGACCACTGGCGGCTTCGAGTTGGGGGCCACCTCGACGAGATCGAGGTCGGCTTCCTGAGCCAGGCGCAGCGCCACCTCGATGCGGACGACGCCGACCTGCTCTCCGTTCGGGCCGACGAGGCGGACCTCGGGCACCCGGATGCGGTCGTTGGTGCGGGGATCGCTGATGCGGAACTCCTTCATGCGGATGGATTCACGGAGAGTGTCACGCATTCCACCCGGCACGACGCGAGCGCCGGCTCTCGCACCCTGAACTACCCCTTCCGCGAACGGTCGGGGCGGAGTGCATGACCCGGTAGCCTGGAACGGCAAGCGCGGGTGGGATGTGATCCACTTTCCGATCCGGTGCAGAACGCACCGGAGACCGCAGCAGTCTATCAGAGAGAACGGCGTGGACACGATTCGAGACCAGGACGGCGACCAGACGAGTGCGGCAGCGGTGGATGCCGAGCGCCAGGCCCGCTGGGAGGAGCAGGAACGCGCGGCGGCCTCGGCCACCCGCGACATCGCGGATGTGCCCGCCGTCGAGGTGATCACGACGACCGCCGTGCACCTGCTGAGCGCGGCCGCCGTCAAGGTCGGCCTCGCTGACGATCCCGCCACTCAGACCGATCTCGACGAGGCCCGCAAGCTCATCAACGCCCTTGCCGGCCTCGTCACGGCCGGAGCCCCCGAGATCAGCGACATGCACGCCCGCTCGCTGCGCGACGGCCTGCGCTCGGTGCAGCTCGCGTTCCGCGAGGCGTCGGTCATCCCCGACCCGATCGGCAAGGGCCCCGGCGAGAAGTGGACCGGTCCGGTCAACTGACCGCCCCGATGCCCGCTCACACGCGGGCGAGCGCGGATGCCGCCGCCGTGAGCGTGCGCTCGACCTGACCGGCGTCGGTCCCCCAGTTGCTGACGGAGAACCTCAGCACGGAGCGCCCGTGCCAGTGCGACGACGAGGCGAACGCCACGCCATCCGCTCGCAGCGCGTCCGCCCACGCGTCGGTCGCGGTGTCGTCCGCGCACGCGACGCACACCTGGGTGAAGACGACGTCGTTCAGCACCTCGACGCCGGCGAGACGCGACAGCCCTGCGGCCAGGGCGGTCGCGGCATCCGTCAGCCGATCCACGAGCGCCGTGACGCCGTCCCGCCCCATCGCCCGCAGCGCCGCGTAGGTCGGCACCCCGCGCGCCCGCCGCGACAGCTCCGGCACGCGGTCGTGCGGGTCGGCGTGGTCGGTGCTCGCAGTGCGGCTCAGATAGGTCGCCGTCATGCCCATCGCCGCGCGCAGCGCCGCCGGGTCGGCGACGATCGCGATGCCGCAGTCGTAGGGCACGCTGAGCGTCTTGTGCGCGTCGGTCGCCCACGAATCCGCGCGCTCCACGTGAGCGACCAGCGGCCGCGAGCGAGGGGATGCCGCGGCCCACAGGCCGAACGCGCCGTCGACGTGCACCCACGCGCCGCCGAGATGCGCGAGGTCGATCGCCGCGCCGAAGTCGTCGAAGGCTCCGGAATGCAGATTGCCCGCCTGCAGCACGACGATCGTGGGGCCGTGGTCGACCGCGAGCTCCGCTTCCAGCGCGGCCACGTCGATCCGCCCCTGGTCGTCGGCCGGCACGACGACGGGCGCGCCGAGGCCCAGCATCCGCACGGCGTGGTCGACGGTGTCATGCCGCTCCGCCCCGACGATGACGCGCACGCGCGGTCCTCCCGCGAGGCCCTGGATGGACGAATCCCACCCGACGTCGCGGAGCACGGCGTCGCGCGCGGCGGCCAGACACGTGAAGTTGGCGACGGTGGCGCCGGTCACGAACCCGACGTCGGCGCCGGCCGGCAGCCCGAGGAGGTCGAGGATCCACTCCCCCGCCAGCTCCTCCGCGGCGATGACGCCGGGCGTCACTGCACGCAGAGCCGTGTTCTGGTCCCATGCCGACACGAGCCAGTCGGCGGCGAGCGCCGCCGGCTGCGTGCCGCCGATGACCCACCCGTAGAACCGGGCGCTCGGCATCCCCATGAGGCCGGGCTCCACCGCCGCCGCGAGCGCGCGGACGACGTCCTCCGGATCGGTCGCGTCATCCGCCAGTTCGCGGCCGAGGGCGTCCTTCACCTCATCCGCACCGGCGCGCGGCGGGATCGGACGGTCGTCGAGAGCTGCGAGCCAGGCGTTCGCGGACTCCGCTGCGGCGTCGAGCGCACGCGGGAACGCATCGGATTCGGGATGCATCGGTGCAACCTCCCTGCGGCCGGCTGACGTCGTGAGACAGGAGGACTCTATGCCCGGGACGCCGGGTCTGTCTCGGCCTCTCGCGTCAGACCCGGACGAGCTTCACGGTGAGCGAGTCCACGAGCACCGCGATGCGGTCGTCGGCTGCCCACCGCCTCGCCAGTCGCGCGAGGACGGCGTCGAGCTCGTCCTTCTCCAGACCCTGCATCAGCTGCAGCCGCACGATGAGCTCCGGCCCGCGCAGCCGCGCGTCAGGATCGCCCGACTCGACGACGAGGTCGATGACGGCGAGCTCGCCGCCGATGCTCTCGTGCAGGCCGGCCACGACCTCGGGCGACAGGAAGCTCGGCTCCCACGCGTGCCCCTGCCCGATCGCCCACACCGCGGGCCGGCGGATCACGAACTCCGTCTCGGAGCCGGGGTCCACCACGATCAGGTCGGTGTCGTCGGCGGCCGCCGCGAGCGCCGTGCGGACGCCGTCGGCCGGGACGGGCCGGGCCGCGGCATCCCACCGCCGCATGGTGTCGACCGAGGTGAACACGGGAAGCACACGACGGCCGTCGGGAGCCGCCACCGTCACGATCGACAGCTCCTGGGTCTTGTCGACCTCCAGACCGTGCGGTCCGATGCCGTGGTCGCCCTTGTCGGCGATCAGCGGGATGAGCAGGCGCGCGGAGCGATACGCCTCGACGACGTCGCGCTGCGTGCCCGCGCCCGTGCGGAACGCGGTGAGCGCGGCGAGCAGGGCCGAGTCGGCCGACCCGTCATCCGCCGCGTGGGGGTTGCTGTGGAAGCTGCGACCCTCCCACGGGACGCCGGCGGAGTCGGCGCCGTGGTGCGGGTGCGCACCGGCACCCGGGTCAGTGTCCGGCGACATCCAGCGCCTCGGCGAGCGTGAACGCACCGGCGTACAGCGCCTTGCCGACGATCGCTCCCTCGACGCCGAGCGGCACGAGGTCGCGGAGCGCCGCGATGTCGTCGAGGCTCGACACGCCGCCGGAGGCCACGACGGGCTTGGGCGTGCGGGTCGTCAGTTCGCGCAGCAGTTCGAGGTTCGGGCCCTTGAGCGTGCCGTCCTTGGTGACGTCGGTGACGACGTAGCGGCTGCAGCCCGCGGCCTCCAGGCGGTCCAGGACCGTCCACAGGTCGCCGCCCTCGCGCGTCCAGCCGCGCGCCGCCAGCGTGGTGCCGCGCACGTCGAGCCCCACGGCGATCGCGTCGCCGTACCGGCTGATGACGTCGGCCGCCCACTCGGGGTTCTCCAGCGCCGCGGTGCCGAGGTTGATGCGCGATGCGCCGCTCTCGAGCGCCGCCTCCAGCGTGCGGTCGTCGCGGATCCCGCCCGACAGTTCGACCTGCACGCCCTTGACCTGCTTGATCACACGGCGCAGCACACCGGCGTTGCTGCCCCGGCCGAAGGCGGCGTCCAGGTCCACGAGGTGGATCCACTGGGCACCCTGGCGGGCGAAGTCCAGCGCCGCGTCGACAGGGTCGCCGTAGCTCGTCTCGGTGCCCGCCTCACCCTGGGTGAGCCGCACCGCCTTGCCGTCGGCCACATCGACGGCGGGCAGAAGGACGAGCTTGGGCGTGGACGCGAAATCGTTCATGTTTTCCTGGCTGATCAAGTCTTGTGCGTGCGGACAGGGTCACGCGCGACGATCGCGGGCGCGGACGGGCACGAGTTCAGAGGGTAGCCGCGCTGAGGCCGTCGATCCAATTCGCCAGCAGCCGGATGCCGGCATCCCCCGACTTCTCGGGGTGGAACTGGGTGGCCGACAGCGGTCCGTTCTCGACGGCGGCGAGGAACGGCGTGCCGTAGTCGCACCACGTGAGCACCGGCTGCGGGAACGGCGGCTGCACGTCCAGCAGCCACTTCTGGGCGCCGAAGGAGTGCACGAAGTAGAAGCGCTCGTCCTCGATGCCGCGGAACAGCCGCGAGCCCTCGCCCGCCTGCACGGTGTTCCAGCCCATGTGCGGCAGCACGGGCGCGTCGAGCTCGGTGACGACGCCCGGCCACTCGCCCATGCCCTCGGTGTCGACGCCGCGTTCCACACCGCGCTCGAAGAAGATCTGCATGCCGACG
Organism: Microbacterium kyungheense; assembly: GCF_006783905.1. Classification (GTDB taxonomy): domain Bacteria; phylum Actinomycetota; class Actinomycetes; order Actinomycetales; family Microbacteriaceae; genus Microbacterium; species Microbacterium kyungheense. Next base: position 1,215,992 of record NZ_VFPE01000001.1, on the reverse strand, counting down.
CAGACGCCGATGACCGGCCGGCCGCCCGCGAGGCGCCGTTCGATGAGCTCGTCGCCGCGGCTCGCCCGCAGCGCCTCGGCGACGGCGCGAAAAGCGCCGACGCCCGGGACGAACAGGCCGTCGGCATCCATCACCAGGCCGCGGTCCGACGTGAGTCGCGCGTCGGCTCCCGCGGCGATGAGCGCCTTGACGGCGGAGTGGACGTTGCCCGACCCGTAGTCGAGGACGGCGACGACCGGCTTGCCGCTCTCGGTCACAGTGCGCCCTTCGTGCTCGGGATGCCGTCGACCAGCGGGTCGAGCGCCTTGGCCTGGCGGAACGCGCGGGCGAACGCCTTGTACTCGGCCTCGGCGATGTGGTGGGGATCGCGGCCGGCCAGCACGTTCACGTGGACGGTGAGCGCGGCGTTGAACGAGATCGCCTCGAACGTGTGGCGCACCAGGGAGCCGGTGAAGTGCCCGCCGATCAGGTGGTGCTCGAACCCGGCAGGCTCACCGGTGTGCACGAGGTACGGGCGCCCGCTGATGTCGACGACAGCCTGCGCCAGAGCCTCGTCGAGAGGGACGAGCGCGTCGCCGTAGCGCGAGATGCCAGACTTGTCGCCGAGGGCCTCACGGATCGCCTGGCCGAGGACGATCGAGATGTCTTCGACGGTGTGGTGCGCATCGATGTCGGTGTCGCCCGACGCGCGGACGGTGAGATCGGTCAGCGAGTGCTTCGCGAACGCCGTCAGCATGTGGTCGAAGAACGGCACGGTCGAGTCGATGCGGCTGCGGCCCGAGCCGTCGAGGTCGAGCTCGAGCTCGACGGTGGACTCGCTGGTCGCGCGCCGGAGCGAAGCGGTGCGGGGTGCGGCGCTCATGCCGCCGATCCTACCGAGGCGAGAGCGTCGAGGAACGCGGTGGTCTCGTCCGTCGTCCCGGCCGTGACGCGCAGGTGGTGCGGGATGCCGACGTCGCGGATCAGCACACCCTGGTCGTACAGCGCGCGCCAGGTCGTCGCCGGATCGTCGACGCCGCCGAACAGCACGAAGTTCGTCCACGACTCGTGCGCCGTGTAGCCGAGCGCCTCGACGGTCGCCGAGATGCGGTCTCGCTGCGTCACGATCTCGTCCACCATGCCGAGCATCACCGGCGCGTGGCGCAGCGCGGCGCTCGCGGCCGCCTGCGTGAGCGCGCTCAGGTGGTACGGCAGCCGCACGAGGCGCAAGGCGTCGACGAGTGCGGGGTCGGCCGCGAGATAGCCCACGCGAGCGCCGGCGAAGGCGAAGGCCTTGCTCATCGTTCGCGAGACGACGAGCCGCTCGCGTCCCGGCAGCAGCGTCAGCGCCGACCGCGCGTCGGCGGGGGCGAATTCGAAGTACGCCTCGTCGACGATCACGATGCCGTCCGTCGCGTCGTAGACCGCCTCGACGACGTCGAGCCCGAGCGGCGTGCCGGTCGGGTTGTTCGGGGCGCAGAGGAACACGACGTCGGGGGCGGCGTCGGCGACCTGCGCCGCGGCGTCCGACGCGCTCACGGTGTAGTCGTCGCCGCGGGTGCCCGACACCCATCGGGCGCCGGTGCCGCGCGTGAGGAGCGGGTACATCGAGTAGGTGGGCGAGAAGCCGAACGCCGTGCGGCCAGGCCCGGCGAACGCCTGCAGGATGTGCTGCAGCACTTCGTTCGACCCGTTGGCCGCCCACAGCTGCTCGCGGGTCAGCCCGTGACCGAGGTAGTCGGCGAAACCTTCGCGCAGCGCGGTGAACTCGCGATCGGGGTACCGGTTGACGTCACGCAGCGCACGGGCGATCGAGTCGAGGATGTCGTCCGCGACGTCCTGTGGAACAGGATGCGTGTTCTCGTTGACGTTCAGGGCGACCGGAAGGGCTGCCTGCGGCGCGCCGTACGGCGTCTGCCCGCGGAGGTCGGCGCGTAAAGGGAGGTCTTCGAGACGTGCACTCACCCCTCCCATGGTAGAGCGGCGCGGCGCCCGCACGGCCCCGCGTGACGAAGCGCTCAGCGGTCCTCGCTGTACTCCGCCGGAATGGCCAGCTCCTGGCCGACCTGGACCGAGACGCCGTTCAGCGCGTTCAGGCGCGCGATCTGATCCACGACGTCGCGCGGGTCGTGACCCGGCGCGACATCCTCCGCGATGGACCACAGCGTGTCGCCGGCGGACACCACGACCGATTCGAACGCACCCGCCGGCGCGCCGACGTCGAGGGAGGCGAGGGCGGCGCCGCTCCCCATGGCCATCGCGATGGCGAGGGCGATCAGCGCGGGAAGCGCGGCGAGGAGCGCCAGCACCCTGCGTCCGCGCACGGTCAGCCGCAGGCGCGTCGCGCGGGCCGGTGCCGGAACCGACGTCGGGAAGCTGATCGCGGTCATGCTCTTCTCCTCCTGCTGGGGAGAGATTCGCATTCCCCGCTCGGCCGGGAGCGGGGAATCCGAACCTCTTTTCCGAAGCTATCTTCGATTCTGAAGGTTGTCAACAGTCGTATCCGAACCCCGTCTCTCGAACGCGACACGCGGCCGGGTTGTTCCCTTCGGGCTGCGGATCCGGATACGGTTTCGATAGGAGAACCCCACCACGGGCCTCCGACATTCGAAGAAACAGCGCTCGACGACGCAGCGCAGGACGGAGCCGGACATGAGCGACGCGGCCGGGCGCGACAGGCCCCAGACCCGACGGCGCAAGAGCCTCAGCGACAAGCAGCTGGCGATCCTCGAGGTGATCCAGCGCTCGATCGCGCGTCACGGCTATCCGCCGAGCATGCGCGAGATCGGCGACGCCGTCGGCCTGAAGTCGCTGTCCAGCGTCACTCACCAGCTCAACCAGCTCGAGCTCAGCGGCTACCTGCGCCGTGACGCCGGCAAGACACGTGCCATGGAGGTCCTCATCGACCTGCCCGGCGCCTCCACCGAGAACCCCGCCGACACGGCGCCCGCTCTCGGCGACGCCGCGCTGGTCCCCCTCGTGGGGCGCATCGCGGCGGGCGTGCCGATCACCGCCGAGCAGCAGGTCGAAGAGATCTTCCCGCTCCCCCGCCAGCTCGTGGGCAAGGGCGACCTGTTCATGCTGAAGGTCTCGGGCGAGTCGATGATCGACGCCGCCATCTGCGACGGCGACTGGGTCGTCGTCCGCTCGCAGGCCACCGCCGACAACGGCGACATCGTCGCGGCGATGCTCGACGGCGAGGCCACCGTCAAGACGTTCCGCCAGCGCGACGGGCACACCTGGCTGCTGCCGCGCAACTCGGCGTTCGAGCCGATCCTGGGCGACGAGGCCGTCGTCCTCGGCAAGGTCGTGGCGGTGCTGCGCGCGGTCTGAGCGGTCCGCCGCGCCTCGTCGTCCCCGCGCCGGCGTCGCCCGTTCCGACGTTCGGCCGTACTGCGGTGCGGTGGTGGCGGGATGCCGCTTCCAGGCGCTATAAGGGGGGAATGACCGCCGATGCGCCCACCGCAGACGACACCGCCGAGCTTCGCGCGAGGCTCGACGCCCTGGAGGCCGAGAATGCCCGTCTGCGAGCAACCACCGTCACGGATGCGCCGGCCCCTCCGGACGAGCGCCTGAAGGGGTCGCGCTGGCGGGCCTTCTTCTCGGCCCTGTGCATCGTGATCGCGACGATCCTCGTACCGGTGTCGATCGTCGGAGCGTGGGCGCGCAGCGAGCTCGTCGACGAAGAGACGTTCGTCGCGACCCTGGCGCCGCTGGCCGAGGATCCCCACGTGCAGGACCTCATCATCTCGGAGGCGATGGACGCGGTCGACGCGCAGGTCGACTTCACCGAGCTCACCGGCAACGTCATCGACGGCATCTCCGATCTCGGTCTCGGCCCGCGTGCCGCCGCGGCGCTCAAGCTCCTGCAGCAGCCGGCGGCCGACGGCCTGCACAACCTGGTGCAGACGGGCGTCACGCGCGTCGTGGAGTCCGACGCGTTCGCGGATGTCTGGGCCACGGCCGTGCGCGGCGCGCACCGCGCGCTCGTGACCACCGCCACGTCGGACGGCGCAGGGGTGTTCGTGCTGACCGACGAGGGTCTCGGCATGAAGCTGGGGCCGATCATCGACCAGGTCAAGCAGAAGCTCGTCGACAGCGGCGTGGGGGTCGCCTCGCTCATCCCGGCCGTCGACAAGACGATCATCATCGGCGACGGGCAGGCGGTCAGTACGATCCGCACCGTGTACGCGATCGCGGACGTCGCCGGCTGGTGGCTGCCGTTCGTCACGATCGGGCTCTTCGTGGCCGGCATCCTGATCGCACGGCGCCGCCCCGTGGCCGTACTCGGCACAGGCATCGGCCTGTTCGTCGGCGGAGCAGCGCTCGCCTCGACGTTCTCGGTCGGATCGCTCATCGCGGGCAACGCCGCCGCCCAGCTCGACCTGTCGGTCTCGGCCGTCGACGTGATCTACGCGGCGCTCGTCGACGACATGCGCCGCACCGCGCTGGTCGTCGCACTGCTGGGCGTGCTGGTCGCGGTGATCGGCTGGGTCACTGGCCGCTGGAAGCCTGCCCGCCGCGTGCGCGGCCTGGTCGGGGGCCTCAACGCGAGCGCCCGCACCGCACTGGCCGCACGCGGCCTCGACACCGGCAGGTTCGGCAGCTGGCTGGGGCGCCAGCGCCTTCTCGTGCGCATCGTCGTGGTCGTCCTCGCAGTCATCTGGCTCATGGCGCTGCGCCCGCTCTCGGCCGGCGACGTCTTCCTCGTGGTGATCGTGGCGCTCGTCGTCGCCTGGCTGCTCGAACTGCTGCAGAAGCGGCCCGATGACGCGGCACGCGCCGCGGCCTCACACCGCGCGACAGACGAGGTCGAGGCGGATGCCGTCGCCCCGACGGTCGCCGGCTCCGACGCGGCCGCGGCCGAGGGCGCGGACGACACGCTGCCGCTGACGGCACCGGATGCCGAGACGCTGCCCCTGCCTGATCTGAAGCCCGCCGCGTCCGGCAGCGACGGCGGCGACGAGGGGACGGCGCCCCGCTCGCCCCGCAAGAAGTAGCTCCACGACGCGATGAAGGCCGGTGCGCCTGTCGCACCGGCCTTCATCGTCTCGGCTTCCGGTCAGGCGTTCAGACGCTCCCGCACGTCCGTCGTCGCCGCGACGAGGTTCCGCAGCGACGCGACGGTCTCGTCGTAGCCGCGGGTCTTGAGGCCGCAATCGGGGTTGACCCAGACGCGCCGCAGGGCGAGCTCGTCGACGGCGCGGTCGAGGAGTGCGCCGATCTCGGCGACGGCGGGCACGCGCGGCGAGTGGATGTCGTAGACGCCGGGCCCGATGCCGGCGGCGAATCCGGACGCCGCGATGTCGCCGATCACCTCGCCGCGACTGCGGGCCGCCTCGATCGAGGTGACGTCCGCGTCGAGCGCAGCGATGGCGTCGATGACGACGTCGAACTCGGAGTAGCAGAGGTGCGTGTGCACCTGCGTGGCGGGCGCCGCGCCGGCGGTCGCGAGGCGGAACGAGCCGACGGACCAGTCGAGGTAGGCGGGCTGGTCGGCCTGCTTGAGCGGAAGCAGCTCGCGCAGCGCCGGCTCGTCCACCTGGATCACGCGGATGCCGGCGGTCTCGAGGTCGGCGATCTCGTCCCGCAGCGCCAGGGCGACCTGGTTCGCCGTGTCGCCGAGCGGCTGGTCGTCGCGGACGAACGACCACGCCAGGATCGTGACCGGCCCGGTGAGCATCCCCTTCATGGGCTTGTCGGTGAGCGACTGGGCGAACACCGACCAGTCGACCGTGATCGGGGCGGGACGCGAGACGTCGCCCCACAGGATCGACGGCCGGGTCGCGCGCGAGCCGTACGACTGCACCCAGCCGTGCTGCGTGACCGCGAAGCCGTCGAGGTGCTCGGCGAAGTACTGCACCATGTCGTTGCGCTCGGGCTCGCCGTGCACGAGGACGTCCAGGCCGAGGTCCTCCTGCAGCGCGACGACGCGGGCGATCTCGTCGCGGAGGAACCCGTCGTACTCGGCGCCTGTCAGCTCGCCCCTGCCGTGGCGCGCGCGAGCACGGCGGATGTCCCCCGTCTGCGGGAACGAGCCGATCGTCGTGGTGGGCAGCAGGGGCAGCGCGAGCTCCTCGTCCTGTGCTGCGGCGCGCGCGTCGTAGTCGCCGCGGTCGAAGTCCGCGGCACCGAGCGCCGCGACGCGGGCGCGCACCGCGCCGTTGCGGACGCCCGGAGCGTCACGCCGGTCGGCGAGAGCGGCGGATGCCGCATCCACCGCCTCCGCGATGCTGTCGCGCCCGCGCACGAGCCCGTCGGCGAGAGTGACCACCTGGACCGTCTTCTGGTCCGCGAACGCGAGCCACGACGCGAGCCGCGGATCGAGCGCGGCTTCGTCCTCGACGTCGTGAGGCACGTGCTGCAGCGACGTCGACGTGCCCGCGCTCACCTGCGCGGCGTCGAGCCCGCGCAGCGCGTCGAGCCGCTGCCACGCGGCGGCGAGGTCGCCCCGCCACACGTTGCGGCCGTCCACGACTCCCCCGACGATCGTCTTGCCCGCAAGGCCGGGAGCCGCCGCCGGAACGCCGCCGCGCGTGAGGTCGATGGCGAGGGCTTCGACGGGTGCCGCGGCGAGCGCGGTCCACGCCTCGTGCGAGAGCTGCGCGTAACCGGCGGCCACGAGCACCTGCGGCCGGTCGGCGGCCGCCCCGAGCACCGCGTAGGCACGAGCCGCGGCATCCGCGAGCTCCTCCGCCGAGGCCGTCAGGCTCTCGCTCACGAGAGCCGGCTCGTCCAGCTGCACCCAGTCCGCTCCGGCTGCGCGCAGCGCGGCGAGCAGCGCGGCGTACACGGGCAGCAGGTCGTCGAGCCGGTCGAGCGGCGAGAAGCCCTCGGGTGCGCCGTCGGACGCCTTCGCCAGGGCGAGCAGCGTCACCGGGCCGACGACGACCGGCCGGGTGGTGTATCCGTCGGCCTTCGCTTCGGCGACCTGACGCGCGAAGCGGTCGCTCGACAGCGAGAACCGCGTCTCGGGGCCGATCTCGGGCACGAGGTAGTGGTAGTTCGTGTCGAACCACTTGGTCATCTCGAGGGCCGCGTCGTCCCCCGCGCCGCGGGCGGCGGTGAAGTACGCGCCGAGCCCGATGCGTCCGTCGGCGTCCCGCAGGGCCGCGAACCGCTCGGGCAGGGCGCCCACGGCGACGGCTGCATCGTGCACCTGGTCGTAGAACGAGAACGACTCGGGGATCGACGAGTCGTCGCGGCCGAGCCCCAGCTCGGCCAGGCGGGCGCGCGTGGCGCGGCGCAGTCCGGCGGCGGTGCGCTCGAGCTCCGCCTCGTCGAGCGCACCGGCCCAGTGGGCCTCGACGGCGCGCTTGAGCTCGCGGCGCCGTCCGATGCGGGGGTATCCGAGGATCGTGCCGTGGGGGAACGGGGTGCGGGAGTCGGTCATCGTGCTCTCTCTTCCGGTGTCGGTCGTGCGGTTTCAGGGGTCGCCGAAGAGACCCGTCGGACCCGACGGGATGCGGCGAGGCGGGTCAGGACACAGCGAGGCGCATTCGGGCGTCCGCGCTGAGGATGCCGGCGTCGCGGAGCACCGCGAGCACCGTCTCGTGGTTGTTGAAGGCGTAGAGATGGATGCCGGGCGCCCCACCGTCGAGCACGGCCTGGGCGAGGGCGGCGGCGTGGGCGATGCCGACGGCGCTCCTGGCCTCCGGGGTCTCTTCGGCCTCCAGCGCAGCGGCGAGCGCGTCGGGGCGAGGCACCTCGGTGAGCTCCAGCGTGCGCCGCAGGCGAGCCGGCGACGTGATCGGCATGATGCCCGGCAGGATCGGGATCGTCACCCCGGCCTCGCGCGATCGCTGCACGAAGCCCAGGTAGTCGTCGGCGTCGAAGAACAGCTGCGTGATGGCCAGCGTCGCGCCGGCCGCCTCCTTCGCCAGCAGCGCGTCGATGTGCTCGGTCGCGTGGCGCGAACGCGGGTGCCCGCTGGGGAACGCGGCCACCGCGATGTCGACGTCGGTGCGCCGGTCGACGCGCGCCGCACCCGGGACGCCGGGGATGGGCGCTTCGGCGTACGGCTCGCGCTCCGCCTGCACGCGGTCGATGAGCTGCACGAGCTGCGCCGCGCTCTCGAGGTCGCCGAGGAACGCCTCGTCTTCGGTGGCCCCGTCGGGCGGGTCGCCGCGGAGCGCGAGGAAGCTGGTGATGCCGGCATCCAGGAACTCCCGGATGAGGGCGTTGGCCCCCGCCCACGTGCTGCCGACGCAGGTGAGGTGGGCGAGCGGCTCGACGGTGGTCTCGCGACGGATGTGCGTGAGCAGTTCGAGCGAGCGGCCCCCGGTCGAGCCGCCGGCGCCGTACGTCACCGAGATGAAGCGAGGGTCGACGGATGCCAGGTGCCGGATGGTCTCGTGGAGCACCGGCCAGCCCGCCTCGGTGCGAGGCGGGTACACCTCGAACGAGACGGGCACGGGTGGGGTGCTCAGGTCGATGGACATCGTGTGCTCTCCGGCGGACGACTGCGGGACAGGGCTGAGCCGATACGGGAGAAGCCCGGTCGGCCGCGGCACCGCGCTCCATGCCGATGCCGTGAGGCGTCGGGCGGAGTGGTGTCATCGCGGGCGGGTGCCGGGCTCGGCTTTCGCTCCTGCCCGGTCACGACCGGGCGACGATGGGTCCACCGTAGCCGATGCGGTGACCGCCGCCGCGCCTGTGACGTTCTGTTTCGCCGCACGCGGGCGCGGGACGCCGTAGCGTGGGGGACGTGACATCACCCACCCCCACCCCGTACGGCAGCTGGAGCTCTCCCCTCACCGCGGCGGAGGTCTCGGCCGCATCGACCCGTATCGAGGGCGCCCGGTTCGTCGGCGACGACGTGTGGTGGGGCGAGTCCATCGCCGAAGAGGCGGGACGCTCCGGCGTGCGCAGGCGCGGGGACTCGGGCGGCGTCGTCGACGTGCTCCCGGCGCCCTGGAGCGCGCGCTCACGCGTCCACGAGTACGGAGGCGGCTCGTGGACCGCGTCCGACGACGGCACGCTGTACTTCGTCGAGAAGACGGATCAGCGCGTGTGGCGCCTGGAGCCGGGTGCGCAGTCCCCCGCCGCCCTCACCCCCGAGGCGGGCGATGTGCGGTACGGCGGGCTGTCTCTGCAGCACGGCCGCCTGCTGGCCGTGCGCGAGGATCACACGGCCGGTGGTGCGGTGCCGGCGCGCGACATCGTCGAGGTCGCGCTCGACGGCACGGGTGCCGCCTCGCTGGTCGCCGGAAGCGATTTCGTGGCCCACCCGGCTCTCTCCCCTGACGGCGCCCACCTCGCGTGGATCGCGTGGGACCACCCGCACATGGCGTGGGACACCGCCGAGCTGCGCGTCGGCGCGATCGACGGCGGGCGCGTCGTCGTGTGGCGCACGCTCGCCGGCGGACACACCTCACCGCTGCAGCCGGAGTGGATCGGCGACGACTCGGTCATGTTCGCCGACGACCCGAGCGGCCGCTGGAACCTGTGGCGCACCGACGTCGCCGGCGCGGGCCCGACGGCTGTCGCGCCGGCCGACGCCGACACCGGCGGTGCGCTGTGGGTGCTCGGCACGCGGTGGTACGCCGTGCTCGGCGACGGCCGCATCGTCGCGATCCGCACCGACGGGGCGGACGCGCTCGTCATGATCGATCCCGACGGCGCCGTCGCGGACCTCCCTGTCGAGCCGGTCGCGCAGCTGTCGATCGAGGATGCGCGCGGCACGCGTGTGCTGCTGTCAGGCGCCGGCCGGCGCGGCGTCGGACTGTGGCTCATCGACGTCGGCCGCGCCGGCGCCGCTGAGCTCATCGCCGGCGCCTCGTCCCCGTGGGCGGATGAATGGATGCCGCTCGCCCGCGCCGTCACCGCCTCGGGGCCGCACGGCCCCGTGCACGCGTTCGACTACCCGCCCACTCATCCCGATGCGACGGCTCCCGAGGGCGAGCGGCCGCCGTACGTGGTGTTCGTCCACGGCGGCCCGACGAGCCACGTCGGGGGCGCGGCATCCGGCAAGATCGCGTATCTCACGAGCCGGGGCATCGGCGTCCTCGACGTCAACTACGGAGGATCGACCGGCTACGGCCGCGCGTACCGGGAACGGCTGAACGGCCAGTGGGGCGTCGTGGACGTCGACGACGTCGTGGCCGCGGTGCGCGGACTCGCCGATGCGGGTGCGGCCGACCCCGAGCGTCTCGCGATCGCGGGCGGCTCCGCCGGCGGGTGGACCGTGCTGTGCGCGGTGACGAACTCGGACGCGTTCGGCGCCGGCATCAGCCGTTACGGCGTCGCCGATCTGCGCCTGCTCGCCGCAGACACCCACGACTTCGAGGCGCGGTACCTCGACGGCCTGGTCGGTCCGCTGCCCGAGGCCGAGGAGGTGTACGTGGAGCGGTCGCCGCTGTCGCACCTCGACCGGCTGCGCACGCCGCTGCTCATCGAGCAGGGCCTCGACGACCGTGTCGTGCCGCCGTCGCAGTCGGAGGCCGTCCGCGACGCTCTGGCCGCCAACGGCGTCGCGCACGCGTACCTGGCGTTCGAGGGCGAGGCCCATGGCTTCCGCCGTGCCGAGACGCTCGTGACGACGCTGGAGGCCGAGCTGGCGTTCCTCGGCCGTGTCTTCGGCTTCGACACGCCGGACGTGCCCGCGATCGACCTGGACTGACGGTCAGGTGCGGGCATACGGCGCGAGCCTCGCCGCCAGGTGCTCGCCGACGCGCGCGTGCACCAGGGTGCCGCCCTCCTCGTGCTCCTGCGACAGGATCATGCCGTGCTCGTGGATCGCCGACACGAGGTCTCCGCGGTCATAGGGCACCAGCACGTTCAGCTCGACCGCCGGGAGCGGAAGCGCGGCCTCGATCGCCGCGCGCAGCTCGTCGATGCCCTCACCCGTGCGCGACGATGCGAAGATCGCCTTCGGCTCCAGCCCGCGCAGCACGAGCCGCGTGTCGTCGTCGACGAGGTCGGCCTTGTTGAAGACCACGAGCTCGGGGATGTCCCGCGCGCCCACGTCGCCGATCACGTCCCGCACCGTCGCCAGCTGCGCCGCAGGGTCGGGGTGCGAGCCGTCCACGACGTGGATGATCACGTCCGATCCGCCCACCTCTTCGAGCGTCGAGCGGAACGCCTCCACCAGCTGGTGCGGCAGATTGCGCACGAAGCCGACGGTGTCGGTCAGCGTGTACACGCGGCCGTCGGTCGTCTCGGAACGCCGGACGGTGGCATCCAGCGTCGCGAACAGCGCATTCTCGACGAGCACGCCCGCGCTCGTGAGCCGGTTGAGCAGCGAGGACTTGCCGGCGTTGGTGTACCCGGCGATCGCCACCGACGGGATCGTGTTGCGCTTGCGCTCGGCGCGCTTGGCGTCGCGCGCCGGCGCGAAGTCGCGGATCTGCTTGCGCAGCTGCGCCATCTTGGTGCGGATGCGGCGACGGTCGAGCTCGATCTTCGTCTCACCAGGACCGCGCGAGCCCATGCCCGCGCCGCCGGCGCCGACCTGCCCACCGGCCTGGCGGCTCATCGACTCGCCCCAGCCGCGCAGGCGCGGCAGCAGGTACTCCAGCTGCGCGAGCTCGACCTGCGCCTTGCCCTCGCGGCTCTTGGCGTGCTGGCTGAAGATGTCGAGGATGACGGTCGTGCGATCGATGACCTTGACCTTCACCACGTCTTCGAGCGCGCGGCGCTGGCTGGGAGCGAGCTCCGTGTCGGCGATCACGGTGTCGGCGCCGACCGCCGCGACGATGTCGCGCAGCTCCTCCGCCTTGCCGCGGCCGATGTAGGTCGCAGGGTCGGGATGCGGGCGCCGCTGCAGCACCGCGTCGAGGACGACGGCGCCTGCTGTCTCGGCGAGTGCCGCGAGCTCGCGCAGCGAGTTCTCGGCCTCGTCGGCCTGACCCTGCGGGTGCACGCCCACGAGCACCACGTTCTCCAGCCGCAGCTGGCGGTACTCGACCTCGGTGACGTCTTCGAGCTCGGTGGAGAGCCCGGGCACGCGGCGCAGCGCAGCGCGCTCCTCGCGGTCCCACTGCTCGCCGTCGGTGTCGGCGCGTCCGATCGTGGCCTCGTCCTGCAGCGCCTGAGCGGCACCGAAGACGTGCACCCCGGACCGCGCTTCGGCGCGCGACAGCACCCGATCGACCGGGTCCACCGGCGTCTCGTCGGTGCTGCGGGGTGTCGTCGTGTCGGTCATGTGTTCCTTACGTGTGTCAGTGGACCCCTTTTCGACCGTGACCGGCCGCTTGAGGCATCCGTGAATTCTAGTCCTGCCCAGTGGGCACGCGCCGTGGTCCTCCGCTAGGCTCGTCAGCCATGGGCGGCGATCACTACTTCAGTGCAACCCCCGCCAGTCCCGAGAACCTCCGGCGCATCCGCGTCAGCCTCGCAGGTCGCGACCTGGACGTCACCACTGCGGGTGGCGTCTTCAGTCCCGACCATGTCGACTCGGGCACCGGCGTCCTGCTGGCTAACACGCCACCGCCGCCTGCCGGGGGTGACTTCCTCGATCTCGGCTGCGGGTGGGGTCCCATCTCGTTGAGCCTTGCGCTGGATGCGCCCCACGCCACCGTGTGGGCGGTCGACGTCAACGAGCGCGCCCTGGACCTCGTGCGCCGCAACGCCGAAGCCCTCGGGCTCGACAATGTCAACGCCTCGCTGCCCGACGATGTTCCCGACGACGTCGTGTTCCGCACGATCCGCTCGAACCCGCCGATCCGCGTCGGCAAGAACGAGCTGCACGGGATGCTCGAGCGCTGGATCCCGCGGCTGGACGAGCGATCGGATGCGTGGCTCGTGGTGCAGCGGAATCTCGGCGCCGACTCGCTCCAGCGCTGGCTGGCCGCCACGTTCGCGCACGGCTACAGCGTCCACCGCTCCGCGACCGCCCGCGGGTTCCGCGTGCTGAAGGTTCGTCGCCACGGCACCCCGCCGACAGAGGACATCCCCATCATCGACTGACCCGAGGAGCCGCACGTGTCGGAAGCCCGCCGCGTCCCCATCGAACCGCAGCGCGTCGATGCGCCCCTCACCCGCTCAGCGGTGTTCCTCGTGCTCACGGTGCACGACACCCCAGAAGCTCTCGCGACCGTGCGCGGGACGCTCGGCGATCTCGCCGACGTCACCAAGAACGTCGCGTTCCGCGACCTGGCCGCATCGCTCTCGTGCACCGTCGGGGTGGGCGCCGCACTCTGGCCCCGGGTGTTCGGGCCCGACCTGCCGCGCGAACTTCACGAGTTCCGCACGATCCAGGGCGCCGCGCACACCGCGATCAGCACGCCGGGCGACCTGCTGTTCCACATCCGCGCGGACCGGCGCGACCTGTGCTTCGAGCTGGAGCGCCAGCTCGTCGACCTGCTCGGCGATGCCGTGACGGTGGCCGACGAGACCGAGGGGTTCCGCTACTTCGACGCCCGCGACCTGCTCGGATTCGTCGACGGCACGGCCAATCCGGTCGGCGACTCGCTTCCCGAGGCGACGCTCGTCGGCCACGAGGATCCCGCGTTCGCGGGCGGCAGCTACGTCGTGGTGCAGAAGTACGTGCACCCGCTCGACGCGTGGCGGGCGCTCACCACCGAGCAGCAGGAGGCGGTGATGGGGCGCACCAAGCCGGACAGCATCGAGCTCGACGACGCGGCGCCCGCGGCGCAGAAGTCGCACAAGACGCTCGCCACGATCGTGGACGAGGCCGGCGACGAGCACGACATCCTGCGCGACAACATGCCCTTCGGCGCCCCGGCCCGCGGCGAGCTCGGCACGTACTTCATCGGCTACGCGCGGCGCCTGTGGGTGATCGAGCGGATGCTGGAACGCATGTTCATCGGAGACCCGCCGGGCCTGCACGACCGCCTGCTCGACTTCTCCACGCCGCTGACCGGCTCGGCGTTCTTCGCCCCTTCGGCGACCCTGCTCGAGTCGCTGGCGGACTGAGCGCCGTTCAGGCGAGCGTGACCTCGCCCGTGTACACCAGCGTCGCCGGGCCCGACAGCAGCACGTGACGCTCGCCGCCGACCTCCGGCATCCTCACTCCCAGGGTTCCGCCCGGAACGTCGACGACCCAGTGGTCGGGCGCTGCCGGACCGGCCCAGTGACGGACGGCGAGGGCCGCCGCCGCGACGCCGGTGCCGCAGCTCAAGGTCTCGCCGACACCGCGCTCGAAGACGCGCATGCGGATCGAGCCGACGCCCTCGTGCACCAGCGGGTCGCTGGGCACGACGAACTCGATGTTCGCGCCGTGCGGCGGCTCCGGGCTGAGAAGCGGCTGCACCGCCAGGTCCAGCCCTTCGAGCTCGGCCTCATCGGGCAGCGCGACGACCACGTGCGGGTTGCCGACGTCGATGCCCACACCCGGCCGTGGCGCTCCGCCGCCGCGCGTGCGCACCAGCACCTCCGACTCGTCGACCTGCCATGCTCCGAGATCGACCTCGTACCCGCGCTCGTTGCGGGTGACGGTCTTGACGCCCGCGCGCGTGCCGACCGCGAGCGGCCCGGCATCCAGGTCCACCCAGCCGACGTCGACGAGATAGCGCACGAACACGCGCACGCCGTTGCCGCACATCTCGGCCTTCGACCCGTCGGCGTTGCGGTAGTCCATGAACCACTCCGCGCCTGCTGCCGCAGCCTCAGCGCCCTCGGCGATCGCGGCTGCGCGCACGACGCGCAGGATGCCGTCGCCGCCGATGCCGAACCGCCGGTCGCACAGCACGGCGACCTGGTCGTCCGAGAGGTCGAGGGCGCCGTCAGGGTCGGGGACGATCACGAAGTCGTTTCCGGTGCCGTGGCCCTTGGTGAACGCGATCGTCTGCGGCATCGTCCCAGTCTAGAGGCGGCCCCGTGCCGCCCGGCTCAGTCGGCGATCAGGCGCTTGCCGGTCGTCCAGGTCTCGAACGGCTCGTAGCCCAGCTCGTCGTAGAAGCCGCGTGCGATGCCGTTGTCAGGGCGGACCATGAGCTGCACCTTCGGGCAGCCGAGCTCGAGCAGCAGCTCCTCGGCACGCTGGACGAGCAGCCTGCCGATCCCCTGGCCCCGGCGGTGCGGGTCGCTGGCGAGGTAGTACAGCCAGCCGCGGTGACCGTCGTAGCCGGCCATCACCGACCCGACGACGGCACCGCCGTCGACGGCGACGAGGAAGAGCTCCGGCTGCACGCGCAGCTTGCGGCTGATGTCCTGGTACGGGTTGTTCCAGGGGCGTGTCAACCCGGCCGCCTGCCAGAGCGAGACCACGGCCTCGGTGTCGGCGAGTTCGAAGGATCGGATCTCGGGCGTCATGTCCACGAGTCTGCCAGGGCTCCGGCATCCGCCCCCGCCGTCACCCAGCGTGCGTCCTCGTATCGCCGGAACCACGAGACCTGACGGCGTGCATAGCGGCGCGTGAGCGCCTGAGTCTCGGCGATCGCTTCGGGCTCGGTGAGATCGCCGGCCAGCTGGGCGAGCGCCTGCGCGTAGCCGATGGCGCGCCGCGCGGTGACGCCCGTCTCGAGCCCGTCGCCCTTCAGCCGCCGCACCTCGTCGAGGAGCCCGTCACGCCACATGCCCTCGACGCGCGCGTCCAGCCGGGCCACCAGTTCGTCGCGCGGTGCGCCCACCGCGACGATGCGCGTGTCGGGATGCCACAGCACGGGCGCCGCGGGGAGGGCCGCTCCGTGCGTCCGCTCCCCCAGCTCCAGGACCTCGAGCGCGCGCACGATGCGGCGCCCGTTGCGCGGATCGACCTTCTCGGCCGTGGCCGGGTCGGCCTCGCGCAGGCGCGCGTAGAGGGCGCCGGGCCCGTGCTCGTCCAGTTCCGCCTCCAGGCGTGCGCGCACCGCCTCGTCCCGCGGCGGGAAGCGGAAGTCGAACAGCACGCTCGACACGTACAGCCCGGACCCGCCGACGAGGATCGCGTCGGCGCCGCGATGATGGATGCCGCGCACGGCGTCGCGCGCGGCATCCTGATACCAGGCCACGGCCGCCTCGGCAGTCACGTCGAGCACGTCGAAGAGGTGGTGCGGGATGCCGCGCCGCTCGTCGACGGGGAGCTTCGCCGTCCCGATGTCCATGCCGCGATACAGCTGCATCGCGTCGGCGTTGACGATCTCGGCGGCTCGTCCTCGCGCCGCCAGCGCCTCGGCGAGCTCGAGCGACAGCGCCGTCTTGCCGGTGCCGGTCGCGCCGACGACGGCCCAGACCCGGGGCTCGGCGCCTGCCGCAGGCGTCGCGGGCCCGGTCACGGTGCGCTCAGACGCCGACACGCAGAGTCGGAAGGCCCAGCGACACGGCCCGCGGTGCGCCGGCGTCGCCGGAGGGGGCGGGGATCGCGCACGACTCCGCCTGCGCGCGGTCCCACGCGTCGCCCGAGCGGGTGCGGCGGATGCGCAGCGGTGCACCGTCGAGCGAATCGGCGAGCAGGTGGAACGGTGCGGCGTGGGTAACGACGACCGACACGACGTCGCCGGGACGCGGCGTGGCGGAGCCTTCCGGAACCTCGAAGTGCACGAGGCGGTTGTCTTCGGCGCGGCCGGTGAGGCGGTGGGTCGCGGCGTCCTTCTTGCCTTCGCCGGTCGACACGAGCACGTGCACCTCGCGGCCGACCTGCTTCTGGTTCTCTTCCAGCGAGATGCGCTCCTGCAGGGCGATCAGGCGGTCGTAGCGCTGCTGCACGACCTCCTTCGGCACCTGATCGGCCATCGTCGCGGCCGGCGTGCCCTCGCGGATCGAGTACTGGAACGTGAAGGCGCTCGCGAACCGCGCCTGCTCGACGACCCGCATGGTGTCTTCGAAGTCCTCGTCGGTCTCACCGGGGAAGCCGACGATGATGTCGGTCGAGATGGCGGCGTCGGGCATCTTGGCACGCACGCGGTCCAGGATGCCGAGGAACCGCTCGCTGCGGTACGACCGGCGCATGGCCTTGAGGATGCGGTCGCTGCCGGACTGCATCGGCATGTGCAGCTGCGGCATGACGGCAGGCGTCTCGGCCATGGCGTCGATGACGTCGTCGGTGAACGCCGCCGGGTGTGGGCTCGTGAAGCGGATCCGCTCGAGACCGTCGATCTCGCCGGCGGCGCGCAGCAGCTTGCCGAACGCCTGGCGGTCGCCGAACTCGACACCGTACGAGTTGACGTTCTGGCCGAGGAGGGTGACCTCCATCGCGCCGTCGTCGACGAGCAGGCGGATCTCGTTCAGGATGTCGCCGGGGCGGCGGTCCTTCTCTTTGCCGCGCAGGCTCGGCACGATGCAGAACGTGCAGGTGTTGTTGCAGCCGACCGAGATCGACACCCAGCCGCTGTAGACGCTGTCGCGCTTGGTGGGCAGCGTCGACGGGAAGATCTCGAGGGACTCGAGGATCTCGAGCTCAGCCTCGCCGTTGTGGCGCGCGCGCTCGAGCAGGCTCGGGAGCGACCCCATGTTGTGCGTGCCGAAGACCACGTCGACCCACGGCGCCTTCTGCTGGACGACGTCCTTGTCCATCTGGGCGAGGCAGCCGCCGACGGCGATCTGCATGCCCTCGTGCTTGTCCTTGCGGGACTTCAGGTGGCCGAGCGTGCCGTAGAGCTTGCCCGCGGCGTTGTCGCGCACGGCGCACGTGTTGATGACAACGACGTCGGCCTCTTCGCCGGCGTCGGCGCGGACGTAGCCGGCGCTCTCGAGCGAACCCGACAGGCGCTCGGAGTCGTGCACGTTCATCTGGCAGCCGAAGGTGCGCACCTCATAGGTGCGGGCGCGCCCGTCGGCGTCGTGCGACGCGGCCGACGGCGCGATGAGAGTCGGTGTGGCGGAAGGGGAAGACATGATCCCGCCATTCTACGAGCCCGCTCCCGGGCACAGGTCGGGAGCGGATGCCGCCGGCGCCGTCACTGGTGCGCCGCGGCGCCCTCCAGCCAGGCCAGCGCCCGCCCGATGTTGTCGCGGGCTGTCTGCTCGTACCCTGCCACCCAGTCGCCCTCGTAGCCGCGGACCACGGGCTCGCTGGAGAGGATCAGCGCGAAGTAGAGGCGCGACAGCTGAAGTCGCGCGGGTCCCGTCGGCGAAGCGAGCTCGTCCGCGAGGATGCCGCCGGCCGCGGTGTTGCCTGCGAGCAGGTCGGCATCGGGGTCGCCGTGCCCCTGCTGATCGGCGCCCGCGAGCTCGTGGAGCGGGTCGCCCCAGAGGGTCCGTTCGGTGTCGATGATGCCGACGATGTCGAGCGTCTCGGGGTCGAGGAAGACGTTCCCGGCCCACAGATCGGTGTGGACGACGACGGGATGCGTCACGGCGCTCAGAGCTGCGGCGTGCGCACCGACAGCCGCGCGCACCCGTTCCGCCGGAAGGTGGACGTGCCAGCGCTCGGCGTCGGCGAGGACGGCGTCCATCATGGCCCCGAACGCCTCACGCCACGTCGGGCCCGACAGGGCCGCGTCGGCGGCGGGATACCCGAACGTCGGCGCCGGCACGCGATGGAGATCGGCCATGACGGCGCCCAGACCGCGGCGCACGACCGCGTTCTGGGCGTCGTCGAGCTGCAGGTTGAGCCAGGGAACCCCCGGCAGGTGCTCGGCGACCACGACATCGGCGTCGACCGCGGACCGGCTGAAGTCGGTGTGAAGGACGCGCGGGACGGGCACGCCGCTGCCGCCCAGCATCTCGTAGGTGAGCGCCTCCGTGCCGAGCAGGCCGAGCTCGTACCGGTAGAGCCGTGAGGTGTCTGCGCCGACGATCTTCGCGACCGCGCGGCGTCCGTCCTCGAAGTGCACGCGGTAGGCCGTTGCGAACATGCCGCCTGACAGCGGCTCAGCGGAGGCGAGTCGCCCCACGGGGGCGACCAGGCGTGTCAGCTGCTCGTCTTCGAGCACGAACTTCGTGAGCATCCGCTCACCCTAGCGACGTGGCGCCCTCGCTCGGGACCGTATGTCGTCCGCCGGCCGCGGGCGCCCTCGGAGGTCACTCGAAGCGGACGCGGCCGACGGGACGACTCAGCTCATCCAGCGCCTGGCGCGTGGCGTTCATCGCCACCGGGCCGCCGTAGCCCCGACGTGCCAGCTGGCCGGCCAGCCGGCGCACGGCCACATCGCGCTCCAGGCCGCGCATCGCCGACGCCTTGCCGCGGGCGAACTCGAGGGCGCGTTCGAAGTCGTCGTCAGGAAGCTCCTCGAGCGCCGCGTCGGCGACCTCGCGGGACACCCCGCGCTTGGCGAGGGTCTGCGCGATCGCCTTGCGCCCCTGGCCCTTCCGGTCGGAGCCGGAATGCACCAGCTGCTCCGCCAGCCTGGCGTCGTCGAGGTAGCCGAGGCGTTCGAACGAAGCGACGACCTCGTCGATCGCCTCGTCATCGAGCTCATGATCGCGCAGGACGCCCCGCGCCTCGCGCACGGACAGCGAGCGAGCCCGGAGCTTCTTCAGGAGGCTCTTCTCGGCGTTCTCGCGTGCGTCGGCAGCCGCGGCCGCCGCGTCCGGGACGCGCAGGTGCGAGGTGTCATTGCCGAACCGGTCGTAGTCGTCGTCCGCCGACTCCGGGTCATCGGCCCAGGTCGCGTTCCATGCCGGCTCAGGTGAGGCTTCGAGCGGCGCCGTGGGTGCGGGACCGCCGAAGAGGGGGATGACGGGGGCGAGCCTCTCGTGCTCGCCCCCGTTCTCGGTCGTCATATGAGGTCCCTCGGTCGCTGCGCCTGCGTAGGCATCACGCCGGACGACGGGCCGCCAGCTCGTCAGCCGCCGAGCCTTCGGCGGCAGCGCCGCGCGGCTGGCCGATGCCCAGCTTGACCTTGATCTTCGACTCGATGTCTGCCGCCACGTCCTCGTTCTTGAGGAGGAAGTTGCGCGCGTTCTCTTTGCCCTGGCCCAGCTGCTCTCCGTCGTACGTGTACCACGCGCCCGACTTCTTGACGATGCCGTGCTCGACGCCGAAGTCGATGAGGCTGCCTTCGCGCGAGATGCCGACGCCGTAGAGGATGTCGAACTCCGCCTGCTTGAACGGCGGCGCCATCTTGTTCTTGACGACCTTGACGCGGGTGCGGTTGCCGACCGCGTCGGAGCCGTCCTTCAGCGTCTCGATGCGGCGGATGTCGAGTCGCACCGACGCGTAGAACTTCAGCGCTTTACCGCCGGCGGTGGTCTCGGGCGAGCCGAAGAACACGCCGATCTTCTCGCGCAGCTGGTTGATGAAGATCATCGTGGTGTTGGTCTGGTTGAGACCACCCGTGAGCTTGCGGAGCGCCTGCGACATGAGGCGCGCCTGCAGACCCACGTGCGAGTCGCCCATCTCGCCCTCGATCTCAGCCTTGGGAACGAGCGCCGCGACCGAGTCGATGACGATCAGGTCGATCGCGCCGGAGCGCACCAGCATGTCGGCGATCTCGAGCGCCTGCTCACCCGTGTCGGGCTGCGACACGAGCAGCGCGTCGATGTCGACGCCGAGCTTCTGGGCGTAGTCCGGGTCGAGCGCGTGCTCGGCGTCGATGAACGCGGCGATCCCGCCCGCGCGCTGCGCGTTGGCGATCGCGTGGAGGGTCAGCGTCGTCTTACCCGACGACTCCGGACCGTAGATCTCGATGATGCGGCCACGCGGGAGTCCGCCGATGCCGAGGGCGACGTCGAGGGCGATCGAGCCGGTGGGCACGACCTCGACGGGAGCGCGCTCGTCGCTGCCGAGCCGCATCACCGAGCCCTTCCCGAACTGCCGGTCGATCTGGGCGAGGGCCGATTCGAGGGCCTTCTCGCGGTCTGCGGGTGAGGGCATGTCGTGCTCCTTCGTGCTGGTGTTCCGTCGCCTGTAGGCTGTCGCGCTCCGCCCCGGTGGAACGGATGCTGCGACAAGGCGTGTGGTGTCGTTCGACGTGGATCACGTTAGGGGTGGGTTCCGACATCGGCCTTCGCCCGGCCCCGGTCCGTGCAAAACACGTCCTCGACACCTTCTGTGGAGGACACTACGCGGATCTCGAACAGATATTCGACGACACGCCGCGCGGCGACGACGGATGCGCGTCAGCTGCGACGGGGTTCGAGCCGCCCCACGCCGTATCGGCGCTCGGCCGGCACATCGAGCTCTTCGCACAGCGCGAGCCACACCTCACGCGGGTCCACGCCGGCGGCGATGGCATCCGCGGCCGTGCGGCCGCCCACGCGCGAGAGGACCAGATCGGTCACGACGGCGCTCGCGCGCCCGCCGAACTCGTCGTCGACGGCGCGACGGAACTCACTGCGGCGCATCTGGGTAGGCGATCCCTGAGCTTCGTGGAGGTCAGCGCAGCGACAGCTCGGCGTCGACCGAGGCCACCAGGTCGTCCGGGACGACATCGGGGAACGTCTGCAGTCCCTCCAGCACCGAGATGCGGTCACCGACCTCTCGCATGATGATCGAGATCGGGACGTCGAGCGCTTCGGCCACCGAGGCGAGGATCTCGCTCGAGGCCTCCTTCTGCCCGCGCTCGACCTCGCTCAGATAGCCGAGGGCGACGCTCGCGCGGCTCGCCACCTGCCGGAGGGTGCGCCCCTTCTGCTGGCGGAAATCACGAAGCACTTCGCCGATCTCTTGACGTACCAGGATCATCAGGGCCCCTCCTCACTTCTGATTCCACCGTCGTCCGGGTGGCCAACAGTACAGCACCGGATGATGCCAATCTAATCCCGAGAACTGGGCAATGGGTGGGAATCACCGAATGTAACCGAGACGCAACACGGTCTGTTCCCGGCCGACACGAAGAGCAGTGGATGCCTCACAGCACGTCGAGCGCCAGCTCGAGCACGCGCGTCACCGACGCCGTGCGGATCTCGTCGCGGGTCCCCGCCAGCGCGAGCTGAGCGGTCACCGCGGTCTCAGGAGTCACCACGGCGATGTGGACGGTGCCGACGGGCTTGCCGTCCTGCGCGTCCGGGCCGGCCACGCCGGTGGTGGCGAGCCCGACATCGGCACCCATCACGCGGCGCACTCCCCCGGCCATCGCGAGGGCCACCTCGGCGTCGACGGCACCGCGCTCGGCGAGCAGGCCCTCGTCGACGCCGAGCACCCGCGCCTTGAGGTCGGTCGCGTAGGCGACGATGCCTCCGCGCACGTGCGCGGAGGCGCCCGGAATGTCGACGAGCGCGGCGATGACGCGTCCGCCGGTGAGGGATTCCGCCGCGGCGATCGACCAGTCCCGCACGCCGAGGGCGCGGAGGACCGCCGCCGCCGCGCCCGCGCTGAGCGAGGAACGAGACGAAGGATCCTCCGTCACGACGACGTCCGCTTCTCGCGAGCCGCCCGCACCTCGCTCACGATGTAGTCGATGCCGCTCGCGATCGTGAGGACGACGGCGATCGTCATCGTCACGCCGTTGACCCAGAAGATCCACTCGCCGACGAGGGTCCACAGCGGCAGGAGCGCGAGCGACAGCGCGACCCCCTGCGCGAGGGTCTTGAGCTTGCCCATCCAGGCGGCGGCGAGCACGTGGTCGCTGACGACCATGAAGCGGTACACGGTGATGCCGATCTCGCGGATCAGCACGACGATCGTGACCCACCAGGGCAGCTCGCCGAGGATCGACAGCCCGATGAAGGCGAAGCCCGTGAGCACCTTGTCGGCGATCGGGTCGAGCAGCTTGCCGAGGTCGGTGACGATGTGGTGCTTGCGGGCGAGATAGCCGTCGATCCCGTCGGTCGCGATCGCGACGATGAACAGCGCCGCCGCCCACCACCGCAGCGCGCCGTCGGCGCCACCGTCCGCGAGGAGGAGCCACAGGAAGACCGGTGCGCAGAGAATGCGCACGATCGTGATCGTGTTCGGCAGCTGCCGCGGGATCTCCATGCGCCGAGCCTATCCGTCGGGACCGTTCAGTCGCGGCCGGTCAAGCCCCAGGCGTCCTCTGAGCCCTCGTCGCCGTCGACCTCCGGGTAGCCGTCGAACTGCGAGGCGACGGCATCCTTCCCGTACTGATCGGATGCCGCGGCCGCGGGCGCCGCATCCGGCACGTCCTCGCCGCGCAGGCGCGCGAGCACCGAGGGCAGCTGATCGGGCGTGACGAGCACGTCGCGGGCCTTCGAGCCCTCGGAGGGACCGACGATCTCGCGGGACTCCAGCAGGTCCATGAGACGGCCGGCCTTCGCGAATCCGACGCGCAGCTTGCGCTGCAGCATCGACGTCGAGCCGAACTGCGTCGAGATGATCTGCTCGGCGGCCGCCAGCAGCAGATCGAGGTCGTCACCGATGTCGGCGTCGATCTCTTTCTTCTCGGCGACGGCCTGCACGTCGGCGCGATACTCCGGCCGCGCCTGGTTGGTGACGTGCTTGACGACCTCTTCGATCTCTTTCTCGCTGACCCACGCTCCCTGGACGCGCAGCGCCTTCGAGGCGCCCATCGGCAGGAACAGCCCGTCGCCCTGGCCGATGAGCCGATCGGCGCCAGGCTGATCGAGGATGACGCGCGAGTCGGTGACGCTCGTCACCGCGAACGCCAGGCGCGACGGCACATTGGCCTTGATGAGGCCCGTCACGACATCGACGGACGGCCGCTGCGTGGCCAGCACGAGATGGATGCCCGAGGCGCGGGCGAGCTGCGTGATGCGGACGATCGAGTCCTCCACGTCGCGCGGCGCGACCATCATGAGGTCGGCGAGCTCGTCGACGACCACGAGCAGGTACGGGTAGGGCTTGAGCACGCGCTCGCTGCCCGGTGGCAGGGTGATCTCACCCGCGACGACGGCCTTGTTGAAGTCGTCGATGTGGCGGAAGCCGAACGACGCGAGGTCGTCGTACCGCATGTCCATCTCTTTCACGACCCACTGCAGCGCCTCTGCGGCCTTCTTGGGGTTCGTGATGATGGGCGTGATGAGGTGCGGAACACCGGCGTACGACGTGAGCTCGACCCGCTTGGGGTCGATCAGCACCATGCGCACGTCCGCCGGCTTGGCGCGCATGAGCAGGCTCGTGATCATCGAGTTCACGAAGCTCGACTTGCCCGAGCCGGTGGAGCCGGCCACGAGCAGGTGGGGCATCTTCGCCAGGTTCGCGACGACGTAGCCGCCGCCCACGTCCTTGCCGACGCCAATGGTCATCGGGTGCGTCTGGTTGGTGGCGGTCTGCGAGCGCAGCACGTCGCCGAGCGTGACGATCTCGCGATCGGTGTTGGGGATCTCGACGCCGATCGCACTCTTGCCGGGGATCGGCGCGAGGATGCGCACCTCGTTCGAGGCGACGGCATAGGCGATGTTGTTGGTCAGGGCGGTGATGCGTTCGACCTTGACGCCCGGGCCGAGCTCGATCTCGTACTGCGTGACTGTCGGACCGCGCGAGAACCCGGTCACGCGCGCGTCGACGGAGAACTGGTCGAGCACGCTCGTGATCGCCCGCACGGTGTCGTCGTTCGCCTGCGACCGCGCGACGTGCGGCGAGCCCGCCGCCAGCGCATTGACCGACGGGAGCCGGTACGGGGCCGTGGGCGCACCCGGCGCCGACGACGTCCCGATGCCGTCGAGCCCGGGCAGGAGCCCGTCGTCCTCGATGACCTCGGCGTCGTCGCGCAGCGACGTGCGCGACGACGTGGCGGCCTTCGCCGCCGACAGCACGGCGGGGTCGATCACCTCCGTGAGCGCGTCCGTCGCGGGAGCCGGAGGCGGCGTGACCGATGCCGCGATCGCCTGATCGAAACCGCCCTGCGACGATCCGGCAGGAAGCAGCTCGGTGAGGTCCTGCGAGCCCAGCCCGCCCTCGGGATCCTTCTCGCGGCCGGTCTTGTTGCGGCGCCAGAACGGCAGGGACGAGTCGCCCTCGTCGTCGGCCGAGGCGGCGGCCGCGGCATCCACCGGCTTCTCTTCACGGGGCTCGGCGCCGAACATCCACATGTACAGCTCGCCGAGGCGGCGGCCGATGCGGTTCGGCGGGGTCTTGGTGATGATCAGGACGCTCAGCAGCGACAGCAGCGACAGCGCGATGTACGCCCCGATGTCGGTCAGCACGAAGGCCAGCGGCTCGGCGAGCATCCAGCCGAACAGCCCCCCGGCCTCGCTGAGGGCCGGGAGCCCCTGGCTCGGCTGCGGGCGGCCGCCCGCGACATGGCAGAAGCCCGCGATCGTGACGATCAGCAGGCCGAACCCGATCCCGACGCGCCCGTTGTCATGCACGGACGAGGGATGCCGGAACATCCAGCCCGCGAGCATGAGCAGCAGCACCGGCAGCACGAACGCCTCGCGTCCGACCAGCATCCCGACCGTGTAGGCGCTGATCGTCTTCGCGACCTCGTTGCCGATGAAGAACCACTCGTTGACGGCACCGGCGATCGCCAGCAGCACGAGCAGGAACGGGAAGCCGTCGCGACGCTGCTCCTTCTCGAGGACCTCGGGCCCGAATGCCCGGAACAGTCCGCCGGTGGCGTGCGCGATGCCCATCCATGCGCGGACGACGACGGGCGGCCGGTCGGGCTCGCCCACGTAGCGCTTCGGCGCCGGTGCGGGTTTGGCCGCCGCCGGCTTCCGCGCGCTCGAAGACGTCGTCGAGCGCGTGCTCGACGACGCGTTCGAAGACGCGCGCGACCCCTTGGTCGGGCTTGTGCTCCTGGCCATCCCCCCACGGTAGGCCGGGCGCCCGACATTTCCGCGGAACCACGCCGCTCAGCGCCCTTCGCGGACTATCGCAGGCGCTTGACCATCGTGTCGCGCCCGTGCCCCGCCTCGACGACCGCGAACCCCTCGCTGCGGTACAGCGTCGCTGCGAAGTTGCCGCGCTCGACGCTGAGGCTCAGCCGCGCGAACCCGTCGGCGCGGGCCTTCTCGCACAGCCGCTGCAGCAGCGCGCGTCCGACGCCGTGCGCGCGCCACACCGGCCGCACGCCGATGATCAGCTCCGGCACGCCGGTGCCGACATACCCGAAGCCGGGGTCGGTCCGCGGCAGCATGCGATACCACGCGGCACCCACCGGGCCTCCGGCGGAATCCTCCGCCACGAATCCCGCATCGCCCGGCCGCTTCCACCCGGCGACATAGCGGCGGTGGTCGTCGCCGCCGATGATCTCGTGCCGCGGCCGCGCCGCGCCCTGGCGCCAGTTGGCCGCCTCGACCACCATGTCGCCGAGGAACGAGCCGTCGGACCCGACGGCCGGCCTGATGCGGAACGAAGACGCCACGGGCCGATCGTACGGCGCGCGTGTTACGACAGGATGACGCACCCCGCCGCCCACAACGGCATCGCCCCGCCCCGAGCAGCGATCTCGCTAGGCCTCGATCACGAGCGGCACGATCATCGGCCGGCGTCGCAGCGACTGGTTCACCCAGCGGCCGATGGTGCGCCGCACGACCTGCGAGAGGGCGTGCTGGTCGCGGACGCCGGACTGGGCGGCCTCGGCGAGCGCGGCGGCGATCTTCGGCTTGACGTCCTCGAACACGGCGTCGTCCTCGGCGAACCCGCGGGCGTGCACCTCGGGCCCCGAGATGACCTTGCCGGTGGTCGCGTCGACGACGACGATGACCGAGATGAAGCCCTCCTCGCCGAGGATCCGACGGTCCTTGAGGTCGGCGTCGGTGATCTCGCCCACCGTCGAGCCGTCGACGTAGACGAAGCCGAGGTCGAGCTGGCCGACCTCTTCGGCGATGCCGTCGCGCAGGTCGATGACCGTGCCGTTCTCGGCCAGCAGGGTGCGCTCGGCGGGGATGCCGGTGTCCTGCGCGAGACGGGCGTTGGCCATCAGGTGCCGGTACTCGCCGTGGACGGGCAGCACGTTGCGCGGCTTCAGGATGTTGTAGCAGTAGAGCAGCTCGCCCGCGGCGGCGTGGCCCGAGACGTGCACCTTGGCGTTGCCCTTGTGCACGACGTTGGCGCCGAGCTTGGTGAGCCCGTCGATCACGCGGTACACCGCGTTCTCGTTGCCGGGGATGAGGCTCGACGCGAGGATCACGGTGTCGCCGGGACCGGGCTCGATCGCGTGGTCGAGGTTCGCCATGCGGCTGAGCACCGCCATCGGCTCGCCCTGCGAGCCCGTCGACATGTAGACGATCTGGTCGTCCGGCAGGTCCCGCGCCTTCTTGTAGTCGATGAGGACGCCGTCCGGCACCTTCAGGTAGCCGAGGTCCTCGGCGATCGTCATGTTGCGGACCATGCTCCGGCCGAG
Organism: Microbacterium kyungheense; assembly: GCF_006783905.1. Classification (GTDB taxonomy): domain Bacteria; phylum Actinomycetota; class Actinomycetes; order Actinomycetales; family Microbacteriaceae; genus Microbacterium; species Microbacterium kyungheense. Next base: position 1,189,041 of record NZ_VFPE01000001.1, on the reverse strand, counting down.
GAACGCGACGCGACGGCCGTGGGCGGCCGCGGCATCCAGCACCTGCTGCACGCGGTGGACGTGGCTGGAGAAGCTGGCGACGACGACGCGGCGCGGCGCCTTGCCGATCACCTGGTCGAGCACCGGGCCGATCGAGCGCTCGGTGGGCGTGAAGCCGGGCACGTCGGCGTTGGTGGAGTCGACCAGGAAGAGGTCGACGCCCTCTTCGCCGAGCCGCGCGAACGAGCGCAGGTCGGTGATGCGGCCGTCCAGCGGCAGCTGGTCCATCTTGAAGTCGCCGGTCGCCAGCACGAGCCCCGCGGGCGTGCGGATCGCGACCGCGAGCGCGTCGGGGATCGAGTGGTTGACCGCGACGAACTCGAGCTCGAACGGCCCGAGGTTCTCGCGCTGGCCCTCGGCGACCGTCAGCGTGAACGGCTTGATGCGGTGCTCCTTGAGCTTCGCCTCGACGAGCGCGAGCGTCAGCCCCGACCCGATGAGGGGGATGTCGCTCTTGAGCTTGAGCAGGTACGGCACGGCGCCGATGTGGTCCTCGTGGCCGTGCGTGAGCACGACGCCGACGATGTCGTCGAGCCGCTGCTTGATCGGCTCGAAGTCCGGCAGGATCAGGTCGACGCCCGGCTGGTGCTCTTCGGGGAACAGCACGCCGCAGTCGACGACCAGCAGCTTGCCGCCGTACTCGAACACGGTCATGTTGCGGCCGACCTCGCCGAGGCCGCCGAGCGGGACGATCCGCAGGGTGCCGGCGGTGAGCTCAGGCGGGTCGTACAGGGTGGTGGGCATCGTGAGGCCTCCTCCGGATGCCGCGGCATCCGTTCATCTGTCCTGCCGTCGCGTCCGCGGCGGCAGGATCCGTCATCTCGTGGTGCCCGAGACCTTCGGCAGCGCACCGCCGGCGGCGGCGTTGCGGTCGGGGCGGAAGTTCGAGAAGTCCGCACCGGCGACGTCGGTCACCAGCGCCAGCTCGTCTTCGATCATCGCGGCCTCCCACTCCTCCGGGCCGACCAGCGGCAGCCGGACGCGGGGGCTGGAGATCCGGCCCAGGCCGTGCAGGACGTACTTGGTCGACACGGTGCCGGGAACGTGGGTCATGAGGGCGCGCACGAGCGGCTCGAGGCGCTTGTGCTCGGCGGTCGCGGCCGCGAGATCGCCGCGGTTGACGGCATCCACGATCACGCGGTACGGCTGGGCGGCGACGTTCGCCGTCACGCCGATGAGGCCGGTCGCGCCGATCGCGAGGTGCGGCAGCACGTTGGCGTCGTCGCCGGAGAAGTACATGAGGTCGGTCTGGTTGAGCACGCGGCTGACCTCGCTGAAGTCGCCCTTTGCGTCCTTGATCGCCAGGATGTTCGGGTGCTTGGCCAGGCGCAGGATCGTCTCGTACTTGATCGGCACGCCCGTGCGTGCGGGGATGTCGTACAGGATCACCGGCAGGTCGGTCGCATCGGCGACGAGGCGGAAGTGCGTGAGGATGCCCGCCTGCGTGGGCTTGTTGTAGTACGGCGTGACGATCATGATGCCGTCGGCGCCGGCCTTCTCGCTGGCCTTGTAGAGCTCGATCGCGTGCGCGGTCTCGTTGGAGCCGCCGCCCGTGATGATCTTCGCCCGTCCGGCCGAGACATCCTTGCCCACCTCGACCAGGCGGAGCTTCTCCGCGTCGGTGAGGGTCGACGTCTCACCCGTGGTGCCGGTGACGACGATGCCGTCGGCGCCCGCGGTGATGACGTCGTCGATGTGCTTCTCGACACCGGGCCAGTCGACTTCGCCGTCGGCCGTCATGGGGGTGACGAGCGCGACGAGGACCTGTCCGAAGGGATTGCCCGTATGCGTCATGAGTTCAGATTATCGGGATGCCGCGCCCGCCGCGTACGGCCGGGCGCGGCATCCCCGCCTCGAGGTCAGCCTCGCGCCCCGCGGCGGCTGCGCGTGCTGCGGCGGCGCGCGTAGTCCGCCAGGATGGCGCCGGCGCCGACTGCGGCCAGGCTCAGGGCGATGGGCAGGGTCGGATCGAAGGTGCCGCCGGTGGCGGGCAGCTCGCCACCCGGCGTGCTCCCGCTCGGCGTCGGGGCGACGGTCGGCGTCGGAGACGGCGTGACCGTCGGGGTCGGAGTGACCGTCGGGGTGGGCGTCGGGGTGATGGTCGGTGTCGGAGTGGGCGTGACCGTCGGGGTGGGCGTGGGCGCCGGACACGGGAGGACGCCGCGGAAGAAATACGCATGGGTCTCGCCGCTGCCGACGGTCACGTCCAGGTTGCGCGCCAGGATCTGACCGTCGATGGGTGCCGCGCTCACCGTCATGTCGGTCTCGGGTCCGTACAGCGAGCCCACGATGCGCCCTTGCGGGCCGGTCGCCGGCTGCACCGTCACGGCGCCCGTGACGTCGGTGAAGTCCCACATGACGTAGTGCGGAGCGCTCGCGCTCCCACCGAACGGCGCGTTGACCACCGTCGTCCCGGCGGGGACGACGACCACGAGCGGGTTGGCGGGGCCGAGCAGGGGCTCGCCGTCGGCGAACTGGACCTGCTGCGCACCCAGGGCGGCGTCGTACACGATCACGTTCGGGTGGTCGGCGGAGATGCCCGCGAGGACCACGCGGCCAGAGGTGTCCTCGACGACCGTCGGGAAGTTCGCGAGGTCGTTCACCGGATCCTCGACGGTGGCCAGGCACGAGGCCGCTTCGTCGTACGTCCAGGTCATGTCCGCCTCGACGTAATCCGCGGCGTCCGGCACCGCGGTGTAGATCTCGTCGGCCGCCGCATCGGCCGTCCCCGGCCAGGGCAGCGCGTTGACATCGATGAGGGGCGCGTCGTCGACGTCGGCGCCGGCGCGGATGTGCCGGGTGAAGCCGCCCCGCTCGGCGAACGTCCACGCGTCGCTCGGCGTGGCGACCTTCAGGATGCCCGTCGTCGCGGGGTCGACGGGGTCCTGGCCGGCGTTGGTGATCTCGATACGGCCGTCGCCCCCGTACTGCGATACGAGCACGCGCGTGGGATCGCCGTCGACCGTGGGAAGCACGTAGTCGCCGGCGCCGGCCACGAACTGGACTGCCGGGTAGTAGCCGCTGGTGCCGCGCACAGAGAGCGTGCCGCCCACGGCGATCGCACCCTCTGTCTCGGACCCGCCGAGGAACGCGTCCTCGCGGGCGTAGACGCTGTAGCCGCCCGCTGCCGTGAACGGGTTCCACTGGGCGGGGACGTCTGCCTGCGCGACCGCGCCGGCGACCATGACCCCGACAGCCGCCAGACCGACCACGACCACGCCGGCAGCGCTGCGACGGACCACCCGACGATCGCGTCGCGCGTCCCCGCGCAGCTTCTGAACACGTCCGCGATCGTTCCGCATATCCGCCCCTCCGCAGATGTGACGCGCGGGCCGGCCCGCGCCGCAGGGTCGCTCGGGGAGGGGCTGCGGTTCGCGGGCGTCGGGCCGCACGGCGAGTCTGCGAGAAAGTCTAACCAATCCGCTCTCTCGACCGGCGACCGTCGCACGGTCGACGGGTCGCACCGGACGGGTCAGCGGCCGCGTTCGCCGATGCGCGCTGCGACCGAGGGCGGCGCGAACCGCGCGAGGACGACCAGCACCTTGTATCGCAGGGACGGGATCGACACCGCGGACCCGTGCGTCACGTCGCGCAGCGACTGCGCCACGACGTCGCTCGCCTGCAGCCACATGAAGCCGGGCACGCCCTCTTCACCGGGATCGAGGCCCATGCGCTCGTGGAAGTCCGTGTGCGTATACCCGGGGCAGACCGCCGTCACCGTCACTCCGCGCGCCCGGTAGCGGCCGTTCGCCCAGCGGCTGAAGCTCACCAGCCACCCCTTGCACGCGCCGTACGTCGAGCGCGGGATGAACGCGGCCACCGAGGCGACGTTGATGATCCGGCCGTGCCCCCGCTCGAGCATCGCTCCGAGCGCGGCGTGCGTCAGCCGCATCGGCACCTCGACGTGCAGCCTCAGGTGGCGCACTTCGTCGTCGATGTCGTTGCCCTCGAACGCGAGCGGCAGCCCGAAGCCGGCGTTGTTCACCAGGACCTCGATGGGCCGGTCGGGGTCGGCCACGCGCGCCACGACCCTGTTGCGCTGGCGCCGCTTGACCAGGTCGGCCGCGAGCACCTCGACCTCGACGCCGTACGTCCTGCGCAGACGGCTCGCGAGCTCGTCGAGCGCTGTGCGATCGCGTGCGACGAGCACGAGGTCGGCACCCTTGGCCGCCAGCTGCCGCGCGTACTCGGCGCCGAGACCCGAGCTCGCGCCGGTGATGAGTGCCGTCTTGCCCATGCGCGCCAGCCTATTGCCGCACGCCGTGCCTCAGGACGCGGGACCGGGCACCAGCGAGAGGAACCTGTAGCGGATGCCGGATCCCGACGTCGCCCACTCCCCCGGTCCGCCCGCGGCCGGGATCCATCCCGAGCGGTCCGGGGCGCGGGTGTCGCCCGCGACGTCGAGGTCGAGCTCGGTGACCTCGAGCCGATCGGCCCACGGGAGCGCCTCGCTGTACAGCTGACCGCCGCCGATGACCCAGATCCATTCCGGGTCGCCTGCCGCGGCGAGGGTCAGCGCGGCCTCGAGCGACGCCGCACGCTCGGCGCCGGCATCCTGCCACTCCTGCTGACGGGTGACGACGATGTTGCGCCGCCCGGGGAGCGGGCGGAAGCGCGCCGGGAAGGACTCCCACGTGCGGCGGCCCATCACGACGGGGGCGCCGAGCGTCGTCGCCTTGAAGTGCGCGAGATCCTCGGGCACGTGCCACGGCATTCCGCCGTGCGCACCGATCACGCCGCCGTGCGCCTCGGCCCAGATGAGGCCGACGCTGCTGCGGCCGACCCTGCTCCGGCCGAGGCTCGAGCTCATACCGCGACCGCGGCGCGGATCGCGGGGTGGTGCTGGTAGTCCTCGACGATGAAGTCCTCGTAGCGGTAGTCGAAGATCGACTCGGGCTTCCGCGCGAACCGCAGCGTCGGATACGGGTAGGGATCGCGCGTGAGCTGCTCGCGCACCTGCTCGACATGGTTGTCGTAGACGTGGCAGTCGCCGCCGGTCCACACGAAGTCGCCCGGCTCCAGCCCCGCCTGCTGCGCGATCATCAGCGTCAGCAGCGCGTAGGACGCGATGTTGAACGGCACACCCAGGAACAGGTCGGCGCTGCGCTGATAGAGCTGGCACGACAGCTTGCCGTCGGCGACGTAGAACTGGAAGAGGGTGTGGCACGGCGCGAGCGCCATGTCGGGGATGTCGGCCGGGTTCCAGGCCGACACGATCAGCCGGCGGGAGTCGGGATTCGTCCTGATCTGCTCGACCACCTGCGAGATCTGGTCGATGTGACCGCCGGACGGCGTCGGCCACGAGCGCCACTGCACGCCGTAGACGGGGCCGAGCTCGCCCGAGGCGTCGGCCCACTCGTCCCAGATCGTGACGCCGTTCTGCTGCAGCCAGGCGACGTTCGACTCGCCGCGCAGGAACCACAGGAGCTCGTAGGCGATCGATTTGAAGTGCACGCGCTTGGTGGTGATGAGCGGGAACCCCTGAGACAGGTCGAACCGGATCTGCCGGCCGAACGCGCTCGTGGTGCCCGTTCCGGTGCGGTCGTCCTTGTGCGTGCCGTGCTCCAGCACGTCGCGCAGCAGGTCCTCATAAGGCGTGGGGATCGACGTCGTCACGGCTGCCACGATACCCGCGGCAGTGCCGCCGGAGGCGGACACCCGCCGGTCGACCGTGTGTGACATCCGGCGCGTCATATTCGCTCATCCCGTCCCGGCGCGCCCGAAAGGGGTTAGCCTGATCTGCTGTGACCCTCGTCGGTGCCGTCATCGCGCTCGTCCTGCTGCTGGCAGGCAGCGCAGCCCTCGGCGTCTTCGTGAACTGGCGCGCCGCGCGCCCGCGTCACGACGTCCAGCACGAGGTCGTCGAGCCGCACCGTCTCGGTGCCGACGGGCTGGGCGAGGTCGCCACCCTCCTGCAGTTCAGCACAGAGATGTGCGCCCGCTGCCCGGGCGTCCACCGCACGCTGTCGGCGATCGCCGACGACCATGACGGGGTGCGCCACCTCGACGTCGACCTCACCCATCGGCCCGACATCGCCAAGCACTTCCACGTGCTGCAGACGCCGACCACGCTCGTGCTCGACCGCCACGGCGTCGTGCAGACCCGCTTCGGCGGCACGCCCGGCCGCGACGTGCTGGAGCTCGAGCTCAAGCGCCTCATCGCTGAGGGCGCGAATGTCTGACCGCGCGGATGCCGCCGGCCGGGGCCCCCGCGCGCCCCGCGGCACGGTCGACCCGCGCGCTCCGCGCTTCGCAGCCGCCATCACCTCGGTGCTGCTGCTGATCACGGTGTTCTTCGGGCTCACGGGAATCTCGACGGCCCAGATGCCGGTGACGTTCGGCTGGTTCGCGTTCCAGCCGCTTTCGGATTTCGTCTACATCTCCAACGGCAGCACATGGGCGATCAGCTACACGACCGTGGCACAGCGGGTCCTGGACCCCGGCTTCCTCCTGCTGCTGCTCGCGGCGGTCCTCTTCCTGTGGGGCGTCGCCTGGCCGCGCACGGCCCCGTGGGGCGTCCTTTACCGCAGGGCGGTCGCACCGCGGCTGGCTGCGCCGACCGAGTGGGAGGACGCACGTCCCCCGCGGTTCGCGCAGGGCGTCGGCCTGTTCGTCTCGGTCATCGGCCTCGTGCTGCAGCTGTTCGCCGTGCCGTGGGCGCTGCCGATCGCGGCGGCGATGGCCTTCGTCGCGGCGTTCCTGAACGCCGTCTTCGGTCTGTGCCTCGGATGCCAGCTGTATCTGCTGCTGCAGCGCGCCGGCATCATCGGCCGCGCTCGTCCCGCCGCGGCCTGAACCGCCCCAGGCGCACCTCGCCCGCGCGCGACGGACCATCGCGCCGCGTCATCCCTCGCGGTTAGGCTGACGCGAGACGTCCCGAACCGCGGACGCGCCACGAGCGAGGAGGCCCTCATGACCGTCACCAGCGAAGCCAAGAGCACGTGGAGGGGAAGCCTGTTCGACGGCGCCGGCGAGGTCTCGCTCGCGTCGTCGGGCGCCGGCACGTTCGCGGTGAACTGGAAGGCGCGCAGCGAGGGCTCCACCAGCGTGACCACGCCCGAGGAGCTCATCGCCGCCGCGCACGCATCCTGCTTCAACATGGCGCTGTCGAACGCCCTCGCCGACAACGGCACGCCGCCCGAGCAGGTCGACACGACCGCGTCCGTGACGTTCAAGCCCGGCACCGGCATCACCGGCAGCCACCTCAACGTCAACGCGGTCGTCCCCGGCCTGTCGGCCGAGGACTTCGAGCGCATCGCGCAGGATGCGAAGGCAGGCTGCCCGGTCTCGCAAGCGCTCGCGGGCATCGAGATCACGCTCGAGGCCACGCTTGCCTGATCCCTCTCGTCACGCCGGCGGCGACCGTGTGGTCGTCGCCGGCGCGTCCGGGCTGATCGGCCGCACGCTCGTCGAGTGCCTGCGCGCCGACGGCGTGGAGGTGACGACGCTGGTTCGGCGCCCCGCGCAGGGCCCACACGAGGTCGAGTGGCTGACGTCCGGCGAGCCGCTCGACCCTGCCGTGCTCGACGGCGCCCGCGCCGTGGTCGGCCTTAACGGCGCGAGCATCGGCCGCTTCCCCTGGACCCCGTCGTACAAGAGCACGCTGCTGTGGTCGCGCATCACGCCGACCCGGGCCCTCGCGCGCGCCGTGCGCGAGCTCGGGGCGGATGCTCCGCAGCTCGTCTCGGCCTCCGCCGTCGGCTACTACGGATCGAGGCCCGGCGCCCGCCTGTCGGAGGACGCCCCGCGCGGCGAGACGTTCCTGGCCGACCTGTGCGGCGAATGGGAGCGCGCGGCCCTCGGCGCCGGCGAGGACGCCGCCGTCGCGGTCATCCGCACCGCTCCCGTCGTCCATGCCGAGGGGGTGCTCAAGCCGCTGCTGGCGCTCACGCGGCTCGGCGTCTCGGGGCCGATAGGCCGTGGCACCCAGGTGTGGCCGTGGATCTCGCTCGACGACGAGGTGCGCGCGATCCGGCACGTGATCGACGCGCGCCTCACCGGGCCGGTGAACCTCTCGGGTCCGACGCGGGCCACCGCGAACGACCTCGGCTTCGCGCTCGCGGTGCGCATGAACCGGCCGTACGCGCTGCGGGCGCCCGTGTGGGGCATGAAGCTCGTGCTCGGCCCCGATGCGACGGAGGCCCTGCTCACGACCGACGCGCACGTCGTGCCCGACGCGCTGACCGCCTCAGGCTTCACGTTCACGCACCCCACGGTCGAGGATGCCGTCGCGGCGGCGGTGCCGCCCGCATCCTGAACCGCTGCTCAGCGCGGGCGGTCGCCCTTCTCGAGCCGGATGGCGGTGCGCACGGCCTCGCGGGCCCGGCGGCGATCGCCGGCGGCGTCGTACGCGATGCCCAGGCGGTACCAGACGCGCCAGTCGTCGGGGTGCGTCTCGGCGGCGGACCGGTACGCCGAGAAGACGGCATCCGCGTCCTCGCGCAGCACGCGTCCGCTGGGACGCACCGTCACCGCGTCGTCGGGCAGAGCGCCCTCGGCTTCGAGCCGCCGGCCCAGCTGCTCGGCCCGCACCCCGAACCACAGCTCGCGCCCGAGCGCCCATGCCGCGATGAGCGGCAGCACCACGAGCGCGGCCCCCATGGCGACGCCGACCGCGTCGCGGCTCATGAGCAGCAGCCACGCCCGCTGCCCCACGAGCACGATGTACACCGCGAGCAGCACCGCCATGACGGCGACGCCGATGCGTGCGCTCATCGTCCGTCGGTGAAGGACTCGGTCGCGCGGGCGACCTGGCCCGGCACGCCGCCCTCGTCGACCGGCGCGACGTCCGCGGGAGCAGCGGGGCGTCCGATGCCGATGTCGATCAGGCTGTCGAGGCCGACGGTCACCCCCTTCGCGTCGCGAGCCGCCGCGAGGGCCAGGCGGATGCCGCCGGCATAGGCCTGGGCCGGCTCCACCGTGTCGTGCACGATCGTGAGAGACTCCCCCGCGCCGGCGAGGATCGTCTCCTGCCGGGCGACGACGCCGGGACGGCGCAGCGAGTGGATCGGCACGCTCGCGACCTGCTGCCCGCGAGCGCGCTGGTCGACGTGCGGCGACTCGACCGGGCCGACAGCATCTCGCGCGGCGGCGATGAGCTCGGCGGTGCGGACAGCCGTGCCGCTGGGAGAGTCGATCTTGGTCTCGCGGTGCGCCTCGACGATCTCGATCGAGGGGAAGAACGGTGCGGCCGCCGCCGCGAGGGCGGAGCCCAGCACCGAGCCGAGCGAGAAGTTGGGGATGAAGACCGCTCCCGTGCCGGCGGCCTCGACGAGAGGACGCACCAGAGCGATGCGCTCCGCCGACCACCCGGACGTTCCGATCAGGACGTTCACGCCGCGCTCGATCGCCGCGCGGACCACATCGATCGAGACCGCGGGCGTCGACGCATCGACGACGAGGTCGGCGCCCTCGAGCTCCGAGAGCTCGGAGCGCGAGGTCAGCACGGCGGCGACCTCGTAGCCGGGCTCCGCCTCGACGACATCGCGGATGATGCCTCCGAGCTTTCCGGTTCCGCCGACGATGGCCACGCGAGTCGTCATGACCTCCATCCTAGGCGGGGCGCGGGAACGCGGGACGTGCGCGACGGGCCCCCGGCACCGGCGGCACCGCTCCCCGTCAGCGCTTACGCTGGAGGCGTGGTGACCCTGCGCTCCTCCCCCGCCGACGCCCCCGACGCGCACCGGCTGCTCGACGAGTACTTCCGCTCACGCACCGCCGGCTTCGCCGAGCAGGGCGTCGCCTATCGCACGACGTTCCCCGATCCGGCCGCCTTCGTGCCGCCCGCCGGCGTGTTCGTCGTGCTGGACGACGACGAGGGAACGCCGATGGGCTGCGGCGGCATCCGGCTCATCGCACCGGGGCCTCTCGGCGTCCGCTACGAGCTCAAGCACCTGTACCTGCGCCCCGAGACGCGCGGTCGCGGATGGGGACGCCTGCTCGTCGAGGACCTCGTGGAACGTGCACGGGAGTCCGGCGCGGCCGAGCTCGTGCTCGACACCCACCACTCGCTCGAGGCGGCGGCGGCGCTGTACGCCCGCACCGGCTTCACGACGATCGAGCCGTACAACGACAACCCGAACGCCTCGCGCTGGTACGCCAAGACCCTCTGAGGCGACGCGTCGTCAGACCGGGTAGAGCTCGGGAAGCCCGGTGCGCAGCTCGACCGGCAGGTGCGACATGTCGTTGTGCGACAGCAGGGTCCACGGACGCCCCTGCTTCTGGGCGATCACCGTCAGGCCGCAGTGCGCCTGATTGAGGGTCATCCAGCGCCAGTCCGGAGCCTGCAGCACTTCGCGCACGAACCACGAGATCACGAAGTTGTGCGTGATGAGCAGCTCGTGCACCTCGCCGCGCTTGCGCACGAGGAACTCGCTCACCGCGTCCGACATCTGCGCGCGCCCGGCCTCGATCTCGGCCTCGGTGACTGATCCGAAGAAGGGCTCGAAGGCGGCAGGGGTCTCGTCGGTCATGCCCGTCGGCACGCAGTCGAACAGGAGCGACGACGGTTCGGGCTGCAGCGACGGCATCCTCTCGGCGACCGCGCGCGCCGTCTGACTGGCCCGCTCGAGGGGGGAATGCCACACGGCGTCGAACGGGACGCCCGACAGTCGGTCGGCCAGGAGCGACGCCTGGCGACGCCCGCGCGGTGAGAGGGGCCCGTCGGCGAGTCCGTGCTCGGCATCCTGGTGCTCGCCATGCCGCACGAGGTAGATGTAGTGCGTCACGCCGCTCACTTCGCCATCGAGGTACTTCGGGGGATCTTCGGCCCGGTGGGGCGGGCACGTCCTCCACATTACGTCACGCCCGGACGCGACGGGATGCCGCCACCCGGGGACTGTGGAGAACGACGGCGGGTGCGTCCTACTCGGCCGCGCGCGCGATGTCGGCCAGCTGGCTGCGGCTCAGGCGCACCCCGACGCCCTGCACGAGCTCTTCGACGTGCTGCGGCGCGTACGCGTTGACGATCGGCGCGGTGACGAGCTTCTGCGCCAGCAGCCACGCGACGGCGACGGCTGCATCCGGGACGCCGAGGTCGGCTCCCACGCCATCGAGTGCTCGCAGCGTGCGACCACCTCGGCGGTTGAGGTTGGCCGCCAGCTGCGCACCCCGCACCGACAGCGCCCCGCGCAGCTTGGAGCGCTGACGTCCGGCGAGGAAGCCGTGCTCGAGGGCGTGCGACGGCGTCACGGCCATGCCCTGCGCGCCGGCGACCAGGCGCAGGTCGGCGTCGAACTCGTGACGGCGGAGCACGTTGAACGGCACATCGAGCACCGTGATGCGCGGGTAGCCCGCGGACGCGAAGATGCGCGCCTCGACGAGCTGCGCCGCCGTGTACCCGATCGCGCCGATCGCACGGGCCTTGCCCGCCTCGACGAGCCATTCCGCCGTCGCGAGGGTGTCTTCGAGCGATGCGGTGCTGCCGCCGGTCGCGTCGAGGTAGAGCACGTCGATGCGATCCGTGCGCAGGCGCGTGAGCGACGCCTCGACGGCCCGCACGAGGTTCACGGGGTCGAGCCCGGGGTTGTCGGCGTGACCGCCGACGCGGACGCCCAGGACGATGTCGTCGCGCAGGCCGCGCGAGTGCAGCCACTGGCCGATGATGTGCTCGCTGCGGCCGCTGGCGAAGCTGTCGGAGGTGTGGACGGCGTTGCCGCCGAGCTCGACGTACGCGTCGAGGATCGCGTGGCTGGACTCGAGGTCGACGTTCCAGCCGAACTCGGCGCCGCCGAGGATCAGCGGGAAGACCTGCAGTCCGCCGTCACCGAGCGCCACGCGGACGCTGCTGCCGACTGCCGGCCCCTGCACCGGGATCGGGGCGGACGGGTGAGGTCCGCGCGCTACGGTGCCGTCGGACGGACCGGCACTGCCGGTCGGGACAGGGGCAGCGGCATCCGGGCCCGTCGAACCGAGCGCCGAGTCAACGCCGAAATAAGCCATGTGCCACCCCCTCACGATGGTCCTCACCCGGTGGCTCGGAGCTCTTCGTGATCACTTGTACGCACCCCCCGGCGCGTACTAAGAGGGTAGGCCAGTCCGGACAGCACTCCGTGCACTGAGGCGAACTGTCGATAAACATTACATAACGCTTTGGTCACAAAGGCCTGATATCCGGCGTTCTGTCCCCCTTTCGGTGGACAGATCCCGCGGAATCCGGACCGGACGACGGATGCCCGCCCCCTACCTGTGAGGAGGGAGCGGGCATCCGGGTGATACGACGGGATCAGCCTTCGGCCGGCGCCTCGGGACCCTCGCTGGCTGCAGCGCGACCCTCCTGGTCCGCCGCCTCCTCGAGCACGGGCTCGAGCGACAGCTTGCCGCGGTCGTCGATCTTGGTGATCTTGACGAGCAGCTTCTGGCCGACCGACAGGACGTCCTCGACGTTCTCGACACGCTTGCCACCGGCGAGCTTGCGGACCTCGCTGACGTGCAGCAGGCCGTCCTTGCCGGGCAGGAGCGAGATGAACGCGCCGAACGTCGCGATCTTCACGACGGTGCCGAGGAACTGCTCGCCGACCTCCGGGTTGGTGGGATTGGCGATCGCGTTCACCTGCGCACGAGCGGCCTCGGCCGAAGGGCCGTCGGTCGCGCCGATGTAGACGGTGCCGTCCTCCTCGATCGAGATCTGCGCGCCGGTCTCGTCCTGGATCGCGTTGATCGTCTTACCTTTCGGGCCGATCAGCTCGCCGATCTTGTCGACCGGGATCTGGACGCTGATGACGCGCGGAGCCGTCGGAGCCATCTCGTCCGGACCGTCGATGGCCGCGTTCAGCACACCGAGGATCGTCAGACGCGCATCCTTGGCCTGCGTCAGCGCCGCCGACAGCACCGACGACGGGATGCCGTCGAGCTTGGTGTCGAGCTGGATCGCGGTGACGAACTCGCTGGTGCCGGCGACCTTGAAGTCCATGTCGCCGAGGGCGTCCTCGGCACCGAGGATGTCGGTCAGCGCGGCGTAGCGCGTCTGGCCGTCGACCTCGTCGGACACCAGGCCCATCGCGATGCCGGCGACCGGGGCGCGCAGCGGCACACCGGCGTTGAGCAGCGACAGGGTCGACGCGCACACCGAGCCCATCGACGTCGAGCCGTTGGAGCCGAGAGCCTCGGACACCTGGCGGATCGCGTACGGGAACTCCTCGCGGCTGGGCAGCACCGGCACGAGCGCGCGCTCGGCCAGGAAGCCGTGCCCGATCTCGCGACGCTTCGGGCTGCCGACACGGCCGGTCTCACCGGTCGAGTAGGGCGGGAAGTTGTAGTGGTGCATGTAGCGCTTGCTCGTGACCGGCGACAGCGAATCGATCTGCTGCTCCATCTTGAGCATGTTGAGCGTCGTGACGCCGAGGATCTGCGTCTCGCCGCGCTGGAAGATCGCCGAGCCGTGGACGCGCGGGATGACCTGCACCTCGGCGTCGAGCGGACGGATGTCGGCCAGGCCGCGGCCGTCGATGCGGACGCCCTCGGCGAGGATGCGGCCACGGACGATCTTCTTGGTCACCGACTTGTAGGCGGCCGAGAACTCCAGGGTCGCCGCGGCGGGCAGCTCGTTCGCCTCGACGGCGGCGATCAGCTCGGCCTTGACGCGGTCCTTGATCGCGTCGTCGGCGTTCTGGCGCTCGATCTTGTCGGCGATCTGGTAGACGCCGACGAGCTCGTCGTACGAGCGGCCCGCGACGAAGTCGTAGACCTCCTGGCTGTACGCCGGGAAGACCGGGTACGGCTGGATCTCTTTGGCAGCGGTGTTCGCCACGACGTTCTGCGCCGCGACGAGCTCCTTGATGAAGGGCTTGGAGGCCTCGAGGCCCTGCGCGACGATCTCTTCGCTCGGCTTGGTGGCGCCGCCCTTGATGAGGTTCCACGAGTGCTCGGTGGCCTCGGCCTCGACCATCATGATCGCGACGTCGCCGTCGGGCAGCACGCGGCCCGCGACGATCAGGTCGAAGACGGCGTCCTCGAGCTGCGTCACGGTCGGGAAGGCGACCCACTGGTCGGCGTTCTCGCCGTGGCCGGGGATGAGCGCCAGGCGCACACCGGCGATCGGGCCCGAGAACGGCAGGCCCGAGATCTGGGTCGACAGCGAGGCGGCGTTGATCGCCAGCGCGTCGTAGAACTCGCCCGGCGCGATCGAGAGCACCGTCACGACGATCTGGACCTCGTTGCGCAGGCCGTCGACGAACGACGGGCGCAGCGGACGGTCGATCAGACGGCAGACCAGGATCGCCTCGGTCGACGGGCGGCCCTCACGACGGAAGAACGAGCCGGGGATCTTTCCGGCGGCGTACGAACGCTCTTCGACGTCGACGGTCAGCGGGAAGAAGTCGAAGCCTTCACGCGGGTGCTTGCCGGCGCTGGTGGCCGAGAGGAGCATCGTCTCCTCGTCGAGGTACGCGGCCACGGCACCCTGTGCCTGCTGCGCGAGTCGTCCGGTCTCGAACCGGACGGTGCGGGTGCCGAAGCGGCCGTTGTCGAGGACGGCTTCGGCGAAAGTGATTTCCGGACCTTCCAAGAGGTCCCTCCTTCTTTGTTTAGGCTCGCACGCGCGTTTCGCGCACGAGCTTGTGCGAAGGAGCAGGAACAGGCAGATCTCGGCGCGCGGCACTGCCGCGGGACTCGCCAGCACTGGTCACCAGTAGAAGACCACCCGCCGCGCTCGCGTCGGGGAACCCACCAATGGGGACCAGCTTCCTGCCGGCCTGCTCCGTAAGCTCATATGTAGTTGAGCGGATGCCACAGGGCAACCCGCACAAGCCTATCAGCGAGGACCGCATTCCCCCTCACCCTGGCGAGCGTCGGATGCCGCGCCTAGGGTGGGGGCATGAGCACCGACGAGAAGCCGGCGTCTGCGGCATCCGATGAGATGAAGCGCAAGTTCAAAGAAGCGCTCGACAAGAAGAACGCACAGCACCGCGAGGGCGAGTCGCACCTCGACGGCGACTCGGCCGTCCACGGCACCCATGGCGCAGTGACCAAGCGCGAGTTCCGCCGCAAGAGCGGGTAGGGCTCACGGGGTGTGACATGAGCGACTTCCGCGAGAGCATCCCGGACGACGAGCGCGACGTGCCGCTGGACGACGACACCGAGCTGGAGCTGCCGCCCGCGACGATCGATCCGCTCGAGGCCATCGAGGACGAGGTCGACGAGCAGGAGTTCGAAGAGCACGAGTCGGCGATCGAGGCCGGCGAGATCGACCCCGGCGACTGAGCGGTGGCGCCCGTCGAGCGATCCGCGGAGCCCGTCTCGTGACGGCCGGAACGGAGACGGCCGGGGTGCGGAGGCTGCGCCGGGAAGCATACGGCTTCGCCATCGGCTCGCTGTGCTTCTTCGCCGGCGCCCTTCCCGCGTACGCGACCTGGGCCGGCCTCGTCTGGACCGATGTCACCTTCTTCGTCGGGTCGATCTTCTTCACGCTGGCCGCCGCGATCCAGCTGCTCCTCAGCGGTCGTCGCCCGCCCCGCGAGCGCACCAACGCCCCCGACCGGGAGGACTGGTGGTCCGCGGCGATCCAGTTCGTCGGCACGCTCCTGTTCAACGTCTCCACCGCGGCCGCCCTGATCACGGCGGTGGCCGATCCGGAGGCCGTCGGCGCCGGCTGGCGCCCTGACGCCTGGGGATCCGCGGCGTTCCTGATCTCGAGCGGCCTCGCCGTCGCGGCGACGCGAGGCCGCGAGCGGCTGTGGGACGCCGACGCCAGGACGTGGCACGGCACCGGCCTCAACATGCTCGGGTCGATCGCGTTCGCGGTCTCGGCCGTCGCCGCCTTCGTCGTCCCCACCACCGGAGCGCCCGTGAGCGAGGAGTGGACCAACGTCGGCACGGCCATCGGCGCCGTGTGCTTCTTCGCGGCCGCGGTGCTCTCGCGCCGCACGATCCCACGCCGCGCGGTCGGGACGCGGGATCGCGGCGCGTCCTCGTGATCAGCGAGAGCGGACCTGTTCGCGCACGTCGCCGCGCCCTCCGATGAGCACGTAGCCGTCGTGCTTGGCCACCCTCCCGTCGCCCGCCGTGCGCCCCCGCAGACGCCGCCAGAGCCAGGGCAGTGCGTCGCGCCGCAGCCACGTGCCCTGCGCGACGGGATCGCCCTCGGCGTGCAGCGCGGCATCGAGGTCGCCGAGCGCCTCGGCGTCGGGCACCCCGAGCGCTTCGGCGGCGCGATACGCCAGGAACCGGTGGCCTCGCGAGCGCAGGTGCACCTTGTCGTCCGCCCACAGGTCGAGGTCGGCGATCGCAGGTCGCCCGTCAGCGTCGAGGAACACCGCGGTGTCGAGCAGGACGGCACCGGTCCCGTCCGCGATGCGACGCAGCTCCGAGGCGAACAGCGCGAAGCGGCGCGCGAAGATCGCGGTCGCGCGGCGCCGCGGGAGAAAAGGCGTCACGAGCAGCACATCGATGCCGGCATCTCTCAGCCGTCGCACGGCACCGGCGACCTCGGCGGCGACGGCGACGGGATCGACCCGCCGCGCGACGAGATCGTTCGCGCCGATCAGCACCGAGACGAGGTCGGGGCGCAGTGCGAGCGCGTGCGGCACCTGCTCGTCGACGAGTCCGCGCACGGTGCGGCTGCGCACGGCGAGGTTGGCGTAGCGGAACGATCCGTCGCTGCCGCGGGCGTGCGCGAGCAGCTGAGCGAGGCGATCCGCCCAGCCGCGGTACTCCCCTGACGGCATCCGCGACGCGTCGCACAGCCCCTCGGTGATCGAGTCGCCCAACGCGACGAAACGCGACCACGCCCGTGGCCCGGCCGGCGGCGCAGGCCGCGCCAGGGGCGCAGACGGGCGCCGCGCACTCCCTCTCGGCAGCGCGTCGTCGATCGGACGCAGCGTCCGCGCCTCGTCGTAGTACGCGACAAGCCGGCGGCAGACCGCCTCCCAGGTGCGCTCGCGCACGGACTCCCCCGCCGCGGCCGCGAACGCGCGGCGCTTGCCCTCGTCGCCGACGAGGTCGGCGACCCGCGCCCGCAGGTCGGCGAGATCACCGGGCCGGTAGAGCCAGCCGTCGACGCTCGACCGGACCAGGTCCACCGGTCCGCCCACCCCTGTCGCGACGACCGGCACGGCGCTGGCGAGCGCCTCCTGGATGGTCTGGCCGAAGGTCTCGCTCTCGCCCGGGTGCACGAACACGTCGAAGCTCGCGAGCGTCTCGGCCAGGACGTCGCCGGTGAGATGCCCCGTGAACACCGCGCCGGGGAGGAGCCGCTCAAGGGCCGCGCGCGCCGGACCGTCGCCGACGATCACGAGGCGGACGCCGTCGAGCCCGGCGAGTGCGGCCAGATCCTCGACCTGCTTCTCGGGGGCGAGCCGCCCCACGTAGCCGACGATGAGCTCGCCCGGCGCGACACGGGCGCGCCACGCGTCGCTGCGACGCTCCGGCCCGAAGCGCTCGGTGTCGACGCCGCGGCCCCAGCGACGGAGCCGGTCCACACCGAGGTCCTCCAGCTGGCGCAGCGACGCCGCGGACGGGGCGAGGGTGAGCGTCGCACGCCGGTGCAGGCGCGCGAGATGGCGGCCGGCGAGCGCCGAGGCCTGCGGCATCCCGTACTTCTCGGCGTACGCCACCACGTCGGTCTGGTAGACGGCGACCGTCGGCACGCGCAGCGCGTCGGCGGCCGCGACTCCCTGCCAGCCGAGGACGAACGGCGATGCGAGGTGCACGACATCGGGATCGAACTCGCGCAGGATCGCGGCCAGACGGGCCGCTCGCGCGAAGCCGACGCGCACGTCGGGATACGACGGCAGCGGCACCGACCGCAGCAGCTCGGTGCGCGCGCCGTGCAGGTCGGTGGTGATCTCGCCGGCGCGCGGCGCGATCACCAGGGTCTCGTGACCCTCGGCGGCGAGGTGGCGCAGGACGTGGAGCACCGACCCCGTCACCCCGTTCATGTGGGGCAGGAACGATTCGGCGAGAAGTGCGACTCTCACGCCCCCAGCGTGACGGCCCCACGACGACGGGATGCCGCGAACCGGCGCTCGCCCGGAAGTGTTCACCCGATGCACCGCGGCAGGTCACCGGACGTGCCCCGTTCGGTCGCCGTTCACCGCGCGCGCGTACAAAGGAGGGGTGGTCGACGACCTGCTGACAGAGGTGGCGCGCAGCGCCTGGGCGCTCCCGCTGCTGTTCGTCCTCGTCCTGGGCGACGCGTTCCTCGTCGTCATCCCCGGCGAGGCCGCCGTGACGGCGCTGGGTGCGCTCTCGGTGGCCCGGGGCGAGCCGCTGCTCGCGGCGATCGTGCTGGTGGCGGCCGGCGCCGCGTTCACCGGGGACGCGCTGTGCTATCTCGTGGGGCGCACCATCGGGCTGGAACGGTGGCGCTGGATGCGGGCGCCCCGGGCGCAGGCCGCCTTCGCCTGGGCGCGTGTGCGCCTGCAGCGGCGTGCGGCACTCGTGCTGTTCACGGCGCGCTTCATCCCGTTCGCACGGCTGGCCGTCAACCTGACGGCGGGTGCCGCGCGGCTGCCCGCGCCGCGCTACCTCGCGGTGGCCGGACTCGCCGCGCTCGCGTGGGCGCTGTACCAGGCGCTCGTCGGCGCCGTCGTGGCGACGATCGTGCCCGGCGGCCCGGTCGTGGCGGGCGTGGTGTCGGTCGTGTCCGCGGTGGGGCTCGGGCTGGCGGTCGACGCCGTGCTCGCCCGGCGTCTCGGCCCGGCGCGACCCCGCGGATGAGCGGGGATGTCTCGGGAAGCCGACAGGATGAGGGCATGACACAGGTGAGCACCACGGGTTATGACGACCGCTTCCTCGGCGCGGCTCCGGAAGTCGCGGTACCGCTGCCCGCACCCGCGGACGCGCGTTCGACGCGTGAGCTGACGTATCCGCGGTTCACCGTGCTGCTCGACCCGGCTCGACGCCTGGCGGCGGTCACCGGCGTGAACATCGACGGCGCGTCGCTGCTCGACCTTCCCCGCGCCGGGCAGTGGCGTCTCGACCCGCGCGTGCCCGCCGGCGAGCAGGCCGGTCCGGCGGTGTACGCCGACAACGACCTCGATCGCGGGCATCTGGTGCGTCGACGCGATCCGGGCTGGGGCACGCCCGCGCAGGCGCAGGCGGCCACCGCGGCGACGTTCGTCTACCCGAACGCGGCGCCGCAGGCGAGCGGCTTCAACCAGTCGAAGGAGCTGTGGCTCGGGCTGGAGGACCACGTGCTCGAGTTCGCGGATGCCACCGACCAGCGCCTCTCGGTCTTCACGGCGCCGGTGCTGGCCGACGAGGATCCGGCGTATCGGGGCATCCTGATCCCTCGGCGGTTCTTCAAGGTCGCGGCGTGGGCGACCGCGGACACGCAGGATCCGCGGTTGGCCGCGGCGGGCTTCGTGCTCGACCAGTCGGAGCTCATCGACGTCGTCGAGGGCGCTCTCGCCGTGCCGCGGCTGGGTGCCTTCCGCACCTTCCAGGCGCCGATCGCCGACATCGCGGCGCTGGCGCGCATCGACGTGGGTCCGCTCGTGGCCGCCGATGTCCTGCGCTCCGGGCCGCCAGGAGACGCCGAAGTGCGCGGAGAAGACGGGTGGCGTCTTCTCCGCGCACCGGCGGACGTGTACCTGGGCTGAGGGCTACTCCCCCGACAGGCCTCCGAGCAGGTGACCGAACGAGCGGCCCTCGCCGAGGTAGTTCGCCGGGTCGAACGGGTCGCTGTCCTTCGCGGGCTCGCGCCGCGCGATGGCCTCGGCGAGCTCACGCGCACCGCGGTCGACGCGCTCCGCGAGGGGAGCCACGTTGTCGGCGCTCGCGCCCCAGTCGCTTGACGCCGCGAACACGCCGGTCGAGACCGGCTCGGCGTGCAGGTACGTGAACAGCGGGCGGATCGCGTAGTCGATCGCGAGCGAGTGCCGCGCCGTGCCCGCGTTCGCGCCGATGAGCACCGGCTTGCCGGTCAGGGCGTCCGGGTCGAGCACGTCGATGAACGACTTGAACAGACCGGAGTAGCTCGTCGAGAAGATCGGCGTGACGACGATGAGCGCGTCGGCCGAGACGACCGCGTTGATCACCGATTCCAGCGCCGGCGGCGCGAAGCCCGTGAGCAGGTTGTTCGTGATGTCGTGCGCGTAGTCGCGCAGCTCGAAGACGTCGACCTCGATCTCGATGTCGCGCTCCGACAGCTGCTTGGCGGTGGCCGCGGCGAGGCGGTCGGCCAGCATGCGGGTCGACGACGGGTTGGACAGACCGGCCGAGACGACGGCGATGCGTCGCGCTCCGCGCGCCCCTCCGAAGGCAGCGGCGGTCATGTCACGCCTCCTTCCGGCCGAGGCCGAATGCGGCGCCCGCCGGGGCGACGGCGCCGGCGTCCTGGTAAGGCGAGCCGGCCGTCAGGTTGTCACCGCGGTTCGCGCCCGGCACCGCCTGGCGGGCAGGTCCGTCGCCGTACTTCGCCTTCACCAGGCCGGCGTGCGTGGGCGCGTCCGGAACCTCCGCCGGACGGTTCTTCTGCAGCTCCTTGCGCAGCACGGGCACGACCTCTCCACCCAGGATGTCGAGCTGCTCGAGCACCGTCTTCAGCGGCAGTCCGGCGTGGTCGACGAGGAACAGCTGGCGCTGGTAGTCGCCGAAGGTCTCGCGCATGCCGGCGTAGCGGTCGATGACCTGCTGCGGCGAACCGACGGTCAGCGGCGTCATCTCGGTGAAGTCCTCCATCGACGGGCCGTGGCCGTACACCGGGGCGTTGTCGAAGTACGGGCGGAACTGGTTCACCGCGTCCTGCGACTTCGCCGCCATGAACACCTGACCGCCGAGGCCGACGATCGCCTGCTCGGGGGTGCCGTGGCCGTAGTGGGCGTAGCGCTGCCGGTACAGCTGGATGAGGCGCTGGTAGTGCTCGGCGGGCCAGAAGATGTTGTTGGCGAAGAATCCGTCGCCGTAGTACGCGGCCTGCTCGGCGATCTCAGGCGTGCGGATCGAGCCGTGCCACACGAACGGGGCGACGCCGTCCAGCGGACGCGGGGTCGCGGTGAAGCCCTGCAGCGGCGTGCGGAACTGGCCCTCCCAGTCCACGACGTCCTCGCGCCACAGCCGGTGGAGCAGGTTGTAGCTCTCGATCGACAGCGGCAGGCCCTGGCGGATGTCCTTGCCGAACCACGGGTAGACCGGGCCGGTGTTGCCGCGGCCGAGCATGAGGTCCATGCGCCCGCCCGCCACGTGCTGGAGCATCGCGTAGTCCTCGGCGATCTTCACCGGGTCGTTCGTCGTGATCAGCGTGGTCGCGGTCGAGAGGATGAGTCGCTCGGTCTGACCGGCGATGTACGCCAGCGTGGTCGTGGGCGACGACGACCAGAACGGCGGGTTGTGGTGCTCGCCGATGGCGAAGACGTCCAGTCCGACCTCTTCGGCGTGCTTGGCCAGGGTCACCGCGTTGCGGATCTTCTCGGCCTCACTCGGGGTCTTGCCCGTCGTGGGGTCCTCGGTGATGTCGCTCACCGAGAAGATGCCGAACTGCATGCCCTGCCACGTGGTGCTCTCGCTCACGATCTCTTCCCGCTTCCCCTTTGTGAAGGTCTATGCAAATGAATGTATCTCGTGCAACGCGTGCGGTTCAAACTTATTCCCCGGCGCCTCACCGCGCGTCGGCGAAGAGGCGCAGCATGTCGCGCGCCAGCTGGTGGGGCGTCGTCTCGCACGGCGCGTGGCCGGTCGGGTAGGTCGCGACACGGGCCCCGATGCGGGCGGCGTACTCGTCGTGCTGCGCCTGCGGCCACAGATCCTGATCGCCGACCGCGATGAGCTTCGGGATGCCGGCTGCCGCGACCTCGTCCGTCATGTCGGGCGTCGTCATCATGAGGCCCACGACGTCGTCGATGCAGGCCCGCCCGGTGATGCCGAGACGCTCGCGCACGAAGGCGATGCGACCCGGAGGGGTGCGGTTGAGGTTGTAGCGGATGCCCCACAGGATGAGTCCGGCCGCACGGTGCGGCGACATGTCCGAGATCGGCCCGATGTGCTTGACGCCGCGGAACACCTGGCCCGTCGCCGGCGGCGCCGACATGAGCGTGAGGCTGCGGAACAGGTCGGGACGGGCGACCAGGGCGAGCTCGGTGACCACGCCGGCGAAGCTGTAGCCGAGCACGTGGGCGGGGCCCCCGTCCTCGAGGATCGCGACGAGGTCCTCCACGAACAGCGGGTAGTCGTAGTGCTCGCGCGGCGGGACGAGGTTGTGGGGACCGGCATCCACCGATCCGTAATGACCCGCGAGGTCGTAGGACTCCACCCGGTAGCCGGCCGCCGCGAACAGCGGGAACATCAGGACGAAGTCCTCCTTCGACCCGGCGACGCCCGGCACCAGCACGACGCGCGGCGCGTCCGGGTCACCGAGTCGCACGCGCGCGAGGCCGCCGCTCGGAGCCGCGAACACGTCTCGCTCGGTGCCCGCGGGGAACGCGTGCCAGTCGAAGTCGGGGAGGGCCTGGTCGCGCTGCAGCGCGTCGTCGATCGTCGTCATCGCGACTGCGACACTACCGCTCGGGCAGACCCTCCAGCTCATCCTGCCGCGGCGCGTAGTCGATGTGCCCGCCGTCGGCGTCGAACGCCTGCACGGGGCGCAAGGCGGACCACGGCGCCCAGCCCGGGTCGCCGTCGACGACGAACGACACCCACGCGCCGTGCATCGCGTCGGCAAGCGCCTGCGGCCCGTCGGGCCCGCCGATCCCGATCGCGTCGGGCTCCGAGAGCCGGTCGAACACGAAGCCGAGCTCCATGACGTGCGCCGCACCCAGGCGGTCGACAGGGCTCCTCCAGCGGAACTCGTACACCCACGTCGGCGCCGCGCCGGCGGCGGAGGCACGGCTGTCGGCGAACCGCGTGATCGGGCCGCGCAGCAGCATGTCGGTCATCACTTCGCCGAGCACCTCGCCCGGGAGCGCCCCCGGACGCCGCGCGCGGCGCGCGCGGACGATCCGCGCGGGCATCCGTGCCGCGAGGCGCGCGAGCGTCACCGTCGGCCACCCCGCCTTGTCGACGGCGCCTGACGGCACGAGCCACAGCCGGTACTCCTCGCTCGTCGAGCCGATGAGCACGGGGATGCCCCTCCCCTGCCCGTCGAGGAGCGCGTCGAGCGGGTTGCGCGGCACGGCCTCGCCGCCGATCGCCAGCGCGACCGTGGGGCCGCCGCCGAGGGGCGAGCCGCCGGCCGCCACCTGCGTCTGCTCCGCGACCAGCGCCTCGGGCGCCACGGCCGCGAAGCCCGCGCGCGTCGTCGCGATGCGCAGCCGCTTCGCGATCTCGCGGGTCATGCGGCCGGCCCGCTTCGGCGGCTGCGCGACGAGCGGCCCCGACTGCAGGATCGCCCTGTCGAACAGCTCCTTGGCGTGCGGCAGGGCGAGCAGCGCCGTGAGCGTGTTCGCGCCCGCCGAGTGCCCCATCACCGTCACGCGTGCGGGATCGCCCCCGAACGCCCCGATCTCGCGCCGCACCCAGCGCAGCGCCGCCTCCTGGTCGAGCACGCCGAGGTTGTGCGGCACATCGTCGAGCACCGCGAACCCCTCCTGCCCGAGTCGGTACTGGATCGACACGAACACGATGCCGTGGCGCGCGAAGCGCTCGCCGTCGTACGTGGGCAGCGCGGCCGCACCGCGCGTGAGCGCGCCGCCGTGCACGAACACGAGGACCGGCAGCGCCGCCTGCGGCGCTCGGTCGGCCGGTGTCCACACGTTGACGGTGAGGATGTCGTCGCCCGGCACCTCGACCGAGGCGAGGTAGCGCGCGATCGCCGGGGCGTACGGGCGCTGCGGAGCGGTCGGGCCGAAGGCCGCGGCATCCCGCTCCCCCTCCCAGGCCGCGGCGGGGGCGGGAGGGCGGAACCGCAGGTCGCCGACCGGCGGGGCCGCGTACGGGATGCCGAGGAACCGGTCCAGCGCGCCCTCGCGCGTGCCGCGCACGGCGCCACTCGAGAGGGTCACGACAGGTGGCGCGGCCGCGGCCGTCGCTCCGGTCCCCGTGGCGGCATCCGTCATGTCATCCCCTTCGCGCGGCACCCTCGGCACGCTCGCACTCAGAGTCGGTCAGGGTGGGACTCGGTGTCAAGCAGAACGCCGCACGGCCCGCGTCGGAGACACGGGCCGTGCGGCGGTCGCGGGTGTCAGGCCCGCGGCTCGGCGACGGGCGCGTCCTGCGGCGCGGACGCGACGACTGCAGGCGCATCCAGCGTCGCGGCAGGTGCCGCGGGGACGGGTACAGCGGTCGTCTCGGCGGCCGGAGCGGCCGGCGCGGCCGGCGCCGGCGCACCCGAGATGCCCGTCGCATCCACCGCCGGAGCCGCCGGTGCGCCGGCCGCAACAGGCGCGGCGTCCGCGGCGGCGTCGTCGGCGACGGGAAGCGGGGCGTTCGGGTCGTACAGGGGCGCGGAGCCCTCACGGCGTACGGTCGCGGCCGCGATGAAGTACTGCACGAGACCCACGATCGACAGGACGACGCCCGCGGCCAGCGGGTACCAGAACACGTTGTACGTGTACTCGCCGTTCTCGTCGGGCGTGGCGAAGGCGACCTGGAAGAACGGGATCGCGGCGCCGACCGCGAACACGCCGGCCCACAGCACGACCATCCAGCGGAGCCGCTTCAGCGAGGTCTGCTGCATGGCGCCCTTCTTGTCGGGCTTGGCGGGAAGCAGGCCCTGGTGCTTGCGGGTGACGAGCGCGAAGACCAGCGTCAGGATCAGGAAGACGACGGCGATGACCAGCACGGTCAGCCAGCCGACGAAGGCGGGGTCGGTCAACGGCGAGACGGGCACGGTGGCGAGGTAGTCGTTGTACGCGTCGGCACTCGCGGAGTACGCGTCCATGGCGGCGGACAGATCGGTCTCGGCCTGCGAGAGCGCGTCGGCGTCCTCGGTGCCGAACGCGCTGACGATGTCCCCCGCCGCGACAGCCATGTCGCCCGCCTCGTCCGAGAAGTCCCCCGCGTAGGCCGCGAGCTCCGTGTCGGTGGTCTCGTCGGCGATCGACTGGAACTCGGTCTGGGCGGACTCCGCGGACGTCTGGAAGGTCCCGGCGGCGGCCGCGGCATCCTCGTTCGACGCGCTCTGGTCCGAGTACACGGTCGCGAACGCGTCGACGGCCGCGCTCAGCGACGTGTCGACCGCGAGCAGATCGTCCATCGAGTCCGCCCACGCGGGCACGCTCGCGCCGACGGCGAGCAGCACTCCCGTCACCACAGCTGCCACGGTCACTCGCGCGCGAGTCGCGACTCCGGCCATCCTGCATCCTCCTCGAGCCGCATCCGCGGCACATGTCTCATGTCGCGACGGGTGCGCCGCGGACCGACCCTATGGGAAAGCTGAGAAAACGCCGAATCCGTGACGGCGGCGCGTCGAAGCCCTCCGTTCGGCGCGCCATGCGCCTCTTCGGCGACGACTCGGCGCGGCGTCGCCTAGTCTGGTCTGCGCCCGGAGGTGACGATGAC
This sequence comes from Microbacterium kyungheense, assembly GCF_006783905.1. GTDB lineage: Bacteria > Actinomycetota > Actinomycetes > Actinomycetales > Microbacteriaceae > Microbacterium > Microbacterium kyungheense. Next base: position 1,163,631 of record NZ_VFPE01000001.1, on the reverse strand, counting down.
CGGCAGCAGCGCCCGGACCCCGGCGGCCGCCCCCACGGGGCCGATCGCCCGCCCGCGTCGGCGCACGCCCTTCTGGGACAACGCCCGCTTCGCGTGCATCGTGCTCGTGGTGCTCGGGCACGCCGTGCAGCGGCTCACGTACGACTCCGACATCGCGCTGAGTCTCTACCTTGTCGTGTACGCGTTCCACATGCCGGCGTTCGCGATCATCTCGGGGTACTTCTCGAAGTCCGACGCGCCGACCAAGACCCAGATGGCGCGCGTGATCACCGACATCCTCGTGCCGTACCTCGTGTTCGAGGGGCTGTGGACGCTGACGAAGTGGCTCGTCGAAGGACAGGCGAACCCCAACATCACCGAGCCGTCCTGGACGCTGTGGTTCCTGCTGGCGCTCGGCATCTTCCGCGTCGTGCTGCCGTACCTGGCACTGCTGCGATGGCCGCTGCTGTGGACCGTCGTCATCTCGATCGGCGCCGGCTACCTGCCCAACATCGACTCCACGTTCTCGCTGTCGCGCACGCTGGGCCTCCTCCCGTTCTTCACGCTCGGCTGGTGGCTGAACGAGCATGACGTCGTGGCTCGGCTGCAGCTGCTCGTGCGCCGCCCGTGGTGGGTGTTCGCGACGGGCCTCGGCCTGTTCGCCGTCGCGGCGTGGGCCGCCTGGTTCTTCGTCGACCAATGGCGCGACATGAACCTGCGCGAGTGGCTGTTCTACGACGAGAACTACGCCTCGATCGGCGGCACGCAGTGGTGGGCCGGAGGGGTGCGCCTGGCGCTGATGGTCGTGGCGCTCGTCCTGGCGGCCGCGTTCTTCGCTCTCGTGCCGCGCAGCACGCACTGGTGGACGCACTTCGGCCAGTACACGATGTACGTCTACCTGCTGCACTCGTTCGTGCTCTACCCGTTCCGCGAGAACGGCCTGCTGCGCAACGCCGAACCCACGTGGCTGTGGCTCCCGCTGGTCATCGTCGGGTCGGTGCTCATCGCGCTGGGCCTGGCGACCAAGCCGGTGCGGCGCATCTTCCGGCCGCTCGTCGAGCCGCGTCCGACCTGGCTCTTCGCCGACCGCACGCTCGCCCGCCGCGAGGGGCGCCGCAGCGACCCCACCGGTTCGCGGCGTCCGCGCGAAGAGCCTCGCGCCGCACGCGGACCCGGGATGCCGCGGCCCGACCCGCGCCAGAACGGCTGAGGCACTCGCGACACGCCCCTGCGATCAGGGGTTGTGCGGCGTGCGCGTTGCCCATATGTTAACGGCGAATCACATTCGTCCTGGATGGATCGAAGGTGCGGGAGCGACGTCGAGGGTGTCGTCGCGGCGTGGTCCATCCCTGTCTGGAAGCAGGTTCCCCCATGCCTGAAATGAGCAGGCGCTCCGTCCTGACACTCGGAGCCGCACTCGGTCTCGCAGGTGTCGCCGTCCCCCGGGCGGCATGGTCATGGTCTCCCGTCGGTTCCGTGCTGGGCAGCGGCTCCGGCACCGATCCGCAGTGGGTGTGGGATGACGACATCGACCGCATCATGGCGAACGTCATCGACACCGGCCAGGTGCCGGCTGTGAACGCCGCGATCGGCTCGTGGGTGCACAACTGGCAGCCCCTCCCCTCGGGACTGCCGCCCGAGCTCGCCGGCTTCCTGCAGGGCAGCACCGCCATGCCGGCGTGGGCCGACATGGCCAAGCTCCGCCGCGCCGCCGACTTCAACCGCCGCAAGGACACGTACCTGTTCCTCATCTACGGCCTGGGCGGCGGCATCATGAGCACCGTCATCCCGCGCGAGGCGAAGTCGGTCTACTGGTCGAAGGGCGGCGCCGACATGCAGGACCGCGCCGCGAAGACGTTCTCGTTCGGCTACGACCTGAGCGACATCAACGCCTTCGAGAACAGCGGGCAGTTCAAGGTCACCTCGAACAAGACCCGCATGGTGCACGCCGCCGTGCGGCACCTGCTGCCGCAGTCGCCGTACTGGAAGGCCGTGGCCGACGAGACCATCCCGATCAGCAACCAGGACATCCTCGTCACCTTCCACAGCACGGGCACGTTCGCGCACAAGAAGCTCAAGGAGTGGAAGGTGCCGATGTCGTCCGCCGACGAAGAGGCGTTCCTGCACTCGTGGCAGGTCGCGCTGCACTTCCTCGGCGTCCGAGACGAGTACATCCCCGCCACGTGGGCGGCCGCCCACTCGCAGGCGGAGCAGATCCTCACCCCGAAGCTGGCGTGGACGCCCGAGGGTCAGGATCTCGCCGAGGTGCTCCTCGGGCTGACCGCGCAGGTCGACCTCGGGGTCACGCGAGGGTTCCTCAACGTGTTCGTGCGGTACCAGCTCGGCAACGACATCGGCGACTGGCTGGGCCTCAAGCGCGACTACGTCTCGGCGGCGACCATTCGCGCCGGCTGGCCGACCTACATCGCCTTCCGTGAGGGGCTGCTGCCGATCGCGCCGGTCGGCTTCTACATGTTCGACCAGCTCGTGCGGGCGATCGCGATGGCGTTCCTCAATCGCGGCGGCTCCGGCACGACCACGCCCATCACGATCCCCGACATCAACCGGCCGGGCCTCTGACGCGATGCGGTGCCGGGCGGGCTCTGCAGACCTCACCGCCCGGCACCGCGGCCGGCGGCATCCCGTCAGGCGGGCGGGTCGATCACGCGAACAGCGCGGCGCCGACGTACGAACCCTCCGCCGCACCGGCGGGCACCGCCCAGATGCCCGAACCGACGTGACGGATGTACTCGTTCATCGCGTCGGTCGACAGCGAGCGCTGCAGCGTGACGAACTGCTCGGGCGAGCGCTGGTACGACAGGAAGAAGAGCCCGGCATCCAGCCGGCCCAGCTCGTTGTTGCCGTCCACGAAGTTGTACCCGCGCCGCAGGATCTGGATCCCCTTGTTCGCGTCCGGGTGCGCGAGGCGCACGTGGCTCGTGACGGGGATCGCCGGCGTGCCGTCCTTCGCCGTCGCGTCGAAATCGGGCTCGGTGAACTCGTCACCGCCCGACAGCGGGGCACCCGCCCCCTTGTCGCGGCCGACGATCGCCTCCTGCTCGGTCAGGCGCACGCGGTCCCACGTCTCGATGAGCATCGCGATCTTGCGCGCGACGAGGTACGAGCCGCCGGCCATCCAGGACGGATCGTCGGATGCCGCCACCCACACGCTCTCGTCGAGCGCCGCGTCGTCGGTGGCGAGGATGTTCGCGGTGCCGTCCTTGAACCCGAACAGGTTGCGCGGGGTGGACTGCGCGGCCGTCGTGCGCGACGTGCGGCCGAAGCCCAGCTGCGACCAGCGCAGGCGCGCGCGGCCGAACGCGATGCGGCTGAGGTTGCGGATGGCGTGCACGGCGACCTGCGGGTCGTCGGCGCACGCCTGGATGCACAGGTCGCCGCCGGAGTGCTCGGGATCGAGGTCGTCGCCGAGGAACGCCGGCAGCTTCTGCAGCTGCGGCGGCCGCTGTGCCGCGATCCCGTACCGATCGCCTTCGTCGTTCTCGAACAGCGTCGGCCCGAAGCCGAACGTGATCGTCAGCCCGCTCGCCGCGAGCCCCTGGGCCTCGCCGGTGTCGTCCGGCGGAGCCTCGGGCGAGCCTCCGATGGCACCGGTGGCGCTGACGTCGAGACCTTGCGTCATGCGGGATGCGGCGTACGACCAATCCTGCAGCAGACTGACGAGGTCCTCGCGATCGGTGCGGGCCATCATGTCGAACGATGCGAAATGCAGGTGGTCCTGCACGGGTGTCGTGATGCCCGCCTGGTGCGTTCCGAAGAAGTCGTAGGCGGATGCCGCGTCCTGTGCCTGCTGCGCGCGCCCGACGGCGGCGGCGGTCGCCGCCCCCGCTCCGGCGCCGATCGCGAGGCCTGCGGCGCCGGCGCCCAGCGCCAGGCCCAGCAGCCCACGGCGCGAGACACCAGGACGCGGCGCTTCGACGGGCTCGGCGACCTGGTCTTCTCCCGGGGAGTCGGTCACGCCAGGACGGTGTTCGTGAGCTGCGCGAGCGGCTCGGCGAGTGCGTTGATGAGGTCGGTGAGGTCGCGCTTCTGGTCGTCCGACAGGTCGGTGTACGACACGAAGCCGGCATCGAGCGAGCCGTACTGCGCGAGCGCGGCCTCGAGGTCGGCGTAGCCGCCGTCGATCTCGTCGGCCAGGGCCGCACCGTCGTCGCCCTGCGCCTCGGCGAAGTCGCGGACGAGCGAGAACGCCATCTTCGAGCCCTCGACGTTGGCGGCGAAGTCCGACAGGTCGGTGTGCGACCACCAGTCCTCTTCGCCCTGGATCTTGCCGGTGGCGACCTCGTCGAGAAGGGCGATGGCGCCGTTGGAGATGCCCCCGATGCCCTGATCGGCGAGCGCGGCGGCGAAGTCGTCGCCGTGCACGTAGTCGTAGAGCTCCTGCACGTCGGCGATCAGCTGGTCGCCGTAGGCGGCACGCTCGTCGGACGTGGACGGCGCCCAGCCCTGCCAGGCGGGCGTCTCGCCGTCGGCGTTGAGCGCGTCGGCGGCGGGAACCCACAGATCCTTCTCGATGCGGTGGAAGCCGGTCCAGTCGAGACCTTCGGCGACGGCATCCACTTCGCGGTAGTCGATGCGCGGGTCGAGGTCGCCGAGCGCCTCGGCAACCGGCTCGATGCGCTCGTAGTAGGCGCGCACCTGCGGGAACTGCGTGCGGGCGGCCTCGTCGTCGCCCGACTCGTACGCGGCGACGAAGTCCGAGACGGCGGGCACGAGCTGCCCGACCTGGTCCTTCACGAACGCGGCGTAGAGGCCGACGGCCTGCTGCTTCTGCTCGGCGTCCTCACCGGTCAGAGCGACGGCATCCCCCGAGACGGTGAAGGCGGCGCGGCCCACGCCGTCGCCGGTCATGCCGGGCTTGCACACGGTGAAGTACTCGCCCGGCTGGGCGACGATCGTCAGCGTGCGCGAGGTGCCCGGCGCGATGTTCTCGACCTCGCCGACGATCCTCAGGCCGTCCTCGGCGAGCAGGTAGAACTCCGTCACGTCGTCGCCGTCGTTGCTCACGTCGAACGTGAGCGTGCCGCTCGTGGCCGCGTCGCCCGACACGTCGCACGCCGAGGCGGTCGACGACACGGTCAGGGCGTCGGTGGCGGCGGCGTCGGTCTTGGCGACACAGCCCGACAGCGCCAGAGCGCCGAGCGCGGTGACGGCGAGGGCCGGGATCAGGCGGACGGTCATGCTTCTCCTTGCGGGGACAGGACGGGAGCGGTCGAGGAGGCGGCGGGCGGCTCCGCCGCACCGGCGGGAGCCGTGGATGCCGGCGCCGTGGCGGGAGCGGTGGATGCCGTCGTCGCGGGCGTGCGCGGCGCGAACTGCCGGCGCGCCCAGACTGCGCCGACGATCGCGACATAGAGGATCCACGCGACGACCTGGATCCACGACATGCGCGGCATGAACCCGACGGTCGCCTGGAGCACGGTGGCGAGCACCGAGCCGGGCGGGATCGCGCCGGTCACGTCGAACGCCCAGCCGAACGGGAACGCGGCCCAGCCCACGAGGACGGCACCGGTGGCGGCGTCCACGGGGGCGGCCTCGGTGAACGGGCCGGGGAAGACACCGGCCTCCTGCAGGTCGTGGATCGCGTACGCGAGCACGCCGGCGGCCACGATGATGAGGAAGCCGCCGGTCCAGGCGAAGAAGCGACGCAGGTCGAGCTTGAGCATGCCGCGGGCGAGCAGCCAGCCGAGCACGACGGCGACGGCCAGCCCCAGCAGCGCACCGGTGAGCGCGGCCGGCGCGTCGCCGAACGACTGCACCATCGACCACAGCAGGAGCGTCGTCTCGACGCCTTCGCGGGCGACCGAGACGAAGCCGATCGCGACGAGCGCCCAGAGGCTCCCCACGGCGAGCGCGCGGTCGAGACCGCCTTCCAGCGACCGCTTCATGGTGCGGGCGGTCTTCTGCATCCAGAAGATCATCCAGGTGACCATCGCCACGGTCAGCAGCGACAAGGTGCCGCCCAGGATCTCCTGGCCCTGGAATGTCAGCGTGTACGACCCGAACGTGAGCGTCGCGCCGATGACGAGCGCGAGGGCGACGGCGAGTCCGATGCCGACCCACAGTCGCGGGAGCACGTCCCGGCGATCGAGCCGGGTCACGTACGCGACGAGGATGCCGACGACGAGCGCGGCTTCGAGGCCTTCACGCAGGCCGATGAGGAACGTGGCGAGCAAGGGGATCCCTGAGTTTCTTGGCGGACGAGCGGCGCTCCGTCGCACCCGGCGCACCTGGACGTCGATCGGGCGACATCAATCGTAAGGTGAGCCTTACCTTTGACGCTACTCGACCGCTCCGGGCGATGTCCACTCAGCCTGCGGCGCGCGTGTAACGCTCAGCGAGGCGCAGCAGGTGAGGCGCCAGCTCGGCGGGCGAATCGACGGTGAAGTCCATGCCGAGCATGCCGATGTAGGCCGCGATCGTCTCGAGGCTGTCGGCGCCCGTGACGAGCACCGAGGTCTCGGGATCGACGGCCTCGACCACGCCGACGGTGGGGTTGATGCGTGCGATCACCCGCTCGGCCGGTGCGGCGATGCGCAGCCGCGCGTGGACGTTCCAGCCGCCCGCCGCGATCGACCGGAGCGCGAAGGCCGTGAAGTCGCCGCCGGGGACGGCAACCGGCTCGAAGGGCCGGCGCGTGGGCATCCTCGGTTCGATCCAGTCGAGCCGGAACGTCTCCCACTCCGCGGTGTCGGGATCCCGCGCGACGAGGTACCACCGCCGCTGCCAGCTGAGCAGCCGATACGGCTCGACGCGCCGAGGAGTGCCGCGGTCGTCGAAGCGCAGCCACTCCCCCGCGCGCACCGCCTGGGCGACGGCACGGAGCACCGCGGGGTCGACCTCGGGATCGGGCGCATCGGTGCCGACGTTCTCGGGACCGCTGTCGACGGTCGCGGCGACCGCGTCGACGGTCGGGCGCAGCCGCTCGGGCAGCACCTGCAGCAGCTTCGCCAGTGCACGCGCACCGGCCTCGTCGACACCGGCCACGCCGCGCGCCACGCGCAGGCCGATCGCGACCGCCACGGCCTCCTCGTCGTCCAGGAGCAGGGGCGGCAGCTTGCCTCCGGCGGAGAGGCGATACGATCCCGCCCGGCCGCGCTCCGCCTCGACGGGGTATCCGAGCCCGCGCAGACGTTCGATGTCGTTGCGGATCGTGCGCACCGAGACGCCGAGCCGCGCCGCGAGCTCGGGCCCCGGCCAGTGCGGACGCCCCTGCAGCAGCGCCAGCAGCGCCAGCATGCGCGCCGAGGTGTCGGCCATTCACGATCTCCTCGTATGACGTCGGTATAACAGGAAGAGAACTTGCCTGATTGAACCGTAACGTCAGGGACATGAACACCGCAACCGCTCAGACCACCGGCATCCACCCGTTCCGCATCGCCGTGCCGCAGGCCGACGTCGACGACCTGACCGCGCGCCTCGCCCGCACGCGGCTCCCGCAGCCCGCGCCGGTCGACGACTGGGAGTCCGGAACCCCCAACAGCTTCCTGACCGAGGCCGTCGCCCGGTGGCGCGACGGATTCGACTGGCGTGCCGCCGAGGCGCGCATGAACGAGTTCCCCCACTTCACGACCGAGATCGACGGGCAGAACATCCACTTCGTGCACGTGCGCTCGCCGCACGAGGGCGCGACGCCGCTGCTCCTCGCCCACACGTACCCGGGGTCGTTCGTGGACTACCTCGACATGATCGGGCCTCTCGTGGATCCCGTGGCGCACGGGGGCCGCGCCGAGGACGCGTTCGACGTCGTCGTGCCCGACGCACCCGGGTTCGGATTCAGCCAGCCGGTGACCGAGGCGGGCTGGACGACGGCACGCGTGGCCGCGGCCTACGACGTGCTGATGCGACGCCTCGGCTACGACTCGTACGGTATCCACGGCAGCGACAACGGTGCGATGGTGGCGCGCGAGCTCGGCCTGCAGGATCCGGCGGGCTTCCTCGGGCTGCACGTGCTTCAGCTGTTCTCGTTCCCGTCGGGCGACCCGGCCGAGTTCGAGAAGCTGGAACCGCAGGATTACGCGGGCCTGGAGCACATGCAGTGGTTCCAGTCCGTGGGCGCGTACAACACGATGAACGCGTCGCGTCCGCAGACCATCGCCGCCGCGCTGTCGGACTCCCCCGTCGGCCACCTCGCCTACGCCGAGCTGTTCACGTCGTTCGGCAACGGCACCTCGCTCGTCCCGCTCGACACGATCCTGACCGAGGTGAGCGTCGCGTGGTTCGCCAACGCGTCGGCCGGCATGAGCCGCGCCTACCGCGAGAACGCGCTGGCGGATGCGGCACCGCAGGTGAGCACGGCGCGCACCGGCGTCGCGGTCTTCGCGGACGACTTCCAGACGATCCGGGTATTCGCCGAACGCGACAACGCGAACATCGTGCACTGGAGCCGCTTCGAGCGCGGCGGCCACTTCGCCGCCCTCGAGGTCCCCGACCTGTTGGTCGCCGACATCCGCTCGTTCTTCGCGAGCGCATAGCCGGCGCGCCGGGAGCAGCGAAGGGGGTGGATCGTCGCGGGCTGCGGCGATCCACCCCTTCGCCGTCGTCACCCACCGGCGCGGGTAACCGAGGGCAACAATCGGGCGGAGGACGCGGCATCCGCCTAGCCTCGCCTCATGACGGAGCTCAACCTGCCGATCCTCGACCTCTCCCGGCTCGACGCGGGACCCGAGGCCGCCGCGCGGTTCCGCGACGACCTGCGCGCCGCGACGCACGACGTCGGGTTCTTCTACCTCACCGGCACCGGCGTCTCGCCCGAGCTGGAGGCACGACTGCACCGGGCCGCGCGCGACTTCTTCGCCCTGCCCGACGCCGACAAGCTGGCGATCGAGAACATCAACAGCCCCCATTTCCGCGGCTACACGCGTGTCGGCGGCGAGCGCACGCAGGGCAAGGTCGATTGGCGGGAGCAGATCGACATCGGGCCCGAGCGCGAGGCGGTCACCGATCCCGCCGCACCCGACTTCTCGCGCCTCATCGGCCCCAACCTGTGGCCGCAGGCGCAGCCCGAGCTGCGTGAGGTCGTCTCGGAATGGCACGATCACCTGTCGGGCGTCGCCCGCAAGCTGCTGCGCGCGTGGGCGCTCTCGCTCGGCGCGCCCGAGAACTACTTCGACGAGCACTTCGGCGAGCCCTCGACCCTCATCAAGATCGTGCGCTACCCCGGCAAGGAGGATCCCACGCCCCAGCAGGGCGTCGGCGCCCACAAGGACTCCGGCGTGCTGACTCTGCTGTGGGTCGAGCCGGGCAAGGGAGGGCTCCGGGTCGAGCGGGAGGACACTGCCACCGGCGAGCGGCACTGGGTCGACGCTCCTCCGGTCGCCGGCGCCTTCGTCGTCAACATCGGCGAGCTGCTCGAGTACGCCACGCAGGGCTACCTGATCGCGACGAAGCACCGCGTGATCTCGCCGACGTTCCCCGACGACCGCATCTCGGTCCCGTTCTTCTTCAATCCCGCCCTCGACAAGCGCCTGCCGCTCATCGAGCTGCCGGCCGAGCTCGCGGCGCAGGCGCGCGGCGTCACGCAGGATCCTGCCAACCCGATCCACGCGCTCTACGGCGAGAACGCGCTGAAGTCTCGTCTGCGCGCCCACCCGGACGTCGCCGAGATCCACCACGCCGACCTCGTGGCCGCGCGCGCGACCCCGACGACCTGACCGCGCCCTTCCGTCCCCACCGGCGTCTTGCAGGCGCGGTGGGCGCCCGCAAGGGGGTCGCGACCGCCGGAGCACCGGCCTAGCGTCGCAGGCATGAGCGACGTCACGATCTTCGCACCGTCCCCGACGCTCACCGTCACCGTCGAGGAGCACGGCGGCGAGCCCGACATCCATCTGCACGCCGGCGGCCAGGGGGTCTGGCAGGCCCGCATGCTCCTGCGGCTCGGCGCATCGGTCACCATGTGCTGCTCGCTCACCGGCGAGATCGGGCGGATGCTGCGCCACCTGCTCGAAGACGAGGGCTTCACCGTCGTCGGGGTCGACCGCCCGGGCAAGGGCTCGGCCTACGTCCACGACCGCCGCGGCGGCGAGCGCCGCATCATCGCCGAGACCGAGGGCGAGCCGCTGGCCCGCCACGACCTGGACGAGCTGTACGGGGTGGCCCTGCGCGAGGGGCTGGCCTCGGGGATCGCGATCCTCAGTGGTCCCGCGGGCGACGAGACGCTGCCGGCCGACACCTACCGGCGCCTGTCCGCCGACCTTCGCAAGGGCGGCGCGACGGTCGTCGCGGACCTCGCGGGCAAACGGCTGGCCGCCGCGCTGGAGGGTGGCGTGGATGTGCTCAAGGTGAGCCACGAAGAGCTGGCCGACGATGGCCTGACCACGGACGACACCGCCGAGCAGCTCCTGCGCGCGATGCGCGAACTGCGCCGTCGAGGTGCCGGAGTGGTGATCGTCTCACGGTCCAGCGAGCCGCTGCTGATGCTGGACGGCGAAGGCTTCGTCGAGGTGGCGGCGCCGCGGATGGAGGTCGCCGACACGCGCGGAGCCGGCGACTCGCTGACGGCCGGAGTGGCTGCCGGCATCGCACGGGGCGAGCCGGTCCGCGAGGCGATCGTCACCGGTGCGGCGGCAGGAGCGCTCAACGTCACGCGCCACGGCCTCGGCACGGGCGACCCCGAGGCCATCGCGCTCCTTCGCGAGTCCGTCGCGGTGCGCGAGATCGTCGACGACTCCGCCGCCGGGGTCGATCAGTCCGTCACCGGCCATGTGAGCCCGGACGGGCTGGCGGCACTGGCCGACCCGGAGGAGGAGCGATGACGCGCACGCTCATCACCAACGACGACGGCATCGACGCCCCGGGCCTGCACGCGCTCGCTCGCGCGGCGCAGGCAGCCGGACTGGATGTGACGGTGGCGGCGCCGATGCGGCAGTCCAGTGGAACCAGCGCCTCGATCGTCGCCGCAGAGGAGGGCGGCCGCATCGCCATCGAGCGACGCGAGCTGCCGGGCCTCGACGGCGTCCCCGCGTTCGCGGTGCGCGGCGGTCCCGGGCTCGTGGCGCTCATCGCCGCGCACGGCGCGTTCGGCGAGCCGGCGGAGCTGGTGCTGTCGGGGGTCAACCACGGCGCCAACGTCGGCCGGGCCATCCTGCACTCCGGCACGGTCGGCGCAGCGCTCACGGGAGGCCTGAACGGCGCGTGGGGCGAGGCGGTCTCGCTGGACGTGGGCATGAACCCGGTGGAGTTCCACTGGGATGCCGCAGCCGCCGTCGCGATCGAGCTCCTGCCCTTCCTGCTCGGCCGCCCTCGCGGCACGGTCGTGAACCTCAATGTGCCGAACACGCCGTCGCATCGCGGTGTGGTCGAGGCGGCGCTGGCGCCCTTCGGCATCGTGCAGACCACGCTCACGGAGCGCGACGCCGGGCACATCCGCCTCGCCGTCGAGGACCTCCCCAACACGCCTGAACCCGGCAGCGACGCCGCCTATCTCGCGGAGGGCTGGGTGACGCTCACCGGCCTCGACCCCGTCTCGCATGTGCCGTTGGGGTTCGCCGAGCACGAGGCATCCCCGCGTCCGTAAACGACGAAGGCCTCCCCACACCGTGGGGAGGCCTTCTCAAGAATGTTTTGCGCGATTGAACGCTGGTCGGTGCCTTATCGACGGAGACCGAGGCGCTCGATGAGCGAGCGGTAACGGTTGATGTCGATGTCCTGGAGGTAGCCCAGGAGACGGCGGCGCTGACCCACGAGCAGGAACAGACCACGACGCGAGTGGTGGTCGTGCTTGTGCTCCTTCAGGTGCTCGGTGAGGTCCTTGATGCGCTGCGTCAGCATCGCGACCTGCACCTCGGGGGATCCGGTGTCACCGGGGTGCGTCGCGTACTCTTCGATGATCGCCTTCTTGACGTCTGCTTCCAGTGCCATAGGTGATCCCCTCTCTGCTTGTTGCGCGGTGCCCGTCACCCGATGTGCGAGCTCTCTTTCTCCGCGGCCGATCCAACGGCAACCTGAAGAGTCTACCAGCCCGCACGCGCACTGAGGGACCGCGGCTGCCGCGGCGAACTCCCCCTGCCGCAGCGCCGGTACGCTCGACAGAGTGCAGTCCGGAGCGCATCGCAGCCACTTCATCGACCTGCGGCCGTTCCGCACCAGCCCGGCCTTCGCACGCATGTGGATCGGCTCCACCCTCGCGGGCCTCGGCGGGCAGCTGACGATCGTCGCGATCATGCTGCAGATGTACGACCTCACCGGCTCCACGTTCGCGGTGTCGATGATCGCGGTCGCGGGGCTCGTGCCGATGATCATCGCGGGCATCTACGGCGGCATGCTCGCCGATGCCTTCGACCGCCGCAAGGTGGCGCTCATCGCCGCGACCGTGACGTTCGGCTCGACGGCCCTGCTCGCCGTGCTCGCCTGGACGCAGCTCGAGACGGTGTGGTGGCTGTACGCGCTCAGCGTCGTCAACTCCGCCGCCAACTCGATCGTGCTGGCGACGCGTCAGGCCATCGTGCCGCGGCTGCTCCCCCGCGAACTGCTCGCGGCGGCATCCGCCCTCGGCGGGATCACGGTCGGCATCATGGTGATGGCGGGGCCTGCGCTGGCCGGCGTGCTCGTCGCCTTCACCGGCTACGCGTGGACGTACACCCTCGACGTGCTGCTGATGACCTCGCTGTTCCTCGGGCTGTGGACGCTCCCCCGCCTGCGCCCCGAGGGCGTCATCGTGCGTCCCGGGCTGGAGTCGCTGCGGGACGGCTGGCGATTCCTGCGCCGCGCGTCGAACATCCGGCTGCAGTTCATCCTGGACATCACCGCGATGACCTTCGGCCAGCCGCTCTCGCTGTTCCCCGCGATCGGTGCCGTGCTGCTCGGTGGCGGCCCGATCACGACGGGCGTCCTCACGGCCTCGGTCGCCGCCGGCGCGTTCGCGTCGAGCCTGTTCTCGGGCCGCGTCGGCGCGGTACGGCGCCAGGGAGTGGGTATCGAGCGCGCGATCCTCGTCTACGGCGGAGCGATCGCCGCACTCGGGCTCGTCCTCGGTGCGGCGGCGCTCGGCTGGTTCGCTCCGAGCGGGGTCGACACCGATACGCCGAACCTCGTGCTGATCGCGGCAGCATGCGTCGTGCTCGCCGTCTCGGGCGCCGCCGACAACGTCAGTTCGATCTACCGCAACACGATGGTGCAGGCGGCCGTGCCCGACACCATCCGCGGCAGGCTGCAGGGCATCTTCATCGTGGTGGTGGCCGGCGGTCCGCGCCTCGGGGCCCTCTACGCCGGCACTCTCGCGACCCTCACGGCGCTGTGGTTCCCGCCGCTGCTCGGCGGATTCGTCATCATCGGGATCGTGGCCACGCTCGTGCGGCTCAGCCCGCGGTTCCGCGCCTACGACGCCGAGAACCCGGTGCCCTGACACGGGTGCGGTCGCGACACCGTAGCCGGGCGGTCGCACGTCGGCGGATTTCGGACGTCGCGCCCGCCCACCGCCACGCGCACCGCCGAGCGCGCGTACCGTGGCCCCGTGACCTCGACATCGACGACACCCGCAGCGTCGGCGACGCGCCTGCCCTCTCCGCGCTGGATCGCGGTCCAGTTCGTGCTGGCGGGGATCGTGTGGGGCTCGAGCTTCCTCTTCATGAAGGTCGCGCTCACCGGCATCTCGCCGGCACAGGTCGCGTGGACGCGCATCCTGCTGGGCACTCTGACGCTCGGCATCCTGGTCCTCGCGCGCCGTGAGCACCTCACCCGCAGCCTGCGCGTGTGGGCCCACCTGCTCGTGCTGGGACTGACCTTCTGCGTCATCCCGTTCCTGCTGTTCTCCTGGGCCCAGCAGCACGTCAGCTCGGGCGTCGCGAGCATCTTCAACGCGACGACGCCGATCATGACGGCGATCATGGCGTGGCTCGTCTTCCGCGTCGAGCGGCTCAAGGCGCTGCAGGTCGTCGGCATCGGCGTCGGCATCCTCGGCGTCGTCGTGATCATCGCGCCGTGGCAGGGCGTCTCGCTCGACGGAAGCCTCATCGCCGAGATCGCGATCCTCGGCGCGACGGCCAGCTACGGGTTCAGCTTCGCGTACATGCGCCGCTTCGTCTCGAACACCGGCATGTCGGCCCTCGCCTTCACCTTCGGCTACATCGCCATGGCGGGGCTCGTGATGGCCGTGCTCACGCCGTTCCTCGTCCTCACCCCGGTGCGGCTGGACGTGCCCATCATCGTGAGCCTGGTGCTGCTGGGGTGCCTGGGCACCGGCATCGCGTATGTGTGGAACCAGAACACCGTGCGCGCATGGGGCCCGACCCGCGCATCGACGGTCACCTACATCACCCCGGTCGTCGGCGTGGTCCTCGGCGTGCTGATCCTCGGCGAGACGGTCAGCTGGAACGAGCCGGTCGGCGCGCTCGTCGTCTTCCTCGGCATCCTGCTCGCCCAGGACCGCCTCCGCCGTCGTCGAGTCGCGCAGACATGAGAAGAGTGGATGCCTCGGGCCGAGGCTGGGCCCCCGCGCCCCGAGGCTCCGCGCAGCGCGAAGCGATGCGTGGAGGGGGCGTGGGGACCACTCTTCGAAGGTCCGCGCGATCAGGCGGGCTGGTGCGCGCCCTGCAGGTCGAGCGTGATCGTGATGTCCTTGCCGACGAGGACTCCGCCGGTCTCGAGCGCGGCGTTCCACGTGAGGCCGAACTCCTCGCGGTTCACGACGGTCTTGGCCGTCGCACCGGCCTTGTAGTTGCCCCACGGGTCGACGCCGAAGCCGCCGAACTCGAACTCGAACGTGACGGGCTTGGTGATGCCGCGGATGGTGAGGTCACCGTCGACGAGGAAGTCGCCGTCCTCGACGCGCGTGCCGGTGGAGCGGAACTCCATCGTCGGGTGGTTCTCGACGTCGAAGAAGTCGGCCGAGCGCAGGTGGTTGTCGCGCGCCTCGTCCTTCGTGTCGACCGAGGTCACATCGACGCTCGCCTCGACCTTGGCCTCCAGCGGGTTCTCGGGGGCGACGAGCGTCGCGCTCTTCATGCCGAACGTGCCGCGCACCTTCGAGATCATCATGTGGCGGACGCTGAAGGTCACCTCGCTGTGGGCGGGGTCCAGCACCCAGGTGCCGGTGCGGTAGCCGGGGATGTCGATCGTCGTGGCGTCGGTCATGGGTTCTTCCTTCGTGTCGTTGGGCGGCCGCCGCGGCGGCATTGCAGGGTGGAACGCGGCTGTCCGCGCATCTATTCCCATGAATAGAATACCGGCGACGCGGGTGCGGCTCACACGAGAGCGCGGCGCACGCGACCCGGCGTGAGCCCGGTGGTGCGTGTGAAGGCGCGGCTGAACGCCGCTTCGGACCCGTAGCCGTGCGCCGCGGCGACCGCGGCCACGGCCTCGCCCCTGGCCAGCATCGATCGCGCCGCCCGCATCCGTGCCGCCGTCACGTACGTCATCGCCGGCTCGCCGACCACTGCGGTGAACCGCGCCGCGAACACCGAACGCGACATGACGGCGCACCGCGCCAGCTCGGAGAGCGTCCAGGGGTGACCGGGATCCCGGTGGATGGCCGCGATGGCGCGTCCGAGCTGCGGGTCGCGCAGCGCGGCGAGCCAGCCGGTGGCATCCTCCGGCTCCTCGTCGAGCCACGCGCGCACCGTCTCGACCACGAGCACGTCGGCCAGACGCGTCGCGACAGCCTCGCCGCCGGGCCTCGGGTCCCTGAGCTCGCCCGCCAGCAGCGGGACGAGTGCCGCCATCATCGGATGCCGCGACGAGTCGACCCGCACCACGCGGGGCAGCACCGCGAGCATGTCCTGCACCGCGGGCGAGTCGAAGGCCATCACGCCGCAGAGCATGGCGACATCAGGCGCGTCGCCGTCCGCTCCGAGGGTGAGGACCGAGAAGGACTCGCCGAGCATCGTCTGCGGCAGCAGATCGGCGCGGCCGGCGACCGGGGCACCGGGGATTGTCGCCACACGATGGTCGATGCCGCGAGGAACGAGCGCGAGCTCGCCGGCGGCCAGCCGGATCGGCGGCTCGCCCTCGACCTCGAGGAACGCGGCCCCGCGCGCCACGATGTGGAAACTCAGGGTCTCGGGGAACTGCGGCATCGTGACGGCGACCTCACCCGACGCCTCGGTCCAGGAGTAGAACGCGCCGCGCATCCGGAGCTGGTACAGCGCGTCCGTGAGGGGCTCCGACTGCTCCCACGGCAAGACGGTCGTCACACAGGCCTCCCGGACGATCGATCATGGTTTCCGTATCCCTGACGATAGATCATCCTGGCGTGGCCTGCCAGTGTCGATCACACAGCGATCAGAGCGATCAGCGAAGCGAGGAGACATCATGAACATCCTGGTCATCGGCGCCACCGGCGGATCGGGCCGCGCCGCCTGCGAGGCCCTGCTGACGCGCGGTCACACCGTGACGGCGCTCGCGCGCCGCGCCACCGCGCTCCCTGCGGCCGCGGGTCTCGTGCGCATCGACGCAGACGCCACCGACCCCGCCACCGTCGAGCGGGTCCTGCCCGGTCACGATGCCGTCATCGTGATCCTCGGCATCTCGGAGCCGGCGCTGCGCGTCCGGCTGCGCGGACCCGTCGGAACACCGGCCGACGTGCGCTCGCGGGCGACGGCCGAGATCATCCGGGTGGCCCGGGCGCACGGCGTCCGCCGGGTCATCGTCCAGTCCTCCTACGGCGTCGGCGAGACGCGCGATCGTCTCGGCCTCGTCGACCGCATCCTGTTCGCTCTGCTGATCAAGCCGCAGATCTTCGACACCGAACTGCAGGAGAGCATGCTGCGAGGGTCGGAGCTCGACTGGACCTTCGTCCAGCCCGTCCACCTCACCGACGACGGGTCGGCGGAGCACTTCACGTCGACGGACGGCAGCACCAGGCGTCACAAGGTGACCCGCAAGGGCGTCGCGCAAGTCCACGCCGATCTGCTGGAGCGACCCGACCTCATCGGGCGGACGGTGTCCGTCTCGGGCTGAGCCCGCGGAACGCCGAAGGGAGTGGATGCCGCGCACGCGGCATCCACTCCCTTCAGGTCGATACGGGTCTGGCTTCTGAGTTCAGCCGACCTTGATGAGGTCGATGACGAAGATCAGCGTCTTGCCGCCGAGGAAGTGACCGCCGGCCGGGCCGTACGCCAGGTGCGGCGGGATGACGAGCTCACGACGGCCGCCCTCCTTCATGCCGGGGATGCCGTCCTGCCACCCCTGGATGAGTCCGCGCAGGGGGAACTGGATGCTCTCGCCGCGGTTCCACGACGAGTCGAACTCCTCGCCGGTCTCGTACTCGACGCCCACGTAGTGGACGGTCACGGTGTCGCCGGGCTTGGCCTCGGCGCCGTCGCCCACGACGATGTCGCGGACGACGAGCTCGGCGGGCGCGGGGCCCGCGGGTGCGTCGATCTCGGGCTTGGTGCGGTCGTCAGTCATGCCACCATCCAACCATCCCCCGACCGCGATCGCAGTGCGGGTTCGCCCTCAGGGGAACCGGACAAGGTCCCTTGACACCCGCGCCGGGCACCCGGCATCCTGGTGGCAGATCAGCTCAGCGCTCGGGAGTCACGCAGGCATCGCCGCGGCACCGAGCGCTGAGTTCGTCTGCGGGACGTGAGGGCGTCCGCGCGGACGGCACTCACGGCGCGAACATCGCCGCGCGCGTCGAGACGATCCGCTCGAGCAGATGATGCTCCTGCGCCGCCGCCTGCGGGTCACGGCCGGTGAGCGCCCGCTGACGCGTCGCGGCGAGCGCCGTGGCGTCGGAGATGAACGAGCGCATCATCGGCCGGCGGTCGCCGCGCAGCGTCGCGGCCCACGCCATGGCGCTCTTGCGCCCGGCGGACGTCGCGAGCATGTCGACCTCCTGCGGCGTGAACCAGCCTGCCGCCGCGTAGTCGCCCAGCCGGCGCCGGGTGAGCCGCGCTTCTTCGCGTCGCAGCGCGACGATGCCGAGGATGAACCCGACGAACAGCGGCACCTGCAGGGTCAGATACAGCACGAAGAAGTTGCCGAAGGCCGCCGAGCCGTTCCAGAACGCGTGCAAAGCGATCGCTCCGGCGAGCCCCACGAGCCACGGCCCGACCGCCTGGCCCGCCGTGAGTCCCCGCCGCGCCGCGAGGCCGAGCGCGAAGCCGGTCACGCTGGTGAACATGACGTGCGCGAACGGCGACAGGATGCCGCGCAGGAAGAACGTGGTCGAGGTCTCGACCGCGCCGCCCTCGATGAAGCTGACCGCGAAGTACTGGATGTTCTCGGTGAACGCGAAGCCGGCGCCGACGAGCGCACCGTAGACGACGCCGTCGACGGGGCCGTCGAACGAGCGCCGGGCGATCGCGAAGATGAGGAAGACGCCGAGGCCCTTCGCGAACTCCTCCACGACCGGTGCCTGCACGACGGTCTGCAGCACTTCGCCGACGCCGCTGCGCACGCCGAACAGCAGCGTGAGCACCCAGTCGACGCCCAGCGCGATGCCCACCGCCGCGATCGCGCCCCACCCCACGGCGAGCAGCAGCAGTCCGCGCGGTTCCGGCTCCCACCGGTCGACGAGACGCACGGCGAACCAGACCCCCACGAGCGGCACGACGGCGAGGATCATGCCCACCAGCGACGCGCCGGGCCCGAGCGCGTTGAGGAAGTAGCCGATGAGACCCACGAGCACGAGCACGAGAACGCCGACGACCCAGATCGTCGCCGTGCTCCCCCGCCGCGGAGCCTCGGCCGCCACCGGCACCGGAGCCGGCGAGGTCACCGGCGGGGTGATGGCGGCGGGTGCGGCGTAGTGCGGCTGCGCGAACGCCGAGGGGAACTCCGGGGGCGTGAGCGAGGGCCGCTGAGGAGCGGCACCGGGATCAAGCGTCATGCGCACAGCCTAGGGGCGGGCACGGACGACGGCGCACTCCGCGACGCGTCCTGTGGACGGCCCCGGCGCGGGGCGCTCCGAGTAGGTTGGGGGCATGCGCTTCGCCCACGTCGTCCCGCCCGGCAGCGCCCTGCCGCGGCTCGTCCTGGTGGACGGCGAGGACGCCGTGTTCGTCGACGAGCTGTTCGACGGCGCGCCCGGGACCCTCGAGCAGCTGATCGCCGGGGGCGACGGCCTGCTCGATCGGGTTCGGGATGCCGCCGACCGCGGCGTGCGGCATCCACTGGATTCCGCCCGGTTCGCGTCGGCGCTGCTGACGCCGCCGGTCATCCTGGCGATCGGCCTCAACTACGCCGCCCACTCCAGTGAGCTCGGGCTCAAGACCGACTCGACGCCGACGGTGTTCGTGCTGTGGCCCAACTCGCTCGCGGCCCACGACAGCACCACGAGCTGGCCGCGATCGCTCAGCGAATCCGTCGACTACGAGGCCGAGCTCGGCGTCATCATCGGCACGCCAGCGAAGGACGTCGACCCCGAGCACGCGCTCGAGCACGTGTGGGGGTACACCGTGGTCAACGACATCACGGCGCGCGACATCCAGTACTCCGAGGCGCAGTGGTCGCGCTGCAAGTCGTTCGACGGCTTCACGCCGACGGGGCCGTTCGTCGTCACGCGCGACGAGGTCCCCGACCCGCAGTCGCTGCACATCTGGACGGTGCTGGACGGCACGACGCTGCAGGACGCCACGACGGCGCAGATGGTCCGCCCCGTCGCGACCCTCGTGTCGCACCTGTCGCGATCGGCCACGCTGCTGCCCGGCACGCTCATCTCGACGGGCAGCCCCGGCGGTGCCGGCTATTCGCGCGACCCGCAGGTGTTCCTGCGCGACCGCTCCACCGTCACCGTCGGCATCGACGGGATCGGTGCGCTGACCACCCACTGCCGCATCCTCGATTGACGGATGCCGCGGCCACCGCGTCGCGGAACGACGAAGCCCCTCTCCGGACGGAGAGGGGCTTCGCGGCGTCAGCGGGTCAGTCGCAGGTGATCGTGCCGCCGGTGGAGAGCGGGTACGTGCCGGGCTCCATGCCGTCGCACAGCTGCTGCAGCGCGATGGCGCCGTTGACCACGACGATCGTGATGATGATCGTCGCGATGATGCTGAGGACGAGGAAGATCCAGCCCAGGATGATCGCAACCTTCGCGGGCGTGTTCGGGACGCCGGCCTTCTTGCTCTGCGAGCGGGCGACGTAGCCGAGGATCAGGCCGATGAGCGACGCGAAGAAGACGACCACGAGCGCGACGATGCCGAGGGTCTTGCCGGGAACCGGGGCGCCGGGCGCCGGGGCGCCGTACGGGGCGGGCGGAGCCGCGGCGTACGCGGGAGCGGCGGCGGGATCGGCCGGCGCGCCATAGGCAGGAGCGCCGTAGGCCGGCGGCGCGGGCGGCGCGGCGCCATACGCGGGGGCGGCGGCCTCCGCAGCGGGCGCGGCGGGCGCCTCGTACGCCGGAGCGGCAGGCTCGGCCGCGGGCGCGGCGGGCGCCTCGTACGCCGGAGCGGCAGGCTCGGCCGCGGGAGCAGCCGACGCCTCGGGTGCCTCGTAGGCCGGAGCCTCGGGCGCCGCCGGAGCGGCGTCGGCCGCGGGCGCCTCGGGCGGCTGCGGCGCCGGGTCGACGGGGTTCTGGGGGTCGCTCATGTGGGTTTCCTCTCGCATGTGACTCTGCATGACCGTAGCGGCAGTCACACACCCGGGGCAATCGGCCGCGCCGGGGATGATTCCCCATTGCGGCCGATCGGGCCTCAGCGCGAGAGGTTGTCGGACGAGACGATGTCTTCGGCGGCCTGCACCACCGGGATGGCGGCGGTCACCGTCTCCAGGCCCGACAGGCGGGCGGGCGACAGCTGCTTGGCCACCTCGTCGCTCGACATCAGCCCGGCCTCGACGACCAGGTCGGCGACGCTGCGCCCGGTCAGCAGGGCGGTCTTGGCGAGCGCCGCGGCGGCCGCGTACCCGATGAACGGGGTGAGCGCGGTGATGACCCCGACCGACGAGCCGACCATCGCGCCGAGGCGCTCGCGGTTCGCGGTGATGCCGTCGACGCAGTTGACGCGGAGCGTGTACATCGCCTGGCGCAGCCACGTGATGGACTGGAAGATCGAGTGCGCGATCACCGGCTCGAACGCGTTCAGCTGCAGCTGCCCGCCCTCGACCGCCATCGTCACCGTGAGGTCGGAGCCGGCCACGGCGAACGCGACCTGGTTGACGACCTCGGGGATCACCGGGTTCACCTTGCCCGGCATGATGCTGGAGCCGGCCTGACGCGCCGGGAGATTGATCTCACCGAGCCCCGCCTGCGGCCCGGAAGAGAGCAGACGCAGGTCGTTGCAGATCTTCGACAGCTTGATCGCGTTGCGCTTGAGCGAGGACGAGAACGACATGAACGATCCGGTGTCGCTCGTGGCCTCGACGAGGTCCGTGGCCGTCGCAAGGTCGAGCCCCGAGATCTCGCGCAGGTGCTTCAGCACCGCCGGGGCATAGCTCGGATGCGTCGTGATGCCGGTGCCGATGGCCGTCGCGCCCATGTTGACCTCGTACAGGAGGTAGGCGTTCTCGGTGAGCCGCTGGTGGTCGTAGCCGAGGGTGGTCGCGAAGCCGTGGAACTCCTGGCCGAGCGTCATGGGCACGGCGTCCTGCAGCTGCGTGCGGCCCACCTTCAGCACGTCGTGGAACTCGACCGCCTTGGCCAGGAACGACCGGCGCAGCAGGTCGAGCTCCTCCAGCAGGCTGGCGAGGTCCAGCCCGAGACCCACCTTGATCGCCGTCGGGTAGACGTCGTTCGTCGACTGGCTGCGGTTGGTGTCGTCGATGGGCGAGAGGAAGGCGTAGTCGCCCTTCTCGCGGCCGGCGAGCTCGAGCGCGATGTTGGTGATGACCTCGTTCGCGTTCATGTTGGTCGAGGTTCCGGCGCCGCCCTGGATGACGCCGACCACGAACTGGTCGTGGTGCTCGCCGTCGATGACCAGCTGCGCGGCGCGGTCGATGAGGTCGGCCTTCTCGGGGTCGAGCACGCCGATCTCGCGGTTGGCGCGCGCCGAGGCCTGCTTCACCATCGCGAGGCCGCGCACGAGGTCGGGGTACACCGAGATGGGGCGCTTCGAGATCGGGAAGTTCTCCAGCGCGCGGGCCGTGTGGATGCCCCAGTACGCGTCGGCGGGGATCTCCAGGGATCCCAGGGAATCGGTCTCGATGCGGGTTCGCGTCATTGCGTCCAGAGCCATGTGTGCAGTCCTCGTGGGTCGTTCACAGCGGTGTGCGGGGTTGCTTCGACCCTACCCGCGCGCGGACCGCCCAGGGCTGTACGCGGCGTACAGCGGGAGGTGCCCGAACGTACGCGGCGGAGGCCCCGGCTGCCGGTTCACCGGCGCTTGCGAGAGAACTCCTCGAGGCGC
Organism: Microbacterium kyungheense; assembly: GCF_006783905.1. Classification (GTDB taxonomy): domain Bacteria; phylum Actinomycetota; class Actinomycetes; order Actinomycetales; family Microbacteriaceae; genus Microbacterium; species Microbacterium kyungheense. The sequence goes on along the minus strand of NZ_VFPE01000001.1, from coordinate 1,141,414 downwards.
TGCTCAGGGGTCAGCCGCGCCATGTGCGCCACCCACTCCGGCGAGAAGAACTCCGCCGTGGACGCCTCGACCACCGGCACCACGGCGTGCGTGATGGTCTCGTCGTACACGTGGACGAGATGGAACGACTGACCGGCATCCATCCCGTTCACCTCGTCGGCGGGACGAGCGAGGTTCATCGTGTAGCACGTGGCCGCCGCGACGCTCACCGGCACGCCCGCGAACGTGCCGCTCGTCGAGTGATGCAGGTGCCCCGCGAGGATCGCGCGCACGTCGGTGCCTGCGATCACCTCGGCGAGGCGGCCCTGGTCGCGCAGCTCGAGGATGTCGAAGAACGGGATGTGCGACGGCAGCGGCGGGTGGTGCATGGCGAGGATCGTGCCGAGCGGCGCCGGCGTCGCCAGAACTTCGCGCAGCCACTCCAGCTGCGCGGTGTCGAGGTCGCCGTGGTGCCAGCCGGGCACGGTCGAGTCGAGCGCGATCAGGCGCAGGCCGCCGAGGTCCCACACGCCGGTCACCGGCTGCTCCGTCGGCGGCACATCCAGCAGCTCGCGACGCAGCGCAGGGCGCTCGTCGTGGTTGCCGGCGACCCACACCACCGGTGCGCCCAGCCGCTCCGCGAAGGGCTCGACCTCCGCGCGCAGCGCGCGATATGCCTCGGGCTCGCCCAGGTCGGTCAGGTCGCCGGTGAAGACGACCGCGTCAGGATGGATGCCGGTGGCCTCGGCCGCGGCGAGCGCCCGGCGCAGATTCGCGGCGGTGTCATAGCGTCCGCCGAGCGGCGGATTGCCGGCCAGCAGGTGCGTGTCGCTGATGTGCAGCAGCGTCCGCCGTGCGGGCGGATGCTGGCCGAACTGGACGGGAGCCGTGACCATGACCCCAGATTAGGCCGTGCGCCCGACACCCGTCGGCGGGGCGCCGGTCAGTGCCCGAAGATGATCAGCAGCAGTCCGCCCAGGACGGCGAGCCCGCACATCCCGAACGACGCGTAGGCGCCCACGAGCGCGAACCGCTTCTGCCCGTCGGTGAGCGGGGACTTCTTGGCCGCCTTCGCCGCAGCCTTCTCGGCACGGCGCGCCTCCTTCTCGGAGATGACGGTGATGGCGTCCGTGAACTCCGCGGGCGCGACAACAGGCACGCGTCCGGCGCGCACCAGCAGACGCACCGCGATGGCGTAGAAGCCGACGACGAGCAGCGACGCGATGAGCGCGGCCACGAATACCTGGACGAAGGCGAGCCAGTCGATCTCGATCACTTCTTGTCGCCTTCCCTGTTCGAGCGGGCCGCGGCCTTGCCGGCGGCATCCGCCTTCGAACGCTCCCCCGCGGCCTTGGCGTCGGCCTTCGCCTTCGCCTTCGCCGCGGCCTTGGCCTCGGCCTTCGCACGCGCCTCCTCCTCGGCGCGGACGCGGGCCTCTTCGCGTGCGATGCGGCGCTGGCGGCGCGTGGGCGGCGGGTTGCGCTTGACCTTGACGGCCAGGCCCGAGTCGGCCACCTCGCTCATGGCGTTGCTGGCGTTGACCTCGTCGCGACGCGACCGCAGGAACAGCCCGACGATGATGACGACGGCGAGGATCGCATCGATGAGGACGCCCCAGCCGCCGAGCCACGTGACGATGAGCGCCGCGACCGCACCCACGGCGCCGGCGGCGGGGAGCGTCAGGAGCCAGCCGATCGCGATGCGCCCCACCGTGCGCCAGCGCACCTTCGAGCCGCGGCGGCCGAGACCGGAGCCGATCACCGAGCCCGACGCGACCTGCGTGGTCGACAGCGCAAAGCCGAAGTAGCTGGAGGCGAGGATGGTCGAGGCCGTCGCCGTCTCGGCCGAGAAGCCCTGCGCCGGCTTGACGTCGGTGAGGCCCTTGCCGAGCGTGCGGATGATGCGCCAGCCGCCGACGTACGTGCCCAGGGCGATCGCGAACGCGCACGCGAAGATCACCCACGTGTACGGGTCCTCCTGCGACTGGCTCTGCCAGCCCGCCACGATGAGCGTCAGGGTGATGACGCCCATCGTCTTCTGGGCGTCGTTGGTGCCGTGCGCGAGCGCGACGAGAGACGACGTGAAGATCTGTCCCCAGCGGAAGCCGTCACGCCCGTCGGGCTTGCCGTCGTACCGCCGAGTGAGCAGGTACGCGAGGCGCGTCGCCGCGAAGGCGATGAGGCCGGCCGTGAAAGGCGCGATGACGGCCGGCAGCACGACCTTGCTCAGCACCTCGCCGAAGTTGATCGACGCGAGCGACATGGTGCCGACGATCGTCGCCCCGATGAGGCCGCCGAACAGCGCGTGCGAGGAGCTCGACGGAAGACCCAGCAGCCACGTCAGCATGTTCCAGGTGATGGCGCCGATGAGTCCCGCGAAGATGATCGGGAGCATCTCGGAACTCGTGATGGCGTCTTCGTTGATGATGCCGTGCGAGATCGTCTTGGACACCTCGGTCGACAGGAACGCGCCCACCAGGTTCAGGCAGGCTGCGAGCAGCACCGCCACCTTGGGCTTGAGCGCACCGGTCGCGATCGGCGTCGCCATCGCATTCGCGGTGTCGTGGAAGCCGTTCGTGAAGTCGAAGAAGAGCGCGAGAGCGATGACCAGAACGACGATCAGGGCTGCGGATTCCACCGTTCGCTTTCCGAGAGGGGGTGGGAGAAGGAAATGCCGACGGGATCGGCGCGACGAACGAAGAGTTCACCAGGACGTAAGGAACCGGCAACCGGCCACGAGAATCCTACAACGCGGAACTGCCGATCAACTCGACGCAGCGGTTAGCGTGGAACGGTGACTCTCTCAGGCTCCGCTTCCGCCCCGTCCACGCCTGACGACGGCATCCACCCTCCCGTCGCCGCGATCCGCGCGACTGTCCGTTCGCATCACGGCGACGACGTCGAAGACCGCTACGAATGGTTCCGCGCGAAGGAGGACGCGGAGGTCATCGCGCACCTCGAGGCCGAGAACGCGTACACGCAGCAGCGCACCGCCCACCTCGACGGCCTGCGCCAGCGCATCTTCGACGAGATCAAGGGCCGCACGCTCGAGACCGACCTCTCGGTGCCCACGCGCCGCGGGGACTGGTGGTACTACGGCCGCACGATCGAAGGCAAGCAGTACGGCATCCAGTGCCGTGCTCCACTGGCCTCGCCGGACGACTGGACGCCGCCCTCGCTGAGCGCCGACACCGAGGTGCCGGGCGAGCAGATCCTGCTCGACAGCAACGCCGAAGCCGAGGGCAGCGAGTTCTTCTCGCTGGGCAGCTTCGAGGTCTCGAACGATGCGCGGCTGATGCTCTACGGCGTCGACGTCGCGGGCGACGAGCGGTACACGGTGCGCGTGCGCGACCTCGAGACCGGCGCCGACCTCCCCGACGTGATCCCCGACACGTTCGCCGGTGCGACATTCTCGCCCGACGGCCGGTTCATCGTCTACACCACGGTCGACGACGCCTGGCGGCCCGACACCGTGTGGCTGCACGAGCTGGGCACGCCCGTCGAGGACGACGCGAAGCTCTTCCACGAGCCCGACGAGAAGTACTGGGTGGGCGCCGGATTCACCCGCAGCGACCGGTTCCTCGTGATCGGTCTCGGCTCGTCCATCACGAGCGAGGAATGGCTGCTGGACGCGTCTGATCTCCGAGGGCAGCCGCGCGTCGTCTGGCCGCGCGTCGAGGGCGTCGAGTACGACTCCGAGCACGCCGTCGTCGACGGCGAGGACGTGCTGTTCATCCTCCACAACGACGGAGCCCTGGACTTCGAGCTCGTCCGGGTGGCGGCATCCGACCCCTCCGGAGCACGCGAGGTCGTGATCCCCCACCGTCCCGGCGAGCGCCTGCTGGGCGTCTCGACGTTCCGCGACTGGGGCGTCGTGGGGTACCGGCGCGGCGGTCTCGCGCGGCTCGGCATGCTGTCGTACGCGGACGGCTCCGTCGACGAGATCGCGTTCGACGAGCCGCTGTACTCGGTGGGCACCGGCGGCAACCCCGAGTGGGCGCCTCCCCTGCTGCGCCTCGGCTACGGCTCCTTCGTCACCCCCGGCACCGTGTACGACCTCGACGTCGCGACACGCGAGCTGCACCTGCGCAAGCGCCAGCCGGTGCTCGGCGGCTACGACCCGTCCGCGTACGCGCAGGAGCGCGTGTGGGCGACCGCCCAGGACGGCACCCAGATCCCGATCTCGCTCGTCTACAAGCGGTCCTTCGGCGATGCCGGCGTCGCGCCGCGGCCCGTCCACCTCTACGGCTACGGCTCGTACGAGCACTCGATCGAGCCGGGCTTCTCGGTTCCGCGCCTGTCGGAGCTCGACCGCGGCGTCGTGTTCGCCGTCGCCCACGTGCGCGGCGGCGGCGAGATGGGACGCCAGTGGTACGAGGACGGCAAGCTCCTCGCCAAGCGCAACACGTTCACCGACTTCGTCGACAGCGCGCTGCACCTCATCGACCACGGGTACACGACGGCTTCGCAGCTGGTCGCCGAGGGCGGCTCCGCCGGGGGCCTGCTGATGGGCGCGGTCGCCAACCTCGCACCCGAGCTGTTCGCCGGCGTGCTCGCCGACGTGCCGTTCGTCGACGCGCTCACGACGATCCTCGACCCGTCGCTGCCGCTCACGGTGATCGAGTGGGACGAGTGGGGCGACCCGCTGCACGACCCCGAGGTGTACGCGTACATGAAGTCGTACTCGCCCTACGAGAACGTGCGTGCCGATGTTCAGTACCCGCGCATCCTCGCGGTGACCTCGCTCAACGACACGCGCGTGCTGTACGTCGAGCCCGCCAAGTGGGTCGCGCGCCTGCGCGAGGTGGGCGCCGACGCCCTGCTCAAGTGCGAGATGGTCGCCGGACACGGCGGCGTCTCGGGCCGCTACAACGCCTGGCGCGAGCGGGCGTTCGAGCTCGCCTGGCTGCTCGACGTCCTCGGCGTCGCGGACGCCTGAGCCCCGACTTCGGCCCGTGGATGCCTCGACGTGCCGGTGACGGCGGGCCGAGGCATCCACCACGGCGGGCCGAGGCATCCACTCGCCAGGGCTGGGGCAGGCAGAGCCGGCGCGGCGCGGGTGACGGCCGCTCTCTCCCAGATCAGGAGATCTGGCGTGGACAGGACGATTCCGCCAGAAACGTCCTGCGTCGGCGAGATCTCCTGATCTCGGACGGGCGGAACAGAACAGAGCCGAGAGAGTGGATGCCTCGGGGCGAGGCATCCACTCTCCACAGGCCGGATCAGCCGAAGAGGGCGGCGGCCTCTTCGTAGCGGTAGAGGGGCACCGTGTTGAGCTCGCCGAGCGCGTCGGCGAACGGGACGCGGACGATGTCGGTGCCGCGCATCGCGACCATCTGGCCCCACGCGCCGTCGACGACGGCGTCGGCGGCGTGGAGGCCCAGGCGCGTGGCGAGCACCCGGTCGAAGCCGGAGGGCGAGCCGCCGCGCTGGATGTGTCCGAGCACGGTGGAGCGGGTCTCGATGCCGGTCAGCCGCTCGATCTCAGGGGCGAGCACCTCGCCGATGCCGCCGAGGCGCGGGCGGTTGAAGGCGTCGAGGCCCTTGTCGCTGTACGCCTCGTCCATCCCGGTGAGCGTGAAGCCCTCGGACACGACGACCAGCGGCGCACGTCCGCGGTCGTGGGCCTTGGTGACGAGGTCGGCGATCTCGTCGATCGACATCGGGACCTCGGGGATGCAGATCGCGTGCGCGCCGGCGGCCATGCCGGCGTGCAGCGCGATCCAGCCGACGTGGCGGCCCATGACCTCGGCGACCATGCAGCGCTGGTGCGAGTCGCCGGTGGTGCGCAGACGGTCCATCGCGTCCGTCGCGATGTTGACGGCGGTGTCGAAGCCGAACGAGTAGTCGGTGGCGCGCAGGTCGTTGTCGATCGTCTTGGGCACGCCCAGCACGTTGATGCCGTCGTTCGCCAGGCGATTGGCGGCGGCCAGGGTGCCCTCGCCGCCGATCGCGATGATGCCGTCGATGCGGTGGCCGTACATCGTCTTGGCGATGTTCTCGGCGCCGCCGCGGGGGCCTTCGTAGGGGTTCGTGCGCGAGGTGCCGAGGATCGTGCCTCCGACCTTCGAGAGGCCCTTGACCTCGTGGCGGGTCAGCGGAAAGAAGTCGCCGTCGACGACACCGCGCCAGCCGTCGCGGATGCCGACGAACTCGAGGTCATATGTGGTCGTGCCCTTGAGCACGACTCCGCGGATCACCGCGTTGAGTCCGGGGCAATCGCCGCCGCTCGTCAGGATGCCGATCTTCATAGCTGTGTTCCTCGCTGTCGGGAGAAGAGGGACGGCGACGCTGCCTCCCCCGACATTAGTGCCGGATGCCGCGGCCTGCCACACGGCGGGTCACGGCCTCCTCGCGCGGGGTTCAGGAGCCGCGACGCCACGCGTCGTCGACGAGATGCCAGCGCACGGCGTCGGCCGGACGCGCCGCCACGCCGCGGAACCAGTACGTCTCGTCGGGGTTCCAGCCGCCGAGGACCGACGCCGCCCCGTCGCCGACGTCGATGAGACGCGTGGCCGCCGTCAGGTAGCCGCGCACGGTGAGGTGCACGCCGTCCGCCTCGACGGCGACTGCGCTCCAGTCCGGCACGACCCAGCGTCCGTCGCGGCCCGTGACCCGGAACCAGTCGTGCCGTCGCGACGCGGTGACCTCGAGGGGATGCCGCCGGCACAGGTCCGCCCAGTCCTCGGGGCCGTCGAGCTCGATGACACGTGCGGGGTACGCGTCCACCGGCGTCGCGACCGCGGCGTTGCGCCCGAGGGAGTCCTCGACCCACCACAGACCCGCGGGCCCGTCGGGCCCGAGCGACCGCGTCGTCCGGACGAGCTCATGCGGCGGCACCGACCACCACGTGCCGCTCCAGTTCGCGGTGGGATCGGACGGACGCTCCGCCGCCGACCGCGCCTCGTCCGCGAGGGTCGCCGCGCGCCAGGCCGCGAGCGTCTCTCCCGCGTCGACGGCGCAGGCCGTGCCCTCCCACGGCGTCGTCCACTGATCCGCCAGGTCGACGGGGCCTCTCCACCACGACGCGGCGGGTGCGGTCGCGATCAGCCCGGCGATCCGCCGCAGCGGTGCGGTGAGCTCGTCCTGGGCGACGAGGACGTCGCGCCCGTCGGCGGGCTGCCAGTACTTGGCGGCATCCACCGAACGCTGGAGGGCCTCGCGGAGCAGCGCCTCGGTCGGTGCGTCCGGCTCGATCGTGTCGAGGGCGGCGGCCGCTTCTGCCGCGCCCACTGTCGGGGGCGCGGGCGGCTCGTGTCCGCCCTCGCTGAAGGAGACCAGCGTCACGGCGCCCGTCTCGAGAGCCAGCGCGGCCCAGTACAGGGCGGTCGCGGCATCCTGCCCCCGCCCCGTCGTATCGACCACGCTTCCGGCCAGGGCGTACTCCAGGCACAGCCGGCGTCCGCGGGGTCCCGACAGCAGCGCGTCGGCGTCGATGGTCATCCCGACACCCTAGCGAGCGCCTGAGACGGGTGAGGGATGCCGCGACCTGCCGATCCGGCACGTCGCGGCATCCCTCCGCAGGGCTTACGCGGCGCCGAGCGCCTGACGCAGCAGGTGCATGAGCGCCGACAGCTGCACCGAGTCGCTCGACTGCGGGTCGACGGCCTCGCCGTCGAGCGCACGGGCGGCGAGGCCCTGCTTCGAGTCGATGAGCTCGGCGATCTTGGTGTCGATCGTGTGGGCGGCGATGATGCGCCAGGCCGTGACGGGTTCGTCCTGGCCGATGCGGTGCACGCGGTCGATGGCCTGCGTCTGCTCGGCGGCCGTCCACGACAGCTCGGCGAGCACGACGTTCGACGAGGCCTGCATGTTGACGCCGACACCGGCGGCGGTCAGCGAGCAGACCGCGATGCCGACATCGGGGTCGTTATTGAACGCGTCGATGGCCTGCTGGCGGGCCGCTGTCGCCTGGTCGCCGCGCAGCGATACCGTCTTCAGGCCCGCCGCGGCGAAGTGCGCCTCGGCGGCGTCCATGACGTCGATGTGCTTCGCGAAGAAGACGACCTTGCCGACCGAGCGCTGCAGCTGCGCGGCGTAGTCGGCGGCGAGCACCGCCTTGGCCTGGCCGATCTTGCGGACCATCGTGAACACGTTCTCGGAGCCTGTGCCGGCGGCCTTGGACTCTTCGAGCTCGTTGTGGGCCACCAGGCGCACGATGTCGTCGTCGATCTCGCCCGGGGCGAGACCGCGATCGCCGCGCGCCTCGATGATGCGGCGGTACTTGGCGGCCAGGCGCTCACCGAGCTCACGCTCGGCCTGGCGGATCGAGCGGCCGAACTCGTCGTCCAGCTCGACCGGCAGGTCGGCGATGAGCTTGTCGGGAAGATCGGTCGCGACGTCCTTCTTGCGGCGCCGGACGATGCCCATCGAGATGACCGCGTCGCGCGCCTCGGGGTAGAACGACTTGTCGGCGGGGGTCAACCCCGTCTCGTCGAGCTTCTCCATCAGCACCGGGCCGGGCTTCTCGCCGTTGGTCCACCCGAGGAAGCGCCAGATCGCGTCGAAGTCCTCGACGTCGTTGATGAGCGGCGTTCCGGTGAGGGCCAGCAGCAGCGGGTTCGGCACCTGCTCGCGGACCCGGTTCGCGAGCGCCAGGACGTTCTGCGAGCGCTGCGACGTGAGGTTCTTGATGAAGTGCGCCTCGTCGACGACGATGCCCTTGAGGCCGATCGAGCTCAGCCACGACAGGTGGCGGTCGAGGATCTCGTAGTTGACGATGAAGACGTCGGCGAACGCGTCGATGGCCTCGCCGTCGCCCTGGATGACGGTGGCGCGACGCTGCGGCGTCCACCGCTCGACCTCGCGCGCCCAGTTCATCTTGACGACGTTGGGCACCACGGCCAGCAGCGGGTAGGCGTTCGCGACGGATGCCGCCAGCACCGACTCGGCCGTCTTGCCGAGGCCCGGCTCATCGGCCAGCAGGAACGTGCGATGCCCGGCGCGCACGGCTTCGAGGAAGCGCGACTGGTGGGGCATGACCTCCAGGCCGCGCGGCGACAGGCGGTCGAACTCCGGCACGGGCGGCAGGTCCATGGTGGCGCTGCCACCGCCGGCACCGGTCTCGAACGCCTTGTACAGCGGGCCCATGAGCTCCCAGCTGTCGAGCCGTCGGCGCGGCGTCTGCGTGGACGCACGCATCGTCAGGTCGGGCGCGAGGAACGGGTTGGCCTCGCGGCGCGCCTCGACCTGCGGCGGGATGACCTGGCGCTCGGCGAGGGCGGCGGGCACTACGGTGGCGGCGACGGGCGCGACGTCGGTGATGATGAGCTCGTCCGGCGGCAGTTCGGCGCCGGACTCGAGCAGCCAGTCGCGGCGCATGCGGCGCGCGACGGGCGACGTGGCCTGGTCGACCTCGAGCAGCTGGATGAGCGACGTGTCGCGTGCGGCGGTCTTCGCCAGGATCGTCGCGACGCCGTCGAGGCGCTTGAGCAGTTCGGCGCGGGCGGCGTCGGTGAGCGAGGTGTCGCTCTTGACGCGGGCGCGCTCCTCGCGCACCAGGAACGCGATGACCTGGAACTTGACGCGGTTGGTCGGCCCGAGCTTGCCGCGCTGGGCCTTCGCCTCGACCTCGCGCACCTTGCGGGCGAGGATCGGGATGATGGGGGCCTCGTCGTCGCGGCGCGCGGACGAGGACTTGCGGCGACGCTGCGCCGTCTGGGCGGGTGCCGTGGTCGGCATGCTCCTCCTGAGCGTGAGTGCCGGAATCGACCGGCGATGATCGGATGACACCGATGGTGCTGCGTGCTCCCGCGGGCGGCGCGAACGCCGTCGCGAACGCGGGATCAGAGATGGGTCCGGGCGGTCGCGGGCACTCGCTTCTGCGAGCTGCGACGGTCGCCTCAGACCTTCCCCGCTGTCCATTCTAGGGGAAAACGCCGCTCCGGCGTGAGGACAGGCCGTACAGCTCCTGCCGATTCAGCCCCAGAGCTTCGCCACGATGTCTTCGGTGTACCCGTCGGGGGCGAAGTTGATCCATGCTGTCGTGACGAGCGCGTCACCGGCGATGTAGTGCGTCTCGCCGCGGGTGTACTCGTTGTCGTCGAGGGTGACGCCCTTCTGCTCGATGCGGCAGACGGTTCCCTCGCCCATCGCCTCGCAGCCGAAGCCGGCGGCTTCGAGCACCGACGCCAGGCCCCCGGCCTGTTCGGCGTCGACGGCGGTGACATTCGTCGCGAGTCCGTACTCGCTGGGCTTGCCCCACGAGCAGCGCAGCGTCGGCACGCCGCTGTGGATGATCTCGAGCAGGTCGGCGTTCTCGGTCGAGAGCATCGTGACGCCCGGATCGTTGAGCGGCGGGTTCGCTGCCTGCAACTGGGCGAGCATCGCCGCCGAGTAGATGTCCTCGCAGGCCGCCGGCATCTCGAACCCGGCCTGCGGCTTGTCGGTCTCGATGGGCGTGACCGAAGGTCCGGGCGTCGGATCCTTGACGGTGATCGAGGGCGTGCTCGACGGCGTCGGCCCAGGAGTGCCCTCCGGCCTGCACCCCGTCGCGACGGCGGCGACCAGCACGAGCGCCGTCGCACCCACCACGAGCCGCGGAATCCCGTTCCGTCCCATCATCCTGCTTTCGCTCCACCGATCACGATCCGAGACTAACGACCCCGATCGAGGGATGCCGCGGGCCACGCCGTGCGCCCTGCCCGACGCGCGCGGCCTGCGGTCACGGACCGGCGTACGCGCTCTGCCACTCCGACAGGGTGCGCGGATCGTCGGTCACGATGCCGTCGACGCCGAGAGCGGTGACGGCGTCCCACTGCGAGTCGTGGTTGAGCGTGTAGACGACCACCCGGGCTCCGGCCGCGTGCAGCTCATCCACGATGCCCGGACGCGCCAGCACGGCCTTGCGACTGACGACGACACCCCGCGCGCCGGCCTCGGTCACGGCGCTCACGACGTCGGCGGGCAACTGCTTGAGGATCAGCAGCCGAGACAGCACCGGAGATCCGCTGGCGGCCAGCGCGAGGGTGCGGGCGTCGAAGCTCGCGAGCACCACCCTGCTCTCGAGGTCGCGTGCGGTGATCTCGGCGATGGCCGCATCGAGGGCTGCGGCATCCCATCGTCCCTTGAGCTCGACGATCGCGCGCCCCTGCGCACCGGCGAGGGTGTCGAGGAACTCGGTGAGCGTGGGCACCGGCGTGCCCGCGAAGGCGACGTCGAACCACGCGCCGGCGTCGAGCCGCCGCACCTCGGCGAGCGTGAGCGCGGCGAGCCGGCCGTGCCCGTCGGTCGTGCGGTCCACTGTCGCGTCGTGCATGAGGACCGGCACGCGGTCCGCGGTGAGCGCCACGTCGACCTCGACGTAGTCGAACCCGCTGTCAAGCGCTGCGGCGATGGCCGGGAGCGTGTTCTCAGGCGCGCTGGCCGCTCCCCCGCGGTGACTGGCGATGAACGCGGCATCACCGGGCGTGCGGGCGGCGCCGAGCAGTTCGCGTGAGCTGACGCGCGCGGGCGTCGCGCCGAGGAACGCGATGACGATGCTCGCGACAGCGAGCACGCACATGACGGACAGGGCGTGGATCCGGTCGCGGGCGCGATCGGACACCGCGGAATCGGGCATCGGGCATGTCCTCCGAGGGTCTTCCGCCACGTCCTCTTCGACGTGGTGCGGACCACTCTACATGCGCCGTTACCTTTTCGTTACTTTAGATTCGCTTGGCTTTGCCGCACCACCAGGACGGCGTCCCACAGCGCGTCCGCGACGTCGCGCTTGCTGCCACGACGCGCCGCGACGACCTCTCCCGCCGCGTCGATCACGGTCACGGCGTTGTCGGCCGACTCGAAGCCCCGCGTCCAGCCCACCTCGTTGACCGCGAGCAGGTCGGTGCCCTTGCGCGCCGCCTTGCGGCGACCTCGATCGAGGAGCGTCCCGCCCTCGCCGGGCGTCTCGGCCGCGAAGCCGACGATGGTCTGTCCCTCGCGACGCTGGCGCACCAGCCCCGCCAGGATGTCGGCGTTCTCGACGAGGTCGAGCGTGATGCCGCCCTGGGGCGCCGCCTCTTTCGAGCGCTTGAGCGTCGACACCTCGGCGACCCGGTAGTCGGCGACGGCCGCGGCCATCACGACGACATCGGCGGCGTCCGTCTCGGTCTCGACGGCCGCGCCGAGCTCGGCGGCGGTCCCCGCGCCCACGACCCGTACCGCGGGATGGGTGGATGCCTCGGCCAGCACGCCTTCGTCGACATGCGCCGCGACGAGCACGACCTCGGCCCCGCGGTCGGCGGCGGCCAGCGCCACGGCCACGCCCTGACGCCCGCTGGAGCGGTTGCCGATGAACCGCACCGGGTCGATCGGCTCGCGCGTGCCGCCCGCGCTCACGACGACCCGCAGGCCGGCGAGGTCGCCCGGAACGTCGACGGTGACGGCAGCCAGCGCCGCCTCGAGGATCGCCTCTGGCTCGGTCATGCGCCCCGGCCCGCTGTCGCCGCCGGTGAGCTCCCCCTCTTCCGGCCCGACAACGATGACGCCGCGCTCCTGCAGCACCGCCATGTTGTGGACGGTGGCGGGGTGTCGCCACATCTCGGTGTGCATCGCCGGCGCGACGACGACCGGCGCCGTGGTGGCGAGTAGGGTCGTTCCGAGGAGGTCGTCCGCGATGCCCGCGGTCATCTTCGCCAGCGTGTTCGCCGTCGCGGGCGCCACGATCACGAGGTCGGCCGACTGGCCGAGCGAGACGTGACGCACGCGTGCGACGTCGTCGTGGACGGAGGTCGTCACGGGGTGGCGGCTGATCGCCTCCCACGTCGGAAGACCCACGAACCGCAGCGCGTCGTCCGTCGGGACGACGTGGACGTCGTGACCCGCCTTCACCAGCAGGCGCACGAGCTGCACCGTCTTGTAGGCGGCGATCCCGCCCGTGACTCCGACCACGACGAACACCCTCCGATCTTGGCACGACCGCACGACGCGCGGACGGCCACCCGAACACCCAGGAGCTCCCCGCATGTGCACCGTCGTCATCCGCGTCCCCGAGTCGCCCGACCAGCCGACGCGCGTGCTCGCGGTGCGGGACGAGGATCCGGCGCGGCCGTGGAACCCGCTCGGTCGGTGGTGGCCCGAGGCGCACGACGGCGTCGTGGGCGTGCGCGACGTGCGCGCCGGCGGCGCGTGGCTCGCGGCCGATCCCGCGGCCGGACGCCTGGCGGTGCTGCTGAACAGGGCGGACGTGTCGCAGCGCCCCGAGTCCGAGCTCGTCTCGCGCGGCGGGCTCGTCCTCGACGCCGTCGCGGGCCGCTCCCCCGAAGGCGAGCCGCCCACGCACGGCTTCAACCTGGTCGAGGTCGACGGGGGACGGGCGCGAGTGCTCATGTGGGACGGCGATTCGCTGCGCACCGTCGATCTCGCACCCGGCACGCACATGGTCGCCCACGACGACGTCGACGACCCCGCCACGCCGCGCATCGCCCGCTGGCTCGGCGAGTTCCAGGAGGCGCCGCCCGCTGCCGAAGGTGACTGGTGGATGCCGTGGGTCCAGGTGCTCGCGCGCTCGGCCGAGCTCCCCCCGACGGACGACGACGCGATCATCCGCGACAACCGCCCGTACGGCTACCCGACGCTCTCGCTGCTCGCGTGCGTCGCCTCCGTCTCGGCGCACGATGTCGACGTGCACTACGGCGAGCTGACCGAGCCCGGCCAATGGGGAGGACTGGAGCTGGACTGAGCGACCGGCCCGGCTCGGTCTGCCGATCGCACGGGCCGCGCCCTCGCCCGCCCGCACCTACAATCGGATCCGCGTATGCGGACCGCCGGGTCGACGCGCCGCCGCCGGCCCCTCAGCACCGGCGAGTCGCGCGGCGCATCCGCGTGCGCGGATCCGATTCTGCGTAGCGCCGGGCTCCAGACTGGTCACCGCGCACAGGCGGGCGATAGGTTCACCCTGATGAAACCCGCGGCCAAGATCACGACCGGCATCGCCGGCGTCGCCGTCGCCGGGCTCGTCGCACTCGCGGTTCCCGCGTTCATCGCCATCGGCCACACCGCCGGCGGTGTAGCACAGGGGCTCGGAAACACCATGGACACGCTCGAGCCGAGCGTGGAACCGACTCCCGAGCCGACTCCTGAGCCGACGCGGCAGCCGACCCCGCACGACGCGAAGCAGGCCGCCGCGTGGGAGATCGGCTGTGACGACTTCGTGACCGTCGGCGACTACGTGAACGGTGAGAGGCCGCCGCGCCCCGACCGCGGCGCATCCGAATACGCGTCTGGCACGGCCACCTACCGCGAGGACGGCAGTGTCGCGACCTACACGGTCGCGGCGGGCGACTCAGGCATGAGCATCGGTGAGCGATTCTGCGTCGACTACATCACGCTCTACATCTTCAACCGCGTGCCGCAGGGAACGCTCCAGCCTGACATGGTCCTCAAGATCAACCCCGAGCCGCCCCCTCGTCCTCAGGCGTCGGAGGACTAGACCAGGCTCTTCGTGTGCCAGACCGTCTTCGTCTCGGTGAACGCGGAGATGCGCGCGAGGCTCGGGGCGGCGGCATCCACTCCGTTCTCAGGAGGGAGCACACGCGTGAGGGTCTCTGCCGCGGCGATCTGCAGATCGATCCAGTCGAGCTCACCGGCACCGACGAGGTCGAGCGCGTGCACATCGGGGTGCGACGCGAGCCACGGCGCGATCTCGGCGGGTGACCCGGTGAGGATGTTGACGACTCCCCCGGGAACGTCGCTGGTCGCCAGCACCTCGGCGAGGCTGATCGCCGAAAGCGGGTACCGCTGCGACGCCACCACGACCACCGCGTTGCCGGTGACGAGAGCCGGCGCCATCGCCGACACCAGGCCGACGAGCGCCGTGTCCTGCGGGGCGACGACACCCACGACGCCGGTCGGCTCGGGCACCGAGATGTTGAAGTACGGACCGGCGACCGGGTTGCCGTTGCCGGCCACCTGGCCGAACTTGTCGCACCAGCCGGCGTACCAGACCCAGCGGTCGATCGCCTCGTCGACCTCGGCACCCGCGACAGCGGCGGACACGCCCGTCTGCTGCATGATCTCGTCCACGAACTGGGCGCGACGGCCCTCGAGGATCTCGGCGACCCGGTACAGGACCTGTCCGCGGTTGTAGGCCGTGGCTCCGGACCAGCCCTTGACCGACCCGCGCGCGGCGACGACGGCATCCCTCGCGTCCTTGCGCGACGCAAGCGCGGCATTCGCGAGGAACTCGCCCTTCCGCGAGACGACCTCGTACGTGCGGCCGGACTCGCTGCGCGGGAAGGCGCCGCCGATGTAGAGCTTGTACGTCTTGGGGACGGTGAGGCGCTTGCTCACTTGCCCACCTCCTTCTTCGCGGCACGGGCTTCGCGTTTGGTCTCGCTCGTTCCTCGCTCGCTCAACGACCGGGGGGCATGCGCGCCCTTCAGGTAGGCGGCCAGGCCGTGGCGGCCGCCCTCGCGGCCGTAGCCCGACTCCTTGTAGCCGCCGAACGGCGACGACGGGTCGAACCTGTTGAAGGTGTTCGCCCACACGACGCCCGCCCGCAGACGGTCGGCGACGGCGAGGATGCGCGAGCCCTTGTCGGACCACACGCCTGCCGACAGCCCGTAGGGAGTGTTGTTCGCCTTCTCGATCGCCTCGGCAGGCGTGCGGAAGGTGAGCACCGACAGCACCGGACCGAAGATCTCGTCGCGGGCGATGCGGTGCGACGCCTGCACGTTGGTGAAGATCGTCGGGGCGAACCAGAACCCGTTGTCGGGGATGACGCAGTCGGCGCTCCAGCGCTCGGCGCCCTCTTCTTCGCCGACCTTGCTGAGCTCGCGGATGCGGTCCAGCTGCTCGCGCGAGTTGATGGCGCCGATGTCGGTGTTCTTGTCGAGCGGATCGCCGAGGCGCAGCGTCGAAAGACGGCTCTTCAGCCTGTCCACGACCTCGTCGTGGATCGACTCCTGCACGAGCAGGCGGCTGCCCGCGCAGCACACGTGCCCCTGGTTGAAGAAGATGCCGTTGACGATGCCCTCGATCGCCTGGTCGATGGGCGCGTCCTCGAACACGATGTTCGCGGCCTTGCCGCCGAGCTCCAGCGTCAGCTTCTTGTCGGTGCCGGCGACGGCCTTCGCGATCTCGCGGCCGACGGCGGTCGAGCCGGTGAACGCCACCTTGTTCACATCGGGATGCCGCACCAGGGCCCCACCCGTCGCCCCGGCTCCGGTGACGATGTTGACGACGCCGGGCGGAAGGTCGGCCTGCTGCAGGATCTCGGCGAAGATCAGCGCCGACAGCGGCGTCGTCTCGGCCGGCTTCAGCACGACGGTGTTGCCCGCCGCGAGCGCGGGCGCGATCTTCCACGCGAGCATCAGCAGCGGGAAGTTCCACGGGATCACCTGGCCGGCGACCCCGAGCGGGCGGGGGTCGGCGCCGAGGCCGGCGTAGTCGAGCTTGTCGGCCCAACCGGCGTAGTAGAAGAACCACGCGGCGACCAGCGGGACGTCCACGTCGCGGGACTCCTTGATCGGCTTGCCGTTGTCGAGGCTCTCGGCGACGGCGAGCTCGCGCGCCCGCTCCTGGACGAGGCGGGCGATGCGGAACAGGTACTTGCCGCGGTCGCGCCCGCTCATCTTCGACCAGGTGCGGTCGTAGGCACGGCGCGCGGCGGCGACCGCCGCGTCGACGTCGGCCTCGGTGGCCGTCGAGATCGTCGCGATGTGCGACTCGTCGGCCGGCGAGATCGTGACGAACGGATCGCCCGAGCCCGGGCGGAAGTCCCCGTCGATGAAGAGCCCGTACTCGGGCTTGAGGCTGAGGATCGCCCGCGACTCGGGGGCGGGCGCGTATTCGAGGAAGCTCATGTCGGTGTCCCGGTTCAGTCGATCGTCACGTAGTCGGCGCCGGAGTAGTGCCCGGTCTTCAGCTTCTGCCGCTGCAGCAGAACGTCGTTGAGGAGGCTCGACGCGCCGTAGCGGAAGAGGTGCGGCTGCAGCCATTCCTCGCCCACCGTCTCGGCGACGGTGACGAGGTACTTGATCGCGTCCTTCGACGTGCGGATGCCGCCCGCCGGCTTGACGCCGACCTTCTCGCCGGTCGCGCGATGCCAGTCCCGGACGACCTCCAGCATCAGGAGCGTCACGGGCAGCGTCGCCGCGGGCGACACCTTGCCGGTCGACGTCTTGATGAAGTCGCCTCCGGCGAGGATCGCCAGCCACGAGGCGCGCTTGATGTTGTCGTACGTGTTGAGCTCGCCCGTCTCGAGGATCACCTTGAGGGACGCGTACGTGCCGTCCTCGCGGCGGCAGGCCTGCTTGACGCGCGCGATCTGGTCGAACACCTGCCCGTAACGTCCGGAGAGGAAGGCGCCGCGGTCGATCACCATGTCGATCTCGTCGGCGCCGTGTGCGACGGCTTCGGCCGTGTCGGCGAGCTTGATGTCGAGCGAGGCGCGTCCACTCGGGAACGCCGTCGCGACGGCGGCGACGCTGACGCCGCCCTCGTCGGGGTCGCCGTGCGCCGAGCCGAGCGCCTCGACGGCGTACGGCACCATGTCGCCGTAGACGCAGACCGCTGCGACGCGCGGTGTGGTCTGGTCGGAAGCATCCGGATTCAGCGCCTTCGCGACCAGCGACCGCACCTTGCCGGGGGTGTCGGCGCCCTCGAGCGTCGTCAGGTCTATGAGCTGGATGATCCGGTCGAGCGCCCAGGCCTTGGACGAGGTCTTGATGGACCTCGTGCCGAGCGCGGCCGCGCGCTGCTCGAGGCCGACCGCGTCGACGCCCGGCAGACCGTGCAGATAGCGGCGCAGCGTCGTGTCGTCGGGTTGGCCGCCGAGGAGCTCTACGGCCCGCTCGGGCAGCGTCACGATGGAGGTGCCGGACATGTCGGGATTGCCTTTCATGGAGTGCGCGGGGCGCGGGGACGAGGGGGTCAGCCGTCGAGCAGCTGGAGGGCGGTGGACTCGTCGGTGACGAGCACGGTGCACAGACCCGAGGCGACGACCGCCGCGGCGACGGCGCGCTTTGCCGCCCCGGCGATGGCGGCGATCGCGACGCGGGCGTCGCGCAGCTCGTCGAGCGACAGGCCCACGGTGCGGGCGTCGAGGTCGGCGTCGACGATCCGCCCGTCGGCGTCGATGTAGCGTCCGACGACGTCACCCACTGCGCCGGCGGCCACGAGACGATCGATATCGGACGCGGACAGGTAACCGCTGTCGACGTGCACCGAGCCGTGGTCGGCGGCGCCGGCGCTGAACAGGTACGCGTCGGCGGAGCGAGCGAGCTCTCGCACGCGGGCCACGACGCGGTCGGCCTCGATCGCGTCCTTCGTGGCCCGATGTTCGAGGATCGCGGGGCTCGGCAGCAGCGCAGCGCTGCCGCCGCCCTTCTGAGCGATGCCGACGGCGGTGGCCGCCGCCGTGCCCGGCCGCGGGCTCATGCTGACGCCGCCGTTGATCTGCACGACATCGGTGTGCGAGGACCAGCCGTCGCGCAGGTGGTGCGCGACCTCGGTCAGGGTCCGGCCCCAGCTGACCCCCAGCACGCGCGGGCTCGGCCGCAGCGAGGTCAGGTGGTCGGCGGCGGCCTGGGCGACCCGCTGCTGCAGCTCGTCCTCGCTGCGCACGCCGGCGCGCGAGACCACGACGGCGTCGGCGAGCCCGCGCTCGTCGCGCAGACGGCGTTCGAGCTGCGGGCGGCGCGCCCGCGAGTGGAGGATCTCGATGCGCACGAAGCCGGCATCCTTCGCCTGGGTCAGCAGGCGCCCCACCTTCCAGCGGGTGATCTGCAGGCTCTTGCCGATCTCTTCCTGCGTGAGGTTCTCTTCGTAGTAGAGCTCGGCGGCACGGATCGAGAGGAGTTCGTCGACGGCGTCCACGATCCTCCCTTCGTCGTCACCTCCAGGCTGACACACGCGCGCACAAGGGAGCAACATCTGCACAGAACTTGCTCACATGAGCACGCTGGCCGCCCCGCCGAGCAGTCAGTCGGGATGCCTCAGCCGCCCGCAGTGGCCGCTGCCGGCCGCGCCGCCACGACCTTCGCGTGGCGCAGCAGCACGACGACGCCGATGCCGACGACCACGACGAACGCGATCGTCAGGCTGGTGAACGCGAACCAGTTCCCGTCCAGCGCCAGCACGATCGCCGCGGCCACCACGGCGATGGCCGCCGCGGCGAGCTTCGAGGCGAACTTCAGCCCGACCCCCGGTGTCAGCCGCCCCGCGGGGGCGTCGCCCCTCGCGAGGATCAGGTCGGCGAAGGCGTCGAGCGTCGCCAGCAGCGAGGCCGAGTACGCGACGGCGCAGCCCAGCGCGCCCCACAGGTTGACAGAATTCCCGGCCGCGGCTTCGGCGGCCCACACCCCCAGTGCGTACACGCCTCGATGCTAGGGCGGTCGCAGCCGCAGGTCTACGCCCCGGTCAGGAGAGCGACCGTCGGACCCGCACGATGTCGTCGGTCATCTGGGTGATGAGCGCGTCGACGTCGTCGAAGGCCACCATGCCCCGGATGCGCGCGACGAACTCCACCTCGATCGTGTGGCCGTACAGGTCGAGATCCGTCTCGTCGAGCACGTACGCCTCGACCTGGCGGACGTCGATGTCGTCGAACGTGGGGTTCGTCCCGATGCTGATCGCCGCCGGGTACCGCACGCTGCTGCGAGGGGAGGATGCCTCGTCCTCCGGCGTCCCCTCGTCCACCAGCCATCCGGCGTACACGCCCTCGGCGGGGACGAAGCCCTCGAGGTCGGCCGACAGGTTGGCGGTCGGGAAGCCGAGTTCGCGGCCGCGCTTGAGACCGTGCACGACCTCGCCGCGCACGGCGTGCGGACGACCCAGCAGGCGGGCAGCGCCCGCGACGTCGCCCGCGTCCAGCAACTCGCGCACCCACGTCGACGACACGCGGCGTCCGGCGTCGATCGCACGCACGTCGTCGACGACGTGCACCTCGAAGCCGAACTCGGGTCCGAGTTCGCGCAGCAGGTCGGGATTGCCCGCGCCGCCGCGGCCGAAGCGGAAGTCGGCGCCCACCATGACGATCCGCACGCCGAGCGCGCCCACGAGCACGTGCTCGACGAACTCGCGCGCGCCGAGGTCCGCGAGCGCGCGGTCGAACGTCAGCATGAGCGTGGCGTCGGCTCCGGCGTCAGCCAGCAGCCGCAGCTTCTGCTCCACGCCGACGAGGCTCTGCGGGCAGATCTCGGGACGCAGCAGGGCCAGCGGGTTGCGGTCGAACGTCACGGCGACGACGCGCGCGCCGGCGTCCGCGTCGGTCGCCGACCGAGAAGCGTCATCGACGAGACGAAGGGCATCCACTCTCGCGCGATCGATGACGGCGCGGTGGCCGGAGTGCACGCCGTCGAACTTGCCGATCGCCACGACCGACGGGCCGAAGCCGGCCGGCACTTCGCTCGGGTCGCGGAAGACGATCACGAGGCCACCGCCGCGGTGTCGGGCGTCGTCTGCCGGGCTGCGGGGCGGTGCGTGGCGAGCCACCAGAGGCCTAGGAACGGCAGCACCAGCGGCACGAAGAGGTATCCGCGCCCGTAGAACGACCACACGGAGTCGTGCGCGAACAGCTCGGGCGCGACGAGGCTCAGCGTGCCCACGACCAGCACGCCCACCAATTCGAAGACGATGGCCACCCACGCCACGACGTACCAGCCGCGGCGGCCGGCGAACACGAGTGCGAGCGTCGCGACGATGTACACGACGGCAGAGGCGGCCGACAGCGTGTAAGCGAGGGGGGCCTCGTCGAAGCGCTCGACGATCTGCACGAAGGACCTACCGGTGGCGCCGAGGGCCATGATCGCGTAGACGATCACGAGCACACGGCCGATGCCGGTCATACGGGGGCGGGCGGGCGACGACATAACCACCTGAGTTTAGTCGGTGCGCCCGAGGGCGGGAGCCGGATGCACGTCGACTCGTCGCTGACGCTCCTCGCTCAGCAACCGCCGCGACCCGCCGGCGCCGCAGACGCGCGCTGCGACGCATCAGGCGGGCTGGAGGGTCCAGATCACGTGCATGCGCCACACCATGACGGCGATCGACAGCGCAGCCACCCCCATGATGACGGTGCTCCAGCGACTGCGCTCGAGGAGCGCCCAGGCGACCGCGGCGAACGGCAGGAGCACCGCCGAGACGAGGTAGACCCAGAACTCGAGAAGGCTTCCGGTCGGCGGGTTGCCGGCGAACGGCGAGACGATCGCGATGACGACCTGCGCGACGAGCAGCAGTTCCACCAGCGCCAGCGATCCGACGGTCCAGTCGCTGGGGCGGCGCCCGGCCAGACCCGCGATGATGCAGAACAGGCCGGCCGCGACGGCGACCACCACCTGCACGATCGTGAACCACAGGATCATCGGGCCGCCTCCTCGGGCATATTCATGGCGCTCTTGACGTCGGCGCCGCGGCGCTCGACGATGCCGACCAGCACGCCGTCGGGGTCGACGGCGGCGGTGGGGCTCGCGCTGAGCCGCGCGGCCGCGCCGGTCAGCCGCTTGCCGTGGCGCAGGTCGCGCGCCTCGTCGGCGGTGACGTCGAAGCGCCCGAGGACGGCGGCGGCCGCGTCGGCCGGTGGGACCTGCGGCGCCTCGGCGAGGGCGTCGACGGCTGCCGCCCGTGTCACATCGAACGGCCCGATACGGATGCGTCGCAGAGCGGTGAGGTGCCCGCCGACGCCGAGCGCGGCGCCGAGGTCCCGAGCGAGCGAGCGGATGTAGGTGCCGCTGGAGCAGTCCACGACGACGTCGAGATCGACGACGCCTTCGGTCCCTGAGCCGGTCGAAGGACGGCGCTCCGCGATCACGTCGAACCGCGACACGGTCACCTCCCGTGCCTTGAGCTGCACGTCCTCGCCCGCGCGCGCGAGGTCGTAGGCGCGGCGCCCGTCGACCTTGATGGCCGAGAACGTGCTCGGCACCTGCGAGATGCGGCCCGTCAGCGGCGCGACGGCCTCGGCGATGCGGGCGGAGTCGAGGAACGAGGCATCCACCGTCGCGACGATCTGCCCGTCGGCGTCGTCGGTGTCGGTCGAGACGCCCAGGCGGATCGTCGCCTCATAGGTCTTGTCGAGACCGACGACGAACGTCAGCAGCCGCGTCGCGCCCTCGACGCCCAGCACGAGCAGTCCCGTCGCCATCGGGTCGAGGGTGCCGGCATGCCCGATCTTGCGGGTGCCGAGCGCGCGCCGCGCACGGGCGACGACGTCGTGACTCGTGATCCCCTGCGGCTTGTCGACCAGCAGGATGCCCGGCGCGGCCATCAGCCGGCGATCCGGGGGTGCGCGAGGTCGGCGTTGTCGACGACGACGTCCGCGGCCTCACGCGGGTGCGCCTCGTCGAGGTACAGCTGCTGACCCTGCCGGTAGCGCGCGTTGGAGGGCGCATCCGGGTCGGGGTCGCTGCCGTCGCGGAGCGCCATGCGGGCGTAGGTGACGGTGAACGGTGCGTCCAGCCAGATCGACCAGTCCCACAGGTCCTGCAGCTCGGGGCGGTGGAGGAAGATCCCGTCGACGACGAGCACCGCGTCGCGCGGCGCGGTCACCCACTGGGACTCGACGGGAGCGTCGCGGGCGACATCGAACGCCGCGAGCTGGAACCCGGTCGTCCCCGCGGTCTGCGCGCCGTCCCGGAACGGGTCCAGCAGCACGCGGCGGAAGGTGGCGTAGTCGTACGAATCGCGGTAGAACCCCTCGGGGCTGCGGCGTCCGAGCGCGTACCGCTCGGCGCGCGGCCGGTGGAACCCGTCGATCCCCGCCCGGAACACCGCGTCGCCGGCCTCGGCGAATACCTCGGCCAGCCCGTCGGCGAACACCGTCTTGCCCGCACCGTCCAGGCCGTCGACCGCGACCACGACGCGTCCCGCGGGGTACCGTCGCCGCACCCGGTCGCGCAGTTCGCGCCACAGCGTCGTGGGGGGCGTGATGGGCAGGCGCATGTCTCCAGCCTACGGCGCGGCGATGGGCCGCCCGTCCCCGGCGGGCGGCCCCGAGGGGCGGCCCCGTCCCGGCCATCGGCGCATCCCGGCGTTTCGCGAGCGCATACGCTGGAGCGCGTGCCCGTGACGACCGCTGCGCGACCCGATCTCGCGACGCCTCTCGTGGCGTGGTACCGCGAGAACGCGCGGGACCTCCCGTGGCGGCATCCGGAGTTCGGGGCATGGGGCGTGCTGGTCAGCGAGTTCATGCTGCAGCAGACCCCGGTGAACCGGGTCATCCCGCACCTGGAGGCGTGGCTGCAGCGCTGGCCCGCTCCCACCGATCTCGCCGCGGCGGCGCCGGCCGACGCGGTGCGGCAGTGGGCGAACCTCGGCTATCCGCGCCGCGCGCTGTGGCTGCACCGCGCGGCCGTCGAGATCCGCGACCGTCATGACGGCGTCGTGCCGCGCGACGTCGACGCGCTGCTCGCCCTCACCGGGATCGGCGACTACACCGCGCGCGCCGTGGCCGTCTTCGCGTACGGCGACCGGCATCCCGTCGTCGACACGAACACGCGGCGAGTCCTCGCGCGCGCGATCGACGGGCGCTCGCAGCCGGGGCCGCCGTCGCGCCGCGACCTCGAAGCGATGGCGGCGATCCTGCCCGCGGACGTGGCGACCTCAGCGGTCGTGAACGCCGCCGCCATGGAGCTCGGCGCCATCGTGTGCACGGCGCGGTCGCCGCGGTGCGAGATCTGCCCACTGCGTGACCGCTGCGCGTGGCTCGCCGCGGGGCGACCCGACACCGGGGACGACCGCCGCAAACAGGCGCGCTATGAGGGCAGCGACCGTCAGGCGCGGGGCGCGGTGCTGAAGACGCTGAGGGATGCCGCCGCCCACGCCGTCCCGCTGGCAGAGGTCGTACCGGACTGGCCCGACGCGCTGCAGCGCGACCGCGCGATCGACTCGCTCATCACGGACGGGCTGGCCGAAGCATCCGACGAGATGCTACGGCTCCCCCGCTGAACCGGCTCACAGACTTCGCAGATCCTGACGTCCTGCGCAGAAACGCGCGGGAATCCTGCGATTCCCACGCGTTTCTGCGAAGTCTGTGAGCCCGAGGGCCGGGACTCAGTCCTCGTCGCCGAGCTCGCGGGGCTTCAGGTACGGGTCGGCCTCGCCGGCGTACGTGGCACCGGCCGCGAGACCCGCGACGGACTGGTCGCGCTCGCGCGCCTCGCGCAGCAGATCCTCGATGTGCACGGCGTTCTCGGGGATCGCATCCGCGATGAACTCCAGGCTCGGCGTGAGGCGCACGTTGAGGTGCTTGCCGACCTCGGACCGCAGCATCCCGGTCGCCGACTTCAGCGCCTGGGCCGAAGCCTCGCGCTCCTCGGCGGTGCCGAGCACGGTGTAGAACACCGACGCGTGCTGCAGGTCACCGGTCACGCGGACGTCGGTGATGGTCACGAAGCCGAGTCGCGGGTCGCGCAGACCCTTCTCCAGCCGCTCGGCGAGGATCACGCGGATGCGGTCGCCCAGGCGGGCCTGACGTTCGCTGGCCATGATTGTGCTCCTTAAGGGGGTGATTCCGGATGCCTCCGAGGAGGCATCCGGAATCAGAACGCGGACTCAGCCGCGCGGCTTCTCGACCATCTCGGTGGTCTCGATCTCGTCGCCCACCTGGATGTCGTTGTACTTGCCGAGGCCGATACCGGCTTCGTAGTCGGTGCGCACCTCGGTGACGTCGTCCTTGAAGCGGCGCAGCGACTCGATCGCCAGGCCGTCGGCGATGACCACGCCGTCGCGGATGACGCGCGCCTTGGCGTTGCGCGTGATCGTGCCCGAGCGGACGATGACACCGGCGATGTTTCCGAACTTCGAGGAGCGGAACACCTCGCGGATCTCGGCCACGCCCGACTGGACCTCTTCGTACTCCGGCTTGAGCAGGCCCTTGAGCGACTGCTCGACGTCGTCGATCGCGTTGTAGATGACCGAGTAGAACCGGACGTCCACACCCTCGCGGGCGGCGCGCTCGCGCGCCTTCGTGTCGGGACGGACGTTGAAGCCGATGACGATCGCGTTGTCGATCGTCGCCAGGTTGATGTCGGACTCGGTGATCGCACCGACGCCGCGGTGGATGATCCGCAGCTGCACCGAGTCGTCGACCTCGATCTTGAGGAGCGACTCCTCGAGCGCCTCGACGGCACCCGACACGTCGCCCTTGATGATGAGGTTGAGCGACTCGACCTTGCCCTCTTCGAGAGCGCGGGTGAAGTCCTCGAGCGAGATGCGCTTGCGAGCCTTGGCCAGCTGGGCGTTGCGCTCGGCCGCCTCACGCTTCTCAGCGATCTGGCGGGCCGTGCGGTCCTCTTCCGTGACGATGAACGTGTCGCCGGCGCGGGGCACGGAGTTCAGACCCTGCACCTGGACCGGACGCGACGGGTAGGCCTCTTCGACCGGGTCGCCGTTCTCGTCGATCATGGCGCGCACGCGGCCGTAGGCCGTGCCCGCGACGATCGCGTCGCCGACGCGCAGCGTTCCGGACTGGATGAGCACCGTGGCGACCGAACCGCGACCCTTGTCGAGCTTCGCCTCGATCGCGACACCGCGCGCATCCTTGTTCGGGTTGGCCGTGAGGTCCAGGCCGGCGTCCGCGGTGAGCAGCACGGCGTCCAGGAGCTCCTGGATGCCGGTGTTCTGGCGGGCCGACACGTCGACGAACATGACGTCGCCGCCGTACTCCTCGGCGACCAGGCCGTACTCGGTCAGCTGCTGGCGCACCTTGGCCGGGTTGGCCTCGGGCTTGTCGACCTTGTTCACCGCGACCACGATCGGCACATTGGCCGCCTGGGCGTGGTTCAGGGCCTCCACCGTCTGCGGCATGATGCCGTCGTCGGCCGCGACCACGAGGATCGCGATGTCGGTGACCTGCGCACCACGGGCACGCATGGCGGTGAACGCCTCGTGACCGGGGGTGTCGATGAAGGTGATCGCGCGCTCGATGCCGTCGTGCTCGGTCCAGACCTGGTACGCACCGATGTGCTGCGTGATGCCGCCGGCCTCGCCCGCGACCACGTTGGTCTGGCGGATGGCGTCGAGCAGTCGCGTCTTACCGTGGTCGACGTGGCCCATGACGGTCACCACCGGAGGACGGATCTCGAGGTCTTCCTCGTTCTCCGCCTCCAGCTCGGCCTCGAGGTCGAGACCGAAGCCCTCGAGGAGCTCCTTGTCCTCGTCCTCGGGCGAGACCATCTGGATCTTGTAGCCCAGCTCGGCACCGAGCACCTCGAACGTCGCCTCGTCCAGCGACTCGGTGGCCGTGGCCATCTCGCCGAGGTTGAAGAGGATCGTCACGAGCGTGCCGGGCTGCACGGTGTACCCGCGCAGGGCTTCGAGCTTGTCGGCGAAGTCCGCGATCGACGCACCGCGGCGCATGCGGATGATCTCGCCGTTGCCCTTCTGGACGTTGACGCCGCCGACGACCGGCGCCGACCGCATCTCGAACTCCTGCCGCTTCGCCCGACGCGACTTGCGCTGCTTGGACTTGCCGCCGCCCTTGCCGAAGGCACCTGCGGTGCCGCCGCCGGGACCACGGCCACGACCGCCGCCACCGCCGGGACGACCGGCGAAGCCGCCGGGCGCACCCGCACCGGGAGCGCCGCCCGGGCGCTGGAAGCCACCGGCGCCGCCGGGACGACCGGGACCGCCGGGACGCTGCTGGAAGGGGGCGCCGGGACGACCGCCACCGCCGGGACGACCCGCACCGCCCGGACGCGGGGCGCCGGGACGCGGGGCGCCGGGGCGCGGAGCCTGCGGACGCGGGATGTTGCCGGGCGTCGGACGCTGGCCCATGCCCTGCGCCGACGCGAACGGGTTGTTGCCCGGACGCGGACCGGCGGGACGCTGGCCCATGCCCTGCGAGGACGCGAAGGGGTTGTTGCCGGGGCGCGGCGTGCCGCCCGGGCGCGGTGCCTGCGGCGTCGCGCCGGCGGGGCCGGGCTTCGGCGCGCCCGGCTTGGCACCGGGAGCAGGTGCCGCGGAGGCGGCGGGCGCCGCGGGCGCGGCAGCAGCCGGAGCGGCGGGGGCCTCGGCGGCCTGAGCCGCCTTCGCCGCAGGGGCAGCGGGAGCGGCCGGAGCCGCGGGCGCAGCCGGACGCGCCGGACCGGGCTTTGCGGCCGGACCGGGCTTGACCGCGGGCCCGGGCTTGGCAGCCGGGGCGCCGGGCGTCGCGGCGGGGCGCGCCGCACCGGGCTTGGCAGCCGCGGGGGCGGGAGCCGCGTCGGACTTGGCCGAGCCCTCGGCTTCGAGCGCGGCGCGAAGCTTTCGCGCCACGGGGGGTTCGATGGTGGACGAGGGGCTCTTGACGTATTCGCCGAGCTCCTTCAGCTTCTCGAGCGCGACTTTGCTGTCGACGCCGAGCTCGGAAGCGATCTCGTGCACGCGTGGTTTGGCAGCCACAAATTCTCCTGTCTGGGGTCTGCCCAGACAGGGCAGACCGTTATCGGCGGACGGGTCTCATTTCGAGCCGTTCACTTTGTTTCCATAGCCGTTCAGCCTTTTCGCTGGATGTGCTCTTCGATGGTCTGCGTGTCAAGCGGGCCTGACACACGCAATGCCCGCACGAAGGCGCGGCGCCGGATGGCGGCATCCACGCACTCGGGCGTCTCGTGCACCCACGCGCCTCGTCCGGGCATCGACGCGCGCTCGTCGATGACGAGGGCGGAATCGATGGAGACCACCCTGAGGAGGGCGGACCGGGGAGCACGCGTGCGGCATCCGACGCACGTTCGTACGGCCTCCATCCTACACCGACTCGCTGAGCGGCAGCGCCGCGGGGCTCAGCTGTCCTCGAGGATCGAGTCGGGCTGGATGTCGATCTTGGCGCCGGTGAGCTTGGCGGCCAGGCGCGCGTTCTGCCCCTCTTTGCCGATCGCGAGCGACAGCTGGTAGTCGGGCACGAGCGCGCGGACGGCCTTGTTCGAGGCATCCAGGATGAAGCTCGACGTCACCTTCGCCGGCGACAGCGCGTTCGCGACGAACTTCGCCAGCTCGGGGTCGTAGTCCACGATGTCGATCTTCTCGCCGCCGAGCTCCTCAGTGACCGCGCGCACGCGGCGGCCGAGCTCGCCGATGCACGCGCCCTTGGCGTTGATCGAGGGGTCGTTGGCCTTGACGGCGATCTTGGTGCGGTGTCCGGCCTCTCGCGCGAGCGAGACGATCTCGACGAGCCCCGCGGGGATCTCGGGCACCTCGAGGGCGAACAGCTTGCGGACGAGCCCGGGGTGGGTGCGCGAGACCGTGATCTGCGGGCCCTTCGTGCCCTTGGCCACCGACGTCACGTACACGCGCAGGCGCGCGCCGTGGGCGTAGTCCTCGCTGGGCACCTGCTCCTCAGGAGGCAGGATCGCCTCGACCGAGCCGAGGTCGACGTGCACCATGCGCGGGTTCGGGCCCTGCTGGACGATGCCGGCGACGATGTCGCCCTCCTTGCCGCGGAACTCTCCCAGCACGGCGTCGTCGGCGATGTCGCGCAGTCGCTGGCTGATGACCTGCTTCGCGGCGAACGCGGCGATGCGGCCGAAGTCCTCGGGGGTCGACTCCTCTTCGCCGACGACCGCGCCCTCTTCGTCGAGCAGCGGGATGAACACCGCGACGTGACCGGTCTTGCGGTCGAGCTCGGCACGTGCGCCCTCGGGCAGCTCGCCGGTGGGCGAGGTGTGCTTGGCGTAGGCGGTCAGGATCGCCTGTTCGATGATGTGCACGAGCTCGTCGAAGGGGATCTCCTTCTCGCGCTCGACGGTCCGCAGAAGTCCGAGATCGATGTCCACAACAGCCTCCGTATTCAGCTCTCACCGGCCCGCCTGCGCGCGCCGGAACCCTACAACGTTACCCGATGCCGGAGCCCGCCGCCCTGGGAGTCGCCTGACGCCTCTTGTCCACCGGTCGCGGCGGTGCTTCACCGGCCGCAGTCGTCCACGTGGGTGTCGGCGTGGCGGAAGCGCGCATCGGTCCAGCTGATGAGCACCGGGATGAAGTGCGAGCCCGGAAGCAGCGTGCGCAGGTGGTCGTAGCCCAGGTACTCGAGACTGCGCACCTGCTCGCCCTGCGCGCACAGCGTGGCGACGAACTCCCGCTGCAGACGCGGCGGGATGACCTCGTCCTCACTCCCCCACGCGATAAGGATCGGGGTGCCCCAGGGGCCCTTGGGGGTGTTGTCTTCGAGGCGCTTGCCGAGGGCGCCCGCAGTCAGGTCGCCGACGTACAGCGGGCGGTCCTCCGAGACGCCCAGCGCCGTGGCGACCGACACGATCACACCCGGCTCGGTCGGGCATCGCTGCGTCATCTCGCGGACGATGGACTCCGACCCGGGCGCGATGTAGTCGGCGAGGTCGATCTCGGCATAGGTGTCGGCGTACGGCACGAGCACCCACGAGACGAGGATCGACAGCATCGCGTTGGCATCGCCCGACAGCAGCTCCTGCGCGAGCTTGACAGGCTCGGCGGCCGGCGCCAGCACCGCCGTTCCGCGGATGTCGAGGTCGGGGGCGTAGTCCGGCGCGATCTGGGTGGTCCACAGTGCGGCGTGGCCGCCCTGTGAGTGCCCCCACACGACCGTGTGCGCCGACAGCGTCAGTCCCTCGAGCTCGCGCGCGGCGATCACGGCGTCGAGCGACGAGCGCGCTTCGCCACGGCCGATGAGGTACGGGAACTCGCCGGGCGCGCCCTGCCCCGAGTAGTCCGAGGCGATGACGACCCACCCCTTCGCCATGGCTTCGTCGAGCCCGGGGATCGCCCACTTCGTCGCAGACGCATCGCGAAGGCTCGGTGCGCAGCCCCGCGCGACGCCGGTCGTGCCGTGGTTCCAGATGACGACGGGACGCGGACCGGGCGGCGGGTCGTGCGGCACGATGACCAGGCCGCTGGCGACGGCGGGTTGGCCGTTGGCGTCGCGGGTCGTGTACAGGATGCGCGACACGTCGGCGTCGGGGGGCTTCTGCCCGGCGAACTCGTCCGAGCGGATGAGCTTGCCGTGCCCGTACGGCACCACCGCCGGCGGGTCGTAGAACGCGTCGACCACCTGCGCGCCGTCCTCGAACCACGAGTTCGCCCACCAGCCGCCCGCGGCGAGCACGACCAGCAGCACCGACAGCGCATATCGTCCGGCGGCCAGCCATGCGGCACGGGCGCGCGTGGGGCGGGGGACGTCGGCGGATGCGGGCGGCCGCCGGTCGGCGGCATCCCCCTCTGCTGCGCCGTCGCGCGACACCCCGGCGTCCTCCGCGGCCGGCTCCCCCTCGGCGCCGGGCGCCGGCTGGGCCGTGCCGGGAACCGACCGGCGGCCCTCGACGAAGGCCCGCACCGCGCGGAACAGCAGGGTCGCACCGAACACGATCGTGCGGAGCCCGAAGATGAGCGCGACGATGAGCACGGTGACGTCGGGCCACGCGTACGACAGCACGCCGAACGCGATCTGAGCGCCGCCCCAGACGGCCGACAGCACACGCCGGCTCACGCGTCCGCGGGTGAGCGCGTCGTAGAGCGACGCGAGCCCGCCGAGCACGAGCAGGATCGCGATCAGCTCGGGCAGGAGCTCGAGCGTCCGCCCGAATCCGACGAGGACCGCGAGGCCCACCGCGATCCACAGGGCACCGAATGTCACGCGCGACCACAGCGGCGTCTCGGGCGCCGCGAGCATGCGCGCCACTCCCGAGAGGATGGCGCTGATGCCGACGTAGATCGTGAGCACGAGCAGCGACGTCAGCGGACGCGTGACGATGAGCAGCCCGACCAGGAGCGAGAGCGCACCGACGACGACGAGCACGACCGGCGGGGCGCCGCGCACCAGTCGCGGCACGATGCTCCATCCGGTCGCGGGCCGATGCGTGCCCTCGCGGATCATCCGCCCCATGTTAGGCGGGGTTCCCGAGCGTCCGGTCACAGCGGGCGGCGTGTGCGCCGGGCATCGTCCGCCCTCGACGTACCACGGACGCACGGGAGGGTGGATGCCGCGGCATCCACCCTCCCGTCTCTGGCGCGTGCCGCGATCAGGCGCGGAACACCTGCACCACCGCCGGCCGCGGCGCCGACGGCACGTCGCCGGGCGCCGCGCTGCCGTAGTCGGGGAAGAGCGACGTCGGCGCGGCGAACGTGCCACCCTCGCCGACGCCTGCGTCACACGACGCCGCGCGCCGTGGCCGCGCCTGCCGCACAGCACAGCGCACCGCGCCCGCGCAAGCCCCCGCGCCCGCTCGGGGGTGCGGAATACCGTGGACGCCATGTCATCTGGGGCAGGGGCCAGGGCGCGCGCGGAGGTGCGCACAGCCGCCCATCACGCAGAAGCGAATCCCGTGTTCGAGACGCTCGCCCGGGCGGGCTTCGTCGCCGACGGCATCGTCCACGTGCTCATCGGCGTCCTCGCGATCGTGGTGGCCTTCGGCGGAGACGGCGAGACCGATCAGTCCGGCGCCCTGCTGGCGATCGCCGGCGCGCCGCTCGGGTTCGTCGTCCTGTGGCTGGCAGCCCTTGCGCTCGCGGCGCTCGGCGTCTGGCAGATCCTCGACGGGATCCTGGTGCGCCGCGACTCACAGCCCCGCAAGTGGGGAGCGCGACTGATCGAGTGGGCGAAGGCCGCGGTGTTCTTCGCACTCGCGATCTTCGCCGCCGCTGTCGCCGTCGGCGCACGCCCCGACCCCGACGGCAGCGTGCAGGACGCCAGCCGCGGCGTGCTGTTCGTCCCCGGCGGACCCCTCGTGCTCGGCCTCGTGGGTGTGGCCATCGGCGCCGGCGGGATCGGGTTCGCCGTCATCGGCCTCGCCCGCCGGTTCGTCCGGCTGCTCGACCTGCCCTCGGGGCGCGCGGGGACCGTCGTGACGGTCCTCGCGGTCGTGGGCTACGTCGCGAAGGGGCTCGCGCTGCTCACCGTGGGCGTGCTGCTGGTCGTGGCGGCGATCAAGGTCGATCCCGGTGACGCGGGCGGGCTCGACGCGGCCCTCGACGGCCTCATCGCCCTCCCGCTCGGGCCCTTCGTCTGCGGTGGGATCGGCGTGGGGCTCATCGCCTACGGCGTGTTCCTGGCGCTGTCGGCGCGGTACCGCCGGCTCTGACGACCGGCACGGGGTGCGGCATCCCGCCCTCACTCCTGCGGAGCGGACTCCAGGGCGTTGACGGCGCGGATGAGGCGATACAGCTCCCCCACCCGGAACTGATCCAGCCGCAGCACCAGACGTGGCAGGTCCACCACGTCGTCGTCCTCGCGCTCGACGTGGAGCGCGTCTCGTCGCTCGATGCGGCCCTCGGCGACCAGGCCCGCGAACTGCTCGTTGAGCGTTTCGACCTCGGCGTCTGTGGGCTCCGCCTTCAGCCGCAGCACGAGTCGCTTGCCGACCCATCGCAGCGAGTCGTAGTTGCGGTAGAACCCGGTGAGCTCCGCGACCGCCGCCTCGACCGAGTCGGTGACCAGCACGCGGTCGAAGTCGCCCGGAGAGATGACGCCCGACGGCAGCAGGTGCTCGTCCACGAAGCGCTGGAGCCCCGCCCAGAACGTGCCGCCCGGCGCGTCCAGCAGCACGATCGGGGTCGGGTCTGCCTTGCCGGTCTGCTGCAGCGTCAGCAGCTCGAACATCTCGTCGAGCGTCCCGAAGCCGCCCGGGACGCACACGAACCCGCGCGACTCCTTGACGAGCATCAGCTTGCGCGTGAAGAAGTACTTCATCGCGACGTTGCGCGCATTGCCGCCCACGATCGCGTTCGGCTTCTCTTCGAACGGCAGCCGGATCGACACGCCCAGCGACTGCAGCGGACCGGCGCCCGCGGCGGCCGCCTCCATGATCCCGGGACCGGCACCGGTCACGACCATCCAGCCCTGTTCGGCGAGCGCGGCCGCGGTCTCGGACGCCTGACGGTACAGCTCGTCCTCGGACCGCGTGCGGGCCGAGCCGAAGATGGTGACCTTGGGGATGCCGCGATACGGCGCGAACAGCCGGAACGCCTGTCGCATCTCGCTGAGCGCCGACGACGTGATCTTGAGGTCCAGCCGGTCGGTGTCGTCGAGTCCGAGCCCGATGCCGGTGGCGAGGATGCGCGCGATCAGATCGGCGTCGTGCGTGATGCCGGCCGCCGCCATGGTGGCACGCAGCTCTTCGGTGACGGGGTGCGGGATGGTTCCGGTGTCGCTCTGGCCCATGACGCCAGCGTGCCACGTCCTGTCGTCGCGCGGTGGCCGGAACGTGAACAGCGGATGCCAGCGGATGCCGTCGACCGCCGTCCGCGATGGCAGCGCAGGGCGCCCACTGGGCATACTGGGCGAGGACGACGCGGGCGGGCACGGCGCACGGGAGGCTCACATGACCGACGGCACCACCAACATCGCGATCACCGATGCGATCCGCGTCCCGCGCACCGGCGGGCTGCGCGTCGCCGACCCCGGACTCATCGGCCTCCTCGGCTTCGTGATCGCCACGGTGACCGCGCAGCTCGCGCATCTTGGGCTGCAGGACGACGCGCCGGTCTTCTGGATCGGCGCCGCGTTCGGCGGCGTCGTTCAGGTGACGGCGGGCATGCTGTCGTACTTCGCCGGCGACAACTTCCACTTCATCGTCTACAACGCCTTCGGCTGGTACTGGATCGTCGTGCCCGGGTTCCTCCTCGGCGAAGAGCTCGGGTTCCTGGAGGTGACGGCGTCGGCGCGCGGCCTTTTCACGCTGATCTTCGCGATCCTGGCCCTGCTGTTCGTCCCCGCCGGCGCCGCGCACAACACCGTGCTGCCGATCACGCTGCTGTGCGTGTCGTTCGGCCTCGGGTTCCAGGCGGCCGGCGCCTTCACCGGCGCCGAGGGGTTCGCGATCGTCGGCTCGGTCCTCCTCATCGCGGCCTCGGCGCTTGCCGCGTACCTGCTGGTCGAGAAGTTCTACTGGCGGACGATCGGCCGGCGCGTCGTGCCGCTCGGCCCGCCGTGGCTGGACTCGGACCCGAACCCGGAGTCCTGACCCGGACGCACGGTGTCAATCCCCTGGCCCCGCGGCCGTCCGTGCGGCAGCCTCGGGACATGACAGAGATGACAGGACCCGAGGCGCTGGACCGCGTGAAGGAACTCGTCGAGGACATCGACTTCACGATGCTCACGACGATCGACAGCGAGGGGCGGCTCGTGAGCCGGCCGATGAGCACGAGGCAGATGGACGAGAACGGCCGCATCTGGTTCTTCACGGCGGAAGACACCAAGAAGGTCGACGAGGCGAAGGCGGATCGCGACGTGGGACTGTCGTACTGCGACGCGAAGGGGATGCGCTACGTCTCGATCGCGGGGCGCGCACGCATCGTCCACGACGACGCGAAGATGAACGAGCTCTACACGCCGTCTCTCGACATCTGGTTCGAGGACGGGCTGCAGACCCCCGGGATCGCGCTGCTCGAGGTGACACCGGCCGAGACCGAGTTCTGGGAGCCCGCACACGGCAAGCTGGTGATGGCCGCCGGCATGCTGAAGTCGCTGTTCACGAAGGACACGCCGGACGACGACACCGTGATCCACGGTCACGTCAGCTGCTGACCGTGCCCGTCCGCCGGCGGCGGTGCGGATTCCTCAGCCGCGCAGGCGCGCGACCACCTCGCCCACCGGCACGACCTCGCGGTCGCCGCTGCGGCGGTCCCACAGCTCGACCTGACCGTCGGCGGCGCCGCGGCCCACGATCACGATCTTCGGGACGCCCACCAGTTCGGCGTCGCCGAACTTGACGCCGGGCGAGACCTTGGGGCGATCGTCGTAGAGCACGTCGAGCCCCGCGGCTTCGAG
Organism: Microbacterium kyungheense; assembly: GCF_006783905.1. Taxonomy (GTDB): domain Bacteria; phylum Actinomycetota; class Actinomycetes; order Actinomycetales; family Microbacteriaceae; genus Microbacterium; species Microbacterium kyungheense. Next base: position 1,106,803 of record NZ_VFPE01000001.1, on the reverse strand, counting down.
GTCCGCCGACAGCTGCGCCGCGACCTCGAACGCGGCGGCGTCGCGGCCCGCGGCCACCACGTGCACGTCGAACGGAGCCACGGCGGCCGGCCACACGAGCCCCTTGTCGTCGTTGTTGAGCTCGGCGAGGTTCGCGAGGATGCGGGTGACGCCGATGCCGTACGAACCCATCGTGACCGTCACGAGCTTGCCGTTCTCATCGAGCACCTTGAGGCCGAGGGTCTCGGCGAAGAAGCGGCCGAGCTGGAAGACGTGTCCGATCTCCATGCCGCGCGCGAGCTCGACCGGACCTGATCCGTCGGGAGCAGGGTCGCCGGGGCGCACGTTCGCGACCTCGACGAACCCGTCGCCCGCGAAGTCGCGGCCCGCAACGAGGGTGTGCACGTGCTTCTGGTCGATATTGGCGCCGGTGACCCACGCCGTGCCGTCCACGACGCGGGGGTCGAGCAGGTAACGGATGCCGGTGGCAGATTCCTCGCCGAGGATCGCGCCGGTCTCGGACCACGGCCCGATGTACCCCTTCACCAACAGCGGGTTCGCCGCGAAGTCCTCCGCCGTCGCGGCCTCGACAGCGGCGGGCGCGAACGCCACCTCGGCGCGCTTGTCGTCGACGTCGCGGTCGCCGGGGATGCCGACGATCACGAGTTCGCGCGTGCCGTCGAGGTGCGTGAGGGCGAGAACGACGTTCTTGAGCGTGTGCGCCGCGGTCCACTCGCCCGCGCCGTCGGTCGCGGGACCGGCGATGCCCGGCGCCGGGGCGTCGAGGTGCGCGTTGGAGTGATCGACGAGCGTCTGGATCGTGGGCGTGTCGGGCGAGTCGAAGATCACCGGGGCGCCGAGACCGTCGAACGGGAGGGCCTCAGGGACGACGGTCGTGAACGCCTCGACGTTGGCGGCGTAGCCGCCGGCCGAGCGCACAAAGGTGTCCTCGCCGACGGAGGTCGGGTGCAGGAACTCCTCGCTGCGGGCGCCGCCCATGAGGCCGTTGTCGGCCGCGACGATGACGTACTCGAGCCCGAGGCGCTGGTAGATGCGCTCGTAGGCGTCGCGCTGCGCCTGGTAGGACGCATCCTGCCCCTCGTCCGTGTAGTCGAACGAATAGGCGTCCTTCATGGTGAACTCGCGACCGCGCAGGAGGCCGGCACGGGGGCGAGCCTCGTCGCGGTACTTGTCCTGGATCTGGTAGATCGTCAGCGGCAGGTCCTTGTACGACGAGTAGAGGTCCTTGACGAGGAGCGTGAACATCTCCTCGTGCGTCGGCGCCAGGAGGTAGTCGGCGCCGCGGCGGTCCTGCAGGCGGAAGATGCCGTCGCCGTACGAGGTCCAGCGGCCGGACTGCTCGTAGGGGTCGCGGGGCAGCAATGCCGGGAAGTGCACCTCGAACGCGCCCGCGTTCGCCATCTCGTCGCGGATGATCGCCTCGATCTTCGCCTTGACCTTCAGCCCCAGTGGCAGCCACGTGAAGATTCCCGGCGCGGCGCGGCGGATGTAGCCGGCGCGCACGAGCAGCTTGTGGCTCGTGACTTCGGCGTCGGCGGGGTCTTCACGGAGGGTGCGGAGGAAGAAGTTCGACAGACGGGTGACCACGATCGTCAAGTCTAGGGCCCGTGCCTACACTGATCGGGTGCCCGCCCGCCGCCCCCGACTCGCCCCTGCCCGTGCGCACGACGAGCTGATCGAGTCGCTGGCGCAGCTGCGCGTCGACCTCGAGCTGCCGACCGCCTTCCCGGCAGAAGTGGATGCCGCCGCCGCGAGCGCCGCCCGGTCCGTGCCGACCGACCCCGCCGTCGCGGGACTCGACGACCTGCGCCACCTCGAGTTCCTCACGATCGACCCGGCGGGATCGACCGATCTCGATCAGGCCATGCATCTGGAGCTGACCCTGTCGCCGGAGGGAACGCCGGCCGGCGGCATCCTGCACTACGCCATCGCCGATGTGCCCGCGTACGTCGAACCCGGCGGGGTGATCGACGCGGAGGCGCGCGAGCGCGGGCAGACGCTGTACGCGGCGGACGGCCGCATCCCGCTGCACCCCGTCGCGATCAGCGAGGACGCCGCGTCGCTTCTCCCCGACCGCGACCGCCGCGCGTACGTGTGGCGGTTCGAGCTCGACGACGGCGCGCGCCCGCTCACCACGACGGTGCGGCGCGCGGTGATCCGCTCGAGGCGGCAGTGGACGTACGTGGACGCGCAGGCTGCCGTCGACGCGGGCACCGCGCCGCCGACGCTGCAGGCGCTGGCGTGGTTCGGTGCGCAGCGTCTGGAGCGGGAGTCCGAGCGGGGCGGCGCGAGCCTCAACGTGCCCGAGGCGCGCGTGGTGCCCGACGACGGGGGCTACCGCCTCGAGCGCGATGCGCCCCTGCCGGTGGAGGACTGGAACGCCCAGGTGTCGCTGCTGACCGGCATGTCGGCCGCCGAGCTCATGCTCCGCGGCGGTGTGGGCATCCTGCGCACGATGCCGGCGCCGGCGCCCGACGACACGGCGGCGTTCCGCGCGCAGACGGTCGCGCTCGGGCAGCCCTGGCGCACCGAGGTCGCGTACGGCGACTACCTGCGGGGCCTCGACCGCGACGATCCGTCGGCGCTCGCGATCCTGGATGCCGCAACCGGCCTCTTCCGAGGCGCCGGGTACGTCGCCTTCGACGGCACGCCGCCCGCCGATCCGCTCCAGTCCGCCATCGGCGCGCCGTACGCGCACACCACCGCGCCGCTGCGCCGGCTCGTCGACCGCTGGTCCCTCGTCGTGTGCGAGGCGATCGCGAACGGTCGCGACGTCCCGCGGTGGGCACGCGAGAGCCTGCGCTCGCTGCCGAAGATCATGGGACGCAGCGACGGTCTCGCGAACCGGCTCGAGGCCGGCACGCTCGATCGGGTGGAGGCGGCCCAGCTCTCGGGCAAAGAGGGACGGGCGTTCGATGCGGTCGTGCTGGGCCGCCGCAACGGCAGCGCGCGCGTGCAGCTGATCGAGCCGCCCGTCGCCGCGAGAGTCGAGGGGCTCGAGGCGGCCGCGGGGACCACCGTGCGTCTGCGCCTCACCTCGGCCGACATCGCGACCGGCGAGATCGTCCTGGAGCCCGCACTCCCGGCGCGTGCATAGCCTGGAGTCATGACGACCGTCCTGCTCACCGGGTTCGAACCTTTCGGCGGCGACGCCGCCAATCCGTCCGGCGAGGCCGTGCACCTGGTCGCGTCCCGGTGGGAGGGTCCCGAGCTGCTGGTGACCGCAGTGCTGCCGGTGACGTTCGCCGGCGCCGCGACGCGCCTGCGCGAGCTCATCGCCGAGCATCGGCCGGACGTCGTCATCGCGGCCGGCCTCGCGGGCGGACGCGCCGCGATCGGCGTGGAGCGGGTCGCGGTGAACCTCGTCGACGCACGCATCCCCGACAATGACGGCGCGCAGCCCGTCGACGTGCCGAGCGTCCCGGGTGCTCCGGCCGCGCACTTCGCGACCCTGCCCGTGAAAGAGATCGTCAGCAGGGTCACGACGGCCGGGATCCCCGCCGAGGTGTCGTACTCGGCCGGCACCTTCGTGTGCAATCACGTGTTCTTCACGGCACTGGAGGCAGCGGCGGCCCCGGTGCGCGCCGGGTTCGTGCACGTGCCGTGGTCGACCGAGCACGCCCCGGCCGGTGCGGTGTCGCTGCCGCTGCGCGACATCGCCGACGCACTGGAGATCGCGGTGCGCACGAGCATCGAGGTGACCGAGGACGCGGTCGTGCCCGGCGGCACGCTGCACTGAACCGCTCGATTCAGACCGCCGCAGACTCCATCGCCGCGGCGGCTGCCGCCGTGACTGTCGCGATGATCGCCGCACGCCGTGCGATCACGCGCGCGCCTCGGTCGCCGGCGTCGGGGATGATCAGCGCGTCCAGCTGCGGCAGGACGGGCCACGCGTTGACCAGGCTCACGAGGGTGAGCAGCAGCTCCCCCGCCTCGATGCGCCCGATGCCCGGGAGCATGCGCTGCATGCGGTCGACCTTCTCGGCATGGAAGGCCGCGCGCACCGGGCTGTCGGCCGCGAGCAGACCCCGCTCGAGACCTTCCCAATACACCAGCCGCGGAATCTCGGGGTGCGCGATGTGGTGGTCGAAGAGGCGGGCCGCGTAGTCGCCGACGGCGTCGGGCCCGGTGCCCTCGGCGTTGACGGCCTGCAGGGCCGCCTGCAGCGCCTCGGCGAGCACCGTCGCGAACAGGTCGTCCTTCTTCCCGAAGTACTGGTAGATGCGCTCCTTGTTGACGCCGGCGGCGGAGGCGATGCGGTCCACGCGCGCCCCGGCGAGTCCGTGCTCGCTGAACTCCGCCGTGGCGGCGTCGAGGAGCAGCCTCTTGGTGCGATCGGTGTCCCACGCCATGCATCCATGCTACTCGCCGATTCCAACTGGATGGTTGCGGAATAGAGCGCGGGGTGCTTCACTTACAACCAACCAGTTGCAACCATTCGGTTGGATTCTTGGAAGGATGCCGCACATGTCCACGTCGACCGCCCCTGTTCCCGTCACCGACGCCCCCGCACCTGTTGTCCCCTCCGTCCACGTCCGCGCGGCGATCACGTGGCTCGCGATCTTCCCGCTCGTCTCGATCGGGATGCTGCTGCTCGCCCCGATCTCGGAGTCGTGGCACCCCATCCTGCGCGCGCTGGTCCTGACCGCGGTCGTGGTCCCGCTCGCGGTGTACGTCGTCGTCCCGCGGCTGCTGCGACTGCACGCCGCGATGGTGCGCCGGCGCGCGGCCCGCTGACGGCAGCGCCGCTTCTCAGGTCCGGCGGCGCCCGACGTGCAGCACCTCGCGCACGACGAGCCCGGCCGCGAGTGCCCAGAAGGCGGCGCTGACGCCGGCGATCGCCACGCCGGAGGCTGCCACGAGGAAGGTCACGACAGCGGGCAGCCGCTCCCCCGGATCGTCGATCGCCTGCTGGACGGCCGATCCGAACGCCGCGAACAGCGCGATGCCGGCGACCGCCGGGATGACGGCCTCCGGCGCCACCACAACGAGCGCCACGAGAGCCGCCGACAGGCCGCCCAGCACGATGCCCGAGGCGCCCGTCGAGACGCCCGCGACCCACCGGCGCCTCGCGTCGGGATCGGCATCGGGGGCGGCGGCGAGCGCGGCGCTGATGGCCGCGAGGTTGATCGCGTGCCCGCCGGCGGTCGCACCCAGGGCCGTGCCGACACCGGTCACGAGCATCGCGGGGCGCCAGGGCACCTCGTAGCCGAAGCTGCGCATGATCGCCACGCCGGGCACGTTCTGCGACGCCATCGTCACGAGGAACAGCGGCAGCGCAAGGCCGACCACGGCGCCGAGCGTGAGCGTGGGCACCGTGAAGTCGAGTCGCGGGATCAGCACTCCCGGGTCGATCGAGGCGCCCGTGGTCACGACATGCACGCCGACCACGACGGCGGCCGCCACGAACGCCAGCGGCACGGCCCAGCGGGGCGCGAACCGCACTCCGAGGAGCCACACGATCACGACGGGCGCCACTGCCCACGGGTCGGCGACGATCCCGGTGACCGGCGCCAGGCACAGCGGCAGGAGCACCCCGGCGAGCATCGCCTGCGCGATGGACGGCGGGATGCGGGCGATCAGCCGACCGAGCTGCGGCCACAGCGCGGTGAGCAGGATCAGGCCCGCCGTCACGAGGAACGCGCCGACCGCCGCCGGCCAGCCTCCCTCGACGGAGCCGGTCGCCGCGAGCACTGCGGCACCGGGCGTCGACCACGCGACCGTGATCGGCATCCGGTAGCGCCAGGCGATGAGGATGGACGCCGCCCCCATCGTCAGGCACAGCGCCAGCAGTCCGCTCGCCGCCTGCGCGGGCGTCGCACCGACCGCGTCCAGTCCGGTGAGCACGACGGCGAACGAGCTGGTGACGCCGACGAGCGCCGTGACGATGCCGGCAACGATCGGGCGCGACAGCGGCGCGCGGGGTTCCGTGGCCCCGGCGTCCGGCGGGGAGTCGGCGGCGTCGCTCATGCGTTCTGCCGTCCCCGGTACACGGCGGTGCGCAGCTCGACGGCCCAGACGTCGGCCTGCGGCATCCCGACCCTCTCGGCGACCGCGATCTCGGCCTCGACGTCGTACGGGACGCGCACGAAGCGCACCTCGAACGGCGCCGCGTCCGCGGTGTCGGGCACGCCCTCGAGGATCACGTAGCTCGGCATCGGCTCGTCCAGCGGATTGCCGACGCTGCCCACGTTGAAGAGAGTGCGCCCGTCGCGGGACTCGAGGTAGGCGTCATGGATGTCGCCGTACCCGACGACCGTCGGCGCGGGGCCGTCGCCGGTCATCTCGGTCGTCAGGAACATGCCGTCGAACTGCTCGTCGGTGTGACGGAAGCGCACCCGCACGTGAGGGCTCTCCGCCGACGCGTGGAACAGCCGCACGCGCCGGCCGCTGAGTGCCAGGTCGTGGCTCAGCGGCAGGGTGCGCAGCCACCGTCGCTGCGACGCCGACAGCTCGTCGCGCCACCACCGCATCTCTTCGGGCTCGTCATCGGTGATGCCGTCGAGGAAGTCGTCCCAGTTTCCACGGAGGTTCACCTCGCACACCTCGCGGACCCGGTCGACCACGGCGCCGCCGCGCGGCCCCTTGCCGGCGTTGTCGCCGAGATTGATGATGCGATGGATGCCGCGCCGGGCGATGTCCGCCAGCACGGCGTCGAGAGCCGTCAGATTGCCGTGGATGTCAGAGATGAGGGCGATCCGTTCGAGGGGCACGCTCGTGATCCTGCCACGTCGGGCGACGCGGATGCCTCTAGGGTCGGGGGTGTGCGTCGCCTCCTGCTGATCCTGGCCGGCGTGACGGCCGCCGCGGCCGCCGCCCTCCTCTCGTGGGCGGAGGCGGTGCACTGGCGCACGTCCCGTCAGGCGCTCGGCGACTCCGGGGTGCCCGGAGGCCGCGAGGCGGTCGTCGTGCTGGGGTACCGCAACACGGGAACACGCGCCAACTTCGTCAACCGCCACCGCGTGCGGGCGGGCCTGCGCTCGCAGGACCCGGCGGCGTCCGAGAGCGTCCTGGTGCTGTGCGGCGGCGCGGTCGGCGGCGATGTGCCCGAGGCCGAGCTCATGGCCCGGTACGCGCGCGAGCGCGGCTACACCGGCCCGATCCGCCTCGACACGCAGAGTCGCACGACCGCCGAGAACATCCGGTTCGCCGTCCCGCTCGTCGAGGACGCCGACACCATCAAGATCGTCTCGCACGCGCCCCACGCCGTCGTCGGCCGCGAGTACCTGTGGGCCGTGCGTCCGGACCTCGCCGCGCGTCTGGTGCGGGGCGACGACCACCGCGTCGGCGAAGCGCCGATCCTCACCGTCGCCGCCGCGATCATCGCGTGGCAGCACCAGGCTCGACGCGGGCGTGCGTGACCCGGGCGTGTGCGCTCGCGCTGTCGTTTCCGGCATCCGCTGTTGAAAGAAGCTGGCGCGCGTGCCGATTTCGACAGCGCGGACAATCGGGGTGGGAAGAGAACGACAGCGCGTGCCGATTTCGACCGCGTGAGGATGCCGCCGCGCGAAGTCGCAGCGAGGTCCGGCTCAGCGGTCGTCGAACTCGGCCAGCGCGTCGGCGATCATGCGATGGCCCTGCGCCTCGAACGCGACGTCACCCACCTGATGGGCCCAGCACGCCGTCCCGATCGCCTCGCGCAGTCGCATGAGCAGCCAGTGATCGGGATGCCGCGGGTCGGCGCCGTAGCCGTCGAAGAAAGCCGCTTCGCACGCGGGCTCCGCACGCCACTCCTGGGCCGACAGGCGCACGAAGTCGCTCGCCGCGGGCCGGAACGCGAAGCGGCCGAAGTCGATGACGCGCACCGCGTCGCCGTCGACGAGCCAGTTGCGCGGCTGCCAGTCGCCGTGCGTCGGCACGAGGTCGGCCTCGATGGGTCCCAGCGCGGCGAGCGCGTCACGCAGCCGTGCCTCGACCGCCGGCGCGACGGCGTGGGGTGCATCCAGCCAGGCCAGCGCTCGGGCGGTGGCCGCGGCATCCGTCCCCTCCGACGGACGCACCGCCTGCGCGTGGAACTCGCGCAGCAGCGACCCCGCACGCCGGTGCACGCCGGGATCGATGCCCCATGGGGTGCGGTAGGCCAGCTCGCCCGGCAGCCAGGCCGTGACGAGCACCCGAGCCTCACGGTCGTGGTGGCGCAGCACGGGCGCTCGGCCCGCGCCCGCCCAGACCGACAGCAGTCCGCCGAGGTGCGCGTCGAGCTCGCGGCCGAAATGGCGCACGTCGGGGCCGGCGGCCTTCACGACGAACTCGGCGTCGCCCTGGCGCACGCGCAGGACGATCGTCTCGACCTGGTTCCAGCTCAGGTCGGCGACCACCTCGGCTGCCGGCATCCACTCGTCGACACGAGCGCGCTGCGCCGCGGACAGCCGGCCGAAGCCCGCAGCGCCCACGACTACGAGGTGACGACCTGCGCGGTGCCGACGGGGGCCTCAGGGCCCATCTCGTCGGCGATGCGGTTGGCCTCCTCGATGAGGGTGGCGACGATCTCGGACTCGGGCACGGTCTTGATGACCTGGCCCTTCACGAAGATCTGGCCCTTGCCGTTGCCTGACGCGACGCCGAGGTCGGCCTCACGGGCCTCACCCGGACCGTTCACGACACAGCCCATCACCGCGACGCGCAGCGGCACGGTCATGTCCTTCAGGCCCTCGGTCACGTTGTCGGCCAGCGTGTAGACGTCGACCTGCGCGCGCCCGCACGACGGGCACGACACGATCTCGAGCTTGCGCTCACGGAGGTTCAGCGACTGCAGGATCTGGTGGCCGACCTTGACCTCTTCGGCCGGCGGCGCCGACAGCGAGACGCGGATCGTGTCGCCGATGCCCTCTGCCAGCAGGATGCCGAACGCCGTCGCGGATTTGATCGTGCCCTGGAAGGCGGGCCCGGCCTCGGTCACGCCGAGGTGGAGGGGCCAGTCGCCCCGCTCTGCGAGCAGCCGGTAGGCCTTCACCATGACGATCGGGTCGTTGTGCTTGACCGAGATCTTGAAGTCGTGGAAGTCGTGCTCCTCGAAGAGGGATGCCTCCCACACGGCGCTCTCGACGAGCGCCTCGGGGGTCGCCTTGCCGTACTTCTCCAGCAGGCGCCGATCGAGCGACCCGGCGTTCACGCCGATGCGCAGCGACACGCCCGCGGCCTTCGCGGCTGCGGCGATCGCGCCGACCTGGTCGTCGAACTTGCGGATGTTGCCGGGGTTCACGCGCACCGCGCCGCAGCCGGCGTCGATGGCCTGGAACACGTACTTCGGCTGGAAGTGGATGTCGGCGATCACCGGGATCTGGCTCTTGGCCGCGATGATGTGCAGCACGTCGGCGTCGTCCTGCGACGGCACGGCGACGCGCACGATCTCGCAGCCCGAGGCGGTGAGCTCCGCGATCTGCTGCAGGGTCGCGTTGATGTTCGTCGTGGGCGTCGTCGTCATCGACTGCACGCTCACGGGGGCGTCGCCTCCGACCAGCACCTTGCCCACCTTGATCTGGCGGCTCTTGCGGCGGGGGGCGAGCGTTTCGGGGACCTTGGGCATCCCGAGATTCACGGCTGGCACCTCCCCAGCCTACGCGCGTGACGACATCGTGGCGTCGGTAACGAGGCCGGGCGCGGCATCCACTCTCTGCTATCGTGACCGCATGTCCGCGCGACTTCTCTGGTGGCCCACCGCATAGGCGGTGGGTTCGCGCGACCGACGACCGCCCCCGGGGCGGTCTTCTTTTTCGTAAGGGAAGCCTCCCCCACGACGAAAGAACTGCAGCCATGACCGGCCTCGCCCACCGCTCCCTCCGCGAGATCGCCCAGAGCGGCCTTCCCTTCGCCCTCATCGCCCGCGACGGCGCCACCGTCGAGGTGCTCGCCGGCGACATCGTCGACGTCGACCTGCTGGGCGACATCCCGCTCACCGACGCCGCGGGCGCTCCGCGCGAGGTGCTCGCGCTCGTGCCGTTCCGGCAGGTGCGCGAACGCGGCTTCGAATGCCATGACGACGACGCCCCGCTGCGCTGCCTCGTCGTGACCGAGCGCGCCGCGATCCCCCGCGAAGACGCCCTGGCGCAGCTGCCCGCCGAGCCGATCGCCCTCGACGAGCCCGGCTTCGACATCGCCGACGAGGACTACGCCGACATCGTGCGCCGGGTCATCGCCGATGAGATCGGCCGCGGCGAGGGGGCCAACTTCGTCATCCGCCGCGACTTCACCGCGGGAGTGTCGACGGATGCCGCCACCGCCGCCCTCACGTGGTTCCGTGCGCTGCTCGAGCACGAGCGAGGCGCGTACTGGACCTTCGCGGTCGTCACCCCCGGCCACGTGGCGGTCGGGGCGAGCCCCGAGGCGCACGTGAGCGCCCGCGACGGCGTGGTGACCATGAACCCCATCTCGGGCACCTTCCGCCACCCGGCCGGAGGGGCGACCGTCGAGACGCTCACCGAGTTCCTGCGGTCGACCAAAGAGACCGAGGAGCTCTTCATGGTCGTCGACGAGGAGCTCAAGATGATGAGCGCGGTCTGCTCGGACGGCGGCCGCATCACCGGCCCGCACCTCAAAGAGATGTCGCGCCTCACCCACACCGAGTACGTGCTGCGCGGGCGCAGCAAGCTGGACCCCCGCGACATCCTGCGCGAGACGATGTTCGCGCCGACGGTGACGGGCTCGCCGATGCAGAACGCCTGCACGGTCATCACCCGCCACGAGACGACCCCCCGCGGCTACTACTCGGGGGTGGCCGCATTGTTCACGCCCCATGAGACGCTGCTCGCCGACGAGCCGACCCACGACCTCGACGCGCCGATCCTGATCCGCACCGCGTACCTGCAGGACGGACGCCTGCGCGTCCCCGTGGGCGCGACGCTCGTGCGCCACTCCGACCCGTACGGCGAGGTCGGCGAGACGCACGGCAAGGCGGCCGGCGTGCTGGGTGCCATCGGCGCGGTGCCCCGCGACGTGGCCGCCGAGCAGGCGGCCGGCGACGCCCCCGAGGCGGGCGGCGCAGCCGTGCTCGACGCCGTCGCAGGCGGCGCGACCGAGATCGACGAGGACGCCCCGGCCGCCGCCCCGCGGCGCCTGGCCGACGACCCGGCGATCGCCCAGCTGCTCGCCTCGCGCAACGCACGGCTCGCCGAGTTCTGGCTGAACCCGCAGGGCACGTCGGGCCCGGCGCCGTTCGCCGGGCGCTCGGCCCTCGTCGTGGACGCCGAGGACCGCTTCACGAGGATGCTCGCGCACCAGCTGCGCCACCTCGGCCTCGCGGTCGAGATCGCACCCTGGAACGAGGTCACCGACGCGCAGGTCGACGCCGCGGAGCTGCTCGTGTCGGGCCCGGGACCGGGCGATCCGCGGGATGCCGGCAACCCTCGCATCCGCCGCATGCGCGAGGTCGTCGCGCGCCGCCGTGACGCCGCCACTCCCCTGCTCGCGGTCTGCCTCAGCCACCAGATCCTGGCCGATTCGTTCGGGATCGAGCTCGCTCCGCTGGATGCCCCGCACCAGGGTCTGCAGAAGACCGTGGACGTGTTCGGGATGCCGGCCTCGATCGGGTTCTACAACACCTTCACCGCGCGCGTCCCGGCCGGGACGACGGAGGTGGCCGGTGCCGAGGTGGCCGCCGACGACGCCGGGGACGTCTATGCGCTGCGCGGCCCCGCCTTCGCGTCGGTGCAGGGGCACCTCGAGTCGATCCTGTCGCGCGACGGCATGACCACGCTGCAGCGACTGGTCGAGCAGGCCTTCGCCTGACCCCGTCGCTCAGCGGCCGGCACCACCCGTGCGGGCTGCGAGCAGACGGCGCTCGGCCTCGTTCGCGGTGAGCTCCAGGGCGCGCAGGTCGGCGGCGAGCGCCTCGTCGTCGCGTCCGGCCTCGCGCAGCAGCGATGCCCGGACGGCGTGCCAGAGGTGCGAACGGGCGAGCGCGTCGGCGAGCGCGTCGACCTCGTCGAGAGCGGCGTCCGCGCCCTCGACGCGTGCGAGCGCGACGGCGCGGTTCAGGCGCACGACCGGGGTCCGGTCGTAGGCGAGCAGCATGTCGTAGAGGGTGAGGACCTGGAGCCAATCCGTGGAGGCGGCATCCGAGGCGTCCGCGTGGCACGCGGCGATCGCCGCGTGGAGCTGCCAGCGTCCGGGCCGGCGCAGGCGCGCCGCGCGTTCGAGCTCGTCGCGGGCGCCCGCGATCAGACCGGCGTCCCAGCGTGAGCGGTCCTGGTCGGCGAGCAGCACCAGCTCGCCGTCCACCGACCGCGCCGACTCGCGGGCGCGGTGGAACCGCAGGAGAGCCAGGAGGCCGTGCGCCTCCGCTGCCCGCGGCAGGGCGTCGGCGATCACCTCGGCCAGCCACAGCGCGTCGTCGGCCGGATCGCGGTCGGCGGCGGCATCCGCTCCCGCGACGAAGTGCGCCTCGCTGTACGTCACCGACACGACCGTGAGCACGAGGTCGAGGCGGGCGGCGGCGTCCGGCCCGGACGGCACGCGCAACGGGATGCCGCTGTCGGCGATCTTGCGCTTGGCCCGCGAGATGCGCTGGCCGGTGGCCGGTTCGGTCGAGAATGTGGCCCGCGCGATCTGCGCCGTGGTCAGGCCGCACACCGCCCGCAGCGTCAGGGCGAGCTGCGCGTCGGGCGCGAGCGCCGGGTGGCAGCAGCCGAACAGCAGCGGCAGGCGCTCGTCGGCGGGCGCCGAAGCTCCGGCCGGGAGAGGTTCCGGCAGCAGGGCGACCTTGTCGCGCAGCACCCGCGCACGCCTCACGCGATCGAGGGCGTTGTGGCGCGCCGCCTGCATCAGCCACGCGCCGGGCTTCGGCGGGATCCCGCGGCGCCGCCACTCGCGCAGCGCCTCCTCGACGGCCTCGGCGACGGCTTCCTCGGCGACATCGAAGCTGCCGAACGACGCCGTCAGTGCCGCGGTGATGCGGGCGGACTCCTCGCGGACGACGACGCCGAGGAGCCGGTCGGATGCCGCGGCCCTTCCCGATTCCACGGCCCCGTGCCGGCCGGAGTCTTCGGACGGGCCGCGGGCCGCGGGCCGCGGCATCCGGTTCGCTCACTGCTCGAACTGGCTGTAGTCGGTGACCATGGGGCGGATCTCGATCGCGATGCCCGGCAGCGCCAGCGACGGCCAGGTCTTGACGAGCTCGATGGCGGCGTCGAGGTCGGGGACGTCGATCACGCTGAATCCGCCGACGACCTCCTTCGCCTCCGAGAACGGGCCGTCGACGACGACGGGGCCGTCCGGCCCGTGCTTGACGGTGGTGGCCGTCGTGACCGGCAGCAGCTCTGCGCCGCCGTCGGCGATCTGATCGCCATGGGTCTGGAACCAGTCCCAGATGCGCCCGTAGACCTCCTTGGCGCGCTCCTCGGGCACAGCCGCGTCGAGCTCCGGGGTCGAGGTGAACATGATGACGTACTTCATGGCCCGTGTCCTTTCGTCAGGGGAACCGTTTCATCCCCACAGCGAACGGGCAAGGCAGTTTTCGACAGCCGCGTCGAAGATCCCTCGGGGATCAGCCGAGTGTGACCGGGTTGAAGATGTCGGCCAGCACGAGCACCGCGCCCATGACGATGAGGGCGATCACGACGATGAATGTGAGCGGGACGAGCTTCGTGGCGTCGACGGGCTTCGGGGGCGGGCGACGGAAGACCTTCGCCCACACGCGCTTGATGCCCTCCCACAGCGCGACGGCGATGTGGCCGCCGTCCAGCGGCAGCAGCGGGATCAGGTTGAAGACGAACAGCGCGATGTTCAGCGAGGCCAGGAGCGAGAGGAACCCGGCGACGCGGTTGAGCACCGGCGCGTCGGCTGCGGCGACCTCGCCCGACAGCCGGCCCGCGCCGACGATGCTGAGCGGACCGTTCGGGTCGCGCGGCTCGCCCGTCACCAGGTCTGCCGCGGTGTTCCACACCTTCGCGGGCAGCTGCCAGATGATGCCCGCGACAGCGCCGACCTGTTGCACCGCCGCCTCGGGACCCGCCCAGATCGGCTGCTTCACGTACTCGACGGTCGGGCCGATGCCGACGAAGCCGACCTCCTCGGTCGTCGTCGAGCCGTCGGCCGCCGTCACCGTGGTCTCGACGGTGGCGGGCGTCACCTGGACCGTGTGCTGCTCTCCGTCGCGGTCGATGACGAACCGCAGCTGCTCGCCGGGAGACGAGCGGATGATGGCCGTCGCCTCTGTGAAGTCCGCGACCGGCTCCCCGTCGATGGACACGATCGTGTCGCCGGGCTCGATGCCGGCCGCAGCGGCAGGCGCCGTGGGGTCCGACGCGGTGCACTCGCTCGTGGTCGAGGTGCTCGTCGTGGCCGGCACGCACTCCGACAGCCGCGCGACCGTCGTGGTGGCGGTCTGCAGGCCGATGGCCGAGAACAGCACGGTGAACAGGACGACCGCGAAGAGGAAGTTCATCAGCGGCCCGCCGAGCATCACGATGATGCGCTTGTGGATCGGCAGCCGGTAGAAGACCCGCGTGTCCTCCTCGCCCTGCATCGTCTCGTCGTTGGCGACGCGGGCGTCCTGCACCATCGTCGCGAAGAAGCCGCCCGCCGCGCGTCCGGCCCGGCCGCCGGCTGCCTGAGCCTGCTGAAGAGCCGGTGACGGCGGGTACATCCCCGCCATCGAGATGTAGCCGCCGAGCGGTATCGCCTTGAATCCGTACTGCGTCTCGCCGCGCCGGCGCGACCACAGCGTCGGGCCGAATCCGATCATGTACTGGCCCACGCGCACGCCGAACTTCTTCGCCGGCCACAGGTGCCCCAGCTCGTGGAGCGCGATCGACACCGCCAGGCCCACGACCATGAGCGCGACACCGACGACGAAGGCGAGGATCTCCACACGATCACGGTACCCGCGCCTGCCTTTGAGTTGGGTGTGACGGTGTCGCGTAGGCTCGTCCCGGGGCACCGGTCGACGGAAGCGAGGAGTCGTGACGCCACGCCACGCCCGCGCTCTGCGCGGCACCGCCGCTGCGGCCGTCGCGACGCTCGTCGCCGCAACAGCCCACACCCTCGCCGGCGGCGGCCCGCCCGCGCCTGCGCTCGTCGCCGCGGTCGGTGTGCTCGCCGCCCCGTTCGGGGTCGCCATGGTGGGACGCAGGCTGTCGGCGTGGCGCATCGCCGTGAGCGTGCTCGCCAGCCAGGTGCTGTTCCACCTCGCCTTCGCGCTCACCGCGGGCGCCGACCCGTCGGCGCCGCACGCCCACCACGTCACTGTCCTCGTGGGCGGTGGCGGACCGGCGGGCGCCGAACGCTTCGCCGCCATCGCCCTCCCCGACACGGCGATGCTCCTCGCGCACGTGCTCGCCGCGGTCGCCACCGTCGCCGGGCTGTACGGCGGCGAGCGGATGCTGCGGGCCCTGGGCCGCGGCATCCGGTCGCTGCTCGCCCGCGTCCGCGTCGCACCGCCGCCGCCCTCGCCCGCACTGGTCGCCGCCCAGGGCGAGCGCAGGATCCGCCCGGCACGGACCGCGCTGTCGGGGGTCTCCCGGCGCGGACCGCCGGCTTTCGTCACCGCGACGCCCTGAGCGCCGCATCCGCACCGTTCGAGCATCCGGCTCGGTCGGTGACCTCAGCCGTGCGAGCGGCCGCTGCGCCGCGCGCCGAAGACGAAAGACGACAACCCATGAACGACACCACGACCACTCGCTCCGCTCGCCGCGCCCTCGCCGTCGGCGCGGTCGCCCTCGGCGCGGGCCTCGCCCTGGCGCTCGGCGCGCCGCTCGCCGCATCTGCGCACGTGCACGTCGACCCTGACGCCGCCTCGGCCGGCGCGACCGAGACCCTCACCTTCTCGTTCGCGCACGGCTGCGACGACTCCCCGACGACCGCGCTCGCCATCGACATCCCCGAGGGCGTCGCCAATGCGACCCCCGTCGTGCAGGGCGGCTGGACCATCACGCGCGAACTCGGTTCCAACGGCGTGCCGACGCGCGTCGTCTACACCGCCGACAACCCGGTAGAGAGCGGCCTGAAGGCCTCCGTCGCGATGGACGTGCTGTTCGCGGAGTCCGCCGCCGACACCGAGCTGGCCTTTCCCGTGACGCAGACCTGCGCCGTCGGCGAGACGGCCTGGACGCAGGTCGCCGACGACGACCAGGACCCGGAGGAGCTCGACAACCCCGCGCCCGTCGTCACGGTGGGCGCGGCGGTCGACGCCGCAGCGAGCGGAGACCATCACGGCGGTGCCGCGGACGCCTCAGCCGACGACGCCGACCACGACGATGCGGTGGCGGCATCCACAGGCAGCGCCGATCCGGTCGCGCGCTGGCTCGCCGCGGGAGGCCTGGTCGCGGGCGTGGCCGCACTGATCGTCGCGCTGGTGCGGGGCCGCCGCCGCGCCTGATCCTCCGACGCATGGCGCCCGCCCGCGCAAGGGCGGGCGCCATGCGAAGATGGATGCGCCATGCCGACCGACGCGCCCTCGAACCTGCCCCCGGTACTCCGCCCCGACGCGCCGCCGACCCACTCCGTCGCCGACCTCGCGGCCCGATTCGCCTCGGATGTCCGCGGTGACGTCGAGGGGGCGACGCTCACCGGTCTCACCCTTGCGACCGCCGACCTGCGGCCCGGCGACGTGTTCGTCGCTGTGCAGGGAGTCAACCGCCACGGCGCGGAGTTCGCCCAGGCCGCCGCCGACAAGGGCGCCGTCGCCGTCGTGACCGACGCCGCCGGCGCCGACGTCGCCGCGGCGAGCGGACTGCCCGTCCTCCTCGTCGAGGACCCGCGCGCCCTCCTCGGCGACCTGTCGGCGTGGGTGTACAGCACCGGCCGGGACGACGACCTGCCGACGCTGTTCGGCACGACGGGCACCAACGGCAAGACGAGCGTGTCGCACCTGCTGGAGGGCATCCTCGGCCAGCTCGGCGTGACCACGGGTCTGTCGTCGACCGCGGAGCGTCACATCGCCGGCCAGGTCGTCGTGTCGCGCCTGACGACGCCCGAGGCGTACGAGATGCACGCCCTCCTCGCCCTCATGCGGGAGCGCGGCGTCGAGGCCGTGGCGGTCGAGGTCAGCGCGCAGGCGCTCAGCCGCCGTCGCGTCGACGGCATCGTGTTCGACGTCGCCGGTTTCACCAACCTCACCCACGACCACCTCGACGACTACGCCGACATGCGCGAGTACTTCGAGGCGAAGCTGCCGCTGTTCCGCGCCGACCGCTCGCGTCGTGCCGTGGTGTGCGTCGACTCGGCCGCCGGCGCAGAGGTCGTCGCCCGCAGCGAGGTGCCGACGATCACCGTCAGCACGCCTGCGCTGGCGTCGGATCAGGATGCCGCAGCCGCCGCCGACTGGGTCGTCGAGATCCTCGACGAGCGGCAGGTGGGCACCGAGTTCCGCCTGACCGCCCGCGACGGGCGGACGCTCACCACCCTCGTCCCCGTGATCGGCCGGCACATGGCCGCCAACGCCGGCCTCGCCATCGTCATGATCCTCGAGGGCGGCTACGCGTGGGAACGCCTCGTCGACGCCCTCGACGGCGGGCGCATCGACGCCTACCTGCCCGGGCGCACCGAGCTCGTGTCAGGTGAGACCGGCCCCGCGGTCTACGTCGACTTCGGCCACTCCCCCGACGCGTTCGAGAAGACGCTGGCCGCGGTGCGGCGGGTCACCCCCGGCAAGGTCGTCATGCTGTTCGGCGCCGACGGCGACCGCGACGCCACCAAGCGCCACGACATGGGCCGCACCGGCGTCGAGGGCAGCGACATCCTGGTCATCACCGACCACCATCCCCGTCACGAGGACCCGGACTCGATCCGCGCGACCCTCGTCGAAGGCGCACGGCGTGCTCGCCCGGACGCCGAGATCCACGAGTACTCGCCGCCCGAGCGCGCGATCATCGAGGCGGTGGCGCTCGTCGGCGACGGCGACGCGATCCTGTGGGCCGGCCCCGGCCACCAGGACTATCGCGACATCCGCGGCGTCCGCACCCCGTATTCCGCCCGCGAGCTCGCCCGCCGGGCGCTGCGCGAGGCCGGCTGGCCCGTCCCCGAGCCGCACTGGCCGGTGCCGTACCCCGACGACGAGACGCCGGCATCCGACCCTCTCCGTCCGGTCTACCCCGGAGCCTGAGGCGGAACGCGCCCCGGGTTCCCCCGCGTAACCCGAGGATTCGCGAGAGGATATGATTCCGCGGCGCGAACGTATCCTTTCGCGGGTCCGGGGGTCAGGATGCCGCGGCGATGGCCTTGTCGGCGGTCCGGCGTGCCCACGCCTCGGCCTCTGCGAGCGCCTCGCGGGTGAGGGCGTCCGGCGCTTCATGCGCGTCGACCACACGCGCGACCGTGTCGACGATCCCGAGGAAGCTCAGCCGCCCCTCGTGGAACGCGTCGACGGCCTGTTCGTTGGCCGCGTTGAAGACGGCGGGGTACGTACCGCCGGCGCGACCGACGTGCTTCGCCAGACGCACGGAGGGGAACGCGGCGTCGTCCAGCGGCTCGAAGGTCCACGAGGTCGCCTTCGTCCAGTCCAGCGGCGCGCCGACGCCGGCGACGCGATTCGGCCAGTCCAGTCCGAGCGAGATCGGAAGCCGCATGTCGGGCGGCGACGCCTGGGCGATGGTGGACCCGTCGACGAACTCCACCATCGAGTGCACGATCGACTGGGGATGCACCACCACATCGATCTCGGCGTACGGCACGCCGAACAGCAGATGCGCCTCGATCACCTCGAGGCCCTTGTTGACGAGCGTCGCCGAGTTCGTCGTGACGACGCGGCCCATGTCCCACGTGGGGTGCGCGAGGGCCTCGGCGGGCGTGACGTCCTCGAGGGACGCCCTGCTGCGACCACGGAACGGACCTCCGGATGCCGTCAGCACCAGCCGCCGGACCTCGTGGCGCTCCCCCGAGCGCAGGGCTTGCGCGATCGCCGAGTGCTCGGAGTCCACCGGCACGATCTGACCGGGCTGGGCGAGGGCGGTGACCAGGTCGCCGCCGACGATCAGGGACTCCTTGTTGGCCAGCGCCAGCGTGCGCCCCGTCTCGAGCGCGGCGAGCGTCGGGCCGAGCCCCACCGAGCCGGTGATGCCGTTGAGCACGACGTCAGCGTCGACGTCCCGCACGAGCTGCTCGGCCTCCACGGCGCCGAGGGCGGTGCTCTCGACACCGAACTCGGCGGCCTGCGCCTCCAGTCCGGCGCGGTCGGACCCGGCAGCCAGACCGACGACCTCGAAGCGTCGGGGATTGGCTCGAACGACGTCGAGCGCCTGCGTTCCGATGGATCCGGTCGAACCGAGGATGAGGACGCGCCGCATCCGGCCAGCCTAGCGGCGTGGCCGGATGCGACCGTCGACTACTGCTGGGGCGTGTGCTGGACGCCCAGGATGTCGATCACGAAGACGAGCGTCTCGCCCTTGAGGTCGGAGTCGTTGATCTCGCCCTCGCCGTAGCCGGCTGCCGGGGGGATCACGACGAGAACCTGCGAACCGACGTTCTGGCCCTCGAGCGCCTGCTGGAAGCCCTGGACCACGCCCGTCGTCTGGAACGACGCGGGAACGCCCTTGCTCCAGCTCGAGTCGAACTCGGAGCCGTCCGACCACTTGATGCCCATGTACTGCACGAAGACCTGGTCGCCCGACTGCACCGTGGGCCCGTCACCGAGCTTCAGATCGGCCAGCTGGACCTCGGTCGGCGGGTCGGCGTCGGGAATCGTGACCGACGGCTTGCCGTCGCTGTCGAGCTCGACCTCCGGCATACCGGCGACCGGGTCCTGGTCGGCGCCCGTCGCGGTCGTCGGCAGCTGGTCGACCGACTGCATCACGACGACGACGTTCGAGGCGCCCTGGCTGAGCATGGAACCCGGGATCGTGAGCGAGGTGCTCGATCCGAGCGGCGTGCAGAGGACGCCGGTGCCGAAGATGCTGCTGGGGTCGACGATGATCGGGACGAGACCCGAGTCGTCAGGAGACGTCGTCGCCGAGTCCATCGCGACCTCGCCCGTGGTCGGGTCGAGCACGAGGTACTGGCCGGACACGAGCTGACCGGTCGCGAGATCGTCGCCGTCGCCCTTGGATGCCGTCGTGCGCTGCAGCTCCGTGAACGCGAGGTCGGTCGGGGCCGTCGCCGTCAGCGACGGGGCGCTGCCCGAGACGGTGATGGCGTCGGAGTCCGCGCCCGACTTCGGGTCGAGACCGCAGTCCGATGACGACGCGGTCGGCGTGGGCGTCGAGTCTGCGTCCGGCGTGTTCGACGACGCACAGCCGGCGAGCAGGACGGCCGACAGCGCGGCGACGGAAAGAGCGGCGAGCGGTCGAATGCGCACGGAGAAACCTCTAGTCGGTGAAAGGGGACCCTCCATCCTTTCGCATCTTTGCTCCACTCGTGCTGAATGTTCCCTATGTCAGGCGCGACGGCGCCATGCCGTTACCGGAATGCAATCCGGAGTACCCTCTACGGGTGACTTCCGACCTCGTTCCCGGCGCCGACCACACCGCTGACGAAGTCACCGCCGACCAGGAGGCGGCGCAGGACCACGAAGCTCCCGCGCGCCGGATGGGCCTCACCTACGCGTTCGGCCGCATGATCCTCGCACCCCTCGCGCGCGTCGTCTACCGCCCGCACATCGAGGGCAAGGCGAACGTCCCGAAGTCGGGACCGGTCATCTTCGCGAGCAACCACCTGTCGTTCATCGACTCGATCGCGATCCCGGTGGCAGCCCCTCGTCCCGTCCACTTCCTCGCGAAGGCCAGCTACTTCGAGAAGCCGGCGTCGCGATGGTTCTTCACCGCGATCGGTGCCATCCCCGTGCAGCGCGGGGCCGGCCAGGCGGCGCTGGACGCCCTGGACCAGCAGCGGGAGCTGCTCGACGAGGGAAGCGCCGTCGCCCTCTACCCCGAGGGCACGCGCTCGCTCGACGGCCGCCTGTACAAGGGCCGCACCGGCGTGGCATTCCTCGCTCTGCAGACCGGGGCCCCGGTCGTGCCGGTGGGACTCATCGGCACCGACAAGGCCATGCCCGTCGGGGCGAAGATGCCCTCGCGCACGCACCGCGTGACCGTCAGGTTCGGCGCGCCGATCGACCTCTCGCACCACGGTCCCGCGTCATCGGGCAAGGCACGACGGCTCGCGACGGACGAGATCATGACGGCGATCCACGCCCTCTCGGGTCAAGAGCTCGCGAACGCCTACAACGAGGTGCCCGCGCAGAACCCGATCGACCGCATCAAACAGGTCCTCCCCCACGAGCGCCGTTGACCCTTCGACGGGCTCAGCGACCGGCAGCCGGTTCAGGCGCCGGTGGCGGGCTCCGCGACGAGGATCGTCGCCTCGTGCCAGACCGGGAAGTTCACCGAGTTCGCGATGAAGCACCACTCGTTGGCCTGCCGGTGCGCGGCGTGCGCGGCATCCACCATCGCGGCATCGGCGACGGTCACGCGCGGCCGCAGCACGACCTCGCGGAAGGCGCCGCCGCCGCGCCCGTCCTCGACCATCAGGCCGGTCGCGTCGTCTTCGTAACCGACCACGACGACGCCCGCCTGCACGCACGCGTGCAGGTACGACAGCAGGTGGCACTCGCTCAGCGCCGCCAGCAGGAGGTCTTCGGGATTCCAGCGGGACGGATCGCCGCGGAACGGCTTGTCAGATGAGGCGAGCAGCGCCGGCTTGCCCTCGATCTCGAGCGTCACCGCCCGGTCGTAGTCGCGGTAGCCGGACGTGCCGGTGCCTCGGTCGCCGGTCCACGTGGTCCGGACGGTGTATCGGTGCTCACCCAGCATGCGGACAGTCTGGCATGACGGCGGCGGCCCACGTCGGCGGTAGGCTTGCGGGGTGCCGCAGACCTTCGCCGCAGCCGACGCCGCGGAACTCGCCGTCGTCGAACGCAGTGGTTTCATCGAGTCGCGGCACTCCGGGATCGCGATCGTCCTGGGCGCCGACGGCACCGTCAGCGAGAAGCTCGGCGACCCGACGGCGCTGATCCTTCCCCGCTCCAGCCTCAAGCCGCTCCAGGCGCTCGCCTGTCTGTCGGCCGGCGCACCCCTGGAGGGCGAGCGCCTCGGCCTGTCGACGGCGAGCCACTCCGGCACCGACCGGCACGTCGCGGTCGTGCGCGAGATCCTCGGTCAGGCGCAGCTCGGAGAAGAGGCGCTCGGCTGCCCCGCGGACTGGCCCGGCGACACCGCCACACGCGACGAGCTCGTGCGCGAGCTCGGCCAGCCGCAGCGCATCCGCATGAACTGCTCGGGCAAGCACGCCACGATGCTGCTCACCAGCGTCGTCAACGGGTGGGATACCGAGGGCTACCTCGCCCCCGAGCACCCGGTGCAGCTGCTCATCCGGGAGACGATCGAGCGGCTCATCGGCGAGAAGGTCTCGGCGACCGCCGTCGACGGCTGCGGCGCGCCGGTGTACGCGATAACGCTGTTCGGGCTCGCACGCGCCATCCACCGCATCGGCAACTCCTCTACCACCTCGCCGTTCGCGCTGCACCGGAGCGCCGGTGCGCTCGTCGAAGCGGTGCGCGCGAACCCGTGGACGATCGCCGGCCCCGGCCGCCCCGACACCATCGCGATCGAGCGCCTCGGCGTCTTCGCCAAGGGCGGCGCCGAGGGCGTCATGGTGATGGTCGCCCCCGACGGCACCACGGTCGCGCTGAAGATGCTGGACGGCAGCGGTCGTGCCGCCACCGCCGTCGCACTGCGCCTGCTGGAACGCCACGGCGCACTCGATTCCTCCGCCGTCGCCGAGGCGATGGCGAGACTTCCGCTGGCCGTGACCGGTGGCGGACAGGATGTCGGGGCCATCCGCCCCGCCTTCTAGAGGCGCTCCCACGAGGAGCCCGAGCGCTCCAAAGGCGGAGCGGAAAGGATCGCGCGATGAGGATCAGTGTCCCCACCGAGGTCAAGAACAACGAGTACCGGGTCGCCCTCACCCCCGCGGGCGTGCATGATCTGGTGGCCTCCGGCCATGAGGTGTTCGTGCAGCGGGGCGCCGGCGAGGGTTCGTCCATGCCGGACGCCGAGTACGAGGCCGCCGGTGCCGTGCTGCTCGACGACGCGGCCGACGTGTGGGCGCGCGCCGAGCTGCTGCTGAAGGTCAAGGAGCCGATCGCGTCGGAGTACGGCTACTTCCGCGACGACCTGGTGCTCTTCACGTACCTGCATCTCGCGGCGGACCGGCCGCTCACCGACCGTCTGGTCTCGGACGGGGTCACGGCGATCGCGTACGAGACGGTGCAGCTCCCCGGCGGCGGGCTGCCGCTGCTCGCCCCGATGAGCGAGGTCGCCGGACGCCTCGCGCCGATGGTGGGCGCGTCGACGCTGATGCGCTCGGCAGGTGGGCTGGGCCTGCTGATGTCGGGTGTGCCCGGCACCCGCCCGGCGACCGTGACGGTCATCGGCGGTGGCGTGGCCGGAGCCAACTCGGCCTACATCTCGGCCGGCATGGGCGCGGACGTGACGATCTTCGACACCAACATCCAGCGCCTGCGGTTCCTCGACGACCACTTCCAGGGACGCGTCAAGACGGCGGCATCCAACCCGCTCGATCTCGACCGGGCGGTCGTGGGCTCGGACCTCGTGATCGGCTCGGTGCTGATCCCCGGCGCCAAGGCTCCCAAGCTCGTCACGAACGACATGGTGTCGCGCATGCGGCCGGGCTCGGTGCTCGTCGACATCGCCGTCGACCAGGGCGGCTGCTTCGAGGACACGCACCCCACCACCCACGACGACCCGACGTTCCGCGTGCACGACACGGTGTTCTACTGCGTCGCGAACATGCCCGGCGCCGTGCCCAATACGTCGACGTCCGCGCTCACCAACGCGACGATGCCCTACATCCGCCAGATCGCGGGCCGCGGCTGGCGCGAAGCGCTGCGCGCGGACGCCGCGCTGGCCGCCGGCCTCAACACGCAGGGCGGGCGCGTCGTGAACCCGGGTGTCGCCACCGCGCACGGGCTGGACCTCGCGCCGCTGGAGTCCGCGCTGGCCTGATCCGAAGAGCGGATGCCGCCGTCCCGGGCTCCGCGCGAGCCCGGGATGGGGGCATCCGTCGTTCAGATCGAGATGTCAGACCAGCCCGCCGTCGATGGACCGCGTGAACTCGGCGGGATCCTCGGGCACGAGCACGGGGGTCTCGCGGTTGAGGCTCTCGCCGCGGAAGAACGGCTTGGCCCCCGGGAACATCCACCACACGAACATCAGCACGACGCCGAGCAGGAGCGAGCCGATGCCCAGGACGAACGTGCCGCCGATGCCGAACAGCACCGTGTAGCCGTAGTCGACGTCCCACATGTCGATCGCAGACTGGACGAACGCGTACGTCAGCATGAGCGCGCCCAGCAGCGGGAAGATGCCCTTGAACCAGAGGTTGCGGGCCGATGCGAACAGCTCCCTGCGGAAGTACCAGACACTCGCGTAGCCGGTGATGCCGTAATAGAACGCGATCGCGAGGCCGAGCGAGAGGATCGAGTCCTGCAGGATGTTGTCGCTGATGAGCGTCATGCCGATGTAGTAGACGCTCGCGACGATGCCCATGACGATCGTCGAGAACGACGGCGTCTTGTACTGCGGGTGCACGTTCATGAACCTGCGCGGCAGGGCGCGGTACGCGGCCATCGCGAGCGTGCCGCGCGCGGTCGGAAGGATCGTCGTCTGCGTGGACGAGACCGCCGAGATCAGGACGGCGACGACGAGCACCCAGCCGAACGGCCCGAGCAGTCCGTCCTTGATGGAGAGGAAGAAGTCGTCGGCGTTCGCCTCGTTGCCGAGCCCTGTTCCGGTGTCGCCGAGCCCCGCGTACATCATGGCCGCGACCGTCACCCCCACATAGGTGACGAGCAGGATGACGCATGTGAGGAGCGCCGCGCGCCCGGGGATGCGCTTGGGGTCCTTGGTCTCTTCGTTCAGGGCGAGGCACGTGTCCCAGCCCCAGTAGATGAAGAGCGCCAGCAGAACGGCCTCGGTGAAGCCGTGCCAGTCGGTGAACGCCGCCGGGTTGAACCACGACCAGTCCACGGGGGTCGGGTTCGGCGCCGTGCCGGTGAAGAACTGCCAGACCGCGGCGATCACAAAGATCGCGAGCGCGAGGTACTGGATGCCGAGCAGCACGTTCTGGATGCGCTCCCCGATCTCGACGCCGCGCCAGCTGATCCAGGTCATCGCGAGGATGAACACGACGCCCGTCGCGGTCACGAGCGGGACGTTGTCGGACAGCAGCGCGTCGTCCGGACTGCCGATGATCCCGTCGACGAGCGCCCAGAAATAGATGCCGCCGATCTGGGCGAGGTTGGCCAGCACGACCATTCCCGCGACCGCGACGCCCCAGCCGCCCAGCCAGCCCGTCACCGGGCCGAACGCCTTCGTGCCCCACGTGAACGTGGTCCCGCAGTCGGGGACGGCGTTGTTCAGCTCGCGGTAGGCGAAGGCGATGAACAGCATCGGGATGAACGCGACGATGAACGCGATGGGCGCCTGGGCGCCCACGGCGAGCACCACCCAGCCGAGCGTTGCGACGAGGGAGTAGACGGGAGCGGTGGAGGCGAGGCCGATGACGGTGGAACCCCATAGTCCCAGCGTGCCGGCCGCGAGCCCCTTGCCGTCCGGTCGATCGAGATCGATGGGGGAAGTAGCCACAGAGCGACGTTAGGTGCACGACGTCAGCCCGGTCAACGCGAGGCCCCGACGGTTCGGCCGGAATCGGGGGCAGGCAGGACGATGCGGACGGGATCGGCTCCGGCCGACATCAGCCACGCCCGGCCGCGCCCGGGCTCGCAGTACGGCGGCACGCCGCGGAACCCCACGAGGACGCGCAGCTCGGGCGCGCACGACGTGTCGACGACGAGGTCGTGGTCGCCGCGCACATCCGCGAGCACGCGCCAGTGGCGCTGCCAGTCCTCCGGCTCCCCCGTCAGCACGACCCGGCCGTCTGCCGTCGCCGAGGGATCGGCCGCGTACTCGTCCAGCCCGCACACCCGCGCACCCGAGGCCTGCCACACCGCGAGCGCGTGACGGCTCGACGGCGACCGCCGTGCGACGACGCCGGTGAGGCGTGCCGAGGGCTCCCATGGCTCCGCGGCGGCGTGGGTCTCGCGTGGCTGCGCGGGAGAGAGGGCCACCTGGATCGTCCGGCCGTCCAGACGGCCGCGTCCCGCCGGGGCGGCGGGGTCGAACGACGACGGGTCGCCACCGGCCGCGGCGTGGTCCATGCGCGTCGGATAGGGCAGCAGCAGGCGCCGGGGGAACAGCTCGGCGAGTCTCGCGACCTGGCCCGGCACCCGGTGCGCACCCGCGAGGACGAGTGCACCGGCCTCCCCCGCGCGCCTCACGACGGTGTCGAGGCGTTCCCACAGCGCGTGCCCGTACTCGGCCGGGAACCGTGTCGCCAGCGCATCGAGGTCATCGAGGACGAGCAGTGTGCCGGCGGCCGGCGGCTGCTCGGCCAGGGCGGTCACGGCATCCCACACCCGCTCGCCGTCCGCAGGCATCCTGATGGACCGCGGCGCCTGGGCGCTGACGAGGTCGAGCACGTTCGACACGCCGGAGCCGGGACCACCCAGCACCAGGAGCGCCCGGTCGGCCGGCGACAGGACGACGACCGGCTGACGCTGCCGCTCAGGCTCGTCGGCGATCCCCAGCAGCAGGCTGCGCAGAGGGACGGGGCCACGGGCGGCCAGCTCGGACAGCAGGACCTGACGCGGAAGCTCCGGCAGCCACGGCTTCAGAGACGTGCCCTCGCCACCGCGCAGGGCCGCGGCCGCGACGTCGTCGGGACCCGACAACGCGATGCGCACCGGCACCGGCTGCGCATCGGCGGCGCGACGGACCAGAGCACTGCCGCGCCCCGCAACACCGCCCGGAAGCAGTGCCGCGTCGTCCACGCCGAGCAGCGCACGGCTGTCGGTCGGATCGGTCACCCGCAGGCTCAGGCGCAGCGGGCAGTTCGCGAGCAGGTTGTCGCGGATCACGCCGGCTGCCCGCTGCGTGCCCAGCACGAGGTGGATCCCGAGGGCGCGTCCGCGAGCCGCCAGGTCGGCGAACACCCCGTGGAGCTCGGGATGATCGGCGAGCAGCGCGGCGAACTCGTCGACCACCACGACCAGCCTCGGCAGGCGCACGCGGGGATCGAGGATGTCGCGGGCGCCGGCCGCGGCGATCGTCGACTCGCGCCGACGGAGCTCCGCCCGCAGGCTCTCGATCGCGCGGCGCGCCCCCGACCCGTCGAGGTCCGTGATGACGCCGACGACGTGAGGCACGCCGGCGAGCGCGTCGAACGCCGTGCCTCCCTTGAAGTCGGCGAGCAGAAACGTCACCTCGTCGGCCGAGCGCGTGGCGCACAACGACAGGATCCACGTGATGAGCAGTTCGCTCTTGCCGGATCCCGTGACTCCCGCCACGACGGCATGCGGTCCGTCCTGCACGAGATCGACGATGAAGGGGGCCGTGCCCGCGCGGCCGATGACGGCCGGAAGGCCGCCGTCGGGCTGAGACCCCGCCGCACCCTCGGCCCGGAGCTCGGCAAGCGTGATCGGCGCCGACGCGTCTCGGGCGATGCCGAGGCTGTGTTCGGCACGCGCCGCCAGCCGGACGGCGACAGCGCGCGCCTGTGCGAGAGACACCGCCTCGACCTCGACGTCGACGCTCTCGCCGGCGTGCTCGACCCGGGCCGCGCCGGGCGACGTGACGGTCACGACGGCGGCGCAGCGCGGCGGGAGCGGATCGCCCGGCCGGCAGCGCGCGATCGCGATGTCGGCGTCGGCGGGCACACGGCAGCCGGGGCCCACGATCGCCAGCCGCGCGCCCGTCCCGGCAGCGCGGTGCGGTAGGTCCTGCGCCCATGCCGACTCCCCCTCGCACGGTCCGACGACGCACACGTCACCGGGCGCGTGCGCGAGGCACAACTGCAGCACGAGCGCGCGTTGCACGGCCGCGGCGAGGATGTCGGCCCCCACCACGACGACACCGCCTTCTGCGGGGACCGCCACCGGCGCCCCGTTCAGCCGCGCCGCGCTGCGGCGCACCGCGGCGGACTGGGGGTCCCCGTCGCCCCCGGTGATGCGCACCGTGCTGCTGCGCTCTCCCGCGCCGACCACGATCGGGCCGACAGGTCCGCCCCGCCAGACGTCGTCCTCGCGCGCATCGAAGTGAGCGATGTCCGGATGGCGCAGCCACAGCTGCGCCCGCTCGGCGTCGTGGCGCTCGACCACCGCAGCCGCGACCCGATCGCGCGCGCGGGCGGCCTCGACGGACGCGCGGCGGCCGTCGCGGCGGCTCGCACGGCGCGCGTCCAGCAGCGTCGCCGCGGCGATGAGGGGTCCGAGCAGCGCGAACCAGAGCGTGAAGACCGAGCCCGTCACCAGCCACAGCGCGACGGCGCCGACGACAGGCACGATCGCCGCGACCACCGGCAGCGGCGGACGCGCGGGCGCGGTCCACGCGGGCGGGAGAGTCAGCGGGTCGTCGTCGAGAGTCGTCGCACCCACATCGTCCACGGCGGACGCTGGGCGGGTCGGGGCGGTGAGGAGTGTCGGTCGCACCCCTGCAGTCCACTCCGGTATCCGCGCCGCTGTGTGCCGCGCGAACCGGACTGGGGAGAACCGGCGTCAGTCGGCGGCTGTGGAGGAGCCGGTGCCGTCGGCATCGGCAGGGGTCGCGGCATCCTCCTCGGCGACGTCGCCGTCATCGGTGCCGGCCTCGTCCGCTTCTTCCGCCTCGTCCTCGTCGCGGGCCGCAGCGGGGTCGGTGACATCGAGCACGACGATCGTGATGTTGTCGCGGCCGCCGTTCTCGAGCGCGGCCTCCATCATCGCCGTCACGGCGGCCGCGGGGTCGGCGTTCTCGTCGAGGAAATGGCGGATGCCGTAGTCGGTCAGCTCTTTCGTCAGACCGTCCGAGCAGATCACGAAGCGGTCGCCGTCGGCGACGTCCAGCCGGACATAGTCGGGCTTCACGCCGTCGCTCGGCCCGACGGCCCGGGTGATGACGTTGCCGTACGGGTGGTTCTCGGCCTCTTCCGGGCTCAGCCGGCCGGCGGCGACGAGCTCCTGCACGACGGAGTGGTCCGTCGTGATCTGCACGATCGCGCCGTCACGCACGAGGTACACGCGCGAGTCGCCGATGTTGAGCGTCACCCAGTGCGCCGCCTCGCCGCTCGTGTCGAGGAAGACGCCGGTGACCGTCGTACCGGTGCCGTCGTCGGTCGCGTCGGGGTGCGAGGCGATGTCCTTCACCGCGCGGGCGAGCGCCTTCTCGATCGTCTTGGGGGTCACGTGGCCGGCATCGGCGACCGCCGTCAGGCGATCGATCGTGCTCGCGCTCGCGATCTCTCCCCCGACGTGTCCACCCATGCCGTCGGCGACGACGAACAGCGGATAGTCCGCGAAGAACGCGTCCTGGTTCACCTCGCGACGGCGTCCGGTGTCGGTGACACCGGCCCACGAGAGCTCGAGCACGCCACCGGGAACCGGGACGGTGCGCGATTGGGTGGATACCTCGGGCACGCCCTGTCCTCCCGATCGACGGCGTCGAGACCGGGCGGCCCCGCGTCTTCACATACTAGTGGGTCACTCCACCGCGTCCTCGGACTCCGCGAGTGCGTCGACCACGATCTGCGCCGTCGTCGGCGGCGGCCCGAGCGGCACCGCGGGGACCGCGACCGGCTCGTCCTCGTCGATCGCGCCCTCGAACTGCGCGTTGTACAGGCGCCAGTACGCGCCCTTCTCCGCGAGGAGCTCGTCGTGCGAGCCCTGCTCGACGATCGACCCGTCCTCCATCACCAGGATGAGATCGGCGTCGCGGATGGTGGACAGCCGGTGGGCGATGACGAACGCCGTCCGATCCTCGCGCAGCCGCGACATCGCACGCTGGATGAGCAGCTCGGTCCGGGTGTCGACCGACGACGTGGCCTCGTCGAGGATCAGGATGCGGGGATCGGCGAGGAACGCGCGCGCGATCGTGACGAGCTGCCGCTCGCCGACGCTGAGGTTCGTGGCCTCGTCGTCGAGCATCGTGTCGTAGCCGTCCGGCAGTGCGTGCACGAACCGGTCGACGTAGGCCGCCGTCGCCGCCGCGACGAGCTCCTCGTCGGAGGCGTCGGGGCGGCCGTACAGGATGTTCTCGCGGATCGTGCCGGCGAACAGCCACGTGTCCTGCAGCACCATGCCCGTGCGCCGGCGCAGATCGTCGCGCGTCATGTGCAGGGTGTCGACGCCGTCCAGCGTGATGCGCCCGGAGTCCGCGTCGTAGAACCGCATGATGAGGTTGACGAGAGTCGTCTTCCCCGCGCCCGTCGGGCCCACGATCGCGACCGTGCTGCCCGGTCTCGCCGCGAGCGTCAGTCCCTCGATGAGCGGCTTGTCCTCGACATAGCGGAACGACACGTCGTCGAACTCGAGGCGGCTGGCGTTGTCGGCGACGGTGTGCGCATCCTCGTCGTCGGGCGTCTGCTCTTCCTCGTCCAGCAGCTCGAACACGCGCTCGGCACTGGCCACCCCGGACTGCAGCAGGTTCGCCATCGACCCGAGCTGGCTGAGCGGCTGCGTGAACTGGCGCGAGTACTGGATGAACGCCTGCACATCGCCGATCGTCATGAGACCCGCGGCGACCTGCAGACCGCCGACGACGGCGATCGCGACGTAGACGAGATTGCCGATGAACATCATGGCGGGCATGATCACGCCCGACAGGAACTGCGCGCCGAAGCTCGCGCGGTACAGCTGCTCGTTCTCGCGGAGGAAGTCGGCCTCGACCTCCTGCTGGTGGCCGAAGACCTTCACGATCGAGTGTCCTGAGAACGTCTCTTCGACGCGGGCGTTGAGCACGCCCGTGTGCGCCCACTGCTGCACGAACAGCTTCTGCGACCGTCGTGCCACCAGCACCGTGATGACCAGGGTCAACGGGATCGTCACGAGCGCGATCACCGCCAGCAGCGGCGAGATGAGGAACATCATGACGAGCACGCCGATGACGGTGAGCAGCGAGATGACCAGCTGTGACAGCGTCTGCTGCATCGTCTGGCCGATGTTGTCGACGTCGTTCGTGACGCGGCTCAGCAGCTCGCCGCGCTGCACGCGGTCGAAGTACGACAGCGGCAGTCGGTGGATCTTGTCTTCGACCTGCAGGCGCAGCCGGTGCATGGCGCGCTGCACGATGCCGTTGAGGATGCGGGCCTGCAGCCAACCGAACACGCTCGAGAACAGGTACACCGCGAGCACGGCAGAGAGGATCCACGCGAGCTGGTCGAAGTCGATGCCCGCCCCGGGCACGAAGTCCATCGCCGAGATCATGTTCGCCTGGTCCTGGTTGCCCGAGGCGACGAGCTGATCGATGACCTGCTGCTTCGTGGCGCCGGCGGGCATCTGCAGCGAGAGGAATCCCGCGAACACCACGTTGGTGCCCTCGCCGAGGAGCTTGGGCCCGATCACCGACAGCGTGACCGACAGGATGCCGAGCACGAGCACGCCGATGAGCCTGGGCATGTCCGAACGGAGGGTGCCCAGCAGGCGCTTCGCGCTCGGTCCGAAGTTCTGGGCCTTCGCGGCCGGCGCTCCTGCGCCGCCGCCGAAGGGGCCACGGCCCCCGCCGGGACCGGCCGGACGCGCGGGCGCCGAGCCCTGCTGCTGCCCGCTCATGCCGCCGCCTCCGCTGCCAGCTGGGACTCGACGATCTCGCGGTACGTCTCACAGGTCTCGACGAGGTCGTCGTGCACGCCGATCCCGACGATCCTCCCGTGATCGAGCACGACGATCTGGTCGGCGTGCTGAATGGTCGACACGCGCTGCGCGACCACGAGCCGTGTCGCATCCGGCAGGTGCGTGTCCAGGGCGCGCCGGAGGGCGGCATCCGTCCGCAGATCCAATGCCGAGAACGAGTCGTCGAAGATGTAGACCTCCGGCCGTTTGACGAGGGCCCGCGCGATCGCGAGGCGCTGCCGCTGACCACCCGACACGTTCGTGCCGCCCTGTGCGATCTGCGATTCGAGCCCGTCGGGCATCGCCCGCACGAAGTCGGCGCCCTGCGCGAGCTCGAGGGCCTCCCAGAGCTGCTCGTCGGTCGCATCGTGGTCGCCGTACCGCAGGTTCGAGGCCACCGTCCCCGAGAAGAGGAACGCCCGCTGCGGCACCAGGCCGACCCGCGTCCACAGCTCGTCCGGGTCGTAGTCGCGCACGTCGACGCCGTCGACCCGCACCACGCCGGCGGTCACGTCGAACAGCCGGGGAACGAGGCTCACCAGCGTCGTCTTGCCCGAACCCGTCGAGCCGATGACCGCCGTCGTCGTGCCGGGCTCGATCGTGAACGTGAGGTCGTGCAGCACGGCGTCCTCGGCGCCCGGATACGCGAAGTCGACGTGGTCGAACTCGACCCGGCCTGCGGGGGCGGGTGCGGATGCCGCCACCGCCGGTGCCGACACCGAGGGCGCCGTCTCGAGCACCTCGCCGATGCGGTTGGCGCACACCGCTGCGCGCGGGATCATCACGAACATGAAGGTCGCCATCATGACGCCCATGAGGATCTGCATGAGGTAGTTCAGGAACGCGAAGAGCGTGCCGATCTGCACGCCGTTGTCCTGCACCTGGAACGCCCCGAACCAGATCACCGCCACGCTCGACAGGTTCATCACGAGCATCACGGCGGGGAACATCAGCGCCATCAGGTTTCCCGCGCGCAGCGCGGTGTCCTTCACGTCGTCGCTCGCCTTCGCGAACCGCGCACGCTCCTCGCGCTCGCGCACGAACGCGCGCACGACGCGGATGCCCGACAGCTGCTCGCGCATAATCTGGTTGACGCGGTCGATCCGCTTCTGCATCTGCGTGAACGCGGGCACCATGCGCACGACGATGAGCCCGACGATGATCAGCAGCACCGGGATCGAGACGGCCATGAGCCACGACAGCCCGGCGTCCTGACGGATCGCCATGATGACGCCGCCGATCGCGAGGATCG
This sequence comes from Microbacterium kyungheense, assembly GCF_006783905.1. Taxonomy (GTDB): domain Bacteria; phylum Actinomycetota; class Actinomycetes; order Actinomycetales; family Microbacteriaceae; genus Microbacterium; species Microbacterium kyungheense. The sequence goes on along the minus strand of NZ_VFPE01000001.1, from coordinate 1,073,966 downwards.
GTGCGGAGACCATGAGCGTCGCCGACACCTGCACGAGCATCTGCACCTGCTGCACGTCGTTGGTGTTGCGCGTGATGAGCGAGGGTGCGCCGAACTGCCCGACCTCGCGCTGCGAGAACGCGACGACGCGGTGGAAGAGGTCGCCGCGCAGATCGCGGCCCATCCCCATCGCCAGGCGCGATCCGAAGTACACCGCGATGATCGAGCAGATGACCTGCGCGAGGCTCACCAGCAGCATCACGCCGCCGGTCTGCCAGATGTACGGGATGTCCCCCTTGACGACCCCCTCGTCGATGATGGCGGCGTTCAGCGTGGGCAGCCACAGCGAGGCGATCGACTGGGCCAGCTGGAACACCACCACGGCCACGATGAGCGGCCAGGCGGGGCGGAGATATCTCCCCAGGAGCTTCCCGAGCACGGCGGTCCTTTCCGGCGCGCGACGTCGCCCGCTCCGCGGACCGCGCACGAGAAGTGACGCTACGCCTGCGCGCGCGTCGCCGACAACCCGGGGCGTACGCCGTCGGCGAACTCGGGTCGCGGGGCCGCGAGGACGTTCCCGGCGGCCGCGACGCGGCCGCCGGGAACGCGGGTCAGGCGGCTGCTTCGGGCGGCGGGAAGAGCCCGTCGAGCAGCTGCAGCTCGGCCTCTGTCGGCGTCCACGCGGTGGCCGCGTCGGCGTTGGCGCGCACCTGCTCCGGGGTCGTCGCCCCGGCGATCACGCTCGACAGCGCGGGGTGCGACAGCAGCCAGCCGAACGTGGCCTGGAGCATCGTGATGCCGCGCTCGTCGCAGAACGTCTGGTACTGCTCGAGCGCGTCCCACGGCGCCTCGTAGTAGAGGTTCTGGCGCTGGCGCATGATCCGCGAGTCGGCGGGCGCGTCGTCGCGCGTGAACTTGCCGGTCAGCAGGCCGTTGTGCAGCGGGAAGTACGGGAAGAAGCCGAGGCCGTACCGTTCGACGGCGCGCAGCACGTTCCGCTCGGACCCGCGAGAGAGCAGGCTGTACTGGTTCTGGGCCGAGATGTACGGCACGCCGCGACGCATCAGCGCCGTGAAGTGCGCCTCGGCGATCTGCCAGCCCGAGAAGTTCGAGTGGCCGATGTAGCGCACCTTGCCCTCGCGCACGAGGTCGCCGAGCGCGTCGAGCGTCTCTTCCATCGGTGTGTCGTTGTCGGGCACGTGGAGCTGGTACAGATCGATCCAGTCCGTCCGCAGGCGGGTGAGGGATGCCTCGACCGCACGCCGGATGTACGACCGGGAGCCCTTCGCCCCCAACGGCGGGTACCCCATGTCGCGGCCGGGGTGCCCGAACTTCGTCGCGAGGATCACCTGATCGCGGCGGCCCTCCAGCGCCTCGCCCATGAGGGTCTCGGACAGCCCCGGCTGACCGCCGTACATGTCCGCGGTGTCGAGGAACGTGACGCCCGCGTCGATCGCGGCGTCGAGCACGGCACGCGTGCCTTCGAGGGTCTCGGTGCGGGTGCCCTCGCGGCCGAAGTTGTTGCAGCCGAGGCCGACGGCGGACACGAGCAGGCCGGACGCGCCGACACGGCGCAGCGGAACAGTGGAGGTCATGCCTCCACGTTATCCCCGCTAACGCACCGGCCCTGCCGCGGGCGGCCGGCGGGTCCCGCGCAACGGAACAGCCCCCCGCCCGGAGGCGAGGGGCTGCCGGTCACGTCACTGCTTGGGCGTCTCGGGGGCGTCCGGGGCTGCGGGCGGCTCGGTCGTCGGCGGCTCAGGCGCCGAGGGCGGCGTCTGCGGCGCGGCCGGCGGCGTCTGCGGTTCCGTCGGCGGGGTCACCGGAGGCTGAGCGGCCGCGGGCGGCGGGGTCGTCGGCGCTGCGGGCGGAGCAGGCGGCGGGGTGTATCCCGCCGGCGGAGCGGGCGGCGCGGTGTAGCCGGCCGGCGGAGCGGGCGGAGCCGCGTACCCCGCGGGGGGCTGGTAGCCGCCGGCGCCCGGTGCGGTGGCGGGGTTTGCCGGGTAGCCGCCGGAGGGCACCTGGCTGGGGACTCCTGCCCAGACCGTCTTGTCGGCGAGGAAGTTCCCGGCCCACGGAGCCGCGGGGATCGCGGTGTTCCACCGCGATCGATCGAACGCGTTGATGCCGAGCCACACGATGGCGAGGAAGAAGTACAGGATGAGCCACACGGCTTCCTTCTGCAGCTTCAGCCCGATGCGCCACGCCGCCGCGAGCGAGTACAGGAAGGCCGCGAGCCCGATGAGCCAGCCGAGGACGGGGACCCAGCCGAGGACGACGGTGCCGCCCCAGAGGATCAGCAGCCACCACGGGTTGAGGTCTCCGAGCTTGACGAAGATCAGGGTGTTGTAGAACGGCACCCACGCGCGCCACTTGCCCTGCACGCCGGCCTTCTCGAAGATCTTCATGAGGAACCAGGAGCCGATGATGTAGGCGGCTACCGCGAACAGGAAGAAAAGCGGGGCGAGGATCAGGAACGCCCAGACGCTCCCGTACCCGCTGTCGTCGTACGAATCCATGGTGCGACCTCCGGAGAGACGGATGGCGTGTGGGGCACGCCGCGGAGCCGCTGCTCCGCTCGACACATGCTAGCGACGCTCCCAGCTGCCTGTCAGCATTCGTGACGCAATGGGGGGATAGCCCCTCCGCGCCCCGGTGGATAGCCTGAGCACAATTCTCCGACCGAAGGGCCACCATGACCGACCCGACCCCGTCCGCCGCCACTCCCCCGCCGCTGCCCGAGCAGTCCGCTGCTGCCGCCGCCGCAGGCGCACCGGCTGCTGCGCCGGCTGCCGCACGCGCTTCCGCACCCGTCGATCCGGACGACACCGGCGTCCCTCCGGTCCGCGGCGAGGCCGCCGACGTCGGCAGGGGATTCTTCTCCGCGCTGTTCGACCTGTCGTTCCGCACGTTCATCACGCGTCGGCTGGCGAGCGTGTTCTACCTCGTCGGCCTGATCGCGATCGGCATCGGGTTCGTGGTGTACCTCGTGGGCGGCATCCTGAGCGGCATCTCGATGCTGTGGTTCAACCCGGGAGCCGGCATCAGCGCCCTCATCGCGACCGTGATCGTCGTGCCGGTGCTGACCTTCCTCGCGGTCATCCTGCTGAGGTTCGTCATCGAGGCCGTCGTCGCGCTCATCGCCATCGCCGAGAACACCGAGCGCACGGCCCAGCACACCAAGCGCTGACACCCGTCAGGCGTGCAGCTCCAGCTCTCCGGCACCGGACTCGCGCACGCGCAGGCCGGCGGCATCCGCCCAGCGCACGAGTCCCGCGGCGGACGAGATCCGCGGCCGCTCCTGAGCGAGCAGGCGCACGAGCGCGCCCTTGGCGTGCTTGTTGAAGTGATTGAGGGCGCGCACCGCCCCGTCCGGCCCCTCGCTCACGACGCGGACGTAGCGCGCCGGGATGCCGTCGGGGAGAGGCCCGAGGGCGACGTACGCCTCGGAGCGCAGGTCCAGCACGAACCGCGGCCGGTGCTCCGCGAGCGCCGATGAGACGGCGTCGGCCCACAGCCGTCGCAGCGCCGGCACGCCCGGCAGCGACGTGCCCGCGCCCAGGCGGTAGGCGGGGATGCCGTCGAGCGCGCCGACGGGCCCGAACGGTGCCGAGTGGATGAGGACATGGCCGCCGAGCCATCGTCGCGATGCGGACGAGAGGGATGCCGCACCCAGCGCGTCATAGAGCACGCCGGTGTAGCGGTCCACCGCCGGCATGGTCGGCGCGGCCCGCAGCGCGGCGTTCACCGCGACCTCGCCCCACTGCTTCGGACCGAGCTTGAGGACGCGCGCGGCCGCATCCTCGTCGGTCGACAGCGCGATCAACGCGTCCATGACGGCCGCGCGCTGCGGTGCGAGCACCGGCAGCGCGATGCCCGCGGCGTCGAATGCACGCCCCGTCCCACCCGGTCGTTTCGTCTCCGACGGCGGCAGCAGGATCAGCATGACAGGCCTTCCAGATCTTGAGCGAGCGGGGAGTGCGATCATCGGGCGCGGCGCGGAGCGCGCCGACCAGGACGAGACGCAGAGACGAGACGCCCCGAGCCGACGAACGGCTCGGGGCGTCTCAGCGACGTACGGGTGTCAGGAGATCAGTGCGGCGTTGCCGGCCACGATGGTGAGCACGTCGCCCTCCATCGAGAGGAAGCCGTCCTGCGCGTTCGCGACGATCTTGGTTCCCGAGGTCTCGGTGATGCGCACCTGACCCTCGGCGAGGATCGCGAGCACCGGCTCGTGACCGCTCATGAAGCCGATCTCGCCCTCGACGGTCTTGGCGACCACGAGCGAGGCCTCACCCGACCAGACCTCCGCGTCCGCGGAGACGAGGCTGACGTTGAGCGGCATGTCAGCCGTTCTCCTTCTGGATGCGCGCCCATGCCTCTTCGACGTCCGAGATGCCGCCGACGTTGAAGAACGCCTGCTCGGCGACGTGGTCGAACTCGCCCTTGACGATCGCGTCGAACGACTCGATGGTCTCCTTGATCGGAACCGTCGAACCCTCGACACCCGTGAACTTCTTCGCCATGTAGGTGTTCTGCGAGAGGAACTGCTGGATGCGGCGCGCGCGGGCGACGACGATCTTGTCCTCTTCCGAGAGCTCGTCGACACCGAGGATGGCGATGATCTCCTGCAGTTCCTTGTTCTTCTGGAGGATCTGCTTCACGGCGGTGGCCACGCGGTAGTGGTCCTCACCGATGTAGCGCGGGTCCAGGATGCGGCTGGTCGAGGTCAGCGGGTCGATGGCCGGGTACAGACCCTTCGACGCGATCTCGCGCGAGAGCTCCGTGGTGGCGTCCAGGTGCGCGAACGTGGTCGCCGGCGCCGGGTCGGTGTAGTCGTCGGCGGGGACATAGATCGCCTGCAGCGAGGTGATCGAGTGACCGCGCGTCGAGGTGATGCGCTCCTGGAGCACACCCATCTCGTCGGCGAGGTTCGGCTGGTAGCCCACGGCCGAGGGCATGCGGCCCAGCAGCGTCGAGACCTCGGAACCGGCCTGCGTGAAGCGGAAGATGTTGTCGATGAACAGCAGCACGTCCTGCTTCTGCACGTCGCGGAAGTACTCCGCCATCGTCAGCGCCGACAGGGCGACGCGCAGACGCGTCCCCGGCGGCTCGTCCATCTGGCCGAAGACGAGGGCGGTCTTGTCGAAGACGCCCGCCTCCTCCATCTCGCCGATGAGGTCGTTGCCCTCACGGGTGCGCTCGCCGACGCCGGCGAACACCGAGACACCACCGTGGTCCTGCGCCACGCGCTGGATCATCTCCTGGATGAGGACGGTCTTGCCGACGCCCGCGCCGCCGAAGAGGCCGATCTTGCCACCCTGCACGTAGGGGGTGAGCAGGTCGATCGACTTGATGCCCGTCTCGAACATCTCGGTCTTGGACTCGAGCTGGTCGAACGAGGGCGCCTGGCGGTGGATGCCCCACCGCTCGGTGATCTCGATGGTCTCGCCCGGCTCGGCGTTCAGCACGTCGCCCGTGACGTTGAAGACCTTGCCCTTGGTGACGTCGCCGACGGGCACCGTGATGGGGCCGCCGGTGTCGCGCACCTCCTGGCCGCGGACCATGCCGTCGGTGGGCTTCAGCGAGATGGCGCGCACGAGGTCGTCGCCGAGGTGCTGTGCGACCTCGAGCGTGATCTCGGTCGACTCGCCCTCGATCGTGATCGTCGTCTTGAGCGCGTTGTAGATGTCGGGGATCGAGTCGTGCGGGAACTCGATGTCGACGACGGGGCCGGTGACGCGGGCGACGCGGCCAACAACCGTCGACTCGGTCTTGGCGCCTGTCTCTTCAGCGGTGAGGCTCATGGCTTCTTCTCTTTCGTGTGGTCTTGAATCACTTGCTCGACGCCAGGGCGTCGGCGCCACCGACGATCTCGGCGATCTGCTGCGTGATCTCGGCCTGGCGCGCGTTGTTGCGCAGGCGCGTGTAGTCGGTGATGAGCTTGTCGGCGTTGTCGCTGGCGGACTTCATCGCCTTCTGCGTCGCGGCGTGCTTCGCAGCAGACGACTGCAGGAGCGCGTTGAAGACGCGGCTCTGGATGTACACCGGCAGCAGTGCGTCCAGCACCGTCGCGGCGTCCGGCTCGAACTCGTAAAGCGGGTACACCTGCGCGGATGCGGACTCTTCGGCCTCGACCACCTCGAGCGGGAGCATGCGCACCGTCTCGGGCGTCTGCGTCATCATGCTGACGAAGCGGTTGTAGACGAGGTGGATCTCGTCCACGCCACCGCTGTCGCCGCCGCGGTCGTAGGCGTCCAGGAGCGCCGCCGCGATCTCTTCCGCGGTGGAGAAGTGCGGCGTGTCGGTGTCGCCCGTCCACTCCCCCGCGCTGTCCATGCGACGGAACTGGAAGTACCCGACGGCCTTGCGGCCGATGAGGTAGAACACCGGCTCCTTGCCCTGCTCGCGCAGCAGCTGCGCGAGCTCGAGCCCCTCACGGAGGACCTGCGAGTTGAACGCGCCCGCGAGTCCGCGGTCGGAGGAGAAGATCACGACGGCGGAGCGGCGGATCGTCTCGCGTTCGACGGTCAGCGGGTGGTCGACGTTGGAGTGCGTCGCCACGGCGGAGACGGCACGCGTCACGGCACGCGCGAAGGGCGAGGACGCGCGCACACGCGCCATCGCCTTCTGGATGCGCGAAGCCGCGATGAGTTCCATCGCCTTCGTGATCTTCTTGGTCGTCTGAGCAGTGCTGATCTTCTGCTTGTAGACCCGGAGTTGTGCGCCCATTGTCCTAGTCCAGGCCCGCCCTAGCGGCGGCCCTTGACGATCTTCTCCTGGTTCACGTCTTCAGCCTCGGCCGCCGCGACCTCTTCGTGTCCCGGCTTGCCGATGGCCTGGCCCTTTCCGGCCTGGAACTCGAGGATGAACTCGTCGGTCTTCTTGCTGAGCTCGGCCACGGTGTCGTCGTCGAGGACGTTCGTGTCGCGCAGCGTGTCGAGGATCGTCGTGTTGCGTCGCAGGTAGTCCAGCAGCTCGCGCTCGAACGACAGCACGTCCTCGACCTCGATAGAGTCCAGCTTGCCGTTCGTGCCGGCCCAGATCGAGACGACCTGCTCCTCGACGGGGTACGGCGAGTACTGCGGCTGCTTGAGCAGCTCCGTCAGACGCGCACCGCGGGCGAGCTGACGACGCGAGGCCGCGTCGAGGTCCGACGCGAACATCGCGAAGGCCTCGAGCGAACGGTACTGGGCGAGCTCGAGCTTGAGCGTTCCCGAGACCTTCTTGATCGACTTGACCTGTGCGTCGCCGCCGACTCGCGAGACCGAGATGCCCACGTCGACCGCGGGGCGCTGGTTGGCGTTGAACAGGTCGGACTGCAGGAAGATCTGGCCGTCGGTGATCGAGATCACGTTGGTCGGGATGTACGCCGAGACGTCGTTGGCCTTGGTCTCGATGATCGGCAGACCCGTCATCGAACCGGCGCCCAGCTCGTCCGACAGCTTCGCGCAGCGCTCGAGCAGACGCGAGTGCAGGTAGAAGACGTCGCCGGGGTACGCCTCGCGGCCCGGCGGGCGGCGCAGCAGCAGCGACACGGCGCGGTACGCCTCGGCCTGCTTGGTCAGGTCGTCGAAGATCACCAGGACGTGCTTGCCCTCATACATCCAGTGCTGGCCGATGGCCGAGCCGGTGTAGGGCGCGAGGTACTTGAAGCCGGCCGGGTCGGAGGCCGGGGCCGCGACGATGGTGGTGTACTCCAGCGCGCCGGCGTCCTCGAGGGCGCCCTTCACGGCTGCGATCGTCGAGCCCTTCTGGCCGATCGCGACGTAGATGCAGCGGACCTGCTTGTTGACGTCGCCCGACTCCCAGTTGGCCTTCTGGTTGATGATCGTGTCGATCGCGATGGCCGTCTTGCCGGTCTGGCGGTCGCCGATGATCAGCTGACGCTGGCCGCGGCCGACCGGGATCATCGCGTCGATGGCCTTGATGCCGGTCTGCAGCGGCTCGTGCACCGACTTGCGCTGCATGACGCCGGGCGCCTGCAGCTCGAGGGCCCGGCGGCCGACGGTGGCGATCTCGCCGAGGCCGTCGATCGGGTTGCCCAGCGGGTCGACGACGCGGCCGAGGTAGCCGTCGCCGACGGCGACCGAGAGCACCTCGCCGGTGCGGGTGACGGTCTGACCCGCCTCGATGCCGGCGAAGTCGCCGAGGACGACCACACCGATCTCGTGCTCGTCGAGGTTCAGCGCGAGCCCGCTCGTGCCGTCCTCGAACGTCACGAGCTCGTTCGCCATGACACCCGGCAGGCCCTCGACGTGCGCGATGCCGTCCGCGGCGTCGATGACGGTGCCGACCTCGGTGGCCGCAGCCCCCGTGGGCTCGTAGGCGGCGACGAAGTCCTTCAGCGCGTCACGGATGACGTCGGGGCTGATAGAGAGATCTGCCATTGTTTTCCTTCGTTCATGGGGCCTCGGCCCCGAAATCTCCGCGCGTGGCGGGAAGTCTGTGTCAGCCGGCGAGCCGCTGACGGAGGTCTGCCAGGCGCGACGAGACGCTCGCGTCGATCACGTCGTCGGCGATCTGGACGCGAAGGCCCCCCACGACGGTCGGGTCGACGATGGTGTTGAGCGAGACCCGCGTGCCGTATCGCTTGGTGAGCGCAGCGGTGAGCCGGTCGCGCTGCGCGTCGCTCAGCGGTGCCGCGGCCACGACGGTCGCCACGGCGCGGCCGCGCTGGTCCGAGACCAGCCTGGTCGCGCGCGACAGCAGCTGCCGAACCCGGCGCTCGCGGGGCTGGCGGATGAGGGACGCCGCGATCAGCGTCGTCCCCTCGCTCGCGCGGCCCTTCAGCAGCGACTCGACGAGCGTGCCCTTCGCGGCGGAGTCGCCCAGACGGCTCCCCAGCGCGAGCTCGAGCTCGGGGTTGTCTGCGACGGTCCGCGAGAAGGCGAAGAGCTCGGCCTCGACGTCGGAGCCCGCGTCGGCCACGGCCGCCGCGCGCACCGCCAGCTCTTCGATGGCGTCGACCAGGTCGTCGGGCGTCGACCAGCGCTGCGCGACGGCGGTCGTCAGCAGCGACGCCGTCGTGGGCTTCACAGCAGCGCCGAAGACGGCGGCGACGACCTGCCGGCGAGCCTCCGCCGGCGCGGCGGAGTCGGCCAGCGCGCCGCTCAGCTGCGACGAGTCGCCCACGGCGCGTGCCGCGGCGAAGAGCTCGCGGGCGACGTCGAGGTCGACGCCGGTCGCGGCGCCGAGCGCCGCGGTCGTCGCCGCGAGGGCCTGAGTGGTCGCGCTGCCCATTACGCCTTGGCCCCTTCGGACTCTTCGAGCTCGGCGAGGAAGCGGTCGACGACGGCCTGCGCCTTCGCGTCGTCCGAGAGGGTCTCGCCGATGACGCCGCCCGCGAGGTCGAGGGCGAGCGTGCCCACCTCGCTGCGCAGCGACACGAGCGCGGTCTGGCGCTCGGCCTCGATCTGGGCGTGCGCGGTGGCGGTCAGGCGTGCGGCCTCCGCCGAAGCGGTGTCCTTCGCCTCGGCGACGATCTTCTTGCCGTCCTCACGGGCGGCATCGCGGATCTCACCGGCCTCCTTGCGGGCCTCGGCGAGCTGCGAGGTGTACTCCTCGAGCGCGGCCTCGGCCTTGCGCTGGGCCTCGTCGGCCTTGGCGATGTTGCCCTCGATCGCCGCGGAGCGCTCGTCGAGCATCTTCTTCATGCGGGGAAGGGCGACCTTCCAGAACACGAAGAGGATGATGACGAAGCACACCGCCGACCAGATGATGTCGTACCACGCGGGGATCAGAGGGTTGTGAGCCTCTGCCTCCTCGGCGGCGTACGTGACAAGAGCGTTCAGCATCCTGTCTCCTTATGACTGGTTGGGCGGATCAGTAGCCGAAGATGAAGGCGGTCGCGATGCCGATGAAGGCGAGCGCCTCGGTGAAGGCGATACCGATCCACATGAGGACCTGCAGGCGACCGGCCAGCTCGGGCTGACGGGCGACGCCCTCGATCGTCTTGCCCACGACGATGCCGACGCCGATGGCGGGGCCGATGGCAGCGAGGCCGTAGCCGACCGTCGCGATCGAACCCTGAACTTCAGCGAGAACCGTAGTTGCGTCCACGGGGTGTTTCCTTTCGGTTGGGTGGGAGGGCGAGAGCCCGCCCGCTCAGTGCTCTTCTGCCACCGCGAGCTGGATGTAGACCGCGGTGAGGATGGTGAAGACGTAGGCCTGGAGGACGGCCACCAGGATCTCGAACACGGTGAAGGCGAGGCCGAAGGCCAGGCTGCCGGCGGCCAGCGCCGACCACCAGCCGCCCATCGTGAAGAGGAAGAACTGCGTCGCCGAGAAGAAGAGGACGAGCATCAGGTGCCCGACCATCATGTTCATCAGGAGTCGCAGGGTCAGCGTGATCGGCCGGATGATGAACGTCGAGATGAACTCGAGCGGCGTCACGATGATGTAGAGGAACGGCGGGACCCCCGAGGGGAACAGCGAGTTCTTGAAGAAGTTCTTGGGGCTCTTCTTGACGCCCGCGTAGATGAACGTCACGTAGCTGACGACGGCCAGCAGCAGCGGCACGGCGATGATGGCGGTGCCCGCGAGGTTCAGGAACGGGATGATGCCCGTCAGATTCATGAACAGGATCATGAAGAACATCGTGGTGAGGATCGGCAGGAACCGCGCGCCGTCCTTCTTGCCGAGCAGGTCCTCGGCGATGTTGACCCGGACGAAGTCCAGCCCCATCTCGGTGAGGCTCTGGAAACGCCCCGGGACGACCCGCATGCGTCGCGTTCCGAGCCAGAACACCAGGACGACCGCGAGGGTCGCGATGAACTGGATCAGATGGATCCGCGTGATCGGGATCGGACCGAGGCTGAACAGCACCTCGGGGAAGAACTCGTCGATCGACGGACCGTGGAACACGGGCGGTTCATCCGTGGCAAAGGGGGCGATCAGGGTCGCAGCATGAATAGACAGCGCTGGCTCCAGCTTCGGGGCACCGGTAAGAACCGTTGCGACGATGGTCGGTGAGCGTCACTCCGCCGCCACAACTCTTCATCCATTCCCAGGACGTGAGCGGCACGCGGGCGGGCGCGAGTTCAGCCTATCAAACTTGAGAGCCTGCTGAATCCGTTCGGCCCCTTTTACGCCTGCATCCGCCTGACGTCAAGAAGCCGCGCCCGAATCGTCCGTCCGGTCCCCCGCATCCGGGTCGCTCGGGAGCTCCACGTCGACGACCGGCACCCGCATGCGCAGCAGCACGATGACGTCGATCGCGAGCGACGCCAGCACGCTGACGACGAGTGCCACGAAGAACACGGACGTCTCGATCCACGGCTGGTCGCGCAGCACGAACAGCGCGACGAGGAACACCACGAACTTGAGGAGCCATCCGCCGAGCACGATCCCGAAGAAGATCGGCACGTACAGCGCGTCGCCGAACCACCGGTTGGCGATGAGGATGCTGGCGGCCGTGATCCCGAGGAACAGGGCAGCGATCACCACGCCGGCCAGGGCGCTCCACAGACCGTCGGTCCCGGCGACGAGGTATCCGACGACGGCGCCGACGACGGCGAGCGCCGCCGTGACGGAGCCCGACCACACCAGGACGGTGCGCAGGATCGGAGTGCTGGAAACAGGGCTGGCGCTCATCGGGCGGCCTCCTCGGTCGCGGGAACGGGCGTGGTCGGGTGGTCGGGGGCCGCAGCCGCAGGGCGCCGTCGCGAGGGCGTGAAGGTCACGGCGAGGCAGGCGGCGATGCCCACCACTCCGTAGACGACGCCGAACAGGTAGTCGCCGGGCCACTCCAGCGTCGTGCCGATGTACATCAGCAGCACCGACAGGCTCACGAGCGCCGTCCACGCGTAGAAGATCAGCACGGCGTCGCGGTCGGAGTGCCCCATGTCGAGCATGCGGTGGTGCAGGTGCTTGCGGTCCGGCGAGAAGGGCGACTTGCCCCGGCTCATGCGGCGCACGACCGCGAGGCCGAAGTCCAGCAGCGGCAGCAGCACGACGACCACCGGCAGCAGGATGGGGATGAACGCGCCGAGGAGCTGCGAGCGCCCGAACTCGTCGTTGTCGCCCACCATGGCGGGCGTGAAGTTGCCCGTCAGCGCGATGGCGGAGCAGGCCATGAGCAGCCCCAGCATGAGGGCTCCGGCATCCCCCATGAACAGCTTCGCGGGGCTCCAGTTCAGCGGCAGGAAGCCGATGCACGCGCCGATGAGGACGGCGGCGATGAACGATGCGAGGTTGAAGAACGTGCTGGCTCCGGTGTCGCGCACCACCATGTACGAGTACGCGAAGAACACGCCGTTGGCGATGAGGCAGACACCCGCCACCAGCCCGTCGAGACCGTCGATGAAGTTGACGGCGTTCATGACCACGACGATCGAGAACACCGTCAGCGTGAAGCTGACCCAGCTCGACCCGATCGCGAGCCCGCCGATCGGGAGCGAATAGATCTGCAGCTGGCCGAACCACGCGATGACGCCGGCGGCCAGGAACTGCGCGCCGAGCTTGATCATCCAGTCGAGGTCCCACAGGTCGTCGGCGACGCCGATCACGACGATCAGCGCCGTGGCGCCCAGCAGCGCGTAGATCTGCTGCGGCTGGGCCCACACGATCGCGAAGAAGGGATGCTGCGACGACATCGCGAAGGCGGCCACCACTCCCAGGAACATCGCGATGCCGCCGAGGCGCGGCGTCGGCGTCTTGTGGACGTCCCGCTCGCGGATGCCGGGGTACAGCTTGTACTTGAGGCTGAGCCGCCACACCGCCCACGACAGGATGAACGTGACCGCGGCGGTCAGGATGATCGTGAAGACGTATTGCTTCACGAGCCGTCAGGCTCCGGCTGCGCGACCGGGTCGGGCTCGAGCAGATCGCCGAGCACGCCGCGCAGCTGGGAGCGGCTGACCGCGCCCTCGCGCAGCACGGTGACGCGCGGCCCGGCATCCTCATCGGTGTCGTCTGCCGCCGAGGCAGCGCCGATCAGCCGGGTCGCGTCGATGATCGTCGAGGGGATGCCGTCCTTCGACGGCCCGTCGCTCAGGTAGACGGCGACGGAGTCCTTGAGCATGTCGCGGGAGTCCTCGGCGGTGATGCCGGCGGGCATCCCGGTGAGGTTCGCGCTGGACACCGCGAGCGGACCCGTCTCTTCGAGCAGCTCCAGGGCGATGCGGTGCGCCGGCATGCGCACGGCGACGGTGCCGCGGGTCTCGCCGAGATCCCACGACAGCGACGGCTGCGCGGGGAGGACGATCGTGAGCCCGCCGGGCCAGAACTCCTCGACGAGCCGCTCGATGGGCTCGGGCACGTCGGCCACGAGCGCACGCAGGGTCGCGACGCCGGCGACCAGGACGGGCGGCGGCGACTGGCGTCCGCGCCCCTTGGCGGCGAGGAGGCGCGCGACCGCCTGGTGGTCGAAGGCGTCGGCGGCGACGCCGTACACCGTGTCGGTGGGGATGACGACGAGCTCGCCGCGGCCGATGGCCTGACGCGCCTGACGCATGCCGCTCAGCAGCTGCGCCTCATCACGGCAGTCGAAGATGGGGGACATATCGCCGGATAGTTTAGCCGCGCCCGCTCCGAGAACCCGGCGCGTTCCCGGGGCCGGTCATGGGCGCAGCGCCGTCGTGGCCCGGTCGCGCATCGTGAGGTCGGGGTGGGTCGCCGCGGCGCGCCATCCGTCGGCTTCGAGGATGCCCCGGATGGCCTCGCCCTGCCACTCGCCGTGCTCGAGCACGATCATGCCGCCGGGGTGCGCCAGGCGCAGCCCAACGCCGCTGAGGATCCGCACCACGTCCAGTCCGTCCTCGCCGCCGTACAGCGCCGCCGGCGGGTCGAAGAACCGCACCTCCGGGTCGCGCGGGATCGCGGCATCCGGGACGTACGGCGGATTCGAGGCCACCACCGAGACGGTGCCGTCGAGCTCCGGGAACGCGTGCGCCAGGTCGATGAAGGCCAGGTGCGCGTTGCCGGCTGCGACGTGCGCGAAGTTCTCCTTCGTCCACACGAAGGCCTCGACCGAGTTCTCGGCGGCGTACACCTCGGCGTGCGGCACCTCGGTGGCCATCGCGAGGGCGATCGCGCCGGAGCCGGTGCCGAGGTCCACCGCGATCGGAGAGGGGGATGCCGCCGCCCGCAGTGCGTCGATCGCCAGCTGCGCGACGACCTCCGTCTCGGGCCGGGGCACGAACACGCCGGGACCGACCCGCAGCTCCAGGTGCCGGAACGGCGCCGTGCCCGTGAGGTGCTGGAGGGGTTCGCGCGTCGCGCGACGGGCGACGAGCCCGTCGAGGCGTTCCGCGTCGTCGGGCGACAGCGCATCGCCGCGGATCGCGGCCGCCTGCACTCCGCCGCGTCCGGTGCCGAGGACGAAGGCGACGAGCAGCTCGGCGTCGACGGACGGATCGGGCACCCCCGCGGCGGCGAGACGGTCGACGGCGAGGCGGAGCGCCTCGGCGAGAGGCATGGCGGGGCTGGCGGAAGTCATGACCGACCCACTCTATTTCGCGCACCCGTCATAGAAGGACTCACATCCGACCCCTGGTCCTAGGCTGGGTCCGATCTGCCGTGAACCCTGCGAAAGGCCCGACATGCCCGGCATCCACTCCGATATCACCGCTGCTTTCGGCAACACCCCGCTCGTCCGCCTCAACCGCGTGACGGACGGCGCCGGCGCCGAGGTCTACGCCAAGCTCGAGTACTACAACCCGGGTTCGAGCGTGAAGGACCGCCTGGGCATCGCGATCGTCGACGCCGCCGAGGCGTCGGGCGCCCTGCAGCCCGGCGGCACCATCGTCGAGGGCACCAGCGGCAACACCGGCATCGCGCTCGCCCTGGTGGGCGCCGCCCGCGGCTACAAGGTCATCCTGACGATGCCGTCCTCGATGTCGATCGAGCGTCGCCAGCTGCTCAAGCGGTTCGGCGCCGAGCTCGTGCTCACCGACCCGGCCGGCGGCATGAAGCTCGCCGTCGCCGAGGCCGAGCGCATCGCCGCCGAGACGCCGGGCGCGATCCTCGCCAAGCAGTTCGAGAACCAGGCGAACCGCGAGATCCACCGCAAGACCACCGCCGAGGAGATCTGGCGCGACACCGACGGCGAGGTCGACATCTTCGTCGCCGGCGTCGGCACGGGCGGCACTATCACCGGTGTCGGACAGGTGCTCAAGGAGCGCAAGCCCGAGGTCACGGTCATCGCCGTCGAGCCCACGGCCTCTCCGCTGCTGTCGACCGGCACGCCCGGCCCCGCCAAGATCCAGGGCATCGGCCCGAACTTCGTGCCGCCGATCCTCGACACCGAGGTGTTCGACGAGGTCGTCACGGTCGAGTTCGACGACGCCATCTCGACGTCCCGCGACCTCGCCGCGAAGGAGGGCATCCTCGCCGGGATCTCCAGCGGCGCCGCGGTGTGGGCGGCGATCCAGGTCGCCCAGCGCCCCGAGAACGCCGGCAAGAAGATCGTCGTGGTCACCCCCGACACCGGCGAGCGCTACCTGTCGACCGCGCTCTTCGAGGATCTGCGCGAAGATTGACCCGCACGACGACGGCGCGACCGTGATCCGACTCGTTCGGACGCCGTCGCGCCGTCGTCGTCTTGTCCGCCGCACCTCGACACACCTGGAGCACCCGTGCCCGGCATCCATCCCGACATCACCACCGCGTTCGGCGAGACGCCGCTGGTACGGCTCAACGCACTCACCGAGGGTCTCGACGCCGAGGTCCTCGTCAAGCTGGAGTTCTACAACCCCGGCTCCTCCGTCAAGGACCGCCTCGGCTACGCGCTGATCGAGGCGGCCGAGCAGTCCGGCGAGCTGCAGCCCGGCGGCACGATCGTCGAGTCCACGAGCGGCAACACCGGCATCGCGCTGGCCCTCATCGGCGCCGCGCGCGGTTACAAGGTCGTCCTCACGATGCCGGCCTCGATGTCGAAAGAGCGTCGCACCCTGCTGAAGGCGTACGGCGCCGAGCTGGTGCTCACCGATCCGTACAAGGGCATGACCGAGGCCGTCGAGACCGCGCAGCGCATCGCCGCCGAGCGTCCGGGTGCCGTGCTCGCCCGTCAGTTCGAGCACGAGGCCAACGCCGCCATCCACCGCCGCACCACCGCAGAGGAGATCTGGCGCGACACCGACGGACACCTGGACGTGTTCGTCGCGGGATCGGGCACCGGCGGCACGATCACGGGCGTCGGCCAGGTGCTCAAGCAGCGCAACCCCGACGTGAAGATCGTGCTCGTCGAGCCGAAGGACTCCCCCGTGCTCACGGAGGGGCACGCGGGCGGCCACCGCATCCAGGGCATCGGCCCGAACTTCGTGCCCGACGTGCTCGACCGCTCGGTGGTGGACGAGGTCTTCGACGCCGAGTTCGACGACGCGATCCGCGTCGCACGCGAGCTGGCCACCCGCGAGGGCATCCTCGCCGGCATGTCGGCGGGCGCCGCGGTGTCGGCCGCGCTGGAGATCGCCGCGAGGCCGGAATCGGCGGGCAAGCGCATCGTCGTCATCGTGCCCGACTCGGGCGAGCGGTACCTGTCCACGGCGCTGTACGCCCACCTGCGCGAGGCCGAAGAGGGTGCGAAGTGACCGACGAGCGCATCGGGTTCTTCGCCCGCGTCCGCGAAGACGTCGCCGCGGCCAAGCTGCGCGACCCGGCAGCGCGCTCGGGCATCGAGATCGCCGTGCTGTACCCCGGCCTTCACGCCATCTGGGCGCACCGCGTGTGGCACGCGCTGTGGGTGCGCGACCTCCGTTTCGTCGCCCGCGCCGGATCGCAGATCACGCGCTGGCTCACGGGCATCGAGATCCACCCCGGCGCCACGATCGGCCGCCGCTTCTTCATCGACCACGGCATGGGCGTCGTGATCGGCGAGACCGCCGAGGTCGGCGACGACGTCATGCTCTACCACGGCGTCACCCTCGGCGGTCGTCAGCGCGAGGGCGGCAAGCGCCACCCCACGATCGAGGACGGCGTGGCCATCGGCGCCGGCGCGAAGGTGCTCGGCCCGATCACCGTCGGCGAGGGGTCCGTCATCGGCGCGAACGCGGTCGTCACGAAGGATGCTCCCCCCGACAGCGTGCTGGTCGGCGTCCCCGCCAAGCCGCGCGCCCGCCGCGTCGGCGAAGACACCCGCGCTCTGCTGACGACGCCCGAGTACTTCATCTGATCCTCGCCCGCCTCGTCGGAGCGGAACCGCGTCAGGCGGCGCTGCGACGGTGGATGGCCGCGGCGGCCGCGCGGGACGGCGCGTCCAGCTTGCGCAGGATCGCCGAGACGTGCACCGACACGGTCTTGGCGCTGATGTAGAGGCGCTCCGCGATCTGCGCGTTGCTCAGTCCCTCGGACACGAGCTCCAGCACCTGCTCCTCGCGGGCGGTGAGCGTCGAGCGTGGCGTCGACTCCGCCAGACCGGCATCCGTCAGCACCTCGCGGGCACGCCGCACGAGTCCCTCGGCGCCGATCTGCGTGGCGTAGGCGATCGCCGACGTCAAGGCGTCGCGCGCGGCTGCGCGATCGCCCGCCCCGAGCAGCTCCTCGCCGTGCCGCACGCGCGCATAGGCGCGGGCGTACGCCGGACCGACGGCGTCGACGGCGGGCTGCCACGAGCCCTCCCCCAGCTCCGCGGCGAACACGGTCGCCCACAGCGGCGTCACCGGCCAGCCGGCCCACGTCTGGACCACGGCACGGTAAGGCTCGATGTCGGCGTCCTCACCCTGTTCCCGCAGCATCGCGGTAGCCCGTGCAGCCACCGACGTCAGCGGCAGGGCCAGCGCGGCCGACCCCTGGGATCGCAGCGCCGCCTCGGCGTGGCCGAGCGCCGCGCGCGCGTCGCCACGCTCCAGCGCCAGCAGGCCGAGGTCGTACGCCATCCCCAGGCGCGTCTGGAACTCGTACGCGCCGAACGCGTCCAGCTCCTCGCGGGCGGCGGTGAGGGCGCCCTCCGCCTCGTCGACGCGACCGCGCCACAGTGCGAGGCACACCTGCCGCTCGCGGAGGAAGGCGGAGTACAGGCTCGCCTCGATCAGCGGCAGCAGTCCCGCGCCCAGCTCGGCGGCCGCGGGCAGGTCGCCGGCGTACATGAGCGCCTCGATCGTGTTCGCCTCGACCATCGCCAGCACGCCGCGATCCGCGCGGTGCTCACGGGCGTAGGTCATGCCCTCCCGCGCGACGGCGACGGCCTCGTCGTACCGCCCCACCAGCATGAGCGAGTTGGAGTAGTTGATGAAGTAGCGCATCATCGCGCGGACGAATCCGACGGCGAACGGCCTTGCGGTCTCGAAATCCGCCACGGCGCGGGCGTCCCCGCCGCTCGTGCCGCAGGTCGCGGCGATGAGCATCGCGTGGGCGACGAGCTCCCGCGCCTCGGGGTCGCCCGCCTCGGCCGCCGGCTCGGCGGTCGCCTGCGCGACCAGGGCGATGCTGCGCCCGAGCCGCTGGTCGCCGCTCATCATCTGCACCCGCGCCGACGTGACGAGCAGTCCCGCCCGCCGCACGTCGTGGCGTGGATCTTCGCCCAGCAGCGCCAGCGCGCGCTCGATGCTGTCGCTGCCGTCCGACACGCCAGACTGGAATTCCGTGGTCGCCAGCTCGCCGAGCATCTCCGCCTGCCCGACAGGATCGTCGGCGGGCCAGGTGTCCACCGCCTCGCGTGCGAACTCCGCGGCGCGCTCGAGGCGATTGGCCGACACGAGCGCGGCGGCGGTGCGCCGGAGCACCTCGGCCCGCGGCATCCCGCTCACCCCTTCGGGATCGGGCACGGCATCCCACAGCTCCAGTGCGCGTTCCCCCGCCTCGGCGGCGGTCGTCCACGCCGACGCGCCGTGCGCGGCGCGCTGCGCGACGACGGCGGCGGCCAGCGCACGATCGGGCACGTGTGCGGCGCGCCAGTGGTGCGCGATGTCGGCCAGCACACGCGGGGTCGCCGGCGCCGATTCGAGCGCCACGGCATAGGCCGTGTGGAGGCGCGTGCGCTCCGTGGGCAGCAGCTCGTCGTACACCGCCTCTTGCATGAGGGCGTGCCGGAACGCGTACGCGTCCTCACGGATGACGATGATCTGCGCGTCCACGGCGGTGCGCACCGCCGTCTCGAGGGCGATCTCGTCGCCGCCGAACACGGTGCTCACCACACGGTGCCCGACCTCGACCCCGCCGGTGGCCAGCACCCGCGCGAAACGGCGGGCGTCGGCATCCAGTCGTTCGTAGCGCAGCAGCAGCACGTCGCGCAGCGACGTCGGCAGCCGCTCGTCCGAGAAGCTCGCGAGCTCTTCGACGTAGAACGGGATGCCCTCGCTGCGCGCGGCGATGTCGTGCAGCACGCCGGCCGAGAGCGTCTGTCCCGACACGGCGTTCGCGAGAGCGCCCACCTCGACCGGACTGAGGCGCACGAGGGGCCGGTGCACGAACAGCCGCGCCCGGTCGAGTTCGGCGAGGATGGGGCGAAGCGGATGCCGCCGCCCGACGTCGTCGGTGCGGTACGTGAGCAGCACGAACAGCGGGAGCGCGGCGGTGCGGCGCACCAGTCGCGACACGATCCCGCACGTGGTGCCGTCGGCCCAATGCAGATCTTCGACGATGACGACCAGGCGGTGCGAACGCGCGAGCTCCGACACCAGCTCGACCACGACATCGGCTAGGCGCTCAGCGTCGCCGGGGGCGTCGGCGAGCGAGGGCACGAGCACGCCGAGCGCATCGGCGCCGGGTCCCGCGGCCGCGCGCACCGCGTCGGGGCCGAGGACGTCCACGAGGCCCCGTACCAGGTCGGTGATCGCCGTCAGCGGAGCAGGACCCGAGCCGGAGTCCACGCAGGCGCCGTGGAGCACGATCCAGCCGTCGAGCCCGTCCGAGAAGTCGCGCAGCAGGCGCGTCTTGCCCATGCCGGCGTCGCCCGACACCACTACCGTGCGACCGATTTCGCCGACGGCGGCGAGCTCGTCGCGCAGCGCGTCGAGGTCCGCCTGACGCCCGACCAGCGGAACCCTGCCGACCTGCATACCGTCCATCATTCCACCCAGCCTCGCGGCTGAGGCGCCCCGTCCGGATCGGGAGAAATCCCTATCTCCGGCTCAGTTCCTCCGCTGCTGCGCCTGGTTCTTGATGAACAGCGGCGGCAGCAGCCAGGTGGCGAGGGCCGTGACGAGCCACACGATGAGCGTGCCGATGATCCACGCGACCGGGCCGTCGATGCCGATGCCCGCGGCCGGGATCAGCACCGCGATGAGCAGCGCCACGAATGTCGAGAGCAGTCCGATGCCGCCGATGAGCGCGTTCGCGTGCCGGCGGGTGATCTTCAGCAGCCAGGGCGCGAGGATGCTCTGCAGCACGGCGAAGATCACGACCGCCAGCACGATCCCCCACCAGTCGTTCCAGTGCAGGGAGAACCCCGGCAGGAGCAGATCGGCCGCGATGAGCCCGAGCGCCGCCGACACGAGGAAGATCAGGGCACGGATGAGGAACGTGAGCACGGTCGAAGCCTAGTGCCGCGGCATCCTCTCCCCCGGGGTTGACTTGGCGTATATGCACGCGACACGCCTGGCGTGTCGTACATATACGCCAAGTCACGGGGGAACGCAGGTTGCCGCCGACGGCGTGCACGGGTGGATCAAGCTCGCTCGCGGAGCGCTTGGCGTGCCAGGCCGATGAGGATGTGAGGCTCGACGAAGACCATCCGTGCCGTGACCCTGACCACTCTCCAGCCCGAGCGGGCCAGCGCCTCGTGCTTCGAGAGGTCGCGGTACCACTGATCCTTCTCGGTGCGGTGGTGGTCGCCCTCGTACTCGAAGGCGATCTTCAGCCGGCGGTAGGCGAGGTCGACGCAGCCGATGAATTCGCCCGAGTCGTCGTAGACGTCGACGTCGGTCTCGGGCTCTGGCAAGCCGGCATCCACGATCGTCAAGCGCGTCCACGTCTCGGGTCGTGAAGCCGCGCCGGCTCGGGTGCGGGTCAAGGCCACCCGTTGAGCGACGACGCCACGCCGCTTCGGCAGGAGTGCCGAAGCCATCTCGGCCACCGTCCCGAGCGCCGGCGCGATGACCCGGCCCTTGGGCCCGGGCACGCGGTCGACGCGGATGACCGAATCCGCCGCAGCGACGAGATCGTAGGGATGCCGCAGCACGGCCCCGAGCAGGGCCCACGTCACCGCGGCCGATGTCATGCGGAGATCCTGCTCGTCGCGGGTCGTGATCGTCACACCTCGCGTCGCCAGCTGATGCCCGTGCACGCCCGCGCCGCGAGGTGCCCGATGGGGCGGGCACACCGACACGTGGATCGCCTCGTCGTGAAGCAGGGGCAGCGAGATCCCCCACAGCACCGCGGCCGTGGTGTGCGAGAAGAACTCGTGAGACGCCATGTAGGCGTGGAACTGCAGCGCCTTGCGGCTGATCGCCGAGAGCTGCTGCTCGCCGCGGGCGACGTCGTCAGCGGGAACGCCCGCATCAGCGGACCGCAGGCCGTGGAAGGGCCGGTCCAGGAAGTCGGCATCGATGTCGCGGCGCGTGAAACCCGCCCGCCGTGCACCGCCGGTGGTGAAGGCGGGCTCAGGATCGAAGTAGTCGCCCATGCACCCGAGGTTCGCACAACCACGGAGGGCGCCCGCCGTTCCCTCCACAGCCCCGACGGTGACTTGGCGTATATGTACGCGACACGCTGGCGTGTCGCGTACATATACGCCAAGTCACGAGGTGGGGAGGGCGACGGCAGCGGCCGGGGCTGGAGTCAGGCTTCGGAGCCGAGGGCGGCCAGGCGCGCCTCTTCATCGGCCTGGATGGCCGACTCGATGATCGGCTCCAGGGCGCCGTCCATCACCTGATCGAGGTTGTACGCCTTGTAGCCGGTGCGGTGATCCGCGATGCGGTTCTCCGGGAAGTTGTACGTGCGGATGCGCTCGGAGCGGTCCATGCCGCGGATCTGCGACCGCCGGGCATCGGAGGCCGCGGCATCCAGCTCCTCCTGCTGCTTGGCGAGCAGGCGGGCGCGCAGCACCCGCATGCCGGCCTCGCGGTTCTGCAGCTGCGACTTCTCGTTCTGCATCGACACCACGATCCCGGTCGGCACGTGCGTGATGCGCACTGCCGAGTCCGTCGTGTTGACGGACTGCCCTCCCGGACCGGAGGACCGGAAGACGTCGATCTTGAGGTCGTTCGGATCGATGTGGATCTCTTCGGGCTCGTCGACCTCGGGGAACACCAGCACACCGGTCGTCGACGTGTGGATGCGCCCCTGCGACTCGGTCGCCGGCACGCGCTGCACGCGGTGGACGCCGCCCTCGTACTTCAGATGCGCCCACACGCCCTGCGCCGGATCCGACGACGAGCCCTTGATCGCGACCTGGACGTCCTTATAGCCGCCCAGGTCGGACTCGTTGCGCTCGAGCAGCTCGGTCTTCCAGCCCTTCGACGCCGCGTACTGCAGGTACATGCGCAGCAGGTCGGCGGCGAACAGCGCCGACTCGGCGCCGCCCTCGCCCTGCTTGATCTCCATGATCACGTCGCGCGCGTCGTCCGGATCGCGCGGGATCAAGAGGCGCCGCAACTTCTCCTGCGCCTCGGCGAGCCCGGCCTCGAGGGCCGGGATCTCGTCGGCGAAGGCGTCGTCCTCGCGGGCGAGTTCGCGGGCGGCATCCAGATCGTCGGATGCCGCCACCCAGTCCTCATGGGCCTTCACGATGCGCGACAGCTCGGCGTACCGCCGGTTGACGCGCTTCGCGCGCGCCGCGTCGGCGTGCACCGCGGGGTCCGAGAGCTCCTCCTGGACCGCGCGGTGCTCGTCGATCAGGCCGCGTACGGACTCGAACACGGATCAGCGGATGCTGTTGTCGTGCGCGTGGCTGTGGCCACCGCCGTGACCGTTGCCGGCCCCCGGGATCGACTTCATCTGCACGGCCTGCATCTGCACCAGGAACTCGACGTTCGACTGGGTCTCCTTGAGCTTGCCGAGCACGACCTCGAGGGCCTGCTGCGGGTCGAGACCCGCCAGCGCGCGCCGGAGCTTCCAGGTGATCTTGACCTCGTCGGGCGACAGCAGCATCTCTTCGCGACGCGTGCTCGACGCGTTGACGTCGACCGCCGGGAAGATGCGCTTGTCGGCGAGCTGGCGGTTCAGGCGCAGCTCGCTGTTGCCGGTGCCCTTGAACTCCTCGAAGATCACGTCGTCCATCTTGGAGCCGGTCTCGACGAGCGCGGTGGCCAGGATCGTGAGCGATCCGCCGTTCTCGATGTTGCGCGCGGCGCCGAAGAAGCGCTTGGGCGGGTACAGCGCGGACGCGTCGACGCCACCGGTGAGCACGCGGCCCGAGGTCGGCGCCGAGATGTTGTACGCACGGCCGAGGCGCGTGATCGAGTCCAGCAGCACGACGACGTCGCGACCCAGCTCGACGAGGCGCTTGGCACGCTCGATCGCGAGCTCGGCGACCGTGGTGTGGTCCTCGGCGGGACGGTCGAAGGTCGAGGCGATGACCTCGCCCTTCACCGTGCGCTGCATGTCGGTGACCTCTTCGGGGCGCTCGTCGACGAGCACGACCATGAGGTGCACCTCGGGGTTGTTGATCGCGATGGCGTTCGCGATCTGCTGCAGCACGATGGTCTTGCCGGCCTTGGGGGGCGCGACGATGAGGCCGCGCTGGCCCTTGCCGATGGGCGCGACGAGGTCGATGATGCGCTGCGTCAGCTTCTCGGGCGCCGTCTCGAGGCGCAGGCGCTCCTGCGGGTAGAGGGGCGTGAGCTTGCCGAACTCGACCCGGGTCGCCGCGTCGTCGACCGACAGGCCGTTGACGGCGTCGACCTTGACCAGCGCGTTGTACTTCTGGCGGCTGGACTGCTCGCCCTCGCGCGGCTGCTTGATCGCGCCGACGACGGCGTCGCCCTTGCGCAGGTTGTACTTCTTGACCTGACCCAGCGACACGTAGACGTCGCTCGGGCCGGGCAGGTAGCCGGACGTGCGGACGAACGCGTAGTTGTCGAGCACGTCGAGGATGCCGGCGATCGGGATGAGGACGTCGTCCTCGCCGATCTCGGTCTCGAACTCGTCGCCGACCGCCTGCGTGCCACGGCGCTTGTTGCGCTGGCGACCACGGCCGTTGCCCTGGCCCTGCTGCTCGTCTGCGGCATCGGCCTTGGCCGGCTCGGCAGGAGCCGCGGGCGCCTCGGCCGGCGCATTCTGGGCCTGGCCGTTCTGCGCCTGACCGTTCTGCGCGTTCTGGTTGCGGTTGCGGCTGCGGCTGCGGCTGCGGCTGCGGCTGCGCGAGGGGGTCTCGCCCTCGCCCTCGGCGGCGGGCGCCTCAGGGGTCTCGCCCTCGGCCGGGGCGTCGCCCTCGGCCGGTGCGTCGGCGGGGGTCTCGGCCTCGGCGGGCGTCTCGGACTCGGCAGGCGTCTCGGCCTCGGCGCGCGTCTCAGCCTCGGCCGGCGCAGCCTCCGCGGCGGGCGCAGCTTCCGCGGCGGGTGCCTCCTCGGCCGGCGCGGCCTCGGCCGGCGCGGCCTCGGCCGCGGTGCTCTTCGCGCGACGCGGCGCACGCTTGCGCGGCGCCTTGACCGGCGGCGCTGCCTCGACCGGAGGCTCGACGACCTCGGCAGCCCCTGCGGCGACCTCGGCCTCGACGGCCTCGACGACGGCTTCTTCGGCCACGGCCTCGGCGACGACCGCCTCGGCCACCGCTTCGTCAGCGGCCGCCTCGGCCTCGGGCGACGGCTCGGCGACGGCTTCGGCCACCGCCTCTTCGGCGACGACCTCAGCGACCTCGGCCTCGACGACGGCCGCCTCGGCGACGACGTCTGCGGCTTCGGCCTGGGTGACCAGGTCGCCCGCGGTGTCGACGCTCTCGGCGCCCTCGGGCGCCTCGGCGCGCTCGTCGGCCGAAGCGTCGGTGTGGATCTCGGAGATGGACTCCACGAGTTCTCCCTTGTGATTACGAACGGTTGTGCACGATCACACGGCGCTGCAGATGCAGCTGTCCGGCCATTCGGCAGGACTCAGTCCCGGCCGACGGGTGAGGAACCGCGAGGGGTCTCAGCGGACGTCGGCAGGTCAGAATGCCGTGCGGTGGTTTCGCAGAATTGCGACGGAGGCCAGATTCACGGGTTTACGTGGAACCCTCCGCGTACTCCCTCACTGTACCACCCTTGAAGTCGACGGCGAGCATGAGCGCCTCCCACGGGGTGTCGCCCTCCCCCGTCGTCGCCGAGGCCGCAAGCGCGGCAGCCTCCACGCGACGCCCCGGCCCGTCGGCGAGCACCAGCACGCTCGGACCGGCGCCCGACACCACCGCGGCGAAGCCCGCGGCACGCAGCGCCCGCACCAGCTTGTCGGTCTCGGGCATGGCGCTCGCCCGGTAGTTCTGGTGCAGCTTGTCCTCGGTCGCGGCCTGCAGCAGCTCGGGGCTCTGGGTGAGCGCCGCGATCAGCAGCGCCGACCGCGACACGTTGAACACGGCGTCCTCGCGCGGCACCTGCGTGGGCTGCAGGCTGCGCGCCAGCGCGGTGGACATCGTGAACTCGGGCACGAAGACGAGCGGCGAGACACCGCGGTGCACGAGCAGCTTCTTGTGCTGCGGGCCGCCCTCGTCGACCCACGCAATCGTGAGTCCGCCGAACAGCGCAGGCGCCACGTTGTCGGGGTGACCCTCGAGCTCGGTCGCGAGCCGCAGCAGCGCATCGGGGCCGAACTCCACGTCGCCCTCGAGCAGTCCCTTCGCGGCCAGCAGTCCCGAGACCACGGCCGCGCCCGACGACCCGAGGCCGCGCCCGTGCGGGATCACGTTGCGCGCGATCAGGCGGAGGCCTGGCATCCGTCGTCCCACGGATTCGTACGCGTACGCGATCGAGCGCACCACGAGGTGCGAGGCGTCGCGCGGGACGTCCGCCGCGCCGGCGCCCTCGACCTCGATCTCGAGCTCTCCCTCGGGCAGTGCCGTCACATCGAGCTCGTCGTACACGCTCAGCGCGAGACCGAGGGTGTCGAAGCCCGGGCCGAGGTTCGCGCTCGTCGCGGGAACCCGCACCAGGACGCGGCGTCCTGGTGCGGGGACGACGGCTGCGTTCACGCCGAGGCCGCCGCGGGGGCGAGTTCGAGGACGGATGCCACCTCGGACGTGGTCGCGTCCACGACCGTCGGCTCGACCTGCGAGCCGTCGGCGTTGCGCAGCGCCCAGTGCGGGTCCTTGAGGCCGTGTCCGGTGACCGTGAGCACGACGCGCGAACCCTGCGGGACGATGCCGGCCTCGACGCGGTCGAGCAGGCCGGCGACGCTGATCGCGGATGCCGGCTCGACGAAGATGCCCACCTCGCTGGAGAGCAGCTTCTGGGCCGCGAGGATGCGGTCGTCGTCGATGGCGCCGAAGTAGCCGTCCGTCGCCGCCCGGGCGTCGATCGCGAGGTCCCACGAGGCCGGGTTGCCGATGCGGATGGCGCTCGCGACGGTGTCGGGGTCCTTCACGACCTCGCCGCGCACGAGCGGCGCCGAGCCCGCCGCCTGGAAGCCGAACATGCGGGGAACACGGGTCGAGACACCGGCCTGCGCCTCTTCGGTGTAGCCGCGCGTGTACGCGGTGTAGTTGCCCGCGTTGCCGACCGGGATGAAGTGGAAGTCCGGGGCGTCGCCCAGCTGCTCGACGATCTCGTAGGCCGCCGTCTTCTGGCCGTCGATGCGGTCGGGGTTGACGGAGTTGACCAGGTGCACCGGGTAGTTGTCGGCGAGCTCGCGCGCGATCTCGAGGCAGTCGTCGAAGTTTCCGCGGATCTGGATGAGCCGGCCGTTGTGGGCGACCGCCTGGCTGAGCTTGCCCATCGCGATCTTGCCCTCGGGGACGAGCACCGCGGCGGTGATGCCGGCGTGCGCCGCGTAGGCGGCCGCCGATGCCGACGTGTTGCCGGTGGACGCGCAGATGACGGCCTTGGCGCCGTGGTCGATCGCGCGCGACACCGCGACGGTCATGCCGCGGTCCTTGAACGAGCCGGTCGGGTTCATGCCCTCGAACTTCACCCACACGTCCGTGCCGGTGCGGCGCGACAGCGCGGGCGCGGGCAGCAGCGGTGTGCCGCCTTCGCCCAGCGTGACCACCGTCGAGGCGTCCGTCACGCCCAGTCGATCTGCGTACTCGCGGAGGACTCCGCGCCAAACATGAGCCATTTCGGTCTCCTTCACACCCTCACTGACAAGTTCAATCGCCTTCGACCCGGAGCACGGAGACGACGCGTTCGACGACTCCGCTGGCGGCCAGCCGCTCGACGGTGTCGCTGAGATCCTGTTCGACCGCCTTGTGCGTGCCGATGACGAGGCGCGCCACACCGGGCTCGCCGTTGCCCGCCGTGATGACGGTCTGCTCCACGGTCGCGATCGACACGCGCCCCTCGCTCAGGGTGCTCGCCACCGTCGCGAGCACGCCCGGCCGGTCGTCGACCTCGAGCGTGATCTGGTACCGCGTCGTGACGCGGCCGATCGGCACGATGGGCAGGTTCGCGAGCGTCGACTCGCCGACCCCCACGCCGCCCGCGATGTGGCGGCGAGCGGCCGACACCACATCGCCGAGGACGGCGGACGCGGTCTGCACGCCGCCGGCGCCGGCGCCGTAGAACATCAGGTTGCCGGCGGCCTCCGCCTGGACGAACACGGCGTTGTTGGCGCCGTGGACGCTCGCCAACGGGTGCTTGCGGTCCACGAGGGCCGGATAGACGCGCACCGAGATGGACTCGCCGGATGCCTCGACCAGGCGCTCGCACACCGCCAGCAGCTTGATGACGTAGCCGGCGTGGCGTGCGGCATCCATCATCGACCTGTCGATCGACGTGATGCCCTCGCGGTGGACGGCGTCCAGCGGCACCGTGGTGTGGAACGCGAGGCTCGCGAGGATCGCGGCTTTCTGCGCGGCGTCGTAGCCTTCGACGTCGGCCGTCGGGTCGGCTTCGGCGTAGCCCAGGCGCTGTGCGTTGGCGAGCACGTCGGCGAACTCGGCGCCCTCGGTGTCCATGCGGTCGAGGATGTAGTTCGTCGTGCCGTTGACGATTCCCATGATGCGCTGCACCCGGTCGCCGGCGAGCGAGTCGCGCAGCGGGCGGATGATCGGGATCGCACCGGCGGCTGCCGCCTCGTAGTAGACCTCGGCGCCCACCTGGTCGGCCGCATCGAAGATCTCGGGGCCGTGCGTCGCGAGCAGCGCCTTGTTGGCGGTCACGATGTCGGCGCCGGAGTTGATCGCGTGCAGCAGGTAGGCGCGTGCCGGCTCGATGCCGCCCATCAGCTCGATCACGATGTCGGAGCCCACGATGAGCGACTCGGCGTCGGTGGTGAACAGCTCGCGCGGCAGGTCGACGTCGCGCTTGGCGTCGATGTCGCGCACCGCGATGCCGGCGAGCTCCAGCCGTGCGCCCGCACGGTCGGCGAGCTCGTCGGCGTGCTGGCGCAGCAGGGCTGCGACCTGCGAGCCGACGGCTCCGGCTCCCAGCAGCGCGACACGGAGGCGGCGGTAGTCGGTCACTTCGTCTCGCTTCGCTCGCTCAGTACAGGCATGCGTGGTTTCCCTTCCGTCGGTGAATCGCCGGATGCGCCCGCAAGGACGCCTCCTGCGGTGAGGCCGGCATCACGGGCGAGCAGATCGTCGATCGTCTCGCCGCGCACGATGACGCGCGCCTCTCCCCCGCGCAGCGCCACGACGGGCGGACGCGGGACGTAGTTGTAGTTGCTCGACAGCGAGAAGCAGTACGCCCCCGTCGCCGGCACCGCGAGGAGGTCGCCCGGGGCGACATCGCCCGGCAGGTACTCGGCATCCACCACGATGTCGCCGGACTCGCAGTGCTTGCCCACCACGCGCGCGAGCGCCGGTGCGGCATCGCTCGTGCGGGAGGCGATGCGCGCCGAGAACTCCGCGCCGTACAGCGCGGGGCGCGCGTTGTCGCTCATGCCGCCGTCGACGCTCACGTACAGGCGCGTGTCGCCGCTGTCGAGCGCGACCGGCTTGATCGTGCCGACCTCGTACAGCGTGACTCCCCCGCGACCCACGATCGCGCGTCCGGGTTCGAACGCCAGGTTCGGCATCGGGATGCCGCGCACCTCGCACTGCCGTGCCACGGCCTCGGCGATGCCGACCGCGAGCGCCTCGATCGGCGTCGGGTCGTCGACGGAGGTGTAGGCGATGCCGAAGCCGCCGCCGAGGTTGAGGACGGGCAGCTCGCCGCCCTCACGCAGTTCGGCGTGCAGCTCGACGAGCCGGGACGCGGACTCCTCGAACCCGGCCGTGCCGAAGATCTGCGAGCCGATGTGGCAGTGCAGCCCGATGAACTCGAGCCCCGCCAGCTCGCGGATGCGGGCGACGGCGGCGGGGGCATCCTGCAGCGTGAAGCCGAACTTCTGATCCTCGTGGGCCGTCGCGAGGAAGTCGTGGGTCTCGGCGTGAACGCCGCTGTTGACGCGCAGCAGCACGGCCTGGGTCACACCGCGGCGCGCCACGATGGCCGCGAGCCGCTCGATCTCGATGAGACTGTCGATGACGATCGAACCGATGCCGACCTCGACGGCGCGCTCGAGCTCGGCGACGGACTTGTTGTTGCCGTGGAAACCCAGGCGCGACGGGTCCGCGCCGGCCGCGAGGGCGACAGCCAGCTCTCCCCCGCTGCAGACGTCGACGGCGAGTCCCTCTTCGGTGACCCAGCGCACGACCTCGGTGGTGAGGAACGCCTTGCCGGCGTAGTAGACGCGCGCCTGCGCACCGTGCAGCGCCGCTGCGGCGCGGAACGCCTCGAGGGTGCGGCGGGCGGTGCGACGCACCTCGTCCTCGTCGACCACGTACAGCGGGGTCCCGAAGCGCTCGCGCAGCGTCGTCGCCCGGATGCCGCCCAGTTCGAGCACGCCGTCGGCACCGCGTTCAGCGGTCTCGGGCCACACGGCCGGGGCGAGCCCGTTCGCCTGGGCGGGGCGCTGCAGCCATGCGGGAGCGACGGAGCGGGTATGCGGGTCGGCGGACACTGTGGACCAATCGGTGGGAGCTTCGACGCTTGCAGGTCCGACGCTTTCGGTCGGGCGAGACAGAACCTGCGGATGCCGCGGCCCGGGTGTCACGAGTGTGCAGTGAGACCGGCGCCAGGCAGTGCTAGAAGTCTAGGGCACACGGCTCGCCGGCCCCGCGCCGTATGACGCCCGGCGGCGGGCGCTCACGCGCACGTGCCGTCCTGCTGCAGCGCGGGGTCGGTGGCGATGCGGCCGTCGACGTCGAAGTCCGCCACGAGGCTGCTGCCGTCGACCTCGACTCCGGTGAGCGTCGCGCCGGCGGGCAGCCGGTCCGCGATGCACACGTTCCAGTCCCGCAGCACGGTGTCTGCAAGGTCGCCGAACTGCGCACGCAGCGCGTCGGCGCCCACCTCGGACTGGCCGAGCTGGAACGATGCCGGCGTCAGCACGATGTCGCCGTCTGCCGCCGAGGGCGTCAGCGCCACCCCGATCGGGATCTGCACGCCGAACAGCGACAGGTCGAGGGTCATCGTGACGTTCGGGGCCGCGAGGCCCACCGTGTCGGCGGGGAAGCCGTCGATCGACGCCAGGAGCGTCTGCAGCTGCTGCTCGTCGAGCGCGACCTCCGCGGTGGCACCGCTCAGAGTGGGCTCGCCGCGGACCGGGATGCCGCGCGCGTTCACGGTGACGTCGCCGGTGACCCCCGTGTCGCCCAGCGGAACGTCGTCGGACGAGACGGTGAGGTCGTCGAGGGTGCCGCCGATGAGCTGCGGCAGCACGGCGCCGGCGATCTCGACGTCGATCTGCTGGTCCGCCGGCAGCGACAGCTGCGTGCGCACCTGATCCTGCACGACGCCCGTCACGATCTGCCGGGCGATGGCCTCCGCTGCGAACCACGCCCCGACCGCCAGCACCGCCACGATGGCGAAGCCCACGATCCACGGCCAGACCCGGTGACGGCGCGGCTCGCCCGGGCCGTCGGCGGGAACCATGCCGTCGGGCAGGGGCAGGGTCGGCTGCGAGTCGGCCGTGCTCATGCGCTACATCCGTTCCGGCGCCGCGACGCCCAGCAGGTCGAGCCCGTTGCGCAGCACCTGGCCGGTGGCGTCGTTGAGCCACAGACGCGTGCGGTGCACCGCCTCGATGGGCTCGTCACCGAGCGGGATCACCCGGCAGTTGTCGTACCAGCGGTGGTAGAGGCCCGCGAGCTCCTCGAGGTACCGCGCGACACGGTGCGGTTCGCGCACCTCGGCGGCGAAGGCCACGATGCGGGGGAACTCCTGCAGCGCCCCCAGCAGCGCCGACTCGGTCTCGTGCGTGAGCAGCTCGGGCGCGAACTCGGAACGGTCCACGCCGGAGGCGGCGGCGTTGCGGCCGACGTTGTGGGTGCGCGCGTGCGCGTACTGCACGTAGAACACCGGGTTGTCGTTGGTGCGCTTACGCAGGATCTCGGGGTCGAGCGTCAGCGGCGAGTCGGCGGGGTACCGCGCGAGCGAGTACCGCAGCGCGTCCGTGCCGAGCCACTCGCGCAGGTCGTCGAGCTCGATGATGTTGCCGGCGCGCTTGGACAGGCGTGCGCCGTTGACCGACACGAGCTGCCCGATGAGCACCTCGATGTCCTTCTCGGGGTCGTCGCCCGCAGCGCCCGCGAGCGCCTTCAGGCGGTGCACGTAGCCGTGGTGATCGGCGCCGAGCAGGTAGATCTTGTGCGCGAAGCCGCGGTCGCCCTTGTTGAGGTAGTACGCGGCATCCGCGGCGAAGTAGGTGTACTCGCCGTTGGAGCGACGGATCACGCGGTCCTTGTCGTCACCGAAGTCGGTGGTGCGCACCCACACCGCACCCTCGTCGTCGAACACGTGACCCTGCTCGCGCAGGCGGTCGACGGCTTCGTCGACGAGGCTCGGCTCGCCGTTCGCGCCCTCGGCGTGCAGCGTCCGCTCGCTGAAGAACACGTCGAAGTGAACGTTGAACTTCTCCAGCGACGCCTGCAGGTCGCCGAGCTGCAGCTC
Source organism: Microbacterium kyungheense (assembly GCF_006783905.1). Taxonomy (GTDB): domain Bacteria; phylum Actinomycetota; class Actinomycetes; order Actinomycetales; family Microbacteriaceae; genus Microbacterium; species Microbacterium kyungheense. Next base: position 1,042,107 of record NZ_VFPE01000001.1, on the reverse strand, counting down.
ATAGGCGCGGTCGCGCGCGACGAGGAGCTGCTCGTCCGCCGGCAGCGACAGCAGATCGGGCTGCGCGGCGAGCACGCGCCGGGCGAGGACGTCGATGTACGACCCCGGATACCCGTCCTCCGGCGTCGGCTCGCCCTTGGCTGCGGCCAGCACGGAACGGCCGAAGCGCTCCATCTGCGCGCCGGCGTCGTTGACGTAGAACTCGCGCACCAGCGTCGCACCACTGGCGAGCAGCAGGCGCGCCATCGAGTCACCGAGCGCCGCCCACCGGGTGTGGCCGATGTGCATCGGACCCGTCGGATTCGCACTCACGAATTCGAGGTTGATGGTGTTGCCGCGCTGCGAGTCGTTCGTGCCGAACGCCGCACCGGCGTCGACGATGGTCTTGGCCAGTGCGCCGGCGGCTGCGGCATCCAGCCGGATGTTGATGAAGCCCGGCCCCGCGACCTCGACGCCCGCGACGCCCTCGACCTGCGCGAGGCCTTCGGCGATCTCGGCGGCGAACTCGCGCGGATTCGCGCCGACCGCCTTGGCCAGCTTGAGCGCGGCGTTCGAGGCCCAGTCGCCGTGATCCCGGTTCTTCGGCCGCTCGAGCACCAGGTCGGCGGCGGTCAGTCCGTCGGCCGCACCAGGTCGTCGCGCCTCGGCGAGCGGGGCGACGACGGCGAGCAGGGCGGCGGAGAGGGCTTCAGGATTCATAGACCGACAAGTCTAGTTGGCCCGCTTCGCAAGCCCGATCAGGCTATCTGGACCAGAGCGCCGAAGTCGTCGAGTGAGGGATCGGATGCCGGCGGCAGGGCCTCGCCCGTCATCCCCGGCAGCGTCTCCAGGCCGTCGAGCGTGACGGCGTCGGGCACGACCCACGCGTCCACGTGCAGGCGCTTGAGGCCGACGTAGCCGCCGTAGTAGCTGAGGAACGCGCAGTCGGCGGCATCCCGTCCCGTCGCGATGCGCACGAGCCCGCTGCGATTCGCAAGCCGGGTCGCGTCGATGACGTACCAGGCCCCGTCGAGGTACGCCTCGGCCACCGCGTGGAAGTCCATCGGGCGCAGGCCCGGCGCATAGCAGGCGGCGTACCGGGCGGGCATGTCCATCGCGCGCAGCAGCGCGATGACCACGTGCGCGTAGTCGCGACACACGCCCTGACCGGTCATGAGGGTCGTGACGGCGCTGTCGGTGCCGTGGCTGAGACCCGGGGTGTAGGTGGTGCTCGTCGAGACGAACTCCGACACCGCGGCGATGAGATCGTGGCCCGAGAGCCCCCTGAACTGCCGGCGCGCCTGCTGGAACACCTCGTCGGACTGCGCGTAGCGGCTCGGCCGCAGGTAGGTGATGGCCTCGAGGTCACTGGTCCGGCCTGCCGCGGCCTGCCCGTCGACCGTCGCCTCGTAGCGGACTTCTAGGCGTCCGGGCTCGCCCGTGAGGCGGTGCAGCCGGCTCCCCTGCTGGTCGACGATCTCGGTCGGCGTGTACACGCGATCGCCCTGCGTGAAGGTCAGCGACTCGTTCGACACCGGCACGCCCTGGGCCGTCGCCAGCTGCAGGATGAGGTCGACGGAGGCCCCCAGTTCGAGGTCCATCTGAGCGGTCACGACGCGTTGCACCGAAGTATCCTCGCATGCCGCGATGGCGGGTTCGGACGGGGTTGACAAGGGGCCGCCGAGTCCGCGCAGACGCCGGCGTCGACCGCGGCTGCCGGCTGGGCGTTTTCTCCCGGTCACGACCCGATGCGAAGGTTCGCGCCATCGTGACGTACCCTCTGTGCATGCACGCACCCGGTCGCTTCCGCGGACGGCGGTTGTGGCTCCCGCTGGCGGGTGCCGCGCTGGCCGTCGCCGCGGTGTGCGCGGTGGCCGTCGTACGCCCGTGGGGCACCGCCGAACCGGCGGTTCCGGCGACTGCGGCCGACGACGGTGCAGGGGTCGTGGCATCCGCCCCTCTCGCTCCCCTGGTGATCGATGACGATGCGCGTGTGCTCGTGTTCGGCGACTCGTGGGTGTACGGGTCGGCGGCGACCGTGCCGACCGAGGGCTTCGCATACCGGCTCGCCGACGAACTGGGCGTGGAGACGATCGTCGACGGCGTGCGCGGCAGCGGCTACCTCAAGCCCGGCATCGACGGTCCGGCGTACGGCGAGCGCATCGCCGCCCTGGACCCCGAGCTCGACCCCGACGTCGTGATCGTCGAGGGGTCGATCAACGACCGTCGCGCGTACCCGGCCGGTTATCGGGATGCCGTCACGTCGGCGTGGGACGCCCTGCACGCCCTCTACCCCGAGGCCGAGATCGTGATCCTCGGGCCGGCGCCGCAGGTGCTCCCGGTCGAGAAGGCGACCCGCGCGATCGACGCCGATCTGGCACAGCTCGCCGCGGCGCGCGGCTGGTGGTACATCTCGCCGATCGCCGAGGACTGGATCGCCGAGGCCAACTACCTCGACGTGATCGACACCGGGCCCATCGGACGCAACCACCCCACGACGTCAGGCCACGCCTATCTCGCGCAGCGCCTCGCCGACGACCTCGAACGCCTCGAGCAGCAGCCCGCCGTCGCCGCCGACGCCCCCTGACCTGGCGGGGACCCGCGCCGCGGGATGGTAATCTCGATCGGCACGCCTCCGTAGCTCAGGGGATAGAGCGTTGGTTTCCGGTACCAAAGGTCGCAGGTTCGATTCCTGTCGGGGGCACAGACGCGAGAAGGCCGGTCCGCAAGGACCGGCCTTCTCGCATGCATGGGCGTCGAGCGCCATGTCAAGCCGATTCCCTTGCGCGCATGCGCCGCGCACGATGGCGTGTGTCGGCAACGCAGGAAGGGGACGTCATGGACGACGACGACGTCACACGGGACCAGGCGGTCGTGTTCTGGTCGTGGATCGGGGTGCTCGCCGTCGGCCTGGCCTACATGATCGCGATCCCGCTGATGGGGAGGTGAGCCATGCGCACCATCCGTGACAACGGGCTGAGCATCGCGTTCGGCATCCTCTTCGTCCTCGCCCTCGCCGGGCAGTCGGTCGCCGGATACCTCGAGAACAACGAGCAGCTGCAGCAGCACGGCCAGCCCGTCATCGCGTTCGGCGCGTTCGTGACGTCGTCCGAGTTCGTCGTCGACGTCGCCGAGAACTGGCAGTCCGAGTTCCTGCAGTTCTTCCTGTTCATCGCCGCGACGATCTGGTTCATCCAGCGCGGCTCTCCCGAGTCCAAGAAGCCGGGCGACGAGGGCATCGGCACCGACCAGGAACAGCTCGTCGGCGAGCACGCGCGCCCCGATTCGCCGGAGTGGGCGCGGGCGCGCGGCATCCGTCGCACACTCTTCTCCAACTCGCTGCTGATCGTGATGGGAACGGTGTTCGTGCTGTCGTGGCTGGCGCAGTCGCTGGCAGGCACGGTCGTGGCGAACTCCGAGAACGCCGAGCACGGGATGCCGCCGATGTCGTGGGTCGAGTACCTCGGCACACCGGACTTCTGGAACCGGACGCTGCAGAACTGGCAGTCCGAGTTCCTCGCCGTCGGCTGCATGATCGCGCTGTCGATCTTCCTGCGGCAACGGGGGTCCAGCGAGTCCAAGCCGGTGGGTGCGCCGCACGAGGAGTCGGCGGTGGCGAGCGAGTGAGCGGATGCCGCGCGCACCACATCCGGGTCCACTAGTCAACAGGGTGACAGCGGTTTGCTCGGGGAGGACCATGGCTGCAGAGGCGATCGGCGATCTTCTCCTGGCGGCCCCCACCGCTCGTTCGCCGGAGCCTCTGGGCGGAGGAACCACATGGGCAAACTGATCTACGAAGGGACGATAAAAGTCGACTTCGACGACCGGACACTTGCGCATCTGCAGCTCGTGATCGGCAACAAGCTCCGGCGAGGCGAGCCCTTCCACTTCACGTGGCGCGACGACGCCAGCATCGGCGACGGGCGGACGACGGTCTGGCTCCACCCCGGCTGCGCGCTTGTGTACAAGTTCTACGGGAGCCGCAAGCCGCAGCTCAATCCGGCGTGGATCGACGCGCTGGCCTACACTGCCAACTCGCAGTCCGGGCTGTACCTCGTGCCGGAGCCGGCCCAGGCGACGGAAGAGCTCGTGGCCGACCACGAGCTCCCATAGGCAGCACCGTCCGCCTTTGTCAAGGAGCTTCGCCACGCGCCCGCGGCGGAGTGCAATGGCCCGCGACAGCGACGGGAGCCGGAATGAAGCGAATCGACATCTACTACGGCGGGGAGCACTACAGCGTGGGCGGGCGCCGTCTCGAGGACCTCCGGCAGGAGGTGGAGGTCGGACTCATGGGCGGTACGCACTGGCTGGAGGTCAACGACGGCGAAGGCATGATGCGCACCGCGTACCTGATGATCACTCCGGGCGTGCCGCTGGCGATCGTGCCCATCCCCGAGACGCCCGAAGAGATCGGAGATCCGAGTGCCGACGGGGTGTGGTCGAACGGCGGACCGCCGGTGCTGGGATGACGGCGGGCCTCCTCAGCCGTCGCCCTTTGCAAGAGCTTGGGTGAGGGCCGTCACGGCGGCGCGGTTGGTGGCGTAGAAGGTCTGGTCCGACAGGAGACCGAGCTCCTTGAGGCGAGCCGTGGTGCGTGGACGTGCCCGGCTGAATGCCAGCGACACCCCCTGCGATGTCAGCCACTCCTCCAACGCGGCGAACGCCTCGGCGCCGGTGACGTCGATGTCGCTGACCGCCTCGAGGTCGATGACGACATGGTGGACCGGATCGGACGCCTCGGTCACCGCCTTCTTGACGGCCGAGGTGAACACGGCGCCGTTCGCGAAGAAGAGCGGGGCCGCGAGACGGACCACGACGACACCCGGTGCGGTGCTCTCGCCGGTCGTGGCCTCGTCCAGAAGGGACTCCTTGGGGTCGCCGTCCGACTCGAGCACGTCGATCGCGGGGTTCGCGGCCCGCTTGGCCAGGTTGATGAGGGCGAGCACGAATGCCACGACGATGCCCGGGATCGCCCCCACGAAGAGCGTCACGACGAAGCACACGGCGCCGACCGCGAACTCGAAGCGGTCCTGCTTCCACAGCTGACGGAACTCCTTGATGCCCAGCAGCGGCAGGACGGCCACCCCCACGACGGCCCCGATGGCGGGCGAGGGGATGTCGGCGAGGAGCGCGGTGCCGAACAGCAGGAGCAGCAGCGTGCCGACGGCGAGCACGATCGACGGCAGCTGCGTGCGGGAGCCGGCGGAATCCATCGCGGCCGTGCGCGACGTGGACGAGCCCATCGCGAAGCTGGCCTGCGTCCCCGCCACGATGTTGCCCAGGCCGAACGCGAACAGGTCGCGGTTGGCGTGGAACGGATACCCGTGCTTCTCGCCGTACGACCGCGAGACCAGCAGCCCCTCGGCGGTGGTCACGAGCGTGAGCGCGATCGCCGAAGGGATGAGCGCGAGCCACATCGTCCAGTCGATGATCGGCCACGTGAGCGTCGGCGGTCCTGCCGGCACATCGCCGAGGACGTCGACGCCCTGCTTGTCGAGCTCGGCCACCACGACGGCGACCGTCGAGATGACGAGGACGACCAGCGCCCACGGCACCGCCTTGAGGAAGCGTGCTCCGATCATCAGCACCGCGACCGACGCGGCCGAGATCACCAGAGACCAGAGGTTGACGGTGCCGAGTCCCGCGACCAGGCCGCCGACCTTGTCGACGAACTCGCCCCCCGAGTCGATCTTGACGCCGAGCATCTTCGCGATCTGGCTGACCAGGATGTCGAGGGCCAGTCCCCCGACGAATCCGACGAGGATCGGCTTGGAGAGGAAGTTCGCGAGAAACCCGAGCTTGAAGACCGACATCAGCAGGAACATGACGCCGCAGATGATCGCCTGCGCGAGGGCGAGCGTCGAGTAGTCCGCGCTCCCCGCCGTGGCCAGTCCGCCCAGTGATGAGGCGACGAGCGCCGCCGCCGCGGCGTCCGGCGAGAGCACCAGCTGGCGCGACGACACCACCAGCGCGTAGACGAGCGTGGGGACGATCAGTGCGTAGAGCCCCGCCGTCGGCGGGAGGCCGGCGATCTGCGCGTAGCCGATGTTGAGGGGAATGGCGATCGCGACCAATGTCACGCCTGCGAGCAGCTCACGGCCGATGTTGTGTCGGCTGAGCCCGGCCAGTGGTCGTTGCACGGCCCCCTCCTTCGTCTCCGGGCCCTTCGTCCGGGTCCTCCAGGTCTGCGACGAACCTATCGGTGGCGCCGCCTCATCGCCCTTCTTTCGTGCGCAGTGTCCGCGCCCGGGCCGAGGTTCGCGCACATCACGTCGCGGGCGTCGCAACCGCTCTCTTCGTGACGATCAGCTCGGGCGCCTTCATGACGACGAGCCAGATGGGCAGCACGATGAGGCACAGCATCGGCAGCACGATCGGGTCGCTCACCAGCGCCGCGCCGACGAAGATCGCGATCCAGCCGTCGCGCGTCGCGACCAGCACGATGCCGAGTGTCCCGCACGCGACCGCGAGCGAGATCGGGATGCCGGGCAGCAGCGCGTGCGCGAGCAGACCGAGAGCCACCCCCACGAAGACGGCGGGGAAGATCCGGCCGCCGCGGAAGCCGGCGGCCGCCGCGACGACGAGGGCGACGACCTTCACGCCGGCGAACAGCGCGAGCTGCCCCGCGGTGTAGTCGCCGGGGTCCGTGATCAGCATCGCCGTCTGGTCGAGCCCCTTGAACAGCGTCATCGGACCGCCGACGATGCCCAGCACGCCGAGCACGACGCCACCGGCGAAGCTGATCAGCACGGGATGGCGCAACGCATGGAACAGCCGGTGCGCGAGAGGCAGCGCCCAGGCCGCGGCGATGCCGACGGCCGCCGACACGGCCGCCACGAGCACGCCCTCGAGCAGCATGAGGCCGTCTGCCTGCCCGATCGGCGTCATCTGGAACGAGATCGAGCTGCCACCCAGCAGGTGCATCGTGACGGCTCCCGCGCCGGCGGCGGCCACCGGGAGGAACAGCTTGTCCCAGAGCTCACCGCCGCCCTTGGCGGCGGCGACCGCGCCGGTGAACACGAGCGCCGCGGCCACCGGGGTGCCGAACAGCGCACCGATCGTCGCCGACGACGCCAGCATCACCACGAGCGTCGGCGGCACCGCCGTCGAGAACCGCGCCATCGCTGCGACCGCGATCCCGGCGTTGACCGCGATGATCGGGTTCTCGGGTCCGAGGCTGACGCCGCCCGCCAGGCCGATCACCACGGCGAGCAGGATGCTCGGCAGTGTGGTGAGCGGTGGTGGGGCATCCACCAGGCTCGTCGTCGCCGAATCGGGGCCGGCGTGGCCGGGCACCAGCCACACCACCACACCGACGAGCAGGCCGGTGAGCGTCAGCACGGTGAAGATCCACCACGGCGTCGCCTCGGTCGCCCCGAACCACGCGGGCATGGTCGTCCACAGCACGTCCTGCAGCCACCCCGACACGGTGTCGAGCAGCCACAGCATCACGGCCGACGCGACGCCGATGAGCACCGCGGGGACCGACATGATGAGAAGACTCTTCACACTGGGTGACGCGGCGGCGCTGGTGGAGGGCATCCCGGATCCTCTCGACGACGCCCCCATCATGGCGCACCGCCGCGACGGCCTGCGCGCACGGCGCGCAGGCGTCGCGTCGAGCCCAGGATGCCGTGAACCGGCCCCGCCCGGGACCCTTACTCGTGACCGACGAGCTTGAGGCCCGCGACGCAGCCGACCAGCCCCAGGATGAGCAGCAGCTTGACGATCGAGAACGGCTCGGCGCCGGTGATCATGGCGTACGCCACGGTGAGCGAGGCGCCGATGCCGACCCACACCGCATAGGCGGTGCCGGTGGAGATGTCGCGCATGGCCCACGCAAGACCGCCCATGCTGGCGACGAGCGCGACGCCGAAGACGACGCTCGGCCAGAGCTTCGTGAAGCCCTCGGACTTGCCGAGCGCGGTGGCCCACACGGCCTCGAGCACGCCCGAGAGGATGAGGATGACCCACGACATGACTGTGCCTCCTGGCCAGTCTTGTCGCTCACCGGGTACTGATCCCTCGTCCGGAGACCCTGTCGGGGTCTGCGCCCCACCCTACCCGAGGGCCCTGGGCACCGCCTGGGCAGCCGGGTCAGACGAGGAAGAGGCCGTCGAGCAGGCCTGGGTTGTGGGCGTGCACGAGCACGAGGAACACCACGGCGTCGAACAGCAGGTGCACCGTCACGACGTAGGTCAGCGAGCGCGTCTTCATGAAGATGAAGCCCTGCAGCAGGGCGAAGGGGATCGTGAGCAACGGCCCCCACGCCTGGTAGCCGAGCTCCCACAGGAAAGAGACGAACACGACCGCCTGCAGGACGTTCGCCTGCCAGAACGGGAAGTGCCGACGCAGCAGCGCGAAGCACGTGCAGATGAAGAACAGCTCGTCCCAGATGCCGACGGCGCCCACGCCGACGAACAGGCGGGCGATGAGCTCGGGGGTGTCGACCACCGGCCAGTTGAGGTAGACGCCCGAGGTGATGAAGTAGAAGGGCAGGATCAGCCAGCCGAGCAGCAGCACCGCCGCCAGCCACACCCACTGGAACGTCGTCCATCGTCCGCCGCCCCGCCACGGGAACCGGATGGCACGATCGCGGTAGACCCAGCGCGACAGCACGTACGGCACCGCGACCGCTCCCCCGAGCGCCAGGGCGAACCGCAGCATCGCGAGGTCGTCGAGCTCGGCCTTCAGCGAGATCGCACTCACCACCAGCAGCCCCGCCGCGATGAGCGACAAGTCGCGCGTGAGCGAGGGCGGCCGGATGCCGGCGGCCGCACCCGCCCCGGCACCCGGGGCGACGGGGGCCGGCCGGGCGGCGGCATCCTTCCGCCCCAGCACGAACGCGAACGCCAGGCCGACCGCCAGCAGCACCCAGCCGAGCCACGGGATCCGCAGCACGAAGAACGCGGGGGCGGCCAGGCAGACCACGAGCGCCGGGGCGAGCCGCCACGACCACGCGGTCGGGACGACGACCGGTGCGGCGTCGGGATGTGCGGGCATGCGCGGGCTCCTGCGGGCGTCTCAGTGGTCGAGCGGGTGGGCGAGCTCGTCCCTGTGCATGCGCGCGACGACGTAGGCGATCGCGCCGAGGATCAGCGGGATCACGCCCGCGGCGATGAAGATCGCCTCGATCGGCACGACCGCCGCGAGGGGTCCTGCCAGCGCCATCGACAGCGGCATGAGGGCGAGCGACACGAAGAAGTCCAGACTCGAGATGCGCCCCAGCATGTGCCGCGGCACGCGCCGCTGCAGGAGCGTGCCCCAGATCACGTTGCCGTAGCTGAAGCCGAAGCCGACGAGGAACAGGCACACGGCCATCAGCCAGTACTCGTGCGTGATGCCCACGACGGCGAACGGCAGCGTGCTGACGCCCCACACGCCCATCATCACGGTGAGGTACCGCCGCGGCAGCCGGCGAGACGACACCACGATGGAGCCCAGCACGCCGCCGATGCCGTAGATCGCGAGGAGGAAGCCGAACAGCCGCGGGTCCTCGCCGACGCGGTCGCGCGTCACGAAGGGCAGGAGCACCTCCTCGGGGCCGAGGAACACCAGCACCCACCCCGTCGCGAACAGCAGCGTCCACAGCAGCCACGGCGTGCGGACCGTGAAGCCGACCGCCTCGCGCAGGTCGTGCAGCACGCCGCGGACCCCCTCGGGCGCCTCGCGGGACGCATCCGTGTCGGCAGCCGGCTCGGGACGCACGAACAGCAGCAGCACGAGGGCGAGCGCGTGCGCCGCGACGACGCCCCACGCCGCGTGCGCGGGCGCCAGAACGGCCGCGACGATGACGCCGGCGGCGGCCGGCCCGGCGGCCTGCTGCAGTGCGGGGCGGATCGCCCCCTCCAGGCCGTTGGCGGCCAGCAGCTGCGCCGGCGGCAGGATGCGCGGCAGGATCGCGCTGTACGCGGGGAAGAAGAACCCCGCTCCGGCGCCGAGCACGAACGCGACGATCGTCAGATGCGGGATCGTCACGACCCCGAACGCGCCGGCGACGGCGACCGAGGTGATCGCGACGAGGTTGAGCAGCTCCACGACCCGCAGGATGAGGCGACGCGGGATGCGGTCGGCGGCGATGCCGCCCGGGATCGCGCAGGCGAGCAGCCCGACGGCGTTGGCGGCCGCGACGATCGACAGCTCGACGGGGCCGCCGCCCGCGCCGATCACGGTGTAGACCATGACCACCGCCCACATGCCCGCGCCGAAGATCGACAGCACGACGGCGCCGAACAGCATGCGGAAGTCGCGGTGCGACAGCGGCCTCACGAAGCGCCACGGGTCGCGGCGCGTCGTACCGGGCTCGGCCTCCGGGACCGGCCCCGTCACCGGTCCGGGCGTGCCGCTCATGTCCTCGGGGCGCGGCGGTACGAGAGGTCGCGGATGTCCCGGCCCTTTGCGGCGCCCTTGCGCTCGAACGCGGTCAGCACGCGGCCGTCGAAACGAGGCGCCCACTCCCCCTCGAACGTCGCGGAGAAGTCGGGTGCGACCGACATGACCTCGCGCATCTGCAGCGCGTAGTCCTCCCAGTCGGTCGCCAGCCGCAGCACGCCGTCGTCCTTGAGTGCGACGGCCGCGAGAGCCGCGAACTCGGGCGTCACCAGTCGGCGCTTGTTGTGCTTGGTCTTGTGCCACGGGTCGGGGAAGAAGACCCACAGCTCGTCGACGGATGCCGCCGGCAGCAGGTGCTGCAGCACCTCGGGCGCGTTCGCCTCGACCAGCCGCAGGTTGCGCGCGCCGGCACGGTCGGCGTCGAGCATGGTGCGCGCAAGCCCGGCGCGGAACACCTCGATGGCCAGGAAGTCGGTGTCGGGCCGCGACGTCGCGGCATGCACGATCGCATGCCCCTGCCCCGAGCCGATCTCGACGACGAGCGGCGCGGCGCGCCCCCACACCGCGGCGGGGTCGATCGCCGATCCGGGACGGATGCTGGTCGACGCGAGGTCGCGGGGCGATTCGAGCACGTACTGCGGCGCGAGCTCGGTCCAGGCGCGCTCCTGCGCCTCGGACATGCGGCCGCTGCGGCGCACGAACGACACCGGCCTGTCGCGGTAGGTGCGGGGTTCGGGGGACGGCGTGGCGGCTTCGGTCACCCCTCCAGGCTACCGAGGACGTCCGACGCCGGTTGCGGCATCCACGATCCTCAGGCCGGCGACGTGACGAAGTCGATGAGCTGCTCGACGCGGCCGAGGAACGCGGGCTCGAGGTCGCGATAGCTCTTCACGCTGGCGAGGATGCGCTGCCAGGCGCGTGCGAGGTCGGCCTGGTCGCGCGCGGGCCAGCCGAGCGCGCGGCACACGCCGACCTTGAACTCGATGCCGCGCGGCACTTCGGGCCACCGTTCGATGCCCATCGCGCGCGGTGTGACGCACTGCCACACGTCGATCCACGGATGCCCGACGATCAGCACGTGTGCGCCGTGGCGGCCGCGGCCGATCGCGTCGGCGATGCGGGACTCCTTCGACCCGGGCACGAGGTGGTCGACCAGCACGCCGTAGCGGCGGGCGGCCGACGGCGGCTCCTCGTTCAGCGCGGCGTCGAGCAGGTCAATGCCCTGCAGGTACTCGACGACGACGCCTTCGGCGCGCAGATCGTCGCCCCACACCTTCTCGACGAGCTCGGCGTCGTGGCGGCCCTCGACGAGGATGCGGCTCGCCCGCGCCGTCCGCGCGCGGGCGTCGGGGGCGGCGAAGGACCCGGACGCGGTGCGCTGCGGCGCCTTCGCGACCGGTGCGGCCGCTGGCGGCCCCAGCACGACGTCGCGGCCGTCGATGAGAAAGCCGGCGCCCAGGGGGAACAGCCGCCGCCGGCCGCGGCGGTCCTCCAGCTCGACCATGCCTCCCGCGACGTGCACCACCGCTCCGCAGAAGCCGTCGTCGGCGACCTCCACCACGAGATCGCGGGATGCCGCCACCCGGGGCAGCTCGCGCACCCCGTGGCCCTTCCACCCCGTGGCCAGCACGTCGGCGCCGTAGCGATCGTCCATCGTCTCCTCCGAAGGCGAAAGGCTACCCGGTCGCGCGGCCTCGGCCGGCGAGCGACCCGGCCGGACGTACGTTCTCGGCGAACACACACCTGGGAGCGGCCCCTCCGCTACCGCCTCGTCCGGGCGGCTGAATAGACTCGCCCAAAGGGGACCCGGTCCCGAAGGGGGTTTCGATGCGTCTGCGATGGGCTGCAGCGCTCGTGTCTGCTGCGGTTGTCGCGGTCACGGCGGTCGGCGGAGCGGCGGCGGCCACGGCCCCCGTCACCCTGGGCACCGGCTACGTGCTCGACGACGCCGGCGTGCTGTCGTCGAGCGAAGAGGCCTCGGCTCAGGCCCGCCTCGAGCAGCTGAAGAGCGAGACCGGGCTCGACCTGTGGGTCGTCTACGTCGACGAGTTCACCGATCCGTCGAACTCCGCGGACTGGGCGAACCAGACCGCCGAAGACAACGGCCTGGGCACGACGCAGTACCTCCTCGCGGTCGCCACCGAGGGCCGCCAGTACTACCTCTCCGGCGATTCCTCGGGGCCCGTCACGGGCGAGCAGCTCGACGCGATCGAGCAGACCCGCATCCAGCCGGCGCTGAGCCAGGACGACTGGCTGGGCGCCGTCGACGCGGCAGCCGACGGCCTCACCGACGCCCAGGGCGGCGGCTCCGGCGCCGCGGGCTCCGACGCCTCCGGCGGCGGCTCGTCGTGGCTCACGTGGCTGCTGGTGATCGTCGTCGTCGGAGTCGCGATCGTCCTGCTGGTGATGTTCCTGCGCCGCCGCAGGAAGGGCGCGGTCACGGCCGGCCCCGCCGGCGCCCCGCCGGTGAGCATCGAAGAGCTGCAGCGGCGCGCCTCGTCGCTGCTCGTCGAGACCGACGACGCCCTGAAGACCAGCGCGCAGGAGCTCGGCTTCGCCAAGGCGCAGTTCGGCGATGCCGCCACCACCGAGTTCGAGGCGGCCATGGCGACCGCCCAGAAGGGGCTCGACGAGGCGTTCGGCCTCAAGCAGAAGCTCGACGACGAGGTGCCCGACTCGCCCGAAGACACCCGCGCCTGGAATGAGCGGATCATCGCGCTGTGCGAGGCCGCCAACGCCCTGCTCGATGAGAAGGCGGCCGCGTTCGACGAGCTGCGCAAGCTGGAGCAGAACGCCCCCGAGGCGCTGCGACGCGTGCAGGACGAACGGACCAAGGCGGCGGCATCCCTCGATCAGGCCACCACGCGTCTGCGCGAGCTGCAGGGGTCGTACGCCCCCGAGGCGCTGGCGACGGTCGCCGACAACCCCGCCCAGGCGCAGCAGCGGCTGACGTTCGCCGACCAGCAGCTGACGGCCGCACAGGCCGCGATCGGCGCCGGTGATGGCGGCGAGGCCGCCGTCGGCATCCGTGCCGCCGAAGAGGCCGTCGGCCAGGCGACGCTGCTCGAGAACGCGATCGACAAGCTCGCCGACGACCTCGCCGCCGGCGAGCGCAACGCCGCAGCCCTCGTGACGGAGCTCGAGGCCGACATCGCCGCGGCGTCCGCACTTCCCGACGCCGACGGGCGCGTGGCGAGCGTCGTCGCCGCCACGAAGCAGCAGCTCGAGACCGCGCGCGCCCAGCTCGTCGGCGGCGCCAAACGGCCCCTGGTCGCCCTCCAGACGCTCGAGGCGGCGAACGAGCAGATCGACGCGCTGATGAAGGGCATCCGCGATGCCGCCGTCCAGGCCGACCGCGCGCGTCAGATGGTCGGGCAGGTCATGATGCAGGCGCAGGCGCAGGTGTCCGCCGCCGAGGACTACATCACCGCCCGTCGCGGAGCCGTCGGCGCCGACGCGCGCACGCGGCTCGCCGAGGCCGGTGCCTCGCTCGCCCGCGCCCAGGCCCTGCAGTCCTCGGATCCGCAGCAGGCGATGCAGCAGGCGCAGCGCGCCGACCAGCTCGCGGCGCAGGCGATTCAGCTCGCCCAGAACGACGTCGGCTCCTTCGGCGGCGACGGCGGCATGTTCGGCGGCGGAGGCGGCGGAGGCGGCAACAACGGCATGCTCGGCGCCGTCCTCGGCGGCATCGTCATCAACTCGCTGCTGAGCGGAGGCGGCGGTGGCCGCGGGCGCTCATCCGGCGGCCTCGGCGGGATGTTCGGCGGCGGAGGCGGCGGCGGCATGCGCCCCGGCAGCTTCGGCGGCGGGGGCACCCGAGCACGCCGAGGAGGTGGCCGCTTCTGAACCGGCATCCGTCCACGACTCCCGACCACACTGACCTGACCTGAAGTCCGATGAAAGGAAAACCGATGGCGAAGCAGTCCATCTTCGGTCGCATCTCGACCCTCATGAAGGCGAACATCAATGCGCTCCTCGACTCCGCCGAGGACCCGCAGAAGATGCTCGACCAGCTGGTGCGCGATTTCACCAACTCCATCGCCGACGCCGAGTCGGCGGTGGCCGAGACGATCGGCAACCTGCGCCTGCTCGAGCGCGATCACCAGGAGGACGTCCAGGCGGCCGCCGAGTGGGGCAACAAGGCGCTCGCAGCCAGCCGCAAGGCCGACGAGCTGCGCGCGGCCGGCAACACCGCCGACGCCGACAAGTTCGACAACCTCGCGAAGATCGCGCTGCAGCGCCAGATCTCGGAAGAGAACGAGGCGAAGGCGATCGCGCCGACGATCGCGACCCAGAACGAGGTCGTCGACAAGCTCAAAGAGGGCCTGAACGGCATGAAGCAGAAGCTGGAGCAGCTGAAGTCCAAGCGCTCCGAGCTGCTCGCCCGCGCCAAGACCGCCGAGGCCCAGAACAAGGTGCACGACGCCGTCAAGTCGATCGACGTGCTCGACCCGACGAGCGAGCTCGGCCGGTTCGAAGACAAGGTGCGTCGCCAGGAGGCTCTCGCCGCCGGAAAGCAGGAGCTGGCGGCATCCACTCTCGACGCGCAGTTCAACGCGCTCGAAGACGTGGGCGAGCTCACCGAGGTCGAGGCTCGCCTGGCCGCGCTGAAGACCGGCGGCTCGCCGTCGCAGGCCGCGATCGGGCAGTAACCGTTCCACGCCGAGGGGCGCCGGGTCCGCAGGGGCCCGGCGCCTCTCGCATGCCCGGCGCCGTTCGCCGTGGGCGTGCTCCGATCGGATGCCGGCGGCCGGACGGTGCGCGAAGATGAGGGGATGACGCGATACCTCGTGGTCCCGCAGTGGCAGGGAAGCCCTTCGTCACGCGCGATGCAGCTCATCGACGGCGCGCAGGCGATCGCGGGAGATCTGCCGCGGTCCGCCACCACGGTGCTGGAGGTGCCGATGGAGGCCGGGGAGTCGCTGGGCAGCGGCATCCATCGCCTCTCAGCCCTGCAGCGCGTGCACGGGCTCGTCGCCGACGCCCTCGAGGCGCACCACGCCGCCGCCCCCGACGAGGCCGTGCTGACGATCGGGGGCGACTGCGGCATCGCCCTCGCCCCCATCGCGCACGCGGCGCAGCGCGCACCGGGACTCGCGGTGGTGTGGATCGACGCTCACCCCGACCTCAACTCGCCCGCGTCGTCGCCGTCGGGCGCGTTCGCCGGCATGGTGCTGCGCGCCGTCATCGGCGACGGCGACCCCGGTCTGTCGCTGCCCGCGGGCACGATCGCCGCAGACCGGGTCGTCGTGGGCGGGGCCCGGTCGTTCGACGACCCCGAGCTCGACGTCGTCGCCGAACGCGGCATCTCGGCCCTCACGGTCGAGGCGCTGCGCGACACCGAGGCCCTCGCCGACGCCGTGCTCGCCACCGGCGCCGAGGCGGTGTACGTCCACGTCGACATCGACGCGCTCGATCCGGCCGAGATCGCCGGCAACGCGCACCCCGAGCCGTTCGGCGTGACGGTGGCCGAGCTCACGGCGGCCGTCTCGGCGCTGCGCGCGCGGGTGCCGCTGGTGGGAGCATCCCTCGCCGGCTACTCCCCCGCGTCGCTCGACGCTGCGACCGACGACCTCGGCGCGATCCTGCGCGTGATCGGCGCACTCGCGTGAGCCCGATCCCGACGCCGCCCGCCGGCTGGCGCGCCGCCGCCGAGCGCGCCGTCATCCGCGGCCGCCGCATCGACCGGCTGATCCCGCCGTTCCTGCTCGACTCGCCGATCAGCCGGGTCGGGTACTGGTACGGCTGCACCGTCGGCTGGGTGTGGGGCTCGCTGTGGAGCGTCGGCCGCGTCGAGCAGCGCGAAGGACTGTGGGTGTTCCGCGGCATGCCGCGGTGGACGTTCCCGCGCGGCGGGTCGTGCGTGGGCGCGTGCTTCCTCACCGGCGACGGCCCGCTCACCTCGGCGCTGCTGCGCCACGAGGCCGTGCACAAGCGGCAGTGGCAGCGCTACGGCTTCCTGATGCCGGTGCTGTACCTGTTCGCCGGGCGCGACCCGCTGCGCAACAGGTTCGAGATCGAGGCCGGGCTCGCAGACGGCAACTACGTGCCGCGCGGCGCGGCCTGAGTCAGACCGCCTCCGCCGCCGGCACCACGACCGACGCGGCGGCCGCACGCCCCACGCGGTGCACCTGGCGCCCGAGGGCGATGACGACGGCGAGCGGGAAGACGATCCAGAACAAGTTCGGCAGGACGGCGACCATCAGGAAGCCGACGAGATCGCCGCGCTCGAGCGACTGCCGCGTCATCTCCAGCCCGCTGGAGGCCTCGACGAGGAAGTAGATGACGGTCTTCCAGAACGTCGCCACCGTCACGATGAGGCCGATGACGACGCCGGACCACTTCTTCGCACGCAGCAGCGCCCACACGATGAAGACGACCTCGATGAGGTTCGCCCAGCTCTGCGCGCTGCCGAAGGCGTCGAACTGGCCGTACCGGTGGTCGAACGTGCCGTAGAACACGTGTCCTGGCCAGAACCCGGCGAGCGGGCCGCCGGCGTGCGACAGCGGCCCGAGCAGCACGTAGCAGGCGTCGTACGTCTGGATCACCGCCGAGATCGTCAGCCACACGACCACCCACACCGGCATGCGCAGGTCGCGCGGATCGACGGCGGGAGGAGCGGCGGGCACGGCGGCGGTCTGCGTCATGCGCATGACTGTACCGAGGCGCGCCGACCCGGCGCGAGCGCGGGGCGCCGAGACTTCAGCGCGCGGTCGTCAGGCCGTACTGCTCCGGAGCGTGGATCGATTCGGTGCGGATGCCCATCCCCACCAGGTGGTCGACGATGTCGGCCGTCCCGAGGTAGCCGCCCAGCAGGTGGATGCGCGTCTGGTCGTCCTCCGCGCACAGCATCTCGTCGGCCCACGCGGTCACGGCGCGCGTGAGCGCCTCGCCGGATGCGCAGCCGCGTCCCGTGCCCGGGGCGCCCGAGCGCTGCGAGCGGTCGAGCCACGTCACGACCATGCGGCTCGGCGCGACGATCTCGGCCTGCCACGAGGCATCCGGGATCTCGACGAAGACGCGGCCCGTCGAGCAGATGGGCAGGGTCGCCAGCACCGCCTCGAGCTCGGCCAGCGACGACTCGTCGGCCGTGATCAGGTGCTGCACGCGCGAGTGGCGCGACGAACGGCACGCGGAGGCGTTGTGCACGGCAGGCTGCGGCGAGGTGGTGTGGGGCATGGCTCCTTCAGAATACCCCATACGAAGGGTTGCCTTACCTCACCGCGTCATGAAAGGACGCCGGGCCTCACAGCTCTCGCAGCAGCACGCGGCGCAGCTCGGCCACCTCGTCGTCCGCCAGGCCGTGCGCACGAAGATAGTCGGCGGCCGACCCGTACCGGCCGGTCACGTCGTCCAGCAGCGCCCGCATCACCGGCGCCGGCGACCGCGTCGCGAGATCCTCGAGGTGCACGGCCTCGGGATGCAGCGCGCGCAGCATCTCGACGACGCGCCGGTTGCGGTACTCGGGCAGCAGCCCCTCGGTGCGCGCGTAGTCGGCCACCACCGCCTCGGCGTCCACGCCGGCCGCGGCGAGGGTCAGCGCGACGGTGACGCCGGTGCGGTCCTTGCCGACCGTGCAGTGCACGAGCACGGGCTGATCGGCGAGGATGCCGCGCACGACGTCGACCACTCCCCCGGACGAGTCGTCGACCAGCCCGCGGTACATGTCGTCGAGGCTGAGGTCGTCGCGGAAGAACGACTCCACCGACCCGAGGAACAGCGGCACCCGCTGCGTCACCGCGTCGACGCCGTCCAGGCGACTGGGTTCGCGCACCACCTCGTCGTCGGCGCGCAGGTCGATGATGCGGCGCAGGTGCAGGTCGGCCAGCGCGCGCATCCCGGAAGGATCCAGCCGAGACAGGTTGCCCGAGCGGAACAGCACGCCGTGGCGCGTGACGGCTGCGCCGGCGCGCAGTCCGCCGATGTCGCGCAGGTTCACCGCGCCTGCGACGACCGGATCCGGCACGGCCTCACCCGCGTCGGACGGAGATGGCGTCACCAGGCCTTGCCCCGCGCGGCGTCCTTGTCTTCGCCGGCGAGGTCGTCGCGCGGCGGGACGCCGTAGCGGCCCGCGATCGCGATGCGGTTGAACGCGTTGATCGACACGAGGATCCAGCTGAGCGCGACGTACTCCTTCTCGCTGAGCACGCTGCCGACACGGTCGTACACGTCGTCGGGCACACCCTCGTCGTGGATGAAGACGTACGCCTCGGCCAGCTCCAGCCCGGCACGCTCGCGGTCGGTGAACACCCCGGAGTCGCGCCACACGGCGAGCTGGGCGATCTCGTCCGCGGTGATGCCTGCGGCGACCGCGCGCTCGACGTGCACGCGCACGCAGTAGGCGCAGCCGTTGAGCTGCGACGCATGGATCTGCACGAGCTCTTTGAGACGGTCGTCGATGCCGTTCTCGACGGCGATGTCGCCGACGGTCTTCGAGAAGGCGGACAGGGCCTGGTAAGCGGGTCGCGCCGCCCGCGAGAGGTGCACGCGGTGTTCTGCCGTCATGACGCCAGACTACCCACGGGTGCCGCCGCCGAGACCGGGGTCATCCGTCGTGGGGCACAATGAGCGGGTGAGCGACCCCATCGACGAGTTCTCGTTTCTTCCGGAGCAGGCCGAGGAGGCCGGGCTGGGCGTCGCGGTGCCCCGCGGCGAGCGGCTGTCGCTGGCCCTCGGCGACGGGCGCACGCTGAGCGCGCTGCGCTACACACCCGCCGACGCCGCGGAGGCTCCGCCCGTCGTCACGTTCCTTCACGGCGCGGGGCTGAACGCCCACACGTGGGACACCACGATCCTGGCCCTCGGACTGCCGGCGCTGGCGATCGATCTGCCCGGTCACGGCGACTCGTCGTGGCGGGAGGACTTCGCGTACGTGGCACGCGTGCTCGCTCCCGATGTCGCGGCCGGGATGGACGCGTGGACCGAAGCCCCGCAGGTGCTTGTCGGGCAGTCGCTCGGCGGCCTCACCGCGGCGGCGGTGGCGGCATCCCGTCCCGATCTCGTCCGCGCGCTCGTCGTCGTCGACATCACGCCGGGGCTCGACCCCGACGGCGGGGCGAGCCAGATCCGGGAGTTCTTCGCGGGGCCGGTCGACTGGGCGTCGCGCGACGAGCTCGTCGACCGCGCGCTGTCGTTCGGCATGGGCGGCGGCACGCGGCGCAAGGCCGCGCGGGGCGTGTACTTCAACTCGCGCGTGCGACCGGACGGCCGCGTCGAGTGGAAGCACCACTTCGCCCACCTCGCGAACGCCATGTCCGCCGACCCGGTGGCGGCCGCCGCGGCCCAGCGGCAGCAGGACGCCGTGTCGGCCGTGCTGGGCGAGTCGGGGTGGCAGGACCTGGCGAGCGTCGCCGCCCCGACGACGCTCGTGCGCGGGTCGCGCGGATACCTCACGGATGCGGATGCCGCGGAGTTCGCGCGGCGCGTGCCGGCGGCATCCCTCATCGAGGTCGAATCGGGCCACAACGTCCAGGAGGACGTGCCGATCGAACTCGGAACCCGCCTGCGCGCCCTCGCCGACGCGGAATGAGGCGCCGAGGGAAGCCTTAACGCTTCTGTTGCGTTCGGAGTAGCGGGTTATCGCGAGCCCCTGCGATATCCCTAGGCTGTTACCCGCGTCGGCCGAGGCCCCCTGATATGGCCGACGCCCCCGCACCGCACAGGATCGTCACAGCCTGGGGACCCCGCCCCGAAAGGACCTTCATGCTCCGCCGTACCGCACTCGCCGCCGCAGCCCTGCTCGCTGCCGGCGCGCTCGCCCTCACCGCCTGCACCTCGGGCGGAGGCGACGCGACCCCCACATCTCCGGGCAAGCCCGACCCCGACGCGTCCGTGGCGATCCGCCTGGTGCTGGAGCCCGGCAACCTCGACATCCGGCAGACGGCGGGTTCGGCGCTCGACCAGATCCTGGTCGACAACATCTACCAGGGCCTGGTCTCGCGCACGCCGGAGCAGGACATCGTCGCGTCGCTCGCGAGCGACTGGACCGTGTCGCCCGACGGCCTGACCTACACGTTCACGCTGCGCGAGGGCGTCACCTTCCACGACGGCCAGCCCCTCACGCCCCAGGACGTGGTGTGGTCGCTGACCACGCGCCGCGACACGCCGGAGTGGCGCGACTCGGCCCGCCTCGCGAACGTCACGTCGATCACCGCCGATGGCCAGGACATCACGCTCACGCTCTCGCAGCCCGACTCGAGCCTGCTCTGGAACCTCACCGGCCGCGCCGGCATCATCCTCAAAGAGGGCGACACCGTCGACTACAAGACGAAAGAGAACGGGACGGGCCCGTTCGTCCTGAAGAACTGGACGCAGGGCGACAGCATCACCTTCGCGCGCAACGACGCGTACTGGGGCGACACGGCCGGCGTGGCCGAGGTCGTGTTCGACTACATCCCCGACAACCAGGCGGCTCTCAACGCGGCACTGGCGAACGAGGTGGACGTCCTGACCGGGTTCGACGCGAACCTCAAGGACCAGGTCGAGAAGAGCGGCGACTTCGCGCTCGTGCTCGGCGCGTCCACCGACAAGGGCGTCCTCGCGTTCAACCAGACCTCCGGCCCGCTCGCCGACAAGCGCGTGCGCCAGGCGATCCGGCAGGCGATCGACCACGACGCGTTCGTCGACGCGCTGGCGTCGGGCCAGACGCTCTACGGCCCCATCCCCGAGCTCGACCCGGGCTACCGCGATCTGTCGGAGGTCGCCCCGTACGATCCCGACGCGGCCAAGAAGCTCCTCAAGGAGGCGGGCGCCGAGGACCTGGAGCTCACCCTCACGATCCCGAACTTCTACTCGACGACGATCCCGCAGATCCTCGTGTCAGACCTCAACGAAGTGGGCATCACGCTCGAGGTGAACTCCGTCGACTTCTCGACGTGGCTCACCGACGTGTACACGAACCACGACTACGAGCTCAGCTTCGTGCTCCACACCGAGGCACGCGACTTCGAGAACTGGGCGAACCCGGACTACTACTTCACCTACGACAACCCCGAGGTGCAGTCGCTGTACGCGCAGTCGCTCGCCGCGACCGACGAGGCCGAGGCCGCGGATCTGCTGTCGCAGGCCGCGCGCATCGTCTCGGAGGACGCCGGTGCGGACTGGCTGTACAACGGCGCCTCGGTCGTCGCGGTCGGCACTAACATCACCGGTATGCCCTCGATCAACGTGAACGAGCGCCTGAACCTCGCCGAGATCGCCAAGAGCAACGGGTGATCCGCTACACGCTGACCCGGTTCGCCCTGCTCCTGCTCGGGCTGCTGGTGGCCAGCGTGCTCATCTTCTTCACCCTGCGCGTGCTGCCCGGTGACATCGCGCAGCTGATCGGCGGCGTCAACAGCAGTCCCGAGCAGATCGCGGCCATCCGGTCACAGCTGGGCCTCGACCGGCCGCTGGCGGTGCAGTACCTCGAGTGGATCGGCGGCG
This sequence comes from Microbacterium kyungheense, assembly GCF_006783905.1. GTDB lineage: Bacteria > Actinomycetota > Actinomycetes > Actinomycetales > Microbacteriaceae > Microbacterium > Microbacterium kyungheense. Next base: position 1,020,372 of record NZ_VFPE01000001.1, on the reverse strand, counting down.
TGCTGCGCGGCGATCTGGGGACGTCGCTGCTCACCGGCACGCCGGTCGTCGACGAGCTGGTGCAGAAGGCGCAGGTGACGGTGCCGCTCGGCATCCTGTCGCTCCTCGTCGCGGTCGTCATCAGCGTGCCCCTCGGGGTGGTGTCGGCGATGCGCCGCGGCCACGCCGACGGCACGGCGCTGAGCGTCGGCTCGCAGACGCTCGCCGCGGTCCCCGTGGTGTGGGCGGGCATGATGCTGGTCGTGGTGTTCGCGGTGTGGCTCGGGTGGCTGCCGGCGCAGGGGTTCCCTCGCGCCGGCTGGAACGACCCCGCCGCGGCGTTCCAGGCGCTGATCCTCCCCGCCCTCACGATCGGCATCGTCGAGGGCGCGATGCTGCTGCGCTTCGTGCGCAGCGCGACGCTCCAGGCGGTCGGCCAGGACTTCGTCCGCACTGCGGCCGCGAAGGGCCTCACGCGCGACGCCGCGCTCATCCGCCACGGCCTCCCGGTCGTGGGCCTGTCGGTGATCACCGTGCTCGGCCTGCAGGTGGCCGGCATCATCGTGGGCGCCGTCGTCATCGAGCAGCTCTTCTCCCTCCCCGGCATCGGGCGGATGCTCGTCGCCGACGTCGCCGCACGCGATCTGCCGAAGGTGCAGGGCGAGCTGCTCGCGCTCACCGGGTTCGTCCTCATCGTGGGGTTCGTGGTCGACCTGGTGCACCGCGTCATCGACCCCCGTCAGCGGGAGGCCGCATGAGCCCTTCGACCAGCTCAGGGACCGGTGCGGCCTCAGGGACCGGTGGAGCGGTGGATGCCGGGGGCCCGGCATCCACGGATCCCCCTCGCCGCTCACGCTGGGCCTGGCTGGCACGGCTGTGGGCGCTGTCGACGGGGCGGTTCGGACTCATCGTGGTGGCCGTGGTGGTGCTGACGGCGATCGTCGCGCGGTTCTGGACGCCGTTCGACCCGCAGCAGGTCGACATCGCGAACCGCTGGGCGCCTCCGAGCTGGCCGCACCTGCTGGGCACCGATGCGACCGGACGCGACATCCTGTCGCTGCTCATGGCGGGTGCGCGCACGACGGTGTTCGTCGCCGTCGGTGCGGGGATCGTCGCGACCGTCATCGGCGTCGCCCTGGCGGCACTCGGCGCACTCACGGTGCGGTGGGTGCGCGAGTCGGTCGCCGTGTTCGTCGACATCCTCATCGCGTTCCCGGTGCTGCTCATCGCGATGATGATCTCTGCGGTGTGGGGCGGGTCGCTGTGGGTCGTCATCTGGGCCGTCGGCATCGGGTTCGGCGTCAACATCGCGCGTGTGACGCGACCGGAGCTGCGCCGCGTGCTGCAGAGCGACTTCGTGCTGGCCGGGCGCGCGTCGGGACTCACTCCCTCGCAGAACCTGTGGCGTCACCTGATGCCCAACGTCGCGCCCGTGTTCATCGTCCAGCTGTCGTGGGGCATGGCCGTCGCCGTGCTGGCCGAGGCGGGTCTGTCGTACCTCGGGTTCGGCGCGCCGGTGACCGAGCCGTCGTGGGGCCTGCTGCTGGCGCAGCTGCAGCAGTACATCCAGGTCCACCCGCTGTCGGTGGTGTGGCCGGGCCTTGCCATCACGTTCACCGTGCTCGGGCTCAACCTCCTGGGCGACGCGCTGCGCGAGTCCACCGACCCGACCCTGTCGCGCAGCCCGTTCGCCACGCGCCGCGCGCGTCTTCACGTGCCGGAGGTGGTCTCATGAGCCTCGAGGTGCACGACCTCACGATCGACGTCGGGGGCCGCCGCGTCGTCGACGGCGTGTCGTTCGCCGTGCCGGACGGCGCGCGCGTGGGCCTCATCGGCGAGTCGGGCTCCGGCAAGTCCCTCACCGCGCTCGCGATCCTCGGGCTGCTCCCCGACGGCGCCGAGGCCGACGGCAGCGTGCGCTGGAACGGGCGCGAGATCCTCGGCCTTGCCGACCGCGAACTCGCGCAGCTGCGCGGCGACGAGATCGGCATCGTCTTCCAGGAGCCGCGCACCGCCCTCAACCCCATCCGCACCGTCGGCCGCCAGATCGCCGAGTCCGTGCGCATCCACGAAGGGCTGTCGAGACGGGATGCCGCCGCCCGGGCGATCGCCGAGGCGCGACGCGTCGCCCTTCCCGATCCCGATCGCATCGTCGGCCGCTATCCGCATCAGCTGTCCGGCGGCCAGCGTCAGCGCGTGGCGATCGCGATGGCACTCGCGTGCCGTCCGCGCCTGCTCATCGCCGACGAGCCCACGACGGCCCTCGACGTGACGATCCAGGCCGAGATCCTCGAGCTCCTGCGCGCGCTCGTGCGCGACGACGGCATGTCGCTCGTGTTCATCACGCACGATCTCGCGGTGCTGTCGCAGATCGCCACGCACGGCGTCGTGCTCGAAGACGGCCGCGTGGTCGAGCAGGCGCCCGTCTCGCAGCTGCTCACGGCCCCGGCATCCACCGTCACCCAGGGCCTCCTGCGCGACGCGACCGCGACACTGTGGCGACCCGGAGGTGACGCGGCATGAGCGGACCTCTCATCCGCGCGCGCGGGCTGACGCGCCGGTACCCGGCACCCAAGACCCGGCTGTTCGAGCGCCAGAGCTTCACGACCGGGCTCGAGGACGCCGACATCGACGTCCGCGAGGGGTCCGCGGTCGGCCTCATCGGCGAGTCGGGCTCGGGCAAGTCCACGCTCGTGCGCCTGCTGCTGGGGCTCGACGCCGCGTCGTCGGGCACCGTGGAGTTCGACGGCCGCCGCGTGGACGCGACCGCCCCGGCCCGGTCGCTGCACTGGCTGCGGCGGCAGACCGGCATCGTCTTCCAGGACCCGTACGCGTCACTGGATCCGCGCATGAGCGTGGGACGGATCGTCGGCGAGCCCCTGTGGGCGCTCGGCATCGACGGCGACCGGCGAGCCCGGGTGCGCGACGTGCTCGTCGACGTCGGGCTCGACGCCGGCATGGCCGACCGCTACCCCCACGAGTTCTCGGGCGGGCAGCGCCAGCGCATCGCCCTGGCGCGCGCGATCGTGCATCGGCCGCGCGTCCTCGTGGGCGACGAGCCGCTGTCGGCCCTCGACGTGACCGTGCGCGCGCAGATCCTCGAACTGCTCGGCGAACTGCGCGTCCGCGACGGTCTCACGCTCGTCATGGTCTCGCACGACATCGGCGTCGTCCAGAACCTCTGCGACGAGGTGGTGGTCATGAAGGACGGCCGCGTGGTCGAAGAGGGCCCGACCGAGAAGGTGCTGCTGCAGCCCCAGGTGTCGTACACGCGACGGCTGCTGGCATCCATTCCCGTCATCGACGCGAACTGATCCTCACCGCGTCGCAGCCTCGTGCCGGGCCGTCGGCGGGGCGGACGCCGACGTCGGGAGCCGGCACTAGGTTCGGAGCATGATGAGCCCCGGAATCGTGCCGCCGTACCTGCTCGCCCGGATCGCCGCGGTGCAGGAGGGCACGTGGGCGCGCGCAGCCGACGCCGCACAGCGGACGCTCACGACGCCGCGGGACTACACGCCGGGACGGCGCACGCGGCTGCGGCTCTCGATCGAAGAGCCCGGGGTCCTCACCGCCGAGACGACGCCCGCACCCGACCGCGAGATCTCGGACGCCCAGCACCGCGAGGTGCTGCCCGGGGTGCGGGTGCGCGGCGAGGACGACCCGGCGACGCGCGACACCGCCGTCGACGAGGCCTTCGACGGGCTCGGAGCGACCTTCGACTTCTGGTGGGACGCCTTCGCGCGCGACAGCATCGACGGCAAGGGCAGTTCGCTGCTGGCCACGGTGCACTACGGCCGCGACTACGACAACGCCTTCTGGAACGGCGAGCGCATGGTGTTCGGCGACGGCGACGACGACGTGTTCTCGGGATTCACCGGCTCGCTGAGCGTCATCGCCCACGAGCTCGCCCATGGCGTCGTCGAGGATTCCGGCGGGCTGCTGTACCGCGACCAGTCCGGCGCCCTCAACGAGTCCATCGCCGACGTGTTCGGCGCCCTGGCCGAGCAGCACTCCGCGGGGCACACCGCCGACGAGGCCACGTGGCTCATCGGCGAGGGGATCTTCACGGATGCCGTCCAGGGCAAGGCCCTGCGCTCCCTGGCGGCTCCGGGCACGGCGTACGACGACGACGTCCTCGGCAAAGACCCGCAGCCTGCGCACATGAGCGGCTACGTGCAGACGCGCGACGACAACGGCGGCGTGCACATCAACTCCGGCATCCCGAACCACGCCTTCTACCTCGTCGCGACCGCTCTGGGCGGGCACGCGTGGGAGCGTGCCGGGCTCATCTGGTACCGGGCGCTGACCTCGGGCACCCTCCCGCAGACCGCGGACTTCGCCACGTTCGCCTGTGCCACCCTGGCTGCGGCGGCCGCGGAGTACGGTGAGAACTCGGAGGAGGTCGACGCCGTCCGCGCCGGGTGGGCGGGCGTCGGCGTGATCCCGGATGACGCACAGCCCGAACCCTGAGCCCTCGCCGCCTGCCGCTCCGCCGCCGGCGGTCGAGGTCGACGTCGCGCGATCAGGAGGCATCGCCGGCATCACCCGGCGCTGGTCGGCGCAGCCCGTCGGCGACGAGGCATCGGAGTGGATCTCGCTCATCGACCGCTGTCCGTGGGACGACGCGGCCGCGCCCGGGCCGGCGCCTAGGTCCGACGCCGCGCCGACGACCGAGGATGACCGCACCCGATCCCACCGCGACCGGCGGCCGCAGGTGCCTGACGGCTTCACGTGGTGGATCCGCGCGACCTGGACCGACTCCGACCCCCGCGAGGCCGAGCTCGTCGATGACGAGGTGGTCGGGGCGTGGCGCGACCTCGTCGACGCGGTGCGCGACTGGAGTCGCCGCAGCGGCGACGGCCGCTAGCGCTCAGCGGCCGAAGAGCCCCTTCCTGGCTCCCTGCTTCTTGGCGGGCTTGAGCTCCTTCTGCAGGTAGATCACGCCGAGCCACCGGCCGAACTTGAACCCGACGCGTCCCATGCGGCCGACCTCGGCGAAGCCCAGCTTCTCGTGGAGGGCGACCGAGCCCTCGGCGCCCTTGTCGCTGATCACCGCGACCATCTGACGGATGCCGGCGGCCTCGCTCGCGGCGATGAGCGCCTCCAGGAGTGCACGGCCGAGCCCCTTTCCGGTCGCGGCGTGGCCGAGGTAGATGGAGTTCTCGACCGAGTACCGGTACGCCGACTTGCTCGACATCGGCTGCACGAGCGCGTACCCGAGCACCTGCCCGGTGGGCGACTCGGCGACGAGGAACGGAAGCCCCTGCTTGGCCAGCTGCTCACGCTTGGTGCGCCACCGCTTCAGCGACCACGTGTCCTCGTCGAAGGTGACGACGGAGTTCGTCACGTAGTGGTTGTAGATCTCGCGGACGTCGGGAAGATCTCGATCCTCGACGGGCCGGATCGCGAACGCGAACGGACGCTCGGGCTCCGGCTGCCGGCGCAGGTGCGCCGGCAGGACGCGCTTGTCCTTCTCGTATTCCTCTTCGAGCATGCGGTCCTCCGACCGGGTCAGGCGGGCAGCGCGGAGTCGGTCTGTGCCGGCAGCGCCCAGGCCACCGGGGCGGCGCCCTGCTGGGCGAGCAGTTCGTTGGCGCGCGAGAACGGCTTCGAGCCGAAGAAGCCGCGGCTGGCCGACAGGGGGGACGGATGCGGCGACTCGATGATCGGCGTCGACCCGAGCATCGAGCGCAGGTTCGCGGCATCCCTCCCCCACAGGATCGCGACGAGCGGGCGGTCGCGAGCGACGAGCGTGCGGATCGCGTGCTCGGTGACCTTCTCCCACCCCCAGCCGCGATGGGATGCCGGCGCCCCCGGCGCGACCGTCAGCACGCGGTTCAGCAGCATGACGCCCTGATCGCTCCACGCCGACAGGTCGCCGTGCGCCGCGCGCGGGATGCCGAGGTCGGACTCGAGCTCCTGGTAGATGTTGGCGAGGCTCCGCGGGAGCGGGCGGACGTGCGCGTCCACGGCGAAGGAGAGACCGATCGGGTGCCCCGGCGTGGGGTACGGGTCCTGGCCGACGATCAGCACCTTGACGTCCGCGAGCGGCCGCTGGAACGCGCGCAGCACCCGGTCCCCCGCCGGCAGATAGTGGCGCCCCGCGGCGACCTCGCCGCGCAGCCGTTCGCCGAGCGCCGCGATGTCGGGAGCGACGGGTTCCAGCGCGTCGGCCCAGCCCGGGTCCATGAGGCCCGCGTCGGCGAGCTCCGGCAGGGTCATCGCCATGCGCGGGGCCGTTCAGAGGAGGGGCAGGGGGTCGTCATCCACACGCCCTCCAGACTAGGACGCGCGCTGTTATATCCTCACCGTCGTGTCTCGCGCCTCCTCCGCCGCCGATCGCCTGCGCGGCTCCGCCCTCGGCATCACCGCCGGTCTCATCGGGTGGTTCGTCCTCGTCGAACTGACGAGCGGCATCCTGCAGGGCTTCTACGTGCCACTGTTCAGCGACATCGTGACCTCGCTCGGCATCCACGATTCGGACGTCAACTGGTTCGAGGCGGCGCAGCTGCTGCTGTCGGCCCTCGTGGTGCCCGTGATGGCGAAGCTCGGCGACATGTACGGCCACAAGAAGATCCTGCTCGTCGCGGCGATCCTCACCGCGGCGGCGAGCTGGTGGCTGGCGTTCGCCGGCGACTTCTGGAGCTTCCTGGTGGCGTGGGCCCTGCAGGGCTTCTACGTCGTGTGGCTGCCACTGGAGATCGCGCTCATCTTCGAGCGCGGACGCCGGCAGAACCGCGGCACCTCGCTCACGCGCCGCGCGGCCGGCCTGCTGGTCGTCGGTCTGGAGGCGGGCGCCATCATCGGCGCCCTCGCCGCGGGCCGCATCTTCGCGGCGACCGGCGGCGACCTGCGGATCACCCTTCTCGTGCCGGCGATCGCGGTGACGCTCATCGCACTCGTGATCTGGCTGGGCGTCCCCGAGTCCGAGCCGCTTCCCGGACGGCGCCTGGACACGTGGGGCTTCGTGATCCTCGCGTGGGGTCTCCTGCTCGTCACCGGTGCGCTCGTCTACATGCGGATGATCGGCGAGCTCGGTCTCGGTCCCGGCGGCTGGGCGTGGGTCGCCGCGCTGCTGGCCGGAGGCGTCGCGGTCTTCGTCTGGTTCGTGCGATACGAGCTGCGCCAACCCGATCCTGCGATCGACATCCGCGTGCTCCGGCGCCCCGAGATGTGGCCCGTGCAGGCAACCGCGTTCCTCGTCGGCATCAGCCTCCTGGGCGCCCAGGGTCCGCTGTCCACCTATGCCGGCACGGACTCGTCGCTCGGCTACGGCCTGGGCCTCGACGCGACTGCCCGCTCCAACGTCATCGGCGTGTACCTCGTGTCGCTGATCGTCGGAGCCGTGCTGTTCGCGGTGACCTCGCGCCGCGCGAACCCGCGCCTGATCCTCATCGTCGCCTCGGCCCTCGTGGGCATCGGCTACACGCTGTTCCTGCCGTTCCACACCGAGCTCTGGCAGGTGCTGCTCAACCTCTCGATCGCCGGCGTCGGCTCGGGCGCCCTCGTCGGCGCCCTCCCGGCGGCCGCCGCCGCGGCCGCTCCGCACGGGCAGACCGGCATCGCGTCCGCGCTCACGAACACCACCAAGACGATCGGCGGCACCTTCGCGTCGGCGGTGTTCGGTGTCGTGCTGGCGGCCGGTGCGGGCGCTGTCGCGAGCCAGACCGCCGCATCGCTCGGCGGCTACATGACGGTGTGGGCGATCTGCGCCGCCGGCGGGTTCGTCGCCGCGGTGCTGCTCTTCTTCGTGCCGAAGGTCGCGTTCGGCGACCCCGAGGCGTCGGCCGACGCGGTCGCCGCCGAGGATGACGTGGCGGCGACGGGCGAGTCCCGGATCATCTGACGCGGACGAGACAGACCGGCGGACGGGGATGCCGGACGGCATCCACGTCCCTCCGTCGATGTCGGACGATCAGGGGCTGTCGACCCCGCGCGGGCGCAGCGCCCCGCGCGCCAGCAGGAACTGCGCGGACTGCGCGACCGGGCGCATCGTGATCAGGTCGAGGTTGACGTGCCCCGGCGCATTCACGGCGTACGCGATGACATCGGCGACGTCCTCGGCGGTGAGAGGGTTCTCCACACCCTCGTACACGCGCTCGGCCGCCACGCTGTCGCCGCCCAGGCGGTTGAGCGCGAACTCCGGCGTGTAGACCATTCCGGGCGCCACCTCGATCACGCGGATCGGCTCGCCGTTGAGCTCCAGGCGCAGCGCATGCGCGAGCATCGACTCCCCCGCCTTGGCCGCGTTGTATCCCGCGCCGCCCGCGTACGCGGTCTGCGCGGCCGTCGAGGTCACGAAGAGCGTGTCGGCGTGCCCGTCGGCGGCCGCCGCGCGCCGCAGCAGCGGCAGGAGCGCCGCGACGAGGCGCTGCGCCGACAGCACGTTGGCCTCGAACATCCAGCGCCAGTCCTCGACGCGGCCGTCCTCGACCCGATCGGTGCCGCGCGCACCGCCGGCCACGTGCACGAGCGCGTGCACCGGGCCGGAATCCGCGAGGAACCCGGCGAGCGCTTCGACGTCGGCATCCGTCGTCAGATCCGCGGCGAAGGCGACCGCCCCCGTCTCGGACTCCAGCGCCGCCAGCCTGTCCGCGCGCCGCGCGACCGCCACCACGTCCCAGCCGCTCGCACGCAACGCGCGCGCCGCCGCCTCGCCGATCCCCGAGCTCGCCCCGGTCACCACTGCACGTCTGGTCGTCATGCCCTCCACGCTACCCACCCCCAGCCCCCTCGTTGACTTGGCGTATATGTACGCGACACGCCCGGCGAGTCGTACATATACGCCAAGTCACCGAGAAAAGAAGGGGGCATCGCGAGAGAGGGGGCGCCGCGAGTGTGACGTCACATTTCCCCCGCGTTGTTGACAAGCGGGCGGGATCCGTACTCTCGAACGCATCGGGGGCGAGGGCTCCCGGCATCCGTCACCCGGGATCCGACCCGGCACCCGACCCGCAGGAGACAGCCATGGCCGCTTCCGAGAACTGGCGTTTCGAGACCAAGCAGATCCACTCGGGCGCCCAGCCCGACCCGGTCACGAAGGCTCGCGCCACGCCGATCTACCAGACCACGTCGTACGTGTTCGACAACACCGACCACGCCGCGAACCTGTTCGCGCTGGCCGAGTTCGGCAACATCTACACGCGCATCCAGAACCCGACCCAGGCGGTCGTCGAGGAGCGCGTCGCCGCGCTCGAGGGCGGCACCGGTGCCCTCCTGCTCGCCAGCGGCCAGGCGGCGTCGACCTTCGCGATCCTGAACATCGCCGAGGCGGGCGACCACTTCGTGGCGTCGAGCTCCATCTACGGCGGCACGTACAACCTCTTCAAGTACACGCTCGCCAAGCTCGGCATCGAGGTCACGTTCGTCGAGAACCAGGACGACGCCGAGGAGTGGCGCCGTGCGGTGCGCCCGAACACGAAGCTGTTCTTCGCCGAGACGATCGGCAACCCGAAGATCAACGTGCTCGACATCCGCACGGTCGCCGACATCGCCCACGAGAGCGGGGTGCCGCTCATCGTCGACAACACGATCGCGACGCCGTACCTCATCCGCCCGTTCGAGCACGGCGCCGACATCGTCATCCACTCGGCCACGAAGTTCCTCGGCGGCCACGGCACGACCATCGGCGGCGTCATCGTCGACGGCGGCACGTTCGAGTGGTCGAAGAACGTCGACAAGTTCCCGGGGCTGACCGTTCCGGACCCCTCGTACCACGGTGCGTCCTACACGGCCGCGGTCGGCGACGGCCTGGCCTACATCATCAAGGCCCGCGTGCAGCTGCTGCGCGACCTCGGCGCCGCGATCGCCCCGAACAGCGCGTGGCTGCTCATCCAGGGCATCGAGACCCTGTCGCTGCGCGTCGAGCGTCACGTGCAGAACGCGCAGGAGATCGCGGAGTGGCTCGAGAACCACGCCGACGTCGCGTCGGTGAACTACTCGGGCCTGCCCACGTCGCCCTGGTACGCGGCTGCGAACCAGTACGCCCCCAAGGGCGTCGGGGCGGTGCTGTCGTTCGAGCTCAAGGGCGGGGTCGAGGCGGGCCGCGAGTTCGTCAACTCGCTGTCGCTGTTCAGCCACCTCGCCAACATCGGCGACGTGCGCTCGCTCGTCATCCACCCGGCCTCGACGACCCACTCGCAGCTCACGCCCGAGCAGCAGCTCACGACCGGTGTGACCCCGGGCCTCGTGCGGCTGTCGGTCGGTCTCGAGAACATCGACGACCTCAAGGCCGACCTCGAGCAGGCTCTGGCCGCTGCGCGCCGCGTGTCGGAGGCCGCTCGCGCCTAAGACCCCTCCTCAGGGACCGGATGCCTCGGCCCGACGTTCTGCGTCGGGCCGAGGCATCCGTCATCTCCTGCTGAGCCCCCGCCCACGTTCCTGCCGACTCGCCGGATTCGGCCGGCCGGAGCCCACGGTCCCGGCGACTCGCCGGAACCGCAGGCTGCGTAATGCGCGGGGGAACCCCGGCGGTTCACGAGAGAATGGGCGAATGGACTGGCAGACCTCCGAAGACACGGTGCCGAGCGCACCGGTGACGGAGGCCGACGCCCGGCAGCTGCTGGGGCGCCCGCCGGCCACCGGCGCGTGGCGCGACGGAGACCCGCTCGGCGATCGCCGGTTCGCCGCATTCGGCGCGTTCCGCACCGAGCAGGGGCGCGAGCTGCCCGCCTACCGGCTCGCCTACGAGTCGTGGGGAGAGCTCAACGCCGCGCGCGACAACGCCGTCCTCGTGCTGCACGCCCTGACCGGTGACAGCCACGTGCGCGGCGCCGCCGGCCCCGGTCACCCCACCAGCGGCTGGTGGGACGACATCGTCGGTCCCGGGGCGCCGATCGACACCGACCGGTGGTTCGTCATCGCCCCGAACATGCTGGGCGGATGCCAAGGGTCCACGGGTCCCGCCTCCATCGGTCCCGACGGCTACGAGTGGGCCTCACGCTTCCCGTACCTGACGATCCGCGACCAGGTCGCCGCCCAGGTGCGCCTGGCCGACGCGCTCGGCATCGATGCATGGGCCGCCGTCATCGGTGGCTCGATGGGCGGCATGCACGCGCTGGAGTGGGCGGTGGGTCTCCCCGACCGCGTGCACCGCGTCGGCATCCTGTCGTCGCCCCCGGTCAACACGGCCGATCAGATCGCCCTCAACTCGGTGCAGATCGAGGCGATCCAGATCGATCCCCGCTTCCAGGGCGGCGAGTACTACGACGCGGGCGACGGCGACGGACCCACGCGGGGGCTCGCGCTGGCACGGCGCATGGCGCTCCTGAACTACCGCTCCCCCACCGAGCTCAACCAGCGGTTCCAGCGGTCGTGGCAGTCCGGCGTCAGCCCGCTCGGCCACGGCGGGCGTTTCGCGGTCGAGTCGTACCTCGACTTCCACGGCAACAAGTTCACGCGGCGCTTCGATGCGAACTCGTACATCACGCTCGTCGAGGCGATGAACTCCCACGACGTCGGCCGTGATCGCGGCGGCATCGAGGACGCCCTCGCGCAGGTCACGGCGACGGCGCTCGTGCTGGGCATCGACAGCGACCGCCTGTTCCCCATCGACGGGCAGCACCGCATCGCGCGCGGCATCCCGAACACCCTCGACGGCGATCGCGCCGTCGTGCTGGCGAGCGACTTCGGCCACGACGGGTTCCTGATCGAGACGGCCGCCGTCGGAGCGCACCTGCGCCGCCTGCTCGACGCCTGACGGTATCAGCCGATCGGCTGCGCCCCTCCCTACCGGCAACCGACCGGAAGGGGTCAGCCATGACTACAGAAGACACGACGGGCGCCGAAGCGGCCGCCGACGCCTTCCGCGCGCAGCCGTTCCTGCGTGCCCAGCTCCACCTCGACGGCGACGGCGCCGACGCGCCGCCCGCCGGCGGCGACCGCCACAGGCCGGGCCTGCACGGCGGCGCCGACGAGCTCCAGAGGCCGAAGGGCAGGAGCGCGCACAGCACGAAGGCGATGCGCAAAGACGCCGAGGCCCTGCCTCCGGCGCAGCGTTTCGGCGTGGACGCCGTCCTCGAATCGATCGCCGCCGTGCGTCCCCGGGTGGATGAGGATGAACTGCCCGCGGACGTGCGCGACTCGCTCGTGCACCTGCGCGGACCGGTCGCACGATTCCACGGTGCCAAGTTCTCACTCGGGTACTTCCCGTTCCCGTCCTTCGCGTCGGACTGCGCCGACAAGTTCGGCTATCTGACGAAGGCGGCGACGCGCACCGCGAGCCGCCTGCCGGTGAACGCCGCCACCCGGGCGCTCCTGGAGGAGCTCGGCCGCGCCATGGGCGACACCGGCGCGCCGGCGGACGATTCGGTCACGCCGTCGGGCTACACGTACGTCGGCCAGTTCGTCGACCACGACATCACGCTCGACGTGTCATCGGCCATCGACTCGCCCACCATCGTCGACGCCACGACCATCAACAACATGCGGTCGCCGGTGCTCGACCTCGACAGCGTGTACGGCAAGGGCCCCGCCCTCGACGCGTTCCTGTATGCGCCGCCGGGGCCTGGGGAGCCGGCATCCGCGTTCCGCCTGATGGTCGGCACGAATCTGCCGTTCGGTCCTGGGGGCGCCGGCGGTGCGGCGGGCGACGCCGGCATGCTGGAGCACACCGACTTCGACGTGCCGCGGACGGCGGCGAAGACGGCCATCATCGGCGACCCGCGCAACAACGAGAACCTGATCGTGTCGCAGCTGCACCACGCGATGCTGCGGTTCCACAACGCCGTCGTCGACCTGCTCGTGGCCGCCTCGTTCAGCGGTGACGTCTTCATCGAGGCGAAGCGGCTCGTGACGCTGCACTACCAGTGGGCCGTGCTGCACGACTTCCTCCCCCGCATCTGCGGGCAGGCGGCCGTGGACGACGCGGTCGCGACGGTGGCGCCCGGGAAGAGGTTCCGGATGCCGGTCGAGTTCTCGGTCGCCGCATACCGGTTCGGGCACAGCATGGTGCGCAACGACTACTGGCTCAACTTCGCGCTGCGCACCAAGCCGATGAGCGACGTCTTCTCGTTCATCTCGGTGGACCGCACCCCCGTGTTCTCCAACTGGGTCGTCGACTTCAACGCGTTCTTCGAGACCGGTATCCCGGTGCCGGTGTTCAACCGCGCACGCAAGATCGACAGCGCTCTCGCCCCCGCGCTGGAGGACCTCGACGGGAACGGCAGCACGGGCGAGCTGATGGGAGTGCTCGCGGCCCGCAACCTCGTGCGCGGCCTGGTGCTGGGTCTTCCCAGCGGGCAGGCGACGGCGGCCGAGCTGGGCGTCCCCGTGATGAGCTCCGCCGACCTGACCTCGGGACTCGGCGCGGCCGAGACGGCGGTGCTGAACAAGGACGGCGGCCTGCTGCTGGCCAAGACGCCGCTGTGGTATTACCTGCTGCGCGAGGCTGCGGTAAAGGCGGGAGGCGAGACGCTCGGGCCGCTCGGCGCGAAGATCGTGGCCGAGACGTTCGTGCGCATGCTGAAGCGCGATGTGCTGTCGATCCTCAATGTCTCGTTCGCGCCGAGCCTGCCGCGCAGCAACCCGGCGACCTTCACGTTCGCCGACCTCGTCGGCGTCGCGGGGGTCATCCAGCCGTGAGGCCGTCGCCCTGCGTACGCGAGTACCGCCACGGCAGGGCGCCGATCTCCAGTCGGTGACGGGATCCGGATGCCGCGGCATCCGGATCCCAGTCGTCGTCGCCGTGCCACACCAGCAGGGGTCCTTCGGCCCCGCGCCGCGCCACCGTCTCGAAGCGCTGCACGCCCGCCAGGCGCGCCGACCCGAGGACGGACGCGGCGTCGGCGTGCGCGGCGAGCCCGTGCAGAGTGACCCAGGTCGGCGGGTAGAGCGTCAGCTCGCCGCGGCCGTGGCGCTCGAGAAGCTCGGCGGGGCGCGCCCATTCCGCGGCGACGGCTTCGCCGGGCGACAGCGTGATCTCGCCCTCCGCCGCGGGCGCGACGAAGAACCATGTCCGGATGCGCAGCGCAAGTCCCGGCGGAGGATCCCACACCGACAGCGTCTCGAGCACGGCCGGATCGATGACGAGGCCTGTCTCTTCGTGCGTCTCGCGCACTCCCGCACGGCGCGCGACGTCGTCCTCGGCCTCGTCGGCGCCCGCGCGGTCGCCGTCCTCGAGCTTTCCGCCGGGGAACACCCACGCGCCGGCGAACGAGCCGCGGTCGGGCCGCTCGATCACCAGCACCTCGAGCCCGGCGTCCCCGTCGCGCAGCAGCACGACGGTGGCCGCGACCGGGATCGACGGGTCTGTGGCGTCCTCGGGCAGCCGCGCCCGGGAGTCCGTCACGGAGTCGGCCACGGCGCGCAGAGCGCGATCGGCGGGCGTCGGTTCCGGCATCCGCTCACTCTATCCGCGGCCGGGGAACCGATGCCGGCCGCTACACGCCGGCCGGCATCCTCCGCCGCTCTGTCACGAGGCTCGCGGCCGCGATCGCCAGCCCCGCCAGGGCGAGCACGACGCCGACCCAGGCCGGCGCCACGAAGCCCCAGCCGGCGGCGATGACGAGACCGCCGAGGAACGCGCCGAGGCTGTTGCCGATGTTGAGCGCGGAGTGGTTGAGCGCCGCGGCGATGGACTGGTTGTCCTGCGCGACGTCCATGAGGCGTGTCTGGATCGTCGGGCTCAGCACCGACGAGACGAAGCCGGTGGCGAACACGAAGAGGGCGAGCGCCCAGATCCACTGCGCCGTCGCGCCCACGAGGGCGAGCACGACGGCCAGTCCGATGAGCCCGCCGACGAGCGTGCGCCGGAGGTCCACGTCGGCGAGATGCCCGCCGACGAGGTTGCCGATCGTCATGCCGATCCCCATCAGCACCAGCACGATAGGAACGGCCCACTCGGGCGACCCCGCGACGTCGGTCACCATGGGCGCCACGTAGCTGTACACGGCGAAGAATCCGCCGAAGCCGATGGCGCCGACTGCGAGCGCGAGCCACACCTGCCCGATGCGGAACACCTTGAGCTCTGCCCGCATCGTGCGGCTGGGGTCGCCCTCGTCCTCGGGCACGAAGAGGGCGATGAGGACGGTCGCGGCGAGGAAGATCGCCGCCACGATCATGAACGCCGCGCGCCAGCCGACCTGCTGGCCGATGAACGTGCCCAGCGGCACGCCCACGACGTTCGCGACGGTGAGACCGGTGAGCACGAAGGCGACGCCCTTCGCACGCATGCCCGGGCCCAGCACCTCGGCCGCCACCAGGGCTCCGATGCCGAAGTAGGCGCCGTGGGGCAGCCCCGCCAGGAACCGGGATGCCGCCACCCACTCGAACGTCGGCGCCAGGAAGGTCAGCGCGTTGAAGACCGTGAGCGCGAGAGCGAGGCCGATCATGACCCGGCGGCGCGGGTACTTCGCCACCGCGCCGGCGATGGTGGGCGCGCCGATGACGACGCCCAGCGCGTACAGCGAGATGAGCCAGCCGGCCTGGGCGATCGCGTCCTCGGAGCGGAGCGCCCACAGCGACGGCAGCAGGTCCTGCCCGATGTCGGGGAGCAGGCCCATCACGACGAACTCGGTCATGCCGATGCCGAAGCTGCCGACGGCGAGGGAGAGGAGCGCCCACGTCGCCGCGCCCCTCGTCAGGTTCGAGGAGGTCACCGGGTCATGCTAGCCACGCCGCGACATGCTGTCGAATCGATTCGGACACATGTCGCGACACGCGGCCCGGCGGCTTCGTGGACGCCGGGCGCGATCCTCAAGAGGCGTCGTCCTGCCGGTCGATCGCGGCTTCCAGCCGCTCGATCTTGGCATCGAGCTCGCCCGTGTAGCCCGGGCGGATGTCGGCCTTCAGCACCAGCGACACCCGCGAGCCGTACGGCGCGACGGCGTCCGTCGCGCGCTTGACGACGTCGAAGACCTCGTCCCACTCCCCCTCGATCTCGGTGAACATCGAGGTCGTGCGATGCGGCAGCCCGCTGTCACGGACGACCTTCACGGCCGCGGCGACGGCGTCGTGCACCGAGCCGTCGGCACGACCCGTGCCGCTGGGAGCCACCGAGAAAGCGACGAGCATGACCAACCTCCGCAGATCAGGGACGACGGGATGCTTCGTCTCGTGCCTCGCTCAGCACGAGTGCCGCCACCACCCCCTACTCTGGCATGCCCCCGACGGCGGCCGAACCCGTCGGATCCGGCCGCACCGCGCTCCTGCGCCGGCGGACCGGCACCCGGACGAGCAGCACGAGGACCCACACGAACATCGCCACGAGCAGCGCGTTGCGCAGCACGAGAAGGCCCACCGCGGCGGGGACGAGCGCGAGGATCGCGTCGTAGCAGAACGGGAAGATGAGCTGCGTCAGGACGAGGATCACCAGGGCAAGCACCGCCGGGCGCCCCCACCTACGGCGGTCCAGCACGAGCGCCACGACAAGCGGCGCGATGAGCCACGTGAGGTACTGCGGAGAGGCCACCTTGTTCAGCACGATGAACCCGAGCACGAGCGCACCCGAGAGCGCCGGGAACAGCGCCGCGAACCCCGCGCCGCGCCACGCCTTCACGGCGCCGACGGCGGCGATCGCCAGCATCCCGACGATGAGCACCGGGGTCATCGCGGCGATCACGCCCTCGACGCCGGGTCCGACGACCTGGAACGTGATGATCTCTTCGTCGTAGCGGATGGCCGCCCCGGGCACGCCGCCCGCCGCCATGAGCAGGAAGGCGGTGCTGACCGGCGCCTCCAGCTGCAGGCCGCGCGAGGTCTGGTCGCCCACGAAGCCGAACAGGTGCGCGCCGCCGCCGAGCATCAGCACGACCACCACGGCGACCGCCGACACGACGGCTACGCCGCCCACGATCGCGGATCGCCGGCGCACCGCGATGACCGCCGCCGCCAGGAGGGCGGCCGGCCACACCTTGATCCACGTGGCGACGGCGAGCAGCACCGACGCGAGCCAGGGCCGGCCGACCAGCCACAGCGACCCGAGGATCGCGAGCGGAACGGTCACCCCGTCGAGCCGGAACATGCCGACGCCGCCGAGCGCGAGGATCGCGGCGAGCCAGAACCACGCCGCCGTCAGGCGTCCGCGCGAACGGCCGCGGCCGACGAGCACCGCGAAGGCCGCGGCATCCATCGCGGTCACGAGCAGTCCCCACGCGAGCGTGTAGTCGATGACGGGGCTCAGGGCGCCGACGAGCAGGATCGGCACGTGCGCGAGGATCGGGTACACCCAGCCCTCGGTGATGCCCGGGATCGCCTGTCCGGCGAGCGTGCGGCCCGCCCACCAGCGGTACAGCTGATCGACATCCCACGAGGCGGCGTGGTCCCCCGTGAAGCCGAGCCAGATCACGACCGCGTGGACGACGGCGAACGCGATCCACACCACCGCCCGCCGAGACACGTCACCATCCTAGGGAAGGCCGTCGTGCAGACCGCCGCCGACGCAACGCAGGAGGCTTCGGGCGACACGCCCGCGAAGGGATGCCGCCGCCCGTGTCGCGGAGGTGTCCTGCTCTGCGCACGCCGGGTCAGCCGGCGAGCACCTCCGCCACCGCCTGCGGCAGCGCGTCTGCCACGTCGAGCGCGGTGATCGGCCGGTCGCCGCCGGAGGCGATGGCCGACGCCCGACCGTGGAGCCACGCGGCCGAGGCTGCGAGTGCCGCAAGTGCCGCGCCGTCCGCGGCGGCGTCCGAGGCCGCCGCGCCGGCGACGAGCGCGCCGATGACGCCTGCCAGCACGTCGCCGGTGCCCGCCGTGGCGAGCCACGGCGTGCCCGCCTCGACGGTCGCCGCCCACCCGTCCGGTGCGACCACGACCGTCACCCCGCCCTTGAGCAGCACGACGGCGCCCGTCGCCTCGGCCGTCTCGCGTGCCGCCGCGACCCGGTCGGCGCCGGGGACGCCCAGTCCGAGCGCCGTGCGGAGTCGGGCGTGCTCGCGGTCGTGCGGCGTGAGGATGCGCGGCGCGGTGGCCTCGTCCTCGGTGGCGAGATCCAACGCGCCCGCGTCGGCCACGACGGGATCGGTGTCGCTCAGCACGGCCCGCAGCGCGGAGGTCTCGGCCGGGGTGCGGGTCGCAGCATCCGTCCCGGACCCGATGACCCAGGCCTGCACGCGCCCGTCGGCGGTCACCGTCTCGGGGCGCCGGGCCAGCACGAGGTCCGCCGCGCGCGCGGCGCCGAGATACCGCACCATCCCCAGCCCCGTGCGCCAGGCCGCCTCGACGCCCAGCACCGCGGCGCCGGGGTACGCCTCCGAGCCCGTCCGCATGCCCAGCACGCCTCGGGAATACTTGTCATCGGCGGCTGTGGGCCGTCGCAGGGCGTGTGCGGCATCCGTCCGCGTCCATTCCCGAACCATGCGGTCACAGTACCGCCGCCGATGCGAAGGACCCCCATGACCCGTCTGTTCACGCCGTTGACCCTGCGCGACGTGGAGGTGCGCAACCGGCTGTGGGTGTCGCCGATGTGCCAGTACAGCGCGGTCGACGGGGTCCCGCAGGAGTGGCATCACACCCATCTGGCGCAGTTCGCGTCGGGTGGTGCCGGCCTCATCATCGCGGAGGCGACGGCGGTCGTGCCCGAGGGGCGCATCTCGCCGCGGGACACGGGGCTGTGGACCGACGCCCAGCGGGACGCCTGGGCGCCCATCGTCGCGGCTGTCCGCAGCCGGGGCGCGGTGGCCGGCGTCCAGCTCGCCCACGCCGGCCGCAAGGCGTCGACCTGGTGGCCGTTCGCCGAGCACCGCGGCAGTGTGCCCGCGGACCAGGGCGGCTGGACCACCACCGCGCCGTCCGCGATCGCGTTCGAGGGCTTCGCCGAGCCCGTCGCGCTGGACCTCGCCGGCATCGACCGGGTCGTCGACGCCTTCGCCGCCGCGGCACGCCGTGCGGTCGAGGCCGGCTTCGAGGTGCTCGAGCTGCACGCCGCGCACGGGTACCTGCTGCACCAGTTCCTCTCGCCGCTGTCGAACCACCGCGACGACGCCTACGGCGGCTCGCTCGAGAACCGGGCACGCCTGCTGCTGCGCGTGCTGGACGCGGTGAGGGATGCCGCACCCGGCGTCCCCGTGATCGTGCGGTTCTCGGCCACCGACTGGGCCGACGGTGGCTGGGACGCCGACGAGACCGTGACCGTCGCCCGCTGGGCGGCCGACCGCGGTGCGGACTTCTTCGACATCTCCAGCGGTGGGCTCGTCGCCCACCAGCGGATCACGACCGGTCCGGGCTACCAGGTCCACCTCGCCGAGCGGGTGCGCCGAGAGGCCGGCGTGCCGGTGAACGCCGTCGGCATGATCGACGACGCCGCGCACGCCGAGCGTGTGCTCGCCGAAGGCTCGGCGGACGCCGTCATGGCCGGCCGGGAGTGGCTGCGCGATCCGCACTACGCGCTGCGCGCCTCTGTCGAGCTCGGCGCCGACATCGACTACTGGCCGGCACAGTACCTGCGGGCCCGGCCCCGCTGACGCCGCGCGGTCGTTGAGCGAGCGACGGCATCCACAGACTTCGCAGAATCGTGCCGATCTCGCAGGATCTCGCGAGAATCCTGCGAGATCGGCGTCGATCTGCGAAGTCTGGGAGCGTTCGGTCAGTAGCCGCGACGCCGCGTGGCGTCCTGCACCTCGCCGATCAGCTCCTCGATGATGTCTTCCAGGAACAGCACCGCCGTCGTGCGGCCGGCGTCGTCGCGCACCTGCGCGAGGTGGCGTCCGGCGCGGCGCATCACGGCGAGCGCATCCTCGAGATCGGTGGATTCGAGCACGGGCACCATGTGGTGGATGCGCTTGGTGGGGATGGGCCGCGCGACGTCCGTCGCGGCATCCGGCCCCTCGGCAGCGCGCAGGATGTCCTTCAGGTGCACGTAGCCGACCGGCTCGGCGGCCTCGTCGACGATCACGTAGCGCGAGAACCCGTGCTTCGACACGGCGCGCTCGATCTCGTCCGGCGTGACCGCCTCGGGAAGGGTCACGAGGTCCGACAGCGGCACCGCGATGTCGGCGGCCTTCTTGTCGGTGAACTCGACAGCCGCGGCGACCGTGCCCGCCGCGTCGTCGAGGACGCCCTCGATGCGCGACTGGTTGACGATCGTCGCCACCTCTTCGAGCGTGAAGGTCGAGGCCGCCTCGTCCTTCGGCTCGACGCGGAACAGACGCACGGTGTGGTTCGCGATCCAGTTGAGGGTCACGATCACCGGGTGGAAGACCTTCGAGACCCACACCAGGGGCGTCGCGAGCATCAGCACGGCGCGGTCGGGCACCGAGAACGCGAGGTTCTTCGGCACCATCTCGCCGAACACCACGTGCAGGTACGACACCAGCACGAGCGTCACGGCGAACGCGACGCCGTCGACGAGGGCCTCCGACCAGCCGGTCAAGCCCAGCGGGGCGGCGAGCAGATGGTGGATCGCCGGCTCCGACACGTTCAGGATCAGCAGCGAGCAGATCGTGATGCCGAGCTGGCTCGTCGCCAGCATGAGCGTCGCGTGCTCCATGGCGTACAGCGCGGTCTTGGCCGACCGCGAGCCCTTCTCGGCGAGGGGCTCGATCTGCGAGCGGCGTGCCGAGATGACGGCGAACTCCGCACCGACGAAGAAGGCGTTGGCGATCAGCAGGACGACCAGCCATACGATTCCGGCCCAGTCGCTCATCGACGCTCACCCCCTTCGGCGGCATCGACGTCGTGGGGCATCGGCCTCGGCGTGAAGCGCACACGGTCCACGCGACGCGCATCCATGCGCTGCACCTCGAGCGTGCCGTCCTCGATCTCGACGCTGTCGCCGACGGCGGGGATCCGCTCGAGCACGCTCATGATGTAGCCGCCGACGGTGTCGTACACATCACCCTCGGGGATCCGGATGCCGGCGCGGTCGCGGACCTCGTCGGGTCGCAGTTCGCCCGGGAACAGGACGGTGTCGTCGACTCGGACGATCCCCGCGCGCCGGCGGTCGTGCTCGTCGAGCACCTCGCCGACGATCTCTTCCACGAGGTCCTCGAGGGTCACGACGCCCGCGGTGCCGCCGTACTCGTCCACGACGATCGCCATCTGGTACCCGCGGGCGCGCAGCTCCGCGACCAGCACGTCGAGATGCACCGCCTCGGGGAAGCGCAGCGGCTCCGTGGCCAGGGCGGCCGCCGGCACGTCGGCGCGGCGCTCGCGCGGCACGCTCACGGCCGCCTTCAGGTGCACGATGCCGGTGATGTCGTCCATCGAGTCGTCGTAGACGGGGAACCGGCTGTGTCCGGTGCGGCGGGCGAGCTGGATGACGTCCTCGGCGGAGTCGTCCGCGGCGAGCGCATGGATGCTGGGCCGCGGCGTCATGACGTCGGCCGCGGTCAGGCGGGCGAAGGTGAGGCTGCGGTCCAGGAGCGACGCCGTGTCCTCTTCGAGCACGCCCGCGCTCGCGGAACGGCGGACGAGGCTCGACAGCTCCTCCGCGGTGCGCGCACCCGACAGCTCCTCCTTGGGCTCGACGCCCATCGCCCGCAGCACGCCGTTGGCGCTGCCGTTGAGCACGACGATCGCCGGACGGAACACCGTCGTGAACGCCACCTGGAACGGCATCACGAGCTTTGCGGTCTGCCGCGGCACCGCCAGTGCGAAGTTCTTCGGGACGAGCTCGCCGAGGATCATCGAGAACACGGTCGCGATCGCGACGCCGATGATGGCGGCCAGGGGGCGCGACACCGTCGCGGGGACCCCCCATGCGTCGAACACCGGCGCGAGCAGGTTCGAGATCGCCGGTTCCATCGTGTAACCGGTCAGCAGCGTCGTCAGCGTGATGCCGAGCTGCGCACTCGACAGGTGGGTCGACGTGATGCGCAGCGCGCTGATCGTCAGCGACAGCCGGGACTCGCCGGCGGCTTGACGGGCTTCGAGGTCGGCGCGGTCGAGGTTCACGAGCGCGAACTCGCTCGCGACGAACAGGCCGGTGCCGATGGTGAGCAGGAGCCCCACGCCCAGCATGACGTAGTCCATCACACATCACCCCCGTTCAGGCGGGAGTCGGGTCGGTGGGGCGAGGGTCTACAACTAGGGGGGTCGTCCATCGTGCCGAACAGTCTACGGCAGGTGCCGGCCCGCGGCCTGGACGGATCGGGATGCCGAGGCCCCGGCATCCACCCGCACCCGCGTCCGCGGTGACACGATGTCGGGATGACACTCGACAGGATCAGCGTCGTGATCCCCCCGGTCGGCCCGTGGCGCGCGCAGGAGCGCTGGTACCGCTGGGCCGACGACATCGGCTACGACGTGGCGTACACCTACGACCACCTCACCCACGCCACGGCGCCCGGGATGTGGCTGAGCGAGGCGTTCACGACGCTGACCGCGGCAGCCGGTGCCACCGAGCGCGTCCGACTCGGCACCCTCGTCGCCTCGGCGGTGTTCCGCACCCCGGTGACGCTCGCACGCGTCGCCATGACGGTGCAGGACATCGCCGGCGGCCGCCTCGTGCTCGGCCTCGGCGCGGGCGCGCCCACGTGCGCCCTCGCCGATCATGGTGTGCGCGACGAGCCCCGCGCCATGGCGGCACGGTTCGCCGACGTCGTGCGCGGCTACTCGGCGGTCCTGGACGGCGCGACGGACTGGGAGGGCTCGACGCTCTCGTTCCACGGCCTCGAGACGATCGCCGCCCCGTCGGGCACGCCTCGGCCGGAGCTGCTCCTGGCCGCCCACGGTCCACGCGCACTCGCGCTGGCGGCGACGCACGCCGACACCTGGAACACGTACGGCGGCCCGGGATCGACGGCGCTCGACGCCGACGAGTACTGGGACCTGCTGGGCCGTCAGGCCGACGGCTTCGTCCGCGCGTGCGCCGAAGCCGGCCGTGCCCCCACGAGTGTGCGCCGCTCGCTGCTGCTCGGGTTCGGCCGGGTGCGGCCGACGACGAGCGTCGGGGAGTACGTCGCAGCCGCCGAGCGCGCTGACGCGCTCGGGTTCGACGAGCTCGTCGTGTACGGCCCCGACTCCCCCGCCGGCATGGACTCCGACCCCGCAGTGCACGAGCGCGCGCTGTCGCGCCTGCGCTGACGCCGCGCGCGGACCGGAGGGGACCCCATCTCGGTTCGCGCTGTCGAAATCGGCGTCCGCGCCCGAAAAAAGCAGCAGCGCATGCCGATTTCGGCCGCGCGAAGGAAGGTGCTCGCGCCAGTTCGACAGCGCATGCCGATCTCGGCAGCGAAGGGATGCCGCACCTCCGGCGGGGGCGAACTCGCGGGCACCCGGGCAACGCGAGGCGCAGGGCGACGCGAGGCGCCAGGGCAGCGCAAGGCGCCAGGGCAGCGCGAGGCCCGACGCAGCGCGAGGAACCCCGGGGCAAGGCGAGGCACGCTGGCCGTTGCCCGGCACGGCGGTTCCTCCCCAGCGGCCACCTGGCGGGCGCTGCCCACAGATCGTGAGCGGACGTGCCGTGGCGGGCACGCGTCAGGGGATCGTGGAGCGATGTCGTCCACCACCGCACCGTCAGCGACCGAGCTCGTGGTCATGCGCCGTCGCGAACAGCTCGACGTCGTCGATGATCGGCGGCTGCGCCGGAATCTTGCGTCCGGCTCCTGGACGCGGATCACGGCCGGCTCGTACGTCGTGACCGCCGAGTGGCGCAGACTCCGCCCGATCCAGCGGCATCGGGTCCTGGTCGATGAGGTCGCGCGGCGGCTCGAGCCCGGCGCGGTCATCTCGCACTTCGCGGCGGCCGCCCAGCACGACATCGACATTTTGGGCGCGTGGCCCCGTCGCGTCGACGTGAGGATCGAGCGCGCGACGGGCGGACGTTCCGGTGGCGCGGTCAAGCGACGCGCCATCGGACTCGAGGGCGTGGAGCGAGAGCCCTTCGGCATGCACGAACTCACCACTCCGGCCCAGACCGCCCTCGACATCGCCCGAAGTGCACCGTTCCTGGTAGCCGCGAGCGCCGTCGACCAGGCGATCTGGAGGGATCGCGACGGCGGACCCCTGACGACTGTCGAAGAACTGACGTCGCTCCTCGATGCGGTACCCCGACAGCGCGGCGACGTGCGTGCCCGCCGCGTGCTGGATGTCGCCGATCCTGGCGCCGCGAACCCACGCGAGACGAAGGCCGCCCACGTGCTGCGCAGCCTCGGCTTCCCGCGGTCCCGGTCGCAGGAACGACGGATCCTCCGCAGCGGAAGACTGGTGTTCGGCGACCGCTACTTCCCCGAGCACGACCACTGGCTCGAAGTCGACGGGCGCGGCAAGTACCTCAGTCCGGACTTCGGCGACGACCGCGATCCGCACGAGATCGTCATCGACGAGAAGAACCGCGAGAACGAGATCCGCCGCGAAGTCCGCGGGTTCTCGCGGCTTGAGGCCACCGATTTCGACAACCCGCGGCTCGTGTACGACGTCCTCACTGCCGACGGGCTGCCCAGCACCAAGCCGCGGCCGTAGCGCGCTCCGCCGCAGCCACGGGCGACGTGCGCCGGACGCCCGATCGGCTCCGTCCCGCCCACGGCCGCGTCCGGCCGGCGGCCTCCGTGCCGACGTGCGAGGGCGCCGGGATCCCCTGGATCCACCAGTTCGCTGCGCCGCGGCGACAGCAGCAGCCACTCGGACTCGCCCCCCTGTTCGTCCGCGCTGTCGAAATCGGCATCCGCGCCCGTAACAAGCAGCAGCGCATGCCGATTTCGGCAGCGCGAAGGAAGGTAGTCGCGCCAGTCCGACAGCGCATGCCGGGTGCGACGACGCAGGATCCGCACCATCCCCGGACGCAGGCCGGCGGAGGGCCTCCGAAGGGTGCAGGGTCGGAGGACTGGATGCGAGGACAGGATGCCGGGCGCCCGGCATCCACTCCTCACCAGCTGACGGGCAGCGCCTTGCCCTCTTCGTAGCCCGCGGCGGACTGCAGGCCCACGCGCGCGCGGTCGTGGAACTCGGCGACCGTCGAGGCGCCCGCGTACGTGAACGACGAGCGCACGCCCGACGTGATCATGTCGAGCAGGTCCTCCAGACCGGGACGCAGCGGATCGAGGTAGATCCTCGACGACGAGATGCCCTCGGCGAACAGTTCCTTGCGGGCGAGCTCGTACGGGTCGAGGCGGCCGAAGCGCTCGTGCACGGCCTTCGTCGAGGCCATGCCCCACGACTCCTTGTAGGCGCGGCCCGCGTCATCCAGCTGCAGCTCGCCGGGCGCCTCGATGGTGCCGGCGAACCACGAGCCGATCATGACCGACGCGGCGCCGGCGGCGAGCGCGAGGGCGACGTCGCGCGGGTAGCGCACACCGCCGTCGGCCCACACGTGCGCGCCCATGACGCGGGCCGCCTCGGCGGTCTCGAGCACCGCCGAGAACTGCGGACGCCCGACGGCGGTCATCATGCGGGTCGTGCACATCGCGCCCGGTCCGACACCCACCTTGAGGATCGTGGCGCCCGCGGTCACGAGGTCGTGCACGCCTTCGGCGCTGACGATGTTGCCGGCAGCGATCGGGATGCCGAGATCGAGGTCCGCGACGGCGCGCAGGGCACGCAGCATCCCCTCCTGGTGACCGTGCGCGGTGTCGACGACGAGGACGTCGACACCCGCGGCCGCGAGAGCCTTCGCCTTGGCGGCGACGTCGCCGTTGATGCCGACGGCGGCTGCCACGATGAGGCGTCCGGATGCGTCGACCGCGGGCCGGTACAGCGTCGAGCGCAGCGCACTGCGGCGCGACAGGGTGCCGACCAGGTGCCCGTGCTGCAGGACGCATACCGTCTCGGCGTCGGCGGCGACGATCACGTCGAACGCGTGTCGCGCGCTGTCGATGTCTTCCGCGTCGACGGATGCCGCCCGCCCGCGCGCCAGGTCGCCCAGGCGGGCATCGGGCAGCGCCGTGCCCAGGCGCGTGGCCGGCACGATGCCCAGGATGTCGTCGGCGTCGACGTGGCCGGTGGACGCGTCCGCGACCACGATGCCGTGTCCCTCGGTCGGAGGCAGCAGCCGCGCCGCGTCGGCGACCGTCGCGTCGGGCGGGAGCACGAGCGGCGTGTCCCACTGCACCGGCTGCGCCTTGACCCACCGGATCGCGGCGTCGAGCTCCTGCAGCGGCATGTCCTGCGGCAGCACGCCGAGGCCGCCGCGGCGCGCGAGCGTCGCCGCCAGACGGGCGCCGGTGACGGAGTTCATGTTGGCCGACACGAGCGGCAGGGTCGCGGTCGTGCCGTCGCCCGGCGCGAGGTCCACGTCGAGGCGGCTCGTGATCGCCGAGCGGCGCGGCACGAGGAAGACGTCCGAGTACGTCAGGTCGACATCGGGGGTTTCGCCGTAGAACTCCATGACTGCCAAGGGTAGTGACAGTTGCTGTGCGGCGAATCATGCGGGTTCTTTCAGGTTCTCGCCACGGTGGGGCCGGGACCGGGCCCGCGGACTGGGCTAGGCTTAACCGATGCGTGTCCAGGTGTCAGCACCCTGCGCACGACCCACAACTTCAGCGATGAAAGCAGGCGATTCAGCGTGTCGAGCCAGGTGACGGGCGTCGGGGTTTCGAACGAAGGTGAGTTCGGAGCCAACGAGTGGCTCGTCGAGGAGCTGTACGAGCAGTTCAAGATCGACAAGAACTCCGTCGACAAGGCGTGGTGGCCCGTCCTCGAGGCCTACCACCCCGCCGACGGAACGGCGGCAGCGGCTCCCGCTGCGGCGGCGGCACCGGCCGCCGCACCGGCCTCGGAGGCGACGCCCCCGGCCACGACGCAGCCCGCGTCCGCCGAGCCGCGACCGGTGACCGCCCCGATCCCCGTGATCGGCGCACAGCCCGTGGCCCGCACCACCGCCCGCCCGGCGGCGCCGCAGCCGATCCCGGCGCAGGCGCCCAAGGCGCAGCCGTCCTCGGCTGACGCCCCCGCCCCGGAGGCCGACGTCGTCACGCCGCTGCGCGGCATGCCCAAGACGCTCGCCGCCAACATGGACGAGTCGCTCACGGTCCCCACCGCGACGAGCGTGCGCACGGTGCCGGCGAAGCTGATGATCGACAACCGCATCGTCATCAACAACCACATGGCCCGCAGCCGCGGCGGCAAGGTCAGCTTCACGCACCTGATCGGCTGGGCGCTCATCCAGGCGCTCAAGGAGTTCCCGAGCCAGAACGTGTTCTACGCCGAGATCGACGGCAAGCCGTCGGTGGTGGCGCCCGCGCACGTCAACCTGGGCATCGCGATCGACCTGCCCAAGCCCGACGGCACCCGCGCACTGCTCGTGCCGAGCATCAAGCGCGCCGAGCAGCTGACGTTCAACGAGTACCTCACCACGTACGAGGACCTCGTCACGCGCGCCCGCAACAACAAGCTGACCGCGGCGGACTTCCAGGGAACGACGCTGTCGCTCACCAACCCCGGCGGCATCGGCACCGTGCACTCGGTGCCGCGCCTGATGAAGGGCCAGGGCTGCATCGTCGGCGCCGGCGCCCTCGAATACCCCGCCGAGTTCCAGGGCGCGAGCGACAAGACGCTCAACGAGCTGGCGATCGGCAAGACCATCACCCTGACGAGCACCTACGACCACCGCGTCATCCAGGGCGCCGGCTCGGGCGAGTTCCTCAAGAAGGTGCACGAGCTGCTCATCGGGCAGCGCGGATTCTACGAAGACATCTTCGCCGCGCTGCGCATCCCGTACGCGCCGATCCACTGGGCGGCCGACATCAACGTCGACCTCGCGGAGCGCGTCGACAAGCAGGCCCGCGTGCAGGAGCTCATCAACTCGTTCCGGGTGCGCGGCCACCTGATGGCCGACATCGACCCGCTCGAGTACGTGCAGCGCACGCACCCCGACCTCGAGATCGAGAGCCACGGCCTCACGTTCTGGGACCTCGACCGCGAGTTCGTCACCGGCGGGTTCGGGGGCAAGCGCCAGATGAAGCTGCGCGACATCCTCGGCGTGCTGCGCGACTCGTACTGCCGCACCATCGGCATCGAGTACATGCACATCCAGGATCCGGGCCAGCGCGCCTGGTTCCAGGAGAACGTCGAGGTCAAGTACCAGAAGCCGGGCCACGACGAGCAGCTGCGCATCCTCGACAAGCTGAACCAGGCCGAGGCGTTCGAGACGTTCCTGCAGACGAAGTACGTCGGCCAGAAGCGCTTCAGCCTCGAGGGCGGCGAGTCGCTGATCCCGCTCCTCGACGAGATCCTGCAGGGCGCCGCAGAGGCGGGCCTCGACGGCGCCGCGATCGGCATGGCCCACCGCGGCCGCCTGAACGTGCTCACCAACATCGCCGGCAAGACCTACAGCCAGATCTTCCGCGAGTTCGAGGGGTCGGTCGCTATCGGCTCGAAGAGCGGGTCGGGCGACGTGAAGTACCACCTCGGCACCGAGGGCACCTTCGTCGCCGACAACCAGTCCGAGCTGCCGGTCTACCTCGCCGCCAACCCGTCGCACCTCGAGACGGTCGACGGCGTGCTGGAGGGCATCGTCCGCGCGAAGCAGGACCGCAAGCCGATCGGCACGTTCACCTGGCTGCCGATCCTCGTCCACGGCGACGCGGCCTTCGCGGGCCAGGGCGTCGTGTTCGAGACGCTGCAGATGTCGCAGCTGCGCGGCTACCGCACCGGCGGCACCGTCCACGTTGTGGTCAACAACCAGGTGGGCTTCACCACGACGCCCACCGACGCGCGCACCTCCGTGTACGCGACCGATGTCGCCAAGACGATCCAGGCGCCGATCTTCCACGTGAACGGCGACGACCCCGAGGCCGTCACCCGGGTGGCGCAGCTGGCGTTCGCGTACCGCGAGCGGTTCCACCGCGACGTCGTGGTCGACCTCGTCTGCTACCGCCGCCGCGGCCACAACGAAGGCGACGACCCGTCGATGACGCAGCCGCTGATGACCAACCTCATCGAGGCCAAGCGCTCGGTGCGCCGCCTGTACACGGAGGCGCTGGTCGGTCGCGGTGACATCACCGAGGAGGAGTACGAGAAGGCCAAGCAGGACTTCCAGAACCGCCTCGAGATCGCGTTCGCCGAGACCCACGCGGCCGAGACCGGCTCGTCGCCCGTCGTCGTCCCGGATGCCGCTGCCACCGAGCCCGCCACCGGCGAGCCCGAGACCACCGGCGTCTCGCGTGAGGCGATCAACCTCATCGGCGACACGTTCGTGAACAAGCCCGAGGGCTTCACGGTCCATACGAAGCTGCAGCAGCTGCTCGACAAGCGTCTCGACATGAGCCGCAACGGCTCCATTGACTGGGGCTTCGGCGAGCTGCTCGCGTTCGGCTCGCTCCTGCTGGAGAAGACCAACGTCCGCCTGGCCGGCCAGGACTCGCGTCGCGGCACGTTCGTGCAGCGCCACGCCGTGCTGCACGACCGTGCGAACGGCCAGGAGTGGATCCCGCTCACGAACCTCAGCGAGGACCAGGGCCGCTTCTACGTCTACGACTCGCTGCTGAGCGAGTACGCCGCGATGGCGTTCGAATACGGCTACTCCGTCGAGCGCGCCGACTCGCTCGTGCTGTGGGAGGCCCAGTTCGGCGACTTCGCCAACGGCGCCCAGTCGGTGATCGACGAGTTCATCTCGTCGGCCGATCAGAAGTGGGGCCAGCAGTCGAGCGTCGTCCTGCTGCTCCCCCACGGCTACGAGGGTCAGGGACCGGACCACTCGTCGGCCCGCATCGAGCGCTACCTGCAGCTGTGCGCGCAGGAGAACATGACCGTCGCGCGGCCGTCGACGCCTGCATCGTACTTCCACCTGCTGCGTCGTCAGGCGTACGCCCGCCCGCGCCGGCCGCTGGTCGTCTTCACGCCGAAGGCGATGCTGCGCCTGCGCGGCGCGACCAGCCCGGTCGAGGACTTCCTCACCGGCCGGTTCGAGCCGGTGCTGGACGACAACCGCGGCGTCGACAAGTCGGCCGTCAAGCGCGTGCTGCTGCACGCCGGCAAGATCCACTGGGATCTGCGCGCCGAGCTCGACAAGAACTCCAACCCGGCGGTCGCCCTGGTGCGCCTGGAGCAGTACTACCCCGCGCCGATCGAGGAGCTCAACGCCGTCATCGACTCGTACCCGAACGCCGAGCTGGTGTGGGTGCAGGACGAGCCCGAGAACCAGGGGGCGTGGCCCTTCATCGCACTCGAGGTCGTGAAGCACCTGAACGGCCGCACGATCAGCCGCATCTCGCGCGCCTCCGCGGCGTCCACCGCGACCGGTTCGCCGAAGGTGCACGCGGCCGAGCAGGCGGCGATCCTGCAGGAGGCGCTGACGGTCTCCTGACCCGACGACGTCGATCCGGCCCCGGCCGCCCAGCTCCGCTGAGGCGTCCGGGGCCGGATCGCGTCAGGCCCGAGTCGTCGCCGTCTTCACCTCGGCGGCGGCTTGGGGATCGGCTCCCGTCTCGGGAGCGTTCGCGTCCGGCCGGCGGCCTCGACGCCACCGCCGCCACACCGTGACCGCGATCGCGACGAGCGCGAGCGCCGCGGCGGGCAGCAGGTTGGCCCCGGCGAGGAGCATGAGCCCCACCGACAGGACGGCAGCCACCACGGCCATGACCCAGCCGACCGTGAAGCGCGGCAGGATCAGCGTCGCGGCGATCATGCCGACGGCGTAGATCGAGACCATGTTGCTGGTGTGGATGAGGATGAACGTCTGCACCTGGCCGCCCGTGGCCAGCGCGATCCCCAGGTACGTCATGGCGACCATGAAGAACAGCAGCAGGGCGCGCCGTGGGATGCCGCCGGCCTGCGCGCCGGGCGCGAGGAACCGGGGCAGGTCGCCGTTGGCGGCGAGCGAGGCGCCGAGCTTGCCGAAGGCCGCGAGGTACGAGTTCAGCACGCCGAGGACGACGATGGCGGCCACGACGCCGACGGCGGTACGCCCGACGCCGGGGGCGACCGCGTCCGCGAGCGCCAGCAGCGGCACGGCTCCGTCGCCCGCGGACTCGCCGAGCACCCCCACCGTCACGATCTGAAGGAGCAGGTAGGCCATCCCGGTGACGACCAGGGCGATCGCGGTGGCACGCGGGATGATGCGCCGGGGATCGCGGAACTCCCCCGAGATGTGGGTGCCGACCTCCCAGCCGGCGAACGCCCAGACGAACAGGCTGATGGCCGTGCCGACGCCCGCCCACCCGTGTGGGAGGAACGGCTCGAACCGCGACGCCTCGGTCGCCGGAAAGGCGGCGCTCACGAGCAGCACGACGATGGCGACCAGGAGCCCGGTGAGCACGAACTGCACCCATCCCGCGACGCGGACGCCGAGCAGGTTGATCGCGAACGGCGGGAGCACGATCACGATCGCGAGCAGCGCGACCGCCGACCGGTCGAGGTGGAGGATCGCGGTCAGGTACTCGCCGCCGAGGATCGCCAGGACAGGGAATCCCGCGCCGACGCCGAAGAAGAACCAGTAGCCGGTCGCCCGCGCCGCGGTCGGGCCCAGCGCGCGTCGCACATAGCTGGCGACCCCGCCGGGATCCGGGTAGCGGGCGGCGAGCGCCGCGAACGTGCCGGCCAACGGCACCGACAGCACGATCACCGCGATCACGGCGACGACGGATGCCGGTCCCGCGACGTCTGCGGCCAGCCCCGGCAGGACGAGCAGCCCGGTGCCGAGCACCGATGCGATGTACAGGGCGGTGCCCTGCACGATGCCGAGGCTGCCGTGCGGATGCGTCGAGGTCACCGCTCAAGTGTGGCCGCGGCATCCGACCTCCGCGTCACGCGCCCCGGCCGTTCCCGCGCGCTTTCCTGCCAAACGCTGATCCTCGATTGCGGATCAGCGCCGGATCGCGGAGAAGACCGGAGGGCGCGCCGGTCGGCACACCCGCCCTGGTCCTGACTCCTGGACGCCGCTCACGCCTCGAGCGGGTCGACCCCGGCGCGGGCGAACGCGGCGGCGGCGGCATCCATCGACGCCTCGCGATCGGCGGGCACGAGACCGAGCCGGGTGCGGCGGTCGACCAGGTCGTCGACGCTCAGCGCACCCTCGACCCGGACGCCCCATTCCAGCTCCTGGGCTGTCACCCCGAGGGCGGCCCACGGCCCGTCCGCGAGCGCCGCGACGTACGGCGCCTCGGCGCCGTACCGGCGCACCAGTCGAGGCGCCGCGTCGATCTCGCCCAGTCGGGGCCTGGGCCACGCGCCGACCAGCGGGAGCGCGCGCGTCGGAGACGGATGTGACGGGAAGGCCGGGTCGCGGCGGATCACGGCGTCCACCGCGTCCTCGGCCATGCGGCGGTAGGTGGTGAGCTTGCCACCGACCACGCTCAGCACGCCCGAGGCCGACTCCAGGATCTCGTGGCGACGCGAGAGGTCGCTGGTCTCGTCGTCATCGTGGGCGGCCGCCAGCAGGGGCCGCATCCCCGCGTAGGTCGCGAGCACGTCCTCGCGCGTGAGCGGAGAGGCCAGCACGGTGTTGACGACCCCCAGCAGATAGTCGATCTCGTCGGCGCTCGCGTGGGCGACGTCAGGCATCGGCCCGTCGACGGGGACGTCGGTCAGGCCGATGTAGGTGCGGCCGTGGACCGCGGGGAGCGTGAACACGAACCTGCTCGACGATCCCGGAATCGGCACCGTGAGCGACACATCCGAGCCGCCCAGGCGCTCGGTCGACACGATCAGGTGCGTGCCGCGGCTGGGCCGCAGCCGCACGTCCGGGTCGAGCTCACCGGCCCACACGCCGGTCGCGTTGACGACGGCGCGCGCCTGGACGCCGAGGGTCTGACCGGTGACGAGGTCGTGCAGCCGGGCGCCGTGCCCGTCCACCGAGACCGCTTCGACCCGCGTGATGATGGATGCCCCGTGCCCCGCCGCGGTGCGGGCCACCGCCACGACCAGCCGCGCGTCGTCGACCAGCTGCCCGTCCCAGCCGCGCACGGCGCCGCGCAGGCTCTCGCCGCGCAGCGCGGGTGCGAGCCTGCGGGCGGTCTCGGGGCTGATGACGCCCGGGGCGTGCAGGACCGAGCCGGGCGTGCGGACCGCGCGGCGCAGGCCGTCGCCGAGCTCGTAGCCGAACCCGATGTAGGCGCCCTTCGTGAGGGCTCCCGGGTCGTACAGCGGCACCACCTGCGCCAGTGCGCGGGTGAGGTGTGGCGCGGTGCGGGTCAGCAGGATGTGGCGCTCGACGGCGCTCTCGCGCGCGATGCCGATCTGCCGCGAGGCCAGGTAGCGCAGCCCGCCGTGCACGAGCTTCGAGCTGAAGCGGCTCGTGCCGTGCGCGAGATCGTGGCGTTCGACCAGCACCGTCCGCAGGCCGCGGGCCGCGGCATCCAGCGCGATCCCGGTCCCGGTGACCCCGCCGCCGATGACGAGGACGTCGACCTCGCCGGCCGCCGCCAGCGCGTCGAGCTCGCGCGCGCGGCGCGCAGCCGAGAGCGCCGAGGTCTGCGGCGTCCGTCCGAGGATGCGGGTCACGTCTTCATGATGCCCCACGCCGTGCACCCGCGCCTCGCGGCGCGCACCCCGGCCGGTGCGATACTGGCCGGATGCCGACGACGTCCGCCCCTGAGCCGCTGCCTGCGACGCCCGCGCCCCGCGAGCGGGGACCCTGGGACGCGTGGGATCCGGATCCCGCCCGGCTGCCGGCAGCGGCCCGTGCGATCGTCGGCGCCGTGGTGCCGGGCAAGGCGCACCCGGTGCCGCGCCGCGAGCGCCCGGCGCTCACCCCGTCGCTCCTCCGGGACGACGACCTCGACGCGCTCGCCCGCATCGTGGGTGCCGGCAACGCCACGCGCGACGACGACGTGCGCGCGCTGCACCTCGGCGGCAAGAGCACGCCCGATCTGCTGCGACGGCGCCTCGACGACCCGCAGACGGCGCCGGACGCGGTCGTGTCGCCCGCCGATCACGCGGAGGTCGCCGCCGTGCTGCGCGCGTGCGACGAGCGCCGCATCGCCGTCGTGCCGTTCGGCGGAGGAACCTCGGTCGTCGGCGGCGTCGATCCGGTGCGCGGCGCACAGCACGCGGTGATCGCGCTCGACCTGGCCCGGACGGCGTCGCTGCGCGCCCTCGACGAGGTGTCGCTGCTGGCGACCTTCGGCGCCGGCACGACGGGCCCGCAGGCCGAGGAGCTGCTCGGCGCCCGCGGCTACACGCTCGGCCACTTCCCGCAGAGCTTCGTGTACGCCTCGCTCGGCGGCTTCGCCGCGACCCGGTCCAGCGGACAGGCCTCCCGCGGGTACGGACGCTTCGACGACCTCGTCCATGCGCTTCGGGTCGCGACGCCGCGGGGCGACCTGGACCTCGGGCGCGCCCCGGCGAGCGCCGCGGGTCCTGACCTGCGCGAGCTGTTCCTCGGCTCCGAGGGGGCGTTCGGCGTGCTCACCGAGGTCACCGTCCGCATCAGGCCCGTGCCGGCGGTGACGGAGTACCGTGCCTGGACGTTCCCCGACTTCGCGTCGGGGGCCGCGGCGTTCCGCGAGGCGACGCAGCGCGGCATCCGCCCCACCGTGCTGAGGCTGAGCGACGAGACCGAGACGCGCGTGAACGCGACGCTGGGCGGCCATCTGACGCGTCTGCGCGGCTGCCTGGCGGTCGCGACCTTCGAGGGTGCGACGGCCGCCGAGGCCGAGGCGACCCGCGACGCGCTCGACGCCGTGTTCGCCGGGCACGGCGCGAAGTCCCGCGGCGACGAGCCGGCCCGCTCGTGGGAGCGCGGCCGCTTCGCCTCGCCGGGCCTGCGCGACACCCTCATGGACATCGGGGTCCTCGCCGAGACGCTCGAGACGGCGACGACATGGGCGCGGCTGCCGGCACTCAGGCAGGACGTGACCGACGCGTTGACCGCGAGCCTCACCGCCGTCGGCACGAAGCCGATCGTGATGTGCCACATCTCGCACGTCTACCCCGCCGGAGCCTCCCTCTACTTCACCGTGGTCGCCGCGTTGACCGACGATCCGCAGGGGCAGTGGGCGGAAGCGAAGGATGCCGCGTCCCGGGCGATCGGCGCAGCCCACGGCACCATCACGCACCACCACGCGGTCGGGCGCGATCATCGCGCCTACCTGCAGTCCGAGATCGGTCCGCTCGGCGTCGAGGTGCTGCGAGCCGTCAAAGCGACGCTGGACCCCCACGGGATCATGAACCCTGGCGCGCTGGTCGCAGCCGACCGCATGACGGATGCCGGAGCCGGAGCTCCCGCGTGAGGGTCGCGCTGCTGGTCAACCCGGCGGCCCGCGCGGGCGCGCACACCGGTGCCGCGACGAACGCTGCGGAGCGCCTGCGCGCGCACGGCTTGCAGACGTCGATCCTGAGCGGCGGCAGCGCGGCCGAGTCGTCCGAGCTGCTGCGCGCGGCGATCGAGGCCGGCGTGGACGCGGTGGCCGTGGCCGGCGGCGACGGCACCGTCAACCTCGCGCTTCAGGAGCTCGCCGGGACCGGCATCCCGCTCGGCATCGTCCCGGCGGGCACCGGCAACGACTTCGCCGCCACGCTGGGGCTCCGCGAGCTCGACGTGGCGGCCGCCGCCGACGCGATCGCCGGAGGGGTCACGCGGAGCATCGACCTCGCCCGGGTCACGCGCGACGACGGCTCGACCCGGTTCTTCGGCTCGGTGCTCGCCAGCGGCTTCGACTCCAAGGTCAACGACCGCGCCAACGCCATGCGCTGGCCGCGCGGAGGGTCGCGCTACAACATCGCGATCCTCGTCGAGTTCCTGACGCTGGCCGGCATCCCGTACGACATCGCGTACGAAGGCGCCGACGGTACGCGGGGCGAGGTGCACGGCGACCTCGTGATGGCGACCGTGGGCAACGGGCGGACCTACGGGGGCGGCATCCCGATCGCGCCCGACGCGGACCCCTCCGACGGTCTGCTCGACCTCGTGCTCGTGCGTCCCGCGGGGCGGCTGCGTCTGCTCCGGCTGCTGCCGAAGGTGTACCGCGGCACGCATGCGATCGTCCCCGAGGTCTCGATCACGCGCGTGCGATCGGTGCGGCTCGCCTCTCCCGGCGTCACCGCGTACGCGGACGGCGACCCGATCGGCGCGCTGCCGCTGACGATCGACATGGTGCCCGGGGCGCTCACGATCTTCACGCCCTAGGTGCCGGCGGTCCGTCCGCCGCGGAACATGGGGAGCTCCTCCCGATGTGACGCGCGCTCCCGGTCCCGACGATGGAGTCATCCCGGACAGCCCGGGTGCCTCACAGATCGGAAGACCATGAACACCTTCATCATCGAACGCAACGTCCCCGGCGCCTCGCAGCTCAGCCACGACGACCTCGTCGAGATCGCCCGGACCTCCAACCGTGCCGTCGAGTCGCTCGGCGTCTCGTACGAGTGGGTCACGACCTACGTCGCCGGCGACAAGCTCTACTGCATCCACCGCACCGACGAGCCCGAGACGGTCCGCGAGCACGCGCGCCGCGGCGGGTTCCCCGCCGACGTGGTGTCGGAGGTGGTCGCCGAGTTCGGCCCGCAGACCGCCGACGACGGGATGCCCTCCGCCGAGGTGGCGGCATGACCGCGGTCTACGTCACGCCGGCCGCGATGGCCGAGCAGGGCGCCGCGCTGCGCGCCCTGGCGGCCGGCGTGCGACGCGGGATGCTGCGGCTCGTCGCGGCGGCGCGCGCCGGCGCGACGGCATCCCGCCGTCGCTCCGCCGTCGACCACGCCGAGATGACCCGGCGGCGCACGGTCGCCTACGCCTTGGAGGCCATGCGTGCGGGTGCCTACGCCGACGTCGCACTCGGCGGACCCGTCCCCCGCTGACCCGCCGCGGCGGGACGCGCGGCGGCTCGGACAGCCCCCTGGCACCTCGGCCGGTGACCGCCCGCGCGGCGGCGCCGAAGCCTACGATGGCGCCATGGGGCTGTTCGAGCGCGCGCCGCAGCTGGACGCGCTGGCCGACGCGATCGCGCGGGGCACGGTGGCCGACGGAGCGGCGTCGGGGTCCGTCGTGACCGTGGCCGGCGATGCGGGTGCGGGCAAGACGAGCCTCGTGACCGCGGCGCTCGCGGGCGTGCCCGAGGACGTGCGCGTGCTGCGCGCCGCGTGCGACCCGCTGTCGACGCCCCGCCCCCTGGGGCCTGTGCGCGACGTGCAGGCCGCGCTCGGCGATCCCGTCGAGGCGGACTCGCTGCTGGGAGCGGAGGCGCGCTTCGCGGCGCTGGTGTCGGCGGCACCCACCGTGCTCGTGATCGACGACGCGCAATGGATCGACGCCGCTTCGGTCGAGGTGCTGCGGTTCCTGATGCGCCGGATCGAGGCGCTGCCGGTCGTCCTGGTGATCGCGCACCGCGACGTTCCTCTCGGTCACACGCTGCTGGCGCTGCTCGGCGACATCGCGCGCATGGACACCGCCACACGCGTGGCCGCTCCCCCGCTCTCGGTCGACGCGGTGCGCGAGCTCCTCGGCGACGGCGGCCCCGACGCCGCCCACGTGCGCGCCCTCACCGGCGGCAATCCGTTCTTCGTGGCCGAGATCGCCCGCAGCCCCGGCGACGAACTGCCGCCGACGGTGCGCGACGCGGTGATCGCGAGCACCACCGGCCTCAGCGGTGCGGAGCTCGAGGCGCTGCAGCTCATCGCGACCGCGCCCGACGCGTTCGACGATCGCCTGCTGGCGTGGGTCGGGCCCGGCGGCGCGGGGCCCGACGGCGGCGGCATCGACGTCCCGACGCTCCGCCGCCTCGAGGGCACCGGACTGCTGGTGCGCACGCCCCACGGGATCGGCTTCCGGCATGAGCTCGCCCGCCTCGCCCTCGTCGCGAGCACCGAGCCGGGCGTCGAGGCGCTCCTGCACCGTCGCGTGCTCGACGCGTGGGAACACGTGGGCGGCGCCGACGACGCCGTGCTCACCCACCATGCGGCGGCCGCCGGCGACCGCGAGCGCACCCTGACGTACGCGGTCCGCGCCGCCGACGACGCGACGCGCACGGGCTCCCACACCGAGGCGGTCGCCTTCCTGACGCTCGCGTTGGAGCACCTCGACGACGAGCCCGCCGAGCGCGCGCGGCTGCTCGAGCTGCTGAGCACCGAGCAGTACATGGTGAGCCGGCTGCCGGCATCCCTGTCGTCCATCGATGCGGCGCTGCGCATCCGCGAGCGGCTCGGCGACCACGACGGCATCAGCACCGCGCACGACCGACGCGCCGTCGTGGAGTACTACTCCGCGCGCCGGCGCGAGGCCGAGCGTCACGCCGATGCCGCCGCCGACGTGCAGGCGGGCGCGGCGGCGTTCGCCTCGGCGCAGGCGACGCGCGCCTATCTCGCGTATCGACGCCACGACCTCGCCTCCGCGCGCCGGATCGTCGCTGCGCAGCGCGATTCCTCCCCCGTGGATGCCGTCGCCCTGCGCCTGTCGATCACGGAGGCCGCAGCATCCCTCGTCGACGGCGACACGGGGGCACGCACCGTCCTGCGACTGCACGCGTGGGAGGCCCTGGAACGATCGCTGGACGAGATCGGCACGACCGCGTACTCGAACCTCTCGGCTCTCGACATCGAGCACCGCCGGCTGGGCGAGGCCGAGGCGGTGCTGGCGGAGTCCATCCCGCTCACGGTCGACCGCGACATCCCGGTGTGCCATCAGTGGCAGACGGGGATGCGGTCACGCCTGCACCTGCTCCGCGGCCGCTGGGCCGCGTCCGCCGAGGACGCGGCGTCGGTTCTCGACAGCGGCTGGGCGCCGCTGGCAGCCGTCTGGCCGCACATCGTGTCGGCGCTGCTGGAACTCCGCCGGGGCGAGGACGCGGCCGCCGCCGACGGCCACCTGGAGGCGGCGGCGGAGCTGGCGGCGCGGCTGGACGAATCGCTGGTGACGCTGGCTGTGCTGAGCGTCCACGCCGAACGCGCCTGGCTGACCGGCGACGCCGATCCCGCGCTGGAGGCCGCTCCCGCCGCGCTCGCGGCCGCAGCGGTGCTTCCCGGCACGCAGTGGGCCATCGGCGACCTGCGGGTGTGGCTCGCGAGGCTCGGCCGTCCCACCGCGGAGGCGAGCGATGCCCTCCCCGAGCCCTACCGGCTCGAGCTCTCGGGATCCCATGCCGAGGCCGCACAGTCGTGGCGCGACCTCGGTGCCCCGTTCGATGCCGCGATCGCCGCGGTTCACGCGACGGATGCCGCCACCGCGGCGGCGGGCATCGCGAGCCTGGACGCGCTCGATGTGCCGGCCACGGCGGCACGGGCACGCCGCATGCTCACCGAGCGAGGCATCCGCTCGCTCCCCGCCCGGCCCCGCAGCGCGACGCTCGCCAATCCGTCGGGCCTGACCAACCGCCAGCTCGACGTGGCCCGGCTGGTCGCGCGGGGCCTCACGAACGCCGAGCTTGCGCAGCAGCTCTACATCTCGCCCAAGACGGCGGATCACCACGTGTCCGCGGTGCTCAGCAAGCTGGGTCTCGCGAGCCGGCGCGACATCGTGCGCGCCGCCGCCGCGCTCGGCCTCGAGTGAGGCCGCGCGTCAGCTCTGGACGGTCTGCGCCTCGCGCAGCTTCGCGAGCACCTGGTCGCGCAGCTCTTCGGGCGCGCTCTCCTTGCAGGCCCGGGCGAGCACTTCGGTCAGCGTACGGGCGACGAGCGCCTCGTCCTGGCAGCCCTCGCAGTGCTCCAGGTGCTCGGCGATGTCGGTCTGCGAGGTCTTGCAGACCTCGTGGCGCAGGTACTCCTCCAGGTCGCGCCGCGCCTTCTCACAGCCGCAGTCGGTCATTTCGTGCTCCTCGTGGCGGCAGTCGTCTGAATGCCGCGCTCCTTTGCGTAATCGGCCAGCAGTTCACGGAGCATTCGCCTGCCACGGTGCAGGCGGCTCATGACCGTGCCGATGGGGGTCTTCATGATGTCGGCGATCTCTTGGTACGCGAAGCCCTCGACGTCGGCGAGGTAGACCGCGAGCCGGAAATCCTCCGGAATGGACTGCAGCGCATCCTTCACGACCGACGCGGGCATGTGGTCGATCGCCTCGGCCTCGGCCGAGCGCGTGCTCGTCGCAGTGGTCGACTCCGCGCCGCCCAGCTGCCAGTCCTCGAGCTCGTCGATCGTGCCCTGATACGGCTCACGCTGCTTCTTGCGGTACGTGTTGATGTACGTGTTCGTGAGGATCCGGTACAGCCACGCCTTGAGGTTCGTGCCCTGCGTGAACGTCTTCCACGAGGCGAACGCCTTGACGAACGTCTCTTGCACGAGGTCGGCCGCGTCCGCGGGGTTGCGGGTCATCCGCATGGCCGCGGCGTACAGCTGGTCCATGAAGGGCAGCGCCTGCTCCTCGAACTGGGCGCGCGGGTCGTCCGCCGCCTCGGCGCCGGAGACCTGGTCGATCGATTCGCTCATCACGCGCCAGTCTACGGCGGCCGCCTCCAGCCCCGCGGGGGCAGGATGCCGCGACCCGAGGCTCAGCGAGGGCGCATCGGTCTCGACGCGATCAAGTGTGGCGAACATCCGGCTCCGCTCGTGGGTGTCTCCCGGGCCTGTCGCACCGGTTCAGTAGGGTAGAACCCGATGACAGCCGACGGGTATTCCCCCACTTCCGCGCCGATTGCGCACGGCCACTGGCACGCGCCCGTCGCGGAGGGCGCTCTGCGCGCCACCGTGACGGTGCCGGGCTCCAAATCGCTGACGAACCGCGAGCTCATCCTCGCCGCACTCGCAGACGGCCCGAGCCGGCTGATCGCCCCGCTGCACTCCGACGATTCCGCGCGCATGATCGACGCGCTGCGGGCACTGGGCGTGGGCATCGAGCTCGTGCCGGGCGCGGGCGTGTACGGCGACGACGTCGAGGTCACCCCCGTGTGGCCGCTCGGCGGCGACAGCGTCCTCGACTGCGGCCAGGCGGGCACCGTGATGCGCTTCGTGGCCGCCCTCGGCGGCTTCGCGCACGGCGACGTCACCCTCACGGCGCACGAGAGCGCGCTGCACCGCCCGATGGGTGCCATGATCACGGCGCTGCGCGACGTCGGGGTCGACATCGACGACGGTGCGCGGTGGGCGCTTCCCTTCATCGTGCGCGGTCACGGCCATGTCCGTGGCGGCGAGGTCACCATCGACGCGAGCGCCTCGAGCCAGTTCGTCTCTGGCCTGCTGCTCGCGGCGCCGCGCTTCGATGTCGGTCTGCACCTCGTGCACTCCGGTGAGCGGTTGCCCAGCATCCCCCACATCGACATGACCGTGGAATCGCTCGCGCACCGCGGGGTGCACGTCGAGCGCCCTGCCGTGGGCGAGTGGATCGTGCCGGCGAGCGCCATCCGCGGCAAGGACGTCGCCATCGAGCCCGACCTGTCCAACGCCGCGCCGTTCCTGGCCGCGGCGATGGTCGCGGGCGGCTCCGTGTCGGTCACCGGCTGGCCCGCGCACTCCACGCAGCCCGGCGCCATGCTCACCGACATCCTGTCGCTCATGGGCGCCCGCGTCGTGCGTCGCGGCGGAGCGCTCACGGTCACCGCCGGCGCCGGCATCCAGGGCGTCGATCTGGATCTGTCGGCGGCCGGCGAGCTCACCCCCACGATCTTCGCGCTGGCCGCGTTCGCCGACTCCCCGTCGACGCTCCACGGCATCGGCCACATCCGCGGTCACGAGACCGACCGGATCGCGGCGCTGGTCGCCGAGCTGCGCGGACTCGGCGGCGAGGCGCACGAGCTGCCGGACGGCATCCGCATCGTCCCCCAGCCGCTCCGCGGCGGCGTGTGGCACGCCTACCACGACCACCGGATGGCGACCACGGGTGCGCTGATCGGGCTGGCCGTGCCGGGCGTCGAGGTCGACGACATCGGCACGACCGCCAAGACCATGCCAGAGTTCCCGCAGATCTGGCAGCGCATGCTCGACGGCGATGACGATCACGCCGACGGCGGTCTTCCCGACGAGGCGATGCGCGTCTCGTGACGCGGCATCCGAGAGCATCGTGACGCGATCCGGGACGACCCAGTGAGCGAGACGGCGCCATGAGCTGGTTGGACGATCTCGGCGACGACGACGAGCCCGAGTTCGACGAGGCCGACGTCCGCGTGCGGCCCAACCCGAAGGCCAATCGCCCCCGCACCAAGCGGCGTCCCGCCCACAGCGACGCCGAGATCGCCCGCGTCCTGGGCGTCGACCGCGGCCGCTACACCGTGCTCGTCGACGAGGACCTCCCGAACGAGCACACGGTGCTCGCCACCCGCGCCCGGGAGCTGCGCAAGATGCCCATCGTGACCGGCGATCGCGCCCGCGTCGTGGGCGACACGTCGGGCGACGAAGGCACGCTCGCACGCATCGTCGGCATCGAGGAGCGCACCTCGCTGCTGCGCCGCAGCGCCGACGACACCGACCAGGTCGAGCGGGTCATCGTGGCCAATGCGGATCAGATGCTCGTCGTCGTGGCCGCCGCCGATCCCGAGCCGCGGCCCCGGCTCGTCGACCGCTACCTGGTGGCGGCCCTGGACGCCGGCATCCGTCCCCTCCTCGTCGTGACGAAGACCGACCTCGCCGACCCGGCCGAGTTCCTCGCGCACTTCGACGGCCTCGACCTCGAGGTGTTCACGAGCGGGCGCGAAGAGATGCCGCTGCAGCGCATCGGCGCGGCCCTCGTCGGGCACTCCACCGTGTTCGTCGGGCATTCGGGCGTCGGCAAGTCGACTCTCGTGAACGCGCTCGTCCCTGACGCGCGGCGCGCGACCGGGCACGTCAACGAGGTCACCGGCCGCGGCCGCCACACGTCGAGCTCGACGGTGTCGCTGCGCTACCGGGGTGAGGGCGGCAACGGCTGGGTGATCGACACACCGGGCGTCCGCTCCTTCGGGCTGGGCCACGTCGACCCGGCCAACATCCTGCGCGCCTTCACCGATCTCGCCGAGATCGCCGAGGAGTGCCCGCGCGGGTGCACGCACCTGCCCGACGCACCGGACTGCGCGATCGTCGAGGCCGTCGCCGAGGGACGCCTGGGTCCCGGCGGCGCCGCCCGGCTGGACTCGCTGCAGCGACTGCTCGAGACCTTCGCGAAGAAGGCGCAGGAGCCGGGAGCCTAAGCCGCAGGCGCCGGGTCCTGGCGGGCGCGGAGCCCGTCGAGCATCGCGACGACCTCGGACAGCACCGCCTTTCTCGCTCGCTCGGAGTCGGCAGCTGCGGCCACGACGATCGCGGCCTCGCAGAGTGCCCCCAGGAGCAGCCGGGATCGTACGGCACTGTCTCCTCGGCGCAGCTGACCCGCTTCCTGCAGCCGGCTCAGCGCACCTGTGAGGAGGGCCCCCACATATCCGTCCTCGACCGTCCTGGCCTCATCGCGGCCGAGGACGGCGGGGCCGTCGATCACGATGATCCGGCCGATCGACGGGCGCTCGCATTCCCGGATGAAGGCGTCGACGCCCGCGACGAATCCGTCCCAGCCGCCGCCGGCATCTGCAGCTGCCGCCGTCAGCGTGGACACCAGTTCCTGCTGCAGCTGGACGAAGACCGCTCGGAAGAGTGCCGACTTGTCGGCGAAGTGGTGATACAGCGCTCCCTTGGTCAGGCCGGCACGCGCAGCGATGTCGTCCGTGGACACCGCTGTATAGCCTTCGTCGCCGAACAGTTGCGCCGCCACAGCAACCAGCCGGGCGGCGGTGGTCTCGGAGCGCTCTCTCTGGCGGCGCGGCGTTCCCATGGCGACCTCCTTGACGGGGACGGACTGCGTCAGTAGCTTACGTACTCCAAGTACGTACTCCGAGTATGTAACGAAGGGATGACTCATGACCGACTTTGTCGACCGGTGGGCGGCGTTCTGGGCGGCCCCCGACCCTGATCTCGTGGGGAGCATCGCAGACGAGGACATCGTGCTGCGCTACCCGGGAGTCCAGGAACCGATGACCGGTGTCGACGCGTGGAAGGAGCGCGTCGCATCCATCGTCCAACGGTTCCCCGATGTGCGCCTCGAGGTGACCCACCACGCCACCGTCGGCGACCTCTGCTTCATCAGCTGGAAGGCCTCGGCCACGAGCCAGGGCAGGCCGATCTCGTGGGAAGGGACGGATCGGATGCTGCTGAAGGATGGCCGCGTGATCGACTCGATGGTGGCGTTCGACACCTCGGGCCTGCGTCAGGCCGCCTGAGCCGCCGTCGCGGCGCCCGCGCAGCGCGGGCGCCGCGGCCGCCGGTGACTCGGCGGGTGCGAACCGTCGGCCTAGGCTGGAACGGTGACCACGCAGCGCCTCGAACCCGGCTCCCTCGCCCCCGTCTTCACGCTCCCCGATCAGGACGAGCGCCCGGTGTCGCTGAAGGACCTGCGCGGGGGCCCGGTCATCCTGTTCTTCTACCCCGCGGCGATGACCCCCGGATGCACCAAGGAGGCGTGCGACTTCCGCGACAGCCTCGCGCCGCTGCAGGCGGCGGGCTACACGGTGCTCGGGATCTCGCCCGACGAGCCCGAGAAGCTCCGCCGCTTCCGCGAGCGCGACGGTCTCACGTACGACCTGCTGAGCGACCCCGATCACGAGGTGCTCGAGAAGTACGCCGCGTGGGGCGAGAAGATGAACTACGGCAAGACGTTCCTGGGCGTCATCCGCTCCACCATCGTGGTCGACGCCGAAGGCCGCGTGACGCACGCGCTGTACAACGTGCGCGCGACCGGCCACGTCGCGCGGGTGCGCTCACTGCTCGGGGTCTGACCGCGCCGGACAGGATGCCGGCGGCGTGTGCTCGCCGGCGGAGTCGGCTGCCCGCGTCGGCGTCAGCGGGCGCTGCCGCTGCCGTCCTGACGCGCCGCGCGTCCGGCGTCGCGCACCGCGAGGATCAGCAGCACGAAGGTCACGATGGCAGGTGCGGCGAGCGCGAGCGCGATGCCGGGCGCGGCGAATGCCCCCGTCACGGCGCCCAGCGCCACGGCGAGGATCAGCAGCTGCGTGACGATGCCACCCGAGCGACCCCACGACTGGCCGCGCCAGACGGCGACGGCGAAGGCGATGACCGCGGCGGCGCCCACGAGGCTCAGCACGATGAGCGCGATGGCGCTCGCCAGGGAGTCGGTGTCACCTCGCAGGATCTCCACGATCTGCCAGACCACCAGTGCGGCGATGCCCACTCCTTCGAGGCCGACCAGCACCGCGGCGACCCTTCCGGACACGTTTGTCCGCATTCTCCGTCGACTCCCTCTTCGCTTGGCGACTGTTTGTACGAACCCTCCACACGGGTGAGGGAACACTCAGCAAGTCCTACACAAACGCGCCGATGAACCCTTGATTCAGGTAAACCGCTATGGGACGATTGGTGAAGCCGTGTGCTCCCACAGCGACGTG
Organism: Microbacterium kyungheense; assembly: GCF_006783905.1. GTDB lineage: Bacteria > Actinomycetota > Actinomycetes > Actinomycetales > Microbacteriaceae > Microbacterium > Microbacterium kyungheense. The sequence goes on along the minus strand of NZ_VFPE01000001.1, from coordinate 975,385 downwards.
GGGCGAGTTTCCTCGCACATCCCACAGGGTATCGGACCCGAACCGGCACTCTTTCCCCACCCCTCTGTCACAAGGAGCACCACCATGGACTGGCGCGACAAGGCCGCCTGCCTGACCGTCGACCCCGAACTGTTCTTCCCCGTGGGGAACACCGGACCGGCCGTCGATCAGATCGAGAAGGCCAAGTCGGTGTGCGCACGCTGCACCGTCACCGAGATCTGCCTGCAGTACGCCCTCGAGACCGGTCAGGACTCGGGCGTGTGGGGCGGCCTCTCCGAAGACGAGCGTCGCGCGCTCAAGCGCCGCGCCGCTCGCGCGCGCCGCGCCTCCTGACCACCCGACACAGAAGACGGAGTGGATGCCGCTCGTGCGGCATCCACTCCGTCTTCTTTCGTCCCGCGCGTGACCACCGCCGAGATCAGGAGATCTCGCCGGCACAGGACGCGTCGTCGAGGAACGGCCTGTCTTCGCGAGATCTCCTGATCTCAGAAGCGGCTCAGCCCTGGCTGCGCTCGATGTAGCGCAGCGGGATGTCGATGGTCACCTCGGTGCCGCTGCCCATGATGGTGTGCCAGTCGATGGTGCCGCCGAGCTCGCCCTGGATGAGGGTGCGAACGATCTGGGTGCCGAGGCCGCGACCGACCTGGCCCTCCGGGAGCCCGGAGCCGGTGTCGCGCACCCGGACCTCGAGCCGGTCGTCAGTGCGGTCGGCGATGATCTCGACGTCGCCCTCCTGGCCGGCGAGACCGTGCTCGACGGCGTTCGTCACGAGTTCGGTGAGCGCCAGGGCCAGCGGCGTGGCGTACTCGCTGGGAAGGGTGCCGAAGCGGCCGGTCGAGTGGGTGCGGGCACGCGTGTTGGGCGCGGCCGCAACCTCGGCGACGAGCTTCAACACGCGGGCGAACACCTCGTCGAAGTCGACATTCTGTGCGAGCCCCTCCGACAGCGTGTCGTGCACGACGGCGATCGCCGAGACGCGGCGCATCGCCTGCGTGAGCGCGTCCCGCGCCTCGTCCGAGTGCGAACGACGCGCTTGGATGCGCAGCAGCGAAGCCACGGTCTGCAGGTTGTTCTTGACGCGGTGGTGGATCTCGCGGATCGTCGCGTCCTTGGTGATGAGCTCCTGCTCCTGGTGGCGGATCTCGGTGACGTCGCGGCACAGCAGGATCGCGCCGATGCGCGTGCCGTGGTCGCGCAGGGGGATGGTGCGCAGCGACACCGTCACCCCGCGCGCCTCCAGGTCGGCGCGCCACGGCGCGCGGCCGGTGACGACCACCGGGAGCGATTCGTCGAACTGGCGCTTGGTGGGAAGGATCTGCGTCACGACCTCGACCAGTGACTCCCCCTCCAGCTCGTCCTCGAAGCCGAGACGGTTGAACGCGGACAGGGCATTCGGGCTCGCGAAGGTGGTGATCCCGTCGACGTCGAGCCGCACCAGTCCGTCCGACGCCCTCGGCGCGCCGCGGCGCGGCGAGGTCGGCGCGCTGAGGTCGGGGAAGTCACCGGATGCGATCATGCCGAACAGGTCGTCGGCGCACTCGTTGAACGTGATCTGCTGCCGCGACGGCGTGCGCGCCTCGCCGAGGTTCGTGTGCCGGGTGACGACGCCGATCGCCTGCAGGGCACCGCCCTGCTTGCGGGCGACGGGGACGGCGCGGACGCGCGTCGGCGTCTCTTCGAACCAGTCGGGCGACGCCGAATCGACGATCACGCCGGTCTGGAACGCCTCACGCACCTGCGTGCGCCACTGCGGGCGCACCCGATCGCCGACGATGTCGCGGTAGAAGAGGGTCGCCGCACCACTCGGACGCGTGTGCGCGACGGCGACGAACGAGTCGTCGGACGTCGGCACCCACAGCACGATGTCGGCGGACGCCAGATCGGCGAGGAGCTGACCGTCACCGGCGAGACGGTGGAGCCACTCCACATCCTCTTCGCTGGAGCGGCCCTGGGCGTAGACGAGATCGCTGAGGGTCGACACGCACCTAAGCCTAGGGCTCGCGCCTCATGCGGCCGGTGCGCCGGCGCGCGACGGCTGCCGCGCGTCGCCACGGCCGGCGCGCCCCGTGCGCGCAGGACGGCGTGCCTTCATCCCCGCGCCCGGCTCCCGCGCCGGCACGACGGCATCCCCTGCGAACCGGCGGATCGCGAGCGTCAGAGGCGACTTCGGCGCGACCTCCGCGATGGTCTGTGACGACAGCAGCGCGGCATCGGCGGACCGCGGGTCCTGCGGGAGGAACCACACGTCCTCGATCCCGCCGAAGCGGTCGAGCGTGCGCCGCACCTGTCCGCGCGCGTCGATGCCGAGGGCGCCGGGGCGCAGCCGGTTCGCCACCACGGCGACCCGCGTGGCGCCGATCGTCGCGCGCAGCTCAGCGTGCGCGCGCAGGAAGCGCGCCACGCCGAGCGGATCTGCCGCGGCCACCGCCACCACGAGATCGGCCGCACGCAGTGCCGCGATCGTCGCGGCGTTGCGCCGCGGTCCGTCCAGGTCGCTCACGATCTCTTCGTCGCGCTCCAGCGACGACGCGACGTCCACGACGGTGTAGTCGGACCACTCGCGGCACGCCGCGAGTGCCGTCGTCACTCGCCGGTCGCTGAGCTCGGGCCAGCGCGACGGGCGGTTGATCCCGGTGAGCACGTCGACGCCGGTGCGCCCGAGCGGCGTGGCGATGCGCGTGAGCTCGCGCGCGTCCAGACCCCCGAGCTCGGCCTGCCGGCAGGCGGCCGCGAACCCCGGGCCCTCGTCGGCGAGGCCGAGTGCGAGCGCGATGGACGGCGCATGGGTGTCGGCATCGACGAGGGCGACATGGCGTCCGCCACGAGCGAGCTCCATCGCGAGCTCGGTGGCGACGGTCGTGCGACCGGGGGCGCCGGCGGGTCCCCACACCGCGATCACCCGCGGCCGGCTCGACGCCATGTCGGCGGAGCGGACGGCGGCCGGCGCCGTCGAGGGCCCGGCGAGAAGCACCTCGGCGATGCGCCACGGCTCCGCGTTCGCGTCGAGCGGCGCCTCGAGACCGCAGGCCGCGGTCAGACGCTCCCCCGCCTCGTCCGCGACGAGGGGGACGATCCGGGTGCCCGCCCGGTCGCACAGGGCGACCACCGTCGGCGAGAGACTTGTTCGGCCGACTTCGAGCACGAGCGCGTCCGCATCGGCGAGGGCGCGCAGCAGCTCCTCGGCCTCGGGCCCCGGCATCCCGTCGGCCGCCGCGGCGGGCGCCGACGCCGCGAACCGGGCGATCACCTCGACGCCCTCACGGATCAGCCCGGCGACGAGCGCCTCGGTGTCGTCCGCGGCGACGACCGCCCTCACGAACCCGCCCCGATCGTCGGCACGATCGACAGGGCCGACTCGTCGGCCATCGCCGCGAGCGTGGCCGACACGTCGTCGCGCGGGATCACCAGCTCCAGCGCTGCCGCCCCGCCGCCGATCATGGAGTCGTCACGCGTCACCGAGACCACGGTGGCGTCGGTGACGAGGATGCGCGGCTCGTCGTAGGTGCCGCGCTCCAGCAGCGGCGCCGCCCACACCTCCACGACGGTGCCCGCCTCCACCGACGCCGGCACGTCGAGAGCGCTGCGCACCACCACGCTCGTCGTGCGCGCGTCCGCCGCATCCCCGACCGAGGACGCCGGCACGAGCTCGCCGGCCTCGATGGTGCGCGTCGCGACCGCGGCGTCTCCGAGGTCGCCCGCGCCGACATACGTGCCCGCGACCGTGCCGAGTGCGACGTCGACGACCTTGACGTCACCGGCGGCGATCGGCTCGCCGGGAACGATGGTGTGCGCGGCCGCGTACACGGGGACCGTCTGCCGGGCGGCTGCGACCACGAGCCACACGCCGCCCACCGAGGCGATCACGAGGAGGATGCCGAGGAAGAACCTGGTGTCGCCCCAGAAGGCGCGACGCGGCGTTCGAACGGATTCGCTGGCGACGGTCATGGGACCATCGTCGCCGACTCGCGCGAAACGCGTCGGGCGTTATCCACAGGGCGTCCGCCGCCCGGCCCGCACCAGATCCGCGGGGCCATAATGGGGGCATGTCAGATGACCCGACGTCCGACGTGCGTCTTCTCGCCCCCGCTCAGGTGGGCGAGGTGCTCGGCGTCTCGGTCGACGAGGTGATGGCACTCGTCCTGGACGGCCGCCTGCGCGGCCTGCGGGTCGGCTCGCCCGCGCGCTGGCGCGTCGACGCCGCAAGCGTCGGCGACTACCTGGACGACCAGGCCGAGGAGGCGCGGCGCATGGCCCTGTGGCGCCAGTCGCAGACGGCCAGCTTCCCCGAGCTGTGGGGCAGCGGCATCGTGCGCAACGGCGACTGACGCCGGCGCGAGTCTCAGGGCAGCGAGGGTCCCTCGTCCGCCCGCACCCACGCCACCGCCGCGAACGGCACCATGCGATGGCCCGTCACGGCGTCCGCGCGACGCGGCGCGCCCGGATCGTGCAGTGCGAGGTCGAGGTGGTCGGCCCCCGCACGATCGATCGTGCCGGTCAGCAGGCGCCCGTTGACGAGGTGCACGGCCACGCCCGCGCGACGGCGCACGAGATCGCGCAGCACGAATCCGAACGTGAGGCGATCGGTCAACGGCGAGCGGGGCGGGGCGGCCCTGGCGGTGCGCAGCAGGTCGGCGTGCGGCATCCCGACCGCAAGGATCGCGCCGAACGGGGCGACCACCGCGCCCGGCGGCCCGTCGGCCGGCGCGAGGGCGACCCAGTCCGCGCCGACGCCGGTCACCGTCGCCCGCAGCGCGGTGCCGTCGACGAGATCGAAGGATGCCGTCGCCAGAGCGGCCCCGTCGCGCCCTGCCAGGAGCGCGAGCCGCTCTGCGAGCAGCACGCGCGACAGACGCAGGCGCTCGGCCTCGGTGTCGAGCGCGGCACGCTCCGCCTCCCACTCGGAGGCGAGCTGATCCTCGAGGTCGTCGAAGAAGCGGTCCCAGCGCACGGAGCGAGCGTAGGGCAATTCCGCTCTGACCGGCCTCGAGTTATCCACAGATTCGCGGTCGGGGATTTTCCTGAGAGTTCCCCGTGTGTTGTACTAGCCCCCAAGACATCCCCCCTGTCGAGATAGGCACCCATGGCAACGACGCCCGCGGGCACCGCCCGCGCACACCCTCATCCGCTGTCGACACGCAGCGCGCAGCTGTCAGAGTTCTTCGCGCCGCAGCACACGCCCTCGACCGAGCTGCCCTCGCCCGAGCCCTTCCTGCGCAACCTCGCGCTCGGGGTGCTCGAGGTGTTCGCAGGCGTGCGCGAGGTCGAGCAGCTGGCGCGGTGGCTCACCGAGGACGCGTATCGCAAGCTCGTCGTCCGCACCAACCTCGCCGCGCGTGCCCGCAGCGCACGTGGAGTGGCCGCCCGCCGACCCGTGCACACCGTCATGTCGGTGCACGAATCGTCGCCGGCCGACGGGATCGTCGAAGCCGTCGTGGTGGTGCGCGGGCCGGCGCGCACGCGCGCCCTGGCGGTGCGCCTGGAGGGCCGTGACGGCCGCTGGCGCGCCACCTCGCTCGCGCTCCTCTGATCTTCCAGCCGCGGCGGACGGGCCGGTCCCGACGATGTGACCGGCCCGGCCGTCGGCGTTCTCAGTCGTCGCGGTCGATCAACTCGAGCAGCGACTTCAGGGCGTCGCGGATCTCGTCGTGGCCGTACTGCCCCGCGCGGCTCTCACCCGAGATCACCCCCGCACGGTGGACGCGACGGAAGTCCCCGAACGGGAACGAGTAGGCCTGCTTCGTCTCACGGTCCTCCGAGCGGTCGACGCCGAGGTGCCAGTGCGAGAACTCCGTCCACCCGTCACGCTCGATGAACGCGTTCTCCTCCTCGGCGGTCGGCGCCGCCTCCGACCAGTCGTCCCGTTCGTCGCGGACGACCTTTCCGTCACGGATCAGCGCCCGCGCGTGGCGGAGCGCCGGCTGATTCAGTTCGATGGACATGCCTGCGACGCTAGGTCGCGCGCGACGCCGATCGCGAGGGGGTTGACGGATGCGCGGACCGGTGTGTCGCAGCCCCCGTCACTGCTTGTACGACGAGAGGAAGTTCCCCAGGCGCTCGATCGCCTCGGTGAGCACCCGCGCCTCAGGAAGCGTGACGATGCGCAGATGGTCGGGCGTCGGCCAGTTGAAGCCCGTGCCCTGGACGAGAAGCACATGCTCGGCGACGAGGAAGTCGTACACGAGCTTCGCGTCGTCGTGGATCTCGTAGACCTCGGGGTCGAGCCGGGGGAACGCGTACAGCGCGCCCTGCGGCTTGAGGCACGTGACGCCCGGGATGCGCTCGAGTGCCTCCCACGCGGCATCCCGCTGCTCGAGCAGCCGCCCCTCGGGGGCGATCAGCGCGTCGATCGACTGCACGCCCGACAGCGCCGCCTGCACGGCATGCTGCGCCGGCACGTTCGGGCACAGCCGCGTCGACGCGAGCAGCTGGATGCCTTCCAGGAACCCTGCGGCGTGGGACTTGGGTCCGGTGATGACGAGCCAGCCCGACCGGTATCCCGCAACGCGGTACGTCTTCGACAGCCCGTTGAAGGTCAGGCACAGCAGGTCGGGCGCGAGGGTCGCCAGCGGGATGTGCTGCGCCCCGTCGTACAGGATGCGGTCGTAGATCTCGTCCGACAGCAGCAGCAGCGAGTTCTCGCGCGCGATCTCGACGATCCCCTCGAGCACCTCGCGCGAGTAGACCGCGCCGGTCGGGTTGTTCGGGTTGATGACGACGATCGCCTTCGTGCGCGGCGTGACCTTGGCGCGGATGTCGTCGAGGCTCGGCTGCCAGCCGTCGTCCGGATCGCAGCGGTAGTGCACCGGAGTGCCGCCCGCGAGGCTCGTCATCGCAGTCCACAGCGGGTAGTCGGGCGCGGGGATCAGCACCTCGTCGCCCTCGTCGAGGAGCGCCTGCATGGTCATGGTGATGAGCTCGGACACCCCGTTGCCGAGGTACACGTCGTCCGGATCGAACTGGGGGAAGCCCGGCACCTGCTCGTAGCGCGAGACCACCGCGCGGCGCGCCGACATGATGCCGCGGCTGTCGCTGTACCCGTGCGAGTGGGGGATGGCCTCGATCATGTCGCGCACGATCTGGAACGGCGCCTCGAAGCCGAACACGGCCGGGTTGCCGGTGTTGAGCTTGAGGATCGTGTGACCCTCGTCCTCCAGCCGGTCGGCCTCTGCCAGTGCCGCCCCACGGATCTCATAGAGAACGTTCTGGAGCTTGCTCGACTGGTCGAGAGGACGGAGGCGATTCATCGCATCAGGATATCCGCGCCTGCTCGGTGCCAATGCACGCTCTGTGGCCCGGCCGGCGCGTGCACGAGATCAGGATATCCGGCGACCACAGGTTGATCCGCGCGAGGACATCCTGCCTCGGCGAGATCTCCTGATCTGGGCGAAGTGGATGCCGCGACCCGGCGTCGGCCGAGGTCGCGGCATCCATCCGCCTCACTTCTTGCGCTGCTCGGCGGCGCGACGCTGGGCGCGGTTGAGGGGCGCCTGCTCGGCGGCGGGGGCGTCGGTGCGCTGCCCGAAGGCGCCGCGCGGCGCCTCGGCGGCGGGCTGCGCCGGCGGCTGGGCGGGCGTGGCCGCGGCGGCCGCGGCGGCCTGGCGCAGGCGGGTCGCCGCCTGCTGCACCTGGCCGCGTTCGTTGCGCACCTCGACCTCGCCGGCGTCGTTGGACGCCGTGTACTGCAGTCGCTGCGCATCGACCGACGGCGCGGACGACAGTCCCTTGGCCTCGACCTGCGTGACCTGCTCGGCGTCGCCCTCGCCCTGGCGGCGCACCTCGACCTCGAGGTTGTAGAGGTAGCCGACCGACTCCTCCTTGATCTGCCCCATCATGGCCTGGAACATCTGGTAGCCCTCGCGCTGGTACTCGATGAGCGGGTCGCGCTGGGCCATCGCGCGCAGGCCGATGCCGTCCTTCAGGTAGTCCATCTCGTACAGGTGGTCGCGCCAGCGGCGGTCGAGCACCTGCAGCACGACACGGCGCTCGAGCTCACGCGTCGCCGCCTCGCCCAGCGCGGTCTGGCGCTTCTCGTAGGCGATGCGGGCGTCGGAGAGGATCTCGCGCTTGAGGCCGTCGGCGGTGATGCCGCCCTTGCGGCCGGCTGCCTCGGCCACAACCTCGTCGATGGTCACTCCCACCGGGTAGAGGGTCTTCAGCTCGGTCCACAGCGCGTCGAAGTCCCAGCTCTCGTTGTGACCCGACCCGGTGTGGTCGTCGATCACGGCGCCGATGGCGTCCTCGATGAAGTGCTGCACGCGGTCGGCGATGTCGTCGCCCTGCAGGATGTGGCGGCGGTCGGAGTAGATGGCCTCGCGCTGGCGGTTGAGGACGTCGTCGTACTTGAGGACGTTCTTGCGGATCTCGGCGTTGCGCGCCTCGACCTGGCTCTGCGCGGACTTGATCGCGCGCGTGACCATGCCGGACTCGATCGCGACGTCGTCGGGGAAGTTCGTGCGCGCGATGATCGCCTCGGCGGCTCCGGACTGGAACAGCCGCATCAGGTCGTCGGTGAGCGAGAGGTAGAAACGGCTCTCACCCGGGTCGCCCTGACGGCCGGAGCGACCGCGGAGCTGGTTGTCGATGCGGCGCGACTCGTGGCGCTCGGTCCCGAGCACGTAGAGACCGCCGGCCTCGACGACCTGCGTCGCCTCGCCCGCGACGTGGTCGCGCGTGGCCTGGTACACCGCGTCCCACTCGGCCTCGTACTCCTCGGGCGTCTCGACCGGGTCGAGGCCCTTCGCCTTCATCTCCTGCACGGCGAGGAACTCGGCGTTGCCGCCGAGCATGATGTCGGTGCCGCGTCCGGCCATGTTCGTGGCGACGGTGACGGCGCCCAGGCGACCGGCGCGGGCGACGATCTCGGCCTCGCGCGCGTGGTTCTTCGCGTTGAGGACCTCGTGCTTGATGCCCTTCTTCGCCAGCAGCCGCGAGAGGTACTCGCTCTTCTCGACGCTGACCGTGCCGACGAGCACCGGCTGGCCGTTCTCGTGGCGTCGCGCGATGTCTTCGACCACCTGCGCGAACTTCGCCGTCTCGTTCTTATAGACGAGGTCGGACTGATCCTTGCGGATCATCGGCTTGTTCGTCGGGATCGGGACGACGCCGAGCTGGTAGGTCGACATGAACTCGGCCGCCTCGGTCTCGGCGGTACCGGTCATGCCGGCGAGCTTGTCGTACAGGCGGAAGTAATTCTGCAGCGTGACGGTGGCGAGGGTCTGGTTCTCGGCCTTGACCGGCACGGCCTCCTTGGCCTCGATGGCCTGGTGGATGCCCTCGTTGTAGCGCCGGCCGACCAGGATGCGGCCGGTGTGCTCGTCGACGATCATGACCTCGTCGTTCATGACGACGTAGTCGGTGTCGCGCTTGAACAGCGCGAGCGCCTTGATCGAGTTGTTGAGGAACGAGATGAGGGGCGTGTTGGCCGACTCGTACAGGTTGTCGATGCCGAGATAGTCCTCGACCTTCTCGATGCCGGGCTCGAGCACGCCGATGGTGCGCTTCTTCTCGTCGACCTCGTAGTCGACGCCCGCCTCGAGGGTCTTGGCGATCTTCGCGAACTCGACGAACCACCGGTTCGCCTCGCCCGACGACGGGCCCGAGATGATGAGCGGCGTCCGGGCCTCGTCGATGAGGATCGAGTCGACCTCGTCGACGATCGCGTAGAAGTGACCGCGCTGGACGAGGTCCTCCTTGCGCCACGCCATGTTGTCGCGCAGGTAGTCGAAGCCGAACTCGTTGTTCGTGCCGTACGTGATGTCGGCGTTGTACTGCTCGCGGCGCACTTCCGGCGTCTGCCCGGCGACGATCGTTCCGGTCGTCATGCCCAGGGCGCGGTAGATGCGGCCCATCAGCTCGGACTGGTATGACGCCAGGAAGTCGTTGACGGTGACCACGTGCACGCCCTCGCCGGCGATGGCGTTGAGGTAGACGGGGAAGGCGCCGGTGAGCGTCTTGCCCTCACCGGTCTTCATCTCGGCGATGTTGCCGAGGTGAAGTGCCGCGCCGCCCATGATCTGGACGTCGTAGGCGCGCTGGCCCAACGTGCGCTTGGCGGCTTCGCGAACGGCGGCGAACGCCTCGGGCATGAGCTGATCGAGGGTCTCGCCCGCCTGGTAGCGGGCGCGCAGCTCGGCGGTCTCGCCGCGGAGCTCCTCGTCGGTGAGCTGCTCGTAGTCCTCTTCGAGGGCGCCCACGGCCTTCACGACCTGCTGGAGCCGGCGCAGGACGCGACCCTCACCGGCGCGAAGCAGTTTCTCGAGGGGGTTGGCCACGGAGTGTCTCCATCTTCAGGAAGTCGGGTGCGGCGCGCTGGCGCCGCTGCCGCCCGAGCCCCCAGGGCCCAGGCATACCTGCCTATGTTATCCACCCGTGACCTTGGTGTGCGCTGGGTGCGCGAGCCGTGTGGATGCCGGCGGACACGGCTTCACGGCATCCTTCGTCTGCATTCCGGGTATGTATATACTCGGTCACTACATACTGGGTATACCCCGACGGAGAGGTACGACATGGTGGTCTGGCGTCGATGGATCTTCCCGATCCTGATGGTGATCGTGGTGGGGGCAGGAGCCGTCGCCCTGGTGAAGATCGCCTTCTTCCCGGATCAGGCGCCCGCCGCCGCGTTGGAGCCGAGCGCGCAGATCGCCGATCCCGTGGTCGCCGTCGAGCGCGGCGAGGTCGTCAACGCGCTGAGCCTCACCGGGACCATCGCGCGGGATGCCGCCTACCCGGTCCGCTCGGGCGTCGACGGCCTGGTCACCTCGGTCGACGTCGGCGAGGGCCAGTCGGTCGCCGCCGGCCAGAAGCTGTTCACGATCAAGCAGACCGACCCTGTCAAGAACATCGACGTCGTCGCCCCCGAGGCCGGCGAGGTCACCGAGCTCGCGATCGTGAAGGGCCAGCCCGCGTCCATCGGCGTCGAGCTGGCGAAGCTCACCCCGGCGCGGTACCACGTGCAGGCCACGGTCGAGCCGGTGCAGCTGTACCGGCTGCTCAACGCCCCCACCGAGGCGGCCGTCACGATCCAGGGCGGCCCGGCGCCGTTCACCTGCACGGGCCTCAAGGTCGCGGTCGCCGAAGACGGCACCACGACCGTCACGTGCGCGGTGCCCGCCGACCAGACCGTGTTCGCCGGGCTGCAGGCGCAGCTCGACATCGACCTCGGCACCGTGTCGGACGTCCTCGTCGTGCCCACGACCGCAGTCAAGGGCGGGTCGGGCACCGGCGTGGTGTGGGTGGATGCCGGCACCGGCGAACTCGAAGAGCGCGATGTCACGCTGGGCGTCAGCGACGGCACGACCGTCGAGGTGACGGCCGGGGTCGACGAGGGCGAGCAGGTGCGGCAGTACGTGCCTGGCCTCGCCGCAGGCAACGAGCCGGTCTGCTACGACGACGGCATGGGCGGCGAGTACTGCGAGCCGGCGGGATGGAACTGGTGAGCCTCGTCCGGCTGGAGGGCGTGGCGAAGCACGTCATCCTCCCCGACGACTCGCGGCTGGACATCCTGCGTGACGTCGAGCTCGCCATCGCCGCCGGCGACCACGTCGCCATCGTCGGCCGCAGCGGTTCGGGCAAATCGACGCTGCTGAACCTCATGGGGATGCTCGACCGCCCGTCCGAGGGCGCGGTGTGGTTCCGCGGCGAGCCGGTGCGCCGGATGCGCAAGGGCAAGCTCGACAAGCTGCGCGGACGCAACGTCGGGTTCGTGTTCCAGCAGTTCAACCTGCTCGCCGGGCGCACGGCGCTCGAGAACGTCGCGATGCCCCTGGGGTACGCGTCGGGCCGTGCATTCTGGAACCGCCGGCGCACCGCCACCGCGATGCTCGAACGCGTCGGCCTCGGCCATCGCATCGACTCGACGCCCGAGCAGCTGTCGGGCGGCGAGCAGCAGCGCGTCGCCATCGCGCGGGCGCTCGTGCGCCGCCCGGCCCTGATCCTGGCCGACGAGCCGACCGGGGCGCTGGACGTCGAGACGGGTGGGAGCGTCATGGCGCTGCTGGACGAGATCGCCTCCGAGGCGGACGCGGCCCTCGTCACGATCACGCACGACCTCCACGTCGCCGCCCGCGCGCGGCGCCACTACCGCCTGGAGGCCGGAGTGCTCACACCGTTCGACCTGTCAGCGCCGGCCGCGGGTGCCGCGGCGGCCGCCGCGTACGACCGCGTCGCGCTCGCCCCCGAGCTCGCCGAGAGCGTCGCGGCAGGACCCGCGGATGCCGCCGCCTCGGTCGTCGGAGAGCCGGAGGACACGGCATCCACTCCGTCGTCCGAGTCCGAGTCCGAGTCCGAGACCGCGACCGCGACCGACGCCGACCCGGTGGAGGTGGCCTCGTGACCGGCCTGATCGGCGCGCTCGGCGAAGCATGGTCGGAGCTGCGGCACCACAAGCTGCGGGTGCTGCTCAGCCTCATCGGCATCGCGGTGTCGGTCGGCGCGCTCACCGCCGTGGTCGCGCTCAGCGAGTACCAGCAGCAGCAGATGGCGGAGCAGTCCGACCAGAGCGGCGGCCGGCCGGCGACGGTGTCGGTCTCGGCGATGCGCACCGACGGCACGCCGATGGACTGGGAGACCTTCGACGCGCACGTGCAGGACGTGTCGGGGCGGTACTCGTTCTCGTACCTCACGCGCATCGTCAATCCGGTGGCGGTCCAGGTGCAGACGCCCGAGCAGGTCCAGACGCTGAACGTGCGGCTCGTCGACCCCGCCTACCCGATCATCCACCGCACGGCCCTGCTGGAGGGCCGCTGGTTCGATGAGGCAGACGCCGAGCTGCTCGCCCCGCCCGTGGTGATCACCGAGGCGCTGTGGGACGTCTACGGCCGCCCCGATCTCGCCGCCGGCTTCGCACTGCCGCTGACCGGCGACGTCGCCGGTTCGTACCCGGTCATCGGCGTGACCCCGCGCGTGTACGACGGCGACAACGAGAAGCTCGCCACCATGCTGTACGACTCGTACGCGGCCCGCGTCGACGCCCTGCCCGCGGACTCGTCGGTGACGTGGGAGGTGTGGGTGCCCGAGGAGGGCGTGGCCGACGTCGGACCCGTCCTCGCGATGGACCTGCGCGCCGGTGTCGACAAGGGCGTCGAGGTCATGGTCTCGCGCACGGACTGGGCGTCGCGGCCCGAGGCCAAGAGCTCGGCCGCGATGTTCGAGCTCATCACCGGCGCCATCGCCGGGCTCGTGCTGCTCCTCGGCGGTCTCGGCCTCGTCAACATCCAGCTCGTGGCCATGCGCCAGCGCATCCGCGAGATCGGGGTGCGTCGCAGCTTCGGCGCGACCGGGGGCCGCATCTTCACCTCGGTGCTGCTGGAGAGCGTCGTGGCCACCGCGGTCGCCGGCGTGATCGGCATCGCCCTGGCCGTCGCGATCCTGAAGGCGCCGTTCGTGCTCGACATGTTCCAGGGGATGCAGGACATCCCGCCGTTCCCGATGCGGGCCGCCGTCGTCGGGCTCATCGCCGCCGTCGCGATCGGTGCGCTGGCCGGCTTCATCCCCGCACTCATGGCTGTGAGGTCCAACGTCATCGACGCACTCCGCTTCTGACACTCCGTCTGCGCTCCAGCCCGGGCGCAGCAGCACTCCGTCCCGAAGGAGATCCCATGTCCGTCCGCCAGAGCCTGCTGGCCATCCTCGATCAGGGCCCGTGCTACGGGTATCAGCTGCGCGCCGAGTTCGACCGGCGCACCGGTTCCACATGGCCGTTGAACGTCGGCCAGATCTACAACACGCTCGACCGCCTCGAACGCGACGGCCTCGTCGAGAAGGGCGATGTCGACGACCAGGGCCACGTGTACTGGCAGATCACCGATGCCGGCGCCGCAGAGGTGCGCTCGTGGCTCGACTCGCCCGTCGAGCGCGGGCAGGGCACGCGCGACGAGCTGGCCATCAAGCTGGCGGTGGCCGCGACGCTGCCGGGGGTCGAGGTGGCCGACATCATCCAGACGCAGCGGCGCGCGTCGCTCGCCCAGCTGCAGGAGCTCAACCGCGCGAAGTACGCCGGCGAGAATCCGGACGGCCCGGAAGAGCTGGCGTGGTCGCTCGTCGTCGACTCGATGATCTTCGCCGCCGAGGCAGAGGTCCGCTGGCTCGACCACTCCGAGCAGCGCCTGGCGATGCATCCCGACCATGCGATGGCGCTGGCGCTGTCGACCGAGAAGCCCCGCCGCGGGCGTCCTGCCCTTCGACAGGCTCAGGGACCGGTCGCGGGGCCTGTCGAAGCGCCCGGGTCCCTGCGATGAGCGACACCGTGCTGCGCCTCATCGGCGTGACGCAGCAGTACGGCACCGGGGCGACCGCCGTCTCGGCGCTGTCGGGCGTCGACCTCGACGTGCAGCGCGGTGAGCTCGTCGCGGTGATGGGCCCATCGGGGTCGGGCAAGTCGACGCTCCTGGCCATCGCCGGCGGGCTCGCGATCCCGACGACCGGCGAGGTGGTGGTCGAGGGCGCCTACCTCAGCGAGCAGTCTCCGCGCGAACTCGCACGTCTGCGCCGGCGTTCGCTGGGGTTCGTGTTCCAGGACTTCAACCTCATCCCGACGCTGACCGCGCTCGAGAACGTCACCCTGCCCCTCGAGCTCGACGGGTTCCGCGCCCGGGCGGCACGGCGCGCCGGTCGGGACGCCCTCGCCGCCGTCGGGCTCGAAGGCAAGGCGTCGTCGTATCCCGACGACCTGTCGGGCGGCCAGCAGCAGCGGGTGGCGATCGCGCGGGCCGTGGTCGGCGGGCGCCGGCTCATCCTCGCCGACGAGCCCACCGGCGCCCTCGACTCGGTCACCGGCGAGTTCGTGCTGAAGATGCTCAGAGCGCGGGTGGATGCCGGGGCCGCCGGCATCCTCGTCACCCACGAGGCGCGCCACGCCGCGTTCGCCGATCGCATCGTCTTCCTGCGCGACGGCCGCATGGTCGATCAGACCCGCCGGGCCGGCGCCGAGAGCCTGCTGACAGGCGCATGACCGGACTGCTGGAGGCCTCCGTCACCGAGGCGACGCCGAGGGATGCCGCGCCCCGTGGCCGTCCGTCGGCGTGGGCACGCTGGCGTGTGGCGGCGCGTCTCGCCCGTCGGCAGGTCTGGCGCGCGAAGGGTGCGAGCGCCCTGGTGATGACGCTCGTGGCGCTGCCGATCGCGGCGATGAGCGCCTACGCCGTCTACGCGATGAGCTCGGTGGGCACCGCCGAGGAGCGGAGCACCGTCGAGCTCGGCGGCATGCAGGCCTGGGTGAGACCGGCCGGTGTGCCCGACGCGGGGTTCTGGCAGGCTCCGAACCGGCCGGACTGGAACGGCTACCCTGTCACGGACGGCGGCGGGTGGCAGATCCCGCCGGGCGGGCCGGTGGCGAGCCCCGTGCCGTGGCTCCCCCGTGGCGCCGAGACGATCGAGCTGACCCACGGCGACGTGGCGGTGAAGACGCTCGGCGGCACGGCCCGCCTCGAAGCGTGGGGCGGGCCCGCCTGGGATCCGCGCTTCGCCGGGCGGTTCGACCTCACGGGCGGGGTGCGTGCCGCGGGCGCGGACGAAGCCATGGTCACCGCCGCCGCCCTGGACCGCCTCGGAATCGCGATCGGCGGGGAGCTCGCCCTCGCCGGGCCGGACGCCGGCCGCGCGTTCACCGTGGTCGGCACGTTGGATGCCGCGACGATCCCTGATGCCGTCGCGGCGGTGTTCCTTCCCGGGGCGGATCTCGTCCCGGGCGAGCCGCGGTGGTATCTGCCCGACACCGCGATCTCGTGGCAGGACGTGCAGCGGCTGAACGCGAAGGGCATCGTCGCCTACTCGCGGCAGATCGACCTCGACCCGCCCACCGTGACCGCGATCGAAGGAGCGAGCGCACAGGACGCGTGGCTGAGCTCGATGTGGACGATCCTCACCGTGCTCGCCGTGGCCGGCGCCTTCGTCGCGTACGTCGCGGTCATGCTCGCGGGCGCCGCCTTCGCCGTCTCGGCCCGTCGGCAGCAGCGCTCCCTCGCGATGGTGGCGAGCGTCGGCGCCCGCCCGCGCGACCTCGCACGCACCATCGCCCTGCAAGGCACGGTGCTCGGCATCGTCGGGGGCGTCATCGGCATCGTCGCAGGGATCGGCGTGGCTGCTCTCGTGATGCAGCTGACGCAGGACGGCAGCGCCACCCGCTACTGGGGCTTCCATGTGCCGTGGCCGATGCTCGCGATCGTCTTCGCGTTCGCAGCCGTCGTCGGCACCGCCTCGGCGCTGATGCCCGCGCGGACCGTGACCCGCAGCGACGTCATCGGCGCCCTCCGCGGTGCCCGGCGCCCGCAGCGGCCGCGCGCTTCGCGGCCGATCTGGGGCAGTGTGCTGCTGCTCGCCGGCATCGGTGTCACCGCGGCCGCCGCAGCCGCCGCGACCGCTCTCAGCTCCAGCACCGTGCCGTACGACTCGCCGCTGCGGACGCTCCCGCCCGTCGGGATCGTCGTCGGGCCGGTCCTCGTCCAGATCGGCGTCCTCGTCTCAGGCGCCTGGCTGTTGTGGTGGGCCGCCCGTGGACTGTCGAGGGTCGGTCTCTCGGCGCGGCTGGCCGCGCGTGACGCCGCGGCGAACGCCTCGCGCACGGTTCCCGCGTTCGCGGCGATCGCGGCCACCGTGTTCCTGGGTGTGTTCGCGATCGGGCAGTCCGCGATGCAGTCGGCCTCCTCGGCACGGACGTGGTTCTACGCGGCGCCGCTGGGGGCACTGTCCATCGAGGTGACGCCGTCCGGGATGGATGCCCTCACGCCGGACGCCGCGCGCACCGCCATCGCACGCGCGGCGGATCTGGCGAGGAGTGCGGGCGCTGACGACATCGCCGTCGTCAGCGCCCAGCCGGACCCGTGGTTCCTCGCGCAGCGCGCGGACGACGCCGAATCGGAGTTCGTGATGGCGCTGCTCCCCTCGCGCCACCTCCTCGATCCGAACGTCATCGAGAGCTTCTCGACGAACGGGCAGCACCCGACGAACCCCATTTCGGTCATCACGCCCGGCGAGCTCGAGGTGGCGCTCGGCATGAAGCTGTCAGCCGGACAGCTCGCCGCGTACCGTGCCGGCGCGGCGCTCGCCGCGGATCCCCGCTACGTCACCGACGGCAGGATCGAGCTGGCTGCCTGGACGGCGCGCGACGCGAGCGAGGGCCGTGCGCCCGACAACATCTGGGACACCAGCAGGGCATTACCCGGAGAGTCCGCCCCGCCCGACTTCGCCGAACCGCTCTGGACCGACCGGCTCGACGCGATCACCGTCGACCGCCCGAACCAGCCCATCTCGATCGCCATCGCGCCGTCGACGGCCGCTCGCCTCGGCATCGTCGCTCAGCCGGAGTCGGTGGTCGCGGGGTTCGCACAGCCGCCTCCGGTGAGCGACCTCGACAGGGTCGCCGAACAGTCCGCACTCGTCCAGGGCGAGGGATGGGCGCTCGCACCGCGGTTCGAGACAGGGCCGCCGAGCAGCGCCGTGTGGATGGTGCCGAGTCTCGCCGGCGTCGCCGTCCTCGTGCTCGGCGCGAGCGCCGTCGCACTCGGACTCGCCCGTTACGAACGACGCCCCGATGACGCCACGCTCACCGCGATCGGCGGCACCCGGAGGCTCCGCCGGCGCATCGGGTTCTGGCAGGGCCTCGTGATCGCGGGCTTCGGCACGCTGTCGGGGACGGTCGCCGGCATCCTTCCACCGCTCGGCTTCGCGCTCCAGTCACAGCTGGATCTGCGCGCCGCGGACATACCGTGGACGGTGCTCGCGATGCTCGCGGTGGGCCTCCCGCTGGCGATCGCCACGGTGTCATGGCTGGTGCCGCCGCGCGACCCCGACCTCACGCGCCGGACCGCGATCGCCTGATCGTCGCACAGGCCGGGCCGACGGCATCCTGTCGCCTCACAGGCGGGCCCCGCTACGCTTAACTGTGCACACGAACGCCGACCAGATCGAAGACGAGGCTCAGACCGAGCCCGCAGCGATGACCTTCTCAGACCTCGGGCTCAGCGCTCCCGTCCTCAAGGCGCTGAAGGACATCGGCTACGAGACCCCTTCGGCGATCCAGGCGGCGACCATCCCGACCCTCCTCGCGGGGCGCGACGTCGTGGGCATGGCGCAGACCGGAACCGGCAAGACCGCCGCGTTCGCGCTGCCGATCATCGACCGGCTCGACCTGTCGCAGAAGACTCCGCAGGCGCTCGTCCTGGCCCCCACCCGCGAGCTCGCGCTGCAGGTGTGCGAGGCGTTCGAGAAGTACGCGGCGCACCTGAAGGACGTGCACATCCTTCCCGTCTACGGCGGGCAGGGCTACGGCGTGCAGCTGTCGGCGCTGCGTCGCGGCGTGCACATCGTCGTCGGAACCCCGGGCCGCATCATCGACCATCTCGAGAAGGGCACGCTCGACCTGTCGGAGCTGCAGTACCTCGTGCTCGACGAGGCCGACGAGATGCTGAAGATGGGCTTCGCCGAGGACGTCGAGACCATCCTCGCCGAGACCCCCGACACCAAGCAGGTGGCGCTGTTCTCGGCGACCATGCCGGCGCAGATCCGCCGCATGTCGAAGCAGTACCTCCACGATCCCGAAGAGATCACCGTCAAGGCGAAGACGCAGACGTCGGCCAACATCTCGCAGCGCTACCTCATCAGCGCATGGCAGCAGAAGATGGACGCCCTCACCCGCATCCTCGAGGTCGAGAACTTCGACGGCATGATCGTGTTCGGCCGCACGCGCAGCGTCACCGAAGAGATCGCCGAGAAGCTGCGCGCCCGCGGCTACTCCGCCGCCGCGATCAACGGCGACATCGCCCAGCCGCAGCGCGAGAAGACGGTCAACCAGCTGAAGTCGGGCAAGCTCGACATCCTCGTGGCCACCGACGTCGCCGCGCGCGGTCTCGATGTCGAGCGCGTGTCGCACGTCGTCAACTACGACATCCCCACCGACGCCGAGTCGTACGTCCACCG
Organism: Microbacterium kyungheense; assembly: GCF_006783905.1. Classification (GTDB taxonomy): domain Bacteria; phylum Actinomycetota; class Actinomycetes; order Actinomycetales; family Microbacteriaceae; genus Microbacterium; species Microbacterium kyungheense. The sequence goes on along the minus strand of NZ_VFPE01000001.1, from coordinate 956,476 downwards.
CATCGGCCGCACGGGTCGTGCGGGCCGCTCGGGCGACGCCATCAGCTTCGTCACGCCCCGCGAGCGCGGCCTCGTCAAGATGATCGAGCGCGCCACCCGTCAGGAGCTCACCGAGATGGCGCTGCCGAGCGTCGACGAGGTCAACGTGACGCGTCTGTCGCGCTTCGACGACCGCATCACCGCGGCGCTGGAAGAGGCCGGGCGCATCGAGGCCTTCCGCGACATCGTCACCCACTATGTGCGTCACCACGATGTTCCCGAGGTCGACGTCGCCGCCGCTCTGGCCGTGGTCGCACAGGGCGAGACCCCGCTGCTGCTGGAGCCCGACCCCGAGCCCGCTCCGCGCCGTGAGCGCACCGACCGCCCGGAACGCGGTGACCGCCCCGACCGCGGCGAGCGTGGCGACCGCCCCGAGCGCCGCACGCCGCGCGAAGGCTTCGCGACCTACCGCATCAACGTCGGCAAGCGTCAGCGCGTCGAACCGCGCCAGATCGTCGGCGCGCTCGCGAACGAGGGCGGCCTGCGCCGCGACGACTTCGGCGCGATCAAGATCATGCCCGACTTCTCGCTCGTCGAGCTGCCGGCAGACCTTCCCCACGGCACGCTCGACCGGCTCGCCGACACCCGCATCTCGGGCCAGCTCATCGAGCTGCGTCCCGACAGCGGACGCCCGCAGCGTCGGACGGATGCCACCTCCCGCGGCCGCCGCGACGACCGCGGCTCGGGCGACCGCGGCGGCTACGGCGGTCGCGGGTCGTACGGAGACTCCGGCTCGCGCGGCTCGTACCGCGACTCGGGCTCGAAGAGCTCGTACCGCGACTCGGGCGACCGCAAGCCGCGGCACAAGCGCGACGCCGACTGAGGCATCCCGCCTCGCCCGGTCGGGCCGCGCCAGGCGGGCGTCGCCCGCGGTGCGGCGCCGGGCAGCGCCACACCGTGCCGCACCGCCCCGGGCCGCGCGGGGGCAGGCGTCGCCCGCTTCGCGCCGCACCTTGAATCGGATCCGCATGAGCGGACCGGCGGTCTGACACGCCGTTGCGCCGATCCCGGATCACGGCGCGGCGCCCTGTCGGTCCGCATCAGCGGATCCGATTGTGCGTGCGTGGCGCAGACCGTGAACGTCACGAACTTCGGGATGCCCGGCCGCGGGCATACCCCTGGTTCGCGCGTCGCCGGCCTGCGGCATCCCGGGCCGCCGGCATCCCGCCTCCGGGATTCCCGGCCTTCGGCATCCCCGGCCTCCGGTATCGCCGGCCACGCCAGCATCCCCGGCCTCCGGTATCGCCGCTGCCTGCATCCGCGGCCTCCGGTATGGCCGCCTCCGGTGTCCGGGGATCCCGGCATCCCCGGTCTTCGGCCTCCCCGGCCTCCGGCATGGCCGCTGCCGGCATCCGCGGCCTCCGGTATGGCCGCCTCCGGTGTCCGGGGATCCCGGCATCCCCGGACCGCCGGCATCCCGCCCCACCCCCGGCTCCGGCGGGCAGAGTCGGCGACGCTCTGGGCGAACAATCCCCAGCGGCGGGGGTCCGCCTCAGCCCGCTCCCAGCCGCGCCCGTAGGATCGATTCATGGCCGGATTCTGGGGCAGACGCAAGCGCGAGCAAGAAGAACTGACCGCACAGGACGCGGATCTCGCGCGCCGTGCGCAGCAGGCGCTGGTCGCCGCCGACGAGCGGATCCGCCTCACCACCGACGAACTCGCGTTCGCCGAGGCCGAGCTGGGCCCGGGCACCACGAAGGATCTGCGCGAGGCGCTGGACTCGGTGCGCACGCACCTGCAAGAGGCGTTCCAGTTGCACCAGCTGAACCACGACGAGATCCCCGACACGGCCGAAGAGCTCCGCACCCGCAATGCCCGCATCGTGCAGCTGTGCGAGTGGGCGGAGGACCTCCTCGACGACCGCACCGAGGCCCTCGCGGCGCCGATCGAGCGTGCCCGTCGCGCTCCCGAGATCATCGCGAAGATCCGGGCGGATGCCGCGCGCCTGCGCCTTGCGCTGCCCGATGCCCGCGCGACCGTCGACCGGCTGTCGGCACGGTACGCCGCGCAGGCGCTCGCCCAGATCGACGCCAACCCGGCCGAGGCCGAGCAGCTGCTCGGGTTCGCCGAGCACAGCGCGAGCGTCGCCGAGCGTCGCCGCGAGGCCGGTCAGCGCGAGCAGGCCAGCATGGCGCTCGAGGCCTCGATCGAGTCCGTGCGCCGGGCCGAGAAGCTCATCGAGGCCGTCGAGACGTTCGAGGTCGAGGCGCTGCGGGCCGAGTCGACGCTCGCCGCGATCGTCGAGGATTCACGCGGCGACCTCGTGGTCGCGCTCAAGGAGCCGTCATCGCCGGCCGTCGCCGCTGCGATCGACGAGCTGCAGGCGGCCCTGGCCGCGCTGCCGGCGGGCGGCGTCAACACCGACCCGTTCGAGCAGCTCACGCGTCTGCGCGAGGCGAACGCGGGCCTCGACGCGGCCATCGCGGCCGCCCGCGAGCGCGCGGCGCGCCCGCTCCCGCCGCTGGAGCACGTGCGCCACGCGATCGACGATGCCGACCGCCAGCTCGCCGTGACACGCGACGTCATCGCCGGGCACCGCGGCTGGATCGGCGCGGACGCGCGCACCCGCCTGGCCGAGGCGGAGCGCGTGCGGACCGACCTCGATCGCTACCTCGGCACGTCGGCGGCGGCCGTCACCGCCATCGACGACGATCACCGCGAAGAGGCGTTCGCGATGGCGCGTCGGGCCGCGTTCCTCGCGAGCGAAGCGCTGCAGCTCGCGCAGCGTGACATCGACAACGCCCGACCCCAGCCGGACCAGTGGGGCGGCCCCGGCTACGGCCAGCGTGGCGGCTACGGCGGCCGCGGCAGCGGCGGCTCCGACGTGATGGGCGGCATCCTCGGCGGTCTCGTCATCGGCAGCCTGCTCGACGGCTTCTTCGACTGACGCGCTCCCCCAGCCGCCGGCATCCCTCCCCCAGATGAGGAGGAGTCCAGGTTCGCCCGGTCCTCGGATGAGGATCGCGCCAGGCCGCGCGACTCCTCAAACGAGGATGAGTGCCGGGCTGCGGACCGGTCCCCTGTGTTGTGGTCAGCAGCTCGGCTCGGCACCTCAGTTGAGGTGCGGTGGCACTTCGCGGTCTCGGGTGGACGGCGCCGACGCGACCCGGTCCTCAGATGAGGACAATCGCCGAGCTGCGGGTCGACAGGCATCAGAGCCTCCGCCGCCCGGCGCTGCTCCTCAGTTGAGGACGCTTCAGGATGCTGGCGCGCCGATGCCCGGCGCGACACACGCAACCGCGATTCGGGCGGCGCTCGGCGGTCCCGGGCGTGCCCGGGTGATCGGACGGGGATGCCTCGACCCGGCGCGGAGCAGGGTCGAGGCATGAGCTCCCGAGCGGCTCAGCCGAGGAGGATCGTCGTGCACAGGAGCAGGATCGTCACGCCGAGGAGGACCGCGCGCAGCGGGATGATCGACTCCCAGCGGGCCTGCAGGGCGCGGGCGTTCGAGGGGACCTCATCGGCGAGCGCCGCCGCCGTCAGCACCTTGTTGATCGGCGCCGAGATGCGGGCGAAGAGCGTCAGCCACACGAGGAGCAGCAGCAGCGCGACCACCGACGCGATGCCTGTCACGGTGGTGCCCCACAAGAGTGAGAGCCCGGCGGTGGCGGCGGTCAGCACGGTGCCGGCGATTCCGACGATGGGCAGCCGGCGGTCGCCGTAGTAGTGGCCACGGCCGGTGAACTGCACAAGGCTGCGGTCGTCGACCTCGGCGTAGACGGGGCGCTGCACGACGGCGGCGACGACGTCGGTCCCGTAGATGACCGCGAGCGCGAGGATTGCGAGGGTGGCAGTGGCGCCGATGATGAGGTCCATGGTGTCTCCAGGTGTTATCACTGCTAACAGTTAGCGGTGCTAACCTAGCGACGTGGCACGCACAGCGCAAGAGCAGGAGCGATTCCGCAACCGAGAGGCGCGCATCGTCGACACGGCCCGCGAGATCGCCGAGCAGGACGGATGGCCGGCCGTCACCGTGCGCCGGCTGTCGGACGCCATCGGCGTGAGCCAGCCGATCCTCTACCGGCACTTCCCCGGCGGGCGCGACGAGATCGTCGCGCGGGTCGTCGTGCAGGGATACGCCGACCTCGTCGACGTCATACGCTCCCCCGGCGCGGAGGATCCCGCTGCGAACCTCCCCCGGCTGATCGAGGGCTACCTGCGCTTCGCGCGCACGCATCCCGCCGTCTACGAGGTGATGACGACCTCACGGACGAGCGTCGCCTTCGCGTCGAGCGACACCCCCGCGATCCTGCGCGAGGGGTTCGCGATCTTCGAGCAGGCGGTCGGCGGCGCCGACGAGAAGGATCGTGCCGTGCGCGCCGAGCTCCTGTGGAGCATGCTCCACGGCGCGGGCCAGTTCGCGGCGCATGACCGCCTCGACCCCGCGCTGGACGACGTGCGCGAGGCCGCGATCGCCCGGCTGTTCGCAGGAGGCTGAGCGGACCCCGCCGCCGTCTTTCATCGAGGCCGGGCGTCTCGGTCGAGACCCGCGGCGTCGCCCCAGGGCCCGGCCCGACCGCCCGGTCTCGACGACATCCGCCCCGGTCTCGCGGCGACGGACACTCGACGACGAGCTGCCGCGGCATCCACAGCCCGCGAGGGGATGCGCCTCAGGGTGCCAGCACGCGCAGACCGTCGGCGACGAGGCGGCCGTCGTGCAGCACCGTGCGGTCGTCGCTGCGGTCCATGACGGCGCTCGTCGGCGTCTCGCCTGCGACGATCACGAGGTCGGCACGGTCGCCGACGGCGACGCCCGGGCGGTCGCCGACACCCGCGACCCGCGGCGAGGAGTGGCTCATGATCGACGCGCCGCCCATCGTCGCGACGGCGAGGGCGAGCTCGATGTGGTCGTCGCGACGGAAGCCGTTGACGAACGCGAGCTGCCACGTCCGGTCGAGCATGTCGCAGTTGCCGTACGGGCTCCAGTAGTCGCGCTGTCCGTCCTCACCGAGCCCGACGCGCACGCCCGCGTCCGCGAGGTCGAGCAGGCGCAGGTGGTTGGTCGTCGACGGGGCGATCGTCGCCATTGCGATGTCGAGCTCGGCGAACTCGTCGATGAGGCGGCGGCTCGTCGCCTCCGAGACCGCGCCCAGGTCGTACGCATGCGACATCGTGACCTTGCCCTGCATGCCGAGGGCGCGCGTGCGCTCCAGCACGAGCTCGGTGCTGAAGACGCCGAGCGCGCCCGGCTCGTGCAGGTGGATGTCGACCTCGACCTGGTACTTCTCGGCCAGGCCGAACACGATGTCGAGGTGCTTCACGGGGTCGCGGTCGAGCTGGCTGGGGTCGATGCCGCCCATGACGTCGGCGCCCTGCCTGAGCGACTCCTCGAGGTAGGCGACCGTGCCCTCCTCGCGCAGGATGCCGGCCTGCGGGAACGTCATGACCTGCACGTCGGCGTGGCCCCGGTACTTCTCCTTCGCCGCCATCACCGAATCGAACTTCTCGAGCTTGCAGTCGACGTCGACCTGCGCGTACGTGCGCACCCGTGTCGTGCCCCGCGCGATCATCCGCTCGAGCGTGCCCGCGACGATGTCGGCGTGCGGCACGTCGGTGTTGCGCCAGTTCGCGCGGTCGTTGAGCATCATGCCCCACACGCCGGGAGCGCCGGTGTGAGGCCGGAACGGCAGGCCGATGCGCGATGAGTCGAGGTGCACGTGCACGTCGCTGAACGACGGCAGCGCGAGCCGACCGCGGCCGTCAACGTCGCCCGCGGCCACGACGGCGGCCCGATCGTGCGGGCGGATCGCGGCGATCCGGTCCCCGTCGATCACGATGTCCGAGGTCTCGCCGCCCCACGGTCGCACGTTCCGAATGATCACGCCTGGCCCTTTCGACGAGAGGATGCCGCACCAAAGCGGGCAACACCCCCTCGATGGTATACCAAATGCCCATCTTCTCGCTAAGATGAGGTCGTCGGTGCGGCCGAGAAGCCCGGTTGGGATACCAACCTCCCCGCCCGCCTTCGAGGAGTGCCCATGTCCGATGTCGTCGACACCGATGCCGGCGCCGAGGCGCTCGCCGACGGCGTGTACGGCGCACTGCTGCGCGCCATCGTGGCGGACGAGCTGCGGCCGGGCACCTGGCTCAAGGAGCGCGAGCTCTCGGAGCGCTATGGCGTGTCGCGCGTGCCGGTGCGGCAGGCGCTGCATCGGCTGGAGTCCGAGGGTTTCGTGAAGACGTCGCCGCGCCGCGGGGCCGTCGTGTCACCCGTCACGAGCACCGACATCGACGAGCTCTTCGACGCGCGCCTGTGCATCGAGCCGTTCGCCGCGCGGCAGGCCGCACGACGCGTCGCCGACGGTGTGCCGGCCACGCTCCTGCAAGACGTGCTCACCGCGTCCGAGGCGAGCTTCGCCGAGGGCGACGACAGCGACGGAATCACGCTCAACCTGCGCTTCCACGCCGCGGTGCTCGACGTGTCGGGCAACACCCTCCTCGCACGCAGCCTGCAGCCGATGCTCGGGCGCATGGAGTGGATCTTCCGCCGCACGAGTCGCGCCGGTGAACCCGATCAGCTCCGCGAGCACCGGGCGCTGTACGAGGCGATCGTGGCAGGCGACGGCGAACTCGCCGCGGCGATCGCCTACGCGCACATCGAGCGCGGACGCCGACCTGCGCTGGCGGCGCTCGGACCGGTGCCCGCACCCTGACACACGCGTCGGGCGCGGCCTGGTGGCCGCGCCCGACGGAATCCTGCTGATGCGGACTACGAGGCGAGCTCCTCGGGCTGCGCCTGCGTGCTCAGCGAGATGACGCCGTAGTCCCAGCCCTTGCGGCGGTACACGACGCTCGGGTGGTCGGAGCGCACATCGATGAACAAGAAGAAGTCGTGGCCGACGAGCTCCATGCGGTCGACCGCCTCTTCCACCGACATCCACTCGGGCTGGAACTCCTTCGTGCGGATGACGACGGGCGTATAGCCCTCTTCCTCCTCGTTGCCGGTGACGATCGGGATCTCGCCCGTCGCGACGGCGCGGAGGACGTCGGCGGATGCCGGCTGCAGATCGATCCCCTGGATTGCGCCGCTCCCCTTCTCGTACTTGGCGCCACGCGGGTGGTTGCGTGCGTCGACGCGCTTGTCCTTCGCGCGCCGCAGCTGCTCGCACAGCTTGTCGACCGCGAGATCCAATGCGGTGAACTTGTCGCCGTCGGTGGCTTCGGCCCGGACCACCGGCCCCTTGCCGTCGACGGTGAGCTCGACGGTCTCGTCACCCGGACGCCCGTTGCGGTAGGCGCGGTGGGTGACCTTGATATCCACGCGTTGCGCGCGCGGAGCGAGGGTCTCGATGCGGGTGGCCTTCTCTTCGACGACCGAGCGGAAGCGATCCGAAATACCCACTCCCACGCCGACGATGCTGGTTTCCATCCCCTGACCTCCTTGTTCCGGTCCACCCGGTCAAGGGCGGACCTTCAGTCGCCTTGTGCCCCCAACGGTAGTCGGGCGTTACGGGTCTGTCACCTGTGAGTTTGGAACGTGTCCGGTCAGTGTTCACCGAGTCGTGCGAAGCGGCGGGGTGTCGCTGCGGCGGTGGCGGCGCCCACCACCTCCGCACCCGCCGCCCGGAGTGCACGGGCCGCTTCGGCCAGGCTCGCGCCCGTCGTGACGACGTCGTCGACCACCACCACCCGTCGCCCCGACAGGCCCTCACGCGCGACGAGACTTCCCTCGACGTTCCGGCGCCGGGCGGCCCGGTCGAGCCCTCGCTGGTCGCCGGTGCGACGCCGGTGCCGCAGCAGCCGCGTCGCGCGCCGCCCGGTGCGGCGGACGAGAAGCTCGGGCACGCGAAACCCGCGGCGCCGGTACGCTGCCCGCGACGTCGGCATGGGCACGAGGATGACGGCCTCGGCGCCGGGGCGCCCCCGCTCCGCGTGCTCCAGCGCGGCCGCCAGCGCCGGAGCAAGGGAGCGCGCGAGGCTCGTGCGGCCGTCCTGCTTGATCGCTCGCAGCACGCGCGCGGCGACGCCCTCGAAGACGAGCCCGCTCCACACCGGGATGCCGCCCCCGGGCGCGTCCACGAGCTGACGCCGCGGCGCGGGCGCCAGCGCCAGCACGCACCGCTCGCACAACCCGACGTCCGGTTCGTCGCAGCCGGCGCATGACACGGGGAGCAGCAGGGCGAGGGCGTCCGCGCAGGCGGACCGGACGGCGAGCACCAGGGCGGACGGCATGCGCCCAGCCTGCGGCGGCGGGTGGCGGCATCCACTCGCCTCCCCCGGATCTGTGGACGGATGCCGCACCCCGGCGGGCTGGGGAGGAACGGCTACTGCGGCGAGCCCTGCTGGGTGGCGAGCAGCAGCACGCCGGTCGCCGTCGGCTGCCACGCCGTTCCGCGCTTGACGAACAGCGTGCCGTCCTCGGCGCGGAGCCGGAGACTGGAGGTGCCGTTCCCGCCCGCGATCGACGCCATGCCACTCGTGCCCGACGAGGTCGCCGTCGGGCCGCCCACCGGCTGCTCCACCACGATCGACGCGTCATCGCCGCGCGCCAGCACGCCGACGGTGACGTCGTCGACCCAGGTGACGCCGTCGGCCGGGCCGCCGACGATCGCGAGCGGAACGGTCGGCCCCAGGGCGACCGGCACGTTGTCGCCGTCGCGCAGGACGCCGGCCACCCACAGCACGGTGCGGCCGCCCGAGGTGACCGTCGCCGCCATGCGGGTGCCGTCGCGCGAGAGCGCCATCGCGCTCACGGCCGTCGCATCGGGCCACGCGTCGGCGAGCGCGATGGGATCGATGCTCTGCGGCGCATAAGCCTGGAGCGCCGTGGGCTGGTCCTTCGGCACGCTCCAGACGTACCCGAAGCCGTCGACCACGGGATCCGCCAGGCCGGCGCGGGTGTCGAGCACCTCGGGAGCCGTCGACGTGGACGTCAGTCGCGCGACCTCACCGCCGGGCAGCTTCACGGCGGCGACGTCGTGCTCAGGACCGACCTGCACCGCCGTCGGAGCGGCGGCCACCACGGCGGGCGACAGCCCGGGGATCTGATCGATCTCATCGCCGGCGAGGAAGCCGAAGCCGTCGGCGGTGAGGACGAGCGGCGCCGCGGGCACGCGCGTGGAGCGCACCGCCACCGGGGATGCCTCGACCGGCGTCGAGTCGACGCGCATCACGACGTCGGCCACGCCGGCGGCGTGCAGGCTCTCGCGCAGCTGGGTCACCATGCGGTCCAGCGCGGTCGGATTCGCGCTGAGCAGGGAGGTGTCCTCGAAATCCACGATCGCGACGTCCTGCTCGTCGACCTGCACCGACGGCACCACCACGGCGCCGTCGGGGAACGCCGTCTTCACCGACTCGGCCAGCCACTCGCTGCGTGGCTTGTTGACGAGGTTCACGGCGATCGTGCTGGCCGCGTTGACGGACGGGAACCAGCGGACGTCGGGAACGAGGTACTGCCACGTCGGATCGAAGTACATCAGCGAATAGCGGCGGAACACCTGCGGGAACTGACCCTCGTCGAGCCAGATGCCGTCGGGCGCCTCGGTGATGCGCCACTCGCCGTCGGACTGCTTGGCCAGGCGGAACTCCTGGGAGTTCGCTGCCAGCTCCGCACGCTTGTACGAGCCGATGTCATCGAGGTCGGCGACCGCCTCGTACGAGAACGTCACCGAACCCTCGCCGGTGGCGGATTCGGCGTAGTCGCGCTCGGCACGCTCGTCGATCCGCACCGTCGCCAGCGGATCCCACGCCTCCTTGAGATCCGGGGCGAGGAATTCCTTCGCGACGTCCCACGTACCGCGCACACCCGGGCCCGACCCGGCGTCGATGAAGCCCTCGACGATCTGCTGCGGCGTCGCGCCCGGCTGCGGCCGGTTCGGGATGAAGGTCACGTTCTGAGACCCCCCGGTATCGGCCCCGGTCTCCAGGCCGTACTGGATCGACCCGCTCTCGGGGAAGCCCGCGCAGCCCGTGACGAGGACCGCGCACAGCGCGACGATGAGAGCGAGGATGCCGCGAGCCCGGGTCATGACGCGTCCCCTCGGCCGCCGGCTGGGCCCACGCGCCCGGAGGCTCCGGGCGACGCGCCAGCGTCGTCTGGAGGGGGCGTGGGGACCTGCTCTCCCCCGCCGCCATGCGGCAGCTCGATGGGCTCGGTCAGCCCCAGCTCCTCCAAGCCCGGCCCGTCGTCGTCACCCGGCTCGACCGGGATGGGGAGGGCACCGTCGAGGGAGCCGTTCTGCCTCGGCAGGGTGAGCACGAAGTTCGTGCCCCGGCCGAGCTCGGACCACACCGACAGCCGGCCGCCGTGAAGCTTCGCGTCGCCCAGCGCGATCGACAGGCCCAGGCCCGTGCCGCCGATCGTGCGCTTGCGCGACGGATCGGCGCGCCAGAACCGGTCGAACACGTGGTCGACGTCACCGGGCTTCATGCCCATGCCGAAATCGCGCACGCCGATCGCGACGGCGTTCTGGTTGCTGTCGACGGTGACGACGATGGGCCGCGCCTCGCCGTGCTCGATGGCGTTGCCGAGCAGGTTCCGCACGATGCGGCGCACCCGGCGCGGGTCCATGTCGACGGGCGAGTAGCCTCCCGGCGCGACCAGGCGAACGTCCGATCCGTGCTGCTCCGCCAGCTGCTGCATCGACCCGATCACGTCCTCGGCCAGGTGGGCGAGGCTCGTGGGCTCGCGCTCCAGCTGCACGGAGCCCGCGTCGTACCGGCTGATCTCGAGCAGGTCGGTGAGCAGCACCTCGAATCGCTGCACCTGCGCGTTCAGCAGCTCGGCGGCCCGCGCGGTCGCGGGGTCGAACTCGTCGCGCTGGTCGTTGATCATGTCGGCGGCGAGGCGGATGGTCGTCAACGGCGTGCGCAGCTCGTGCGACACGTCCGACACGAAGCGCTGCTGCACGAGCGAGAGCTCCGCCAGCTCTTTGATCTGGGACTCCATGCTGTCGGCCATCGCGTTGAACGAGCGCCCGAGGGTGGCGAGCTCGTCCTCGCCGTGGACCTCCACGCGCACGTCGAGCTGACCCGCCGCCAGGCGCGCGCTGGTGTCGGCCGCCTCGCTGATCGGGGCGGTCACCGAGCGCAGCACGAACCACGCGATGCCGCTGATGAGCAGCACCAGCCCGATGCCGACGACCCACAGCGTCCCCTGCACGAACCCGAGCGTCTGGGGCGCATTGGCGAGGTCGTAGGCGAGGTAGAGCTCGTACGACGCGACCCCTTCGATGTTCAGCTGCTGGCCGACCATGATGCCCGGTGTCGTGCCGCCGTCCTCGGGCAGCGCCACCGGCTGCCAGATCTGCCGCCCGGGGTTGGCGCGCACCTGCTCGCGCATCGCCGGCGTCAGCAGCGGCTCGATGACGCCCTCGGCCGTCGAGAAGTCCTGGGGCGCGTTGGCCACCGGCGGGCCGATCCGGTATGCCGCCATCATCTGCGCCGACGACTGGTCGCTCAGGGCCCGGGATGCGAGCGTCATGACGCTCTGCAGCTGCACCGCCTCGGACTGCACAGCGGCGTCGAGCGTGCGCTGCGCGGCCGCGCGCGCCTGTTCGGCGTCGGCCAGCACCTGCTGCTGCCGGGAGGTGTAGAGGTCGTTCTGGATCTGCAGCGCCATCCAGATGCAGGCGACGGCCACCGCGAGCAGCGTCAGGCCGATCGTGACGAGGAGCGTGCGGAAGCGCAGGGACCGCCGCCACAGCGCGCCGATGTTGCCCGGCCACGCGCGCCACAGCCGCCAGCCGCGCAGCGGCGTGCGGGTCGTGGTCACGCCCGTGATCGGGGCGGTCATGGCACGCTCAGACGACGGCGCCGGCGCGGTACCCGACGCCGCGCACCGTCGTCACGATCTTGGGATTGTCGGGATCCTTCTCGACCTTCGCCCGCAGTCGCTGCACGTGCACGTTCACCAGGCGCGTGTCGGCCTTGTAGTGGTAGCCCCACACCTGCTCGAGCAGCATCTCGCGCGAGAAGACCTGCTGCGGCTTCGAGGCGAGCGCCACGAGCAGCTCGAACTCGAGCGGCGTGAGCGCGATGGGCGCGTCGCCGCGGCGCACCTCGTGCGCGGCGACGTCGACGGCGAGGTCGCCGATGCGCAGGGTGTCGCCCGCCGGCTGGGACGCCGGCCGCAGGCGCGTGCGGATGCGGGCGACGAGCTCCTTCGGGTTGAAGGGCTTCACGATGTAGTCGTCCGCGCCGGACTCCAGGCCCTTGACCACGTCGGCGGTGTCGGTGCGGGCGGTGAGCATGATGATCGGGATGCCGGACTCGGCGCGGATGAGGGTGCAGATCTCGATGCCGTCCATCCCGGGGAGCATCAGGTCGAGCAGGATCAGGTCGGGCCGCTCGCTGCGCCAGGCCTCGACCGCCTGGGCGCCGTCGGCGCAGAAGACCGTCTCGAATCCCTCGGTGCGCAGCACGATGCCGATCATCTCGGCCAGGGCGGTGTCGTCGTCGACCACCAGGATGCGTGAAGTCATCGCGCGCGTTCGTTCCTTCTCTCCAGGCACGGGCAGAGCCTTCGCCTTCCCCATGCGCTCCCCACAGAGTAGTCGACGCACGCTGAGGACCGGCCGAACCGCGCGCACGGCGCCGGGATGCGGCATCCCCCGATGTGGAACGATGGGACCCAAGCGACCCGCAACGCCGCGCACGACGCCGCGGCGGCCGACGGAAGGGGACTGCGTGACCGCGTATCCGGCCTGGACGCCGGCATCCCGCCCCGGGATCATCCCGCTGCATCCGCTCACCTTCGGCACGATCCTCGGTCGCTCGTTCTCGGCGCTCCGGCAGAACCCGCGCGTGCTGCTGGGCTTCGCGCTGGTCGTCCAGACCGTCGCGTACATCGTCGTGCTCGTCGCGGTGCTCGGCGTGATGTGGGCCTCGTTCTCGCGCCTGGACACGCTGACCGAGGGGACCGAGGAGTACAACACGGTGCTCGCGGGGTCGATCGGGCTCGTCGCGGTCACCGGGTTCGTGCTGGGCCTCGCGGCCGGAGCGCTCAGCGTCATCGTCCAGGGCATCGTCGTGCTCGAAGTGACGCATGCGGCCGTCGCCGAGAAGCTCGCACTGGGTGCGCTCTGGCGCCAGCTCAAGCCCGTGGCGTGGCGCCTGATCGGGTACTCGCTGCTGGTGATCCTGGCGGTGACCGCCCTCGTGGCGGTCGTGGTGCTCGGCGTCGTGGGCGTCGCCGTCGTCGCACCGCCCGCCGCGATCGGCCTCACGATCCTGCTCGTCGTCGGCGCCATCCCGCTCACGTGGTGGCTCATGATCAAGCTGCTGCTCGCGCCGTCGGCGATCATCGTCGAGCACGCGACGATCCTGCAGGCCCTCTCTCGGTCGTGGACCCTGACGCGCGGGCGCTTCTGGCCGGCGCTCGGCATCATCGTCGTCATCAGCGTGATCTTCGGCGCCATCGCCCAGGTGGTGAGCCTGCCGTTCAGCTTCCTCTCGGCCGGGCTCACGACGATCATCGCGCCGACCGGAGCGTCCGAGCCCAGCGCCATCATCGGCGTGATCGTCACGGTGCTCCTCGCCCAGGTGGTGACGCTGCTGCTGCAATCGGTCGCCGTCGTCGTGCAGTCGACGGCCACCGCCCTCATCTACATCGACTGCCGCATGCGCCGCGAGGGGCTCGACCTCGACCTCCTCGCGTATGTGGAGAGGAGGGATGCTTCGTCTCGTGCCTCGCTCAGCACGAGTGCCGGCGGCACCGCCCTCGCCGACCCGTACCGTGAGCACGTCGGACGCGCGATCGCCCCTCGCGGGTGGTCCGGCGCCCCGGCAGGGTTCTCGGGGTACGCGCCGGGATACGCGTACGGTGCGTACCCCGGTCAGCAGGTCCCGACGCCGCCCGGAGCGTACCTTCCCGCCGCGGGGGCGTACCCGCCCGCCGCCGGCGCGTATCCGCAGCCCCCGTACGCAGCCCAGGCCGCCCCCGGGGTCCCCCCGGGGCAGGGCGCTCACCCCGTTCCGCCGCAGGCAGCCCCGGCACCCGCCCAGCCCGCCGCCGCATCGGGGTCGCCCGAGACCGCCGTGACGCCCGAGGGCCAGGAGCCCGCCCCGCCGTCGCCGACGAACTGGGCCGCTCCCGGCGCCTCGCAGGATGCCGACCGCGAGTCGCCGTGGTCTTGACCGCCCTGCTGCGCGCCGTCACGGCATCCGCCGCCGACGTGCCGCCGCTCACCCCTGACGGCGACGAGGCTCGCCGCTGGGCCGAGGAGGAGCTCTCGAAGCCCGCGTACGACATCGCCGAGCCGACGCCGTTCGACCGCATCGCGCGCGCCATCGGCGACTTCATCGCGTCGCTGTTCAACCCGCAGGTATCGGGCGACTGGGGGTCGGTGCTCGCCCTCGTCGCGACCGCTGCGGTCGTCGTCCTGATCGTGACGGCGTTCGTCGTCTGGGGCGTGCCGCGGGTGTCGCGGCGCGCCGCGGCGCGGACGCCCCTGCTGTTCGGGGAGGCCGAGCACCGCTCGGCCGCCGCCCTGCGCGCCGCCGCCGCCGAGCGCGCGCAGGCCGCCGATTGGGAGGCCGCCATCGTCCTGCGCTTCCGCGCACTGGCACGCGGGTGCTACGAGCGCGGCGTGGTCGATCCGCCGCCCGGGGCGACCGTCCACGGGTTCGCCCGTGCCGCCGCGCGCGTGTTCCCCGGCCTCACCACGCGGCTCGAGGACGCCGCGACCGCCTTCGACGATGTGCGCTACCTGCGCCGCCCCGGCACGGCCGAGTTCTACCGTCTCATCGCCGCGGTCGACGACGACATCGCCACGGCGCGCCCGCTCGCCGAACAGGTGCCCGCATGACCGCGCTCGACGGCACGACGACGAGTCGATCGGGGGCAGGAACGCCGGCCCCGCATTCCGGGTCCGCAGAGCAACAAGACTCCGGCACGCCTGCCGCCGCGCCCACGCCCCGGCGGCGCCGCGTGGCCGCGTGGATCGTGATCGGCATCGCGCTGCTCGTGGTGGGCGGCATCGGCGGCGCCATCTCGGCGGCGAACCAGTGGGCCGCCCGGGACGCCCTGGATCCCGCCTCGGCGGGTCCGCAGGGCACCCGCGCACTGGCCGAGGTGCTGCGCAGCCACGGCGTCGACGTCGAGGTGACGCGCAACCGCGCGGACGCGCTCGCGGCCCTCGACGGCTCGGCGGCGACGCTCGTGCTGCCCGATGCGCCTGCGCTGTCGGACGACGCCGTGTCACAGCTCGCCGATGCCGCCGACGACGTCGTGCTGATCCAGCCACGCTCCCGCACCCTGGACCTCCTGCTGCCGGGGTCGGCCGCGGCGGGCTTCGCCGCAGGGGATGCCGTCGCGCCGGCATGCGAGTCCGCCGAGGCGGACCGCGCCGGCGCCGTCGCCCCCGGCGCCCTGTACACGCCCGGATCAGCGACGGCAGCCTGCTACCCGGTCGAAGAGGGATTCGGACTCCTCGTGCACGACACCGGCGACCGGCGCGTCTGGGCCGTCGACGGGAGCGTCCTCTTCACGAACGAGCATCTCGCGGCCGACGGAAACGCCGCGCTCGCCGCGAACCTGATGGGGCGGCATCCACTGGTCGTCTGGTACGTGCCGAGCGCCGGCGACACCGACCTCAGCGACACCGATCCGTCGCTGGGCGAGCTCACGCCCCCGTGGGCGAGCCCCGTCATCGTGCTGCTGCTGGTCGCGGGCGTCGCCGCGGCGATCTGGCGCGGACGCCGATTCGGGCCGCTCGTGGCCGAGCGGCTGCCCGTGACCGTGCGCGCATCGGAGACCACCGAGGGGCGCGCGCGCCTGTACGCACGAGCACGCGACCCCTTGCACGCCGCCGATCGCCTGCGCATCGGCGCGCTGCGGCGACTGTCGGCGCTCCTGGGTCTCGGCGCGCACGCCGAAGCCGGGGAGGTCGCCGACGCCGCGGCCGGACGCACCGGATGGGACCGCGCGACTGTGCGCGGCATCCTGCTCGACGACATCCCCCGCAGCGACGCCGACCTCGTCGCCCTGAGCACCCGCCTGCGAGACCTGGAGGAGGCCGTGCACACGGCCGTCCGCCCCGAGAGGAGCACCCGATGACGGACACCCCCGACACCCCGACCCCCGACGGCGTGGCCGGCGGCGCGCCCGCCGCGCCGGCGTTCGGCGAGCCCGGAGCACGGGCGTACGGCGCCGCGCTGTCGCCCGACGGGGCGGGGGCGCCGCGCGACGGCGTCGAGCCCGACCATGCCGCGCTACGGGAGGCGATGAACCGCGTGCGCATCGAGGTCGGCAAGGCCGTCGTCGGTCAGGACGGCACCGTCACGGGGCTGCTGATCGCCCTGCTCGCTCGCGGCCACGTGCTGCTGGAGGGCGTCCCCGGCGTCGCCAAGACGCTGCTCGTGCGCGCGTTCTCGACGGCGCTCGGGCTCGACACCAAGCGCATCCAGTTCACCCCCGACCTCATGCCGGGCGACGTGTCGGGCTCGCTCGTGTACGACGCGCGGACCGGCGAGTTCGAGTTCCGCGAGGGCCCGGTCTTCACCAACGTGGTGCTCGCCGACGAGATCAACCGCACGCCCCCGAAGACCCAGGCGGCGCTCCTGGAGGCGATGGAGGAGCGCCAGGTGTCGACCGACGGCGTCACGCGCCCCCTCCCCGACCCGTTCCTCGTCGCGGCGACGCAGAACCCGATCGAGCACGAGGGCACCTATACGCTCCCCGAGGCGCAGCTGGACCGGTTCCTGCTGAAGCTCATCGTCGAGGTGCCGGCACGCG
Organism: Microbacterium kyungheense; assembly: GCF_006783905.1. Taxonomy (GTDB): domain Bacteria; phylum Actinomycetota; class Actinomycetes; order Actinomycetales; family Microbacteriaceae; genus Microbacterium; species Microbacterium kyungheense. The sequence continues at coordinate 939,762 of NZ_VFPE01000001.1, read as the reverse complement.
ACGCCGAGCTCGCGGTGCTGCGTCGCCATGCCGGCGGCTTCGACCCGCGCGACCTCGCCGCCGCGGGGCTGCAGCGTGCCGCGACCGCGGACGAGATCCGCGCGGCACAACGCGCCGCCTCCTCCGTCACCGTGTCGGACGACGTGCTCGGCTACGTCGTCGATCTCGCCCAGGCGACGCGCCGGAGTCCCTCGGTGCAGCTGGGCGTGAGCCCTCGGGCGGCCACCGCTCTCCTCGCCGCCGCCAAGGCATGGGCGTGGCTCGGCGGGTACCCGGCCATCACCCCCGATCACGTGCAGACGATGCTCCTGCCGACGTGGCGTCACCGCATCCGGCTGCGGCCGGACGCGGAGCTCGAAGGAGTGTCGGTCGACGCCGTGCTCGGCTCGGTCCTGCAGCAGACCCGCGTCCCCATCTGATCCGCATGTACCTCACCGGCCGCCTCCCGCTCCTCGTCGCCCTCGGCGTCGTGCCCGTCGTGCTGCTCTCGCTCGCCGGCGTCGATGCGTGGCTCGCGGCCGCCGGGTGGGTCGTGCTGTGCGCAGCCGCCGCCCTCGGCGACGCAGCGGCCGCGGCGGACCCGCGCCAAGTCACGGTGAAGCGCCGGATGCCGCACCGCGTGCTGCTCGGGCAGCCGGTCCTCTCCGAGATCATCGTCCGCAACGGCGGCACGCGCACGATCCGCGGTCTGGTGCGGGACGCGTGGCAGCCGACCGCCGGCGCCCCTGCCGAGCGTCAGACGATCGAGCTGCCGGCCGGAGAGGCGCGGGCCGTCGGCATCCCGCTCCTCCCCCGCCGGCGCGGCGAGCTGCGCTCCGCCTTCGTCGTGGTGCGGTCGGACGGGCCGCTGCGTCTGGCCGGACGACAGGCCCGGATCGACGCGCCGGGCGCGATCCGCGTCCTGCCGCCGTTCACCGCACGTCGGCACCTGCCCTCGCGGCTGGCGCGGCTGCGCGAGCTCGACGGCAGCACCAGCGTGCAGGTGCGCGGCCAGGGCACCGAGTTCGACAGCCTTCGCGAGTACGTGCGGGGCGACGACGTGCGATCGATCGACTGGCGCGCCACGGCCCGCTCGACCACCACCATGCTGCGCACGTGGCGTCCCGAGCGCGACCGGCACGTCGTCATCGTGATCGACACCGGCCGCACCGCCGCCGCGCGGGTCGGAGACGGCGTCCGCATGGATGCCGCCATGGAGGCCGCCCTGCTGCTCTCGGCGCTGGCAACCCGCGCGGGCGACCACGTGCACCTGCTGATGTTCGACCGGGTGATCCGCGCCCGTGTGACCCGCGTCGACGGGCCGGGCCTGCTCCCCGCTCTCGTGGACGCGATGGCGCCCGTCGAGCCCCAACTCATCGACACGGACTGGGACGCCGCGTTCGCGCAGGTGCGCGCGCTCACCTCGCGACCCTCGCTGGTCGTGCTGCTCACGGCGCAGGACGCGGCCGAAGCGGCACGCGGATTCCTCGGGTCGCTTCCGGCGCTGGCGCAGTCGGCCCACGTCCTCGTCGGGGCGGTGACGGGCGACGCCGAGCCGCTCCCGGAGCGCCCGGACGCGGCCGACGTGTACCGCGCGGCCGCCGTCGAGCGGGCGGCGCAGGATGCCGCGGTGGTCGCGGCGGCGATCGGCCGGGCGGGCGGCGAAGCCATCGCCGACACGCCCGACGGGCTGCCGCCGCGCATCGCCGACCGCTACCTCGCGCTCAAGGCAACGGGGCGCCTGTAGCACGGGCATCCGCGGACACTCCGACCGGCTTCCCTGAGAATCTGCTGGGCGGCCCGATACTCTCGCGACGATGAAAGGAGTCCGCCATGCCGGATACCATCAAGGACCCCACCACGGCGACCAAGCTCGTCGCAGAGGCTCTCGGTACGTTCCTGCTCGTCTTCGGCGGCGTCGGCACCGCGTTGTTCGCCGCCACCTTCCCCGCCGACTCTGACGGCAATCCGCTCGGCGTCGGGTTCGTCGGCGTCGCTCTCGCCTTCGGCCTCACGGTGGTCGTCGGCGCCTACGCGTGGGGCCCGATCTCGGGCGGCCACTTCAACCCCGCCATCACCCTCGGCCTCGCCGCCGCGGGACGGTTCGCGTGGCGGGACAGCATCGCCTACATCATCGCCCAGCTCATCGGCGGCGCGCTCGGGACCACCGTCATCGTGCTCGTCGGCCTGTTCGGGCCCGAGGGCTGGCTCGCCACGGCGCAGGACGGCGGCTTCGCGTCCAACGGCTTCGACGAGCACTCCCCCGGCGGCTTCGGACTGGGCGCCGCGATCATCGCCGAGATCGTGCTCACGGCCATCTTCGTGTTCATCATCCTCGGCGTGACGCACACCGTCCGCGGCACGGCGGCCCTCGCGCCGCTGGCGATCGGCCTCACGCTGACGCTGATCCACCTGATCTCGATCCCGATCGACAACACGTCGGTGAACCCGGCGCGCTCGATCGCCGCGGCGATCTACGGCGGCCCTGCGGCGCTGTCGCAGGTCTGGGTGTTCATCGTGTTCCCGATCGTCGGCGGCATCCTGGCCGGCGTGATCCACCGGGCGCTCTTCGAGCCGAAGGGCTCGCTGCCGCCGGACCAGTCGCAGGCGCGGGTGCCCGACGCACGCTGAGCCCCCGGCACGACGCGGAACGGCCCGCCCCCTCGGGGGCGGGCCGTTCCTCATGGATGCCGGCAGCCGCGGCCGCCGGCATCCACTCTGTCAACGCAGGTCGAACCGGTCGAGCTCGGTGACCTTGCCCCACGCCTTGACGAAGTCGCGCACGAACTTCTCGTTCGCGTCGTCCGAGGCGTACACCTCGGCGACCGCGCGCAGCTCCGAGTTCGACGCGAACAGCAGGTCGACGCGCGTGCCGATGCCGACCGGCTCGCCCGAGCCGTCCTTCGCGCCCGAGAACGCGTGCGACCCCGGGTCGAGCGGCTTCCACGTGGTGCCGAGGTCGAGCAGGTTCACGAAGAAGTCGTTCGTGAGCACGCCCTTGCGGTCGGTGAACACGCCGTAGTCCGAGTCGTCCCAGTTGGCGCCGAGCACGCGCAGGCCGCCGACGAGGACGGTCATCTCGGGTGCGCTGAGCGTCAGCAGGTTCGCGCGGTCGATGAGGTGGTGCTCCTCGGGCATGAACGCCGACGGGCCGTAGTAGTTGCGGAACCCGTCGGTCACAGGCTCCAGGAACGCGAACGACTGCACGTCGGTCTGCTCCTGCGAGGCGTCAGTGCGACCCGGGTGGAACTCCACCTCGACGTCGACGCCCGCGTCCGCCGCGGCCTTCTCGACCGCCGCGTTGCCGGCCAGCACGATGAGGTCGGCCAGCGACACCCGCTTGCCGTCGGTGCGGCCGTCGTTGAACGATGCCTGGACGGCCTCGAGCGTGGCCAGCACGGACTGCAGCTGGGCGGGCTTGTTGACCTCCCAGTCCTTCTGCGGGGCGAGGCGGATGCGGGCGCCGTTCACGCCGCCGCGCTTGTCGCTGCCGCGGAAGCTGGATGCCGCCGCCCACGTCGTCTCCACGAGCTCGGACACGCCGAGCCCCGACTCGAGGATGGCGGCCTTGAGCGCGGTCGCGTCGGCCGCGTCGATGAGCTCGTGATCGACGGCGGGAACACGGTCCTGCCACACCAGCTCTTCGGCGGGGACCTCGGATCCGAGATAGCGCTCGATGGGACCCATGTCGCGGTGGGTGAGCTTGAACCACGCGCGCGCGAACGCATCGGCGAAGGCCTCGGTGTCGTCCTTGAAGCGACGCGAGATCTTGTCGTACTCGGGGTCCATGCGCAGGGCGATGTCGCTCGTGAGCATGCGGGGCTCGCGGCGTCCGTCCGAGTGCGCCAGCGGCACCATGTCGGCGCCGCCGCCGTTGATCGGGCGCCACTGGTGGCCGCCGCCCGGGCTGCGCATGAGCTCCCACTCGTACGCGTAGAGGATGTGGAAGAACTCGTTGTCCCAGCGGGTCGGGTGGTACGTCCAGGTCACCTCGAGCCCCGACGTGATCGTGTCATCGCCCTTGCCGGTGCCGTGGTTGTTCTTCCAGCCGAGGCCCTGCTGCTCCAGGCCGGCGGCCTCGGGGTTGTCCTCGACGTTCGTGTCGGGCGCCGCGCCGTGCGTCTTGCCGAACGTGTGACCGCCCGCGATCAGCGCGACCGTCTCTTCGTCGTCCATCGCCATGCGGCCGAAGGTCTCGCGGATGTCGCGGGCCGACGCCAGCGGGTCCGGGTTGCCGTTGGGGCCCTCGGGGTTGACGTAGATGAGGCCCATCTGCACGGCCGCGAGCGGGCGCTCCAGGTCGCGGTCGCCGGAGTAGCGCTCGTCGGCGAGCCACGTCGTCTCGGGGCCCCAGTACACGTCGGCGTCCGGCTCCCACACGTCGGCGCGACCGCCGGCGAAGCCGAACGTCTTGAAGCCCATCGACTCGAGCGCGACGTTGCCGGCGAGGATCATCAGGTCGGCCCACGAGATCGCCTGGCCGTACTTCTTCTTCACCGGCCACAGCAGGCGGCGAGCCTTGTCGAGGTTGACGTTGTCGGGCCAGCTGTTCAGCGGCGCGAAGCGCTGCTGTCCGGCACCGCCGCCGCCGCGGCCGTCGGTCACGCGGTAGGTGCCGGCGCTGTGCCACGCCATGCGGATCATGAGCGGGCCGTAGTTGCCGAAGTCCGCGGGCCACCAGTCCTGCGACGTGGTGAGGACCTCCGCGATGTCGGACTTGACGGCGGCGAGATCGAGCGTCTCGAACGCGGCCTTGTAGTCGAAGTCCTCGCCGAGCGGGTTCGCGACCGCCGGGTTCTTCGCGAGGATCTTGAGGTTCAGCTGGTTCGGCCACCACACGCTGTTCGCGTTGCCGGTGGTCGGGTGGGGCTGGCCGCCGTGGATCACCGGGCAGCCCTCGGTCTCGTTCGGCCGCGGGCGGGTCTCGCCGTCCTCACGCTCGTCGACGGGGGTGTCGATCGGGGTGACCGCCTGGTCGGCGTCGGTGGGGTTCTCGCCGATCTCGGGGATCGTGTCGTTGGTATCGGACATGGTTACCTTCCTTGCAGGCGAACGGGATGGGAACGGGAGTCAGGATGCCGCGAGTGCGGCGCAGGCGGGGCACACGCCCCAGAACGTGACCTCGGCCACGCGCACGGTGTACCCGTGCGCGTCGTCGGGCGTGAGGCACGGAGCCTCGCCGACGACGCAGTCCACGTCTTGGACGGCGCCGCATTCCGAGCAGACGAGGTGATGGTGGTTGTCGTCCACGCGCAGCTCGTACAGGCCGGGACGCCCGGCCGGCTCGATGCGGCGGGCGAGGCCGGCGTCGACGAAGTCGCCGAGGGCGTTGTAGACCGACTGCAGGCTCGTCGCCGGGACGGAGCGCGCGACGATGGCGAACAGCTCGTCGGCGCTGGCGTGCGGACGCTCGACGAGCGCCTCGACCACGGCGCGCCGGGAGTCGGTGACCCGCAGCCCCGCAGCGCGCAGCCGCTCGGCGGCGACGGTCTCGGCGGGTGACGCCGAGCTGCCGGGAGCGGCGGCTTCGGTGGGCGGGATCACACCCTCAGCTTAGCCAAGTTTTGATTCACTCAAAACAACGGGTGCGGCATCCAGCATCCGGCGCTCAGCCGGCGACGAGCGTCGGCGTCCCCGCCTCGAACTCGGTCAGATCGCCGGTTTCGCCCTGCCGCGCGGCTCGGCGCCCCAGCATCAGCATGTACAGGAGGAAGAGGGCGAGCGCGAACGCGCCGATGCCGATCTTCACCGGCCACGGCCACGGCTGCCGCGTCACGAAGCCCTCGATGAGTCCCGAGACGCCGAGCGCGATGACCAGTCCGATGGCGATGGTGGCGAGCGAGCGGCCGGCGGCGGCGAGTGCCGCGCCGCGTGAGCGGGGTCCGGGCGCGACCCACGCCCAGAAGATCTGCAGGCCCGCGGCCCCGGCCACGAAGATGCTCGTGAGCTCGAGCAGGCCGTGCGGCAGGATGAACAGCACGAAGACGTCGGCGCGGTCGAACGCCGTCAGCACCGCGGCGGCGGTGCCGACGCCCACGGCGTTCTGGACCAGCACCATGAGGGGCCAGATCCCGGTGATGCCGAACAGCACGCATTGCGCGGCGATCCAGGCGTTGTTGGTCCACACCGTGCCGGCGAACACGGCGGCGGGGTTCTCGCTGTAGTAGTCGGTGAACCGGTTCTCGGCGTAATCCTCCAGCTGGGCGCGGCTTCCGAGGCTCGCCACCAGGGCCGGGTCGCCCGACACCCACAGCGCCACCGTCGTGACGACGATGACGAAGCCGACCGCGATCGCCAGCGTGGTCCAGCGCACGCGGTACAGCGCGGCGGGCAGCTGCAGCACGAAGAACCGCGGGATCTGCCGCATCACGTTGTCGGGGGCGCCGGTGAGCCGCAGCCGGGCGCGGGCCAGCATCGTCGAGATGTGATCGCTCTGCACGCTCCGCCCGGCAGAGGTCTTCGCGTCGGCGAGATCGGCGGATGCCGCACGATAGCGGGTCACCAGCTCGTCGACCTCGGGCCCCGACAGCTGACGGGTCCGGCTCAGCGCGTCCAGGCGCGCCCACTCCTCGCGGCGGGCGGCCGTGAGGGCGTCAAGATCCATGCGCTTTACTGTAGCCATGCCCGCCGAGCGTCCGACCATCATCGACATCCATCAGGACGAGGTGCTCACCGGCGAGGCGGTCGCACTGGACGTGCAGCCGGTCGGGTACTTCCTGCGGGCGCTCGGCGTCATCATCGACATGCTGCTCGGCTTCGCCGCGCTGCTGCTGTTCGCGCTGGGCGCGGGCTGGCTCGTGACGAACGGCGCGCTCGACGGCGCGGTCGTCCCCATCCTCACCATCGTGATGCTGGTGCTCGTGATGGTCGTGATCCCGACGGTCGTCGAGACGGCCGGCCACGGCCGCAGCCTCGGCCGGCTCGCCGTCGGCGCCCGCATCGTGCGCTCCGACGGCGGCGCCGCCGGCTTCCGTCAGGCGTTCATCCGCGCTCTCGTCGGCGTGTTCGAGCTGTGGTTCACCCTGGGCGCCGTCGCGGCACTCGTCGGCGCGTTCACACCGCGCTCGCAGCGCCTGGGCGACCTGCTCGCGGGCACGTACTCCGAGCGCACCCGCACCCCCCGGCTGCCCGAGGCGGGGCTGGGAATCCCCCCGGTCCTCGCAGAGTGGGCCGGCGTCGCCGATGTCGCCCGGCTTCCCGAGCCGCTCTCGCGACGCCTCGCGCAGTTCGCACGATCGGCGACGAGCATGGAGCCGGCTGCCCGCGCCCGGACGGCGGCATCCCTCGCTCGCGAGACGGCGGAGTTCGTGTCTCCGGTCCCGGCGGGCGACCCCGAGACGTTCCTCATCGGCGTGGTCGCCCTGCGTCGCGCGCGCGAGCTGCGCGCGCTGCAGCTCGAGACGGCGCGCGTGGAGGCACTGACCGCACCGGTGTCGGCCCCGCCTCGCGGCTTCCCCGATCGCTGAGGCGCAGCCGGGCTCAGTAGCGGTAGTGGTCCAGCTTGTACGGGCCCTCGACCGGGACGCCGATGTAGGCCGCCTGCTCGTCCGACAGTGTCGTCAGCTTCACTCCGAGCGCGTCGAGGTGCAGGCGCGCGACCTTCTCATCGAGGTGCTTCGGCAGCGTGTACACCGCGGTCGGGTACTCGTCGCGCTTCGTGAACAGCTCGATCTGGGCCAGCACCTGGTTGGTGAACGACGCGCTCATCACGAAGGAGGGATGCCCCGTGGCGTTGCCGAGGTTCAGCAGGCGCCCCTCGCTCAGCACGAGCACGCTGCGACCGGTCGGCAGCCGCCACTCGTGCACCTGCGGCTTGATCTCGATCTTCTCGACGCCCTCGAGCGACTCCAGGCCTGCCATGTCGATCTCGTTGTCGAAGTGGCCGACGTTGCCGACGATCGCGAGGTGCTTGAGCTTCAGCAGGTCGTCGACCGTCACGACGTCCTTGTTGCCGGTGCCGGTGATGACGATGTCGACCTCGCCGGCGACATCGGCCAGCCGCGCCACCTGGTAGCCGTCCATGGCGGCCTGCAGCGCGCAGATCGGGTCGACCTCGCTCACGATCACGCGAGCGCCCTGGCCGCGCAGCGCCTCGGCGGCGCCCTTGCCGACGTCGCCGTAGCCGCACACGAAGGCGACCTTGCCGCCCATCAGGACGTCGGTCGCGCGGTTGATGCCGTCCGGAAGCGAGTGGCGGATGCCGTACTTGTTGTCGAACTTGGACTTGGTGACCGAGTCGTTCACGTTGATCGCGGGGAACAGCAGTTCGCCGGCGGCCGCGAGCTCGTACAGACGGTGGACGCCCGTCGTCGTCTCCTCCGTCACGCCGAGGAGGTCGCCCGCCATGCGCGTGAACCGCTGCGCGTCGCGCGCGAGGCTGGCTCGCAGCGTGTCGAGGATGATCCGGTACTCGGCGCTGTCGTCGGCGGCGGCATCTGCAACCGCGCCGGCCTTCTCGAACTCGACGCCCTTGTGCACGAGCAGGGTCGCGTCGCCGCCGTCGTCGAGGATCATGTTCGGTCCGTCGAAGCCCTCGGCCGTCCAGTCGAAGATGCGGTCGGCCAGACGCCAGTACTCCTCCAGGGTCTCGCCCTTCCAAGCGAAGACGGGCACGCCGGCGGGCGCGTCCACGGTGCCGGCCGGGCCGACGACGACGGCTGCGGCCGCCTCGTCCTGTGTCGAGAAGATGTTGCAGCTCGCCCAGCGCACCTGCGCGCCGAGCGCGACGAGGGTCTCGATGAGCACCGCCGTCTGCACCGTCATGTGCAGCGAGCCCGCGATGCGCGCGCCCTTGAGCGGCTGCGAGGCGCCGAACTCCTCGCGCAGGGCCATGAGCCCCGGCATCTCGTTCTCGGCGAGGCGCAGCTGGTGACGGCCCGCCTCCGCGAGCGAGAGGTCGGCGACCTCGTACTCGAAGGCGGGGACGGAAGCCTCGACGGGCGTGGCGACGGCGGTGTGGGACGGCATCCGCCCATTGTCCCACGGCGAGGCCGCCACGGAACCGCGCGGGACGTCAGGTGCGCAGCGTCTCGTGACGCACGACCACCCAGCCGCGCGGCACCGACAGGCGCTCGGTGTGCTGCGCGCACAGGTCGTGCGCGTGGGGGTCGCCGGCGGCGCCGAGGGGTCCGACGGCCGCCATCTGGTCGGCGTAGTCGTACGTGAGCGTCGACACCGCCTCACGGGCGCAGCCGACCTTGGAGCAGACTCTCTGGCGCATCACCGTGACGCTACCGCGAACCGGCGACACCGAGCCGCATGCCGCGCCGCCGCTGCCCGCGCGGGACGCGCCGCGACACCCGCCTGACCGCGTCTCCCCCGGCCTAGGATGGACCCATGGCGTGGCGCAAGACCCGGACCAGCGAACGCGCGGCGGTGCGCCCCGCGCGGCACGGCCGCCACGGTCGCGAGGGTCGCAGCTCGGTCGTCCGGCCGCCGCTCCCCCCTCTCGACACCCGCGTCGACCGCTTCGACCTCTCGGTGGGCACCGCCGCGGAGTTCCTGCGCTCCGCGTGGTCAGAGCTTCGCGACGTGCGGTTCGAGGTGGCCGACATGCCGGCCGCCACCGATGACGACGGCATCCCCCGCTGGACGGTGCTGCGTGACGAACGTCGCATCGTCCTGTACCGGCTCCCGATCGAGCGACTCAGCCACCTGCACCGCGATGATGAGCTGCATCACCGCATGCTGGTCGAGGGCTCGGTCTTCCGCGCTGCGGCGGAGTACCTCGACCGCGACCCCTGGGATCTCGGTCCCGAACGCTTCCGGTACTTCTGACGCGGGACGCTCAGGGGTATACGACGATCGCGTGCGCCGCGACGTCCGCCGGCCACACCGGAATGCCCGCGAGCGCGCCGTCGCCGGTGAGCGACAGCCCCGCACGCACCGGGTCGGCCGGATCGATCACGTAGACCGTCCGGGGCGACAGGCGCACGGTCGTCGATCCGCCGGCGGGCACGGTGAGATCGACCTCGAATCCGCCGCCGTGCGCGGCGACGCTCACGTCCGCCGGCGCGGTGCCGGGATTGACCACCGTCAACGTCGGCACGGGGCCTCCGGGCGTCACGAAGAGAGTGGATGCCGCCACCTCGGGTGACGGCGTGTACCAGGCGAAGTCATCGCCCTCGCCGAATCCCGTCGTCTGCCACACGGCGGCGACGACAGGCGTCTCCGCCTCCACCGTCACGGTGTAGGAACCGGCGGCGAGACCGTCCAGCTCCAGCTCCAGCGGGCTGCCCGGCTCGAGCGGGACCTCCTGCGCGGCGCGCGCGGGCTCCGTGCGTCCGGCGGCGGTCACCACCACCCGGGCGGTCGTCGCGACCGACGGCGACAGCATCCGCAGCATCGTCGCCCCCGCAGAACCGTCCTGCGCCGGCGACCGGGTGACGGCGACGCCCGCGATCACCAGCTGCGACTCGGGCGCGGCGATCGGACCCACCTGGTCGACCCCGCCGGGCGTGAGCGTGCGGGTGATGCTGGTCTGCAGCGACGCGTGGATGGGCGCGCCGACGGCCGACACGCGTACCACCGGGCTCTCTTCGCCGAGGGCGATGCCGGCCAGCGGCACCACCCGCTGCGTGCCCGGCGCGACGATGAGGTCGGCGCCGCCGGGCGGCGTCTGCGGGCCCGCGACGCCGTACACCGTCAGCTGGACGGTCGCGGCGACGGTGCCCGGGTTCGACAGCAGCACGAGGTCGGCCGCACCCGTCGCGCCCGATCCGCCGACGAGCCACGACTCCAGGAGCGGCGGGCGGCAGGCGGACGCCGCGAAACCGGCGAGATCGTCCGCACGCGCGGTCGCCGCTCCGGCGGCGGCGACGTCCACCGCAGCGCCCGCCTCAGGCGGAGCGGTCAGCGTGACCGGCCCCTCCCCGACGGCGTCGTTGGTCAATGTCTGCTGCTGCGGTTCTGCGGCGCCGTCCTTCACGCCCGTGACGACGGTCTGGCGTGCCGCGAGCGTGAGCGACGCGGCATCCGCCGCATTGCGTCCGATGGACAGCAGCGCTCCGTCGCAGGTGATGACCGACGCGGCCGGCGCCGGCGTCGCCGCGATCTGCACCGGCTCGCGCACGACGGTCGGCCACGGAACGGTGACGGCGGTGACGACCGCGATCACGGCGACGACCGATACGGCCGTGCCGATCAGCAGACGGGCGCTCGTCGTCGCCCAGCGGAACACGCGGCGATCGCTCATCGGCCCTCCTCCCAGTGGGGCCCCACCACGCGCGGGGTCCGTCGCGCCGCGCGTCGCGTGGCGGCGGTCGGCACGGCGAGGAGCAGCGCGATCCCGAAGACAGCGATCTGCGCGAAGCCGATCCAGCGGGCCAGCGCCGTCTGCGACCCGGACTCGTCAGGACGCGGCGCGACGTCGTCGACGACGCGCCACAGCTCGCCCTTCGCGGTGTCGCCGACGACGACGAGCGTGTCGCGCTGACTGAGCGCCGTCGTCGCCGACAGCCGCATCGTGCGCGCCGCGTCGGTCTCGGGGACCGCGGACGGCGCGAGCAGGATGAACCCGATGCCCCGATGCGCGAGCTGGGCCACCACGTCGTCGGCGGACGGCGTGACGAGGTCGGCGGCGAGTGCAGCGACCTCCTCATCCTGCGCATCGGGGTGCGTTCGCGTGGACTGCAGCGTCGTCTGGCCGCCGAGCGTCTCGCTGCCGCCCCACACGATCTGCGCCGCGACCCCGGCATCGGACTGCGGAGTGAGCACGATGGTGCCGACATCCGGGTTCCCCCGGCCCTCGGCGGCGACGAAGGCCGGCAGGGTGCTCGCGGGCCCGTTCGCGACGGTCGCTACCCCGCGGGTGAATGCGGTCAGCGACGGCAGTGCCAGCGTCACCGCACCGGCCAGCACGAGGGCCGCCGCGATGCCGCGCACGAACGCGACGCGGGGCGCCAGTCCGGCATCCAGCGACACCAGCGCGCCGCCGAGCGCTCCGAGCCACGCGAGGCTCAGCCCGCTGCCTGGCCAGATCGGCACCGAGATCGACTGCGTGAAGGCCACGGCCACCCCGACCGCGGCGAATGCGGTGGCCAGACCCAGGGCCGTCACGACCAGCAGCACGGTGCCCGCGGCCCAGCGCTGCGTCAGAGGCGCCGCGAGAGCCAGGAGCGCCAGAGGCACGCTCAGCAGCGGCACCCACCACGTCGGGCCGTCCGGCAGCAGCGTGGTCCATCCCGCCAGATCCGAGGTCGGGATGCCTGCGGCCAGGAGCGCGCGCCCCGCGGCGTCGGCCGCCACCTGCGGGCCGGCCCAGGGCACGCCGGGGTCGGCGACGAGTCCCCACACCCGAGCGTTCGCGAGCGCGTTCCAGACCACCGGCACCGCGAGCACGAGAGACGGGACGACGAGCCAGACGAGCCGGGTCACGCCACGACCCGAGCGCACGGCGACGGCGATGACGATCATGCCGACCCACACCACCGCCAGCGCAGCGGCCAGCGAAGGAGCCGTCGCGACCACACCCGCGAGCAGGATCGAGGCGGTGCCGGCGCCCGCCCACGAACGATGGGCGACGGATCCCGCGAAGAACAGCCACGGCAGCAGCAGGTGGACGATGACCCCGGTGGGGCGCCCCTGCGTGAGGGCGACGAGGAGCGTCGGCGACAGCGCCCATACGGCGCCGCCCAGGATGCGCAGCCCCGAGCGCTCGGTGACGCGTGTCGCGGCGAACCAGCCCCCGAGCGCGGCGAGCGGCAGCGCGACGATCCACAGCAGCACGAGCGCACGCGACGGTGCCCACGGCCACAGCGTGCCGATGATCGCGACGACCGCGGCGAAGGGATCCGCGGGCCCGACGGTGTCGAGGCCGAGGATGCGCTGCCCGAACGCGGCGTCGTCCCACAGCTGCCCGACGGTCGTGGCGAGCGGCTGCAGAGCTCCACCGCCGAGCACCGGCCAGGCCAGGAGTGCGGGGAACGCCGCGATCGACGCCGCCAGCGCGCCCAGCACCAGCCACGCCCCGCCGCCCGAGAAGAAGCGCAGGTCGCGTCGCCGCACTCCACCAAGCGCGACCTCGGGGTCGTCGTCCAGCCGCTCGCGCAGCTCTGTGCGCGTCGTGCGCAGGGGAGCGATCTGCGCCCATGAGCCTGCGCCGTCGCGGGCGAGACCGGTCCTCGCCCGCGTCAGGCGCCGACGGGCGCGCCACACCGCCGGGATCGCGACGAGCGCAACCGCCGCCGCGCCCCACTCGGACGGAATGCGCCCCGGCTGCTTGCGGACGAGGTCGACCGCCGTGCGCCACAGCGCCAGCGGAAGCAGGGTGAGCCAGTGCAGCGGCACCGCGAAGGCGGGCGCGTAGACGAGGCGACGGTGCAGCTGCGCCACCCGTTCGGCGTACACGGCGCGACGGCGCCGCTGCGGGGTGAGCGGGATCGGAACCCCGGCTACGCCGTCGCCGGCGACGGCCACGCGCGCACGAGGGGCGAGTGACACGCGAGCGCCCGCGAGCCGGGCGCGCACGCCGAGGTCGAGCCCTTCGTCGGCACCGGCGAGCCCCGGATCGATCCCGTCGAGCGCAGACCAGGCTTCCGCGCGGATGAGGATGCCGCGAACGTCGGCTCCGAGCACGTCCTCGCGCGCGTCGTGCTGGCCCTGATCGAGCTCGCCGTCCGCGATGCCGACGCTGCGTCCCCACCGCGTCATGCTGACCCCGAGCGAGACGATCTCGGCGCGGTCGTCCCAGCGCACGAGCTTCGGCGCCACGAAGGCGACCGAGGGCGACAGCTCCAGCGCGCCGAGCAGCTGCGCGAGCGCGTCCGGTTCGGGGGCCGTGTCCTGGGCGAGGAGCCACAGCGCGTCGGCGCCGTCGTCGGCGCCGCGGACGGCGAGGACGGCGGCCGCGGCGTAGCCGGTCGAGGCCGGCGCTCGGACGAGCGAGGTGGCCGACGAGGCCTCGACGATGTCGTGAAGGTGGTCGTCGCCACCGCAGACGATGACCGTCAGCGCGTCGACCGCGCGCACCTGCTCATCGAGCGCGGCCAGCGTGCGCCGCAGGTGGAACGCGGCCGGCGTGCGACCATCGGGACGCACGACGAGGATGGCGTGAACTCGAGCGGGCATGTCCTGGTCAGCCTAGGCGCGCGCGCCCGTCAGCCTCGTTGAACGCGCCGGGTCGGCCGGATAGGCCGGCCGACCGGCGTCGTTCAGCTCGCGCGCCGCTTGAGCTTGCGGCGCTCGCGCTCGCTCAGGCCGCCCCAGATGCCGAACCGCTCATCGTTCTGCAGCGCGTACTCGAGGCATTCGCCCCGAACGTCGCACGACCCGCAGATGCGCTTGGCATCTCGCGTGGAGCCGCCCTTCTCGGGGAAGAACGCCTCCGGATCTGTCTGCGAACACAATGCATCGGTCTGCCAGGCGAGCGGATTGTCGTCGTCCACATCGATGTTGCGGCGAACCCCCGGAACCCCCAGTTGAACCGGATCGACGAACCAGTCGTCGGGAACGCCGGAACGGAATTGCGAAACCGTCATGTCGTTCTCACCCCCGTGATCCTGCTCCACGCTGGTGCGTGTTGTAGGTGTAATTACACCCGTGTAGTTCACCGAGGTCAAGTCGCAGATATTAAAGCCTCAACACAGTCTTGAACCTTCACGACGCGCCGACGGCGTGTCGCACTGTGATAACAGTCCGCGTCACCCGTCTCCGCGACGGCCTGTCAGCGGCCGGGTTGGGCGATGAACACCTCTCCGCCGCCCGTCACGCGGACGGATCCCTCGTCGGGCGTGACGAGCACGGCCGCGCCCGGCGCGAGCACGGCTTCATCCCGGGATGCCGCCCCCGCCACGATCGGCGCACCCGAGGTCGCCAGCGCGATCGCGGGTCCGTCCAGCGGCACCGTGGCCGGCGCGGCGGCGGGAGCGACCGCGTACAGAGCGAAGTCCGCCACCGGCACGTCGTAGGCGCGGACGCCCTCGCCCAGATCGCGCGGCCGGATCACCGGAGGCAGCCCCGGTTCGGGGTCCAGCACGCTGACGAGCTCGGCCGCGTCCACGTGCTTGGGCGTGAGACCGCCGCGCAGCACGTTGTCGCTCGCCGCCATCAGCTCGACGCCCAGCCCCTCGAGGTAGGCGTGCAGCACGCCCGCCGGGACGAACAGCCCCTCGCCGCGGCGCAGCGTCACGAGGTTCATCAGCAGCGCGACGACGATGCCCGGGTCGCCCGGGAAGGCCGAATCGAGCGTGCGGACCAGGTCGAGCTCAGCGGCGAACTCGTCCGACGCGCCGGCGACGGCCGCGGCGATCACGTCGCGCGCGGCATCCGCGCCCTCCGAGAGGAGCCAGCCGATGACGGCCGAGAGGGAGGCGTCGTCGCCGGACAGCCGCTCGGCGAGCGGCGCCGCCCCTTCGCCCAGCTCCGCGACCAGCCGTCGCGTCGCGTCGAGGTCGCGCAGCCCCGCGACGGCACGGAACTCGTCGCTCAGCGCCACGATGAGCTCGGGTTTGTGGTTGTCGTCGCGATACGTGCGCTCCGCCGCGTCGCGTGCGATGCCCGCGGCCTCTTCGCGCAGGAACCCGGCCTCGGCCTGAGCCTTGGACGGGTGAGCCTGGATCGACAGGGCGGAGGCCGCGGCGAGCAGCTTCAGCAGGTACGGCAGCGGGGCCGGGATGCCGGCATCCTTGCCCTCGGCAGCGATCCAGCCGTCCAGCGTGCGGCCGTCGGGCGTCACCGCCGGGTCGCCCGGGTGGTCACCGAACCACACCTCCGCCTCGGGACGCCCCGACGGCTCGCGCCCCTCGAGTGCGGCGATCAGGGTGGTGGATCCCCACGCGTAGTCGCGGGGGTCGTTGGCCAGCGGGATCAGCATCGTGCCAGCCTACCGACGAGCATCATGCCGGTCGTTGAGCGAGCGAAGCGAGACGAAACGCGTCCGTGCACGAGGGCGTTTCGTCTCGCGAGTCGGTCACTGAGCGAGCGAAGCGAGACGAAGTGTCGTCGCTCGCTCAACGGCCGGTGCGAAGGATGGTCGCGGTACCCTGAGTGCGATGGCCGTCTACTCGAAGCACCCGGCATCGGCTCCGCCGAGCCCGCCGATCCGTGAGAAAACGGGCCACCTCATGCTGCGCGCGTGGTGCATCTTCGTGCTGTTCATGGCGTTCTCGGGCACCGCCTGGATCAACGCCTTCGGCGAGCTGGCGACCGCCGTCATCACGATTGGCGGGGGCATCCTCACCGTCATCCTCTGGATCGTGCTGCGCCCGCCCGTGCAGTACCGGCGTCTCCCCTGGTTCGTGGTCGGCTACGTCGCGTGGGCGACGCTGTCGCTGCTCTGGTCGGCGTGGCCGCAGACCACGGCGATCACGCTCCTGCTGCTCTACATCACGACGACGCAGGCGCTCTTCATCGGCAGCGCCCTCACGTGGCGGGAGCTGGTGCGCGCGATCGCCTCGGCGCTCAAGTGGGTGATGGCGCTCTCGATCCTGTTCGAGCTGTGGGTGTCGGTGTTCATCGGGCAGCCGATCCTCCCCGGCTTCGTCGTGGACAAGGCCGACGACCCCATCGAATACTGGTCGCGCGACAACCTGTTCGACGGCGGGCGGCTGCAGGGCATCATGGGCAACGCCAACCTGCTCGGCCCGGTCGCGCTCCTCGCCATCATCGTCTTCGCGATCCGGCTGGCCTCCGGCGCGCCGCGGCGCGTGCTGCTGTGGGGCTGGATCGTGCTGTCGACCTTCCTGTTCGTGCGCGCCTCGTCGGCCACGGCGTACGTCGCGGCCGCGGCCATCGCGGTCGTCCTGATCACGGTGCTGCTGATGCGCCGCGCCGACAGGCCGGGCGCACGCACCAAGTACTACGTCGCGTACGCGGTGGTGGGCGTCGGCGGCGCGGTCGCCCTGTGGGCGCTGCGCGACGCGATCTTCACTGCGCTCGGGCGCAGTGCCGACCTCACTGGCCGCGAGGGCATCTGGGAGCAGGTGCTCGCGCGCACGGCCGAACGCCCCTGGATCGGATGGGGCTTCGCCACCCCGTGGATGACCGCCGACCCGGCCTTCGACGTGCACATCACCGATCACGGTCAGCTCGTGATGCAGGCCCACAACATGTGGATCGACGTGTCGATGCAGCTCGGCATCATCGGTGTCGTGCTGCTGGGGCTGGTCTACCTGGCGTTCGTGTGGCGTTCGTGGTTCTTCGCCGTCGACCGCCCGCGCTGGGACCTCCGCGCCGACCGTCCCTACTCGCCACTCACGCTCCTGCCTACGCTCGTCGGCGCGATCCTACTGGTGCAGGGCCTCGCCGAGTCCGGTCCGCTCCTGCTGTGGGGGTGGATGCTGGTCGCCATGTTCGGCGCCAAGATCAAGCAGTCGCCGCACGTGGGCGTGGGCCCCGCCGAGCAGAGCGCCGCGATCGAGCGCGGCGAGGCCGTCGGCTCCGTCGACGCGAGCGGGGACGCGCAGATCGACGCACCGGCCGGGCCGGACGCGCCGTCCCGCGAGGCGGGACGCGGCGCGTGACCGACGCGCCGCACGCCGGCTGGTTCGGCACGCTCCTGGGGTCCGCATCGTTCGCACGCGCGTTCACCCTGACCGTCTTCGCCGCGGTGTTCTCGTCGTTCGCCATCGAGCGCATCGCGGGATCCGTCACCTCCCTCACGATCGTCACGTCGCTGTGCCTCATCGGCGTGGCCGTCATGGTCGTGCGCCGCCGCGAGATCTCTCTGCTGCGGCTCGTGCCCACCAGCGTGATCGTCTTCGTGGGCTGGGCGTTCGCGAGCGTGTTCTGGAGCAGCGACGCCGGCAAGTCGTTCTGGAGCTGGGTGTCGCTCCTCGGCATCGCGTTCCTCGCCGTCGTCATCGGCCATGTGCGCGACACGCTGCAGACGGTGCGGGCGCTGGGCGACGTGCTGCGGGTGCTGCTGACGGTGTCGCTCGTCGTCGAGGTGCTGTCCGGCATCCTTCTCGACATCCCGT
Organism: Microbacterium kyungheense; assembly: GCF_006783905.1. Classification (GTDB taxonomy): domain Bacteria; phylum Actinomycetota; class Actinomycetes; order Actinomycetales; family Microbacteriaceae; genus Microbacterium; species Microbacterium kyungheense. Next base: position 921,868 of record NZ_VFPE01000001.1, on the reverse strand, counting down.
TCGCCTTCCTCGGCGTGCAGGGAGACATCGCCGCGTTCGGTCCGATCCAGGGCATCTTCGGCACGCGCAACCTGCTCGGCTTCGTCGCGGTGATCGCCCTCATCACCTTCCTCATCGAGTACCGCACGCAATCGGTGCGGCCGGGCGTCTCGGTCGCCTCGGTGGTGCTGGCCGGCGGACTCGCCGTGCTCAGCGACTCCCCCACCGTGGTCGTGCTCGCCCTCGCCGTGGGCCTCGCCGTCGCGGCGCTCGCCCTCGTGCGTCACGCCGCGCCCGAGCGCCGCGCGGCACTGCAGCTGTCGCTCGGCGCGCTCGTGGTCATCGGGGTGTTCGTCGGCTACGCCGCCCGGCACACGATCATCGCCCTCCTCGGCGCGGGCTCCGACTTCTCGATGCGCGTCGACCTGTGGAACCGCATGGTCGACATCGTCCGCTTCCGCCCCGTGCAGGGCTGGGGCTGGTTCGGACCGTGGGACCTTCACGAGTTCCCCTTCAACGCCATCAACGCGCTCCTCGGCGAACAGCACGCGACGGGACTCAACGCCTACTTCGACGTCACGCTGCAGCTCGGCTGGGTCGGCCTCGTGCTCTTCGTCGCGCTCGGCGCCCTCGCCCTCGCCCGATCGTGGCTCGTCGCCGGCGAGCGCCGCTCGGTCATTTACGCGTGGACGCCGCTCGTGCTCGTCGCGCTGCTCGTCGACTCCATGTTCGAGAGCTTCACCCTCACGGGCCTCGGCTGGCTCATGCTGGTGCTGTGCGCCGTGCGCGCCGGACAGTCGCGATCGTGGCGCGAGCGCCTCGACAGCGGAGTGGATGCCGGCGGCCCTGCCGCGGCCGACGACCAAGGACTGCCGCACGCCCAGGGAGACCAAAGGCCTACAGGGTAGGCTTGCGTGCGGCCCGACGTCTCGGCGCCTGCCACTTCCCTCGGAGATCAGCCCGTGACCCATGTTCCGTCCGCCGCGCCGTTCGACCCGCAGACCGCGACGATCGCCATCGTCACCTTCAACCGCTCGAACCTGCTGACGCGACTGCTGACCAGCATCGGCGAGATGGACCCCAAGCCCGGTCGCATCGTCATCATCGACAACGCGTCCACGGACGACACCGCCGAGGTCGTCGAGTCCTTCCGCGACGCCGTCGCCCCCGCCGACATCGTGTACCGCCGCATGGAGACGAACACGGGCGGCTCCGGGGGATTCAGCGAAGGCATGCGCGTCGCGTACGAGCTGGGCTCCGAGTGGATCTGGCTCATGGACGACGACGTCGAGGTGCTCCCCGACGGCCTCGCCAAGATGGGCAAGTGGGCGCCGCGCTTCAAGAGCATCCAGGGACGCCGGTACGACTACGACGGCAGCGCGTTCTACTGGCAGTACCGCGTGGCCGAGCCGCTCGGCATCCCGATCCCGTTCGCCCCCGCCGAGTTCGATGCGTCCGGGTACAAGGCGATGAACTCGGGATGCTTCGAGGGCATGTTCATCCACCGCGACATCGTGCAGCAGATCGGCCTGCCCGACCCGCGGTTCTTCATCTACTGGGACGACCAGATGTACGGCTGGCTTGCCTCACGCAAGACCTCGTCTGTCATCGTCGATGAGTTCGTGCTGCGCCGCACCCGCGAGATCAAGCAGTGGGACATGGGCATCCGCCACATGAACGCGTCGAGCAACGCGTACCGCTACTACATCATGCGCAACCGGGCATACATCAAGAAGTACTACCGGGAGCTGGGCGTCTACCGCCCGGTGCCGTTCGCACTGGGCACGACGCTGACGTTCGGCAAGGAGCTCATCCGCCTGGTCTTCGTCGAGCGAACCGTGCGCGGCACGTCGAACCTCTTCCGCGGGCTGCGCGACGGCCGGAAGATCGCGAGGGATGCCTCGTGGCAGCCGATGCCGCCGCTGGAGGCAGCGACTACCACCGGTCGTTGACCGAGCGAGGAACGAGCGAGACGAAACGAGCTCAGGCTCCGACGGGGTAATCCGCGTTGTAGCGATCCAGCACCTCGCCGATGGGGGCATCCATCGCCAGCCGGTGCTTGTCGAGATACAGACCGCGGGTGCAGAACCGGCGCAGATCGCGCTCGCTGTGCGATACGAAGAACAGCGTGCGGCCGTCGGCGAGCAGCTCGTCGATGCGGGTGTAGCACTTCTCGCGGAACGCCTTGTCTCCCACCGCGAGCACCTCGTCGACCAGCAGGATCGGCTCTTCGAGCTGTGAGACCACAGAGAACGCGAGGCGCACCTTCATGCCGTTGCTGAGGTGCTTGTAGGGCGTGTCGACGAAGTCCTCGAGCTCGGCGAAGTCGATGATCCCGTCGAACCGGCGGGCGACCTCCGCCTTCGACATGCCGTGGAGCCCGGCGGTGAGTCGGACGTTCTCACGCACCGTGAGATCGCCCACGAACCCGCCGGTGATCTCGATGAGGGGTGCCACACCGCCGTTGACCGACACCGTCCCCTCGTCGGCGAGCAGCACGCCGGCGACCAGCTTGAGAAGCGTCGACTTCCCCTGTCCGTTGCGACCGACCACGCCGATCGACTCCCCCGGCCGCACGTCGAAGGTGACGTCACGCAGCGCCCAGAACTCTCCCGGCTTCGAGCGCCGCGTCGAGTCCGAGAAGAGGTCCTTGATGCTGCGGCGTCCTCGCCGGTTGCGGCGGAAGCGCACGCCGAGGTCCTTCACCTCGATGGCGAGATCGGATGCCGCCATCACAGCTCCTTCAGGACAGGACGCTCGAGGCGCCGGAAGACGTAGATTCCGAGCGCGAGGAACAGGAACGACATCACGGCACCGATGCCGATGACCCACGGGTCCCACTCGCCCGCGAAGAAGCCCACCCGGTACAGCGCGAAGATGCCGGCCAGGGGGTTGAAGGCCGCCAGCGTCTCGAACACTCCGGGCAGATCCTCGACGCCGTAGATCACCGGCGAGGCATAGAACAGTGCCCGCAGGATGAGCTTGGTGGTCCGCTCCAGGTCGTTCCAGAGAACGCACAGCGGTGCCACGAGGAGCCCGAGGCCCACGAGCAGCACCGTCTGCAGCAGGACGGCGACCGGGATCCACAGGAGGCCCCAGTTCAGCTGAGCAGGGTGGTCGGTGAAGTACGAGATCACGACGAACAGCGCCAGCACCGGCAGCGAGCAGAGGAACTCGATGCCCTTGCTCAGCACGATCCGGTTGACCCAGATGGAACGCGGGATCGCCGTCGAGCGCACGAGGCGCGCATCCCGGTTGAACGCGCGTGTGAAGTCCGATACCGACGAGTTGAACCACACCCACGGCAGCAGCGCCGTGATCAGGAACACGATGTAGGGCTCGTACCCGACCGTGCGGTGGAACACCTGGGTGAACACGAACCAGTAGATGGCGCTCATCACGAGCGGATCGAGCACCGACCAGAGGTACCCGAGTGCGCTCGTGGAGTACCGGACCTTGAGGTCACGCGCCGACAGCAGCCACAGCGAATGCAGGTAGCGCCGGGGCGATCCGGGGGCGCCGACGGCGGCAGTGGTCACGATGACGAGTTTACTGGGCGCCTGGCCGGGGCTCTGCCCCTGCCGGCTACGGCACAGGCGGGATACCCGACTCGGATGAGGCGCGGCCACGAGGGCACCTTCGCGCCATCGCCCGCAAAGGCGCGGTGATGCGCCAGCTCGAGCTGTCGGTCATGGCCTGGATGTGCTTGCGCTGGGCGTCGAGCTCGACCTCCTGCTGCTCCTCATGTGAGGCGCGAGACTGAACCTCCGCCCGGAGCTGGTCCAGTTCCCGGGGCAGTGTGAGCAGCCAAGCCTGCCGGGCCGCGACATCGCCGAGCCTGCCGAAGTCGGCACGGATCCGATCAGCCGTCGCGGCATCCGCCTCGAACAGCGCGCGAAGCGACGGGGTGGTGGGCTCGCCGATGCTCAACACGCCCAGACCATGCCCGTGCGAGAACGCGAACGACCTCCCGTGCGTCGCCACTTCGTCCCACAGCCGCCACACGCCGAAGCCGTTGCCCTTCTCGGCGATGTCGTGGAACAGCACGACGCCGCCTGGGCGCACGGCGCTCCGCCATTCCGAGAAGTCCGCCAGCACGTCCTCGTATCCGTGTCGGCCGTCGATGTGCAGGAGATCCACCGACCGGTCCGGGAAGAGGGACCGCGATTCATCGAAGCGGCCGCGAACGAGGCGGACGGACTCGGGATAGTCCGAACGAGCCACGCCGTCGACGTACTCGAAGACCTCCTCCCCATAGAAGCCCGCGTGGTGGTCGCCCTCCCAGGTATCCAGCGCGTTGATCGTGGTCCGGAGCCCCAGACGCTTGGCCGCCTCGGCGAACGCGAAGCAGGAGTAGCCGAAGTGCGTCCCCAGCTCGACGACGACGCTCGGGCGGACGGCATCCACTATCCACGCAGCGAACGCCCCGTGCGTCCACCACGCCGAGGTGGGGAAGTGTGCCGGCATCCAGTACGCGGCGGGCGTCAGCCAGAAAGGGGCGTTCGCGTGCCCCTGTCGTGCGGGACCGGCCTCGACGGACAGCTCCATACTCGTGCTCCATTGCTCGGGTTCGAGCCAGCCTATTCGGTCGGTGTCGCCCCGTGCGAGCCGGCCGCGCTGCCGGCGCCGCGCTCGAGCTCGGACCCGGTCGATCACGCGCGATGCCATACACTTGACGGCGACCTGAATCGATGGGACCCATGACGAAGACCCTCGCGAACGAGGCGCGGACGGGCCCGACATCCAACACGTTCTGGCCCCGGTCGACCAGCCTGTTCCTGTTGTTCGTCGGCCTGGTCCTCGCCGTCGTCTCCTTCACCGTCGTACTCAACATGCCAGAACTGCCCTGGCACTCGGCACGCGACGCCGAACTCCGCGCAACGTACGACGCGTACCGCTCCACGGGCACGCTGCTCATCAAGGAGACCGGCTCGGGCTCGTACTACACACAGGCGCCGGCTTCGGGACCGTGGAGCTCGGCCGCATGGGACGACGACCCCGGCTCATACATGATCGCGAGCCTGATGAGCCACATCACCGGCTCCGAATCGCCGTACCCGGGGCTGGGGCTCGTCCAGGCGCTGCTCGTCTCCATCCCCCTCATCTGGCTTCCCATGGCCGTGGCACGCATCTTCCGTCGTGCGCGTGCGGGCTACGCGATGTTGCTGCTTCCCGCGCTGCTGTGGATCGTCAACAACGGCACCATCCTGGTCGGCACCGAATACGGGCTCTCGGACGAAGTGGCGACGCTGCGCGTCTACGCCCTTTACGGGATCGCTGCGTCGATGGCCTTCCTGTCCCTCACCCTGCTGCTACTTTTCAGCACATATCGACTCCGGCTACCCGCGCTGATCGGCGCGAGCGTGCTGATCGGCGTACTGGCCGGGTTCGGAAACCTGGCCCGGTCGCTGTCGGGCATGGGCATCGCAGCCGCGGTCGCGGTGCTCTGGTGGCTCAACACGACCGGTCGCTGGCGATGGGCGAAGGCGCTGGCTGCCGGCGTCCTGGCCATGGTGCTGGCCTTCGGTGTGCAGACCGGTGTGATGAGCGCGGTCAACTCGGGCCGTGTGGCCGCGACCGGCGAATCCCTGGAGCAGCTGCCTGACGCGCACGGCGTCTGGCATCCGCTCTATCTGGGCCTGGCATGGCCTGAGCCGATCACCGGCCAGCCGTCGCGCTTCGGCATCGAATGGTCGGACGAGTTCGGATGGAACAAGGCCCGCGAGGTCAACCCCGAGGTGATCATCGCAAGCGAAGAGTACGACCTCATCCTCAAGGACTACTACCTCGACGCGGTGGCCTCCGACCCCATCGGCGCTGTCAAGCTCTACGTGCAGAAGACGCTGTTCGTCATCAAGCACTTCGGCGCCATGATCGCCTTCATCATCGTCGGCTTCGTCCTCGCGCTGACTCGAAGGTCGCCCCAGCGACGACGGCTCGTGGCGGCCCTCGCGATCGCGCTGCCGACGCTGGCGCTCGGCTTCGTCCCGCCGGTGCTCGTGATGCCGTACCTCTACTACTACTCCGAACTGTCGGCGGCCCTCGGCATGCTCTCGGCTGTCGCACTCGGTGCTCTGGTCTGGTCGATCACCTCCATGCCCTCCCACGTGCGAGCTCTGGAGCGCACCCGGCTCAGCGCCCGTACCGAGCCGGCCGCCGTGCCCGCCGATCGCATCCGGCTCAGCGTCGTCATCCCCACCCGCAATGGCGAACAGGTGATCGGTGAAACGCTCGCGACGCTCGGCAGAACGCTGAACGCCGACGATGAGATCGTGGTGGTGGAGAACGGCTCCACGGACCGCACCACGTCCGCGCTGGAACGGCTGGCGGCGGAATGGGTGGCCCCGCCCGCACTCGTCGTCCTCCACTCCGCACCTGGATTGGGCGAGGCTCTGCGCACCGGCCTGCTCACGACCCGCGGCGATCGGGTGCTGCTCTCGGCCGACGACCTGCCGTTCGGCGTGACCGACCTCGATCAGTTCCGCAAGCTACCGACATCCGATGTCGTCGCGATCGGGTCGAAGGCGCACCCGCACTCCAACGTCGTCCGGGGCTGGCGCCGCTCCGTGCAGTCTCGCATCTTCCGGTTCCTCCGTGAGGCGCTCCTGCAGTCCCGCGTCGGAGACAGCCAAGGCACTATCTGGGTCGCCGGTCCGTGGGGGCGCTCGTTCGCGCTGCAGTCGCGGGAGACCGGCCTGATGTGGACGACGGAGCTCGTGCTAGCGGCCGAGCAGCAGGGCATCCGCGTGGTCGAGGTGCCCGTGACACTCAGTGGCGGCCATGAGAAGGGCGCCAGCAGGTTCAGGTTCTCGGACGCGTGGCAGTCGGTGGTCGGGTTCACCCGGCTGGCGATCTACAAGGACGACTACTGCAACGAGGACTGGACGAGGTCCACGCGCGCCGACGACGAACCGCTGACCGCGGTCGCGGTCGATCCGGAGCCGCCGGTCGTCGCTCCCGCTGGGAACGTCTGATGACTGACGGCACGGGTCTGCCTTCGCCTGGCGGACCCGCGGAACCACGTCGCCTTCGCGGACACATTCGAGCCCACGTGCGTGGACTGTCCGCGGTGGCTCTGGCCACCGTGATCGGCATCCTGGCATCGTTCGTGGCTCAGATCCTCAGCGCGAGATACCTCGCGCCCGCGGAATTCGGGCTCTTCTCCGCCTTTCTGGTGATCGTCAACGTGGCAGCGGTAGGCAGCGCTTCCCTCCAGAACACCGTCACCGTTCACACCGCCGCGACGCCAGCGGCCTCAGTGCGCAAGCAGAGCCGCTGGCCGTGGGAGGCCATCGCCATCGGGGTGGTCGGCGGCGTCGCCGTCGCGGCGGTCTCCCCCCTGATCGCGCAGTCGCTGACCACCGACGTCGCGGTCGTGCTTGCGGCAGCCGTCTCCATCCCGCTGAGCTTCATCTTCGCCGACGCCCTGGGGCTGCTCCAAGGCAGCGGAAACGTAGCCAAAGCGGTGTGGTGGACGACCGCCTCCCAGCTCGTGCGCGTCGCACTGATCCTCGTGACGATCCTCGTCGGCGCCGGCATCGGCGGCGTGATTGGCGCCGTCATCGGCTCCATCGCCATCAGCCTCGTGGGAGCCGAGTGGGCGGCACGCCACATCCGACGGCCCGACACCGGCGCGTTCAGCATCACGGGGGCGACGATCATCGTCCTGACGGTGGCCTTCGCATGGCTGACGACGTCCGACGTGATCTTCCTGCGCGCCGGCGCCCCCGAAGACATCGTGGGAGCCTACGCCGCCGTCACCGTCCTGGTGCGCGCGGGCCTCATCGTGCCCTCGACGCTTTCGCTCTACCTGCTGCCACGCTTCGTCAGGAACCGTGAAAACGCGCGGCTGTCACGGCTGGGCGTGCTGGTCACCCTCGCGGTGTCGTTCGCAACGAGCGCTGTCATGGTGATCGCGTTCGCGTTGCTGGGCGAGTGGATCATCGCGCTCCTCTACGGCGACCGCTATGAGGCCGCCGTCGCACTCCTGGTTCCGACGGCGTTCGCCTACCTCCCCTGGATCGCCGCGCAGGGCCTTCTGATCAAGATGACGTCATCGGCCTCGAAGGCCGCGGCCGCCCTGCTGGTGGTGGCTGTCGTCGCCCAGTGGGCCGCCTTCACGGCCGTCATCCCCGATGTCTCCGCCATGCTGTGGGCGTACGGCATCATCGGCGCCGTCGTCCTGATCGCGTTCCTCGTCATAGACTCCTTGCACGCGCGACGCATCGCCGCGCGTGCAGCGGCGCACTGATCGCCGGGCCGGTCAACCCCGAGGCGGATTGCTCTCCTCGACCTGGCTCGGCACTGCGAGGCCGCGTGCCACAAGGTCGGCCACGATGACGTCGGAGGGGGACTCTTCGATCGTGCCGCCGCTCTTGCGATAGTCTCGGTACGACGAGAGGAACTGCGAGAGCACGCCGAGGTCCCAGCCGGACAGCACCGCGGTGGTACCGAAGCCCTCCCGCCCCTCCGTGACCTTGCGGTGAATGAGCGTCGGCACTCCCAACGCCGCGGCTTCCTGCTGGATCCCTCCCGAGTCGGTCACGATGAAGCTGGCCTCGCTCATCGTCGCGACGAACTCACTGTGCTCAAGCTTGGTCATGAGCGTGAACTTCTCGAAGCCGAGCTCTTCGATCGCCAGCGCGATCGCCGAGCTGGAGTACGAGTCCACGATGATTCGCAAGGGCAGCGGGCTGTCGGCCTCGAGGGTGCGCAGGGTATCGCGAACGAGCGACGGGACCGAGATGAACTCGTACCGGTGCAGCAGCACCAGGCCGTACGGCTCGGCCTCTCCCTCGCCCGATGCGCTAGCGCGGCCCGTGACATCCCGGACGGCATCCTTCGCGGTGTTGCCGTGGGTCAGCACCACGTTCGGCTTGCCCGAGAGGTTATCCGCGGCCTCCTCCGATGGAACGTAATGGATATCGGCGAACCGGCCGACGATACGGCGGTCGAGCTCCTCGGGGAACGGGTTACGCCAATCCCCGGAGCGCAGCCCGGCCTCGACGTGCGCGACCGGCACCCGTAGGCGCCTCCCGATGAACGTGCCCAGCACCGTGGTGACAGTGTCGCCGTGCACGATCACCACCGAGCCCGCGGGAAGCGAGCGACGGATCGAGCGGATGTTGCGCATGGTCCAACCGAGCACGTCGAACACCCACCCCACCATCTGGATCGGGGATTGCAGCGGGCGCCCGCGCCAGCCATCAGCGATGACGCGATCGGGAGGCGTGAGGCCGAGTTCGGGGATGGCGCGTCGCAGCGACTCTGTGTGCTGCTGCGTCACCCACTGCTGGTACGGCACGCCAAGGGCATCCAGTCGCCGGGCCACGGGGGCGATCTTGATCGCCTCGGCTGTGGTGCCGTAGATGAAGATGATCATGCGAACTCCTCCTTGCGAGCCCGCAGGAATGCGCGCCGGTGGATAAACACGCCGCGAATGAGACCGAGCCAGAACGGCACGACGAAGACGGGCAGGCAGACGACGAAGGCCAGAAGACCGCGGGGGCGACAGCGGTTGAACGCCGCGACGACGACAGGGCTGAGTGCCGCCACCACAAGGGTGATGACCAGCGCGAGCGCCAGACCGGTCAATCCGGCTGCGATCAGCACGATCAGCGCGGCGAGCGCGACAACAGGCAGCGCCGCGAGCACGAGCAGCACGACCGAACGCACGACGCCGGTACCGGCGTAGCTGTCGACGAAGAGCGTCCCCCGGTCGAAGGTGTGGCGGACGAAACCGCGCAGGGTCGTTCGCGGACGGTACGTAGCCGCGATCCCCGGTTCGAGGCGGATGGACGAGGCGTCGGCGATGTGGCGCAGGATCTTTGTGTCGTCCGAGACGAAGCGGGCGTCGCCCTCGGGCCAGCTCGCAAGGAAAGCGGCTTCGAGGTCGCTCTTGCGGGCGATGAACATGCCGGTGCCCTTCGGGGCGGAGTCGAACGTGTCCCTCGTCAGGTCGAACGGTCGGGGCGAACGGAGGAAGCGACCCCAGAAGACGTGCGTCGGGACCTCCCAGAACAGACCGACCAGCGGCGACGCGGGATCGGTCACGACGTACCCGTTCCACGCCCTCTGCGCGGGGTCTACGCGCGAGGCGCTGACGTAGTTCCGCAGCGCGTCTGGGGCCACGAGGACCCGTGAGTCGAGCAGGAAGACCGTCGCCGAACGTGCACGCTGGATGCCCGCCCACCGCGCCAGGAAGCGTCCGCCGTTCTCCTGCCGGACCACCACGACCTCGCCGGGGAACCCCGCCTGCAGCGATCGGAGGACGGCTTCGGTGTCGTCCGTGGAGCCGTCGTCGACGACCACCACCTCTACGGCGATGTCGGCAGCCCGGACGGCAGCGGCCAGGGCGCCCAGCGTCGACGGAAGCCAGCGCGCGGAGTTGAAGGAGGGGATCACGACGCTGAGCGCAAACGTCGTCTCCCTCGTGGGTTCTGCGCTCATCGTGCGAGCAGTCCTCCCGTGCGACGGATGCTCTCTCGTCCGCAGGAGAAGTCGTGGCCATCGTCGCACGGATAGCATGGTTGACGGTCGGCGGTCACCCCCCCAGCCTAACCGGGCCGACCCTCTCGGATACATCTCGCATCCGACGAGCGCGGATCGACGACCAGAATGAGCCGGATTCGATGACACCTCGCCCCCGCGGACGCCTGCTCGCGACCATCCTCGTCCCCATTGCGATGCTCGTGGCGCTCCTCACCTGGGGGATCTCGTCTCCGGTCGGATCAAGCCCCGACGACGACTACCACATGGCCAGCATCTGGTGCTCGGCAGGCGAGGCCGAAGGCATCTGCGAGACGACCGCGGATCCCGACGTGAGGCTGCTCCCCGGCGAGCTGCTCAAGGCCGCAAAGTGTTACGCGTTCATCGAGCAGCAGTCGGCCTCCTGCCCCCTGCCCGAGGGAAAAATGCTCCCCACCGACCGGGGCAATTGGTCTTACGCGTCGTACCCGCCGTTCTTCTACAGCGTGATGAGCCCGTTCGTCACGCAGGACGTCTCCGCGTCGATCGTGATGATGCGGTCTTTCAATGCGCTCCTCTACGTCGGCATCCTCACCGGCCTCTTCCTCCTGCTGCCACGGCCTCAGCGCCCGCTGCTGGTCTGGGGCGCAGTCATCTCCGCCGTCCCGCTCGGGATGTTCCTCATCCCCAGCGTGAACCCGAGCTCGTGGGCAGTGCTGTCCGCGACGGGCCTCTGGGTGGCGGCGTGGGGGTACTTCCGCCAGACGGGCGTGCGCAAATGGCTCCTCGCCGGACTCAGCGCACTCCTCCTCGTCCTGGGCGCCGGGTCGCGCAGTGATGCCGCCGTCTACGGTGTCATCGCGCTCATCGCCGCGGCAGTGCTGTCGTTCCGACGCGACCGCCGCTATCTTCTGGACCTCATCCTCCCCGCCGTGCTGGGTGTGGTGGCCGTCGTGTTCTTCTTCAGTGCCGGGCAGTCCGCGATCGTCACGGGTGACACGGCCGTCGACGACAGTGGTCTGTCGACCGGCACGCTGATCCTCATCAACGGCAAGATGCTTCCGCAGCTGTGGGCGGGCGTCTTCGGCCTCAGCGGTCTCGGCTGGCTCGACACGATCATGCCGGGCATCGTCTGGATCACGGCGCTGGCGGTCTTCGCGGCGCTGTGCTTCTGGGGTTTCCGACGTGGCGACTGGCAAAAGTGGGTGTCTGTCGCGGGCGTGGCGGCCAGTCTCGTGGTGATCCCCATGTACATCCTGGTCCACGACGGGGTGACGGTCGGGTCGGGCGTCCAGCCCCGATACATCTACCCGCTGATCATCATGCTCGGCGGCGTCGCGCTGGTCGGGTTCTCACGCGCCGGCCTCGGGCTCGGCCGGGTCCAGCTGGTGATCGTCGGCGCAGGTCTCTCCGCGGCGAACAGCGTTGCCCTCCATACCAACCTGCGCCGCTACATCACCGGGATGGACTCGCAGAGCTTCAACCTCAACGCGGACATCGAATGGTGGTGGAACGCGCCGGTCTCGCCGATGGTCGTATGGGCGGGCGGGTCACTTGCGTTCGCGGTGGTCCTGGGGGTGCTCATCTGGATGGTCTGGGACGGTCGCCTCGACGCCGAGACCACGCGCTTCGAGCCTCAGGAGTCCGTCTCGTCGTGAGCCCGTTCGGCTTCGAGCTCCTTGACCCGCAGCTCCAGCAACGCGGTGCGCTCCGCGAGGACGCGGGTTTCGGACTCCAGGTCGGTGAGCTCGGCGCTGTGCTGGATGCACACGATCACGAGCACGCCGATGCTGACGAAGAACACCAGGTTGGCGGGGATCACGACGCCCGCGAGGGAGGCCACCCATTGGAGCGCTCCGGGGAACAGGCCGGCCAGGAGGGCGAGAACGGTCGCGATCAGCCACCAGATGGCGTGACGCTCGCGCAGCCGCCGGCGACGCAGCAGTTCGATGACGAAGGCGAGCATGATGATCGCCACGATGATGCCGACGATGTACGCGGTGGTCGTCATGCCGAAGCTCCTTCCTGCGTGGTACGCAGATCGAGGGTGGCGACGCTCGGAGCCGGCCGCAGGTAGGCGAATCCGAGGGCGACGAAGGCTCGGAGCAGGTAGACCGCGGCCTTGAAGGGATTGTGCGACGGGCGACCGCCGGTCCGCGCCCGCATGGCGACCGGCACCTGCGTGATGCGGCAGCCCGCCCTTGCTGCGATGACGAGCGCTTCGATGGTGTCGCCGAGATACTCGGCCGGGTAGTTGTCCGCGAACAAGGCGACAGCGCGCGGCCCGCTGGCCTTGAAGCCGGAGGTGGTGTCGGTGAGCCTCGTCTTGGCCGTGCGGCTCAGCACGCTGGCGATGACGCGCATCGCGAAGCGACGGATGCCGCCGGCCTGGTAGTCCCCCACACCCGCGAAGCGCGCCCCGATCACGATGTCGGCCCCGTCGAGCTTCTCTAGGAGTTGGGGCACGGCAGCGGGGTCATGCTGGCCGTCCGCGTCGATCTGGACGACCACGTCGAAGTCGTTCTCGACCGCATATCGGAAACCCAGGCGCATCGCACCCCCGACGCCCAGGTTGAACGGCAGCCGCACGACTTTGGCGCCCGCGCGATCGGCGATTCGCCAGGTGGTGTCCTTCGATCCGTCGTCGACGACGAGGCAGGTCATGCCGGGCAGCGTCGAGCGGACTTCCTGGATGACGGCCCCGATGGACTCCTCTTCGTTGAAGGCGGGAAGCACGATGAGCACGCGCGAGGGAGAAGGGGGCATGGCCTCGATTCTACCGACCGCGCCTGGACGGCCCCGCGTCGCGCTCGCCGGGGCGCGCGAACTTTCATCACGCCAGTTCGTTGTTCCACATCGAGAGGGCCGATCCGATTGCCATGTGCATGTCGAGGTACTGGTAGGTCCCGAGCCGGCCGCCGAACAACACGCCGTCCTCCCCCTTGGCGAGTTCGCGGTAGGCCAGCAGACGTGCGCGGTCGTCGGGCGTGTTCACCGGATAATAGGGCTCATCGTCGCGAGAGGCGAACCGGGAGAACTCCCGCATGATGACGGTCTTGTCGGTCGGGTAGCGCTCTGCGCGCTCGGGGTGGAAGTGCCGGAACTCGTGGATCCGGGTGTACGGGACATCCGCGTCCGCGTAGTTCATGACGGATGTGCCCTGGAAGTCGCCCACGTCGAGAACCTCCCGCTCGAAGTCGAGGGTCCGCCACGACAGCGAGCCCTCCACATAATCGAAATAACGGTCGACGGGGCCGGTGTAGACGATCGGAACCTGACCGACGGTTGCCCGCTTGTTGAGAGACTGCGTCTCGTCGAAGAAATCGGTCTCGAGGCGGACGTCGATGCCGGGGTGCGCGGCCATGCGCTCCAGCCACGCCGTGTATCCGTCGGTGGGGAGCCCCTCCCACGTGTCGTTGAAGTAGCGGTTGTCGTACGTGTAGCGCACCGGCAGGCGGCTGATGATCTCGGCGGGGAGGTGCTGGGGGTCCGTCTGCCACTGCTTCGCGGTGTAGTCGCGGATGAACGCTTCGTAGAGCGGTCGACCGATCAGCGCGATCCCCTTCTCCTCGAGGTTCTGCGCCGCCTTGGCATCGAACTCCCCGGCCAGCTCGTGGATGAGCGCTCTGGCCTCGGTCGGGCCGTAGGCCGCTCCGAAGAACTGGTTGATCGTGCCGAGGTTGATCGGAAGCGGGAAGACGACGCCCCGGTGGTTGGTGTATACCCGGTGGACGTAGTCGGTGAACGTCGTGAAGCGGTTGGCATACTCCCACACTCCGGGGTTCGACGTGTGAAACAGGTGCGCGCCGTAGCGGTGGACCTCGATCCCGGTCGTCGGCTCGTCCTCGCTGTACGCGTTTCCGCCGATGTGGTCACGCCGGTCGATGACGGTGACTTTGCGCCCCGATGATGCGGCGCGCTCGGCGATGGTGAGTCCGAAGAACCCTGAGCCGACAATGAGGAGATCCATGACGAGTGCAGCCTTCCGGGTCCGAACGCATCTGCAACCCTATCGCGGCACCCACCGGGTCCCTGCCGGTGAACTCCCATCCCAGCGGGGCATGGGAGGATGGAAGCGTGCATGCTGACCCGAGGCCTGAGCGTAGATCCCTGCTCGTGCGCCTGTGGTCGACGAGCGCGGCCCGCTTTCTGGTCGTCGGAGGGTTCAGCTTCCTCTTCGACATCGGCCTGCTGTGGCTGTTGCACGAAGCGTTCGGCATTCCGCTCGCGATCAGCACGCCCACGGCATTCCTACTGAGCTTCGTCGTGACGTACACGTTGCAGCGCACGGTCGCGTTCCGCTCATCGGAGGCTGTCGCCCCGAGCGCGCTCCGATACACGATCCTCGTCGCAGTGAACACCGTTGCGACCACGCTGATCGTTGCGGCCGCCGACGCGATCGGGCTCCCCTGGGCGATCGGCAAGGTGGCAGCCGTCGTGGCGACCACCGTGTGGAACTATTTCCTCTACCGATACTGGGTATTCGCGAAACGCGAAGTGGACGACTGAGGAGCGATCGCGTCAGCGTCCGTCGGCACCGACGGGATCGCTCACGAACTGAGTGACGCCCTCGCGGGCCGACGCCAGCGCGCACTCGACGACCTCGAGCGTGTGCGCGGCCTCCGCCATCGTGGACAGCTCGGTCCGTGCCCCGAGGACCGAGTCCCGGAACGCCTCGAGCTCCGCCCGCAGCGGCTCCTTCTTCGCGAAGGCGAAGCGGGTGACATCGCCCTCGGACACGCCGCGGAATGTGGAGACGGACTCCCATTCCAGCGACACAGTGCCGTTGGCGTAGAACGTGAGGTCGCCCGTCGCGGTGTCGGCGATGAACGTGCCGCGTTCACCCGTGACGACGGTCACGCGCTCCTTCATCGGGCTCAGCCAGTTGATCAGGTGGTTGGCGATGATCCCGTTCTGCAGGCGGCCGGTGATCGCGATCATGTCCTCGTGGTCACGCCCGCTCTTGTGAGCGGTCTGCGCCGAGACCGAGTTGTAGAGGGACTGCGCGACCCAGGCCGTGAGGTCGATGTCGTGCGTCGCGAGGTCCTTGGCCACGCCGACGTCGCCGATGCGCCCCGGGAACGAGCTCTGCCGACGGGTGGCGATCTGGTAGACGTCGCCGGCGTCGCCCGCCTCGAGACGCGCCCGAAGCTGCTGGAGCGCGGGATTGAACCGCTCGACGTGACCGACCGCTCCGACGAGGCCACGGGTTCCGAAGGCCTCGGCGACTCGCCGCCCGGTGGCCGCATCGTCGGCGATGGGCTTCTCCACCAGCGTGTGCACGCCCGCGTCGGCCAGGGCGAAGGCCGCATCGGCGTGGAAGCGGGTCGGGATCGCGACGATCGCGATGTCCAGTCCGCTCGCGATAAGCTCCGCGACACCCGGAAGCACGTCCAGGCCGCCCGCCACGCGATGGGGGTCGCCGCCGGGGTCTGCCACAGCGACGAGCTCTACTCCTTCGACGTCCCTGAGGATGCGGGCGTGATGGCGACCCATCATGCCCAGGCCGATGAGGCCCGCTCGCAGGTCGGCCATCAGGCGCCCGCCTCGGCGACTGCGAGGACCGCGGACACGATGCGGTGGAGGTCATCGCTGCTCAGTGAGGGGTGCACCGGGAGCGACACCACTTCGCGAGCTGCGCGCTCGGTCTCGGGCAGGTCCAGGCCCGGCGCGTAGTGCGCGAGCGATGTGAGCCGGTGATTGGGGATTGGATAGTAGACCCCGCTGCCGACGCCGTGCTCGTCCTTGAGAGCCCGCACGAAGCCGTCGCGATCCTCGGTCACCCGGATCGTGTACTGGTGGTACACATGGTGTGCGCCCTCGCTCACGGGAGGCACGACCACTCCGCGCAAGTTCGCGTCCAAGAACGCCGCATTGCTGCGTCGCGCCTCGGTCCAGGCGTCGACCTTCGTCAACTGCACGCGCCCGATCGCGGCGTGCAGATCGGTCATCCGCGCATTGAAGCCTACGACCTCGTTCTCGTACTGGCGCTCCATCCCCTGGTTGCGCAGCAGTCGGACCCGACGGGCGAACTGTTCATCGACGGCCGAGACCATTCCGCCCTCACCGCTTGTCATGTTCTTGGTGGGGTATAGGGAGAACATCGCGAACTCGCCGAAGGTGCCGACCTGTCGCCCGTCGAGCGCCGCACCGTGGGCCTGGGCGGCATCCTCGTACAGCGCGACTCCGCGCCGGTCGGCGATGTCCTGCAGTTCGCGCATGCGAGCCGGGTGGCCGTACAGATGGACCGGCATGATGCCCTTGGTCCGTTCGGTGATCGCTGCCTCGACGGACGACGGATCGAGAGTGAACGAACCGGGCTCGATGTCGGCGAACACCGGGGTGGCGCCGGTCAGGGCGACAGAGTTGCCGGTGGCGGCGAAGGTGAACGAGGGCACGATCACCTCGTCCCCCGGCCCGACACCCGCAGCGAGCAAACCGAGGTGCAGGCCCGATGTGCCCGAGTTGACCGCGACGACGGGGCGTCCCGCAACGAAGTGCTCGGCAAACTCGCCTTCGAAGGCGGCGACCTCGGGCCCCTGCGCGACCATGCCGCTCCGCAAAACGCGATCGACGGCAGCGCGCTCCTCATCGCCGATGATCGGCTTGGCGGCAGGAATGAGATCGGTCACAGTTGCTCCTCCAGAAGGACTCCGTCGGCCTCGACGTACATGGTGCCGGTCGCGGGGCAGCGCCAGTGGTCATCACCCTCGTCGGCGAGCGGCACGCCGGCACGCCCCACCCAGCCGATCCGCCGAGCCGGCACTCCCGCCACCAGGGCGTAAGCGGGCACATCCTTGACCACGACCGCACCAGCGGCGACTGTCGCCCACGCCCCGATCGTCACCGGTGCGACGCACGTGGCGCGAGCCCCGATGGACGCTCCGTGTTCGATGGTCACGCCGACCGGAGTCCAGTCGTGCGCGCTCTTGAGCGTGCCATCAGGGTTGATCGCGCGTGGGTACGTGTCGTTGGTGAGGACGACGGCCGGCCCGATGAACACGCCGTCCGCCAGCGACGCAGGTTCGTAGACGAGGGCGTAGTTCTGCACCTTGCACGCGTCGCCCATCTGGACTCCGGTGCCGATGTACGCGCCCCGACCCACGACGCAGTCGCGTCCGAGACGGGCGCCTTCACGGACCTGCGCAAGATGCCAGATCGAGCTGCCGTCGCCGATCACCGCATCGGCGGCGACGTCGGCGGTTGCGGCGATCATGACGAGGGAAGGGTCGGTGGGGCACACGTCAGGCAAGCTTACCCGGGCCCAGGGATGGCTCCGACTACTATGATCCAGTGACTCCGCGCCGCAGACCTCCGCTGACGCTGGTCGCGGCCTTCGCCATCCCCGTTCTCTTCTTCCTGGCTCTCGTGGGATGGTCGTTCGCGTCGCCGGTCGGGTCCAGCCCTGACGACAACTTCCATCTGGCGTCCATCTGGTGCGGCCTCGGTGACCGCGAGGGGCTCTGCGAGGAGTCCGGCGACCCCGACACCCGAATGGTCCCCGCCCCGGTGGTGAACGCGCCCTGCTACGCGTATCACCCCGAGATGAGTGCCGCGTGCTGGAACAGCGAACAGGACGGCATGGCCGAAGCCACGTGGATGAACGCGAACGGCCTGTATCCGCGTCTGTTCTACGCGACGATGGGCCTCTTCGCATCGGAGGACGTCGTCAATTCGGTCTTGATCATGCGGGTCTTCAACAGCGCGCTCGTGGTCGGTCTGCTGACCGGTGTCTTCTTCGCACTGCCGCGGCGCGTACGACCCGCGCTCGTGATCTCCGCCGTTGTCACTGCCGTGCCCCTGGGACTGTTCCTGATCGCGTCGACCAATCCCTCGGCGTGGGCGTATGCGTCCGCCGCCGTCGTCTGGGCGGCGCTGTACGGCGCCACCCAGACGACCGGCAGGCGGCAGATCGTGCTGGGCGCGCTCGCGGTGCTCGCGTCGTGCCTCGGAGCGGGAGCGCGCGCCGACGCCGCGGCCTTCGCCGTGTTCGGCGTCGTCATCGCCGCAGTCCTCGGTGCGCGACGCGGGCGACCGCTCCTCGTGCCGGCGATCGCGGGGACGCTCGTCGTCGTCGTCAGCGCAGGCTTCTACCTCAGCGCCGACCAGACGAGCGCCCTCACGTCAGGCCTGCCGAACACCAATCCCCCGCTCACCGGCGCCCAGCACGTCACCAACTTCTTCGGGGTCCCGTCGCTGTGGCTCGGGGCGTTCGGCGACGCCGGCCTCGGATGGCTCGACACGTCGGTCCCCGCGACCGTGCCGGTCTTCGCGTTCGCGGCATTCTGCGGCGCCCTCTTCATCGGTGTCCACCGGCCCGGCATCCGACGCTCCATCGCGCTGACGCTCGCGTTCCTGGCCTGCTGGCTGGTGCCGTTCGTCCTGCTGGCGCAGTCGCACGCGATGGTGGGAACGATCGTGCAGCCGCGGTACATCCTTCCGCTGCTGGTGATTCTCGCTGGTGTCGCAAGCTTGCGGCCAAATGTGCTCGAGGCCTGGACGGGCGCCCGGGCGCTCATCGTCGTGCTCGCCGTCGTCGGCGCCGCGACGCTTGCGATGCAGTTCAACATCCGCCGTTACACCGTCGGTGCGGGGAGTATCGCTATCGATCCGGGAGCCGGCGCCCAGTGGTGGTGGGGCGGCGCGGCCGCTCCTGCCGTCGTCTGGATCGGCAGCTCGATCGCTTTCGCGGGAGCCTGCGCGATTCTGTGGCTGGAGGCTCGCGCCAATCGTGACCTCCCCCGAACGGATGCCGGAGCCGGAGATCGCGAGGACGCACAGGCTGACGGGACGGAGGCCGTGGAGCGTCGCGCGGCAACGACCGCCACGAGTCGGCCGGCAGCCTCACGCGATCAGACGTCGCGGTAGGTGATCCCGTCCCGGAGCCCGCGGAAGAACGCACCGATCTTCTTCGGCCGGCCGCGTTCGCAGAACAGCACCTTCAGCCACGCCTTCGCCGCGTAGCGGACGTCGTCGCGGAACCACTTGCCCGGGCCGAACCGTCGCATGACGATCACCCTGTTGCGCGAAGTGTAGTAGTGCCGCATCGGCGAGTAGTTCGCGAGGTACACCTTGCGCCAGAGGAAGCGCGCCGGCTGGGAATCGCCGAACCTGTGGTCCAGCAGGGTGTCGAAGACCTTGAGGTTCGTATAGCCGGCGCGTATCGCGCGCAGCGAGATGTCATGGTCGACGTAGTCGATGAACAGTGGCTCGTCGTGAAGCCCGATGTCCTCCAGGAGCGGCCTCGAGAAGAGCGCGCCGGAAGAGATGAGGGCCTCGATCGGCGCACTCCCCCGCCCTCGGTCGGCGTCGTAGACGTTGCCCGTCTCGGCAGCGCGCAGCGCCGGGCCGACGATCCCGACCTTGACGTCCGTGCGCGCCTGTGCCCTGAGCAGCGCGTCCAGCATCTCGTCTGCGACGGTGCTGTCCTGATCGAAGATCCACACGAAGTCGAATCCCGCGTCCAGCGCCGCCCGCATGCCCGCGTTGAAGCCCGCCGCAACGCCGACGTTGCCCGCCTGCTCGAGCACCTCCACCCGCTGGGGATCCAGGCGTGCGAAAAGTGCGCGGGAGGTCTCATCCGGCGAGTTGTTCACGACGAAGACTCGCGGCACCTGAGTCAACAGGCGCGCGATGTTCTCGTGGATCTCGTCGGTGGGATGGTAGGCGAGGACGACCCCGGCCGTGCGAGCCGACGCGTCAGCCACGCTTGCCGCTGCCCGCGCTGTCGACGGTGACCGCCGCGGCGACGGTGCCAAAAGTCGGGTGGTCGCTGGTCACGGTGAAGAGGGCGCCCTGCATGAGTCCGTGGCTGCTCTCCTCGCTGACGCCGGCCGCGTTGGCGTTGACGTAGTACTGGCCAGGTCCGAGGTGCACCTGCTCGATACGCAGATCCACATGGACGGGGCCAGAGATCGGGGCAAGGCGGACGCCGAGCACCTCGGTGTTGCTGGCCAGGGCCATGTGTCCGAGCGGTGTGTCGATGCTGAAGCCCAGCTCCCACCGCTCGATGGGGCGGAGCGAGTCGACGTGGACGCGGATGGTGAGAGCCGAACCGGCGGCGACCCTTCGCGTCACCTCACCGGTCTCGTCGAGCAGTTCGATCCGCTTCACCTGGATCGGATGCATGGTGCTCTCGGGCGGCACTTCCCCGACCCTGCGTCCGTCGAGCACATCGCGCAGGGCGCCGATGGCCGCGTTGGTGTCGCCGTCGAACACGACCTTGCCGTCGGCGAGGACGATCCCGCGATCGCAGAGCTCCGCCACCTGCTGGGCGGAGTGGCTGACGAGGATGATCGTGCGGCCCTCCTCGCGGAACTGGGCGATGCGCTCCATGCACTTGCGCTGGAACGCCTCGTCGCCGACCGCGAGCACCTCGTCGACGAGCAGGATGTCGGGATCGGTGTGCACGGCGACAGCGAACGCCAGGCGTACGTACATGCCGGACGAGTAGAACTTGACCGCCGTGTCGATGAAGTCGCCGATCCCGCTGAAGGCGACGATCGCGTCGAACTGCTGGTCGATCTGATCGCGTGTCAGGCCCAGGATCGAGGCATTGAGATACACGTTCTCCCGGCCGCTGAGGTCGGGGTGGAATCCGGCGCCGAGCTCGAGCAGCGCCGCCATACGGCCGCGGGTCTCGATCTTGCCGGACGACGGAGAGACGATGCCGCCGATGAGCTTGAGCAGTGTGCTCTTACCCGAACCGTTCGCACCCATCAGGCCGACCGTGGTACCGGCCTCGATCGAGAGCGACACCTCGTCGACCGCGATGAAGTCCTGCCGGTGAGCGTTGCCCAGGCGACCGAAGTAGACGATGCGGTCCTTGAGATTGTTGTCCTTGCGTACGACGAAGTGCTTGCTGACGTCGGTCAGACGGACGAGATCCGGACGCGGGGTGGTGGTGTCCATCAGAGCTCCTGCGCGAAGTTGCCCTGCATGCGGACGAACGCACGATGGGAGATGAAGAGGAACACGAGGCCGATCACGCCGGCGATGACCATACGCAGACCCAGATTGTCGGGATAGTCGGCTGGGGTGCCGGCATTCCAGAACGCCTTGTGGAATCCGAGGACGCCGATCGTGATGGGATTCGCCGCATAGATCTCGAGGACCCACGGCGGCAGTGAGAACCGGGCGATCGAGTCGGTCACCATCTGCCACGAGTAGACGATCGGTGATCCCCACATCGCGAGCATCATGACGACCTCGGTGAGGTACTGGATATCGCGGAGATACACGTTCAGCGCCGCGAGCAGCAGTCCTATGGCGAGGCCCCACACCAGGATGAGGCCCACGGACGGGAAGAACCACAACATCTGGACGGGCGCCGGCAGGGCACTGAGGACCAGAGCGGCGATGAAGAGGATCAGCAGCTGCACCACGAACATGAAGGATGCGGCGCCGATGCTCGCGAGCGGGAAGATCTCTCGCGGGAGGTAGATCTTCTTCACCAAGCCCGCGTTGCCGATGATCGATCCGGTGGCGCCGAAGACCATGTCGCTGAAGAATGCGAACAGCGTCAGGCCTGAGAACAGGTAGATCGCGAACTGGTCGATGCCTCGGGCAGCGCCGAGGAACTGCCCCAGGACGATGTAGTACATCAGGAACTGGATGAGCGGACGGATCACCGTCCAGAGGAACCCCAGCGCGCTGTCGCGGTAGCGCGCCTGCAGATCGCGGCGCACCAAGAGGTTGAGCAGCTCGCGACGCGAGAAGATCTCGCCGAGCTTGCCGCCGCGGCCGCGCGGCCGATGGCCGCGGTCGTCGACGACGGTGAACGGCTCAGCTGCGAGCCGTGCAAAACGTGCGGAAGTGTCCAAGGGGGGGTACTCGCTATCGGGTCAACCAGAGAACTATAGCCGCACGCTCACGCGCGGCAGACGCGTTGATCATCGCCGCCTTCGGCGCAGCGCCTCCGCGACGGTGGCGCGAGGATGACGAAGCCGGCGACCCCAGCGTCCGAGAAAACGATCCGGCTCGAACACGCCGAGGATCCTGCCCTCCGCGCCCGGGTGGTTCAGCCGCAGGTACATGCGCAGGAAGTCGCGCGCGCGGCCTTGGCCGACGTACCCGGCCCTGCGTATGAAGCGGATCTGCTCGTAGGTGTAACCGGGCGTGGTGGCGGAGAGCTCGTCGAAGTTGAACTCGAATGCAGTGTGCGAGATCGACGTGTACTCGGTGGTGGCCGCCGTGCGCGTGTGGTAGCCGAGCTCGGCGGCCGCATACGACGGCATGCGCTCGAGGATGTGGGCGAGGCCGCCATCACGATAGGCCTCCACGCCGCCGAACTCCTCATAGCGCCATTCGCGCTCGATTAGCGGACGCAGCGCCTCGGGGCGGGCGATGTACATGGACCCGTAGGGTGCGAGCGGCGAGATGTCGTCGAGCGGGACACGGATGCCGAGTGCCAGGGCCAGCTGCTCGAAACCCGGTTTGTTAGACCACCAGCCACGCCCCATCGTCGGGTAGCCGATGTGGATCATCGGCGGGTACACGAGGCCGAGACCGGGCTCTCGCTGGAAAAGTGCGAGGACGTTGGCGGTGTACCCAGGGCTGGCCAGCAGGTTGTCGAACTGCTGCGCCTTGAAGTGCCGACCCACATTGAAACCGTCCTGCGGGGTCTTCTTCGAGTGCAGCTTCACGACCAGGTCGTAGCGATCGCTCAGGAGCACGTCTCGGCACCCGATGAGGAACGCACTCTGATCGCGTCCGTCGTTGTTCACGACCCGAACCTCGACGTCGCCGCGCGCAGGCCGCTCGGCGATGAGGCGACCGATGGCCTCCGCTTTCTCAGCGGTCGGAGTCGTCACGACGAGGTCGTAGGCGGTCGGCAGCGTGTCGGCCAGATCAAGAATCTCGTCCGTCATCTCCTCGTAGAAGACGTGCGCCGTGACCACGATCCGGAACGGACGGGAGTCGTCGTATGACGTATCGATGTCCAGCAGAACGTCGAACAGCCCCGCGTCAGCGTTCAGATCGCGAGGCGCGACGTTCCGGCTGAGATGCCGCAGCACAAGCTGGACGGGATAGCCGTGACGCTCCGCCTTCGCCAGGGTCCATCGTCCGATGACCGAATGCCGGTCGAGGAAGGGCGGCCATTCGACGAACGGGCGGCGGCGCAGCAGGGGACACCCGGCGTCGAGCAACTCGTCGGCTGCGAGCAGCGATGCGTTCGTGAATCCGTGGTCGGCGCTGGCGTAGGCGACGTCGACGGCGTATCCACGCTCGGTGAAGTGCTCCGTGAACAACGCCTCGTGCTTGAGCACCGCATCGAAGTACGACGGCATCTGCGGAAGATCCCGCCAATACGACGCCCACGCCTCAGACAGGAACATCTCCCGCCGCACCGCGATCCAGAACGACTGCACGTGATACGGCAGCACACCCTTGCCCGTGAACGGGTTCGGCTCCTCCCGGGCATGATCTGTCATCCCCCAGAAATGAACCGCGCGCTCCCCCATCCGCTCGAACACCGGACCATACGGACGCACCGGACCGAACCACGTGTCGTTGGTCAGCAGCACCTCGTCGAACTCCGCCAGACCGGCACCCACATGATCCAGCGCCGCCTTGTGCGCCCAGATGTCGAAGCCCTCGTTCTCACGCACCAGGATCTCGTCCGACACCGGCTCCAACGCCGCGCGACCCTGATCGGTCAGCTTGCCGTTGACGACCACCAGCACCCGAGCCGCATGCTCACGCAACCCCGCCAACGCGACCGGGATGTAATCATCCACGTCGCCACGACGATCGAAAACCACATAAACCACAAGACGGCGACCACCCACAGGAAACACCCCCGGAGCGGCCACATCCATCTGCGTCTCCGACGCCGACGCCTCCGTGTCCCTCACTGCTCCACCTTCGTCTCCGGGATGCCCCGGACTCTGCGCACGACCGCCTTGCCACGGCGCATCACGCCGCGCGCGATCCTCCCGGCCGGCGACAGCACTGGGTTCAGCACCTGCATGGTGCGCGGATGGTTGGTCCGCATGTACATGCGCGTCATCGCCACCATGCCACCCGCCCCCATCCAGCCCGCGCGGTGAAGGTACTGGATCTGATCGACCGGATATCCCGGTGTCGTCGACGACAGCTGATCGACCTTGTACTCGAGCGAGACGTGACTGATCGCCGCGTGCTCCGGCGTCAGCACGGTGCGCGTGTGGAATCCGAGCTCCCCCGCAGCCAGGGGCACCATGCGCTCGAGCACCTTGCTCAGCTCAGCACCGCCCTTGGACGGCTTGATGAACTCGTCGTAGGTCCAGTCGGCTTCGGTGAGTAGGCGCAGGGCCGCCGTGCGCGCGATCCACATGCCTCCCAGCGGCGCCAGCGGGGAGATGCCGTCGAAGGGCACTTCGATCCCGAGCATCTCGGCGATGTCCTTGCCGCGGTCGCGGTACGCGTGCCAACCGCGACCCGGAGTGGCATATCCGATGTGCATCGGCGGGGGGAAGACGAGGCCGAGGCCCTGCTCGCGCTGGAACAGGCCGAGGATGTTGGCGACGTGCCCCGGGCTCAGGAGCAGGTTGTCCAGCTGGTACCGGCGGAAGTAACGCGTGGCGTTCACGTTGCGCTTGCTGGGCGTGCGCCCATGCACCTTGATGACGAGGTCGTGCTCGCCCGCGCGCAGGACATCGCGCCAGCCGATGAAGAACGCGCTCATGTCCCGTCCGCGGCGCGCCGGCGTCCGGCGCACCTCGCGACGCCCCGCCTGCGGGAGCTCGGCCGCGGCCACGAGGCGCTCGACCTCCTGGACGTCGACGTCGTCGACGATCGACACGAAAAGGTCGAAGGGCACGGGGATGCTCCCCACCCGTCTGAGCACGCGGACGACGGCTGCTGCGGAACCTGCGTGCACCATCACCGCCACGCGGAACGGGCGCTCGGGATCGTACGAGACATCTACGCCGGGCAGCACCTCGAGCATGCCGACATCGGCGTTGAGCGTCTTCGGTGCGACATTGCGGGCGAGGTTCTGGAGGATCACCTCGACGGGGTAGCCGTGCTCGGCCACCCGGACGAGGTTCTGTCGTCCGATGACGGCATGACGATCAAGGAAAGGCGGGTAGTGGAAGAACGGGCGACGCTTGAGGACGGGGCATCCGTCGGCCATCAGAAGGTCGGGATTGAAGAGGGCGGGATGGTCGGTGGGGTAGTCGGCGCTGGCGTAGGCGACGTCGACGGCGTATCCACGCTCGGTGAAGTGCTCTGTGAACAACGCCTCGTGCTTGAGCACCGCGTCGAAGTACGACGGCATCTGCGGAAGATCCCGCCAATACGACGCCCACGCCTCAGACAGGAACATCTCCCGCCGCACCGCGATCCAGAACGACTGCACGTGATACGGCAGCACACCCTTGCCCGTGAACGGGTTCGGCTCCTCCCGGGCATGATCTGTCATCCCCCAGAAATGAACCGCGCGCTCCCCCATCCGCTCGAACACCGGACCATACGGACGCACCGGACCGAACCACGTGTCGTTGGTCAGCAGCACCTCGTCGAACTCCGCCAGACCGGCACCCACATGATCCAGCGCCGCCTTGTGCGCCCAGATGTCGAAGCCCTCGTTCTCACGCACCAGGATCTCGTCCGACACCGGCTCCAACGCCGCGCGACCCTGATCGGTCAGCTTGCCGTTGACGACCACCAGCACCCGAGCCGCATGCTCACGCAACCCCGCCAACGCGACCGGGATGTAATCATCCACGTCGCCACGACGATCGAAAACCACATAAACCACAAGACGGCGACCACCCACAGGAAACACCCCCGGAGCGGCCACCGATCGGCCGGCGACCTCGACTGCTTCTGTCATCCGTGCGTACTCTCCACCGTCGATCGCTGCTGGGCGGCGCGATCGCGCGCCGCGGCCGGAGTCGATCTTAGACCGCGGGCTGGTTGGCACCCTGGGCGAGTGCCTTGAGCAGATATGCGCCGTACCCGCTCTTGACCAGTGGCTCGGCGCGCTCGCGCAGCTCGTCGTCGGTGAGGAACCCCATGCGCCACGCGACTTCCTCAGGGCAGCCGATCGACAGCCCCTGGCGCTTCTCGACCGTGCGGATGAAGTCCGTCGCCTCGCTGAGCGAGTCGAATGTGCCGGTGTCGAGCCAGGCGGTTCCGCGTGGCAGGAGCTCGACCTTGAGGTCGCCCCGCGTGAGGTACGCCTTGTTCACATCGGTGATCTCGAGCTCGCCGCGCGGCGAGGGCTCCAGGTCTTTGGCGATCTCGACCACGTCGTTGTCGTAGAAGTAGAGGCCCGGCACCGCATAGTTGCTCTTGGGGTGCACCGGCTTCTCCTCGAGAGACACCACGTTGCCGGCGTCGTCGAACTCGACCACGCCGTAGGCCGTGGGATCATCCACCCAGTAGCCGAAGACGACCCCGCCGGTGAGGTGGGTGTACTGCCGCAGCCGCGTGCCCATGCCCTGGCCGTAGAAGATGTTGTCGCCGAGGACGAGAGCCGCGGAGTCCGATCCGATGTGCTGTTCGCCGAGGATGAACGCCTGCGCCAGGCCGTCAGGCGACGGCTGGGACTTGTAGGTGATCGAGACTCCGAAGCGACTGCCGTTCCCGAGCAGCCGCTGGAACTGGTCCGAGTCCTGGGGTGTGGTGATGATCAGGATGTCCTGGATGCCGGCCAGGATGAGGGTCGACAGCGGGTAGTAGATCATCGGCTTGTCGTACACCGGGACCAGCTGCTTTGAGATTCCGAGGGTGATCGGGTGAAGGCGCGAGCCGGTGCCGCCTGCCAGGATGATTCCACGCATGCCACTAGTCTCGGGTATGGCACCGGGGTGGGCCAAACCTCGGCGAGCACCCCTCCCCGGTATTCTGGAACGATGCGCAGACTCCTGGTCACTGGCGGTGCCGGTTTCATCGGCTCGAATTTCGTCCACCACGTCCTCGAGCACACCGACGATCACGTCACGGTCCTCGACAAGCTGACGTATGCCGGCAACCTGGCCTCTCTCGAGGGGCTCCCATCGGACCGGTTCGTCTTCGTCCAGGGCGACATCGCCGATGCGGCGCTCGTGGACGAGCAGTTCGCGCGGGCGGATGCGGTGGTCCACTACGCCGCCGAATCCCACAACGACAACTCGCTTCACGACCCTCGGCCGTTCCTCGACACGAACATCATCGGGACGTACACGCTGCTCGAGGCCGCACGCAAGCACGGGACGCGTTTCCATCACATCTCCACCGACGAGGTGTACGGCGACCTGGAACTGGACGATCCGGCCCGCTTCTCCGAGACGACGCCCTACAATCCGTCGAGCCCATACTCGTCGACGAAAGCCGGGAGCGACCTGCTCGTGCGCGCGTGGGTGCGCTCTTTCGGTGTGCGCGCCACGATCTCGAACTGCTCCAACAATTACGGCCCCTACCAGCACGTCGAGAAGTTCATCCCGCGGCAGATCACGAACGTCATCCGCGGCATCCGTCCTAAGCTCTACGGTGCCGGCGAGAACGTCCGCGACTGGATCCACGCCGATGACCACTCGTCGGCAGTGCTCACGATCCTCGACAAGGGCGAGATAGGCGAGACGTATCTCATCGGCGCGGACGGCGAGAAGAACAACAAGGACGTGGTCGAGCAGATCCTGCAGCTGATGGGCGAGCCGAAGGACGCGTACGACCACGTCACCGACCGCGCCGGCCACGACCTTCGCTACGCCATCGACTCGACGAAACTGCGCGAAGAGCTCGGCTGGCGGCCCTCCTATGGGGACTTCGAGGCGGGTCTCGCCGCGACCATTCGGTGGTATCGCGACAACGAGCAGTGGTGGGCGCCTGCCAAGGACGGCGTCGAGGCGTTCTACGCGTCGAAGGGCCAGTGAGCATGGCCGCGGGTGAAGGCATCGCATTCGGCAAGGGTTTGACGCGGATCGAGACACCGATCCCGGGCCTCGTGGTCTTCGAACTGCCGGTGCACGGAGACGCGAGGGGCTGGTTCAAGGAGAACTGGCAACGCGAGAAGATGACGGCGGCGGGACTCCCCGATTTCGGACCCGTGCAGAACAACGTCTCGTTCAACGACGCCGTCGGCACGACGCGGGGCATCCACGCCGAGCCGTGGGACAAGTGGGTTTCGGTCGCGACCGGCCGGATCTTCGGGGCATGGGTCGACTTACGCGAAGGCCCCACGTTCGGTCAGGTGTTCACGACGGAGATCGATCCCTCCCGGGCGATCTTCGTACCCCGCGGCGTCGGCAACTCGTATCAGACCCTCGAGCCCGACACCGCCTACACCTATCTCGTCAACGACCACTGGTCTCCCGACGCCTCGTACAGCTTCCTCAACCTCGCCGATGAGACAGCAGCGATCGCCTGGCCGATCCCGCTGGCCGACGTCGAGATCTCCGCGAAGGATCGCGAGCACCCGCGTCTCGCGGACGTGACCCCGGTCCCCCCGAGGAAGATCCTGGTGGTGGGCGCGGCCGGTCAGCTGGGACTCGCACTGCGTCACGCCCTCGGAGAGTCCGACCACGTCGAGTTCGCGACGCGCGCCGACCTGGACGTGACGGACCCCCAACTCGGGGAGGCGCGTCGCTGGCGCGATTACGGGGTCATCGTCAATGCGTCGGCGTACACCGCCGTCGACGTCGCCGAGACCGCCGACGGCCGCCAGGATGCCTGGGCGGCGAACGTGACGGGCGTCGCCGGTCTCGCTCGCATCGCCGCAGCCCATGGGATCACTCTCGTCCACGTGTCCAGCGACTACGTCTTCGACGGCACCCTCGGCCGTCCTTACCGCGAGGACGATCCGTTCTGTCCGCTGGGGGTTTACGGCCAGACGAAAGCCGCCGGCGACGCCGTCGTCGCCACCGTTCCCCGCCACTACATCGTGCGAACGTCGTGGGTGATCGGCGCCGGGAAGAATTTCGTCCGCACGATGGCATCCCTCGCCGATCGCGACGTAAACCCGAGTGTCGTGGACGACCAGATCGGTCGGCTCACGTTCGCCGACGACATAGCCCGCGGGATCCGTCATCTCC
Organism: Microbacterium kyungheense; assembly: GCF_006783905.1. GTDB lineage: Bacteria > Actinomycetota > Actinomycetes > Actinomycetales > Microbacteriaceae > Microbacterium > Microbacterium kyungheense. The sequence continues at coordinate 892,421 of NZ_VFPE01000001.1, read as the reverse complement.
TCGACACCGAGCAGCCCTACGGGACCTACAACCTGACGAGCGCGGGGGACGCAGCGTCCTGGGCGGACATCGCTCGCGACGTGTTCCGGCTGACCGGGCATGACCCGGCGCGAGTTCACGGCGTGTCCACCGCACAGTACTTCTCCACCGCCACCTCGCCGATCGCCCCGCGGCCGAAGTACAGCGTCCTGGATCTCACGAAGCTCAGCAGCACGGGCTTCACGCTCGCATCAGCACCCGACGCGCTGGCACGCTACCTCGCCACCGCTTTGTGAAAGTGTCGGCCCCCACGTCGTCGCGCATCGCCAGCCTCGATGGGCTCCGCGGTACGGCGGCGTTGATCGTGCTCCTGCACCATGCCCTGTTGACGATGTCGGGGTTCGCGGCCGTGTACTGGGGTCTTCCCGCTCCCGCCTTCGCGGCGCCTTTCGCCTACACACCCCTGCACGTCGTCTGGGCCGGGCCCGAGGCCGTCCTCGTCTTCTTCGTGCTGAGCGGCGTCGTGCTCACGCTGCCCGCGACCCGCCGGAGGTCGCTGCCCTGGGCTGCGTACTACCCGAGCCGCCTCATCCGGCTGTACCTGCCGGTCCTGTTCGCGGTCGCATTCGCGGTCCTCCTGGCACGGCTCTGGCCCAGGGCGACCGATGGACGGTACAGCCCGTGGGTCCAGATGCACAACGAGGCGCCCACCGTCGCGAATGCACTGCACAACGCCTTCCTCCTCAACGGGACGACGTGGCTCAACAGCCCGTTGTGGTCGTTGCAGTGGGAGGTGCTGTTCTCGCTGCTGCTCCCCGTGTACGTCTTCCTTGCGGTCCGTTGGGGGCGCGACCAGTGGCTTCTCATCGGCTGCGGCCTGGTCGCTCTGATCGTCGCCGGGGAAGTCACCGGTATCGTCGCCCTGCGCTACCTCCCCTACTTCGGCCTGGGCTCGCTCGTCGCGGCGAATCTGGAGGCCCTCACGGGCCTCTCGGATCGCTTCGACCGATCGAGGCGGAGCACCCTGGCGCAATCCGCCCTGGCCGCCGGTGCGCTGATCCTGCTGACGTTCAGATGGTGGCCTGGGAACCTGCTGCCCGCCCCGGTCGCTCAGTTCAGTGGCGCGATCGTCGCGGTCGGAGCAGTTCTCGTGGTGCTGGTCGCGGTCTGTCTTCCGGGGGCACGACGCGTCCTGGCGTCACGCCCACTCATGGCTGCGGGAACGATCTCATTCAGCCTGTACCTCGTCCACGAGCCGATCCTGGTGACGCTCGCCGTGGTCACGCCGCCGGACATGTCGTGGATCGCGCCGCTCGCGGGGATCCCTCTCGCGATCGCGGCAGGCTGGCTGTTCTACATCGTCATCGAACGCGGCACCCATCGTCTGGCGCGCGCCGTCGCTCGTGCGATCAAATCACGGCCGATCAAGCCGTCGGCGTCGTCGCGTGTCGGTGAGAGCTGACCGCCGAGCACGGCAACTCCCGGGCGCGCGCACTCCGCGGAGCGCGTCCGATCAGACGGATCACGGCACTGTCACATCGCGGCAGCCCATGAAGGTGTGCCCGCCTGCACCGGTGTTGATCGCGTAGACGCACACAGTGTTCTTCCCCGACGGCATCGCGATGAACTCGGAGAACCCGTGGCTGTCGCCGAGCCGGTATGCGGCACCCACGTCGGCGCGCGGCTTGTTCGCGGTGTACTCGGTGCCGGTAGCACCTACATAGATGTGGACCTTGATCGACGCGGTGGTATCGGGATCCAGCGCCCATCCCGACACCGTCGCGCCGCCGGCGGCGGCCGTCACGCCCTCGAAGTTGCCGAGCGGCGCGCGCCCGAGATCTGGCGCGGACTCGACCACTGTCGCGGATCTGCAGCCCAGGAAGGCGTGTCCGCCGACACCGGTGTTGATCGCGTATGCGCACACCTGCGTCGTGCCGGCCTGCAGCGTCAGCTTCTCGGCGAAGCCGTGGTTGGGGCCTGCTGACGGATAGCTGGCCGCGACGTCGGCGCGGGGCTTGTCGGCGGTGTACTCGGTGCCGGTGGCTCCGACGTACAGGTGGACCTTCGTCGGCGCGGACGTGTCGGGGTCGATGGTCCAGCCCGACGCGGTCGCGGTGTTGCCGCTCACGGTCAACGCCTCGAAGTTGCCGAAGGGAGCGCGGCCGAGGTCGGGTGCGGTGTCGACGACGGTGGCCGCCTTGCAGCCGAGGAAGGCATGCCCACCCGCACCGTTGTTTATCGCGTACGCGCACACCTGGGTCGTGCCCACGGGCAGCGTGACCTTCTCGACGAACCCGTGGTTGGTCCCCGTCCCGGGGTAGGCGGCGGCGACATCGGCGCGCGCCTTGTCGGCGGTGTACTCGGTGCCGGTGGCTCCGACGTACAGGTGGACCTTGATCGGCGCCGACGTATCGGGATCGATCGCCCAGCCGGAGGCTGTCGCCGAACTGCCGCTCACGGTCAGAGCCTCGAAGTTGCCGAACGGGGCGCGTCCAAGATCCACGGAGCCCGGCACCGTCACAGTCTGGCAGCCCAGAGGCGTGGTCCCTCCGGGACCGATGTTGATCGCGTAGGCGCACACCGAGCGGACGCCCGGCGAAGCCGGAAGCTTGGCGGCGAAGCCGTGGTTGGCGCCGTACGCGGGATAGCTCGCCGTCAGTTCGCCCCGCGCCCGGTCCGCGTTGACAGCCGTGCCGACCGCATCGACGTAGAGGTGGACCGAGGTCGGTCCGGTGCTGTCGGGGTCGATCGCCCAGCCGCTCACTTCGACGCCGCCATCGACCACCTTGACGGTGTCCAGCTTGCCGGTGGGCGGGCCGCTCATGGACTCGATCTGCTGGCACTCCAGCAGGACGTTCGCACCTTGACCGGCGTTGATGCCGTACACGCAAACGTTGGTCGGACCGGCCCCCACCGCAGGGACCTTGACGTCGAATCCATGTCGGCTGCCGACTGCAGGATACGCGGCCCCCACATCCGCGCGTTCGAGGTCCGCCGTGAACGCCGTGCTCTGCGAGCCCGCGTAGACATGGATCGAGATCGGAGCCGTGGTGTCGAGGTCGGCCGCCCAGCCGGAGACGCGGAACTCACCGGGACCGGCAGCGACGAGCTCCACGTTGCCGAACGGATTGTTGTAGCTCTGCGTCGAGTTGAACCAGTCCGTGAAGTACTGGTAGAAGTTGCGGTTGCCGTAGCTGGAGCACCCGTCGCCCTCGCCGTAGCCTGCGCGCAACGCGGCGGCGTTGGGCTGATACGGCGTGTAGTAGTACAGGTCCGCGGTCGCCTGGTTCTGGATGTAGACGGGCGACGATCCGCACGCGGCGTTGGGGTGCCAGCGGACGTTCCACGTCTTGCCCGGCGCGTACCACGTGAAGTACTGGCTCGTCCCCGGAGGGTTCGCATACCGCTTCAGCTGCCACGCGGCGCCATACACCTGGTTGAAGAACCCGTAGTACCGGGTGTCGCACGCCGCGGTGTCGGGACACCCCTGTCCCATCGCGATCGTGTACCGCCAGTCGCTCGGCCAGACGTGGGTGACGAGCCCCTGCTCCTTCTGCAGCATGACGAGGATGACCTGCGGGTTGATGCCGCACGCCTGCGCGACCTTGTAGATGATGGTTGACGCGCGCTCGCGCACTCCGCCCGCGTACGGCCCGCACATCGCGTCGGCGCCGGTCGTGCGCGACGTGTCGTACCAGTCGCGGAGACAGGTGTAGCCCGCCTGGCAGGCCGGCACCTTGGCCTCGAGGAACTGCTGGATCTGCGCCGCCGACATCGTCCCGCGGTCGAAGAACCGCGCGTCGCTGATGATGTTGCCCGGTTGGAACTGCGACAGATCCGCCGTCTTCACGATGGATGCCGGCACCGCATCCGTCGAGGCGTCGACCGTCTCGGCGGCCGAGGCGGCGGCATCCGCGTTCCCGATCGCGGGCGACGGCCCCACGGCGGGTGCCAGTAAAAGCGCCCCCACCAGGCTCAGAACACCGGCGAGCACACCGACCCACCGCCGTGCGGACCCGCGCGGCGTGTGCAGTTCTCGGCGATCCACGGAACCCAGTGTGGTTGACCAATCGCCGATTGGCCAGCATCCTCGCCGAGAGGGCGTGTCGCGCTGTCCGGTTGCGGCTACAGCTCCGCGTGCAGCGCCCACACCTTGTCGGCGGCCTCACGCCACGAGAACGCGCGGCCGCGGTCACCCGCAAGCACGCCGAGCCGATCGGCCGCAGCCGTAGACCCAAGGGCCGAAGCCAGCGCGTCACCCATCCCGGAAGCCAGCGACGCGGCATCCGCCCCCGACACGAGGACTCCCCCGTCGAATACGACCTCGTCGTGCACGGCGGACGATGCCGCGATCACCGGGACGCCGAGCGCGAGGGCGTCCACGACGCGCCACGGGAAGGCGGCGCGGCGGGAGGGCGCGACGAGCGCGACCGCACCGCCGAACACAGCCGCCCGATCCGCGACCGGAAGCACGCCGCGCACGTGGAGGCGTCTCTCGGGGATGCCGGCGGCCGAGGCCAGCTCGGCGACGGCAGGCTCGTGGCCGTCCTCGACATCGAGCACGACGAGGGGAAGGTCGACGCCCGAGGCCGCGATCGCGGCGAATCCGGCATCCAGCCCCTCGGAGGCCAGCGCGCCGGCCGCGATCAGCACGAACCCCTCGGGCAGCCCCAGCTCACGACGCCGCCCGACCTCGTCCATCGGCACGGTGAACCCCGAGGGGGCGGCTCCCGCGATCACGCGGACGCGGTCGCCCAGGCCCGGCGCGATCTCGAGCAGCCGTGCGGCCAGCGAGTGCGTCGGCGCGACGACGGCGTCCGCGTGCTTGACGGCGCGCTTCAGCATGGCCTTGTGCCACGCCGCGACGCCGCGCGGCAGCTCGGCGGACAACTCCCAGGGGCGCAGGTCCCACACCGTCACGACGGTCTGGTCGTGGTCGTGCACGCGGTCGTGGCGCACGAGCGGCGCGAACAGTGACGGCGAGTGGATCATGCCGCCGCCGATGCCCGTCCCGACCCCCAGCTGCAGGGCGGCGGCGAGTTCGCGGCGTGGCAGGGCCGTGCGGCGCACGCCGGCGAGGCCGCCCACGGCATCGAACGCCGTCTCCGCACCGCCGGACGGCGCGATCGCTTCGACCTCGCAGCCTGCGGGCGCGCCGACCACGAGGGCGCGCGCGAGCTCGCGCGACGCCTCGGCGAGTTCGGGTTCGGTGGGCGCGACGAGCTGGTCGAGCACGACGCGGAGCGTGGCGACCACGATCACTCTCCCGACGGGGTGGGGGTGGGCGGGTGCAGCGTCGACTCGACGAGCTCGGCGATGTACGCGTAGTCGGGGGCGAACTCGTCGATCCCGCCGGCGGGAGTCAGCTCGATCGTCTGGACCGGCTGCTCCTTCGCCTTGAGGGCGAGGTCGGCGAGCGTCGGGATCAGCGACTGCGGCAGGTCGGTCTTGACGAGGTCCGTGCCGGCCGCGACCACCTCGTTGAAGCGCGTCAGCACGACGTCCGGCTTGAACTGGGCGAGGATCGCCTCCTGAAGCTCCCGCTGGCGGCGCATGCGGTCGAAGTCGCTGGTCGTGTAGCGGGAGCGCGCGTACCACTGCGCGGTGTCGCCGTCCATCTTCTGCTGCCCGGGCTCGATCCAGCCGATCGCCCAGCTGTCGACGTCGTGCGGATCGACGCCCTCGGGCGGCCCGCCCTTCGGCAGGCGCTCGGTGACGTTGATGTCGACGCCGCCCAGCGCGTCGACGAGCGACGCGAAGCCGTGCATGTCGATGAAGACGTAGTACGGGATCTTGATGCCGAGAATCCCCTCGGCAGCGTCCTTGGTCGCCTCGACGCCCGGCTCCGACGCCTCGGAGATCGCCTTCGGGTAGAGCTCGTTCCCGTCCTGGCACACTTCGACCTCGGTGCGCAGCTGGTTGATGCCGCTCCCCCAGCCGCACGTCGGGTCGGCGTGGCCCTCGTGGCCGTTCGGGTAGCGGTCCTTCATCGGGCCGTCGGCGAACGGGAAGTTCGGCATGTCGCGGGGGATGCCGGTGATCGTGGTCGCTCCGGTCTCGGCGTTGATCGACACGACCGAGATGCTGTCGAACCTCATCGAGTCACGACCCTCGCCGCTGTCGGCCCCGAGCAGCAGGATGTTGTAGTACCCTTCGTCGGGCGGCACGACCGGGCCCGTGGCCCGGAAGATGCCGATGCCGCTGCGGACGGATCCGACGGCGCTCTGCGCGTAGGCCGCGGTGCCGCCTGCGACGACCATGAGGAGCACGGCGACGAAGGCGATGCCGAACCGCGCCCAGGTGCCCGTCTTGACCAGCCGCACGAGGCGGAGGGTGTCGATGGTCAGCACGATCCACAGCACGCCGTAGGCGATGATCGCCCCTTGCGCGATGAGCAGGGGCACCGGTCGCAGCAGTCCGAGCCAGTCCGGCAGCCAGGCGCCGGTGAGGATGCTGAGGCCCGCGGTCGGCGCGAGCAGCGCGAACAGCAGCGCGACGACGAGCGCCGTCCACATCACGAGCGTCGCGCCGAGCCCGAACTTGCCGAGCCTGCGGTTGCCTGCCACGGCCTGCGCCGACCCGGGGATCAGGAAGTTGAGCGCGACGAGCCACCACCCGCGTCGCGTCATGAACGCCCGGGACGAGGCATCCGGATGCCGCAGCGGGCGCTCCTCGACGACCGCCGCTGCAACGGGGCGGTTCGTGTGACGCGGCGGGCTCGCGACACTCACAAGGACTCCTTGAGCCGCCGGTTCTTGAGCTCGACCTGGGCTTCGAGGTCGCGGGCGTAGGCCTCGACGCGATCGGCGACCTCGGGGTCTCCCGTCCCGAGGATGCGGGCGGCGAGCAGCCCGGCGTTCTTGGCGCCGTTGATGGAGACGGTCGCGACGGGGATGCCGGCGGGCATCTGCACGATGCTCAGCAGCGAGTCCATGCCGTCCAGGGTCGCCAGCTGGACCGGCACGCCGATGACCGGCAGCGCGGTCACCGATGCCAGCATGCCCGGCAGGTGGGCCGCACCGCCGGCACCCGCGATGATCGCGCGGAGACCGCGTGCGCGGGCTTCACGCCCGTAGCGCATGAGCTTGTCGGGCGTGCGGTGGGCAGAGACGACCTCGACCTCGTGCGGGATGCCGAAGTCGGTGAGCGCCTGGGACGCGTCGCTCATCACCCGCCAGTCCGAGTCGGAGCCCATGACGACCCCGACCAGCGGTGTGTCGGAGGAGTGCAGGGGGGATTCGAGCGCGCCGGTCACCCGTCAAGGGTAGGGGTGATGGCTGGAAGATCCCCGCAACGGCGCGGCCCTTCGACGCGCTCCAGGGCTGCTGCCAGGCTCGGACCCGGTCAGTCCAGGAAGACGGCGACCGCGGCCCGCGCCTGGTACGCGACATCGTCGAGGTCGTCGCCGACGACGTTGACGTGCCCCACCTTGCGTCCGGGACGCGGCGCCTTGCCGTACGTGTGCACCTTTGCCTGCGGATGCTCGGCCATCGCGGTCGCGAAACGCTCGTCGAGAGAGCCCTCGACCGGACCGCCGAGGACGTTGACCATCACCGACCAGGCGGCGAGGGCCGTCGTGTCGCCGAGCGGCAGGTCGAGCACGGCGCGGAGGTGCTGCTCGAACTGCCCGGTCACGGCGCCGTCCTGGCTCCAGTGGCCGCTGTTGTGGGGCCGCATGGCGAGCTCGTTCACCAGCAGACGCTCGTCGGTGGTCTCGAACAGCTCGACCGCCAGCATCCCGGTCACTCCCAGCCCCTCCGCGATGGCGGTGCCGATCTGCGCGGCCACCTGGGGCAGACGCTCCCCCGCGTGCGGCGCCGGAGCGATCACCTCTGCGCACACTCCGTCGCGCTGGACGGTCTCGACCACCGGGTACGCGCGCATCGCGCCGGAGGGGCGACGCGCCACCTGCTGTGCGAGCTCGCGGGTGAACTCGACGAGCTCCTCCACCAGAAGCGCTCCGCCGTGGGCGTCCTCGGCGAGGGTTGCGAACCAGTCCGCCGCCTCGGTCCCCGCCGAGACGACGCGCACGCCCTTGCCGTCATACCCGCCGCGCGGAGTCTTCACGACGGCGCGGCCGCCATGGTCGTCGATGAAGGCCTGCAGCTCGTCGGCGTCGGTGACGGCCGCCCAGTCGGGCTGCGGCATCCCGAGCTCCTGCAGACGTGCCCGCATCAGCAGCTTGTCCTGCGCGAAGCGCAGCGCGTCGGGCCCCGGATGCACGGCGACCCCCGCCTCGACGAGCGCGGCGAGCACGTCCTGCGGCACGTGCTCGTGGTCGAAGGTGATGACGTCGACGTCGCGTGCGAACTCCAGCACGGTGGCGGCGTCGCGGTAGTCGCCCACCGCCGTCGCCGCGAGGGATGCCGACATCCCGGCGTCCTCGGCGAGCACGCGGAGCTCCACTCCCAGCTCGACCGCCGGCGCGATCATCATGCGGGCCAGCTGCCCGCCCCCGACGACTCCGACTCGCAGCGTCATGCGACTCCCTCTCGACTGCCTGCATCCATCATCCCGCACGGACAGGACGGCGCGGGACCTACGCGAGAGGGGTGGTGGGCGCGGTCGGCGGAACGGGCGGCGGCGGACCGGGCGGCAGGGGCTGCGCGTCGCGGTGCGCGAGGATCTGGTTGACCTCGACCTGGTCGACCAGCGCCTCGTGGACGAGTGCGACCGACGGGATGTCGGCGAGGCGCATCGGCTCATCGACGCCGTTGCGCAGCGTGATGGTGCCGGCTCCCCACATGCGCTGCAGCAGCCCGCGCTTGACGGTGAGCGTGTACCCGCGGACATGGGCGAGCTCGCGCCGCTTGGCGGCGAACATCCCGCGCCGCTCCAGCACCCGCCGCGTCGTGATCGTGTACACGTGGCCCCACCAGGCGAGGAACGGCAGCACCACCAGCAGCAGCACGACGGCTCCGGCCGCTGCCAGCAGCATCCAATTCTGCAGACCGGCGGGCAGGTTGCCGTAGAAGTACCCGCACGCTCCCGCGATGGCGATGAGCACCAGCGCCGACCAGAGCAGGCGACGCGCGTGCCCGCGGAACTTCGCGACCAGCAGCTCAGGCGTGGGCGCGCCGGGGGCCGGGGTCAGCGGCCTGCCGCCCAGTCCCATCGGCTGCGTCATGGGTCCATTGTGACCGGAACCGCCGACAGGCGCCTGCGAAACCGCCGTGTCGCGTCAGGTGGTGCGGCGCACATGGACGACGTCGCCGGCCGACACCGCGCTCTCGAACTCCCCGTCCTGCAGCACGACGAGGCGGCCATCGGCATCGATGCGCTGCGCGCGGCCCCGCAGCGTCTCGCCGTCCGGCAGCGAGACCGCGACGTCCGCGCCCACCGTCCCGCACAGCGCCTCGACCTCGGCGAGCACGCCGGCGGCGGCCGCGTCGCCGTGCGCGGACGCGAGCGCGCCGAGCTGCTCCGAGAGGGCTCCGAGGTAGTCGGCGAGCAGGCGATCCTCGTCGCACTCTTGTCCGAGGGCCGCGAACGAGGTGGCGGTGTCGACCGGAAGATCGACCGCGGGCATCCGCGTGTTCACCCCGGAGCCGATCACGACGACATCGGGATGCGCGGGGACGATCTCGGCGAGGATGCCGCACACCTTGCGGCCGTCCACCAGCACGTCGTTGGGCCACTTGAGGGTCGTGGAGTGCACGGTGCCCACCAGCTGCGCGGCGACGGCGCGCGTCATGGCCGCCCCGGCAACGAGCGGGACCCAGCCGCGAGCAGCCGGCGGAATCGCGGCGACGTCGACAACGACCGACACGGCGAGGGCGGAGCCGGGCGGCGTCACCCACGTGCGGTCGAGCCGGCCGCGTCCGGCACGCTGATCGGTGGTGAGCAGCAGCGAGAGGTGCGGCCACTCCTCCGGTGCGTCGGTGACGTGGCGCACGACGTCCGCATTGGTCGAGTCCGTCGTCGGCACGACCTGGACACGGGGGCTGACGGCGGCGGCGAGGGGGTATCCCTCCAGCGGGAACGACATGACCACACGGTACGCCCCGGCCCGGATCGCCACCGCATCGCGCGAAGAGAGACAGTGGATGCCGCAACCCCTTGTGCGAACCCTCCAACGGATCGCGGGAGCCCGCCGATAGGGTGGAATCCGTGACCGAGCAGCCCGACCTCTCGACGACCGCCGGCAAGATCGCCGACCTCCGCGCGCGCTACCAGGAGGCCGTCCTCGACCCCGAGGACGCCGCCAAGCAGAAGCAGCACGCGAAGGGCAAGGGCACCGCCCGCGAGCGCATCGAGCAGCTGCTCGACACCGGCAGCTTCGTCGAGCTCGATGAGTACGTGCGTCACCGCACGACGGCGTTCGGCATGGACCGCTCGCGCCCCTACGGCGACTCGGTCGTCACCGGCGTCGGCACGATCCACGGCCGCACGGTCGCGGTGTACTCGCAGGACTTCTCGACCTTCGGCGGATCGCTCGGCGAGGCTGCCGGCGACAAGATCATCAAGGTCATGGAGTTCGCGCTGCGCAGCGGCATCCCGATCATCGGCATCCTCGACTCGGGCGGTGCGCGCATCCAGGAGGGTGTCATCGCGCTCGGCAAGTACGGCGAGATCTTCCGCCTCAACACCGCCGCCTCGGGCGTCATCCCGCAGATCTCGATCATCATGGGCCCGGCCGCGGGCGGCGCGGTCTACTCCCCCGCGCTCACCGACTTCGTGGTCATGGTCGACAAGACCAGCCAGATGTTCGTCACCGGCCCCGACGTCATCAAGACGGTCACCGGCGAGGACGTCGGCATGGAGGAGCTCGGCGGTGCGCACACGCACAACACCCGCTCGGGCGTCGCGCACTACCTCGCCGAGGACGAGGACGACGCGATCGACTACGTCCGCTCGATGCTCGGGTTCCTGCCCGACAACAACATGGCCGAGCTGCCCGTGTACGAATCGGGCTTCGAGTTCGAGACGACCGACGCGGACCGCGCGCTCAACACGCTCATCCCGGACTCGCCGAATCAGCCGTACGACATCCACCAGGTGATCCGCGGCATCGTCGACGCCGAGGACTTCCTCGAGGTGCAGCCGCTGTTCGCCCCCAACATCGTGATCGGCTTCGGCCGCATCGAGGGACGCTCGGTGGGCATCATCGCCAACCAGCCGTCGCAGATGGCGGGCACCCTCAACATCGAGGCCGGCGAGAAGGCGAGCCGCTTCGTGCGGTTCTGCGACGCATTCTCGATCCCGATCGTCACCCTCGTCGACGTTCCGGGCTACCTTCCCGGCACCGACCAGGAGTGGACGGGCGTCATCCGCCGCGGCGCGAAGCTGCTGTACGCCTACGCCGAGGCGACGGTGCCACTGGTGACCGTCATCCTGCGCAAGGCGTACGGCGGGGCGTACATCGTGATGGGCTCCAAGCAGCTCGGCGCCGACATCAACCTCGCATGGCCGACCGCCGAGATCGCCGTCATGGGCGGCCAGGGCGCGGTCAACATCCTCTACCGCGGCGAGATCAAGCGCGCCGAAGAGGCCGGCGAAGACGTCGCCGCCGTCCGTGCGCGGCTTGCCAGCGAGTACACGTACAACGTGGCTTCGCCGTTCCTGGCCGCGGAGCGCGGCGAGCTCGACGGCATCATCGAGCCCGCGCAGACCCGCGTGTCGATCGCGAAGGCCCTGCGTGCCCTCCGTGGCAAGCGCGCGAGCCTGCCGCCCAAGAAGCACGGGAACATCCCGCTGTGAGCGTCGCCGACGACGAGAAGGATGCCGGCGGCCCCGGTGTCACGATCGACGTGCGCCGCGGGGCGCCGACCGAAGAGGAACTCGCGGCGCTCATCGCCGTCGTCAGCCAGGCGTACACGGGCGAGGCCTCCGAGGCGGTCGCCGAAGAGACGCGCTGCCGCAGCGGATGGGAGCTGTCGGCCCGATCCATGCGACAGCCGCTGAACCGCGACCTCGGGTGGGGCCGTTTCGGCTGAACCCGTCGGTCACGGAGCCCGGTCTGTTTCGGCGGACAGCTTTGTCCCCCGAAATACCTACAGACAATCTTCTTGCGGCCCGGAGATACTTGTCTTGCTGGAACGCTTCTGCGTTCGGTCGATCCGAATCCGCTCAGCGGATATCCCGGATCCGGCCATGCGGACGGTTTTCGGGTAACCGTCCGCCAGGCGAGGGGCGGGCGGCTTCGCCGCCCCTCGCCTCCTCCGGTCACGTTCCCCGCCTGGCTTCCCCTCCCCCTGCTGGGCGGGGGACGAATCCGGCTTCTCGCCGCCACGCCGTCGCCCTGAGGGATGCCGCGCCCCGGCATCCCGTCCACTCAGCGGTCAGCGGCCGGGGTGAGGGATCTCGCGCCACAGGTCGACGGCGTCCTCGTCGCTCGGGCCCCCCACCGACATGGAGCGGCCGACGACCGTGACGGCGATCCGCGCGTCGGGAGAGGTCCGGATGTAGAGACGGTCCGAGCTGGCCGAACGCAGCGTCTCTGCCAGCTGCGCACGGATGACGCTGAGCGTCTCTTCGTCCACGCCGTCCAGACCGCCCTCGTCGAGGACCGTCACGTTGGCGCCGCGGCGGCGCGCGCGCTCCAGCTCGGCGCGGACGTCGTCGTCGAGCAGACGCGGCCCCCGCATCTCGTCGCGGAGCCGCCCCTCCGCCAGGCGCGCCTCGAGACGGTCGGCGTCGGTCAGGTGGCCGGCATGAGCGACGGTGCGCGTCAGCACGGGCCCGGCGACCGCGAGGGCCTTCTGGACCTGCACGCGCCGTTCGCGCTGGCGCACCACCTGAGAGGTCTGCCACGCCGAGGCCGCCCGCTGCAGCCGCGTCAGGCGCGACGTGTCGCGCGCGGCGCGGTCCATCGACAGCACGAGCAGCTGCGCGCACGCGACCCACACGACCGAGCCGACGAGGCCGAGCGACAGCGCTCCGAGCGGCCCCATCCAGGCCATCGACGCGACGGTCAGCAGCGCGATGCCCGACCACGCTGTCCAGGGCCGCCGGCGCACCATGACGATCGTCATGAGCGCCCCGATGCCGCCCAGGTACCACGTGGCGAACGGCTCGGTGCGGTTGCCGGGACCGACGGCCAGGGCGATCGCGCTCGGGACGATCGCCGCGCATGCCAGTGCCAGCACCTGGGCGAGCGGCGGCAGTGAGCGGGGTCCGCGGATGCCGTCGATCGGCGTCTGCGACTCCGTCTCTGCCACCGGCGCCGGGATCGCACTCTCGTCGGTCGCACCCGCCGAGAGCACGTACCCCGAGGTGGGCTCCCAGAACACGCACAGCCACGTCGTCACCAGGTAGAGCGCGAGCGCGGCGACCACGATGAGCGGCTGCGGGACATCGCTCGTCGTCCACCACAGACCACGTGCCGCGAGATAGGCCGTGAACGCCACCGCGAGCAGCATGAGGACGTTCTTGACGCTGATCACGCGACGCCCTCCTGCCACGAGAGGTGCACGGACGTGCCGTGCGCGTCGGTCTCCAGGTCGGCCTTGCCGCCCACCGCGGCCACGCGCGCGACGATCGACGCCCGGATGCCGAGGCGGTCGTCGGGCACCGCTTCGAGGTCGAAGCCTTCCCCGGCATCGTGCACGTCCACGCGCACCCGGCCGTCGGCCGCAGACAGCGCCACACCGAGTCCGGCACCGCCGGCGTGCTGCAGCGCGTTGGCGACCGCCTGGGTGGCGGCCAGCGACAGCGCCCGGGCGACGCGGCCGGGCAGCGGCGGGCTGCCCGGTGCGATGTCGCGCTGCACGTCGACCTCGACGCCGAGCTCGCCGGCGGCGGCCTCGATGTCATCGGCGAGCTGGTGGGCGTCGCGGGGTTCGTCGGTGCCCTCGTGCGCATCCTGCTCGGTGTTCGCGAGCCGCGTGAGCGCTTCGCGCGCCATCGCCGCGGCCAGGGTCCGCTCGCGCGGCGTGGTGGCCCGCTCCGCGGCGATGAGGGCTGCCAGGACGCTGTCGTGCATGAGCGCCGCCACCGCCACGCGCTCCTGCTCGGCGGCGTCTGCGGCGGCGGCCCGCGCGTACGACGACACCGCGCGCGCACGCGTCTCGTCGACGTTCACCGCGACCGAGCGGAACAGCCAGCCGAGCGTGAGGATGACCCCGCCGAGGATCAGCGCGAACGAGACGTCGAGGGTGACGGCGATCCAGTAGTCCGTCGTGAAGCCGCCCTGCATGAGCCGCACGAGTCCGAACAGCACCGGGGCGAGGATCGTCCACCCGATCTGCAGCGGGAACGGGAACGCCAGCACGGCGGCGAGGGTGGCGAGATTGACGAGGTACCAGATCCACGGTTCGTCGAGGGTCTGCGGCGCGATCCCCTCCGTCGCGATCGGCCACGCGGCGAGCGCCAGCATGTACACGAGCGCGAACGCCCCGGCCGCCAGCCGCACGCCGCGCCCGATCACGCACGCGAGGATCATGATGCTCAGCGATCCGAAGACGGCGATCATGAGCGCCTCATGCCAGCCGGGCCGCTCGTCCGACGGCCCGAGGGCGGTGATGAAGGCCTGCACGCCGAGCACGAGGGATCCGAGTCCGCCCGCCACCAGCGAGATGATGCGCTCGACGCGCGAGCGCGTAAAGGATCCGATCCCCGCCGTCGCCTCGCGCGAATGCGGGATCTGGGCCCACGCGGTGTCGAGCACCGCGGTCTGCCCGTCAGCGGCCACGCGCGATGTCCCCCGAATCGGACGCCGGCTCGTCGATCAGCCCGTCCTCCACCGCACGGTGGAGCAGGTCGATCTTGGTGGGCGCCGGGCGGCCCACTTCCACGTACTTCACGCGGATGCGCGTGATGTTCTCCTTCGCGGTCGAGTAGGCGATCCCGAGGCGATCGGCGACGGCCTTCAGCGGCAGACCCGCGGCATACAGCCGCAGCACCTCCCGCTCGCGGGCGGCCAGCTGGGCATCGGCGAAGTCGCGGTCGCCTTCGACGGCGCTGGCCCACTCTACGTTGTTGAGCGGCTCGCCGCGTGCCACGGTGCCCACGGCGGCGATGACGTCGCCGATGGGCGACGACTTGCTGACGACGCCCGCCGCGCCCGCGGCGAGCGCCTCGCGCACGGCCGCCGGACGGTCGGCGACGCTGTGGATGATGACGCTGGAGCCGTCGCGCACCAGCCGGACCACGTTCTCGGTGACGGTCGTGCCGTCGCCGAGGGTGAGATCCAGCACGACGACGTCGGCGGGCGCCTCGCGCGAGAGCGCCCGCCAGTCCAGATACTCGGTGACGGTGTTGCCCGAGAAGGCGACCTCCATGTCGCCGATCCGCGCGCACGCGGCTTCCAGCCCGAGCCGCACCGACTCGTGGTCGTCGATGAGGGCCACGTGCGTCATGCCGACAGCCTAGCGAGAGCCGCCAGGGCGGGTCAGGACCGCGACCGCCTCGACATGGTGCGAGTTGGGGAAGAGGTCGAGCGCGTCGACGCGTGCGAGCTCGTAGCCGCCGGCGCGGAAGGTGGCGACGTCGCGCGCCAGCGCCACGGGATCGCAGGCGACGTAGACGACCTTCTCGGGCGAGAGCGCCGTGATGTGCTCGACCACGTCGCGTCCGGCTCCGGCGCGGGGCGGGTCGAGGAGCACGACTCCGCGAGAGAGCCGCTCTCGTTCAGAGGGGGATGCCTCCGCCGCGAGCCGCGCCAGCCAGCGGTCGACGCGCGCCGTCTCGGCACGGGATCCGACCCATTCCGCGAGGTTCTCACCGGCGTGCTCCGTCGCCCGCGCGTCCGACTCGACGCTCGTCACGCGGGTCGCGGGACCGCCCAGGTCGCCGAGCGTCGCGGCGAACAGGCCCACGCCGCCGTAGAGATCGAGGTGCCAGGCGTCCGGGTCGATCGACGGACCTTCGGGGTGCGCCTCCTGCAGGACGGCGGCCACGTGCTGCGTGAGCGTGTGCGCGGCGAGGCGGTGCACCTGCCAGAAGCCGCCGGCATCCACGCGGAAGTCGCGCCCGCCCGCACGCTCGATGACGACCTCTGACTCGGGCCCGCGCGACGCCGTGCGTGCGCCGCCACGGCGGCGGGAGGGATCCTTCCCCCGCTCCGGACGCGGGAGCACCCGGACCCGTCCGTCGGCGGGCTGCACCAGGTCGATGCGACCGGGCTCGCCGCTGCGCAGCTCGAGGGCCGCGCGCTCGATCTGCGCGGTCGCGAGCGGGTAGTCGAGGTCGGTGATCACGCGATGACTGCGCGCGGCGTACGGGCCGATGCGCCCGTCGGCGTCGACGTGCAGGCTCACGCGGGTGCGCCAGCCGGTGCCGTCCTCCGTGTCTGCGGCGAGCACCTCGCCGGACTCCGACAGGGCCGGCGACGCGGCCGCGATGGTCGCGACGGGCGCCTCGATGCCGCCGAAGCGCTGGAGGGCGTCGAGCAGGACCCGTGTCTTGAGCTCGCGCTGGTGCGACAGCTCGATGTGGCCGAAGTCCGCGCCACCGGGGCGATACTCGGGCTCGACGTCGACGTCGGCCTGCCGCCACACGTGCAGCTGCCGATGCGGCGAGGCATCGAGCACCTCGAGCGTCTCGCCACGCCAGAACGACTTCTTCGCGGTGTCGGTGAGGCGCACGCGCACCGTCTCGCCGGGGATCGCGTCAGGAACGAAGACGACGCGCCCTCTGCCCTCCGCATCGGCACCGTGGCGGCCGACGAACACGCCGCCGTGGGCCACATCGGTGATCTCGAGGTCGATGACGTCGCCGGCTGCACTCACCCGTCGAGCCTACGCCGCGCGCCGTGCCGCGTACGGTGGGGGCATGCGCGTCTGCCTCGCCTCGACCTCGCCCGCCCGGCTCATGCTGCTGCGACAGTTCGGCATCCGCCCTCTCACCCTGGCTCCCGACGTCGACGAAGAGGCGGTGATCGCCGCGGTCGAGGCCGCTGAGGAGCGCACCCTGGCGCCCGACGAGCACGTGCTGCTGCTGGCACGGCGCAAGGCCGCGGACGTGGCCGCGCGGCTCCACGACGACATCCCTGACTTCGACGGCATCGTCATCGGCGGCGACTCGATGTTCGAGCTGGACGGCGAGGTCCTGGGCAAGCCGTACACGCCCGAGAACGCCACCGCCCGCTGGCGCGCGATGCGCGGGCGCACCGGCGTGCTGCACTCCGGCCACGCCGTCGTGCGCGTCCAGCCCGGACAACCCGCCCGCGAGGTCCACGCGACGGCCGCGGCATCCGTCTCGTTCGTGGAGGACGTGACGGATGCCGAGATCGAGGCGTACGTGGCATCCGGCGAGCCGCTGCACGTGGCCGGCGCCTTCACCGTCGACAGCCTCGGCGGGGCGTTCATCTCGCGGGTCGACGGCGACCCGTCGACCGTCGTCGGCATGTCGGTGTCGACGCTGCGCCTGCTCGTGCGCGAGCTCGGGGTGGAGTGGACGGCCCTGTGGAACACCGTCGACCCGTCCCTGGAGGGCACGCCGGCTTTGTAGTAGGAATCCCACGTTTCTCTTCGGTTCTTGTACGAAGCGCTCAAAAGACCGAGGAAGTGCGTCGGTAGGCTGGCATCCATGCCTCAGATCGCCAAGGTTCTCGTTGCCAACCGCGGCGAGATCGCCGTTCGCGTCATCCGCGCCGCTCGTGACGCCGGGAAGGCGTCGGTCGCCGTCTACGCCGACCAGGACCGCGACGCGCTGCACGTGCGTCTCGCCGATGAGGCCTACGCGCTCGACGGTGCGACTAGCGCCGGCACATACCTGTCGATCGACAAGATCCTGTCGGTCGCCCGCCGCTCGGGCGCCGACGCGGTGCACCCCGGCTATGGCTTCCTCGCTGAGAACGCCGACTTCGCGCGCGCCGTGATCGCGGCGGGTCTCGTCTGGATCGGGCCGTCGCCCGAGGCGATCGAGGCTCTCGGCGACAAGGTGACCGCCCGCGCGGTCGCCGAGAAGGTGGGCGCCCCGCTGGCCCCCGGCACCCCCGGTCCCGTCGCCGGTGCCGAGGAGGTCGTGGCCTTCGCCGAGACCGTCGGCCTGCCGATCGCGATCAAGGCCGCCTACGGCGGCGGCGGACGCGGCCTCAAGGTCGCCCGCACGATCGACGAGGTGCCCGAGCTCTTCGAGTCGGCCACGCGCGAGGCGATCACTGCCTTCGGCCGGGGCGAGTGCTTCGTCGAGAAGTACCTCGACAAGCCGCGCCACGTCGAGACGCAGTGCCTCGCGGATGCCGCGGGCAACGTCGTTGTCGTCTCGACGCGCGACTGCTCGCTGCAGCGCCGCCACCAGAAGCTCGTCGAGGAGGCGCCGGCGCCGTTCCTGACGGAGGCCCAGAACGAGATCCTCTACTCGGCGTCCAAGGCCATCCTCAAGGAGGTCGGCTACGTCGGCGCGGGGACGTGCGAGTTCCTCATCGGCGCCGACGGAACGATCTCGTTCCTCGAGGTCAACACCCGTCTGCAGGTCGAGCACCCGGTCTCGGAGGAGGTCACCGGCATCGACCTCGTGCGCGAGCAGTTCCGCATCGCGGAGGGCGAGGAGCTCGGCTACGACGATCCCCAGCCCGACGGCCACTCGATCGAGTTCCGCATCAACGGCGAGGACCCGGGTCGCGGGTTCCTCCCCCAGCCCGGCCCGATCCACGTCTTCAAGACCTTCGGCGGACCCGGCATCCGCCTCGACTCCGGCGTGACCGCCGGCGACAGCGTGAGCGGTGCCTTCGACTCGCTGCTCGCGAAGATCATCGTGACCGGCCGTGACCGCGCCGAGGCGCTCGAGCGCTCGCGCCGCGCGCTCGACGAGTTCGAGGTCGCCGGCCTTCCCACCGTGCTCCCGTTCCACCGCAAGGTCGTCCGCGACGCCGCGTTCACTGCTGAGGACGGCGTGTTCGGCGTGTACACGCGCTGGATCGAGACCGAGTTCGTGAACGACATCGCGCCCTGGGACGGCGAGCTCGAAGCGCCCAAGCCGGCCGAGGCGCGCCACACCGTCGTCGTCGAGGTCGCCGGCAAGCGTCTCGAAGTCAGCCTGCCCGACCGCGTCGCCCCCGCTCCGGGCCTGTCGGGACGCCCCGCCGCCGTGCCGCCGTCGCGCCGCTCGCACGCCTCGTCGGTCGTCGCCGGCGCCTCGGGCGACGCCGTCAAGTCGCCCATGCAGGCGACGATCGTGAAGGTCGCCGTCGAAGAGGGCCAGCAGGTCGTCAAGGGCGACCTGGTGGTGGTGCTCGAGGCCATGAAGATGGAACAGCCCATCCAGGCCCACAAGGACGGCGTGATCGGCGCGATCAACGCCGACCCCGGGACCACCGTGTCGGCCGGTCACCAGCTCCTCACCATCTCCTGACGTCCGCTGGCAGGATGGCGGCATGCCCGCCACTCCTGACCCCGCCGCGCCCGAGGTGTCGGCCCTCGCGATCAACGTGGTGATACCGCCGGACCTGCGGTGGACCGACGTGCGCCGTGGCGAGGAGTTCGAGCTGCAGACGCTCACGGTGCGACTGCTGCCCGACCACTCGCTCGCGGTCAAGGCCTACGGACGCCCGATCGCCGGCGGTCGCGGCGCCTACGTGTCGTTCCCGATGCCCGACCGACCCGAGCTGCGCGCACTGGTCGACGCCGCGGCGGTCCGCGCCTCCGAGCTCTGGGGCGCCAGCACCGGCCTGGACTGAACGGGGATCGAGTGGATGCCGGGCGCCCGGCATCCACTCGCATCATGTGCTCTCGCCGAGAGCACATGTCACGCGCGCGCAGATCATGTGCTCTCGGCGAGAGCACATGATCCGGACGGCTGTGGGGTCAGCCGCCGTAGACGTTGTGGTCGACGACGTGCATCGCGCGGGCCGCGTCGGTGATGCTGCCCGACAGCGACGGGTACACCGCGAAGACGCGCGAGACCTGGTCGACCGTCAGGCGCCGCTCCACGGCGATCGCGATCGGGTAGATGAGCTCGGAGGCGCGCGGGCCGACGATCACGCCGCCGATGACGGTTCCGCTTCCCTCGCGGGCGATGAGCTTGACGAAACCGTCCTTGATGCCCATCATCTTCGCGCGCGGGTTGGCGGCCAGGGGCAGCTTGTGGACGACGCCGTTGATGTGGCCGTCCTCGATCTCTTTCTCCTGCCACCCCACGGTCGCGATCTCGGGGGCGGTGAAGATGTTCGAGGTGATGCGGCGGCGCTCCAGCGGGATCACGACGTCGCCGAGCGCGTGGAAGACGGCCGTGCGGCCCTGCATCGAGGCGACGGAGGCCAGCGGCACGAACGTCGTGCAGTCGCCGGCGGCGTAGATGTTCGGCACCGACGTGCGGGCGACGCGGTTGACCTGGATGTGCCCCGACTCGGTCATCTGCACACCCGCCTCTTCGAGCCCGATGCCGCGCGTGTTGGGGATCGAGCCGACGGCCATGAGGCAGTGGCTGCCCTCGACGGTCCGGCCGTCCGACAGCGTCACGACGACGCCGTCGCCGGTGTTCTCGACCTTGTCGGCGCGTGACTTGGACAGGAGCTTCATGCCGCCGCGCTTGAACACGCGCTCCAGGACGGCCGCGGCATCCTTGTCCTCGCCGGGGAGCACCTGGTCGCGGCTGGAGACGAGCGTCACCTTCGCGCCGAGGTTCATGTAGGCGCCGGCGAACTCGGCGCCGGTGACGCCCGAGCCGACGACGATGAGGTGCTCTGGCAGCGCCGACATGTTGTACAGCTGCGTCCAGGTGAGGATCCGCTCGCCGTCGGGCTTGGCGCTGGCGAGCTCTCGCGGCGAGGAGCCGGTCGACACGACGAGGGTGTCGGCCTCGATACGGTCGAAGTCGGTACCGCCGGGGCCGGTCGAGACGACCACGGCGTTGTCGCCCTCGAGGCGGCCGTGGCCCGAGACGATCCGGACGCCCGCCTCGACGAGCGAGGCGCGCATGTCGTCGGATTGCTGCCGCGCGAGAGTCAGCAGGCGCTTGTTGACGGCGGCGAGGTTGATCGCGATCTCGGGCTTGAGGGGCTTGCCCTCTTTGCCCTTGGCGAACAGCTGCACGCCCAGATCGCCGGCTCCGGCGATCGCCACGGCCGCGTCGGCGGTGGCGATGAGGGACTTCGAGGGGACGACGTCGGTGATGACGGCCGAGCCGCCGATGCCCGCCCGTTCGACGACGGTCACCTCCGCTCCGAGCTGGGCGGCGGCGAGCGCCGCTTCGTAGCCTCCGGGGCCGCCGCCCAGGATGGCGACGCTCTGGGTGGTCTCGAAGCTGATCGACATGACTTCCATTCTCCCCTGCTGAGCGTGTCCGGTACGACATGCCGCGACACTCCCGGCGCGCGCGGGTCACGTCCGTTCTGGCTCTCGCGGCCCGCGCTTCCTAAAGTGGTCCCATGTCAGACACCAACGGCAACCCTCTCGACGACCCCGCTGCCGACCCGTTCGCGGTCGCCGCCGCCGCCGCGGAGGACATCGCCCGCATCACCGGCGTCGAACGTCACGACATCGCGCTCACCCTCGGCAGCGGCTGGGGCAAGGCGGCCGAGCTGCTCGGCGAGACGACCGCGACGTTCCCCGCCACGCAGGTGACGGGCTTCAGCGCACCGGCCCTCGCCGGTCACGTCGGCACCCTCCGCAGTGTGGTCACGCCCAAGGGTCGCCGCGTGCTCGTGATCGGCGCACGCACGCACTACTACGAGGGCTACGGGGTGCGCAGGGTCGTGCACAGCGTGCGCACCGCCGCGGCGACGGGGGCCCGCACGATGGTCCTCACGAACGGCGCCGGGGGCATCAAGCACACCTGGACCCCCGGTCGTCCTGTGCTCATCAGCGACCACATCAACCTGACCGGCGATTCGCCGCTCGAGGGCGCGACCTTCATCGACCTCACGGACCTGTACTCGCTGCGCCTGCGCGATCTCGCCCGCTCGATCGACCCGAGTCTCGATGAGGGCGTCTACTGCCAGTTCCGCGGACCGCAGTACGAGACGCCCGCCGAAGTGCAGATGGCCAAGACCATCGGCGGCCACATCGTCGGCATGTCGACGGCGCTCGAGGCGATCGCCGCCCGCCAGGCCGGGATGGAGATCCTCGGCTTCTCGCTCATCACGAACATGGCCGCCGGCATCCAGACCACCCCGCTCAGCCACCAGGAGGTCATCGACGCCGGCCGCGAGGCCGAGCCGGTCATCTCCTCGCTGCTGGCCCACGTGATCGGCGCGATGTGAGCGAGCAGGTCCCCACGTCCCCTCCACCCGCCGCTGACGCGTCGGGCGGAGCCTCCGGCCGCGTGGGCCCAGCCGCAGGCCTGGGCGGCGGCGAGGACTCCGTGCTCGCGCGCGCACACGCGTGGCTGGCGCAGGATCCGGACGGCCAGACGCGCTCCGAGCTTCGCGCGGTCATCGACGCCGCCGAGGTCGGCGACGCGGACGCCCTCAGCGACCTCGAGGATCGCTTCGGGACCCGGCTCGCGTTCGGCACCGCAGGGCTGCGGGGCGCGCTGGGCGCCGGCACGAACCGCATGAACCGCGTACTGGTCGCGCAGGCCGCCGCGGGCCTGGCCGCCTACGTGCGCGAGCAGGCGGGGCTGGAGCCGATCGGCACCGCAGCGCCGGCGGCACTGGCGGACGACGCCGAGAGCGGGCCGGACGAGATCGTGGCACCCGATCAGGCCGCGGCTGCCGATGAGCAGCCGGACGACAGCGCCGAGGACGGTTCCGCTGCCGAGGCGGCTCCCGAAGCCGGCGGGGAAGAGCCCGCGACGCCCGACGAGGCGTCCTCTGTGGACGCCGCCTCAGCCGCCCCGGAGCCGACTGCGCCGGAGCTCACCGAAGCGCCGTCCGAAGACGCCCTGGCGGCCGAGGGAGCCGAGGTGCCCGGCATCCTCGACGACGCGCCGATCGTGGTGATCGGCTACGACGGACGCCGCAACTCGGACGTGTTCGCGCGGGACTCGGCCGAGATCTTCGCCGGCGCGGGACTGCGCGCGATCCTGCTGCCCCGGCTGCTGCCGACCCCCGTGCTCGCCTTCGCCGTGCGGCACTTCGGCGCGGCGGCGGGCGTCATGGTGACCGCAAGCCACAATCCCCCGGACGACAACGGCTACAAGGTGTATCTCGGCGGCGCCGACGAGGGCTCGCAGATCGTTCCGCCGGCAGACGGCGACATCGCCGCACACATCGACCGTGTGGCCGCGGAGGGCGACATCGGCACGATCCCGCGGTCGCTCGGCTTCGAGACCGCCACCGACGACGTCGTGGACGCGTACATCGCCGCCACGGCTGCCGTGGCCCCGGCGCCCGAGGGCGCCGCCGGGCTCACGTGGGTGTACACCGCGATGCACGGCGTCGGCTGGCAGACCCTGTCGCGCATCCTCGAGACCGCGGGCTACCCCGAGCCGGTGCCGGTGACGGCGCAGCTCGAGCCCGACGGCTCGTTCCCCACGGTCGCCTTCCCGAACCCCGAAGAGCCCGGCGCGATGGACCTGTCGTTCGAGACCGCGCGCGAGACGGGCGCCGAGCTCGTCATCGCGAACGACCCGGACGCCGACCGCCTCGCGGTCGCGATCCCCGACGAAGCCGCCGACGGCGGGTGGCGTCGGCTTACCGGCAACGAGATCGGGCTGCTGCTCGGCTGGCGCGCCGCGCGGCTCGTCGCCGAGACCGGCGATACGTCGGGCGCCTCGCTGGCATGCTCGCTGGTGTCGTCGCCCGGCCTGCAGACCGTCGCCGAGCACTACGGCCTCGCCTTCCACGCGACGCTCACGGGCTTCAAGTGGATCTCGCGCGCACCCGGCATCGCGTTCGGGTTCGAAGAGGCGCTCGGCTACCTGGTGAACCCCGGCACGGTGCGCGACAAGGACGGCATCTCGGCGGCCGTCGCGATCCTCGGCATGGTGTCCGAGGCGCGCGGCCGCGGCGCGACGCTCGCCGACCTGCTCGCCGAGTTCGACGAGCTGTTCGGAGCCTTCGCGAGCGACCAGGTGTCGGTCCGCGTCGACGACGTGTCGCAGATCGGCCGGATCATGGCCGCGCTGCGGGAGCGGCATCCCGAGTCCATCGCCGGCGTCGCGGTCGATCGCGTCGACGACCTCACGGACGGCTACGAGGACCTGCCCCCCGGCGACGTGCTGCGCCTGTGGCTCGCCGACGGGTCGCGGGTGATCGTGCGGCCGAGCGGCACCGAGCCCAAGCTCAAGCTGTACCTCGACGTCCGCGGCGAGGACCGCGGCGACGCCGCAGCCCGCATCGCTGCGCTCGCCGACGGCGCCCGCGCGCTGCTCGCCGAGTACGGCGGCTGAGCACGGGTCGGATGATCTGACGACGACGGGGATGCCGCGACCGCGACGCGGCCCCCGCGCCCCGAGGCTCCGCGCAGCGCGAAGCGATGCGTGAAGAGGGCGTGGGGACCCCGTCGTCTTCGGTGTCAGCGCCAGAAGTCGGCGAGCGTCGGCGCCAAGGCGAGCCCCTGCGCGTGGCCGGCCTCGGCGGCCGGGCGACGCAGCGCGGGGTACATGCCGCGGACTCCGAACAGCTCGTCATGCTCCGCAGGCGGACCGATCAGCTCGGCGCGGCTGCCTGCGGCACGGAGAGCCTCGATCTGCGTTCCGACGTCCAGATGCCATTCCGCAGGCGTGCGTGTGCGCCCGCCGTACGGCGATAGCACGAGTACGCGGTCGTACCCCGCGGCGAGATCGGCGTTCTCGGCGTTGGAACGGTAGCCGCCGTCCACGTACCACGCGTCGCCGATCCGGTACGCGGGGCCGGACGAGGTGCTCGCGGCGACCGCATCCACCAGTTCCACTCCGCTGTCGCGGTCGAAGACGACGCCGTCGCCGGTGCGGGCTTCGACGGCCGTGATCTGCACCGGACGCTCGGGCCAACGCGGGTCGGGCAGGCGTCCGGCGACGATGTGACGCCACCGGGGCTGCCACTGCGGATCGGCGGCGGCGAGCTCGAGCGACGAGGCGCCCAGTCGCCGCCGCAGGTCGGCCGGATCGGACGAGTCGGCGATGATCGCCGCAGTGCGTTCGAGGTGGTTGACGACGGGCCGCGTCGATCCCGATCCGCCGCGGCGGTCACCCGCTGACGCCGGGAGCGGCGCGATCGTGGCGGCGTACAGCTCGAGCGGGTCGATGCGTGCCAGCTGGACCGCGGTCGTCGAGCCGGAAGAGGTGCCGATGATGACGTCGGCCATGGTGACGTCGAGCCCCGCCGCGGAGAGGCCGGCCACCACGCCGAGCACCCACGCGTTGCCGGACGAACCGCCGCCGCCGAGGACGAGCGCGCGGGAAGGAGAGGAGGTGTTGTTCATGGGAGTCGCCTTTGCGATGTGCGCGGTGCTCCCGGCGGCGATGACGTCAGCCGCGCGATCGTGAACAGCGGGGAGCACCCGATACGGATGTTGCGTTCATGGGTGTCACCTCCTGTCGTCGAACCACGATCACGTCGACGTTAGCACAGGCGGGCGCGGCTCCTCCCGGGTTCGGGGCGCACTCCGGACGTGTGGGGCGTACCCCGCACGCCCCGAACGCACGACACGCGCCCCAAACCCGGAATGGTAGGTCTGTGTCGGCGCTGTCAGCGCAGGACGAGGTGACCGGGCGACACCTCGACGAGCGCCGAGCCCTCCGGCTCCAGGCCGACGGGGTCGGGCCGCGCCGAGATGCGCTCCAGACGCGCCCGCGCGCGGACCGGATCGGCGGTGAGCGCGGCGTCGAGGAGGTGGCGCGTGTACGCGTGCTGCGGCGACGCGAACACCTCCGCGGTCGGACCGAGCTCGACGATGCGGCCCCGGTTCATCACCGCCGTGCGCGTCGCGATCTCGCGCACCACCGAGAGGTCGTGCGTGATGAACAGGTACGTCAGGTCGAGGTCGCGCTGCAGCTGCAGCAGCAGGTCGGTCACCTGCGCCTGGATCGACATGTCCAGCGCCGAGAGCGGCTCGTCGCATACGACGAAGCCCGGCCGCACGGCGATCGCCCGGGCGATCACGATCCGCTGGCGCTGTCCGCCCGAGAAGGCGCGCGGACGCCGGTGGACGGCATCCCCCTCGATCCCCACCGCGGCCAGCGCCGCGACCGCCCGTTCGCGCACGTCGTCGCCGGGGGCGAGCACCAGGAGCGGCTCGAGCACGTTCTGCAGGGCGGTGCGGTGCGGGTTCAGCGACGAGAACGGGTCCTGGAAGATGACCTGCATCGACCGGTGGTGCGCCGCGCGCTCGGCACGCGGCAGCGCCGTGAGGTCGACGCCGTCGTAGGTGACGGTGCCTGCGGTGGGCTCCTCCATCTGGAGGATGCAGCGGCCGAGCGTCGACTTGCCGCTGCCGGACTCGCCGACGAGCGCCAGCGTCTCACCGCGCCGGATCGTCAGGTCGATGCCGTCCACCGCCTGCACGGTGCCGGTCTTGCGGCCCCACGCGTTGCGCACCGCGAACGTCTTCACCAGTCCGTCGACGCGGACGAGCTCCTCGGCGTGCGCGCTCATGCGTCCCCTCCCTGGTCGGTGGCGGGCTCGTCGGGCGCGGCCGGCGCGGCAGCGAGCAGCGTCTTCGTGTAGGGATGCTGGGGCGCGCCGAACACCCGGTCGACCGTGCCGGTCTCGACGATGCGCCCGTCCTTCATCACGAGCACGTCGTCGCACACGGCAGCCACGACACCGAGGTCGTGCGTCACGATGACCACCGTGAGCGCGCGCTCGGCCTGCAGCGTGCGCAGCAGCGCCAGGATCTGCGCCTGGATGGTCGCATCCAGCGCGGTGGTCGGCTCGTCGGCCAGCAGCAGCTCCGGCTGCGCGAGCAGCGCCATGGCGATCATGGCGCGCTGGCGCATGCCTCCCGACAGCTCGTGCGGGTACCGCGACAGCACGCGCTCGGGGTCGGGGATCCGCACGGCGACGAGCGCCTCACGAGCGAGCGCCATCGCCTCGCGCCGGCCGACGCGCTGGAAGCGCTGCGCGACCTCGGTGAGGTGGCCGCCGATACGCACCAGCGGGTTGAACGAGGTCATCGGATCCTGGAACACCATCGCGGCGGGGAGCCGCCGGCGGGGCAGCTCGGACGTGATGTCGGCGCCGTCGAGCACCACGCGCTCCCACGACCGACGCGCGCCGTCCGGCAGCAGGTCCAGAAGCGAGCGCAGCAGCATCGTCTTGCCCGAGCCGGACTCCCCCACGATGCCCACGACGCGTCCGCGCGGGACCTCGAAGGCCACGTCCTCGAGCACCCGCACGCGCCCGCCGGTGCGGCCGGGCAGGTCGACGGTGAGACCCTCGACGCTCAGCAGCACATCGCTCCGGCTTGCGGCATCCACGCTCATCACGCACCCCCTTCGCTGACCGATTGACGCAGCGCGTCCCCCAGCACGTTGAACGACAGCACCGTGAGGAGGATCAGGATGCCGGGGATGAGCGCCAGGTACGGCGCGGCCTGCAGGCTGTCCTGCGCGGTCTCGAGCAGGCTGCCCCACGATGCCATCGGCGGCTGGATGCCCAGGCCCAGGAAGCTCAGCGCCGACTCGGTCAGGATCGCGTTCGAGATGCTCGCGGTCGCCGCGACGATGATCGTCGGCGCCGCGTCCGGCAGCACATGACGGCCGACCACCAGCACGCGGCGCACCCCGATGTAGCGGGCGTAGCCGACGTACGGGCGCTCGCGCAGCGACAGCGTCTCGGCGCGCACGAGCCTCGCGGTCGCCATCCACGAGAACGCGCCGATCACGAGGATGATCGTCCACAGTCCGGGCTTGAGGAACACGCTGACGACGATGACGAGCACCATCCACGGGATCGACGACAGGAAGTCGACGAAGCGCATCAGCAGGTCGTCGAGCCGCCCTCCGGCATACCCCGCGACGAGACCCACGACCACGCCGATCGCGGTCGCCGCCGCCATCGCCAGGATGCCGACGGTCAGCGAGATGCGACCGCCGTACACGACGCGTGAGAAGTAGTCGCGGCCCAGCTCGTCCGTGCCGAACCAGTGCTCCGCGCTCGGCGGCTGCCAGCGCGCGGCGAGGTCGGTGGTCGTCGGATCCAGCGGCAGCAGCGGCGCCAGCAGCGACACGAGGCCGAGCACCACGAGGAAGGCGATCGCGAGGAGAGCCGACACCGAGCGGAACGACCGCGTGCGATGCACGAGCGTGCGGGCGTCGAGCGCGCCCTCGACATCGGGGACAGAGGTCATGAGCCCGCTCCGATCCGGATGCGGGGATCCACCAGGACGTACAGGATGTCGGCGATCAGGTTGCCGACGATCACGAGCACCGCCGACAGCAGCAGCACCGCGAGGATCACGGGATAGTCGAGGCTGCGCGTCGCGGTGAGGAAGTAAGGGCCGACGCCCGGCCAGCCGAAGATCGACTCGGTGACGATCGCTCCGGTCACGAGGATGGGCAGGGCGAGACCGAGCTGCGTGATGATCGGCAGCATGACGTTGCGGCTGACATGGCGCGACAGGATCTGCCGACCCGAGGCGCCGAAGCCGCGCTGCACCAGCACGTAGTCCTGAGACAGCTGGCTGATCGTCGCCGAGCGCACGTAGCGGGCGAGCTCGGGGAAGAACGCGACCACGAGCACCAGGAACGGCATCACGAAGTGCGCGAGGAAGTCCAGCGGATCTCCCTGCTTGCCCACCGAGTGCATTCCGATGATCGGGAACCAGCGCAGCACGTAGCCGAAGACGTAGATGACCAGCAGCGCGAACCAGAACGACGGCGTCGCGATGCCGATGCCCGCCAGGCCGTCGATGACCTTGTCGACGGGCTTGCCGCGGCGCGAGCCGGCCAGGAGCCCCAGCACGACCGCGAGGACGAGCGCCACGAGGTACGCCGGCGCCACCAGCACGATCGTGTTGGGGATGCGGACGGCGAGCTCGTCGGCGATCGAGTGGCGGCTCGCGAGCGAGTAGCCGAGGTCGCCCTGCACCACGTGAGACAGCCACAGTCCGTACTGCACGAGCATCGGCTGATCCAGGCCGTACCGCTCGCGGATCGCCGCGACGGTCTCGTCCGACATCTGCGGCGTCGTGATCGAGTCCACGACGTCGTACGGCGCCGCATGCACGAGCAGGAACACCACGAACGTCACCAGCAGCAGCATCGGGATGACCTGCAGCAGGCGGCGCAGGATGTAGACCGCCATCGTTCCCCCTTCCGGCGGACGCACAGGGATGCCGGCGGCCTCGGCCGCCGGCATCCATCCGGTCCTTACTTCTCGGTGAGAAGCCCGAAGTTCTCCAGAGTGTAGATCGGAACGAGCTTCGCGTCCTCGACCCCGCCGATCCGCGGGTTGACCGCGAGGATCTTCAGGTTGTCGGCGAGGGGGAAGATCACGGCGTCGTCGGCGATCTGCGCCTGCAGGTCGGCGTAGATGTCCTTGCGGGCGTCGGCGTCGAGCTCGGCCGCGCCCTGGTCGAACAGCGCGTCCGTGGCCGGGTTCGAGTACGAGAAGTAGTTCGCCGAGGCGCCGGTTCGGTACAGCGCGCTGTAGGCGTCGGGGTCCTGACCCATGATGTAGCCGCCGAGGAACGCGTCGTACTGCGAGTCGGCGCCCTTCTCGATCTCGTCGTAGACGGCAGCCGGCTCGACGCCCTTCAGCTCGACCGTGATGCCGGCCTTGCCCAGCTGCTCCTGGATCAGCGTGGCCTCGGTGGTCTGCGCCGGGTCCGCGCCGGCGTACGCCAGCGTGAACGACAGGTCGGAGACGCCGGCCTCTTCGAGCAGCGCGGCCGACTTGTCGGCGTCCTGCTCGTACTTCTCGACGTCCTCCGTCGCGAACGCGTTGCTCGGCGGGAGGATCGTGTAGGCGTTCTGGTAGTAGTCCTCGCTGAGGAACGCCGCCGTGTTGATGTCGTCGCGGTTCAGCGCGAAGAAGATCGCCTGGCGCACCTTGGGGTCGGTGAGCTTCGCGGCGTTCAGGCCGAGATAGGCCACGCGGCCCTCGGCGTAGGGGTAGACGTTGAGGCCTGCGCCCTCGAGCTCGGTGATCTGGTCGGGGGTCGCGAACGACGCGTCGACCTCGCCGGTCTGCAGCGCCGTCTTGGTCGTGTTGGCGTCCGACACGATGCGCAGCGTCAGCTTCTCGATCTTCGGCTTCGGGCCGTAGTAGTTCTCGTTCGCCTCGAACGTGAGGTACTGGCCGCGCTGGTAGTCGGTGAGCTTGTAGGGGCCCGAGCCGACGGCGAGCGGGTCGAGCTCGGTCACCGAGAAGTCGGTGACGTCGCCGTAGACGTGCTCGGGGATGATGTACGTCTCGGTCGCGATGTTGCTGAGGGCAGCCGCGCTCACGCTCGGCAGGTGGAAGACGACGGTGCGGTCGTCGGTCGCCTCGGCGGTGATGGGCTGGTCTCCGACGTACAGCAGGTCGGCGTTGCCGTTCTCGCGGACGGCCTTGTTCGTGTAGGTGAAGACGACGTCGTCGGCGGTGAGCGGCTCGCCGTCGGACCACTTGAGGCCCTCCTTGAGCGTCACGGTGACCGACAGGCCGTCGTCGGCGGGCTCGATCGACTCGGCCAGCTCGTTGACGACCGTGCCGTCGCCCTCGACGCGTGCCAGCGGCGAGTAGACGATGTTCGTCGCGGTGAGGCCCCAGCGGTCGCTGACGTTGATCGGGTTCAGCGACGACGGGTCACTCGCGATGGCGTAGGTGAACTCGCCGGTCTTCTCGGCGGAGGTGGACTCGGGGTCCGACCCGCCCTGGGCGCAGGCGGCCAGCGTGAACGTCGCGGCCAGCGCCAGCGCGATGGGCGCGATCACTCGTCTCTTCGTGAGCTTCGGGGTCTTCATGGGCTTCGGGATCCTCTTCGCTGTGCATGCGCCGGAATGGACGCGCTCTCGAGCCTAGGCGGGCCTCGGCGGGAGCGGCCCCGGGAGGGCGAAGAATTGCGAAGTGTGACGGCGACGCCTCGTGCAGATTCTCGCTGTGGATCGGTACCCGTTGGTCACCCTGCCCATCTGGATCGGCGGGCCGCATACGCGGCCGTACGCTCGGATCATGCTCCTCACCGCCCCCGTGACCCTTGAGAACGCCTATGTCCGGCTCGAGCCCCTCTCGCCCGACCACGCGCCCGACCTCGCCGCCGCAGCGGTCGGCCTCGAGCACACCTGGTACACGTCGGTGCCGCGACCCGAGGGCGTCGCCGCGGAGATCGCGCGCCGTCTGGCCTGGCGCGACGAGGGCGTGATGAACCCGTGGGCGGTGCGCAGGCTCGACACGGGTCGCGTCGTCGGGACGACGACCTACTGCAACATCGACCAGCCCAACCGGCATGTCGAGATCGGCCACACCTGGATCGGCGTCGAGGCGCAGCGCACCTTCGTCAACAGCGCGTCCAAGCTGCTGCTGCTGGGCCACGCCTTCGACGAGTGCGACGCGATCGCGGTCGAGTTCCGCACGCACTGGCACAACCGTCAGTCGCGCGCCGCCATCGCCCGTCTGGGTGCCAAGCAGGACGGCGTGCTGCGCAACGCCCGTCTCGGCCCCGACGGCACGCTCCGCGACACCGTCGTGTTCTCGGTCCTCCCTCACGAGTGGCCCGCCGTGCGCCTGGGCCTCCAGGAGCGCCTCGCCCGCGGCTGACCCGGAATGGTTCGGGATGCCGGCGGCCACGGTCGCCAGCATCCCACCGTCTTCTCCGGTTTGGGGCGCGTTTCATCCGGTTGGGGCGCGCAAAGTACGCCCCAACCGCGCGGAGAGCGCCCCAAACCCGAGCGCGTGGGCTGGCTGAGACCTTCCTCCACAGGCGTGGATTCTCCACAGATCCCGGAGAGAGCCCGCCCACCGCGGATGCGCCTGCACACACTCGAGTGTGACCCCGCTCACTCTGCACCGACGAGACGACCTCCTGACGGCCGGCCGGTCGAGCCGGGATCTCGCCACAGCCGCTCGCGCCGGCACGCTCGTGCGCGTGCGGAGCGGGATCTACGTCGACGGTGCGGCGTGGACCGCCGCCGTGCCGGAGGCGCGCGTCGTGGCTCGAGCCCAGGCGCTGACGCTCACATCCGAACTCGCGCCCGTCATCTCCCATGAGTCGGCAGCCGCCGCGCACGGGCTCGGACTGTTCCGCCCGGATCCGACACGCGTCCACGTCGTCGTCCCTGTCGAGCGGCCTGGCGCGGCGTCGGCCGTCGTCCGCCACCGTGGCGAGCTCCCCGGCGACGAGATCGTCGAGATCAACGGGCTCCGTGTCACCTCACTCGCGCGGACGGTCGCAGACGTCGCACGCACGGCGACGTTCGACCAGGCGGTCACGATCGCCGATGCCGCTCTGCGC
This sequence comes from Microbacterium kyungheense, assembly GCF_006783905.1. Lineage (GTDB taxonomy): Bacteria > Actinomycetota > Actinomycetes > Actinomycetales > Microbacteriaceae > Microbacterium > Microbacterium kyungheense. Next base: position 860,319 of record NZ_VFPE01000001.1, on the reverse strand, counting down.
GCGCAGTTCGTCCCGAAGCCGGGTGCGTACGACGCCGCGCGGGCCGAGGAGTTCCGGCAGACCGTCTTCGGCATCGTCCGGCGGTCCCCGCACGGGCAGGGGCGCGCGAAGCGCGTTCTGGCCTTCGCGGACGGTCGCGCCCAGCTGCCCGGCGAGAGCGTCAGTCGCATTCAGCTGTCCGAGCTCGGGTTCCGCGTCATCGCCCTCCAGGTGCCCGTAGCCGGCCCGGGCAGCAAGACCTACTACATCGACTTCGGGCTCGAGGACGCGTCGGCCTGGGGCGAGTTCGATGGTCGGCTCAAGTACGTGGACGGCAGGATCGTCGACGGCCGCTCCGCCTCGCAGATCTTCGACGAAGAGAAGCAGCGCGAGGACTGGATCCGCGGCACGACGCAACGGCCGTTCGCACGATGGGGCTGGCCGCATCTCCGCGCCTCCGCGGACCTCGGCGCACGCCTCGCGGCATTCGGCATCGTCGCGCCCGGCTGAGGTCGCGACCCCGGCCGGCGCGCCTGACCTTTTCGGGTCTGGGGCGTATTCCGTGCACTCGGGGCGCACGAGAGGCGCCCCGAATGCGCGAAATGCGCCCCAAACCCCGACATGCCGGCCGCCACCCCCAGCCGGCATCGCCGTCACTTCCGGGGTTGGGGCGCATCTCGTGCATTCGGGGCGCACGAGACGCGCCCCGAACACATGAGAGGCGCCCCGAACACGTGAGATGCGCCCCGACCCCAGCCGGAGGGACCCGGGTCCTCAGCCGTCGATCACGGCGACGAGCTCGTCGAGGAAGGCGTTGAAGTCGGTGCCGCGGCGCACGATGCGCTGCACGCTGTCGCGTTCGCTGAACACCTCGACGAACTGCTCGAACACGGTCTGGAACGCCTCGCGATCCGTCTCCGAGAACGCCACGAGCGCCACCACCTGCACGCGGCCGTCGCCCCACGGCATCGACGGATCGGCGATGCCGATCGCGATCGCGGTGCGCGATGCCGTCATCTCCAGCGCGTGCGGCACAGCAAGCGCGTCCGTGAACGCCGTGGACGACAACCGTTCGCGCTCGATGGTGCGCTCGATGTAGGTCTCGTCGATCACGCCTCGCTCGCGCAGCAGCGCGCCGAGTCCGCGGATCACGTCCTCCTCGTCGCCGCCGACCCCGCGCACGAACGCGGAGGGCTCGAAGTACCGCTCCAGTTCAGCGCGCAGGCGCGCCAGGCGCCGCGACCGGCGGATGCGGCCGGCTGCCGCCTGCACCCGCTCGACGTCGGCGTCGGTGAGGAACGGCTGGATCCGCACGATCCGGTCGGCCGGCGTCACGGGTTCGATCGTCGTGAGCACGAGGTCCGTGTCGATCGAGGCCCAGTCGGGGTCGACGCGCGTCTCGACGCCGACGACCTCGATGGCCTGCCCGAGCGAGCGGTCGACGCTCGAACGCAGCAGCTCGTGCAGGTCGTAGTACCCGGGGCAGACGATCGTCGCGGTGAGCAGCTGGTCGGCGCGCCGGCTGCGTTCGAGGCGCCCGCCGACGTGCATCGCGATGTAGGCGATCTCGTCGTCGGGAAGGGGGATGCCGAGCCGCTGCTGCAGCCGGCTCGCGATGAACACGGCGACCTCGAAGATCATCGGGTACGTCGACTTGAGCGACCGCGTCAGCGGATTGCGCGACCACGCCTGCTCCCGCGCGCGGTGCAGCAGGTTCTGCACGTGCAGCGCGAGCCGCGCGATGAAGTCGTCGTGCGCGATGTCGACGAGGAACTCGTCGGCGGCCGCCGTCACGACGTCGCGCACGACGGCCTCGGTCTCGGGGTCGAGACCGGGAAGAGTGGATGCCGCCACCCCGCGGTCAGGGGCGACCACCCGCGTCAGGACGAGCGTCGACAGGTGTTGCAGGTCGGCGCTGCCCAGGCGCACGCCGAGGTGGCGCTCCGACAGGTCGGCGATGATCTCGGCGACCTGGGTCTGCGTCGGCCGCTCCCCCGCCCCCACCGGTTCGGCCGTGTCGAGCGGCCGGTCCTGGGCGACCCGGTCGGCGGCGATGGCGATGTGCATGACGACGTCGGCGATGCCGAACTCGTTGACAAACCAGCCGAGGTCGCCGAGGCGCGCGACCAGCTCGGTCTTGAAGGGCCCGAAGGCGCGCGCCCCCACCGACCCCTCGCCGAGGGTGCGCCGCAGCGCCGAGAGGTCGAAGGATTTGGCATCCATCTCGTCGTGGGCGAGCTTCGACAGCAGTCGTCGCTGCGCGCCCTCGGTGCCGCGCAGTCGCGCACGTGAGGCGGAGCGCTCCAGCGTGAGCTCGGTGCCCCCGAGGAGCCCGCGCACGCGTGCCAGATCGGCGTCGAGGGTCGCGGGCGACACGTGCAGCGCCTCGGCCGTGTCGAACACGTCGATGCCCTCCGGCGCGTCCAGCAGCGCCCGCACCACGGTGTGGAGCCGATCACGCGGCGTTCCCGCATCTGCCTCGACCCGCAGCGCCGCGGCCGCCTCGGGGCCGGCGCGATACCCCTGCGGGCCCGACTCGATCGCGACGCCGCCGGCCACGCGGGCATTCACGGCCGTGACGTACGACCGGATGCTGCGCGGCGTCACCCCGAGGGCGTCGGCGAGGGTGGATGCCGTCACCCAGTCGCCCTCGCGCACCAGCAGTCCGAGCACACGATCTTGACGGGCCCGGGTCACGAGCCCAGTCAACCACGGGTGCGCGGGGCCGGACCGGTCCCGGCATCCCGCGTTTCCGCCCCCGCGGAAGAAGGACTGGTTGTCGACTCCCAGCGGTTTCACAAGAATGGGCCGAAAGGAGGCGGATCGATGAGGATCCTGGTGGTCTGCGGAGCGGGTGCCTCGAGCACCTTCGTCGCACAGCGCGTGCGTCACGCAGCCCACGATCAGGGTCTGGATTACGCTGCCTTCGCCGGCACCGAGGCGTCGCTTCCGATCGACCTCGATTCCGCCGATGTCGTCCTGGTGGGGCCGCATCTGGTTCACGCGCTCGAGCGCATCGAACGGGATGCCGCCACCCGGGGCACGACGGTGGTGCTGCTGCCGCCCGACATCTTCACCGACCGGGACGGCACGCGGACGCTCGCGCTGGTCCGCGCCGCGGTCGGAAGCCCCGGGGGGCCGCTTCCGGCCGCGGGCGAGACCGCCCCCACCGACACCTGAACCACCGAACACCCGAAGCACCGAGTCACCCAGACAGAGAGGTCGCCGATATGCCACCCGTCTCCCGCACCGTCCGGATCGGATCCGCGCACGGGCTCCACGCCCGGCCCGCCAAGCTCTTCGCGCAGGCGGCGAAGGACTCCGGCCTGCCGGTCTCGATCGCCAAGGGCGCGGCGAGCCCGGTGAACGCGGCGAGCATCCTCGGCGTCATCGCGCTGGGCGTCGAGAAGGGCGACTACGTGACCCTCACGGCGGAGGGCGACGGCGCCGAAGCACTGCTCGATGAGCTCACGGAACTGCTGACCACCGACCACGACGCGGAGGCGTGACATGACCGAACCCCTGCTTTCCCGAGAGCTGCGCGGCGTGGGGATCGGCCTCGGCGTCGCCCAGGGACCCGTCGCCCGCATGGCGGAGCCCGCTCCGGCACCGTCCGACGCGCCGAGCGCGCTGACCCAGGACGAAGAGAAGGGGCGTGTGGCCGACGCCGTCGCCGCCGTCGCTCGCGAACTCGAGGCGCGGGGCGCCCAGGCGGGCGGCGCGGCGCAGGAGGTGCTCGAGGCGCAGGCGATGATGGCCGAGGACCCGACCCTCGCCGACGAGGTCAACGCGCGCATCGCACAGGGCCGGACCGGCGAGTTCGCGGTGTTCGACGCGTTCGCGTCCTTCCGCGATCAGCTCACGGCCCTCGGCGGCTACCTCGGCGAGCGCGCCGCCGACCTCGACGACGTCGCCCAGCGCGTCATCGCGAGGCTGCGGGGCGTGCCTGCCCCGGGAGTGCCCGACCCCGGGCATCCCTTCGTCCTCGTCGCGAAGGACCTCGCCCCCGCCGACACGGCGCTCCTCGACCTCGACAAGGTGCTCGCGCTCGTGACCACCGAGGGTGGCCCCACGTCGCACACCGCGATCCTCGCGCGCGAGAAGTCGATCGTCGCGGTCGTCGGCGCCACCTCGGCCACCGGGCTGCGCGACGGCGAGACGGTGATCGTGGATGCCGCGGCCGGCGTCGTCACGACGGAGCCCACCGCCGACGAGCTCGAGCGCGCGCACCGGCGCGCCGCCGATCGGGCGGCGGCGGCATCCGCCCCCATCACCGACGGCGCGCTGGCCGACGGCACTGCGATCCCCCTGCTGGCGAACCTCGGCAACGCCGACGGCGCCGCCGAAGCGGTCGCGCTCGGCGCCGAGGGCGTGGGGCTGTTCCGCACCGAGTTCCTGTTCCTGAGCTCCAGCCAGGCCCCCACGGTCGAGCAGCAGCGCGAGGCCTACACGAAGCTGCTCGCCGCGTTCCCCGGCAAGAAGGTCGTGGTGCGTGTGCTGGATGCCGGCGCCGACAAGCCGCTCGCGTTCCTCAACGACGCGCACGAAGAGAACCCGGCGCTCGGGCTGCGCGGCATCCGCGCGCTGCGGGCCAGCGAAGACATCCTGCGCGAGCAGCTGACGGCTCTCGCCGAGGCGGATGCCGCCACCCAGGCCGACCTGTGGGTCATGGCGCCGATGGTCGCGACGGTCGAAGAGACGGAGTACTTCGTCGCCCTCGCACGGGACTACGGCATCAAGACCGCCGGCGTGATGGTGGAGGTGCCGTCCTCGGCGCTCCTCGCCGACCGTGTGCTCACCCACGCGGACTTCGCGTCGATCGGCACGAACGACCTCACCCAGTACACGATGGCCGCTGACCGGCTGCTCGGGTCGGTCGCATCGTTCCAGGACCCGTGGCACCCCGCGGTGCTGCGGCTCATCCGCGAGGTCGGCGACGCCGGCCGCGCGAACGGCAAGCCGGTCGGCATCTGCGGCGAGGCGGCGGCCGATCCGCTCCTGGCGGTCGTGCTCGTCGGGCTCGGCGCCACCTCGCTGTCGATGGCCCCCACCGCGCTCGCCGACGTGCGGGCCACCCTGCTGCAGCACACCCTCGACCAGGCATGCGTCATCGCCTCGGCCGCCCTCGCCGCGTCCGACGCGGCATCCGCCCGCGTCGCCGCCCAAGAGGCCGCGGCCCGGCCGTAACCCCGAGAACAAGGAGACCCATCATGACAACGGCGTCAGTTCCCACCACGGGAACCAGCAAGGCGCGCGTCGGAGTCCAGCGCTTCGGCACGTTCCTGTCCGGCATGATCATGCCGAACATCCCCGCGCTCATCGCGTGGGGCATCTTCACCGCGTTCTTCATCGACGTGGGGTGGACCCCGAACGCCGACCTCGCGACGATCGTCGGCCCGTTCATCCACTACCTGCTGCCGCTGATCATCGCCTACACGGGCGGCAACATCGTCTACGGCGTGCGCGGCGGCGTGGTCGCCACCATCGGCACGATGGGCGCGATCGCGGGATCCGACCTGCTCGTCGCGAACTTCAACGCCACGCTGCCCGAGGGCGACGCTCCCCTCGGTCAGGTGCACATGTTCATCGGTGCGATGATCATGGCCCCGCTCGCGGCGTACACGATGAAGTGGCTCGACTCCCTGTGGGAGGGCAAGATCAAGGCCGGCTTCGAGATGCTCGTCAACATGTTCTCTGCGGGCATCTGGGGCTTCGTGATGGCGATCGTCGGCTTCTACCCGATCGCGTGGGTGGTCAACGGCATCATGCAGGCCCTCGGCAACGCGGTCCACTGGCTCGTCGACACGAACCTGCTGCCGCTCACCAGCATCCTGATCGAGCCGGCGAAGGTGTTCTTCCTCAACAACGCCATCAACCACGGCGTGCTGACGCCGCTCGGCATCGCGGAGTCCGCCGAGACAGGCCAGGGGTCCATCCTGTTCCTGCTCGAGGCGAACCCCGGCCCCGGTGTCGGCCTGCTGCTCGCGTTCACCTTCTTCGGGATCGGCGCGGCGCGCGCCTCGGCTCCCGGTGCGGCCGTCATCCAGTTCTTCGGCGGCATCCACGAGGTCTACTTCCCGTACGCGCTGATGAAGCCGATGCTGATCCTCGCGCTCATCGCGGGCGGCATGACCGGCGTCACGACGAACATGCTCCTGGGCGGCGCACTGAGGGCGCCGGCGGCGCCGGGCAGCATCATCGCGGTGATCGCCCAAGTCGCCAACAACTCGTACTTCGCGGTGCTGTTGTCGGTGGTGCTCGCGGCGACGGTGACCTTCCTCATCTCGTGGGTCATCCTCCGGGCGTCGCGCAAGCGCGACCTCGAGGCGATGGCGGCGACCGACGACGCGTTCGGTGCGGCGATCACGCAGACCGAGGCGGCCAAGGGCAAGTCGTCCGACGCGCTCTCGGGTCTGCGCGGCGGTGCGGCCACCCAGGCCGACGGCGGCGTGGAGCCGGCCACCATGACCGAGAAGCAGATCAAGAACATCGTGTTCGCCTGCGACGCGGGGATGGGTTCGTCGGCGATGGGCGCGAGCGTCCTGCGCAACAAGATCAAGAAGGCGGGTATCGAGGATGTCACGGTCGTCAACAAGGCGATCGCGGCGCTCGACCCCTCGGCCGACCTCGTCATCACCCAGAACCAGCTGACCGACCGGGCCCGGCAGAAGACCCCCGACGCGGTGCACGTGTCGGTGGACAACTTCATGAACTCGCCCCGGTACGACGAGGTCGTGGACCTCGTCCGCGGCCAGCACGAGGATGGCTCTTAGCAGAGACCGCGGCGGGGCCGGGCGGGCGCGAGGCCCCCGGCCCCACCGCCTCTGCCGGGACTGACACCGGCATGCGGCATCCATTCATCTTCGAACACACGAGAAGGGCGAGAACATGGCACGCGAGGTTCTGAGCATCGGCCAGGTGCGGATCCACTCCGGCGGGGCGACGCGCAACGAGGCGATGAAGGAGGCCGCCGACATCCTGCAGGCGGCCGGCGCCGTCACCGGCGCCTACTACGACGCCATGCTGCAGCGCGAGCAGACCGTGTCGACGTACATGGGCAACGAGCTCGCGATCCCCCACGGCACGAACGAGACCAAGGGCGAGATCCTCGAGTCCGCGCTGTCGGTCGTCCGGTACGACGGCGGCGTGGACTGGGACGGCAACCCCGTGACGTTCGTCGTCGGCATCGCCGGCAAGGGCGACGAGCACCTCGAGATCCTGTCGCAGATCGCGATCCTGTTCTCGGACGAGGACGACGTCGCGCGTCTGAAGGCGGCGCAGACCCCGGAGGAGCTGTTCGGGCTGGTCTCGGCAGCAGGCGTGTGATGAAGGCCGTCCACTTCGGCGCCGGCAACATCGGGCGCGGGTTCGTCGGGCTGCTGCTGCACCAGGGCGGGTACGAACTGGTGTTCTCGGACGTCGCGGCGCCGCTCGTCGACGCCATCAACGCGGTCGACCGGTACACGGTGCACGAGGTCGGCGAGGGCGGCCGCGACACCGTCGTCACGGGGTTCCGCGCACTCAACAGCGCGGAGCATCCGGATGCCGTCATCGAAGAGATCGCCGGCGCCAACGTCGTGACCACCGCGGTCGGACCCACGGTGCTGAAGTTCGTCGCGCCGCTCATCATGTCGGGGCTCGCGCTGCGCGACCCGTCCAGCCCTCCGCTGCAGATCATGGCGTGCGAGAACGCGATCAACGCGACCGACCTTCTGCGCGACGAGATCAAGGAGCGGGCAGGCGACGCGTGGGACGCGCTGGCCGGACGCGCGGTGTTCGCCAACACCGCGGTCGACCGGATCGTCCCGGCGCAGCCCGAGGGTGCGGGCGTGGACGTCACCGTCGAGCCGTTCTTCGAGTGGGCGATCGAGCGCCCGCCGTTCGGCGACGACCCGCCGACCATCCCGGGCGCGCACTTCGTGGACGACCTCGCGCCCTACATCGAGCGCAAGCTGTTCACCGTCAACACCGGGCACGCGACGACGGCGTACTTCGGCGCCCGCGCGGGGATCGACACCATCGCGGCCGCGCTGGCCGACGACGACATCGCGGGGCGCGTGTCGGCGGCGCTGGAAGAGACCTCGGCGCTACTCGCCGCCAAGCACGGCCTCGATCCCGCATCGCTGGCGGACTACCGCGCCACGATCCTGCGACGGTTCCGCAACGCCGCGCTCCCCGACACGGTGTGGCGCGTCGGGCGGCAGCCGCTGCGCAAGCTCTCGCGCCACGAGCGCTTCGTGGGTCCTGCGGCCGAGGCGGCCGAGCGCGGACTCCCCGTCGATGCGCTGGTCGACGCGATGGGCGCCGCCCTCGCGTTCGACGACACCGAGGACGCGCAATCGGTCGACCTGCAGCGCATGCTGCGGGAACAGGATGCCGCGACGGTCACGGCTGCCGTGACGGGCCTGGAGCCGCAGCATCCGCTGTTCGCCCGGGTCGAGGCCGTCGTGGCCGCGCGCCAGGCGGAACTCGGCGTCTGAGGACGGCGACGGGCACCGGGCACGCGGCGCCGGCCCGCTCGCAGAATCGGATCCGCTTATGCGGACGCGTGACCTGACACGCCGTGCGCGTCGTCACTTGACCGGCGTGTCGCGGCGTCGGTCCGACTGAGCGGATCCGATTCTGCGTACGCAGGAGGCTACGCTCGACGCGTGACCGCTGACGCGCCCGACCCCGCCCCCATCACACCTTCACGTCCGCGGCGACGCGGGCTGCGCGTCCTGTGGTGGATCGTCGGCGCGCTCGGCGCCCTGATCGTGCTCGCCGTCGTCGGGATCGTGATCTGGAGCCAGGTCGGCGTGATGGCCGCCGAACCCGAGCCGCTGGCCGAGGTGCGGGCGAACACGGCGATCGAGATCACCGACACCGACGCGGGCATCGTGCTGGCACCGACCGGCGAGTCCGCCGACGTCGGCCTGGTGTACATCCCGGGGGCGAAGGTCGATCCTTGGGCGTACGCGTACAAGCTCTCGGGGCTCGTCGCCGAGGATGGCGTCACCGTCGTCATCACCAAGCCCTGGCTGAATCTCGCGTTCTTCGACCTGCGCCCGCTCTCGACGTTCACCGATCTCGCCCCCGACATCGACACGTGGCTGGTCGGCGGGCACTCGCTGGGCGGCGTGCGCGCCTGCCAGCTCGCGACGGACGCCGATGGTCTCGCGCTGTTCGGGTCGTACTGTGCGACCGACCTCTCGGACTCCGGCCTGCCGGTGATCAGCGTGTCAGGCAGCGAGGACGGCCCGTCGACCCCCGAGAAGATCGCCGACGCCCGCCACCTGCTCCCGGACGACGCCGAGATGCACGAGATCGCCGGAGCGAGCCACTCCTCGTTCGGCGACTACGGTCCGCAGCCCGGCGACGGCACCCCCACGATCGCCGACGACGACATGCGGGATCAGCTCACCGAGCTCGTCGGTCCGTTCGCGCTCGACGTCCCTGGCGGCTGAACCGCGGGTCCCGCCCGCCTAGACTGGAATCCCGTGACTGTCATTTTCGCGGGCATCGCGACCTTCGTCGCCGCGATCATCCAGCGCATCACCGGACTCGGGTTCGTCCTGGTGCTGGTCGGCCCGATCGTCCTGCTCTACGGCCCGATAGAGGGCGTGACCCTCGCCGTGCTGCTGGCGTTCGTGGCCTCGCTCGCGGCGATCCCGATGGTGTGGCGACACATCGACTGGAAGCGGTCGTGGTGGCTCATCTGGCCGGGCCTGATCGCCGCGCCCTTCGGCGCACTGGTGGTGCGCCTGCTCCCCGATGCCGCGCTGCTGCTCGTCATCGCGGCGATGGCGTACGTCACGCTCCTGGCGGGTCGCATCCCGGCGCTGTCGGCATCGCTCACCGGGCGGCGCGGAGCGGTGGCCGCGGGCGCCGCGGCAGGCTTCATGAACGTCGCGAGCGGGCTCGGCGGACCACCGCTGGCCGCGTACGCCGTCGGCGACCGCTGGGGTCAGCGCAGCTTCGCCGCGAGTGCGCAGCTGATCTTCATCGCCTTCGACATCGCGACGGTCGCGCTGCGCGGCCTGCCGGTCACGCCCATCGAGGACGTCGGCACCCTCGTCGTCGCGACGATCGCGGGCATCGCGATCGGCACGGTGCTCTCGCGCAACGTCGCCCCGCGCATCGCCCGGGCCGCGATGCTGGTGATCGCCTGGGCCGGGGCGACGGTGGTGCTCGTGCGCGGCATCCTGGCACTCTTCCCATGAGCGGTGACTTGGCGTATGTGTACGCGACACGCCAGCGTGTTGCGTACATATACGCCAAGTCACCGGCGCGGGGCCGCGCGATTTCGGTTAATGCCGAGTAACGCTTAGGGTTCTGTCGGCGCAGTGCCGCGCCCGACACGATGGAGTGCGAGAAGGACATGGAGCAATGACCAGGTATGCCGTCATCGGCGCAGGGCCGTCGGGGCTGTCGGCGGCGCGCGCCCTGCAGCGCGCGGGCATCGAGTTCGACGGCTACGAGGCCTCGCGCGGCGTCGGCGGGCTGTGGGACATCGAGAACCCCCGCTCGACCATGTACGAGTCGGCGCACCTCATCTCATCGCGCACCACGACCGAGTTCGCCGAGTACCCGATGGACTCGACGGCCGACTACCCGAGCCACCGCGAGCTGATCCGCTACTTCCGCGGGTTCGCCGACCACTTCGGCCTCACCGCGCGCTTCCGCTTCGACACGAAGGTCACGTCACTCGAGCCCGCAGAGGGCGGATGGATGCTGCACGCCTGCCCTTCGGCAGGCTCAGGGACCGAGGGCGACGACTCAGGGACGGACGGCGACGGCACGGTGAGCGAGCGCTACGACGGCGTCATCCTCGCCAACGGCACGCTGGCCGAGCCCAACGTCCCCCCGTTCCGCGGCGAGTTCACGGGTGAGCTGCTGCACACCAGCGCGTACAAGTCGGCCTCGCAGCTGTCGGGCAAGCGGGTCCTCATCATCGGCGCGGGCAATTCGGGATGCGACATCGCCGTCGACGCCGTGCACCATGCGGCTTCGGTCGACATGAGCGTGCGTCGCGGCTACTACTTCGTGCCGCGCTACCTGTTCGGCAAGCCGTCCGACACCCTCAACCAGGGTCGTCCGCTGCCGGCGCGCCTCAAGCAGGCGCTCGACACCCGGGTGCTGCGGGCCTTCACGGGCGACCCGGTGCGGTTCGGCTTCCCCCAGCCGGACTACCGGATCTACGAGTCGCACCCGATCGTGAACACGCTGATCCTGAACCACCTGGGCCAGGGCGACCTGCGCATCATGCCCGACATCGACCGCTTCGACGGGCGCACGGTGCACTTCCGCGACGGCTCGTGGGCCGAATACGACACGGTGCTGCTCGCGACGGGCTACAAGCTCGACTACCCGTTCGTCGACCGCGCGGCCCTCGCCTGGCAGGGCTTCTCGCCGAAGCTCTTCCTCAACGTCTTCACGCCGTCGTTCAACGGACTGTACGTGATGGGCATGATCGAGGCGTCCGGCATCGGCTGGCAGGGACGCTACGAGCAGGCCGAGCTCATCGCCGCGTACCTCGCGGCGCTCGAGCGCCACCCCGAGCGCGCCGCCGCGTTCCGGGCGCGCGTCGCCCTGGAGCCGTGGCCCGACCTCACCGGCGGGTACAAGTACCTGGGCCTGGAACGCATGTCGTACTACGTCAACAAGGACGCGTACCGCCGGGCCGTGCGCACCGAGACCGAGGGACTGCGGAAGGATGCCGCGCCCCGGCGTGACGGCGTCCCCTCCTCCTCCCGAGCGAAGAACCGCAAGGAGGTGTCGGCATGAATCCCGACGACGTCGTCCTCAGCTTCAACCCGAGCACCCTCCTGATCCTCGATGTCGTGCTGGGCCTCATCATGTTCGGCATCGCGCTGGACACCACGCTCGACGACTTCAAGGTCGTCGCGCGCAAGCCCAAGCCGTTCGTGATCGCGATCCTCGCGCAGCTGGTCGTCCTGCCGGCGGTGACGTTCGCACTCACCCTGATCCTCCCCGTGACACCGTCGATGGCGCTCGGCATGATCCTCGTGGCCTGCTGCCCGCCGGGCAACATCTCGCAGGTGCTCACGCACCGCTCGGGCGGCAACGTCGCGTTGTCGGTCTCGATGACCGCCGTGTCGAACCTCATCTACATCTTCGTGCTGCCGCTGTCGGTCGCGTTCTGGGGCTCGCTGCACCCGACGGCCAGCAAACTGCTCGAAACGGTGTCGCTGGATCCGTGGGCGATGCTCGGCGAGATCCTGCTCATCATCGGCCTGCCGTTCGCGCTGGGCCTGTTCATCCGGTACCGCTTCGAGCGATTCGCACGCAAGGTGCAGCCGTTCGTCAAATGGTTCTCGCTGATCGCGCTGTGCGGATTCATCGTGGGGGCGCTGGCGGGCAACTGGACCTACTTCATCGCCTTCCTCGGCGTCATCGTGCTCGTCGTGACCGTGCACGATGCCGTCGCCCTTGCGATCGGCTATGGCACCGCGGTCGCCGGCGGCCTGGGCACCCGGGAGCGCAAGGCCATGACGTTCGAGGTCGGCATCCGCAACTCCGGCCTCGGCCTCGGCCTCATCTTCACGTTCTTCGGCGGACTGGGCGGCATGGCCATCGTCGCCGGCTGGTGGGGCATCTGGGACATCATCGCCGGCCTCATCGTCGCCGCCCTGTGGGCAAGCCACACGCGCCGGCGCACCGGCTCGCCGAAGGGCGACGCGTCGCGTCACGCGATGCGGACGATGGATGCTGCGTCGCGGCCCGCGCGCAGCACAAGCGCCGGTGCCCCCTCGGCCGCCGACAGCCCCGGCACAGGTGCAGCAGGTGCAGCAGGTGCAGCCGGCTCATCCCCTCCGGACTCCCCCGGCGCAGAACGGCCCTCGGGAGCGGACTCATGAGCCGCCGCGTGCTGATCACCGGGGGTTCAGGGTTCCTCGCCACGCACGTGGCCGCCGCCCTCGTCGCACGCCCGGATGTGGAGCTCGTCGTGGCCGGAGACGTGCGCGGGCCGCGGCATCCACTCGACGGCGTCGTGTATGCCGACTGCGACGTCACCCGGCCTGACGCCCTGACGCCCCTGCTGCGTGAGCACCGCATCGACGTGGTCGTGCACCTGGCGGCGATCGTCAACCCCGGGCGCGACCACGACCTGGAGTACCGCGTCGACGTCGACGGCTCGCGGCACGTGCTGGAGGCGTGCGTCGAGGCGGGCGTGAAGCGGATCGTCGTGTCGTCGTCGGGCGCCGCCTACGGGTACCACGCCGACAACCCGGAGTGGCTGCGCGAGAGCGACCCGGTGCGCGGCAACGACGAGTTCCCGTACTCCAAGCACAAGCGGCTGGTCGAGCAGCTGCTCGCCGGATACCGCGAGGCGCACCCCGAGCTCGAGCAGGTCGTGTTCCGCATCGGCACCATCCTCGGCCCGACCGTGCAGAACCAGATCACCGCACTGTGGGACGGACCGGCGCTGCTCGGCGTACGCGGGTCGGACTCGCCGTTCGTGTTCGTGTGGGTCGACGACGTCGCCGCCGCCATGGCGCGGGCCGCGACCGACGGTCCGCCCGGGGTCTACAACGTCGCGGGCGACGGGCGCGTCACCGTGCCCGAGATCGCCCGGCGCCTCGGCAAGCGCGTCGTGTGGGTTCCTGCCGGCGCGCTCGGCTTCGGCCTGCGCGTCGGCCGCGCTCTGCACCTCACCGTGCACGGCCCCGAGCAGGTGGGGTTCCTGCGCTACCGCCCGGTGCTCGCCAACGACGCCCTCAAGCGCGACTTCGGCTACACCCCGGCGAAGACCTCGGCCGAGGCGTTCGAGGCATACCTCGAGTCCCACCCCGGGGTCCCCCGCGGCTGAAGCAGTCGGACTCTGCGGCTCTCGCCGCTGAACACCGTCGTTCGCGCTGCCCTTTTCGGCACACGCTACAGGCCTCGTGACGACCCATATCTTCGCACTGTCGAAATCGGCATCCGCTGTCGCTGTTTTCGGGCGCGGATGCCGATTCCGACAGCGCGAAGGAGGTCGCGACTCCGGCCAGTCGCGCTCGCGGCAGAAACAACGAGAGGGTGGATGCCGGGCGCCCGGCATCCACTCTCTCGATCGTTCAGGACTACGCGTCGAAGCCGTCGGCGATGAGGTCGATGAGTTCCTCGCGCTCTTCGACCGGCAGGAACGCGCCCGCGGCGGCGTTGAGCTGGAACGCCTCGAGGTCGTCCAGACCGTACTCGAACGTCTCGGCCAGCAGGGCGAGCTCGCGCGTGAGCGACGTGCGGCTCATCGTGCGGTTGTCGACGTTCACCGTGACGGCGAAGCCGAGCTGGTAGAGCAGGTCGAACGGGTGGTCCTCGAGCGTCGTGCCCCAGCGCTCGATGGCGCCCGTCTGCAGGTTCGACGAGGGCGACAGCTCCAGGGGGATCTCGCGGTCGCGCACCCAGCGGGCCAGGTCGCCGAACTGCACGAGCACCTCTTCTCCCGCGCGCGAGACGACCTCGAGGTCCTCGGCGATGCGCACGCCGTGGCCGAGGCGCAGCGCGCGGCCGTCAATCAGCGCGGAGCGGATCGAGTCGAGCCCGGCGGCCTCGCCCGCGTGCACGGTCGACGGGAAGAACTCCGACGCGAGGTAGTCGAACGCCTCGCGCAGGCGCGAGGGCGGGAAGCCGTCCTCGGGACCGGCGATGTCGAAGCCCACGGCGCCGCGGGTGCGCCAGTCGACGGCGAGCCGGGCGATCTCGAGCGACCGGTCGGTGTGACGCATCGCCGAGATGAGCTGGCCGACCCGGATGTCGTGGCCGCGGCTCTCGGCCGCGTCCTCACCCTCTTCGATGCCCTCCTGCACGGCGGCGACGACGTCGTCCAGCGACAGACCACGGCCGAGGTGCTGCTCGGGCGCCCAGCGCACCTCGCCGTAGATCACGCCGTCGGCAGCCAGATCCTCCACGAACTCACGGGCGACGCGCGTGAGACCCTCGCGGGTCTGCATCACGCCGATGGTGAGGTCGAACGTCTTCAGGTACTCGACGAGCGAGCCCGAGTCGCTCTTGTCGGCGAACCAGTCCGCGAGGTCGTCCGGGTCGGACTCGGGGACCTCGAGGCCGATCTCGTCGGCGAGCTCGATGATCGTCGCCGGGCGCACGCCGCCGTCGAGGTGGTCGTGCAGCGAGATCTTCGGGAGGCTGCGGATCGACACCCCGTCGAGGATGGCGTCGCCGTGCTGGTCGATGGGCATGGGGTTCTCCTCGAGGGCGATCGCAGGGGGTGGGTGAGAGATGGATGCTTCGTCTCGTGCCTCGCTCAGCACGAGTGCCGCGAACCGGCGCGACTGAACAGTCTAGGCAGTGATGCGCTCACGGACGAGGGGCGTGGCGGCCGGGGCGTCGGACCCGATCGACCATGCGCCCTCGACGGCTTCGAGCGCGCGCTCGAAGCGCGACGCATCCTCGCCCAGCAGGGTGAACAGCGGCTGTCCGGCCGCGACCTGGTCACCGGGCTTGACGTGCAGGTCGATGCCCGCCGCGTGCAGCACGGGGTCCTGCGCTCGCGCGCGACCCGCGCCGAGACGCCAGGCGGCGATGCCGAAGGGCAGAGCCTCGAGGCGCGTCACGAAGCCCGCCTCGGACGCGGTGACGGTGTGGGTCTCGTTCGGCGCCGGCAGGGCGGCATCCGGATCCCCGTCCTGGGCGATGATCATCGCGCGCCAGGCGTCCATGGCGCGACCGTCCTTGAGGGCGGCCTCGACGTCGGCGTCCGGTCGGCCGGCGAGGGCGAGCATCTCGCGCGCGAGCGCGACCGTCAGCTCGACGACGTCGGCGGGGCCGCCGCCGGCGAGGACCTCGACCGATTCGCGGACCTCGTTCGCGTTGCCGATCGCCAGGCCGAGCGGAGTGTTCATGTCGGTCAGGAGAGCGGTCGTCGCGACACCCGAGTCGGTGCCGAGCTCGACCATCGTCCGGGCCAGTTCGCGGGCGCGGTCGAGATCTTGCATGAACGCGCCCGAGCCGAACTTCACGTCCAGCACGAGCGAGTCGGTGCCCTCGGCGATCTTCTTCGACATGATGCTCGAAGCGATGAGCGGGATGGCCTCGACCGTGCCCGTGACGTCGCGGAGCGCATAGAGCTTCTTGTCGGCAGGGGCGAGACCCGAGCCGGCTGCGCAGATCACCGCGCCGACGCCCTGCAGCTGCGCGAACATCTCGTCGTTCGACAGCGCCGCGCGCCAGCCGGGGATCGACTCCAGCTTGTCGAGCGTGCCTCCGGTGTGCCCGAGACCGCGACCCGACAGCTGCGGCACCGCGACGCCGAACGACGCGACGAGGGGCGCGAGCGGAAGCGTGATCTTGTCGCCGACGCCGCCGGTCGAGTGCTTGTCGACGGTCGTCTTGCCGAGGCCCGCGAAGCTCATGCGCTCCCCGGAGGCGATCATCGCGTCGGTCATGACGCGGATCTCGTCGCGCGACATGCCGTTGAGCAGCACCGCCATCGCGAAGGCCGCCATCTGCGAGTCGGCCACGTAGCCGCGCGTGTACGCGTCGACCATCCAGCGCAGCGCGGGTTCGGGCACCGCTCCCCCGTCGCGCTTCGTGCGGATGACGTCGACCGCGTCGAACGGCTCGACCTCCGCAGACCCCGGCCCCTGCGCCTGTCCGAGGGTCATCGGGCGGACTCCTCGAGGTCGCGCGGACCGAACGCGTCGGGCAGCACCTCGTCGATCGTGCGGATGCCCGACACGGTCTCGAGCAGCATGCCGGGGATCGCGAACTCGTAGAGCAGCTGACGGCAGCGGCCGCACGGCATGATCGTGTCGCCGTGGCCGTTGACGCACACGAACGCCACGAGCCCGCCGCCCCCGGTCATCGCCAGCTCGCTCACCAGCCCGCACTCGGCGCACAGGGTCACTCCGTACGAGGCGTTCTCGACGTTGCAGCCCGTCACGATGCGCCCGTCGGTCACGAGGGCGGCCGCCCCCACCTTGTAGCGCGAGTACGGCGCGTACGCGCGGTGCATGGCGTCGGTGGCTGCGGAACGCAGCTCGTCCCAGTCGATGTCGGTCACGTCATCCCTTTATGTACGGTTTGCCCGCGGCGGCAGGACCGCGGATCTGCCCGGCGAAGCCGGCGACGGCGAGGATCGTGACGATGTACGGGAGCATCAGCATGAACTCGCTCGGAATCGGAGTCTTGAGGATCGTCAGCAGGTTCTGCAGGTTCGTCGCGAAACCGAACAGCAGCGCCGCGAGGCTGGCGCGGATCGGGTCCCAGCGGCCGAAGATGACGGCGGCGAGGGCGATGAAGCCGAGCCCCGCGGTCATCTCCTTGCCGAACTGCGGCACCGAGACCAGCGTGAAGTACGCGCCGCCGATACCGGCGATGGCGCCGGCGAGCGAGACGTTCCAGAACCGCGTCGGGTTCACCCGGATGCCGACGGTGTCGGCCGCCTGTGGGTGTTCGCCGACCGCGCGCAGGCGCAGCCCCCACCGCGTGCGGTACAGCGCCCAGGCGACGACCGCGACCGTGATGTACATGAGGTACACGATGAAGGTCTGGTTGAACAGCACCGGCCCGATGATGGGGATGTCGCTGAGGAACGGGATCTCCCACCGGCTGAACCGCACGGGGCGGTTCAGGGCGTCCTCGTTGGGAACGAGCAGCGCGCCGTAGAGGAAGCCGGTGAGCCCGGTCACGAGCACGTTGAGCACGACGCCGACGATCACCTGGTCGACGAGGTACTTGATGGCGAACGCCGCGAGGACGAACGAGACCAGCACGCCGCCGATCATCGCGCCGATCAGGCCGATGAACGGGTTGTGGGTGATGCTCGAGAGCAGCGCCGCCGAGAACGCGCCGAGCAGGAGCTGACCCTCGATCGCGACGTTGACGACGCCCGCTCGTTCGCCGATCACGCCGCCGAGGGCGCCGAACACCAGCGGCACCGACAGCGAGATCGCGCCGAACAGCAGGCTCGTCACGGGCACGAGGCCGTCGGCGGCCGCCCACACCAGGAAGGCGAACACCGCGAGCACACCGAAGACGATCGTGAGCCACAGCGCCGGGCGGCGATACGACCACGCGTCGAAGAAGGACCAGGCGGTCAGCAGCACCAGCAGTCCGACGACGATCCAGCTGGTCGCCGTGGTGGGCACCGCGATGTTGCCGAGACCGCCGTCGAGCCGGAACGTGCTGGTGCCGTCGCGGGGGACGAAGAAGAACAGCGCCGCCAGCAGCACCGTGGCCGTGGCCAGCACGATCGGGACCTTGAAGTGCCGTTCGCGGACCGTGGCCAGCTGGACCGTGCCGTCCGCGGCGGCCTGGGGAGCGAGAGTGGTCATGATGCCACCGCCTTGTCTTCGACGGCCTTGGCTCGCTGCTTCGCGGCCTTGGCGCGGGCCTGCGCAGCCTTCTCCTGGTCGGTCTTGGGGAGGAAGAACACCGCCCGCAGCAGCGGGGGCGCGGCGATGAACAGCACGATCAGCGACTGCACGACGAGCACGATGTCGACCGGGATGCCCTGCGCCTGCATCGAGAACGAGCCTGCTTTGAGAGCGCCGAAGAGGATGCCGGCGGCGAAGGTCCCCCAGGCACGACTGCGTCCGAGGAGCGCCACGGTGATGGCGTCGAAGCCGATGCCCGCGTCGATGGCGGCGGTGAAGCCGGTCGTCACCGACCCCTGCACCTGGTTCATCGCCGCGAGGCCCGCGAGACCTCCGGCGAAGAGCATCGCGTAGATGTAGATGCGCTGCACGCTGATGCCGGCGGCGCGGGCGGCGTGCGGGTTCTCGCCGACCGCACGCATGCGCAGTCCCAGGCTCGAACGCTCGATCACCCACCACACGACGATCGTGGCGACGATGACGATGACGAAGCCCCAGTCCAGCTGGGGGAACCGCGGGCCGAACAGATCCGGGAACTGCGCCGTCTCGGGCGTCGCCGCGGTGATCGGCTGATTGGTGCCCTCACGCTGCAGCAGGCCCGGCGTGCGGATCATCCACAGCAGCAGGTAGTACGCCACGTAGTTGAGCATGATCGTGAGGATCACCTCGTGCGCGCCGGTGCGGGCCTTGAGGACGCCGACGAGCCCGCCCCACAGCGCACCGCCGACGATGCCGGCGATGAGGGTGAGGGGCAGGTGCAGCCACATCGGCAGGTCGATGTGGAAGGTGAACAGCGCCGCGAACATCGCGCCGATGAGCATCTGACCGCGGGCGCCGATGTTGAACAGGCCGACCCGGAAGGCCAGCGCCACACCCAGTCCCGCCGCGATCAGCGGGGCGGCGAAGCCGAGCGCGTTCGTCAGCGGCCGGATCTGCGCGGCGAAGTCGGCGGCCTTGTAGTTGAACACGGCGCCGCGGAAGAGCGCTTCGTAGCCGCCGTACACCGACTGCCAGATCGCCACGAAGGTGTCGCCGGGGCGGGCGAAGAAGTACACCGAGGCCGCTTGCACGTCCTCGTCGGTGAAGGCGATGAGGATGCCGCCGACGATGAGTGCAAGCACGATCGCGAGGATGGTGGTCACCGCACTGCCGCGCAGCAGCTCCTTCACGAAGATGCTCGTGCGCGGCGGGCCCTGCTCGTGCCCCGTGAGGGGTCCCGACACCGGGGGAAGCTGCTCGGGGGGAAGACCGGCCGGCACGTTGCCGGCCGGAGGGGTGCTGTGGCTCATGCCGCCGCCTCCGGGTCCGTGGCTCCGGCCATCATGAGGCCGAGGGTCTCGCGGGACGTGTCGCCCGGCACGATGCCGACGATCGATCCCCGGTACATCACGGCGATGCGATCCGCCAACGCGCTCACCTCGTCGAGCTCTGTGGAGACGACGACGACCGGGATGCCGGCATCCCGCGTCTCGATGATCCGCTTGTGGATGAACTCGATGGAGCCGACGTCGACACCGCGCGTCGGCTGGGCGGCGACGAGCAGGCGCAGATCGCGGCTCATCTCGCGCGCGATCACGACTTTCTGCTGGTTGCCGCCGGAGAGGGTGCCGGCCGGAGTCGACGGCCCCTGGGTCCGGATGTCGAACTCCTCGATGCGCTCCCGTGCGAACTCCGCCAGTGCATCGCGTCGCAGCGTGCCGGCTCGCACGAACGCCGGATCGGTGGAGCGGTCGAGGATGAGGTTCTCGGCGACGGAGAATCCGCCGACCAGTCCGTCCTCATTGCGGTCCTCGGGGACGAACCCGACGCCCTCGTCGAGGATCCCCCTGACGCCGCGCCCGACGAGCTCGACGCCGCCGAGGGTGATCGACCCTTCGACGCGTGCGGCGAGTCCGACGATCGCCTCCACCAGCTCGGTCTGCCCGTTCCCCTGGACGCCGGCGACGGCGAGGACCTCGCCCGGTCGCACATCGAAGCTGACGTCGTCGACGACGATCGCTCCGCCCGGCGTCAGCACGCGCAGGTCGCGCACCTCCAGGCCCCCCTCGCCGACGTTCGGCGGATTCTTGTGCACGGTGAGCTCGACGGCGCGGCCGACCATGAGGGACGCCAGCTCGGCGTTGGTCGCCGTCGGCTCGGCCTCGCCGACCACCTTGCCGAGGCGGATGACCGTGATCCGGTCCGCGACCTCGCGCACCTCGCGCAGCTTGTGGGTGATGAACACGATCGCCGTGCCCTCGTCGCGCAGCTGGCGCATGATCGCCATGAGCTCGTCGGTCTCTTGCGGGGTCAGCACGGCGGTCGGCTCGTCGAAGACGAGGACCTTGGCGTCGCGCGACAGCGCCTTGATGATCTCGACCCGCTGCTGCACGCCGACCGGCAGATCGCCGACGATGGCGTCCGGGTCGATGTGGAAGCCGAAGCGCGCCGCGACGTTCTTCACGTGCTCGCGGGCCTTCGCGAGGTCCAGGGCGCCGATGCCCTTGGTGTCCTCGTGGCCGAGCATGACGTTCTCGGCGACCGTGAACACGGGGATGAGCATGAAGTGCTGGTGCACCATGCCGATGCCGGCGGCCATCGCGTCGCCGGGGCCGCGGAAGCCCTGCGGCACATCGTCGAGGAGGATGTCGCCCTCGTCCGCCTGATACAGGCCGTACAGCACGTTCATCAGGGTGGACTTGCCCGCGCCGTTCTCACCGAGCAGGGCGTGGATCTCACCGGGCTCGACCGTGAGATCGATGTGGTCGTTGGCGACGAGGCTGCCGAATCTCTTCGTGATCCCGCGGAGCTCGAGCTTCATATCTGCACCTTATCCAGTCCGTTCTTCAGCAGAAAGGACGGCGGCCGGCCGGATGCGCGCATCCGACCGACCGCCGCTTCAGCCGTGCGTCACGGGGAGTTCGGCGACTCCACCGTGATGTCACCGGAGATGATCTGCTCCTGGAGCGTGGCCAGCTCGTCCAGCAGGCCCTCGGGCAGCTGCGACTCGAAGTCGTGGAAGCTGGAGAGCTTGACGCCCTCGTTCTCGAGCGTGCCGATGTACGGCGCCACGTCGAAGTCGCCCGTGGAGGCGGACACGACGGTGTCGTGCACGGCGACGTCGATCGCCTTCATGATCGAAACCAGCGTGATGTCGGCGACGCTGTCGTCCGCGACCGCGAGGTCGGAGTCGACACCGAGCATGACGGTCGAGGTGCCGCTGTCGGCGATGGCCGCCGCGGCGCTCTGGTAGATCGGGCCGCCGACGGGCAGGATCACGTCGACGCCCTGGTCGAGCACGCCCTGCGCGGTCTGCTTGGCGGTGTCGTTCGCGTCGAAGCCGCCGGTGAACGAGCCCTCCTGGGTCTCGATGTCCCAGCCGAAGACCTCGACGGCGCCGCCCTTGTCCTCGTTGAACTTCTCGACACCGAGCTGGAAGCCGTCCATGAACACGGCGACGGACGGGATCTGCATGCCGCCGAAGGTGCCGACCTTGTTCACGCCGTCCTGCGCCGACCATGCCGCCGCGGCGTAGCCGCCGAGGTAGGCCGCTTCGGCGGTGTTGAAGACCAGCGGCTTGATGTTCGGGGCATCCGTGGTGCCGTCGAAGTCGGTGTCCGCGTAGTCGTCGATGATCGCGTAGTTCACGTCGGGGTTGGCGTTGGCCGACTCGACGGTGGCGGCCGACAGGTTGAAGCCGACCGAGATGATCAGGGTGCAGCCCTCGGAGACGGCGGTCTCCATGTTGGGCGCGTAGTCGTTCTCGGAGGTGGACTCGAGCTCGAGGCCCTCGACGCCCAGCTCGTCCAGGGCCGAGTCGAGGCCCTCCTTCGCAGACTGGTTGAACGACTTGTCGTTCCAGCCACCCGCGTCAGAGACGAGGCACGGCTTGAAGCCCTCGACGACGTCGCTGCCGGCGTTGTCGGTCGACGACGTGTCTTCCGGTGCGCTGCCACAGCCCGCGAGGACCAGGGCGATGCCCGCGGCGGCAGCAAAGCCGGCGAGCTTCTTGGTGCGTGAGATGGTCAACTCAGCCTCCACAGGATTCCCCCCGCGTCCTTCACGGGGACTGCATCAAGTTACACACTGTGTCGGCGCGGTTGCATGCTTCGCGGGGCACTGTTCGCGAAATGTTGCAAGACCGCAATATGGTGCTCAGATGAGCACGGGATGCCGCGGCCCGCGGCATCCGCTTTCCCCCGCGTGCGGCGTCAGAGCACCTCGCCGCGCCCGCTGAGCTTGAGGGCGTCGACGACACCTTTCACACGCTGGGCGTGCTCGCTCGTCGTGACCAGGAGGGCATCCTCGGTGTCGACCACGACGATGTCGCGGACGCCGATGAGGCTGATCACGCGGCGGGTCTGGCTGACGACGATGCCGCTGGCGGCATCCGAGAGGATGCGGGCGTTCTCGCCGAGGATGGCGAGGTCGTTCTTGCGGCCGTGCGAGTTGAGCTTGGCGAGGCTGGCGAAGTCGCCCACGTCGTCCCAGTCGAAGTGGCCGGGGATGACGGCGAGGCGCCCCTTGGCCGCAGCGGGCTCAGCGACCGAGTAGTCGATCGCGATCTTGGTGAGTGTCGGCCACACCCGGTCGACCACCGGTCCGCGCGCGTCGCGGTCGTCCCATGCCTCGGCAAGGTCCATGAGACCCGCGTAGAGGTGCGGGTCGCTCTCTGCGATCTCGCCGAGCAGCACGTCGGCGCGCGCGATGAACATGCCGGCGTTCCACAGATAGTTGCGGTCGGCGAAGTACCCCTTGGCGGTCTCGAGGTCGGGCTTCTCGACGAAGCTCTCGACCAGGGCGGCCTCGGGAGCGCCGTCGACCTGCAGCGCATCGCTCTTCTTGATGTAGCCGAAGCCGACGGAAGGCTCGGAGGGCTGGATGCCGACGGTGCAGATGTATCCCTCGCGCGCCGTCGCGACGGCCTGACGGACCGCCCAGTCGAACAACTGGGGCACGCGGATCACGTGGTCGGCCGCGAACGAGCCGATGATGACATCCGGCTCGCGACGCGACAGCACGGCGGCGGCGAGGCCGATCGCGGCGGTCGAGTCGCGCGGCTCGGACTCCAGGAACACGTTGAGGTCGGCGATGCCGGGCAGCTCCTTCTCGACCGCGGCGCGGTGCGCACGACCGGTGACCACCGCGATGCGGTCGGGTCCGGCGAGAGGCTCCAGGCGATCCCAGGTGTCGCGCAGCAAGGTTCGCCCCGACCCGGTGAGGTCGTGCAGGAACTTCGGCGCGTCGGCGCGCGACAGGGGCCACAATCGGCTGCCGATGCCGCCCGCGGGGATCACGGCGTAGAAGTCGTCGATGGGTCCAGACATGCCACTCAGGCTAATCGCCCGGTGCCCGCGACGGCGGCCGACTGCGGTCGGCCGCCGTCGCGGGGCGCATCAGCGGCGCGGCGACGTGCCCGGCGTCGCGTCGGTGAGCGACTGCAGCATCGCCGTGAACGCGGGCTTGGGAGTGAAGTCGTCCTCGAAGATCGTCGCCCAGCCCTCGCCGGGGAAGACGCCGGGAACCCACGAGTTCGCGTCGGGGAAGCCCCACACCGTGAACGACGAGCACGCGGTCACGTTCAGGCACGCCCGCAGCATCGCGTCGTACCGCTCGGCCTGCACCGCGACCTGCTCCGGGGTCGGGCCCGTCTCGCCAGCCTGCAGCGGGATGCGCACGTCGGCCTCCGTCACGGCCACCTTCAGGCCCAGCGCCGCGAAGCGCTCGAAGTTCGCCTGGATGGAGGTGTCGAAGCCGTACAGCAGGCTGAGGTGGCCCTGCGCGCCGAAGCCTCCGAGCGGAGCCCCGTCAGCCAGCATCTGCTCCGCGAGCGCGTAGTAGGCGTCGGTCTTCTCGTTGATGCCCTCCGCGTTGTAGTCGTTGAGGAACAGCACGGCCCCGGGGTCGGCCTCATGCGCCCACCGGAAGGCGTCCTCCACAAGCGCGACCGGGTCGTCGGCGCAGGCTTTGAGGAACGGGTTCGCCTCGGTGCGCAGCCGCACGCCGCCGTTGTCCCACGTGTCCTGGAAGATCTCATTGGCGACGTCCCACTCGTAGATCTCGCCCTTGAAATGGCCCACCACGGTGCGGATGTGGTCTTCGAGCACGGCGCGGGCGTCGTCGCACGTCCATGTCCGGCTCGCGGCGGTGACCCATGCCGGATTCTGGCTGTGCCAGAGCAGTGTGTGACCGCGGACCTGCTGGTGGTTCGCCTTCGCGTAGGCGACCAGCGCATCGGCCGAGGTGAAGTCGTAGACGCCTGGCGCCGGGTGGACGGCATCCCACTTCATGTCGTTCTCGGGGGTGAGCGACGAGAACTGCGTCGAGAGCACCTGCTGGTACTCGGTGGGCGCGGCGCGGTCGTACTCGAGCAGATCGCGCTGCCCCCACACGGCGCTGCCGATCGCGAGGTCGCGCGGCGCCTGATTGCGCAGCGCCCCCTTGTCGGCGTTGCTGAACCCGGGAGGGGCCGCGGCCGCCGCCGTCGCGGTGCAGAGCGGCAGCACCAGGGCGGCGGTGGCTGCGGCCACCAGCAGTGATCGGGTCGATCGGCGCATGAGAACTCCTGACGTCATTGTCGGTACATATGCGACGCACGCGCGACGCATATGTTCGCGTGCGCAACAAACGCTAGGAGCCGCGGCTTCGCACGGCAAAGGGTTTCGTCAGGTTTTCCACGAGCCGTCCGGCACCCCGGGCAGATATCTCGACGTCGAGAGAAGTTAGGCGCCCCTAATCCCCGAGTCCATCGCGACGGGAATAGGATGAACACACAGGTTCCAATCAGGGAGGACGGCCGTGTCTGCACCAGCACGCGTCACACCGTCGGTATCCGAGACCACTTCCCGAGTCCCCCGCGGCACGCTGTACCGCGGGAACGAAGGCATGTGGTCGTGGGTGCTGCATCGCATCACCGGCGTCGCGATCTTCTTCTTCCTTCTTGTGCACATCCTCGACACCGCGCTCATCCGCGTCTCTCCCGAGGCGTACGACGCAGTGATCGGCACGTACAAGAACCCGGTGATGGCGCTCGGCGAGGTGGCCCTGGTGGCCGCGATCGCGTATCACGCCTACAACGGCCTGCGCATCATCCTCGTCGACTTCTGGCCGTGGGCCACGCGTCACCAGCGGCAGCTGTGGTGGGGCGTCCTGGGCCTGTGGGCCGTGACGATGCTGGGCTTCGCACCGCGTCACCTCATGCTCGCGTTCGGAGGGGGCAACTGATGACCGCCATCGCCGACCCCCGCGCGCCGCGCGCCGCGGTCCGCCGCAAGGGACCCAACCTCGAGAAGTGGGGCTGGATGTACATGCGCGCCTCCGGCGTGCTGCTCGTGGTCCTCATCTTCGGCCACCTGTTCGTCAACCTCATGGTCGGCGAGGGCATCCACGGCATCGACTTCGCGTTCGTCGCCGGCAAGTACGCCACCCCGTTCTGGCAGTGGTGGGACGTGCTGATGCTGTGGCTCGCCCTGATCCACGGCGCCAACGGCATGCGCACGATCGTCAACGACTACGTCACGCACAACGGCACGCGTCGCGTGCTGGTGTGGGCGCTGTGGCTCGCCGCCGCGTTCCTGATCGTCCTCGGCACGCTCGTCGTGTTCACGTTCGACCCGTGCATCGGCTTCGACGCCGAGACGGCGTCCGACGTCATCATCGGAATCTGCGGATAGCGTCGGGCGATCCCCGGCATCGACCATCGAAAGCATCAGCGTGAGCACTGAGACCATCGACTCCTACGTCAAGGACGGCGTCCACTACCACCAGTTCGACATCGTGATCGTCGGCGCCGGCGGCGCCGGCATGCGGGCGGCCATCGAGGCCGGCCCCGGCGCGAAGACCGCGGTCATCACGAAGCTCTACCCGACCCGCTCACACACCGGTGCGGCGCAGGGCGGCATGGCGGCGGCCCTGGCCAACGTCGAAGAGGACTCGTGGGAGTGGCACACCTTCGACACCGTCAAGGGCGGCGACTACCTCGTCGACCAGGACGCGGCCGAGATCCTCGCCAAGGAGGCCATCGACGCGGTCATCGACCTCGAGAACATGGGCCTGCCGTTCAACCGCACGCCCGATGGCAAGATCGACCAGCGGCGCTTCGGCGGTCACACCGCCGACCACGGCAAGACGCCGGTGCGCCGCGCGTGCTACGCCGCCGACCGCACCGGCCACATGATCCTGCAGACGCTGTTCCAGAACTGCGTGAAGCTCGGCATCAACTTCTTCAACGAGTTCTACGTCCTCGACCTGATCACCGTCGGAACGGGCAAGGACAAGCAGATCGCCGGCGTCGTGGCGTACGAGCTGGCCACCGGCGAACTGCACGTCTTCCAGTCCAAGGCGGTCATCTTCGCGACCGGCGGCTTCGGCAAGATCTTCAAGACGACCTCCAACGCCCACACCCTCACGGGTGACGGCGTGGGCATCATCTGGCGCAAGGGCCTCCCGCTGGAGGACATGGAGTTCTTCCAGTTCCACCCGACGGGGCTCGCCGGGCTCGGCATCCTCCTCACCGAAGGTGCGCGCGGCGAGGGGGCGATCCTGCGCAACGTCACCGGCGAGCGCTTCATGGAGCGGTACGCGCCGACCATCAAGGACCTCGCCCCCCGCGACATCGTCAGCCGCTGCATGGTGCAGGAGGTGGCAGAGGGTCGCGGCGCGGGTCCGCACCGCGACTACGTGCTGCTGGACTGCACGCACCTGGGCGCCGAGGTGCTCGAGACCAAGCTTCCCGACATCACCGAGTTCGCCCGCACGTACCTGGGCGTCGACCCGGTGGTCGAGCCCGTCCCGGTCATGCCGACCGCGCACTACGCGATGGGCGGCATCCCGACGAACAACAACGCCGAGGTGCTCTCGGACAACACCACCGTCGTCCCGGGGCTCTACGCCGCCGGCGAGTGCGCGTGCGTGTCGGTGCACGGCTCGAACCGTCTCGGCACCAACTCGCTCCTGGACATCAACGTCTTCGGCAAGCGCGCCGGCCGCAATGCGGTCGAGTACGCGAAGACCGCCGAGTTCGTCCCGCTCCCCGAGGACCCGGCCGCCGAGGTCCGCTCCCTGATCGAGGGTCTGCGCGCCAACCAGGGCACCGAGCGCATCGCGGTGCTGCGCAAGACGCTGCAGGACGAGATGGACCGCAAGGCGCAGGTGTTCCGCACCGACGAGTCGCTGGGCGAGGTGCTCGAGGTGATCGAGGAGCTGCGCGAGCGCTACCGGAACGTGCACGTCGACGATAAGGGCAAGCGGTTCAACACCGACCTGCTCGAGGCCGTCGAGCTCGGCTTCCTCCTCGACCTCGCCGAGGTCGTCGTCTACGCCGCCCGCAACCGCAAGGAGAGCCGCGGCGGTCACATGCGCGACGACTTCCCGACGCGCGACGACGAGAACTACATGCAGCACACGATGGCGTACCTGACGGGCGACCCGCACTCGTCCGACGCGGCGGACCACATCAGCCTGGACTGGAAGCCGGTCGTCTTCACGAAGAACGAGAAGGGCGAGTTGAACTACCCGCCGATGGAGAGGAAGTACTGATGACGCTCGTCGCCGACGCGGATTCCGCTACCGAGACCACCAACGACACCGGCATCCAATCGTTCCTCGTCACGTTCATCATCCGCCGGTTCGACCCCGAGGTCGATGAAGAGCCGCGCTGGGTGGACTACGACGTCGAGCTGTACTCGACCGACCGCGTGCTGGACGCCCTCCACAAGATCAAGTGGGAGGTCGACGGCTCGCTGACGTTCCGCCGCTCGTGCGCGCACGGCATCTGCGGGTCCGACGCGATGCGCATCAATGGCCGCAACCGCCTGGCCTGCAAGACGCTCATCAAGGACCTCGACATCTCGAAGCCCATCTACGTCGAGGCCATCAAGGGCCTGCCGCTGGAGAAGGACCTCGTCGTCGACATGGAGCCCTTCTTCGCGTCGTACCGCGAGGTGCAGCCGTTCCTCATCGCGAATTCGACCCCCGAGCCCGGCAAGGAGCGCATCCAGTCGATCACCGACCGCGCGATCTTCGACGACACCACGAAGTGCATCCTGTGCGCCGCGTGCACGTCGTCGTGCCCCGTGTTCTGGACCGACGGCCAGTACTTCGGCCCCGCCGCCATCGTCAACGCGCACCGCTTCATCTTCGACTCGCGCGACGACGCCGGCGATGTCCGCCTCGACATCCTCAACGACAAAGAGGGTGTGTGGCGCTGCCGCACGACCTTCAACTGCACGGAGGCGTGCCCCCGCGGCATCGAGGTGACCAAGGCGATCGCCGAGGTCAAGCAGGCCGTCCTGCGCGGCGGCACCCGATGAGCTCGCGCTCTCGCGCGGGCCGCCGCTGACAGAGCCGGAAAGAGCCAGATGACCACGTCGCAACGGAGCGACCGGGAACAGCAGGACGTCGGGCGGATGCCTCGTGCCTCACGTGTCTCCGTCACGGCCGCGTACGCCGCCCAGGCCCTGGGCTACGCCGTGCTCGTCACCTCGCTGCCCGCCCTCAAGGAGCGGCAGCAGGTCGACGACATGACGATCTCGCTGATCCTCCTCGGGGTCAGTGTCGCCGCGGCGCTCGGATCGGTCCTGGCCGATGTCGTGTCCGTGCGCTGGGGCAGCCGCGCCGCGCTCGCCACGGGCCTCATCATCGAGGCGGCGCTGCTGCCGGTCGTCGCTTTCGAGACGCCGTTCGCGGTGTTCGTTGGCGCGCTCGCGGTGTACGGCGTCGGGCTCGGTTGCGTCGACGCCGCCTCGGCGATGCAGGGTGTGCTGGTGCAGCGTTCGTATGGACGCTCGCTGATGGGCGGGTTCTTCGCGGGCTATACGGCGGCCGCGATCGCCGGAGCGCTGCTGGTGTCGGGCGTGGCGGCATCCGCGGTCGGTGCCGGCGTCGCCATCACCGTCGCCGCCGTCGTGATCCTCGCCGTAGGGCTCGTCGGCACGCGCCTGTTCGCCCGCGATGTGCCCGTCGACGAGGCGCTGCCGAAGGCGGAGCGCTCGAAACTCCCCCGCGCCGGCATCTGGGCGTTCGGCATCGTCATCCTCGCCGTGTTCGTCGTGGACTCGGCGGTCAGCACCTGGAGCACCGTCTACCTCCAGGACAACCTGCGGGCGCTCGCCTGGGTCGCCCCGCTCGGGTACGCCGTCTATCAGGCGTGCATCCTGGTGACCCGGCTGGCGACCGACCGCCTGCTTCCCCTGGTCGGCCGCATGCGGCTCGTCCTCATCGCGACGCTGGTGTCGGTCGTCGGGTGCCTGCTGGTGGCACTCCTCCCCTTCGCCGCCGCGGCGGTGGTGGGCTTCGGCCTGGCCGGCGTCGCCGTGGGCGTGCTCGTGCCGGTCACATTCGGAGCAGCGGGCGAACTGGATCCCGCGCACAGCGACCAGGTCATCGCCCGGGTGAACATCTTCAACTACGCCGGCGTGATCGTCGGCGCGGTGCTCGTCGGGGTGCTGGCGGGCGGGCCGAGCCTCGGCCTCGGCTTCCTGATCCCGGCCGTCGTGCTGCTCGCGGTGCTGTTCGTGCTGCGCTGGTTCCGCGCGCCCCGTTCGGCGGGTGATGCCGCTGCCCCGAGCGCCGCGTCCACCGCGTGAGACGGCATCCGCCGATAATGTGACTTCCGTGAGCGAACAGCGCGACGCACGGACCCGCGATCAGGCGGATGCGGCCGAACGTGAGGAGGAGTCGCTCCGCGCCCGTTGGGAGGCCACGCAGGAGGAGCTGCGTGAACGCTTCGACGAGCCGATCAGCAAGGCGAGCGCGCTGACGAAGCGGACGCTGGCGTGGTTCCCGGTGCGGGTGTGGCGGCACTTCCTGCAGCACAACGGCTTCCTGCTGGCCGCCGGCGTCAGCTACCAGGCGCTGTTCGCCACCTTCGCGGGCGTCTACGTCGCTTTCGCCGTCGTGGGGCTGTGGCTGGGCGGCAGCCAGGATGCGATCGATGCGCTCATCGAGCTGCTCAACAGCTACATCCCCGGCCTCATCGCCCCGTCGGGCGGGGTGTTCACGAACGAAGAGGTCGAGGCCATCGCGACCAACAGCGCCACCACCCTCGGGATCACGGGTGCCATCGCCCTCGGCACCCTGCTCTGGACGGCGATCGGCTTCATCACCTTCGCGCGTCGCGCGGTGCGCGACATCTTCGGCCTTCCGCCCGATCTGCGCAGCTACTTCCTGCTGAAGGCGCGCGACCTGTTCGGCGCGCTGCTGTTCGCCACCGCCCTGCTGCTCGGCTTCGCAGCGACGACCTTCGGCACGTGGGCCCTCACCACGGTGTCGGACTGGCTGGGCTGGGACATCATGTCCAACGGGTACGCGGTCGTCACCCGCATCGGCTCGGTCATCATCTCGTTCGCGATCTTCACCGGAGCCCTCGCCGCCCTCATCCGCTTCCTCACCGGCACGCAGCTCAAGTGGCGGCGCATCTGGCCGGGTGCGCTGCTCGGCGGCGGTGCCATCACGGTGCTGCAGCTGTTCACGGGATGGCTGCTCGTCTACACGCCGACGAACGCGCTGCTGGCGACCTTCGCGATCTTCATCGCCCTGCTGCTGTGGTTCCGCATCATCGGCATCATCATGCTGGTCGCCGCGTCGTGGGTCGCGGTGGCCGCGAAGGATGCCGACGTCCCGCTGATCCCGCAGTCCGAGGCCGAGCGGCTCGCGGCCGAGCACCAGGCGCTGCTGGTCGCGGCGCGCGTGCGCCTGCGCACGGCTCAGGACGCCCGCGATTCGGCTCCGTGGTACCGGGCCTGGGCGGCCGACCGCGCCGTGCGCGCCGCCGAGCAGGAGCTCTCGCAGGTCGAGGCGGCGGCGCCCGCACCCACGGTCGCACCGCCCGCGCCCGCGGGCAGGCGACCTCGCGCAAGCTGAATGTCGGCGCCGGCGGATAGTCTCGAGAGCATGCCCCGCCGCGTACGCATCGCCTCTGTCAACGTCAACGGAATCCGCGCAGCGACCCGCAAGGGCATGCTCGAATGGCTCGACGAGGCCGACGTCGACGTGATGGCGCTGCAGGAGGTGCGCGCCACCGAAGAAGAGCTGCGCGCCGCTCTCCCCGGCTGGGAGGTCGTCAACGACGAGGCTCTCGCGAAGGGGCGTGCGGGCGTCGCCGTCGCGAGCCGCATGCCGTCCGTCGAGGTGCGGCGCGTACTCGGGCCCGAGCCGCTCGACAGCGCCGGGCGCTGGATCGAGGCGGACTTCGACATCGACGGCGAGAAGCTGGTCGTGGTGAGCGCCTACGTGCACACCGGCGAGGCCGACACCCCCAAGCAGGACGCCAAGTGGGCCTTCCTCGACGCGATGGAGAAGCGGATGCCGCAGCTCGGCGCCGCGAGCCCGCTCGTGGTCGTCATGGGCGATCTCAACGTGGGGCACCGCGAGCTCGACATCCGCAACTGGAAGGGCAACGTCAAGAAGGCCGGCTTCCTCCCGCGCGAACGCGCGTACTTCGACCGCTTCTTCGGCGAGGCGGGAGCGCAGGTGACCGGTGTCGACGGCTCCACGGGACCGGGGCTCGGCTGGGTCGACGTGGGACGCCGCTTCCACGGCGACGTCGACGGACCCTATACGTGGTGGTCCATGCGGGGACGCGCCTTCGACAACGACACCGGGTGGCGCATCGACTACCACCTGGCGACCCCCGCGCTCGGCGACCGCGTGACCGACTACCGCGTCGTGCGCGCACCCTCGTGGGACACGCGATGGAGCGACCACTCCCCCGTGGTCGCCGACTACGCGATCGGGCTCTGACCGGTACGGCGCCGCGCGGCGGCATCCGTCGGCGGCGCAGGCCGCCGGCATCCGGTTTGTAGACTTGAGCGATGACCA
The DNA here is from genome assembly GCF_006783905.1 of Microbacterium kyungheense. Taxonomy (GTDB): domain Bacteria; phylum Actinomycetota; class Actinomycetes; order Actinomycetales; family Microbacteriaceae; genus Microbacterium; species Microbacterium kyungheense. The sequence goes on along the minus strand of NZ_VFPE01000001.1, from coordinate 828,223 downwards.
AACCGCGCCTGTACTCCGGCATGCAGCCCTCGGCCGATTCCCTCCAGATCGGCAACTACATCGGGGCGCTCATGCAGTGGCGCGATCTGCAGCAGTCCTACGACGCGTTCTTCTCGGTCGTCGACCTGCACGCCATCACGGTGGCCCAGGATCCCGAGCACCTGCGCGAGAAGACGCGTCGCACGGCGGCGCAGTACATCGCGGCCGGCATCGAGCCGTCCAAGTCGACGCTGTACGTGCAGTCGCACGTGCCGGCGCACGCCGAGCTGGCGTGGATCCTGTCCACGGTCACGGGCTTCGGCGAGGCCGGGCGCATGACGCAGTTCAAGGACAAGTCGTCGCGGTACGGGTCGGACGCCACGTCGGTCGGCCTGTTCACATATCCGGTGCTGATGGCGGCCGACATCCTGCTGTACCAGACCGACATCGTGCCGGTCGGCGACGACCAGAAGCAGCACGTCGAGCTCACGCGCGACCTGGCCGAGCGCTTCAACAGCCGTTTCGGGCAGACCTTCCGTGTGCCGATGCCGGTCATCCAGCAGGAGACCGCCCGCATCTACGACCTGCAGAACCCGACCGCGAAGATGTCGAAGTCGGCCGAATCGGACGCCGGGGTGCTGTGGCTGCTGGATGAGCCGTCGAAGTCCGCCAAGAAGGTCATGCGCGCCGTGACCGACTCCGAGGGCTCGGTCCGCTACGACCGCGAGAACAAGCCCGGCGTCTCGAACCTGCTGGTGATCTACGCGGCCCTGACCGGCCGCCAGATCCCCGCCATCGAGGACGAGTACGCGGGCCGCGGCTACGGCGACTTCAAGAAGGGTCTCGCCGAGGTCGTCGTCGAGGAGTTCGGTCCCGTGCGCGAGCGCGCTCTCGAGCTGTTGGCCGACCCCGCCGAACTCGACCGCGTCCTGGCCGCGAACGCGGCGAAGGCCGAGGAGGTCGCAGGCCGCACCCTCGCCGACGTCTACGACAAGGTGGGGCTCCTGCGCCGCGTGCGCTGAGACGCCCCTTCGTCCCGCATGCAGCCCGTCCGACTTCGCACCCCTCGGCTCGCGCTGACGCTGCCCGAAGCGGGCGATGTCGACGCGCTGTTCGAGGCGTGCCAGGACGCGGACATCCAGCGCTTAACGCCCGTCCCCGTCCCGTACCGGCGCAGCGACGCGGAAGCGTTCGTCGCGCGTGTTCCGCAGGACTGGGAGAGCGGCATCCACCTCACGTGGGTGATCCGCGAAGAGGATCGCCTCGTCGGCACGATCGGCTTCTACCGTGTCGACGGGAAGGGCGCCGGCGAGATCGGCTACTGGATCGCGCCGGACGCGCGCGGCGGCGGGCAGCTCCGCGAGGCCGCGCGGGCTGTCATCGACTGGGGATTCGATCCCGAGGGCCTCGGGCTGGTGCGGATCGAGTGGCGCGCCGTGGCGGGCAATGTCGCCTCTGCGAGAGCCGCACGGGCTCTCGGCTTCCGCTACGAGGGTCTGCTGCGCCAGGCGCTCGTGGGGCCGCGGGGGCGCGACGACGGCTGGATCGCGGGACTGCTCGCGACGGACGAGCGGATGCCGCAGCCCTGGCCCGTCCTGGAGGCCTGACACTCGACGTCGCGACATGAGCATGAACCGCGAGAGGCCCGCCCGCGCAGGGCGCGGACGGGCCTTCGACGTGCCGGCTACCTCGCGGCGAGCGCCGCGTCGATGCCGGCGACGGGCGAGCCGAGACCGGTCGCGGTGTCGTAGCCGGGACCGGCTGTGCACTCGGCGCCGCAGAGTCCGATCGCACCGGCCGTGACGTCGGCCAGACCGCTCGTCAGTCCGTAGAGAGCCTCGTGCAGCGGAGCGCTGTCGCCGTCGACCGCGACGAGGCGCTGTTTGCCGTCGGCGGAGCGGAGCTGGTCCGTGGCGGCGAGGATGCCCGCCCACAGCGGCGACGAGAGGCTCGTGCCGCCGATCTCGGCCCAGTACTGACGGGTCCCGACCGTGTAGAAGATGGCGAATCCGGTGTTGGGATCGGCCACGAAGCTCACGTCGGGAGTGGCGCGCAGGCCGGACGACACCACGCCGTCCTGATAGGCCGGTCGCTTCTCGAAGAAACTGAAGCCACCGCCGGCGCGGGTCCACGTGCTCTCGGACACCGTGTTGCCATCGGCGTCGAGCACCAGGTTGGTGCCTCCGACCGACAGGATGTGCGGGTTCGCGCTGCCGTAGCTCACCGGCCAGCCGGAGTCGCCCGTGGACTGCACGCACGTCGAGGTCGACAGTGCGCAGTGCTGGTCGTAGAACGACTCCTCCGAGAACTCCGGCATACCCCAGCTGTTGTTGATCGCCGTCGGCTTGAGCGCCGCCGCGACGTCGATCGCCCGGTACAGGGCCGCCGCCGACGGGTCGGTCGCCTCGACGAGCACGATCTTCGCCTTCGGCACGACCGCGTGAACCGACTGGATGTCGAGTGCCGCCTCCTGGTTCCACCCCGAGTTCACCGCCGGCTCCGTGCCGTCGGCGAACACCACGTCGAAATCGAAGCAGTCCGCGCCCTCGGCCGCCGTGCCGCAGGTCTGCGGCAGCCCGAACTGGGCCGAGTAGGCGTTGACGTCGGCTTCGGCCGTCGCGTAGTGGTACGCGATCGTGATGGCCACGGTCTGTCCCTCGCCGTCGCCGGTGAGGCCGAGCCGCTTCTGGATCTGCTGCGGGGTGTAGCCGGGGATGCTCGCCGCGGTCGCGTCGGGCGTGGCCGCCTGCTGGGTCAGCACCTCGTGCGGGGCGCCGGTGTAGCCGAGCGGCAGCGCGCCGTCGGGGACCTCGGCGGCCGTGGCCGCCTTCACCTCTGCCGCCGTCGGAGCCGGCGCCGCGGCATCCGTCCCCGTGGCCGGGGCCGCACCCGACGCCTGCAGGATCGTCACGCCGTGCGGGAACTTGTCGGTGGCGTACGACTCGTTGCCGAAGCCGCCGACCTGCTGGTTGAGGTTGTAAGCGGCCCAGTCGCGCGGCAGCGCGATGAGGTCGGTCGCGTCGCCGTCGTTCAGCTCGGCGGGAGTGACGGATGCGGCGAAGTAGGCGAAAGCCGAGCCGACGCTCTTGATGTAGCTGTTGGGGTCGTTCGGGAACGGCATGGTCCACGAGAGGATGCCGCCGACGCCGCCGACGAAGACCTCCGAGCCATCCTGTGCCGTGGCGGTCTGCGCCGTCCACACGTTCGCCATGGTCCGCATGTAGTACGGCGTCGAGCCGTCCGCGGGGAGCTGGTGGATCTGGTTCGTGTGCAGCCAGAACACTCCCTGGTCGGCGCTCGAGGCGAAGCCCTGGAACGTCGCCGAACCGGGGCCGTCGTACGAGGCGACCGGGGCGCCGGTGCGGCCGTCGAGGAGCATGATCTGGTGCGCACGTGAGACGACCGAGTCGCCGCCGAACGCGAAGGCCACCGCGTCGCCGTCGGCGCCCGGGACGTCCGCGGCGTAGACGCCGTCCTGCGCCTGGATCCACGACGTCTTCTGTCCGCCCGATGCCGCGACGGCCCACTGCTCCGCACCGCTGGCGAGGTCGAGCGCGACCGCCGTCGGCGCCGGGTCGGACGCGCCGATGCCGATGCGCTCACGGACGCCGCCGAACTCGAGGAACACCTGCCCGTCGCGGACGGCAGGCGACGAGTAGGCCACGGTCTTGTCGCCCACCGAAGCCGGGCGGTACGACCAGACCAGGCCGCCGTCGGCATCGTAGGCGCCGAAGGCCCGATCGCTGCTCGCGAGGATGCGGCCGTCGGCGACGGTCGCGTCCCACTGGAACGCGCCGGTGTCGACGTCGGCCCTCAGCTTGCCGCTGCGCGCGTCGATGACCGCGAAGCCGTGCGAGGTCGCGACGACGACCCGATCGGCCGCCTTGCCCTTCTTGTCCTTCACCGAGCCGACCTGGAGACCGTGCACACCGTGGCTGACGGCCGTCGACCACAGGACGACCGTGCGGCCCTCGGCGAGCGCGGCGCCGTCGAGCGCGAACACGCCGTGGCTCTGGCCGCCCGCGATGACGTCGTTGCGGCCGTCGCCATTGACGTCGTAGTCGCCCGCCGCATAGAGGTCGCCCAGCAGCGGCATCGCCGTCGCCCGGCCCTTCTTGTCGGTGTGGTAGGCCGTGAGGTCGTAGCCGACGGTCAGGAACCCGCCCTGGTACGGCGTCGCACGGTTGCCGGTCACGGCGCCCTCACGCGTCCACGAGACCTTGCCGCTGCGGGTGTCGAGGGCGACCAGCTGTGTGTGCAGCGGTCCCTCGGGATGCGCGAGCGACTGGATGATGCCGTCGCCGACCGTGGCGACGGCGGTGCCCGAGGCATCCACCGACAGTCCCGTCACCGGCGCGATGGGCGCACCGATCGTGGACGCCGTCGTGTAGGTCCACGCGGTCGTGCCGTCTGCCGCGACCCCGCGCACGACGGAGGGACCGTCGCTGAGGTCGGCGTTGATCGTGACCTCGGCCAGCAGGTACCGCGGTCCGCTGCCGTTGGAGTTCACCGCGAGTGCCACCGGGATCGCCCCGTTGTGCGAGGCGATGACGGAGCGCTCACCCGAGGCGATGTCGATCGAGGTGAGGTCGAGCCGGACCGCATCGTACGGGTCGTTCTGCTCGGCGACGAGGATGCGGCCGTCGACGGCGTCCTGCTGCACGATGCGCGGGTAGCCGGGCGTCTTGACGTCGAGGTCGACCGAGCCGTCGGCCGTGTCGACGACCAGCACGTGGCCGGCGGCCGGGCGCGGGCTGCCGAGGCCGAGGGGCGTGTCGGTCCAGCCGACGGTGATGCGGCCGGCGCCGAGCGACTCGACGTCGGACCAGTCCGCGAAGGGAGCGCCCGTGCTGTACGACCACGCCTGTTCGCCCGAGAGGTCCGCACCGCCCGAGAACCGGTACGCGACGAGGGCGCTGCGGCTGTCGGACTGCTCTGCGACGGGGTTGTTGTCGTAGTCCGGACCGGTGTTCTCGGCCGCGATGAGCAGGCCGTCCTGCGCAATCATCGAACCGACGGTGCCGGGCACGATCGTGTGCCAGGCGACGTGCCCGTCGGCGCCGTCGATGATGCTGATGAAGGTGCCGCTGGTGAGTGCGGATCCGGGGGTGTCGAACGGGGCGAGCGGGGCGACGCCCAGCTGGTAGGCGACCGCGATGTCGGTGACGCCGTCGCCGGTCGCATCGAGCTCAGCGAAGGGATGCCGGCCGGTCGCGCCGGGCTGGTACGGGTTGAAGCCCTGATACATGACCGGTGTGAGGTCCTCGGTCGTGAACGGCGACTGGAAGTCGACCTGCCAGGCCGTGTGCAGGTCGTGCACGCCGGTCTGCCACTTGAGCGTTCCCTTGCCGTCGTAGCGGGCGAGGCTTCCGGCGTTCGTGATCGCGATCCAGTCGTCGGTGCCGTCCAGGGCGATCGGCGTCGCAGCGCCGCGCATCGTCTCCATGCTGCCTTTCGACGCGAAGCCCGAGACGTGCTCGTCGTTCTCGCTCGGCGCCGCGGACTTCAGCTGCGGCGCCGCACCGCTGTCTGCGCCGTCGGTCAGCTCGGCGACGAGTCCGGGAGTGCCGTCGGATTGGGGCGTGTAGCGGTCGCTCAGCGAGGCGAGCGTCTCGGGCGTGAGCCGCGGAGCGTCGGTGCCGGTATCCGTGGCGAACGCGGAGGGCGCCGCGACCAGTCCGATGACGGTCGCTGCGGCCACCGCGACGCCGGCGCAGCGCAGGCGACGAAGGGGCGGTTTCATGGGTGTCCTTCTGTGGGGAGAGTTCCCGCCTGGGGCGCGGGAGTCCGCTGGGGAGGCGGGACGCCGTCAGCTTGACAGACTCCGGAGGCAGGAATCGGACAGGTTCCGGACAGTAGCCGGTTCCGGCCACTAGGCTGTCGCATAGTCGACGGGATGAGGTCACGCGTGCTCGATGGTGTCGGGCTGGACGAGGTCGAGGAGCGCGTGTACCGCGCGCTGCTGCGGCACCCCAGCCTCTCGGTGCGCGACCTCGCGGCCGCCGTCGATCTGCCGGTCCGCGCGGCGCGTCGCAGCGTCGACGCCCTCGTCGCCGCGGGACTTGCCACCGTCACGGAGGGCCCGCCGGCGCTCTACGCCCCGGTCGACCCTCGGATCGGCATCCCCGTGCTGGTCCGCGCCCGGCAGTCCGAGCTCGAGAGGACGACGGCAGCGATCGCGACGTATGCCGCGGAGTACATGGAGCGGATGCTGCGTGCTGAACCGCAGCGCCTCGTCGAGGTGCTGGACGGCCCGTCCATCATCTCGGAGCGGCTCGACACCCTGTTACGCACCGCCGAGGAGGAGGTCATCGCCTTCGAGGAGCCGCCGTACGTCACCGACGTCCCGCGCTCCGAGACCGAGACCGAGGAGGTGCTGCTCGCTCGTGGCGTGCGCGTGCGCGCGGTGTACTCGGCGGCAGTGCTGGACCTGCCGGAGCGGGTCGATGCGATCCGGCGGCTGTCCGCGCTCGGCGAGCAGGCGCGGGTCGTCGCGCACGTGCCCCTGAAGATGATGCTGATCGACCGTCGGGTGGCGGTCGTGCCGCTCACGGCACGGGAGGAGAGCACGCGCACGACTGCGGTGCTGGTGTGGCAGTCCCGCCTCTGCGACGCGCTCGTCGAGCTGTTCGAGGCGACGTGGAGCCAGGCGAGCCCCGTGTTCGAGCCCGAGGGGTCGGCAGCGCCCCGCGACCTGGACCCGCTGGATGTCGAGGTGCTGCGGCTGCTCGCGGCGGGCCTCAAGGACGAGACCGTCGCCCGGCACCTGGGGCTGTCGGAGCGGACCGTGCGGCGCCGTGTCGCCGACCTCATGACGAGGCTGGGGGCGACCAGCCGGTTCGCCGCCGGCGTGCAGTCCGCGCGACGCGGCTGGATCTGAGGCACCTGCCGCCGTGTCGGTCGCGCATGGCAGGATGAGCGCATGCCTGAGATGCCGGAGGTGCAGGGGCTCGTCGACTTCCTCGGGGAGCGGCTCGCCGGCGTGCGCATCGAGCGCGCCACCGTGGCGAACATCGCCGCGCTCAAGACCTACGACCCGCCGATCGAAGCGCTCAAGGGCGTCGAGATCACGGGCGCCACGCGGCGCGGCAAGTTCGTCGACCTCTCGACGACGGGCCCGCACCTCGTATTCCATCTCGCGAAGGCGGGGTGGCTCCGCTGGTACGACGCCCTCCCCCAGACCCTCATCCGCCCCGGCAAGACCCCGATCGCGCTGCGCGTCGCACTCAGCGACGGCGCCGGCTTCGACCTCACCGAGGCCGGCACCAAGAAGTCGCTCGCGTACTACGTGGTGCGCGACCCGGCCGATGTCCCCGGCATCGCGCGGCTCGGGCCCGACCCCCTCGACCCCTCCTTCACGCGGGATGACTTCGCCGCGCTGCTGGCCGGGCGCCGCACGCAGATCAAGGGCGTGCTGCGCGACCAGTCGATCATCGCCGGGGTCGGCAACGCGTACTCCGACGAGATCCTGCACGCCGCGAAGATGTCGCCGTATGCGCTCGCGTCGTCGCTGAGCGACGACGACGTGACACGACTGTTCGAGGCCATGACCGAGACGCTGCGGGATGCCGTCGCCGCAGCATCCGGCAAGCCTCCTGCCGACCTGAAGGACGCCAAGCGCCGCGGCATGCAGGTGCACGGCCGCCGGGGCGAGGCCTGCCCTGTCTGCGGCGACGAGGTGCGCAGCGTGTTCTTCGCCGACAACTCGCTGGAGTACTGCCCGACCTGCCAGACCGGCGGCAAGATCCTCGCCGACCGGCGCCTGTCGCGACTGCTCAAGTAGCCGGAGCGGCTGCGCAGGCAGCCGGGACTCAGCCCTCCGTGGTGCCCATCAGCACGCGGGCGTCGTCGTCGACCCAGTCGAGCGACTTCGACACGGCCTTGCGCCACTGCCGGTACCGACGCTCGCGCTCGTCGGACGGCATCCGCGGTTCGAAGCGGGCGTCCTCGCGCCAGTGCGCGCGCAGCTCGTCGAGGTCGCGCCACACGCCGGTCGCGAGGCCGGCGGCGTACGCGGCGCCGAGCGCCGTCGTCTCGACGACCTCAGGTCGCACGACGGGGATGCCGAGGATGTCGGCCTGGAACTGCATGAGCAGGTCGTCGCGGGTCATCCCGCCGTCCACACGCAGCTCCTCCAGCGCGCGTCCGGTGTCGGCGACGACCGCGTCGATGACGTCACGGGTCTGGAACGCCGTGGACTCGAGCGCCGCGCGCGCGATATGCGCCTTGTTGACGTACCGCGTGAGCCCCACGAGGGCGCCGCGCGCGTCGGGCCGCCAGTAGGGGGCGAAGAGCCCCGAGAACGCCGGCACGAAGTACGCGCCGCCGTTGTCGTCGACGCTCGAAGCCAGCGTCTCGACGTCTTCGGACCGCTGGATGATGCCGAGGTTGTCGCGCAGCCACTGCACGAGCGAGCCGGTCACGGCGATCGAGCCCTCCAGCGCGTAGTGCGCGGGCTCGTCGCCCAGTCGGTAGCCGACGGTCGTGATGAGGCCGCTCGGCGAGCGGACGATCTCTGTGCCGGTGTTCACGAGCAGGAAATTGCCCGTGCCGTAGGTGTTCTTCGACTCGCCGGCATCGAACGCCGCCTGGCCGAAGGTGGCCGCCTGCTGGTCGCCGAGGATGCCCGCGATGGGCACGCCGTCGAGCACGGAGGGCAGCTGCGAGTGACCGACGACCTCGGACGACGAGCGGATCTCCGGCATCATCGCGCGCGGGATGCCCCACACCGCGAGCAGTTCGTCCGACCAGTCGAGGGTGCGCAGATCCATCAGCAGGGTGCGCGACGCGTTGGTGACATCGGTGACGTGGATGCCGCCCCGGGTGCCACCCGTGAGGTTCCATACGATCCACGTGTCGGGCGTGCCGAACATCAGCTCGCCGGCCTCGGCGGCGGCACGCGCGCCGGGGACGTTGTCGAGGATCCACGCCACCTTGGACGCCGAGAAATAGGTTGCCAGCGGCAGGCCGGTGGTGTCGGCGAACCGGTCTGCGCCGCCGTCGGCGGCCATCGCGTCGATGCGCGGCTGGGTGCGGGTGTCCTGCCACACGACGGCGTTGTGCACGGGGCGGCCGGTGCGCTTCTCCCACACGATGGCGGTCTCGCGCTGGTTGGTCACCCCGATCGCGGCGACGTCGGATGCCGTGATCCGAGCCCGCGTGAGGCACGAGGAGATCACCCACTCGGCGCTCGTCCAGATCTCGACCGGGTCGTGCTCGACCCATCCGGCGCGGGGGAAGATCTGCTCGTGCTCGCGCTGCGAGACGGCGACGACCGCACCCTCCCGGTCGAACACGATGGCGCGGGTCGAGGTCGTTCCCTGGTCGATCGCCAGCACGTGGTCGGACAACGTCGTCTCCTTCTCCCCCGGCACGGACGCCGGATCCGGTGCCCGCCAGGCTATCGCCCGTGCGACCTATCGCGCGGAGGCCCCGGTCCAGGCCGGATCGGCGGCGTGCACGCCGGCGAGCCCGCGCTCGACCTCGGCCCCGACGCGGGCGGCGTCCCAGCCGAGCACGGGCGCGACGGCTGCCGCGATCTCGCGCGCGGCCTCGGGTGTCGCGCCGCCGATGAAGGCGAGCGACGTGCGACGCAGCAGCAGGTCGTCCAGATGCACCACCGACTCGGCCGACGCGAGGTACCGCAGCTCGCCGGACGAGTAGCCGGGGGCGTGCTCGAGCGGCGCGTCGGCGGCATCCCTCGCGATCGCCGCGATGACGGATGCCGCCACCGTGCCGTAGCGGTCGAGCAGCGTCGCCACGCGCGCCGGGTCGAGGGCGCCGGTGTGTGTGGCGATCCACTGCTGACGCGACCGCTCGGTCGTCGGGAAGCCGCGTCCGCCGCCGATCGGCACGCCCTTGGTGGAGCGCCGGCGCGGCTGCGCGAGCAGCTCGAGGGCACGATCGGCGAGGTGCTCGGCCGACGCGCGGAATGTCGTCCATTTGCCGCCGACGAGGCTCAGCACGGTCGCCTGCCCACCCACGAGCGGTGCGGACTCGATCCGGTAGTCGCGCGAGACGAACCCCGGCGCGAGGTCGCCGTGGCCCGGCAGCGGGCGCACGCCGGCGAAGCGGTACACGATCCGGGCGCGGTCGACCGCGATCGCGGGCAGCACCTGCGCGATCAGGTCGATGAAGTAGTCCACCTCGGCCTCGGTGCACACGATCGGGTCGCCCATGTCGTGCTCGAGGTCGGTGGTGCCGACCAGCACACGCCCCTTGAGCGGGTAGATCAGCACGATGCGGCCGTCCTCGTTCTCGAAGAACAGCTCGCGGCCACCGGTCGCAGCCAGCAGCTCCGGGTGGTCGAGCACGATGTGCGAGCCCTTGGTGCCGCCCATGTACCGGGTCGGGTCGCCGAGGGCGAGGTTGGTGCCGTCGGTCCACGGTCCGCTCGTGTTGAGGACGACGGATGCCGCGAACGTCGTCTCGCGCCCCGTCTCGGCGTCGCGCAGCAGCACATGGCCGCCCTGCGCCCCGATGGCCGCGGTGTAGTTGGCGGCGCGGGCGCGGCTGCCGGAGCCTTCCCCGCCGACGCTGCGGGCATCGCGCAGCACGTCGAGCGCGAGGCGCTCGGGATCGTGCAGCGAAGCATCCCAGTAGGTCGCGGTGTACTTCACGTCCGGATTGAGCTCGGGCAGCAGGGCGAGCGACCGGCGTCGGCCGTGGAACGCGTGCCGCGGCACCGTGCCGCCGCCGAATATGCCGCCGCCCCGCGAGAACGAGTCGTAGATCACGAGGCCGATCTTGATGAGCGCGGCGCCGCGCTCACGCGCCCGTCCCTTGCCGTGGCGCAGGAACCGCAGCGGCGCGGTGAGCACGCCCGAGAACGTCGAGAAGATCGGGATCGTCGTCTGCAGCGGACGCACGTAGTGCGGCGCGGTGCGCAGCAGCGCGTTGCGCTCGGTGACCGCCTCGTGCACGAGACGGAACTCGCCGTTCTCGAGATAGCGGATGCCGCCGTGGATCATGTGGGACGACGCGGCGGATGCGCCGCTGACGAAATCGTCGCGTTCCACCAGTGCGACGTCGACGCCCTGCAGCGCCAGATCGCGGAAGGTCGCGAGGCCGTTGATGCCGCCGCCGATGATCAGCACGTCCGCGTACGGTCGCGCAGCCAGCTCGTCGTATCCCCGTGTCGTCGTCAAGAATCTCACCGTCCCCACCTCCAGGCTATGCCGCCCTGACGACATCGGGCCGCGCCTCGCCCCGGTGGCCGCGCTTCATGCGAAGACATGGAATGAATGGGCGGATGCCGCGTTGACTACACTCGAGAGCATCAACGTGCTCCGGGGTCGGTGTGAATCCGAACCGGCGGTGAGAGTCCGCGAGCCGACGCATCCACTCTGTCGAACAGGGTGAGCCGAGGTCGATCCGGTGGAATTCCGGAACCGACGGTGATGCGACGAGCAGTCGTCGCTAGTCCGGATGGGAGGCAGCACGAGCGGCGTCGCGCGCGCCGCCGCTTCCCGTTGCCCGGAGCCTCAGCAGACAGCGAGAGGGCAGGCCGGATGGCGAGCACAGCGGAACACGACGCGATGCGTCGGGCGCTGGCGGTCGCCGCGAACGGACCGCGCGGCGTGAACCCGCAGGTCGGCGCCCTGCTGCTGTCGCCGGACGGCCACGTGCTCGCCGAGGGCTGGCACCGCGGCGCCGGGACCCCGCACGCCGAGGTCGACGCGCTCTCGAAGCTCGCGCCCGACGCCGTCCGCGGCGCGACCGCCGTCGTCACCCTCGAACCCTGCAACCACACCGGGCGCACGGGGCCGTGCTCCGAGGCGCTCATCGACGCCGGCGTGGCGCGCGTCGTGTACGCGGTGTCCGACCCGGGCGATCACTCCTCGGGCGGAGCCGCGCGGCTGCGCGAGGCCGGCGTCGACGTCGAGGCAGGCCTGCTGGCCGACGAGGCAGCCGCGCTGCTCGACTCGTGGCTCACCGTGCAGCGCCTCGGGCGTCCGCACGTGACGGTCAAGTGGGCGCAGAGCCTCGACGGCCGCGCCGCCGCCGCCGACGGCACCAGCCAGTGGATCACCGGGCCCGCCGCGCGCGCGGACGTGCACCGCCGCAGGTCCGAGACCGACGCGATCGTCGTCGGCACCGGCACTCTCCTGGCCGACGACCCCGCGCTCACGGCGCGACGCCCCGACGGCACGCTCTACGAGCACCAGCCGCGTCCGGTCGTGGTGGGCCGGCGGCCGGTGCCGTCGGGGGCGGCCGTGCGACGGCATCCACTCCCCCTCGCCACCGATGACGGGCAGGACCTTCCGGCGCTCCTCGAGACGCTCCGCCAGCAGGGCGTGCAGCGCGTGTTCGTCGAGGGCGGGCCCGCCTTGGCCAGCTCGTTCCTGCGCGCCGGGCTCGCCGACGAGGTCCTCGTGTACGTGGCGCCGGTGCTGCTCGGCGGCGACCGGCTGTCGCTGCGCGACATCGGCGTGACGACCATCGCGCAGGCGCGGCGGCTGGATGTGGCATCCACGATCCCGCTGGGCGACGACGTGCTGTACGTCGCCGCCCTTCGACAGGCTCAGGGACCCGACGAAGCTCAGGGACCGGAAGAGGCCCCGGAAGAAGGAGACGACTGATGTTCACCGGAATCGTCGAAGAGATCGGCGAGGTCACCGCGGTCGAGCCGTCGGGCGACGGCGTGCGCGTGACCGTCCGCGGCCCGAAGGCCGTGTCGGATGCCGCGCACGGCGACTCCATCTCGGTCAGCGGCGTGTGCCTCACGGTCGTCGACCAGGGCGACGACTGGTTCACCGCCGACGTCATGAAGCAGACGCTCGACATGTCGACGCTCGAGGGCGTCGCTGCGGGACGCGTCGTCAACCTGGAGCGGGCGACGGTCGCGCACGGGCGCCTCGGCGGTCACATCGTGCAGGGCCACATCGACGGCACCGGCGAGGTGCTCGAGGTGCGCCCCGGCGCCCAGTGGCAGGTGCTGCGCATCTCGCTCCCCGCTGCGCTCGCACCGCTCGTCGTCGACAAGGGCTCGATCGCCGTCGACGGCGTCTCGCTCACCGTCAGCGCCGCGAGTCCCGCCCCCTCGACAGGCTCAGGCACGGCGGCGGACGCATGGTTCGAGGTCTCGCTGATCCCCGAGACGCTCGCCGCCACGACCCTCGGCGCCCGTGTGGCGGGCGACCGCGTCAATCTCGAGACCGACATCCTGGCGCGCCATGTGCGCCGGCTGCTGGAATTCACGGAAGGAGGCTCGCGATGAGCCTTGCCACCATCCCCGAGGCCCTGGAGGCGCTGCGCGCCGGCCGGCCCGTCATCGTCGCCGACGATGAGAACCGCGAGAACGAGGGCGACGTCATCCTGTCGGCACAGCTCGCGACGCCCGAATGGGTGGCGTGGACCGTGCGCTGGACGAGCGGGTTCCTGTGCGCCCCGATGCCCGCCGACTGGGCCGACCGTCTCGACCTCCCCCCGATGGTCGAGCACAACGAGGACTCGCGCGGCACCGCCTACACGGTCAGCGTGGACGCCGCCGACAACGTCACCACCGGCATCAGCGCGGCCGATCGCGCCCACACGCTCAACGTGCTGGCCGACCCCGAGTCGACGCGCACCAGCGTCAAGCGCCCGGGCCACATCCTGCCGCTGCGCGCCGTCGACGGCGGCGTGCGCGAGCGCGCCGGCCACACCGAGGCCGCCGTCGAACTCATGAAGCTCGCCGAACTCGAGCCCGTCGGCGTCATCGGCGAGGTCGTCGCCGAGGACGGCAGCATGATGCGCCTGCCCGGTCTGCAGGACCTCGGCGCCGAGTACGGCATCCCGGTCATCACGATCGAGCAGCTCGTCGCCTACCTCGACGAGCACGCGCCGTGCGACCCCGCGATCCGCGGCGCCCACAAGCGCCGCGTGAGCCTGCGCGCCGAAGCCCACGTGCCGACCTCGCACGGTGCCTTCCGCTTCCTCGCGTACAAGGACCGCATCACCGGCACCGACCACATCGCGGTCGTGTCGGGCGAGCTCGACGAGGCGCCGCTCGTGCGCGTGCACTCGGAGTGCCTGACCGGCGAGGCGTTCGGCTCGCTCAAGTGCGAGTGCGGCCCGCAGCTCGAGGCCGCTCTCGACGCGATCGAGCAGGACGGCGGCGTCGTCATCTACATGCGCGGTCACGAGGGACGCGGCATCGGCCTCATCAACAAGCTGCGCGCCTACTCGCTGCAGGAGCGCGGCCTCGACACGGTCGACGCCAACCTGGCCCTGGGTCTGCCCGCCGATGCCCGCGACTACGCCGCGGCCGCCGGCATCCTCACGGATCTCGGCGTCGAGAAGGTGCGCCTGCTCACGAACAACACCGACAAGGTGAAGCAGCTGCGCGAGCTCGGCCTCGAGATCGTCGAGCAGGTGCCGCTGCTGGTCGGCGTCGGACCGAACAACCACCAGTACCTCGCCACCAAGCGCGACCGCATGGGCCACATCATCGCCGACGAGGACTTCGCCGACGCCCTGGCACACATGCACGACAGCGCGGCACACAACGAAGGAGCACAGGCATGAGCGGCAAGGGCGCTCCCCAGGCGACCGGAACGGTCGACGCGACGGGTCTCGACGTGGTCGTGATCGCGGGCACGTGGCACGAGACGATCACCGACGGACTCATCGCGGGCGCACAGCGCGCGCTGGACGCCTCCGGCGCGACGCACCGGGTGGTGCGCGTGCCGGGCTCGTTCGAGCTGCCCGTGGTCGCCAAGGCCGCCCTCGAGGCCGGCGCCGACGCGGCGGTGGCGCTCGGCGTCATCATCCGCGGCGGGACGCCCCACTTCGAGTTCGTGTCGAACGCCGCCACCGACGGTCTCACGCGCGTCGCGCTCGACACCGGCAAGCCCGTCGGGTTCGGGGTGCTCACGCTCGACGACGAGGCGCAGGGCATCGATCGCGCAGGGCTGCCCGGGTCGCAGGAGGACAAGGGCTTCGAGGCGGCCGACGCCGCGATCCGCACGGCGCTCGTGCTGCGCGCACTTCGACAGGCTCAGTGACCGGGTGACGGCCCGGTGACCGACGGGGCTGACCCTCGCGCCGGAGCAACCTTCAGCTAGACTGAGGGCATGGAAATCCTCCGTCATGTCGTCGTGCTCGTCCACCTCGTGGGCTTCGCCATCCTCTTCGGCGCCTGGGTCGTCGAGGCGGTCAACGGAAAGCACCAGATCACGCGCCTCATGAACTGGGGACTCGCGATCGCCGGTCTCGCCGGCCTCATCCTCGCCGCCCCGTGGGGCATCGAATACGACCTGAACTACGTCAAGATCGGCGTCAAGCTCGTGATCCTCGTGATCATCGGCGCCCTGCTCGGCATCGGGGCCGGCCGCCAGCGCAAGACCGGTTCGGTGCCCGGGGGCATCTTCTGGTCCATCGGCGTGCTGACCTTCGCGAACGCCGCGATCGCCGTGCTGTGGCGCTGACCGACTGAGACGACATCCGAGAGCGGATGCCGCGGCCCTGGGCCGAGGCATCCGCTCTTCGCATCCGGAGCCGCAGCAGCGCCGCCGGGGTAGGCTTGATCCTCGTGCCGGGCGACCAGCTCGCACCCATGGTGATCCAGTGCAGTGCCGCCTGACGCGCCATCCTGCGCCGGGCGTCCGCCCACCGCAGCATCCCACCCGGATGGCCCCGTTCCGCGCATGCCCAGGTGAATATGACCTCCCCCAGCACGTCCGCTGCGGCTCCCGCCGCTCCTGCCAACCCTCGTTCCCGCGTCATTCTCGCGAGCCTCATCGGCACCACGATCGAGTTCTACGACTTCTACGTCTACGCGACCGCCGCCGTGCTCGTGTTCCCGATCCTGTTCTTCCCGACCGGCAACGACACCACGTCGCTGCTGCTGTCGTTCAGCGTGTTCGGCGCCGCGATGGTCGCCCGCCCGCTGGGCGCCGTCGTCTTCGGCCACTTCGGCGACCGCTTCGGACGCAAGGCGACCCTCGTGGCATCGCTGCTGACCATGGGAATCGCGACCTTCCTCATCGGCTGCCTGCCCACGTTCAACGAGATCGGCGTGTGGGCCGCGGTGCTGCTGCTGATCCTGCGCCTGTTCCAGGGCTTCGCGCTCGGTGGCGAGTGGTCGGGCGCCGCCCTGGTGGCCACCGAGAACGCACCGAAGGGCAAGCGCGCCTGGTACGGCACGTTCCCGCAGCTCGGCGCCCCGCTCGGCTTCATCATCGCGAACGGCGTGTTCCTCGCCATCAACTTCCTGCTGCCGCACCCCGAGGGCGCCGGCCAGCGCTCGGCGGACTTCCTCGCGTGGGGCTGGCGCGTGCCGTTCCTGTTCTCGGCCGTCATGGTGATCATCGGCCTGTGGGTGCGACTGCGCCTGGTCGAGTCCGAGACCTTCGTCAAGGCCGAAGAGAAGGGCGCGCTGCGCAAGTTCCCGCTCGGCACCGTCATCCGCCACCACTGGTGGCACCTGATCCTCGGCACGTTCATCATGCTGGCGACGTACGTGCTGTTCTACCTCATGACGAACTTCACGCTCGCGTACGGCACGAAGGCGACCCTCGCGGGTGCCGAGGCGGCGGCCGAGGCGGCGGGAACCCCGTTCGACGCGGCGACGTACGTGCCCGGCCTGGGCTTCGGCTACACCGACTTCGTGCTGATGCAGATCATCGGCGTGGTGTTCTTCGGCATCTTCACGCTGCTGTCGGGACCCATCGCGGATGCCGTCGGCCGGCGCCGCCTGCTGCTGTGGGTGACGGGCGTCATCGTCGTGTTCGGCCTGACGTTCAACCTGTTCCTGCTTCCGCAGCTCGACCCGAAGTTCACGGGCGCGCTGGTGCAGGCCTTCCTCGTGTTCGGGTTCATGCTGATGGGCGCCACGTTCGGGCCGATGGGCGCGATCCTGCCCGAGCTCTTCCCGACGAACGTGCGCTACTCGGGCTCTGCGATCTCGTACAACGTGTCGTCGATCCTCGGTGCGGCGCTGGCGCCGATCGTCGCGGTGGCGCTGTGGGCGGCCGCGGGCGGCAGCCCGTGGCTCGTCGGCATCTACCTGTCGGTGATGAGCGTGCTGACGTTCGTCGCGCTGCTCCTGAGCCCCGAGACCAAGGACGTCGACTACAACGCCGACCTCGGCGTCGGCGCGACCGGCTCGCTCTAGCCGCCCTCGCCCGCGTCTCGGTGGAACTCGTTCGCCGAGACCGGGGGCTCGGGCTGAGACCCCGGGCATGACCCCAGGTCTCAGCCCGCGTCCCCGGTCTCGCGGACGATCTGCTCGGTCTCGGGGATGCCGCCTCGGCGCGGTCGCGGGAGGGATGCCGTCGCGCCGCAGTATGCGCGAGCCAGGCTAGGTGCGCAGCTCGTGCCGGACGGGCTTCAGCCGCTGCGGCGCATCGGCCGCTTCGGGGAACGTGCAGCGGAACGTGCCCTCGTAGCCGAAGAGGAAGCCGAACACACGGTTGCGCACCTCGAGGCGGATGCGGAACACGCCTGCCTCGTCGTCGAACGACTCGCGCAGCAGCGCCCGGCCGCTGAAGATCATCGGGAACCGGAAGCCGAAGGGGCCCGCGTAGAAGCGCTGCGCGTCCGACCGCAGCACGAGCGCGCCGTCGTCATCCGCGCACAGCTGCAGATCGACCGCCAGGTGCTGGTGGGTGCCGAGGTAGTCGACGATGCTCCCCTGAGCCAGCACCATCGTCGCGTCGAAGCGGTACCGGCGGCGCGGCATCCGGAAGTCCCTGACGAACGTGACGGTCTCGCGACCGAACGGGTCGCGGTACGCGTAGTTCTCGATGGTGAACGGGATGTCGGTGCCCACCTCGGGCACCAGGATGTTGCGGAACCGTCCGACCTGCAGGAACGGCACCGTCCACCACGGGCCGCGGCGGATGCGCGTCATGACCCCCTCGCCGACGCAGGCGTAGCCTGCTTCGAGACCGACGCCGAACCTTCGCTGAAGCATCGGGTGCAGGCGCGCGAACTGGTCGCCCATCGCCGCGGCGAACATCGACGTCCGCTGCCCCACGACCGCCGAGGTCATGGCGCCGCCAGGTCCGCGAGCGTCGCCGGCGCGCCGGCGAAAGCGTGCGCACCGGGGGCGCGACGGCGGCAGCGCCCGGCCCGGGGACGCCCGGCGCGCCAGGGCTGCAGTGCCGTCGCGAGCGGCCAGCGCTCGGGGGCGGCGCCCTGCTCGGCCCACAGGCGCAGGCGATCGAAGCTCCACGCCGTGAGCCATCCGATCGCGGGTCGCACCAACCGATCGAGCAGGCGGCCCCACCCCGGCTCGTAGTCGTAGCCGGTAGAGAACACCACTCCGTCACCGTCGGGCACGTAGCGCCAGTAGCCGCGGCCCGCTCCGAGGGGCGACAGCGCGTCGTCGGTGTCGAACCGCAGTGCGGAGGTCCGCGTGCCGTCGGGACGCTCGCGTTCGCCGATCGTCGCACCGACGCCGACGATCGTGCGCCCGGGGACACGCCGTTCGTACCGGAAGCGGTACCCGCCCCCGGGGAGCGACGCGGTGGGCACGATCGCGCTGAAGCGGGCATCCCACCGCACGTGCGCGGCGGGATCCTGCGTCAGCTGCCACACGCGCTCCCACGGTGCATCGATGCGGATGCTCACGAAGATCGGCGCCGCGCGCCTCCGCTGTCGTCCCTCGGGTGTCCGCACACCCCGAAGCTAGCAGAAACTGAACGCGTTCAGAAAGTGTCAGTCCAGGAAGAGCGCCCGCAGCCGCTTGGTGGTGAAGACGAGTCCGACCGCGATCATGACGACGAAGTACAGCACGTGCCACCACATCTCGGGAGTGAGGATGCCGGTCGTCAGCCCGCGCACCAGCTCGACGCCGTGCCACAGCGGGAAGGCCATGATGATCGCCTGGATCCAGTCGGGGTACGCGGTGATCGGGAAGAGCGTCGCCGAGAACAGGAACATCGGCAGCAGCACGAAGTTGATCCAGTCCATCTGCTGGAACGTCTTCATGTAGCTCGTCACGGCCATCCCCAGGCTCGCGAACCCGAATGCGATGAGCAGCACGGCAGGGATCGCGAGGATCGCCGTCCAGGCGAGGTTGAGCCCGAGCAGCTGCATGATGACCATGAAGCCGGTCGCGTACAGCAGTCCGCGCAGCAGCGCGTAGAGGATCTCTCCCAGTGCCACGTCGAGCGGGCCGAGCGAGGTCGCCAGCATGCCCTCGTAGAGCTTGCCGTAGTTGAGCTTGAAGAAGACGTTCCACGTCGAGTCGTAGATGGCGCCGTTCATCGCCGACGTCGCCAGCAGCGCCGGGGCGATGAACGCCGCGTAGCTCACCTCGACGCCGCCCGATGTCTGCACGGTGCCGATCAGGGCGCCCATGCCGATGCCCATCGACAGCAGGTAGAACACCGGCTCGAAGAAGCCCGACAGCACGACGGCCCAGCTCGACGACCGCGCCGCGATGAGACCGCGCTGCACGACAGCCTGAGGGTTGCCGGCCCACAGCGCGCGGACGCCGCCGGAGCGCACCGGAGCCTCGGTCATGACCGTCATTCGCCGAGCCTCCTCTGGAACAGCCGCCGCCCCACGATGTAACCCCCGACCGCGAGCACGAGCAGGAAGACCACGTGCGCGAGCACGACGAACGGATCGGCAGGCTTGCCGTACGTCGCCATGCGCCCGAGTTCGGACGCATGCCACAGCGGCGAGATCCAGCCGATCCACTGCAGCCACAGCGGCAGCGTGTCGAGCGGGTAGAACGTGCCCGAGAACAGGAACATCGGCATGAAGATGAACCGCTGCACGAGCGCGAACTGCCCTTTGTCCTCAGTGATCGAGGCGGCATATGCCATGTAGGGAATGCCGAACGAGAGCCCGGCGAGCAGGCCGATCGGGATCGTGAGCCATCCGGTCGCCGGGGAGGGCACCGCGCCGAAGATCCAGATGAGCGCGTAGTACGCGACGACGACCACGAACATGCGCGCGGACGCCCCCATGACGACGCCGCCGGCGATCTGGCCCGGTGACAGCGGCGAGGCGCTGAAGCCGAAGAAGTAGCGGCGCCACTTGAACCCGGCCATCACGGGGAACGAGAACTCCTCGGTCGCCACCGAGATCGCGGCCGTCATCAGCAGGGCCGGCGCGACGAACACCAGGTACGGGACGGTCTGATCGCCGTCCTGGATCGGCGCGCCGATGAGCGCCGCGAGGCCGACGGCCAGCCCCAGGAGGTAGAGGATCGGCTGACCGAGCGCGCCGACCACGATCGTCCAGCCGTAGGCGCGCATCGCGCGGACCATGTGCTCGGTGACGTACCAGGTCCCGAGGCCGCGGGGCTTGCGGCCCCACTCCATCGCCTCGGCGCGCAGCTCTTCGGTCGTGGGGTGCGCGGTGACCGCCGACGCGGCGCCGGGCTGCGGCACGCCCTCTTCGGAACGCCCGCTCATTCGATCAGCGACCTTCCGGTCAGTCGAAGGAACACGTCCTCGAGGCTGGACCGGCGCACCAGCGAGGTGAGCGGCGTGAGCCCGCGGTGCGTGACGGCTTCGAGCGCAGACTCGCCGTCGTGGGCGTAGACCAGGATGCGGTCGGGCAGCACCTCGACGCGGTCGCCGATACTCGCCAGCTGCGGGGCGACCTGCTGGTTGCGGTCCGACCCGAAGCGCACCTCGAGCACCTCACGGCTGGAGTGCTCGCGGATGAGCGAGGCGGGCGTGCCCTCGGCCATGATGCGACCCTTGTCGACGACGATGAGCCGGTCGCACAGCTGCTCGGCCTCGTCCATGTAGTGCGTGGTGAGCACGAGCGTCGTGCCGCGCTCCTTGAGTCGGAACAGGCGGTCCCACAGCACATGACGGGCCTGCGGGTCCAGGCCCGTGGTGGGCTCGTCGAGCAGCAGGATGCGCGGGTCGTTGATGAGTCCACGCGCGATGGTGAGCCGCCGCTTCATGCCGCCCGACAGCGCGTCGACCTTGCTCTTCGCCTTGTCTTCGAGCTGCGCGAACGCCAGCAGCTCGTCCGCCTTCTGCTGGCACACCTTGCCCGGCAGCCCGAAGTACCGGCCGTAGATGTAGAGGTTCTCGCGGGCGTTGAGCTCGCCGTCGAGGTTGTCCTGCTGTGGGACGACACCCAGGCGCGAGCGGATCTCGGGACCGTACCGGTCGGGATCGAGCCCGAGGATCGACAGGTCGCCGCCGGAGCGGGTCGAGACGGCGCCGACCATCTTCATGGTGGTGGACTTGCCTGCGCCGTTGGGGCCGAGCAGGCCGAACGACTCACCGGGCGCGACCTCGAACGAGAGGCCGTCGACGGCGACGAAGTCGGGCTTGCCCTTGACCTTGTAGGCCTTGGCGAGGTTCGACGCTGAGATCACGGGGGCGGGCACCGGAACACAGTAGCGCGCCCTGCCGACACGGCCCAGCGTCAACTTGAGTTGACGACCCGCGGTGCGTCAACTATGGTTGACGCTGGATGCCTCACCGCGTGGGCCCACGCGCCCCGAGGCTCCGCGCAGCGCGAAGCGATGCGTGGAGAGGGTGTGGGGAGCATCCACTCGACACGAGAGGCGGCACGATGAGCGGCGACGACCTGCAGACCCTCATCGGCGCGGCCGGCGAGCGCGAGCCGCTGGCCGAGCTGCACCGCCTCGCCGAGGTGCGCCGTGAGCTCGCCCGCGCCGAAGAGGTGCAGGTGCGCAAGGCCCGCAACCTCGGCTTCTCGTGGCAGGCGATCGCGAGCGCCCTCGGCGTGAGCAGACAGGCCGTCCACAAGAAGTACGGTCGAAGGTAAGCCCCCTTCACGAACGAGGTACACCCATGCCCTCCGCCGAACTCGACGAAGCCCCCACCGCCGCCCCCGCACGAGGCCGCGGCATCCGATCCCGACGCATCAAGCAGGAGGGACCGCGCGCGACCTTCGGCCAGCTGCTGCCCTACCTGTTCGAGCACAAGGGCACCATCGCCGTGGTCGTCGTGCTCAGCATCCTGAGCGCCGGCGCGTCCCTCGTCCAGCCGCTGCTGGTAGGCCAGGTGATCACGCGCGTGCAGGAGAACCTCGACCTCGGCCTGCTGGTGTGGGCGCTCGTGGGCTTCGTGATCCTGGGCTCGCTGATCTCGGGCTATCAGCACTACCTGCTGCAGCGCACCGGCACCGCCGTCGTGTACTCCAGCAGGCGACGGCTCATCGCCCGCATCCTCCACCTGCCGATCAGCGAGTTCGACGCCCGCCGCACGGGCGACCTCGTCTCGCGCGTCGGCAGCGACACGACCCTGCTATACGCGGCGCTCACGCAGGGGCTCGCCGACTCTGTCGGCAACGCCCTGCTGTTCGTCGGGGCCCTCGTCGCGATGGCGTTCATCGACCCCGTGCTGCTGGCGATCATCGTGGTCGTCATCGGCATCTCGGTGCTGGGCGTCACGGCGCTCAGCGGCCGCATCCGCACCGCCTCGACCGAGCAGCAGGAGAAGGTCGGCGCCCTCGCGTCCGGCGTCGAGCGCGCGGTGGGATCGATCCGCACCGTGCGCGCTTCGGGCGCGACCGACCGCGAGGTCACGGCCGTCACCAGCCAGGCGACCGACGCGTTCGACGTGGGCGTGCGCATCGCGAAGGTGTCAGCGCTCGTCGTGCCGATCGCGGGCATCGCGCTGCAGGTCTCGCTGCTGGTGGTGATCGGCCTCGGCGGCTTCCGCGTCGCCACCGGGGCGCTGACGATCGCCAGCCTCGTGACCTTCATCATGTTCCTCTTCATGCTGATCGCGCCGCTGGGCTCGTTCTTCGGCGCCATCACGTCCGTCAGCCAGGCGCTCGGAGCGCTCGGCCGCATCCAGGAGGTGCTCGACCTTCCGGTCGAGGCGCAGGACGACGCCGCGATCGCGGCACGCGTGCGAGAAGAGGATGCCGCCGCCCCCGGCGTCCCGACCCCCGCGGCCGCGGCGATCGAGTTCCGCGACGTGCGCTTCCGCTACCCAGAGAACGTCGTCGCCGCCCGGCGCAAGGCCGAGTCCGAAGCGCTGGCGGTCCTGGAGAGCGCCCACGTCGACACGTCGGTGATCGCCCTCGGCGACGGCGCCTCGGCCGACGGGCACGTCGCGGATGCGGCATCCCTCGACTCCGACGGCGACGTGCTGCGCGGCGTCTCGTTCACGGTCCCGCGCGGTGCCCGCGTGGCACTGGTCGGCCCGTCGGGCGCCGGCAAGAGCACGACCCTCGCGCTCATCGAGCGGTTCTACGACCCGACCGGCGGCGCGATCCTGCTCGGCGGCGCCGACGTGCGCACGCTCGACCGCGACGCGCTGCGCGCGCAGCTCGGTTACGTCGAGCAGGATGCCCCCACGCTCGCGGGCACGATCGGCGACAACCTGCGGCTCGCGTCGCCCGAGGCCTCCGACGCGCAGTGCGAGGACGTGCTGCGCGCGGTAAACCTCGGCGAGGTGCTGGACCGCAACCCGCTCGGCATCGACGCGCCCGTCGGCGAGTCGGGCGTCATGCTGTCGGGCGGCGAGCGTCAGCGGCTCGCGATCGCGCGCGCGCTGCTGGCCGCTCCCCCGATCCTGCTGCTCGACGAGTCCACGTCGTCGCTCGACGGCCTCAACGAGCAGCGGATGCGCGACGCGATCGACGCCGTGGCGGCCGGCCGCACGCTCATCGTGATCGCGCACCGGCTGTCGACCGTCGTCGACAGCGACCACATCGTCGTGATGGACCACGGCCGCGTCGTCGGTCAGGGCACCCACTCCGAGCTCGTGCAGACGACGCCCCTGTACCGCGACCTCGCGAAGCACCAGCTGCTGGTCTGAGCCCGCGGGTCGGCTGACCGCGTGGCGCCCAGTTTCCCGCGAGTCGCCACGAACGACGCACCGCGCGCGGCGAACGTGGCGACTCGCCACAGGCCCAGTCGCGGGATGGGATGCCGCCACCCACACGCGTCGCCACGAACGACGCACCGCGCGCGGCGAACGTGGCGACTCGCCACAAACGACAAGCGGATGCCCCGGCCACCGCACAGGTGAGGCCGGGGCATCCGCCTCGACAGGCTCGGCGACCGAGCCGGTCAGGCGCGCTGCAGGCGGTACCGCAGCGCGGCCAGCTCGGCCCACAGCGGCGCGGGCACGCGCCCCTCGAAGGTGCGGTAGAACTCCTCGGTCAGGTCGGCCTCCTGCAGCCACAGCTGCGGGTCGACCGCGAACAGCTCATCGAGGTCGGCCTGGGGCACCTCGATGCCGTCGAGGTCGAGGTCCTCGGCGTGCGGCAGCCGGCCGATGGGGCTGTCGACGGCGCCGACCTCGCCCTCGACGCGGCGGATGATCCAGTCGATCACGCGCGAGTTGTCGCCGAAGCCGGGCCACAGGAACCGGCCGTCCGTGCCCTTGCGGAACCAGTTCACCTGGAACACGCGCGGCGCGCGGTCGAAGCGCAGCTTCTGGCCGACCTTCAGCCAGTGGCCGAAGTAGTCCGCCATGTTGTAGCCGCAGAACGGCAGCATCGCGAACGGGTCGCGGCGCAGTTCGCCGACGGTGCCCTCGGCGGCCGCCGTGCGCTCGGACGACACGTTGGAGCCCATGAAGACGCCGTGCGTCCAGTCGGTGGCCTCGACCACGAGCGGCACGTTGGTGGCGCGGCGGCCGCCGAACAGGATGGCGTCGAGCGGCACGCCCTGCGGCGCGTCCCAGTCGTCCGCGATCTGCGGGCACTGCGCCGCGGCGACCGTGAAGCGCGAGTTCGGGTGCGCGGCGGGGCGACCCGATGCCGGCGTCCAGGGCTTGCCCTCCCAGTCGGTGAGCTCTGCCGGCGGCTCGTCCGTGAGACCCTCCCACCACACGTCGCCGTCGGGGCGCAGCGCGACGTTCGTGAAGATCGTGTTGCCCCACAGCGTCTCGACGGCCGTGACGTTGGTGGACTCGCCGGTGCCCGGTGCGACGCCGAAGAAGCCCGCTTCGGGGTTGATGGCCCAGAGGCGCCCGTCCTCGCCGGGCCGCAGCCAGGCGATGTCGTCGCCGAGGGTCTCGACGCGCCAGCCGGGGATCGTCGGGCGCAGCATCGCGAGGTTCGTCTTGCCGCACGCCGACGGGAACGCCGCGGCGAGGTGGTAGGCGCGCCCTGCGGGATCGATCACGCGGATGAGCAGCATGTGCTCGGCGAGCCAGCCCTCGTTGCGGCCGATGACCGAGGCGATGCGCAGCGCGAAGCACTTCTTCGCGAGGATCGCGTTGCCGCCGTAGCCCGAGCCGTACGACCAGACCTCGAGCGTCTCGGGGAAGTGCACGATGTACTTCTCGTCGTTGCAGGGCCACGCGTCGTCCTGCTGGCCGGGCTGCAGCGGGGCGCCCACCGAGTGGACGGTCTTGACCCACGGCGCACCGGCGGCGATCTCGCGCAGCACGTCGTTGCCGACGCGGGTCATGATGCCGATCGAGGTGACGGCGTAGGCGCTGTCGGTGACCTGCACGCCGATGTGCGACAGCGGCCCGCCGACCGGACCCATCGAGAACGGCACGACGTACATCGTGCGGCCCTTCATCGAGCCGTCGAACAGCGGGGTGATGGTGGCACGGATCTCGTCAGGGGCGGCCCAGTTGTTCGTGGGACCGGCATCCTCTTCACGCTCGGAGGCGATGAAGGTGCGTGCCTCGGTGCGCGCGACGTCGCTCGGGTGCGAGCGCGCCAGGTACGAGCCCGGCCGCCATTCCGGGTTGAGCTTGATGAGCTTGCCCTCGTCGACCTGCTGGCGCAGCAGGGCGTCGTTCTCGGCGCGCGACCCGTCGACCCAGTGGATGCGGGCGGGCTTGGTCAGCGCCGCGATCTCGTCGACCCACTCGCGCAGTGCGACCATGCCCTCGCCCGACACGGTCGGCAGCTCGCCGTACGTCCGGGTCGCGGTCGGACGGGCGGGCCCGGCGTTCGACGAGGTCGATCCTTCGATACGGGTGAAGATGTCGGCAAGGGCCATGGTGTCGCTCCTCGTTGATTTCGACGTGCAGATTCGTGCTCTTCCTCTACTTTCACGCGTGATGGATGCCTCTTCCCACGATTCTGCGTGTCAAGAGTTGCAATTCTTTCGCTATCATCAAGGAATGCCGCCGACCTCCCTCGAACTGTCGACCCTGGGCCACCGCATCCGTCACCAGCGTCTGGCTCACGGCTACACACTCGACGAGCTCGGCGCCCTCGTCGGCGTCGCGGGCAGCCAGCTGAGTCTCATCGAGAACGGCAAGCGCGAGCCCAAGCTGTCGCTGCTGCAGACGATCGCGTCGATCACCGGCGTCGAGGTCGCCGATCTGCTGTCGGCCGAACCGCCCAACCGCCGCGCCGCGCTGGAGATCGAGCTGGAGCGCGCGCAGTCGAGCTCGGTCTTCCGTCAGCTCGGCGTCGCCCCCGTCAAAGTGACCAAGGGCATGAGCGACGAGACGATCGAGTCGATCCTCGGCCTGCACCGGGAGCTGCAGCGCCGCGAGCGCGAGGCGATCGCGACGCCCGAAGAGGCGCGTCGCGCGAACACCGAGCTGCGGCTGAAGATGCGCGAGCTCGACAACTACCTGCCCGACATCGAGAAGCTCGCCGAGAAGCAGCTCAAGTCCGCCGGCCACGTGTCGGGCGCCCTCACCCACCGCACCGTCAGCATCATGGCCGAGAAGCTCGGGTTCGAGCTGATCTACGTCAACGACCTGCCGCACTCGACCCGGTCGGTCACCGACCTGGAGAACGGCCGGATCTATCTGCCGCCGGCATCCATCCCGGGCGGACATGGCCTGCGCTCGATGGCACTGCAGGCGATGGCGCACCGGCTGCTCGGCCACAAGCGGCCGACCGACTACGCGGACTTCCTGCAGCAGCGGCTCGAGATCAACTACTACGCCGCGTGCTGCCTGATGCCCGAGACCGCGTCGGTGGCGTTCCTGCAGCAGGCCAAGAAGGACCGCAACCTCGCGGTCGAGGACTTCCGTGACGCGTTCGGCGTGACCCACGAGGCCGCCGGAATGCGGCTCACCAACCTCGCCACCCATCATCTGGGCATCAAGCTGCACTTCCTGCGCGTCGACGGATCGGGGGCGATCTCACGCGTCTACGAGAACGACGATCTGCCGCTGCCGATGGATGTCACCGGCGCGGTGGACGGCCAGATGGCGTGCCGCAAGTTCTCGGCCCGCGCGGCGTTCGCCGAGCAGAACCGCACCACCGAG
This sequence comes from Microbacterium kyungheense, assembly GCF_006783905.1. GTDB lineage: Bacteria > Actinomycetota > Actinomycetes > Actinomycetales > Microbacteriaceae > Microbacterium > Microbacterium kyungheense. The sequence continues at coordinate 801,158 of NZ_VFPE01000001.1, read as the reverse complement.
CACTACCAGTACACCGACACGCCGGCCGGCACCTTCTGGTGCTCGACGCAGACCGGCTCGACCTCGGCGGGCGAGTTCTCGATCACCGTCGGCGTGCCGTTCGACGACGCCCGCTGGTTCCGAGGGCGCGAGACGCAGAAGCGCGCCACCTCGACGTGCCCCGACGAGTCGTGCTGCCGCCGCGCCGCATCCGACGTGGCGGGGCGCTGGGCCGGCAAGGCGTGGCCGAGCGCGCGCGTGCACATGCAGATGTTCTCGCCGCTCCCCCGCGGCGCCTTCCCCGGGGTGGACGACAACGAGGTGTACGACTTCCTCGACCGCCACGCGTGAGACTGCTCAGCCGGTGATGAACGCCCGGTAGCGATCGAGGGATGCCGCCACCTCGGCGTCGGTCGCCGCCCCGGCTGCGAACAGCTCGGGGATGGGGTCGTCGGCGTGCCGGCCGACGGCGACGGAGTGCGTCCAGACGCCGACCGCTTCGCCGCGGGCGACGATGATCGGACGCACGATGCCGTTCATGCTGGGCCCGATCGCCGACAGGAACTCCGGCGCGCACGGCACCGTGCGGTCGACGTACGACAGGTAGTACTCCTCGAAGGGCGGCAGCGCCAGGACGTCGGGGGCGGATGCCGCACGCCGGGGCGCGGGGCCGGCCGCCAGGTACATCGGCTCGGGTTCATCGGCGACGACCACCAGCCGGTCCCCCGCGGCTTCGGCCGCGGCCCGTGAGACCCCGAGCGGCAGCCCCGTCCACCAGGCGAAGTCGCGGGCACCCGCCGGACCGTGCGAGGCGATGTAGCGCACGAACAGCTCGGCCGCCGGATCGGCCGGCGTGACGGGGTCGCGGATCCACTCCTCGGTGAGGACCAGGTACTGCTCGCGCGTCGGTCCCTCGGCGCGCGGCACGACCGGCCCCTGGCACACCACGCCTCGCAGCGACATCGCGACGAGCAGGTGGTAGCCGCGCTGCTTGGCGGTCGAGACGCCGGCGAGCTCCCACACTTCGGCGAGCTCCTTGCGGGTGAGCCGGTTGCCGCCGGCGAGCGCGGCGCGGGTGGCGGTCTCGGTGCGGTCGAGCTCGGCGTCGTCGATCGACTCCACCCTCCGTACGGCCGCCATCTGGCGGTGCTGGCGGTCGGCGGTGATCGAGAGCACCCACGGCAGGTCCTCGGCGGGGATCAGATGGATGGTGCCCCGCATCGTCCACGACCGCACGATCTCGCCGCGGTCGAACGCCGCGTCGACGTCGCGCAGTGACGGTGCTCCCCTCGTGCGCTGCGCGACGGCCCAGCGTCCGCCCCAGAACTCCTGGGCCTGCGTGGCGAGCATGTGCCGTGCGGCCTCGGCGATCGTGCGGGCCGGAGCGCTGAGTCGATGCGACCGGAGCCGCTCTGCGCGCATGGTTGTGGCATCCACTCGCCCATCATGGCGTGAACGACCGACACTGCGCAGGCGGCGCGTGACACCGCGTCAGGCGTGGGCGGCGTCGTACGCGGCCCGCGCCTCCTCGATGCGGGGATGGTTCTGGATCGCCCAGTCCGCGAGCGCCATCGCGAGCTGCACGAGCGTGCCGCCCAGCGGCGTCAGCTCGTACTCCACGCGCGGCGGCACCTCGGCGTGGACCGTGCGCGTGATGAGCCCGTCGCGCTCGAGCTGGCGCAGCGTCAGGGTGAGCATGCGCTGCGAGATGCCGGGGATGTGCCGCTGCAGCTCGGTGAAGCGCAGCCGCTCACCGCGCAGCGTGCCCACCACCAGCAGCGACCACTTGTCGCCGATGCGGTCGAGCACGTCGCGGATCGCACGGCCGTGATCGCTGCCCGGGCCCGCACCCTCGCAGGAGCGCTCGTAGCCGGTCGGCGCGGGATCCCCCGCCGCAGACACCGTCAGCGTGCTCGTCATCGCGTGTCACCTGCTTACATCCATGTGCCTTTTGTACGCCTTCCGCAGATGACGCATCATGAGGTTGCTTACAAACAGTAACAGACCACACGATCTCTACCTGGAGAATTGCATGATCATCGCCCTCTGGATCCTCAACGGACTCCTGGCGCTCGCGTTCATCATGGCCGGCTCGATGAAGGCCGCCCGCCCCAAGACCTCGCTCGTCGCCGCCGGCATGGGCTGGGCCGACGACTTCGCCGACCCCACCGTCAAGCTCATCGGCATCGCCGAGGTCGTCGGCGGCATCGGCCTCATCCTGCCGCTGCTGACCGGCATCGCCCCGATCCTCACCCCCATCGCCGCGACCGCCCTCGCGGTCGTCATGATCGGCGCGATCGCCGTCCACATCCGGCGCAGAGAGAACGCGACGCCGTCGATCGTGCTCGCCGCGCTCTCGATCGCGAGTGCAGTGCTCGGCTTCGTCGTGGTGCTCTGAGTCGCGCACGCCCCGAGAGAAGTGGATGCCGCGGTCCCGGCATCCACGTCGCTCTCGAGGCGTGACGTCCGTCTCATCGCGTGGAAGCGGCGCGCCCGAGGATCTCGAGCGCGCCGCCTTCTGCGTCCTGCAGCGGGTTACTGCTGGATGAACGCGAGGATGTCGGGGTTGAGGACCTCTGCGTGCGTGGTCAGCATGCCGTGCGGGTAGCCCTCGTAGATCTTGAGCGTGGCGTCGGCGAGAAGCTCCGCCTGCTTGAGCGCGGCGTCCTTGTAGGGAACGATCTGGTCGTCGTCGCCCTGCAGGACGAGGACGGGCACCGTGATGGCCTTGAGGTCCTCGGTCTGATCCGTCTCGGAGAACGCCTTGATGCCTTCGTAGTGGGCCAGTGCGCTGCCCATCATGCCCTGACGCCACCAGTTCGCGACGGTGGGCTCCGACACGTTCGCGCCCGGCCGGTTGAACCCGTAGAAGGGGCCGGATGCGACCGCCTGGAAGAAGTCCGCGCGGTTCGCGGCCAGCGCGGCGCGAAAGCCGTCGAAGACCTCCAGCGGCGTGCCCTCGGGGTTGTTCTCGGTCTTCAGCATGAGCGGCGGAACCGCGGCGACGAGGACCGCCTTCGCGACGCGGCCCTGGGGCTGGCCGTACTTCGCGACGTAGCGGGCGACCTGTCCGCCGCCGGTCGAGTGGCCGACGTGGATCGCGTTGCGCAGGTCGAGGTGCTCGACGACCGCGCTCACGTCGCTCGCGTAGTGGTCCATGTCGTGCCCGACGGCGGTCTGCGACGAGCGGCCGTGTCCGCGGCGATCGCTGGCGACGACCCGGAACCCCTTGCCCAGGAAGTAGAGCATCTGGGCGTCCCAGTCGTCCGACGAGAGCGGCCAGCCGTGGTGGAACACGATGGGCTGGGCGTCACGGGGACCCCAGTCCTTGTAGTAAATCTCAGTGCCGTCATCGGTGGTCACAAAAGGCATGAGGAGCTCCAGGTTGTGTGTCGGCCGGGTGGTGCCCGGGTTCTGTCGTGAGCGCTCCGCGTGGTCGCGAAGTCACCCGACGTAGCGACGGCGGGCTGCTGGATATTCCGCGTCCGGGCAAAGGCGTCGTGACCCTCCTCTACGGTGAGCGCATGGACGTACGGTTCGCAGCCGGCTTCGGCCCCATCGTTCGCGACGACGCAGCCTCGCGGACCTTCTACCGAGATGATCTGGGGCTGCCCCTCCACGAGTCCCCGCCCGGCTACCTGCACACGAACTCGCTGGGCGGCGTCAAGGCGTTCGCCCTGTGGCGGTTGACGGATGCCGCCCAGTCGACGTTCGGCACTGCCGAGTGGCCGGCGCACCTCCCGGTGCCGCAGGCGTGGCTAGAGTTCGAGCTCGCATCGCCCGACGCAGTGGCCGACGGCGAGCGCGAGTTGCGTGAGGCGGGTCACGAGATCCTCGTGTCGACCCACGTCGAGCCGTGGGGCCAGACGACCGCGCGACTGCTCAGCCCGGAAGGGATGCTAGTGGGCCTGTCGTTCTTCCAAGAGCTCCACGACGACTGATCCCGAAGAGCGCCCGCCGGTCCGCCGTCTGCGGGCCGGCGGGCCGGCGGGCGCTCATCGTGGAACGAGCGTCAGCGCAGGGCGGCGAAGAACTCACGGAGGTCGCCGCACAGTGCCGCGGGCACCTCCATCGCCGCGAAGTGACCGCCCACCTCGTGCTCCGCCCAGAACACGATGTTGTCGTTGTCGCGCTCGGCGAACGCGCGGATCGTGCGGAAGTCGTTCGCGAACACCGAGACCCCCGTCGGGGTGTGGTTGACCGGCGCCGGCTGACCGTGCTGCGCCACACGGGCGTCCTCGAAGTACTGGCGGGCAGCCGATCCCGAGGTGTTCGTGAACCAGTAGACCGAGGCGTTCGCGAGCACCTGCTCGGTCGTGAGCAGGTTTCCGTCGCCGAACCCGACGATCAGCTCATTCCATGCGAGCAGTCCGACGGGTGAGTCGGCGAGTGCGTGCGCGACCGTCTGGGGCCGGGTCGACTGCATCGCCGAGAACCCGGCACGGGCCTGGAAGTTCGCGAGGATCGCGAGCGCTTCGTGATCCTTCGGTGTCAGGCGCTCGAACTCCGCCGGGTCGCCCGAGGGGAACGAGAAGAGCTGCAGCACGTGCGTTCCGACGAGCCCCTGCGGCGCGAGCAGCCCGAGCTCGCGCCCGATGAGCGAGCCGCCGTCGCCGCCATGCGCCCCGTACCGCTCGTACCCGAGGCGCTTCATGAGCGTGTCCCAGGTGGCGGCGATCTTGGCCGACGACCATCCGCCCGAGGTGAGCGGTGAGCTGAAGCCGTACCCGGGCACCGAGGGGATCACCACGTGGAACGCGTGTTCGGACCGCCCGCCGTGCGCGACCGGGTCGACGAGAAGGTCGATGAGGTCGATGTACTCGAGGAACGATCCGGGCCAGCCGTGGCTGAGCACGATCGGCAGAGCGTCGGGCTCCGCCGAACGGACGTGGAAGAAGTGGATGCGCTGCCCGTCGATCTCGGTGACGAACTGCGGGTACGTGTTGATCTTCGACTCGACGGCGCGCCAGTCGAATTCATCTCGCCACTGCTCGGCCATCTGCTGCACCCAGGACGTGGGTGCACCGTACGACCAGTCGTCGCCGGGCGCCGGCGGCGCGAAGCGGGCGTTCGCGAGCCGCGCCCGCAGATCGGCGAGCTCGGCCTCGGGGACCTCTACGCGGAACGGGCGGATCGAGATATCCGTCTCTTCCGTTGCGAGGGCGTCGAAGGCGGTGGTGGACAGGACCGGTGTGGTGGTTTCGCTCATGATCTGACGGTAGAAACGAATCCGGAGAGGTTGCTTCCTGTTTCGCATGGCATGCTCGAGAAATGTCCACGACCGCCGTGCGCCTGTTGGCCCTGCTGTCACTCATGCAGGCGCGCTCGAGCTGGACCGGCCCCGAGCTCGCCGAACGTCTGGGCGTGTCGGACCGCACGATCCGCACCGACGTCGATCGACTGCGCGAGCTCGGCTATCCGGTCGCCACGGACCGCGGCGTCCACGGCGGCTATCGCATCGAAGCGGGGGCGCGGATGCCGCCGCTGCTGCTCGACGACGACGAGGCGACCGCGATCGCGATCAGCCTCTCCACGCTGGGGCCGCAGCTGATCGCGGGCATCGATGAGAGCGCGGCGCGCGCGCTCGCAAAGCTCGAGCAGGTCATCCCGTCGCGGCTCCGGCAGCAGGTGGCGGCGCTGCGGGATGCGACCGAGACGCCGCAGACGCCGGCGCGTGCGCGCCGCGAGACGCCTGTCGCTCCCCAGGTGCTCGCCGCGCTCGCGACCGCGATCCAGGAATCCGAGTGGTGCCGCTTCGATTACGTCAAGGCCGACACGGGCCACTCACCGGGAGCGTCAGAGAAGCGTCGCGTCGAGCCTTACCGCCTGGTCGCGTGGAACGGCCGCTGGTATCTCGTCGCCTACGACCTCGACCGAGATGACTGGCGCACGTTTCGTGTGGACCGCATGGCGCTCGGCGCGCGCACCTACCGCCCCTTCGACGCCCGGACGCTGCCGACGGATGCCTCGACCCTGGTGCTGCGCGGCGTCGCGGGCGCCGGCTGGCGTGCCCACGCGCGCGTCATCGTCCAAGCCCCCGCCGCCGAGGTGCTGGCTCGGATCGACGCGACCGTGGGCACCGTGGAACTGCTCGATGAGTCGACCTCGGCGCTGGTCACCGGGGCCGACAGCCTCGAGCGCATCGCGGCCTACCTCGGCATGCTCGGGCTCGACTTCGCCGTCGACCAGCCCGCGGAACTCAGGACGCACCTGCGCACCCTCGGGCAGCGCTACCTCGCTGCGGCCGATCCAGGCGGGGCCCCGGCCACCTGATCGGCGACGACGCGCGGCACCGACTTCTGAGCGCAGCAGGACTACGAGCCCCTCCAGGTGCGTCACGTCCTCGTGAGAAGTGGATGCCTCGGCCCCGGCATCCATTTCGCTCCTGCGGTGCGCTCACATGGGCTCGGTCGTGCGCACCAGCCCGCAGTTCACACATGACCACGCGACGAGGAATCGCTCGTCGTCGAGGATCTCGAAGGTCAGCCGATCGCCGCACGTCGGGCAGGCCAGCGGGTCTGCGCGTGGGTCGGTCACGCCCCCAGCCTAAGGTCGCCACACACCGGCCGGCCGGGATGCCGCCGACCGGGTCCCGACGCTGTCATCATGGGCACCGATGAGGAACGAACGTCTGATCCCACGCCGCACCCCTGAGTCCCGAGAGGTCGCCGAGCGGACCCAGCTCGTGCTGGACCTGACCTCCCGCCTCAACGTGCTGCGCCACAGCGACCTCGACGGGCGGGCATCGCTCCTGAGCGAGATCTTCGGACGGCCCGCGCCCGACACGCTGACGCTGTATCCGCCGTTCCCCTGCGACTATGGCCTCAACCTGGAGTTCGGCGAGCACGTGTTCGTGAACCAGAACTGCTCGTTCTACGACATCGGCGGCATCACCATCGGCGATCGCACCATGATCGGGCCGGGCGTCACCCTCAGCACCGCCGGGCATCCGGTCCAGCCCGGTGAGCGCTTCGACGGCATCACGATCGCACCCATCGTGATCGAGTCCCACGTCTGGATCGGCGCCAACGTCACCGTCACGCCGGGCGTGCGGATCGGCAGCGGCTCGGTCGTCGCCGCGGGTGCCGTCGTCGCCAAAGACGTTCCGCCGAAGTGCGTCGTCAGCGGTGCCGGGTACATCAAGCGCCGTGATCTGGATGCCGCACCGTAAGACATCGAATGCCCTGTGTCGCCACGGAATTCGTCCCCTATGGTGAGATGCGTGCGGCGGCAGCGAAGCGTGGTTCTGGGCTTGGTCTTGACGATGATGCTGGCGGGGTGCGCCACCACCACCGGTCGCGACGGAGGAGCGGTCAGCGCTGGAGCGGGTTCGGCGACAGACGAGAGTGCGACGCCCACGCCGACCGCCGATGTGGTCGTGGACGCTGACGCCGAAGCCACCGCCCAGTCGTGGCTCGACGGCGCCGTGCTCCCGCCGGGCGCGGTGGCGTCGGAGACGAAGCCTGCGAACTTCCTCAGTTACTACGCCTGGCCGTGCCAGCCGATGGTCGAGCGCTCGGGGTACTGGACAGTCGAGGACAGCAGTGTTGCCGAGGTGGCCAACTGGCTGAAGCAGAACCCGACCGGTGGACTCATGGTCACGACCCCCGGGCCGATTCCCGAGGACACGGATTACGACGAGGCGACGGTCGGCAATGCTCCGGCGTTCGACTCGCTCGAAGGCATCGCGTACACGATCACGAAGAACGCCGAAGGCGTCGCGATCCGTGCCGAGATCGGAGTGAAGCCCGCGGACTCCGAGTGCCCCGAGGGCAACTGGGGCGGGCCCGGCCAGGGCTGACCGGAGGGCTTGACGGCGCACTTTCATTTTGGAAGTATCAGCCTCATGAGCCTCTTCATCACCTGCCCGGTCGACAGCGTGGAACGCGCGACCGCCTTCTATTCCGCCCTCGGCTGGTCACTCAACGCCGAGATGTCGGATCACAACGTGTCGTGCTTCGCGATCGCGCCCGACCAGTACGTCATGCTCGGCAGCCGAGAGATGTACGCGAGCGTCGGCGGCGTGGAGCCGTTGATCGGCGGCCCCGATACGCCGTCGAAGGTCACGGTCTCGTTCGACCTCGGCAGCCGCGAGGCGGTCGACGAACTCGTCGAGCGCGCCGGCGCCGCGGGTGGCCGAATCGGAGACACCGACGACTACCCCTTCATGTACCAGCGGCAGTTCGACGACCCCGATGGCTACCACTACTCGCCGTTCTGGATGAAGCCGGACACCGAACCGACGGCGTGAGCGACCTCGCCGCGGCCCTCGACGTCGTCGGAGCGCGCTGGGCGCTCCTCATCGTGGAGCGGCTGCTCGAAGGCCCGCAGCGCTACGGCGACCTGCAGCGCGACCTGGGCGCCGGCACGAACATGCTGGCGACCCGCCTGCGCGAACTCGAAGCGGCCGGGGTCCTGCACCGCCTGCCCCTGCGGCACAACACCCGCGCGTACGCGCTCACCGATCGCGGGCTCGCTCTGCGCGACGCGATCGCCGCCCTGCAACGGTGGGGCGCCGAGCACACCTAGGCGGCTCGGCGCTTTTCAGCGGTCGGCCTGGCCGTCTTCTTCCGGCTCGAACGTCGACGGCTCGCCGGTGTAGCCGGCGGCCACGCCATCGGGTTCATCGGGGATCGTGCCGTCCTGGCCGAGCCCGTCGCTCTTCGGCTCCCCCGAATCCTGGGACGCGTTGCGTGCAGGGCTCACGTACGAGTCGGCGCTGTCGTTGAGGTCGTCGGCGGTGTCGCCGAGCCCCGACTTGTCGCCGACGGGCATCTCGACATCGGGACCTTCGTAGCCTTCGTCATCCGCTCCGGACTCGAAGGAAGACGGCTGCTGGTTCGTCATTTCGCACCTCCTGGCTTTGCCCACCAGCATCCGAGTTCCTCACTGCGGATGCGTAGGGGGTTGACACGCCGGCGCACCCCCTGGGACCCGACATACTGCTCAGGCCTGCGCGCAGCACGCGTCGGCAGGACGGCGTCAAGGCAGCCCGAGCGCCTCGCGCAGCCCGATATGCGCGTTGCCTAGCCACGGGCGGGCTGGCCCCCTACGCTGAGCGCGTGGATTTCGAGTCGGTGTTCAGCGCTGTCGCCATCGGGTTCGAGGTGATCGGTGCCGTCGTCATGGTCGCCGGATTCCTCTTCGCGGTCGTGCTCGGCATCCGCTCCCTCCTGCGCGGCGAGGGAGGCCACGCCGCCTACGCCGCCCTGCGCACGACGCTCGGCGCGGCGATCCTGCTGGGACTCGAGGTCCTCGTCGCCGCGGATCTCGTGCGGACGATCACCTCCAAGCCGTCGCTCGAGGATGCGCTGATCCTCGGGATCATCGTGATCATCCGGACGATCCTGTCGATCTCCATCCAGATCGAGATCGACGGGGTCGCGCCGTGGCGTCGTGCGCTCCTGACAAGCGGCGGTCAGCTGCTCGGTCAGGCAGCGGCGAACGATCGCGCCGCCTCGGCCCGTGCAGCGGCATCCCCTGCAGAGCGCGCTGAGTAGTCCCCGCCCTTCGCCCGTCAGGCGGGCGTCCTTCCCGATCGGGCCTCAGCCCGAGGTGGTGCCGGTGATGAATCGCACCTGATCGGTCCCTCAGCTCGCACCGGAGGCGCTCAGCGACCGCTCCTGGTGCTAGATGTCGAGGACGCCGTTGTGAGCGTTGGCCGGGTCGGGAAGGGCACTGGTGTCGAGGTCCTCCATGAGGTGAATCGAAGCGTACATCGAGGGTCGTACGCGCCCGGCCTCGTCGAAGACGCGGAGAGTGCGTCGAAGCCGCCCGCCAGGAAAGTGCGGGTGGGTGAAAGACACTTCCACCCGCGTGTGCGGCCACTCACCGACCGGCTCAACGCGGGGATCCCCCAAGCCTCGCGAAAGCGGAGATGTGCGGCCGTCCTGTCCGTGCCAGTAACTCGCGAGGTGATCGAACTCTCGGAGCGTCGACGCGACGGCGGCGTTCTGTTCCGCAGTGGAGAGATGGATGAGGCTCCACGGGATCGGCGACTCAATGGGAGCAACGTCGAGGGGACGTGGCGCGACGTTCCCCATCGCGCGCAACAGTTCCTGCTCATCGAACAGCTCGAACCTGTCGTCCGCGATGTTTATCTCGGCGGGCAACTCGTCGCCGAGCGCGACCGACGCGTACCGGTAGGAATACGTCGTGCCACCTAGCCTCGCGGTTGTTGCGGCGGGCGCGCCGGAGTAGAGGATCAGACGCGGTGACGTGTCCGTTTCCATCACGAAAGCAATCCGGCGGTCGGTGGTGATGATCCGGCTCGAGCCACCCGGGATAAGCACCTCCGCGTGACGCGGTTGTTGCCATGCCGACGGGTCGTCAAGTTTCGGGAAGGCGTCGGCGGTTACCCACAGGCCATGGCGTGTCACACCCAGTGGCTGATGCCCACGCACTTCGGTGAAGCGCGTGATCTGACCATCGGTCGCGATGTGAACGGCAGCAGGTTTGCCGTCTGGGAGTGCGGGATCCTCGGACTCGTCCGGACGATAGAACACCCACGCTCCGGTGGGAGCAGCGAGGACCGTGATCGACGTTGCGCGGGAACCCACGTCGAGGTCCGGCCAGGAGACAACGACTTCTGTGCCTGGTCCTCGTACGAGGCCGACGGGGTGATCCCCGCTGATCGCGATCCGGACCTCGCCGGCTTGCACCTGCACCCACCGATCACGATCACCGCTCATGGGAACAGAATCCCAGACCCGAGCGACACGTACTCAGAAGTCGACCGCCCGCAGCCGGCGGGCAGCATCTCACGTGCCGGCAGCGTGCGACGGCACGCGGGCCGGCGGCGCTATCGGTCAACTCCTGCTGCGGTTCGCTCATCGGCATCAGTCAGGTCACTCCGAATGAAGTGAGGAACGGAAGGTCGAGTACCCCGGGCTCAGTCACGGCGACGTAGACGAGCCCGGACAGCACGGCGACGTTGATGAGGATCGTGAACCAGAACATGCGCCGGAAGGAGCGCTTGCGCGTCTTATGCCGGAACACCTGCTGTGCGATGAGCGCTCCCGGCCAGCCGCCGAGGAGGCCGACGGTGAGAAGCGTCTGCTCCGAAACGCGCCCACGACCTGCCTTCGCCGCCGACTTATCGACACCGTAGGCGGCGAAGCCCCCGATGCTCATCGCGAGGTAGAGCGCAGGGATCCACAGTGGAAGGTCGGCCGCGACGTAGGCGACCGGGAACGCGACCGCGAAACCGCACAGAACTGTCCAGCTCAGCGCCGAAGGAAGCGGCTTCGACATGTCACGGGAACGATGATCGCCGACGTCCAGACGTGTCGATCTGCTTGAGCCGGTGGTCACGTGCTCGATTCTAGGGAGACCGGTCGACTCACGACTCACACCCGCTGCACGCCCCGGTGCCGCCTCGGCACGTGGTGGCGGCACCGTCGAATCGTCCAGCCTTGCGGGGCATCCGCATTGCTTCGGCGACCGCCGTGTCCCCTGAGGTGGGCGCGGCGTCTGGAAGCTCCCGCTACCGCGGAATCTCAAGCCAAGGCTCGCGGTATCGGCGCAGGGCTTCGCGCAATCAGCCGCGGCTGACGATCAGGTATCTCTCGTCGGTGATAGCCCCGCCCCAGTACGCAGGGTCGTCGAGCATGCGCAGCTGCACGTCTTCTCGTCGCTCGCTGACGAGGCGGAGGCTCTCGTCGGCGGTCAGCCCGACCCCGGTGTGCCACCGTCCCTCGATGAGGATGAGCAGGCCGGCCGGCGCGAGCAGTTCGATCCACCGGTCGAGCGCTGCGGCCGGATCCGGCAGCGCCCACAGGACGTGACGGGACAGCACGACGTCGAACGATCCTCGGGGAAGTGGAGGATCGGATGCGTCAGCAACGGTGAAGGTGGGCCTCGGTGTCGTGGCGCCGGCCTTGTGGCGTGCGCGGCGGATCATCTCGGGCGAGAAGTCGACTCCCGAGACCAGGTGCCCTCCCTCGCTTGCGAGGAGGACCGACAACGTGCCGGTCCCGCACCCCAGGTCAGCCACGCGGAGCCTGCGACCCTCGATGAGCGGGAGCAGCAGGTCGGCCCATGCTCGCCGGACGTCAGGATCGCGGAGCCCATGGTCGGCGGCATCATCGAAGGCTTCGGCCTCCGCATCCCACAGAGATCTCGTGTCGTCGCTCATCTGCTCACCTCTTCCAGACAGCCTCCGCCCATCCCGACCCACCCGTGAATCGCCGCAACTCTGACCAGCAAAATGAGCGGACACCCCGTCGCCGCGGCATCCGCTCATCTCACTCCCCGGGTCAGAACGGGTTGGGCGTCAGCGTGTACTTGGTCTGCAGGTACTCGTGGATGCCCTCGGCACCGCCCTCGCGGCCGAGGCCCGACATCTTCCAGCCGCCGAACGGGGCGGCGGCGTTGGAGACGACCCCCATGTTGAGGCCCATCATGCCGGTCTCCAGACGCTCGATCATGCGCTGGCCGCGGGCGAGGTTCTCGGTGAAGACGTACGAGACCAGTCCGTATTCGGTGTCGTTGGCCAGACGCACGGCTTCGTCCTCGGTGTCGAACGGCACGATCGCGAGCACCGGGCCGAAGATCTCCTCACGCAGGATCTCGGAGCCCGGCTGCACGTCGGTGACGACGGTCGGCTCGTAGAACGTGCCCGGCCCGTCGATCGCGTTGCCGCCGGTGGCGACGGACGCGCCGCGCGTGACGGCATCCTGAACCAGCTGGGCGGCCTTCGCGACCGCGCGGTCGTCGATGAGCGGGCCGATGGTGACGCCGTCCTCGGTGCCGCGGCCGATGGTGAAGCCGTTGACGCGCTCGGTGACGCGGCGGGCGAACTCGTCGGCGACCGAGCGGTGCACGATGAACCGGTTCGCGGCCGTGCACGCCTGGCCGATGTTGCGGAACTTCGCCGCGATCGCGCCGTCGACCGCCTTGTCGAGGTCGGCGTCGTCGAACACCACGAACGGAGCGTTGCCGCCGAGCTCCATCGAAGTGCGCAGCACGCCCTGCGACGCCTGCTCGAGCAGACGCTGGCCGACCTGCGTCGATCCCGTGAACGACAGCTTGCGCAGACGCGGGTCGCGGATGATGGGCTCCGACACGGCGCCCGACGTCGACGTGGTGAACACATTGACCACACCTGCCGGCAGGCCCGCGTCTTCGAGCAGCTTCGCGAAGTACAGCGTCGTGAGCGGCGTCAGCTCGGCCGGCTTGATGACGACGGTGCAGCCGGCGGCCAGCGCCGGCGCGATCTTGCGGGTCGCCATCGCGAGCGGGAAGTTCCACGGCGTGATGAGGAAGCACGGACCCACCGGATGCTGCGACACGATCATGCGGCCGGTGCCCTCGGGGTTCGCCCCGTAGCGGCCCTGGATGCGCGAGGTCTCTTCGCTGAACCAGCGCAGGAACTCGCCGCCGTACGCGACCTCGCCGCGCGCCTCGGCGAGCGGCTTGCCCATCTCGACGGTCATCAGGAGCGCGAATTCCTCCTTTCGCTCCTGCAGCAGGTCGAACGCCCCGCGCAGGATCTCGGCACGCTCGCGCGCCGGCGTGGCCGCCCACGCCGGGAACGCCTCGACGGCGGCGTCGAGAGCGGCCTTGCCGTCCTCGGGCGAGGCGTTCGCGATCTCTTTCACGACCTCGCCGTTGGACGGGTCGTAGACCTTCAGCGTCTTGTCGCCGGACGCCGCCCGCCACTGGCCGCCGATGAACAGCCCGTCGGGGACGGACGCCAGCAGCTCGGTCTCACGATTCTCGGTCATGTGGACTCCCTCGTCTGCGGGTGAGTAGTGGATGCCTGGGGCCATTCTTGTCGTGCCGACAGGCCTGAGCACATATACGGTGCGTACAGAGGCGGCCTCGTTATCGCCGCAACGTACGGCGTCAGCGCTGCGGCAGCAAGGCCGTCGCGAAGAACGCGGTGAGCTCGTCGGTCGCCGTCAGCGGCAGCACCGCGGCGACGTACTGGTCGGGGCGCACGACGACCACGACGCCGTCGCGGGACAGCCCGCGCTCCTCGAAGATGTCGGTCGACGTCCACGCGCTCGGCGCCGCCGCGTACACCTTCTCCCAGTCGATGAGGCCGAGCGGGCCGGTCTCGGGCAGGAAGAGCTTCGGCACCGCCATGATGTCGACGTCCTCGTGCGCCTGCTGGTAGATGACCTTCACGTCGAACACGGCGTCGACATCGGCCCCGGCCGGCGTGAACCGCGTCACCGGCGAGGCGTCCGATGCCATGTACCGTGCCCAGTCCGAGAGAGTGGATGCCGCGCCCGGCGCCGCCCGGTCGGCGAAGGCGTAGATCCGCCACCGGCCGTCGGCCTTGGCGTGATGGCCGAGGTGCACCGCGTTGCCGTCGCACACGCGCACGACTTCGGAGGACTTGAAGCGCTTGCCGATCGGGAAGCCGGACGCGAGGCCCTGGTGGGCGGCATCCGTCACGATCATCGACTGGCCGTACTGCGTCATGAAACCGGACGGGAACTCGGCGGTGCCGAGGTAGAAGGTGGCGAGCTCCTGCGGATCCGAGATCTCTTCGGGCTTGCGCGCCATGAGCGACGACCACTCGCGGTCGAAGTCGATGAGCTGCTGCGCGACGGGCTGCCGCTCGGCCGAGTACGTCTCCAGGAGCGACGCCGGGCTGAGGCCGGAGAGGACGTGACCGAGCTTCCAGCCCAGGTTGAAGCCGTCCTGCATCGAGACGTTCATGCCCTGACCGGCCTTCGCCGAGTGCGTGTGGCACGCGTCGCCGGTGAGGAACACGCGCGGCGCGTGACCCTGATCCACGTCGACATCGTCGAACTTGTCGGTCACCCGGTGCCCGACCTCGTAGACGCTGTGCCACGCGACCTGCTTCACGTCGATCGAGTAGGGGTGCAGGATCGCGTTGGCCTTGCGGATGACCTCTTCGATCGGCGTCTGGCGCACGCGGTGGTCGTCGTCGTCAGCCACCTCGCCGAGGTCGATGTACATGCGGCTCAGGTACCCGCCTTCGCGCGGTATATGGAGGATGTTGCCGGCCTCGGCGTTGATGGCGCACTTGGTGCGCCAGTCCGGGAAATCGGTGTTGACGAGCACATCCATGACCCCCCACGCGTGGGCCGAGATCCCGCCGACGTGCTTGCGGCCGATGGCCTCGCGCACGCCGCTGCGCGCGCCGTCGCAGCCGACCACGTACTTGGCGCGGATCGTGCGCTCGTCGCCGGCTCGCTCCCCCGCCCCGGCCCCTGAGCCTGTCGAAGGGCGGACGCGCACCTCGACGGGGTACTCGCCCTCGTCGTGGATTGTGAGGCCGACGAACTCGATGCCGTAGTCCGGCACGATCCGCCCAGGGCCGTGCGCGGCCGCCTCGGCGAAGTAGTCGAGCACGCGCGCCTGGTTGACGATGAGGTGCGGGAACTCGCTGATCTTGAACGCGTAGTCCTCGGTGCGCGCGGTGCGCACGATGTTCTCGGGGTTCGCGGGGTCGGGTCCCCAGAAGTTCATCCAGCCGATGTTGTACGCCTCGGCGATGATCCGCTCGGCGAAGCCGAAGGCCTGGAAGGTCTCGACGCTGCGCGGTTGGATGCCGTCGGCCTGACCGAGGACGAGACGACCGTCGCGGCGCTCGATCATGCGGGTCGTGACGCCCGGGAACTGCGACATCTGCGCCGCGAGGAGCATGCCGGCGGGGCCGGAGCCGACGATGAGCACATCCATCTGGTCGGGGAGCTCGGCGGGCCGGTCGACGCCGGTGCCGGCGGCATCCTGCACGCGGGGGTCGCCCGAGACGTAACCGTGGTGATGGAACTGCATCGTCCTGATCCCTTCCCGACGACTTCGTCGGAGGTTGTGTGGGAGCGGTGGGTGTTCTATATTCGAACACGCCGTTCTACTATTGAACAGATCGTATACGACCGGTCGGTGATCCGACAAGGCAGGAGTCCCGTGAGCACGACCGCGCCCGCCTCGCAGACCCTGAGCCGCGGCATCCGGATCCTCGAAGTCCTCGCCGACGCACGCGAGCCGCTCACCATCGACGAGCTCGCGTCACGCCTCGACGTGCACCGGTCGGTCGCGTACCGGCTGCTGCGCACGCTCGAGGATCACGGGGTCGTCGCACGCGACTCGGCCGGCGGCGTCCAGCTCGGCGCCCGGCTCGCCGCCCTCGCCGCGGGGGTCGCGCATGACCTCCAGGCCGAGGCGCTGCCCGAGCTCACCGCGATCGCGAACGAACTGGGCATGACCTGCTTCCTGGCGGTGCTCGACCGCGACGAGTGCATCACGCTCGCGAGCGTCGAGCCGCGGCATGCGGTCGCGACGGTGGCGCAGCGCCCGGGCGCCCGGCACTCGATCACGGTCGGCGCGCCGAGCAAGGCGATCCTGTCGACGCTGCCCGCGTCCGAGTGGCCCGTCGAGGTCGACGACCGGCTGCGCGCCGAGATCGCCGAATGCGCGCAACGCGGCTACGCCACCAGCCACGACGAGGTCATCCCGACCGTGCAGGCGATCTCGGTGCCGCTGCGGCTGCGCGGCAGCCAGCGGCCCGCGGCGATCGCCGTCGTGCATGTGTCGAGCCCCGCCGATCCCGCGGCCGTCGCCGAGCGGCTGGGCCGTTCTGCCGCCGCCATCCGCGAGGCGCTCGGCGGCTGAAGCGGGATCAGACGGTGGTCGGGAACTCCGTCGCGAAGCGGATGTTGTACTCGGCCACGCGCTGCGGAACACCCGCGAACGCCTCGGCGCGGGCGTCGGTCGCCATGTAGGCCTCCTCCAGCGCGAGGAACGCCTGCTCGTCGCCGGGGGCGCTCACGGCCCACACGAACTCGTTCGTCTCGCGGATGCCGTACGCGAACTCGATGGTGAACCCCGCTGCGGGGCGCACGCGCGGCATGCAGCCCTCCCACCAGTCGACGAACGCGTCGTACTCCCCGTCGACGAGCGTGTACCGGCGCAGCTGGATGGTCTTCATCCCTCCATCCTGGCGTACGCCTATACTCGGTTCCGTCCGGTGGCACCGTCGCCCGCCGGTGCTCGAAAAATGGGCACGCAGCGCTGACGCGCGAGACACATACGGCCTCTCATCCGTCTGAAGTCTCCAGGGATCCGTCATGCCCACCGTCTCCGCCCACGTCGCCCTCACCCTCGCCCGCCACATCGACCACGTGTTCGGGGTGATGGGCAACGGCAACGCGTACTTCCTCGACGCACTCGAGCGCTCCACCGACGTGCACTTCACCGCCGTCCGCCACGAGGCTGGCGGCGTGGTCGCCGCCGACGCCTTCTTCCGCGCGTCCGGACGCCTCGCGGCCGCGACCGCGACGTACGGTGCGGGCTTCACCAACACGCTCACGGCGTTGGCCGAGGCCGTGCAGGCGCATGTGCCGCTCGTGCTGGTCGTCGGCGACGAGCCCACGTCCGGCCCGCGTCCGTGGGACGTCGACCAGATCGCGCTCGCCTCGGCGGTGGGCGCGCGCACGTACACGGTCGGGCGCGCGGATGCCGCCGCCACGACGGTCATCGCGATCGAGCACGCCCTCACGTACCGGGTGCCGACGGTGCTCGCGATCCCCTACGACGTCGCGGCGCGTGACGCGGGGCCGGTGCCCGAGGCTCCGGAGCCGCGCCTGCCCGGGCCGCTCACCCCGGCCGGTCCGTTCGCGGCGGGCGCGCTCGACGGGCTGGTCGACGCCCTCGCATCCGCCGAGCGCCCGTTCCTGCTCGCCGGTCGCGGCGCCTGGATCTCGGGCGCCTCGGACGCCCTCGGTGAGGTGGCAGACCTCGTCGGCGCCGTCACGGCCTCCACCGCGCTCGGCCGCGGCGTGTTCCCCCGCACAGAGTACGACCTCGGCGTCACCGGCGGCTTCGGCGCCGAGGGAGCGATGGAGCTGGTACGCACCGCCGACGTGGCCGTCGTGTTCGGGGCATCCCTCAATCAGTTCACGATGCGCTTCGGCGACCTCTTCGCGCCGGGCACGCGCGTGTTCCAGGTCGACGTCGCGCCGGCGGCGACGCACCCCCACGTCGGCGGATTCGTGAGGGCGGATGCCGGCGTCGCAGCCGGAGCCGTCGCCGCCGCGCTGCGCGAGCGGGGTGCCGCGCCGAGCGGCTGGCGGGAGTCGGTCGACGTCGCCGCGCTGCGCACCTACGAACCCGGTGACGCGCTGGCGGCGGACGGCCGCCTCGACCCCCGCGCCGTGGCCCGCCGCATCGGGGAGCTGCTGCCCGCCGACCGCGTGGTGGTGTCGGACGGCGGCCACTTCATCGGCTGGGCGAACATGTACTGGCCCGTCGCCTCGCCCGACCGCATGATGATGGTCGGCACGGCCTTCCAGTCGATCGGCCTCGGCTGGCCGTCCGTTCCCGGCGCGGCGCTCGCGAAGCCCGACTCGACGGTCGTCCTGACGACCGGCGACGGCGGCGGGCTCATGGCCCTCGCCGATCTCGAGACCGCCGTACGCGTGGCCGGCGGCCGCGGCGTCGCGGTGGTGTGGAACGACGCCGCCTACGGCGCCGAGGTGCACCTCTACGGCCTCAAGGGCCTCGCCGAGCAGCCGATGCTCATCCCCCAGGTCGACTTCGCGGCGCTCGCGTCGGGCGTCGGCGCCGAGGGGGTCGTGGTGCGCACCCTCGACGACCTGCAACGCCTGGCCTCGTGGAGCGCGGAGCCGCCGGCATCCCGCGCCTTCCTCGTGCTGGACTGCCGCATCTCGGGCGAGGTCGTCGCGCCGTATCAGCGCGAGATCATCCGCGTGAACTCCTAGCGCACGCGCGGCGCGCGCTGCAGGTCGTAGTCCGGCAGCGACGTGTCGGTGGCGAACACGTCCGTGATCCACATCATCCCCCGCATCAGCAGCGGGTTGGCGAAGGTGCGATCGCGCATCCGGATGCGCCGCTGTGACGACGGCGCGAGGAACGGCCCGGCGCTGCCCGTCCTCGCGACCTTCGTGGGCTTGCGCATGCGTGCGTCGTACGCCGCGAGGGCGGCGGCGTGCTCGCCCCGCGCCCGCACCAGCTCGCCCGCGAGCACGTACGCACCGATCAGGGCGAGCCCGGTGCCGAAGCCGCCGAGCGTGTTGGCGTAGCCGGCGTCGCCGACGAGCGCCACCCTGCCCTTCGTATACGACGTGATGCGCGTGCGGGTGATCTCGTCGAGGTAGAAATCGGATGCCGCATCCGCGGCCGCCAGCATCTCGGGCACCCGCCACCCGATGCCGGTGAACGCCTCACGCAGGAAGCGGCGCTGCGAGTCGACGTCGCGGCGGTCGTAGCCGTCGGCGGCGCCCTGGAAGACGAACAGGTTCGGGGCCTTCTGCCCGCCGGCGAGGGCGAGCCGGCCCGGGACGTTGTAGCCGTAGGCGATCCCCCGCCCGTCCGGCATCCGGGTGTCGAGGCCGTCGAGCGGCACCGCCCCGCTCGCGACGGCGTAGAAGTAGCCCAGCCGCTCGACGTGCTCGGACTCGGCACCGAACGCGAGCCGGCGCACCGCCGAGTGCACGCCGTCAGCGCCGACAACTAGGTCGAAGCGCTCATCGGGCCGGCGCGCGAACGACACGTCGACGCCTCGGGGGCCCTCCGCCAGCGAGGTGATCTCGTCGTCGAACACGTACTCTGCGACCTCCGCGCTGTGCCGATGGAGGATGCCGGCGAGGTCGCCGCGAAGGATCTCGAGGTCTCCGCCGATGAACTCGCCCGGGATGACGGCCTTCACCCGATCCGCGTCGTCGACCATGCGCCAGTCCGTCTTCGCGGTCTGCTGCGCCTGCACGTCGTCCCACACCCGCATCCGCTGCAGGATCTCGCGGTGCGTCCGGCCTTTGAAGTCCACGGCCTGACCGCCCGCGCGCACCGCGGCGGCCTTCTCGACGACGGTGACGTCGTACCCGCTGCGGCCCAGCCAGCCGGCCAGCGCGGGGCCCGCGATGCTCGCGCCCGAGATCAGGATCTTCTGCGTGGTCATTCGACTCTCCATCCGTGTCGTTAATTGCGTCCCTTGGACACAATATACAACTGAGTACACTGGACGCAATTGTTTCGGGAGGAACCGATGACCGCTGAGCAGCCAGGCTCCGCTGCCGCCCCTCGCGACGCGGACGACCCGCTGTGGCCCCGCCCGACCGCGGTGAAGCGGGGCCCGAAGCCGAAGTTCACCGTGGCGCAGATCGCCGATGCCGGCATCCGCATCGCCGACGCCGACGGCCTGACGGCGGTGACGATGCAGCGCATCGCGCAGGACCTCGGCACCACCAAGATGGCGCTGTACCGCTACCTGCCCGGACGCTCCGACCTCGACGCGATCATGCTCGACCGCGCGTTCGGCCCGCCCGATCGCACAGACCACCGTGACTGGCACGACGCCGTCGTCGCCTGGGCGGAAGGCGTGCACGGCCGCGCCGGCGCGCACCCGTGGTCGGTCGAACTGGCCCAGCGTCCGCACCGCCCCGGGCCGTGCGAGCTCGCGTGGTACGAGGACGGCCTCGCCGCCCTGTCGGGACTGCCGCTCCACGGCAGCGAGAAGCTCGACGTCCTGGCGCTGCTGGCCGGGCACGCGATGTCGATCGTGCGTCAGGAGTCCGCCGGCTCCGCG
The DNA here is from genome assembly GCF_006783905.1 of Microbacterium kyungheense. Lineage (GTDB taxonomy): Bacteria > Actinomycetota > Actinomycetes > Actinomycetales > Microbacteriaceae > Microbacterium > Microbacterium kyungheense. The sequence goes on along the minus strand of NZ_VFPE01000001.1, from coordinate 780,652 downwards.
CCCGAGCACGAGCTCGCGGCGACGATGGCCCGGATCCTCACGGACCGCGCCGGCGAGTACCCCCTCACCCGCGCCGCGTTCACCGAACCCGGAGGCGCCCGCGAGAACGCCCTGCGGTTCGGGGTGGATCGCATCGTCGCGGGCATCGATGCGCTCGCCTCGTCGCGTCGCGGCTGATGTGACGTCGTCCCGCGGGAGGAGCCCGGGTGCCTCCCGCGGGCGGATGCGCGGGCAGCCGTCGCGGACGAGCATGGGGGCATGACCTCCTTCCGATTCGGCGTCGTGACCGGTGCCCACGGCGACGCCCGGGCGTGGAGCGAGACGGCCCGGCGCATCGAGGACGAGGGGTTCTCGGCGCTCCTCGTGCCCGACACCCTCTACACGCCGTCGCCGTTCCTCGCTCTGTCGGTCGCCGCGGCGGCGACCGACACGCTGCACCTCGGCACGTGGGTGCTGGCGGCGCCGCTGCGCACTCCCGCCGCGACCGTCCGTGAGACGCGCACGCTCGTGGAGCTGTCGCACGGCCGATTCGAGCTCGGTCTGGGTGCGGGCCGGCCGCAGGGGGAGGCGGATGCCGCCGCCCTCGGTGTGCCGTGGGGCTCGGGGCGGGAGCGCGTCGATCAGGTCGAGGCGACGATCCGCGCCGTGCGCGAGGCCTTCGGCGGCGAGGTGCCGCTCACGCTCGCCGCGGGCGGCGATCGCATGATGCGGATGGCCGGACGCCACGCGCACACCGTGGCGCTGCCGCTGCCTCCGCACGCCGACCTCGCCGCGGTGACGGACGCGGCCGACCGCGTGCGCGCGGCCACTCCCCCGGACCGGGAGGCGGTCGAGCTGTCGCTGCAGATCGCCGGCGTCGGTGAGTCCGTGCCGGAGTGGCTGCGCCGCAGCGCCGGGCTCACACCCGAGTCGCTGCGGGCGGCCGGAGCCGTCGCCGCACTGTCGGGCGACGTCGCGCGCGACGCCGACGCGCTGCGTGCGCTGCGCGCGGCGACGGGCGTGTCGTTCTTCACCGTGCCCGGCGAGCTCGCACCGGCGCTCGCGCCACTGGTCGCTGAGCTCGCCGGTCGCTGACGAAGACGAGGACGAGGACGAGCCTCACCCCCGGCCGTTGAGCGAGCGAGGAACGAGCGAGACGAAACGAGCGGGCTGGCCGAGACCCCGGTCACTTCCCCTGGAACTCGGGCTTGCGCTTGGCCTGGAAGGCGGCGAAGCCCTCACGGTAGTCGTCCGTGGCGCGCAGCGCCTCTTGCGCACGGGACTCCTCGGCGACGGCATCCCACAGCCTCGCATCGCGCAGGCGCGCGACCAGGCGCTTCGACGCGGCGAACGCGGCCGTCGGTCCCACGGCGGTGGTCGCCGCCCGCTCACGCGTGAAGGCGAGCAGCTCGTCGGCCGGGACGGCACGACTGAACAGGCCCACCGCCACGGCGTCCGCCCCCGACAGCAGTTCGCCGGTGAAGATCAGATCGAGGGCGCGGTGCGCGCCCAGGCGGTCCACGAGCAGCGCGTGGGCACCCGAGTCGGGGATCGCGCCGAGGTTCGCGAACGGCGAGCCGACCTTGGCGGTCTCGGCGACGTACACGACGTCGGTGGCGATGGCCAGGCCGAGCCCGACGCCGAGGCACGCCCCCTGCACGGCCGCGAACGTCGGCACCGGGAACCCGGCGATCCGCCGCATGACCTGTTCGAGCGCGCCGAGATACCCCGGCACATCATCCGTCCCGGGATCCACCCCGGCGATGTCGCGCCCGGCGCAGAACGCGCGGCCTTCGCCACGCAGCACGAGCGCACGGACCCCGGATGCCGCCGCCTGGGCGAAGGCGTCGTCCAGCTGCCGCAGCGCCCCCAGCGAGAGCGCGTTCAACTTGTCGGGGGCGTTCAGCGTGATCTCGGCGACGGCGCCGTCGACGGTGAGCTCGATCATCGGGGACCTCCTAGACGTCGTAGTCCACCACGACGGCGTCGCTCGTGGGATGGGACTGGCAGGTGAGCACATACCCACGCTCGAGCTCGTCGGGCTCGAGCGCGTAGTTCTCGGTCATCGTGACCGACCCCTGCAGCAGGCGCGCACGACACGTGCCGCACACGCCGCCCGCGCAGGCGAACGGCACGTCGGGACGCACCCGCAGCGCCGCGGTGAGGATGGACTCGCGCGCGGCGACGGGGCTGTCGACCGACTGCGACTGACCGTCGAGGGTGAAGTCGATCCGGGTGACCGGCTCGTCCTCGGCAATGTGCACCGGACCACCCGCAGGCGGCTCGTCGCGCGGGCCGTCCGCCGGGGTGAACAGCTCGTAGCGCACATGCGCGGAGTCGACCCCGAGGTCGGCGAGGGTGTCGCGGCACAGCTGCACGAGCGGGAAGGGTCCGCACAAGAACCACTCGTCGACGGTGTCGGGCAGCACGAGGTCGTCGAGGATGCGCCGCAGCCGGGGCTCGTCGAGGCGACCCGACAGCAGCGGCGCGGTGCGCTGCTCGCGCGAGAGCACGTGGTGAAGCGCGAGCCGCGTCGGGTACCGGTCCTTGAGATCCGACAGGTCGTCGAGGAACATCACGTCGAGGCTCGACCGGTTCGTGTAGACCAGCGTGAACCGCGAGGTCGCCGAGCGTGCCAGGACCGTCGCGGCGAGCGCCATGAGCGGCGTGATGCCCGACCCTGCGGCGATGCCGGCGACATGCGCGCCGTCGAGGTCCGCGAGTGTCGACGTGAACGAGCCCTGCGGATTCATGACGTCGATCGCGTCACCGACCTTCAGCTCCGTCTGCGCCCACGTCGAGAAGCGGCCGCCGGCGTCGCGCTTGATCGCGATGCTGATGGTGCGCGGGCCGTCTCCTCCGCCGCCCGCGTCGACGGCGCGGCACAGCGAGTACGAGCGACGCACCTCGCGCCCGTCGAGCATGGCCCGCAGCGCGACATGCTGACCGGCGAGGTAGTCGAACTCGTCGCGCACCTCTTCGGGCACCGCGAAGGTCACCTCGACGGCATCCTCGGTCAGCGGCCGCACCGCGGCGACGCGCAGCGTATGGAACCTCCCGCGGCGCCGGCTGCCGTGCGGGCCGCCGACCGCGGTCGTCAGCAGCGCCTCGGCGATCCGCTCACGCTCGGCGTCGCCGGGCTGCCCGGGCGCCATCAGTGCGCCTTGAAGTGGTCGAAGGGCTCCAGACATGCGCGGCACTCGAACAGCGCCTTGCACGACGTCGAGCCGAAGCGGGCGAGCTCGTGGGTGTCGAGCGAGCCGCAGCGCGGGCACCGCACCGACAGCCGCAGCGGGATCGGGCCGGTCACCGCGCGGCGACCGGTGGGCGGTGCGATGCCGTACTCGCGGAGCTTGTGCCTGCCGGCATCCGTCATCCAGTCCGTGGTCCACGCCGGGGCGAGCACGAGGCGCACCTGGACGCGCGCGAACCCCGCCGCCGTGAGGGCCAGCACGAGGTCGTCGCGGATGGCGTCCATGGCGGGGCACCCCGAGTAGGTCGGGGTGATGGTCACGGTGACCGTGTCGGCATCGACCGTGACGTCGCGCAGCACCCCGAGGTCCTCGATCGTGAGCACCGGCACCTCGGGATCGAGCACGGATGCCGCGACCGCCCACGCGCGGGCCGTCATGGTCGTCGGCTGCTCAGCCTGTCGGAGCATCACCACGTCACCCCCGGATGCTGCCGGGCGAGCACCTGCATCTCGGCGAGGAGGTATCCGAGCGTCGGGAAATGCGACCCCCGTCGTCCTCCGGCCGACGACATCGCGCCGGCAGGCACCTCCAGCTCGGCCTCGGCGAACACCGCGGCGATCACCGCGTCGAACCCCGGCTGCAGCGTCGAGGGGCGCACGGCGATCCCCTCCAGCCGGTCGATCACCAGCTCGTCGCGGAACAGCTCGCCGACATACGGCCACACGGCGTCGACCGCGCGCACCATCCGGCGCCGGGACTCGTCGGTGCCGCCCGCGAGACGCAGGGTCCACTGCACGGCGTGGTCGCGGTGGTACTCGACCTCTTTGACCGCCTTCGCGGCGATCGCCGCCAGGGTCTCGTCCGACGACCCCTGCAGCGCCGTGTACAGCTCGAAGAGATAGGTGGATGCCGCCAGCTGGCGCGCGATCGTCTGCCCGAAGTCCCCGTTCGGCTGCTGAAAGAGCCAGGCGCAGCGGAAGCCGTGCTCATCGCGCCAGTAGGCCAGGTCGTCCTCGGTGCGCCCGTCGTACGAGCCCGCATAGCGCAGGAACGACCGGGCGTGACCCAGCAGGTCGAGGGCGATGTTGGCCAGCGCCACGTCCTCTTCGAGCTCGGGCGCCCGGGCGATCCACATGCCCAGCTGCTGCGACAGGACGAGCGCGTCGTCGCCCAGCCACAGCGCGTACTCGGCGACGTCGGCGGATGCCGCGCGCCCTTCGCCACCGGCGAGCTCCGCCGACAGCGCGACGCCGTCGACGGTGACGTCACCGTGTGCGTCGCTCGGTCCCTGAGCCTCGACCGATCCCGGTCCTTGAGCCTCGACCGATCCTGATCCTTGAGCTTGTCGAGGGGTCACAGGTGGGGCACCCCCTCGGACGCGGTGTAGTACGACGCGTGGCGGTAGTTCTTGCCCGCCGGACTCTCGAAGAACGCGCCCTTCGCGTCGGGGTCGCTCGTGGTGATGGCATCGGCGGGCACGACCCAGATCGACGTGCCCTCGCCGCGCCGCGTGTACAGGTCGCGGGCGTTGCGCAGCGCGAACTCCGCGTCGGGCGCGTGCAGCGAGCCGGCGTGCACGTGGCTGAGCCCGCGCCCGGCCCGCACGAACACCTCCCACAACGGCCAGGTCTCGCGGTCGGCTGCACCGGGGGTCGTCATCACGCCACTCCCTTCGAAAGGCTCAGGGACCGGGCACCGCCGTCGCGCAGCTGCTGCTTGCGGGCGTACTCCGCTGCGGCCTCGCGCACCCACGCACCGTCCTCGTGCGCCTCACGCCGCCGCCGGATGCGCTCGGCGTTCATCGGCCCGCGACCGGCCAGCACCTCGTGGAACTCCGTCCAGTCGATCTCGCTCGTGATCCACCGCCCGGAGCCCTCGTCCCACCGCAGCTCGGGGTCGGGGAGCGTCACCCCCAGCACCTCGGCCTGGGGCACCAGCATCCCGATGAACCGCTGGCGCAGCTCGTCGTTCGAGAAGCGCTTGATCTTCCAGCCCATGGACTGCGCCGAGTTGGGCGATTCGTCGTCGGGCGGGCCGAACATCATGAGGCTCGGCCAGTACCAGCGGTTCACGGCATCCTGAGCCAGTTCGCGCTGCGCGGCCGTGCCCTGCATGAGGGTCAGCAGGATCTCGAACCCCTGCCGCTGGTGGAACGACTCCTCCTTGCAGATGCGGACCATCGCCCGGGCGTAGGGGCCGTACGACGCGCGGCAGAGCGGCACCTGGTTGCAGATCGCGGCGCCGTCGACGAGCCAGCCGATCGCCCCCATGTCGGCCCACGTGGGCGTCGGGTAGTTGAAGATCGACGAGTACCTCGCGCGCCCCTCGATGAGCTGCTCGGTCATCTCGTCCCGTGTGATGCCGAGCGTCTGCGCGGCCGAGTAGAGGTACAGGCCATGGCCGGCCTCGTCCTGGACCTTCGCCATCAGGATCGCCTTGCGCTTGAGGCTCGGTGCCCGCGTGATCCAGTTGCCCTCGGGCTGCATCCCGATGATCTCGGAATGGGCGTGCTGCGAGATCTGCCGGATCAGCGTCTTGCGATAGGCCGCCGGCATCCAGTCCCGCGGTTCGATGCGCGAGTCGGCCTCGATGACCGCGTCGAACGCCGCCTGCTCGGGCGCCTCGTCGATCAGCGTCTCGGTCGTCATCATCGACTCCTCATTTACAGACCGTTCGTTCAGTAAAGTCTACGCCGTCCGGCGGGTGGTGAGCGACCGCCCGCGGAACTCAGCCACCACCGTGCCCGTCTCGTCGGTCACCGTCACGTCGTAGAGGCCCGCACGGCCGGACGCGACGCGGCGCCGCGCGTGAGCGGTGAGCGTCTGCCCCGCGCGCGTCGCGGCGAGGAACGAGATGTCGGCGCCGGCCGCGACGGTCACCTCGGCGTCGCCGCCCTCGGCTCCCGGAACGAGCTCGTTGCACGCCATCGCGAACGCCGTGTCGGCGAGCGCGAAGACCATGCCGCCATGCGTGATCCCGAACCCGTTGGTCATGTCGTCGCGCACGCGCATCGACACGACGGCCTCTCCCGGCTCGTCGCGCTCGACGACCATGCCGAGCGCCGCCGACGCCCGGTCTCGTCGCAGCATGACACGCTGCCCTGCGAAGTGCTCGGCCGGGTCGGTCACGGCACCACCTCCGCGCTGTCGAAACCCGCATCCGCTGCCGTTCCTGCGACGCGCCTCCTGCTCGCGCTGTCGAAACCTGCAATCGCGCCAGAGAGTTTCGCGCGCGCATGCCGATTTCGACAGCGCGCAGGATTCTTCCGAGACGACGCCGCCACCGCCACGACAGTCAGGCTGCCCCCGCTCACGCCCCGACCCCCGCAGGCTCGGGAGACGCGGATGCCGGGCGCCCGGCATCCCCCTCGTCCCAGGTCTTCGCGACCAGCGTGAGCACGTCGTACGTCGCGACGAGCTCGTCGCGCTGGTTGAGCAGCACTGCGTCCCACCGCACCTCGCCGTACTCGTCGGTCTCACGCGGTGTGATCTGCTTGGCGGTGAGCACGACACGCACCTCGTCGCCCGGTGACACCGGCGTGACGAAGCGCAGGTTCTCCAGCCCGTAGTTCGCGAGCACGGGGCCCGGTGCCGGGTCGACGAACAGCCCGGCCGCCCACGACACCAGCAGGTACCCGTGCGCGACGCGCCCCGGGAAGAACGGGTTGGCCGCGGCGGCGGCTTCGTCCATGTGGGCGTAGAAGAGGTCGCCGGTGAAGTGCGCGAACGTCTCGATGTCGTCGAGCGTCACCGCCCGCAACGGTGAGGCGAACTGGTCGCCGATCCTCAGCTCTGCCAGCGACTTGCGGAACGGGTGCCGGTCGGAGCGGGATGCCGCACCCTGGTGCCACACGCCGGTCAGGGCCGTGAGCATCGCGGGCGAGCCCTGTACCGCCGTGCGCTGCATGTGGTGCAGCACGGCGCGGATGCCGCCGAGCTCCTCTCCGCCCCCCGCGCGGCCCGGACCGCCGTGGACGAGGTGCGGCACGGGTGCGCCGTGGCCGGTCGAGGTGCGCGCGTCGTCGCGGTCGAGGAACAGCAGGCGTCCGTTGTACGCGGCCGTGCGGGCGAGCAGGGTCGCCGCGACAGCGGGGTCGGCGGTGGCGACGCTCGTGACGAGCGAGCCGCCGCCGCGGCCGACGAGGTCGGCGGCCTCGTCGACGCTGCGGTACGACAGCACGCTCGCCACGGGGCCGAACGCCTCGACGTCATGGACCGCGTCGGGCAGCGCCGACGGGTCGCCGTCGAAGGCGAGCACGACGGGGGTCAGGAACGCGCCCTCGGGCGCAGGCCCCGTCGAGCCGTCCGCGCGGACCACGTCCGGCGCCTCGGTGCCACCGAGCACGATGCGCCCGCCGGCGGTCTGGAGCGCCTCGATCGCACGCAGCACTTCGTCGCGCTGCTCCCGCGAGACGAGCGGACCCATCGTGACGTTCTCGGCGTGCGGGTCTCCCACGACGACCCGCTCGGCGATCCTGTCGCGCAGCGCGTCGATGACCGCCGGCACCAACCCCGAGGGCACGATGGCGCGCCGGATCGCGGTGCACTTCTGGCCCGCCTTGGTCGTGAGCTCGATCAGCAGCTGCTTCACGTACGCGTCGAACTCGACCGTGCCGGGCACCGCGTCGGGGCCCAGGACCGACGCGTTGATCGAGTCGGTCTCGCTCGTGAATCGCACGCCCGGCCCCGCCTGCTCGCGGAGCCGGGCCGCCGTCGAGGCGCTGCCGGTGAACCCGACGAGGTCGCCGAGGCCGAGGTGATCGAACAGGCCGGGCACGGAGCCGCTCACCAGCTGCAGCGACCCCGCCGGCAGTCGTCCGGTCTCGGCCAGGATGCGCACCCAGGCCTCGGCGATGTAGGCCGTGGGGGTCGCCGGCTTGACCAGCGACGGCACGCCGGCCAGGAACGCCGGCGCGAACTTCTCCAACGCGCCCCACATCGGGAAGTTGAAGGCGTTGATCTGCACCGCGACACCGGGCAGGCGCGAGTAGACGTGGCGCCCGAGGAACGACCCGTCCTTGGCCAGCGACTCGACCGGACCGTCCAGGTACACCCGCGCGTTGGGAAGCTCACGGCGGCCCTTCGACGCGTAGGTGAAGAGCACGCCGATGCCGCCGTCGACATCGTTGAGCGAGTCGCGCACCGTCGCACCCGCCCGCTTGGAGAGCTCGTACAGCTCTTCCTTGCGGGCCGTCAGCGCGACCGCGAACTCCTTGAGCAGCAGGGCGCGCTGGTGGAACGTGAGCTCACCCAGGCTCGCCTGCCCCACGGTGCGCGCGTACTCGAGCGCACCGGCGAGGTCGATCCCCGCGGTGCTGACGTGCGTCACGATCTCGCCGGTCGAGGCGTCGCGCACGGCGACGGCGTCGGCCGGTCCGTGAGCCTCTCGATCAGCCGGCGACCACCATGCGTCTCGCAGATAGCTGGGGAGGGTGTCCGTCACTGTTCGCTCCATTCGTAGAAGCCCCGGCCGCTCTTGCGGCCGAGATGTCCGTCGGCGACGAGGCGCCGCAGCAGGTCCGGCGGCGCGAACCGGTCGCCCAGTTCGCGGTGCAGCTCTTCGGCGATGCCGAGTCGCACGTCGAGCCCCACGAGATCCGTGGTGCGGAGGGGGCCTACGGGATGCCGGTACCCGAGCTCCATCGCCGCATCTATGTCGGCCGCGCTCGCCACGCCCTCTTCGAGCATGCGGATCGCCTCCAGCCCCAGTGCGACTCCCAGCCTGCTGGACGCGAACCCGGGGCTGTCGCGCACGACGACGGCCGTCTTGCCTAGGCTCTCGACCCACGCCCGCGCATCGTCGACGAGCGAGGGGTCGGTGGCGGTGCCGGTCACGACCTCGACGAGCTGCGACGCGGGCACGGGGTTGAAGAAGTGCAGGCCGACGAACCGTCCCGGACGCGCGAGCCCGGCGGCCAGCTCGCTGAGGGAGATCGACGAGGTGTTGGTCGCGAGGGCCGCCTCCGGCGCCAGCACCGCCTCGGCTCGTGCGAGCGCGTCGGTCTTGAGCGCGCGGTCCTCGGGCACCGCCTCGACCACGAGCCCGCACCCGGCGAGCGCCGCGGCGTCGGTCGCCGTCTCGATCGCCGCGGCGAGCGCATCGAGCGAGCGGTCGGTCGTGCCGCGTTCGACGCTGCGGCGCAGACTCTCGGTGAGACGAGTGGATGCCGCCACCGCCGCGTCCTCGTCGCGCTCCACCACCACGACCCGCGCCCCCGCCAGCGCGAAGGCGTGCGCGATGCCCGCACCCATGCGGCCACCGCCGATGACGCCGACGCGTTCGGGCACCGTCGACCGGCCGGGGCGCAAGGCGCCGTCGTCGCGCGCATCGTTCTCGGGGCGGACTCGCGACGTTTCGTCTCCCTCGTTCCTCGGTCGCTCAACGGCCGGATGGGTCGACTCCCCACCCGTTGAGCGAGCGAAGCGAGACGAGACCCCCCGGCCGTCCGTGAACTGCTGGTCTTTCATCGCCCGCGCCCCTCGAGGAACGCCGTCATCCGCCGGTACTTCTCGGGGCTCTCGAACAGCTCGGCCTGCAGTTCGAGGTCGATGTCGGGATGCGCCGCCGGCGGCGCGAGCAGGGCCGTCTTGGTGTGACGTGTCGCGAGCGGGTCGTTGCGGGCGATGCGGTCGGCGAGGGCGTGGGCCGCGGCCAGAAGATCACCCGGCTCGAACAGGGACGACACGAGCCCCCAGTCGACCGCGGTGGCGGCATCCAGGATCCGGCCCGTCAGCAGCATCTCGGCCGCGCGCCCCTCCCCGACGAGTTCGCGCAGGCGCCATGTCGCGCCGGCAGCGGCGATGATGCCGAGGCCGGTCTCGGGATTGCCGATCTGCAGCCGCGGCGTGCCGATGCGGATGTCGGCGGCATACGCGAGCTCGGCGCCGCCCCCGAGCGCGTGGCCGTCGATCGCCGCGATCACAGGCATGGGCAGGTTGCGCACCCGCTGGAACGCCCGCGTGTTGATGCCGCGACGCGCGTCGCCGGCACGCCGCTCGCGGAGCTGCGCGACGTCGGCGCCCGACGCGAAGACCCCGTCGGCGCCGATGAGGATCAGGATGCGCGGGGAGCGCTCGAGTTCTGCGCACAGCTCGTGGAGCCGGTCGATCGTGCGCTGGTCGATCGCATTGCGCACCGCAGGTCGCGACAGCGTGGCGACGACGCGGTCGGCGCGGCGCTCGATGACGAGCGGGAGCTCTGGGGTGACCGACATCGGCATCCTCTCGATCCGCTTCTTCGCGGCTTCTCACATAATACGTGACCGATCGTTCAGTATTACCTCGGAAGTGCGAGACTGGGCCCATGTTCGCGAGCGCCGAGTCCGCACCCGCGCGGCGCGGCCGCCCCGGCTACGACCGCGCGCAGGTGCTCGCCGTCGCCGTGGAGCTGTTCAACGAGCAGGGGTACGACGCCACTTCCGTCGCCGATCTGGCGCAGCGCCTCGGCCTCACGAAGTCGGCTCTCTACCACCACTTCGACTCGAAGGAGCAGCTGCTCGCCCTCGCGCTCGACGAGGCGCTGAGCGGGCTCGAGGGGCTGCTCGACGATCCCGCGATCGCCGGTGCAGCACCCGCCGACCGATTGGCCGGGGTGCTGCGAGGGGCCGTGCTGGTGCTCGTCGACCGACTCCCCTACGTGACGCTCCTGCTGCGCGTGCGTGGCAACAGCGACGTCGAGCGCGCCGCACTGGAACGGCGCCGGGCCTTCGACCACCGCGTGACGCAGCTCGTCGCCGAGGCGCAGTCGGCCGGCAGCGTGCGCTCCGACGTCGACGGCGCCGTCGTGACGCGCCTCGTGTTCGGCATGGTCAACTCGATCGTGGAGTGGTACCGCCCGGGCGGCGCGATCGACCGCGACCGCCTCGCGCACGACGTCGTGACCGTCGCGCTGGACGGCATGCGCACCCGCTGACCGCTCAGAGCGCCCGGCGTCGGGCACGCAGTGTGATGACCGCCAGACCCGCGACGAGGAGCCCGGCACCCAGCCCCGCCCCGCCCACGAGCGCCGCGGGGTCGGCGCCGGTCGCCGGCAGGCACGTCACCTGCTCACCCGGCACGACGGGGCAGGGCTCCGGAGTCGGCGACGGCGTGGGCGTGGCGGTCACGGTGAGCAGCATGGGCGCGCCGACGACCGGATCGAACAGGGCGCTGGTGGCGACCACCCGATACAGCGAGCCCGACGCGGCGAGCGCGCCGTCGACCCTGAGGGTCTCGGTCTGCGCATCGGGGACGTCGGTCCACGTCGTGCCGCCGTCGGCGCTCACCTGCCACTGCAGCTGCTGCCAGAAGTCATCGACGACGACCGTGAATGTCGCGGGAGCGCCTTCGGCAACCGTCTGGCCGCCGCCCGGGGTGACGGTCGGGCGCGTGAAGACGAGCACTTCGCCGCTCCCGCCGCTCGTGGCGTACACGCGCTGCGCGGCACCGTCGGCGTCGACGGCCACCTCGACCGACTCGACGTTGTCGCCGATCTGGACGAGGGCGCCGGTCGGCGCATCGGACGAGTAGTCCAGGGCCACGAGGCCGCCGGTGAGGCACGCGACGTAGGCGCGCGCACCGTCCGGCGTGCCGTCGACCAGGCGCGGGCCGCACGCGATCGGCTGCGTGTCGACCGCGCCGCCGGGCGGCGTGAAGCCCGACAGCGACGTCGGCGATCCGGAGTTCGAGCTGAGGACGCGGTCGGGCCCCTCCAGGTAGGCGACGCCCCACGGCAGATCGCCGGTCGCCGTGAACGCTCCGAGGCTGAGGGATCCGTCCGCCGCGACGTCGACCGTCTGCACGCCGCCCGCCGGCGCCGCCGCGAACTGGGTGAAGTACACCGCACCGCCGTCGCTGCGGGCCGCGACTCCGCGCGACCCGATCGGCAACCCGATGGTGCGCGGGGGCGCCGTGGGATCAGCGGTGAAGAACTGATATTGGGGATTGAAGAGGGTCGCGGCGTAGATGTACCCGCCCGCAGGATCGTCCGTGAGGTCGACGAAGCCTCCGCCCCCGGTGATCACCACCGGCGCCGGAGATGCCCCGGCGATGAGGTCGGCTGTGGGGTACACGAGGATCTGGCCAGGGTTGTAGAACGACACCCAGACCTGCGAGCCGTCGGGCGAGACCTGGACCGCCGTCGGGTTGAAGCTCGCACCCGGGCCGAACACGATCCGGCCGAGCTCGTCGAAGGTCGTCGTGTCGTAGACGCGGAGGTCGGCCTCGCCGCCATCGCCCCGATCGATCACGAAGAAGTGCGCACCGTCGGGTGTGGTGTCGACGTCGATCGGGTAGTCGCCGGCGGGGACGGCGTCGTAGGTCTCGGGCGGATCCGCGGCCGCGGGCTCACCCGCCATCAGCAGGACGCCGGCAGACAACGCCACCGCCGCCATGACTGCTCCGGCCCTTCTGCGACCCCGCACGCCGCTCGCCATACCGGCTCCCCTCGAGCTTTCGGTACATCCTGTCGCACGGGCAGCGGTCCGGCCAGCACCTGGAACACGGGATGCCGCCGCCCCGGGCGCACGAGAAGCCCGGGGCGGCGGCATCCCTCGCCCGGAAGCTCAGGCCTTGGCGAGCCCGTAGATCGGGCTGACCTCCTGCTCAGCCTCGTGCTCGGGGCCGAGCGGGATGCCGGAGCGGTCGCGCAGCAGCAGCGTCGCGACGAGCCCCAGGAGCGTCATGCCCGCGAGGTACCACGTCACCGACATCGTCGAGCCCGTCGCCTGCACCAGGGCGGTCGCGATCGTGGGCGCGAAGGCGCCACCGAGGATCGCGCCGATCGCGTACGAGATCGAGACGCCCGAGAAGCGGATCGAGGCGGGGAACAGCTCCGAGTACAGCGCCGCCTGCGGACCGTACGTGAAGCCGAGGCCGATCGTGAGGATCGCGAGACCCGCGAACAGCAGCCAGATGCTGCCGGTGTTCACGAGCGGGAACAGCAGGAAGACGCCGGCGAGCTGCAGGATCCAGCCGATGATGTACGTCGTGCGGCGGCCGATGCGGTCGGAGATGAAGCCGGCGGCCAGCGTCGACAGCAGCCAGGTGACCGCCGAGCCGGCGACGGCCCACAGCACCGGACCGCGCTCCAGCGCGAGGGGGCCTTCGGGGTTGGTGGAGTAGCCCTGGATGTAGCCGCCGGTGGTCATGTAGCCCACCGCGTTGTTGCCGGCGAAGACGAATGCGGCGACGATCACGAGCAGCAGATGCTTGCGGAACAGCGTGATGATCGGCATCCGCGCCTTCTCTTTGCGCTCCGCGAGTTCGGCGAACACGGGGCTCTCTTCGACACGGCGGCGGACGTAGTAGCCCACGAGGATCAGCACGACGCTGAGGAGGAACGGCACGCGCCAGCCCCAGACCAGGAACGCGTCGCCGGGGGCGATCATCGCCATGAGCGCCATGACGCCCGAGGCGAGCAGCAGGCCGAGCGGCACGCCGATCTGCGGTGCCGCACCGAACGCGCCGCGGCGCGTCTTGGGGGCGTGCTCGACGGCCATGAGCACGGCGCCGCCCCATTCGCCGCCCGCCGAGATGCCCTGCAGGATGCGCAGCAGCACCAGCAGGATCGGCGCAGCGATGCCGATCGCCTCGTAGGTCGGCAGCACGCCGATGAGCGCGGTCGACGCGCCCATGAGGATCAGCGTCCACATCAGCACGACCTTGCGGCCGTACTTGTCACCGAAGTGGCCGGCGAGGAACGCGCCGAGCGGACGGAACAAGAAGCTCACACCGACGGTCGCGAACGCGACGAGGGCGCTGCTGGCGCCGAGCGGCGCGAAGAAGAGCTGGCCGAAGACCAGCCCCACCGCGGTGGCGTAGATGAAGAAGTCGTACCACTCGACGGTGGTGCCGATGACGGTCGCGAAGACGACCCTCTTGCGATCGGCCGACGCCGCGATGGTGCCGGTGGGGGTGAATCCCTCGTGGGATGTGCTCATTGTGACTCCTGTGTCGGGGCTGACGTCGTCGTCTCCGGCGGTCCTTCGGGGATGGTTGCCGGATGCTGCACGATCATATACGATTTCGGATACGACGCAAGAGTGAGGGAGCTCATGACGGTTGACATCGCATCGCAGGATGCCGCAGACCCGCGGTTCGCGGCTCTGCCCGGGCGTCCGGGCAAGATCATCGCGATCCACCTCAGCTACGCGTCCCGCGCCGATCAGCGCGGACGCCGGCCCGCCGCCCCCTCGTACTTCTTCAAGCCGTCGAGCTCGGTCGCGGCATCCGGAAGCACCATCGAGCGCCCCGCCGGCACCGAACTGCTCGCCTTCGAGGGCGAGATCGCGCTCGTGATCGGCGAGCCCGCCCGCCGCGTCGCGCTCGCCGACGCCTGGTCGCACGTCGCCGCCGTCACCGCGGCGAACGACTTCGGACTGTACGACCTGCGCGCGAACGACAAGGGCTCGAACGTGCGCTCCAAGGGCGGGGACGGCTACACGCCGCTCGGCCCCGGCCTGATCGACGCGCGCGCGATCGACCCCGAGACCCTGCGCGTGCGCACCTGGCTGAACGGCGACCTCGTGCAGGACGACAGCTCTGCCGGCATGATCTTCCTGCTCCCCCAGCTCGTCGCAGACCTGTCGCAGCACTTCACCCTCGAGACCGGCGATGTGATCCTCACCGGGACGCCCGCGGGCTCGTCGGTCGCCGGCCCGGGCGACGTCGTCGAGGTCGAGGTCGACGTCCCGGGCGGCCCCACCTCCGGACGCCTTATCACCACCGTCGTGCAGGGCGAGACCGCCTTCGACGGCGAGCTCGGCTCGCTTCCCGCGGTCGACGACCTGCAGCGCACCGAGGCCTGGGGCTCGCGCGAGGCGGCCGGGCTGCCAGCGGACGCCACCGACACCCCGTCGGCCACAGACACCCCCGCGAAAACAGGTGTTTCGGTGAACGCAGGAGCATCTGCCTCAGATCGTCCTGTTCTCGCCGAAACACCTGTTCTGAGCGACGCGCTGCGCGCGAAGCTGGAGGCCGCGCCCACCGCAGGACTGTCGGCGCAGCTGCGCAAGCGCGGACACCACTCCTGCTTCATCGACGGCGTCACCGCCAACCTCGACGGCGCCAAGATCGTCGGCCCGGCCAGGACGCTGCGGTTCGTGCCGTTCCGCGAAGACCTGTTCAAGGCCCACGGCGGTGGGTACAACGCGCAGAAGCGCGTGTTCGACGCCGTCGCCGAGGGCGAGGTCATCGTGATCGAGGCGCGCGGCGACGACACCACCGGGACGCTCGGCGACATCCTCGCGCTCCGCGCCCGCACGCGCGGTGCAGCGGGCGTCGTCACGGACGGCGGCGTCCGCGACTTCGACGCGGTGGCCGAGATCGGGCTTCCGGTGTTCTCGAAGGGCGCGCACCCGTCAGTCCTCGGGCGCAAGCATGTGCCGTGGGAGGGCGACGTCACGATCGCGTGCGGCGGCGCCACGGTCCAGCCCGGCGACATCGTCGTCGGGGACGGCGACGGCGTGATCGTGATTCCACCCACCCTCGCCGAGGAGGTCGCGGATGCGGCCCTCGCGCAGGAGGCCGAGGACGCCTGGATCGCCGAACGGGTCGCGGAGGGGCATCCCGTCGACGGACTGTTCCCCCTGAACGCCGAATGGCGCGCTCGCTACGACGCGGAGCGGGAACGATGACCCCCGGCCTCCGGCAGGCTCAGGGACCGGCCGACGAGCTGAGCAAGTCGCAGCGCGCGTACCACTGGGTCAAGGAGCGCATCGCGAACCAGGAGTTCACGCCGGGCTACCGGCTCGTGCTCGGCACCATCGCCGGCGACCTCGACATGAGCGTCGTGCCGGTGCGCGAGGCCATCCGCCAGCTCGAGGCCGAGGGGCTCGTGACGTTCGAGCGCAACGTGGGCGCCCGCGTGTCGATGGTCGACGACTCGGCCTACCGGTACAGCATGCAGGCGCTCTCGATCCTCGAGGGCACTGCCACGGCTCTCGCGGCGCGCCGGCTCGACGCCGACGATCTGCGCGCCGCCCGTCGCATCAACGAACTCATGATCGAGACGCTGGAGCACTTCGACCCGCGGGCGTTCACCGCGCTCAACCAGGAGTTCCACTCGACGCTGTATTCGAAGTGCGCCAATCCGCGCATGCTCGAGCTCGTCAACGCCGAGTGGAGCCGTCTCGGCCACCTGCGCGATTCGACGTTCAGCTTCGTCCCCGGCCGCGCGCAGGAGTCCGTGCGCGAGCACGAGAACATCGTGCAGCTCATCGAGGTGGGCGCGCCGCTCGGCGAGATCGAGAAGGCCGCCCGCCGGCACCGTGCCGCGACCCTCGACGCCTACATGATCCATGAACACCCCGACGAGGCCCTCGGCCTTCCGGCGTTCTGAAAGGTGGATGCCGGGCGCCCGCCACTCGTGCTGAGCGAGGAACGAGACGAAGCATCCACTCCCCCGAACCCACGCACCCGCACCTCCGACGAAGGAGACACCATGACCGACACCGCACTGCAGACCCGCCACGTGCCCGAAGGCCTGCCCGACCGCATCCAGCACTACATCGACGGCGAGTTCACAAACTCGCTCGACGGCGACACGTTCGACGTGCTCGACCCGGTCACCAACGAGACGTACGTGCAGGCCGCCGCCGGAAAGAAGGCCGACATCGACCGCGCGGTCGCGGCGGCGCGCCGCGCGTTCACCGAGGGCCCGTGGCCGCGGATGCTGCCGCGCGAGCGCTCGCGCGTGCTGCACCGCATCGCCGACATCGTCGAGTCGCGCGACGCGCGGCTCGCCGAGCTGGAGTCCTTCGACTCGGGTCTGCCGATCACGCAGGCGCTCGGTCAGGCGCGCCGCGCGGCCGAGAACTTCCGGTTCTTCGCCGACCTGATCGTCGCGCAGGCCGACGACGCCTACAAGGTGCCGGGCCGCCAGATGAACTACGTCAACCGCAAGCCGATCGGCGTCGCCGGCCTCATCACTCCGTGGAACACCCCGTTCATGCTCGAGTCCTGGAAGCTCGGCCCCGCCCTCGCGACCGGAAACACCGTCGTGCTCAAGCCCGCCGAGTTCACGCCGCTGTCGGCGTCGCTGTGGGCCGGCATCTTCGAAGAGGCGGGGCTGCCGAAGGGCGTCTTCAACCTCGTGAACGGACTGGGAGAGGATGCCGGCGACGCGCTGGTGAAGCATCCCGAGGTTCCGCTCATCTCGTTCACCGGCGAGAGCAGCACGGGCCAGCTGATCTTCGGTAACGCGGCGCCCTTCCTGAAGGGCCTGTCGATGGAGCTCGGCGGCAAGTCGCCCGCGGTGGTGTTCGCCGACGCCGATCTGGAGTCCGCGATCGACGCCACGATCTTCGGCGTCTTCTCGCTGAACGGCGAGCGCTGCACCGCGGGCTCCCGCATCCTCGTCGAGCGCCCGATCTACGACGAGTTCGTGGAGCGCTATGCGGCGCAGGCCGAGCGGGTCGTCGTCGGATACCCGCACGACCCGAAGACCGAGGTCGGCGCGCTCGTGCACCCGGAGCACTACGACAAGGTCGTCTCGTACATCGAGATCGGCAAGACCGAGGCGCGCCTCGTCGCCGGCGGCGGCCGCCCCGACGGATTCGGGACCGGCAACTTCGTGCGCCCCACGGTGTTCGCCGACGTCGCGCCGGACGCGCGCATCTTCCAGGAGGAGATCTTCGGCCCGGTAGTGGCGATCACGCCCTTCGACACCGACGAAGAGGCGCTCGAGCTCGCCAACGGCGTGAAGTACGGGCTCGCCGCCTATGTCTGGACCAACGACCTCAAGCGCGCACACAACTTCTCGCAGGCGATCGAGGCCGGCATGGTCTGGCTCAACTCCAACAACGTGCGGGACCTCCGCACCCCGTTCGGCGGGGTCAAGGCCTCGGGCCTCGGGCACGAGGGCGGCTACCGCTCGATCGACTTCTACACCGACCAGCAGGCCGTGCACATCACGCTCGGCCCCGCGCACAACCCGACCTTCGGCAAGAACTGACACGCAAGGACGCGACATGACCCGACGTGACGACATGACCCCCACCTCCTCCGGCTTCTACGTGAGCCAGGAGGCGCCGATCCTCTCCGACAACCCGATCCCGACCCCCAGCGCGCCGGCGCCCGACATCCTGCGCTGCGCGTACATGGAGCTCGTGGTCACCGACCTGTCGGCATCCCGCACGTTCTACGTCGACGTGCTGGGCCTCTACGTCACCGAAGAGGACGAGTCGACCATCTACCTCCGCTCGACGGAGGAGTTCATCCACCACAACCTCGTGCTGCGCCAGGGTCCCGTGGCCGCGGTGGCGGCCTTCTCGTACCGCGTGCGCTCGGCCGAGGAGCTCGACAAGGCCGTCGCGTTCTACGAGGAGCTCGGCTGCGACGTGCGCCGCAACCCCGACGGCTTCACGAAGGGCATCGGCGACTCGGTGCGTGTGACCGACCCGCTCGGCTTCCCGTACGAGTTCTTCTACGCCACCGAGCACGTCGAGCGCCTGTCGTGGCGGTACGACCTGCACACGCCGGGTGAGCTGGTGCGGCTGGATCACTTCAACCAGGTCACGCCCGACGTCCCGCGGGCGGTGAACTTCATGCAGTCGCTCGGCTTCCGCGTGACCGAAGACATCCAGGACGAGGCCGGCACCGTGTACGCCGCGTGGATGCGCCGCAAGCCCACGGTGCACGACACGGCCATGACCGGCGGAGACGGCCCGCGCATGCACCACGTCGCGTTCGCCACGCACGAGAAGCACAACATCCTCGCCATCTGCGACAAGCTCGGGGCGCTCCGACGCTCCGACGCGATCGAGCGCGGCCCGGGCCGCCACGGCGTCTCGAACGCGTTCTACCTGTACCTGCGCGACCCCGACGGGCACCGCGTCGAGATCTACACGCAGGACTACTACACCGGCGACCCCGACAACCCCGTCGTCACGTGGGACGTGCACGACAACCAGCGCCGCGACTGGTGGGGCAACCCCGTCGTGCCGAGCTGGTACACCGAGGCATCCCTCGTCCTGGACCTCGACGGCAACCCGCAGCCGGTCGTCGCCCGCACCGACGAGTCCGAGATGGCGGTCACGATCGGCGCCGACGGCTTCTCGTACACCCGCCCCGACGACAAGGCCGAGGAGCTCCCCAGCTGGAAGCAGGGCGAGTACAAGCTCGGCCACCAGCTGTAGCGACGGAGGGGATGGGTGGATGCTGTCATCTGATGACGTCGCGGTGATCGCGGCTGAGCTGGCCGAGGCCGACCGCACGCATGGTGTGATCCCGCGGATCACGGCCCGCTACCCGGACGCGACGGTCGAGGACGCGTACGCGATCCAGGGGGTGTGGCGGGACCGGATGATCGCGGACGGCCGCACGCTGGTGGGCCGGAAGATCGGGCTCACGTCGAAGGCGATGCAGCAGGCGACCGGCATCACCGAGCCGGACTACGGCGTCATGTTCGACGACACCGTGTACCAGTCCGGTGCCGAGATCCCCGTAGACGTGTTCTCGAACGTGCGCATCGAGGTCGAGCTCGCGTTCGTCCTGGCCCGCCCGCTGGAAGGTCCGGACTGCACGCTGGAGGACGCGCTGGCGGCGATCGAGTACGCCGTGCCGGCGTTGGAGGTACTCAACTCCCACATCGAACTGGAGGGCCGCACCATCGTCGACACCATCAGCGACAACGCCGCCTACGGCGCGATGGTGCTCGGCGGCGTCCGCAAGCGTCCCGACGAGATCGACCTGGCCTGGGTGCCCGGCGTGCTCTCGCGCAACGGGCAGATCGAAGAGACCGGCGTCGCCGCCGGGGTGCTCGGCCACCCCGCGACCGGGGTGGCGTGGCTGGCGAACAAGTTCGCCCAGCACGGCGCCCGGCTGGAGGCGGGCGAGATCATCCTCGCGGGCTCGTTCACCCGTCCGATGTGGGTGCACGCCGGTGACACCGTAAGGTGCGACTACGGACCGATGGGAGTGATCGAATGCCGCTTCGCCTGAACCCGACCTTCCGCGATCGGCTCGACAGCGCCGACCGGTCGCTCGTCGGACTGTGGGCGTGCGCCGGGTCACCGCTGGTCGCCGAGATCCTCGCCGGGTCCGGGGTGGACTGGCTGCTCATCGACATGGAGCACTCCGCCAACACCCTCGACACCGTGCTCGCCCAGCTGCAGGCCGTCGCCGCCTACCCCGTCACCCCGGTGGTGCGGGTGCCGTACGGCGACGACGTGATCCTCAAGCAGGTGCTCGACCTCGGCGCGCAGAACGTGCTCGTACCCATGGTCTCCACCGCGAAGCAGGCCCGCGAGCTCGTCGCCGGCGTCCGCTACCCGCCGCACGGGCGCCGTGGTGTCGGCTCGGCGCTGTCACGCTCGGCCCGCTGGAACCGCGTCGACGGGTACCTGCAGGATGCCGACGCGCACGTGTCGCTGTTCGTCCAGGTCGAGTCCACCGAAGCAGTCGAGAACGCGGCCGCCATCGCCGCGGTCGACGGCATCGACGGGATCTTCGTCGGCCCCGCCGACCTCGCCGCCTCACTCGGCGTCCTCGGGCAGCAGACCCACCCCGACGTGATCGCGGCCGTCGAGCGCACGTTCGACGCCGTCCGGGCCGCCGGCAAGCCCGTCGGCGTCAACGCCTTCGACCCGGCCGCCGCCGACGCCTATATCGACGGCGGCGCCGGCTTCATCGCCGTCGCCGCCGACGTCTCCCTCCTCGCCCGCGGGTCCGAAGCCCTCGCCGCCCGCTTCACCCCCACCCCACCCGCCACCGAACGCGCCTCCTACTGACGCGCGTGGAGGCGCCAGCCGGCGTGTGGCACAGTGAACGCATGAAGAAGTGGGTCGTGCGGTTCGTGTCGCTGCTGGTGTTCAACATCGTCGTGCTGCTGATCGTCGGCTGGCTGACGCCGGCGCGGGTCGGCTGGGCGGCGCTGTGGGCCGGCATCGTCATGACGGCACTGGTGATCTGGGTCAAGCCGCTCGTCGAGAAGTGGTTCCGCTCCTCGGCGGCCAAGTCGGCGGGCGGACGCACCAAGGCGGGCGAGAAGCTCGTCGAGTTCTTCATCGCGTTCGCGATCGCGTTCCTCATCTGGATCGCGACGGTGCTGTTCACCGGGGTCTCCATCGGCGGCGGGTTCTTCGGCGCAGTGTGGGGATACGTGCTGCCGCCGGTCATCCTGCTCATCGGGTGGGCGATCTACGGCGCGATCGACGACAGGGTCGAAGAGCACGCGGGCGCGCTGTACGACAGGGCGACCGGGTCGCGGGCGGGCACCGCCGGATCCGTGGACACCGCGACCCCGCCGGTCCCGAGCCCCGAAGCGGCGGCGGGTCGGCGTGAGCTGAACGACGGTCTCACCGACGAGCAGCGCCGCATGCTCGACGAGCTCGGCGGCTGATTCCGGCGGATACCCGTCCGGGTGTCGATCGAGAGGGCCCGGGATCGTCACTCCGGTGTCGCAACCCACCAGAAAGGACGACACCATGCGTTACGCACTCCTCCTCCACTACCCCGAGATGACGGCCGACGACCTCGGCCCCGAGGCCATCGCCGAAGGCATGCGCGAGTTCGACGCGTACGCGAAGGCCCTCCATGAGGCCGGCGTGCTGATCTCGGCCGAGGTCCTGCAGCCCTCCGCCGTGACGACGACGGTGACCGCCGGCGACGCCGGACTGCGGGTGCAGGACGGCCCGTTCGCCGACACCAAGGAGCAGCTCGGCGGGACGTTCGTGATCGAGGTGGACGACCTCGACGCCGCCATCGCGTGGGCGGGCAAGGCGCCGTCGGTCTCGTGGGGCCCTGTCGAGGTGCGCCCCAGCTCCACGCACTTCCGCGACGGCGCCTGGACCCCGTTCGCGGGCTGATGCCCTCCGCCGACGACGTCCGGGCGGCCGCCGAGCGCGCCGCGCGGACGTCGTACGGCCGCCTCCTGTCGGTGGTCGCAGCGTCGACGCTCGACGTGGCCCTCGCCGAGGACGCCCTCGGTGATGCGTTCGAGCGCGCGCTGCGGACCTGGCCGGACGCCGGCATCCCCGCCAATCCCGAAGGGTGGCTCGTCACCGTGGCCCGCAATCGCCTGCGCGACGCGCTCGGCTCCGCCGCGCACCGCACCGGCGTGCCGCTCGACGAGACCCTCGCCGCCGTCCTCGCGGACGACCGGGCGCCGGACGCCGTCGCCGAGCTCTCACGCGCCGACGCGATCCCCGACAAGCGGCTCGAGCTGCTGTTCGCGTGCGCTCATCCGGCAATCGACCCTGCAGCGCGCACACCCCTCATGCTGCAGACCGTGCTGGGGTTCGACGCGGCTGACATCGCGCGCGCGTTCGGCGTCGCACCGGCGACGATGGCGCAGCGGCTCGTCCGGGCCAAGCGCCGGATCCGCGACGCCGGCATCCCCTTCCGCGTTCCCGGGCGCGCCGACATGCCCGACCGGCTGCCCGCCGTGCTCGAGGCGATCTACGGCGCGTACGCGATCGGGTGGCTCGACCAGGGCGACGAGCCGCGCGAATCGCTCGCGGACGAAGCGCGGTGGCTCGCGGTGCTCACCGCGTCGCTGCTCGACGATGAGCCCGAGGCGTGGGGGCTGGCCGCCCTGCTCACCTACGCGCAGTCGCGGGCACCGGCCCGGGCGGAGCACCCGTGGCCGCCGCTGGACGAGCAGGACACGTCGCAGTGGGACCGTGCCCTGATCGCCGAGGCCGCGGCGATGCTGCGCAGAGCATCCGCGCTGCGCCGGCAGCTCGGGCGATTCCAGCTCGAAGCGGCGATCCAGGCCGTGCACTGCGATCGGGCCCGCACCGGCGCGCTGGACGTCGACACCCTCGTCACCCTTTATCGCGGGCTCGTGGCGATCGCGCCGACCGACGGCGCCCGCGCCGCGCTGGCCGCCGCCGAGGCGCGCCGCGACGCGCAGTGACCCGGGCGGGTCAGGGCATGCGGACGCCCACCACGTTCGTCGGCGGGTAGGGTCCCGCCTGGGCGGTGCCGACGAGGCGGTCGCCGACGACCTTCAGCACGAACCGCAGCGACAGCGGCAGCGGTGCGACGAAGTCGACGCGGAACGAGGCGGTGTCGCCGATGATGCTGCCGTCACGGATCGCGATCGGCCCGGTGTCGCCGACCGACGTGCCGGTGAGCGTCGTGCCCGCGCTGGCCAGGGTGAGGTCGTACCGGCGCGAGCCGGCGAGGGTGACGACGTCGATCGCCCATTTCCCATCGATGCCGGCCACGTGCCCACCTCTCGTCCCCACGGCCCACCCGCCGTCGAGGCCATTCTGGCCCCTCGACGTCGAAGGGCGCAGGAACGATTGCATGTAAACCAGTTGACTCACTAGAAGTCAACTGGTTTACTCGCTCTTGTGTCGGACCGCCTGAGCTTCACCATCCACGAACTCGTCGCCGAGATCGATGCCTACGCCGACGGCGTGCTGCGCTCCCGGTACGGGGTCGGGTACAACCACTTCCAGTTCCTCGCCATCCTGGCCGACGTCGAGCCGTCCGACATGACGCGGCTCGCGCACTGCCTCGGGGTCACGAAGGCAGCCGTGAGCAAGCGCGTGCCCGCGCTCGTCGAGGACGGCTGGATCACCGCCGACTCCCCCGCCGGCGCGGGGCGCAGCGTCCTGCTGTCGCTCACCCCCAAAGGCGCCGCCCTGGTCCGCGACGCCGGAGCCGTGCTCGAACGCGACTTCGCCGACATGCTCGCCGCGCCCGCACTGGCGGGCGATCCCATCGACGCCGCGCGCCTCAATGCGCAGCTCAACAACCTGCTCGCCTTCATCCAGAGCCGGCCCGCCGCCGCACCCCAGGAGTGACACATGTCCGTCCCCCGCATCCTCGTGATCGTCGGCACGCCGCTGCCCGACAGCCTCACCCACGCCCTCGCGCACTCGTACGCCGAATCGGCCCGCGCCGCCGGCGCCGAGGTGCGCATCGTCGACCTGGCCGCCGACCCGGTGCCCGGACATCCCTCCGCGCGAGGCGAGGTGCGGATGCCGCGCACCGATGCCGACGGACCGCTCCCGCCGGAGATCCGGGCGTACATCGCCGACGTCGAATGGGCCGATCACCTGGCGTTCTTCTTCCCGCAGTGGTGGGGTTCGTCCCCCGCGGCGCTCAAGACCTGGATCGACCGCGTCTTCGTCTCGGGCTTCGCCTACCGCTACCGGCCGGCCGGCCGACTGTGGGACAAGCTGCTCACGGGCCGCACGGCGCGCATCGTCATGACGATGGACTCCCCCGGTTTCTGGAACGCCTTCACCTACCGCGACGCCGCGATCCGGTCGCTGCGCTCGGCGACGCTCGAGTACTGCGGCATCAAGGTGCGCGGCGTCACGCGTCTGTCCGAGGTGCGGCATCGCACCGAGGCCGACCGCGAGCGCTGGATCGGCGGGATGGCGTCGTTCGGAGCGACGGATGCCGCGGCCGCCGTCGCGCGTCCGCGTGAGGCCGTCGCCGCCTGACCGCGCGCGCTGACGACATCGTGTGCTCTCGCCGAGAGCACGCGAAACGCGCGCCGGGAGCGTGCGCGCTCGGCGAGAGCGCACGTTCCCGACGCGCGTCGTGGTGCGTGTCAGCCGGCGGCGAGCTCGGCGGCCTCGACGACGTTCGTCATGAGCAGGGCCACCGTCATGGGTCCGACGCCGCCGGGGTTCGGAGACAGGTAGCCCGCGACCTCGGCGACGTCGGGGGCGACATCGCCGTAGACGCGGGACTTGCCCGTCTCGGGATCGGTTTCGCGCGTGACGCCGACGTCGAGCACGGCCGCGCCGGGCTTCACATCCGCGGCCTGCACGATGTGCGTGACACCCGCGGCCGCCACGATGACGTCGGCCTGACGCAGATACGACGGCAGGTCGACCGTCCCCGTGTGGGTGAGCGTCACCGTCGCATTGATCTCGCGGCGGGTCAGCAGCAGGCCGATCGACCGGCCGATCGTCACGCCACGACCCACCACGACGACGTGCTTGCCCTTCAGGTCGTAGTCGTTGCGCAGCAGGAGCTCGATCACGCCGCGCGGCGTGCACGGCAGCGGGGTCGTGATCGGCGCGTTGACGTTCAGCACCAGCCGTCCGAGGTTGGTCGGATGCAGGCCGTCGGCGTCCTTCGCCGGGTCGATGCGCTCCAGGATCGCGTCGGTGTCGAGGTGCTTCGGCAGCGGCAGCTGAACGATGTACCCGTGGCACGCGGGATCGGCGTTGAGGCGGTCGATGACGGCCTCGACCTCTTGCTGCGTGGCCTCGGCCGGCAGCTCGACCTGGATCGAGTTCATGCCGATCGCCTCGGACTCGCGGTGCTTCATGCCCACGTACAGCTGCGAGCCCGGGTCGGCCCCGACGAGCACGGTCGCGATCCCCGGCGTGATCCCGCGCGCCTTCAGCGCCGCGACGCGCTCGCGCAGCTCGTCCTTGATGGCGGCGGACGCGGCGCGCCCGTCGAGCTTGACGGCCGTCACTGCTGCAGCCCCGGGTACAGCGGGAACGCGGCGGTCAGGGCCGCGACGCGGGTGCGCAGGGCCTCGACGTCGGCGCCCGGCTGCAGCGCGAGCGCGATGACGTCGGCGACCTCGGTGAACTCGGCGTCGCCGAAGCCGCGGGTCGCGAGCGCGGGCGTGCCGATGCGCAGGCCCGAGGTCACCATCGGCGGACGCGGGTCGTTCGGCACCGCGTTGCGGTTCACGGTGATGTGGATCTCGTGCAGGAGGTCCTCCGCCTGCTTGCCGTCGATCTCAGCATTGCGCAGGTCGACCAGCACGAGGTGCACGTCGGTGCCGCCGGAGCGGACCGCGATGCCGGCATCCTTCACATCCTGCTGAGACAGGCGCTCGGCGATGATGTGCGCGCCGCGCAGCACGCGCTCCTGGCGTTCCTTGAACTCGGGCGTCGCGGCGAGCTTGAACGCCGTGGCCTTCGCCGCGATGACGTGCATGAGCGGCCCGCCCTGCTGGCCCGGGAACACCGCGGTGTTGATCTTCTTGGCGAGGTCGGCGTCGTTGGTGAGGATGAAGCCCGAACGGGGGCCGCCGATGGTCTTGTGCACCGTCGACGACACGACGTGCGCGTGCGGCACCGGCGAGGGGTGCAGGCCCGCGGCGACGAGACCGGCGAAGTGCGCCATGTCGACCCACAGCGTCGCGCCGACCTCGTCGGCGATCGCGCGGAACGCGGCGAAGTCGAGCTGACGCGGGTAGGCCGACCAGCCGGCGATGATCACCTTGGGCTGGTGTTCGATCGCGAGGCGGCGCACCTCATCCATGTCGATGACGCTGGTCTCGGGGTCGACGCCGTACGCGACGATGTTGTAGAGCCGGCCCGAGAAGTTGATCTTCATGCCGTGCGTGAGGTGGCCGCCCTGGTCGAGCGACAGGCCGAGCAGCGTGTCGCCGGGGCGCGCGATCGCGTGCAGCACGGCGGCGTTGGCCGTGGCGCCCGAGTGCGGCTGGACGTTCGCGAACTCGGCGCCGAACAGCGCCTTCGCGCGCTCGATGGCGAGCTCCTCGGCGACGTCGACCTCTTCGCAGCCACCGTAGTAGCGGCGACCCGGGTAGCCCTCGGCGTACTTGTTGGTCAGCACCGATCCCTGCGACTGCAGCACCGACACCGGCACGAAGTTCTCGGAGGCGATCATCTCGAGGTAGCCGCGCTGACGCTCGAGCTCACGCTCGAGCACCTGGGCGATCTCGGGGTCGACCTCGGAGAGGGGGGCGTTGAAGAACTGATCGGTCATGCGATCTCCTGACTCACGGCTTTCGGAAAAGAGGTCCCGCATCGGCCCAGGCGCGCGGTCGAATGCCGTAGTCGGTCGCTCCCCGGTGGTGCCCCACCTCAACGCCAGTCGCGACCCTCCGAGCATAACCGAACTCGACCCGCTAGGCTGGACCCCACCCCTTTTGTTAGGACTCTTTACATGTCGCGTCGACGAGGACCGACCGCCGCCGCGGCCGTCCTGGCCGCCGCGGCCTTGGCCGGCTGCGCGCCGGTCGCACAGAATGGAGACATCGTGTCGCTTCCCGCCGTCGTCCCCGCGCCCGCCTCGATCGAGGCGAGCGCTGGAGCGCCGTTCCGGCTCACGTCCGCCACGTCCGTGTCGGGAGAGTTGGATGCCGCGACCGCCCTCGCGGCGATCCTCACGGCCCGCACCGGCCTGGCGCCGACCACCGCCGAGGGCTCGGCCGACATCGAGCTGCGCATCGCGGACGGCGGCGCGGCCGAGTCCTACCGGATCGCGGTGGACGAGGCATCCATCTCGGTCACCGGCGCGGACGCGGCGGGACTGTTCTACGGGGTGCAGACGCTCGGGCAGCTCGTCGCCCGCGACGGCGAGGGGTGGATCGTGCCTGCGGTCGTCATCGACGACACGCCCCGGTTCGCGTACCGCGGCGTCATGCTCGACGTCGCGCGCCACTTCCACGGCGTCGACACCGTCAAGGGCTACATCGACCGGGCTTCGTCGCTCAAGTTCAACGCCCTCCACCTGCACCTCACCGACGACCAGGGCTGGCGCATCCAGCTCGACTCGCGCCCCGAGCTGACCGAGAAGGCGTCCGGCACCTCGGTCGGCGGCGACGTCACGGAAGGCGCGGAGCGCAGCGGCGGGTTCTACACGAAGGACGACTACCGCGAGATCGTCGAGCACGCGGCATCCCGTCACATGATTGTGGTGCCCGAGGTCGACATGCCCGGCCACACGCACGCCGTCGGACTCGCCTACCCCGAGCTGGCGGAGGATCCGGTCATCTCGGACCACATGCGCGACATCATCCGCGACTACGGCGGGCAGGAGCCGCGCCCGGGAACGCCCTACGACGGCATGGCCGTCGGCTTCTCGTCGCTGAAGATCCACGACGAGGCGACGTACGACTTCGTGGCCGACGTCTTCGGCGAGCTCGCCGCGATGACGCCCGGACCGTACCTGCACTTCGGCGGCGACGAGTCGCTCGCCACCGACGACGAGGACTTCGCGTACTTCGTGACGCGCGTGAGCGCGCTCGTGGCCGACCTGGGCAAGACGCCGGTGGCGTGGCACGAGGCCGGCTCGGCAAAGGACGTCGCCGATTCCACCATCGGGCAGTACTGGGGGTACGTGCGCCCGCAGGAGGGCTTCGCGGCCAAGGCGCAGACCTTCGTCGACAACGGCGCGGGCGTCATCCTGTCGCCGGCCGACGCGATCTACCTCGACATGAAGTACCCGTCGGGCCCCGAGCTCGGTCTCACCTGGGCGAACGGCCCGACGAGCGTCAAGGAGGCGTACGCGTGGGAGCCCGCGGACGTCCTGCCGGGCGTCGACGACGACGCCATCCTCGGCGTCGAGGCGCCGCTGTGGACCGAGACGATCCGCACCGCCGCCGACATCGACACGATGGCCTTCCCGCGCGCCGCCGCGGCCGCCGAGGCGGGCTGGTCGCCCCGCACCGGCGAGAGCGATCTGCGCACGTGGGAGTCGTTCCGCGCGCGCGTGGGCGCGCTCGGCCCGCTGTGGACCAGCATGGGCATCGGCTTCCACCCGTCCGAAGAGATCCCGTGGGTCACCGAGTGACCCACGCGTCCGCGTAGCCCGGAGCACCGCATGAGCATCCTCGTCCACTCCGTCCGCCTGTTCGGGTCGGCCACCGTCGACAGCGACCGCCCCGACGGGTGGGCCCTGTTCGACGGCGGCCGCGTCGCGGCGGTCGGCGTGGGCGCGGATCGTCCGTCCGCCGCCGACGACATCGATGGGAAGGGTGGATGCCTCGCGCCCGGCTTCATCGACATCCACGGTCACGGCGGCGCCGGGGCGGCATTCGACGACGGACCCGACGCGGTGCGCACCGCGCGCGCCGTCCACCGCGCGCACGGCACCACGCGGGCGGTGCTGTCGCTCATCACGGCGTCGATCGACGACCTCGCCGGGCGGGTGGCGATGGTCGCCGATCTCACCGAGGCCGACCCGACGATCCTGGGCTCCCACCTGGAGGGCCCGTTCCTGGATCCGGGGCACAAGGGCGCGCACACCGAATCGCTGCTGCGCGCACCCGACACGTCTTCCGTCGACACGCTGCTGGCGGCCGGGCGCGGCACGATCCGCCAGGTCACCCTGGCGCCCGAGCGCACCGGGGCCTTCGACGCGATCCGCCGGTTCACCGAGGCCGGCGTCGCCGTCGCAGTGGGCCACACCGATGCGGATGCCGCGACCGCCCGCCGTGCCTTCGACGCCGGTGCGACGCTCATCACGCACGCGTTCAACGCGATGCCCGGCATCCACCACCGCGCACCCGGCCCCGTGGTGGCAGCACTGCGGGACGAACGCGTGACGCTGGAGGTCATCGCCGACGGCGTGCACGTCGACCTCGCCCTCGTGGCGACGCTGTTCGCCGCCGCGGGCGATCGCATCGCGCTCATCACCGACGCGATGGCCGCCGCGGGCGCCGCGGACGGCTCGTACGACCTCGGTGGACTCGCCGTCCGCGTGACCGACGGCGTGGCCAGACTCGTCGAGGGCGGTGCGATCGCCGGCTCGACGCTGACGCAGGACGCCGCCGTGCGCCACGTGGTGACCGCCGGGGTCCCGCTCGAGGTCGCGCTGCGCGCGGCGAGTGAGACCCCCGCCCTCGCGATCGGCCGGCCCGACCTCGGCCGGCTCGACGTGGGCTCGGTCGCCGACGCCGTCCTGCTGGACGCGGACCTCGCCGTGCAGCGGGTGTGGATCGACGGCGCTCCCGCCTGACGGCCGCCGGGAAAGGCGAAGGCGGGGCCGAAGGTCCCTCCCCCGAGATCCCTTCGAGCCCCGCCTGGTCCGCGGGCGAACCGCGGGGGCGCTGCCGCCGTCGTGCCCCACACGTCGGGCGGCGTGCCACTCTGACGAAAGAGACGGCGTCCTTCCCGGTCTATTACGCGACTTCTGAGAATTTCTTCTCCGGCCTTGTGCGAGCCACTCCGGGAAAGCGGATGCCGCGACCCGGGCGCTCCCGCGCGCACCGGGTCGCGGCATCCGCCCTGGTCAAAAGCCCCGACGGCGACGACAATGGAAACCGTCGCGGCTCCTGCCGGTGCCGCGCCGGGGAGTTCACAGCGGGACGCGCGCCCGCGAACTGGGTAGATCACATGGACCACGACGACGTCCGCGAGCAGCAGGAGCAGGTCGGTCTCGGCGACGCCGATCTCGTCGTGCGCACGCGAGCGGGCGACCGCAGCGCTTTCGGCGAGCTGTGGCGCCGGCACTACCGGGCGGGCGTCACCGTCGCCCGCAACATGACGTCGAGCCTCGACCCGGACGACCTCGTGCAAGAGGCCTACACGCGCATCTACCAGTCGATCGTGGCGGGGGGCGGCCCGACGGGCTCGTTCCGCGCCTACCTGTTCACCAGCATCCGCAACACCGCGGCGGCGTGGGGCCGGTCACGACGTGAGACGGCGTACGACGAGCTCGACGGCGTCGAGGACCCGTCCGCCGGGGAGCACGCGAGCGAGGCCGCGCTCGACCGCGGCCTCACCCATCGCGCCTTCCGCAGTCTGCCGACGCGCTGGCAGGAGGTGCTCTGGTACTCCGAGATCGAGCAGATGAAGCCGGCCGAGATCGCGCCGCTGCTCGGCATGAAGGCCACCGCCGTCGCGCAGCTGACCTTCCGCGCCCGCGAGGGCCTGCGCGAGGCCTGGATCCAGGCCCATCTGCAGGCGGTCGAGGACGGATCCGACTGCCAGCGGACCATCGAGCGCCTCGGCGCCTACGCGCGCCGCAACCTCGGACGTCGCGACCACGCCAAGGTCGACGCCCACCTCGTCGCGTGCGTGCGCTGCTCCATCGTCGCCAGCGAGGCCCGCGAGGTCTCCAGCCGCCTCGCCCTGGTGCTGCTGCCGCTCGCGCTCGGCGCTGTCGGCACCACCGGGTACCTCGCGACACTGCAGGGCGGCAGCGCGCCGCTCGTCGCGCTGGCCGCCATGCCGTCCACCGTCGTGCAGGGCGCCGTCACCGTGCTGCCCGCCGGCGTGACCGGAGGCGCGGCAGGCGGCGGTGCGGCCGGCACTGGGGCAGCAGGCACAGGGGCGGCGGGCGGCGGTGCGGCAGCCGGATCCGGCGCCGCAGCAGCGGGGGCCGGCGCAGCGTCCGGCGCCGGAGCCGCGACGGGGACGGCCGCAGGCATCGGCTCGGGCGTCGCGGCTGGAGCCGGCGCGGGCGCCGCCGCGGTCTCGACGGTCGCAGCCGGCGGCACGGCTCTGGCAGGCATCGGCGCGGCGTCGGGTCTCGCGGCGGCGAGCCTCGTGGTCGTCGGCGGTGTGGTCGCCGCCGTCTCCCTGCCGCCGGCGGACGCCGCCCCCGAGCCCGCGAAGACCAGCATCTCCGACGTCGCCCCGGTCACTCCCCCGCTCGTCCTCGACACCGGGGCCGCCGACAACGCGCTGCAGCTGCCGGCGAACGGCCCCGCGCCGGCCGACCTGCCCGCCGCGCCTCCGGCCACCACGGACGCCGTCACGACGCCGGTCACGACCACGGACGGCACGACGACCGCCGGGTCGGGCATCGCCGGTTCGGCCGGCGCGAGCTCCGGCGGACAGGGCAACGGTGCGGGCGGTCAGGGCAACGGCGGCGGCCAGAGCAAGGACGACACGAGCGCGACCGCCGGCACCGGCAACAACGGCGTCGGCAACGGCACCACCGGCAACAACGGCGTCGGCAACGGCACCACCGGCAACTCGGGCGTCGGAGACCCCACCAACGGGACCGGCGGCGGCAACGGCGGCACCACCGGCAACAGCGGCACGACGGGCAACGGCACCCCCACCAACGGCACCGGCAACGGCAACGGCGGAAACACAGGCAACGGCGGATCGACAGGAAACGGCACCCCCACCAACGGCACCGGCAACGGCAACGGCGGCAACACAGGCAACGGCGGATCGACAGGAAACGGCACGCCCACCAACGGCACCGGCAACGGCAACGGCGGCAACACCGGCAAGGGCAACGGAACTGCGAACGGCAACAACGGCAAGGGCAACGGAACTGCGAACGGCAACGACGGCAACAACGGCAACAACGGCTAGGATACGGCGAATGCGCCGCAGCGCCTCGGCTCGGCGCCCGCGACGACGGAGTCGACGTCCGCCGCAGCGACCGCCGACGAGCCTGTCACGTCGAACGACAACGGCAAGCGGAACGGGCAGAAGCGCGCGGAGCCGGGCGCGGAGGCCTGAGCCCGGGAGCACCTTGCGTGCCGCCTGGACCGAGGGCGGCGGCATCCACTCGACGTAGACTGGAAGCCATGTCCGACACGCCCCACGTCACGCCTTCTCAGCCCGCCGAACCGGCGCCCGGAACGCGCGCCCCGCTGTCGGCCATCGACGTGCTGGCGTTCGTCTGCGAGATCTTCGCGATCCTCTCGCTGGCGCTGTGGGGCTTCACGATGTTCCCGTTCGCATGGAACATCCTCGCGGGCCTCGCCGCACCCGCCGTCGCCATCCTGGTGTGGGCGCTCTTCGTCTCGCCGCGCGCCGTGTTCGGCGTGCACCCGTTCGTGCGCGCGATCGTCGAACTGCTCGTCTACGCGTCCGCGACCGTGGCGTGGTGGATGATGGGCAACGCCTGGATCGGCCTCGGATTCGGCATCGTGGCCGTCACCGTCGGCGTCATCGCGGGCCGTCGGCGCATCGCGTGACGACCCCGTCCGACCCGCTCGCCCTGCTGCGCGGGGCGCTCGGCGAACGCGTCGACACCACCCCCGCAGCGCTCCACGCGGCACGGGCCGACAAGTCCGGGCATGCGGCCGCCGGTGTGCCCCTGGCGGTCGTGCATGCGCACACCGTGGAGGACGTGCAGCAGACGCTTCGCATCGCCAGCGCGACCGGGACGCCCGTCGTCACCCGTGGCGCCGGCACGGGCCTCGCGGGCGCTGCGAACGCGGGCGACGGCGAGATCGCGCTGTCGATGCGCGGGATGGACCGCATCCTCGAAGTGCGCCCCGACGACCTGCTCGCGGTCGTGGAGCCCGGCATCCTCAACGCCGACCTCAACGCCTCCCTCGCCGAGCACGGCCTCTGGTGGGCTCCAGACCCCGCCAGCCGCGCGATCTCGACCGTAGGCGGCAACATCGCGACCGGCGCCGGCGGCCTGCTGTGCGCCAAGTACGGCGTCGTGCGCGACGCGGTGCTGGGCGTGGACATCGTGCTGGCGGACGGCCGCCTGCTGCACCTCGGCCACCGCACCGTGAAAGGCGTCACGGGCCTCGATCTCACCTCGCTCGTCATCGGCTCCGAAGGGACGCTGGGCGTCGTCGTGGGCGCCACGCTGAAGCTCCGCCGGCTCGTGCCCGGCGAGGTCTGCACGGTGGCCGCCACGTTCCCCGACGTGCGGACGGCGGCCGAGGCATCCGCCGCCGTCACCGCGTCCGGGGTGCAGCCCGCGATCATGGAGCTGATGGATGCCGCGTCCCTCGCGGCCGTGCACGCCCTGCTGTCGCTCCCGGCGCCGACTCCCGGCGCGTCGCAGCTGACGATCCAGACCGACGGACCGGCGGCGGGCGTCGAAGCCGAGGCGATCGCCGACGTCCTCCGCGCCACCGGCGGCACCGTCGCGGTCTCGCACGACCGGGACGACGGCGAGCGGCTGCTCGCCATCCGCCGGTCGATGCACCCCGCGATGGAGACGCTCGGCACCGCCCTCATCGAGGACGTGTCCGTGCCGCGCAGCGCCCTGCCCGCGATGTTCGACGAGATCGCCCGGGTCGAGCGGGAGCACGGCGTCGTGATCCCGACCGTCGCGCACGCCGGCGACGGCAACCTGCACCCGAACTTCATCTTCGACGCCGAGCCCGACGAGTTCGGGGTGGTCGAGGCGCCCGATCACATCTGGGCGGCCGCGGACGACCTCTTCCGTGCCGCCCTGCGCCTGGGCGGCACGCTGACCGGCGAGCACGGCGTCGGCGTCCTGAAGCGCCGTTGGCTCGCCGACGAGCTCGGCGACGACCAGTGGGAGCTGCAGCAGCGGATCACGCGCGCCTTCGACCCGCAGGGCATCCTCAACCCCGGCAAGGTGTTCGCGCGCTGAGGCCCTCCGTCCCGTGCCGGCCGGCGGCCACGGCCGCTGACATCCCCCGATTTCGTTGACTTGCCTCATATGTACGCGACACGCCGGCGTGTCGCGTACATATGAGGCAAGTCAACGGCGCGAGGAGGTGGGCGGGGGTGTCGCGCCGCGGCGCGGGGAGGCACTCCCGGGCGCGGGTCAGTCCGCGGGCGGGAAGACCTGGGTCGGCGCCGCGGGCCGCGGCGCCTCGCGCGGAGCGGACACGATCGCGAGGATGCCGAGGAGCAGCACACCCAGCGTGCCCAGCGCCGAGGCGAAGAAGGTCGCGGCGATGAACTCCGCGCCCACGAAGTTACCGCGAAGCGATACACCGATGATCGACACCACGATCTGCGCACCGGCCGCAACGGCCAGGACGATCAACGGCACCCACCGCGCCCGATGCGGCACGGCACCCGCTCGGCCGATCACGACGGTCGCCACGATGAGCGCACCGAGCAGGAGGACGGTCGTCGCGTTCGGCGCGACGAAGGCCACCGCACCGTCCCACACGGCGATCGGGAAGACCGCCCACCAGATGTCCGACAGCAACGGCATGGCGGCGGCCACGACGAGCGCCACCACGCCCAGGGGCCGACGTGCGACGACACTCCCCTGCCCCCGCACCCCGAAGGCGAACACGACGAGCGCGGCAGCCCACAGGCCGTCGAGGACGAAACCCATGCCGGGGAACGAGAGCGCCGCGTTGCCGTTCGCCAGCAGCACCAGCGCCGCCCGCGCGATCAGCAGCGACCCGCCGACCAGCCACGTCAGGCGAGCGTCGCGCACCGTGGCACCCGCGTCTGCGCCAGGCGCTGTGGGTACTTCGGGCGCGGCGGGGACGGACGCGCCCGGACCGGACGCGCCCGGACCGGGCGCGGTGGCGCGGGACGCCGCGACGCCGGAGGATGCGGCATCCCCCGGCGTCGGCGTCTCTGACGGCTGTGTCATGCCGTCAGCATAGGACTCAGATCCCCTGCCAGTCAGGCTTGTTCGCGTAGGCGTAGCGGTAGTAGTCCGCGCGCGCGAGCTGCGACGCGGCCGCCTCGTCGACCACCACGGTGGCGCGCTCGTGCAGCTGGATCGCAGAGCCGGGAAGGGACGCGGTCACCGGCCCTTCCACCGCTCCTGCGACGGCGGCCGCCTTGCCCTCTCCGAAGGCCAGCAGCACGAGGTGCCGGGCGCGCAGGATCGTGCCGAGCCCCTGCGTGATGCAGTGCATCGGCACATCGTCGATCGAGTCGAAGAAGCGCGCGTTGTCTTTGCGCGTCTGCTCGGTGAGCGTCTTGACCCGCGTGATCGAGGCGAACGACGACCCCGGCTCGTTGAAGCCGATGTGACCGTCGGTGCCGATGCCGAGGATCTGCAGGTCGATGCCGCCCGCCTCGCGGATGGCCTCGTCGTACTCCTCGCCGTGGTGCTCGATGCCCTCAGGCGTGCCGTCCGGCGTGCGGATGAGCGCCGGGTTGAGGCCGAGCGGCTCCACGACCTCACGCGTGATGACCGATCGGTAGCTCTCGGGGTGGGCGGGGTCGATCCCGACGTACTCGTCGAGCGCGAATCCGCGCACGCGCGACACGTCCACGCCCTCCAGGCGCGTGCGCAGGGCCTCGTACACGGGCAGCGGCGTCGAGCCGGTCGCGAGACCGAGCACGGTCTCGGGGTTGTCGCGGATGAGCGACGCGATGTGCTCGGCGACCAGCGCCCCTGCCGCTGCCTTGTCGCGGACGATGACGATCTCAGCCATGGACCAGAGCCTCCTCGGTGTCGTGTGTGGCGTCGCCCTGCGCGCCGACGATCGCGGCCCCGAGCGCCGCAGCCGGCGAACCCGGCGGCAGCAGCTCGACCCGCTCCTGCAGACGCAGCGAGCGCATGAACGGGGACGCTTCGGCACTGGCCGACAGTTCGGCTGCGACATCCGTCATCAGTCGATCGCCCAACGCCGTCACACCCCCTCCGAGCACCACGATATCGACGTCGGCCGTCAGCACCAGTACCCGGATGGCGGCGGCCACGCCGCGGGCGAGACCCGCGCGCAGCTCCCGCGCTTCGGCGTCGCCGGCATCCGCGGCATCGAACACGTCGCGCACGGGCAGCGCAGCACGCCGCCCCCAGCGCTCGGCGACCGCTCCGCCGCCGGCGAACGACTCGATGCACCCGCGCTGGCCGCAGCGGCACAGCGGCCCGTTCGGGTCGACCGAGATGTGGCCGACCTCGCCCGCAGTGCCGCGGGCGCCGCGCCACAGCACGCCGTCCGAGACGATCCCCGCCGCGATGCCGGTGCCGAGGTTGAGGTACGCCATCGATCCGGGGGTCGGCGAGCCGCCGCTGTGCAGCGCGTGCGCGCCGAGGGCGGCCGCCTTCACGTCGTTCTCCACCTGCACCGGCACGCCCAGCTGCGGGGCGACGACGGCCGCGAGGTCCAGCGACTCGACCCCGA
Organism: Microbacterium kyungheense; assembly: GCF_006783905.1. Classification (GTDB taxonomy): domain Bacteria; phylum Actinomycetota; class Actinomycetes; order Actinomycetales; family Microbacteriaceae; genus Microbacterium; species Microbacterium kyungheense. Next base: position 744,086 of record NZ_VFPE01000001.1, on the reverse strand, counting down.
GGTTCACCGCGTGCACGACGCGGCCCGTCCCCGGCTCGATCTGACCCGGGATGCCGATGCCCACCGAAAGGACGGCGGCGAGATCGACCCCCGCCTCGGCCCCGAGCGCGCGCACGGCGTCCACGACCGTCTGGCCGACGGCATCCGGACCCCATCCGGTCGGCACGCGAAGCCTGCCGACGATCACGCCGGCGTCGTCCACGGCGACCGCGTCGGTCTTGGTGCCCCCGACGTCGAGTCCGACCCTCATCCGCCGACCTCCGCACGGGAGGCGGCGACTCGGTGCGCGCCCATCAGCCCTTGACCGCGCCCGCGACGAGACCGCTGGTCATGCGGCCCTGGACGATCACGAAGAAGATAATGACGGGGATCGCCACGATGGTCGATGCGGCCATCACCTCGCCCCAGTCGATCGCCCGGCTGGTGCTCTGCTGCACGAACCCGCGCAGCCACAGCGGCAGGGTCTGGTTCTCGGCGTTCATGATCACCAGGGCGACGGTGAACTCGTTCCAGCACTGCAGGAACGCGAAGACACCGGATGCCACGAGCCCCGGCGCCAGCAGCGGCAGCGTGATCCGCATGAAAGCCTGGGTGCGGCTGAGCCCGTCGACCATCGCGGCCTCCTCCAGTTCGGCCGGGACACCGGCGACGAAGCCGCGCAGCATCCACACGGTGAAGGGCACGACCGCGGCGATGTACAGAAGGCTCAGACCCAGCACGTTCGACAGCAGACCGAGCTCGCTCATCATCTTGTACTGCGCGATGAACAGGCCCTCGGCCGGCAGCATCTGCACGATGAGGATCGCGAGGACGAACGTCGTGCGCCCGCGGAAGCGGAAGCGGCTGATCGCCACCGAGGCGAGGAACGCGAACAGAAGACAGCAGAACACCGCGATGATCGTCACCGCGAGGCTGATGCCCAGCGCGCTGAAGAACCTGTCGTTGATGACCGCCCCGAAGTTGTCGAAGTTGCCGCCGAGGGGCAGGAAGGTCGGGGTGAACGACTCGAGCGTCGCCGACGAGAGCATCGACGAGTTGACCATCCAGTAGACCGGGAACACCCAGATGAAGGCCAGCACGATCGCGAGGATGCTCCACCCCCACTTGGCTCCGCGGCCACGGGGGCGGCGCTTGGCGGCCGGCGCGGCCGGCTGGGACGAACGCGGCGCGCGGGTGGGCGTCGGCGCGAGCTGTGCAGAGGCGGACATCAGGCCTGGTCCTCCTTCAGGAGACTGCGGATGTAGAACCAGCTGAGCACGATCGTCAGCGCGAGCACGAAGATCGCCATCGCGGCGCCCTGGCCGAAGTTCAGGCCCGCGACGCCCATCTTGTAGATGTAGGTGCCGAGCAGGTCGTAGCTGGTGGTCTTGGAACCGGCATCCTGCAGCATCGTGATCTGCGTGAAGACGCGCAGGTCCCAGATGAGGTTCAGCAGCAGGACGATCATGATCACCGGACGGATGATCGGCAGCACGATGTAGCGCATCCGCTGCCAGCCGGTCGCGCCGTCGAGCTGGCTCGCCTCGACCATCTCGGTCGAGACCTGCGTGAGACCGGCGTAGGCCGAGAAGGCCACGAAGGGCACGGACATCCACGTGACGATGATCGACGCGACCAGGAAGAAGACGAACGGGTCGCCGCCGATCCAGTTGTACTGGTTCATGTCGACGCCGGGGATGAGGTCGAGCAGGTAGTTGACGACGCCGCGTCGGCGGTCGAACAGCCAGATCCACACCGTCATGGCGGCGACGACGGGCATCGCCCAGGCCAGCAGCAGGGCGATCTGCAGCGTGATGCGCACCCACCCGAAGACGCGGGTCATGAGCAGCGCCAGCGCCATGCCGATGACGACGGTGATGAACGCGGTGACGATGCAGAAGATCACCGAGCGCAGCGCCACTTCCCAGAACGTGGGGCTCGTCGCGACCGCGATGTAGTTGTCGAGTCCGACGAAGTCGGGGGCCTTGCCGCCGAGCTGCTGCAGGGCGCCGTACTTCTGGAAAGACGTGATGACCTGCCACACGACGGGATAGCCCATGCCGAACAGCAGGATGGCGATCGCGGGGATCAGCAGGAGGTAGGGAACGGGCGAGCGGCGACGGGTGCCGACGGACTCGTCGGCACGCTGGTCGTGCTCAATGGTGGTGGGGGCAGGAACAGCCATGCCCGCCTCCTTCGGGGGGTCTCGCAGGGGACCGGGGTCGCGGGCGCTGCCCGCGACCCCGGCAGGTCAAGAAGGGTCTCAGCCGTTGATGATGGCGTCGATCTTCTCGTCGTACTCCTTGGCCAGCGCCTCGATGTCGCCACCGGCGGCCACCTTGCCGAAGAACTCCTCGAGGATCTTCTGACCCTCGACGGCGGCCCAGCCCGGCGCGGCCGGGGTGAGCTTCGAGTTCAGCGCCGACTCGATGAGAGCCGAGGCGAAGATGTCGTCACCCAGCGAGTCGACGAACTGCGTGTTCGCCGGGCCGAGGCCGTTCTTGCCGAGCATCTGCTGGTACTCGTCCGAGAAGATGATGCGCAGCAGCTCCTTGGCGCCGGCCTGGTTCTTGCTCTTGGCCGAGATGCCGATGTTCGAGCCGCCGGCGAAGACCGGAGCGGCCTCGCCCGCGGTGGTGCCGGGCAGCGGGAAGACGCCGAACGTGTCGTCGTTCCATTCGCGGACCTCGGTCACCTTGCCGTCGTCGCCGGTCTTCTCCTCGACGAAGTCACCGATCGACCAGTGCGCCCAGCCGGGTGCGATGATCGTGGCGGCGGTCGGCGGGTTGCCGTTCTTGTCGTTGTTGATGTTGACCCACGGGGTGCTGTCGTCCTCGGTGGCCGGAGCGTTCGAGGCGTTCTGGAACAGGTCCTGGAACTGCTCGAGGCCCGTGATCGTCTTGGCGTCGCTGAGGGTCGAGACCCACTTGTCGCCGTCCTTCTTGGCCAGATCGCCGCCGTTCGCGAAGATCCACGAGACGCCGTTGCGCCAGTCCTCGCCGCCGATGTAGAAGCCCGACTGGCTGTCGGTGCGGAGCGTCTTGACGTCCTCGTTGAACTCCTCGAGCGTCTTGGGCACCTCGAGGCCCGCGGCGTCCCAGATGTCCTTGCGGTACGTGATGTAGCGCGAGCCGAAGTAGTACGGCAGCGCGTACTGCTTGCCGTCGACCGTGCCCACGTCCACGAACGACTGCAGCAGGTCGTCGCCGCCGAGCTCGTCGTAGATGCCGCTCAGGTCGCTGAACGAGCCCGCCGTCGTGAAGGTCGGCGACCAGGTGTTGCCGATCTCGGTGACGTCGGGGGTGTTGTTGGCGTCGGGGAGCTGGTTCGCGAGCTTGGTGACCGCGTCGGTCCAGTCCTGCTGCTCGATGGTCAGCGTGCCGCCGGTGGCCGCCTTGTACTCGTCCTTCAGGTACTGGCGCAGCTCGTCCGGGGTGTCGCCACCCATGACCCAGAACGTGATGTTCTGGCCCTTGGCGCCTTCGGGGTCGAACCCGGAAGCGTCGTCGGCCGAACCGCCGCCCGCGTTGCCGCTGCCGGCGCAGCCGGCGAGCACCAGTGCCGAGGCGCCGATGAGCGCCACGGCTCCAAGCGTCTTCTTCATGGTGTGTTCCTTCATGTTCTCTTGGTGTTCGGGTGGGCCGGGTGGCCCATCCAGGGGGATCCGGCGGTTCGGGGGGAAGCCGCCGGAGTGATTGCGGTGTCTAGGCCGAGGTCTAGGACACCCCCAGTTGTCCGGACAGGACCATGACGGCCGCGCCGCGCAGGACGATGTCCTGGCCTTGCTCCGTCATCCGCACCCGCACGCCTTCGTCGTCGTGTGACGGCGCGAGCGTGCGCGCGCGGAGGGCTTCGACGGCCTGATCCGCAAGGGGACCGCCGAGAAGATCAGCAGGGCCTGAGAGTACGATCTCCGAGACATCGAGGGTGCCGACCACGGGTGCGAGGGCGATGCCCAGCCGCTCCCCCGCGTCGCGCAGGATGCCCTCGTGGGCGTCGGGATCGGATGCCTCGGCCAGGCGTGAGGTGAGCGAGGGCACGGACAGCCAGGCCTCGAGGCATCCCACCTTCCCGCAGGCGCACTGGGGGCCGCCGTCGGTGCCGACGGTGACGTGGCCGATCTCACCCGCGGCGAAGCGGCTGCCGCGCATCGGCTGGCCCGCCAGCAGCAGGCCCGAGCCCACGCCTCGCCCGACCTTGACGAGCAGCACGTCGTCGGGCGCACCGCCGAACGTGTACTCGGCGAGGACGGCGGCGTTGGCATCGTTGGCGACGAGCACGGGGAGCCCGAGAGCGCTCCGCAGCGCGCCCTCGAGGTCGAATCCTGCCCAGCCGAAGTTGGGGGCCGTGAGGATGACGCCGCGGTCGTCGATCACACCGGGCGTGCCGACGCCCACGCCGAGGACCGGCGCGTGCGCTTCCGCGACGAGGGCGCGCGCGAGCTCGATCACCGTCGAGACGACGTCCGCGTCCGCGGGGAGCGGCACTTCGCGGCGCGCCACGATGCTGCCGTCGAGCGTGAGCACGGCGCCGATGAACGTGTCGCTGCCCGACAGGTCGAGCCCGACGATCCGGTGGCCCGCGTGATCGAGGTCGACGAGGATGGCCGGCTTCCCAGGACCGGATGCCTCGCGCACGCCGATCTCGGCGACGAACCCGTCGGCGATCAGCTCGGCGACGAGATCCGAGATCGTGACGCGCGTCAGACCCGTCTCTCGCGACAGATCGGCGCGACTCATCGCCCCCTGGTGGAACAGCGTCTGCAGCACGAGCGAGCGGTTGTGGCCGCGGGCGTGCTCGGGCAGGACCTTGGCCCCCTGTCGCAGGGTGCGACCGGGGGCGAATGCGCGGGCATTCGCGGTGGGACTCTGCGGCGTGTCGATAATGGAAGAGCCGCGTCGCGCTTCCGAAGTTGGCATGTTTGTTAGTAGACCTTACGAACAAACTTTTCGCAAGTCCTCCGACCGTTTTGGCCGGATGCTTTACAAAACTGTGATGCGCGGTCCGGTGCCGCACCGCCGCAGGCTCCCGGCTTTCACGGCGTGACCGGCGATTCGTGCGTGATCAGGACGTGACCCACGCGCGCGCGGGCGTCGCTTACCATTGTCGGAAGCGTGGATCACATTCGGGGGGTGAAGGCGTGACGGATCTGGCGACTCAGCCGCAAGCCGACAAGGCGTCCGCAGGCGACGACGTCGAGGTCGAAGAGACGGTCGACGACGCGACGGACGCGGAGCTCGAGGGCTCCCCCGCCGACCGCGAGGCCGACGACTCCGCCGACGACTCTGCCGACGACGAGGCGGATGACGCCTCCGACGAGTCCGAGCCGGTCGAGGATTCCGAGGACACCGGAGAGACCGAGGCCGAGGACGCGGCGGAACCCGCCGACGACAGTGAGCCGGCGGTCGCAGACACCACCGAGGACGGCGAGGCTGCCGTCGAGGACGCCTCCGAGCCTGCCGTCGAGGACGCCTCCGAGCCTGCCGCCGAGGACGCCGTCGAGCCTGCCGACGAGATGGATGCGGCTCCGGACGGCGAAGCGTCCGATGAAGCCGTCGACACAGACGACGCGGTCGAGGCACACGCCGCTGACGAGGCGGTCGTGACCGCCGACACCGTCGAGCCCGAAGACACCGTCGAGCCCGAAGACACCGTCGAACCCGCCGACGCCGCGACCGTCGCTGTCGTGACAGCCGTCCTGGCCCCCACGACGGACGCTCCAGACGCTCCCGACACCGCCGACGCGACCACCGTCCTCCCCGCCGCACCCGCGACGGCCGATGCCGCTGCGGCGCCGCCTGCCGGCACCGACGGCGCCGTCTACGCGTGGGCAGAGCCGAAGCCGAAGAAGAAGCGCACCGGACTGTGGCTGAGCATCGGCGCGGGTGTCGCCGCCGTCGGCCTCGTCGTGACGTCGCTGCTGCTGATCGCCCCCGGCACGACGGTCGCCGGTGTGCCGGTCGGCTGGATGACGCCCGGGGCGGCCGCCGACGCGATCGAACGGCAGCTCGCGGGTACCACGGTGGTCCTCACCGGCGACGGCGGCGACGCCGAAGTGACCGGTGCCGAGCTGGGCGCCTCGGTCGACGCGAAGGCTCTCGCCGACGCAGCCTTCGCAGAGCACCCCATGTGGAACCCGACGGCATGGTTCGCCGAGACCGGTGCCGAGATCGAGCTCGACCCGACCACCGCGATCGCCGCGCTGCGCGAAGCGGCCCCCGAGCTCTTCACCGAACCCGTCGACGCGACCATCGCCTACGACGGCGCGTCGACCGCCTACGTCGCGGCGCCCGCCGTCCCCGGCACCGGGGTCGACGTCGCCACGGTGCAGCAGGCACTCCAGGCGGCGTTCGAGGCGGGCAAGACGCGGGTGGAACTCGACCCGGTCATCGCCGAGGTCCCCGCCGCGATCTCCACCGAGACCGCGACCGACACCGCGACCACGCTCAACGGCATGATCTCGAACGTCGGCTTCTACGTCGGCGACGAGCGCACCGTGCCGGTGGACCGCGCGGTGGCGGCATCCTGGCTCACCGTCACCCCGAAGGACGGCGCGTTCACGATCACCGCGGATCCGGCTGCCATCCAGCCGGTCGTGGACACGCTGGCGGCCGCCGTCGACCGCGCACCTGAGAACGCCGTCGAGATCACGGACCGCGCCGGAAAGGTGCTCCAGACGATCGCCGCCGGACAGTCCGGTCGTCAGCTCGGCGCCACGGCGGGGATCGCTGCCGCGTTCGCCGCACAGCTGGGCACGGGCGACCCCGTCTACAAGCTGCCCGTCGACGAGGTGCCGGTCAGCACGACCACGCTGGCCCGCAACATCGTCGTCGATCTCAGCGACCAGGCCGCGTACTTCTACGAGAACGGCGTCGTCGTCAGTTCGACGCGCATGTCGTCCGGCCTCCCCGGCCACGACACGCACACCGGCAGCTATCGCATCACGGCCAAGCTGCGCTCACAGAACATGGGCAACCCCGACCTCACGAAGGCGCCGTACTACTACACGAAGAACGTCCCGTGGGTCATGTACTTCAACGGCGACCAGGCGCTGCACGGTGCGTACTGGCACAACAACTTCGGCAACCGGATGAGCCACGGCTGCGTCAATCTGCCCGTCGGCGTCGCCGAGTTCCTGTACCAGTGGGCGCCCATGGGCACCGAGGTCACCGTCCAGAACTGACATCACAGACAAGAGAAGAGTGGATGCCTCGCGTCGAGGCATCCACTCTTCTCGTCGTTCTGCAACCGCGCCCTTGGTCGCTCAGCTCTGCGGAGCGACCAAGCCGTCGATCACCGCGTTGAACGTGGCGGACGGGCGCATGACGCCAGACACGAGCTCGGCGTCGGGGCGGTAGTAGCCGCCGATCTCGACCGGTGACCCCTGGACGGCGACGAGCTCGTCCACGATCTGCTCCTCGTTCGCGGCGAGGGTCTCAGCGACCGGCGCGAAGGCCGCCGCCAACGCGGCGTCGTCCGTCTGCTTCGCGAGCTCCTGCGCCCAGTAGAGGGCCAGGTAGAAGTGGCTGCCGCGGTTGTCGATCGTGCCGAGCGCGCGGCCGGGCGACTTGTCGTTCTCGAGGAACGTGCCGGTGGCCGCATCCAGGGTGTCGGCGAGGATCTTGGCCTTGGCGTTGCCCGTGAAGTCCGCGTAGTGCTCGAACGAGGCCGCGAGTGCGAAGAACTCGCCCAGCGAGTCCCAGCGCAGGTAGTCCTCGGCCAGGAGCTGCTGAACGTGCTTCGGAGCCGAGCCGCCGGCGCCCGTCTCGAACAGCCCGCCACCCGCGAGGAGGGGGACGATCGAGAGCATCTTGGCGCTCGTGCCGACCTCGAGGATGGGGAACAGGTCGGTGAGGTAGTCGCGCAGCACGTTGCCGGTGACCGAGATGGTGTCCTCGCCCTTGCGCAGACGGTCCAGGGAGTACTGGGTCGCCGCTGCCGGAGCGAGGATCTCGATCGTGAGCCCCTCGGTGTCGTGCTCGGCCAGGTACGTCTTGACCTTCGCGATGAGCGCCGCGTCGTGCGAGCGGCTCTCGTCGAGCCAGAACACGGCCGGAGCGCCGGTGGCGCGGGCGCGCGTGACGGCCAGCTTCACCCAGTCGCGGACCGCGACGTCCTTGGTCTGCGTCGCGCGCCACACGTCGCCCGGCTGCACGGCGTGCTCGATCAGCACGTCGCCGGCCTGGTTGATGACCTGGACGGTGCCTGCCGCGGCGATCTCGAACGTCTTGTCGTGGCTGCCGTACTCTTCGGCCGCCTGGGCCATGAGGCCGACGTTCGGGACGGTGCCGATCGTGGCGGGGTCGAGCGGACCGTGCGCGATCACGTCGTCGATCACGGTCTGGTAGACGCCCGCGTACGACGAGTCGGGGATGACGGCCAGCGTGTCGTCCTCGCCGCCGTCGGCGCCCCACAGCTTGCCGCCGTTGCGGATGAGGGCCGGCATCGAGGCGTCGACGATGACGTCGGACGGCACGTGCAGGTTGGTGATGCCCTTGTCGGAGTTGACGTACGACAGGCGGGGCGAGTCGGTGGCCGCGGCGATCGCGGCGGCGATCCGGTCGCCGCCGTCGACGCTCGCGAGACCGGCGAGGATCGCACCCAGGCCGTCGTTGGGGGTGAGGCCCGCCTCGGCGATCTTGTCGCCGTAGGTGTCGAACACGTCGGCGTAGTACGCCTTCACGACGTGCCCGAAGATGATCGGGTCGCTGACCTTCATCATCGTGGCCTTGAGGTGCACGGAGTAGAGGAGGTCCTCGGCCTTCGCCGTCGCGAGGGTCTCTGCCAGGAAGGCGTCCAGGGCGGCGGCCGACAGGAACGTCGCGTCGACGATCTCGCCCGGGAGCACCTTGAGGCCGGTCTTGAGGGCCGTCACGGTGCCGTCGGCGCCGACGTGCTGGATGGTGAGCACATCGTCCGAGGCGATGACGGTCGACTTCTCGTTCGACTTGAAGTCGTCGTGGCCGAGAGTCGCGACACGGGTCTTCGAACCCTCGGCGAACGCCTTGTTGCGGTGCGGGTGCTTGCGCGCGTAGCTCTTCACCGACAGCGGCGCGCGGCGGTCGCTGTTGCCCTCGCGCAGCACCGGGTTGACGGCGGAGCCCTTGATGCGGTCGTAACGCGCGCGCACGTCCTTCTGCTCGAGGGTCTCAGCCTCGTCCGGGTAGTCCGGGATGTCGTAGCCCTGCGACTGCAGCTCCGCGATCGCGGCCTTCAGCTGCGGAATCGACGCCGAGATGTTCGGCAGCTTGATGATGTTGGCCTCGGGCAGCGTGGCCAGGCCGCCGAGCTCGGCGAGCGCGTCGCCCACCTGCTGCTCGGGCGTGAGGTTCTGCGGGAAGGCGGCGAGGATGCGGCCGGCCAGCGAGATGTCGCGCGTCTCGATCTCGACCCCGGCCTGGCCGGCGACGGCCTGGACGATCGGGAGGAAAGACGCGGTGGCGAGGGCGGGAGCCTCATCGGTGTAGGTGTAGATGATGGTGGAGTCGGTCACCTGAATGGGTCCTGTCGGTGCATCGGACGGGTCGCGCACAGCCTATCGCAAGCACCTGGGGAGATATCTCGACGTCAAGATATCTCGGCGCGTGAACATTGTGTTTCCGGATGAAATCCGAAGTGCCGGATGCCGCCATCCGGGCTAGCCTGGGGCGCATGGGTGATCTGCGACTCGTGGAACTGTCCGCCTCGACCATCGTGGCGGTCAACAATATGTCGCTCAAGCCCGGCCAGGAGGAGTTCCTGTCGCCGGTCAGCTACGGCATCGCGGCAACGGTCGTGAACCCCCAGACCACGTGGCAGCGCGTCGTCCTCGACGGCGAGCAGGTGGTCGCCTTCATCAGCGGCAACTTCGATCTCGAAGACCCGCAGGAGCACTTCCGCTCGGTGCTGTGGCGCATCAACGTCGACGCCGACGACCAAGGCAAGGGCATCGGCCGGTTCGCCGTGGAGGGCCTCATCGAAGAGGCGCGCAACCGCGGGATGGACCACGTCAACGTCATCTACGAGGCGGGCGAAGGCGGTCCGCAGGCATTCTTCGAGCGTGTGGGCTTCACTCCGGTCGGTGAGACCGAGTACGGTGAAGTCATCGCCGAGATCAGGCTCTGATCCGGCGGACCCGCGTCCGACCTGGGGAACGGACGATCAGCGCCAAGCCGGCGCTCCTGAGACCGGCGGCGGGGCCTCGAATACCCCTCCCCCATCGAGGCCTCGTCGCCTTCTCACGAAGCGCTTTCGAAGCGCTTCCGCGCACGCGCTAGGGTAGGCGCGTGCCGAGATTCGACCTTTCCCCCGCGGAGCTCGAGGCCTACGCGCCCGACGTCCGCGAACCCTCCGATTTCGACGACTTCTGGGCGACGACGCTCACCGAGTCGCGTCGATGGGATGCCGCACCCGACGTCGTGCGCGCCGACACCCCGTTCACCGCGCTCGACGTGTTCGACGTGACGTTCCCCGGGTTCCAGGGCGATCCCGTGAAGGCATGGCTGACGCTGCCCGCCGGCACGGAGGGCCCCCTTCCAGCCGTGGTCGAGTACCAGGGATACGGCGGCGGGCGCGGCCTCGCCGGCGAGCGCCTCGGCTGGGCGGCATCCGGCTACGCGCACCTGCTCATGGACACGCGCGGTCAGGGGTCGATGTGGGGATCCGGCGGCGACACCCCCGACCCGCACGGCACGGGCCCCTCGTCGTCCGGCTTCATGACGCGCGGGATCGAGCACCCGGCCGATTACTACTACCGCCGCGTGTTCACCGACGCGGTGCGCGCGATCGACGCGGTGCGGACGCTCCGCCAGGTAGACGCAAACCGGGTCGCGGTGTGCGGGGCGAGCCAGGGCGGCGGCATCGCGATCGCCGCCGCGGGCCTGTCGGACGGGCTCGTCGCCGTCATGCCCGATGTGCCGTTCCTCTGCCACTTCGAGCGGGCCGTCGGCCTGACGGGCGACGACCCCTACCAGGAGGTCGTGCGCTACCTGTCGGTGCACCGCGGGCTCGACGACCGCGTGTTCGAGACGCTGTCGTACTTCGACGGCGTGAACATGGCCAAGCGCGCGGATGCCGCCGCCCTGTACTCGGTCGCCCTCATGGACACGATCTGCCCGCCCTCCACGGTGTACGCCGCGTTCAACCGGCAACCCTCCTCGAACAAGCACATCGAGGTGTACACGCACAACGGCCACGAGGGCGGCCAGGCCTTCCAGTTCCCGAAGCAGGCCCGCTTCCTCTCGGCCCTCGTCTGACCCCACCCGAATTCGCGAAAGGACACGTTTCCTCGGCGGAAATGCATCCTTTCGCGGTTTCCGCGAGGGCTACACGGCCTCGACGTGCAGCACGAAGGCCTGCACGGGCCACAGGGTCGGCAGCTGCAGGCCGACGTCGGCGAGCAGGGCGCCGGGCAGGTCGAGCCCGCCGGCGGTGAACCACTCAGGAGCGATCCAGCCGTATCTGGCCGCGCCGATCTCGTCGCGCACGCGGACGCGGTAGCGCCTGTCACGGTCGAGCCCGGGCAGGCGCAGCCGCTCGGCACGGGCATCCTCGAGGCTCGCCACCGTCGCCACCACGAAGACAGCCCCGTCGTCGGCGACATAGCCGGTGACGCGCCACGCGGGGTCGCGCAGCTCCGGGTGCACGACGCGTCCGGTGTGGACGAGCGGACGCAGCTCCTTGTACAGCGCGGCGAACCGGGCGATGGTGCGCGTCTCGTCGTCGTCGCACGACATGATGTCCCACTCGAAGCCCGCCGATCCCATGAGGCTAGTCGCCATCCGGTACGACAGGTCGGTCGTGCGCCCCGACGAGTGGGAGGTCGTGGGGCCCACGTGTGCGCCGACGAGCTCGGGCGGAAGCAGCAGACCGGTCCAGCGCTGGATGTCCTGGCGCTCGACGGGGTCGTTCGAGTCGCTCGCCCATACCCGGTCGGCGACCTCGAGGATCCCGAGATCGGTGCGGGCTCCTCCGCTGGAGCACGACTCGATCTCGAGCGCGGGATGCCGGTGCTTGAGCTCGGCCAACAGTGCGTAGACCGCCGCCATCTGCGCGTGACCCCCGGGGCGGCCGGCGTGCATGCTCTCGACGAGGTCGCGATTGTGGTCCCACTTGATGAAGTCGATGCCGAGTCCGCCTACGAGCGCGTCGATCTGCCCGAGCACGTGCGCGTAGGCATCCGGATTCGCGAGGTCCATGACGTACTGGCCGCGCCACGACAGCCCCGCGTCGTGATCGAGGTGTGCGGGATCGTGCAGCAGCCAGTCGGGGTGGGCGCGGGCGACCTCGGAGTCGAGGCTCACCATCTCGGGCTCGAACCACAGGCCGAACTGCATGCCGAGGTCGTGCACCTGCGCCGCCAGCGGGCCGAGGCCGTCCGGCCAGACGGTGCGGTCGACGATCCAGTCGCCGAGGCTCGTGGTGTCGTCCCGGCGTCCTTGGAACCACCCGTCGTCGAGCACGAAGCGCTCGATCCCCACCTCTGCCGCCCGCTCGGCGAGCGTCGCGAGGCGCGCCGGGTCGTGGTCGAAGTAGACGGCCTCCCACGTGTTCAGCACAAGAGGGCGAGGGGATGCCGGGTGCTGCGGCCGCGCGCGCAGCCAGGTGTGCACGCGGTCGGCGAAGCCGTCCAGTCCGGCGGCGGTGTGCACGAAGGCGGCGCGCGGTGCCGCGTACTCGTCCCCGGGCGCCAGGCGGATCTCGCCGGGCCGCAGCAGCTCCCCCGCACCGATCAGCGTCACGGCGTCGGTGACCCGGTCGACGCGGGTCGTGAGGTCGCTCGACCAGGCCAGATGCACGCCCCACAGCTCACCGGCGCCCCAGCGGGGCACGCCGATCCCCGCGATCGCGGCCACGGGGCTGTCGTGTCCGGGCCGGCCGCGACGAGATTGGCGGACCGTCGCTCCGGCGGGCACCGGGGTGACCACCGGCCGCTTCTCGCGGGTCCATCGCCCGTCGAAGGTGAGCAGCGTGTCGGTCGTCGTCGGCACCGGCATCGAAGCCTCGAGCCAGTCGACGTCGATGGGTGCGGCATCCGCTTCGCCGTCGTGGCGCAGCACGTGGCGCACCCACACGACGCCGCCCGCCTCGATCGCCAGTTCGATCGTCAGCAGCAGTCCGGATGCCTCGTCGCGGGCCCGGAAGACGGCCCGATCGCCGGTGGACTCGACCTCGTCGAGCAGCCACCGAGGGTGGTGCACGATGCCCGCCGCGCGCAGCTGCATGCCGGGACGACCGGTCCAGCCGTCGGCCTCCTGCGGCGAGAGCGACACCTGCCAGGCCGCGTCGAGCGTGCCCGGCGGCGTCTGCCGGCTCACCGCCTGCGCCAGTGCGATGGCATCGGCGTCGGCCAGCGGGCCCGTCGCGGCGCCCCAGTGCAGCACGCAGGGCAGGCCGGACCCGCGTGCGTCGATGACGACGCCGACGCCTTCGCGCTCAAGGTGGACGAAGCCGGAGGTCATGCGGTGGTCCTCTCTGCAGGGGGTCGTTCGCCGGTGCCGCGCTCGACGATCCAGGTGGGCATCTCGAGCTGGCGCGTGAAGCCGGCCGGGTCCTGCATCCGCTCGATGGCGAGGGTGGCCGCCGCCTTGCCGAGCGCGAGCGGGTCGTACGACACGACGGACACGCCCAGCACGTCGGCGGTGTCGAAGTCGTCGAACCCGATGAGCGCGGTGCTGTCATCGTCGCGGTCCCGCAGCACGCGCAAGGCTCCGACGGTGACGCGGTTGTTGCCGGTGATGATCGCCGTCGGGGCGTCGGCCCGGTCGAGCAGGTCGGCGATCAGGCCGTCGGCGGGGCGCGTCAGATCATCGGCGAGGCGTTCCCAGCGGGAGGAATCCGCGATGCCGTAGGCGGCCAGCGCATCGCGATACCCGCGCAGCCGCTCGGCCTGCGTGTAGACCGACGCCGGGTTGCAGATGTAGCCGATGCGGCGGTGCCCGCGTTCGAGCAGCCGCGTGGTCGCCTCGAACACACCGCGGTGGTTCTCGAGCACGATCGAGTCGGCGACGAGATTGCGCGCGGGCCGGTCGATCGCGATGATCGGCGTGCCGAGGTGCCGCTCCCCTTCGAGGTACGACTGATCCTCGGCGACGGGGATCAGCAGCAGCGCGCCGAGGCGCTGGCCGAGCAGCGCGTCGGCGACCCGCTCCTCGCCCTCGGGGGTGTCGTCCGTGGTCGCCACGACGAGCGAGAACCCGTGCGCCGAGAGCTCGCGCTCGATGCCGGCGGCGAGCTTGTAGTAGAACGGGTTGTTCAGCTCGCCCATGATGAACCCGATCGTGTCGGTCGGGCCGCCGCGACGCAGATTCCGCGCGAGCGGATTGGGGCGGAATCGCAGCCGCTTGGCCGCTGTGAGCACGCGCTCGACCGTCTCGGGTGCGACCAGATCGCGGTGCGTGAACACGCGCGACACCGTCTTCGAGCTCACCCCGGCGAGCCGGGCCACGTCCTCGAGGGTGGCGCGCTGCTGAACGTTCATGGGTGGCCTCCTTGCCGGGCGGAGTTCACGCTAGCAGGCGTGGTGGCCAAATGTCTACGTAGGACATTGCGCGGACATTGTCTTGGCGGGGGCGTTGTAAATGACAGCTTTTACCCAGGTCAACCCATCTTTTTAGCAGCCGGGTCTGGATCGGACAGGACAAGACAGCGCTGACATCGGGGACTTGCGGAACCGCTTCGAAGCGCTCTACTCTGACGGCGCGACGAACCACGCGACGGTGCGATGATCCGCACCGGCAGTTCAAGGGCGAACCTGACAAGGAGAATCACATGGCGAAGAAGGCAATCGCGTCCCTCGCGGTGCTGGCGACCGCCGCGGTCGCGATGAGCGGCTGCGCGGGCAGCGGCTCCGACGACGCGGGCAACACCATCGACGGCGACATCAAGGGCGACATCAAGGTCATCACGTGGCGGACCGACCTCGTCGAGGACGGCACCTTCGACAAGTACGCCGAGGAGTTCAACAAGAAGTACCCGGACGTCAAGGTCACGTTCGAGGGCATCACGGACTACGCGGGCGAGATGCTCACCCGGATGTCGACGAGCAACTACGGCGACGTGATCGGCATCCCGGCGATCAAGCCGGAGCAGTACGAGCAGTTCCTGGAGCCGCTGGGCAAGACGTCCGATTTCGAGGACACCTACCGGTTCCTCCCGGCCGCGAGCTACGACGGCACCCAGTACGGCATCGCGTGGGGCGGCAACGCCAACGGCGTCGTCTACAACAAGAAGGTCTTCGAAGAGGCCGGCGTCACCGAGCTGCCGACCACCGAGGACGAGTGGCTGGAGGCGCTCCAGAAGGTCAAGGACAACACCGATGCCATCCCGCTGTACACCAACTACAAGGACGGCTGGCCGCTGACGCAGAGCTTCGGCAACCTCGGTGTGGTCACCAAGGACGCGGACGCGCCCATCACCATGGCCGAGGACCCGGCGCCGTGGACGGAGGGCAGCGACGTCTACGCGATCGATTCGCTGCTGTACGACAGCGTCGCCGCCGGCCTCACCGAGGACGACCCGCTGACCACCAACTGGGAGCAGTCGAAGGTCGACCTCGGCACCGGCAAGATCGCCGCGATGACGCTGGGCTCCTGGGCCATCTCGCAGATGCAGGCGGCCGCGGACGACAACGGCGCGTCGGCCGACGACATCGGCTACATGGCGTTCCCCGCGAACGTCGACGGCACGCAGTACGCGGTCATCGGCGGCGACTACAACCTCGCGGTCAGCAAGCACTCCAAGGCGAAGGCCGCTGCGTGGGCCTGGATCCAGTGGGTCGTGGAGGACTCCGGCTACACCGAGGCGCAGGGCATGATCTCGCCGGTCATCGACAAGCCCCTCCCCGACAACCTGAAGGGCTTCGAGGACGCGGGCGTCGAACTCATGGAGATCAACCCCGCCCCCGCCGGCAAGGAGGGCCTCATCAACAACGTCGCGGACGACTCGAAGATCGACCTGTACGGCCCGATCTACCGTCAGAAGCTCGTCGACATCGCCCGCGGCGCGGCCGACGGCGACAAGGAGAGCTACTTCGCCGAGCTGAACGAGCGCTGGGGCGCCTCGGTCGAGAAGCTCGAGAACTGACGAAGGGGGCGACAGAGACATGGCCATCGCGACTCCAGGTGCGGCTCCGGCGGATGCCCCTGCCGCCCTCTCCGCCCCGGCCCGGGGCCGGCTCGTCGGGATCACCCGGCGAGCCGGCCGCCGCGGCCGCCGCGGCGGACCCGCCGGCCGCGGCGTACTGAAGCACCTCACCCCGTGGTTCTTCCTCGCCGCCGCCGTGGGCCTGCTGCTGCTGTTCACCTACTGGCCGGCGCTGAACCTGTTCTACTTCAGCGTCACCGACTGGGACGGCATCGACCTGCAGAAGAACTTCGTGGGCCTCGACAACTACGTCGAGGTGTTCACCGACCCGCGCATCTTCTCGGTGTTCTTCGTCAGCCTGTACTACTTCTTCGCGTCGTTCGCGCAGATGGCGATCGCCCTGTACTTCGCGACGATCCTCAGCTTCTCGACGAGGTTCTCGAACCTCTTCCGCGGGATCCTGTTCTTCCCCTACCTCATCAACGGCGTCGCGATCGGCTTCGTCTTCCTCTACCTCTTCCAGCCGGGCGGCACCCTCGACACGGTTCTCGGCTGGTTCGGGATGTCCGACCCGCCGCAGTGGCTGGGCAACCCCGACGTCGTGAACTGGTCGCTCGCGGGCACCTCCGTCTGGCGCTACACGGGCATGAACTTCGTGCTGTTCCTCGGAGCGATCCAGTCGATCCCCCACGAGCTGTACGAGGCCGCCGACCTCGACGGGGCCAGCCGCTGGCAGCAGTTCTGGGCGATCATCTTCCCCGGCATCCGGCGCGTCGTCGGACTGTCGTTCATCCTCGCGATCTCGGGCAGCCTGAGCGTCTTCGAGATCCCGTTCATCATGACCGGCGGCGCCAACGGCTCGGCGACGTTCGTGATCCAGACCCTGCAGACCGCGTTCACCTTCCGGCAGGTGGGACTCGCGTCGGCGATGGCGGTGGTGCTGCTCGTCATCGTGCTCGTCGTCACCTGGATCCAGCGCAAGGTGTTCCCCGACGAGAAGGTCGACCTGACATGACCACGACCGAACCGCTCCGCACGATGCCGCTGCGGACCACGCCGCCCCGACCGGCGCGCGGCCGCACGCCGCTGCAGAGACTGCGCGGGGTGAGCGCGACGACCGCGAAGTACCTCAGCCTCATCATCGCGTCGGTCGTGACGCTGCTGCCGCTGTCGGTGCTGCTGTTCGCGAGCCTCAAGACCGCTCCCGAGTACGCGCAGACGGGACCCTTCGATCCGCCGTCCAACTGGCTGAACTTCGACAACTTCGTCACGGCGTTCACGAGCGGCAAGATGCTCGAGGGCTTCGTCAACACGGCGATCGTCCTCGTGGTCTCACTCGCCGGCACCATCTTCATCGGCACGATGGCCGCGTACGCCCTGGACCGCTTCGCGTTCCGCGGCAAGAAGCTCGTGTTCGGGCTGTTTCTCGTCGCGACGCTCATCCCGAGCGTGACGAGCCAGGTCGCGACGTTCCAGCTGATCAACGGCCTCGGCCTGTACGACACCAAGGCCGCGCTGATCCTGCTCTTCATGGGCACCGACATCATCGCGATCTATCTGTTCATCCAGTTCATGCAGTCGATCCCGGTCTCGCTCGACGAGGCCGCGATGATCGACGGCGCGAACCGCTGGACGATCTACTGGCGGATCATCCTGCCCCTCCTCAAGCCCGCCATCGCGACGGTCGTCATCATCAAGGGCATCGCGGTGTACAACGAGTTCTACGCACCATTCCTCTATCTGCCGTCCGAGGGACTCATCTCCACGTCGCTGTTCCGGTTCAAGGGACCGTTCGGCGCACAGTGGGAAGTCATCTCGGCAGGCACCGTCCTCGTCATCATCCCGACCCTCATCGCCTTCCTGCTGCTGCAGCGCTGGATCTACAAGGGCCTGACCTCTGGAGCCGTCAAGTGACCACTCCCCTCACCTTCCACCCCCTCGACTCCGGCTGGTCGCTGCGCGCATCCGCCGGACCCGCGCCGGAGGGCTTCGGCGCCGATGTCGCGGCGACCGTCCCCGGCTGCGTGCACACCGATCTGCTCGCGGCGGGACGCATCCCCGATCCGTTCCTCGACGACAACGAGTCGGCGCTGGCCTGGATCGGCCTCGTCGACTGGACGTACTCGACGACGTTCGAGTGGACCCGGGATGCCGCCGACCGCACGGACCTCGTCTTCGAGGGTCTCGACACCGTGACGACGATCCGCCTCAACGGTCGCGAGATCGGTGCGACGGCCAACCAGCACCGCTCGTACCGATTCGACGTCCGCGATCTGCTGATCGAGGGCGAGAACGAGCTCGTCGTCGCATTCCGATCGCCGATCAAGTACGCCAACGAGCAGAGCGTCGCCCTGGGAGTGCGGCCGCGCGCGTACGCCCTCCCGAACGACGCCATCCGCAAGTCGGCGTGCAGCTACGGCTGGGACTGGGGCATCGCGACCTACACCAGCGGCATCGTGAAGCCCGTGGGCCTGGAGTCCTGGTCGGTCGCGCGCCTCGCCGAGACGCGCGTGGTCGCGACGCCCTCGGGCGACGGGGGCACCGTCACGGTCGACGTCGCGCTCGAGCGGGCGGGAGCGGATGCCGTCACCCTGACGATCCGCGCCGCCGGGGTCGAGGCATCCACGGTCATCACGTCGGGCGATCGCGCCCGTCTCGCCGTCGACCTCGACGAGGTCGAGCGGTGGTGGCCGGCCGGATACGGCGCGCAGCCGCGGTACGACGTCGAGGTGGAGCTCGCGGCATCCGACGGATCCGTGCTCGACCGCACCACGCGCCGAGTCGGCTTCCGCGACGTCCGGTGGGACATGACCCCGGACGAGGCGGGCACACCGTTCACGCTCGTCGTGAACGATCAGCCGATCTTCGTGAAGGGCGTCAACTGGATCCCCGACGACGCGCTCACGGTGCGCGTCACGCGCGACCGCGTCCGCCGGCGGTTCGGGCAGGCCCTCGATGCCAACCTCAACCTCATCCGTGTCTGGGGCGGCGGGCTGTACGAGTCCGACGACTTCTACGAGCTGGCCGACGAGCTCGGGCTGCTGGTGTGGCAGGACTTCCTGTTCGCGTGCGCCGCCTACGCCGAGGAGGACCCGCTGCGCTCGGAGGTCGAGGCGGAGGCGCGCGAGAACATCACGCGGCTCGCCCATCACGCCTCGCTCGTGCTGCTGACCGGCAACAACGAGAACCTCTGGGGCTACGAGGACTGGGGCTGGAAGCTGCGCCTGGACGGCAAGACCTGGGGCGCGTACTACTACTACGAGCTCTTCCCGTCGCTGGTCGACGAACTCGCGCCGCACGTGCCCTACGCACCCGGAAGCCCCTTCAGCCCCGGCCTCGGCTGGGACGGCCGGCAGCAGACCGGGCCGCACCCCAATGACGAGCAGCACGGCAGCGTGCACCTGTGGGAGCAGTGGAACCGGCTGGACTGGACCACCTACCGCACGCACACGCCGCGGTTCGTGGCCGAGTTCGGCTGGCAGGGCCCGCCCACATGGTCCACCCTCACCCGATCGATCGGCGACGACCCGCTCACCCCGGAGTCGCCCGGCATGATCGTGCACCAGAAGGCCGGCGAGGGGAACGTCAAGCTGACCAACGGGCTGCTGCCGCACTTCCGCCTGCCGGAGGCCATGGAGGACTGGCACTGGGCGATGCAGCTCAACCAGGCGATCGCCGTGCGCACCGCGCTCGACCACTTCCGCTCCTGGGCTCCGCACACGCAGGGCGCCATCGTGTGGCAGCTCAACGACTGCTGGCCGGTGACCTCGTGGGCGGCGATCGACGGCGACGAGCGGCCGAAGCCCCTGTTCTACGGCCTCAAGAACGCCTTCGCGCCGCGGGTCGTGACGATCCAGCCGCGCGAGGGCGGACTGGCGGCCGTCGTCTCGAACGACACCGCCGCCGCGTGGTCGGGCGAGCTCGTGGTGCGCCGGCTCGGGTTCGACGGCGAGGAGCACGGCCGGTTCGCGACCGCGGTGTCGCTGGAGCCGCGCGAGACGACGACCGTCGCGCTGCCCGCCGACGTCGCCGAGGCCGCGGACGCCGCCGGCGAGCTGATCGTGGCCGCGGTCGACGAGGTGCGCGGTTTCTGGTTCTTCGCGGAGCCGCGGGACTCGTCGCTCGGCGCGGCGGACGTCGAGGTGGCCGCCGAGGCCGCCGAGGGCGGCACGCGCGTCACCGTGACGGCCCGGAGCCTTGTGCGCGATCTGACGCTGCTCGTCGACAAGGTCGACCCGGACGCTGTCGCCTCGGATGCGCTGCTGACGCTGCTCCCCGGCGAGAGCACGACGTTGCTCGTGCGGCACGAGGGGCCGGCGCTGGCGGCATCCACTCTCTCGGATCCGCGGGTGCTGCGCACCGCCAACGAACTGGTCACCCCGTGACCGCGCCGCTCCCCCAGGCGCTCGAGCCCTACGTGGCCGGAATGACCTGGGGGTGGACCGGCGTGCGCGGAACCTGGGCCACCGAGGATGCCGCCGAGTCGATGCGGCTCATGGCAGATCACGGCGTGAACTGGACGGCACTCGCGTACTCGGCGCTGCAGGACACGGCGCAGTCGACCCAGGTCCGGTTCGGTGACGCGCCGACCGTCACCGACGACGAGATCGTGTGGGCGATCCGCGAGGCGAAGGGGCTGGGGCTGAAGGTGTGCCTGAAGCCCGTCGTCAACGTCGCGGACGGCACGTGGCGCGCCCACATCGGGTTCTTCGACCAGGACGTCCCGGGCGAGCCGAACTGGGGCGAGTGGTTCGCGTCGTACCGCGAGTTCATCCTGCATGCGGCGCGGATCGCCGCGGCCGAGGGCTGCGAGATGCTCTGCATCGGATGCGAGATGGTACGCGCCGACGCCCGAGAGGACGAGTGGCGCGCCCTGATCGCCGACGTCCGCGCCGTGTACGACGGCGTGGTGACGTACAACTGCGACAAGTACCAGGAGGACCGCCTCACGTGGTGGGATGCCGTCGACGTCATCACCTCGAGCGGCTACTACCCGATCGATGCGTGGCAGGAGCAGCTCGACCGCATCGAGCGGGTGGTCGAGGCCTCGGGCAAGCCGTTCTTCTTCATGGAGGCGGGATGCCCGTCCCGCGAGGGCTCCCCGGCACGACCGAACGACTGGGCCCTGCCCGGCGGGCCCTCGGGCGCTGAGCAGCTCCGGTACTACGAGACCATGTTCTCGGCGTGCGACGAGCGGTCGTGGATGCTCGGGCTCATGCTGTGGGACTGGCCGGCCCGGTTGTACTCCGCCGCCGACGCCGCCGTGAACAGCGACTACTGCCCCTACGGCAAGCCGGCCGGGGCGTTCCTGCGGGACGCCTACCGGCAGCGGACGGGCGGTGTGCGGTGAGCACCGTCTCGGCCACAATCGACTCAGCGGACAGAAGGGGTGGCAGCCGCATGAGCACAGTTCTCGCGATCGATGCCGGGCAGACCGGGATCAAGGTGCGCGTCGGCGGGCAGGATCTCGTGTTCCCCGGGATCGACACGCACGAGGAGCTGCTGCCGCAGCTGGCCGCCGTGGTCCGTGCAGCCCTTGACCGGACAGGTGCCGAGACGTCCGTCGTGACGGCCGGCGTGTCGGGGCTGACGACGAGGGAGGCGGATGCCGCCGCCCTGCTCGCCCGCATCGATGACCCGCTCGTGAGCGAGGTCACTCTCGCGCACGACTCGACGACCTCTTTCCTCGGGGCACTGGGCGACACCCGCGGCGCGGTCGTCGCCGCCGGCACCGGCGTCGTCACCTTGGCGGTCGGGGCCACCGCCGTCGCGCGCGTCGACGGCTGGGGCTACCTGATGGGCGACGCCGGCAGCGGGTACTGGATCGGGCGCGAGGCGCTCGACGCGGTCATGCGCGAGTTCGACGGCCGCGGACCGGCCACGGCGCTGACCGGCGTCGCGCTGGAGCGCTGGCCGGACCTCACGCAGGCGTACATAGATCTGCAGGGCGACCACGAGCGGGTCCGGGTCGTGGCGTCGTTCGCGGAGCAGGTCGCCCGCCTCGCGGCCGAGGGCGACGCGGTGTCGCAGCACATCACGGTGCGCGCCGGCGGCGAGCTCGCCCACAGCGTCGAGACCGCGCTGCGGCGCGTGCGCACCGACGACGCCGAGCACTTCTCGGTGTGCGCGATCGGCGGCGTGTTCCGCTCGCCGCAGCTGCGCGAGGCGTTCGCCTCGCACATCGCGGCCAGCGAGTTCGACGTGGCACTCGTCGAGCCCCGCGGGCACGGCATCGACGGCGCGGTGGCCCTCGCCGGCCTCGGGCCGCGGCATCCCCTCGCCCCCGCCGTGTGGAGCGCCCGCCGCTGACGCTCCCCGCCGCGCCCGGCGGAAACGACGGATGCCCCGGCCCTGTGTTGTGGACAGGTGGGCCGGGGCATCCGCGGTCAGGGTGCGCTACACGAGGGACTCGCGCCACGCGGCGTGCAGCTGCGCGAACTTGCCCGTGCCGCTGATGAGCGCGGCGGGGGCGTCGTCCTCGATGATGCGGCCGTGCTCCATCACCAGCACGCGGTCGGCGATCGCCACCGTCGACAGGCGGTGGGCGATGATGATCGCGGTGCGGTCGGCCAGCAGCGTCTGCAGGGCGTCCTGGATCTGCCGCTCGGAGGGCATGTCCAGCGAAGCGGTCGCCTCGTCGAGGATCAGCACCGCCGGGTTCGCCAGGAACGCGCGTGCGAACGAGATCAGCTGACGCTGACCTGCCGACACACGGCCGCCGCGCTTGTTCACGTCGGTGTCGTAGCCGTCCGGAAGATCCTCGATGAAGGCATCGGCTCCGACCGCGCGTGCCGCCGCCTTGATCTCGTCGAGCGTCGCGTCGGGCTTGCCCAGCGCGATGTTGTCGGCGACGGTCCCGCTGAACAGGTACGCCTCCTGCGTGACCATGACGATCGCGCGGCGCAGGTCCTTCGGGTGCAGCGAACGCAGGTCCACGCCGTCGAGCGTCACCGCGCCCTTCGTCGGGTCGTAGAACCGCGACACGAGCTTGGCCAGGGTCGACTTGCCGGCACCCGTGGTGCCGACCAGCGCGATCGTCTGCCCCGCAGGGATGTCGAGCGAGAAGTCCGGCAGGATCACCTTGCCGTTGCCGTACCCGAACTGGACCTCGTCGAAGTTCAGATGCCCCTTCGCCTCCCACAGGTCCACCGGCTGCTGGGGGTCGGGAACCGTCGGCTCCTCTTCCAGCACGCCAGAGACCTTCTCCAGCGCGGCCGTGGCCGACTGGTACGAGTTCAGGAACATCGCGACCTCCTCCAGCGGGCTGAAGAAGTTGCGCACGTACAGCACGGCCGACAGCAGGGTTCCGATGAGCAGCGTCCCGTCGACCACGCGGAAGGCTCCCCACAGCAGCACCACCGACATCGTGATGTTGGCGAGGAGGATCAGGCCCGGGTCGAAGATGCCGTACAGCTTCACGAGCTTCAGGTTGACCTGGCGGTAGTCGGCCGACACCTCGCCGAACTCGACGTCGTTGCGCTTCTCTTTGCGGAACGCCTTGACCGCGCGCACGCCGGTCATCGTCTCGACGAACTGCACGATCAGACGCGCGCTCACGACGCGCGACTCGCGGAAGCCCTTCTGCGACTGCAGGTAGAACCAGCGCATCAGCAGCGACAGCGGGATGCCCATGACGAGGATCACGAAGCCGCTCTGCGGGTCGATGATGAACAGCGTCACCAGCGTGAACAGGCCGAACAGGGCGCCCTGCACGAGCTGGTTGAGGCCGCCGTCCAGCAGCTCGCGGATCGACTCCAGGTCGCTCGTCTGGCGCGAGATGATGCGACCCGACGTGTAGGTCTCGTGGAACTCGAGGCTGAGGCGCTGCGTGTGGCGGAAGATCCGCAGCCGCAGGTCCATCAGCACCGCCTGGGTGAGCTTCGCCGACAGCACGACGAACCAGCCGATGAGGGCCGCGCCCGAGACGCCCGACACGATGTAGATCGCCGTGACGCCGATCGCCGGCATCCAGTCCGCCTCGTTCACCGCGTACGGGAGCGCCACGTTGATGCCGTACCCGATGAGGGCGGGGCCCAGCACGCGCAGGCCCGTCGAGGCGATGATCACCACGGCGGTGAGCACCACGAGCGGCCGCTTCGGCTTCAGCAGCGACCCGAGCAGGCGCAGCGAACGCTGACGGATCGCGCGGCTCTCGGCCTTGGTGTAGTCGTTGCGGTCCTCGCCCTGGGTTCCGGTGACGGTGCTCACAGGTTCACCTCCACTTCTTCTGTCGTGACGCGTTCTCGTGCATCGGTCCGGGCGCGGGCGTCTTCGGCGGCGCGCTCGGCCGCACGCTCCTGCTCCTGTTCGGCGACCGCCTGCTCGGCGGCCTGCTCGGCGTCCTCCTCCGCCGCGGCGGCCTCGAGGCTCGAGATGACGTGACGGTAGTGCTCGCTGTCGCGCAGCAGGTCGGAGTGCGTCCCCACCGCCGTGATGCGGCCGCCCTCGAGCACCGCGACGCGGTCGGCGAGCGCCACCGTCGACGGACGGTGCGCGACGATCAGCGCGGTCGTGGTGGCCAGCACGCGCCTCAGCGCGGCCTCGACGAGCGCCTCGGTGTCGACGTCGAGCGCCGACAGCGGGTCGTCGAGCACGAGCACGGCGGGCTTGGCGGCCACCGCGCGCGCGAGGGCGAGGCGCTGACGCTGCCCGCCCGAGAGCGACAGCCCCTCTTCGCCGACCGTGGTGTCGACGCCGTCCGGCAGCTCGTACGCGAAGTGCGCCTGCGCGATCTGGAGCGCCTCGTCGAGGACCGCCTGCGCCTCGGGGCTGTGCAGATCGAGATCGTCACGGCCGAGCAGCACGTTCTCTCGCACGGACGCCGAGAACAGCGTCGCATCCTCGAAGGCCATCGAGATGTGCGTCCGCAGCTCTTCGAGCTGCAGGTCGCGCACGTCGACGCCGTCGAGCTCGACCGTACCGCCGGTGACGTCGTAGAGGCGTCCGGGCAGCGTGGTGAGCGTCGTCTTGCCCGAGCCGGTCAGGCCCACGAGGGCCATCGTCTCGCCCGGCCGCAGCACGAGGTCGACGCCGTCGAGCAGGTCGCGCTCCGAGGCGGCGGCATCCTGGTACCGGAAGTGCACGCCGCGGAACGCGAGCTCGCCCTTCGGGTCGCGGATCGTCTTCGGCGCGGCCGGGTCGACGATCGTGTTCTCTTCATCGAGCACCTCGAACACGCGGTCGGTCGCGGTGCGGGCGTCGACGAGGAACGAGAACAGGAAGCCGAGCGACTCCAGCGGCCAGCGCATCGCGGTGGCCATCGCGAAGAACGCGAACAGCTCGCCCACGGTCAGCTGGTTCTCGCTGGTGAGCCAGATGCCCAGCAGCAGGCACAGCGCGAAGGCGATCATCGGGATCACCTCGAGCCAGAACCACAGCACGCCGACCTCGCGCGCCTTGCGCAGCTCGGTGCCACGCAGGGTCTCGACCTGGCGCTGGAACTTCTGCAGAGCGTGCTTGCCGCGGCCGAAGGCCTTGAGCACGCGGATGCCGTGCACGCTCTCTTCGACCGAGGTCGCGAGGTCGCCGGCCTGGTCCTGGCTCTGGCGCGCGAGGACGCCGTAGTTGCGCTCGAAGCGGTAGCCGAAGAACCACAGCGGGATCGACACGACGAGGAACGTCACGCCGAGCGACCAGTGCCAGCGGAACAGCAGGACGGACCCGACCAGGATCGTCAGCACGTTGACGATCAGCAGGATCAGACCGAAGACCAGCCACCGGCGGATGAGGTTGATGTCCTGCATCATGCGGCTGAGCAGCTGGCCCGACTGCCACTTGTCGTGGAAGGCGACGGGCAGCCGCTGCAGGCGGCGGTAGAACTGCTGCCGGATCTCGTACTCGACGGCGGTGCCGGGAGTGAGCACGAAGGCGCGACGCAGGAAGATGAACAGCGCTTCGAGCGTGCCCAGCACGAGCACGCCGACGGACGCCCACACGATGACGGTGAGGTTGCCCGACTGGATCGGGCCGTCGACGACGGCCTGCAGCACGAGCGGGATGATGAGGGTCATCACCGCGGCGCCGAGCGCGGCGAAGAATCCGCCGATCATCCGCGGCAGTGCGGGTCTGACGAACGGGTAGAGACGGGCGAGTGCCCGCGGGGTGGAGAGTCTCTCAGCGGAAGACGAGGTCATGATCCTTGTGGGGTGGTGGTGCGAAGGTGCGAGCGGATGCCGCGGGAAGGGCGCGCCGAGAACACATCGGTGGGGGCGCTGATGCGTCGTCCTGGAGGGCCAGAACGCGAGGACGGGCGATCGTATGCCGTCTGCTTGTCGCCAAGCAGCGGAGCCGCGGTGGGCGGCCGATCTGCGGAGGTCGGCTCGGGGAGTTACCCGGCGTAGTCGACGCGCGTCGTCCCGGCGATGGCAGGGAGGAAGACAATCGGCTTCGTGGTGACGATGGCCTGAGACATGGCTTCCTCCTCGGATCGTGGGATAAGGGCTGGGTGCCGTCGAAACGACACGCCAGCCCTCCAGGGTATACCTGAGAAAAGGCTGAGCGCAACAAGCGCTTTCCGCACCCCCGGAAAGTCTTTGCGCTCAACCTCCCCCGCGTCAGACCAGCGCCGGCACCCCCGCCTCGCGGTCGAGCAGGCGCTGCTTGACCGGCAGCCCCCAGGCGAACCCGCCGAGCGAGCCGTCGGTGCGCAGCACCCGATGGCATGGCACGAACAGCGCCGGGGCGTTGCGTGCGCAGATGGATGCCGCGGCCCGCACCGCGCTCGGCGAGCCCAGGAGCACCGCGAACTCGGAGTAGGCCAGCGGGCGCCCGGGCGCGATCGTGCGCAGGGCCCGCCATCCGGCCAGCTGCATGGCGGTGCCGTGCTGCGCGACGGGCACCTCGTCGATGGCCGCGAGATCGCCGGCGTAGTACGCGGCGACGGCGGCGGCGGCATCCGTCTCCTTCTCGCGCACGTCGGTCGGACGCGTCGCGCCGCTCAGCCGCGCCAGGATCGCGTCCCGATCCGCGGTCCAGCCCGACGCGAGCACGTGACCGCGCTCGTCGGCGAGGAGCGTGAACGCGCCGTCGGGGGTGTCGATGGTCTGGATGGTCGCGGTGCTCATGAGAGGCCTCCGGTGGTCGTTTCGAGGATTCGGGTCGAGGATTGCGCTGCCCGGCGTCGCGGGGCCGGCTTCGGCGGCACCGCACGCCACAGATGTGCGGTGAGATAGCTGCGCCATGGCGCCGTGCGCGCGGCCCAGTCGGTGAGCGGACGCGGTTCTGAGGGGAGCCCGGCCGCCGCGGCGCCGGCGCGGACGGCGACATCGCCCGGGAGGAAGACGTCCGGGTCGGCCAGTACGCGCATGCGCACGTAGTCAGCCGTCCACGGACCGATGCCCGGCATCGCGAGCAGGGCCGCGCGCTGCTCGATCGCGTCGTCACCGGCGGTGAGCGTGAGCGTGCCGTCGGCGAGGGCTGCGGCCGTCCCCGTGATCGCCCGGATGCGCGCGGCCGGCCCGCGGAGCACTTCGTGCCCGCGCTCGGCGATCGCCGCCATCGTCGGGAACAGTCGCGGCGCCGGCGCATCCGGCGGCATCATCCCGGCGAATGCCGGCACCTCGTCGCCGAGCACGGCGGTGAGCGCCGTCAGGGCGGTGCGCGCGGCGACCACCGTGATCTGCTGCCCGACCATGGCGCGGATGAGCATCTCGTGCGGATCGGCGGCACCCGGTACGCGGATGCCGGGCAGCGCGGCGACGAGCGGTGCGAGCTCGGCGTGCCGCGACAGCGACTCGTCCACGGCGATCGGGTCGGCGTCGAGGTCGAACAGCCGCCGTGCCCGCGTGACCAGCGTCGACAGGTCGGCGAGGCTCGACAGGGCGGCGCGCAGCCGCACGCGGCCCCCGTCGTCGGCACGCAGCTCGAACCACACCGGCCCGTGCGGCAGTCGGAGCGTACGGGCGAACGACGACGCGGTGGCGACCTCGGCCCCCGGCACCGCGCGCGCGGCCATCCAGGCGAACAGCCCGTCCGCATCGAGCGGCCCCCGGTACGGCAGAGCGAGGTCGATCGTCACACCGGGTGCGGGCGCGGCGAGCCGGCGCGACGCCGGGCGGCGGGCGCGCAGCTCGGTCGGCGGCATCCCGAACACCTCGCGGATCGTGTCGTTGAACTGGCGCACACTCGCAAACCCCGACGAGAACGCGACGTCGGCGGCGGAGAGGTCGGTGCCGACGAGCAGCATGCGTGCGGTCTGGGCGCGGTGCGCACGGCTGAGCGCGAGCGGACCGGCCCCCAGCTCGGCGGTGAGCAGCCGCGTGAGGTGGCGCGGCGAGTACCCGAGGCGGCTCGCGAGGCCGGGCACGCCCTCGCGCTCGACGACGCCATCGGCGATGAGGCGCATCGCGCGGCCGGCGGTGTCGCCGCGGAGATTCCACTGCGGCGATCCGGGCGCCGCCTCGGGAAGGCACCGCTTGCAGGCGCGGTAGCCCGCCTCGTGGGCGGCGGCGCTCGTCGGATAGAACGTGACGTTCGACGGCTTGGGCGTGCGCGCGGGGCAGCTCGGCCGGCAGTAGATCCCGGTGGAGCGCACCGCCGTGACGAACTGGCCGTCGAACCGGGCGTCGCGCGAGTCGATCGCGCGATACCTCTCATCGAACGACATGGATGCGTCTCTCGACGCGTCGGGTGCCACAGCCAGGCTCATGCCCCTAGCCTGACACGCTCCCCCGACATCAGCTCGCGGAAATCGGACACGACGGTGGATGCCGGCGACCAGCCATTCGCGCCGTCATCCGCGAGGGGCCATCTGGTCGACGAGAGAGCGGGTGGTCCCCGCATCCTGGTCCGACAGATGACCCCTCGCGGTGAGAAGGCGACGAGCTCAGTGGAAGAAGTGGCGCTCGCCGGTGAAGAACATCGTCACGCCGGCGGCCTTCGCCGCGGCGATGACCTCGTCGTCGCGGACCGACCCGCCGGGCTGGATGATGGCGGTGATGCCGGCGTCGATCAGCACCTGCGGGCCGTCGGCGAAGGGGAAGAAGGCGTCGGATGCCGCGACCGAGCCCGCGGCCCGGTCACCGGCGCGCTCGACGGCGAGCCGGCACGAGTCCACGCGGTTGACCTGGCCCATGCCGATGCCCACCGTCGCCGATCCCTTGGCCAGCACGATCGCGTTCGACTTCACGGCGCGGCACGACTTCCACGCGAAGATGAGGTTCGTCATCTCGTCGTCGGCCGGGCGCTCGCCCGACACCAGCTGCCAGTCCTTCGCGACCGACTCGATGTCGTCGGGGAACCGGTCCGCGTCCTGCAGCAGCAGTCCGCCCGACACCAGGCGCACGTCCATGCGCTCCTGCTGCCAGTCCTCGGGCAGCTGCAGCAGCCGCAGGTTCTTCTTCGCCTTGAAGACCTCCAGCGCCGCGGGCTCGAACGCGGGCGCCACGATCACCTCGGTGAAGATGTCCTTGAGGTTCTCGGCCATCTTGAGCGTGACGGTGCCGTTCGCCGCGATGACGCCGCCGTACGCCGAGACCGGGTCGCACTCGTGGGCGCGCAGGTGGGCGCTCGCGATGGGGTCCAGCGCGTTCGGCGCGGTGACGGCGATGCCGCACGGGTTGGCGTGCTTGATGATCGCGACGGCCGGCTTGACCATGTCGAACGCGGCGCGCAGCGCGGCATCGGCGTCGACGTAGTTGTTGTACGACATCTCCTTGCCCTGCAGCTGCGTGGCCTGCGCGATGCCGTGGCCGCCGTTGCGGGTGTAGATGGCGGCGCGCTGGTGCGAGTTCTCGCCGTAGCGCAGCGTGGCCAGTCGCTCGGCCTTGATCGTGAGGTGCGCGGGCAGGTCCTCTTCGAGGAGCGTGCCCTCGGAGAACCACGTCGCGACGGCACGGTCGTACTCGGCGGTGTGCGCGAACGCGCGCGCGGCGAGCTCGCGGCGCTGCACCAGGGTGGTGCCGCCCGCGCGGACCGCCTCGATGACGGCCGGGTACGACGACGGCGAGGTGACGATCGCGACGTTGGCGAAGTTCTTCGCCGACGCGCGCACCATGGCGGGGCCGCCGATGTCGATCTGCTCGACGACGTCGTCGCCCTGAGCGCCCGAGCGCACGGTCTCGACGAACGGGTACAGGTTCACCACGACGAGCTCGAACGGCGCGATGCCGAGCTCGGCCAGCTGCCGCTCGTGGTCTTCGAGCCGGAGGTCGGCGAGGAGCCCGGCGTGCACGCCGGGGTGGAGCGTCTTGACGCGGCCGTCGAGCGACTCGGGGAAGCCGGTGACGCTCGACACGTCCGTGACCTCGTGACCCGCTTCGCGAAGGAGCGAGGCCGACCCGCCCGTCGACACGATCTCGACGCCGGCGGCGGCGAGGGCCTCACCGAGCTCCAGCAGATCGGTCTTGTCGCTCACCGACACGAGGGCCCGGCGGACCGGGACGACATCGCGGGGACGGTACAGGGCGGGGTCGTGGCTCGGTCCGGCCATGTCGGTTCTCCTTGTGGGGCGTCAGATCGTGGGGTGGGGGTCAGAGCGGGGCGCTCGCGGACACCGCCGCGAGATCGAGGTCGCCCGTCGCGACGCGGCGCACCACGTCGATGAGCAGGCGGCGTTCGACGGGCTTGATTCGCTCGTGCAGGGCGTGCTCGTCGTCACCCGGCAGCACGGGTACGCGCTCCTGGGCGAGGATCGGCCCCGAGTCGACCCCGTTGTCGACGATGATGACGCTGGCGCCGGTCTGCACGACGCCGGCGGAGAGCGCGTCGCGCACGCCGTGGGCGCCGGGGAACTCGGGCAGGTATGCCGGGTGGGTGTTGATGATGCGCGGCGACCAGGCGTCGACGAGATCGGCCGGCAGCAGGCGCATGAGCCCGCTCAGCACGACGAGGTCGGGCTGCCACACGTCCAGCTGCTCGGCGAGCTCCGAACCCCACTCTTCGCGGGTCGCGAAGCGCGCGAACGGCACCATGAAGGTCGGGATGCCGTAGTCCTCGGCGTGCGCGAAGCCCTCGGCCTCTCGATCGGCGCCGACGACGACGATGCGGGCGGGGAACTCGGGGTCGGCCACCGCGTCGAGCAGAGCGCGCAGATTCGACCCTGTGCCCGAGATGAGGACGGCGACCGTGAGCACGTCCCTAGTCTAGCCGGGGCAGATCGATCGGCTCGGTCACCGCCTCGGGCCCGGGGGCGGGCTGCCGGTCCTTCGTGGAGGCGGCGGGACGGCCCGCGGGCGCCGACGGCGTGCGCAGCCCGCTCCATGCCGCGGTGATCGCCGCCAGGTCGGCCGTGTCGTCCAAGTCGGGGATGTGCGGGGCGTCGGCGGCCGGCGTGGGCTCGTCCGGATGCTGGTCGCGCGTCAGGGACGACACCGACGTGGCGGATGCCGCCTCGTCGCCGCCCTCGTCGTGCCGGCCCCCGCGGGCGCCCTGTCGTCCGAGCGGCGCCAGCAGCAGGATGGCGGCGCCGATCATCACCTCGATGCCGACCGCGAGCGCGACCGGCCCGGGCTGGGGACCGAACTCGGCGAGGCGGCCGGGGCCGAGCGACCCCGAGGCGAGGAACGACAGCAGGCCGGCCGCGGCGGCGCTCACGACCGCGATGCCGAGCGCCATGACGAAGCGCGCGGCCGCGCTCGCCTGCTCGCGGGGCTCGTCGTCAGGAGCGGGTTCGGGTTCGATGACGGGCGCCGACGCGAGCAGCCCTGACAGCGCCGCCGTCTTGTCGGCATCGAACCGCGACGACGCGGGCTCGTCGCGGACCACGGGCTGCGGCATCCTGCCGACGGCACGCTCCACCAGGCGGGACCGGACGATCCAGCCTGCGAGCGCGCCCAGCGCGACCGGCACGAGTGCGAGCAGCATGAGCCAGGTCGTCGTGCTCTCGGGAACGACCCCGAGCACCGGGATGCCGGGCACGACGCCGACCTGTGTCCCGGCGGGCGAGACGGCCGTGCCGGAGCCGACCGCGAAGCCCGGACCGGCGACGAACGACATGCCCCACACGACGAGGGTCGGCAGGTAGGCGAGCTGCGCCATCGTGATGACGGCGGACCCGGCCGGGTCGACGCCGGCGGCCTGGAACAGCGCCACGATCTGGCCTGAGCGGACGAACAGCGCCACGGCGAGCACGAGCGCACCGGCGCCGATGATGCCGGCCACGACGACAGTGCCGCCACGCGCGATGAGGGCGGGCGTGCGGCCCCAGCCGTGCGGCCGCGCTTCGACGGCGTCGCGCACGCGTGCCACCGCCCCCGAGCCCGCCTCGCGCCACTCCGTGACGACGGCGGCGACGAGCGCCGGGATCGCGAACACCAGCACCGGGAAGAGCACCGCCTGCCACAGCGTCACGCCGGCCACCTCGTTCGCACCGGTGAGCGCCGCACCCGCGGTCAGCGCCGCGAAGACCGTGGTCGACGTCGCCACGCCGGTGACCCAGGCGTCGGCGTGCGACGCGCGCGCCCCCGAACGGGCGGCGAACACCGCCGTGAACGTCGCGAACGCGAGCGGAGCGAGAGAGAGGACGAAGGATGCCGCATCCGCGTCGATCCCCGTCGCGGCGAGGTACTCGGGCGGGAGCGTGATGTGAAGGGGCACGAGGTTGCCGAGCTGCCACACCGAGACGCCCGCCGGCCAGAGCACTCCCCAGTCGGCGCCTCCGCCGAACCCGAACACCCACAGCAGCGTGAGCGGGGCGAGGGTCGCGGCAAGGCCGACCGCCGCCGCGATGGCGGCGTCGACGGCGGACAGGAGGGCGACGATGAGGCGGTGCATGCGCACTCGACCCTACTTCGGACCGCTGCGAGCCCCGGGGCGCCCGCGCGGCGGGGTGCGGCATCCATTCAGGCAATACCCAGGTTCGCCCGCGAGCGACTAACGTTTCTGCTCGGAGGTCCCCACACATGAGCACAGACTCGCCCGCGCCCCACAGCGGCACCGCAACCGATCCCACTCCCGCGCCCGACACCGCGACCGCGGAGCCGAAGAACGGCTTCGACCGGTTCTTCGAGATCACCAAGCGGGGCTCGACCATCGGCACCGAGGTGCGCGGCGGTGTCGTCACCTTCATCACGATGGCCTACATCGTGGTGCTGAACCCGATCATCCTGTCGGCCGGCACCGACGTCGCGGGGAACAACCTCGCGTTCCCGGCCGTCGCCGCCGTCACCGCGCTGACCGCCGGTGTCATGACGATCCTCTTCGGACTCGTCGCGCGCCTGCCCTTCGCGTTCGCCGCGGGCCTGGGCATCAACTCGTTCCTGGCGTTCAGCGTCGTCGGGCAGGTCACGTGGCCCGAGGCGATGGGCATGGTGGTCATCAACGGTGTCATCATCGTGCTCCTGGCGGCCACCGGCCTGCGGCGGCTGATCTTCGACGCCGTGCCGTACGAGCTGAAGATCGCGATCACGGTCGGCATCGGCCTGTTCATCGCGTTCATCGGATTCGTCGACGCGGGCTTCGTGACCGCGACCGGCCAGAACTCCCCTCCCGTCGGCCTCGGCATCGCCGGCTCCATCGCCACGATCCCGACGGTCGTCTTCGTCGTCACGCTGCTGCTCACGGGCATCCTCGTCGCGCGCAAGGTCAAGGGTGCACTGCTCATCGGCCTCGTCTCGGGCACGGTCCTGGCCGTCATCATCGAGGCGATCTGGCACCTCGGCTCGTCCGTCGACAACCCCGGCGGCTGGGGCCTGTCGGTTCCGGCGCTGAACGGCAGCCTGTTCGCACTCCCCGACCTGAGCCTCGTCGGCGACGTGAGCTTCGACTTCAGCAAGGTCGGCTTCCTCACGGTCATCATGCTCGTCTTCACCCTCGTGTTCACGAACTTCTTCGACGCCATGGGCACCATGACCGGCCTCTCGAAGGAGGCGGGCCTCGCGGACGCGAAGGGCAACTTCCCCCGTCTGAAGAGCGCGCTCGTCGTGGAAGGTGTCGGCGCGATCGCCGGTGGCCTCACCTCCGGCTCGTCGAACACCGTCTTCATCGAATCGGGCTCCGGCATCGGAGAAGGCGCGCGCACCGGGTTCGCGAACGTGATCACCGGCGTGCTGTTCCTGCTCGCGATGTTCCTCACGCCGCTGGCGCAGATCGTGCCCAGCGAGGTCGCCGCCGCCGCTCTGGTGATCGTCGGCGCGATGATGATGGCGCAGATCCGCGACCTCGACCTGAGCGACTTCTCCATCCTGCTGCCGGTGTTCCTCACCGTCGTGGTCATGCCGCTGACCTACTCGATCGCGAACGGCATCGGCGCGGGCTTCGTCGCCTGGGTCGTCATCCGCTCCCTGAGCGGCAAGGCCCGCGGGATCAGCCCCCTGCTGTGGGTGGTCGCCGCAGGCTTCGCGATCTACTTCGCACGCGGGCCGATCGAGCAGCTCCTGGCGGGCTGATCGGACCGAAGACCAGTGGATGCCGGCGGCCCAGGCCGTCGGCATCCACTTCTCTTTGCGGGGGTCAGCGCAGCGGCGTCCAGCCGAGGGGCAGCGGACCGTCGGGATCGGCGCGCTCGGCGTCGACGCGTGCCGACCACCCCTGGGCGGCGCCCTCGCCGTCGAAGCCGCCTCGCGCGACGCGGAAGCCGACGTCGTCATGGTGCGAGCGGGGCGGGCCGCCGCGACGGGTCGAGGCACGGACGCTCCAGGCGTCGTCGGCGAAGCCCCCGCCGCGGAAGACGCGGTAGTCCGCATAGCGTGCCGGGTCCAGGAGGTCCCAGCACCACTCCCACACGTTGCCGAGCGTGTCGAAGAGCCCGTTAAGGTTGGGCAGGCGACCGCCGACCTCGGCAGGTTCGGTGAGGCCGTCGGTGCTCGTCCACGCGACCTCGGCGAGCGGACCGTAGTGCGGACCCGTCGAACCGGCGCGGCACGCGTGCTCCCACTCCGCCTCGGTGGGCAGTCGGTAGCCGTCGGCGTCGACGTGCCACGTGACGTCCTCGCCGTCGAACGCGTACGCCGGGTCGAGCCCCTCCCACTCCGAGGCGGCGTTGCAGAAGCGGATCGCGCGCTGCCAGCTGACGTCGACGGCGGGACGCCGCGGGCGACGCGCGGCCTCGCCCAGCAGCTCGGCGAGCTGCTCCTGCGTCACC
Organism: Microbacterium kyungheense; assembly: GCF_006783905.1. Lineage (GTDB taxonomy): Bacteria > Actinomycetota > Actinomycetes > Actinomycetales > Microbacteriaceae > Microbacterium > Microbacterium kyungheense. The sequence continues at coordinate 709,027 of NZ_VFPE01000001.1, read as the reverse complement.
GCGTACACGCCGAGTTCGAAGGGCTCCAGCTCCACGTCCCGGCGCACCTTGCGGCGGGCGTCGTGCAGCGTCACCGTGCCGCCCGGGATGCGGGCGAGCTCGATGTCGGTCACGCGTCCCGCGGCTCGAGCACGAACAGCGCGATCAGGCGGTCGGTCTTGGTCTGGTAGTTCGCGTAGTCCGGCCACACCGCCGTGGCGCGCTCCCACCACTCGGCGCGCTCGTCGCCCGAGACCTCACGGGCGTCGTAGTCGCGCTTGACGTCGCCGTCCTGCAGCTCGACGTGCGCGTGCCGGCGCATGTTCTCGGCCCACTTGGGCTCGTCGGGTGCTCCGCCCTTGGACGCGACGACCGCGTACCGGCCGCCGTGCTCCACGCGCATGAGCGCCGTCTTGCGCAGCGCGCCGGACTTCGCCCCCACGGTCGTCAGCACGATGATGGGCACGCCGCGCAACGTGTTCGCCTCTGCGCCGCCGGACGCCTCGTACTTCTCGGCCTGCGTGCGGGCCCATTCGGACGTGGACGGCTGGTACTCCCCGGTCAACGGCATGCCACCAGCGTAAAGCCGGCGCGACGAGGCCAGGCGCTCGCCTATCGTCGAGCTATGCCGAACATGAGAGTCGAACTCCTGCCCGGGCGCACCGTCGATCAGCGCCGCCGCTTCGCCGAACTGGTCACCGATGCCGCAGTCGAGGCGCTCGGCGCCCGCCGCCAGGACGTGCGCATCATGTTCGAAGAGGTCGCCGCCGACTTCGTCGCGAACGGCGGCGTGCTCGCGAGCGAGGACGCCGACCGCGCCGGTCAGGTCTCGCGCTTCGGCGGTGCGTCCGCCGCGGACTGACCTCCGCCGCCTCGGCTCAGGCCTGACGGCGTCGTCTCAGGCCTGACGGCGTCGGCGCACGACGAGGAGCAGCAGGCCCAGGAGCAGGATGCCGAGCCCGGACAGCAGCCAGCCCTCGATGCCCGCGGTGCCTGTCGCGGCCAGGCCGCCCTCGCTGCCGCCCGCCGCCGCTCCCGGCCCGCCGGCACCGCCCGGCTGTGCGGGCTCCTCCGGCTCGCCGGGGTTCCCGGGCTCGTCCGGCACGTCGGCCGGGGCGTTGATGTAGACGTTCCGCGCGGCAGCTGCGTCGTAGACCGGATCGTCGCTGACGACGGTGTGGCTCACGGTCTCGACCACCATGCCCGGCCCGGGTTCGTTGGTGGGCGCGGCGGTCAGGAGCGACGGGAACGGGTGCGGATCGGTGGTCGGCAGCAGCCGCACGATCACCGTCTTGGGCCCGGTCTCGCCGATCTCGAACACGAGCACGACCTGATCGTGGAAGGTCAGTCCGCCGTCGATCGAGACCTGCGCGTACGGGATGCCGCCGCCATAGGCCGCCGAGATCGTGATGTAGACGCGTGCCGTCGGCGGGCTGGACAGCGCGATCGTGTAGCTGTCGGTCTCTTTGACACCGCTCTGCAGCGTCGTGGTGCCGTCGGACTCGACGATGACGACCTCGCCGGCACCCGGGACCTGCGGCGGCACCGGGATGACCAGCGGCACCGGCGGCACGGCGTCCTCTGCCGGCAGCACCACCGGCACCGCCATCACCACGGGCGCGACCACGTGGGTCGGGAGTGCCACGTGGTACAGCTTCGCCAGCAGGCCGGCACCGACGATGGACTTCAGCGCGACGGCGAGGCCCGGCGCCGCCGCCGTCGCGAGCACCTGCACCGTGGCGGTGCCTGCGCCGCCGTCGAGCGACAGGAACCCGTTCTGGCGATAGCCGCCGGCGAGCAGTCGCACCACGAGCAGGTGGAACGCGTCCGCCCCCGTCGTCCCCTCGACCCTCAGCTCGGCACGGTGGCCGTTGATGACGAACCGGTCGGCGCCCTCGCCGCCGTACAGCACGGTCGGGAACGTGACGCCGGCGCTCGCGTTGCCGAACTCGGTCTCGACCGTCTCGAACGCGCTGCCCGGCTGCACGTCGGGCTCGATGCGCGGCGTCGCGAAGAACTGCCCGACCACGAAGGTGTCGTCGCCGTCGCCGCCGTACACGGTCGTGATGGCGCTGTTGTCGTCGAACACGAAGACGTCGTCGCCGTCGTAGCCGTTCACGGTCAGGCGCGCGTTGATCCCCTCGTCGTAGACCACCGTCTCGGCCGTCGCGGCCGTCAGGTTGAGCTGGGCGACGAACGCCGCACGACGGGTGTCGGGATGCTCGGCGACGCCCGCGAGCGCGCGGAACAGGAACAGGTCCGCGGCATCCGTCCCATCGATCGTGAGGGTGTTGAGGCCCGTGCGGGCGCCGCCGCCGCGCACGATGATGCGGTAGTCGTGACCGAGGGCGTCATCGCCGCCCCAGGTCTGGATGCGGAAGTCGTTGTCGCCGCCGTGGCCCCACAGGACCAGCGCATCGCGCACCGGGGTGCCGGCGAAGTCGTCGCCCGCCGCCGCGACGTGCGTGCCGGTCATGGTCCGCAGCCACCACACCTCGAACGTGTCGTCACCCTGCAGCGCGAGCGGGTCGGCGGGATCGTCGCCGAAGACCTCGGTGTGGCCGCCGAGGAGCGTGTCGAGCAGGAAGAAGTGGTCGTCGCCGGCGGCACCGAAGATCTGCACCGGGCCGTTCATCTCGGCCTCGGTGAAGAAGAACCCGTCGTCGCCGGCGGCGCCGAACAGCCGCGCCGGGCCGTTCACCTGCGCGTGGTCGAAGAAGATGCCGTCGTCGCCCTCGTCGCCGAACACGGACAGGGGCCCGTTCACGATCGTCGCGTCGAAGAGGAAGGTGTCGTCGCCGAGGCCGCCGTACATCCGGATCGGGTCTCCGGTGACCGTGCCGCCGAAGTACAGCAGCGAGCCGCCGTCCAGCGCCGAGGTCTTGCCGAACGAGGCGCGGATGGTCACGGTCGATCCCTCGGTGAGGGTGAGCAGCGGCGCGACGACGTCCTGCCCCACGAGGAGGGTGACGTCGCCGCCGGCGACGATGCGTCCCTCGGTCATCGTCACGAGCTCGTCGATGGTGCGGCCCTCGGTGATGACGAAGAGGCTCTCGTCTTCGCCGCCCGCCACGAACGGCACCGTCAGGCGCACGTCCCCGGTGGCCGCCTCTGCGCGCAGCACGATGAGGGACCCGGTCGCCTCCGTGATGAAGATGCCCGTCGGCGGGACGAAGATGACGGCGTCACCGGGCAGCGACAGCGCGTAGAGCCGTGAGCCGGTCCCCGTGTCGACCACGAGGTCGGCGGAGCGGTCGGCGCTGTCGGCGCCGATGGTTCCGCCGACGGCGATGAGGTCGAGGTCGCGCGCCACGACCCGCACGACGCCGGTCGGGGCATCCGCCTGGATCCCCCCGGCTCGCGTGCGCAGCGCCACGTCCGCCGTGAGCGACTGCACGAGGGCGACGAACAGCGTCCCCGCCACCTGGTCGAGCAGGATGTCGCCGGCGGCGAGCGCGATCACCGATCCGCGCGACGACAGCGACGAGCGGATCTCGAGGAAGTCCGGCGCGGTGTCGGTGGGGTCGGTGCCGGTCGGGTCGACATCGGGTCCGCCGATCCGGCCCGACACGAGTCCCGCGATCATCACGATGCTGCGTCCCGCGACGCGCGGCGTGCCGTCGTCGATGGTGCCTTCGTCGAGGATCGACGCGGTGTCCTGCATGGTGCGGAGGAAGACGTCCTCTGCCGTCGAGGTGATCGTGCCCACGCGCAGGTCCGAGATCGTCTCTTCGTCGCGGATGAAGCCGTTGGTGTGGAGCGTGATCTCGCCGTCGCCGTTCTGCGTCGAATACTGCTGCGCCGGGAACCGCAGGCTGAACAGCGTCGCGTCGACGTCCGAGAACACGACGAACGAGATGTTCGCGGCGGTGGACGGATGCCGCACCACGATGTCGTCGCCGGCGCTCAGGTCGCTGAACGTGTAGTCGCTGTCGGCGAGCTGGTTCACGGTCCCCCACGCGACGAGCACGGGATCGTCGAAACCGCCCCACGGACCCGGGTCGGGGTGGAAGTACGTGTGGTACAGCCCGGTCGGCGGGACCGTCGTGTTCGACGGCGGGTGGGTGACGTCGACCTGCACCCAGTACGACGACATCACCGGGGCGTCCGAGCCGGAGAGCGAGTCGTTCACGAGGAGGTCGATGTCGTCGCCGGCGTGGATGGGGCCGAGCACCGGCGCGAAGGCGGTGCCCGCGTACGGCGACCCGAGCGGCATCCGGGCGACATAGGTGAGGTCCAGCACGACGTCGTCGCGCGCGTCGGCGACGAGCGCGACCGGGCGCGTCGGGTCGACATCGTCGACGAGGTAGTCGCTCTGCACCAGCACGACGGGGATCGGCAGGCGGATCGCGACGCCCAGGAAGGTGAAGCTCGCCCCGATGGTGCCCTGGTTCGCGTGCAGCTGGGCGATGTTGGTGCGGATGCTGCCGCTGCCCTCGGCCCAGATGTCGCCGTGCTCGTCGATCACGCGCGTCGTGCCGATCGGGTTGTCGATGTAGCCGTTCAGGATGATGTCGGGTGTGCCGGGGCCCGCCCAGTTCGCGATGTCGACGAACGTCGGGAGGAAGAGCGGACGCCCGATGTGGAACCGGAAGGCGGACGACTCCTCGGCCTGCACCTCGACCGTGGCGCCGACGTCGTCGAGGTTGACGACGCTGATGGCGCCTACGCGGAGCAGTCGGCTGGAGAAGTTGTGCAGCCGCACGAAGTCGAACGTGTTCTGGACCTGCAGCGTGCCCTGGTCGCCGGTGAGGGTGCCGATCTGCGATCCCGCCGGGTTGTTCACGAAGTACGTCGCCGAGCCGCCGCCGTTGTTCTCGATCGGGTCGACGACGATCTCGCGCCCCTCCGGGATGGTCTGGCCCAGGGCGTACACGGCGCCGAGGTCGTCGCGCACGGTGACGGCGTACTTCTTGACGATCCTGCCGCCGCTGTCGACCACGAGGGTCGGGTTCGGCGCGTGCAGCACCACATCGGCGTTCCAGACGATCCAGCGGTGCCGGTTGTCGTCGGCGCTGTTGTCGTCGCCGCCGAAGTCGATGAAGCCGCCGTCGGTCGAGGCCCGGGGATCGACGACCACCTGCAGGTGCAGCGCCTCGACGCGGAGGGTCGCGGTGCGGATCCGGACTCCCGCCTCGCCGGTCACCGACGACGTCGCGTTGTAGCGGACGACCGCGTCGGCGTCGCTGTCGCCGCCGAAGCAGCCGCACGAGGCACGGGCGTCGGCGACGAGGCGCACGTCGAGATGCTGGGCGCGGATCGTCACCGTCTGGTAGCCGATGATCTTCGCGCCGCTGACCAGCTGGACGTGGGCGTTCGAGGTGAGGGTGACTTCGGAGCGGGCGTCCGAGTCCTCGAACGCGCCGTCGCCGTTGGACCGGTTGTGATCGAGCAGGCTCGTCGTGATCATCTGCGCCTGGAGCGTCACATTGTCGGCTTCGAGGTGCGCGGCGCCGCCGACCGTGAGGGTCGCGTCGTTGTTCGCCACGATGTGGCACGGGTCGCCGCCGCAGTCGCCCGACGTCGAGCTTCCCGCGAACGATCCGCCCGAGGCGCCGGCGCGGAGCTCGGACTGCATCGCGGTCGACGACGACGCCGCGATGTCGTTCCACGCGGTGATGCGGCCGTCGAGGGTCACGTGCGACGTGGTGCCGAGATCCGCGCGCGTCTGCGCCTCGGTGCCGTGGCCGAACCCGCCCGCGTCGGAGTACGCGTACGCGTTGCCGCTGGCGAGGGTGAGCGGGTCAATGGTGACGCTGCCGCCCGTGGTCGAGAGCTCGGTTCCCGGCCGGACCGACACCGTCGTCGTCGCCTTCGCGCTCACGACCGCTCGCGCGTGGGTGATGGAGATGAATCCCAGGCCGCCGGACGTGCCGTCGGCCACGGCGGCGGCGGTGTTGAGTGCGTGGACGCCGATCTCGCCGCCGGCGACGATCTTGGCGCCGTCGCCGATCGTGAGGTCCAGCGCGGCATCGACGACGACGCGCGGGCGCGTCGCGCCGACCTGGATGAAGCCGCCGCCGTCGCCCGCGACCTTCGCCTCGGAGTAGGTGCCCGACGGCAGTGACGGCGCCATCGTGGCGACCTGCAGGTGCTGCGTGCCGCTGCCTGCGGCGGTGAGGTCGACGACGAGCTTTCCGCCGCCGAGCGCCGGGCCGAGATCGACGATCGCCGGGACGAACCTGCTGGTGCCGACACTGCCGTTCGCCGTCAGCGGGCGGTTGATGCACACGCCCAGGAACTCGACGAGCTTCAGGCCGAACGAGGTCGGTGTCGCGTTGCACACCTCGTACACGCCGCCGTTCTGGAGGCCTCCGATGGGCTGCTGGCCCGGTGCGAACAGCTGGTGGATGATGCTCCGGCCGGCCTCGGACACGTCGGGAGCGAGCCCGAGCGCGGTGACCGGGATGAAGCCGCCACCGCCGTCGTCGCAGGTGCCCAGTGCGTGGCACTGGCTGTCGGCGAGCTGGATGCGGTTGCCGTCGATGCGGATGACCCAGTACGTCGTGTCCTGGGCGAGGCCGCCCAGCGCGCCGCCGGTCGAGCGGTAGACGACGGCGTCGCCGGTGTTCAGCCCGTGCTCGCGGACGGCGATGACGTTGTTGTCCTCGGTCTGGAACGTCGGCGGGCTGCCGACCTGGATGGGGCTTCCCTGGGCGTCGACGACGATGTCCACACGGGTGCTGTAGAACGAGGCGCGCGCGGCGGCGGCCAGGTACTGCACCATCTGCCCGTCGCTGTACGAGTTGGGGGCGTTGATCAGACCGGTCGCATCGTCGACGTCCCCGCCGTCGAACTCGACCGGTGCGGACGGGGTGTCGGCGTCGATGAGCTGGACGCGGAAGTCGTCGAGCACGCGGACCCGGTACGCGTGACCGTTGATGAGACCGGCGACGCCGAAGCCCGACGCGGTGTAGAAGACGCGCTGCCCGTCGACGAACCCGTGCTGCCGGATGAAGGTGATGACGTCGTTCGCGGGGTCGATCTGCGCCGCCTCGAACGCCGCCCCCAGCTGGATCTGCGTCGGCGAGACCACGATCACGCCGTACTTGGCGCCGTCGGTCAGACCGCCGACCGCCGTCCCGCCGCTCCGGTCGTACCGCACGGTGGCGGAGTCGTCGAGCGTGTGGGCGCCCGAGAGCGTGATCGTGTTCGTGCCGAGGTCGACGCCCGTCACCGCGTCGAACGCGTAGACCGGCAGCGGCGGCGGGGTCGCCGAGTTCTGGTGCGCCGTCAGCGTCACCGCTCCCCCGGCCCACAGCGTCGTGCCGTTCGCGACCGACAGGCGCACGGTGGGGTACGTCTCGGCGAGCGCGCTGTTCGACGACACGGCGAGGGCGGCCGCCGAGAAGTTCTCGGCGAACGAGCGCGACACCGGCTGGGCCGCCGCGCGGACGTCGATGTCGCCCGAGACCACGATGGGCGTGCCGGCGCCGATGACGGCCTCGGCGACCGGACGTACGCGGGCCCACGCCGCGCCGGAGTCGATGGTGATCGCGCCGACGGCGGTGCTGGCGAGCTTGGCGGTCGCCGTGTCGGAGGTCACGGCGTGCACGCCGAGCGAGGCGGCGCTCGCGACGGTGGCGGCGAAGTGGGCCAGAGTGGACGAGTCGACGAACGCCTTCGGCTCGGCGACGCCGACGGTGATGGCTCCGCCGTTGACCCCGCCGCCGGCCGCGGTGGCCGAGTTCGTCGCGGCCGCGTCGACCGAGATCGCCGCGGCCGGGGCGTGCACCGTCGCGCCGTCATGCACCCGCGCCCGCGTGACGGCCGCGTCCGTGATGAGCGCTTCGGCACTGGAGATGCTCACGGCGATCACGCCGAGCGCGAGGCTGCCGGAGGTGGCCGAGACGGCGCGGTTCGCGGTGGCACGGACGGCGAGCGACGTGCCGCCGACCTGACGCGGCGCAGCATCGGCCACGGCGGCGGCGGCGATCCTGGCCGTCGGCACCGAGACGCCGACGACGAGCAGGCCGCCCGAGACGAGGTCGCTCTGAGCGGTCGCCGTCGCGGTGAGCACCGTCTCGACGAGCACGGCGCCGCTGGTGACGAGCATCCCCGCGCCGTACCGGGACGAGACGGCGGCCGAGCCGTACACCTCGGCGTCGACGACGGAGCCGGTGATGCCGACGAGGGCGATCCCCACGGCCTCGATCGTCGCGTCGGCCTTCGCGTTGCCGACGGCGCGGACCGACACGCCCGTCGATCTGATGATCGTGCCGTCGAACGCGGAGGTGACAGGTGCCGCGATGACGGCCTGCGCCACCACGACTCCGGCCTTGACGGCTCCCCCGCCGGCGCTGTCGATGCCGGCCAGCGCGTGCGTGCCGTCGCGGCTCTCGGCGAGCAGCGAGACGGCGCCCGACGCGGCGAGCATGACGCCCGACGAGACGGACGCGGTCGTGGCCGCCGATTCGGCGATCGTGGCGGCGGCCACCGTGCCGCTCACCCCGATGATCGCGATGGAGGTCAGCTCGGCGGTCGCGTCCACGGCGTTGCGCGACGACGCGGCGACCGCGAACGAGGTCGACGTCGCCGGACCGGCCGCGAACAGCGCGCCGGTGGCGGCGGCGACGGTCGCCCGCGGCAGCAGGCCGTTGATGTCGAGGCCCGCGACGGAGACCTTCTTCATGTCGGTCTTCGCGGTGTTCGCCGACCACGCGGTCACCGCCACGGCTCCGTTGCCGCCCCGCACGTCCGCGCTCCCGGCGGCGACCTCTGCGGTGATGCCCGCGGCGTCGGTGACGATCGCGAGGGCCGACCCGAACCCGCCGTTGTAGAGGCCCGCCTCGATGTACGCGGCCGAGGCTGTCGCGAGATTCGTGCCGCGAGCCTCGACGGTCAGGCCGTTGCCGACGAGTCCCGCGCGGAGCTCGGCACGGGTCGCTGCGGCGATCGTGGCGCTGATGACGCGGACATTGGCGTTGATGAAGCCGATGGTCGCGGCATCCGAATCGACGTCCGCCGTGTTGTCGGCGGTCGCGGCCACGGTCGTCGCGCCGCCGGACCACACGGGCGAGAAGATCGATGCGCGGGTGGCCGCCGAGGCGGCGATCTCGGACTCGGCGTAGGCCACGCTCACCTGGAGGATGCCGCCGAAGCCGGCGGTGAACGTCTCGGCCGCCGCACGGTTGGTCGCGGTGCTGCGCACCTCGACCGACCCCGAGCCGCCGATGACGCCGGAGACCTCGGCTGTCGTCGCGCCGCGCAGGAACGCCGTCGCGACGTAGCCGCCGCCCGACACCAGACCGCCGGATCCGGCGGTGATGCCCGCGCTCGCGACGTTGCCCGAGCCGCCGTCGGTGAGGATGCGGGAGCGTGCCGCCACGAGGCCGTTGCTGAAGACCGTTCCGAGCTCGATGACCGCGCGCACCACGGCCGCCGCGGTCACCTCGGCGCTCGCCTCGACGCCCTGCCCGCTGCCGAGGAGTCCGATGCCGATGACGAACGCTGCCGCGAGCGCCTGGTTCTGTCCCTCGGCGTCGACGGTGAGGGATCCGGATGCCGCGACATCGGCCCGGAAGATCGCCTCGGTGCGCCCGGAGATGAGTGCCTCGGGGTTCATGAAGGTGGCCGAGATGGCCGAGAGGCTGCCTCCGGGCGTGTAGGCGTCCGCGCGGTTGCGGGAGGTGGCGCGCATCGCGATGGCGCCCCCCGCCGAGATCCATGAGCCGTCGACGGCTGTCGCCGTCGTCTCGCGCGTGATGGTGGCGTGCGCGAGCGTGACGCCGATCGCGACCGCGCCGACCTGCACGTTGACCGTGTCGGCATCGATGACGTTGCGGGCGTCGGCGGTGATCGTCGCCCCGCCGCTGAGGTGCGCGACGCCGGCGAACTCGGCCGCGGTGCGCCCGGTGATGTCGGCGATCGCACCGGCGCCGATCCCGCTGCCCGCGAGGCCGACCGACACGGAGAAGGCCGTGACCGGCACGGAGATGTCGGAGACGGCGGTGATCCGCAGCCCGCCGGCGGGGGCGGCGGCGCTGCCGATGAAGACGGAGCCGATGCGTCCGACGGTGTCGCCCCGGACGTCGGCGGTGGCCACCGCCGCACCGGCCGCGGCGAGGGCGATCGCGAGCCCCAGCGACAGCGGGCGCACGTCGCGGTCGGCGGCGGCATCCGCCGAGACGATTCCGCCCGCGACGGGGATCACCACGCCGTCGTCGATGTGCGCGGTCTGGCGGGCGTCGGTGTCGAGCACCAGGATCTGTCCGCCGACCGACACGGCCCCGACCTGGCCGGTGGAGGCGATGCCCTCGGTGTCCTCACCGTAGGTCGCCCGCACCGACACGTCGCCGCCGGCGCGGACCGTGGTGCCCGTCGCGATGCCCGCGTCGACGGTGGAGCGCAGCGTCGCGACCAGGATGGATGCCCCGACCGCGACGATGCCTCCGGTCGCCGACCCCGCCAGCCCGAAGTACGTGTCGCGGGCGTCCGCAGTCACCGCGACCGAGCCGCCGGTGACGATGAGCGCGCCGATGCCGATGCGGCTCGTCGTGCCGCGCAGCGGCGGGGGCGACGAGAAGGCGCTGGAGGCGAGCGTCGTTCCCGGCGCGGCGGCGGCGACGCCCGCGGCTGCGGCGTCGATGCCGGCCTGCTTGCGCTGGGCGGTGTTCGTGCCGGACGAGTCGTTCGCTCCGCCGAGGATCGAGAGGTACCCGTTGGGTCCGGTGCCCGAGGCGTGCTGGTCGGCCTGACTCTGGGGTGTGCCGTCGGAGGAGGACAGCGCGTCCTTCGGGCCGCTGCCGTCGTCGTAGCCGCCGGTGGGCTGGCCGCCGGCCGTCCACACCGAGACGGATGCGGTCACGCCGACCGCGCCGCCGCCGGCACTCACCGCGTACGTCTGGATATGACGCACCGACAGCGCCTGCACCCGCAGGTGCGAGCTGGCCTGGATGGTCGCATAGTCGCCGATGACCGCGTTGGCGGCGACATCCACGACGCCGATGTCGATGCCGCCCGCGACGCCCACGAACCCGCCGGCGACGCCGCCGCCGATCGTGAAGGTGTCGGTGAGGTCGGTGGCGGTGACCGAGACGCTCTGCGCCGCGCCGGCCCCGGCGCGATCGCCGTTCACCGACGTGCGGTCGGCCGACGTGCTCTCGATGGCGGCGACCGTGGTGCCGTGGATCAGGGTGACGTTGACCGCGCCAGAGACGCCGACGAAGCCCGCACCGCCCGAGATCGCCATGCCGAAGACGTGCTGCGACGACGACGCGAGCACGGCGAGGCCCGACTGGCCTGCGGCGGGGAAGGTGTCGCCGCTGATGGTGCCCAGCGGGATGCCGCCCAGCGCCCAGCCGCGCGCGGCGCGTGCGTCGACGGTGCTGCCCACGCCGATGGTGGCGGCGGTGTCCTTCACGGCCGACAGCACGGCGACGCCCGCGCCGACGCCGACGAATCCGACGCCGAGCCCGCCCGAGACGACGGTGAAGCCGGTGCGGTCGTCGGCGGCCACGAGGATGTTGTTGCCGGCATCGAGCGTGACGTGCCGCCCCACCCGTCCGTGCGTGTGCGTGTCGAGCACGACGGTCGCCACTGCCGCGGCGACCCCCGCGACGCCGGCGCCGAGGGCCGCGGCGATCGCCGTGATCTCCTGGCTGCCGACGGCCGAGAGCAGGATGTCGCCGGCGGCGCGCACGACGGCGTCGTCGGCGATGGTGGCGTCGACGTCGAGCGTCACGATGTCGACCGTGGCGTTGGTGGCGACGCCCGCCATGCCGCCGCCGACGGCCGCCGAGACCATGAGCTGGCGGAAGGCGCCACCGGCGGCGACGGTGACCGACTGCCACGGCGCGGCGCCCGTGTCGTCGTCGTTCACGCGCGCCAGACGCCCGATGAAGGCGTCGGTGTCGGCGTTGACGACGTTGACGTTGCCCGCCACTCCCACCCCGGCGGTGGCCGCGACGGCGGCGCTGGCGCCGACGGCGAGGATCTCGTCGCTGTTGTTGGCGACGACGGCGACGCCGTACACGGCACCGGTGCGGGGAGTGAGGATGCGGATGCCGGTGACCTTCGCCGGGTCGCCGGGTGACTGCATCCCCTGCCGTACGAAGCTGTGGGCGCGCCCCGTCGCCGCGCCGGGGTCGAGGTCGATGACCGCGAACGGCGTGCCGCTGCAGCCCGAGGCGGACGGATCGGCCTGGCACTTCGTGCGGGCGAGCTGGAAGCTGTGGGCGCCGGTCACGACGACGTAGTACGTCTCGCCGTCGACGAGACCGCCGATCGGCGCTCCCCCGTTGGCCGTATAGGTCACCGCATCGCCGGTGACCAGCGGCGTCGCGGAGTTGTCGGCCTTGTCCTTGGGCATGTCGTACGGCAGGTTCACCGTGTTCGAGCCGCCGTCGACGTCGATCGCCGGCGTCAGGTACGGCGCGCTGCGCTCGGGCACCGTGGCCTGATCCGTCGGGAAGATGCGGTGCGACTGCCCCGGCCGGGCGGGCGATGCCAGCGCGATCGGCGCGCCACCGGATGTCGCCGTCAGGCGGAGCCGCGTCGGGAACGCCGCGTCGACGATGGCGAAGTATGCGGCACCCGGCGTCAGGCCCACGATGGCCTGGCCTCCACCGGTCTCGTACGAGACGCGCTGCCCGTTCTCGATGCCGTGGACGTAGCCGAGCTCGAGCTGGTCGCCGCCGATGATCGCCGTCTGCGGGTTGAACCGCGTGTCGATGTAGTGGACGTCGTAGCCGCCGAGCGTCCCCATCAGTCCCGAGCCGCCGGCGAGCGCGGTCACGCGGGACAGGTCGCCGATGAAGGCGGTGGTGGTCTTCTTGAGCACCGGCACCGCGGCCGTGAGACCCACCGACGCCGTGCCGCTGACGGCGACGGAACCCGCGACGATGTCCATCGACAGCACCTCGTTCGCCGAGATGCGGGCGCTGCCGCCGGCGACGACGACCGAGCGGGATGCCGCGCACGCAGCTTCGCTCGCGACCGAGGCGCCGCACACCTCGCCGACGAACGCCTTCGTCACGATGGTGTAGACCGAGACCGTGGCATTGGCCGACACGGCGGCCGTTCCGCCGACGCTGCCGCCGGCGGCCACGCTCGTGACCTTCTCGCCCGAGGTCGCATCGACGGTGACGTCGCCGCTCACGGTCACGAGGGTCTGCGGGGCGATCCACGCCTGCGTGGACTTGTTCACGACCTGGACGTCGGCGCCGAGACCGACGCCCGCGGTGCCGCCCACGGCGAGCTGACCGGCGATGCCGCGCAGCGTGGTGTCGTCCGTGGCGGCGAGGCGCACGCCCGCGGAGCCGCCCGCCGTGACGCCGTCGACGGTGACGCTGCGGTCGAGGTGTGCGTGGGTCGTGTTGTTCTGCACACCCACGGTCGCCGCTCCCGCGAGGCCGGCGGTGCCGCCGACACCGCCGCCCACGGCGACGAGCCACAGATCCTCGCTCTGCGTCGCGGTCACCGTGAGGCCGATGCCGCCGCGGGCCCACAGTTCGGCCTCGGGCCCCGCGAACGCGTCCACGATGCCCGTCCGGACGAAGACGATCGACGAGAGGCCGAGACCGGCGGTGCCGGCCGCGCCGATCGCACCCGCGAAGAGGGTCATGGCGACCGGGTCGGCGGCCGAGATCGTCATCGAGCCGAGCGCGCGGACCGCGGTCGGCGTCTCGGCGGTGCTGTCGACGTAGGCGCGTGTGCCCGGGGCGCCCGACCCCTGGTTCACGACCAGGACGACGAACGAGCCCGCGATGCCGGCATCCGAGGCGACGCCGCCGCCGGCGACGATCTGCGTGAACTTCTCGCCGGCAGTCGCCAGCAGCCAGACCGAGCCGCCGAGGTCGGCCGTGACGCCGCGACCCACGGAGGCGCGCACATCCTTGTTCTGCACGCTGACGACGAGGGCGAAGCCGACGCCTGCGCTTCCGGCGCTCGCTCCCAGCGCGCCGGCGACGTCGACGAACTCGGTCTGGTCGGAGGCGGTGAACGACAGGTCCTGGGCGGCGCCCGTGGCGATCCCCTGGTTCACCGATGCGGCGTCACCCAGCCACGCGCGCGTCGCCCGGTTCACGACGTTCACCACAAGCGATCCGCCGACGCCCGCGTCGCCGCCGCCCAGCGCCGCGCCGAGCGCGACACCGGTGAAGGCGGGCAGGTCGATGAGCGGCACGTCCGGCGCCGCGAGCGGGACGAGGGATGCCGCCGCCCGGCCGATGATCGCACCGCCGGCCTGGATGGTGGTCGGGCGGGCGAAGGTCGAGTCGATGTGCGCGAGCGTCGTCGACTCGACGAACTGCACCACGATGCCGGCGCCGACGCCGCTGCCGTTCGTGGTGAGCGCGGCCGATGCGGCGAGGCCCTGCAGGCCCATCGGGGCGGAGGCGTCGAGCGAGATGCCGCCTATGACGACGAGCGTGGAGCCGTCGCCGATGACCGCCTCGTTGACGAGGACGAGCACCTGCACCGCCACGGATCCGGCGACAACCGCATCCCCCTGCCCGGCCGCCGCTGCGATCGCCCACGCCTGGAAGTCGTTGCGCGCGTTCACGGGTGTGAGGCCCGTGACGGCGACCGACCCGGCGGTCACGTCCGCGCCCGCGCCGATCGAGCCCCGGTTGGTGACGGTCGCGACGTTGAGGCCGACGGCGGCGCCGACGGTGTTGGTGTCGTTCTCGATGCTCCACGAGGTGCCGAGGGCCTTGGCCGCGGCATCCGTCTCGTTCGAGGCGAGCACCGCGAAGACGCCGTCGACCACGATCGTGAGTGCGGGGGCGACGGTGGCGAGGCTGTCGACGGTGACCCAGTCCACGGCGACGGCGGCCGCGACGCCCACTCCGTCGCTGGACTGGCCGGACTGGCCGCTCGCCTGGCTGTTGCCCTGCGCGACGCTGTCGCTCGACGACGGCAGGGTGCCGCCGAAGCCGCTGGTGGCGGGGGTGCCGTTCACCTGCTGCTGCGCCTGCTGGTCGGCGTTCTCGGCGTCGCCGCCGCTCTCGGATCCGCCGAGCGTGCCACGCGCGCTCGCCTTGGCCGAGGCGCTCGCGTGCAGCTCGGTCGCGGCGATGAGCCACAGGGCCCCCGCGGTGATGTCGCGGACGACCGTCGCGCGCACGTCGATGTCGGCGACGTTCACGACGATGATCGCGCCGATCGCGACGCTCTCGCCCGCCGCATCCGCGTCGCCCTCGACGGTGACCGAACCGGAGTGGGTCGCCCGCACCATGACGGTGCCGGTCGCGAGGAACGGCCGCGGGCCGGGCGTGCCGATGCGCGCGAGCACCACGGGGAGCACCACGTTGATGCCGACCGCCGGGCTGACCGCCGTCCCGCCCTCGGAGCCGGCGGTGACCTCGTTGAGCACGGCGTCGGTGTGGTCGGCGCGCACCGTGACGTTCGCCCCGCCGGTGACGTCGGCCGCGTCCTCGATCTCGGCGCGGGTCACGTCGTCCGAGATGACGTTGATCGCGACGGATGCCCCGACCCCGGTGCTCGAGCCGCCCGCGGTCGCGTCGGCCCTCGCCTTGGCGGTGTCGGTGCGGCGGTTCTCGGCCGCGATCAGCACGTCGCCGGTGCCGAAGTCGACGCGGGCGCTCGACGGGATCCAGGCCTCGGTGCTGTCGAACACGATGTTCAGGGCGACCGCGCCCGCCACCCCGACGTCGTCGGAACCCGCACCGGCGTCGGCGATCGCCGAGAAGTCGTGCGTGGTGTCGGAGCCGACCGTCGTCATGAGCGCGGCGGCGGTGAAGCCGTTCGCCGCGATGACGGCATCGTCGCGGACCCACGCGTTGTTGACGACGAAGGCGAGGTTGAGGGCGACCGCGGCGCCGACGCCGGCGTCGTCCTGCGCGAGCGCCGTGCCGCTGGCCTCGGCCCTGCCGTCGACCTGGGCCGACGAGGTGAGCCACACGTGGCCTCCGGCAGCGAGCACGAGGGCGGCGGGCAGCCACGCCGTGAAGCTCACGTCGGAGATGGTGAGCGCGACGGCACCGGCGACCGACACACCGCCGTCGCTCGTGGAGGCGGACGGGCTGTCGCTGTTCTGCACGCCCGCGCCGCCCTGTCCGAGGCTCGCGGTGTTCGCGTAGTCGCGCTGCTCCTGCACCTGGCCGTCGACGCCGCCCGAGGGCGCGTCGCCGCTCGACTCGCCGGGCGCACCGCTCGCGGAGGCGCTCGCGGTCGCGCCGTTGAGAGAGGAGCCGGTGGCCGAGAACGCCATCCAGCCGCCCGAGGTGACGCTGCGGCGCGTGGTGGCGAAGACGCTGTCGAACGCGAAGTTCAGGGCGATCGCCACGCCGACCGCGGCATCGCCCGCGTCGGTGGCCACCGCCTTCGCCGTCGTGTGCGCGGCGGTGTGCTGCATGGCCGAGACGAGCACGTTGCCCGTCACGACGATCGGGCCGGATGCGAGGGACCCGATGACCGCACTGGTGCTGACGTCGGACACCGTGATCGCGATCGACGGCGTGACGGTGACGTCGCCGCCCTTCGCGCCCATGCTGGCCTCGGTCGTCGTGCGGCTCACCGACGAGGCGGCGACGGTCAGGTCCTTCGCTCCGGTGAGCGACACCTCGTCGTCCAGGCGCGCGTGCGTGTCGCTGGTCACCAGTGCGAGGGCGAAGGATGCCCCGACGCCGGCGTCGCCCGTGGCGACGACCCCCTCGCCCGCGGCGAGCGCCTTGACCGTGGTGTCGATCTTGCTGCCGGCACCGAGCGTCGCGTCGCCGCCGGAGAGGATCACGGTGCCCGAGACGGCGGCCAGCGTGTCGAACCACACCAGGCCGAGCGCCACGGAACCCGCGACCGAGACCTTGCCGCCGCCGGCGCCCGACGAGGCGACCGCGCGGATCGTGGAGGTGTCGTCGGCCCCGTCGAGGGTGATCGTGGCGAGCACCGCGAGGGAGGTCGCGCGGAGGGTGAGCGTGGCCGGAACCGTCGAGCGGTTCACCACGTCGACGTAGGTGATGGCGACCCCGGCGCCGATGGCGGCGTCGCCGCCGCGCGAGGCGGAGCCGTCGCCGCCGGAGGCCGCGTCGGTGTTCTGCGAGGACGAGAGCGTCGCGGTGCCGCCCGCCGTGAGGTCGGTGACCTGCGGTTCGACGATCGAGCGGGCGCGGATCGTCGCGATGACGATGCCGATCGCCGCGGCGACGTTGACGGGTCCGGAACTGGTCTCTGCGCTGGGCGTCTCGGCGTCGCCGGAGCCGTCGACGCCGTAGCCGCCGGCGACCTGGTCGGCGTAGTCGCGCTGACCGCCCACCTGCTCGTCGACGCCCGTGCCGGCGGCGCCGCCCTCGTTGGCCGGGTCGCCGGTGCCGGCGTCCTCATCGTTCTCGGGGGCGCCGGCCGCGGACGCGGCCGCCAGGGCGCTGGAGCGCGACCAGCTGAAGGCCTGCATCGTGAGATCGCCGCCGGCGGTGGTGTTGCGGCCGAGCATCGCCGTCACCGTGTGGTTGGCGATCGTGAGCGCGAGGCCCACGCCCACGGCCGCGTCGTCGGAGGCGATGGCGGCGGCCGAGGCCGCGTTCTCGGCCGACGCGTGCTGGGTGGCGCGGATCAGAACGTCGCCGGTGGTCACCAGCACTCCGGTGCCGATCCGCGCGAGGGTCGTGACGTTCGACAGCGCGATGGCGACAGCCGGCGCGATCGCGACGCCGCCGCCCTTGGCGCCCATGCGGGCCTCGGTCGTCGTCGCGTCGCGGGCTTCGGCCGTGAGGCTCACGTCGCGGGCGCCCGTGATCGACACGTCGTCGGCGATGAGCGCCGAGGTGCGATGCGTGTCGAGCGTGAGGGCGAAGGATGCTCCGACCCCCGCATCGCCCGTGCCCGAGGCGCCGTCGCCCACGGGGAGCGCGGCCACCGTGCCGGCCACGGCGCTGCGACCCAGGAGCGTGACGTCGCCGCCGGTGAGGACCAGCGTGCCCTCGACGGCCGCGACGGTGTCGGTGGTGACGATCGCGATGGCGACGGACCCCGCGACCGACACGTTGCCGCCGGCGGCGCCCGACGAGGCGGCAGCGCCGAACGTGGAGGTGACGTCCGCGCCCTCGGCGGTCACGGTGGCCGTCAGCGTGACGTCGTGCGCCGTCACCGTGAGGAACGCCGGAACGGTCGCACGGTTGGTCGTGCGCGAGAAGGTGAGCGCGACACCGGCACCGATCGTCGCGTCGCCGTCGCCGGCGGCCGATCCGTCGCCGCCCGAGCGGGCGTCGGTGTTGACGCTCGTGGCGAGCACCACGGCACCGGCTGCGGTGATCGCGTTCACCGTCGGCTCGACGATCGTCTCGGAGCGGACCGTCGCCACGACGATGCCCACGGCGGCGGCGACGCTGACCGGCCCGTCGCTCGTCTCGGCGCTCGGGTTGGCGGTGGTGCCGGAGTCCGCGCCGCCGTTCGCGGTCGAGACGCTGTCGGCGTGGTCGCGCTCGTTCTGCGCGAGCTGGTCGACGCCGCTGCCCGATCCGCCGCCCGGGTTGCCCGGGTCGCCGGAGTCCTCGTTCTCGGGCGCGCCCGCCGCAGACGCCGACGCCAGGGCGCTGGAGACGGAGATGCTGGACGCGCGCAGCACGACGTCGGCGCCCGCGGTGACGTTGCGCGCGAGTGCGCTGGTGGCGCCGTGGTTCGCGATCGTCAGCGCGAGTGCGACGCCGATCGCGGCATCCGCGGCATCCAGCACCGCCGACGACGCCGTCGTGGCCGCCGCGGCCTTCTGGGTGGCGGCCATCGTGAGGCTGCCCCCGAGGCTCAGCGCGCCCGTGCCGATCCGCGTCCGAGTCGTGACGTTCGAGAGCGTCACGGCGACGGCGGGGGCGAGAGCGACATCGCCGCCCTTCGCGCCCATGCGCGCCTCGGTCACCGCGGCGTCGGCGGCCGTCGCGGTGAGGGTGAGGTTGCGGGCGCCGGTGAGGCTCACGTCGTCCGAGACCTCGGCGCTCGTGCGGTCGGTGATGAGGTTCAGCGCGACGGATGCCCCGATCCCCGCGTCACCCGTGGCGATCACGCCGTCGTCGTGCGGCAGGGCCTTGACCGTGCTCGCCACGGAGCTCGTCGCGGTGAGAGCGGCGTCGCCGCCGGTGAGGATCACGGTGCCGTCGACGCCCGCGCGCGTGGTGTGGTTGACGACGGCGAGCGCGAACGAGCCTGCGACCGAGATCTTGCCGCCGCCGGCGCCCGAGACGGCCTGCGCACCCATGGTCGCCGTGGTGTCGGCGCCGTCGGCCGTCACGGTCGCGCTGACGATCAGGTCGTGCGCCCGCAGGGTCAGCGTGGCGGGCACATCGGCCGCGTTCGTGACGTTCGCGAGGGTCAGCGCGACGGCCGCGCCGATCGTCGCGTCCCCGTCGCCGGCCGCCGATCCGTCGGCGGACGATGTCGCATCGGTGTTGGCGCTCGTGGTGAGCGCGACCGTCGCGGCGGCGGTGACCGCCGTGACCGCGGGCTCGACGATCGTGCGAGCCGTGACGGTCGCCACGGTGATGGCGATGGCTGCCGCCACGTTGACCGGGCCCTCGCTCGATTCGGCCTGCGGAGCGGCCTGGTCGCCCGAGTCGTCGCCGCCGTTGGCGGTCGCGACGGAGTCGGCATGCGCCCGCTCGCTCGCGGCGAGCTCGTTGACGCCGGTCCCCGATGCGCCGCCGGGGTTCGCGGGATCGTCCGAGTCCTCGTCGTTCTCGGGCGCACCCGCGGCGGAGGCGGCGGCGGTCGCCGACGACACCGAGACGCTCGACGCCCTCAGCGACACGTCGGCCCCGGCGGTGACGTTCCGGCCGAGGGCAGTCGTCACGACGTGGTTCGCGACAGTGAGCGCGAGCGAGACGCCGATGGCGGCATCCGCTGCTCCCAGCACGGCGGAGGATCCCGTGGTGGCCGCCGACGCTTTCTGCGTCGCCGCCATCGTCAGGCTGCCGCCGAGGGTGAGCGAGCCGGCGCCGATGCGTGTGGACGTCGTGACGTTCGACAGGGTGATCGCGACCGCGGGCGCCAGCGCGACATCGCCCCCGGCAGCGCCCATGCGCGCCTCGGTCACCGCGGCGTCGGCGGCCGTCGCCGTCAGCGTGACGTGCCGTGCCCCGGTCAGGCTGACGCCGTCGGCGATGTCGGCCGTCGTCTTGTCGGTGATGAGGTTGAGTGCGACGGATGCCCCGAACCCGAGATCGCCCGCGCCGGTGACGCCTTCGCCCGCCGGGAGGGCGCGGACGGTGCTCGCCACCGAGCTGACCGCGGTGAGAGCCGCATCGCCGCCGGTGAGGACGACGGTGCCGTCCACGCCCGCGCGCGTGCGGTGGTTGACGACGGCGAGGGCGAACGACCCGGCGACCGACACGTCGCCGCCACCGGCACCCGCGACCGACCGCGCCGAGATGGTCGAGACCTGGTCCGCCCCGTTCGGGGTGACCGTCGCCGAGACGAGCAGGTGGTGCGCCGTGACCGTCATCGTCGCGGGCACGGTCGCGCGGTTCACGACGTCGGCGAGGGTGATCGCCACGGCCGCGCCGATGGTCGCGTCGGATCCCTGAGAGGCCGACCCGTCGGCCGACGACGAGGCGTCCGTGTTGGCAGAGCTCGCGAACGCGGCCGTTCCGGCAGCGGTGATCGTCGAGACGCCGGGTTCGACGATCGTCTCGGCACGCACCGTCGCGAGGGTGATGGCCACTCCCGCGGCGGCGTTCACCTCGCCCTGCGACGACTCGGGGGCAGGCGCGGTGGCCGCGCCGGCGCCCTCGCCGCCGTTCGCGGTCGAGGCCGCCCCGGCGTGCGCACGCTCCGTCTCGACGGCATCCGCGACACCCGAGCCCGCGCTGCCGCCGCCTCCGGCCGATTCCGGCGCTCCGGCGGCCGACGCGGTGGCAGACGAGGCCGACGACGAGATGCCGACCGCCCGGAGCGACACGTCCGCCCCGGCGGTGACGTTGCGGCCGAGGGCGCTCGTGACGGTGTGGTTGGCGATCGTGAGGCCGAGGGCGACGCCGATCGCCGCATCCGCTGCGGCGGACACGGCCGAGGTGGCGGTCGAGGACGCCGCCGCCGTCTGCGTCGCGATCATCGTGAGGCTGCCGGCGATCGTGAGCGAGCCGGCGCCGATGCGCGTCCAGGTGGTGACGTTCGAGAGCGTCACGGCGACGGCAGGAGCCAGGGCGACGTCGCCGCCCTTCGCGCCCATGCGCGCCTCGGTGCTGCCGCTGTCGACCGCCGTCGCCGTGAGCGTCAGGTGGCGCGCTCCGGTGAGCACGCCGCCGTCCGCGACCTCGGCGCTCGTCTTGCCGGTGATGAGGTTCAGCGCGACGGATGCCCCGAACCCCAGGTCGCCCGCGCCGGTCACGCCCTCGCCGGCCGGGAGCGCCGTGACGGTGCTCGAGACGGCGCTCGCGGCGGTGATCGCCGCGTCGCCGCCGGTGAGTGCGACGGTGCCGTCGATGGCGGCGCGCGTGAGGTGGTTCACGACGGCGAGGGCGAACGACCCCGCGACCGACACGTCGCCGCCACCCGCGCCGGCGACCGACCGGGCCGAGATCGTCGACGTCTGGTCGGCGCCGTCGACGGCCACGGTGGACGAGAGGATCAGGTCGTGCGCGCCGACGGTCACATCGCCCGGCACGTCCGCGCGGTTGGTCACGTCTGCGAGGGTGATCGCCACCGCGGCGCCGATGGTCGCGTCGGACCCTTGCGAGGCCGAACCGTCCGCCGAGGACGCGGCATCGGTGTTCGCGGCGCTCGCGAACATGACGGTGCCGGTCGCGGTCACGGCGATCGACGGGCCGACGCGGGTCTCGGCGCGCACCGTGGCGAGCGTGATCGCCACGGCCGCCGCGACGTTCACGCCGCCCTGTGACGATTCGGCCTTGGGGGCGGTCGCCGTCCCTGCACCTTCGCCGCCGTTCGCGGTGGCGGTGGAGTCGGCGTGCGCGCGCTCGGCGGCGATCGCCTGGTCGACGCCGGCGCCCTGGCCTCCGCCTCCGGCGCTGTTCTCGGGCGCTCCCGCGGCCGAGGCGGAAGCCGTCGCGGAGGACGACGACACGCTGGACGACTTCAGGGTCACGTCGGCGCCCGCGGTCAGAGAGCGGCGCAGGTCTGCGAACGCGGAGTGGTTCGCGATCGTCAGCGCGAGCCCGACTCCGACGCCCGCATCTCCGGCGCCGAGCACGGCCGCCGACGCCGTGGTGCCGGCTGCGGCCTTCTGCGTGGCGGCCGAGGTGAGCGACCCGCTCAGCGACAACAGTCCGCCGGTGCCGACCCGGGTCGAGGTCGTGACGTTCGAGAGGGTCACGGCCACCGCCGGCGACAGCGCGACATCTCCGCCGGCGGCGCCCATCCGCGCTTCGGTCACGGCGGTGTCGCTCGCAGTGGCGCTGAGCGTCAGGTGACGCGCACCGGTGAGCGTCGCGCCGTCGGCGAGCTCTGCGAGAGTCCTGTCGGTGATCAGGTTCAGCGCGATGGAGGCCCCGAACCCGAGGTCGCCCGCGTCGGTCACGCCGGCGCCTGCGGGCAGGGCCTTCACAGTGCTCGACACGGCGCTCGCGGCGGTGACGGCCGCGTCGCCGCCCGTGAGGATGACGCTGCCGTCGACGGCCGCGCGGGTGAGGTGGTTGACGAC
Source organism: Microbacterium kyungheense (assembly GCF_006783905.1). Lineage (GTDB taxonomy): Bacteria > Actinomycetota > Actinomycetes > Actinomycetales > Microbacteriaceae > Microbacterium > Microbacterium kyungheense. The sequence goes on along the minus strand of NZ_VFPE01000001.1, from coordinate 686,502 downwards.
GGCCAGGGCGAAGGAGCCTGCGACGGAGACATCGCCGCCACCCGCCCCCGCGACCGACTGCGCCGAGACCGTCGACGTCTGGTCGGCGCCGTCGGCGGTGACGCCGGCCGACACGATGAGGTCGTGCGCGTTCACGCTGACGTCGGCGGGCACGGCGGCGCGGTTGACCACGTTCGCGAGGGTGATCGCGACCGCGGCCCCGATCGTCGCGTCGGCGCCCTGCGAGGCCGAGCCGTCGGCCGAGGACGCGGCATCCGTGTTCGCACTCGAGGCCAGCATCGCCGTTCCTCCGGCGGTCAGCACGACGCCCGAGGCGACCGCCGCCTCGGCGGTGACCGTCGCGAGGGTCACCGCGACCGCCGCGGCGGCGTTCACGCCGCCCTGCGACGACTCCGCCGCCGGCGCCGAGGAGCCCGCGGCGGCCGCGCCGCCGTTGGCGGCGGAGGTGGCAGAGGCGTGCGAGCGCTCGGCTTCCACCGCCTGGTCGACGCCGCCACCGGCCCCTCCCCCGCCGCCCGCGTTCTCCGGCGCGCCCGCCGCCGAGGCAGAAGCGGTCGCCGACGAGGACGAGACGCCGAAAGCACGGAGGCTCGCATCCATGGCGGCGGTGACGTTGCGGGCGAGCCGCGCCGCGACGGTGTGGTCGCTGATCGTCAGAGCCAGGCCGACGCCGATGCCGGCGTCCCCGGCGCCCAGCACCGCGGCCGATGCGGTGGTCGCCGCGCGCGCCTTCTGCGTGGCGGTGGCCGACAGGCTCCGCGCCAGGCCGATCGACGCGCCGGATCCGAGCACCACCGACGTGGCGACGCTCGACAGGGTCACGGCGACGGCCGGCGAGAGCGCGACGTCGCCGCCCGAGGCGCCCATGCGGGCCTCGGTCGCGGACGCCGAGTCCGCCGTCGCTGCGAGGGTGAGGTCTCGGGCACCGCTGATCGTCGCGCCGGTCGACACCTGCGCCGTGGTGCGGTCGGTGACGAGGTTGAGGGCGACGGATGCTCCGACGCCCAGGTCGCCCGCGGCGGTGACCCCCGCACCGGCGGGCAGCGCCGCGACGGTCGACGACACGGCGCTCGCTGCGGTGACCCTGGCATCGCCGCCGGTGAGGGAGGCGCCGCCGTCGAGGGCCGAGAGGGTGGTGTGGGTGACGACGGCGAGGGCGAACGATCCCGCGACCGACACCTTGCCGCCGCCCGCTCCGGCGACCGATCGTGCGCCGAAGGTCGAGACGGTGTCGGTGCCGGAGGGCTGCACGCCCGTCTGCAGCGTCAGGTCGTGCGCCGCGACCGTCGCTCCGGCCGGGACGAGCGACCTGTTGACCACGTCCGCGAGGGTGAGGGCGACCGCGGCGCCGATGGTCGCGTCCGCGCCCTGCGACGCGGAGCCGTCGGCGATCGACGCGGCATCGACGTTGGCGAGCGAGGCCAGCGAGACGAGACCCGCCGAGGTGACGGTCACTCCGGCCGTGAGCTGCGACTCGGCGCGCGCCGTGGTGAGCGTCACCGCGACGGCGGCGGCGGCGTTCACGCCACCCTGAGACGACTCCGCCTTCGGAGTGGCGGCGGCGCCGCTCGCCGACCCGCCGTTCGCGGTCGCCACGCCGTCCGCGTGCGCGCGCTCGGCGGCCACCGCCTGGTCGACGCCGGTCCCGCCCGCGCCGCCGGGGTTGGCGGCGTCGCCCGAGTCCGCCGGATTCTCGGGCGCCCCGCCCGCGGACGCTGTCGCGGTCGACGTGGCCGTCGACGTGAGGAACGTCGCCAGGGTCACGGCGTCGGCGGTGACGCTGCGGGCGAGCTCTGTCAGCGACGAGTCGTTCGCGATCGCGAGCGCCACCCCGAGCCCCACCGCCGCGTCACCGGCCCCCAGCGCCGACGACGAGGCGGTCCCCAGGGTCGAGGACTCCAGCACCGCATCCACGTCGACGGCGCCGGTCACGGTGAGCAGCGCACCCGTGCCGATGCGCGCGGTCGAGGTCACGGTCGAAAGGGCGACGGCCACGGCCGGCGACAGGGCGACGTCCCCGCCCGAGGCGCCCATGCGCGCCTCCGCCGAGGTGGTGCTGCGGCCCGAGGCGAGCAGCGTCACCGAGCCGGCGCCGGTGACGGTCGCACCGTCGGCGATGTGGGCGAGCGTGCGCGCCGTGACGACGGCGAGGGCGACGGATGCCCCGAAGCCCAGGTCGCCGGCATCCGTCACACCGGCGCCTGCCGGAAGCGCCGCCACGGTGGTCGCCGTGCGGGCGACGGCGTTCGAGGTGAGGGCGCCCCCGGTGAGAGTCGCCGTCCCGTCGATCCCGGCGCTCACGGTGTGATTCACGACCGCGAGCGCGAACGAGCCCGCGACCGACACGCTGCCGCCGCCCGCGCCGGCGACCGACCGTGCGCCGAAGGTCGAGACGTCGTCACCGTCGGCGACGACGGTCGCCGTCGTCGTGAGCGCCTGCGCGGCGACCGTGGCACCCACCGGCACTACCGCGCGGTTCACCACGTCGGCCAACGTGAGTGCCACGGCGGCGCCGATCGTGGCGTCGGAGCCCTGCGACGCCGAGCCGTCCGCCGACGAGGACGCATCGGTGTTCGCGCCGGTGACCAGGCTGACCGTTCCCGCGGAGGCCAGGACGACGCCCGCGGCGAGCGAGGATTCCGCGCGCACGTCGGCGAGGGTCACGGCGACCGCCGCCGCGGCGTTGACGCCGCCCTGGGACGACGCCGCGCTGGGAGCGGCCGTGCTGCCCGCGCCCGCTCCGCCGTTCGCGGTCGACGTGCTGGACGCGTGGGCGCGCTGGCTCTCGACCGCCTGATCGACGCCCGTGCCGGCGGTGCCGCCGCCGGAGTTCTCGGGCGCGCCTGCCGCGGACGCGGATGCGGTCGAGGACGACGTCGACACGCTCGTCGCCTGCAGCTGCGCCGCCACGGCGGCCGAGGCGCTGCGCGAGAGCACCGCGGTCACCGCGTGCTGCGCGATCGTCAGCGCGAGAGACAGCCCGATGCCGGCATCACCCGCCGCGAGCACCTGCGACGATCCGATGGTGGTCGCCGTCGCCCGCTGCGTGGCCGTGGCGATGAGCGAGCCGGCCAGCGTCAGCAGCGCACCGGTGCCGACACGCGCGGTCGTCGACACGGTCGACAGGGTCACCGCGACCGCGGGCGCCAGCGCGATGTCGCCGCCGCGCGCACCCATGCGTGCTTCGGCACCGGCCTCGCCGCGGCCGTCGGCCGAGAGCGTGAGATCGCGTGCGCCGGTCAGCGTGCCGCCGTCCGACAGCTCCGCGGCGGTGGACTGCGTCACCAGGGCCAGCGCCACCGAGGCGCCGACGCCCAGGTCGCCTGCGGCGGTGACGCCTGCACCCGCGGGAAGCGCTGTCGCCGTCGTGGCTGTGCGGCTTCCGGCGACCACCGTCGCGTCGCCCGCGGCCAGCGTCACCGCGCCGGCGAGAGCCGCGCGGGTGGTGTGCGTGACGACCGCGAGGGCGAACGAGCCTGCGACCGACACCTTGCCACCGCCGGCACCCGCCACCGAGCGTGAGCCGAAGGTCGAGACGTCGTCTCCCCCCGGGGCGGAGGCGTCGGCGCGCACCTGCAGGCTCGCGGCCCCGATGGCGGCACCCGCTCCGAGCTCGGAGATGTTGCTAACCGTGGCGAGGGTGATCGCGACCGCGGCGCCGATCGTGGCGTCCGCGCCCTGCGACGCCGAGCCGTCCGCCGACGAGGACGCGTCGGTGTCGGCGCGGGCGAGGAGGATCACCGCTCCGGTCGCGGTGAGGCTCACCCCCGGTGTGAGGTGCACGCGGTTGCCGACGGTCGCCAGCGTGACCGCGACCGCCGCCGCGGCGTTCACTCCGCCGGCCGACGACTCGGCCTTCGGCGTCGTGGCGCTTCCGGTGCCCGCCCCGCCGTGCGCGGTGGAGGTGGCGCCGGCATGCGCGCGCTCTGCGGCGACGGCATCGTCCACGCCCGATCCGGCGGCGCCGCCCGGGTTCGCCGGGTCGGACGAGTCCGCACCGTTCTCGGGCGCGCCACTCGTCGAGGCCGAGGACGTCGAGGTCGTCGTCGACAGCATGCGCGTCTCGAGGGTGGCGCTGGCCGCGACGATGCTGCGGGCGAGCTCGACCCCACCGGCGACGTCGGCGATCGTCAGCGCCAGCGAGACCCCGACCCCGGCGGTGCCGGCGCCGACGACGATCGCTCCGGCGGTGGACGCCGCGACGGCGCGCTGCGACGCGAACAGCGACAGCGCCCCGCTGACGGTGGTCGCGGCCGCAGCGGTGCCGATGCGGGCGCTGGTGGTCGGAGTGGCGAGCGTGACCGCCACTGCCGGTGCCACGGCGACCTTGCCGCCCGCGGCTCCCATGCGGGCTTCGCTGCGCACCTCGAGGTCGCCGGCCGCCATCACGGTGAGGTCCGTCGCGCCGCTGAGGACCGAGCCGTCCGCCAGCTCGGCGAGCGTGCCGGCGGTCACCGCGGCGAGCGCGAACGAGGCGCCGACGCCCAGGTCGCCGGCATCCGTCACGCCCTGCCCGGCCGGCAGCGCCTTGACCGACGCGACCACCGCGCTGGCGGCGCTGATCGCCACGGCGCCTGCGACGGTCGCCGTGCCGGTGAGCGCGGCGCGGACATCGTGGGTCGCGACCAGGATCGCCACGGAACCGGCCACCGACACCTTGCCCCCGCCGGCGCCGGCGACCGACTCCACCGAGAGCCGTGACACCGGATCGCCGGGCTCGGCGAGCGCGCGGGCGGCGATCGTCAGCTGTCCGGCGACGATCGTCACGCCGGCCGGTACGACGGCGGCTGTGTCGACGTCCACGAACGCGAGTGCGACCGCGGCGCCGATCGTGGCTTCGGCGCCCTGCGAGGCCGATCCGTCCGCCCGCACGCCCACATCTGTGTCGGTGGCGGTGTCGAGCCGCACGAGGCCGGTGGCGGTCACCGTGATGCCGGGCGCGAGGTCGACGCCCGCGTCGACGGTGGCGATGACGAGTGCGACGGCCGCAGCGGCGTTCACTCCGCCCTGCGACGTCTCGGCGCTCGGGGCTGCCGCGGTGCCGGTTCCCGCGCCGCCGCTCGCGAGCGAGACCGTGTCAGCGTGATCGCGCTCCGCGGCCACCGCCGCGTCCACCCCGTTGCCGGCCGCGCCGCCCGGGTTCGTGGCGTCGCCGGAGTCGGCGCCGTTCTCGGGGGCGCCGGCGGTCGAGGCGGTGCCGTTCGCGGTCGCATCCGAGGTCGAATGCGCCATCAGGTCGACGCTCGCCGCCGTGACGCCGCGGGCGAGGGCGGCGCGCGTCGAGTGGTCGGCGAAGGTGAGCGCGACCGCGGCGCCGACCCCGGCGTCTGCGGCGCCGACGACGATGGCGCCCGCCGTCGAGCCGGCGGTGGCCGTCTGCACGGCGGCGACCTGCACCGCGGCGCTCGCGGTCAGGAGCGCACCGGTGCCGATCCGGGCGAGCGTCGACACGTTCGACAGCGTCACCGCCACGGCCGGCACGATCGCCACGCCGCCGCCCGAGGCGCCCATGCGCGCCTCGGTGATGGAGGTGCTCGTGCCCTTCGCCAGGACGGTGAGCGAGGCGACGCCCGGCAGCGTGCCGCCGTCACCGACACCGGCGCGGACCTCGATCGTCACGAGGGCCAGCGCGACCGCGGCGCCGAGGCCGAGGTCTCCGGCGTTCGTCACGCCCTGCCCCGCCGGGAGGGCGGCGACGGTCGTGGTGGCATCGGCTTCGGCCGAGATCGTCACCGCTCCACCGCCCGCGGAGCCGTCGACCGAGGCCGAGGTCGTGCGATCCACGATGGCCAGGGCGAGGCTGCCTGCGACCGACACCTTGCCTGCGCCCGCCCCGGCGACCGAGCGCGCGCTGGTGGTGGACGTCGTGTCGGCGCCGTCGGCGACCGTCGTCGCGCGCAGCGTCGTGGTCGGGGCGGTCACGCCGGCGCCGGCTGCGATCGCGGCACGGTGGGTGAGGGTCGCGAAGGTCAGAGCCACCGCGGCGCCGATCGTGGCGTCGGTCCCCTGCGAGGCGGACCCGTTCGCATCGGCGGCGGCATCCGTGTTCTCGCCCGCCGTGATCGCGACGGCACCGCCGGCGACGACGGCGCCGGCGAGGATAGATGCCTCCACCGTGGCCGTCACGACGGTGACGGCGATGGCGGCGGCGGCGTTGATCTGGCCCTGGGACGTCGCGGCACCGGGGGTGGCTGCGGTGCCCGACCCGGAGCCGCCGGCTGCTGTCGCGATGCCGTCCGCGTGATCGCGCGCACCCGCGACGGCGGCGTCCACGCCGCCGCCCGCCGCGCCGCCCGGGTTCGAGGCGTCGCCCGAGTCGGCCGGGTTCTCGGGCGCGCCGGCCGCAGATGCCGATGCGGTCGACGTCGAGGTCGACACCGAGCCCGCGCCGAGTGTGACGGCGCCGCCGACGGTGGCGCTGCGGCCGAGCGTCGCACGCACGGTGTGCGTCGACACCGTGATCGCGAGTCCCAGTCCGACGGCCGTGCCGGCCGACGTGCCGGTGGCGGCGCGCGCCTCGGTCGACGCGCTCGCGCGCTGCGCCGCGCTCACGAGCAGCGCCCCCGTGAGTGCGATCGCGGTGCCGGAGCCGACGCCGGCGGTGGTCGACACCGACGACAGGGTCACCGCGACGAACGGCGCGACGGCTGCGTCGCCGCCGCGAGCCGAGCCCTGTGCGACCGCGGTGGCGGCATCCGCGGTGCTCGCCGTGATGTTCACGTCGTCGGCGCCGGTGACGGTCGCCCCGTCGCCGATGGCGGACCGGGTGTGGTGGTCGACGCTGCTGAGGGCGAAGGCGGCGCCGATGCCGGTGGTGGGCGTCCCCGCGCCGCCGTCGGCGAGCAGCGCGCTCGTCGTGGTCTGCTCGGCCGACGACGCCGAGATCGTCAGCGATCGATCGGCGCCCGTGAGGGTCACGCTCGAACCGGTGGCCAGTCCCGCGGCGGACGTGAGGACGACGACCGAGATGGCGACGGACCCGGCGACCCCGAGGTCGCCCCCGGATCCCTGACCGGCGGTGGCGGTGGTGGTGAAGCGGTGCGAGGCGTCGGATGCGCCTGCCGCGTTCAGCGGGGCGATGCCCGCGATGAGCTGGAGCGTGTCAGCGGTGATGCTCGCGGAGGGGCCGACCTCGGCGCGGACGGTGGCATCCGCCAGGGTGATCGCGACGGCCGCTGCGATCGTGGCGCCGCTCGGGGGGCCGCGCGTCGCCGGAGACCCGGTCGCCGTTGACGCGGCCGACAGGTTCCCGAGTGCCTCGAGCCGCACGGTGGGCGCGACGAGGGCGATGCCCGACACCGAGACGTCGGCGTTCAGGTGATGGATCGTGAGCGCGAACGCGGCCGTCACGGTGACCTCGCCCTGCGGCGTGCTCGGAGTCGGGATCGGTGTCGAACCGCTGCCGCCCGTGCCGTCTCCGGCAGCGCCCGCCGCCGGTGCGACGCCGTCGGCCCAGCTCCGCGCGTCGCCGGCCTGCGCGGCCGGAGTCTGCGCGGCGGGCGAGCCGTCCGCCGGTGCGCCGGTGGCCGATGCCGAGGCCGTCGTCGCGGACGAGGCCATGCCGGTCGCCCTGAGCGTGATCGCCGCAGCGGTGAGGTCGCGCGCGAGCTCGGAGCGCACCGCGTGGTCGGCGAAGGTCAGAGCGATGACCGCCGACACCGCCGCACCGTCTTCGGCGCTGACGTTGCCGGTGGCCGTGGTGACGACGGGCGCGGTCTGCGTCGCGGTCGACGTGTAGCCGCCGGTGAGCGTGAGCGGCGAGCCGGCGCCCAGCCGTGCGAGCGTCGTGACGTTCGAGATGTTGACGGCCATCACCGTCGAGATCGCGGCCGCCGATGCGACCCCGCCCTGCGCCTCGGCGGTGGCCGGCGAGGTCGACGTCGCGGCGAGACTCAGGTCAGAGGCACCGGTGAGGATCGCGCCGTCGCCGATCTCGGCGACCGCGCGGTCGTTCGCGATGTTGAGGGCGATGCTCGCGCCGATCCCCGTCGTCGCGCCCGCGAGGCTGCCCGGCAGCGCGCGGGCGATCGTGTCGTTGTCGCCCGTCGCGGCGAATGTCAGATCGGTGCCCGGTGCGTTCACGGTGACCCCGGCGAGGATCGCCGCCCGGGTGAGGAAGCTCGCGATGTTGACGGCGAGGGCGCCCGCTCCCCCGACCATCGACGCCCCGCCCGCGCCCGACACCGACTGGGCGCGGTACTCGTTCACCTCGGCCGGGGTGCGCGGCGCGGCGGTGGCGGATGCCGTCACGCCCGCGGCGGTGAAGGCGGCGTTGCCGATGCGCGCCTCGGTGCGCGCGTTCGCGAGGTTGACCGAGACGGCGACGCCGACGCCGGCGGCGGATCCGCCGACGGCCGATCCGTCCGCTTCGGTCGCCGCCGAGCCTGACGAGATTGCGGAGACCGTGACACCCGCGCCGCCCGCGGTCACCGCGAGAGGTGAAGCGCCGCCGACGGAGGCGACGGTCTCGTGGTCGAGATCCGAGAAGGCGAGGGCTCCGGCGACCCCGATCGCACCGCCGGGAGCCGAGGCGAACCCACCGGGCTGGGAAGCCGTGGCCGTGGTCGCGCTGGGCGACGTGCCGTTCGCCGTCCCACCGCCGGGGCTCGCGGTCGCCTTCGTGAGCAGGGTGTGGGTCGAGTCGGCGACGACGGTGAGCGGACCGCCCGACACGATGCCGGCCGGGGCGGCGCTGTCGATGACCGCGGTCGTGCGGATCGTGGCATCGGTCGTAGCGATCGCGGCGCCTGCCGTCGCGGCGGTCGCGTCGGCGGTCGTCGTCGCGGTGGTGATGGTGGTGGCCGACAGGCTCACTGCTCCGCCCGCGAGCACCGACGCCGTGTCGGTGATGCGGGTCACTGCCGCGTTGTCGATGGTGGCGTGTGCGACGGCCGCGTCCACCGCGGCATCCGCTCCGGTCCCCGTCGACGTCGTCACGAGAGTGGCGGTCGACGAACTGGCGAGCGTCACCGCACCCTGGGCCTCGATGCGCGAGGTGCCGGCGAGCTGGACGAGCGCGGACGCGACGCTCTCGCCGATGGCGAGCCCGACCGTGGCTCCGGGGTCGGCGGTGTTGACCGCGGTGGCCGTCGCCGTGACATTCCCGCCTCGGATGACGGCGTCGGTGACGATCACCTCGGCGACCGCCGGCGTGTCGTCCGTCGTGGTCGCCGTCGCGATCAGGGTGATGTCCGCGGCGCCGGTGTCGAGCACGGTTCCCGCGCCGACCACCACCCGGGTCGCCTCGAAGCGGAACGTCACGCCGTGGAAGGTGAGGAGGCCGACGATCCGGATCGTCGCGCCCTTGCCCGTGGTCTTCACGAGGAACGAGCCGAGCGGGCGGACCGAGTGGGACTCGAACGCGTTGGCGAGGCTGCGGATCAGGATGTAGCCGATGTTGACGGCGTCAGGCGTCACCTCGATCGTGTCGTCGTCCGTCGCGTCGGCGAAGTCGAAATCGGTGACGTCGGCGGGGCCGACCGGCTCAAGGCCGTCGTAGGCGATGGTGCTGCCGCCGACGACCAGCGTGCCCGACTGCGATCCGGTCGGGCGGGACGTCATGGCACCGTGCGCCCCGGTGAAGCGCAGCACGTCGTAGCCGCCGGCGCCGCCGTCGATCCGGCCGATGCGTCCGGAGGGGGCGATGACGAAGTCGTCGCTGTTGCCCGCGGCGCCCTGGAGCACGTCGAAGCCCGAGAAGCGCTGGCCGGCGACGGTGCCCGTGCGTGCGCCGTCGATCTGCCAGGTCGTGTCGGCCGCGGGGCCGCGCAGCACGTGCCCGCCGCCGACGGCGACCAGCTGGCCGACGCCCGAGAACGCGATCCCTCCGACGGACCCGCCGCCGGCGCCGTCGGAGTTCCACGCGACGCCGGAGCCGCTGACGGCCAGCGCCGATGCCGCGGTGATCGTGACGGCGATGCTCAACGAGGCGGGCAGGCTGACCCGACCGCCGGACGAGATCGTGAGAGCGGTGAGGGATGCCGCAGCCCGACGGGTGGTGACACCGTCGGCGACCACCACGACGTCGTCGCCGTCGATCGTGACCGACACGTCGCCCGTCGCCGACACCTGCCACGGACCCGCCTGCTCAGCCGCGGGCTCCTCCGCTTCGGCGGGGACGGCCGGGTCTGTCGCGGCGGGCGCCGGGTCGGTCGTCGGCTCGTCGCCGGTGGGTGCCGATCCGGGATCCTCGGCCGGCGGAGCGGACTCGTCCTCCGGCGCCACCGGCTCTTCGACCGACTGCGGGTCGGCCGCCTGCGGCGCTGCGGGCTGCGGCTCGACAGGCGCCGGGTGCGGCGCGTCCGCGGCCGGAGCGGCATGGTCGGCGGCGTGCTCGGCGCCGGAGCCGGCGGCGTGCTCGGCGCCCGAGCCCGCGTCGTCGGGCGCCGCCTCGGCGCCCGCACCCGGGTTCGCGTCGAACGGCCGCACGTCCAGCATCGCGGGGGCGCCGTACATCGCACCGCCGGACGCCTCCGGCGCCGGGGTCGGGTCGGGCGTCGGCTCAGGTTCCGGCGTGGGCGTCGGCGTGGGCGTGGGGATCGGCGGGACGGGCGGGTCCGGCGGGTCCGGCGGCTCGGGCGGCGTCGGGAGCCCCGGGATCGTCGGGGTGGGCGGAGTCGCCGGCCCGCTGCCGATCGAGCCGGGGTTCACGGTGCCCGGACCGCAGGTCAGGCTCGTGCTGCTGGTGCTCGTGGTCGACGAGTTCGTCGTGCCGCCACCGGCCGCGGGCGTCGACCCGGTCGACACCTGCTGACAGTTGGGTCCGAACGGCGATACCGGCGCGGGCGGCGCAGCCGGCGGCACGACGACGACGGTGACCGTCGTCCGTGTGCGCGGCGGCGTCACCGTGACCGGCGTGGTGGGCGCCGGCTGCTCGACCGGGACGATCTCGGGCACGGGCGCGGGCGCCTCGCCGAGATCGGCCGGGCTGAACACGAGCGGCGCCGGAGCCGGTGCGACCGGCGGAAGCGCGGGGGCGACTGGGGCGGCAGCCGCCGGAAAAGCCCAGGTCAGCTGCGAGACGACGAGCGAGGTCGCGACAAGGGCCACGACGGCGGTCCTCCGCCGGCCGTGCACCCCGGTCACCGCCGCGTCAACGCCGCGACGGTGCTCCCGCGATACCCCGATAACGGGGGATCTCCGACTCATGGGACCCCTTCTGCCCATTCGTCCTACAGAAATCCCCACCCCCACGCGCACCACCAGACACTCTGGTGCGCATCCGTTTGGGAATGTAACCGCTCAGACGAACATCCACAAGAGAAGAGTCAGATGCTGCATCTGGAATACAGGTGTCGCGAAACAGAGAAGGCCCCGCCGAAGCGGGGCCTTCTCACGTGCGATGCTGCGGGATTCAGAGGCCCGCGATGATCTCGCGCATGAGCGCGGCGGTCTCGGACGGCGTCTTGCCGACCTTGACACCGGCGGCCTCGAGGGCCTCCTTCTTCGCCTGCGCGGTGCCCGCCGAGCCCGAGACGATCGCGCCGGCGTGGCCCATCGTCTTGCCCTCGGGAGCGGTGAAGCCGGCGACGTAGCCGACGACCGGCTTGGTCACGTTCGCCTTGATGAAGTCGGCCGCGCGCTCTTCGGCGTCGCCGCCGATCTCGCCGATCATGACGATCGCCTTGGTCTCGGGGTCGGCCTCGAACGCGGCGAGCGCGTCGATGTGGGTGGTCCCGATGACGGGGTCGCCGCCGATGCCGATCGCCGTCGAGAAGCCGATCTCGCGCAGCTCGTACATCATCTGGTAGGTCAGGGTGCCCGACTTCGACACGAGGCCGATCGGTCCCTTGCCGGTGATGTTGGCGGGCGTGATGCCGACCAGCGACTCGCCGGGCGTGATGATGCCGGGGCAGTTCGGGCCGATGATGCGCGTCTTGTCACCCTTAGCCTGCGCGTACGCCCACGCCTCGGCGGTGTCGCCGACGGGCACGCCCTCGGTGATCACGACGAGCAGCGGGATCTCGGCGTCGATGGCCTCGACCATCGCGTCCTTCGTGAACGCCGGCGGCACGAACGCGATGGAGACGTCCGCGCCGGTCTTCTCGATCGCCTCGGCGACCGATGCGAAGACGGGCAGCTCGACGGGGTTGCCGTCGGCGTCGGTGTGCAGCACGGTGGTGCCGGCCTTGCGGGCGTTCACGCCGCCGACGACCTGCGTGCCGGCCTTGAGCATGAGCGCGGTGTGCTTGGTGCCCTCGCCGCCGGTGATGCCCTGGACGATGACCTTGGAGTCCTTGTTGAGGAAGATCGACATGTCTGTTCTTTCCTAGTTCCGGATGCTGACGGGTCAGGCGTTGGCGAGCTCGGCGGCCTTGTCGGCGCCCTCGTCCATCGTCTCGGCCAGGGTCACGAGCGGGTGGTTCGCGTCGCGGAGGATCGCACGGCCCTCTTCGACCTTGTTGCCGTCGAGGCGCACGACCAGCGGCTTCGAGGCGCTCGAGCCCAGCTCGGCCAGCGCGCCGACGATGCCCTTGGCGACCGCGTCGCACGCGGTGATGCCGCCGAACACGTTGACGAACACGCTCTTGACCTGTGGGTCGCCCAGGATGACGTCCAGGCCGGCGGCCATGACCTCGGCAGACGCGCCGCCGCCGATGTCGAGGAAGTTGGCGGGCTTCACGCCGCCGTGGTTCTCGCCGGCGTACGCGACGACGTCGAGCGTCGACATCACGAGGCCCGCGCCGTTGCCGATGACACCGACCTCGCCGTCGAGCTTGACGTAGTTGAGGTCGTTCGCCTTGGCCTTCGCCTCGAGCGGGTCGGCTGCGGCCTTGTCTTCGAGCAGCTCGTGGCCGGGGTGGCGGAAGTCGGCGTTCTCATCGAGCGACACCTTGCCGTCGAGGGCGATGACGTCGCCCTCTTCGGTCAGCACGAGGGGATTCACCTCGACGAGCGTGGCGTCCTCGCCCTTGTACACGTTGAAGAGCTTGACGAAGACGTCGCTCACCTTGTCGACGAGGTCCTCGCCGAAGCCCGCGGCCTGAGCGATCTCGACAGCCTTCTGCTTGTCGATGCCCTGCAGGGGGTCGACGGCGACCCGGGCGAGCGCCTCGGGGCGCTCGACGGCGAGCTCTTCGATCTCCATGCCGCCCTCGACGCTGCACAGCGACAGGTAGGAGCGGTTGGCGCGGTCCAGCAGCACCGAGAAGTAGTACTCCTTGTCGATGCGGGCGCCCTGGGCGACCATCACGCGCTTGACGACGTGGCCCTTGATGTCGAGGCCGAGGATCGCCTGCGCGGCCTCGTAGGCCTCGTCGGGCGTCTTGGCGACCTTCACGCCGCCGGCCTTGCCACGGCCGCCGGTCTTGACCTGGGCCTTGACGACGACGACACCGCCGATCTTCTCGGCTGCGGCACGCACCTCCTCCGGCGTGTCCGCGACGATGCCGGCGAGCACCGGCACCTCGTACTTCTCGAAAAGGTCTCGTGCCTGGTACTCGTACAGATCCACAGTTGTTTCCTTCGCAGGTGGCGAATGGGGTGGGGATGACGCTCAAAAGCGTCTCGACGTCGAGATATCGACCAGTCCCCCAGCCTACTACCGCTTGCTGTCCGGTTCTGACGGCAGCGACGCGCCAGGGTCGGTCACGCGTCGACGGCGGGTTCGTCGATCTCTTCTCCGGGCACCCGGGGAAGGCGCGTCAGATCGCACAGTGCGGGCCCCTCGATGCGGCATCCTTCCGCGGTGAACCGCGACGCGTGCAACGGGCAGTCCCACGACAGGTCCGCGTCGTTCCACCTCAGCACGCCGCCGAGGTGCGGGCAGATGGCGCTCACCGCGCGCGTGCGCCCGTCGACCGTCGAGATGCCGACCGGGTGACCGCCGCGACTGGCGACGACGCCCTCACCGTCCGCCGGCCGCCGGATGGGCGTGGGCATCGTCTGCGCGCCGATCCATCCGTATGCCGCCTCCCATCCCACGCGCAGGTTCTCCACGCCGCCGCGCGCGAGGTCGGCGGGCACCGTGAAGCGCGTCGCGATGATGTTCATCCAGTCCGGCCGCTCCTTGTGCGGCACCTTGCCGATCTCGGCGGTGATCCGCTGCGCTGCGGCGGGAGCGTTGGACAGCCCCCACTTGGCGTAGCCGGTGGCGAAGCGGATGCGTCCGAGGCCGCGTGGCATCGCGCCCACGAACGGCACGAGGTCGTGCGACTGGTAGTCCTGCGCCGACCACGACGCGACGGGCGTCGCATCCGGGAAGTGCTCCTCGGCCCACGAGATCAGGCCGTCGATCTCGGCGCGGACGGACGACGTCCGGCCCACCGCGAACCCGTCTCCGCCGACGATCAGCTGCGCGATCCCGGCGGGGCCGTCCGCCTCCGTCACCGACCGCACCGACTTCGTCCGTCCGTCGACCGAGATGAACAGCCCCGACGGCACCGGCGCGCTCGTCGCGAACGCCACGCACGACGAGCGCAGCCCCCGCACCTTCGCGAAGTAGAGTCCGCGGTCGACGATCGGCGTCGCCGTCGCGAGGACCACCTGTCCCGCGGCTGCGTAGCCGGCGGTGGTCTCGACGCCCGCCCTCGGCACCGCGTGCACCCGCGTCACCCGCACCCCGGTGTGCAGCACACCGCCGGCGCGCACGAACTCCCGCGCCAGCGCGACCAGCAGCCGCTGCGGGTCGATGGCGACCTGGTCGTCCAGGGCGACGGCATCCACCACCGGGAACGGCACCTGCGTCAGCTCGTCCGCCGAGGCGCGTCGCACCGCAAGGCCGGCCTCCGCCGCTGCCCGCAGCTCGGCCTCGACGCACTCGGCCCCCTCCGGCGTCTGCGCGTAGGAGTACGCGGTGCGCCGCGAATACGGCACCGTCAGCTCGTCCGCGATCTCGGTCACCCAGCGTGCCCCGTCGAGGTTCGCCTCGACGTAGGCGCGGACGAGCCGGGCGGGATGGTGCCGGCGCAGGGCCGACAGGACCGACCCCTGCAGCACCGTCAGCTTGCCCGTGTTCGCCCCGGATGCGAGCTCCCCGACCTCGCCGGCTTCGATGACGGCGACATCCTTGCCCTCACGCAGGAGCATGAGCGCCGTCGCGAGGCCGGTGAGCCCCGCGCCGACGACCAGCACATCGCGGCGGCGGCCGGGCTGGAACGGCGTGCCGGTCACAGGGTCGGTGGTGCGCTTCCAGATCGGCGTCATCACCCAACCTCAGCCGACGGCACGCGCGACGTCGACCCCGTTGACAGCGCGGCCCCACCGGTGGAATGCCGCAGATGCGCATCCCGAGCCCGCGCCCGCGCGGACTAGGCTCTCTTCAAGATGTCCGACACCACTGCCGCCCAGGGCCTCAGCGCCGCACAGGCCGCCTCGCGCGCCGCCGTGGTGGCCGCCGCGCTGGAGCTGTTCGCCGAGCAGGGCTTCGATCAGACCTCGGTCGAGCAGATCGCCCAGGCCGCCGGTGTCTCGCGGTCCACGTTCTTCCGCCAGTTCGGCGGGAAGGACGACGTCGTCTTCACCGACCACGAAGAGCTGCTCGACATGCTGCGCGACTTCCTCGCGCAGCAGCACCGCGACCCGTGGGCAGCCGTGTGCGAGGCATCCGTCCTCGTCTATGCGCACTTCGCCGCCGACCCCGAACTCGCGCGCCGGCGCTACCAGGTGGTGCGGCAGGTCCCCGCGCTGCGCGACCGCGAGATCGTCACGGTGTTCCGCTACGAACGCCTGTTCGACGAGTACCTGCGGGCGTCGCTGCCGGGCCTCGACCCGGTCGACGCGGTCGGCTTCTCGGCGCTCGTGACGGCGATCCACAACCACGTGCTGCGCCGTCTCATCCGCAGCGCGAAGAAGGTGCCGGCATCGGTGCTGCGCACGGCGCTCGACGACGCGCGCCGACGCTTCGGCGTGCTGCCCGGCGACGACGCGGCGCCCACCGCGGACGACGTGGTGGTCGCGGTGTTCCCGCGCGCGACGCCGACGGCCGAGATCGTGCGCCGCCTGCGGGAGCAGCTCGACTCCTGACAGGCGGCGGGTCCGCCGACGGCGTCAGAGGGCGTCGTAGACCGCGCGCAGGTAGGTGCGGCCGCGGTCGGACGCGAGGATGCCGTCGGACATGCGGTTCATCACGTACGCGAAGGTGATGCCACGGTCGGCGTCCGCGGTGACGAGCGAACCGCCCCACCCGCCCCAGAACGCCACGCGCCCCTCGGGGATGTACGCGGTCGAGAGCGGGTGCCGCAGCCCCCACCCGAGGCCCCATCGCAGCGGCAGGCCGAGCACGAGGTCGGTGCCCTCGACGGGCGCGGCGAAGACGCGGTCCACGGTCTCGGCCGCCAGCATCCGCGTGCCGTCGACGACGCCGCGGCCGGCGATCAGCGCGTTCAGCCGCGCGGCCGAGCGCGCGTTCCCCTGTCCGCCCGCACCGCCCACGCCGGCGGCGCGCCACGCGCGCGTCCACGTGATCTCGGCGCCGAGCACGGGCCCCGCGAACGTGCGCGCCGCGGGCGAATCGGGCGGCAGCGCCGACAGGTCGAGCTGCGACGGCGGCGGCGGAACGACAGGCGACACCCGCGCGTCCTCGGATGCGGGCAGACCGAGCCAGAAGTCGGCGCCGAGCGGCCCGGCGAGCTCCTCGGCGACGAACGCGCCGAGCCCCCGCCCGGTCACGGCACGGACGATGCCGTGGACGAGGTGCCCGTAGTCCAGCAGGTGGTACCCCGATGCCGCGCCGGCAGGCCACCACGGCGCCTGGGCAGCCAGCCGGTCGGTCGCGGCATCCACGTCGAGGATGTCGTCCGGCGTGACGGGCTGATCCCAGCCCGAGACCCCCGACGAGTGCGTCATCACGTGCCGCACGAGGACGGATTCCTTGCCGGCCGCGGCGAACTCCGGCCAGTGCGCGGCGACGGGCGCATCGGGGTCGACCGCCCCGCGGTCGATCAGCAGCAGCAGCGCGAGCGACGACACGGTCTTCGAGATCGACCACACGTTCGTCAGGGTGTCACGGCTCCAGGGGATGCTGCGCTGCACGTCGCCCCAGCCGCCCCACACGTCCACGACGGGACGGCCGTCGACGAGCACGCAGAGCGAGCCGCCCAGCTCCTGTCCGTCTGCGAGGTTCGCGCGGAAGGCCTCCCGCAGTCCGGCGAAGCGCTCGTCCGCCTGCCCCTCCACGACCGTCGTCCCTGCGACCTCGATCGACATGCCGTCTCCTTCGACGCTCGGCGGGCCTTCCGTCGCGGGTGCCCGTTTGCAGAAACATACCGCGTGGTCGGTATGCTTGTCACCACCTCGCGCTCCCCGGTCCTCGGACCGCGGAATCGCGAGAGGATGTGTCTCCGCCGCCGTTGCGGTGCATCACGACGAGGAGGTCGGATGAAGATCACCGGAGCCGTGCTCGAGGTCTCGGGTGCGCAGCCGCCGTTCGCAGCCTCGCACCCGTTCACCATCGGCGAGGTCGAGCTCGACCCGCCCGGCCCGGGCGAGATCCTCGTGCGCATCGAGGCCGCCGGCGTGTGCCACTCCGACCTCAGCGTCGTCGACGGCAACCGCGTGCGCCCGGTTCCGATGCTCCTCGGTCACGAGGCCGCCGGCATCGTGGAGCAGCTCGGCGACGGGGTGCCCGACCTGGCCCCCGGCGATCGCGTGGTGATGACGTTCCTCCCCCGCTGCGGAGAGTGCGAGGGATGCCGGTCCCACGGCCGGCTGCCGTGCCTGACGGGCTCTGCGGCCAACAACGCGGGCACGCTGCTGGGCGGCGCCGGACGCCTGCATCGGACCACGCCGGACGGACGCCAGAGCGTTCACCACCACCTCGGCGTCTCGGCGTTCGCGACGCACGCCGTCGTCAGCCGCGCCTCCGTGGCCCGTGTCGACCCGGACGTTCCTGCCGACGTCGCCGCGCTGCTCGGATGCGCCGTCCTCACCGGGGGCGGAGCCGTCGTCAACGCCGGGCGTCCGGAGCCGGGAACGCGGGTCATCGTCGTCGGTCTCGGCGGCGTCGGCATGGCGGCGCTCCTGGTCGCCGTCGCCCTGGGGCACGAGGTCGTCGGGATCGACACCGTCGCCGAAAAGCTCGACTTCGCGCGCGAATGCGGGGCAGCCGCGGCCCTGTCGCCCGCGGAGGCGCTGGACGACGGCATCCGCGCTCCGCTCGTCGTCGAAGCGGCCGGCGCGGCACGCGCGTTCGAGACCGCTGTCGCGCTCACCTCCCCCGGTGGCACGACCGTGACCGTGGGGCTGCCGGCGCCTGACGCGCGCGCGAGCGTGTCGCCGCTGCAGCTGACCGCCGAGGCCCGGACGATCGTCGGCAGCTACCTCGGCTCGGCCGTGCCGAGCCGCGACATCCCCCGCTACGTCGAGCTGTGGCGCGCCGGACGCCTGCCGCTGGAGCGGCTGGTGTCGTCGCGCATCCGGCTCGACGAACTCGACGCCGCCATGGACCGCCTCGCCGCCGGCGGCGAGCTGCGGCAGCTCATCGTCTTCGACCACCCCACCCCCGAGAGGAACCTCGCATGACCAGAACCGCCATCGTCACCGGCGCCGCACGCGGCATCGGCGCCGCCACCGCTCAGCGCCTCGCCGCCGACGGGTTCGCCGTCGCGGTGCTCGACCTCGACGAAGCCGCCTGCGCGGGCACCGTCGGGTCGATCGTGGATGCCGGCGGCCGGGCGATCGCCGTCGGCGCGAACGTCGCCGACGCGGCGTCGGTCGAACGCGCCGTCGCGCGTGTCGTCGACGAGCTCGGCGCGCCCACCGTGCTGGTGAACAACGCCGGGATCATCCGCGACAACCTGCTGTTCAAGATGACGGAGGACGACTGGGATGCCGTGCTCGCGGTGCACCTGCGCGGGGCGTTCCTCATGTCGCGCGCGGTCCAGGAGCACCAGGTCGCCGCGCGCTGGGGGCGGATCGTGAACCTGTCGAGCACCTCCGCGCTCGGCAACCGCGGGCAGGCGAACTACGCCGCCGCCAAGGCGGGCATGCAGGGCTTCACCAAGACGCTCGCCATCGAGCTCGGCCGCTACGGGGTCACCGCGAACGCGATCGCGCCGGGGTTCATCGTCACCGACATGACGCGGTCCACCGCCGAGCGCATGGGCGTGCCCTTCGAGGACTTCGTCGCGCACGCGGCCACCGAGATCCCGGTGCAGCGCGCCGGCACCCCCGACGACATCGCGGCGGCGGCCTCGTTCTTCTGCTCCGACGAGGCGGGGTTCGTGTCGGGCCAGGTGCTGTACGTGGCGGGCGGACCCCGGGCATGAGCATCGCCGTCGCCTCCCCCGACGCGCTGCCGGACGCCGTCGGCGCGTCCGCGACCGGCGACTGGTTCACCATCGACCAGGACCGCATCGCCGCGTTCGCCGACGCCACCGAGGACTGGCAGTGGATCCACCTCGACGCCGAGCGCGCCGCCGCCGGCCCGTTCGGCGCCACGATCGCCCACGGCTATCTG
Organism: Microbacterium kyungheense; assembly: GCF_006783905.1. GTDB lineage: Bacteria > Actinomycetota > Actinomycetes > Actinomycetales > Microbacteriaceae > Microbacterium > Microbacterium kyungheense. Next base: position 667,106 of record NZ_VFPE01000001.1, on the reverse strand, counting down.
ACGCTCTCGCTGCTGCCCCGCCTGACCCAGGGGCTGCTCGAGGTCGGCGGCACCGGGATGGTCGTCAACTACGGTCTCGACAAGGTCCGCTTCCTGCAGCCGGTGACGGCCGGCTCTCGCGTGCGCGCCGTCACCGAGGTCGCCGGGGTCGAGCCGACGCCCCAGGGCTGGCGTGCGGACCTGCGCACGACCGTCGAGCTCGACGGGGCCTCACGGCCGGCGCTCGTCGCCGAGACGGTCGCGCTCTTCGTGCCCACGACGTGAACCCCGGGGATGCCGGCGGCCCGTGCCGCCGGCATCCCCGGTCATCTCACGCGTCGTCGGCCAGCGTGTCCCGGATCGTCGTCGTGAGCTCACGGGCGAGATCGCTGGCGAGGAAGCCGATGCCGACCCGATCGGTCAGGCGGTCGCCCGCCCGCGCGTGCGACCAGGCTCCCCACACCGCGGCGCGCTCGGTGCCCGCTCCCCGTGCGGCGAAGCCGGCGATGGCGCCGGCCAGCACGTCGCCGCTTCCCGAGGTGCCGAGCCCTCCGCCGCCCTCGTCCACCCGCCAGGCGGCGCCGCCGGGGGCGGCCACGACGCCGTAGCAGTTGACGACGGCCGTGAAGCGCTCGGCGATCTCGCGCACGGCGGACTCGTCGCCGGCCTCGACGTCTCGCTCGAGGAGGATCCCCGCCTCGTCCTTGTTGGGGCTCAGGACGACGGCATCCGGCAGCACCCCGCGGTCGATCCGCGGCAGGACCCCCAGCGCGTAGGCATCGAGCACCACGCACTGCGGACGGGCCGCCGCCACGGCGAGCAGGGTGGCGCGCGTCTCGTCGGGATCGTCGAACCCGGGGCCGACGAGCACCGCGTCCGCCCTCGACACACGCTCGGCCAGGCGCACGTCGAAGGGCTGGTCGGCGTCGTCCGGCAACGGGAAGACCCCTGCCTCCGGAAGGGCGACGCCCACCTGCGCGTCGATCGAGCGCGGGACGGCCAGCGCCACCCTGCCGGCGCCGACGCGCAGCGCCGCCTCACCGGCGAGGAGCGCCGCGCCGGGCGAGCTGCGTGATCCGCCGACGACGATGACGTCGCCGCGCGTCTTCTTGGACTCGCCGGGGCTCGGCAGCCCCCATGTCCGCAGCAGCGCGGCCGAGACCGGCTCAGCGGGGCTCGACATCGGGGCTCCCCGGGTGGGCGGTGACATCGGCGCCCTCGCGTCGCAGGTGCTCGACGTCCGAGAAGGCGGTGATCTGCCAGCCGCCTTCGCCGCGGGTGAGATGGGTCACCGAGGCGTTGAGCACCACGTGGTCCTTCGCGAAGTCGAGCAGCTCCTCCTCGCCCATCGGCAGCAGCACGTACAGCACGAGCATCACCACGGCATCGTGGACCACGAGCATCGCCCGCTCCTCGGGCCCGTTCAGCGCGTCGCGCAGGAACGACCTCAGCCGCAGCGCGACGTCCGCCCACGACTCCCCGCCCGGCGGCCGGTGGTAGAACTTGCCGAGGTGCTGCCGGCGCGCGGTCTCTTCGGGGTGCAGACGGGCGACGCCCCGCCGCGTGAGAAGGTCGAGCACGCCGAGCTCGCGATCGCGGATGCGCTCGTCGACGACGATCGTGGCATCCGGGCCGTCGCTGCCGAGGGCGATCGCCAGCGTCTCGCGCGCCCGCACGTACGGCGAGACCCAGTACGCGTCGATCGCCTCGCGGTGCGCCGACACCCATTCGCCGAGCGCCAGCGCCTGCTCCCGTCCCGTGCCCGACAGCGGCACGTCGGCGTCGCGCACGTCGAGCGGGATGACGTCGAGCCCGTCGACCTCCGCCTGCGATGCAGCAACATTCCCGACGCTCTCGCCGTGCCGGGCCAGCCAAAGCTCCTTCACTGCCATGGCGCCAGGCTAGTGACGGAGCCGCTGCGTCCGGGGGCCGTTGACAACGGCCCCCGGACGCCTCCGGCCCTCGCCGGGGCGAGCTACACGCGCTCGAGCACCATCGCCATGCCCTGGCCGCCGCCCACGCACATCGTCTCCAGCCCGTACCGGCCGCCGGTCGTGGCCAGGCCGTTGATCAGCGTCGAGGTGATGCGGGCGCCGGTCATGCCGAAGGGGTGGCCGACCGCGATCGCTCCGCCGTGCACGTTGAGCCGGTCGGGGTCGACGCCGAGCTCGCGGGCGGACGGGACCACCTGCGCGGCGAACGCCTCGTTGATCTCGACGAGGTCCATGTCGTCGATCGACAGTCCGGCGAGCGCGAGCGCGCGACGCGACGCCTCGACGGGCCCGAGGCCCATGATCTCGGGCGACAGTCCCGAGACCCCGGTCGACACGATGCGGGCGAGCGGCTGCAGGCCGAGTTCGTCGACGACGCGGTCCGACACCACGACGACCGCGGCGGCGCCGTCGTTGAGCGGGCAGCAGTTGCCGGCAGTGACCGTGCCGTCCGGCCGGAACACCGGGTCCAGCCCCGCGAGCGCCTCCACCGTCACGCCCGGCCGCGGGCCGTCGTCGGTGGCGACCACCGTCCCGTCGGCGAGGGTCACGGGGGTGATGTCGCGCGCCCAGAACCCCGACGCGATCGCCGCCTCGGCGCGCTGCTGCGAGCGCGCGGCGAACGCGTCCTGCTCGTCGCGTGTGATGCCACGCAGCTGCGCGACGTTCTCGGCCGTCTGCCCCATCGCGATGTACGCGTCGGGCAGTGCGCCGCCCTCACGCGGATCGCTCCACGGCCCCGTGCCCTCGCCGGCACGTGCCGCGGTGCGCCGCAGCGCACCGGCGAAGGCCGGGTTGACGGCATCCGGCAGATCCGACGCGCCCGCGCCGTACCGCGACACGGACTCGACACCGGCCGAGACGAACACGTCGCCCTCGCCGGACTTGATCGCGTGGAAGGCCATGCGCGTCGTCTGCAGCGACGACGAGCAGTACCGGTTGACGGTGGTCCCGGGAACGGCGTCCCAGCCGAGCAGCACCGCGACGATGCGCGCGAGGTTGAAGCCCTGCTCGCCGGCGGGCTGACCGCAGCCGACGAGCAGGTCGTCGATGCGCGCGGGATCCAGCCCGGGCACGCGGTCGAGGGCCGCATGCACCATTCTGGCGGCCAGGTCGTCGGGTCGCACGTCGGCGAGCGATCCCTTGCGCGCGCGCCCGATCGGCGAGCGCGCGGTGGCCACGATGTAGGCCTCGGTCATGGGGTTCCTTTCGTCGGTGCGTCGAGGACGTATGCTCTCGCCGAAACCACACGCCGTCGGCGGCGACGACATGCGTTCTCGGCGAGATCATGTGCTCTCGACGCGGGAGTGGTGGATGCCGCGGCTCAGACGAAGGCGGGGATCCCGGTGATGGCGCGGCCCACGATGAGCGAGTTCATGTCGTACGTGCCCTCGAACGTGTAGACCGCCTCGGCGTCGGCGAAGTAGCGGGCGATCCCGTACCCGGCGGGGATGCCGAGCTGCTCCTGGCCTCCCAGCTGCACGCCGTTGCCACCGCAGATCTCGCGGCACAGCGCCACCGTCTCGCGCACGCGTGCGCTCACGAACGCCTTGGCCATCGCGGAGTGGTGGTCCTGCTGCTCCCCCGCGTCCTGCAGCTGCGACACCCTGACGCACATGCCGATGCACGCGGTGATGTTCGACAGCGCCTCGGCGAGCTTCTGCTGCACGAGCTGGAACGACGCGATCGGCTTGCCGAACTGCACGCGCGCCTTCGCGTAGGCGATCGCGCACTCGTACGCCCCGACGGCGACGCCGAGCGCCTGCCAGGCGACCTGGGCCCGCGTCAGGCGCAGCACCACGGCGAGGTCGCGGAAGCCCTCGATCCGCTGCAGCCGGTCGGCCTCGGGCACGACGACGTCCTGCAGCACGATGTCGGCGTTCTCGACGGTGCGCAGCGACTGCTTGCGCTCGATCTTGGTCGCGGTGAAGCCGGGCGTGGGCGTGCGCACGAGGAAGCCCTTGACCTGCTCGTCGGCGACATCACGCGCCCAGATGACGACGAGGTCGGCGAACGCGCCGTTGCCGATCCAGCGCTTGGCGCCGTTCAGCACCCACTCGTCGGTGCCGTCGGCGCGCGTGCGGCGCTCGGCCGTGGTCTCCAGTCCCTTCGCCGTGTCGGAGCCGTGGCCGGGCTCGGTGAGACCGAAGCACGCGATCTGCTCGCCGCGGGCCAGCACAGGCAGCCATTCGGCGCGCTGCTCGTTCGACCCGCCGACGGCGATCGAGGTCATCGCGAGCCCGGAGTGGACGCCGATGAAGGTCGCGGTGGACGGGTCGGCGCGCGAGATCTCCATCGCCACCCAGCCGCGGAACACGTTGCTGTTCTCGAACGTGCGCGTCTCGTCGAAGGCGTTGCCGTACAGCCCGAGCTCGGCGATGCGGGGCACGAGGTGGCGCGGGCTCTCGGCGCGGTCCCAGTGGTCGTCGGCGAACGGGCGCACCTCGGTCTCGAGGAACTCGCGGATCTCGCTCAGCGCCCGCTGCTCGGCATCCGTCAGCAGCGTCTGGAATCCGTAGAAGTCCGCGTCGAGCACGTCGGCGGGCGGTGCGGGCGTCTCGGTGGCGGCGGTCTGGGTCAAGGTGAACGTCATCGTGTCTCCTCGGTGTCTGCAGGTCGTGCACACGAGTATGCAACACTTTCGAATATGTTGCACGTCGGATGATGATCGCGGGTAGAGTTCTGGCATGACCCGGACGGCGACCTCGACGACCCCCGCCACGATCGCGACGGTGGGGACGGATGCCGCCCCCTCGTGGCTCTCGGAGCGCCTGGCCGACGGCATCCACTCCGACGCGGGGCGCGCGTTCGACGCGGCGCGCGAGACGTTCATCGCCGGCCGCCGCATCGACATGACGGCACTCGCGTCGACGCTCGGCGTGGACCGCACGTCGCTGTTCCGGTGGGTGGGCAACCGCGACGCGCTCCTCGGCGAGGTGCTGTGGTCGCTCGCGATCCCGACGCTCGTGCAGGCCGAGCATGCGGCCGCCGAGGCCAGCGGCGCCGACCGGATCGCCGCGATCCTCACGCACTTCGTCGACGACCTCATCACGGCCGAGTACTTCCGCTCGTTCCTGCGGCGGGAGCCCGCCCGCGCGCTGCGGCTGCTCACCACGAAAGAGAGCCCGATCCAGCGCCGCTACGTGGCGACCGCCGACTGGCTGGTGCGCCGCGACCTCGGCGCCGAGCCGCTCGGCGGCGCGATCGCCCCCGCCGACCTCGGGTACATCCTGGTGCGGCTGTCGGAGTCGTTCACGTACGCCGACCTGATCTCGGGCGACGTGCCCAGCGCCGAGCGCGCCCGGGTCGCGTTCCGCCTGCTGCTGCGGGCGGACGCCTGATGCCGGGCTTCGCCGTGCGCGAGCCGTTCGCGACGCGCTGGAACGACAACGACCAGTACGGCCACCTCAACAACACCGTGTACTACGCCGCGATGGACACCGCCGTGAACGCGTTCATGATCCGGGAGGGCGGCCTGGAGCCCGTGGGGGGTGCCGCCATCGCCCTGTGCGCCGCGTCATCGTGCGAGTTCCGCGCGTCGGCCGGGTTCCCCGAGCCGCTCGAGGTCGGCATCGGCGTCGAACGCCTCGGGACGACGAGCATCACGTGGGCCCTTGCGATCCTGCGCGCCGGCACCGACGACGAGATCGCGACGGGACGGTTCGTGCACGTGTTCGTGGATGCCGCGACCCGCCGCCCGACGCCGGTGCCGGCATCCATCCGCGCGGCGCTCGCAACGCGCGGCATGAGCGCCTGACGCGGCCCCGCCTCTCGATTCCCGGTCGCTGAGCGAGCGCCAGCGAGACGAAGCGCACGCGCGCAGGCGCCGATGTCCGCGACAAACCGACCATCCGGTATGCTGATCCTGCGGCCCACCGATGGGGCGTGGAAAGAGTCGACGATGACCGCAGTTCCGGGAATGGATGCCGGCGGCCTGAGCGCCTGGCTGGCCGAGGCCCACCCCGATCTGGCGCGCGGCGAGCTCACCGCGACCGTCATCGCCGGTGGCCGCAGCAACCTCACCTACGCCGTGGACGGCGCGGCCGTCCCGCTGATCGTGCGACGCCCGCCGCTCGGCCACGTGCTGTCGAGCGCGCACGACATGCGGCGCGAGCATCGCGTCATCTCGGCGCTCGCCGGCACGGCGGTCCCCGTCCCCCGGGCGATCGACGTCGTCGACGACACCGCACAGGGCAGCGTGACGGGCACCGTGTTCTTCGTGATGGAGCGAGCCCCGGGCCGGGTGCTGGCCCACCGTGCGCAGAACGCCGCCTACGGGCCCGAGGCACTCCGGGGGCTGAGCCTCGACCTCGCCCGGCACCTCGCCGATCTGCATGCGGTCGATCCGGCAGCCGCGGGCCTCGGCGACTTCGGCCGACCCGACGGCTACCTGCTGCGCCAGCTCGCCACCTGGCGGCGGCAGCTCGACGCGTCGCGGTCGCGCGAGACGCTGAACCTGGATCGGCTGCAGGAGGGTCTGGCCGCCGGCATCCCGGACTCCGCTCGGTCAGGGATCGTGCACGGCGACTATCGCCTCGACAACGCACTTGTGGTCGACGACGGCGGGGCGCCCCGCGTCTCGGCGATCCTCGACTGGGAGATGGCCACACTCGGCGACCCGCTCGTCGACCTCGGCATCCTGGCGCTGTACTGGAACATCGCCGATCTGCCGGGCGGCGACGGGGCGGTGCCGAGCGCCGTCGACCCCGACGCCGGCTACGCGACCTTCGACGAGGTCGTCGACGCGTATGCCGAGCACGCCGGCATCGCCGTGCCCGACCTGCGGTGGTACCGCGCGTTCGCCGCGTACAAGCTCGCGGTGATCCTCGAGGGCATCCACTACCGGTACCAGGCCGGCGCGACCGTCGGCGAGGGCTTCGAGCGCATGGGCGCGCTCGTGGAGCCGCTCGCCGTGCTCGGCCGCCGCACGCTCGACGCACGCACACGCGACACACCGACTGCCGAGCCCCGCAGAGAGGTGCACTGATGGACTTCGCTCCGGACGCCACGGCCCACGAGTACTCGGAGCGCGCCCGCGCCTTCCTCGACGAGTTCGTCCTGCCCGCCGAGCCCGTGCTCGACGCGCAGCTCGCCGCGACCCCAGATGAGTGGGGCGTGCGCCCGATCGTGCGCGACCTGCAGCGCGAGGCGCGCGCACGGGGCCTGTGGAACCTGTTCCTGCCCGGCGAACGCGGCGCCGGACTGAACAACCTGCAGTACGCACCCGTGGCCGAGGTGACCGGCTGGAGCCCGCGGCTCGCGCCGGCCGCGTTCAACTGCGCCGCGCCCGACACCGGCAACATGGAGGTGCTGAACGAGTTCGGCACGCCCGCCCAGCAGGAGCAGTGGCTCGAGCCGCTGCTGGAGGCGCGCATCCGCTCGGCGTTCTGCATGACCGAGCCCGACGTCGCCTCGTCGGACGCCACGAACATCGGCACGCGCATCCGGCGCGACGGCGACCACTACGTCATCACCGGCCGCAAGTGGTGGTCGACCGGCGCGATGAATCCCGACGCGGCGATCTTCATCGTCATGGGCAAGACCGATCCGGATGCGGCCCGCCACCGCCAGCAGTCGATGATCCTCGTTCCGCGAGACACTCCCGGCGTACGGATCGTCCGACCGCTCACGGTGTTCGGCTACGACGACCGCGACCACGGCGGACACGCCGAGGTCGCGTTCGACGACGTCCGCGTGCCGGCGGCGAACCTCATCGCCGGCGAGGGCGAGGGCTTCGCGATCGCCCAGGCGCGCCTCGGCCCGGGCCGCATCCACCACTGCATGCGCGCGCTCGGCATGGGCGAGCGGGCTCTCGCGCTCATGATCGCGCGCGCCGCGGAACGCCACGCGTTCGGCGGCGCGCTCGCCGAGCAGGGGGTCGTCCGCGAGTGGATCGCCGAGGCGCGCATCCAGCTGGAGTCGCTGCGCCTGCTCGTGCTCAAGACCGCGTGGCTCATGGACACCGTCGGCAACCGCCACGCGATGACCGAGATCCAGGCGATCAAGATCGCCGTGCCGCGCGCCGTGCAGCAGATCATCGACCGGGCGATCCAGCTGCACGGCGGCGCCGGGGTCTCGTCCGACACCCCGCTCGCCGAGCTGTACGCCGGCATCCGGTCGCTGCGCATCGCGGACGGTCCAGACGAAGTGCATCTGGCGAGCCTCGGGCGCGCCCAGCTGCGCTCATGAAGAAGGATGCCGCCGCCCCTGCCCGACGCGCGGCCCGGGGCCGCGGCATCCACCCCCCACGAAGGTCGAAGGAGACCGTGATGAACCACCCCACCGACCCCGCGATCGACGGGCAGGGCTTCGCGACGCTGTCGGTCGCGAGCATCCTGGCCGAGTCGGCCGTCCGCCACGCGGACCGCCCGGCGCTGCACTTCGCCGGCACGACCACGACCTATCGCGAGCTGTGGGACCAGACGCGCGCGTACGCCGGCGCCCTGCGTGCACGGGGTGTCGGACGCGGCGACCGCGTGGCGATGATCGTGCCGAACGTGCCCGATTTCGCTCGCGTGTACTACGCCGTGCTGTCGCTCGGCGCGATCGTGGTGCCGGTGCACCTGCTGCTGAAGGCCGACGAGATCGCGTACGTGCTGCGGGACTCCGGGGCCGACCTGGTCGTGGCCGCCGCGCCGCTGCTCGGTGAGGCGGCACCGGCCGCCGCCACGGCCGGTGTGCCCCTGGTCACGGTGCTGCTGCCCGCTTCGGCGGACCCGGCGCTGCCACGGCTGGAGGCCGAGGCCGCCGCAGCGACGCCGATCGCCCGCCACGAGCCGGCGAACCCGCTCGACGCCGCGACCATCCTCTACACGAGCGGCACGACCGGAACCCCCAAGGGCGCGGTGGGGTCGCACCTGTCCATCGTCGAGCAGGTGCACACCACCCTCATCGACGCGTTCGACCTGCGCGCCGATGACATCGTGTTCGGCGGGCTGCCGCTCTTCCACACCTTCGGCCAGACGGCCGTGATGAACATCGCGCTGCGGGTGGGGGCATCCGTCATCCTGCTCCCCCGCTTCGACCCCGACGAGGCCCTCGCCCTCACCGCGGCGCTCGGCGCGACGGTGTTCACCGCCGTGCCCACGATGTACGTCGGCATGCTCGAGGCCGCGCGCCGCTCCGCGTCCCGCCCGCCGCTGCGGTACGCCGTCTCGGGCGGTGCGGCCCTGCCGGTCGCCGTGCTCGAGGCCTTCCGCGACGCGTTCGGCGCCGACGTCCACGAGGGGTACGGGCTCACCGAGACCGCGCCGACGGTGTCGTCCAATCCGCTCCGGCAGCCGATCCGGCCCGGGACCGTCGGCCGGGCGCTCTGGGGCGTCGACGTCGCGATCGCCGACCCCGACGTGGACCAGGCCGTCGTGCTCCTCGAGCGCCCCGAAGCGCTCGGCGAGATCGTGGTGCGCGGGCACAACCTCTTCAAGGGATACCTCGGGCGAGCGGATGCCTCCGCCGACGCCGTCGTCGACGGCTGGTTCCGCACCGGGGACCTCGGGACGTACGTCGACGGCGTGCTCACGATCGTCGACCGCAAGAAGGACATGATCGTCCGCTCCGGGTACAACGTGTACCCCACCGAGGTCGAGGCCGTGCTCGCGCGGCACCCCGGGATCGCGGTCGCCGCGGTGTTCGGCGTCGCCGACGACGTGCGCGGCCAGGAGGTGCACGCCGCGGTGGTCGCCCACGACGGCGTCGCCCTCGAGCCCGAGGATGTCGTGGCCTTCGCGCGCGAGCGCATCGCCGCGTACAAGTACCCTCGCGTGGTGCACGTCGTGTCGTCGCTGCCCCTCGGCGCCAGCGGCAAGGTGCTCAAGCGCGACCTCGTGGCGCAGTTCACGCCGGTGAGCTAACACCGCGGCGCTGCGGCGCGCTCGGCGCGCAGCATCCACCCTTGTTCAACAGGTCAACCGGGCCTGTGCAGGAGGAATCGGTCGATTTCGTCCTGATGAAGCCCGGTTGACCTGTTGAGCGACGGGTGCGGTTCGGGCATGGTGCAGTGGATGCCGGCAGCCGCGCCCGACCGCGAAGACCCCGCGCCGGGCGACTCGCCTGTCCACCAGGGTCCGCACCGAACGCCGAGTCACGGCATCCACCCCTCCTCAACAGGTCAACCGGGCTTCTACAGGATGAACCAGCCCAATCCGTCCTGATGAGGCCCGGTTGACCTGTTGAGGGATGGGGCGGGAGTGGGACGGAGCGACGAAACGGCCCGGACCCCACGAAGGGGTCCGGGCCGCGTCGCCGGGGGGATCAGCTGCCGGGCACACCCTCGGCCGAGAGTGCGACCGGCGCGGGGTCGACCGAGGTCACGGAGCCGCCGTCGACCGCGTAGGTGGCGCCGACGTAGTCCTGCACGCCCTGGTCGACGGCGGTGATGCCGACGCCGAGGTAGGCCGCGTGGCTGTCTTCGCCGAACGAGAGCGGAAGGATGCCGTTGCCGGCGAGGTCGCCGGACGCGACGGCCTCGACGAGCGACTCGCGGGTCGGGTTCTCACCGGCGGCTTCGAGCGCCTCGGCGAACAGGTAGGCGACGCTCATGCCGTAGATGGTGTTGCCGTCGAACGGGGCACCGTCGTTGTAGTCGTCGTTGATCTGACGGAACAGCGACACCCAGTCCGAGTCGCCGCCGAGCGAGGGCAGGTAGTTCGTGCCGACGAGCCCCTGCAGCAGCTTCGGGCCGACCTCCTCGCCGAGGTAGCCGACCAGCGTGGGGTAGTCCGCGCCGGACGACGACGAGAACCACATCGGGAACCACCCGAGCTGCGCGGCCGTGCCGAGCGCGAGCGCGGTGAAGCCGTTGATCGTGCCGAGGATGTTGATCTCGCACCCGGCGGCCTTGAGGGCGCCGATCTGCGCCGCGACGTCCTGGTTCGACACCGAGTAGCGCTCGACGTGCGCGAGGCCGTCGGCGCCGAGGGCGAGCTCCGCACCCTCGATCATCTCGTCGCCGAAGTCGTCGTCCTGGCCGAGCAGGCACACGACCTTGTCGGGGTACTCGTCGGCCGCGTACTGCGCGAGCGCGGCACCCTCGACGACGTAGTCGGCGTTGAACCCGAACGTGTACGGATACTTCTCGGGCTGGTTCCAGCTCGTCGACCCCGACGCGACGAACAGGTCGGGCACCTCGTTCTGGGTGAGGTAGTCGAGCACAGCCGTGTGCGTCGGGGTTCCGAGGCCGTTGACGATGGCGAACACCTCGTCCTCCTGTACGAGCTCGCGCACCACGGTCTGCGTGGTCGCCGGGTTGTAGCCGTCGTCCTTCACGATGTAGTCGATCGTGCGGCCGTGCACGCCGCCCTTGTCGTTCAGGTACGCGAAGTACGCGGTCGCGGCGGCCGAGATCGACGAGTACCCCGCGGCGGCGGGGCCCGTGAGCGGCGTGTGCGTGCCGATCGTCACGGTGTCGTCGCTGACGCCGGGCACGTCCTCGTCGCCCGCGCTCGGGGCGGCCGGGGTGCTGCACCCCGCGAGCGCGACGACGACGACGGCGGCGCCGACCGTCGCGGCGACGCGGCGGGTGAAGGTGTGCTGTGACATGGTCACCTCTTTCTGTGTGGTGTGGGTGGTGCGGATCGTGCGGGTTCGAGAGCGGGTTCCGGATGCTGCGCCCCGCCACCGCCCGGCTCTCCCCGCTCCCCGGTCTTTCCCGGCTCCGTCGGCTGCGCGACCGGCTCGACGGCCGGTCCCTGGCTCGACCGCGGGGTGCGCGCGCGGGCGGATCCGTGCGGATCCGGCGGGTCGTCGACGCGGCGGGCGTCCGTCGCTGCGCTGTTCCGGCGGGCGCGGTGGGGGCGCAGGCTCGCGAGGCCGCCGGGCCGCAGCAGCGTCACGACGATGAGCAGCAGGCCGAAGACGAGGATCGAGAGGTTGCCCGACAGCCGCTGCTGCACGTCGGCGGGCAGCGGCAGCGCGTCGGCGGCGACGCCGAGCACCCACGGCAGCAGCACGATGAGCGCCGACCCGATCGCGGCGCCGCCGATGCTGCCGAGGCCACCGAGCACGACCGCCACGACGAGCAGCAGCGAGAACGCGAGGGTGTACGCGCCGGGGCTGACGGACTGGCTCACGAAGCACAGCACGGCGCCGCCGGCGCCCGCGGCGACGGAGCTGACGGTGAACGCGCCCACCTTCACGCGTCCGGGCCGCACGCCGTTCAGGCGCGCGGCGGTCTCGTCGTCGCGCACGGCGCGCACGCGCAGGCCGGTGCGCCCGCTCGCGTAGACGGCGAGACCGGTCACGACCACGCCGGCGACGAGGATCGCGACCCACGCCTGCCACTGCTCCACGGCGATGAGCCGTTCGAGCAGGGGCGGCATCCCGTCGTAGGCGATCTGCACGCCCTGGTCGCCGCGGAGCACTCCCGAGAACACGGCGGCGACCGCGGGCACCGCGATGACGAGGGCCAGCGTGACCCCGGCGAGATAGGGTCCGCGCAGCCGGGCGGCGGCGAGGCCCAGCAGCCAGCCGAGCACGCCGGCGGTCGCCATGGCCGCCAGCAGCGACACCAGGAATCGCGGGATGCCGGTCGCCCCGGCATCCGTCATCGCATTCGCCGTCAGCGCGTAGCCGTAGCCGCCGGCGGCCATGAGCGCCGCCTGCCCGAGTGAGAGCTGACCCGAACGGCCGATGAGCACCGTGAGACCGGCCGTGGCGCAGAAGTACGCCGCCACGGTCGCGAGCTGGAAGTTGCGGTACGGGTCGAGCAGGAATGTGCCGCCGATCGCGAGCAGGGTGAGCAGCGCCCCGAGGGCGAGGGTGCGAGGGATGCCACGCCGCAGCGTGGTGCGCGCGGTCATGCGCTGCGCGCCTCTCGCAGCGAGAACATCCCGCCCGGCCGCAGCAGCAGCACCGCGACCAGCAGGACGAGGACGCCGATCGGGGCGACGGTCGCACCGAGGTATCCGGTGACCAGCGTCATCGCGACTCCGACGACCAGGCCGCCCACGAGCGCTCCGACCGGGGAGTCGAGCCCGCCGACGACGGCTACCGCGAACGCGTAGACGAAGAGCATGTCGGTCGCGTGCGGGTTGAGGCCGAGCTCGGTGGGGACGAGCAGCAGCGCTGCGAGCGCGGCGACCGCGGCCGACAGCATCCATCCGATCGTCACCATGCGGTTGACCCGCACGCCGAGCACGCGCGACACCTCCGGCGCGAACGCGGACGCACGCAGCTGCAGGCCGAGCGAGGTGCGCGTGAACAGCAGCGCGAGCCCCGCCATGACGACCAGTGCGACGACGAGCACGAACACGTCGTACGGCGAGAGCAGCGGCACGCCGCCGACGATGATGGGGCTGTCGTCGAACGGCGGGCGCATGGGCCGGTACTGCGCGCCGAAGAGGATGCCGAGCAGCGACTGCAGCACCATGACGAGCCCGATCGCCACGATCACCCCCGCGAGCGGGCTGCTGTGCGGGGCGAAGCGCATGAGGCCGCGCTCGACGCCGAACCCGATCGCGGCGCCGGCGATGAGCCCGGCCGCCAGGCCCGCCCAGTACGAACCGGTGAACCCGGTGACGGCGAAGGCGATGTACGCGGCGACGAGCGCCATGGCGCCCTGCGCGAAGTTGACGATGCGCGCCGCGCGCCAGATGAGCACGAGCGACAGCGCGAACAGCGCGAAGATCGCACCGCGCGCGAGGCCGGTCGCGAAGAGGAACAGCAGTCGGTCCATCAGAATCCCAGGTAGGCGTGTCGGAGGGTCTCATCGGCGGCGAGGGCCGCCGCGGGCGCGTCGGCGACGACGCGGCCGAGGTCGAGCACGACACCCCGGTCGGCGATCGACAGGGCGCTCGTGACGTTCTGCTCGGCGAGCAGCACGGTCAGGCCGCGCTCGGCAGCGGCGGTCCGCAGCGTCGACATCAGGTGGGCGACGACGAGCGGCGCGAGGCCGAGCGAGGGCTCGTCGAGAGCGAGCAGCACCGGGTCGGCGACGAGCGCGCGACCCAGGGCGAGCATCTGCCGTTCGCCGCCCGACAGCTGGTGGCCGGCGCTGGTGCGGCGGCGGGCGAGCGGCTCGAACATCTCGTAGACGCCGGCGACCGCGCGCTCGCGGGCGGCGCCGCGATGGCGCCACAGCGCTCCCAGTCGCAGGTTCTCGTCGACCGTGAGCTCGGCGACGACGCTCTGCCCGTCCGGCACGAGCGCGAGACCGCGCCGGGCGCGGTCCTCGGTGCGGAGCGTCGTGAGATCACGGTCGTCGAGCGCCACGGTCCCCGAGGCGGCGGGCACGAGTCCGGCCAGCGTCCGCAGCAGCGTGGTCTTGCCCGCGCCGTTCGCGCCGAGCAGCGCCACGACCTCGCCCGGCGCGAGGTCGAATCCGACGCGGTGGAGCACGGGGGCGCCGCCGTACCCGACGGTGAGCTCCCGGATCGTGAGGGCGCCGCCGCGCGTGAGGGCGTGTGCCGGGGCGGTCATGCGGTCGCCTTCACGCCGAGGTACGCCTCTTCGACGCGCGGATCGTCGCGCACCTCGTCGGGCGTGCCGCGGGCGATCACGCGACCGAAGTCGAGCACGACGATGCGGTCGGCCAGTCCCATCACGAAGTCGACGTGGTGCTCGACGAGCAGCACGGCGCAGCCGGCGGCGGCCACGTCGCGCACGACGTCGCCGAGGCCCGAGATGTCGTCGGCACCGAGTCCGCCCGCGGGCTCGTCCAGCAGCAGCAGGCGCGGGTCGGTGACGAGGGCGCGGGCGAGCGCGACGCGCTTGCGGTCGGGGTATGAGAGGGCGGCGACCGGTCGCTCGGCCAGCGGCTCGAGGTCGCGCGCCCGCAGCTGCGCGGCGACGCGTTCGCCGGCGTCGCGATGCGCGGCGACCGGGAGCAGGACGTTCTCGCGCACCGTGAGCCCGGCGAACAAGCCGAGGCCCTGGAGCGTGCGCGACACGCCTCGCCCGGTCAGCTCCGACGTGCGCCGCGGCGCGGAGGCTCCGTCGATGCGCACCTCGCCACGGTGGCGCACCAGGCCGCAGACCGTGTTGAAGACGGTCGTCTTGCCTGCGCCGTTCGGCCCGATGAGGGCGACGATCTCGCCCGGGCGGACATCGAACGACACGTCATCGAGCGCGGTCAGGCCGCCGAACGCGACCGTGAGGTCGACGACCTCGAGGCGCGGGACGGCGGAGTCGACCGGGATGGGGTCGGGGAGGGGGTTCATCGGCACCTCTTCGTGTCGGATGCCTCACTGTAGCGCAGAAACCGACCGGGCGGTATGTCCTTGTTGCATAATCGTGACATGCCGCGCTGGGGGCGCCGCTGACACGCTCATCGCGATTCGTCAACCCCCGCCCCGGGGCCCGACGGGCGACATAGCGTCCACGTCATGACTGACCGCGACCAGCACAACACCCAGGGTGTGCCTGACGAGGACGCCGACGCCGACACCGCGTCGGGCGGCGCACCCGAGCCGCCTGACACGACCGACGAGAACGACATGCCCGTCGAAAACCCCTCTGGAGGATGACCATGCCCAAGCCCCTCATCTGGACCGCGCTGCTCGCCGTGGCCGCGGCCGCCGCCGCCTATCTGATCGGAGCGAAGACCGGTGGGAGCCGGTTCCGTGAGCTGAGCGGCATCGCCAAGGGCGTCTGGAACGACCCCGCAGTGGCGAAGGTGCGGGACCGCGCGTTCCGCAAGATCGAGTCGACGGCGACCCGCGTCGCCGCCAAGAGCTGAAACGTCCGAGCGCCGACGGCTACTTGTGCGGGATGCCGGCGATCATGCCGCCGTCGACGACGAACTCAGCGCCGCTGGTGAACGACGAGGCATCCGACGCGAGGAAGACGATGGTGCCGGCGAGGTCGGAGGGCTCTCCGGGACGCCCGAGGGGGATGTCGAGGTGCGCGGGGTCGATGCGCGTCGTCATCGACGTGCGGATGAACCCCGGGTGCACCGAGTTCACGCGGATGCCCGCCGGGCCGAGTTCGACGGCAAGGGACTGCGACAGCCCGCGCACGCCGAACTTGGCCGCGGTGTAGCCGTGCAGACCGGCGCTGCCCCGCATGCCCTCGACCGACGAGATGTTGATGATCGAGCCCCGCCCCTGTTCCTTCATGACCGGCACGACGGCGCGGCACCCGAAGAAGACGCCGGTGAGGTTCACGGCGATGACGGCGTTCCACTTCTCGGTCGTGAGGTGCTCGATCGGGGCGGCGTTGGCGATGCCGGCGTTGTTCACCAGGACGTCGAGCGAGCCGAAGGCGTCGAGGGATGCCTGGACCGCGGCATCCCATTCGCCCTCATCGGTCACATCGAGGTGGACGAACCGGGCGCGGTCACCCAGCGATGCCGAGAGCGCCGCCCCGTCCTCGTCGAGGATGTCGGCGATCACGACGCGGGCGCCGGCGTCGTGCAGCGCCCGCGCGTACGCCTCGCCGATCCCGCGCGCGCCGCCGGTGACGAGGGCGACGCGTCCTTCGAGATCGAACGGGTTCACCCGACGACCTCGATCACGACGCGGCCGACGGTCGCACCCGACGCGAGCGCGGTGAGCGCCTCGGGTGCGCGCTCGAACGGCACGACCCGGTCGACGACCGGACGGATGCCGCCGGCCTCGGCCGACCGGGTCAGCTCGCTGCGGGCGTCGTCGATGAGGTCGGGACGCACTCGCGGGTACAGGCCCCAGTGCAGCCCGAGCACCGAGTAGTTCTTGACGAGCACGTGCCCGGCCGGAAGTGCCTGGATGACGCCGCCGGCGAAGCCGACGACGACGATCCGGCCCTCGAACGCGATGCACTTGGTCGATGCGTCGAACGCCGCGCCGCCCACCGGGTCGAACACGACGTCGGCGCCGTGGCCGCCGGTCGCGGCCTTGACGCCCGCCACGAGGTCGTCGGTCCCGCGGATCAGCACCACCTCGGCACCGGAGGCCCGCGCGACGGCCGCCTTGGCCTCGGAGCCGACGACGCCGATGACGCGCGCTCCGGCGGCGACGCCGAGCTGCACGGCCGCGAGTCCGACTCCTCCTGCAGCGGCGTGCACGAGCAGCCACTCCCCCGCCTGCAGCGCCGCGCGGCGGTGCAGACCGAACCAGGCGGTCTGGTACGCGACGGTGAGGCCCGCGGCCTCGGCGTCGGTCAGCGCGTCGGGTGCCCGCCACACGTCGGAGGCGGGGAGCACCGCGTACTCCGACAGCACGCCGATCTTCGAGCCGACCACGCGATCACCCACGCGAAGCTCAGACGAGCCTGACACTCCGGCGCCCAGCGCCGCGACCGTGCCGACGAGCTCGATGCCGGGCGAGAAGGGCAGCTCGGGCTTGACCTGGTACTCGCCGCGGCACAGCAGGACGTCCGGGAAGTTGGCGGCGACCGCGCTCACGCGCACGAGCACCTCTCCGTCGCCGGGCTGCGGCGTGGCCACGGTGTCGAGCGTCAGCGCCTCGGCGGGCTCACCGAGCGCCGAGACCCGCCAGGCGCGCATCGCTTCGGGCGCGTCGCCCTCGGGGCTCACGACCGCGGGCCGGACGGCCTCGGCGTTCGCGGGGGCGTCAGGGTGCGGCATCCACTCTCCTCAGGCTGGTCAGGAACAGGTCGGTGAGCTGCTCGGCGACGAGCGTCTTGTCTTCGGGACCCTCGGGCGAGTACCAGTGCGACAGGTAGTGGACGTCGCTGAAGAAGTGGGCCACGAGCATCGCGAGCGGGATGTCGTCGCGGTAGATCCCCTCGGCCTGCCCGCGCGAGATGAGCTCGGCGAACTCGTCGTGGTACGCGCGGCGGCGGCGGGTGACCTCCTGCGCGCGCGGCGCCGACAGCATGTTGAGGCTGCGGAAGAACACCGCCCCCTCCTCCATGGAGTCGATGGAGGTCTCCAGCACGTCCACGCACACCGCGCGCAGCACCTCATCGGTCGTGCCGCCGCGGGCGATGATGTCGTCCAGGTGGGCCTTCTGCAGCGTCAGCAGGCGCTCGTAGATGCCGAAGAGCAGGTCGTCCTTCGACTCGAAGTAGTGGTACATCGCGCCCTTGGTGACGCCCGCGGCATCGACGATCTGCTGCACGCTGGTGTTGGCGTACCCCTGCCGGGCGAACAGCTCGACGGCGGCGCGGGTGACGTCGTCTGCGACGTGGGAATCCTTCATACCCTCATCCTGTCGTGAACCGGCATGCTTTCGTGCTCCTGTTCAGACGAGGGGACGGATGCCGGCACCGCCGTCGATCGGCAGCGTCTGGCCGGTGATCCAGCCGGCGTCCTGCGAGAGGAGGAAGGCGACGGGTCCGGCGACATCGTCGGTCTCGCCGAGGCGGTGGAGCGGGTAGGCCGCAGATGCCTCGTCCTCGTGGCCTTCGTAGAGCGCCCGTGCGAAGGCGGTCTTGATGACGGCGGGGGCCACGGCGTTGACGCGGATGCGCGGAGCGAGCTCGTAGGCCAGCTGCGCGGTGAGGTTGATGAGCGCGGCCTTCGAGATGCCGTAGAAGGCGATGCCAGGGCTCGCGCCGAGCCCCGCGACGGAGGCGATGTTCACGACCGACCGCGACAGGCCGGCGGCCACGGCGGCCCGGGTCCAGTCGAGGGTCGCGACGACGTTGACCTCGAGGATCTTGCGCGCGGCCTCGGCGTCGATGTCGACGAGCGGACCGTAGACGGGGTTGATACCGGTGTTGTTGACCAGGTGATCGAGGCGCCCGTGCCGGTCGGCGATGTGCGCGAACACCGCGGCCCGGTGGTCCGGATCGTCGGAGCGGCCGGCGACGGCACTCGCGGCGGAGCCCAGCTCGGCGACGGCGGCGTCGAGTGCGTCCTGCTTGCGCCCGGTGATCACGACCGACCCGCCCTCGTCGACGATGCGCCGGGCGATCGCGAAGCCGATGCCGCGGCTGGCGCCGGTGACGAGCGTTGCGGTGCCCTCGAAGCGGTCGATGGTCATGGCGCCTCCTTGCGACATACCGGCTGGTCGGTTTCATCACCGTACCACGGATCCGGGGTCCTTCCGGTGCCGCTGCACGGGTGCAGCAGCACCCCGTTGGACGCATCCGCCTGAGGCGACGGCATCCGGATCTGAGGCATGCCTGAGGCGGATATAGGGCATCCGCCCGATGGGGAGCACCCCCCTTAGAGACGAGAGTCGTTCCTGTAAGACGGACCGGCCGAAAGGCGGGTCATCCGACAGGAGACGCACATGAACGACATGACCTTCTTCGCTTCGACGCTCCACACCCACCGCACCGCCGAACTGCGCCGCGAGGCCCGGATCCGCGAGCAGCGCGCCGCGCAGGCCGACGACACGGCCCCCGCGACCGCACCCGCGGCCCACGGCTTCGCGCCCCGCCACCACCGCACCCGCCGCTCCGCCGTCGCCGCCGCGCGATGACACGGGCCCGCGGGCACGGCGGCGCCGGCCTGCCGCCGACGGACCGCGCGCACACGGAAGGTGCCACGATATGACCATGCCCGCACTCTCCTCCAGCCCACGGATGGTCGGGCGGCAATCCGAGCTCGCCGCACTGATCGAGGCCTTCGACGACGGCGCGAGCGGAATGCCGCGCACGGTCGTCGTGCGCGGCGAGGCGGGAGTGGGCAAGACGCGCCTCGTGCAGGAGTTCCTCTCGCTGGTCGCCCGCGATCCGCTCGGAGCTGCACCGTCCGACGGCCCCGTGGTCGCGTTCGGGCAGTGCGTCGACCTCGGCCCCATCGGCGCCCCGTTCGGCCCCATCCGCCGCGTCCTGCGCGACCTGCACGCCGTCGTCGGCACCGACGCGCTGCGCGAGGCGGCGGGATCGGCCGCGGCCATCGCGAGCCTCGCCGCCCTCGTCCCGGGGATCTCGGCCGAGCACCCCGACGCCGAGGAGCCCGCCGGCGAATTCGCCGAGGCGATCGAGGTGCTCCTGGAGCAGCTCTCGCAGCGGCGGCACCTCGTCGTCGTGCTCGAAGACCTGCAATGGGCGGATGCCGCCACCATGGCCCTCTTGAAGACCCTCGCCAGCACTCTCCGCGGTCGACGGCTCACGATCGTCGCGACGTACCGCTCCGACGACATCGACCGCTTCCACCCGCTGCGGCCGGTGCTGGCGGAGCTCGACCGCACCCGGTCGGTCGTGCGCGTGGAGGTGCGCCCGCTGACCGGCGACGAGGTCGCCGAACAGGTGGCCCAGCTCGCCGCCGGCCTCGACCCGCGGATGATCGAGTCGCTCACCGAGCGCAGCGGCGGCATCCCGTTCCTCGTCGAGGAGCTCGTCGATGTCGGTGACCGCGCGCTCCCCGACACGCTGCGCGACCTGGTCCTCGCACGGTATGCGCGCCTGGGCGACGACGCGCAGCACGTCGTGCGCACCATGGCGGCCGGCGGCATGCACGTCGAGCACGACGTGCTGGCCGCCGTGGCGCCGCTCGACGACGCCGGGCTCGACTCCGCCGTGCGCGAGGCGATCGACACGCGCGTGATCCTCGCCGACGGCGCCGGCTACACGTTCCGGCACGCGCTCACGCGCGAGGCCGTCGAAGGCGAGATGCTGCCGAGCGAGCGGGTGCGCGTCCACCGCCACTACGCCGAGCACCTGGCCGCCCACCGCGGCGACTCCCCCGAGGACGGGTCGGCGGTCGCCGAGCACTGGCTCGCGGCACGCGATCTGCCGGCCGCGTTCGATGCGACCGTCGAGGCGCTGCGACACTCTCGCACCCGGTTCTCCCCCGCGACGAGGGCGAAGCTGGCCGAGCGGCTGACCGAGCTCTGGGATCAGGTGCCGGATGCCTCGGCCCGCGCCGGCGTGACGCTTCCGGCCCTGCATCTGGACGCCGCGCAGGCCTGGCACGATCTGGGCGATGCCGAGCGCGCGCTGCGCTCGGCCAACGAAGGGCTCGCGGTCTGCCCTGACGACGCTGTCGTCCGCGCCGCGCTCCTCAGGCAGCGGTACGTGGAGTCGTTCAACCTGGAGAACCGCGATCGCACCGAAGACATCGAGCAGGCGGTCGCTCTGCTCGAGGGCGTCGACGAAGTGCCCGCGCGCATCCTGCTCTCGCGGACGCTGACCAATCTTGCGCACGGCGAGCATGGTGAGGCGGCGGCCGCCTATGCGGCGCGCGCCATCGCGCTGGCCGAAGAGGTGGGCGACGCCGAGGCCCTCGCGGTCGCCCTCACGGTCGAGGCGTGGCGCATCGCCGGCGACGAGGACGACGAGCCCGGCGCCGTCGCACCGCTGAAACGCGCGGTGACCCTCCCGGTCGACCCGCCGCTGCGCGCCTACGCGGGCGGTGCGCTGACCGACATGCTCCTGCGCATCGGGCGGTTCCACGAGGCGAGCGTGGTCGGCACCCAGCACTACGACGACGTCGCGCGCGCAGGGATCGAACGCGGATCCGGCGCCTCCATCGCGCATCCGCTGTCGTTCGCGCTGTTCGCCGCAGGCAGGCCGGCCGAAGCCCTGGCCGCGTCGCAGCGCGCCCTGCGGCTGTTCGGCCCTCATGGCAAGGCATCCGTCTATCGCCTGCTCGCCTCGCACTACGACTGGGATGATCGCGCGGACGAGCGCGCCGAGATGCTCGCCGCCGAACGGGCCACCATCGACGAGGCGATGCGCGAGAACCCGGGCAAGTCGCGCTGGTGGACGATCGAACGGGCCGAGGCCCTGCTCGGTCCGCGAGGCCCTCACGATCGGGCGGCGGCGCGCGAGCTGCTGCCCGAGGTCGTCGCCGCAGCCGAGGACGAGGACCGATCGCCCGCCGTGCGCCGCTACGGCATGGCGACGGCGGCGCTGCTCGCGCTCGGAGTGGATGCGGATGCCGCTGTGCACACGCGGATCCGCGCCGCGATCGCGGCCGCGCCCGAGCATGACGCGGCGCAGGCGTACGCGGCGTTCGCCGCGGCAGCCCTGGCCGACGCGGAAGAGGCTCCGGCTGCCGAGCGGGTGGCGCGCTGGCGTGCGGTCGCCGCGGCGATCGAGCACGACCTCATGCCGGTGTGGCACTTCCACCAGGCGCGGTGCCGGCTCGCGACGGCGCTGATCGCCGCCGGCGACCGGGATGAGGCGCTCGAGCTGCTGGCGCGCGTCGCGGCGGAAGCGCCCGGGCAGGGCGCCGCCCGCGTCGGCCGCTGGGCATCGGAGCTCGCCGCGCAGGCCGGCGGTGGAACGGCCGCGGCCGGCGCCGGACCTGCCGCGGCCGGCTCGGGCACCGTGGGCGCTCTCACCCCGCGCGAGCTGCAGGTGCTCGAGCTCATCGCCGAGGGACTCACGAATCCGCAGATCGGGCAGCGCCTGTTCATCAGCCCGAAGACGGCCTCTGTGCACGTCTCCGCGATCCTCGCGAAGATCGGCGCCACGAACCGCGCCGAGGCCGCGGCCTGGTACACGTCCGCCGTCGCGGCCTCGCGCTCCTGAGCGCCCGGCCGCCGGCATCCACTCCCGCCCCCTCGCCTGCGCGGCCGCCTGCCCGCCGGCGCGTGCCCGCGCCTGCTCGCTTGCGCGTGTGCGCGCGTGCGCGCCTGCGCGCCTGCGCACTTGCGCGTCGGGGATGCCGCGATCATGCGCTCTCGCCGAACGCACACGTTGCGCGCACCCACGACGTGTGGTCTCGGCGAGAGCACATGATCGGGAGGGAGGGGTGTGCGGTGTCGGCGGGGCGCGGCAGGATGGGCGCATGCCGTACGAGATCCCTGCGCCGATGCTCGCGAAGTCCGTGCCCGACGTGCCCGACCCCGCGAAGGTGCCGGGCGGGCTGAGCTACGAGCCGAAGTGGGACGGGTTCCGCGCCCTGGTGTCATGGGACGGGTCCGAGGTCGTCATCGGATCTCGCGGCGCCAAGCCGCTGACCCGGTACTTCCCCGAGCTGGTCGAGGCGTTCGGTCGCCTGCTTCCCGGCCCGTGCCTGCTCGACGGCGAGATCGTCGTGCCCGTCGACCGCGATGGCCGACGCCGGCTCGACTGGGAGTCGCTTTCGCAGCGCATCCACCCGGCCGCGTCTCGCGTGAACATGCTGTCGGAGCAGACCCCGGCGATGTTCATCGCGTTCGACGTGCTGGCGGTCGGCGACCGCGACCTGCAGGACGAGCCCTTCTCGACGCGGCGCGAGACTCTGGTCGAACTGCTGCGCGACGTGCCCGACCCGGTGCACGTCACGCGCGCCACCGATGACGCCGACCTCGCGCGTCGCTGGCTCGCCGAGTTCGAGGGCGCGGGGCTCGACGGGGTCGTGGCCAAGCCGCTCGATCAGCCGTACGCGCCGGGCAAGCGCACCATGTTCAAGATCAAGCACGCACGCACCGCCGATGTCGTGGCGCTCGGGTACCGCATCCACAAGTCCGGCGAGGGGGTCGGATCGCTGCTGGTCGGGCTGTACGGCGAGGACGGCACGCTCTACCCCGTCGGGGGCGTCGCCGCATGGAGCAACGAGCGTCGCCTCGAGCTCATCGACGAGCTCGCGCCGCTCGTCGTGCGCGACGCCGACGGCGAGGCGGTGCGGGGTGAGGGCGAGAAGTCGCGGTTCCAGGCGGGGCGCGCCGATTCGTCGTTCGTGAAGCTCCGGCCCGAGCGCGTCCTCGAGGTGCGCTACGACCAGCTCGAAGGGTGGCGATTCCGCCACACGGTGCAGTTCGAGCGGTGGCGCCCCGACCGCGACCCCACGTCGTGCACCTATGAGCAGCTCGAGGTCGTCGCGGCCTACGACCTGGCCGACGTCCTGGTCTGACGCGCGCGTCACGTCGGTCGCGCGTCGACCCACTCCTGAGCATCGTGGATGTCGGAGGCTCGGACTAACGTGACGTACCCGCCCGGCGCGGATCTGTCATGACTCAGACAGGACTCCGCGTGGACGCGTCATCCGACAGGAGTGATCATGTCCTTCTCCATGGCTCAAGTCATCGCCGACGAGCGTGCGGCGACCATCGCTAGAGAGAACGCGCTGTTCCTCGCTCAGAGGGCGCACAGCGGGGACGAGATCTCGCAGGCGCGGCCGCGCTTCTCGCTCGCGCGGCTGTTCCGGCGCGCGGGTCTCGAGCGCGGGGGAATGCCGCGCACGAGCGCCGAGCGCGCGAGCGCCCCGCACGCGAGCGCCGAGCGCACGAGCGCCCGCCCGGCGACCTCGTCGGGCGTCGCCCCGTGTCCGCCTGCGCGTGGCGTGGCGGCATCCGGCTGCTGACGACGAACCGCTCCGCGCTCGACTTCGATGCGGATCAGCGGCCCGAGCGCGGCGGCGGCACGAACTCCACGATGGGGATGTACGCGTCGCCGCCGGCCGCGTCGTCCATCGCAGCCTTCAGGTGCCGCCACGCGCGAGGGTGCCTCGCGGCGTATGCGGCCAGGCGCGCCTCGGACTCGTCACGGTCGAGCAGTCGCACCGCAGCGCGCACGTGACGCGCCCCTCCCGTGCTGAGGTAGGCGACGCCGTTGGCCTGCAGGTTGCGATACCACTGCGCGCGGGTCCCGAACCCGGACGCTACGCGGATCGCGTTGGGCTCCCGGTCCACGACCTCGACGACCACGAACCGTCGGTCGTGCGACACCCGGCCGAGGTGCTCGATCATCACGAGACGATCGCCGAAGATCCATCCGAGCCCGGCACGGTAGAGCGGGATCGGGGCGCGGACCACCCATCGCGTGCGCAGGACCGCCTCGATGAGTCGATCGATGAGCGCGGTCGGCCGGGCCGGCCGCCGGGACGTCGGCGAAACCCGGCGAGGATCCGTCGCCGACTCGGTCATCGCCGCTGCCTCACTCCTCGGCTTTCGGCCAGTTCTCGGGATTGATGCGACTGGGCTGCACGCGGGGCGGCTCGCCGGGCATCTTGGGGAAGTCGGGCGGGAAGTTCAGCTCCCCGAGCCCCGCATCGAGGTCCCGCTGCCACCACTCCAGCAGCGTGTCGATGCGCCCGGGCTGCGCGAGCAGGTCTGCCCACGGATCTCCCACGTCGGCGAGGCGCGCTGGCACGCTCCGCACAGTGAACGCGGCGGGATCGACTCCGGCAGCGAGCTCGTCCCAGGTGACCGGCGTCGAGACGGTCGCGGTGGGCAGCGCGCGCGGGCTGTAGGCGCCGGCCATCGTGCGGTCGCGATTGGCCTGGTTGAAGTCGATGAAGATGCGCTCGCCCCGCTCCTCCTTCCACCAGTTCATCGTCACCTTGTCGGGCAGGCGGCGCTCGAGCTCACGGCCCGCGGCGATGACCGCGTGCCGCACGTCCAGGAACTCCCACTCCGGCTCGATCGGGCAGAAGACGTGGATGCCGCGGTTGCCGCTCGTCTTGAGGAAGGCCGTCAGCCCCGCCTCTGCCAGGACCTCGCGCATCGCGGGGGCGACGGCTGCGGCATCCGCGAAATCCGTCCCCGGCTGCGGATCGAGGTCGATCCGCAGCTCGACCGGGTTGTCGGTCTTCGCGGCGAGCGATGCCCACGGGTGGAAGACGATCGTGTTCATCTGCACGGCCCAGACCGCGGTCGCGATCTCGGTGAGGATGATCTGCGGATGCCGCCGGCCGCTGTTGTACGTGACGGTCTGCGCCTCAACGAACGAGGGCGCGCCCTTCGGCGGGTTCTTGGAATAGAAGCGCTCGCCCTCGACGCCGTCGGGGAAGCGCTCGAGCGACACCGGCCGGTCGCCGTTGGCGGTGATGAACGGCTCCTGCACGGCGATGAAGTACTCGGCGAGCTCGTGCTTGGTGATGCCGAGTTGCGGCCAGAGCACGCGGTTGGGGTTCGACAGGCCGACCTCGCGGTCGCCGTCCGGACCGGGAACGGTGAGGGTGATGCGCTCGGACGCCATGCTCCGACGCTAGCGGGGAGGCGCGACATCCGTCACCCCGCCTCACCGCGCGTGGCCGGCGGTCGCGGGGTCGCCGGTTCTGGCGAGTCGCCAAGACTCGGCACCCGCGGCCGCAGTTCCTGGCGACGCGTCCGGCGGAGGCCCACCGCCCTTGTTGGCGAGTCGCCAGAACGGGCGACGCACCGCCGCGCTTCTTGGCGACTCGCCAGAAGCGCCGGCCCGTCGGAAGAGCCGGCTCGCCAGAAGCGCCGGCCCGTCGGAAGCGCCGGCTCGCCAGAAGCGCCGGCCGTCGGAAGCGCCGGCCCGTCGGGAACGCCGACGGAGCCTACTCGGCGAGGGCGAGCACCGGCGCGAGTTCGTCGCGGGTGAGGCGGATCCAGGGACCGGCCGGGTCGACGACGACCCCGTTGATCTCTTCGTCCGACCGCAGGGCGCGGGCGAGCTGGGCGGCCGTGATGGGCACAGCGTTGTCGCCACGTCCCATGACCGCGACCTCCAGGGGGTGCGAGTACACCTCGAGGAACCGCTCGCCGTCCGCCGTGCGGCCCTCGGCGAGACCGGGGGCCCCGCCCTCGGCGAGCCCGGCGGCCACCCACAGCGGCACGTGCGTGAGTGCCTCCGCGATCTGGCCTGACACCTCAGGGGTGCGCTCGGCGGCGAGCAGCGTCTTGACGGTCAGCTCCGGGTCGGCCTGCTCGACGGCGCGCTTGAGCAGTTCCGCCGGCAGGACGGCGCGCGAGGGCGTCGAGGCCGGGTCGAGCACGATGCCGTCGTGGTTGCTCGCGAAGACGTGCTGCAGCACGGTGAGCACCGGCTGCCCCATCGCCGACGTGTCGGAATCGCCGTCGGCCTTGAGGCTCGCCTGCAGCGCCGCACCGCTCGAGTACGCGAGCGCGAACGTGCGGTCACCGAGGTTGGCGACCCCCAGCGGCAGCGGCTTGCCCTCGGCGAGCAGCGTGCGGGCATCGCCCTTCACGCGAAGGAACACGTGACCCTGCATCAGCTGCCGCGCGACGTCGAGCAGCGCCTGCGAAGCGGGTGCGTCGCCGACACGGCCGAGCGCGTCGCGCAGCAGCACGTTGTCGCGCAGGCCGGGGACCGTCTCGGTCTGCGCCGGTGCTGTGCGCATCCACTCGCGTCCGCCCATCCGCGGAAGCCGGGTCGGCGCCTCGGCCACCGGATCCTCGGCTGCGGCGGGCCGCGGCGCGGCCGGGGCGGAGCCGAGGCCGCCGTACGACGACACCGAGATCGAGACCGCGGGCGAGGCGTCGGCATCCTCCGCGGTCTCTGCGGCCGCCCCGGCGCTCGAAGCGTCGTCGGCCGCATCCTCCACCGCATCCGTCGCAGCGGCGTCGTCGACCACCGACTCGGGAGATGACTCGGCGGGCTTCTTCGATCGGCGCGAGAACAATGCCATTGCTCGAGCCTAACTCCCGCGTCCTGTCGCGCGACCCCGACCGCAGCGCCGCAGACGTTCCGGCTGCAGGCAGAGCGCGCTCCGCTCAACGACAGCCGGCGACCCGGCAGGACTCACAGCGCCGAGACGCCCGCCACGATTACCCCGATCCCGACGGCGAGGAGGGATGCCGCCAGCACGACGACGCCCGTCCACAGCAGCGCGATCGCCCTGCCGGGCCGCTGGGGGTCGCGTCCCAGCACCGACAGGAAGAAGCCGCCGGGGATGAGGAGCGCGCTGGCCAGCACGCCGACCGCCGCCCATTGCCAGGGCGCCGGCACCCCCACGGCCGACACCAGCAGGAGGCTGACGAGCCCCAGCAGCACCAAAACCCCGGCATGCGCGTGCCCGGCGCGGAAGAAGGTCTTCTGCAGTCCGTTGAACGGCAGGCCTCGCGAGGCGATGCGCAGCAGGAACGTGCCGCCCGACATGATGCCGATGACGGTGAGGATCGTCGCTCCGGCGACGATCGTGAGGATGGGGTCCATGGCGCCTCCCGGCTGATCGAGCATTGGATAGTTACGCTCTCCAATATTAGATAGCTATAGTATCCAACACAAGAGCCGGGAGGCGCACATGAAGATGTCCGAGCTGTCCGAGCGCAGCGGCGTGCCCGTGGCGACCGTGAAGTTCTACATCCGCGAGGGCATGCTGCCCCGCGGCGAAGCAGTCTCGGCAACCCGCTCCGAGTACGGGGAGGACCACCTCGCGCGCCTGCGCGTCATCGCGGCTCTCACCGACGTCCGCGGGCTGCCGCTGGCACGGGTGCGCGACATCCTCGCGCTCATCGACGCGCCGGCCGGCGACCCGATCGAGATCCTCGGCCGCGCCGTGGGCGCACTGCCGCCGTATGTCGCGGGCGACCGCGACGACTACCCCCTCGCGCGCGCGGCGATCGCCGAGCTCGGCCTCACCTACGACCCCGACTTCACCGCCGTCGCGCAGCTCGACGAGGCGCTGCGCGCCCTCGAGGCGGCGGGATTGGATGCCACACCGCCCGTGCTCCGTCGCTACGGCGACGCGATGCGACGGGTCGCCGGCGAAGAGCTCGCACCGATGGCGGGCATGCGCCAGGACGAGGCGGTGACGTATGCGGTGCTCGGAACCGCTCTGTACGAACCCGTGATGCTCGCGCTGCGACGTCTCGCCCACCACCACCTGCTCGTCGACAGCACCACCGACCGGTGATCGCACGCCGCTCGGCGGTGCCGCCGGCCGGAGCAGCACGCGCCTGACGCACGGTTGGCCGCAGGACCGGCATCCCTCGCGCTCTCGAAGAAAATCTCCTGGACATGTCCCAAATCCGGGCGTGCCGGACATATCTCTTATGTGAGCATTCCTCCGACCGCATCCGACCGGCGTCGCGCCCACGCCGTTCCAGAGCAGCGGACGGAGCCGCTTATGATGCCCTGGTGCCCGCCCCCTCGGACGGCGACCCCCCGGTCGCCGCGGCTTTCGAGCCGAGCGTCTCGGACGAGATGCTGCTTCGGCGCGCGTCCGAGGGCGACGAGGGCTCGATGCGCGCCCTCCTGCGGCGGCACGAGAAGAAGATGTACGCGCTTGCGCTGTCGATGACGCGCAACACCGCGGATGCCGAGGACGCGGTCGGCATCGCCCAGCTGGCGCTGTGGCGCAAACGCGATGAGGTGCGGGGCGTCGACGGTTCGCTGCTCCCCTGGCTGCTCAAGACCGTCGCCCTCGCGGCGAAGAACCAGTTGCGCGGCCAGCGCCGCTACGAGCGACTGATCGCGAGCGTCCCGGCCGCCGACGAGGTGCCCGACCACGCCGAAGAGGTCGGTCGCCACGTCGACCGCGCATCTCTCTCGCACGATGTCGAGGCGGCGCTGCGCGCAGCGAGCGCCGCTGACGCCCAGGTCATCGTGCTGTGCCTGCTCGAGGGGATGCCGCCCCGCGACGCCGCCGTCGTCATCGGCGCGACCGAGTCCACGGTGCGCAAGCGCCTCACCCGCGCGAAGGAGCGACTGCGCAGGTCGCTCGCCCACCACGCCCCTCACGCCGCGGAGGGGGAATCATGAGCGATCAGCGCCCGATGCCCCGCGGCGACGCGATGGAGAACCTGGTCATCGCGCAGATGCGCGACGATCTGCGGGCCGCGCGCAGACGCCGTCGGCTCGGTGTGCCCGGGTGGTCCATCATCACGACGGCGACGGCCGCGATCGTCGCGGTGGTGGCGATCATGGTGTCGATGCTCGCGGCGCCGACGCCGTCGTATGCCGCGACGCCGCCCATGCTCCAGATCGAGGCCGCGCAGGCGGGCCGCGAAGACGCCGCGCAGCTGCTCGACGACCTCGCCGGACAGCTGCGGGCGTCGAACGAGCCGGATCCCGCGCCGCCCGGGCAGCCGCAGCAGATCGACCTCCAGACCTGGAGCCTCGTGACCACCGTCGGCGCCGAGGGCGAGCACGTTCAGCCCCCGTACGTCGCGCCCGAGAACATGACGCTGACGCGCTATCCCGACGGCGCCTGGTCGCAGGTCGTCGTGGCGGGCAGGCCCTACGACGCCGAAGGCAAGCCGGCCGACGATCCGCACGCGCCGGAGCCCGGCAGCGAGTTGTGGCGCATCGACGAGGCGGCGGGCGAGCACACCTTCCTCTTCCCCGACCCGCTGCCCGACGATCCTTCCGAGCTGCGGCAGCTGATGCTGGATGTCGGCTTCGCGGATGAGTCCTCGCCGAACGAGTGGCTGTCGCTGACCACGGCTCTGCTCATGGAGCGGGTCCTGCGCCCTTCCGAAGAGGCCGCTGTCCTCCAGGTCCTCGCCGACCTCGACCTCGAGCTCGCGGGGACCACGACCGATCGCCTCGGCCGCGAAGCGTACGTCTTCGAGACGCCCCCGAGCGATGTGGATCTGGTCGACCGTCTGCTCGTCAGCCCGAGCGGCCACATCCTCGCGACCGAGACCGTGTGGGTCGGCCATGACCGCACGGACATCCCCTCGCCCTCCGTGGTGTCTTACTACGCGTGGGAAGGTAGAGCATGATCTCCCGAAAGTTCATGTCTCTGCTCGCGCTGCCCCTGGTGGTCGGCGCCGTGGCGCTCAGCGCCTCCCCCGCTGCGGCCTCGACCGATCCGACGCAGGATCAGGTGGATGCCGTCATCGCCGAGTTCGGCGGCACCCAGACCGCCTCGAACGAGGTCACGTGGGACGACGGCGCCGTCGTCCTGACCATCGCCCCCGAGTCCACCGCATCGCGCTTCAGCAGCCCGAGCGGCATCACCGCGTTCTCGGTCGGCTCATGCCCGAGCGGCTACTTCTGCGCCTACTCCGGCACGTCGTACACGGGCAGCCGGCTGACGTTCTCGTCCTGCACGACCGGCAACTCCGTCGCCGCACTGGGCACCGTGCGCTCCCTGGCCAACTCGCGCGGCTACGGCACCGTCCGCGCGTACGCCGGCTGGTCGACCGTCGCGACGCTGGGTCCGAACACCGGCGCCGCCTCCGTCTCCGCCGGGATCGACAAGCTCAACTGCTCCTGATCGGTCGGGTGGATGCCCGCCGCCTGACGGCGCGTCAGAGCTTCTCGATCGGGGCGATCTTGATCAGGAGCTTCTTCGGGCCGGCGGAGTCGAAGCGGACGTGGGCGACGCGCTTGGCTCCCTCGCCGGTGACGGCATCCACCTGACCCTCGCCGAAGTCGTCGTGACGGATGCGGTCGCCCGGGGCCAGGACGAGGTCGCCGTTGTCGCGCACCTTCGCGGGGATCTTGTTCGCGAAGCGCTCGAGGTTGCCGGAGGGCTCGCGACGGGCGAGGGGAACCAGGTCGTCGCCGTAGCGCTTGCCCGAGCCGCCGAAGCCGGAACCGCCCGAACCCGAACCGCGGCGCGCGTTGAGCGCACGCGACTGCGTGCCGCCGCGCGAGTTGACGTCGCCCGGCGACTGGCGCCAGTGCAGCAGCTCGACAGGGATCTCTTGCAGGAAGCGGCTGGGCATCGCCACCGTGACCTCGCCGAACTGGGCGCGGGTCATCGCGAGCGACAGGTACAGCCGCTTGCGAGCGCGGGTGATGCCGACGTAGAACAGGCGCCGCTCCTCTTGCGGGCCGCCGGGCTCCCCCGCCGAGATGCGGTGCGGGATGAGATCCTCTTCGACACCGGTGAGGAACACCGCGTCGTACTCGAGACCCTTGGCGGTGTGCAGCGTCATGAGCGACACCGAGCCCGACGCGTCCTCGAGGTCGTCGGCGTCGGAGACCAGCGCCACCTCGGTGAGGAAGTCGAGGATCGTGCCCTCGGGGTTGTTGCGCGCGAACTCGCGGGCGACCGCCACCATCTCGTCGAGGTTCTCGATGCGCGCCTCGTCCTGCGCATCCTTGCTCGCGCGCAGCGCGTCGTAGTACCCGGACTTGTTCAGCAGCAGGGTGAGGCCCTCGGCGACCGCCGTCGGCGGCGCGAGCTCGCCCGACGACGGCAGCATGAGCTCGGACGCCTCGGCCAGCACCGCGTCGAGGTGCGCGATGGCCGCCTGGATCTTGGGCCCGACGCCGAGCGCCGACGAGTTGGCCAGCGCGTCGCGGAACGTGATCTGCTGGTCGGCGGCGTATCGCGAGATCGTCTCGATCGTGACGTCGCCGATGCCGCGGCGCGGCCGGTTGATGATGCGGCGCATCGCCATCTCGTCGGCCGGGTTGGCGACGGCCACGAGGTAGGCCAGAGCGTCCTTGATCTCGGCGCGCTCGTAGAACTTCGTGCCGCCCATGATCTTGTACGGCAGGGCGGCCCGGATGAAGATCTCTTCCAGCGCACGGGACTGCGAGTTGGTGCGGTAGAACACCGCCATCTGCGAGTAGTCGACGCCGCCGCGGCGCAGCGCCTCGATCTCGTCGGCGACGAACTGGGCCTCGTCGTGCTGCGAGTAGCCGGTGAAGCCGATGATCTTCTCACCGTCGCCGACATCGGTCCACAGCTTCTTGTCTTTGCGGTCGAAGTTGTGGCCGATGACCGCGTTCGCGGCAGAGAGGATGTTCTGCGTCGAGCGGTAGTTCTGCTCGAGGAGCACGACCTTGGCGCCCGGGAAGTCCTTCTCGAACTCGCTGATGTTGCGGATGTCGGCGCCGCGGAACGCGTAGATCGACTGGTCGGAGTCACCCACGACGGTGAGCGACGCCCCCTCTTCGGCGGCCGGCTCGGGCTCGAAGATCATCATGCCGCCGGAGCTCGCCAGGGGTGCGGCATCCGATCCCGGCGGC
The DNA here is from genome assembly GCF_006783905.1 of Microbacterium kyungheense. Lineage (GTDB taxonomy): Bacteria > Actinomycetota > Actinomycetes > Actinomycetales > Microbacteriaceae > Microbacterium > Microbacterium kyungheense. The sequence goes on along the minus strand of NZ_VFPE01000001.1, from coordinate 634,794 downwards.
CTCGTCAGCTCGTGGATCAGCGCGTACTGCGCGTGGTTGGTGTCCTGGTACTCGTCGACCAGGATGTGACGGAACCGGCGCCGGTACACGTCGGCCACCTGCGGGAACGCGCGGAAGAGGTAGACCGTCTGCGCGATGAGGTCGTCGAAGTCGAACGCGTTGGCCCGCTGCAGCTCACGCTGGTACGCGCCGAACACCTCGACGAACACCCGCTCGGCGGGGTCGTTCAGATTGGCCGAACGGGCGTAGGACTCGGCATCCGCCAGCTCGTTCTTCAGCTTCGAGATCTTCGACTGCGTCGCCGCCGGAGTCAGCCCGAACGCGTCGGCCTCGTGCTCTTTGACCAGTCGCTTGATGAGTGCTCGCGAGTCGCCCGAGTCGTAGATGGTGAACGACTTCGTGAAGCCGAACTGCTCGGCCTCGCGCCGAAGGATCCGCACGCACGCCGAGTGGAACGTCGAGATCCACATGCCGCGCGCGGTGTCGCCGACCAGCTGCTCGACGCGCTCGCGCATCTCGCCCGCGGCCTTGTTGGTGAAGGTGATCGCCAGGATCTGGCTCGGCCACGCCTCACGACCCCGCAGCAGCGATGCGATCCGCCGCGTCAGCACGCTCGTCTTGCCCGACCCCGCGCCGGCGACGATCAGCAGCGCCTGCCCTCGGTAGGTGACGGCCTCGCGCTGCTGCGGGTTGAGCCCCTGCAGCAGGTCCTCGTCGGGGCGCGGCCCGGTGTCGCCCGTCACGTGGGCAGCGTCGAGCACGACAGGACGGAGGGATGCCGCGCCCGGCGCGGCCGCATGGGCATCGGTCATAACCCACCCAGTTTAGGTCGCCCCGCCGACACCGGCCCGGGCCTCCGTCGCCGCGTGCTCACAGACTTCGCAGAATCGCTCCGATCTCGCGGTTTCCTGCGCAGCGCGTGCGAGATCCGTGAGGTTCTGCGAAGTCTGGGACAGCGACCCGACGTCAGAGCAGGCGCCGCTCCGACGCCCACGCGGTCAGCTCGTACCGCGACGACAGCTGCAGCTTGCGCAGCACCGCCGACACGTGGGACTCCACCGTCTTCATCGAGATGAACAGCTCGGCCGCGACCTCTTTGTACGCGTAGCCGCGGGCGATGAGCCGCATCACCTCCTGCTCGCGCGCCGACAGGCGGTCGAGCTCGTCGCTGGTCGCTGCGGTCTCGCCGACGGCGGCGCCGAACGCGTCGAGCACGAAGCCCGCGAGCCGCGGTGAGAACACCGCGTCGCCCTCGGCGACGGCGTGCACGGCGCGGCTCACCTCGGCGCCCGAGGACCCTTTCGTGATGTAGCCGCGCGCGCCTGCCCGGATGACCCGCACGACGTCCTCGGCGGCGTCGGACACGCTCAGCGCGAGGAAGCGGGTGGTCGGCACGACGGGCGCCGCACCGCGGATCACGGCCTCGCCGCCTGCCGCGTCGGGAGCGCTGGATGCCGCACCCCGGCCCGCCGGCAGGTGGACGTCCAGCAGCACGACGTCGGGGCGCGTCGCCTCGATGACCTCCACGGCCGAGGCCGCGTCGGCCGCCTCGCCGACGACGTCGATCGAGGCGTCGAGGTCCGCCCGCAGGCCGGACCGGAAGATGGAGTGGTCGTCGACGATCACGACGCGTACGGGGGCATCAGCCACGGCGGACCTCCGTCGAAGGGGATGCCGGGCCGCCTGCATCCACGAATCTCAAATGGACCTCGGTGCCGCCGCCCGCACCGCGGCGCACGGTCGCCGACCCCCCGGCGCGGCGCATGCGGCCGATGATCGACTGGCGGATGCCGAGCCTGTCGTCGGGCACGTCGGCCAGGTCGAACCCGGGGCCGCGGTCGCGCACGTACACGTCGACGGCGTTCGCGTTGCCCTCGATGTACACCGACACGTCTCCGCCGGCGTGACGGGCGGCGTTGAGCATCGCCTCGCGCGACGCCGCCGCGACCTCCCCGCTCGCCCGCTCGGCGGGCAGCCCCGCCGAGACCACGTCGATGCGCACCGGATAGTCGAGCTCGAGTGCGGCGGCGTAGTCGCGCAGGTCGGTGGGCAGATCGCTGTCGGCGGGGGCGTCGCCGTCGTACAGCCACGCGCGCAGCTCGCGCTCCTGTGCGCGGGCCAGGCGCGCGACCTCGGTCGAGGCGCCCGCGCGGTTCTGGATCAGCGCGAGCGTCTGCAGCACGGAGTCGTGCAGGTGAGCGGCCATCTCGGCGCGCTGCTCCTCGCGGATGCGGCGGACCCGCTCGCCCGACAGCTCGCGCCACTTGCCGACCAGGATCGACGAGTACACGAGCACGATGCCGGCGATCGGAACGAGTGCGAACACGAACCCCGCGACGCCGGTCTGGCGCAGCATCGACAACTGACCGATCAGCAGCACGGCGAGCGTCACGGTCAGGACGACGCGCACGATGTTCTCGTGACGCGGGCCGCGGGCGGGGTCGTCGCGGTCGACGAGCGTCGCCCACATCCCGGCCGACACCGCGAGCGCCGTCGCGAGGAACACGCCGCCCACCCATCCGGGCATCGACGTCCAGACCACGCCGTTCGCGCCGAACATCGCGATCGCGATCATCGTGATGAGCGTCACGACGACGGCCGCGCCGGTCAGGATCCACGCCACCGGCACCCGCCGGGTCGGCTCGTCGCGCACGCGGGCGACCTCCGCGGGGTCGATCGGCTCGTCCGCCTCCCCCGACGCCGCGGTGTCCGCCGGCGCTGCCGCCTGCGCCGGCCGTGCCTCGTCCCACGGCACGAACACCCACAGCCACGCGTACAGCAGGACGCCCGCGCCCCACAGCGGCGTCAGCGCGATGAAGAGTGCGCGCACGATCCACAGCGGCCAGCCCAGGTGTCGCGCGAGGCCCACCGAGACTCCCGACACGGCGCAGTCACGCGGTCGCCGCAGCGGCGGGCGGACGGGACCAGAGGATGCCGCATCCGTCCTCCGCCCGCCTGCAGCCGGTCGCCGGCCACGTCGAGGGCGCGCGCGGACCGGGGCCGCGACGGCGGCGGGGACCGTCGCAAGACGCGGATCCTCAGCCGAGGATGCGTCCGTCGACGCAGAAGTGGGCATACCGGCATCCAATCACCCGATCGCGCCCCCGACCCACCCCGGGTGCCGAGGATCAGGGACCAGTCAGGGGATCACCCCATAGCGGCGCTCTCGCCGGGACCGCCAGGGTGGAACCATGACCGACACGACCTCCGCTCCCCCCACAGATCCGGGTCCGCCGCCCCCCGCTCCCCCGGGTACGCCGACGGGCTCGGACCGGTTCTTCTCGTGGGTGCAGGGACTCGGCATCGTGCGCGGCGACGCGTGGCTCGGCGGTGTCTGCGGCGGCATCGCCGCCCGCCTGCGGATCGACCCGCTCATCGTGCGCGGCATCTTCGTGGTCGTGGCGCTGCTGGGCTTTCCGGCGCTCCTCGTCTACGCCATCGGCTGGGCGCTGCTGCCCGACACCGACGGCCGCATCCACTTCCGCGAGCTGATGCACGGTCGTTACGACGCCGCCATGACGGGGGTGTTCATCCTCGCGGTCGTCGGGTTCGTGCCGGTCGTGCCGTGGCTGCGCAACGTCCTGCTGTGGCCGCTGTGGGCGCTCACCGGCTTCGCTCCGTGGGCGTGGAACGACGGCTGGTCGATCTGGGACACCGCCTCGCCCAGCGGCGGCATCGGCGTGATCCTCGTCCTCGCTGTCATCGGCACCGCCACCTACTTCATCGTCCGGTCGGCTCGTTCCGACCGGCCATCGCGGGCGGATGCGCAGACGGCTTCCGCGCAGCCCGCCCCCACGGTCGCGTCCGATTCTCCTGACGACGCGACCGCTCCCCTCGCGGCATCCGCGAGCACCGTGGACTCGGCCGGTCGGGCTCCGGCCGAGTCCACGACGGGAGCTGCGGATGCCGTCCCGCCGACCGCGCCGCCGGCGCCGTCCGCCCCCGGCGCCGGTGCCTCGCCGTACGGCGAGGCACCGGCGCCGTACGGCGATGACGAGCAGGTCGCGGACTGGCGCGCCCGCCAGGAGGCGTGGCGCGTGCAGAACGACGCGTGGCGTCGCAGCCAGCACGATGCCGCACGCACGGCCCGTGACCAGGCGCGGCGCGAGCGCCACGCCCACGGTGCCGCCTTCGCCCTCGAAGCCGAGGAGCGCCGCCGCGTGCGCCGCGCCACCCGTCCCCGCACGAGCTTCGTGTTCGTGCTCACCGCGCTCGGTGCCGCGATCGTCCTCGGCGCCGTCTCGGTGCTGGCCTCGCTCCGGGATGCCGCGACCGCCCCCTTCGCCGGCGCCATCGGCATCTTCACCGCCGCTCTCGTCACGGCGCTCGCCATGGTCGTCGCCGGCGCGATCCGGCGGCGCAGCGGGTTCCTCACGGCAGTGACGATCGTGCTGCTGGTGGTCGGCTGCTCGGTGGCTGTGGCCTCCGGCCCGGACCGATTCGCCGTCGGTGGCACGTACCTCGGGACCTCGACCGACGAGCAGCGGCTCGTGCAGCCCTTCGGCGCCGTCTCGATCTCGGTGTCGTCGCTCTCGGACAGCGAGGATGTGACCGCCGGCGACATCGTCGTGACCAAGGGTGTCGGAGGCTGGACGCAGATCGAGGTCTACCCCGGCGCCGCCCTGGACCTGGACGCGACGCTGGGCGACGGCGAGGTGACGTACACGACCCTGCCGTGGCGTGGCGGCGACCTCATCGAGTCGGGCACCATCAGGCCGGACTCCGACGGTTCGGTGTCCTGGCAGGTCAGCAGTCCCAACACCGGCACCGACGCGATCACCACGCAGCACGTCACGCTGGACCAGACCGCCGGCTCCGTCCAGATCACGATCTACGAGAAATGAGCGCCGACATGAGCACCTTCGAGCATCCGGATGCCGCACCCGGCGCCGACGCGTCGGCTGAGGAACCCACCACGACCGACACGCAGGCAGTCCCGCTCCCGCCGCTTCCCGAGGTGTCCGCGGCCGAAGCCGCCGAGACAGCCGTGATCGCGCCCGCGGACCTCACGCCGCCCGCAGCGGCGGCAGCGCCCTCGAACGATACCGTCACCCCCTCCGACCTCGAGCCGCCCGCACCGGAGGCACCCCCGGCGCCGGCAGCACTGCCGCCGGCGTTCACCGAGTTCGCCTCGGATGCCGCCGCCACGAGCGCGCCGGCCGCGACCGCCGCGGTTCCCGCGGGGGCGGCATCCCCCGCTCCCGCGGCTCCGCGCACCCGCTGGGCGGGCATCGTGTGGGGGCTCGCGTTGGCGGGGATCGCCGCGTTCGCGATGTGGCTCCTCACCGACGCCGACCGGCAGGCCGCGGCGACCGACTGGATCCTGAACCTCAGCCCGGCCGCGGCTGTCGCGTACGCCGTGCTCGTGCTGGGCGGGTTCGCGCTGGTCGCCGGCGTCGTCGGCCTCGTGCGCCGCGCCCAGCGCGCCGGGGAGCGCCGGCGCGCGGCATCCACTCTCTCCGTCTGAGGCGGGAGGGGAGGTGAGGGGCGGAGGACCAGATCCCGCGGCAGCCGTCCTCCGCCCGCCACCTCCCCTTCCGCCCTTCTTTCCGCGTCGCAACAGGTCAACCGGGCTTCCGCAGGAGGTTCCCGCGCGAGATCTCCTGCACAGGGCCGGTTGACCTGTCGACCGAGGCAGGACGCGGTCACAGCACCCTCGCGGCATCCCGCTGAAAGGATCGGAACATGCGCACCGTCCTCAACATCATCTGGCTCGTGCTGTCGGGCTTCTGGATGTTCCTCGGCTACATGCTCGCCGGGGTGCTGCTGTGCATCCCGATCATCACCATCCCGTGGGCGATCGCGTCATTCCGCGTCGGCGTCTACGCCCTGTGGCCGTTCGGGCGCACGATCGTCGACAAGCCGTCGTCCGGCGTCGGCTCGTTCCTCGGCAACGTCATCTGGGTGATCCTCGCCGGCTGGTGGCTCGCGATCGGCCACATCGTCACGGGCGTCGCGATGTGCATCACGATCATCGGCATCCCGCTGGGCATCGCGAGCTTCAGGCTCGTGCCGATCTCGCTCATGCCCCTCGGCAAGGACATCGTCCGCACCGACGCCGTGCGCGCGGCAGTCTGACGCCCGCGCCGCCGAGATCAGGAGATCTGGCGAGCACAGGACGATCCGCGCGACATCGTCCTGCCTTCGCCAGATCTCCTGATCCGGCGCGGGGCACGAGTGCGAAAAGCCGTCGCGCCGGGCACCAGGGGTGCGCGGCGCGACGGCTGTGAACAGTGGATGCCGGCGGCCTCGGCCGCCGGCATCCCTCCCTCTTACTTGGTGAGGGTGCTGCAGCCCTCGTCGCCGTCGCCGACGCAGATCACGAGGGTCGACGGGTCGACGAGCGCCTCGGGGACGGCGTAGCTCCAGACGTAGGTGTACGACGTGTCGGGCTTCATCTCGACGTCCACGTTCTGCTGCGGCACCGCGACGCCCTCGAAGCTGTCGTCGGCGGTCGACCGCAGCACGGGGGCGACATCGGCGCCGGTGAGGCCCTTGTCGCTCACCCACTGCGCGACGTTCGCGGTCACCCACTGGGTGCCCTCGTCCGGGTCGCCGAGCGCGCCGGCGGCCGCCTCGTCGGGGACGATGCCGCTCCACACCTCGAGCTGCAGGCCGTCTGCGCCCACGCGCTCGCCCACGGCCGCCGGGTCGGTGATCGACGAGTCGACGACACTCACAGCGGGGGTGGTCTTCTCGGGCGTCGCGTCGGACGACGGGGTCGACGCGCACCCGGCGAGGAGCAGGCCGGAAACAGCGAGAAGGGACAGGACAGCGGTACTGCGGGAACGCATGGCAAACACCTTTTCGAATCGATTCGGGGGGATGCTTCTACGTTACGCCTCCCATCGGCCTGGTCCGACCAATCCCCCCTCCTTCCGGAGGGACCGGTTCGCCGAGACCGGGGACCGCCGCGTCGAGACCGGGGATTCCCGTCGAGACCTGGGGCAACACCCTGGGTTTCGACGGGTATCCCCGGTCTCGGCGAGCGCCGTGAAGCGACGCCCCGAAGAGGGGATGCCGCGGCTCAGCCGGTCTCGACGGCTCCGGTGTCGGGGCGCCGGGACTGCACGGCGTCGTAGGTGCGGCGCAAACTCTCGGTCATCTGCGGGAAGTCCTGGCGCAGCGCGAGCACGAACAGCATGTCGATGAGCGCGAGCTGCGCGATGCGGCTGGCCATGGCGCCGCTGCGGAAGCGGCTCTCGCGCACGCTCGTGCGCAGCACGATGTCGCAGACGTCGTCGAGCGACGACTCCGCGGCGTTGGTGATGCCGATCGTGAGCGCGCCCGTACGGCCGGCCGTGGTGAGGAAGTCGAGGGTCTCGCGGGTCTCGCCGCGGAACGAGACGCCGATCGCGACCGACGCGTCGTCGAGGAGCGCCGCCTGCACGAGGGCGAGGTGGATGTCGACCGAGACGCCGGCGGGGCGGCCGATGCGGCTGAGCTTCTGGAAGAGGTCCTGCGCGCTCAGCGAGGACGCCCCCGCTCCGTACAGCTCGATGCGCCGCGCCCCGCGGATGGCGGTGACCGCCTGCGCGACGGCCTCGGTGTCGAGCGACTGCGCGGTGTCCTGGATCGCCTGCATCTCTTGGAACGCGATCTTGGCGACCGTGTCGGCGATCGAGTCGTCGGGGCCGATCTCGCCCTCGCCGATGTCGAAGCTGATGCGCTGCGCCTGGTCGCGGCTGAGCGCGCCGATGACGTCGAGGCGGAACTCGCGGTAGCCGGGGTAGCCGAGGCTCTGGCAGAACCGCGCGACGGTGGACTGCGAGGCGCCGCTCACCTCGGCGAGCCGCATGATCGTCGACGTGCGGACGAGCTCCGGATCCGCCAGCACGGCGTCGGCGACGCGACGCTCCGAGGCGCTCAGCCGGTCGAGCGACTGGCGCGCGCGGATCAGGACGTCCATCACACCGCCTCGCGCGTGCGGTCCAGTGCTTCGCGCAGCCGGCCCTGCGCATCGGCGAGCGCACGAGCCGCGGCATCCGCGGTCAGTCCCCTCATGCACATCAGTATCGCGGGCTTCACCTCCCAACCGGTGTCGGCGAGCGCGCGACGCGCCACGGCAGGCTCGACATCGGCGACGCTCATCACCATGCGCACCCCGCGAGCGCGCAGCTTCTCGTTCGTGGCGCGCACGTCGACCATGCGGTTGCCGTACGTCTTGCCGATGCGCACCATCGCGAGGGTCGAGATCGTGTTGAGCACGATCTTCTGCGCCGTGCCGGCCTTCAGCCGCGTGGAGCCGGCGACGAGCTCGGGCCCGACGATGACCTCGACGCCGACGTCGGCGGCGGCGGTGAGCTCGGACCGCGGGTTGCAGCTGACCCCGATGGTCGTCGCTCCCCGCGCACGGGCCTCGGCGATCGCGCCCAGCACGTAGGGCGTGCGGCCCGAGGCGGTGAGCCCCACGACGCAGTCGTCGGGACCGATGCCGGCGCCCGCGATGTCGGCGCGGCCGGCGGCGACGTCGTCCTCGGCGTTCTCGACGGCCGAGCGGATCGCCGTCTCGCCGCCGGCGATGATCCCCACCACACGCTCGGGCGGTTCGCCGAAGGTCGGCGGGATCTCGCTGGCGTCGAGGATGCCGAGCCGCCCGGGAGTTCCTGCGCCCACGTAGAGGAGTCGTCCGCCCCGCTGCATGCGCTCGGCCGCCGCGTCGACGGCGCGCGCGAGATCCGTGGATGCCGCCACCAGCGCCTCGGTGACCTGACGGTTGCTGTCGATCATGGCCGCCACGAGCTGTGGCGTGGTCATCAGGTCGAGCTCGCCGAACTCGGGATCGACGGCCTCGGTCGTGAGCTCGGCCAGCTGACGGCGCAGATCGTCGAGGTCAACCACGGCGCACCACACTTCCTTCGTAGGCGCTGGCCGGGGTGCGGGCGATGTACTCCGCCCCGTCGAGCGCGTCCCCCCGGGGCTCGACGACCGCAAGCCCCCGTTCCCGCAGGCGTGCGCGCAGCGCGTCGCCGAACACGGCCGATCCGGCGACGCCGCCCAGCAGGCAGTACGGTCCGGCGGTCGCCGCGCACGCCTGCACGACCGCGTCGACGGCGCGCTCGACGATGTCGCGTGCGACGGCGTCGCCCGCGGCTGCGGCCGCCAGCACCCGGGGCGCGAAGCGGGCGAGCTGCCGTGCGGGCGCTGCGGTGTCCGCGACCCAGCGCGGCAGCGTGCTGAGCGGTGCGTGCAGCTCGAGCGCCGCCGCCGTCAGGGTCGTCGCGGGGCCTCGCCCGTCGTGCGCGGCGAGGACGGCTCGCAGGCCCTCCTGGCCGATCGCGCGGCCGCTGCCCTCGTCGCCGAGCCACGGACCCCAGCCGTCCACCTGGCTGAGCGTGCCGGCCTCGTCGAGGGTCAGCAGCACGGTGCCGGTGCCGACGATGACCATCGTGCCCGGCATCCCCTCGAACGCCCCCGCGTGCGCGGTGACGGCGTCGGTGGTGACGGCGGTCGGCGCGTCGAGGTGCGCGGCGACGCGTTCGGCCAGAGCGCGTGCGGCCGCCGGCGCCGCCTCGGCGCCGGCCGCGCCGACGCCGATCGAGGCGACCGGCGTCGGCAGGTCGAGCTCGCCGAGCGTCGCCACGATCGCATCGAACGCGCGGACGTCGCCCTCGCTGTCGGCGAGCCCCGGCACCCCGGCGCCGTGTGCCGAGACGGTCTCGGCTCCGGACGTGGCGCGGATGCGGCATCCGGTCTTTCCCAGGTCGACGGCGACGATGCTCACGGCCGTTCCTCTCTCGTGCGCACGCGGAGTCGCTGCGATGCGCCTCCGGTGACGGCGGGCAGGGTGGGCAGCGGCGCGACCGAGAGGTCCCACTGGCCGGCGACGGCGGCACGCCCTTCCGGCGTGCCGGGCAGCTCCAGCGGCACCCGCAGCACCGACAGGTATGCGAGCGCCGCGAACATGACCGCCTCACGCGCGTCGGCGGGGATCCCCCACGCGTCGCTCGCCTCGACGGGCACGCCGGCGAGGGCCGTCAGGCGGTCGAGCAGCACGGGGTTGCGCGCTCCCCCACCCGACACGACGATGCGAGCGGCGTCCGGCGCGGTGCGGTGCAGCGCCTCCGCGACGGACGCCGCCGTCAGTTCGACGAGCGTCGCGCAGACGTCGTCGAGACTCAAGGATGCCGGCGGCAGGGGTCGCTCGTGCGCCTCCGCGAGGGCCGCGTCGACCGTCGCGAGGGTGAAGGTCTCGCGACCCGTCGTCTTGGGTGCGGCGAGGGCGAAGTACGGATGCCCGAGCAGCCGCTGCAGCAGCGCGGCGTCGACGCGTCCGGCCGCGGCGTGACGTCCGTCGCGGTCGAAGGTCTCAGCGCCGTCCGTCGCGCGGGTCACGTACGCGTCGAGCAGCGCGTTCGCGGGACCGGTGTCGAACCCCGCCACGGCGCCGTCGGGCCGCACGACCTGCAGGTTCGCGATGCCGCCGAGGTTGAGCGAGGCGATGGGTGCTCCGGCCTCCTCCGCCGCCGATCGCAGCCAGCGGGCGTCGAACGCGGCGATGAGCGGCGCGCCCTGGCCGCCGGCGGCGACGTCGGCGACGCGGACGTTGAAGAGCACGGGGCAGCCGGTGGCGCGGCCGATCCACGCGGGCTCGCCGATCTGCAGCGTCCCCCACACCGCGCCGGCCTCGACACCGTGGAACACGGTCTGCCCGTGCGCGCACACGAGGTCCGGGCGGGGCCCGCCGTCGATGACCGTCACCGCTGCCCGCGCGAACGCCTGGCCCACGGTGGTCTCGAGCCGGCACCACTCCGGAGGATCCAGCGGCCAGCCGTCCACCGCGCGCATGACGAGCGCGCGCTCCTCGGGCAGCCACGGCTCGGTGCCCCACCGCTCGACGACGAGCTCCAGCGCGTCATCGCCGGCCGTCACCGACACGAGCGCGGCGTCGATGCCGTCCGCGCTCGTGCCGGACTGCAGTGCGAGGATCCTCATCTGCCACCCTTCGCAGCCCACGCCCGCACGATGCCCGCCGAGAACACCGAGTCCGCGCCGAGCTGGACGACGGCCGCGTCGAAGCCTCCGGGGATCGCACCGACGTTCACGACGATGCACTCGCCGGCGGCCTGCACGTCGGCGAGCACGCCGAGCTGCACGGCGCTGGGACGGTCGGCGACGACCGCAGTGACGCCCGAAGCCCCGGCATCCGCTCCCGCCGAGGTCAGCGCGCGCAGGGTGTCGGCCACCGGCACCGCCCGCGTCGCGGCGGCCTGCGTCGCCCCGCCCCGCGCGTCGACGACCCGGGCGATACGCGCGAGGCCGGCCAGAGCGGAGGGATCGGATGCCGCCGCCAGCGCCGCCTCGATCGTCTCGGCATCGCCGTGGTCGAGGTCTACGGGGCTCGTGCGCGTCGCCGTGCCCCGCGCCGAGCTCAGCTCGGACGCCAGGCGCGCGACCCGGCCGTGCGCCTCGCGCAGCCGCTCGGGTGCGAGCTGTCCGTCGTGCACGGCGGCCACGATCGCGTCGACGACCTCAGCGTACTGTGCGGCGGCGTCGAGGCCGCCGAGCTCGGGGTTGCCGAGGCACACCAGGTCCACCCCCGCGGCGAGCGCCCGGGCGGCACCGCCGCCGATGCCGTACGTCGAGGCGATGGCGGCCATGTCGACGGCATCCGTCACCACGACGCCGTCGAAGCCCGCGGCACGCAGCCGGGCGATCGCGTCCGGATTCACGGTCACCGGCTCCGGCCCCCACTCGGACACCACGATGTGCGCCGTCATGACGGCGGGCACGCCGGCCTCGATCGCGGCCTCGAACGGCGCAGCGTGCCGCGCGGCGGTGGCGGCCGGGATCGTCGGGAGCCCCCGGTGGGAGTCGACGTTCGTGTCACCGTGCCCGGGCCAGTGCTTGACGCACGCGGCGACGCCTGGCCGGGTCCGGATGCCGCGCACCGTCGCTGCGACGCGCGACGCGACCTCGTGGGCGTCGGCCCCGAACGAGCGGGCGCCGATCACCGGGTTGTCGGGGTTGTCGTTGACGTCGGCGCTCGGGGCGAGCACGACGTCGATGCCGGCACGGCGCACCCGCTCGGCCAGCACCGCGCCGACCCGCTCGGCGACGTCGGGGGCGACCAGGCCGAGCTGTGCGGGCGAGGGCAGCGTCGATCCGTGCCGACCTTCGAGGCGCGTGACGACGCCGCCCTCCTCGTCGGCGGCCACGAGCGTTCCGGGGCGGACGGCGCGGATCGCCGCGGCCAGCCGCGCTGTTCCGTCCGGATCGTCCGCCGCGACGTTGCCGGCGAACAGGCACACGCCGCCGAGGCCGCGCTCCAGCTCGCCGTGCAGCCACTCCGGCACGACGGTGCCCGCGAACCCGGGCAGCAGCACACCGGGAACGAGCTGTTCGAGATCCATGTCAGCCCTTCACCGCCCCGGCGACGATGCCGCTCGACAGGCGCCGCTGCACGACGATGAAGAAGATCATGACGGGGATCGTGATGATGGTCGAGGCCGCCATCACCGAGCCCCAGTCGTTCGAGTGCAGGCCGAAGAACTGGCGCAGGCCGATCGACACCGTGTAGTTCTCGGTCGCGCCGCCCAGCAGCGTCATCGCGAAGATGAACTCGTTCCATGCCGTGATGAAGGCGAACACGCTCGTCGCGACGAGCCCGGGCGCCACCAGCGGCAGCAGCACAGAGCGGAACATGCGCCACCACGAGGCGCCGTCGATGTAGGCGGCCTCTTCGAGTTCGACGGGCACGGCGGCGACGAATCCGCGCAGCATCCAGATCCCGAACGGCAGCGCGAGCGCCGTGTAGACGATCATGAGGCCGAGGAGGGTCCCGAGCAGCTGCAGGTCGCGCACCTGCACGAAGAGGGGGATGACGAGAGCCTCCAGCGGCACCATCTGCACGACGAGGATCATCATGACGATCTGCGTGCGCAGGGTGAACCTGAAGCGCGCGACCGCCACCGAGGCCAGCAGGCCCAGAAGGCCCGAGGCGACCACGACCACCAGCGCCACGACGAGCGAGTTGCGCAGGTAGGTCGCGAAGCCGCCGTCGGTCAGCACGAACACGAAGTGGTCGAGCGTGAACTGCCGGGGCACGAGCTCCGCGCCGCCCGACGGGTTCTCGTCGAACGCGCTCACGAGCATCCAGTAGGTCGGGAAGAGCGTGAAGACGAGCAGCAGGAAGACGAGGACGCCCTTGACGATGCGTCGTCCGATCGAGGGCCGGGTCACAGCTGGTCCTCCTTGAGCAGGCGTCGCACGTAGACGACGGTGATGGCGAGCAGCAGCAGGGTCAGCAGCACGGCGATCGCCGAGCCGAAGCCGTACCGGTTCTGCCCGAACGATTCGACGTACGACCACACGCCGAGGTTCAGCACGTCACGGTTCGAGCCCGAGCCGCCGGGCATGAGGTACACCTGCGCGAAGACCTTGAAGTCCCAGATGGTCGACAGGATGATGACGACCGCGAACACCTGGTTCAGCTGCGGGAAGGTGATGCTCCAGAAACGCCGCCACCCGCCGGCGCCGTCGAGGGATGCCGCCTCCAGCGTCTCTTTCGGAACGCCGAGCAGCCCCGCGAGGATCGTGACCGCGACGAACGGGAAGCCGTGGTGGATGACGTTCAGCAGCACGATCGCGTAGAACGACCAGCGGTTGGTGAACCAGTTGTAGGGCTCGTCCATGAGCCCGAGCTGCATCATCAGCTGGTTGAAGATGCCGCGGTCGGCGTCGAAGATCCACACCCACACGTACGTGCCGGTGACGGCGGGCATCGCCCAGGCCGCCATGATGGCGCTCGCCACGACGGTGCGCCAGAAGGTGCCGAGCGACTGCAGCAGCAGCGCGACCAGCGTGCCGAACGCCACGGTGCCGACCACCGAGAGGATCGCGAAGCCGACGGTGTTGGGCAGCACGACCGTCCACAACGTGGGGCTCGTGAGGATCTCGACGAAGTTGTCGAAGCCGATGAAGTTCGGCTCCCCCGAGACGATCTCGCGCAGGCCGTAGTCCTGGAACGAGAACAGCACCACCCGGATCAGCGGCCACAGCAGCAGACCCGCGAGCACGACGAGCGCGGGCGCGAGCAGCATCCACGGCCGCAGCCTGTCGATCGGGCGGCGGCGGGATCCGGGGGCGACCGCCGCGCCGGCGGCGGAAGAGACGTGCTCCTCCGCCACCGGCGCCTGGGGCATGAATGCCATGCGGTGCCGCTCAGTTCCCGTTGAGCGTCGCGGTCATCTCGGCCGCGGCATCCTTCGCGGCCGTCTCGACGTCCTTCGTGCCCGACAGGATCGCCTGCATCATGGCACTCGTCGTCTTCTTGGCCTGGACGGCACCGAAGGTGGGGGTCACCGGCACGGACGCGCCGCCGTCGACCATCTGCGTCGCGAACGGCTGCACCAGCGGGTCGGCGTTCTCGATCGACTTCTCCAGCAGCGACTTCTGGCCCGGGAAGTACCCGCTCTGCTCGCCCCACTTCTCGGCGAACTCGCCCGTGGTCATCATCTTGATGAACGCGAACGCGAGGTCCTTGTCCTTGGCCGTCTCGAACATGCTCAGGTGCGAGCCGCCGAGCACCGACGGCGAGATGCCGTCCTCTTCACCGGGGATCGGCACGGCGGCGAACTTGCCCTCCATGTCGGGACCCTTCTCGACGATCGCGGACGGCGTCCACGAGCCCATGATCGCCATGCCGACGGTGCCGGCGGCGAACGCGTCGAGCACGTCCGTCTCCTTCCACGTCGTGGCGCCGGCCGACGACAGGTCGTCCTGCGTGGCGAGACCGGTCCAGAACTCCAGACCCTTCACCGACTCGGGCGAGTCGAGCTCGCTCGTCCAGGTGCCGTCCTTCTCGGTGGCGACCTCGCCGCCGGCGCCCCACACCCACGGGTAGACCGTGAACTCGGCGTCACCGGGAACGGCGACCGCGGTCATGTCGGGGTGAGCGGCCTTGATCGCCAGCGCGGCCTCGCGCAGCTCGTCCCAGTTGGTCGGGGCGTCCAGGCCCAGCTCCTCGAAGATGTCGGAGCGGTAGACGAGCGATCGCACGCCGGCGTACCAGGGCATGCCGTAGAGCTCGTCGTCGTAGGTGCCCGACTTCACGAGGCCTTCCACGAGGTCGTCTTCGAGGCCGTCGTCCTTGACGTAGTCGGTGATGGGCGCGAGCGCGCCGGCGTCGGCGAACTCGGGCGTCCACGTGGTGCCGGTCTCGGCGACGTCGGGGGTCGTGCCGCCGGCGATCGAGGTGACGAACCGGTCGTGGGCGTCGGCCCACTGCACGAACTCGACGTTCAGCTCGGCGCCGGTCTCTTCCTTGAACGCGTCGGCGACCTCGTCGAAGAACGGCTCGGCGTCGGGGTTCGTGCCCTGCATGATCCAGACGTCGAGCGTCTTGCCGTCGCCCGAGGCCGAGTCGTCTCCGCTGTTGCCGCCACCGCCGCCGCTGCAGGCGGTGATGCCGAGAACTGCCACACCCAACACGGCGATGGGCAGGATGCGCTTCCTCATGTGATCTCCCTTGTGCGTCAAACTCTTGAGTCGGCCTTCCGGCCGCGACTCACACTATGGAAGAAACCACCATGTGTCACGCGTGTTTTGGAATTTTCTCCCAACCGTTATCGAGCGGAAACACGCGTTCGCCGGATCCGCCTTCTCCAGAACAGGTGTTTCGGCGGAGACAGGCCGGTTCCCGTCCAAATCCGCCTGCGCTCGCCAGAACACCTGTTTTCAGGAGCGGGAGGCCGACCGGCGCCCGACCGGACTCACGAGCGAGTGGATGCCGCGGCCCGCTGCCGTCCCCACGGCAGCGCCAGCAGCACCCCGGCGATGAGCAGCACGAGCGCGAACGACGCCGCGAACCAGGGCGTCTCGGCCGGGATGTCGAGGTACGTGGTGATGCCCAGGATGCGGGCGAGGCCCCAGGGCAGCAGCCCCATCTCGTCGTTCCAGACGGTGAGGGCGGCCTCCAGGCCGATGGCGCCGACGATCGCCGACGGAACGAGCAGCCCGGCGCCGACGGCTGCGAGCACGTAGCCGGTCGCCCGACGGGCGCCGACCTGGGCCGACAGCGCCCACCCGGCGGCGACGAACACCCACACGAACAGCGCGAAGGCGACCGCGATGTACGCCGTGCGCAGCGCGGGCTCGGTCCAGAACGCGTACCAGTACCCGCCGGGTCCCGTGAACGACAGGGCGAAGAGGGTCAGGATGCAGCGCAGCACGACGACCCCGCCGACCGCGGCGATCACGGGCCACGGCGAGCGGCGCCGCACGAACAGCCGCAGCACGAGGGCGAACACCACCCACGTGCCGATGACGACGGCCACGTGCGTCCACGAGAGGAACGAGGTCTGCACGGCGCGCGTCGCGACCAGCAGGGCTGCGGGGATGATGAGCAGCAGCCATCGGTCGAGCTCGAGCATGCCGAGCGTGGATTCGCGCGCGCGCCACGGCCGGGTCGAGGCGATCCAGGTGGCACGGGCCGCGGCTGCGCCCGGTCGTCGCACGAGGCGCGTGCGCGCGGCGAGCATGCCGATCACGACCCAGGCGAGCGCCAGCACGAGCAGCACGCGCGCGAGCCATGCCATCGTGTCGTCGCGCTCCGACCGCTGGATGCCCAGCTGCGCAGCGGTGAGGTTGAGTGCCGGGTGGTCGATGTCGCCGTCGTAGGCCTCGAGGTGCGCGGCGGCGAGCTTCTCGAAGGTCGCGCGGTCGGCATCCCACTCGGCGCGCGCGTCGGGCGAGAGCGTGTCGTGCCACTCCCCCTGGTGCAGGATCAGCGACCGGTACGACGACAGCAGACGCAGCGTGTCGACCTCGTAGTCGAGAGCCCCGACGAACGCGTCGCGGATCTCGGGAGTGCGCCAGGTGGCGGCATCCGTCCCCGCGACCTCGTCACGCATGGCCTGGGCCGTCCGGACGGCGTCCTCGCCGTCGGCGATCGCCGCGTCGATGCCGCCGTCTGCGTCGCGCACGATCGAGTACATGACGTCGAGCACGGCGGAATCGCCGGTCAGGATGTCCCACTCGAAGATCCACATCATGGGCGGCGGCTCGAGGCCGATGGCGAACACCCGCTGCTGCGCGAACGGCGCGATGTACAGGCCGTGCGCGATCGCGTCGCGGGACCGGCCCATCGCCGAGACGATGGCATCCACCGTCGCCGGGTCGTCCGAGAACCACTCGCGCGCCCAGTCCTCCGTCACCACCGAGACGTCCGCAGCAGGGTCGCGGGCGAGGGATGCCGCGACCTGCGTGTTGAGTTCGTACAGCTGCCAGAACCCGGCCTTGAGGTACAGCGTCATGGGCCCGGCGCGCCACGGCCCGCCGTCCTGGGTCCACACCCAGACGCCCTCGATCCTGTCGTTCGCGGCGAGCAGCTGCTGCAGCGCCCACTGGTACTCGGCGCCGAGGTCGTTCGCGAAGGCGCCGAAGTTCTCGAACTCGCGGCGGCTCTGGAACTCCACGATCCGCCGCTGCGAACCCTGTTCGAGCGTGTCGTTGAGCGGCAGCCACGTGTAGAAGTCGCCGAGCGTGTACTTCGTCGAGACGATGAGCGCGGGCGAATCGATGCCGTTCAGCACCTCGTCGTACGAGTCGGAGCTGGTGTGCATGTCGCCGACGGCGCCGACGCCGACCGACCAGGTGCGGAAGATCACTTCGCGATCGGATGCCTCGGCCTGCGCCGTGAAGGCGTCGAGCATCGCGCGCACGGCGTCGACCGTGGTGACCTTGAGCGCGGAGTAATAGTCCCAGCCGTCGACGTCGTACACCGTCCCGGCTTCGCCGATGCGGATGAGCACGCCGTCGAGCGCCGGCACCGCGTCGTAGAGCTCGTCGAGCCCGGCGGTGTAGACGTCCCACAGTCCGGGGTTCTCAGCGTCGAGCGATCCGAACGTGTCCTGCAGGTGCTGCTCGAGCGGGCCGGTGAGCGCCAGCATGTCGGTGCGCAGGAAGACCTTGACGCCCAGCTCGTCGGCGCGCTCCCAGAACGGCGCGAACGCCTCGCGCAGCGCGAGCGCTTTGGCGCGGTGCGCGTCGCCCTCGGCGTAGACCGGGCCGCCCGGCGCGTCGTCGAACGTCACGAACTCGACAAAGCCCGGGAAGGCGATGGCGTTGAACCCGTTCGCGAGCGAATGGCGCAGGAACACGTCGTAGTCGTCGTAGGCGTCGGCGAGCGCGTCCTCGTCGATGTACGGCGCATCCGCCAGGAACACGTCGGCGAACGCCTTCGACGCATGCGAGTAGTCGGTGCCCGACTCCCACTCGGCCGGGTCGGGCGCGACGCCGACGGCGCCGAGGTCGGTCATCCGCAGCGGGAGCCGGGATGCCTCGTGCGCGCCGAGCAGGTCGGTAAGCGGCTTCGCAGCCCGCACCTGCGCGGCGAGGTCGTAGATCGCCCGGGTCGTGCCGGCTTCGGCGGTCGCCGTGACGGTCAGCGCTTCGGCATCGCCGTCCAGCACGTACGCGTCGTCGTCGCCTTCGGGGGCGTCGACGACGGTGAGGGACAGGCTGGGTCGCGGAGCCTGTCGAAGCTCCTCGGGAGCGCCCGCGATCGCGTCGCGCAGCTCGTCCATCGCCACCCCGGCCCGCTCGGTGTCGGGCACGTCGACCGCGGCGAGCTCGGGCGGGGCGACCGCCGGCGTCGCGATGACCGCGGCGGCGGGTGCGGGCTGCATCTGCTCGGCGGACTCGGTGCGGATGCCGAGCGCGTCGCCGACGGCGAACGCGACCCCGGCGCCGAGCGCGAGCAGGACGATCGCGGTGACGACAGCGAGGATGCCTCGCCCTCGCGCCGTCGTCATCCTCCGATCCTAAGTCGGGCGTTCCCGCACGCCAGACCGTTCCCCCAACCCGTTGCACACCTGTTGTGCAGCACCTGGCTCCGGTCGTTGAGCGAGGGGGACCACCGGCGTCTACGGAAACACGATCTCGGCGTCCGGCTCGCGGATGAGGAACCCCTGGGCCCGGTCGCAGCCCAGCTGCACGGCGATGTCGAGGTGGGTGAGCGTCTCGATCCCCTCGGCCACCACCCGCAGTCCGTCGGCGTGTGCGCGCTCAACCTCGTCGTGCAGCGATGAGCGTGTTCCGGACTCCACCGCGCGTACCCGGTATCCCGGGATCTTCACCTCGGTGAGCGGCAGACGCCCCAGCCGTTCGCGCGTCGGCGCCTCCGCGCCGTAGTCGCCCAGTGAGATCTCGACCCCGCGGTCACGGAGCATGCGCAGCTGCGGCAGCACCGAGCGGTCGTCGATCGAGGGGCTGTCGTGCGAGAGCTCGAACACGAGCGACCCCGGGGGGCACGCGCGCCGCGCGAACTCCGCGGCGACGTGGGCGCAGAAGGAATCGTCCTCGAACTGCACCGGCGAGACGTTGACGGTCACCGCCCAGGTCCGGCCCATCGCGCGCCACTCGTCAAGCGTGTCGAGGCACTCGTCCAGCATCCTCCGCCCCAACTCGTGGATCGTGCCGGTGCGCTCGGCGACGTCGATCATCGTCACGGGATCGATGTCGCCGAGGCGCGGGTGCCGCCATCGACAGAGCGCCTCGGCCGCCACGATCGACCCGCTCTCCAGCGACACCTGCGGCTGGTAGACGGCGAAGATCTCGGGACTGCGGACCGCTGCGGCCAGGTCGTCCGCGAGGTCTTCGGTGAGGGGCATCCCTCAAGTCAGCCTCGCGGGATGCCGCCACGCAAGTCCCGACGTGAGAGGCGACGATCGGCTACAGTCCGCTCCCGGAGAGCGTGGGCGAGGCCCCGAGAACCTCCCCCGAGGCCGCTCTCGAGGATCGGGGAGGCGTCTCCCTATACTTTTGCCATCGCAGAGCTAGCAGGAGGGTGGCGATGGCGTTTCGAAGTCTGGAGACGTTGGAGTCTTGGCTCGCCGAGTACCGCGCGCAGGGAAGCGCGGGAGCCGAGGCCGCACGTGTCATGGTGCAGGACGGCGACGACGGTGCGAACACCGGTCTGGTGACCTTCCGGCTGGATCACGCCTCGACGGTGGTCTTCATCCAGCCCGCCACCCAGGACGCGGGCGGGTGGGTCGCGACGATGGAGCCCCGCGAAGAGAGCGTCGTCCTCGACGCCCCCGGCCTGCTCGAGCTGTCTGCAGAGCTGGCCGCCGTCTCGGAGCTGTGCGCGTTCCTCGAAGAGAAGTCCCGGACTTATGAGGGCACCGACGTCGCCTGAACGACTGTCAGGGCCGCGCGCCCACCGTCGCCGCCGTCAGTGACGCCAGCAGCGCGACCGAGTCGCCGACCCGCGCCTGATCGGCAGCGCCGACCGCGACGTCGAAGTCGTCGTCGAACCGGTTGAGCGCCGACCACGGATCGTCGGCGATGTCGATCGTCGCGGTGATGCGGTTGACCCGCCGGTCGGTGGGATCCACGTCGCGTCGCACGAGCGAGCGACCGACCAGCCGGTCGATGAGGGTGGTCACGCCGGCGGAGGTGATCCCGAGATACTCCCGCAGGGCGGTGGGTCGCGTTCCGGGATTGCCGACGACGAACAGGAGCGCCCGGGCATCGATGTCGCTGATGCCGAGGCTGGCGCGCGCGGTCACCATCGCGGCATTGCGCGCGTCGAGGTACTGGCGCAGCGCCTGCCCGAGTGTCAGCGCCGGTGAGTCGTTCGCCATCCCGTCATTCTTTCCTAGTAGCCCGCCGCCAGAATATCTCAGACTGCGAGTATTTAGTAGATTTATCTAATATTTCTAAATAGTCGGGTAGAGTGGGATCCACTCGCCGACGCGGCACGGTTCGCCGCTCGCCAACCCCCGGGCGTCGGCGAAGAAGCCGGGAGGCAATCGTGACCAACGGAAAGGCTCCGATCGGATGCCGCTTCCTGTCGACCCCGCACACCGCGAGCACCCCATGCTAGGCCTCGCGACCTGCGGGCTGATCAGCATCGACCGCGCGTCGATGATCGTCGACGCCAACGCCCAGGTGCTCACGTGGCTCAACTGCGACCGTGACGAGGTCGTCGGGCGACCGCTGGAGACGTTGCTGACGCTGCGCATGCCGCTCGCTGACAGCGCCGGAGACCGCCCCACCGATGCCACGCTGCACGGCACGTCGGGAGTGGTCCGGCCCGTGGTCGTCGGCTCCTTCGGCGTGGACGACTGCGGAGTGGAGCGCATCGCCGTCTACGACGTGTCGGCGCGGTCCGCCTTCAACCTCGGGTTCCAGGGCGCCGAGGCGAAGACCGAGCGCGGCCGGCAGCGACTGCAGATCCTGCTGAACGCCGCCGTCGGCTTCGGCAACGTCCGATCCGAGCTCGACGCGGCGGAGCTGCTCGTGGATGTCGCCCAGCGGGCGTTCGCCGCCAGCGCGGTGAGCGTGCACCTCGGCGGGCCCGACGGGCTCTCCCAGAGCGCGGGGGTGAACCCGCTCGCCGCGCACTGGCCTGCCACGCTGCCTGCCACCGGCACGGCGACGATGCTCGGCGGCCAGGTCGTGATCATCCGCTCGCCCGACGACGCGGAGTCGTATGTGCCCGGTGTCGGCATGCGCGAGGCCTACCGGGCCGGGGGCGTGCACGCGGCGATCGCCTCGCCGATGAGATCGCACGGCGATGCGGTCGGCTCGATGGTCTGCTACTTCGACCACCCGCGCGAGTTCGACGAAGAGGCCGTCCCGCTCGCCGAAGCCCTGTCCAACCAGGCCGCACAGGCGATCGCGCGCATCAGGCTCGAAGACACGCTGCGCCGCGCGGCCATGCACGACGAGGTGACCGGGCTGCCGAACCGGCGCCTGATCGAAGAGGACGTCACGCGCACCCTGCTGCAGGGGTTCACGGCGCTGAGCGTCATCTTCATCGACCTCGACGGGTTCAAGGCCGTCAACGACCTGCTGGGCCACGCGGCCGGCGACGCGCTGCTGCGCGAGATCGGGCTGCGCCTGCGTCGCACCATCCGCGAGAGCGACGTCCTCGGGCGCTTCGGCGGCGACGAGTTCATCGCGGTCGCCGCTGTCGACAGCATCGATGGCGCCGCGCTGGCGGACCGCATCCGCGCCGCCGTCGCCGAGCCGTACGACGAGCTGCCGCCAGACCTGTCGATCACGGCGAGCGTCGGTCTCATCACCGTCGGCAACGACGGCGCCCCGGTCATGGACCAGCTCATCCGCGCCGCCGATCACGCCATGTACGCGGCGAAGATGGCCGGCGGCGACCGGGTTGTCGCCGTCGCCGGCATGGAGCCGGCCGCCGCCTGAGCCTCAGCTGCTCTTGCGCATCGCGCGGATGCCGACGGCCAGACCCAGCGCCGCCAGCACGACCGCGGCGATCCAGCCCCACAGCACCGTGATGTCGCCGAGGTCACCGGCGAAGAGGGCGCGCTCGGCCTGCACGACCCAGTTCACGGGGTTGACCGTCGAGACCGCGCGCATCCACGCCGGCCCCCCGTCGAGAGGCAGCAGCATGCCCGACAGGATCAGCAGGGGAAAGATCAGCGTCTGCTGCACACCCCAGAACAGCCACTCGCGGTCCTTGGTCTTGAGCGCGAGCGTGTACGACAGCGCGCCGAGCCCGATGCCGAAGACCGCCAGCAGCGCGAGCCCGATGACGAGCCCCGGCACGTTGATCGTGAAGCCGAACGGCCAGGCGATCAGCACGATGACGAGCGCCTGCACCACGATCGGCGCGATCTCTTTCAGCGCGCGGCCGACGAGCAGCGACGAGCGCCCGAGCGGCGCGACGAGCGTGCGCTCGTGCGAGCCGGTCATCATCTCGTACTGCAGGTTCGAGCCGGTCGCACCGGTGCCGAACAGCACGATCATCACGAGCACGCCCGGCACGAACCACTGCAGCGTCTCGCCCACCGGCGCCCCCGACGAGCCGACGAGCAGCGGCGCGAACAGCCCCAGGAAGACGAGCGGCTGCACCAGGCTGAAGATCAGCGTGAAGGGATCGCGCACGACCGGCTTCAGCTCGCGGGTGAGGACGTTCCAGGTGTCGCGCGCGGCGTTGGGGCGCACGGCGGTGTCGGTCTGCACGGTCATCGTTCCACTCCTGTCGTGAGCACTGCTTCGTCGGCGGATGCCGGGCGCCCGGCATCCTCATCTCCTTCTGACTGCCCCTCGCCCGCCTCGCGCAGCGTGCGCCCGGTGAGCGCGAGGAACACATCGTCGAGCGTCGGGGGCACGCCCGTCGCGGTGCGCACCGTGAGCCCTTCGGCGTCGAGCGCGCGCACGGCCGCGGGCAGCAGGGCGTCTCCCTCCGAAGCAGTGACCGCGATGGATGCCGCATCCCGGGCGACCTCGCGCGCCGCCAGCCGCTGCACCACGGGGACGGCGGCGGCGGCCTCCGCCTCGCTCTCGAAGCCGAAGGTCAGGACGTCGCCCGCGAGCTCCGCCTTCAGCCTTGCGGCGGTGTCGTCGGCGATGACCCGGCCGCGGTCCATGACCATGACCCGCTCGGCGTAGCGGTCCGCCTCTTCGAGGTAATGCGTCGTGAGGAACACCGTCGTGCCGTGGCTGCGGCGGAGTTCGAGGATGTGCTGCCACAGATTGGCGCGGCTCTGGGGGTCCAGGCCCGTCGACGGCTCGTCGAGGAACAGCAGCGGCGGCGCATGCATGAGGCCGAGCGCGATGTCGAGCCGCCGCTTCTGCCCGCCCGACAGCTGCTGTACGGAGCGCGTCGCGAAGCCCGACAGATCGAGCGACTCAATGAGCTCGTCCGCCCTCTTCTTCGCGGCGGACTTCGACATGCCGTAGAACGCGCCCTGACTGAGCAGCTCGTCGCGGGCACGCTGCGAGAAGCTGCCGCTCGTGAGCTGCCCGACGTAGCCGATGCGGGCGCGCACGTCGGCGGGTCGGTCCAGGATGTCGAAGCCGACCACGTTCGCGGTGCCCGAGGTCGGCGGGATGAGGGTGGTGAGCATGCGCAGGCTGGTGGATTTGCCCGCACCGTTGGGTCCCAGGAACGCGACGAGCTCGCCGCGCGCCACCTGGAATCTGAGATCGGTGACCGCCTCGACGGTCTTGCCCTTGACGGTGAAGCGCTTGGTGAGCTCCCGCGCCTCGATGATCGGTTGGTTCGCCATGTCGCCACGCTAGGAACCAATGCGGACGGATCCTGTCCTGGATGCATGAGATTCTTTTCGCATGTCCGACACGACGACCCGCGCCCTCTCGCTGCTGAACCTGCTGCAGACCCATCGGCATTGGCCGGGCACCGAGCTCGCCGGGCGGCTGGGAGTGACCGAGCGGACGGTGCGCCGCGACGTCGAGCGGCTGCGCGAACTGGGCTACCGCATCGAGTCGACACCGGGCGCCGCGGGCGGGTACCGGCTGGAGGCCGGGAGCGCCGTGCCGCCCCTGCTGCTCACCGACGACGAGGCGGTCGCGATGGCGATCGGGCTGCGGGTGGCGGCATCCGGGCGACTCCTGAGCGGCGCCGAGACGACGGTGACCGCGCTCGCGAAGCTCGAGCAGGTGCTGCCCGCGGCGCTGCGGCGGCGCGTCAACGCCCTGGCCGAGACGGTGCAGCCGACGGGCATCCGGTCGGGCGCGGCCGTGTCGAGCGAGATGCTCGGCGAGCTCGCGCTCGCGACCCGCGACCACGAGCGCGTGCGCCTCACCTATACGACCGCGTCGGGCGAGGTCATGAAGCGCCGCGTCGAGCCGCACGCACTCGCACCCGCCGAGCGCCACTGGTACCTGCTGTGCTGGGACATCGAGCGCGACGACTGGCGCACCTTCCGTGTCGACCGTCTGTCGGACCTCGAGCACACGCGCGTCCTGTTCACGCCGCGGGACGTGACGCCCGAACAGGTCGACGAGTTCATCGCGGTCGCCCGGTCATGGAGCCCGCAGGCGGTCGCCGGCGCAGCGGTCATGGACCTCGGCCTCGACGACATGCGGGCGTACTTCGGCCCGTGGGGGCAGGGCGCGCAGTCCGTGGAGCCGGGCCGCACCAGCTGGCCGGTGGGCGGCAGCGACTTCCGCGAGGTCATGTACGCCCTCGCGTGGATCCCGGCGGGCGTGCCGTACACGGTGGACCTGCCGGACGAGGCGCGGTCCACCATGCGCGAGGCGCTGGTGAGGATGCTGGCGGCCCTGGAGTAGGCCTGGCCGGCGGCATCCAATCCGATCTCCCGGCCGCGTCGAAGACCTGTCACAGCCGCAGATCGCGGACTGTCGAAAGAGAGGTCTGCCATGCGCTCTTCACCGAACCGCCTCGTCGCCACGATCTTCGGCGCGGTGTATCTGCTCGTCGGCCTGCTGGGCTTCGCGGTGACCGGCGGGGTGGGATTCCTCGCGACCGAGGGCGGTCTACTGCTGGGAGTGTTCGCCGTCAACCCGCTGCACAACATCGCGCACCTGCTGATCGGCGGCGCACTGCTGGCGGCCGGACTGGTCAGCGCCCGGGCGGCCAAGACGGTCAACATCGTCGTGGGTGCGGCCTATCTGCTGCTCGGTATCGTCGGATTCTTCCTGGTGGGAACACCGGCCAACATCCTGGCGCTCAATGTGCCGGACCACTTCCTGCACCTGGCGAGCGCGATCGTGCTGCTGGGCGTGGGACTGGCCGCCGAGCGGTCGCCGCAGACGGCGACCGCGTGACGACGGCCACGGGGGCATCCATGCCGGGGCGCGCGGTTCACCGCACCCCGGCATGGGTGGCGGTCGGCGCGTGGGGAGCCGGCCTCGTGGGTGCGGCGGTCGGCGCGGGGGCGATCGTGGGGGTGCAGGCCGATACGGTCTCGCGCTCGCTCGGCGCCGCCGCCGTGACCCACGGACTGCTCGCCCTCGCGTGGGGCGCCGTGTGCCTCGCGCGAGGGCGCACGGTCGCTCCGCGTGCTGCGGTCGTGGGCGTGTTCGCCGGCATCGCGTCGGTCGTGACGCTGCTGGCGACCACCCCCACGGGCACGAGTGTCGTGGCCGTGGGCGTCTTCATCGGCCTGAGCGCGGCAACGGGCGCGGGCGTCGGCTGGAGTCTGCGGCATCCCTCCCGCCGCGGTGGCGGCGTGACCGGCCTGATCGCGGCCGCGGCGGTGGTCGCGTTGCTGGTGACTCCCGCTCTCGGGTCGGCGCAGGATGCCGCCACCACCGAGCCCGACGGCAGCTTCGTGCCGGTGGTCGGGCACGAAGGACACTGAGCCGCCGGCAGCGCCATCTCTCCTCCGAAATGGTTGATCTCGGTCCACAGTTGACCAAGGTCAACTATCTGGTATATAGTTGACCGTCATCAACTTTCTACTCGGAGGAAAACCATGTCGACACTCTCCGACACGCATCCGCCGGCGACCGCCGAGCGCACCCCGCGCGAGGTGTTCGTCGCGCTCTCGGGACTCATCGTCACGATGTTCGTCGCCGTGCTCTCGGGCACCGTGATCTCGACCTCGATGCCGCTCATCGTCGCCGACCTCGGCGGCGACCAGTCGGCGTACACGTGGGTCATCACGTCGAGCCTGCTGGCCACGGCCGTCACCACCCCCATCTGGGGCAAGCTCGCAGACCTCGTCAACCGCAAGGTGCTGCTGCAGATCTCGATCGTGCTGTTCGTGCTGGGCAGCGCCATCTCAGGCTTCGCGCAGGACGCCGGCACGCTGATCGCCGTCCGCGTCATCCAGGGCATCGGCACGGGCGGCCTGATGTCGCTCGTCATGATCGTCGTCGCCCTCATCATCTCGCCGCGTGAGCGCGGCAAGTACATGGGCGTCGTCGGCGGCATCATGGCGGTCGCCACGATCGGCGGCCCGCTGCTCGGCGGTGTCATCACCGACGCGTGGGGCTGGCGCGCCAACTTCTTCCTGCCGGTGCCGCTCGCCGTCATCGCTCTGGTGCTGCTGCAGTTCACGCTGCACCTGCCCAAGACACCCAAGCGTCCGGTGAAGATCGACTACATCGGTGCCGTGCTCATGGCGCTCGGCGTCGCGCTCACCCTCGTGTGGATCACGCTGGGCGGCAAGCCCGACGCGGGCGGCTTCGAGTGGGACTCCGTCACCAGCTTCGTCATGATCGGCGTGGCCGCGGCATCCCTCATCGCCTTCATCGTCGTCGAGTTCTTCGTGGCCGAGCCCATCGTCCCGATGACGCTGTTCAAGAACCGCACGTTCGCGCTGTCGGTGATCGCATCGCTCGCGATCGGTGTCGCGATGTTCGCGACGAGTGTGTTCCTGGCGCAGTACTTCCAGCTGGCGCGTGGCGCCACACCGACCGAGTCGGGTCTCATGACGATCCCGATGATCATCGGCCAGATGGGCGCCTCGATCACGATCGGCGCGCTGATCAGCAAGTTCGGTCGCTGGAAGGGCTTCATGCTCGTCGGCTCGGTGCTCACCATCGCGGGCACGTACCTGCTCACGACGCTGCACTACGACACCCCGTTCGTCTGGGTGGCGGTGTTCATCTTCGTGCTCGGCGCGGGCCTCGGTATGGTCATGCAGAACCTGACGCTCATCGTGCAGAACGACACCCCCGCTTCGCAGCTGGGCGCCGCGTCGTCGAACGTGAACTTCTTCCGTTCGATCGCCGGCACCATCGGCGTGACGGTCATGGGTTCGCTGCTGGCCACGCAGGTCGCCACGAACATCACCGACGGCTTCAAGGGCTTCGTGCCCACCACGCCCGAAGAGGTCACCGCCCTGCAGGGTCTGTCCGGCGGCACGGTGCCCAAGGTCGACGAGCTGCCCGAGACGATCCGCGTGATCATCGAGGCCTCGTACGCCGACGGCATCGCGCACGTGTTCTGGATCGCCGTGCCGCTCGCGGTGGTCGCGCTCATCGCGATCGCGTTCCTGCCGAACAAGCGGCTGTCGACCAAGTCGGCGTCGCAGGAGCTGCAGGAAGAGGCCGAGAACGTCGCCATCGAGCTCGCCGAGGCCGAGGTCGGCGCCCCGATGCCGACGATGGCCGAGCAGGTCGAAGAGGCCGATCGCGTGCTCACCGGCGCGGTGCCGGTCACACGCGCCGAAGCCCGCCGGAATCGCTCGTAGCATGGCCGTCATGAGCCCGGACTCCGCCGTCGACGAAGCGATCCTCGACGTGGAACAGCAGCTGTCCGTCCTCTTCAACCGGTCGCGTGCCGTCTGGAAGGAGGCGGCCGAGCAGGTCCACCCCGAACTGCAGCCCGCCGGCTACAAGCTCTTCGGCACGATCGTGCGTCTCGGCGAGACGAACGCCCATGTGCTGGCCGAACTGTTCGAGATGGACAAGAGCGCGGTCAGCCGTCAGGTGCGCATGCTCGAGGAGTTCGGGCTCGTCGAGAGCCTTCCGGATGCCACGGACGGCCGGGCCCGCGTGCTCGTGCCGACCGCGGCCGGACTCGAGAAGGCCATGGCCGTGCGAGAGAGCAACAAGTCGCGCTTGCGAGGCGCTCTCTCGACCCGGTCGCCGGAGGATCTGCGGCTGTTCGCCGAGATCCTTTCCGAGATCTCCGCCGCGTAGAGAAGTGGATGCCGAAAGGGCCGCCCGATGCGGCCCTTTCGCGTTGCTGGCCCACCCTCCTACGACGCCCCGGTGGCGGTGCCCACGTGGATGCCGGGCCCCAGTCGCGGCATCCACTCCGATCCGTTCAGGTGACACGAAACGCTGGCTCCCCGGCCGGGATGCCGCGTGTCGCGCCACGTGAACCTCGACCGTCGCAAGCTCGGGTGGCGCCGTCTTAGGGTTACCCGCGCGGGATGCGGCGTGTCGCGCCACCTGAAGGCCGCGGGCCGCGCGACCCCAGGTGATACTTTCGCGGCATGCCACGTGAGAACGCGCTGCCGGGCGACGACCCGGGCCTGGGGCTCACGCTGAGCGGCGGCGGGGCGTTCGGGGCCGCGCACGTGGGAGTGCTGCAGGTGCTCGAAGAGCGCGGCATCCGGCCCGGCATCGTGACGGGCACGAGCTCGGGGGCGCTCGTCGGCAGCGCGTACGCGGCGGGACTCGACGGCGAGGCGATCGAGCAGTTGGCACGGCGGTTCCGATGGACGCGGATCGGCGCCTGGAGCTGGAAGCCGCGCTGGGGGCTGCTCGACACGAACGTGGTGACCGACTCGATCCACCGGCTGCTGGGTGAAGACCCGCGCATCGAGGATCTGCCCCGCCACTTCGGCGCCGTCGCGACCGACCTGCGCACACGCCAGGCCGTGACGATCGACAAGGGTCCGCTGAGCGCGGCCCTGCGGGCGAGCATCGCGGTGCCCGGCATCCTTCCGCCCGTGCGTCTCGGTGGCCGCGTGCTCGCCGACGGCGGGATGGTCGACAACGTCCCGCATGCCGCGGCGCGCGAACTCGGCGCCGAGCGCGTCATCGTCGTGCACCTGCACGCCAAGTGGGAGAACGTGCGGATGATGCGCACGACCACGAAGATCTCGGCGCTGCTGGCCGACCCGAGCGTCGTGCTGATCCAGCCCGAGATGGAGCGCATGGCGCAGTGGACGATGCGCGATGTTCCGCGGCTCATCGCCGAGGGTCGCCGCGCCGCCGAGGCGGCTCTCGACGCGACCCCCGCCCGTTGAGCGAGGTCGTCGATCCCGGCCGCCGTCGACCGTTGAGCGAGCGAGGACGCTTCGTCTCGGTCGCTGCGCTCCCTCGCTCAGTGACCGACTCGGGAGACGGAACGCACCGGCCGACGGTCGGCCCCGGCCGCCGGCATCCACTCTCCGCCACGCGAATCGCCCCCGCGGCGGTTCGGATATCGTGAAGCGTCTGCTGTGGGAGCAGGCACGGGACGCACCCTCCGCGCGCGATGCGGGAGCGAGCACGGAATCATCTGGGGAGATCAATGAGTGAGTCGTCCGTGTGGCGCACGTGGAAGCCGTACGCGGTCATCGCCGCCCTCGCCGTCGGGGGCATCTGGTGGTGGAACAGTCAGTCGTCGCTCGCCGCGCTGAAGGACGGGCCGTACAGCTGCACCGCCGTGTTCGTGAACGCGGACGGAAAGTACTCCGCGCTCACCGATGACGCCGGAAACCGCATGTACGCGGATGCCGTCGTGGACGGCGGCGAGGTCGTCTCGCTCTCGGCGGGCCAGACGATCACGTCGGTGGATCTCGCGTCTCTCATCGTGCGGAGCAAGGGCGATTCGCACTTCCACGTGACAGACGACCCGGCGATGCACTCGTACGACGCGATCGCGTGCGACTATGCGGGGTGAGTTCGGGATGCGGCGGCTCCGCGTCGGAGCGGCGGTCGCGGCCGCCGTACTCGTGGTCCTCGCGCTCACCGGCTGCACTCGGGGCTCTGGTTACGGGTACGGCGACCGAGCCACTCAGCCCGAGGTGAGCTGCGACGACGTCGCCGCATCCGTCGTGCAGCGCGAGCGCACCGGCGACACCGCGGGCGAGATCAACGATGAGCTCCAGTACCTCAGCGACAACTGCGGCGACGCATACGACATCGTCGCCGGCTACCTGTCTGCGCGAGCCACTCCTGCGGAGTTCCGCCTGGAATCGTGTGCCGAATGGGACCAGCGCATCCGCCCCGAGGCCATCGAGCTGCTGCGCCAGGACCAGCTGTGCAGCGACGCCGCGGCGCCAGCCGGCGGTGCGACCGCGGCCCAGCCGGGCAGCATCCCGTGGGACCAGGCGGTGAACCACACCGGCTCGACGCAGTACGTGTGCGGTCCGCTGGTCAACTCCGGGACCGATCAGGACGACGTGTTCCTCAACCTCGGTCGTGGCTACCCCGACGCCGGCCGGTTCACCATCGTGCTGTGGGACGTCGGCGGCATCGAGCCGCTGTCGCCGGGAACGACCCTCTGCGCGACGGGGCCTGTCACGCTGTACGAGGGCGTCGCTGAGATCGAGCTCTACGACGTCGGTCAGGTGGAGGTGTGGGAGTAACCCCTCTCCCCGGCACTCGGTCGTTGAGCGAGCGAGGACGCTTCGTCTCGGTCGCTGCGCTCCCTCGCTCAGCGACCGACTCGCGAGACGAAACGCCCGGGCCGACGGTCGGCCCGGGCGACAGGCACTCAGCCGTTCGCCGCGCCCACCGCCGCCACGGCGCGCCGTTCCAGGTCGTCGGCGGTGTAGCCGGGCCAGCCGTGGATGCGCAGACGCCAGTCGTCCGGGATCCCCGACGCGCCGAACAGCGCACCGGCGAGAGAACCGGCGATGGCCGCGACGGTGTCGGTGTCACCGCCGCCGCGGATCGCGCGGTACATGGCGTCGCGAAAGTCGGTGGCGCCGGCGACCGCGGCGAGCGCCGCCTGCAGGGCGCGCACGACCCACCCGTTCTGCTCCTGGTAGTCGCGCGGGTGTCGGGTGGCGGCCTCGTCGACGATCGCCGCCCACCGCGCGAACCGGGGTGTGGCGTCGCCGAACTCGCCGCGGAACACCCGCAGATCGAGCTGCCCGGTGCGCACCGCGTGCCGGATCATCAGCGTCCAGATGACGACGGCGTCGACGTTGTCCTGCTCCCAGTGGGTCAGCTGCGCGATGCGCCCGGCGGCATCGGCGAGCGCGTGCTCGCGTCCGTCGGCGAGATAGCCGAGCGCGACGGGCCCGGTGCGCATGAGCGATCCGTTGCCGCCGCTGCGGCCGGTGCTCCGATGGTGGGACTCGGATGCCGCCCGCGCCGCTTCCTCCGTGAACACCCCGCGCATCGCGCCCAGCACTGCGCGCGTCTGGGCTCCGACGTCGCGCGAGGTCTGGGCCCAGGCATCCCACTCCCCTGCGATCGTGCCGAGTACGGCCGGGTCGCCGAGCGAGTCGCCGCGCGCGAGCGCATCGAGGATGGGCATGGCCATCGAGGTGTCGTCGGTCCACTCGCCGACGTCGTGACCGAAGTAGCCGACCCCGAACTGTGGAACGAAATCGTCAGGATGCTGCGGCCCGAACTCGTACTGCGACCCGAGTGCGTCGCCGACCGCCATGCCGATGACCGACCCCGCGGAACGGTCGAGTTGTTGCGCGGTCAGCGGCATCGCACCTCCTGGAATTCGGGTCGTCCCAGTATGCCCGGGAGGCGCGACACCGAACTCCGCGGTCTGACCGACGAGACGGCGCCGGTTCCCACGCGCGAGAACCGGCACCGTCCGCCGGTGGGGTCAGGAAGCCGGGACGAGGACCCGGTCGATGGTGTGGATGACGCCGTTGGTGGCCTGGATGTTGATCGCCCAGAGCACGAGCCGCGGATCGCTGAGCGCGGGCGTCTCGTCACGCAGGGTAATGCCGCGCGGTTGAACCGTGCCGCCGTTGGCCATGGTCAGCGAACGCGACGTGAGGACCTTGATCGGGCCGAGCTTCTGGCCTGCGACCACGTGGTACAGCAGGATGTTCGAGATCTGCGCGGCCGTGAACGTCGACGTGATCGCCGCCAGCGCGTCGGCCTCGCTGGCGGGAGCGGTTCCCGTGAGGTCGGTCACGAGCCGCAGGAACGCGCGGTCGTTCGGCGCGAAGACGGTGTACGTCTGGCTCGTGTCGGCGAGCGCGCCGTTCAGCCCGGTGGCGAGCACCGCCTGCACGAGGATGTCGTAGTCCCACGGGTTGCTGTCAGGCGTGCCTCCGCCGGAGGCCGCGACGGCGACGTCCACGATCGTCCCCGCGGGTGCGCTGCCGCCGTGCGCCTGCGCACCGCCGAGGGCCTGCGCGGGTGTGGCGGCGAACACGAGGGCCAGGGCGGCGACCGCCGCGACGGCCAGACGAGACTTCTTCATGATTCCGATCTCCTTCGATGCGATACCCGGCACCTTCCGGACGGAGGTGTCACAGAGGTATTCGCCCGAGGCTCCGCGATCGGATGCAGCGGCGAGAAAGTCCCGTCAGCCGAACGAGAGCTCCCCGCGCACGATCGAGTCGCCGGAGTGGCCGGGATCGCCGTCGAGCGGCTCCTGCGAGATGTCGACCAGCACGTAGTCGCGCAGGTCGATGTCGTCGGGCACGGCGAACGTGCCCTTCCTGCCGTCGAGTTCGCCGAGGCTCACGAGCGCCGAGGCGTCCGCGGTGATGAGCCAGACCTCGCGGAACCCGTCGCCGGCTTCGGAGTCGTCGAGCTTCACCGTGAGCGTGCGCTCCCCGTCCGCGAGCTCGGTCACCCTCGCCGTCCCGGCAGCCCCCGGGTGGTCGGGGAACGCATCCAGCGTCGCTGAGGCGATCTCAACGGGCTGCGACGGTCGCACGATGTTCCAGACCCCCACGACCAGCAGTACCGCGGCGATGCTCGCGGCCAGGGCGAACAGCATCCATCCTCGCCGCTGTGTGCGTGGCGCACCCGGCTGAGCCGCGGCGAGCGGCGCCGATGCCTCCACAGCCGTGGGACTGTCGAGACGGACCTCGGGGGCCGCGGCCTGCTGCGACCGGATCTCGTCGAGGATCCCGTTCCAGACGCGTTCGGGCGGCGTCTCGAGCTCGCCGAGCGTCACGGTGGAGCGGCCGACGGCGACAGCGTGCTCGAGCTCGGCCAGCTCGAGCGAGCAGGCGTCGCAGGTCCGGAGGTGCGCGTGCTCGGCATCCGTCGGCGTCTCTCCGACAGCGATCAGCGCGAGGCGATCGGGGTCAAGATGCGACATCGGGCACCTCCAATCGATCGCGCAGCCGGGTGAGACTTCGGCGGATGTGGCTCTTCACGGTACCGAGCGGCATGTCGAGGCGCGTGGCGATCTGCTGGTGCGTGAGGTCGTCGTAGAACGCCAGGCGCAGCACGCGCTGCGCGTCGGGTTCGAGCCGGTCGATCTCGTCGGCGAGCAGCAGCCGGTCTCCGAGGTCGGCGCCGGACGAGATCGGTTCGTCGGTCGCGGCGAACTGCTGCAGCTTCTCGTGCATCTCGCGCACGCGCCGCCGCGCGTCGAGGGTGTCGGCGATGCGGCGTCGGGCGATCGCCACGAGCCACGTCGAGATCCGCCCTTTGCCCGGATCGTACGAGGCTCGCGAGGTCCACGCCGAGACGAACGTCTTCTGCGTCGCATCCTCGGCGTCCGCCCGGTCGCCGAGCACGCGCAGCGCGAGGGTGAACACGATCGGCGACCACCGGCGGTAGAGCTGTTCGAGGGCACGCTCGTCGCCGGCGGCGAAACGGCCGCACAGCTCGCGCTCGTCCTCGTCGTCCACCTGGGTCCTCGCCCTTCTCCGTCGAAGAGTTCTTCCCGTCGGCAGGCTCGTTTGGATGCAGCCGACTGAATCGTGGTGCGCTCGCTCCCGCGTGGCGGGTCAGTCGTCGAAGATCCCCACCGACTCCGTGAGCCGGGTCACCTCGTCTGCGGTGAGCTCGAGGTCCGCCGCCTGCGCCGAGTCGGTGATGGATGCCGCACGCCGAGCACCCGGGATCGGGATGACGTGCGGGCTCAGCGCCAGCTCCCACGCGAGCACCGCCTGCTGCGGGCTGACGCCGTGCGCCTCGCCGACCTGGCGGAACGCCGAGAACCGGTCACCGACCCGTCGCGCTCCCCCGCCGGTGCCGCCGAGGGGGCTCCACGGCAGGAACGCGATGCCGTGCGCGTCGCAGAACCGCAGTTCGTCGATGCTGCCGGGATGCTTCGGCGAGAACTCGTTCTGCACGCTGGCGAGGTTGCCCTCGCCGAGCACGTCGATGGCGATCTGGATCTCTTCGACGCTCGCGTTCGAGATCCCGATGGCACGGACGAGGCCGTCGTCCTGCAGCGCCTTGAGGCCGGCCATGATGTCACCGTAGACCAGCCAGCGGTCGGGGCGGTGGTACTGGTAGAGCTCGATCTGGTCGATGCCCAGGGCGTCGAGCGACTTCTCGACCGCCGAACGCAGATACGCCTCCGAGCCGTCGCGCCCCTTGGAGCCGTCGGGGAGCTGCTTGATGCCGCCCTTCGTCGCGACGAAGATGCTCGCCGCGTCGCCGTCCCACGTGCGCAGCGCCTCGGCGACGATGCGCTCGTTGTGCCCCATCTCCTCCCCGTCGGGCGCGTAGATGTCGGCGGTGTCGATCAGGGTGACTCCGGCATCGAGTGCCGCGTGCACCGTGGCCACCGCGTCGTCGAGCGACGGATACACCTTGTCGTTGTTCATCGAGAACGGCATCGCGCCGAGCCCGATCGCCGAAACCTGTCGTCCTGCCAGCGTGCGCTGCTTCATCGCATCTCCTTCTCGTCTGGGTGTCAGCCTGCCAGGGATGTGCGCCGTCGGATCAGGCCTGGACAACCGGGGCGTGTGCGCGTAGGCACCCAGCCCGGGTCGCCGCCGGTCGTGCGCGTCCCGGCCGCCGCCGGTCGTTGAGCGAGCGAAGCGAGACGAAACGCCTCGGGCCGCCGTCAGCCTCACCCGAGGGCCGCCATGGCGTCCCGCCACAGCTCCCGCAGCCGCCGGTTCGGTTCGGGTCCGATGCGGTTGCCCGAGCGGAACTGGAACCGCCACGCCACCTCGGGCACGACGACCTCGAGCACGTCCCTCGGCACCCGGTCGGTCTCGACCACGAGCTCGTCGAACGCGACGTCGACGAAGCTCGCCGTGCGCCGGGGATCGGCGAAGTGCACATCCTCATACGGATGCGTCAGCACCGTGCCGTGCCCGATGAGCCCGTACGAGCCGCCCTGCCGCAGCAGCCACGCGTCGGTCCCGGGTTCCACCTCTTTGCGGGAGCCCACCGACCACTGCGTCACATACGGAGTGCCGGCCGCGACGTCCTCTACGACCCCCGCGTAGGTGCCGGGCCATTCGTCCCACAGGCTCGGATTCCAGCCCATGATGATGCCGGCGTCGCGCCAGTGATCGGATGCCTCGGCCATGGTCCCGACCTTAACCCGCTGCCACACCACTCTGGCCGGGCTTGCGTTTCATCTCGTGGCCGCACTCCTCGCACAGAGACCAGGCTCAGAGACCCCAGGAATCGCGCCAGCCGCTCGGGGTGTCGAACCCGGCCAGGGCGGCGTAGACGCTCCATTGCCCGTGGTGGAGCGCTTCGTGCTGCGCGAACTCGCCGCCGAAGAGCCCGAAGGTGAAGGGGTGGCCGTCCCAGTCGAGCACGACGTCGGGATGGATGCCGTCGAGCAGTTCGATCAGGCGCCGTTGCTGCTCGGCGAGCGCGGTGGTGAGCGCATCGCGAGCGAGCGGCCCGTTGTAGTGCTCGTGCTTGCGCGACCAGTCGACGGCACCGGTGCCAAGGGCGGCGTTGTAGACGCCGCGCACGCACACGACATGGCGGAGCTGCTTCGAGAACGGGGCGAAGCTCGCGGCGGGGCGGTGCTCTGTTTGTCGACCGGCGGAGGTTCCGGGCCGGACCGATGTGAAGTCCCACGCGTGGTCAGGCACCGCGCGGGCGATCTCCTGCGTCATCTCGTGCAGCACTTCGCTGTACCGCGCGAAGTCTTCGACAGACATGTCGCCACGGTACGCGGGTCGGTCCAGTGTCACATCGGGACGCATAGCGAAACCACCGTTCACGCTCGGCGTGTGATGGCGCAGGTCGGGTTAGCGTGGGGTCATCGCGGCGATCCGGGCGGTCCCGGGCACCGGTTCATACCCGGATGCGTTGCGGGTTCAACTCCCGCCGTCGCGTCCACCATTCGGACCCAGCGCGCCGGCGCTCGCACTTTCCGTCGCACCTGGGAACGGGTTGGTCAGCGCGCGGCAGTTGGCGATCCCCGTCCGTGCATGGCAGCCCGCGGGCTTTACGGGCGCACTGCGGCTAGGGAGTAACGGCAGGGGCGTGGCGGTCGCCACGTTGACCGCTCAGCCACCGACATACGCGCTTCGACGGCGCTCGCAGCCCGGTCAACATCTCTGCCCGCGGCGACGAGTCCGAGGCCAATGGCGGTGATATCCGCGAACGGGGCAGCCAAGATCGTTCGCTCGCCGGAGCTCCTGGATCGCCTATCGATACGATCTGTGGCATGGACCAGGCGGTGCTGATCGTGTCGATCGGTTCGTTTCTCGCGACGGCAGTTGCGGCAGCGGTCGCGTGGTGGCAGGCGATCGCTTCAGGTCGGCTTCGATCGGAGGCCGAAGCAGCGAGTGCGAGGGCATCTACAGCCCGCGACGAAGCGGTGAGGGCACAACAGGGCGCCGCGATCTCTCTAGCCGAGGCGAACCTGATCGCGCAGGAGGCCCTCGACGCCCAGCGCCTCTCACAGCGTCCACCCTGGGGCAATGTCGAGCGGATCGATGACAGTCGCTACCGGATCCCGAACACGTCCGGTCGGACGCTGGCCGTGACAGAAGTCAACGCCGACACCGGCGGAAACATCCATGTGTTCGAAGCGGTCGGAGTCCCCGCATCCATTCGTCACGGCGACAGCGTTGTCTTCTTTGCGTTGACGGGTGGCCCGACCGTCACCACCGGCAACGCCGTAACGATCGAGTGGCATCCGGAGGGTGAGCCGGAGGTCAGCACGATCGACACACGCCGGTTCTAAGGCCGATGTGGTACCCTAAATCTTCGAGGGCTAGCCCTCTTCTTCGGTGCATAGGTCGACCCGAACACCATTTCCTAGAGCCGCCCTCGTGGCGGCTCTAGTGTTTTCCCTATGAAGTTCTGCTTTGTGGATGAGTCTGGCGGCGGCGAAGCCCCCGATCTCTCCCCATCCTCGACTCCGGTCATGGCGATCGCGGGCCTGATCGTAGACGCCAATGAAGTCAGGTCGCTCACGCGGGACTTCGTGGCGCTGAAGATCCGCCACTTCTCCCCAAAGATGGCTGGCGTTTCTTCGCTCGATTTCATCACTGCCGAAGTGAAGGGAACGCAACTCCTCAGTTTGCACAGGGCCAGCAGCCGAAACCACCGCCGGCAGGCGCGGCGTTTCCTGGATGAGCTGATGACGATCTTGGAGGATCACAGCGTTCAGGTGATCGGGCGCGTCTGGATCAAGCAGGCGGGTACTCCAATCGACGTGCGTACGCGGTACGGGTACGCCGTTCAAGACTTCGCGAAGCAGTTCCAACTGGACCTCGAGCAGTCGGATGCCGAGGGAATCATCGTCGCGGACTCTCGCGAGCACAAACTAAACGTGCAGGTCGCGCACTCGGTCTTCACTCAGAAATGGCGGTCGGGAGGCGACCCCTATCCACGTGTTGGCGAGGTCCCTCTCTTCGCAGCTTCAGACAATCACGCAGGCCTACAGCTCGCAGATCATGTA
Organism: Microbacterium kyungheense; assembly: GCF_006783905.1. Classification (GTDB taxonomy): domain Bacteria; phylum Actinomycetota; class Actinomycetes; order Actinomycetales; family Microbacteriaceae; genus Microbacterium; species Microbacterium kyungheense. The sequence goes on along the minus strand of NZ_VFPE01000001.1, from coordinate 596,876 downwards.
GTGACAACGTTGCTCTTCACGATCGCCACCGCGGCATACGGGCTCAACTTTCCGAACGCGGTGCACACGCCTGAGGCCTACGCACAGATCCGCGAGAGGTATGCGCCACGGTTGAAGCCACTAGTTCGGTGGGTGAAGGCGACGGACATGATCGCATCTCGACCGAGCTCGCTGCTGCTTGCAACGTAACTGCTCGCACGCTCCGCGAGGCTTGGGCGTCCACACGACGTTCCCAAGCCAGCACGGACCCAGTGTTCGACCTAGAGCGGATGGAGCCTGACCCGGTTCCCAGGCGGTTCTTGTGTGTTGATCATGCCGCGATCTCGGTGGCGGTGTGAAGGGCTTCGTAGTCAGCGGGGCTGAGGTCGCCGAGGCTGGGCTGAACCAAACGGTCCTGCTACCGAGCAGCCGGCATAAGGATCGCGACCGCACGCGTCGGTGCCCGTTGCGCGCAGTGCCCGCTTCGGGATCGAGTTCGTGCTCGCCGGCGCGCGTGCCGCGCTCATCGTTTTGGGCTTCTCGCACTATCTCGTCGGACTCGACACCGCCTCGCCGATGATGTGTCCGCCAACGTCATCGGGCTCACCTCGGCGTAGTCGGACGGCAACAAGTCGGTGATTGCTTCAGCACGCCGCACAGCTCGGACGTCGCCGGCACTGAGAAATCCTTTGCACTTGTGACGACCGTCGCCCCGGGTGTATGAATCTCCCCAACTGCACGAAAGGTCTGGGGGCCATCATGCATATCTCACCGAGTACGTTCCGTTGCGAACGGCACGAGAACGTCGACTATCTCACCAAGGCCGTCAAGGAGGAGGTCGGATCCGGGGAAGTCATCCTCACCGACGGGTTTCATAAGCCCGAGAAGATGAACCTCCTCGGCCGCACAAGCGGAGGTCACTTCACCGTGCTTGTGGACTGCCCAGGCAACGGGGACGACGGCCCGCACCCGCTCGCGTTCACCGGGACGTGGAGTCCGTGAGCGCCCCCGCCTCAGCAACACCCCCGACCGTCGGGACAGGGGCGACGCCCACTGCGAGCCAGCTCGCTCTCCGCGAACTTCAGAAGCGGTTCACGCCTGAGAAGCAGGTCGAGTTCCTTCAGACGACCGCGTCGAGGATCCTTACGCAGACGGGTCTCATAGGGACGGTCCTTGCCGCCGGCGGCCTGGTCGCTGTTTCAACCGTCCTGACGAACCCGGTCTCATTCGGGTGGATGGTCGCGGCCGTCGGGCTGTCGACGCTCGCGGTGCTCCTCGCGCTGCTCACTCAGGTGACCTGGCTGCGAAAGATCCGCATCGGTGACATCACGGAAGTCCAGAAGTGGTTCGAGCGGTACAAGAGTTGGCGAGGCTACTTCCTCGCCGCAGCAACGTGGATCTTGGTCGCCGCGTTCGTCGCCGCCGTCGTCGCTGTCGGCACAGCGCTGTGGGGCAGGACGGTCCAGCCGACGTTCGATGCGACCGTCTCCATCACTCCTGGTGAGGTGCCCTCACCAGACACTTACACGGTCAAGGCCAACTTCACCGTCCCGCCCGCGGGTGGCGGCGACGACCAGTTCACGCTCACCATCGAAACAGGGACGAAAACAGTCGCGTCGACACAGAAGCACGCCGTGGCCGATGCGGCTATCACTGTGACGCTCGAGGCGGCCGGGCTCCCCACCACGACACAGGTCATCGTCACTGGAAAGAGCGACGGCTGGACATGCACCGCAACGATCGGTAGCGCGGAAGTGGACGGCACCAGCTGCGTCCAAGACTGAATGGGGCGTTGTACACAGGACCGATGTATATGCCTGGGCCACACCGATCTCACACTTCGGTGTTCAGGCCACGAGTGCGAACCCTCAGTCGAGGTACCCCGAAGCGGACGAGCTTAATCTGACAGGAAGCGATGCCCTCATCGGTCGGACGGTCGCGCCCACGAGCGCGTACTGCCGAAACTCGTCCGGCGAGTACGTGTCGATTCCTCGTGCGCGCATCGCCCGCACGGGGATCCCCCAAGCGGCCACGCACGATGGAGGGATTGTGGCGTCCCACCAGCGACTGGTAGGACGTCGCAGTGGGCAGAATGTCAGGGTAGAGCGCGAGCATCTGTGGTCGTGCCTCCATCGCAGCTCGGACTCGTCCGGGCCACGGGCCGCCGTGAAGCGCGGCCGAGGCGGCCGTGGAAACGTGCGTTCAGAAGATGTGAGCTTCGCAGGTAGCGAGGAATGCGATACGGCGTCGCCGGAGTTCGCGGTAAACGGTGGCCCGGGAGACGTTGAACAGCTCTGCGATCTCGGTCTGGGTGTACTCGCCACGGTCCTGCACGTCAAACAGAAGCTTCCGCTGCGTGAGAGAAAGCTTCGGTTGCTTGCCCTTCAAGTGACCCTTCGCCCGGGCAACTGCCATGCCTTCCTTCGTGCGCATGCTGATCAGGTCGCGCTCGAACTCGGCGACCAATGCGAGCACGTTGAACAGCAGCCGGCCTACGGGGTCTGTGGGGTCGTATCTGCTGCCGCCAAGACTGAGCGCGACGCCTTTCGTCGTCAACTCGTCGGCGACGTCGCGCGCGCCCCGCACCGACCGGGCAAGCCGGTAGAGCTTGGTCACGACGAGTCGCAGCAGCGCATCGCGCTGCGAGGTGAGGTCTTGATCCGCGGTGGAGACTCGGGCAACCGATCTGTACTCCGTTCATGCGCCGAGCGTCCCACCGACCACCGGCACCCACTGGGGTCGATGCTCTATCGGGGTTGATGAGCTCACCTGATAGCTAGCGACTGTTGCGGAGCATGCAACCGTGCTGCGCTGTCAGCTCTAATCCCTGATGGCGGTGGCTGCGTGCCCTCGCCGAGTCGGGTCAGGCCATGTCCATGACGATGCGGCCGTCGATCGCTCCGTGTTGCATCTCGTCGAAGATCTCGTTGATGTCGCTCATCGGACGCACCGTGTACGTCGGGCCCACCTTGCCACGGGCGAAGAAGTCGATGGCCTCCTGCATGTCTCTGCGCGTGCCGACGATCGAGCCGCGGATGGTGAGGCCGAAGAGGACGGTCGTGAAGATGTCCAAGGGGAATTGATCCGGCGGCAGGCCGACGAGCGAGACCGTGCCGCCGCGCCGCAGCGCACCGACGGCCTGCGGGAACGCGTGCGCGTTGACCGCTGTGACCAGCGCTCCGTGCACGCCACCCCCGGTCTGCGATTGCAGCTCCGCTGCTGGATCGTCCGATGTCACGGCGTTGACGGTGACCTCGGCGCCGTGGCGGCGCGCAAGGTCGAGTTTCGCGTCGTCCACGTCGATGGCCGCGACCCGGCGGCCCATCGCGACGGCATACTGCACGGCGAGGTGGCCCAGACCGCCGATGCCTGAGACCAGCACCCACTCGCCGGGGTCGGTGTCGGTGACTTTCAGTCCCTTGTACACGGTGACCCCGGCGCACAGGATGGGGGCGACGGCCGCCATCTCCACGCCGCTCGGGATGATCGGCGCGTAGCGGGCGTCGACCAGCATGTATTGGCCGAACGAACCATCGACCGAGTATCCGCCGTTCTTCTGGTTCGGGCAGAGCGTCTCCCAGCCCGTCTCGCAGTACTCGCATTCACCGCACGCGCTCCATAGCCACGCGTTGCCGACTCGATCGCCCACCTTGACCCGGGTCACACTGTCGCCGACCGCGACGACCGTGCCCGCACCCTCGTGCCCGGGAATGAAGGGCGGCTGGGGTTTCACGGGCCAGTCGCCGTGCCATGCATGGAAGTCGGTGTGACAGACACCGGAGTACTCGACTTTGACGAGTGCTTCATTCACACCGGGAGTGGGGATCGCGACTTCATCGATAGAGAGCGGCTCGGCGAATGAGTGAACGACGGCGGCCTTCATCGTGGTCATGGTGACTCAGTCCTTTCAGGCGCTTCAGCCTCAGCGGAGACCACCTGCTTGCACGCTACTCCGGCCTCGAGATCGGCGCGACGGTGGAATCAGGATGCCGCGGCGCGAGTCTCTCGCGCCACGTACCGCTTTGCGCGCGTCGCCCGGATCAGGATCGTGATCGGGCCAGCGCTTTGATTGGGTTGGCTCGCCCGACAGCATCTGGACCGCATTGTCTGGGCGTACGGTGACTCCCCCTCTAAGCGACTCTTTCCTCCTCGCGCGTCCGTCCTTCGGTGAGGGAGCCTCGCGGAAGCCCCGCGCCTAATCAAGACGTCGGACGCGTCCGCTACGGTGCTGAGGTGCTTCCCTCAGACACTCCAAGGCTTCGCTTTCGCCAGATGCTGCCGACGGACCTCGACGACATGGCTGCGCTCCTGGGCGATCCTGACGTGATGCGGTTCTACCCCGCACCGAAGACCCACGAGCAAGCCGCGGCGTGGATCGAGTGGAACCAGCGCAACTACGCAGAGCACGGCTACGGGCTCTGGATCATCGAGACGCATGAGGGTGACTTCGTCGGAGACTGCGGACTCACCTGGCAGGCGGTCAACGGAGTCAAGAAGGTCGAGGTGGGCTACCACGTCGCGCCACGGTGGCAGGGTCAGGGCATGGCGTCCGAAGCTGCTGCTGCATGCCGCGACTTCGCACGCGCGCACGTCGAGACACCGGAGCTGGTCGCGATCATCCATCCAGACAATCGCGCCTCCGAGCGAGTGGCAGAGAAGATCGGGATGCAACGCGTTGAAGACGATCAGCGTGCGGACGGTTCGCGGCGGATCGTTCTGAGCATGCAGCTCTAAACCACTCGACGAGCCCGCTGCGTTCGTCAGGTACCTTGTATCCAAATAACTTGTATACAAGAATGATCCGCATGAACTCCACCGCGATGCCCGAGGCCGATCTCGAAGCATCCGTCTGCTTCGCGCTCTACACCTCCATGCAGGCAACGCTCCAGCTCTACCGCGACCTGCTCGCACCGTGGGGGCTCACCTTCCAGCAGGCGCTCGTGCTCGCGGTGCTCTGGGAGCGGGGCGACGTGTCCCCGACCGAGCTCGCAACCGCACTCCAACTCGACTCGAGCAGCATCTCGGGACTCCTCAACCGCATGGAAGCCGCCGGCCTCGTCCGCCGCGAACCGTCGCCGACCGACCGCCGCGCGGTGCGCATCACCCCGACCGAACGCAGCCTCGAGATCCGGTCTGAGCTTGCTCCGGTCGGGCAGTGCATCGTCGAGGCGCTCGATCTGGACCGCGACGACGCGGTCAAGCTCGTCGGCTCGCTGCACGCCCTGCGCGACCGCATCACCGACTACGACACCGCGGCCGCGCTGGCCGCACACCGCTGATCCCCACAAGCGGATCCCCCACCCAAGGAGTGAGCATGACCCTGCAAGACATCCCCGTCACCACCATCCGCGGCGAAGAGACGACGTTCGGCGAACTCGCCGATGGACGCGTCACGCTCGTGGTGAACGTCGCCTCGCGGTGCGGACTCGCCCCGCAGTACGAGCAGCTTGAGGAGCTGCAGCGCGCGTACGGCGAGCGCGGGTTCACCGTCATCGGGTTCCCGAGCAACCAGTTCCTGCAGGAGCTCTCGACCGAAGAGGCCGTGGCCGAGTACTGCTCGACGACGTGGGGCGTGACCTTCCCGATGTCACAGAAGGTGCGCGTGAACGGGCGCCACGCCCATCCGCTCTACAAGGAGCTGACCGGCAACGCCGACGTCGACGGCAAGGCCGGGCGCATCACCTGGAACTTCGAGAAGTTCGTGATCAGCCCCACCGGCGAGGTCAAGCGGTTCGCCCCCAAGGTGCTGCCCACCGATCCCGAGGTCGTGGCATCCATCGAGGAATGGCTGCCCAGCAACTGACACCAGACAGACCCACCAGCCTCACCGGGCGTCGGGCCGCACCAGCGGCAGGAACACCTCGTCCACGATCGCCTCGATCGCCTCGTCCGGCAACGGCGCCGCCGTCATCAGCAGGTCGTGCCGGTACAGGTCCACGGCCACCGACCGCACCCGCGGCGTGAGCTTCGCGGGGTCGGCCTCACCGCGCGCGATCGCGCGCTCCAGGATCACGTCGAGTGACCCCGCCGCCCGCTGCCCCAGTGCCCGCTCGCGCACGTCGGCGAAGGTGCGGCCCGAGTCGGCGTAGTACGCACCCATGAACACGCTCATGAGCGGCGCGATCCCCGCGCGTGAGAGGTTCGAGCGCTTCAGCGACTCGATGATGTCGCCGCGCAGGCTGCCCGTGTCGGGCGGTTCGACGCGGTCCTTGTTCAGGCCGTACGCGAGCGTCGCATCCATCAGCGCGTCCCGGTCCGGCCAGCGCCGGTAGATCACCGACCGGCTCGTCTCTGCCTTCTCGGCGACCGCGTCGATCGTGAACGCGTGGTAGCCGCCCTCCATCAGCTGCGCCCAGCCGGCGGCGAGGATCGCCTCTTCGAGCTCCTGTCCGCGACGTCGCTTGGCCGGCTGCTCAAGATCCATTTGTGTATCTTATCCGACCGGCGTACACTCCACGGCAGAGATACACATCTGTATCTTATTTGGAGGAGCCCGCATGTCCACCAGCACCACCCCCACCGCGCCGGCCGTGCCACGCAGCGCCGTCATCTCGGCACTCGTGCTCGTCGCGGGCGGCCTCGCCGTCATCTTCGACAGCACGATCATGAGCATCGCGCTGGCGACGCTCGCCACCGATCTCGACGTTCCCGTCAGCACGATCCAGTGGGTCACCACGGCGTACCTGCTCGCCCTCGGCGTCGCCATCCCGATCGTCGGCTGGGCGCAGGCGCGCCTGGGCGGCAAGCGGCTCTGGATGATCGCGCTCACGATCTTCCTGCTCGCCTCGATCGCGTGCAGCCTCGCGTGGGACGCGCCGAGCCTCATCACCTTCCGCGTGATCCAGGGCCTCGGCGGCGGCCTCATGATGCCGCTCATGGCGACCCTTGCGATCCAGCAGGTCCCCGCCGGCGCCGGTCTCGGACGCCTCATGGCGATGGTCAGCCTCCCGGCCGCGCTCGGTCCCATCCTCGGCCCGGTCCTCGGCGGCCTCATCCTCAACTGGCTCGACTGGCACTGGATCTTCTGGATCAACGTCCCGTTCTGCCTCGTCGGCCTCGCGCTGGCCTGGCGCTTGCTCCCCAACGACCCGCCGCGCGGCCGCCCCATGCTCGACTGGGTCGGCCTGGTGCTGGTCTCGCCCGCTCTCGTCGGCATCCTCTACGGCCTCTCGAACGTCAGCCAGGACGGCGGCTTCGCCCGCACCGACGTGTGGCTCCCCCTCGTCGCCGGCCTCGTCCTGATGGCGGCGTTCGTCTACTCGCAGGTGCGGCGACCGAAGGCTGCCCTGGTCGACGTCGGACTGCTGCGGCGGCGGCCGGTGGCGGCATCCAGCGCGGTCCTCTTCCTCTCGGGCGCCTCGCTGTACGGATCCATGCTGCTGCTGCCGCTGTACTTCCAGATCGTCCGCGGCACCGACGTGCTCACCGCCGCACTGCTGCTGATCCCCCAGGGCGTGGGCGCGCTGCTCAGCCGCACCCTCGCCGGCCGCCTCACCGACTCGCTCGGCGCGCGCACGGTGGCGATCGCAGGGTTCATCGTCATGGGTCTCGCGACGATCCCCTTCGCACTCTCGGACGGCACCACCAACGAGCTCTGGCTCGCGCTGGTGCTCGTCGTGCGCGGCTTCGGCATGGGCGCCGTCATGATCCCGGTGATGTCGGTAGCTTTCGTGGGCCTCGAACGCGACGAGGTGCCGCACGCCAGCATCATCACGCGCCTTGCTCAGCAGATCGGCGGCGCGTTCGGCACCGCGATCCTCGCGGTCATCCTCGAGGCGACCACGAGCGGCGCGAGCAGCATCAGCGACGTCGCGTCCGGCTTCGACGTGGCGTTCTGGTGGGCCATCGGGTTCACGGTGGTCGCCGTCGGTGTCTGCTTTGCACTGCCCGCGCCGGCGAAGAAGCCCGAGGTGGCGGCATCCATCCCTTCCGGGTCGGACGCCGCCACCGAATAGACGGAAGACTCGTGGATGCCGTCAGCTGTTGACGCCGCTGACGTCGATGAGCACCTTGCCCACGGCGCCCTGCTCGACGGCGTCGTGGGCGGCGGCGGTCGCTTCGAGCGGGAACCAGGTGAGCGGCAGTCCGGCGGCCTCGCCGACGGGGAGCGCGCCGTCGCGGAGTGCCGCCGTGATGTCGTCGACGGCGGCGGACAGCGCGGCCTCGCCCACCGTGTACAGCAGCAGCCCCTGGATGCGGACGTTCTTCGCGAAGGTCGGCCGCACCGGGATGGTCGCCTGGTCGCCGCCGTTGTCGGCGTAGTAGGCGATCGAGCCGTGGTTGGCGATCACCTGGGCGTCCAGCGCAGCGTTCTGCGTGATGGACACCTCGACGATGTGGTCGACCCCGTCGGGGGCGAGCGCCGAGATCTGGTCGGCGGCGTCGCCGTCGCGGTAGTTCACGACGTGGTGCGCGCCGGCGGCTGTCGCGAGTGCGGCCTTCTCGTCACTGGAGATCGTCGCGATGACGGTGGCGCCCGCCCAGACGGCGAGCTGGATGGCGGCGTGCCCGACGGCGCCTGCTCCCCCGGCCACCAGCACGACGCGTCCGCCGAGTGATCCGGGCGAGAGCCGCGCGGGCCCGGACTCGTGCACGGTGAGCGCGCGATGCGCCGTCATCGCCGGCACCCCGAGGCTTGCGGCGACATCGAAGCCGATGCCGTCCGGCAGCTTGACCGCGCGCTCCGCCGGGACGACCGTGTACTCCTGCGCCGTGCCCGTGGGCCGCTGATGCTGCGCGAGGTACAGCCACACGCGGTCGCCGACCGAGAGCTGCTCCACTCCGTCACCCACGGCGTCGATGACGCCGGCGCCGTCCTGGTTGGGCACGATCTCGTCGAACGCCGACCGCGCTCCGCTGCCCGCACGGGACTTCCAGTCGGTCGGGTTCACGCCCGACACGGCGACGCGTACCCGCACCTCCCCCGGACCGGGGGCTGCGGGCTCACGATCCGCAAGCGAGAGGACGGACGACGTACCGGTGCGGGAGTAGACGATCGATCGCATGTGAAGGGGCAACGCCGTGTGCACGCGGAGGCTTCCCTGCCGCGGGATGATGTTGCGGGATGTGCGTGCGGCATCCATCCCTCCTGCGACCTGACCACAACCCCCGAGGAGACCTTCGATGTCGACAACCTTCGCCGTTCCGGGCATCCCTTTCGGCCTGACGCCTTCGCCGGGCTCGGACTGGGTGGTCGCCGGCGACCGCGTGGAAGTGGTCGCGCCGGCACACACGGACCTGTTCATCGACCCGAGCGGCGAGAGCGGAACCGCCGCCGAGTCGATGCTCAACGCGGTCACGCTGCTCGGCGCACCCGGCGCGGGCGACTTCGTGTTCTCGGCTCGCGTCCACGCGGGCTTCGGGGCGATGTTCGACGCGGCCGTCCTGCTCGTGTGGGCCGACGAGCGGCACTGGGCGAAGCTGTGCTTCGAGCAGTCGCCCGCCGGAACGCCGATGGTGGTGTCGGTCGTCACCCGCGGAGTCTCGGACGACGCGAACTCGTTCACCGTCGACGGCGACGCGGTGTGGCTCCGCATCTCGCGGGTCGGGCGGCTGTTCGCGCTGCACGCCTCGACCGACGGAGACTGGTGGCACTTCGTACGCGCGTTCGCGCTGGGCGACGGGATCGACGAGGTGCGGCTCGGGTTCGAAGGGCAGAGCCCGACAGGTGAGGGATGCCGGGTGTCGTTCGAGCGGGTCAGCTTCGCCCGCGAGACCCTCGGCGACCTGCGCGACGGCCGGTAGGCCGGCCCGACCCGGGAACCCGAACGACCGCGTCACCCGAAGGCGACGAAGCGGGCAGTCGCCCCGCGGAAGGTGCTCCACGGCACCTCCGCCTCCTCACCGGGGCCCGCGTTCCAGGCAGGTGACGCCTCCAGCGCGTGATCGACGAGCCGGCGATGCTGGATGCCTCGGTCCCCGCGCGGATGGAAGAGCCGGCCGGCTCGCGCCACCACCACCGACGCCATGGGCGTCCGCCGGCGACGGCCGCGCTCATCGTCGTGAGGTACGGGCGGCACCGAGGGGATCTCGACCGGCTTGCGGCTACGCGGCTTCAGCATGACTGCTCCTTGGATACGAGAAACGCGCCGCAGAGGTGCGACGCGCGAGATGTGTCCGGTTCGACCGGGTCGGGAGGACGACGGTTCACGGGGGCTCGGCGCGGCGGGGAGGCTGAGGGACCAGTCCCGCGGCGAAGATCTGCCGGGGCGGGAGCACCTCGTGGCGCGCGCCGGCGATCTCGACGACGGCCGTCACCACGGAGGCGCCGGACGGACGCTCTGTGCGATGGTGACGGGTGCTCGTGATCATGGCCCTCACCATAGCCGGGTTCCAGAAAAAGGCAAGTCAGCGGGATTTCTGCTCGCATCACAGGCGGAATTGACTTCGCCGGGGAACCGGCTATGGTCGGGGGTTCACCCGCCAGCCGACCAGGGGAAGCGAGTCCTCCATGTCAGACAGATCACCGCGAGCGAAGGGCGCCAAGAAGGTCGCCAAGTCGTCCCTGAAGGAGAAGCGCGCCGAGAAGCGCGCGAGCCAGGAATCCCGAGCGTTCATCAAACCACGCAAGGGTGCGTCCGGTTGACGAACGTCGCCGAAGAGCGCGCTCGGACTGCCCGGGCGCGCTCTTCGCGCGGAGGCGCGTGACCCGCCGGCGCGGGGCAGAACCCGTGCCGCCGGGCGGCGCCGGGTGCGGCATCCACCCGACGCCTCAAGTGCCGAACCACTCGCCCGAGTTCACGCCGGGCCGGTGGTGCGCCCGCCCTCCGTCGATCGGGGCGACCTCGTGGCCGGCGAGCTCCTGCACCCACAGCGGCTGATGCTCGATCGACACCGACCCCACGCCTCTCGCGAAGTAGGCGGCGATCGGCGCGCTCGCGACGAACTCCGCCGCGAGCGCGGTCGCTGCGCCGATGCCGACGAGGGCGGCGCGCGCCCGCAGATCGCGCATGAGCCGGGCGAATACCTCGGGCACCTCCGCCGTGTTCGACGGGACATCCGGCAGCTGTGAGCGCAGCTGATCGACGATCACCTCGCGGTGTGCCAGCGGCAGCCGGGCGAACCCCGCGGCGAACGCCTTGTCGGCGACGCTCGCCGGAACGTTGCCCAGCACGAATGCGTAGCGCGCCCACTGCTCTTCGTCAGTGATGGCGTGCTGAGTCTGTCGTCTCTTCACGATCACCTCCAGGCTGGTGGCGTCAATGTACTCCCCCACGATGCGCGGCGTCGACTGGTGCCGGCCGTCGGTGCGGTGAACAGGAAGCCGTCAGGTCACCGGAGGAGCCCACGCTGGAAGCCGACGGCGACCGCGGCAGCACGGTCCGTCGCACCCAGCTTCGCGTAGATGTGCAGCAGGTGCGTCTTCACCGTGGCTTCGCTGAGGAACAGCGACGACGCGATGTCACGGTTGGTCGTTCCTTCGGCGACGAGCCGGAGGACTTCGAGCTCGCGCTCCGTGAGCACGGGCTCGGGCTCGCGCAGGCGCCCCATGAGCCGGCTGGTCACCGCGGGCGCGAGCACGGCTTCACCGCGAGCGGCGGCCTCGACGGCACCCAGAAGCTGGTCGGTCGCCGCGTCCTTGAGCAGATACCCCGTCGCTCCGGCCTCGATCGCCGGCAGCACCTCGGCCTCGGTGTCGTAGGTCGTCAACACCACGACGCGAGCCCCCACGCCGAGCTCGGTCAGGCGGCGAATCGCCGCGACGCCGTCGAGACGCGGCATCCGCAGATCCATCAGGATGACATCCGGATCCAGCACCAGCGCCAGATCCACGGCGCGGGCTCCGTCGCCCGCATCGCCGACGACCTCGATGCCGTCGGCGCCCTCGAACATCCCGCGAAGACCATCCCGCACGATCGGGTGGTCATCTACGATCATGACGCGGATCGGTGCGCCGCTCATGCGCTGTCTCGCGACAGCGCGGGCAGCGTGGCCGACACCGCCGTGCCGGCGCCCGGAGCGGATTCGATCGCGAGCGACCCGTCGACGCGAGCCGCGCGCTCACGCATGGAGATGAGGCCGAACCCGCCCTGCGTCCTGCCCTCGGCCATGTCGAAGCCCTTTCCGTCGTCGCGGATGTCGATCGAGACGATATCGCCCATGTACGAGAGCGTGACCCCTGCGCGCGTGGCTGCGGCGTGCTTCGCCGCATTGGCGAGCGCCTCCTGCGCCACGCGGAGGAGCGTCGTCTCGACCTCGGGGTGGAGCGGCTCGGGGGTTCCCGTCGTCTGGACGACCGCGCGCACGCCGCTGCGCTCGCTCCATTCGGCCGCCAGCGCGGTGATCGCCTGCGGCAGGACGGCGGCGTCGAGCATCCGCGGGCCGATCGCCCGCACGGAGCGGCGCGCCTCATCGAGTCCGACGCGCGCCAGCGACACGGCGAGCCCGAGGTGGTGTCGCGTGTCGGGATCGTCGGCTCGGTCGGCGGCCGTCTGGGCGGCCTGCACCTGAGTGATGATGCCGGCGAATCCCTGCGCCAGCGTGTCGTGGATGTCCATCGCGATCCGTTCACGCTCCGCTCGCGCACCGCCCTCTCGCGCCTGATCGATGAGTCGTCGGTGCAGCTGCTCGTTCTCGCGCAGCGTGTCTTCGAGCTGCGCGATCATGCTCGTGCGCTCGCGCGTCCGTTCGGATGTGACGTCGCCCAGCAGGCTGAAGAGCACGACCATCATGACGAGAACGGCGAGCACGATCGCCGACACGAGCACGCCGAGGGGAGTGGGCGGGATCACATCGCCGAACAGCGGCGTCAGGGTGACGACGGCGGTGGCCGCGACTCCCGCGATCCGCCAGGCGCCACGAAGATGGTGCCACGACTGAAGGTAGCCGACGAAGCCGAAGAACCCGGCGAACCACGGGTCGCGCACCGAGAGCACCGCGATCAGCGCGATCAGACCCCAGACATAAAGCGGCCCGGGCGGGCGGATGCTCGACATCAGCCACATCCACAGACCCGTGAGGAGCGCGAGCCCCAGAGTGACGAGCCGCTCGTGCCACGACGGCGACCCCGCGATCAGCGACAACGCCGTCGACAGCAGCAGCAGCGCGTACGGCACCACGGCGATCGCCCGCTCGAGCTGCTGCTCGACGACCACGAGTCTCGCGTCCTGCCGGTCCATCCTCACTCCCAGCGGAAGAGCTTGACGGCGACCAGGGTGAGCACCACCGCGTACGCGGCCATGAGCACCAGAGGAGCCGGCTCAAGCGGTTGCGTTGTCCACACGTCGTGCAGAACCGAGCGGAACGCACCCAGCGGGGTGAACTCCCCGATGCGCACCATGGTAGCGGGCATGAGCGGCGTGGGCTGAAGCAGGCCAGCGAGGTACGCGAGGGGGAAGTAGAGCAGCACCCCGATGCCGTTCGCGGCCCTGCCGCTGGGAGCGACCGCGGCGATGACGAGCCCGAGCGAGAACACCGCCAGGGTTCCCAGCGCGTAGACCCCGAGCAACGCCGGCGCATCGGCGGGGATCTGCGCCCCGTACAGCACCATCGCACCCAGGATGAGAAGGATGCCGGCGCCCCATGCCATCGCGACCTGGAGCGCGAGCTGCACGACGAGGATGATCCCCGGCCGGACGGGAGTCGTGGACAGCCGTCTCAGGATCCCCTTCTCCCGGTACGTGGCCAGTGCGGTGGGCATGAGATAGAGCGCGACGAGGGCGACCGAGATCGCCAGCGTCATCGGGAGCAGCGTCACATCGCCGGCGCTGACGGAACTGCCGAACGCGATCAGGATGAAGACGGGGATCACGAGCGTGAAGAACGCACCCGGATCCCGCGAGAGCAGCTTCGTCTCGGTGATGGTGAGCTGCGCCGCGGCGCTGCGCCGCGCGGGCGCCCGATTCATCCGGACCTCAGCCGAGCCCATCATTCCCCGCCACCCCCGGTGAGCTTGTCGAACGCCGTGTCGAGCGTGCGCTCCTCGACGCGCTCGGCGAGCGCCGCAGGCGTGTCGACAGCGAGGACGCGGCCGCGGCTCAACACGGCGACGCGGTCGCACAACGCCTCGATCTCGTCCATGAAGTGACTGATGAGAAGCACGGTCACCCCGTTGTCCCGCACCCGGCGCACGAGCGAGAGCGTCTCTCTGCGCGCGCTCGGATCCAACCCGGTCGTGAGTTCGTCCAGCACCACGAGCAAAGGGTCCCCCACCAGGGCCAGGGCGATGACCAAGCGCTGCTTCTGCCCGCCGGAGAGTCTGCCGACGCGCGCGTCGGAGAATTCCGTCAGCCCCCACGTCGCCATGACCGCCGGCCAGTCCGCAGGAGACCTGTAGAACGACGCGTACAGCTGCAGCGCTTCTCTGACCTTGAGGTTGTCGGGCAGCTCGGTGTTCTGCAGCTGTACGCCCAGGGATTCGTTCAGACGCCGGCGCTCGGTGCGCGGGTCCATCCCGAGCACCCGCACGCGTCCGGAGTCAGCCGCTCGCAGCCCTTCGATGATCTCGACGAGCGTGGTCTTGCCGGCTCCGTTCGGGCCCATGATGCCGAAGATCTCGTCCGCATGCACCGTCAGCGCGACGTCGCTCAGTGCGGCCCTGCCCGCATAGGACTTGCTGACTCCTGAGACCTCGATGATCGCCATGACGTCAGCCTGGCGGCGTCCTCGCGGACACGGATCGACGGAAGGGCTGGACTCGGCCGTTCGAGGATGAGCCGCCGATCCACCGATCGGTTGATTCACAACTCGGACGCGACCGACCGAGATCTGTCGGGTCGAGCGATGCCTCAGGGCCCGGCTGTCGCGAGTCTTGCCGCATGTCCATCCACGAAGCCCTCCGACAGCTGCGCGCGGGCATCCACACCGCCCCGCTGACTCCCGACGAGCACCATCACCGTCGCCTGCTGGAGCTCGCACGCCGCGAGCGCGAGGCCGACCTGCTGAGGCAGGCCGCCGTGAATCCAGGCTTCCCGGCGATCCACTGACCCCGTTGTCGTACATCGGTGTTCATGTTAGCGTGCGAACTCGAACACCACAATCCGACTTAGGAGGATCAATGTCGCAGTACACAGACAGTTCCGCGGATGCCGCAACGGCCGTCTCGCGCCGGTGGCTGCTGCTGGCCCTGCTGGCGACAGCGCAGCTGATGCTGGTCATCGACGTGACCGTGGTGGCGCTCGCCCTCCCCCAGATGCAGGCCGAGCTGGACCTCAGCCGGAGCGCCCTGACCTGGGTCGTCAGCATCTACGCGCTCATGTTCGGCGGCTTCATGCTGCTGGGGGGCAAGGCGGCAGACGTCTTCGGCAGTCGCACCGTCGTCCTGCTCGGGCTGGGAGTCTTCACGGTCGCGTCGGTGGTCACCGGCTTCGCGGCGGATCCGGTCGCCCTGCTGGCGGGGCGGGCGATTCAGGGGCTCGGAGCTGCAGTACTGTCTCCGGCCGCCCTGTCGGTGGTCGCCCGGACGTTCCAGGGCGCCGAACTGGCCAAGGCGCTCGGGGTCTGGTCGGCCGTGGGCGGCATGGGCGCCGCCGTCGGCGTGCTCCTGGGCGGCGCGCTGACCGCCGGACCCGGGTGGTCGTGGGTCTTCTGGATCAACGCCCCGGTCGGCGCGGTCCTGTTCGTGGCGCTGGTGCGCACCCTGCCGGCGCTGCCCGGATGGGGCGGGCGGCTCGACTGGATCGGAGCGGTCGTCGTCACGGCCTCCACGGCAGCGCTGATCCTGGGCTTGGTCAACGCCGGCGACGCGGGATGGACCAGCGCCGCGACGCTCATCCCGGTCGCTGCGGCAGCGCTCGGGTACGCGGCCTTCGTCTGGCGCCAGCGCACGGCGAAGCATCCACTGATCGACCTGAGGATGCTGACGCGGCGTCCCGTGGTCACCGGGTTCGGACTGATCTTCGTCGCCACGGCGCTCATGATCGGCGTGTTCTTCCTGGGGTCGTTCATCTTCCAGCGGGTGCACGGATTCACAGCCCTCGACACGGGACTGGTGTTCCTCCCTGTCGCCCTCGGAGCCATCGCCGGGGCGCAGCTCGGCGGCCGCGCGGTGACTCGACTCGGGGTCCGGGTCGTCGGCACGTCAGGTCTCGCCATCACGGCAGCGGCGTCGGTCCTCGCCGCCACCACCGCCAGCATGACCGTTCTCGTCATCGGGATGAGCGTGGCCGCACTCGGCATCGGGCTGGCATTCGTCGCCTCCGCGACGAGCGTCTTCTCGGCGGTCGCCCCGCAGGAGGCGGGCGTCGGCTCGGGGGCGCTCAGCACCTTCCACGAGTTCGGCGCGGCGACGGGAGTCTCGGCCGTCTCGAGCATCGTGGCCGCCGGAGTCGCGGGCGAGAGCTCCAGCGCCTACGAGGACGGGTTCTGGCTGCTCGCGGCCTTCGCCGCGGTCGCGACGGTCCTGGCTGTCGCGCTGCTTCCCGGCCGGACGCGCTCAGCCGCTGAATCGGAGTGACGTTCTCAGCCCGGAGGCGTGAGCGCGGCGATAACGGTGGCGGATACCAGCGAGGGCGCCTGCTCCGCGGTGATCTCGCCTCGGTGAACGGCGGCGGATGCTGCGTGCAGCACCGCCTGGATGGTGGTGAGCTGCCACTCCACCGGCATCGACGCGGTGAACTCGCCCTGCTCACGGCCGCGTTCGAGCAGCATCCGCACGCGCCGGGCCGGTTCTTCGTGTGCCTGGCGCACGGCGTCCGGCGCCAATGCCTGGTTCGCGGCGACGACGATCCCACCGAACCGGTGCGTCAGCCCCCACGTCGCCACGAGGAGTCGCTCCATCGCCTCTCGCGGATCACCGTCGGTGTCGACGGCGTTCAGCGCGTGGTCGGTGTGGGCGATGGCGCGGGCCGCGACCTCCGCGATCAGGACAGGGCGCGAGGGGAAGTGGCCGTACAGGGTGACCCGGCCCACTCCCGCTTCTTTGGCGATGGCGAGCATGCTCGCGTCGGGGTCGGCGGCGAGCAGTGTCGTCGCGGCCTCCACGATGGCCTCGATGTTGCGTCTCGCGTCAGCGCGCTTGGGCGTGGTGGTGGCGGTGGACATCGGCGCTCTCCTCGAACGAGCTCGTCCTTCACCCTACGACGTCGAGCACCCCGTAGACGATGTCGCCGCCCCGGGGCTACTGTCGCGGTGTCGTCGACATCCCACGGGAAGAGGCGGTGCCGCCATGTCGAGAACCAACGCCGTGCGCTCGTTGCCGACGCCGCGGCGCGTGCAGGGCACCTATTACACGCTCATGCTCGGCAACACGATCGCGGCGTCGTTCATCTGGGGCATCAACACGCTGTTCCTGCTCGACGCCGGGCTGACGAACCTCGAAGCGTTCTCGGCGAACGCGTTCTTCACCGCCGGCATGCTGATCTTCGAGATCCCCACGGGCGTCGTCGCCGACACCGTCGGGCGCCGCGCGTCGTACCTGCTCGGCACCGTCACGCTCGCCACGACGACGGTGCTCTATTGGATGCTGTGGGTCTGGCACTCCCCGTTCTGGGCGTGGGCGGTGGTCTCGGTGCTGCTCGGGCTGGGGTTCACCTTCTTCTCGGGCGCGGTGGACGCGTGGCTCGTCGACGCTCTCAAGGCGACCGGCTACGAGGGCAGCCTCGAGACGGTGTTCGGGCGGGCGCAGATCGTCGGCGGCATCGCGATGCTCTCGGGCTCGGTGCTCGGCGGCATCGTCGCTCAGGCGACGAACCTGGGCGTGCCGTTCCTCATCCGGGGCGGCATCCTCGTCATCATGCTGCTCGTCGCGGCGCTGCTGATGCACGACCTCGGCTTCACACCCGACCGCAGTGAGGGACCGCTGCGGGCGACGCGCACGGTGCTGCGAGCATCCATCCGGTACGGTCTCGGCGATCCGCCCGTCCGGTGGTTCATGCTGACGAGCCCGTTCACCGCGGGCGTCGGCATCTACGTGTTCTACGCGCTGCAGCCGTACCTGCTCGAGCTGTGGGGCGACGAGACGGCGTACACGATCGCCGGGCTCGCCGCCGCGCTGCTCTCGGGCGCCGCCATCGTCGGCGGCGCGCTGGCGCCGAAGGTGCGGGCGCTGTTCCGCCGGCGCACATCGGTCATCCTGCTCGCCACCATCGCGAGCGCCCTCGTGCTGATCGGGCTCGGACTCGTGCGCAACTTCTGGGTCGCCGTGGCGCTGGTGGCGCTCTGGGGCATCGCCTCGGCGCTCGACGACCCGGTGCATCGCGCCTACCTCAACGACATGATCCCGTCCAAGCAGCGGGCGACCGTGCTCTCGTTCGACTCGCTCATGGGCTCGGCCGGCGGCGTCGTGTTCCAGCCGGCGCTCGGCCGCGCCGCCGACGTCGGCGGCTACGGCACGTCGATGATCTGGAGCGGGGTGATCTCGGCCGTCGCGGTGCCGTTCGTGCTCCTGAGCCGGGCGCAGCGGCCGCCGGCCGACACGGCACGGCAAGTCACGGGCGAGGAGGAGTCCGAGCCTCGTTAGGGGTCGGCCGCGCGCGGGCGCCGCCGCGCCGCGGACCCAGCCGATAGCCTGGGAGCACAGACCTCAGGAGGCTCGAGCGATGACGCTACGACCCAGCCCGTTGGTGGCATCCGTCCGCGATCTGGGCGTGCAGTTCGGCGACAACGACGTGGACATCACGGGACAGGATGCCGTCACGTCGGTGCTGCTGCCCGGCGATGAGACCTTCTGGATCTTCGGCGACACCGTCGAGGGCCCGTTCGACACCATCCGCGGGTTCGAGCTGACCGAGGTGCTCTCGAACACGGGCGCGATCGTGCCGCTGCAGGACCTGTCGGACGGGGTCAAGACGTTCCACTACCTGACCGAGCCGAGCGGCGCACGGGCACGGCAGCTGATCGGCTTCGTCGCGCCCGAGCACAAGTCGACGCAGCGGCTGTGGGCGATCCACGGCGTCCACACCGGCGGCAGCCTCTACCTGTACTACCACCGCATCACGATGGACCCGACGCTCGACGTCTTCGAGACGTTCACCCTCGACGGCATGGGCGTCGCCCGCGCGACCGGTCCCGCGTACGAGTTCGAGCGCCTGCCCGCGCCGGACGGCAGCTTCGAATGGTTCAAGGGGAACGAGCCCGGATTCGGCGTGTGGGTGCAGCCGCACGGCGAGTACCTGTACCTGTGGGGATCGATCCAGCCCGAGTCGAAGTCGGCCGGCGACATGTACCTGGCGCGCGTGCGGCCGGGGCAGATCGAAGACCTCTCGGCCTACGAGTACCTCGTGCAGGCGCCGACGCTCGCCGACCCCGACGCACCGGTGCGCTGGTCCGACACCTTCGCCCCGACCGCCTGCCTGTTCTCGGACGTGCCCAACGAGATGTCGTCCTCGTGGAACCCGTACCTCGGCTGCTTCATCTCGCTGACCACATACCAGCGCGACAACATCCTGGTGATCCGGACCGCGCCCGAGCTGACCGGCCCGTGGAGCGAGCCCCAGGTCGTCTTCCGCCCCGAGCGCACCTCTGCCGAGGCGCTCTTCAACGCCGGCAAGGAGCATCCCGAGTTCGCCCGCGACGGCGGCAGGGTGACGTACATGACCTTCATCGACTCCACGGTCTACAAGCCGCACCTCATCGAGATCACCTTCGCGTGACCGGGCTGCGGCCGAGTCAGTCCGGCGGCAGCGGCAGTCGCGTGAGCGACGTCGTCAGGGTGAGCGTCTCGCCCGCCGCGATGAGCGTGCCGTTGCCGCCCCGCAGGTACGGCGGCGCATCGCCGTCGCCGGGCAGCACATTGGCGGGCTCCACCGCGATCGCGTAGAGCCTCCGGAACCACGGCCACCCACTCCCGGCGTGCGCCTCGATCCAGAACCAGGCGTGCGGCAGCGCCTCACCGTCCCAGGCGAGCCGCACCGCGATCCCCGCCGTCGGGCTGCAGAACGTCGCCTCGGGCGTCGCGAACCCGGTGAGCGCGGCGAACAGCGACGCCGTCGACCCGGGCCCGGGAAGGTGGATGCTGTCACGCACGGGCCCCGCCGGCAGCACGTCGCCCGGCCTGCCGACGACATCCCGGGCGGCCAGCGTGCCCGGGGCGGCGGCATCCGTCACGATCGTCTCGGCCGCCGTGACGAGGTAGCTCCGGTCGTCGAGGAACGGCGCTCCGAACGCGGGATGCTGCACGATGCGGGTCTCGACGGGATCGGGTGACAGGTTCTCGATCTCGTCGGTGACGGTCAGCACCTCGCCCTCGACGGACACGCGGCGGCGCAGCCGGAGCGGGGCGGTGAGAAGGTCCGTCTCGAGCGTGCACGAGCTCTCGTCGCGCGTCACGAGGTCCCACGCCGCGAGCGACGCCTCGCCGTGATAGCCCTGCCGCACGCCGTCGTGGTCGCGCTCGGGGCCGGCGTTGGGCACGAGCAGCTGCCACCCGCCGGGGTAGCCGCGCAGCCATGCGGCGGTCGAGTCGGTCGCGGACCCCTCGCTCGTGCCGACGCCTCGCGTGGGAGACTCCGCGAGGAGCGGGGTCGCGGTGGCGCGGTCGATGATCTGGACGATGTCTGCGCCGCGCTCGGGCGTGATGATCGCGGTGAGCGCTGCAGAGGCGATCGAGATCGGCACGTCAGCCTCGGAACGCGGGGGTGGCGAGGCCGACGACGCCGAGCCCCTCGACGCGGAACACCGATCCCGCATCGGGATCGACCGCGGGATCCAGCTGCGCGGCGGCGGAGGTGACCCACAGTTCGTCGAGCCCCGGGCCGACGAAGTTGCACGACGTCGTCTGCCGCGTCGGCACGGGAACCGTCCGCACGAGCATCCCCTCCGGCGAGAACTCGTGGACGGCCGATCCCCCGTACGAGGCGAGCCAGAGGTGCCCGCGCGCGTCCACGGCCAGGCCGTCAGGAAGCCCCTCGGGAAGGTCGGCGGAGTCGACGAGCACGGATGCCGCGGAGATGATCGTGCTCGACTGTGGGTCGAAGCCGAAGCGCAGGATCCGACGGCCCTGCGTCTCAACCAGGTAGAAGACGCTGCCGTCGGGACTCCAGCCCAGGCCGTTCGGCAGCGTCAGGTCCGTCAGCACGAGCCTCGGCTGCCAGTCCTCGTCGAGTCGCCAGAGGCCGCCGCGCCCCGGCGCGAAGCCCAGCTCGCAGCTGCCGGCCCAGTACCGCCCGGCGGGGTCGGTCTTCGCATCGTTCATGCGGATGCCCTCGGGCAGGATGTCGACCCTGCGGTCGACCCGGCCGTCGGCGTCGAACCCGACGAACCCGCTCGCCACCGCAGCGACCATGCCGCCATCGGCCCGAGGCGCCGCCGCCCCCACCATCTCGGCGTAGTCGACGACGTCGGTCGCGCCCGTGGCGACGTCCGTGACGAGCATCTGCTTGCCGACGATGTCGACCCAGTGCACCGCGTTCGTGCGGGGATTCCAGATCGGCCCCTCACCGCACTCCGCGCGCCGCGACACCGCGACGCTCACCTGCACGGTCATCAGTTCTCCTCTCGCACGCAGGACGTCGGCATCCGCTCATCGCCTCGATGCGGGGTGGCCGTACACCGACTGCTCCAGACCGCGGATATAGCCGATCGCGAAGAGCCGGCCGAGCGTCTCGTAACCGGGGCGGGTGTTCGGCTCGCCGGCCAGCGTCGGCACATGGTCGGGACGCATGGGGCCCTCGAACCCGATCTCGTGGTACGCCTCCATGCACGCCGGCATGTCGGTCTGCCCGGCGTCGTGGAACGTCTCGCGGAAGGAATCCGGCGTCCCCTTCACGTCACGGAAGTGCACGAACGGGATGCCGGCGGTGCCGAACTCGCGGATCAGCTCGGGGATCGACGTCGCGCCGTCAAGCACCTCGGGCATCAGCGCGAAGTTGCCCTGGCAGAACGTCATGCCGTTGTTCGGTGAGGGGTGCAGCGACAGCAGCCGCCGGAAGGCGCCCGCCGAACTCATGATGCGGGGCAAGTTGCGATCGATCTGCTGCGGCGGGTCGTCGGGATGCATCGCCAGCCGCACCCCCGCCTCTTCGGCCACCGGCACCACGGCTGCCAGGAAGTACTCCAGCGCCGCCCACATCTGCTCGGGCGTGACCTCGCCCGGCTGGACCAGCGGCGCACGCGACTGCGCGACGGCACGGTCGTAGGCGGTGACGTAGGCGCCGCCGCGATCGGCCACGGCGACGTCGGTGCGTCCCCAGCTCGACAGCGCCATCCAGTTGTAGGCGAGCGTGGGCACCCCGAGCCGGCCCATCGCCCGGATCTGGGTGATCACGTGGTCGATCTGCTCGTCGCGCCCGTCGAGGCCCAGGCGCGCCTTGTCGATCGGAGCGGTGTCTTCGAGCGCGACGAGGGTGAAGCCGTGGTCGTCGTACGTCTCGATGTTGTGCTTCAACGCCGCCTCGCTCCACGGCACCTCGTCGCGATCGTCGGCCCTCCAGCCGCCGGCGCCGACCGAGGCGAACATGCGCTGGTCCTGCTCTGCCCCGTTGAGCACGCCGACGACGTCGTCGACGCCGACCTGGCGGATGAGCTTCCAGGATGCCTCGGGCCGAGGCGGCAGGAACTCGCTGAGCCCGATCATCGAGCTGCGCTCCGTTCTGCCTGGCCGGCCGTGGCCGGGAGCGTGGCGGCGAGCCGCGCCAGCAACCCGCCGTCGACCCGCAGCTCGGATCCGGTGATGAAGCTCGCGGCCTCGCTCGCGAGGAACGACGCCGCCTCGCCGACCTCGTCGGGACGCGCGACCCGGCCGAGCGCGTGCATCGTGCCCCACTCGGCGATCGTCTGCTCGACGCCCTCGTCCGTGCCGTCCGACCACTGCGCGGCCGAGGTGCGCAGCATCGGCGTATCGACCGAGCCCGGCGCGATCGAATTGACCCGCACGCCATGCGCGGCCTCGTCGACGGCCATCGCGCGGCACAGCGCGTTGAGCGCCCCCTTGCTCGCGGTGTACGCCACGACGTTGGTCTGGGTCGCCGTCGCCTGCACCGACGAGATCACCGTCACGGTCCCGCGCGCCCGGCGGATGGGCGGGAGCGCCGCCCGCGCGGCGAGGAACACCCCGCGCACGTTCACGTCGAAGACCTCGTCCCACGTCGCGATGGGCGTGTCGACGGCGTCGCCGTAGCGCTGGATGCCCGCGGCGGTGACCAGGTGGTCGAGGCGTCCGTACTCCGCGATCGCCAGGGCGACGGCATCCACGCTCGTCTGCTCGTGATCGATCGGCCCGTGCGTCCCTGTCGCCGTGCCGCTCGCCTCACGGATCATGGCCACCGTCTCTTCGACGTAGTCCTCGGTGAGTCCGTGCACCACGACCGCGGCGCCGCGCCGGGCCATGGTCAGCGCGACGCCGCGGCCGATGCCCTGCGACCCGCCCGTGACGAGGGCGACCTTGCCCTCGTGCACGCGTTCCGAACCGTCCATCGCTGTCCCTTCCTCGTGAAGCCCCGCGCCGTCACGGCTGTCCGGCATGCCCGTTCCGCATCGGCCGCAGCACCTGCGCGGCGAAGCGATCGCCGATGAGCCGCTGCACGTCGGGTCCCGGGTGCAGATTGTCAGGCAGCGGCATCCGCGCGGCGTCGGCCGCGCCGTACAGGGTCAGACCGTCGAGGTAGCGCAGGTGCGGATCGGCCGCCGAACGGCGCTCGACGATCTCGGCGAGCGCGGCGCGGATCGAGCTCAGCGACAGCTTGCCGAGGGCGACGTCCGCCTCGGTTCCGCCGGCGATCGACCACTCGTACGACCGCGCCGGATCCTGCACGGTCGGACCTGCGGCGGTCTCGACCGGTTCGCAGTGGATCGGCGAGACCAGGACGATCGGGGTCGTCGGATGCCCCTCGCGGATCGTGTCGAGGAAGCCGTCGACCGCCGGACGGAACGCGCGCATGCGCATCGCATCGCCGTTGACGAGATTGATGCCGATCTTGAGGCTGATGAGGTCGGCCGCGGGCTCGTCGCGGATGGTCCGCGCGGTGAAGGGGTCGAGCATCGCGCTGCCCGAGAACGCGAGATTCGTCAGCGCGACGTCGGTGGCCAGCGCCGCGACGACCGGCCACGTCCCCGTGGTCTCGTCGGCGCGATAGCCGTGACTGATCGAGCTGCCGTGGTGGATCCAGCGGAACGCAGCCCGTTCAGCCGGGCGCTGGAGGGGAGCGTCGGCGCGGGCAGCGAGGAGCTCGACGGCGTTGGTGAACGGCATCCACAGTTCGTACTCGGTCTCGACGGCGGGCAGGCCCTCGAAGCGCACCAGCGACGGCGGCCCTTCGACGATGCGGCCGGACGGGTCGTCGAACGAGAAGACGTAGCGCGTGCCCGCCACAGCCTGCGCCTCGGCGACAACTCGGCCGGCCGTCGTGAGCGCGTAGCGGCTCGGCGGGAGGACGGATGCCTCGTCCGGCGCCATCTGTCGCGCCGAGACGTCGAGCTCGATCGTCGTCGCCGCGGTGCGGAACGCGAGCCGCACCCCCGCGCTCTCGGCCGACGTCTGCGCCATGAACGCATCGGGCACCTGGGCTCGAGCCCACGCCGGCAGCCGGTGCGGCCTCAGGCCCCGCGGCGTCCGCTCGACCTCGACGGCGCCCCGCACCACGAGATCGTCGAGATCGATGTCGTGAAGGGGCGTGCCGGTCATGCGCGGTCGACCACCCGGCCGTCGGCGTGCACGTCGACGAGCCGCTCCCCCACGCGCAGTCCGCGCAGCACGGCCGTCGGGTCGAGCTCTGCCACACAGCCCTCGACCGCGCCGAGCCCGTCGAGACCGGGGACGGCGCCGAACAGCGACTCGATGACGAGGGCCACGTACGCCCCCGCCGACGAGCACGCCCAGTCGTTGATGTACGGCAGCTGCGGGGGCGCCTTGCGGGCTCCGCCGTTGACGAGCGGCTGCGCCTCTTCGACGAAGTGCGCCTGCGCGGGCGGACCCTGGTTGGCCGAGCGCGAGAGCCCCGGCAGCCATTCCAGTGCGACTCCCGGTTCGCCCAGCGCCACGAGCGAGCGCGCGGCGTCGGCGGGCCACGCGGTGTAGGCGCCGTTCCACTGGTGGTCAGGCCGCACGCTGTACGAGGCATCCGGATCCCACGGCGAGAGCGCCCGCAGCCATTCGGGCGTCTGCAGCTCGCGCCGGAAGAACGCCACCATCTCGGCGCGCGTGGTGTCGTCGAGATCGCCGGCGATGGTGGTGCCCACGATGTTGAAGTCGTAGCAATGGCGCACCGGCAAACGGGATCCGTCGGGCTGGCGCGCGGCGAAGAAGCCCTCGCCGGGCAGGTAGAGCTTCCGCACCTCGGCGACGAGCTCGTCCGCCTCGGCGCGCAGCTCGGCGGCGCCCACCGCGTCACCGCGGGCATCCAGCACGTCCGCCGTGACCCGCAGGTTCCACACGTTCGCGGCGTTGAAGCTCGCGACCTCGTGCGTGTAGGTGCTGACGCACTCCAGCAGGTTCTCGATCTCGCCGTAGTCCGCGAGGGTCGACGAGCGGCGGAGCCCCTGCCATGCGCGCGCCCAGAAGCGCAGATGGTCCAGCACGCTGCGGCCGTCGGTCTGCTGCTCGTCGAAGAAGCCGGCGTCGCCCGTGAAGCGGACGTAGTCACGCACGAGGCGCGTCATGGCGTAGTCGTTCACCGAATACCACTGGCCCACCGGTCCACCGGTCAGCGACGACGTGCCGAACAGGGTGTGCGTGTCGCTCGCGATCCAATGCGAGAGCTGACGCTTCATCGCCGCCGGGTCCAGCAGCGCGTGCGTCACGGAGCTCAGGCTGAAGTCCCAGATGAACGTCGTCGTGGCCCAGTAGTTCGGCATCAAGGTGTCGTAGCTGCGCCTGAGAACGTTGCCGGCGTAGTCGCGTCGCATGTAGATGACGCCGAGGATGCCCCACCAGTAGAGGCGGTGCAGCGCCTCTGACTCGGTCTCGAGCACCGGCAGATGCCCCGAGAACTCGGTGTTCCCAGGCGTCACGGCGGCTTCCAGCTGCGCATTCCAGTACTGCTCGGATGCCGCGACCGCCCCTTCCACGTCGCCCGCGACCGCCTCGAACACGGCGAGCGCCTGCTCACGGCTCGTGCCGACGGCGTTCACGTAGCCGAAGCGCGCTTCCGCGCCGGCGGCGACCTCGAGCACGACCGTCACATCGCCGCCGCGCCCCATGCCGCCGACCCCGACCGAGAACTGCTCCGAGGTCGGGGCGACGCCGCTGAGTCGCGCGGTGGCGGGCACGTCGACGCCCTGCACGCTCCACGCCGTCGCGGCGGCGTCGACGAACACCAGCCGCTCGCCGTCGACGGATGCCTCGTTCCGGGCATCCGGTGACTCCGCGGCGTTCCACGCCTGGTCGCCGGCGACGACCCGCGCGGCCAGCGAGAGCATGAACTCGACAGAGCGTGCCGTGCCACCGGTGTTGCGCACACGCACATCGATCGCGACGGCCGTCGTGCCCGGCACCGCCACCGTCGTCGTCACCAGCTCGAGACCCGGCAGGACCGCACGGCGCACCACGCGGTCCGGACGCCACTCGTGCGTGACCGCGGCGCCGTAGGACGTGAAGATCCGGCCGTCGACGAACGCCACCGCCGTCGTGGCGAGCGCCTGCGACACCGGCGGGAACTGCACAGCGCTCACCGACGTGAGGTCGTGATCGACCCGGACGGTGCCGAGGTGATTGGTCAGCCCCGACGGCGCGATCATGTCGTCATAGTGGTGGGTGACCGGGTCGGCCGCGAGGTCGGCCACGGTCGGGATGGGGGACGTGCGCGTCAGCAATCGGACTCCTAGTACTGACCGAGGGCCAGGCCGCGGGCGAAGAACTTCTGGGTGAACAGGAACAGGATCACCGTCGGCAACGACACCAGCACGGCCGCCGCGAGGACGGTCGAGATCTGGGCGCCGCCGTACGTGCTCTGCATCCCGGCGAGGGTGGTCACGATCGGCCGCACGTTGTCGGACTGCGACAGGGTGAGACCGAGCAGCAGGTCGTTCCAGATGAACGTCGCCTGCAGGATGAAGATCGCGACGAGCGCGCTGGAGGCGATCGGCAGGTAGACGCGCGCGAAGATCCGCCATGTGGTCGCCCCGTCGAGCACGGCGGCCTCGAAGACGCTGTGCGCGACGCCGGTGAAGAAGTTGCGCATCACGAACGCCGAGAACGGGATCGAGATCGCGGTGTAGACGATGATCATGCCGACGTGGGTGTCGTACAGCCCGACGCGCGAGTACGCGTCGAACAGCGGGAGCAGGATCATCTGCAGCGGGAACACCGTGCCGCCGAAGATCACGACGAACCACAGGAACCCGCGCTTGAGCCGGAGCGCCACGATCGCGTAGCCCGCGGCCGCGCCGACGAGCACCGCGATGATCGGCGAGACGAGCGCGTAGATGAGCGTGGCGACGATGCTGTCGCTGAGCCCCGAGAGCTGCATGGCCTCGGCGATGTTCGAGAACAGCGCGAACTCCCCGGACGGGATCCACGCCTCCTTCGACGTGAACGTCAGCGGCGACTTGCTCGCGTTGATCAGCAGCAGGTAGACCGGCAGCAGCCAGAAGACGCCCAGGATCACGAGCGCGGTGGTGCGGAGGATTCTCGACATGTCACATCTCGTGCTTCTGGGAGAGCTGCTGGCGCAGGTACAGGATCGACGCGATCAGCGTGACGACGGAGAGGAAGACCGCGATCGCCGAGCCGAGCCCGTAGTCGCTGTTGACGAAGGTCTCGCGGTACATGGTGAGCGCGAGCGTCTCGGACGCGCGGCCCGGACCGCCCTTCGTCATCGACAGCACGATGTCGAAGGTCTTCAGGCTGGCGACGATCGAGAGGCCGACGACGACCGCCGTGAGCGGACGCAGCATGGGCCACAGGATGCTGCCGAACAGGCGCAGGCCGGTGGCGCCGTCGACGCGGGCCGCCTCCAGCGGCTCCTTGGGGATCGACTGGAGGCCGATCGTGAACAGCAGCGCGTTCACGCCCACGCCCTGCCACGACGCCGCGAAGATCATCACGACCGTGTTCAGGGGCGCGTCCACCAGCCATCGTGGCGGATCGGTGATGCCGAACACCGCGAGCGCCTGATCCAGCGCGCCGCCCGCCGACAGGATGAACGACCAGATGACGCCGACACCGATGCCCGAGATCGCGTACGGGATGAGGAACGGCAGGCGCAGCCAGATGCCTCCGGGCAGGTTCCAGGTGAGCAGCGCGATCCCGAGGCCGACGCCGACGGGGACCAGCAGGGTGCCGGCCACCCACAGCAGGGTGTTCAGCAGCGACCCGACGAACGCCGGGTCCTCGAACATCTCGACGTAGTTGTCGAAGCCGACCCAGTCCGGGTCGCCCAGGCCGTTGTACTCGGTGAAGCTGAGGAACGTGGTCCACAGCAGGGGGAGGTAGAGGAGGACGGCCACCAGGAACACGCCCGGGGCGATGAAGCCCCGGGCGGAACCCTGGTACGCCGTCTTCCGGCCCCGGCGGGGCGGGCGACGGGAGGTCTCGTCGAGACCGTCCGCCGCCCGCTCCCGTGCGGGCGTCTGAGCGAGCGCCATTCGATCTACTCCTGGTCGGCCCAGTACTTGTCCGCTTCGGCCTGGATGGCCTCGAGGAACGGCATCGGGTCGCCGGGGTTGGCGTTGAAGGCACCGAACTGCTCGAGCGCGACGGTGAGGATCGGCGTGGGCGTCGCCTCGAAGTAGCGGGTGAACAGGGTGTGGCTGTCGTCGGCCACCGTGGTGCCGAGCTCCGAGAGCATCGGGTCGTTGACGGTCGCCTTCGGGTTGAAGGCCACGTCGCCGCGCGCAGCGTTCCACGCGGTCTGCGCGTCAGGCGACATCCACCACTCGGAGTACGCCATGCCCAGGTCCTTCTGCTTCGAGTTCTCGGCGACGCAGATGGGACCCGACTCGACCGCCACCGGCGTGGTGCCGAGGTCGGCGTTGACGGCCGGGATGACGAACATGTCGTAATCCTCGCCCGAGACCATGCCGGCGCCGTCGAGCGAGCCGTTGAAGAACGACCCGAAGTTGATCATCGCGAAGTCGCCCTGCTTCAGGCCGACCGCGGGGTCGACCGTGCTGCCGGCGTCGCTGAACCAGCCCTTCTCCTGCTCGTCGAGCCAGATGTTCATGATGTCGACGATCTCGGGGTCGGTGTACTTGACGTCGCCGGTGGACAGGCCCTTGTAGAGCTCCGGGTCCGTGCCGGCGACCAGCTGCTGGAACCACTGGAAGGTGAACAGCGTGCTGGTCTGGTAGTACGGCGTGATGCCGGCGGCCTTGAGCTTGGTGGCCGCCGCGTCGAGCTCGTCCCAGGTGGTGGGCTCTTCGATGCCCTGCTCTTCGAAGATGTTCTTGTTGTAGTACATGACCCAGTAGGCGATGTTCATGGGCACGCAGTACTGCTTGTCGTCGAAGGTGTACTCGCTGCGGAGGTCCTCCGTCGCCCAGCCCTCGTCGATCGCCTTGGTCCACAGGTCGGTCGTCTCGGCGACCAGGCCCTCGTCGACGAGCTGCTTGAGCGAGTCGCCGGTGTGCCAGGTGAACAGACCCGGGCTCTTCTGCGTGCGGAACGACTGCTTGATGAACGCGTCGTACTGTGCGGCATCCGAGTAACCGGTCGTATTGAGGGTGATGTCGACCGCCTCTTTGCTCGTCTCGTTCAGCTCGTCGAAGTCCGGCTCCCAGGCCGCCTTGTCGGTGTAGAAATCGAGCGTGCCCGTGGTGGCGGCGGCGTCATCGCTGTCGCCTCCGCCTCCCGAGCAGCCGGTCAGCAGCAGCGTGGCGGTGGTAAGTGCGGCGATGCCGGCTCCGACCATGCGTCGTGACTTCACTGGAACTCCTTTGTCCATGGTTTGGTATCGTTACCAACCGCTCCGCCAAAATATCAACTCTGATGGGCCGATGCAAGGCTTCGACGGTCGGATGCGGCGAGGTGCAGCGGGATGATGCTGTTCAGTTGTCGCGCCCGGAGGGCTGCCGCCGGGCGGCGTCGGGACGCCGCCCGGCGTGCTCAGCTGTCGGTGGAGCGCGTTCCCCGCACGTAGGCCTTCACTGTCGCGAAGCGCTCGCTCCGGGAATTCGGCGACCGGCGGACGACGTACGGACCCACGGCCGCCGGGACGATGAACGTCTCGGCGTAGTGGATCGCGTACGGGGCGAAAGCGCCGGTGGGGCTCACGATCTCGACCTCGTCGCCCTCGACCAGGTTGAGCACGTTGACCGTCCCCTCCGTGTCGTGGGCGGCCTCGTCCTCGAACCAGTGACGGCGGACCTCGATGAACTCCAGCTCGTGAAGCCCGGTCCGCTCCTCGACGAGACCGGGCTCGCGACGGAGCTCCTCGACCTGGCCGACGAGGTTGCGCTCCACCCACTCGGTGTCGCGCTCCCACTGGATGTTCTGCTCGCCGTGATCGATGTGAACCGGGCGCGGCACACCGTCCAGGCCCACCCTCCCCCAGTCCCAGAGCTTGAAGGTGAAGATGAACGGCGTCGCCGAGATCTCCAGGACCATGGAGTTCTCACCGGAGCAGTGCACCGTGCCCGCCGGGATCAGGAAGTGGTCGTGCTTCTTGGCGGGGAACACGTTGACGTACTTCTCGGCGTCGAAGGGATGCTCGCCGTCGGTCGCCGCGCGCAGGTCTGCGATCATCTGATCGGGATCGACCCCGGTCTTCACCCCGAGGTAGACGACGGCGTCGTCGGCGGCGTCGAGCATGTAGTAGCTCTCGTCCTGCGTGTACGCCATGCCGAAGGTGTCGCGGATGTACTCCGTGAGCGGATGCACCTGCAGCGAGAGGTTGCCGCCGCCCATCGTGTCGAGGAAGTCGAAGCGGATCGGGAACTCCGCACCGAAGCGGGCGAACGTGCGGGCGCCGAGGAGCTCGCGGGGGCGGCTGAGCACGAGGTCCATCGCGGGGATCTCGACGACGCGTCCATCGGCCTCGAGCAGGAGCGAGTTCTCCTCGGGCACGCAGTCGAAGCACCAGGCGTAGTTGTGCTCGGCCGGATCGAGGTCGAGCGTGTTCTTCATCCACTGCCCGCCCCAGACCCCGGGGTCGAAGAACGGGACCACCCGGAACGGCGTGGCGGTCGCGGCGGCGAGTGCGGCTCGGAGGTCCTCACCGCGCACGGCGCCCGCCTCGTCCTGTGCCGCGTTGCCGTCGACGAGCAGGTCCAGCCGGTCGAGCAGCGTCCGCTTGTGACGGTCGGCCGTGCGCCACTCGACGAAGAAGCCGCGCTTGTA
Source organism: Microbacterium kyungheense (assembly GCF_006783905.1). Classification (GTDB taxonomy): domain Bacteria; phylum Actinomycetota; class Actinomycetes; order Actinomycetales; family Microbacteriaceae; genus Microbacterium; species Microbacterium kyungheense. Next base: position 565,810 of record NZ_VFPE01000001.1, on the reverse strand, counting down.
CTTGCGCAGCACGTCGAGGTCGCCGTTGTGCGCTCGCCAGTTCGAGGCGCCCGCGCGCATGCGCTGCTGGATCTCCCACCGCGCCATGTCGACGAGCACCAGGGCGTCGGCGCGACGGCGGGCCGCCAGATCGGCGCCCCAGCCGACGAGGACCGTCGCCCGGCTCCGCTCGTCCACGCGCTCCTGCAGGCTGGACAGGCGGGCGGCGTCGTAGAACTCGTCGACCGTGAAGTGGCTCATGACACCGAAGACCCGGTCGTCGGTGAGGTTCCGGGCGATGAGCGCCTCGATGGCCTCAGGGTCGGCCGCCGCCGCCTCTTCGACGTCGATGACCTCCGCCTCGGGCAGCACCTCGCCGATGCGCGCGACGATCGCCGCGACATCCGCGCCCGGGTAGACGTCCACCGCGATGAGCGGGTGACCGGTCGCCGCCGAGGCGATGTCCATCGCAGCCCGCCACGCATCGTCGCCGACGATCACCCGGCTGCCCTGCGGGAGCGGGATCGTCGGCAGCTTCACGTAGCTGCTCCGGTCGTCGAGCATGTAGTCCTCGAGCGGGACACCGCGGGAGTCAACGGTCATGGCCGTCCTTTGCTTGGGGGTCGGAGGCGAGGGCTGCGAGTCCGCGGAGGACCGACGTCGAGGGGTCGTCCGGGATGACGAACCGGGGACGGAAGGACGACGACCACAGGTCGGCGTGCACGCGGTCCCGCAGCGCGGGAAGGATGATCTCGCCGGCGCGCATGACGCCCCCGGTGACGATCACGACGTCAGGGTCGAAGGCGTGGCACTGGGTCACCACGACGGCGGCCCACGTGCGGATGTAATGGTCGAGGACGGCGGCCGACTGCGGCTCGTCGCGCGTCTCGATGAGGTCCCGGATGCCGATGCCGCCGTGTGCGGACCGCCGGGCGGCCAGGCGCGGGCCGAGCGCGAGCTCCCCCGCGGCCGCTGCCGCATCCAAGGCCCACGTGCTGGCCAGCGCCTCGGCGCAGCCGACGTTGCCGCACGGGCACCGGGGGCCGTCGAGGTCGACGGTGACGTGGCCGCCGAGGATGGCGCCGTGACCGTGGCGGCCCCTCACGATGCAGCCGTCCATCACCGCGGCCGTGCCGATCCCCGTGCCGAGCACGATGAGGACGGCATCCCGTTCGCCGCGCGCACTGCCGTCGGAGAGCTCGCCGATCAGCGCGGCCCGCGCGTCGTTCTCGACGACGGCGCGATGGCCGAACCGGGCCGAGGACCACTCCGCCAGGTCGAGGTCGTGCAGCTCGGCGTACTTGCCGTGCGCCGACAGCAGGCTCGACGTGCGCGGATCCACGACGCCGGGGACGGCGATGCCGATCGCCTCGGCGGGCTCGCCCTCGAGCAGCGTCTCGACGCGATCCGCGACCTCGTCGAGGCCGATCTGCCCGTCGACGGTCGCGAGCTCGTCGCCCGCCACGAGGTCGCCGGAGGCGAAGACGCCGAGTTTGACGGCTGTCCCGCCGAGGTCGATGGCCACCGTGCGCACTGCGGTCCTCCTCGACGTTGTGGGATCAGCGGTTGGTATCGTTACCATAACCGGTCGCGCACACTGCTGCAATTCCCCGTCGGGAGAGCGCGCAGTCGGGTCAGGCGGAGGGCACCGCCGGCGCCACGCGCACCGGCATCTCGACCATCCGCGCCGGTCCGCGCTGACGCGCGTCGGCGCCCAGTCGCGACAGCAGCAGACGCGCCGCCTCCCGCCCGAGCTGCCGAGGGTCGTGATCGACGATGGTCACCGGCACCGGCATCAGCTCGGCCAGCTCGAAGTCGTCGAAGCTCACGAGGGCGGGCATCTCCTGCGGGGTCGCGCCGGAACGCAGACGCCGGCCGATCTCTCGGAGCGCGTCGATGCTGTTGCGGTTGTTCGCGCTGAAGATCGCCGTCGGCGGCTCGTCGAGATCGAGTAGCCGCCGGATCGCACCGCCCGCGGCATCCTCCTGCTCGCGGAAGACGAGCGCGGGGTCGGGGTGGAGGCCGCGCTCCTCGAGGGCGCGGACGTACCCCTCGTAGCGGCGGGCCCCCGTGAAGGCGGAGCTGACGTAGCCCAGGTAGCCGATCCGCGTGTGCCCGGCGTCGAGCAGTGCGAGGGTCCCCCGGTACGCGCCGCCGACGTCGTCAAGCAGCACGACGTCGACATCGAGCCCGTAGATCCGGCGGGATGCCAGGACGAGCGGCACGTCTCCGAGCCGGCCGGGCTGCAGGTGATCGGACGGACCGCCGGCGGGCACCAGCACCAGCCCCTCGACCTGGCGGCCGAGGAAGTCCGCGACGAGCTGTCGTTCGCGAGCGGGGTCGCCGCCGGTGTTGCCGAGCACGATCCGTCGCCCGGTCTCGGCAGCCACCTCTTCGACACCGAGCGCGAAGTTGCCGTAGTACGGGTTGCCGAGGTTGGTGATGGCGACGCCGATGAGGCCGCTCGCCTGGCCCGGCCGCAGGATCCGCGCGTTCTCGTTCCGGCGGTAGCCGAGCTCGTGCACGGCCGCGAGCACCCGCTCCTGCAGATCGGGCCGGACGTTGGCCCCGCCCGCGAGCGTGCGCGAGACCGTCATCGGGCTCACACCGGCATGCCGCGCGACCTCTTTGACGGTCGGCGGCTTGCCCTGTGAGCCGACACCGACCATGTGCGTTCCTCTCGCCTTGACGCCGGATTCAACGTATACCGCGCGCTGCGAACCGCGGCGCAGGTATCCGACGGAGGGGCTGGTCCGCAGCGCCGAGCCTTGCTACGCTCCCCTTTGGTAACGTTAACAGGATCGGGATGCCGTCGCATCCCGTTCCTTGACCGGCAGTGCTGCCGGGAAAGGCAGAGCGACATGCTCCAACGAACACACGGCCGATCCGGCCGGATCGCGGTCACGGCCGCACTCGGCGCCGCGGCGCTGCTGGTCGCCTCCGCTCCCCTGTCGGCGGGAGCCGCGCCCACGTGCGTGGATGTCTCGGCCGAGGTCGACACCCAGCTGACGGACCTCTTCGGCGACTACGGCGACACCGCCGGACGGTGGACCGGTGCCGACTCGGCCTACAGCGTCACGTTGCCGGACGGCCGGACCGCGTGGATCTACTCCGACACCTTCCTGGGCGAGGTGGACGACACGCACGGGCGCCCGCTGGACTCGCCGTTCATCCACAACTCGATCAACGTCGACGACGCCGGTGAGATCACCACCTTCACCGGCGGCACGGCGGACGCGCCGGAGTCGCTCGTCAAGGTCGCGGGCGGCGACGAGGCGCGCGACTGGTACTGGTTCGGCGATGCGACCGTCCACGGCGACGAGCTGCAGGTGCTGCTCGTCGAGTTCATCAAGACGGGCGACACCATGTGGGACTTCGCCTTCAAGGGCAACGGCGTGGCGACGTTCGAGGCCTCGACGCTGGAGCTCCTCTCGGTGGACGAGGTGCAGACGGACGGGATCAATTGGGGCTCGGCGATCTACGAGAACCCCGACGACGGCTACACGTACGTATACGGCGTCGAGGATCTCGGCGCCCAGAAGTTCGCGCATCTCGCCCGCGTGGCAGGGGGCGACCTCGCCGATGGGCAGTGGGAGTACCTCGGCGACGGCGGCTGGTCGACGGATCACACCGACACCAAGCGGATCCTCGAGGGCGTCTCGAACGAGTTCAGCGTCAGCAGGTACCAGGGCCGGTACACGCTCGTCACCGGAGACGCCACCGAGATCCTGAGCTCGAAGGTCGTCATGTACCGCAGCAACAGCCTCGAGGGACCCTGGACCGGCAAGACGGTCCTCTACTCGACGCCTGAGACGGGCGGCAACATCTTCACCTACAACGCGAAGGCCCACCCCGAGCTCGGCGACGGTCACACCCTGCTGATCACGTACAACGTGAACAGCTTCGACACCAACGATCTCTACGCCGACGTCGACCACTACCGGCCGCGGTACGTGGCGGTCGACGCGAAGATCAGCAACAGCAGCCAATGTCGCTGATCCGCTGACAGACGGAGCCCCTGCCGCGTGCGGCAGGGGCTCCGTCGCGCGGGCCTCAGCTGTTCACCGCCCCCAGCGCTTCCTCGGTCGCCACCTCGTGCTCGTCCACGGTGCGGGCGTTGGTGAGCGTGAGCGCGCCGGTGCCCGAGATGAGCCCGACGGCCACAGCCAGGACGATGAACACGACCTGCTCGCCGTGGAAGAAGGATGCCGTCAGCGCGGGGCTCCACGCACCCGCCGGCAGCACCGTCGTGACGAGCACGGCGATGAGCGTGCCGACAACGGCGGTGCCGATGCTGGTGCCGACCTCTTGCGCGGTGTCGTTCATCGCGGCGCCCATCGAGGTGCGGTTCTCGGGCATCGCCCCGACGAGCGCGACGGCGCAGATGGTCATGACGGTGCGCAGCCCGGCGGTCATCACGACCATGGCGACGGCGATCGCCAGATAGTGCTGCTCGACGGCCCACGCCATGAGACCGAGTCCCGCGGTCAGCAGGCCCGCGCCGACGAGGCACGCGATCCGGTGGCCGAAGCGCCGCACGAGCCACTCGGTGAGCGGGGTGGCGAGGAGCATCGTGGCGATGAGCGGGAGGTTGGCCAGGCCCGCCTGCAGCGGCGACCAGCCCCACGCGTACTGGAAGTGCAGGATCAGCGCGAACATCACGCCCGCCATCGCGACCGACGTGCCGATCTGCGCGATCGACGCTCCGCGCACGGTGCCCCGGCGGAACAGCGACAGATCGAGCATCGGCGACGCGGCGCGGCGTTCGCGGATGATGAAGAGGACGAGGGATGCCACGGCCCCGACGGCGACGGCGACCGTGGCCGGCGACATCCATCCGTTCTCGATGCCGCTGGTGAGCGTGTAGCAGGCGAGGCCGATGGTGAGGATGCTGAGGGCCGCGCCGGGCAGGTCGAGCCGGTCCTTCGTGAGGCCGTCGGCGGTATCGGGCTGCACGCCGAAGTGGACGCCGAGCGAGGCGATCAGGGCGATCGGGGCGTTCACGAGCAGCAGCCACTGCCACGGCAGGTGCGTGAGGATCGTGCCGCCGAGGAGCGGTCCGAGGACGAACCCCGACATGCCGACGACCATCATGAGGGTGATCGCGCGCATGCGCAGCTTGTCGTCGTCGAACAGCCGGAAGACGAGGGAGTTGGTGATCGGGGCCATCGCGGCCGCGGCGATGCCGAGGGCGGCACGCAGCGCGATGAGCTCCCCGGTGGAGCTCACCAGCAGCACGGCGAGGCTCATGAGGCCGAACAGGCCGAGGCCGATCTGCAGCACGCGGCGCCGGCCGAACCGGTCGGCGATCGAGCCCGCGGTGAGCAGCAGCCCGCCGAACGTGAGCGAGTAGGCGCCGGTGATCCACTGCAGCGACGTCGTGTCGCCGCCGAGTTCGCGGCCGATGGTCGGCAGGGCGATCGAGAGCAGCGTGTTGTCGACCATCTCGACGAAGAACGCGAGGCAGAGCGCGGCGAGCGGGATCCACGCGGCCTTCAGCGATGTGTAGGTGCGGGAGGGAACGGTGACGGATGCGGTGCTCATGGGGCCTCCTCGGGTCGAGCAGTGAATCGAACAGTGTTCGTTGTTCGAACATTGTTCGATAGAATAGAACGATGTTCGATAACGCGCAAGCCGCTCCCGGCACGGCGCGCACGGTGTGGTGGGATGGAGCCATGGCATCGCCCCCGCAGCCGGGTGAGGCGTCGTCGCGGACGCGTGCTCCGCGCACGCGCTCCCGCGCCTCCCACTCCCTCGAGTCCGTCCTGGCCGGCGCTGTCGAGATCCTCGACGAGTCCGGCGCGCAGGGGCTGACCATCCGCGCACTGGCCGCGCGCCTGGGCGGCGGCGTTGCCAGCGTCTACTGGTACGTGTCGGGGCGCGACGAGCTGCTCGATCTCGCCGCGGACTCGGTGCTCGGCGGCGTGCTGGAAGCCACCGCCGACGTCGGCGGCGGCGACCCGATCGAGGACCTGCGCGTCATCGCCCTCGCGATGTTCGACGCGATCGTGGACCGTCCCTGGCTCGGCGCGTACGTGCTGCGCGACACAGCCACGCAGATCCACTCGCTGCAGCTGTACGAGCGGATCGGCGAGCAGGTGATGCGCCTGGAGCTGACGCCGCGCCAGTCCTTCCACGCGACCTCGGCCGTCGTCGGCTATGTGATCGGCACCGCCGCCGACATGGGGCAGCAGCCGCCCGAGGCCGTCGTCTCGGGCGAGCTGAGCAAGGACGAGTACATGGCCGGCGCCGCCGCGCAGTGGCGGGCGCTCGACCCCGCGCAGTTCCCGTACATCCACCACATCATCGACGAGTTCGACGGCCACGACGACCGCGACCAGTTCGTCGGCGGCCTCGACCTGCTGCTGGCGGGCCTGCGGCTGCAGGCCGGCCGCTGACGCGTCGGAGGGAGGCGGTCGCTCAGGAGCGACGGCATCCCCTACTCCTCCCCCGTCCGCTTCTGGCGAGTCGCCAGGTTCTGCGCGCTGCGGCCGTCGTTCGTGGCGACGCGTGGGCTGCGGGGCCAGGGCGCGACCGGCATTCGATGCGAACACATATGGATGCCGTCACGCCGGCGTGACGGCATCCACTATGTCGTTCTGATCTGCGATTCAGCGCGTGCGGATCGACTCCGTCAGCACGCGTCCGTCCGCGCCCGCGGGCCCCTCGAAACCGAGCAGCGCGGCGATGGTCGGCGCGATGTCGATGTGACGCGGGTCGTGCGGCGCGGCGTGCGGACGCACTCCCGCCCCCGCCAGCACGAGCGGCACCTGCATGACCCGCGTCATGCCGTGCACGCCCGCGGGATCGGCCGGCGTCGCGCCGAGGCTCCAGCCCTCGGCCGGCTCGATGATGAGCTCGCCGTAGTTCGGCGACATGTGCATGGCCCGCTGCTCGTCCTTGTCGTAGACCGCCGCCACGTGGGGCAGCGCGGCGACGGCAGCCTCGATCGCCGCCGCGGCCGCGGGATCGCCCGCCGCGTCGCCGACGAGGTGCAGCGAGCCGACGCCGCCGACCACGATCACCGCGTCCGTCCCGGGCTGCGGCGACTGCCCTGCCGAGAGCATCTCGGCGTCATACCCCGCGGCCGAGATCGCCGCGAGGAGGTCGTCCCGCATGCCCTGCGTGAACGTCTCCATGCCGTGGTCACCGGTCACGACGAACGCCGTGCGGCCGTAGATCCCGGCATCCTTCGTCGCCTGCACGATGCGGCCGATCTGCACGTCGATGTCGGCCAGGGCCGCCGGCATCCCCTCCGCCTGATCGCCCTCGGCATGGCCGAGGGCATCGAGGCGGTCGCAGTACACCGCGATCAGGTCGGGCACGCCCGACATCTGCACCGAGGTGCCGGCGCTCAGCACGGGCTGCCCGTTGATGACGGCGACCGCGTCGTCGGTCCGGCGGGCGCAGTCGCCGCCCGGCTGCGTGTACAGGCCCTCGGGATCGCCGAAGGTGACGCCGTAGTTCTGCACGATGAACCACTGGGACGACATCACGGTGCCGCCCTGGTCCCGGATCGCCTGCGCGATCGTGGGCACCGCGAGGTCACGCTGCTGACCGCGCGCCGTACCGGTCGACGCGTCGAACCAGTACGCGGTGTTGCGGTGCGTCTCGGGCCAGGCGCCCGTCGCCACCGACGACCACGACGGGTTCGTGATGGACGACATGACCCCGGTCGACACGCTGAGGCTCCCCCGCTTGGCGAGCGCGGACAGGTTCGGCAGGGCGACGTCGTCGAGGTAGTCGATGTCGAATCCGTCCAGCGCGATGAGCACCACGTGCTCGGCGGGAGTGGATGCCCCGGGCCCACCGCTCATGTCGGTCGTCGCCGACGGCGTCCCGGCAGCGACGGCATCGGCGGCCGCGGGTGCGGCGATGCCGAGGGTCGCGGCGACGAGGCCGGCGGCGGCGAGGGTGGACAGGCGGCGGATTCGCTTCGATGAACGCATCGCTCAGACTCTCTCTCACACGGTTCACACGGATGCCGGATCGGGTCCGGCCCTCCCGACGCTGGCCGTGGCGCCGTCACGTCGGCAACCGTCCGACGAGGTCGTGCAAGGAATCGGCGATCACGGCACGGACGCTGCGCGATTCCGTCAGGCCGGGCTCGCGCCGACCCGGGCACCCGGCGCCCGGCCCGCGGATCGGCGGATTCTTGCGCGACCCCGGCCAGGGATGTCAGAACCTCGCAATTGCGCCGCCTGGACTCGGCGGCGGCTGCCCGCAGCCGGTTGGGTACCGGTCAGGACGACGACGACCGGAGGAACGAGGATGAGCGAAGACAGCAGCACCGAGGCACGCCACAGGACGCCCCTCAGCCGGCGCGGATTCCTCGGGCTGTCGGCACTCGGACTCGGCGTCGGCCTGGGCGGCGCCGCCTGGGGTCCGTGGCCGGGCGCTGCCGTGGGCGCAACGACCGAGACGGACGCAGGAGGACTGCGCTTCGTCGTCGTCACCGACACCCACGCCAACGAAGAGGAAGCGGCGCGGCTCGAGAACCTGCGCCGCGTGTTCGCGGCCGTCGACGCCGAGCAGCCCCAGTTCGTGCTGCACTGCGGCGACATCACGGACTACGGCAGCGACGCCGGGTTCGCGGCTTACCGCGACACCATCCCGCCCGGGCTGTGGGACCGGGTGCGCCACGTGCCGGGCAACCACGAGATCCGCTGGGACACGAGTGCCCGCGAACGCTTCCAGCGCTGGTTCGGCCCGACCAGCTACAGCTTCGATGCCGGCGGCGTGCACTTCATGGCCCTCGACCCGACACAGGCGCTGCAGGAGCCCGGGCTGTTCGGCGACGATCTTGCGACCCTGCGCGACGACCTGGCCGAGGCCGCCGGCATCCCGTCGATCATGTTCCTGCACTACCCGCTGGCCGGCCGCAACTACTTCGTCAACGACACCGACGAGCTGCTGCGCACCATCGAGCCGTTCCCGGTGCGCGGCATCTTCGCCGGGCACATCCACCGGCACGAGGTCGACCGCTTCAACGGGCTCACCCAGGTGGCCTCGACCGCGACCCGCGGCGGCCCGTTCTACCTGCGGGTCACCGAGCGCCGCGGCGACCAGGGCCGGGTGCTCGTCGTCGAGAACGTGACCCTGGGGGCGACGGATGCCGAGGCCGCGACGGCCGTGCTGCTGACAGAGATCCCGCTCGAGGTTCCGCCCGGGGGCACGGTCCCCATCCGCGGCGCGGTGCGGGCACACCCCGGTCGCATCGACCTCACCGCCGTCGCCGGAGCCGCGGCCGTCGCCGTCGAGGCGCGCGTGTACCCGCAGTCCGTCTTCGGCACGATCGACGACGGGACGTGGACGCCGCTGGAACCCCGGGGCTCGTCGTGGCACGGCTCGCTCGACGCGGCGGCGCTCGCACCGGGCGCGCACCGCGTGCAGCTGCGGGCGACCGACGCCCAGGGCGTGCGCCGGCACGAGACCGTGCCGGTCGCGGTCGACGGCTCCCCGCGCACGCGAACCGCCTGGGAGCTCCGTGTCGGCGGCCAGCTGCAGGGCGCGCTGGCGGCGTCCGGCTCGACCGTCGTCGCCGGCTCGACGTCGGGCAGGGTGGTCGCCGTCGACATCACCGGCGCCTCCTCTTACCGGCCGCGCTGGACGGTCGACCTGGGTCCAGTCCACCGCGGTGCCGCGTTCACGACCGACGGCGACCTCGTGGTCGTGCCGAGTGCCGACCACCGCCTCACCGCCCTCGACGCTCGGACCGGCGTGGCGGCGTGGACGAGCGACCTCGGCAAGCCTGTGATGTCGACGCCCCTCGTGGTTCCTGCGGCCGACGGCGACCGCATCCTCGTGGCGGCCGAGGACCGGCTGCGCTGCCTCGACGCGCGCGGGAAGACCCTGTGGGAGGCGGACGTCCCGGTGCGCACGGCAGGTCGCGCCGCCTCGGACGGCGCGCGCGTGTACGTCGGCGCCGGCGACGGCCGCGGGTACGCCTACGACCTGAGCTCTGGCGCGCAGCTGTGGTCGTTCCTCACCAACACACGGCCCGACAAGTACCGCCAGCTCATCTACGGCCCGTGGGACGACTGGGTCGAGGTGCTCTCGTCCGGAGCGGTGCTGTTCAGCACGGTCACCGACGCGATCGCGGTCGACCCCGTGACAGGCGACGAGCTGTGGCGCGTACCGGGCAGCCACATGTTCGCCCCCGCCGTCGCACTCCCGGACGGCGGCCTGCTGCTGACCACGGAGTGGGGCGTCGTGTCGGTGGTCGATCCCGCGACAGGCGCCGTGCGGTGGAGCACCACCGCAGTGCCGCGTGTGGTCAACGCCGGGCCCGTCCTCGATCCCGGCACGGGCGCAGTCTGGCTCGTGTCGGTCGGCGGCCTGCTGGCCGCCATCGATCCCACGGCGGGAACCGTCGCGACGGACAGGCAGCTGTTCACCGCCAACACCTTCTCGACCCCGGTCGTCGTCGGGCGGCAGCTCGTCGTGGCGGCGCAGGACGGCGTGCTGCGCGGCCTGTCGATCTGACCTCGGTCCGCCCGGGCGGGCGGGCCGGCGGCTCACCGCACGGCGGTGAGGTGCCGCGTGCGTCCCGCGCGCTTCAGCGAGTGCAGGGCCACGGCGACGTCGGCGTGCTGCAGCCCCGGCAGCCCGCCGATCGTCTCGGAGATGAACGCGTACAGGGCGGCATCCGAGGCGAGGGCGACCTCGCCGCACAGATTGCGGTCGCCGGTGGTCGCCGAGATCATCAGGACCGACGGATGCCCCGCCAGCAGTTCGCCGGCACGGCTGAGCTGCGTCGGGTTCACGCTCAGGGCGACGAAGGCGTTTACCGGCAGGCCGATGCGCTCGGGCTCGATGACCGTGCGCATGCGCAGCGCGCCCGACGCCATCATCGCCTCGGCCCGGCGCCGGACCGTGACCGGGCTGACGTCGCACAGCTCGCCCAGCCGCTGCCACCCGAGCCGTCCGTCCTCTGCCAGCGCGGCGGCGATGCGCTCGTCGAGCGCATCGGTCCTGACCCGCCGGTCCGGCAGCGGGTCGGCCCACGGGTCGAGGCGCTGTGCGCGCAGCTGCTCGACGATCTCGTCCGGCAGCAGGTCGGGCAGCCAGCTGTGCGGCGTCGCGAAGCGCCGGATCACCTGATTGCTCCACACCGCCAGCACCCCGTCGAGGGCCGGCAGCTGCTCGAGCGTGAGGGCCAGCAGATGGTCGTTCGAGGTGTATCCGATCTCGGCGATGCAGTCGACGCTCCCGGTGACGAGCTTGACCGAGCCGCACGCCGACCACGCCGCGATGCGCTGCGCGGAGCGGTGCGCCTCGCCCGGCCGGCAGCGCAGCCGGACGAACAGCGACCGCGATCGTCCCGTCGCCTCGCCGTCGAGCACCCCGATGACACGCACGTCACCATCACGCACGAGCCGCGCGACGCGCCGCGACGCCGTGGCCTCCGAGGTGAAGACGGCGTCGCTGATCTGCGCATTGCTGGCGCGGGGGTTGGCCAGCAGCGCACCGGTGATCCGGCGGTCGAGATCGTCCACGTGAGGCACCTTACATTCAGGAGTAGCGTCGACAGAGGTGCTTTCTTGCATTCTGTCGCTCGATCTCTACGAGATTGCTCGCCTGGCGGAATGATCGCACCGTCGGCCCAGCATGGACGCTGCGCCGCTTCGCCCCGTTCCCCCGGCGCTCGCGCCACGACAAGAGGAGTGATGCAATGACCCGGACCCCCACACAGCGTCTCGTGGCTCCACTCGCGATGGCGGCGGTGATCGGCCTGCTGGCCGGCTGCTCCGCCGGCACCCCCGACACCGACGACACCGGCACAGGAGAGGCGAGCGGCAGCGTCGTCTTCTGGACGCCGCAGACCACACCCGATCGCCTCGCCGCCCAGGAGGCGGTCGCCGCCGCGTTCACCGAAGAGACCGGCATCGAGGTCGAGGTGGTGCCCATGGCAGGCGCCGATCAGGACCAGGCCCTGGTCACCGGCTCTGCCACCGGCGACGTGCCGGACGTCATCCTGCACTCGTCGAGCCAGACCGGCGCCTGGACGTCGCAGGGCCTCCTCGACGCCGATGCCGCCACCGCGACGGTCGAGACCCTCGGGCTCGACACGTTCAACGAGCACGCCATCGACGCCGTGACGATCGACGATCAGATCTCGGCCGTCCCCAGCGACGGCTGGACGCACCTCATCGCGTATCGCGCCGACCTGCTGGAGCAGGCCGGCGTCGACGTCCCCACCAGCGTCGAAGAGCTCGCCGACGCCGCCACCGAGGTGAAGGAGAAGCTCGGGATCACCGGCCTCGCCTTCGGGACCCAGGCCGGCACCGCGTCCGCGACCGAAGGCATCCAGTCGATCTTCCAGAGCGCCGGGTGCGACCTGGTCGAGGACGGCGAGGTCACGATCGACTCGGACGCCTGCACCGAGGCTGCCGAGCAGTTCCTCCGGCTGCGCGACTCGTCGGTCGCCGGCGACTTCGACGTCACGAGCGCCCGCGCCGCGTATCTGAACGGCGACGCCGCCATGCTGCTGTTCTCGACGCACATCCTGGACGAGCTGGCGGGCCTGGACCCCGCGACGCCGGCCACGTGCCCCGAGTGCGCCGCACAGCCGACCTTCCTGGCCGACAACACCGAGTTCATCACCGTGCTCGACGAGGACGACCCCGCCCAGTACGGCGCCATCCTGAGCTACGGCATCCCCACCGGCGCCAACACGGCAGCCGCACAGAAGTACATCGAGTACGTCATGAGCACGGGCTACGTCGACACTCTCGCGGTGGCGACCGAGGGCCGCATCCCGCTGCGCAACGGCTCGGCCGACAACCCGACCGAGTTCATCGAGGCGTGGGGCGGGCTCGGCATCGGCCCCGACCAGCAGAAGACGTCGGTCGACCTCTACGGCGAGGACTTCGTCGACGGGATGCGCGACGGCATCAACTCGGTCTACCTGTGGGGCATGGGGACGCCTGACGCGACCCTCGCCGGCCTGGTCTCCAGCCAGGGCGTGCTCTCGGGTCAGATCGAGCAGCTCTACAACGGAGTTCCTGCCGACGAGGTGACAGCCGCCATGAAGGCGGCCGTCGAGGAGGTTCAGGCCGGCCTGTGACCACGGGAGTCCTCCGTCACCGCTGGGGGCGGCCGCGCAGCCGCTCCCAGCGGGACAACCGCAACGGTCTGCTGCTGACCGCCCCGACCTTCCTGGTCATCGTCTTCGCCTCTCTCCTCCCGCTGGTGCTGGTGGTGATCTTCGCGTTCAGCGAGATCCGGCTCGTCGACATCCCGAAGCTCGGCACCCAGCCGATCGACTGGTCGCTGGACAACTTCCGGCGCGCGCTCGGCAACCCCGCCTTCTGGCGGGCGTTGGGCACGACGCTCCTCTACGCCACGCTCACGATGGTCGGCTCGGTCGGCCTCGGGCTCGTGCTGGCGCTGGCGCTGCGGCGGCCGTTCCGCGGCCGCGGGATGGTGCGTGCCCTGCTGCTCGTCCCCTACGTGCTGCCGGTCATCGCCGCCGTCACGATCTGGCAGACCATGCTCAACCCGCAGTACGGCGTGATCAACGCGTTCGGCCGCGAGGTGCTGGGGTGGGAGCAGTCGATCGGATTCCTCAACACCACCACGGCGCAGGTGTGGGGCATCCCGATCCCGCTGTCTCTGCTGGTGGTCGTGGCGTTCGAGATCTGGACCTCGGCGCCGCTGTCGTTCCTGTTCATCACGGCACGGCTGCAGGGCGTCTCGCCCAGCATCGAAGAGGCGGCCGCGCTGGACGGCGCGAACGGGATGCAGATCACCGGCCGCATCGTCCTGCCGCAGCTGAAGGGCGTGATCCTCCTGCTGTGCCTGCTGCGGTTCATCTGGACGTTCCAGAGCTTCAGCGAGATCTACCTGCTGACCGAAGGGGCCGGCGGCACCCAGGTCATGGCACTGAAGGTGTACACCGAGCTCGTCACCCGCGCCGACATCGGCAGCGCGGCGGCCTACGGGCTGCTCATGTCGGTCGTGCTCATCTCGCTGCTGGCCGTCTACGTCATCCTCTCGCGTAGAAAGGTGGACCTCGAATGACCCGCCGCCGGTCTCCGCTGCGCCCGCACCCCGCGGCCACCGCAGGGCGCGTGGCGGTCATCGCCCTGGCGCTGATCTTCGCGCTCGGCCCCGTCCTCTACGGCTTCGTGCTCTCGCTGCGCCCGTACACGTCGATCGTGCAGGCGCCGCTCGACCTCATCCCCGCATGGGACGAACTCGACTTCTCGGGCTACACGACGGCGATGCTCGACCCCGCACAGGGCGGCTTCGGCCTGGGGCGGTTCGTCCTCAACTCGCTGCTGGTCGCCGCGTGCACCGTCGTGCTGTCGATCGTGGTCTCGATCCTCGGCGCCTACGCCGCGGCGCGGCTCCGCTACCGCGGGCGCGGCTTCGTGAACGGGATCATCCTCGGCGTCTACCTCTTCCCCGGCATCGTGCTGTCGGTGCCGCTGTTCGTCCTCCTCGCGAAGGCCGGGCTGACGGGGTCGCTCGTCGGACTGTTCCTCGTCTACGTCGCGACCACTGTGCCCGTCGCGATCTACATGCTGCGCAACTACTTCCAGGCGCTGCCCGAGAGCGTCGAGGAGGCGGCGATCGTCGACGGCGCGTCGCTGCCGCAGATGCTGCGCAGCGTGGTGCTGCCCATCGCACTCCCGGGCGTCGTCGCGACTGCCATCTACGTCTTCATGATCGCGTGGAACGAGTACTTCTACGCGCTGCTGTTCCTGGTGCAGGACCGCGAACTGTGGACCGCCCCGCTCGGCATCTCGCAGCTCGCCGACTTCAATGTGCCGGTGACGGTGCTGCTGGCCGGTTCGCTGGCCGTCACGGCGCCGGTCATCGTGCTGTTCTTCATCGCGCAGCGATACCTCGTGGAAGGCCTCACGGCAGGAGCGGAGAAATGACCCGACAGCAGCGTCTCGTCGTGATCGGCGCAGGCGGGCGCGGACGCGACGCCTACGGCCGCTGGGCGATCGAGCACCCCGATCGCGCGCGCATCGTGGCGGTGGCCGACGTCTCGCCGGAGCGGCGCGCGGCGCTGGCCGCCGAAGCCGGGGGCGCCGCGCAGTACGGCGACTGGTGCGACGTCGTGGCCGACCTCGCCGCGCTGCGGGTGGACGGTGTGGTGATCGCCGTGCCCGATGCCCTCCACGTCGACGTCGCGATCGCGGTCGCCGAGGCCGGCGTGCCGTTCCTGCTCGAGAAGCCCGCCGCACCGACCCTCGATGAGCTCACCCGCCTCGCACGGCATGCGGCAACAGGCTCGTCACGACTGGCGGTGGGTCACGTGCTGAGATTCACGCCGTTCTGGCGCTCGGTCAAGCGGATCCTCGAGTCGGGGGCGATCGGACGCCCGATGACCCTGGAGGTGCGGGAGAACATCGGCTTCTGGCACTTCGCGCACTCGTACGTGCGCGGCAACTGGCGCAGCACCGCGCAGGCCGGGCCGATGGTGCTCACCAAGACGTCGCACGACCTCGACCTCATCCGGTGGATCGCCGGTGCCGCACCGGAGTCCGTCTACAGCATCGGCGAGCTGACGTGGTTCCGCCCCGAGAACGCCCCCCCGGGCGCTCCCGACTTCTGCCTCGACGGCTGCCCCGTGGCCGCGAGCTGCCCGTTCTACGCGCCGCGCTATTACATCGACGCGCTGGCGGGGGTGTCGGGCCACCCGGTGCACCTGCTCGGCGCCGACACGTCGCCGGCGGGCCGGCTCGCCGCACTGCGCACGGGCGACTACGGGCGCTGCGTGTACCGCAGCGACAACGACGTGGCCGATCACCAGCAGACCACGATGATGTTCCCGGGCGGGCTGACGGCGACCCTCACCGCCTCGGCGTTCACCGCCGAGAACACCCGCAACGTCGCGATCACCGGCTCGGCCGGGCAGCTCACCGGCCACATGGAGAGCGGCGAGATCGTGGTCGATCTGTTCTCGCCGACGGCGACCCTTCCCGACGATCTGCCGCTGGCCTCGCACACGATGCATGCGAAGCCGCCGATGGGACACGAGCGGCACACCCTTCGGGTCACCATGCCCAACGCGGACCTGGGCGACCACGCAGGGCACGCCGGCGGCGACGCAGCGCTCATGGCCGAGTTCGTCGACGCGCTCGTCGCGGGCACCGTCGGCGAGGGCGAGCTCTCGTTCGCCACCGCGCTCGACAGCCACCTCATCGCCTTCGCGGCCGAGGAGTCGCGACTGTCGGGTGCCCCGGTCGATTTCGCGGCGTGGTCGTCCGGACTCGACATCGCCCGCGAGGCGGAAGGCGCTGTGGAAGCATGAGCGAGCCGCACTTCGCGGGTCCGCTGCGAGCGCTGGTCGAGCGTGTCGGCGGCGACTCGTCGCGCGTGCGGATCGAACGGCAGGAGCCGGATCGGGATGCCGCGGCCTCCGGCTCGTTCCACGCCCGCGGCGGCACGCTCACGCTGCGCGGCACGGACCTTCCCGCGGCCTCGAGCGCGTTCGCCCGATACCTGCAGTCCCACGGCGAGCGCATCACGTGGGAGTCGCCGCGCATCGGGTCGGGCTGGACCTCCTGGCCGGACGCGCCGCAGACGGCGCAGGCGACGCCGTTCGGCATCCGCTACCACCTCAACGTGGTGACGCACGGCTACTCGACGGCGTTCTGGGACTGGCCGCGCTGGGAGCGGGAGCTCGACTGGATGTCGCTGCACGGGGTGACGCATCCGCTCGTGCTCACCGCGTACGAGGTCGTGCTGTCCGAAGCACTGCGGCGATCGGGTGTCGGAGTCGACGAGGCGCACGCCTGGATCGGCGGGGCCGCGACGATCCCGTGGATGTCGATGGGCGGCCTGCACGACTTCGGAGGGCCGCTGCCCGCGACCTGGGCGCAGCGGCGCGTGGAACTGGCCCGACGGATCCTCGCTCGCGCCCGCGAGCTCGGGATGACACCGGTGCTGCCGGTCACAGGCGGGCATGTGCCGGCCTCGCTCGCCGGCGAGGACGCCGCCGAGATCGAATGGCAGGGATGGCGCACGCCCCTGCTCGCCCCCGCCTCCCCCGCGTACGCCCGGTTCGTCCGCAGGTTCCTCGACGCGCAGCGCGAGCTGCTGGGCGACCCCGGCGCGGAGCCCTGGTTCGCCGTGGATCCGTACATCGAGTCGCTGCCGCCCACCGGCGAGCCGGAGGAGCTCGCCCGCGCCGGCGTCGGCGTGCATCGGGCGCTGGCCGCGGTGCACCCGCGCGCGACGTGGCTGCTGCAGGGATGGCCGTTCCACTACCACCGGGACTTCTGGTCGACGGAGCGGATCGCGGCGTACCTGTCGGGCGTCCCCCACGATCGTCTCGTGCTCATCGACCTGTGGGGCGAGCACGCCCCGATGTGGCGCGGCGGCATGCACGGGCGGCGCTGGATCTGGACCGCCGTCCACAACTTCGGCGGGCGGTTCGCGCTGTTCGGCGATCTGCGCGGGCTGGCCGCGGATGTCGCGGAGCTGTCGGCGCTCCGGCCTGAAGGCCTCGAAGGCGTGGGGCTCGCCCCCGAGGCCATCGAGAACAACACCGTGTTCTACGAGGCGGCCGCCGACGCGGTGTGGCGCGACGTCGACGTCGACGCGTGGCTCGACGAGTTCGCAGTGCAGCGCTACGGGGTCGAGGACCCGGCCGCACGCGAGGCGTGGCGACTGCTCGGCGCGACGCTGTACGGGCCGGGCCGCACCCGGTCGATCCCCTCCCCGGTCATCGCGCGCCCGTGGACGGCGTCGGCGCCGTTCGCGACGCAGCGCCTGGCCGGTGAGGCGCTGCCCACTGCGCCCACGCGGATGTCTGCGAACATCGACGCCGAGAACGACCCCGCCGTGCTCGGCGACCTGCCGGTCATCGCGCACGCGGCGCGCCTGCTGATCGGCCTGGGCGATCGTGCCCGGCACCGCGAGGCGCTCGAACACGATGTCGTCGAGCTGACCGGACACGTCATCGCCCAGCGGCTGCGGCCGCACATCCGCGGCGTCCTCGCCGCCGCGGCCGCACACGACGGCGCCGAGCTGCGCGCGCACGCCGCACGGCTGCACGAGGATCTGCGGACCCTCGACGAGCTCGCGGCCACGCGCCCCGAGTCCCGGGTGTCGACGTGGATCGCCGCCGCCCGCTCGTGGGGCGGCGACGTCGCCGAGGCGGACGCCATGGAACGCGACGCCCGCAGTCTGGTGTCGGTCTGGGGTCATCAGACGAGCGGCCTCCACGACTACTCGGGCCGGCACTGGTCGGGCCTCGTCCGCGACCTCTACATCCCGCGCTGGGACGCATGGGCCGCCTGGCTCGCGGACGCCGCCGACGACGTCACCGCACCCGACGAGGCCGTGCTGCAGGCGCGGATCGTGCAGCTGGAGGAGTCGTGGCGCGGCGCGATCGGCAGCGACGACACGTCGTCGGCCCCGCCGCTCGCCGTCGCGGCGGCGGCGCTGGACCGGCTCGGACTCTGAGCGCGGCAAGCGAGGGGATGCATCGTGACCACACCGCCGAACGTGCTGCTGATCGTCACCGACCAGCAGCGCTGGGACTCGCTCTCGTGCGAGGGCGGCTTCGCGCCGACGGCGCACCTCGATCACCTCGCCGCTGCAGGCACCCGCTTCCGCAGCGCGTACTCGTGCACCCCGTCGTGCACAGCCGCCCGGGCGTCGCTGCTCACGGGCCGCGATCCGTGGGGCACCGGCATCCTCGGCATGGGACTCGGTCAGCCGCCGCTGGCGGGACTGACGGGCACCCTTCCCGAGGTGCTCGGAGCGGCCGGCTACCAGACGCACGGCGTGGGCAAGATGCACTTCACGCCGCAGCGGGCGCGCTACGGGTTCGACGAGACGGTGCTCGACGAGTCGCTGCGGGTGCAGGACGAGCGCTTCGTGTCGGACTACACGGCGTGGTTCGAACGCAACGCCCCCGCTGACGTCCGCCAGGGCGACCACGGGGTCGACGTCAACTCGTGGATGGCGCGGCCGTCCCACGTGCCCGAGCACCTGCATCCCTCGACGTGGACCGCGACCGAATCGATCCGGTTCCTCGAGCGCCGCGACCCGACGAGGCCGTTCTTCCTGATGACGTCGTTCGCACGGCCGCATTCGCCGTACGACCCGCCGGCGTTCCACTACGACCACAATCTGGAGCGCGCGCGGGCCGGGATGATCCCCGACGCCGCCGTCGGCGACTGGGCGCGCCTCCACGATGTCGACGGCGTCGAACGGGCCGACGTCAACGCGTGGCGGGGCCGGCGCAGCGACGACGAGATCCGGCGCGCCCGGGCCGGATACGCCGGGCTGATCCACCACATCGACGACCAGATCGGCCGGCTGATGCGGGTGCTGCGCGACCGCCGGCTGGACGACGACACTTTGATCGTCTTCGTCTCGGATCACGGCGACATGCTGGGCGACCACCATCTGTGGCGCAAGACCTATGCCTACGAGGGGTCGGCGCACGTGCCGCTGCTCGTGCGCCTTCCTGCCGCACTGCGCACGCCGGCGGACGCCCGCACCGCGGACGAGCCGGTGTGCCTCCAGGACGTGATGCCGACGGTGCTGGACGTGTGCGGCGTCGACGCTCCGGCAGGCATCGACGGGCGGAGCGTGCTGCCCCTCATCCGCGGCGAGGACATCGCGTGGCGCGAGGTCGTGCACGGCGAGCACGCGACGTGCTACGACCCGTCGCAAGAGATGCAGTACCTCACCGACGGGCGCTGGAAGTTCGTGTGGTTCCCCCGCAATGCGCCCGGCGCGCCGCAGGAGCAGCTGTTCGATCTCGCCGCCGACCCCTACGAGCGGCACGATCTCGCGGTCCGCGCGGAGTACGCGGCCGACGTCCGGCAGTGGCGCGGCCGCCTGGCCGAGATCCTGGCTCCGCGGCAGTCCGGCCTGGTCGAGCGGGGGCGGCTCGTCCCTCAGCACGACCGTCCTCCCCTGGTGTCGCCCGCGGCCGCCCATCGACGCGCGCCCGTCTGACGCGGCCCGTCGCGTCGGGGGGATGCCGTCGCGCCGGGCGACGGCATCCACTCCGTCGTTCGGTCGAGAGCACCGTCCGAGGCGTCAGCCCTCGGGGTTCGCGCCGTACTCGCGGATCTTGTACTCGGTCGTCTCCAGCGCCAGCGTGAGCTCGCGCAGCTGCCGCAGCACGCGCTCCCGCTGCGCGAACATCATGCCCCGACGCTCGGGGATGGTCTCGTCCCCCTGCTCGACGAGCGCCACGTAGCGTGTCAGGTCGCGCATGCTCATGCCCGACACGCGCATGCGCGTCACGAACACCAGCCGGCGCAGATGCTCGGCGGAGTACTCGCGGTATCCGGAGTCGTTGCGCGCAGGATGCACGAGCCCCTGGTCCTCGTAGTAGCGGAGCGTGTGCGTCGACAGGCCGAGCAGGCGCGCGGTGTCGGCGATGCTCGGCGGCGCCAGGTCCGGGTCGAGCACGAGGTCGCTGTGCAGGGCGAGCAGTGCTTGGACGCCGGCGTCCGGCGATCCCGGGTCGGCGTCGAGGATGCGTCCGAGCAGCGCGTCGGTGGCCATGCGTCGATGCTAGAACGCCCGCACAGCGGCTGGCACGCCGGGGAAGTCGGCCGACTCGCTGAGCGGCGCCCACGCCTCGACGTCGTCGAGCGCGCGACGGTAGACCCGCGTGAGATTGCGCACCGCCTCGGCCCCGAGCGGCAGCCGCAGCGGGGCGTCGTCGCGCTCGAGGACGTCGCGGATCACTGCGGCCGCCCGCACCGGATCG
Source organism: Microbacterium kyungheense (assembly GCF_006783905.1). GTDB lineage: Bacteria > Actinomycetota > Actinomycetes > Actinomycetales > Microbacteriaceae > Microbacterium > Microbacterium kyungheense. The sequence continues at coordinate 545,124 of NZ_VFPE01000001.1, read as the reverse complement.
CCCTCTTGGATGCCGTCGGCCTCGGCCATGTTGGCCCTCACCGCGCCGGTCACGCCGCCGTAGGATGCGTCCGGTCGGGCCGTCTTCAGTACGTCGGCGGCGTTGAACCCGGTGCGGAACCGGCTGGGCTCGACGATCAGCACGCGCACGCCGAACGGCGCCACCTCGCCCGCGAGCGCCTCGGACCACCCCTCCAGCGCGAACTTCCCGGCGGAGTAGCTGCCGACCGCCGGGAACGACATCCGTCCGCCCTGACTGCTCATCTGCACGATGGCCCCCGTGCCCCGTGCCCGCAGATGCGGCATGACCGCGCGCACGAACGCCGCAGGGCCGAACAGATGCTGGTCGAGCATGTCGCGCAGCGCGGCATCCGCCACCTCCTCTGCCGCGCCGACCTGACCGACGCCGGCGTTGTTGACGAGCACGTCGACACGGCCGAAGACCTCGAGGGCCCGCTGCACCACGGCTGCGGCGCCGTCGGTGTCGCGCACGTCGTGCTCCACCCCCACGAAGCGGTCGCCGTACTGAGCGGCGAGCGCGTCGAACCGTGCCGCGCGCCGCGCCGTGCCGAGCACGCGCTCCCCCGCGTCGAGCGCGGCCCGCGCAAGCGCGAGCCCCAGCCCCGAGCTCGCGCCCGTGATGATCCAGACCTTGGTGCCGGTGTTCGTCGTCATGCACGCGACGCTACGGCTTCGAGTGCGCTCGAAGGCAAGCCGGCGACGGGATCGCGAGCCCGGGGTCCGCTCGGGGTGTCAGCCGATCGAGGCCGCCGCCGCGCGGATGGCCGCGAGGGTCGGCTCCGGCTGCGACACCATCGACACGTGCGACGCGTCGACCTCGGTGACGGTCGCGCCGGCGCGCTCGGCCATGCGGCGCTGCACGTCGATCGGGATCACGAGGTCGTCGGTGCCGAGCACGGCCCAGCTCGGGATCGTCTTCCAGGCCGGCGGGCCGGACGGCGTCACGTTCGCGACGAAGGATGCCGGGCGCTGGGTCGCGACGATCGTCCAGCGGTCGGCCTCGGGCAGGTCCTGCGCGAAGGCGGTGTGCACCGTCTCGGGCTTGAGGAACGCCTCGGCGGCTCCCTCCGGGGCACCCGGGTATCCGGCGACGTCGAGCACCGTCGTCGGGTCGGCGACCGCGAGCGCCGAGCTGGATCCCTCGAGGATGCCGACGACCGTCTCGCCCTCGTCGGGGATGAACGCGTCGACGTAGACGAGCGCCCGCACATCGCCGCCCTGCGCACCGGCGTTCGTGATGACCGCGCCGCCGTACGAATGCCCGACGAGCACGACCGGGCCACTCGTGCGCTGCGCCAGGAACGACGCGATGTACGCCGCGTCGGACTGCAGCCCGCGCAGCTCGTTCGGCGGTGCGAGGACGGTGTAGCCCTCGGCCTGCAGCGGCACGCTCACGGCGTTCCAGCTGGAGGCGTCCGCCCACGCGCCGTGCACGAGGACGATGGTGGGTGTGGTTTCAGACATATGACTTCCCATCGGTGATGTCGCCTTCCGGCGACGGTTGATGAATCAGTCACGTCACGTGCTGCCCCAGACGCGCTAGCCACAACATAGGGGTCGGGCTCGGGCGGGCACCAGTGCCGATATCGAAACGCTTGCCGAACTCGCGCCCGGACCTGCCAGGCTGGCGTGGATGGACATCGATGCCGGCCTCGTCTCCGCGCTCCTCGCAGAGCAGTTCCCCGACCTCGCCGACCTCCCGGTGCGCCCGGTGGCGCGCCAGGGGTGGGACAACCGCACGTTCCGTCTCGGAGACGACCTCTCGGTGCGCCTGCCGAGCGCCGAGGAGTACGCGGCCGCGGTCGAGAAGGAGGAGCGGGCACTCCGCTTCCTCGACGGCCGCCTCCCCGTGGCCGTGCCGGGCGTCGTGGCGATCGGCGCACCGGGGCACGGCTATCCGTTCCCGTGGTCAGTCCGGCGCTGGCTGCCGGGCGACACCGTGGAGGCGGCATCCCCTCTCGACCGGGTCGCCCTCGCGAAGGACGTCGGAGGGATGCTGGCGGCACTGCGCGCCCTGCCCACCGGCGCCGGGACGGCCGCGGGCCGGCACTCGTTCTATCGCGGCAGCCACCCCAGCGCCTACAGCGACGAGGTGCAGACCGCGCTGGAGCGGCTCGATGTCGACGCCCAAGCGTGCGCCGATATCTGGCTGACCGCGACCACGACCGTGTGGACCTCGGCGCCGGTATGGTTCCACGGCGACATCGCGGTCGGCAATCTGCTGGTGCGGGGCGGACGGCTCAGCGCGGTCATCGACTTCGGCACGTGCGGCGTCGGCGACCCCGCGTGCGACCTCGTCCTGGCGTGGACGCACTTCGAAGGCGAGGCGCGCGGGGCGTTCCGCGAGTCCGCGGGCCTCGACGACGCGACGTGGCGGCGGGCGCGCGGGTGGGCGCTGTGGAAGTCGCTGGTCGTGCTGTCGGGGCAGTCGAGCCCCGACGAGGGCGGCGAGCACCGGCGGATCCTCGCCGAGGTGCTCGCCGACCCCCTGGTCTAGCTGGGCAGCACATCTAGCGCAGATCCCTGCGCAGCGGCACGAGCACCGCGACGGCCGCAGCCGCCAGCGCGTAGGCGACGAGCACGGCCGCGCCGGCCGGCGGAGACAGCAGCGGCGCCGAGGCCAGGGACGTCTCGGCGGCGATCGCGTCGGTGAGGAACGTGAACCGCGTGAGCGACGCCGTGGCACCGCCCGGCAGGTACGGGTAGAGCGCGTTGACGCCGGGGATCAGCATGAGCACGTACTCGAGGAAGTAGAAGTACCCGAGCACGATGCCCATCGCGACGATCGTGTTCCGGGCGATCGCCCCGATCGCCGCGCCGATCAGCATGTAGGCCGCGGCGGCGAGCGCGAGCTGTGCGAGGACGGTGACGAGCGCATCCGCGGGGATGCCGAGCCGCACGCCGCGCACGCCGGCGGCGCCGACGAGCACGAGTCCTGCGGTCAGCGACGAGACGATCCCGTACGCCAGGCCGAGGACCGCGTAGGCCACCAGCTTCGCGCCCAGCACGACCCCGCGCCGCGGGACCGCGAGGAGGGTCGTGCCGATCGTGCGGTGCCGGTACTCGCCGGTGACCGCCAGCGTTCCGATCAGCGCGGGTACGAACAGGAGCACGCCGCCCAGTCCGAGCAGCAGGGCCGCACCCTCCGGCGTTTCCAGACCCGGCATCGGCGGGTTGGCGTTCTCAGGCCCGACGATCGCGAGCGCCCCGGGCAGCAGGCCACCGCAGCACACGGCGGCCAGCAGGGTCCAGAGCGGGAGCCGGGTCGCCCGCATCCGGGCGAACTCGCCCCGTACGGCGTTCACGCGGCGACCTCCGAACCCGTCAGGCGCAGGAAGGCGTCCTCGAGCGAGCCGCCGGATGGCACGAGGTTCTCGATGGGCCCGGACCACGCGACCGCCCCGCGATCGATGAGCAAGACGTCGTCCGCACCCTGCTGGACCTCGCCGAGCAGGTGGCTGGACACGAGCACGGTCCCGCCCCGGGCGGCGAAGTGACGGAGGAACCCGCGCATCCATGAGATGCCGGCGGGGTCGAGCCCGTTGGCGGGTTCATCCAGCACCAGCACCTCGGGCTCGCCGAGCAGCGCCGACGCCAGTGCCAGCCGCTGGCGCATGCCCGTCGAGAAGGCGCCGACGCGGCGGTCGGCGTAGTCCTCAGCACCCACCTCTGCCAGCACGACGTCGACGCGATGCCGATCGAGCCCGCTCAGCGCGGCGAGGGTCCGCAGGTGCGCACGAGCCGTCATGCGCGGGTGCGCGCCGGCGAGGTCGAGGACCGCACCGACCGTGCGTGCCGGCGCGGCGAGGTCCCGATAACGGCGACCGCCGATCGTCGCCGACCCGGCGTCGGGGCGCACCAGGCCGAGCAGCATCCGCAGCGTCGTCGACTTCCCTGCGCCGTTCGGGCCGAGGAAGCCGGTGACGCGGCCGGGATGGGCGACGAATCCCACGTCCGACACAGCGACGACCGGACCGTACGCCTTCCGGAGACCGGTGACCTGGATCGCGGCGCTCATCGCAGCACCCCCGCACCCGCGACGGGCCGCGTGCCCGTCACCGAGGAAGCCCCCGCGGTCGAGCGGAGCGGCCCGCCCTCTCCCGTGCACTCCAGCTGAGTCATCGTCCTGTCCTCCTGCGTAGAATCGTTACGACGTCGAGAACATTATCACGTTGATAATAATGAAGGAGCACGGATGGCCGACGAGCCCTCGATCGCGGATGTCGTGCTGCATCCGGTGCGACTGCGGATCGTGCAGCAGCTGGGTGGGCGCAGCCTCACGACGGCGCAGCTGCGCGCCGCGCTGCCGGATGTGACGCAGGCGACGCTGTACCGCCACGTGGCGACGCTCGTGGACGCGGGCATCCTCACCGTCGTCGAGGAGCGCCGCGTCCGCGGCGCGGTCGAGCGCACGCTCGCGCTCGGCGACCGAATGGCCCACGTCGACCGCGAGGAACTGCGGCGCGTCGACGCCTCCCAGCTGCGGACCGCGTTCCTGACGTTCCTCGGCGAGGTGGCGGCCGACTTCGACCGCTTCGTCGCCGGCGACCCCGGCCTGCGGGACTACTCCGGATTCGCCCGGACGGCGCTGTACGTCGACGCGGAAGACCTGGCACGGATCCAGGCCGGGCTCGCCGAGCTGCTGTCGCCGTTCTTCGCGCCCAGGGGCGAACGGCGCCGGGTGATGCTCGCGACTGTGCTCACGCCGGACACCGATCCCGCGGCCGACACCGACCCCGCCGTCGACACGGCAGACCGGCGGACCCCGGACCCCGAGGTCTGACGCCCGCTCCTCCGCTGCTCAGCCGGCGGAGGCCCCGACGACACAGCCGGCGAGCTCGCGTGCCTCGGAGACGGCACCCACGGCGCCGGCCCACTTGCCGAGGATCGCGGGCACGATGGCGGGAACACGGTGGAACGTGGCCCGCTCGGCCACCAGGGCGGCGGCGCGCTCGACGATGCGGTGCGGCGCGCTGGCGAGCCCGCCGCCGATCACGATGACGCCGGGATCGACCAGCGCCAGCAGCGTGAGGATGGCATCGGCAAGGGCGGCGGCGCCCCGCTCGATGATGCGGGCCGCGCGCGCGTCGCCCGCCTCGTACGCGGAGAGGAGGTCCTTGGGTGAGCCGTGGCCGCCGGCCCGGTTCCAGGCCCGGCGCAGCGCCGGAGCGCCGATGACCGTCTCGAGGCAGCCCCGCTGCCCGCACGCGCACCGCGCCCCGGAGGGCTCGACGACCACGTGCCCGAGCTCGCCGGCGATCCCGTGCGCACCGTCCACGACGCGGCCGTCGACGATGTGGGATCCCGCGATGCCGGTGCCGAGGGCCAGCGTGAAGACGTCGCGCTCGCGCGACCCCGCACCCCACCGCGCCTCGGCGACCGCCGCCGCGCGGCCGTCGTTGATGACGCCCACCGGGACCTCCAGCTCGGCCGACAGGGCAGGGCCAAGGGCGAGCCCGTCGAGGGCAGGCAGGTTGGCCGAGCGCAGGACGGTTCCGGATGCCTCGTCGACGAGCCCCGGTATCCCCACCACCACGGCGACCAGCCGGTGCAGTGCGGTGACGTCCCGCGCGATCGCCGCGAGGCCCGCGACGGGATCGTGCTTCGGCGTGCTCACCGTTCCCTGCGCGAGCGCCTCGGGGATCCCCTCGGAAGGGGTCGCCGAGGCAAGCCGGTACTTCACGCTCGAGCCTCCGACATCCAGGCCGAGCACCACAGCGTCAGACATCAGTCGGCACCGCCCCCGAAGGAACGGACCGCCGCGGCGATGCTGTGCGCGAGTACGGCGTCGACGGCGTCGTACGAGCCGACGCCGCCGGTCTCGGCGGAGCCCATGCTCACGCCGGAGTCGTCGCGCACGGTGCGCTTGGCCGAGAAGTGGATCGCGGGCACACCCGTGCACAGGATGGCATCGACAGAATCGGCGGTGACGCCTCCGCCGGCCATCACGTCGATGCGCCCGTCGGCGCGCGCCACCATCGCCGCGAGCGTCGCGGCGCCGGCGAGTGCGGTGGATGCCCCACCCGACGTCAGCACTCGGCCGACGCCCAGCGAGACGAGGTCCTCGATCGCCGCGAGCGGATCCTGCGCCACGTCGACGGCCCGGTGGGCGGCGAACCCGGCCGAGCCGGCGGCATCCTTCAATCGACTCATCTGATCGTGGGCGAACCGGCCGTCCGCGTCGAGGCAGCCGACGACGACGCCCGACGCCCCCGCCGCGACGGCCGCGCGCACGTCGTCGGCCATGACCGAGACCTCGTCATCGTCAAAGCGGAAGCCGCCGGGACGCACGCGGATCAGGGCGTGCACCTCGACGGCACCCCCGGCCGCGGCCACCGCGTGCTCGATCGTCGCGATCGACGGCGTCAGACCGCCCAGCGCGAGCGCCTGGCACAGCTCGACGCGCGCCGCGCCGATCTCGACGGCGACACGCACCGCCGCGGCATCCTGCGCGATCAGCTCCATCGCGGGCACTGCCCTCACGCGGCACTCCGCGTCGTCAGGCGAGCCAGCCGGCGGTCGGCCTGCACCACCGGGTCGGGCACCGGCACGGATGCCAGCAGCCGCTTGCTGTACGGGTGCTGCGGGCGCAGCAGCACGTCGTCCGTGCGCCCCAGCTCGACGATCTGCCCGGCGTACATGACGGCGACGCGATCCGAGAACTCGTGCACGACCGCGAGGTCGTGGCTGATGAACAGGCACGCGAAGCGCATGCGCTCCTGCAGTTCGCGCAGCACCTTGAGCACGGCGGCCTGCACCGACACGTCGAGCGCGCTGGTGGGCTCGTCGGCGATGATCAGCTCGGGCTCGAGGGCGATGGCGCGGGCGAGGCCGATGCGCTGACGCTGACCGCCCGACAGCTCGTGCGGGTAGCGGCTCGCATACGACGCCGGAAGCTCGACGGCCTCAAGCAGCTCACGCACCCGGGCCGCGCGGTCGCGCCCCGAGAGCGGGTGCGACGCGCGGTGCACGATGAGGGGCTCGGCGATGGCGTCGGCCACGGTGGCGCGAGGATCGAGGCTCGAACCCGGGTCCTGGAACACGGTGCCCACGCGGCCGCGCAGGCGTCGCTCGGCACGACCGCGCACGCCGCCGTGGCCGACCTTCTCGCCGAAGAGCCGCAGCTCGCCGCCCGACATCGGGACGAGGCCCAGGGCCACCTTGCCGAGCGTCGACTTGCCCGAACCCGACTCGCCCACCAGGCCCAGGATCTCGCCGGGAGCGATGTCGACCGACACCGCATCCAGCGCCGTGAAGTTCTGGCCGGCTTTGCGGTAGGTGACACTCGCCTCGGTCAGCGACAGCACGGGCGCGGCACCGGCAGCGGTCGGCTCAGCGGCCGGCTGGACCTCGTCGGCCTCGGGCAGGCGCGGTACGGCCGCGAGCAGCCGCTGCGTGTACGCCGCTTCGGGATGCCGCAGCACCTGCGTCGTCGAGCCCACCTCGACCATGTCGCCGCGGTACATCACCGCGACCCGGTCGGCGATGTCGGCGACCACGCCCATGTTGTGCGTCACGAGCAGGAATGCCGTTCCCCGCTCGGTCGCGAGGTCGCGGATGAGGTCGAGGATCTCGGCCTGCACCGTCACGTCGAGGGCCGTCGTCGGCTCGTCGGCGATGATGAGCTTCGGGCCGCACGCGAGCGCGATGGCGATGACGACGCGCTGCCGCTGGCCGCCCGACATCTCGTGCGCGTACCCGGCGGCCCGGCGCTCGGGCTCGGGGATGCCGACGCGGCGCAGCAGCTCGACCGCCTGCGCGTGCGCCTCGGCCCTGGTCATGCTGGCGTGGTTGCGCAGCGCCTCGGCGATCTGATCGCCGATCCGCATCGACGGGTTGAGCGCGGTCATCGGCTCCTGGAAGATCATCGAGATCTCGCGGCCGCGCACGTCGTTCATCTGCGCCTCACTGAGCGCGGTGAGCTCCCGCCCGTCCAGCGAGATCGACCCCGTGCGCGTCGCCGTGGACGGCAGCAGCTGCAGGATCGACATGGCGGTGACCGACTTGCCCGACCCCGATTCGCCCACGAGCGCCAGCACCTCGCCGGCGCGGATGTCGAGGTCGATGCCCTTCACGGCCTCGACCGGGCCGTCGTCGGTGCGGAACGTGACCTGAAGGTCACGGATGCTCAGCAGCGGTGCGTTCGCGCTCAACGGTCGCGTCCCTTCACATCGAAGAAGTCGCGCAGGCCGTCGCCGATCGCGTTGAACGCGACGACGACCAGCACGATGCACAGACCGGCGGGGAAGATCAGCCACCAGGCTCCGGCGTAGGTGTACTGCATGCCGCCGGTGAGCATGGCGCCCCAGTCGGTCGCGGGCTTCTGCAGGCCCATGCCGAGGAACGAGACGTACGCGACCAGCAGGATCGCGTCGGCCACCTGGAACGTCGCGTTCACGACGATGGTGCCCACGGTGTTCGGCACGATGTGCTTCATGACGGCACGACCGTGGGTGCCTCCCATGGCGCGCAGGGCGAGGACGTACTCGCGCGACTTCAGCGAGATCGACTCGGCGCGCACGAGACGCGCGGGCACGAGCCACGACACGAGCCCGATCACCACGATCATCAGCGGCACGGACGGCTTCATGATGGCCGAGAGGATCAGCAGCAGGAAGGTCGCGGGGATCGCGATGCCGGCATCCACGATCCGCATCATCACGGCGTCGACGGCGCCGCCGACGTACCCCGAGATCGCGCCCCACAGCGTGCCGATGACGGTGGCCAGCACCCCGGCCGCGAGGCCGATGATGATCGACACCTGGCCGGCGATCATGAGGCGGCCGAGCACGTCGTAGCCGACGTCGTCGGTGCCCAGCGGGTGTCCGTCGGTGCCCGGCGGGAGCATCGTGCTCGAGAGGTCGGTGTGCACCTGGTCCGTCGGGTAGACGAGCGGTCCGATGAAGCAGAACACCAGGAAGAAGCCGAGAATGATGAGGCCGAAGACGGCCAGGCGGTTGTGCGTGAAGCGGCGCAGTCCGCGGCGGAACGGCGAACCCGAGCCCTTGGCGGTCCTGGCTGCCTTCGCGGCTCCGGCCGGGGTCGTGGCGGCGGTGTCGGCGGCAGGAGTGGTGACGGTCGTCATGACAGCTCCCCTCGGGTACGGGGGTCCAGCAGGGCCTGCACCAGGTCGGCGAGGAGCGAGCCGACGACGGTGGCGATCGCGATGACCATGACGCAGCCGAGCAGGACCGGGTAGTCACCGGTCTGGGCGCTCGTCCAGAAGAGCAGGCCCATGCCGGGGTAGTTGAAGAGCGACTCGACGACGATCATGCCGCCGAACATGACGGGCAGGTAGTAGCCCAGCATGGCGATCACGGGGGTGAGCGAGTTGCGCACGACGTGGCGGCGCACGACGACGGCCTTCGGCGTGCCCTTGGCGCGCGCCGTGCGCACGTAGTCCTCCGACAGGTTGTCGATCGTCGCCGAGCGCATGTAGCGCGAGATGGTGGCGATGATGCCGAGCGCCGCCGTGGCGACGGGCAGCACGAGCCCCGCGGGGTTCGCCAGCACGTCCGCGACGGTGTCGCCCTGCGGCGCGAGGGCCGGGAACCAGCCCAGCCACTGCGAGAAGACGATCACGAGGATCAGCCCGAGGAAGAACGACGGCGTCGAGTAGATGACGAAGTTCCACGTCGTGAAGGCGTAGTCGCCGGCCTTGCCGCGACGCACCGCCTGGTAGATGCCCATCGGGATCGCGACGATCAGCGCCACGATCATCGACAGGGATGCCAGCAGCAGCGTCTTGGGCAGACGCTGGCCGATCGCGTCGGCGACCGGGCGATTCAGTGTGAACGAATCGCCCAGGTCGCCGACGGCGAGGTGCGACAAGAAGGTGAGGTACTGCTGCCACAGCGGCTGGTCATAGCCGTTGGCCGCGTTGAACGCATCGATCTGCTCCTGCGTCGCCTGCATCCCCAGGATGCCGAGGGCCGGGCCCTCGGGCATCGCCAGGTTGAGCAGCGCGAAGACGATGAGCGTCACGATCAGGATGACGATGAGTCCCTGGACGGCGCGCCGCCCCAAGAACATCCAGATGCCGAACCTGTTGCCCGCAGCCTTGGCTGGGGGCCGCACGCTCTGCGCGGTCGCCGTGGTCATGCTTGTTCCTCTGCTTCGTGTCGCCGGTGGTGCTCAGGTCACTCGGACCACGACCACCGCTGCGGGTAGAACGACGCACCCGGGTCCTGGTGCGCGACGTCGAGGCCCTTCTTGATGACCGACACCTGGTACACCGGGTTCGGCATCCACATGACCGGAAGGTCCTCGGCCAGCAGCGCCGAGTAGTCCTGTGAGATCTGCGGATCGGTCGAGGCCGTCATCTGGTTGATGAGCGTCTCGGCCTCAGGGTTGTCGTACTGTCCGGCGTTCCACTTGGTGTCCTTGGCGAACACGCGCTCACCCGTGGGGTAGGCCGGGAAGTACCACGAACCGGCGGTGCCGAAGAAGACGAGCTCCCAGCTGCAGGTGGTCGAGCCCTCGACCTTGCAGGACTGCGCCTCGGTGAGCACCGAGTCCAGCGGCTTGGCGTCGATCGTCATCTTGACGCCGACCTTGGCCAGCGAGGACTGGATCTCGGCCATCATGTTGTCGGTCTCCTGCGAGCCGTTCTGCGTCGTCACGACGATCTCGGCCTTCGTGCCCGCGGCGATGCCCTCACCGCACTGGTCGTCGGCCGTGCCGGGCGCCGTGCACTCGAACACGTCGTCGGAGTTCTTGGTCCAGCCGTGGCTGGTGAAGAGCTCGGCTGAGGCGTCGAGGTCGAACGGGTACGGGTTGTCCTTCTGGACGTCCGAGAGGTAGTCCGAGTCCTGCGTCTGCGGCACCGGGCCGTAGTCCGGGGTCGCGGCGCCGTGCCAGACGACGTCCGAGATCGTCTCCTGGTCGACGGCGTGCTGCAGGGCCTGACGCACGTACAGCTGGTTGTAGAAGGCGCCCTTCTCGGGGTTGGCGAAGTTGTACGGCATGTACGTGATCGACCAGCCGGCCCACGGCTCGACGGTGTAGCCGAGGTCGGTGAACTGCTTCTCGTTGGTCAGCTGCGCACTCGTGACGTAGCCGTAGTCGACGTCGCCCGAGCGCACCGCGTTCATCTCGGCGTCGGCCGAGGTGAAGGGCACGAAGGTGACGTCCTTGATGGCGGGCTTGTCGTCACCGGTGTACTTCTCGTTCGCGGTGAGGACGACCTCGCCCGAGTCCGACCAGCTCTTGACCGTGTAGGGGCCCGAGACGGTCTTCCACAGGTCGTTGGTGGCGTACGTCTTCATGTCCTCGGCCTGCGAGAACAGGAAGTCGAAGACCTGCACGGCGGTCTCGGCGTCCTGGTCGTAGTCGCCGATCTCGCCGTCCGCGCTCGTCTTGTCCCAGGCGTGCTGGGGCATCGGGTAGACGAGGCTCAGCTGGTTGGCGAGCAGGAACTCCTCGTTGTAGACGGCGTCGAACGTCAGCGTGAAGTTCTTGTCGTCGACGATCTCGAAGTTCGTGATGTTGTCGGGGATGCGGCCGGCCGAGTAGCCGCCCGTCTTCTCGGCGTTGTAGCGCACGAGGTTGTACCAGAACTCCACGTCACGCGACGTGACGGGCTCGCCATCGGACCAGTCGAGGTCGTTCAGCGTGATGGTGACCGACAGGTGGTCGTCGCTGAACTCGTACGACTTCGCGGCCGAGCCCTTCTGGTCCCACTCCATCTTTCCGCTGGTGCCGTTGTACTCGAACAGTCGCGGCCACATCGTGGCCTTGATGGCGCTGTTGTGCGTGGCCATCGTGTCCGGGCTCGAGATGGGCAGGATCCAGTTCGGGCCGGTCCCTGCCGGGAGTGCGTAGCTGACCGAGTCGTTGGTGTCGCCCGCCGACTCCGTCCCGGATGTCGCGCACCCGGTCATGATGAGGGCCCCGGCCGCCACGACGCTCAGGGTCGCGACGAGACGTCGCATCACTGGCTTGCGCATCAAACCTCCTTGTTCACGCGGTCGAGATCGGTGGATGTTCGTTGGTTTCTCGACGCACTTTTCATCATTCACGCAGAAAGTACCTGCGCAGTGCCATCCTTATTACGTTCTTGTAACTAACTTGCTCCAGTTTCGGAGCAAGTTAGTTACAAGTGGCCGTTCAGCCGAACAGGCGGGCGGTGAGATCGGGGGCGCCCTCGAAGCGGTCGAAGGGGAACATCGGGCGCTGGATGCGGTGATGTCCGAGCCGCTGCAGGTCCTGGTCGACGCCGCCGGGCGTCAGCGCCAGGGTCCACCCGCGCTGGATCTCGTACAGCGTCGGCTCGAGATAGCCGATCTTCGTCACCACGATCTGCGCGGCGAGCGGGTCGAGCCCGATCGCGGTGAAGTCCTCCACCGCGTGGTACGCCTTGCGGAACTCCGTCACGATGACCCGCAGACCGCCGACGCGGATGACCGCGATGCCGCCGGCGTCCGGATCCCCCTCGTACAGCCCCTCGAGCACGCCGCTGATCGTGACCGGGCCGTGGGGGCCGTGATCGATCCGCGCACCCGCCGTCACGGTGACGGGATCGCCGACGCCGTAGCGGCGCAGCTGGGCGAGGGCGCCGGCGTCGAAGATCGACCCGACGAGGACGGTGGGCGCGTCGGGCGCCGTGAGCCGCTCGTCCGCCAGCAGCTGCGCCAGCGTCCAGGTGACGTCGCCGGTGCCGCCCGCGCCGGGGTTGTCTCCCGAGTCGCTGATGAAGTAGGGGGTGTCGGTCGCGGCGAGGCCGGCGTCCACGCCCTCGGCGAGCGTCCCGGGAGGGCCGACGAACTCGAACTCGTCGCGCACGTCCCAGAAGGCCTGCCCGAGCTCCTCGGCGGCCGCCGAGATCGCGGCGTCGTCGGTGCCCGTCACGACCACGACGCCGTGGCACCGCGGCTCGTCGGCCCACGCGTAGCCGATCCAGACGGCGGCATCGATGATCCCGGGACGCCGCTCGATCTCGTCGATCCGCGCGTACAGGCTCTTCGCCGGCTCCACCCGCGTGGAGGTCTTCTCGCCGGGGAGCAGGATCGGCACCGTCACGTGCGCACGGCGCGGCCTGATGCCCGCCTGCAGCGCGTCCACGAGGTTGCCGATCGCCCGATCACGCGTCTCCCACGTGTCTTCGTGGGGTGCCAGGCGGTAGCACGTGATGATGTCGACCTGCGAGACGAGGGGGTCCGAGACGTTGCCGTGCAGATCCATGGATGCCGACACCAGGACGTCGGCGCCGATCACTTCGCGGATCGCCATGATCAGGTCACCCTCGGCGTCATCGAGGCCGTCGACGCTCATGGCGCCGTGGATGTCGAAGAAGAGGCCGTCCAGCGGCGCCTCGGCCACGAGCGCGCGGAGGCCGTCGAGGATCCGGCCCTTGATCTCGTCGTACACCTCCCGCAGCACCGCGCCGCCGGGGATCGAGCGCGCGTAGTAGACCGGCAGCCACTCGGCGGCGCCGAGGTGCGAGCCGTCGCGCAGAGACGGGTAGCGCTGGATCAGCTCGTCGCCTTCGACGCGCTGGAAGTCGCGCGCGCCGGCGCGGTGGGGAGAGAACGTGCTCGATTCGATCGCCATGCCGGCGATCGCGATACGCGGGAGAGGTCGTTGGGTCACTCCGCCAGTTTAGGCAGACGTCGGAGGATCAACCTTTCCCGAAGGATCAAGTGCGCGATCTTCAATCGATATTGGAGGAAGCAAGACGCAGATCGCGATCGATGCGCTCCGGCTCGAGCAGTTCCGCCAGCAGCGCGTCGCCCACGCCGCGGGCGCCGCCGAGCGGACCGGCCGCCGAGACGCTGATCTCCAGCAGGTCCGTCGACATGGGGAGGCACAGCGTGTAGATCGCCTGTCGCACGCCCGCGATGAACGCGTCCGCCGTCGCGAGGCGACCGCCGATCGCGAGCACCCTCGGGTTGAAGAAGTTGATGATCGTCGCGAGCACCTCGCCCGTGCGCTGACCGGCTTCGCGGAGCAGGCCGGTCGCCCGGGGGTGCGCGTCGGCGGCCAGAGCGAGCACGTCTTCGAGATGATCGACGGCGATCCCCGACTCACGGAGCGCATCCACGATCGCCGCGCCGCTGGCCACGACGTCGAGGCAGCCGACGCGGCCGCACGAGCAGATGACGGGCGGCGCTCCGGCGAGCGCGACATGGCTGATGTCGCCGGCCACACCGCGGTAGCCCCGGTACAGCTCCCCGCCGACGATGACGCCGCAGCCGATGCCGGAGCCGGCTTTCACGAAGACGAGCTCGTTGACGCTCTGCCCGCGCTCGACGAACTCTCCCATGGCCATCGCATTGGCGTCGTTGTCGACGTGGGCGGGCAGGCCGGTGATCTCGCGGAGCAGATCGGCGACGACGACGCCGTTCCAGCCGGGCATCCGCATCGGCGCCAGCAGTCGTCCGTCGCGGGAGTCGACCGGGCCGGGAAGGCTCATCGCGATCCCCTCGATGCGCGTGCCGGGCAGGTCACGGGCGAGCTCCTGCACCTTCTCCCACACATCGGCGAGCACGCGCTGCGGACCGTCGAGCAGCGACAGCGGCTCGTTCGTGTCGGCGAGCACCTCGCCGCGACGGTTCATCAGCACGATGGTCATGTGCCGCTCGCCCAGATCCACCGCGGCGACGATGGTCTCGCCGGCGCTCACCGCCAGCATCCGGGGGCGTCGTCCGCCCTTCGAGACGCCGCGGCCGGTCTCTTCGAGGTAGCCGTGCGCGATGAGCTCCTCCACGCGCAGCGCGACCGTCGAGGCGCTCAGCCCGGTGAGGCGGCTGAGGTCGGCGCGGGATTCCGCGCGACCGCTCTGCACCAGGCGGAACAGCTCCCCTGCGCTCGGCGTGCTGGTGGCGGTCATCGTCAGCCTCCCTCTCGGTCACCTCACGATACGGGCAGAGGAGACGACTTGCGTCGATTTCGCATGAACTTTTTCAAAGCTCGTAAGAATGACGCGATCGCCGCCCTGCCAGACTCGAGGCGAACGACCGTCGACGACGAACCGGAGCCTTCGCATGCCCTCCCCCTACGTGATCAACGACAACGGCGCCTGGTGCTGGTTCCAGGATGAGCGGGCGCTCGTCGACCCCGACGCCGGCGTCCTGGTCGTCGGCTCGATCGCCGCCCCCGAAGGACCCGGCGGCGACGCGCGCGCGGGGAACGTGGAGCTCACCGTCGTCGACCTCGCGACCCGCGAGAGCCGGGTCGTCGTGCTCCACGAGAACCTCGAGGCCGACGACCACGACGTGCCCGCGCTGTGGCGGCGCCGCGACGGCCGCTGGCTCGCGGTGTACGCCAAGCACAAGACCGACGACATGCTGCGCCGGCGCATCAGCGAGCCCGGCGACCCCACCCGCTGGGGCCCCGAGTCCACGTTCGACTGGTCGGAGCTGACCGAGGGGCGCGGCGTGACGTACGCCAACCTCCACGAGCTGGACGGCCGGCTCTACTGCTTCACACGGGCGATCAACGACGATCAGTGCGCGCTGGTCTCGGACGACGACGGCGACACCTGGACCTTCGCCGGCAAGCTGTTCACGCGCCCCAAGGTCGGGTACGTCAACGGATACACGCGCTACGCCTCCACGCGCGACCGCATCGACCTCGTGACGACCGATCACCACCCTCGCGACTACGACAACGCGATCTACCACGGCTACCTCGAGCGCGGGATGCTGCACCGCAGCGACGGCTCCGTGCTGGATCCGCGTGCCCTGGACGGCGGCGCGCCGTCGCAGGAGGGCCTGACCCGCATCCTCGCCGCGGGCACGGTCCTCGGCGGCGCGACCTTGACCCACGCGTGGACCTCCGACATCCGCGTGGCGCCCGACGGCTCGATCGCCGCGACCCTGACCGCGCGCGGCGACGACCGGCCGGCATCCGTCGACGAGGAGTACGAGCGCATGCGCGAGATCCGCGACCTGCGCTTCGTGTACGCGAGGTTCCATCCCGACCGCGGCTGGGCGGTGCACCCGCTGGCGCCCGCCGGACCCGGGCTGCTGCCGCACGAGCAGGACTACACCGGCCTCGCCGCGATCGACCCGGACGATCTCGACACGGTGTACGTCTCGACCCCGATCGATCCGCGCGACGGCAGCGTCACCGCGCACCGCGAGATCTACCGCGGGCGCACGCCTGATTCCGGCGCGAGCTGGCGGTGGACGGCCATCACGTCGGGATCGGATGCCGACAACCTGCGGCCGATCGTCGCCCCGGGCGACCCGACGCGCACGGCGCTGCTGTGGTTCCGCGGCGACATGACGGCCTCGCAGCACTACCGGTGCGAGATCGTGCTGCTCGACGAGCCGCGCTGACGGCCGGCGTCGAGCGAACCGGCCGGCACGCAGCACGGTTGCTCGTCGGCCGAGGCGTTTCGTCTCGCTCGTCCCTCGCTCGCTCAACGGCCGGTGGTCGTTGAGCGGAGCGCGCTCTGGCGCGCGCAGACGAAACGCGGTCTGGCACGAGGCCCACCGTTGCGCCAGGAGCGAATCGGCCTCGGCGCCGCCGGCGCGGCGGCGATCATTGACGCATGCCCGTGAATGGTGTGGGAGTGACCGCGGTCGCCGTGGCGGCGGCGCGCGCACTCGAATCCGATCGCCCCGGTCCGCTCGTCGTCGACCCGTGGGCGTCGGCGCTCGTGCGGGCGTCCGAGGTCGCGGTGCCGTTCCCAGAGCGGTGGCCCGACGACCTCGACGAGGTGCCCGCGATCGACCGGTCGCTGCTGCTCGGGGCGACCTACATCGGCCTGCGCACCCGGTTCATCGACGACGAGCTGCGCGCGGGCGGCCTGCGGCAGGTCGCGATCCTCGGCAGCGGTCTCGACACGCGCTCGTGGCGTCTGGACTGGCCCGCCGGCACGCGGGTCTTCGAGCTCGACTCCCCCGACGTCGTCGCGTTCCTCACGGGGACGATGGATGCCGTCGGCGCGGCGCCGACCGCCGACCGCCGCGTCGTGGCGGCCGATGTGACCGCGCCGTGGGCGTCGGCGATCGTGCGCGGCGGCCTGAGCCCCGCGGAGCCCACGCACTGGGTGCTCGAAGGACTCCTCCCCTACCTGAGCGCCCATGACCAGGCCGCGCTGCTGGACGACATCGTCGATCTGTCGGGGCCGGGTTCGCGGGCGGTGATCGAGCGGGCGCCGGCTCTCACCGACACCCCCGAGACACGCGAGCGGCTTCGGACGTTCGCCGCGGCCACCGGCATCCCGTTCGACGAGCTGCTCGCGCGCACCGACCCGCCCGACCCGGCGATCGTGCTCGCCGCCGCGGGCTGGACGGTGGACGAGGTGTCGGTCGCCGATCTCGAGCGCCGCTACGACCGGCCCCTGGTCGCGGACCGCACCGATTCGGCGCCTGACCAGCGCGGAGGGTTCGTCGCGGCCGTCCGCCGCTAGCGCCCTTCCGCGTGTCGGTGGCCCGTGGTTGGCTGACGGCATGCACACCACGAACTCCGCAGACGGCACGCCCATCGCGTACGAGGTGTTCGGCGACGGCCCCGCCGTCGTCGTCGTGAACGGCGCACTCTCGCAGGCCTCCGACGCGACGGGCCTCGCTCAGGCGCTGGCGGATGCCGGCTTCCGCGGCGTCGCCTACGACCGCCGCGCCCGCGGGTCGAGCGGCGATGCGCGCGGCTCCACGCCGGAACGCGAGGCCGAAGACCTCGCGGCGGTGATCGAGGCCGTCGGCGGCGCGACGGCGGTGCTGGGCCACTCGTCGGGCGCCGTCCTCGCACTGTATGCGGCAGCGAGCGGCGTCGACACCGGCGCCCTGTTCCTGTCGGAGCCGCCGCTGCGGTTCGGCGTCGATGAGCCGGCGGCCGATCTCGCCGAGCGGCTGCAGCGCTTCGTGGACGAGGGCCGGCCCGACGACGCGATCGTCACGTTCCAGCTCGAGGGCGTCGGACTCCCCGAGCAGATGGTCGAGCAGTTCCGCCAGAGCAACCAGTTCGCCGCGGTCCTGCCGCTGGCACAGTCGACCGTGTACGACACGAACCTCGTCAACGCCTCGTCGGTGCCGAGCGCCGAGATGCTGTCGGTGCGCGTCCCTGTCACGATCCTCCGCGGCGAGCAGACCTTCCCGATGCTCCTCACCGCCGCCGATCGCCTGGCAGAAGAGATCGCCGGCGCCGAGCTGGTGATCGTTCCGGAATCGGTCATGCACCGGCCCGACCCGGTGGCGACGGTCCGCGTCGTCACCGAGCGGCTCGCCTGACGAGATCAGTCGTTCAGGCGGTCGAGCAGATCGACGGCCGCCCGCGCGTATTCGCCGATCCAGCGGTCATGGATGCGCTTGATCGGGAGGGGTGCGAGCGCCAGGTGGCGTTCGCGCCCCTTCTTGCGTCCGGTCACGAGCTCCGCTCGTTCCAGCACGCGCAGGTGCTGCAGCACGGTCGTGCGGTCGACCTCCGGAAACAGCGCGCACAGGGCGCCGGTGGTGAGCGGCTCGTCCTTCAGGGCGTCGAGCATGCGGCGACGCAGCGGCGCGGCGAGCGCTTTGAACACCAGGTCGTCGTCGACGTCGGTGCCGGCAGAGGGGTTGTGCGCGGCATCCATCATGTTATAAAACTACAACATGTCTGAGCAACTGACCGCACTGTCCTTCACCGTGTCGGGGCGCGTCGCACGACCGGTCGCCGAGGTCTACGAAGCCGTGGCCGACCCCGAGCAGCTGTCGCACTACTTCACGACCGGCGGCGCCCGCGGCCGCCTCGAGGAGGGCGCCGATGTCACGTGGGATTTCGCCGACTTCCCCGGCAGGTTCCCGGTGACCGTCGTCGAGTCCGACCCGCCGCGACGCCTCGTGATCCGGTGGGAGGCCCGCGAGGGCGTCGAGACCGAGACCACCACGACCTTCGAGTTCGAGCCCGTCGACGACGGCGCCCGCACGCTCGTGACGATCACCGAGTCCGCCTGGAAGGCCTCGCCCGCCGGAGCCGAGAGCGCGTTCGGCAACTGCGCGGGCTGGACGGGCATGCTCGCCGCGCTCAAGGCGTGGGTCGAGCACGGCATCAACCTGCGCGACGGCTTCTACGCCTGACGCGCACACGGCAGAGGACCGCCCGGGCGTGCCCGGACGGTCCTCCTGAAGGCCTGCGGCGCACTCCCCCCGGGTGCGCGGCGCGCTCCGCTAGTGCTGCGTGGCTCCCTCCGCCCCGATGCCGGTGAGGGCGCGCACCTCCATCTCGGCCTCCTTCGCCGGGTCCTCGGTGCCCTTGTCGAGCATGGTCCCGAGCCAGCCGAGGAAGAACGCGAGCGGGATCGACACGATGCCAGGGTTCGACAGCGGGAACCACGCGAAGTCGATCGCGTCGGTCTTGAGCATCGACGTCTCGGACCCCGACACGACCGGCGAGAACACGATGAGGATGATGGCGGATGCGAGGCCGCCGTACATGCTCCACAGTGCACCCTTGGTCGTGAAGCGCTTCCAGTACAGCGAGTACACGATCGTCGGCAGGTTCGCGGACGCGGCCACCGCGAACGCGAGCGCGACGAGGAACGCGACGTTCTGGCCGTTGGCGCCGATGCCGCCGATGATCGCGATGACGCCGATCACGACGACCGTGCGACGTGCGACCTTGACCTCGGCGCCGGGAGCCGGCTTGCCCTTCTTGACGACCGAGGCGTAGATGTCGTGCGCGAACGAGGCGGCCGCGGTGATCGTGAGTCCCGCCACCACCGCGAGGATCGTCGCGAACGCGATCGCCGAGATGAGGCCGAGCAGCAGCGGTCCGCCGAGCGCGTTCGCCAGCAGCGGCGCCGCCGAGTTCGCTCCGCCGGGCGCGGCCGCGATGACCGCCGGGCCGACGAGGGCGGCGGCGCCGTAGCCGAGCACCAACGTGAACACGTAGAAGATGCCGATCAGCCAGATCGCCCACACGACGGACTTGCGCGCCTCTTTGGCGGTGGGCACCGTGTAGAAGCGCATCAGCACGTGCGGCAGGGCCGCGGTGCCGAGCACGAGCGCCAGGCCCAGCGAGATGAAGTCCACCTTCGTGATGTCGCTCACGCCGTACTTCAGCCCCGGGTCGAGGATCGCCGGGTTCTCGGCGACCTCGGCCGCCTTCTCGAGCAGCGCCGAGAAGTCGAAGCCGTGCATCGCCAGCACCCAGACGGTCATGACCGCCGCGCCGGCGATCAGCAGCACGGCCTTGATGATCTGCACCCACGTGGTGCCCTTCATGCCGCCGATCAGCACGTAGAGGATCATGAGCGCGCCGACCACCGTGATGACGAGCGACTGGCCGAGCGTGTCGCCGATGCCGAGCAGCAGCGACACCAGGCCGCCGGCGCCCGCCATCTGCGCGAGCAGGTAGAAGAAGCACACGACGAGGGTGGTGATGGCGGCCGCCACGCGCACCGGCGTCTGCTTCAGCCGGAACGAGAGCACGTCGGCCATGGTGAAGCGGCCGGTGTTGCGCAGCAGCTCGGCGACGAGCAGCAGGGCGACGAGCCACGCCACGAGGAAGCCGATCGAGTACATGAAGCCGTCGTACCCGGTGATCGCGATCGCGCCGACGATGCCGAGGAACGACGCGGCCGACAGGTAGTCACCGGCGATGGCGGAGCCGTTCTGGCCTCCGGTGAACGAGCGACCCGCGGCGTAGTAGTCCGACGCGGTCTTGTTGTTGCGGCTGGCGCGGAAGACGATCACCATCGTGATCGCCACGAACACGGCGAAGATGCCGATGTTGAGCCAGGGGTTGCCCGGCGAGGTGGGCGCGGCGTCGGCCGCGAGGACGATGCTCATCGCGAGGCCTCCTCAGAGGTGGAAGCGGGCTGCGGGGCGACCGACTCGCGGATCTCGCTCGCGATCGGGTCGAGGCGACGGTTCGCGAAGCTCACGTACCACGTGGTGACGGCGAATGTCGTGATGATCTGGGCGATGCCCAGCAGCATCGCCACGTTGACGTGCCCGAAGACGGGCGTCGACATGAAGTCGTGGGCGTACATGGCCAGCAGCACATACGCGAAATACCAGACCAGGCATGCCAGCAGCACGGGGAAGACGAAGCCGCGGTGGCGCTTCTTCAACTGCCGGAACTGATCGGATTGCTGAACCGCGCGATAGTCGACGTCAGGTGCCGTCGTCGTCGCGCCCGGGGCGTCGTTGCCCATGGCTTCTCCTTCGAAGGGGGATGGAACACGCAGCGCGTGCTGCGCGTGACGATGTTGCCGCGTGGAGCGCCTCGCGAACGGGCGTTGCCGTTCGTCGTCGACGAGCGGCGTCGATCGTGCGACGAACGGACTCCGGCGACGCCGGACGACGGATTACGCTGGCCTGAGAATGCCCGACTCGCTGCTGCTGTTCGCGGGCGCCGGCGCTGTCGCCGGGGCCGCCGCCGTGGGTCTCGTCGTGCTTCTGCGGCGGGTGCTGGTGTCGTCGCGCGAGCTCGGAACGGATGCCGAGCAGGCGACGTACCAGACGCTCCATCTCGCCGCCCGTGCGGCGAAGCATCTGCGCGGCGGTGTGAGTCAGCAGGATGCGGTGAAGGCGGGCCGGCATCTGAAGTCGCTGCTCGGCTGCGACACCTTCGCGATCGTCGATCCCCACGGGGTCGTCGCCCTGGACGGCGACGACCGGCTCGGCCCGAGCGCCGCGCAGCTGGCCGCCGCGGTGCAGGCCGGCGGCAAGGCGCAGGTGCGCCGCGGCGTCGGCGACGGTGCCGACGTCGACGCGGTGGCAGCGCCCATCCTGATCGGCAAACGCCCGGCGGGCGCGATCGTGGCCTTCGCGAGCCCGGTGCGCGCGGGCATGGTGCGCGCGACCGCCGAGGTCGCCGACTGGGTGGCCTCTCAGATCGAGCTCGGCGAATTGGATGCCTCCCGCACGGCCCTCGCCGAGGCCGAGGTTCGGGCGCTGCGCGCCCAGATCAGCCCGCATTTCATCTACAACGCACTGAACGCCATCGCGTCGTTCATCCTGACGGATCCGCAGCGCGCGCGGGAGCTCGTCCTGGAGTTCGCCGACTTCACGCGCTACTCGTTCCGCCGCCACGGCGAGTTCACGACCATCGCCGAAGAGCTGCATTCGATCGACAGCTATCTGCGGCTGGAACGGGCACGCTTCGGCGACCGCCTGCAGGTGACGCTGCAGATCGCACCGGAGGTGCTGAGCACGGTCATCCCGTTCCTGTCGATCCAGCCGCTCGTCGAGAACGCCGTCCGCCACGGGCTGGAGGCCAAGGAGGGCGGCGGGCGCATCACGATCGAGGCGTCCGACTCCGGCGCGTTCGCCGAGATCACGGTCGAGGACGACGGGGTGGGATTCGACCCAGAGCAGATCCGCGAGGTGCTCGCCGCGCCCGTCCTGCCCGGAGCCGCCGGCGCGGGCTCCGCCGCCACGGCGCGTTCGCGCGACAACGTGGGGCTGCGCAACGTCGATGCCCGCCTGCGCCAGGTGTACGGCGAAGAGAACGGACTCGTCGTCGAGACGCAGATCGGCGCCGGCACGCTCGTGCGGATGCGCGTGCCCAAAGCCCTTCCGAAGGCCGCGTCCGCGACCGGTCCGATCCCTGCGAGCGCCGACTCATGATCGATGTCCTCATCGCCGACGACGAAGAGCCCGCCCTCGCGGCGCTCGCGTACCTGCTCGACCAGGACCCCCGCGTGGGGCGGGTGCACCAGGTCTCGACGGGCGCCGACGCCATCCGCCTGCTCACGCGGGAGCGCGTGGACGCCGTCTTCCTCGACATCCACATGCCCGGACTGTCGGGGTTCGACCTCGCCCGGGCGCTGCAGCGGTTCGAGCACAAGCCGGCGCTGGTCTTCGTCACCGCCGACGAGGAGGGCGCGCTGGAGGCGTTCGACCTCGCCGCGGTCGACTACCTGCTCAAACCCGTCCGCGCCTCGCGCCTCGAGCGCTCCCTCACGCGTGTGGCCGACGCGCTGCGTCAGACGCCCGAGGCGCCCGCACAGCCCGCGGCCGAGCTCATCGCGGTGACCCTCGGCAGCACGACCCGGATGATCCGCCGCGACGACGTGCGCTACGTACAGGCGCAGGGCGACTACACCCGCCTCTGCACCGCCGAGGGAGGATTCCTCGTGCGCGTGCCGATCTCGGACCTCGAGCGGCAGTGGGCCGACGCCGGCTTCGTCCGCGTGCACCGCTCGTACCTCGTCGCGCTCGCACACGTCGCCCAGATCCGGCTCGGCTCCGATCACCCCACCGTCGTCGTCGGCGACGCCGCGCTCCCGGTGAGCCGGCGGATGCTGCCCGGCCTGCGCGACCGGCTCGCGCAGTCGACCGTCCGGGCGGACACATGAGCGACACACCGGGCGAGGGACCCGAGGCCGCGCGCCCCGCGCGCGTGCGGGTGACGGCGGCCGGCCTGGGCGCACCCGCACGGCCGGCGTTCGACCTGCGCCCCTCGGCGCCGGGCGAGCGCGCCACCGATCCCGCGGCCGTCTACGTGCGCTCCCTCATCCGTTCGCAGCTGCGTCTCGGCGTCGTCGCGGCGACCGGATTCGTGGTCGCGACGGTGGCGTTCGTGCTCGTCCTCGCCCTGGTGCCCGACCTCAGCGCGGCGGTCGTGTTCGGCGTGCCGGCATCCTGGCTCCTCCTCGGGTTCGGGCTCTACCCGCTCGCCATCACCGTGGCCGTCCTCTACGTGCGCGCCGCCGCCCGCAACGAGGCCCGATACCGCGCCCTCACGGTGGACGAATGAACCCCTGGGTCGGCTACGTCAGCATCGCCGCGGTGGCCGCGGCGTCGACGCTCATCGGGTTCTACGGGCTGCGGGTCTCGCGCACCACGGGCGACTTCTACGTCGCGAGCCGGACGGTGCGGCCGTGGTGGAACGCCTCGGCGATCGGCGGCGAGTACCTGTCGGCGGCATCGTTCCTCGGCGTCGCCGGGCTGGTGCTGCTCACCGGGTCGCAGGGCATGTGGTTCCCGATCGGGTACACCGCCGGCTACCTCATGCTGCTGCTGTTCGTCGCGGCCCCGCTGCGCCGCTCGGGCGCGTACACGATCCCCGATTTCACCCAGGCACGCCTCGAGTCCCACGGCGTGCGCCGCGTGACGAGCGTCCTGGTCATCGTGATCGGCTGGTTCTACATCGTGCCGCAGCTGCAGGGCGCGGCGCTCACGGTGCGCATCACGACGGGGATGCCGGCGTGGGCGGGCTCGGTCGCCGTCGCCGTCATCGTGGCCGTCGTGGTGGTCGCCGGCGGCATGCGGTCGATCACCTTCGTGCAGGCGTTCCAGTTCTGGCTGAAGCTCACCGCGCTCGCCGTGCCGGCCGTCGTCATCCTCATCGTCGCCGGGGGCGGGGTGCCGGGGATCGTCGCGCACGCGGTATCCATCGATCCCTTCCCGCCGTCGGCGGGGCCGTCCGGACTCGACGCCTACCGCACGGTGTCGCTGATGGTCGCCCTGCTGCTCGGAACCCTCGGCCTGCCGCACGTGCTCGTGCGCTTCTACACGAGCCCCGACGGCGTCGCCGCGCGCCGGACGACGGTCATTGTGTTGGCTCTGCTGTCGGCGTTCTACTGCTTCCCGACCGTGTTCGGGCTGCTCGGACGCGTGTTCGCGCCGGACCTCGCCGAGGCCGGCCAGGCCGATGCGCTCGTGCTCATGCTCCCCGGCCGGCTCGTCCCGGGGCCGGCGGGCGTGCTGCTGACGGCGCTGGTGATCGCCGGCGCCTTCGCGGCGTTCCTGTCGACCACGTCCGGTCTCGTCGTGTCGCTCGCGGGCGTCATCAGCCAGGACATGCTCGGCGGCAGCGTGCGCGGCTTCCGCATCGCGGCCGTGCTCGCCACGATCGTGCCGCTGGTCGTGGCCCTCGCGACCGAGTCCTCCGGACTCGCCGGGAGCGTCGGCCTCGTCTTCGCGTTCACCGCGTCGACGCTCTGCCCCGTGCTGCTCCTCGGCATCTGGTGGCGCGGCCTCACCGCACGGGGCGCGATCGCCGGCATGCTCGTCGGCGGCATCCTGTCGGCGCTCGCGATCTTCGGCGGAGGGATGCCGGCGGCCTGGGCTCCCGGCATCCGTCCGTTCCTCGAGCAGCCCGCCGCCTGGACCGTGCCGGTCGCGGTCGCGGTGATCGTCGTCGTGTCGCGGACCGACCGCCGCGGCGCGCCGCGGGGCACGGAATCGTTCCTCACCCGGCTGCACACGCCCGAGGCCTGACCGCGGGATCGAGGTCGGACGAGCGCCCTGGCGGGTGGGTGGACGGACGGGGCGGTCAGGCGAAGATGTCGAGCAGGCGCCGGCACCGCATCGGGTCCTCGGTCATCCCGTGCGAGAGCCCCCACAGCAGGTACGAGAACGAGCGCACCACGACCCACGCGCGCGCACGGTCCTCCGGCACGTCCACCGTGGCGACGAATGCCCGGAAGGCCGCGGTCACGTCGTCATCGCCGGGCATCTCGTCGAGCCTCGTCCACAGCACCCTCGCCAGGTCGTACTCCGGGTCGCCTCGCAGCAGCACCGGATCGACCATGATCCAGGGCGCGCGCGTGCCCGCGAGGACCTGGCCATGGTGCAGGTCGGCGTCCACCGCGGTGTCGGCCACCGGCGCGGCGGCGAGCGCGAGTGCATGGTCCACGGCCGCGCGCAGCTGCTGCGGCACGACAGGCTCGGCCAGCGCGATCCAATCGCGCTCGAAGCTCTCGGCATGCTGCCGCGCGACCTCTGCGGTGGTCGGCGCGTCTGGGGGTGCCGGCACGGCCAGCGTGCGCACCAGTCCGGCGATCACCTGGTGCGCCTCGTCGAGCGGCACCGACAGCAGCGTCCGCGCTCCGTCCAGCCGCTCCAGGAGCATCGCGCGATGTGCGGGATCGGCCTCGATCAGCTCGACGACACCCCGGCCGTCCCAGAACCGGAGCGCCTCCACCTGTCGCGTCACATCGTCGCCCGGCGGGGCCAGGCGCAGCGCGAAGACCGCGCCGCCGCGGGCGACGGGGACGACGATGGCGTTGCTGCCGTGCAGGGGGGCGCCGTCGACCTCGACGTCCCAGGTGCGGCACTGCTCCGCGACGAGCTGCGGCAGCTCGTCGAGCCACGCTCGGCCGGCCTCGTCCCTCGTCCATCGGGGCATGGCTCGCATCGACTGCGGCACGGTGATCATCGTGCCGCCCCCCGCGCATCGCGGAAGAACGCGACGCCGAGATCGGGGTGGTCGACGAAGACGCCGTCGATGCCGGCATCCCGGATCACCGACCACTCTGCCTCCCAGTCGCCGAACTCCGACGGACCCCCGCGCGTGCGGAACTGCCCGATCAGGAAGCGGTTCTCGGGACGGCACGTCCACGTGAACACCCGCAGGCCGCGCTCGTGCGCGTCGGCCACGATCGGCGACGGCCCGCTCGAGCGCCCCAGCCGGTCCGGCGCCAGGATCATGCGCTTGTCGATGCTGATGCCGTCCACCCGTCCGACGAGGGCGTCCAGCCCTGCGGGCGAGGCGGTGTGCGCGTACGTCGGCGCGGCCTTGCCCTGCGCGGCCACGAGGTCGAACGGACGCCCCGCGGCCTCCAGCAGATAGACGTACGCGGCGGGGATGCCTCGATCCTTGAGCGTGAGCAGCACGGTCGACTCGAACGACTCGACCGTGAGCGGCCATTGCCCCGCGTCCCAGCCGGCCTCGCGCAGCTCCGCCTCGACCAGAGCGGCGACGTCCCAGCCGAGCGAGGCGAAGTAGGTGGCGTGCTTGATCTCGAGCACGACGCCGATCTCGCGGCCCTGCTCCAGCGACGCCGTGCGCGCCGCATCGAGGACGTCGAGCAGACGCAGGACCGTCTGCTCGCCGTCGAAACTCGCACTGGACGGCCGCACATCGGCGATCCGCTCGCGGCAGTGCAGCGTCGACAGCTCGTCCCACGTGAAGTCCTCGGTGAACCACCCGGTGAGCGCATCGCCGTCGACCGTCTTGGTCGTGCGGCGGTCGGCGAACTCGGCACGCTCGGCCACGTCGGTCGTGCCCGAGATCTCGTTCTCGTGCCGCACGACGAGCACCCCGTCGCGCGACACGACCACATCCGGCTCGACGGCGTCCACCCCCAGCTCGAACGCGAGGGCGTAGGACGAGCGGGAATGCTCGGGTCGATACCCGGGCGCCCCACGATGACCGATGACGAGCGGAGTCCGGCGCGGCATCGACCCAGGCTAACCCCGGCACGCCCTGCGGCGCGTTTCGTCTCGCTTCGCTCGCTCAACGACCGGGGACCCGGATGGCGGCATCCGTTCATAGTCGTCTCACAGGACGCACCTGACCGCGCGGGCCGCCGGTCGGTTAGTGTGGATCAACAGCACCGTGCTGGGATTCCTTGACATTGGAGTGTGAGAGCAGTGGCCCTCAACAACCCCGCGTTCAACAACCCGGCCTTCCAGGACCCGAAGGCCGTCAAGACCTATCCGGGGGGTGCGCAGGCAGCGAACCTGGGTGCGCAGACCCAGTACGCCACCGCGCAGCAGACGGCCACGGATGCCGCCGCGCAGGCGCAGCTCGAGGGCATGTACGCGGCTCCGGCCGCCGGCGCCGTCGAGACCGGCCGGATGTCGTACGAAGACACCATCTGGAAGACCGTCGGCCTGTTCGCGATCCTCCTCATCGGCGCCGTCGCCGGCTGGATCTGGACGATGGCGGGCGTCACCACCCTGAACCCCAACCCGAACATCCTGCCGTGGATGATCGGCGCCCTCGGCGGCTTCGTGCTGTCGATGGTCGTGATCTTCACGTCGCGCAAGAAGATCCGTCCGGGCCTCATCTTCGCGTACGCCGCGCTGGAGGGCCTGTTCATCGGCGGCATCTCGGCGTTCTTCGAGTTCATCTGGCCCGGCATCGTCGTCCAGGCGACGCTCGGCACGCTCGCGGTCGTCGGCGTCACGCTGGCGCTGTTCGCCAGCGGCAAGGTGCGCGCCTCGAAGCGCGCCACCAAGGTCTTCCTGATCGCGATGCTCGGCTACCTGGTGTTCTCGCTCGTGAACATCGGCCTCATGATCTTCAACGTGCCGATCGCCGGCGGCCCCTTCGGCATGCTGAGCAACGAGGGCCCGTTCGGCATCCCGTGGGGCGTCCTCATCGGCGTCTTCGTGGTCATCATGGCCGCGTACTCGCTGGTGCTCGACTTCGACAACATCCAGCAGGGCGTGCGCAACGGCGCCCCGCGCCAGTTCGGCTGGCTCGCCGGCTTCGGCCTCATGGTCACGGTCGTCTGGCTGTACATCGAGATCCTCCGCATCCTCGCGATCGCCCGCGGCAACAACTGACGCACATCGCAGCAAGAGGCCGCCCGGTTCGACGGGCGGCCTCTTCGCGTTCCGAGCGGAAGTCCGGGTAGCCTGCGCAGAGAGACGGCTGCGCAGGCTGACGGCTGTATGGAGGGGACCATGAAGCGCGGATCGAACATGCCCGCGGTCGGCACGTACAACCAGACCCTGGTGCTCGACATGATCCGTCGCTCACCGGCGGGGCTCAGCCGCACGGAGCTGGCGGAGCGCACCGGACTGTCGGCACAGACGCTCGGCAACGTGGCCCGGCGTCTCGCCGCCGAAGGGTTCGTGGTCGAGGGCCATCGCGTCGTCGCCGGGCCGGGCAAGCCCCGCACGCCGCTGCAGCTCAACCGCACGGCGCGGTATGCCGTCGGCATCCATCTGGATCCCGCCGTCGACACCTTCGTCGTCGTCGACCTGTCGGGCGGCGTCATCGCGCACACGGAACGCCCGCCCGCCGAAGGCGCGGACGCCCCCGAGCTCATCGCCGCGCTCGCTCGCGACGCCGACGCCCTGCTGCGGTCTGCCGATGTGCCGCTGGCCCGGGTGCTCGGCATCGGGGTGGCGGCCCCCGGCCCGATCGACGACGCCACCGGAACCGTGCTGACGCCGCCGCTGCTGCCGAGCTGGCACCACACGCGACTGCGCGAGCAGCTCGCACGGGCCACGGGCCATCCCGTCGTGCTCGAGAAGGACGTCGTGGCCGCGATGGTCGGCGAGCTGTGGGCAGAGGCCGATCACGCGCTCGACGACGCCGCGCTGGTGTACTACGGAGCCGGCATCGGCCTGGGCATGGCCGTCGACGGCGAGGCGGTGCGCGGCCGCACCGGCAACGCCGGCGACATCGGGCATCTGCTCGTCGACCCGGGCGGGCAGGAGTGCTCGTGCGGGTCGCGCGGATGCCTCGGCGTCACGGTCGCACCGGAGCGCCTGCTGTTCGACGCCGGCATCACGCCGTCGCCCGTGATCGCGCCGACGGCCGTGTGGGGCGCGATCGACGAGCTGCGCGTCCGCATCGCAGCACGAGAGGCTCGCGCCGTCGAGGTGCGCGACCGGGCGGCCGCGACCTTCGCCCTGGCGATCGTGCTGCTGAACAATCTGCTGGACGCCGAGACCTTCGTCATCGGCGGCCCGGTGTGGAACCGGCTGGGCCGTGAACTGAAGCCGGCGCTGGACGCCGCGCTCCCGACGGTGCGTCAGAGCACGGCGACGCGGCCGCTCGTGCTGCGCGAGGCGCGGCTCGGAACGGACCTGGCCGCCGCGGGCGCGGCATCCCTCGTCCTCGACGAGGCGTTCACGGCGCGGGCCTCGGATCTCATGATCGGCCTCTCCTGACGGTGGACGCCGCTGTTCGGAATCGACCCTTGACAGAATTACTCAATATGTTTGAATAACACCTGGCGCGAGGTCTGCGCATCCCCCAAGAGTGAGCAAAGGAGCTTTCATGAAGAGATCGGTCATCGGGCTCGGCGTCCTTGCCGTCGGCGGCCTGGCCATCGGGCTGACCGGCTGTGCGGGCGGCGGTTCGGGCGCGGACGACGACACCCTGCGCATCGCCTACCAGAAGACGGCCTCGTTCACCGCGATGGACGAACTGATGAAGAAGGTCAAGGGCGAGTACGAGAAGGAATACCCCGACCGCAAGGTCGAGCTCGTGCCGATCGAGGCCGAGCAGGACCAGTACTTCACCAAGCTCGCGCTGATGAACGGCTCGGCAGACACCGCCCCGGACGTCATCTACGAAGACACTTTCCAGATCCGCTCGGACGCGGCGGCAGGCTACCTGCAGCCCATCGACGACTACCTCGCCGACTGGGACGACTGGAGCCTGTACGACGACGGCGCCAAGCAGGCGGGGCTCGGCGACGACGGCAAGACCTACGGCGTCTCGCTCGGCACCGACACCCGCGGCATCTACTTCAACAAGAGCCTGCTGGAAGCGGCCGGACTCCCCGAGGACTGGCAGCCCGAGTCGTGGGACGACATCCTCGACGCCGCACGTGCCGTCAAGGAGAGCAACCCCGACGTCACGCCGCTGAACATCTACGCTGCGAAGGCGGCCGGCGAGGCGACCTCGATGCAGGGCTTCGAGATGCTCCTGTACGGCACCGACGACGAGCTCATGGACACGGAGTCCAACAAGTGGGTCACCGGCTCGCAGGGCTTCCTCGACGCGCTGACGTTCTACCAGACGGCGTTCGACGAGGGCCTCGGACCCGACCCGGCGGACGCGCTCGACGCGGCCTGGGGCTCGAAGGTGCAGAACGAGCTGCTCCCGCAGGGCAAGCTCGCCATCGCGATCGACGGCTCGTGGCTGCCGAGCGGCTGGATCTCGGGTGACAACGAGTGGCCCGAGTGGAACGACACGCTGGGCCTGGCCGCCATGCCGACGCAGGACGGCGGCGGCGACGGCTTCACCTCGATGTCGGGCGGCTGGACCCTCGCCGTCGGCGCGCACGCGTCCGACCCGCAGGCCGCGTTCGACTTCATCGCGCAGGCGCTGACGCCCGAGAACGCCCTCACCTACCACGAAGAGGCCGGGCAGATCGCGGTGCGGTCGGACGTGGCATCCAGCCAGGAGTACCTCGACTACAACGCGTCGTTCGAGTTCTTCTCGTCGCTGGTGGAGTACACCCACTTCCGCCCGGCCACGCCGGACTACTCGCAGATCTCGTCGAACATCCCCGTCGCCACGGAGTCGGTGATCACGGGTCAGGCGACGCCGGAGGACGCGCAGAAGGCGTACGACGACGCGCTGGTCGGCATCGTCGGCGAGAAGAACACGCAGGCCGGCTGATCGCACGATGACCGCCGTCACCGCCGACGGTCTGGCGGGCCGCGACCGGGGAACCGCTCCCCGGTCGCGGCGCCGCCCCGGCCGCTCGCTCTCACGCCTCCTGCCGCTCGTCCCGGCCGCGCTCATGCTGGCCGCGTTCATGCTGGGGCCCATCGTCTATTCGCTGTACGGGTCGCTCACCGATCGCGCCCTGACCGGGCCGCGCGCGGCGAACCCCCAGTTCATCGGGCTGCAGAACTACGCCGAGCTGTTCGGCTCGGCCGAGTTCTGGAACTCGCTGGTGCTGACCGTCGTCTTCGTGCTCGCGTCGGCCGTCATCGGCCAGAACGTGCTCGGGATGCTGCTGGCCGTGCTGGTGCGCAGCTCGGTGAAGCCGCTCAAATCGCTCGTGAGCGGTGTCGTGGTGCTCGCCTGGGTGCTGCCCGAGATCGTGGCGGCGTTCGCGATGTACGCGTTCTTCGCCAAGGACGGCACGCTCAACGTGGCGCTCGGCTGGTTCGGGCTCGAGCACACCGCGTGGCTCTTCTACTTCCCCATGCTGTCGGTGATCCTCGCCAACATCTGGCGCGGCACGGCGTTCTCGATGATGGTCTACAACGCCGCGCTCTCGGAGGTGCCGCCCGACCTGATGGAGGCCGCGACGATCGACGGCGCGACGGCCTGGCAGCGCTTCACCCGCGTCACGCTCCCGGTGATCCGCCGTTCGATCTCGACCAACCTGCTGCTCACGACGCTGCAGACCCTCGGCGTCTTCACGCTCATCTGGGTCATGACCGGCGGCGGCCCGGGCTCGTCGTCGGCGACGCTCCCGGTGCTCGCGTACCAGGAGGCGTTCAAGTTCGCGCAGGTCGGCTACGGCACCGCGATCGCCACCGTGACCCTCCTCATCGGCGCGGTGTTCTCGATCATCTACATCCGCGCCCTCAAGCCGGAGGTCGACTGACATGGCCGCCCAGACCGCGACCGAGACCCGCACGATCGTCACCGGGCGCCGCTCGCTGAGCGTCGCGGCCCCGCGCAAGCGGACGCACACGCTGACGTCATCCGTTCTTCTCAGCCTGATCGGCCTCCTCTTCCTGGTGCCGCTGCTGTGGGTCGTGTTCGCCTCGTTCGACGGCGACGCGACGGTGTCGATGCGGCTGCCCGAGACCTGGACGCTCACCAACTACACCGACGTCATGACGTGGGAGCTCGCGTGGCAGCCGTTGCTGAACTCCATCGTGATCTCGCTCGGCACGGCGATCATCACCGTCGTGGTCGCGCTGCTGGCGGCGTACCCGCTCTCGCGCTACAACGCGCGGTACCAGAAGCCGTTCATGTACGGCATCCTGTTCGGCACCGGCCTGCCGCTGACGGCGATGATGGTGCCGGTCTACGCGCTGTTCGTGTCGTTCGGGCTGCTGGACTCGACGTGGGGCGTCATCCTCTTCATGGCGGCGACATCGCTGCCCATGGCGATCTGGATGCTCAAGAACTTCATGGACTCCGTGCCCATCTCGCTCGAAGAGGCCGCCTGGGTCGACGGCGCGAACTCGATGCAGGCGCTCGCCCGCGTCGTCGTGCCGCTCATGCGGCCGGGCATCGGCGTGGTGTTCATCTTCGTGTTCACGGGTGCGTGGGGCAACTTCTTCGTGCCCTTCGTGCTGCTGTTCACGTCGAGCAAGTTCCCCGCCGCCGTCTCGATCTTCAACTTCTTCGGACAGTACGGCACCATCGCCTACGGGCAGCTGGCCGCCTACTCGGTGCTCTATGCGGCGCCGATGGTGGTGCTGTACGTCATCGTCCAGAAGCTCTCCGGCGCGTCGTTCGCGCTCGCCGGTTCCGTCAAGGGCTGACGCCCGCTCACCTGAAAGCACAGGCATGCACGACCGTTCCTCCCTCGCCCGTCTTCGCGTCGACCGCTTCGTCCTCGAGCGGCTCGTGCCGCACCTGTACCGCGGCTCGGCTCCCCTGCAGGTCACGCGATGGGATGCCGCCGGCGAACCCGTCCCGTTCGACACCGCCGCCGCGGGCGAGTACTCCCCCATCGCCGCGGGTGACGCGTGGGGTCGGCCATGGGGCACGACGTGGTTCCGCGTGCAGGGCGCCGTGCCCGGGGAGTGGCGTGACGCCGACGGCGCGCTGCCGCCGCGCACGCGCTCCGAGGTCGTCGTCGACCTCGGCTTCACCGCGGGCCAGCCGGGCTTCCAGTGCGAGGCCATGGTGTGGAGCACCGCCGGGCACCCCGTGCGGGGCATCGCGCCGCTCAACAACGCCGTCGCCGAGGCCGTCGACGAGGCGGGTCAGGTCGACGTGTACATCGAGGCGGCGTCCAACCCCGACGTCGGAAGCCTCTTCGTCTTCGCCCCGACGCCCGTCGGCGACCCGGCCACCGCCGGCGACGACCCCATCTACACGCTGCGGCACCTCGACGTGCGACTGCGCGATCTCGAGATCGCCGACCTGCTGGCCGACACCCTCGCGCTGCGCGGGCTCGTCGACGAGCTCGACGAAAGGTCGTCGCGGCGCGCCGACATCCTCGTCGCGCTGGAGCGGATGATCGACACCGTCGACCCTGACGACGTCACGGGAACCGCGGCCGACGGTCGCGCCGTGCTGGCGCCGGTGCTCGCGAGCCCGGCATCGGCCTCGGCGCACACGCTGCACGCCGTCGGCCACGCCCACATCGACTCGGCCTGGCTCTGGCCGGTGCGCGAGACGGTCCGCAAGGTGTCGCGCACGTTCTCGAACGTGCTGTCGCTCATGGACGAAGACCCGGACTTCGTCTTCGTCGCCTCCAGCGCCCAGCAGTACGCGTGGATCAAAGAGACGTACCCCGACCTGTTCGAGCGCATCCGCGCCCGCGTCGAGGAGGGCCGGTTCATCCCCGTCGGCAGCATGTGGGTCGAATCCGACACCAACATGCCCGGATCCGAGGCGATGGCGCGCCAGTTCGTCGCCGGCAAGTCGTTCTTCCTGCGCGAGTTCGGCCTCGACACCCCCGAGGTGTGGCTGCCCGACTCGTTCGGGTACTCCGGTGCGCTCCCGCAGATCGCCAAGGCCGCGGGGGCACGGTGGTTCCTGACGCAGAAGACGTCGTGGAACGAGACGAACCGGATGCCGCACCACACGTTCCAGTGGGAGGGCATCGACGGCACCCGGCTGTTCACCCACTTCCCGCCGGTGGACACGTACAACTCGCGCGTGACGGCGGCCGAGCTCGCCCACGCCGAGCACAACTTCGCCGACAAGGGGCAGAGCACGGTGTCGCTGCTCCCCTACGGCTACGGCGACGGCGGCGGAGGCCCCACGCGCGAGATGACCGCCGCCATCGCGCGCACCGGATCGCTGGAGGGCTCGCCGCGCGTCGTGCACAGCACACCGCGCCGCTTCTTCGAGACCGCCGAGGCGGAGTATCCCGATCCAGAAGTGTGGTCGGGCGAGCTCTACCTCGAATTCCACCGCGGCACGTACACCAGCCAGCTGCGCACCAAGCAGGGCAACCGCCGCAGCGAGCACCTGCTGCGCGAGGCCGAGCTGTGGGCGGCGACGGCGAGCGTGCGGTGCGGCATCCCGTATCCGGCCGAGCGGATCCAGCGGGTCTGGGAGACGGTGCTGCTCCAGCAGTTCCACGACATCCTGCCCGGCTCGTCGATCGCGTGGGTGTACCACGACGCCGAGCGGAACTATGCGTGGGTCGCCCGCGAGCTCGAAGAGATCATCGGCGAGAGCCTGCGCGCGCTGGCGGGTGAGGGCGACCGCACGCTCGTGGCGAATGCCGCACCGCACGACCGCGGCGGCGTGGCGGCGCTGGGCGCGGCGCCCGCCGCCGAGGCCGCTGACGTCGCTCCGGTCGCGGAGGGCAGCGGGTGGGTGCTCGACAACGGGATCGTGCGCGCGACCGTCGACGAGCGCGGGCTCGTCGTCTCGGCGGTCGACCTCGCGTCGGGTCGCGAGGTCGTGCCCCCCGGCCGGGCCGCCGGCCTGCTGCAGCTGCACCGCGACACCCCGACGCAGTGGGACGCGTGGGATGTCGACGTGCACTACCGCAACACGGTCCGCGACCTCACCGACGTCGTCGCGATCGGAGTGGAGGGTTCGGCGATCGTCGTGGAGCGCAGCTTCAGCGGCTCGACTGTCGTCGAGCGCATCAGCCTCGCCGAGGGGTCCCGTGTGGTGTCGTTCGCGTTCGAGCTGGACTGGCACGAGAAGCAGAAGCTGCTGAAGCTCGCCTTCCCGCTCGACCTGCACGCCGACCGCGCCGCGTCCGAGATCCAGTTCGGCCACATCGAGCGTTCCACGCACACCAACACGTCATGGGATGCCGCGCGCTTCGAGACCGTGGCACACCGGTGGATCCGCGTGGCAGAACCGGACTTCGGCGTCGCCGTCGTGAACGATTCGACGTACGGCCACGACGTCACCCGAGAGCAGCGCGACGAACGCGGCGGCACGATCACCATCGCCCGGCTGTCGCTCGTGCGGGCGGCGCTCTTCCCCGACCCGACCCAGGACCAGGGCCGCCACGAGCTGCGCGTCGGCCTCGTCGTGGGCGCGGACGTCGCCGACGCCGTCGCCGAAGGCTACCGCTTCAACCTGCCGCGGCGGCGGGTCGAGGGCGCCGGCGTCGAAGCCATCGCGCCGCTCGTCGCGGTCGACCGCCCCGGTGTGGTCGTCGAGGCCGTGAAGCTCGCCGAGGACGGCAGCGGCGACGTGGTCGTGCGGCTGTACGAGGCGCTGGGCGTGCGCGCCCGCGCCACGCTCACGGCCGGGTTCGACGCGGCCGGAGTGCGACAGGTCGATCTGCTGGAGCGGGAGGTGCCGGCCGACGGCGTGGTCGTCGACGGCGATGCGGTGCGCCTCGACCTGCGCCCGTTCCAGATCGTGACGGTGCGGTTCGCCCGCGCCTGACGGGCCCGGCACCGTGCACGGCGTCGGAACTCCGGCGCGACACGCCGGCGAGGGGATGCCTCCCGCCGGCGTGTCGGCCAGAACCTCCGGCGCCGTGCACCCGTTCTGCTGTGGGCGGAACGGGTCGCCGGGCGGCGGCATCCCGTTCTATCGTGACGCCATGGCCGAGATCATCCCGCTGCCGACGAAGCCCCGCACCGCTCCGCGCGACGTCGAGCCGCTGTGGCGCGACGCGCTCGGCGACCGGCTGCGGCGCCTGCGGCACGAGCGCGGCGAGCGGCTGGCCGACACCGCCGACCGCGCCGGCGTCTCGCCGCAGTACCTGTCCGAGATCGAGCGCGGCCTCAAGGAGCCGTCGAGCGAGATGATCGCGGCCGTGGCCGGCGCTCTCGACGTGACCCTCATCGAGCTCACGACGGGCGTCGTCGACGATCTGCGCTCGCGTGCCGCCGAACGCAGCGTCGTCGGCTGCCGCGCCACCTACGCGCTCGCCGCCTGACGGCTCCCTCCCGCAACCCCCTGGTCGATGTCGCGAGGCGTCGCTAGCGTGGGCCGGGTGACCCCCGCAAAG
The DNA here is from genome assembly GCF_006783905.1 of Microbacterium kyungheense. Classification (GTDB taxonomy): domain Bacteria; phylum Actinomycetota; class Actinomycetes; order Actinomycetales; family Microbacteriaceae; genus Microbacterium; species Microbacterium kyungheense. The sequence goes on along the minus strand of NZ_VFPE01000001.1, from coordinate 508,665 downwards.
GCAGAGGCCGAGATCCTCGACATCGGCGGGCACGAGGTGCGGATCTCGAGCCCGACGAAGATCGTGTTCCCCGAACCCGGTGTCACCAAGCTCGACATCGTCCGCTACTACCTGTCGGTGGCCGACGGCGCGCTGCGCGGCGCGGGCGGTCGCCCGATGGTGCTCAAGCGGTTTCCGAAGGGCATCGACGCCGAGCCGTTCTTCCAGAAGCGCGTGCCCGAGAACCACCCCGAGTTCATCGACACGGCGACCCTGCAGTACGCCCGCGGCACGTCCGCCGAAGAGGCCGTGATCCGGGATGCCGCCGGCCTCGCCTGGATCGTCAACCTCGGCTGCCTCGACCTGAACCCGCACCCCGTGCGGGCGGAGGATCTCGACCACCCCGATGAGCTGCGCATCGACCTGGACCCGATGCCGGGCGTCGACTGGTCGCAGATCGTCGACGTCGCGTTCGTGGCGCGCGAGGTGCTCGACGATGTCGGGCTCGTGGGCTGGCCGAAGACCAGCGGGTCTCGCGGCATCCACATCCTCGTTCGGATCGCGCCGCTGTGGGACTACAAGCAGGTGCGGCTCGCGGCCGAGACGCTCGCGCGCGAGGTCGCGAACCGGGCACCCGGCCTCGCCACCGCGCAGTGGTGGAAGGAGGAGCGCGGCGAGAGCGTGTTCGTCGACTTCAACCAGAACGCGAAGGACCGGACGGTGGCCTCGGCGTACTCGATCCGGCCGCTGCCCGACGCGCGTGTGTCGACGCCGCTCGGCTGGGACGAGGTGCGCGCGCGCCGGCCCGAGGAGTTCACCGTGCTCACGGTCCCCGAACGCTACGCCGAGATCGGCGATCCGCACGCGGGCATCGACGACGCGGTCGGCACGCTCGACGGCCTGCTGCGCCTGGCCGAAGAGCTCGGCCCGGCCGAGAAGCCGCCGCGCGGCGGAAGCGCCGACGGCCGTCGCCAGTCCACCATGCCGCTCATCGAGATCGCCCGCACCAAGACGAAGTCCGAGTCGCTGGACGCCCTGAAGGAGTGGATCCGGCGCCACCCCGACGCGAACGCCCAGCTGCACCCCGCCGACGTGCTCATCGACGGCATGCGCGGCTCGAGCTCGCTCTGGTACCGCGTGCGCGTCAATCTGCAGCACGTCGCCCAGGACGATCGCCCCCCGCAAGAGGACCTCATCGCCGACTACGACCCGTGGGAGGGCAAGGTCTGGCCCGGAGCGCCGGGCGGCGCTCCCGGTCGTTGAGCGGAGCGCGCTCTGGCGCGCGCAGACGAAACGCCGTTGGCACGGGGGCATCCGTGCGCTCGAGGCGTTTCGTCTGCGCTCGTTCCTCGCTCCGCTCAACGGCCGGGTCAGGCGTAGCTCGGCACCCGCTCCAGCACGTGGTCGGCGAGGCCGTACGCGACGGCATCGGCGGCGGTGAAGACGCGGTCGCGGTCGGTGTCGGCGCGCAGCTGCGCGGCATCCTTCCCGGTGTGACGCGCGAGGATCTCTTCGACCTCGCCGCGCACGCGCACGAGCTCGTCGGCCTGCAGGATGAGGTCGGGGATCGCGCCGCGCCCCTGCCCGGCGGGCTGGTGCAGCACGACGCGCGCGTGCGGCAGCACCGACCGCTTGCCGGCCGCACCGGCCGCGAGCATGATCGCGCCGACGCCGATGGCCTGCCCCACCACGGTCGTGGCGACGTCCGGCCGCACGTGCTGCATCGTGTCGTATACGGCGAGCATGGCCGACGGGTCGCCGCCCTCGCAGTTGATGTAGAGCTGGATGTCGCGCTCGGGGCTGTCGGCGTCGAGATGCAGCAGCTGCGCGATGAGCGCGTTGGCGACGCCGGCGTCGATGCCGGTGCCGAGGTACACCACCCGCTCGGCGAGCAGGTGCGAGTAGACGTCCATGATGCGGTCGCCGCGTGGATGCTGCGCGACGACATTCGGGATCGTGTAGCCGCTCATGCCGCCACCTCCGCCCCGACGCCGAGGCCGGCCGGTCGCCGGCGGCGGGGAACGACCTGCGCGAAGTCGTCGACGATCGCGTCGATGAAGCCGTACTCCCGCGCCTGCTCGGCGGTGTACCACCGGTCGTGCAGCGAGTCCTCGAAGATGCGGTCGATCGGCTGACCGGTGTCGGCCGACACGATGCCGAGCACGGTGTCGCGCGTGAAGCGCAGGTCGTCGGCCTGCACCTCGACGTCGACGGCCGATCCGCCGATGCCCGCGGAACCCTGGTGCATCAGGATCCGCGCGTGCGGGAGCGCGCGTCGCTTGCCCGGAGTCCCGGCCGAGAGCAGGAACTGTCCTGCGCTGCACGCGAGACCGAGCGCGAGGGTCGAGACGTCGTTGGGGATCAGGCGCATCACGTCGCGGATCGCCAGCATCGACGGCACCGAGCCGCCGGGCGAGTGGATCCACAGGGCGATGTCGGCCGTCTCGTCCTGCGCCGCCAGTGCCAGCAGCTGCGTCGCCAGCAGCGTGCCGTTGTCGTCGTCGAGCGGGCCGTCGAGCACGAGCACGCGCTGCTGGAACAGCTCGCGCCGGGCCTCGGCCCCGAACTGGGGGATCTTGCCTTCTTCTGCCATGACCCCAGCCTGCGCGCGACGCCGGCCTGCGGCATCCGATTCCGCTCCCGGCGGCTCTGCCCACGGCGGATCGCCGCGAGGCCGCCCTAGCTCGAGACCTGCTGCAGGCGGACGCCCAGCTGCGCGTACCAGTCGCGGACCGCCTGCTGCTGGGCGGCATCGCAGGTGCGGCCGTAGCCGATGTTGACGTCCCAGTACTCGTACGCGCTGGTCCAGACGCGGTGGTCGAGCTTCCAGCCGTCGAGGAAGGTCAGCGCGAAGCAGTCGGCCATGAACTCGTCGTCGCCGCCGAAGGCCGGCAGCGCCGCCGCCGTGGCGTCGGGGTTGGTGAACTGCAGCACGTGCGCGAACTCGTGGTACGCGACGCCCGCCCGCAGCTCGTCGGTCATGAAGGGCTGGGCGTCACCGGCCGCGTCGAAGTGGACGAGGTACGGGTCCTCCCCGGCGACGCAGCCCAGAATGCCGTCGTCGCCGGTGCCGCAGTACTTCTCGTCGACGATCGACCGGACGAACCCGCGGCCGAGCCGGTCGATGACGGACTCGTAGGCCGTGCCGGTGGCGTTCGACGCGGCCTCGGCGTCGGCCGCGCTCAATGCGGTCTCGAGCTCGGCGCGCGCGGCATCGACCTGCGCGATGTCGCGGGTCATCGCGGTCGCATCCCGGCGGTGCGTCCAGCCACGGTGCGCGAGGGACTCGTACGTGCCCCACGGCACGAGCGAGGCCGTGAGCACGCCGTCGAAGCGCGCGGCGGTGTCCATCAGTGCGGACATCGCCGCGCCGAACGTCTCCTTCTTCTCGATCAGCTCCTTCTGCTGCTCGATCTCGTCCTGCTGCTCGCGGATCCTGTCCTGCTGCTGCGAGATGCGGTCCTGTGCGAGGACGAACTGCACCGCACCCCACGCGCAGGCCGCCAGCGCGAGGACGAGGGCGACGCCGAGGATCCAGATCGCGACCGTGGCGCCCCGCGAGCGCCGCGGTCGGTCTTCACTCGACCCGAACACGGCCGGGGCGAACCCAGCCGCGGCGCCCGGCGTATCGGCAGCCCGCGTATCGGCACCCGGCGGAAACCCTGCCGCGGCACCCGGCACCCGGCGCACCGGCCGGACCGATCTGGGGCGCCGCTTCCTGGCCTGCGTTCGGCGCGCCCGCGCCCGGATTCGACGTGGCCGGCGGCAGCCGCTCCGGACTGCTGAGCGGCCCGGGTGGGACCGCGTCGTCCGCGGCGCCGGGAGTCGCGGGACGGTCTTGCTCCATGCGGTGATCGGCCTTTCTCGGTCCATCGCCGCGACGCTGCGGCTCGACGCACGTGTGCGGTCGCGTCATCCTATCCCGGTGCCCGCCCGGCGATTTCGGTGAGTCGCCAAGAAACGCCACCGACAGCCGCGACTTCTGGCGAATCGCCAAGACAGACCGCCCGGCGGCTTTCGGCGAGTCGCCGAGAACCGCCGCCACGGAGGCAGATTCTGGCGAGTCGCCGACAACCGCCGCCACGGAGGCAGATTCTGGCGAGTCGCCGACAACGCCCGGCGCCTCAGCGCGCGCGGCGCGAGGGATGCTCGACCGCGGCGCGCAGCGCGGCCACGAGCGCCGGACGCACCGCGTCGGGCGCGAACGCGGCAGCTGCGGCACGGGCGTGCGCCGACAGCTCTGCGCGGCGCCCGTCGTCCTGCAGCAGACCGATGAGCGCGGCCGACAACGCCCCGATCTCTCCCGGCGGCACGAGCACGCCGGCGTCGCCGACGGCCTCGCGCGGACCGTAGCGGACGTCTGTCGAGACCACCGGCAGCCCGCGCGCCAGCGCCTCGGCGATCGAGAGCCCCTGCCCTTCGAACGCGGTGGAGGTGAGGAAGACAGCGGACCGGTCGAACACGGCGTCGCGCTCCGCCGTCGCGCCGTGCAGCGTCACCGAGGCAGAGACGCCGAGCTCGTCGACGAGCGCCTGCAGCTCATCGCGCAGCGGCCCGTCGCCGTACACGTCGAGCTGCGCGTCGGGCACGGCCGCGACGACCGCAGGCCACGCCCGCACGGCAAGGTCGACGCGCTTCTGCGGCGCGAGCCGGTTGAGCATCACCACCCGGTGCGGATCGCGGGATGCCGCGGCTCGGGGCTCGTCGCCGAGCTCGATGGTGTTGGGCGCGACGTGGAACGTGCCCGGATCGCCGAAGCGCTCCGCGACCTCGTCGCGCTGCGCTTCGGTGGGCCACACCACCGCGTCGTACGCGTCGAGCGTCCGCAGCCACCGCTCCCACAGGCCGGTCACCGGCGCGGTGGGGTCGTCGTGCGGAGCCGGAAGATGCGAGTTGTGGATCGTGTGCACGAGCCGCACGCGCGGGTCGTCCCAGTCCACGAGCGCCTCGCCGATCTGCCGGGACTCGCACACCACGACGAACAGGCGGTCGGGGTCGCCCGCGGCGGCGCGGCGCTCATCCGCGATCGCGTCCAGCCATGCGATGTACAGCCCGCGGAACCCGCGCAGCACGCGATCCCCCTCCGCCGTGTGCACCACGACGTTCGCGTCGCGCAGGTGCCACTCCGGGTCGTTCTCGAACACCGGCAGCTCCACGACGGCGCGGCCGCCGGCATCCCGAACCGTGCGATAGGCGACGCCCGGCGTCTGCCCGCCCGGCGAGCCCGCCCGCGACAGCCGCTGCCCGCCGGAGAGGAGCTCATCGAACAGGTTGCGCATGCGCGACACCTCGGGCACGTGCCCGCCGTCCACGAACGCCTGCCGCTGCGCGGCATGCACCTCGGGCGACTGACCGTCGACGCTCAGCATCAGCGGCTCGCGCGCGCCCGCCTCCTCGAGCAGCCGCAGCCGGGCCGGCACCGCCACGGCGAACCCGCCGTCGAGGCCGAGCGCGATCCGGCTCCCCAGTACCACGTAGTCGGCATCGGGCAGCTGCGCGTCAGGGCTCACCCGTCCATCCTCCCCCGCGAACACGTGCCGAAACGAATGGATGCCGCAAGCCAGAGCTTGCGGCATCCATCTCAGATCACTCCCACTCGATGGTCCCCGGGGGCTTCGAGGTGACGTCGAGGACGACGCGGTTGATCTCGCGCACCTCGTTGGTGATGCGGTTGGAGATCTTCGACAGCACGTCGTAGGGCAGGCGCGTCCAGTCGGCGGTCATCGCGTCCTCGGACGACACCGGGCGCAGCACGATCGGGTGACCGTAGGTGCGGCCGTCGCCCTGCACCCCCACCGAGCGCACATCGGCCAGCAGCACGACCGGGCACTGCCAGATCTCGCCGTCCAGGCCCGCCTTCGTCAGCTCTTCGCGGGCGATGGCGTCGGCATCGCGCAGAATCTCGAGACGGTCAGCGGTGACCTCACCCACGATGCGGATGCCGAGGCCGGGGCCCGGAAAGGGCTGACGCGAGACGATGACCTCGGGAAGGCCCAGCTCGCGGCCGATCGCCCGCACCTCGTCCTTGAACAGGGTGCGCAGCGGCTCGACGAGCTCGAACTGCAGGTCCTCGGGCAGGCCGCCGACGTTGTGGTGCGACTTGATGTTCGCGGTACCGGTGCCGCCGCCGGACTCGACGACGTCGGGGTACAGCGTCCCCTGCACCAGGAAGCGGATCGGCTCGCCCTCTGCCGCCGCCTCGGCGACCAGGTCGGCCTGCACCTTCTCGAACGCGCGGATGAACTCGCGGCCGATGATCTTGCGCTTCTGCTCGGGGTCGCTCACACCGGCGAGGGCGTTCAGGAACTGCTCGCGCGCGTCGACGGTCACGAGGCGCACGCCGGTGGAGGCGACGTAGTCCTGCTCGACCTGCTCGCGCTCGCCCTTGCGGAGGAGCCCGTGGTCGACGAACACCGCGACGAGCTGGTCGCCGACGGCCTTGTGCACGAGCGCGGTCGAGACGGCCGAGTCCACGCCGCCCGACAGGGCCGACAGCACGTGGCCGGTGCCGACCTGGGCGCGGATCTTCTCGACCTGCTCGGCGATGACGTTGCCGCTGTTCCAGTCGGCGGGAAGGCCCGCCGCCTTGTGCAGGAAGTTCTCGATGACGTTCTGGCCGTAGTCCGAGTGCTTGACCTCGGGATGCCACTGCACGCCGTACAGCCGGCGCTCGTCGCTGCCGAACGCGGCCACCGGGGTCGCTCCGGTCGACGCGAGGACCTCGAAGCCTTCGGGCGCCTTGGCGACCTGGTCGCCGTGGCTCATCCACACGTTCTGCTCCACCGGCTGACCGCCCAGCAGCACGCCGCCGTCACCCGTGACGGCGGCATCCGTCGCACCGTACTCGCGCAGTCCGGTGTTGGCGACCTCGCCGCCGAGCGCCTGCGCCATGACCTGGAAGCCGTAGCAGATGCCGAGCGTCGGCACGCCGAGCTCGAACACGCCGGTGTCCAGCGCCGGAGCACCCTCTTCGTACACCGACGACGGGCCGCCCGACAGGATGATGCCGACGGGGTTCTTCGCCGCGATGTCGGCCGCCGTCGCGGTGTGCGGCACGATCTCGCTGTACACGCCGGCCTCGCGGACGCGGCGGGCGATCAGCTGCGCGTACTGCGCGCCGAAGTCGACGACGAGGACCGGACGCTGGTCGGTCTCATTTTGTTCGGTCAACGCTTGTTCTCCGTAGGGATGGCGTGAGTGAGGGACGAGTGCTCGGAGCGCGAGTGCAGTTCATCGGCCTCGCGCTGCGCGAGGTAGGACTTCACGTCGCGGGCGACGCGGGCCTCCATGAAGAACGACAGCAGCGGCACGATGCCGCCCGCCGCGAGCATCGCCAGGCGGCCGAGGTTCCAGCGCATGAGGCTCCACACGCGGAAGCACGAGATGAGGTACACGACGTAGAACCAGCCGTGCGCGACCAGGATGCCCAGCGACAGGTTGAACCCGTCACCGGTGGACTCCAGGCCGGAGGCGGTCTCGACGACGGGCGCGAACCACAGGAAGCCGCCGGATCCGCCGAGGAACAGCTCGTAGCCGACGGCGTACTTGACGACCATCTCGGCCACGAGCAGCAGCAGCATGGTGCCCGTGATGATCGAGCAGATCTGGTAGAACTTCAGGGCTCCGCGGATCGCCGGAAAGGAAGCGAGCTTCGGGGCGCGGGGCATGACCCCCAGTCTACCCGCGTGTCGCCGCGGCCCCGCCGGGGCCGTCGTCGGCGCCCTCGGCCTCCTCGTCGTCTGCCAGGTCCTCGAGCTCCTTCTCCCACGCGTCCTTCGCGAGGCGGTACCAGAGGTAGAAGGCGAAGCCCGCGAAGACCGCCCACTCGACGGCGTAGAAGATGTTCAGCCAGTTGACGGTCGACCCCTGTTCGGGCGCCGGCGACGAGATCGCCTCCAGTCCGCCGAACGCCTCGCCCGACGCGAGATACGGCCGGAACACGCTGAGCTCGTCGACGTCGTGCCAACGGCCCAGCAGCGCTGCCGGCGACATCCGCGTCATGGTCTGCGGGTCCGCGCCGTGCGGTGGGAGCACCGGTCCCTCGTCGGCGATCAGGCGACCCGTCACCGTGACCGGATCGGCATCGGATGCCTCGTCCTCGAGCTTCTCGACGGCTGCGTGCGCGGCATCCGTCGTCGGCGCCCAGCCGAGCGCGACGGCCACCGACACCGGGCCGGCGACGTCCGTCTCGCCCTCGTCGAGACGCAGCTGACCGGTCACCCAGTAGCCCTTCACGCCGTCGTTGTAGCGGGACTCGACGATGAGGAAGTCGCCCGGCACCCACGTGCCGTCCGCCTCGACGCGCTGGCCCACCAGGGGGTCTTTGAGGTACTCGCCGGGCTGCACGACGTCGCCGATCGGGCGCACCTCTTCGGTGGCGCCCGGCGGCGTCGGGTTCACCTGCACCGCGCGGGCGAGCTGCCACTGCCCGAGCCACGCGAAGACGCCGGCGACGACCAGGCACAGCAGCAGCATGCCGATCCATCGCGGCCGCAGCAGCACCTCGCGCAGGGTCGGCGGGAAGACCTCCGGTGCGGGAGGAGATTCGGGCGAGGGTGAGCTCATCCCGCGGCGTACGGGGCGACGACGACCTCGACGCGCTGGAACTCCTTGAGATCGGAGTATCCGGTCGTCGCCATCGACTTGCGCAGCGCCCCGATGAGGTTCGCCGTGCCGTCGGCCACGGGCGCGGGGCCGTACAGGATCTCTTCGAGCGAAGCGACCTGGTCGACCTTCACGCGCTTTCCGCGCGGAAGCTTGGCGTGGTGCGCCTCGGGACCCCAGTGGAAGCCGCGGCCGGGGGCATCCGTCGCCCGTGCCAGCGCGACGCCCAGCATGACGGCATCCGCCCCCATCGCGATCGCCTTGACGATGTCGCCCGACGTGCCCACGCCGCCGTCGGCGATGACGTGCACGTAGCGCCCACCCGATTCGTCGAGGTAGTCGCGACGCGCGCCGGCGACGTCGGCGACGGCGGTGGCCATCGGCGCGTGCAGCCCCAGCGTGGCGCGGGTCGTCGACGCCGCTCCCCCGCCGAATCCGACGAGCACGCCCGCGGCGCCGGTGCGCATCAGGTGCAGGGCCGCGGTGTAGGTCGACGCGCCGCCGACGATCACCGGGACGTCGAGGTCGTAGATGAACTTCTTGAGGTTGAGGGGCTGGTCGACGCTCGACACGTGCTCGGCCGACACCGTGGTGCCGCGGATCACGAACAGGTCGACGCCCGCGGCGACGACCGTCTCGTATAGATCCTGCGTGCGCTGCGGCGTGAGCGAGCCGGCCACGGTGACGCCGGCCGCACGGATCTCGGCGAGCCGATCGCGCACCAGCTCGGGCTTGATCGGCTCGGAGTACAGCTCCTGCATGCGGCCGGTCGCGGCGCCCTTGTCGAGGCCGGCGATCTCGGCGAGCAGCGGCTCGGGGTCGTCGTAGCGCGTCCACAGCCCCTCCAGGTCGAGGACGCCGAGGCCGCCGAGCTGGCCGAGCATGATCGCCGTGCGCGGACTCACGACCGAGTCCATCGGGGCGCCGAGCACCGGGATGTCGAAGCTGAACGCGTCGATCGTCCAGGCCGTCGACACGTCCTCGGGGTTGCGCGTTCGCCTCGACGGCACCACCGCGATGTCGTCGAACGTGTAGGCGCGACGCGCGCGCTTTGCCCGGCCGAGTTCGATGTCCATGCTCACGCGTCCAGCCTACCCGCCACCCTCCGTGCCACCCGATTCGGCCTCCCATCCGGGTTCGGGGCGCGCGCCGTGCGTTCGGGGCGCGCGCCCTGCGTTCGGGGCGCGCGCCCTGCGCCCCGAACGGACGAACCGCGCCCCGAACGGCGGGTCCTCACCGGGCACGCACGACGCGGGCCTCGTCCCACACCGGGGCGTCGGACTCGAACACGCGGCCGTCCGAGCCGAAGACGAGGAAGCGGTCGAACGACTTCGCGAGCCACCGGTCGTGGGTGACGGCGAGCACGGTGCCCTCGAAGCGCGCGAGCGCGTCCTGCAGCGCCTCGGCCGAGACGAGGTCGAGGTTGTCGGTCGGCTCGTCCAGCAGCAGCAGCGTCGCACCCGAGAGCTCCAGCAGCAGGATCTGGAACCGCGCCTGCTGGCCACCCGAGAGGCTGTCGAACGTCTGCTCGGCCTGCGCCACGAGACCGTAGCGGTCCAGGGCGCTCGACGCGGCGTCGCGCGGCAGCCCCGCGCGGGCGTCCTCGCCGCGGTGCAGGATGTCGAGCAGCGTGCGTCCGTCGAACTCGGGATGCCGGTGCGTCTGAGCGAACCAGCCCGGCACCACGCGGGCGCCGAGGATCGCACGCCCCTCGTGCGCGACCGGCTCCAGAGCGGCGCCGGTCGCGGTGATGTGCCCTAGCCGCCCGTCGGGGTCGGTGCCGCCACGGGCGAGCAGGCGGAGGAAATGCGACTTGCCCGATCCGTTCGACCCCAGCACGGCGACGCGGTCGCCGAACCACACCTCGACGTCGAACGGCTTCATGAGCCCGGTGAGCTCGAGCCTCTCGGCGACCACGGCGCGTCTGCCGGTGCGCGCACCGCGCAGCCGTACGTCGAGGTCCTGCTCCTTAGGACGCTCCCGCGGCGGCCCGGCCTCTTCGAACTTGCTGAGCCGCGTCTGGGCGGCGCGGTACCGCGAGGCCATGTCGCTGTTGTTCGCGGCCTTCACCTTGAGCATCGCGACCAGCGCCTTGAGCTTCACGTGCTGCTCGTCCCAGCGCCGGCGCAGCTCGTCGAGCCGTGCCATGCGGTCCTCGCGAGCGCGGTGATAGGTGCCGAAGCCCCCGCCGTGCACCCACGCCGTGCTGCCCGCGCCACCGGTCTCGAGCGTCACGATGCGATCGGCCGCGCGCGCCAGCAGCTCACGGTCATGCGACACGAGCAGCACCGTCTTCGGAGTCTCGCGCAGGCGATCCTCGAGCCACCGCTTGCCCGGCACGTCGAGGTAGTTGTCCGGCTCGTCCAGCAGCAGCACCTGGTCGGGGCCGCGCAGCAGCGCCTCCAGCGCCAGCCGTTTCTGCTCGCCGCCCGACAGCGTCGTGAGCTCGCGGTACCGTGCACGCGAGAACGGGATGCCGAGGGCCGCGGTGGTGCAGGTGTCCCAGACGGTCTCGTATTCGTAGCCGCCCGCCTCGGCGTAGTCGGCGAGCGCGCCGGCATAGCGCATCTGCGTGTCGAGGTCGTCGTGCTCGATGATCGCGGCCTCGGAGTCCTCGAGCTCGCGCGCCGCGCGGCGCACCCGGTCGGGCGCGACCGAGATCAACAGGTCATGCACGGTCTGCCCGGGCCCGCCGTGGCCCACGAACTGGTCCATGACGCCCAGGCCTCCGTCGATCGAGACCACGCCCGAGAGCGCGGGCGTCTCGTCGCGGATGATCTTGAGCAGCGTCGTCTTGCCCGCGCCGTTCTGGCCGATGAGCGCTGTCGTCGATCCTTCGCCCACGCGGAACGAGACCTCGTCGAGCAGCGGTCTGCCGTCCGGCAGCGCGTACGAGACGGCGGCGATGTCGATGTAACCCACGGGGTTCCCCTCTGCTCCGGTGCGCCACTTGCGCTGAGCGAGGAACGAGACGAAGCGTTTCTCGCCGAAGGGGAGCCGACCAGACTATCCGAGTCGGCGGCGTTCGTGACCGCGGGGATCAGGCCGCCGGGGCGGCGTAGCGGCCGGACCTGACAGCCCGCTCGCGGGCCTTCGCGGCCTCGACCTCGCGGTTCTTCGGCGGGGCCACGGCGACGAGGTCGTCGAGGAGGTGCTGCGTGATGTGGGCGATCTCGTGGACGGCGTGGTCGAACGCCTCCTGGTTCGCCTTCGAGGGCTTCGTGGTGCCCGCGATCTTGCGCACGTACTGGAGCGCGGCGGCGTGGACCTCTTCGGAGGTCGCGGCGGGCTCGAAGTTGTGGAGCGTGTGGATGTTCCGGCACATGTGCCCGACGATACGCCGGACGCCCGACGTCGTCACCCCGGGCGGAGTACCGCGCGACGAGCCGCCTCGACGACGACCGGATCCGCGCACCCGGCCGCGAACCCCGCGATCCTCCGGTCGATCTCACGCTGCAGCACCCGGGTGCCGATCCACTCGGCGAGCGGCGCGAGCCACGCCGGGCGGCACGAGAAGTTGTAGCGCCACACGGCTCGCGTGCCCTCGCCGGCGGGTTCGAAGCGCCAGCCGCCGCCCATCTTCTCGAAGAACCAGGGCCCGTCGATCATCTTCATGCCCACCGACGTCGGCGGCCGGTACGAGACGTACTCGCTCACCATCCGCAACCCGCTGCGCTGCACCGTGAGCGTGCGCACGCCCTTGCCGGCGGCATCCACTCCGTCCAGGAACTGCTGTCGGCGGATGAAGCGGTCCCACCGCAGGCGCACCGCGCCGGTGGTCTGCGAGACGGCGAACGCGAGATCGGGCGGGAGGGGGACGACGGCGGACGCCTCGACGACGGGCACGCTGCTGCTACCGGCGCTCGTCGCTACCAGCGCTCGTCGCCGCGCGGAAGCACGTCGAGCACATGCGGGAGCTCGGTCGGGAAGCACGAGTGGAAGAGCTCGGTGATCTGCGGGTCGGAGCCGTAGTCGTCGACGATCCGCAGGCCGATCATCGTGCTGATGAGCATGCCTTCCGCCATGAACGTGCGGGCGCCGTCGGCGTCGAGCCCCATCTCGTCGCGGAAGAACCGCCATACCTGCGCGAATCCCCGCCGCGAGGCGGGGCCGATCACGGGATGGCTGCCGAGCAGATACCCGTGGGCGAGGGTCTGGTGCAGGCCGCGCACCTCGATGAGGTCGACGAACGCCTGCCCGATGCGCTTGCCCGCGGCCTTCTCCTCGCTGATCGACGGGTCGGGATCGGCCGACGTGTCGGAGAGCGCCGCGCGGAACGCCGTGAGCGTCCGTGTGAGCGCGTCGTCGAGTGCGGCGAGGAAGAGGTTCTCTTTCGAGCCGAACAGCCGGACGACGTACGGCTGGCTGACGCCGGCGGCTCGCGCGACCTCGTCGGTGGTGGCTCCCTCGTATCCGCGGGCGCCGAAGACGGCGAGCGCGGCCTGCAGGATCTGCCGGCGCCGTTCATCGGACGACAGCCGCCTGCCGCCCTCGGTCGTCTCGTCGACCGCGACTGCTCCGTCGCCCAGTGCTGCAGAAGTCATGTCGAAAGGTTATCAGCGAATGACTTGACTTTGTAATCAGTCGATTACTACATTGTCGTCCAGCAAGTAATCATCGAATAACAACCGGAGATCTCCATGTCCGCAGCAGCACCGCCCACCGCCACCCGGCGGTCGCGCCCGTTCGCCCTCGTCCTCGCCGCGGCATCCCTGCCGATGTTCATGGCGACGCTCGACAACCTGGTCATGACCAACGCGCTCCCGGTGCTGCACCGCGACATGGGGGCCAGCGTCGAAGAGCTGCAGTGGTTCGTGAACGCCTACACCCTCGCGTTCGCGGGCACGATCCTCATCGCGTCCGCCCTCGGCGACCGATTCGGCCGCCGGACGGTCTTCGCGATCGGCATCGCCGTGTTCGGCGCCGGGTCTGTGCTCGCCGCCCTCAGCACGGATCCCGGACAGCTCATCGCCGCGCGCGCCGTGCAGGGATTCGGTGCCGCTGGCGTGATGCCGCTCTCGCTCGCACTGCTCAGCGGAGCGGTGCCGGCGCAGCGCCGTCCGCTGGCCATCGGCATCTGGGGCGGCGTCGCCGGGCTCGGCGTCGCGGTCGGCCCGCTCGTCGGCGGCGCCATCATGGAGGGCTGGAACTGGCAGGCGATCTTCTGGATCAACGTGCCCGTGGCCCTCATCGCCATCCCTCTCGCCCTCGTCGTACTCAACAACGACTTCGGCGCCCGCGCTCGCATCGACGTGCCCGGTGCGGTGCTCGCCGCCGCGGGCGTCCTCGCGCTCGTCCACGCGATCGTCCGCGGCAACGACGACGGCTGGGACTCGTTCGGCGTGATCGCCGAGATCGTCGTGGGCGCGGTCCTCGTCGTCGCGTTCCTCGTCTGGCAGCTGCGCGCGAAGGCGCCGCTGGTTCCGCTGCGGCTGTTCCGCGACCGCTCGTTCTCGATCACCAACATCATCGGATTCGCCTTCAGCTTCGGAACGTTCGGCGCCGTGTTCCTCCTGATCCAGTACCTGCAGGTCGTGCAGGGGTCATCGCCGCTGGAGGCTGCCGTGCAGACCACTCCGTGGACCCTCGCACCGATGTTCATCGCTCCGGTCGCCGGAATCCTGGCGCCGCGGGTCGGCACGCGCCTGCTGCTCGTCGTCGGCCTCACCCTCCAGGGCATCGCGCTCACCTGGATCGCGGCCGTCATGGCGACCGACCTGGATTACCCCACTCTCATCGCGCCGTTCGTGATGGCCGGCGTCGGCATGGCGCTCGTGTTCGCCCCGTCCGCCACGGCGCTGCTGGCCACCCTCGGGCTCGTCGACCACGCCAAGGCGTCGGGCGTGAACTCGACCGTGCGCGAGCTCGGCGTCGCACTGGGCACGGCTGTCATGACCGCGATCTTCGTCGGGGCAGGCGGCGAGCTCCTGCCCGACAGCTACGTCGACGCCGCACGTCCCGCGGTGTTCACCGGGGCCGCGGTGCTCTTCGTCGCGGCAGTCGTCGCACTGTGGCTGCCCGCGGGGAAGTCGGTGGGATCGGATGCCGCCACCCGGGCGACCGCCGGCACCGAGGCCGCCGAGCCCGAGCTCGCGCCCACGGCATAACCTCGCCGCGTGTGCCCACCGCCCTCGCCCGACCGGCGAGGGCGGTGCGGTGCGCGCAGGGCGCGGTCAGTCCCCCTTGCCCCGCATCAGGCGCGTGAACGGTCCGTCGAAGACGAAGAGCAGGAAGGCGATGGACCCGAGCCAGGGCGCGAGGGCCACGACGACGATCGCGATGAGGAGGGCGCTCAGCGCACCGCGACCGTACGCCGCGGCCTCGGCCTGGCTCATGTCGGGCAGCATCTCTTCGCGGTGGCGCATCGCCCAGCGCCACTGCAGCCAGCTGCACAGGATCGCGCACAGGAACGCCACCGGCATGGCGAGCCTGCCGGCGAAGTACTCCGAGTACTCGGTGATAAGGCCCGTGGCGAAGGGGACCAGCACGATGAACAGCAGACGCGCGTTGTTGAGCCAGATCATCATGCCGTCGACGTGAGAGATGTGCTCGAACTGTCGCACGTGCTCGACCCACAGCAGGCACAGCAGCGCGAAGCTCAACGCGAAGTTGAGGAAGAGCTCCCACATGCCGCCGAGCGCCGCCCACATCTCTGCGTCGGTGTCCACGGCGCCCAGCGAGTGCGAGGTGAGGTCGAGCACCAGCAGCGTCGCCGCGATCGCGAACACGCCGTCGGTGAACGCCTCCAGCCGCACGGTGCGCTGCGACGCCTCCGCGTGAGCGCGCTGTCTGATCATGGCGCCAGGCTAGCGACACGGCAGTCGGCGCCCGCCATCACACTCCGTCATGCCGCCGGCCGGCGCTTCGCAGGGCGAGAGGATGGTTGTGCGCCCCGATGCCGCAGCCGGCGGCCGGCGCATGGGGAGGACTCTCGTGACCGAGCACGTTCCGTTCGTCGTCGTCGGCGCAGGCGCCATGGGTCTGGCCACCACGTGGCAGCTCGCCCGGCGCGGTCACCGCGTGCTGACGCTGGAGCGGTTCGCGCGGGGCCACACGCGCGGTGCGTCGCACGGCGCCACCCGCAACTTCAACAACGCCTACGGCAGCGCCCACTACCTCGACCTGCTCACCCTTGCGCGCAGCGAATGGGACGAACTGGCGCGCACGACCGGCGAGCCGCTGCTGCGCCTCCACGGGCTGGCGAGCCACGGCGACCGGCAGCTCCTCGAAGGGGTGCACGGCGCCCTCGTCGCCCGCGGCGAGCGCGCGGAGGTGCTGGCCGCGACCGAGGCCGCGCGCCGCTGGCGCGGCATGCGGTTCGACGGGGACGTGCTGTTCACTCCTGACGCCGGGGTCGTGCGCGCTGCGGCTGCGCTCGAGGCGCTCGAGCGGGCGGCCCGTTCGCGCGGCGCCGACATCCGCTTCGCACACGCGGTCACCGTCGTCGACGAGGGGCCGTACGGGGTGGCTCTGACCGTGGATGCGGGCGGCGAGCGTCTCGACGTCGTCGCCGACACGGTCGTGGTGACGGCGGGCGCCTGGACCGCCGGCATCCTTCCCGATGCCTTTCCGCTCCCGCGCCTGACCGTCACCGAAGAGAGCCCCGCCCATTTCGCCCCGCGGTCGGCCGACCTCGCGTGGCCGTCGTTCAACCATTTCGTGGACCCGCAGCGCGGGCCCATCGGCAATGTCTACGGCATGCCCACCCCCGGCGAGGGCGTCAAGGTGGGCTTCCACATGGTCGGTCCTGTCGTCGACCCGGACGCGCGGAGCTTCCGGCCCGTGCCCGAACAGGCGGCGCAGCTGCGCGAGTACGTCGCGGAGTGGTTCCCGGGCCTCGAACCCCACACCGCCGCGCCGATCAGCTGCACGTACACCTCGACCGACACCGAGGACTTCGTGCTCGATCGCCGCGGCCGGATCGTCGTCGGCGCGGGCTTCTCGGGTCACGGCTTCAAGTTCACGCCCGCGGTCGGTTCGGTGCTCGCCGACCTCGCGACGGACGACTCCGCCCGCGCCGCCGCGCCGTTCCGCCTCGCCTGACCGACGGCATCCGTTTCGCGAACGTCGCAGATGCGCGCGAAGCTCGCAGATCTCCCGCGGAATCCTGCGAGCTCGGTGACATTCTGCGAAGTCTGTGAGGCAGGAGGTGGCCTCAGGCCGCCAGATGAAGGCCCGCGGCGACGGCTCGGCGGACGGTGCGCTCCAGGGTCGGCCAGTCATGGACGACCTGTGCGTAGCTGAAGCGCAGCACTGTGTAGCCACGGAGCCGTAGTTCTGCGTCGTGCGCGATGTTCGCGCTGCGCTGCGCGCTCGACGAGTGGAACTCGTATCCGTCGATCTGCAGGACCAGACGATCCCCGACGAGTACGAGGCACTGAGCAATGTGCAGCAGCGCGTCTGCGGTGGTCCCCACCAAGGAGCGTGCAGCCGGAACGATCGGCTTCGTCCAGTGCGTGACGCCCCGCGCGCCCGGGGTATGCGCGGACGCCGAGCCGGGATGGACGTGCAGGTGCAGCTCATGTCCGATGCCTTCCGGCATCCACCAGCCTCGCCGTTGCGCGAGGGACGTGCAGGTGACCCGCCCACCTGCCAGCGCCGCCAGGCGCAGATCGGCGGGAGCGTCCGGAGCCGCCAGCCACACCCGCCGGATCCGCTCCGCGTGCCGGTCGCGCACGAAGGCGCGGACCACGGCGAGCGCGATTCCCGCTCGCAGCGCCTCATCGCGATGGACGATTCCCCCCTGTCGTGCGATCCAGGCGCCAAGCTGCTCTGTCGTCTGCGTGGCGCGGCCGCGGCCGGGACGGCGAAGAGCGGATGCTGCCGGCCCGGGTGGGCCGACGGCATCCGCTCTTCTTCCCGCGAGGCGGGTTACTTCTTGTAGTTCGGGGCCTCGACGACGATCTGCACGTCGTGCGGGTGCGATTCCTTCAGCCCGGCGGCCGTGATGCGGACGAACTTGCCCTTGGCCTTGAGCTCGTCGATCGTGCGGGCGCCCACGTAGAACATCGACTGACGCAGGCCGCCGACGAGCTGGTAGGCGACGGCCGAGACGGGGCCGCGGTACGCGACCTGCCCCTCGATGCCCTCGGGGATCAGCTTGTCGTCGCTGGGGACGTCGGCCTGGAAGTAGCGGTCCTTCGAGTACGAGGTCTTCTTGCCGCGGGTCTGCAGCGCACCCAGCGACCCCATGCCGCGGTACTGCTTGAACTGCTTGCCGCCCTGGAAGACGATCTCGCCCGGCGACTCGTCGGTGCCGGCGAGGAGGGAGCCGAGCATCACCGTGTCGGCACCTGCCACGAGCGCCTTGGCGATGTCGCCCGAGTACTGCAGGCCGCCGTCCGCGATGACGGGCACGCCCGCCTCGCGCGCCGCGAGCGACGCCTCGTAGATGGCCGTGACCTGGGGCACGCCGACGCCGGCGACGACGCGGGTGGTGCAGATCGAGCCCGGGCCGACGCCGACCTTGACGGCGTCGACACCCGCGTCGATGAGCGCCTGGGCGCCCTCGCGCGTCGCGACGTTGCCGCCCACGACGTCGATGTGGGCGAACGACTCGTCGGCCTTCAGGCGGCGCACCATGTCGATGACGCCGGCGGACTGGCCGTTGGCGGTGTCGACGACGATGACGTCCACACCGGCATCGCGCAGCGCCTCGGCGCGCTGCCACGCGTCCCCGAAGAAGCCGATGGCGGCGCCGACGCGCAGACGGCCCTGCTCGTCCTTGGTGGCGAGCGGGTAC
This sequence comes from Microbacterium kyungheense, assembly GCF_006783905.1. Taxonomy (GTDB): domain Bacteria; phylum Actinomycetota; class Actinomycetes; order Actinomycetales; family Microbacteriaceae; genus Microbacterium; species Microbacterium kyungheense. The sequence goes on along the minus strand of NZ_VFPE01000001.1, from coordinate 490,340 downwards.
TTCTCGCTCTTGTCGAAGTCCTTGATGGTGATGAGGCCGGCCAGGGTGCCGTCCTCGTCGATGAGGGGCAGCTTCTCGACACGGTGCCGGGCGAACAGCGCGATGACCTCGCCGGCGCTGATGCCGACGCGGCCCGTGACGAGGTTCTCGGTCGTCATGACGTCGCGCACCTTGGTGGTCTGGCGCTCGAAGCCCGAGACGAAGCGCATGTCGCGGTTGGTCACGATGCCCACGAGGTGGTTGTCGGCGTCGACGACGGGAAGGCCCGAGATGCGGTACTGCGCGCACAGCGAGTCGACCTCTTCGATCGTCGCGTCGGGGGTCGTCGTGATCGGGTCGGTGATCATGCCGGACTCGCTGCGCTTGACGCGGTCGACCATCGACGCCTGGTCCTCGATGGAGAGGTTGCGGTGGATGATGCCGATGCCGCCCTCGCGCGCGATCGCGATCGCGAGGCGGGCCTCGGTGACGGTGTCCATCGCGGCGGAGGCCAGCGGCGTGGCCACCGTGATGCGCCGCGTGAGCCGCGACGAGGTGTCCGCCTCGCTCGGGATCACGTCGGTGTGCCCGGGCAGCAGCAGCACATCGTCGTAGGTCAGTCCGACGAAGCCGAAGGGGTCGTTGTGCTCCATGGGTCTCCTCGCGCGCGGCGCGTTCGATTGAGGGGTGGGCGGCGGCGGCCGGCGCGTTTGTGACGCTCCGTCTTCGATTCTAAGCGCGCGAAGGGGCCGATTTGTTCCCGCAGAAACGGCACGCGCGAGGGCGCGCGCGTGAGGCCTGTCCGGTGCGATTTCGATCGGATCACGTATCCACAGGTGACCGTAGGCGAAACAGCGACGACACATTACAGTCGTAGCGTCGCCATCACGGCCGATGCGACCCGAGCTTCGGTGTCCGCGTGGTGGCGAACTGGAGGTTCTGTGGGCAATACGACCGCACTCGCGCGGCGGCGACACCGGTCCGCGCGACCATTCGCGCTCGCCGCCCTGTTCACCCTGTTGGTGGCGGCGCTGCTTGTGAGCCTGGCCCCGCCGGCCTTCGCGGCCGACGACGATCCGGCCGACTATCCGTATGCGATCGCCGGCAACGTGCGCTCGGCGGGCGAACCCATCGAGGGCGCCACGATCACCGTCACCGGCGACGACTTCGAGGGCGAGGCGACCACCGCCGAGAACGGCAGCTGGCGCGTGCCGGTGCCGTCGAAGGACGTGACCTACACGGTCGAGCTCGACGAGGACAGCCTGCCCGACACGGTGGCCGTGCCCGATGACTTCGAGTTCACGCAAGAGGTCACCTTCGGCCCGTCGAACACCGTCACCCGCAACTTCACGCTGGGCGCGGCAGAGCGCACCACGGTGAGCTTCTGGGATCAGTTCCTCTCACGCGCGGTCAACGGCCTGAACTTCGGCCTGATGCTCGCCCTCGCCGCGATCGGCCTCTCGCTCGTCTACGGCACGACGGGCCTGTCGAACTTCGCGCACGGCGAGATGGTGACCTTCGGCGCGCTGGCCGCGCTGCTGTTCACGACCGGCTTCGGGCTGTCGATCTGGCTCGCCATCCCCCTCGCGGTCGCGGTGTCCGCCGTCTTCGGATGGGGGATGGATGCCGGGATCTGGCGTCCGCTGCGACGCAAAGGCCTCGGCACCGTGCAGCTCATGATCGTCTCGATCGGCCTCTCGCTGGCGCTGCGCTACACGTACCAGATCTTCATCGGAGGCGGCACGCAGCAGCTGCCGGGTGCGGTGGCGGCCTCGATACCCGGTCTCGGGCCGATCCGCCTCACGGTCACCGACGTCATCAGCATGGCGCTGTCGATCGTCGTGATCGGGATCTTCGCGTGGTGGCTCATGCGCACCCGCATCGGGCGGGCCACCAGGGCGGTGTCCGACAACCCGTCGCTCGCGTCGGCCAGCGGCATCGACGTGGATGCCGTCGTCCGCGTGGTGTGGATCGTCGCGGCCGCGCTCGCGGGCCTGTCCGGCATCCTGTGGGCGTACTTCCGCCCGGGCATCAAATGGGACATGGGCACCAGCATCCTGCTGCTCATCTTCGCGGCGGTGACCCTCGGCGGTCTCGGCACGGCCTTCGGGGCGCTCATCGGGTCGCTGATCGTGGGACTCCTGGTCGAGCTGTCGACGCTCTGGATCCCCTCCGACCTCAAGTACGTCGGCGCGCTGGTCGTGCTGATCGTGATCCTGCTGTTCCGCCCACAGGGCATCCTCGGTCGCCGAGAGCGAATCGGATAAGGCGCGCTATGAACTGGCTCCAGATCATCAACAACACGCTCGCGCAGATCCTCGCGCCGGCGACGCTCGGCTACGTGCTCGCCGCCATCGGGCTCTCGGTGCACTTCGGCTTCGCGGGACTGCTCAACATGGGTGTCGCGGGTTTCATGGCCATCGGCGCTTACGGCTTCGCGATCTCGATCCTCTCGTTCGGGATCCCCTGGCCGCTGGCGGCCCTCATCGGCCTCGCCGGGTCGGTCATCTTCGCCATCATCCTGGGTGTCCCCACGCTGCGGCTGCGGGGCGACTACCTCGCGATCGTGACGATCGCGGCCGCCGAGGTGCTCCGCCTGCTGTTCCTCACCTCGGCCTTCCGGGGCGTGACGGGATCCGCCGACGGCCTGTCCGGATTCCAGGCCGGGTTCCGCGCGAGCAACCCGCTCCCGCCCGGCCGGTGGGGCTTCGGCCCGTGGACGTACCAGTCCGACCAGTGGTGGGTCATCATCGTCGGGACGATCGTCATCGCGATCACTGTGCTGTTCGTCTGGCTGCTCATGAGCAGCCCGTGGGGTCGCGTGCTGCGCGGCATCCGCGAAGACGAGGACGCGGTGCGCTCGCTCGGCAAGAACGTCTTCGCCTTCAAGATGCAGGCGCTGATCGTGGGCGGCATCATCATCGCGGCGGGCGGCATCGTCACGGCGATGGGGACGAACGTCAACCCGAACGTGTACGTGACGTCGCAGACCTTCTACGTGTGGACGGCGCTGCTGCTCGGCGGTGCGGCCACGATCTTCGGACCGGTGCTGGGCGCCGTGCTGTTCTGGATGGTCCGCGCGTTCCTCTCGAACCTGCTGCCGGCGCTCGTCGAGATCGGCTGGCTGCCGTTCCTCACCACCGAGCAGAGCCAGATGCTCGTGTTCGTGCTCGTGGGCGTGGCGCTGATGCTCCTGGTGATCTTCCGCCCGCAGGGCATCCTCGGAAGCAAGAAGGAGCTGACCTTTGTCCGCTGAGGTAGTCCCCCCGACCCGCAGGCCCAAGTCGACGGGCCTGCACAAGGGCGAAGCCCGCCCCGGTGTCGAGAAGGTCGATCCGATCATCGTCGCCGACGGCGTCACGCGCGTCTTCGGCGGTCTGACCGCCGTCGACGTCGAACATCTCGAGATCCCGCGCAACGCCATCACGGCGCTCATCGGCCCGAACGGCGCCGGCAAGACCACGCTGTTCAACCTGCTCACGGGGTTCGACAAGCCCAATGAGGGATCGTGGTCGTTCGACGGCACCAATCTGGCCGGCATCCCCGCCTTCAAGGCGGCCCGCATGGGGCAGGTGCGCACGTTCCAGCTCACGAAGTCCCTCGGCCTGCTCACGGTGCTCGAGAACATGAAGCTCGGCGCCACGCGCCAGTCCGGTGAGCGGATCTGGGCGAGCATCCTGCCGTTCCTGTGGCGCAAGCAGGAGAGCGAGATCGAAGACAAGGCCCGCGACCTGCTCGTGCGCTTCAAGCTCGACGCCAAAGAGAAGGACTACGCCGCGTCGCTGTCGGGCGGTCAGCGCAAGCTGCTCGAGATGGCCCGGGCGCTCATGAGCGACCCGACCCTCGTGATGCTCGACGAGCCGATGGCCGGCGTGAACCCTGCCCTCACCGAGTCGCTGCTCGACCACATCCTCGATCTCAAGGACCTCGGCATGACCGTGCTCTTCGTCGAGCACGACATGCACATGGTGCGTCACATCGCGGACTGGGTCGTGGTGATGGCCGAAGGCAGGATCGTCGCCGAGGGTCCGCCCGAGACCGTCATGAAGGACCAGGCCGTCATCGACGCGTACCTCGGCGCGCACCAGGACGTCGACCTCGGCGTGGTGACCGGTCGCATCGAGGGCCAGCTCACCGCGGAGGCACAGGAGCTGGTCGAGACTGCGCGCGAGCTGGATCAGGCGATCGAGATCGAGAGCGCCGAGCCCCTGCCGCACGACGGCGACGAACCGGAGGAGCAGAAGTGAGCGACACGGCACAGGCGCCCGCGCCCGCCCCCACCCCGACCGCGCAGAACGTGATCGAGGTGCGGAGCGTGACCGCCGGCTACCTCCCGGGCGTCAACATCCTCAACGGGGCGAGCCTGACCGCCGCGAAGGGCGAGCTCATCGGCATCATCGGCCCCAACGGCGCCGGCAAGTCGACGATGCTCAAGGCCATCTTCGGTCAGGTCAAGATCCGCGAAGGCTCTGTCGTCCTCAACGGCGAAGACATCACGGGGCTCCGCGCGAACAAGCTGGTCGCGAAGGGCGTGGGGTTCGTGCCTCAGACGAACAACGTCTTCCCCAGCCTGACGATCGCCGAGAACCTGCAGATGGGCGCCTACCAGCGGCCCAAGATCTACGCGGAGCGGGTCGACTTCATCACATCGGTCTTCCCCGACCTCGGCAAGCGGCTGCAGCAGCGCGCCGGCTCGCTGTCGGGCGGTGAACGCCAGATGGTGGCCATGGGCCGCGCCCTCATGATGGACCCGCACGTGCTGCTGCTGGACGAGCCGTCCGCCGGTCTGTCGCCGTCCCGGCAGGACGAGGCGTTCCTGCGGGTCTCCGAGATCAACAAGGCCGGCGTCACGACCGTCATGGTCGAGCAGAACGCGCGCCGCTGCCTGCAGATCTGCGACCGCGGCTACGTCCTCGACCAGGGCCGCGACGCCTACACCGGCACGGGCCGCGAGCTGCTCAACGACCCGAACGTGATCGGCCTGTACCTGGGCACCCTCGGGGCCTGACGCGTCGGCTGCGGCCGACAGCGAGAAAGCAGAGAGTGGATGCCGCGGCATCCACTCTCTGCTTCTGCTGTCTGCGGGGCCGTCGTCCGCGCGCCGCAGGTGGCTCGAACGAGAGCGGGGCCCCGGTCCGAAGACCGGGGCCCCGCCTGTCAGCTCGTCTCAGCCGATGTTGAGGAACGAGTAGTTGTTGTCGTCGCCGTACTCGAAGACGCCGATCGTCGCCTCGGTCGGGTCGCCGACCTCGTTGAACGTGATCGGACCCGACACACCGTCATAGTCGGCGGTCTCGCCGCTGATGATGATGTCGGCGCACTCCGCGAACGTGGTGCACTTCGTTCCGCCGTTGGTGCCCGAGACGTTCTGCAGGTGCGCAGCCACGTCAGGACCAGCAGACGAGCCCGCCTCGAGGGCGGCCAGCGCCAGCAGGATCACTGCGTCGTACGACTCCGGACCGTAGGTGAAGTCCTTCAGCTCAGGGTTGCCCTGGCCGGTGTAGAAGGCGTTCAGGTCGGTGCGGAACTGCTCGATCGAGGCCGGGTCGACCGCGGGGTAGGTGCCCTTCGCGCCGGTCAGCGTGCCCTCGTCGAACTCGTCGCCGAAGTTCGAGAGGTTGCCGTCGACGAAGTACATCTTGTCCTTCGGGTAGTCGGCGCCCACGAGCTCGGGGATGATCGTCTTGACCTCTTCGAACGTGATCAGCGCGATCGCGTCCGGGTCGGCCGCGAGGACGTCCTCGACCTGCGCCGAGAAGTTCGTGTCACCCGTGTTGTAGAGCGACGCGGCGACGACGTTGCCGCCGGCGGCCTCGAACGACTTCTTGGTGAAGCAGGCCAGACCGGTGCCGTACGAGTCGTTCAGCACGATCATGCCGAGCGTCTCGTTGCCGTCGCCGGCGATCAGGTTGCCGAGCACCTCGCCCTGCAGCACGTCCGACGGAGCGGTGCGCCAGTACAGGCCGTTGTCCTCGTATCCCGTGAAGGCAGCCGACGTGTTGGCCGGCGAGAACTGGATCGCGTTGGCGGCGATCACCTGGTCGATGAACTGCAACGACGTTCCCGACGACGCGGCGCCGATGATCGCGGTGGCGCCTTCGCCGAGCACGCGCGGGATCTCGGTCTCGTAGGCCTTGTTGTCGGTGTCACCCGAGTCGCCCTGCACGAGGTTGATGTTGATGCCCTTGCCGGCCGCGTTGACGTCCGACGCCGCGAACTCAGTGCCCGCGATCTCGGGCGGGCCGAGGAAGGCGAGGTTGCCGGTGACGGGCAGCGCCGTGCCGATCGTGTAGGTGAGATCGGTCGCCGGACCCGTCGACGTTGACGTGTATTCCGGGGAGTACGCAGCGGGCTCTGCCGCGTCGCAATCGATCGGGAACTCGAAGTCGCTGGCCTTGGCATCGTCGGTCGAGTCCGGGGTCGAACTGCCCGAGCATCCGGCCAGGACGAGCGCGCTCACGCCGACCAGGGCGAGGCCGCCGAGGATCGTCGCGGCGCGCGAGCGGGTGAAGACGCTCATAATGCTCCTTGCTTGTATGGACAAGGGACGGCATCGGGGTGCCGTCCCGGTGACCCCAACCTAACCGCGACAAGCGTTCGCGAATGTTGCCGTTCGTTAACGATGTGTAACGGGCTGGACCGGGGGATTTCGATCCGATCTCGTTGATTCGACCCGGTATACCCCTGGTGGGTATAAGCTCGTTCCGCGGTACCCCTCAGGGGTATCCTTGGAACCTCACGAGAAGGGCGACGACATGACCGGCTTCGAGAAGAGCACTGTCGAGTACAAAGTGACGGGGATGAGCTGCGGGCACTGCGAGGCGTCCGTGCGCGGCGAGGTGTCGAAGCTCGCCGGCGTCGAGGACGTGCAGGTGAGCGCCGCCGACGGCACGCTGCGCATCGTCTCTGCGGCGGACCTCGCCGACGAGGCCGTCATCGCGGCCGTCGACGAGGCGGGCTACACCGCGGTCCGCGCCTGATGTCGTCCTCGGCCCCGACCGCCCGGATCGAACTCGAGATCGGCGGGATGACGTGCGCCTCGTGCGCCGCGCGGATCGAGAAGCGCCTGAACCGGATGGACGGGGTCGAGGCGTCCGTCAACTACGCGACCGAGAAGGCCGTCGTGAGCGCACCCGCGGGCGTCGATCCTCAGGCACTCATCGACGAGGTCGTCAAGACGGGCTACACCGCCGTGCTGCCCGCTCCCCCGGCCGCTGCCGCCATCGACACGACGGGTGACGAGCCCGCCGATCCCGAACTCGCGAGCCTGCGCCAGCGGCTGATCGGCTCGATCGTGCTGTCGGCGCCGGTGGTCCTGCTGGCCATGATCCCCGCGCTGCAGTTCACGTACTGGCAGTGGGCGTCGCTCGCGCTCGCGGCGCCGGTCGTGGTGTGGGGCGCCTGGCCGTTCCACCGCGCGGCCTGGATCAACCTGCGCCACGGCGCGGCGACGATGGACACGCTCATCTCGCTCGGCGTCTCGGCGGCGTTCCTGTCGTCGCTGTACGCGCTGTTCTTCGGCCACGCCGGCATGCCCGGCATGACCCACGCGTTCGAGTGGTCGGTGACGCCGAGCGACGGCGCCGGCGACATCTACCTCGAGGTCGCCGCCGGCGTGACGACGTTCGTGCTCGCCGGACGCTACTTCGAGCAGCGGTCCAAGCGCCGCGCCGGCGCCGCCTTGCGCGCTCTCCTCGAGATCGGCGCGAAGGACGTCGCCGTGCTGCGCCCCGCTGCCGACGGCGCCGTCGCCGAGGTGCGCGTGCCGATCGCCGAGCTGCGCGCCGGCGAGGAGTTCGTCGTGCGCCCGGGTGAGAAGATCGCGACCGACGGCGTCGTCGCCTCGGGCACCTCCGCTGTGGACGCTTCGATGGTGACGGGCGAATCCGTCCCCGTCGAGGTCGCGCCCGGCGATGCCGTGATCGGCGCGACGGTCAACGCCGGCGGTCGCCTTGTCGTGCGCGCCACGCGCGTGGGCGACGACACCCAGCTCGCGCAGATGGCGCGGCTCGTCGAGGACGCGCAGTCGGGCAAGGCCAAGGTGCAGCGCCTCGCCGACCGCATCTCGGGGATCTTCGTCCCGATCGTGCTGCTGATCGCGCTCGGCACCCTGGCCGGCTGGCTGCTGACGGGTGCGTCGGCGTCGATGGCGTTCACCGCCGCGGTCGCTGTGCTGATCATCGCGTGCCCCTGCGCGCTCGGGCTCGCCACGCCGACGGCCCTCCTCGTCGGGACGGGGCGCGGCGCTCAGCTCGGCATCCTCATCAAGGGTCCCGAGGTGCTGGAGTCCACGCGCACCGTCGACACCGTCGTGCTCGACAAGACCGGCACCGTGACGACCGGCCGCATGTCTCTGGTCGACGTCGTGGTCGCGGGACAGCGGGTCCCCACGCCCCCTCCGGGCGCCGCCGGCACCTCGCCCGGAGCCTCCGGGCGCGTGGGCCCAGCCGCATCCACCGGCCGCGCGGAGCTGCTGCGCCTCGCCGGGGCCCTCGAGCACGCCTCCGAGCATCCCATCGCACAGGCGATCGCCCGCGCGGCGGCCGACGAGACCGGCGCGCTGCCCGCGGTGGAGTCGTTCCAGAACGTCCCCGGCAAGGGCGTGTCCGGCGTCGTTGACGGGCACGCGGTGCTCGTCGGGCGCGACGCATTGCTGGCCGATTGGGCATTGACCGCGCCCGCCGACATCGCCGCCGCGAAGGACGCGGCCGAGGCTCTCGGCCGCACGGCGGTGCTCGTCGCATGGGACGGCGAGGTGCGCGGTGTGCTCGTGGTCGCCGACCAGGTCAAGCCCACCAGCGCCGAGGCGGTCGCCCAACTGCGCTCGCTCGGACTCACCCCCGTGCTGCTCACCGGCGACAACGCCGCCGCGGCGCGCGCGATCGCCGACGAGGTGGGGATCGACCGCGTGATCGCCGAGGTCCTCCCGCACGACAAGGTTGCCGTGGTGAAGGAGCTGCAGGCCGAGGGCCGCGTCGTGGCCATGGTGGGCGACGGCGTGAACGACGCCGCGGCGCTCGCGCAGGCAGACCTCGGCCTCGCCATGGGGACGGGGACGGATGCCGCGATCGAGGCCTCCGACATCACCCTGGTGCGCGGCGACCTGCGCAGCGCCGCCGACGCCATCCGGCTGTCGCGCGCGACGCTCGGCACGATCCGCGTGAACCTGTTCTGGGCGTTCGCGTACAACGTGGCCGCCCTGCCGCTGGCCGCGCTCGGCCTCTTGAACCCTATGATCGCGGGAGCGGCCATGGCGTTCTCGAGCGTCTTCGTGGTCGGCAACAGCCTTCGCCTGCGGCGGTTCCGCAGCCTCTCGCACTCACGTCGTTGAAGGAGTCAGACATGACCGACACCGCACTGGATCAGGCTCCCCTGGACCACGATCACGGCCACCACGGCTACATCACCGACAAGGACAAGTACCTCAACCGCCTCAAGCGCATCGAGGGGCAGGCCCGCGGCGTCCACAAGATGGTCGAGGACGAGAAGTACTGCATCGACATCCTCACGCAGATCAGCGCCCTCACCTCCGCACTGGAGGCCGTGGCCGTCGGGCTGCTCGACGACCACCTGCGGCACTGCGTGGTGGATGCCGCCCGCCTGGGCGGCGAAGAGGCCGACGCCAAGATCACCGAGGCCACGCAGGCGATCGCGCGTCTCGTGCGCTGACGCCGCGTCTACCACCGGCAATTCTCGCGCCCGCGCATGTCCCCGCCCTATTCGTTCGCGCTGTCGAAATCGGCATGTGCGCACGCTTCTTTCTGGCGCGAATGCCGATTTCGACAGCGCGGACTGACGGGGGTCACCGGAAAGTGCAGCGGATGCCGGTTTCTGCAGCGCGAAGCCGGTCCACGGCCCGCCACGCGCACGAAGTTGCGGGGCGGATCGCGCGTCCCGGGCAGAGCGTGACTGCGCGCACGCGCCGGGCAGAGCGTCAGCGCGCGGCGCGCACCCGCCGGGCGTGGACGATCGAGTCGACGGTCAGCACGATCAGTGCGACCCACACCAGGCCGAAGCCGATCCAGCGCTCCAGCGGCATGGGCTCCTGCAGCACGAGCCAGCCGATGAGGAACTGCAGGATGGGCGCCGCGAACTGCAGCAAGCCGATCGTCGTGAGCGACACCCGCCGCGCGCCGGCGGCGAACAGCAGCAGCGGCACTGCCGTGATGACGCCCGTGAGGCTCAGCAGCACGGTGTGCTCCCAGCCGTAGGCGCCCATCGTGAGGCCCTGCGTCCCCGCCACGACCACGAGCACGATCGCGGCGATCGGGGTCAGCCACATCGTCTCGAGCGTGAGGCCGCTCACGGCGTCGACGGACGGTCCGACCTGCTTCTTCACGAGGCCGTAGAGCCCGAAGGATGCCGCCAGCGTGAGCGCGATCCACGGGAAGGCGCCGTACCCCACGATGATGACGATCACGGCCGCGACCGCGATGCCGATCGCGACCCACTGCGTCGCGCGCAGCCGCTCGTGCAGCACGAGCACGCCGAGCATGACGGTCACGATGGGATTGACGAAGTAGCCGAGGCTCGTCTCGATCACGTGGCCGCTCAGCGCCCCGAGGATGAAGACCTGCCAGTTGATGTAGATGAGCACGCCGGCCAGCGCTGTGAGCCACAGCAGCCGCCGTTGCTTCATGATGGCGACCAGGCGCCCCCACGTCCGCGTCACCGTGAGCAGCAGTGCGCAGAACACCAGCGACAGCACGATGCGCCACGCGACGAGCTCGAACGGGCCGGTCGGCGCGAGCAGCAGGAAGTACAGCGGCAGGAAGCCCCACAGCAGATAGGCGATGAGCCCGTACACCGTGCCGAGGGTCCGCTCCCTGCCCGGCTCGCCCGATGAGGGCGGCAGCGAGATCCCCGCGGTGGAGGCGGCGGATTCCGCCAGGTCTTCGACGCCGGCTTCGGTGGGGCGGGATGCCGGTTCGGAACTCACCGTTCCAGCCTAGGACGGCGTCCGCGGGGCGGACGCCGCGCAGGGGCCGCCGACATCCTTCCGACTGCCGATCGTCGTGCGATGCCTGCCACGCCCGGGAACGACGAGAGGGCCGGATGCCGAAGCACCCGACCCTCTCGGTACGCGGAGTGCGCTGGACTCAGCGGACGACGACCGCGAGCACGTCGCGAGCCGACAGGACGAGGAACTCGTCGCCGCCGAACTTGACCTCGGTGCCGCCGTACTTGCTGTAGATCACGCGGTCGCCGACGGCGACGTCGAGCGGGATGCGGTTGCCGTTGTCGTCGATGCGGCCGGGGCCCACCGCCACGACCTCGCCCTCCTGGGGCTTCTCCTTGGCGGTGTCGGGGATGACCAGACCGCTGGACGTGGTCTGCTCGGCCTCGACCTGCTTGATGACGATGCGGTCCTCGAGCGGCTTGATGGAAACCGACACGGTCTACCTCTTCTTTCTTGAGACTGAAGACTCGTTAGCACTCTGACGTTGAGAGTGCTGACGCCAGTCTAGGCAACGCATTGGCACTCACGCAACGTGAGTGCCAATGCGCGTCACGCACGCGGCCAGCCGGGCTCGCGCCTACCGGACAGCGACGATTCGGTCGAGGTGTATCAGGTCACCCGCCAGCGCCCTCAGGGTTGACATGACCGAGTTCCACGACCCACCCCTCGCGTCATCCCACTCATGGTGGTAGAACTGACCGCGGGGGACCATTGTCCTGAATTGGGGAGTTCGGGCGCATGTCGTTGAGGACGTACGTCCTCGCCGTGGATGTGGGAACGAGCAGGATCGCGGCATCCATCGCGAGCGTCGATGCTGAGGGAAACATCGAGACGACCCGCTTCGCGCTGGGCAGACAAGCGGACAGCGCGCCGAGTGCCGTCTTCGTCTGCGACGAGGACCTGCTGTTCGGCGAGGCGGCCGAACGTCGCGGACTGGCCCAGCCGGAGCGACTGATCCGCGAATTCAAGCGACGCATCGGGGACGACGTGCCCGTCGTCGCGGCCGGCCACCGCTACGCACCCGAGGATCTGTTCGCACGAACCGTCACGTGGGTCGTCGAAGCGGTCGCGGAACGCCAGGGAACCCATCCCGAGGCGATCATCGTGACGGTCCCCGTCGCGTGGGGCGACTACCGGAGGAGCCTCGTCACGGCGGCGCTCGCACGCGAGTCGGAGTGCCGGGTGGAACTGGTGAGCGAGCCGGTCGCCGCGGCCTGGCACTACGAGTCCGCGTCCCCTCTGCCACCGGGCAAGGTGCTGGCGGTCTACGACCTCGGCGGAGGAACGTTCGATGTGGCCCTGGTCGGCAAGGACGTCGATGAGCTGCGGATCATCGGGACCCCGACCGGCATCGGCGACTTCGGCGGCGCGGACTTCGACGACCTGGTGCTGCGCACGACCGTCGCGGCGGCGGGCCTGACCGCCGACGAACTGGCGTCCGACGCCGGGGCTCGCGTGGGACTCGCGTCGCTGCGCCGTGAATGCATCGAGGCCAAGGAGGCCCTCTCGTTCGATTCCGAGGCCGCGATCCCGGTCCTCGTCGCGGGTTCGGCGAGCTCGGTGCGGATCACGCGCAGCGAGTTCGAGGACCTCATCGGAGCAGGCATCGAGCGCACGATCGACGTGCTGCACGACTCTCTCGAGACGTACGACATCGGCGACCGTCTCGATGCGATCCTGCTGACCGGGGGCTCATCACGGATTCCGCGCGTCGCGCAACTCCTGTCCGAGCGATTCGATGTGCGCATCGCTGTGGATGCCGACCCCAAGGCGATCGTCGCCCTCGGCGCGAGCCGAGTCCTCATCGACCGCTTGACGCGCACCCCCGGTGAGCTGGTCGGCCTGGAAGACGGGGCGGCGGCCGCATCCGCACTCGTCGTGGCCGATGCCGCGCGGCCGGCCGCATCCGCCCACGCCGCGGCGGGAAGCTCCGCCACGAGCGAACCCAAGCGTCGCCGGTGGTTCCAACGGCTTCCCGCGACGACGGCGATGGCCGGCGGGGCGCTCGTGCTCGCGAGCGGCATGGTGCTGCTCAGCTCGTCGACTCTCGGCAGCGCGTCGCGCATCGGTCTGGACACCCCCGCGTACGCCGACCCGCGCCAGGCCGCACCCGGTACGGGGCAGGCGGTGGAGGCCGCGGCATCCGAACAGGGACCGACCGCGCCCGAGGATGAGGCGGTCGAACCGGAGACGCGCGTCGCGAACCCCCGGGTCGATGCGCCGAAGAAGCCAGCCCCGGACGATCGTGCGCCCGGCACTTCCGTCGCCCCGCGAGCCGGCAACCAGGTGCCGGCACCCGGTACGACGTCGCCGTCGGCGAACGGCGACGGGGGCTCCGCCGCGGACGGGAACGGCTCGTCGACGTCGACCAGTCCCGAGCCGGATCCCACGACAGATCCTGCGTCAGTGGCCGATCCCGCACCGGTCCCATCTACGGACCCCGACCCGGGCCCGACCACCGATCCCGAGCCCGCACCGGCCGCCGACCCGGAGCCGGCTCCGACCCCCGATCCCGACCCTCAGCCCGAACCCGAGCCGCAGCCGCAACCCGATCCCGAGCCCCAGCCCGAACCCGAGCCGCAGACGCAGCCACAGCCACAGCCGACGCCGGACCCGACGCCGCCCTCCCTCCCCGATCCGCAATGATGTCCGCGCTTCCCACGCTGATCGTCGCACGCGACTGGACGGCATCGCATGCCCAACTCGACGACATCCGGTTCCCGGGTGAGAGCGCGCGGGCAGTCGTCTCTGGCAGCGCCGGGTCCGGCAAATCGACGCTGCTGCGGAGCCTCGCGCGCATGCTGGCGGACGAGGGCGTCGAGACGGTGATGTCGCGCGCCGCGACCGACATCCCCGCGACGCCCCCCTCGACAGTCCTCCTCGTCGACGACGCGCACCAGCTCGACGTGGACCGACTGCGTGTGCTCGCGGATCGCGCAGACGACCCCGATGCCGGACTCATCGTGGCCGCGCGGACGTGGCCCGCCCCGGCGGAACTCGCGCCGGTGCTGTTCCGCCTCGAGCGCAGTCACCCCGCGATCCTGCTGGGCGAGGTGACGCGGCCGCAGTTGCGCTCGGAGCGCCCGGATCTCGGCGACTGCGAGGACGCGGTCCTGCACCTCACCGGGGGCATCGCCTGGCTCGTCCACGAGTGTGTCGGCGCGCATGACGACACGGACTGCGCCGACGACCCGGAACACCGTACGCTGCACGAGAGCCTGCGGCCCCGCATCCTGCACCGACTGATGTCGGTCTCCCCGGATCTGCGCAGGCTGGTCGATGATCTGTCGCTCGGCCTGGCTCCGCTGGCGAATGCCGACGGCCGGGGTGAGGACCTGGAGTCGCTGCTCTCGGAAGGATACGCCGAGGGCCTGCTCACCGGCGACGGCAGGCCTGCGCCGGTCGTGGCCGAGTCGGTGCGCGCTGTGGCGCCGGTCACGCGAGTGATCGACGCCATCCAGTCGCCGGGCTCGTCCGCATTACGAGACGAGGTGGTGCTCCGGAGCTTCGATGGCATCACAGATGCGCGTGCCTCTGCGGCCCTGGCTGCACGGGCCCGAGCCGTACTGCCGGGCGACGCTGCGCTCGCCGCCGCACTGCTCGAGCAGTCGGTGGCCTGCGGCGCCGATCCCGCGGCGATGGTCCGCGAACGCGCCCAGGCCGCGTGGATGCTCGGCCGACTCGATGAAGCGGGGGTGCTGCTCGACACGCACGCCGCGTCGGCACCGGCCGATTCCTCGGGCGAGCTCGCCGACCTGGCTGCTGCGCTCTGGGCCGACCGCGGCATGGTCAGGCTCGCGGACGAGACGTATCGCGCGAGGATCCCGCGCGATGACCCCGCCTCGGCCACGCGAGCGCGCGTCGCGGCCGCGGGGGCGGGGCGCACTCCCGCACCACAGGCGGTCGCGCCCGGATCGCCGATGCCCACACCGCCTTCCCTGCTGCTGACCGCCTACGAGCTCCTCGATCGCGGCCTGGTTGCGACGCTGTCGGCGACGACCCCGATCTCTGCGCTGTCGGACCTGCAGCGGGCGTCGGAGCTGTACACGGCATCGGCCGACTCCGGCCCATCCGTCGAGCTCCCCGCCGTGATCGCGGCCGCGGCGGCGATCGGCCTCGGCGATCTCAAGTCCGCGCAGACGATCGTCGACGACGCGCTCACCGGAGCTCAGGGCGGGTCCCACCGCGAGCCCCGGCTCGAGCTGTGGTCGGCCTGGATCTCGCTGCAGCGGGAGCGTCCCGTCGAGGCCCGCGCGGCCCTGGCGCGCGCGACGCACGGCAGGGCGCTCTCTCCGCGCGACGACGCCTTCGCCGCGACCATCGAGATCGGACTCGCCCGCCGCTACGATGACGCTGCCGGCCTCGCTGCAGTGTGGGAGGCATCGCACGCCCGCATCACCCGCGTCGAGCCTGACCTCTACTCGCTGCTGCCGCTGGGCGAGCTGGTCATCGCCGCGGCGCGTGTCGGCGCTCCCGAAGCGATGGAGGCGTCCTTCGAAGCCGGTCTGAGCCTCGTCGCCGCACTGGGTGAGCCGCCGGCGTGGTCGACCTCGCTCCACTGGGCAGGCATCCAGCGTGGAATCCTGCTCAACCGCCCGAAAGCTCTCATCCCGCACGCACGCGCGATGGTGTCCGCCGCATCCCACAACCGCCTCGCCGCGCGCATGGCACAGGCGGGGCGCGTGTGGACGTCGGTGCTGGCAGGCACGGTCGACCCCGACGCCGTCGAGAACGCCGCTCGGGGTCTGGCCACGGTCGGGCTGGCATGGGACGGTGCGCGGCTGGCCGGACACGGAGCCGGCCGCTCGGACGACCGCAAGGTGATCGCGCGCCTTCTGGCGTGCGCGCGCGAGCTTCACCCGCGCGATTCGCTCCGGCCGGCAGACGGCGGGGAGCACGCCGAAGCCCCCGACTCCGCGGGCGACAGCCCGCTCAGCGAGCGGGAGCGCGAAGTGGCAGAACTCGTGCTGCAGGGCAAGACGTACGCAGAGATCGGCGAGGCGATCTTCATCTCGCCTCGAACCGCCGAACACCACATCGCGCATATCCGGCGCCGCCTCGATGCGACGTCCCGATCGGACCTGCTTGCGAAGTTGCGCATCGCATTGGACGTCGCCGCGCCGCCCACGCGGGCCGCACCCGAGGAGTCGCTCCCGTGACCCCGCACCAGACGCTCCGGAGCATCGGGGGAACTCCCGATGCTCCCGCGATGGTGCTCACCTACCCTGATTCCACCCGCAGATGATCATCACCGTGGAGGTGTTGAGAGATGACCACGCCTCTGGCGACTGTCGCCAACTCGATCATCGAGTTCATCCTGAGCCTGCTGCGCGATCCCGCGGCGCTCAAAGAGCTCGAGGACGACCCTGAGACCACGCTGGCCAAGAACAAGCTGGCGGGACTGTGCGCCGACGACGTCCGGGCAGTCGCACCGGTCATCTACGACCGTCCCGATGTCGTCCCGCGCACAGCTGCGCATCCGCAGCCCGCGAGTACGCACGCCGCCCCCGCGAGTCACGCCGATGTCGTCAACGAGCTCACGCGGATCACCACGAGTTGGACGATGATCGACAACCGCTCCACGATCATCGACCAATCGGTGAACCAGAACATCTGGACCGAGGGCGGTGACGTGAGCCAGATCTTCGACCAGTCCGCCGGGATCGCGTCCGGCGACGGGTCGATCGCCGCCGGCGAGGACACCACGATCGACAACTCGAGCAACGTCGACGCCGATGCGGGCGACGACACCCTTGCCGGACTGCCCGGCGTCGTCGATCCGCCAGACGATGCCACGGATGCCGCACCGGGCGCTGAGGCCGGCGCCGGCGCCGGCGTCGGCGCCGGCTCCGGATCCGGCTCGGATGCAGACTCGGCCGACGATGCGGACGCGGGAGCAGCAGTTCCGGTCGAGACCGACCTCGACGCCCTGGCAGAGGAGACGGTCGACCAGCAGGCGATGCTCCAACCGGATGAACAGCTCGCGGCCTCGGTCGACGCCGGTGTCCCTCAGGACGCGGTCGACGTCGTCGAGAGCGTCCCCTCGGTGCCCGCCTACGACGCTCCGGCACCCGAGGTGGACGATGCGGTGTGGAGCGAGCCGGCCGAGCCGGCCGTCGTCGACGAGGTCGCCTACGCCGACGACCTCACCGAAGAGCAGTAGCGACAGTGGCCGAATCGACGTATCCGGGCGGGCAGGGCTCTGCCCGGCCCGCCGTCGTCCCCTCGCAGCCCGCGACTCCTGCCGATGAGTCGCCGAAAGCGCCGCCCTCTCGCCCGTCGCTCACGAGTCCCAACGCGGCACCCGTGCTCACCAAGCTGACACCGCCCTTCTCGGTGCGGGTGGCGCAGTTCTTCTGGATCGTGAGCTTCCTGGTGGGCGGCTTCGCCGTGGTCTACGACGTCATCATCCGTCGGGAGCAGCTGCCGCTCATCGTCGAAGCAGTGCGTGCGGTCGATCCGAGCCGGAGCGAGCAGACATACACGACAGCGGCCGACATCATCTTCTGGTCGCTGTTCGGTGTTCTGGTAGGCGTGCTGCTCGTGCAGATCACCCTGATGGTGTCGTTCATGGCGCGCAGACCGAACGTGCGCTGGTGGCAGCTGCTGACCTGGGTCGTGCAGGTGGTGACGCTCGCACTGGCGCTGGACCTCGCGCTGACCGGCGAACACGCCGAGCCGCTGCGACTCATCCTGGCGGCGCAGTGCGCGTTGGTGCTGCTCGCGCTGCTCGCAAGCGTCATGCCGAAGGCGATCGCCTGGTCAGCGCGGAAGCACGACGTCGTCCGCCATCGTCAGGACGACGCCGCCGTCGGTTGAGGCGACCTGCTCCAGGCTGCGGATCACGGTATGGCAGAGGCCCACTGCTCCGCGCTCGGTGAGCGGCGACTCCGCGATCCCACGCCATCGCGTCAGCAGTTCGTCCGCGCGGTCACGCACCGTGGCCGCGTCCGCCGACTCATCGAGCCCGAGCCGGACCCGGGGTGCCGCGCCGCTGCCCCCCACGATGCGCTCCGCCTCCTGCAACAGCTCGGGCGACAGCGCGTAGCCCCCGGCGCGTGTGCGCGACAGCGCGCCCAGCTCCCGCAGCGAGTGCGTCGTGGCGAAGATCCGCTCGATCTCGGCGAGCAGCGCGTCGCTCCCCGGCCGGGGATTCTCGCGCAGCACCGCTTCAAGCCCCGGCAGCGATCCGTAGACCTTCAGCGTGCCGGCGCGCGCGCGGAAGTGGTCTCGTACCATCGCCTGCAGCGTGTTCAGCCCGCTGCGCTCGAGGAGTCCCTCCGCGAGCGCGGTCGACGTGATCGCTCCGCCACGGATGAGCGCTGCCGACAGTCGGATGCCGTACAGCCCGAAGCGGGCGAGCAGATCCCGCCGCGCCGCTTCGGTGAGATCGATGGCATCAGTCGGGCGGGCGAACCGGTCTGCGGACAGCAGCATCTTCTCGCGGGTCGCCCGGTCCAGACCCGCGATGAGTGTGAGCGCCTGGAATTCGTTTTCGCGAAGCGTCCGAGCCGTTTCGGCGACCAGCCCCGCCACGGGGATGACGTCCAGGACGAGGGCGTGCAGGTCGCCGTCGTCCGCGTAACGCCGCGCCACCTGTCCGGCTGACAGCAGGGAGTCGATGCGCGCCGAGCCGATCTCGTCGGCGCGCGACAGGACGGCAACGGCGTTGACCGTCAGCGCACCGCCCAGGGCAGCATCCCGGAACGACTCCAGGAAGTGGCGGTCGGACGAATGCAGATGCCGCATCAGATAGATGACGGCGTCGGGGGCGGACGCTGCGCTCTTGCGCGTCAGGAAGTCGGTCGCCCGCGCCGAGACTTCTGTGGAGAGCGAGGCGATGCCTGGTGTGTCGATGAGGATGAGCGACCGCAGGCTCTCGGACGGCCATCCCACGTCGATCCATGCGACCTCGTCGGCCGTCGCGCCGTCCAGGTCGATGACGACACGGCCGCCGTCGCGCTGGAAGCGCAACCGGCGCGGCGCGCCCTCGTGGGGGTACAGCACGATGCCGGGTGTCGACGCGCGCCGGTACCAGGTCACGACGCGCGTGCACTCTCCGGCATCCGTCGCGGCGATCGACTCGCCGAGCATCGCATTGAGGAGCGTCGACTTCCCTGCCTTGACCATGCCCGCCAGCGCAAGACGCAACGGGCTCTGCAGACGACGGTCGAACGCGCGGATGACCTCCGCGACGGGGTCGTCGGCATAGAGTTCGAGCGCCTGCTGCGCGATACGCCGCGCGTCGGCGAGGGCTGCTTCCGTCATGCGATACGGCTCTCCGGCTCTTGGTCGCTCATCGGACGATCGCCGCTCGCTCCGGCGGGGGCGCGACCGCCGGAGCGGCGATCTGCGTGCGCAAGGTCTCGAGTTGACGCAATTGCGCGCCCAGCGTCTTCACGCGCTGCTCGCGCTTGCCGCTGTCGACGCTCGCCGCCTGCTTTGCGGCCGTCATCGCCTCGGTGAACGAGCGGTGCAGCTCGTCGGCGAGCGCGCCGAAGTGGTCCCGCGCGGTGCGCTGCACGACGCGCAGGCGGTCCTTGAGCTGCTTCCCGGCCTGGAAGATGACCTCGTCGATGTGGCGGCGGACGATGTTCTTCGCCTCGGCCTGCCTGCGCGCGAGACGGTTGCCCATGTCTTCGCGGAATGCGCGACGGCCGACGATGACGCCGGCGATGAGCGACAGCGGATTGATGAGGGGGAGCCCGATCAGTCCCGTCGCCAGCCCCACCATCAGCACGCCGCCGTACGAGCCGCGCACGCCGATGAAGATCTTCTCGGCCGCACTCATGCGTCCCTCATCGAGATCGCTGATCGCCTCGACCGGATCGAGCACGCCCGCGGCATCGGCGACGTCGATCGCGGGCAGGCTCTCCTCCCCCTCGAGGAAGAGCTCGGCGACCTGCTCCGAGAGCCACCGCGCCCGCTCGTCGGTCCACACGAACGTCTCCGACACCGCGGACGAGATCCTCTGGTCGAGCCATTCCGTGATCTGGTCCCAGATCGGTCCCGGGTCACCGTCGTCGATGGATGCCTCCGCCTCGCGTTGCACTTTGCGGAGGCGATCACGCAGATCGTGCTCCATGTCGGCGATCAGATCCGCAACGCCGTCGGTGAGCGTCACCTGCCACCGGGCGGAGCGGCTGCGGAACTCGTCGGCACGGGACTTGGCCTCTTCGAGCTGAACCAGCAGCCGGGGGCTCTCATCGGGGTCGACCAGCGCGGTGAGCTCCGACCGCAGGGCGATCGTGAGCTGCTCGACCACCGAGGCGAGGTCGTGCAAGGCGCTGCGCTCGTGGATCTGCTCGGCACGCTCGAGGATCTGCTGACGCAGGTGACCGACGAGGTCGGGGAAGCCGGATTCGTCGTTGAGCTCGGCGTCGCGCGTCTCGGCCGCGAGCAGGCGCAGGTCGCTCGACACCGAGAACATCGGGATGTCGCCGATCTTGGACAGATGGCTCCGGTCGATGCGCTCGATCTCGCGCCACTCGGGATACAGGTCGGTCTTGGCGAGGACGGCCGCGACGTTCGGCGAGACCCGCATCGCGTGTCGCAGGAACTGCATCTCGGGTTCGGTGTACTCCTGCGACGCATCTGAGACGAGGATGACGGCGTGCGCACTCGACAGCGCCGAGAGGGTCAGCAGCGCGCTGCGCGAATCGAGTCCGCCCACGCCGGGGGAATCGACCAGACGCAGCCCGCCGCGGAGGATCTCGCGCGGCAGCAGCACCTCTGCGGAGATGATCCGACGGATGTTCTCGGGGTTGCCCTTCGCCGAGACGAAGTCGGCCAACTCGGCGAGCGGAACGACATCCCGCCGGGGTTCGACGTTGCCCTCGCCCTCGGGCTGCACCAGGACACTCGCCGACGCCTCCGATGCGTATCCCACCACGGTCGGCACCGTGGTGGCGATGTCGTCGTCGACGGGACAGGCCGGCGCGTTGACCAGCGCGTTGACCAGCTTGCTCTTGCCCTGCTTGAACTCGCCCACGATGATGACCCGCACGTGCGGATCCCGCAGGCGATCCCGGGTCTGGATGAGACGGCGCACGAGATCACGACGACCCGCCTGGGCCGCGGCTCTTCCGACCTGGCCCACCAGTTCGAGGAGGGCGCCGTCCGCATCGGGAGGGGCGGCCGGCACTCTGTCGTCACGGTGGGCGTCGTCGTCGTGTTCCGTCAACAGCTGCGCTTCCTTGCTCTCTTCCCGCGCGAGTCCAGGTCAGGCCGGGAGATCGAATGCGGTGGCGTCGGGCTCGCCTCCGAGCTCGTAGAGGTCCGGCCGATCGCCCCACAGCGCGTCGGCATCGACATCCCAGTCGGACACCGACACGTTCTCGATCTCTTCCGTGAAGACGTTTGCGAAGGGATATCCGCCGTCGAACCCGTCAGAATCAGCGTCCGCTGCCCCGAGATGTGCAGCGTCCAGATCCTCACCGGCGATCCCGGCGGCGTCGGCGGGCACGACGTCAGCGGGCGCGACGTCACCCGGCGTATCGCTCATGTCGTCCCAGTCGTGGCCACCGGCCATCGCACTCTCCTCGTCGCTCGGAGATCTCACGGGGTCTGCTCATCAGTATCGCGGTCGATCCGCCATGACGGTATGGGGTGCGTGTGCGCCCGACCGCAGGAGCGGTCGGGCGCACAGGCATCCCCAGTTCGGATGGCGCTCCCCCATTCAGAAGAGGTCGACCTCGTTCTGCTCGGCATCCGGGCTGTTGACGATCCCGTCGTTCTGCAGTTCGACGTCCACATCCACGTCCGACTCGTACTCGTTGAACGCGTCGTCCAGATCCACATCGGTCGAGTTGTCCTGGAACGAGTCCTCGATGTCGGTGTTCGTCGAGTTGTCGGTGTTGAAGGCATCGTCCAGCTCGACGTCCACATCGGTCGAGTTGTCGGAGTTGTCCTGGAACGAGTCCTCGATATCCGTGTCGACATCCCAGTTCGTCGAGTTGTCGGTGTTGAAGGCGTCCTCCATCGCGACATCCACGTCGGTGTCGACCGAGTTGTCGGAGTTGTCCTGGAACGAGTCCATGATCGACACCGAGTTGTCCTGGAACGAGTCCTCGATGTCGACATCGATGTCCCAGTTCGTCGAGTTGTCGATGTCCACATCGTCACCCGCGGCGACAGCGCCGTCTCCGGACGCGAGACCA
The DNA here is from genome assembly GCF_006783905.1 of Microbacterium kyungheense. Lineage (GTDB taxonomy): Bacteria > Actinomycetota > Actinomycetes > Actinomycetales > Microbacteriaceae > Microbacterium > Microbacterium kyungheense. The sequence goes on along the minus strand of NZ_VFPE01000001.1, from coordinate 468,242 downwards.
CCCTGCTGCCCGAACATCTGGAACACGCCACCCGAGCCGTTCGCCCAGATGTTCTGGTTCACCGACTGGTCGAACATCGTCGACCGCGCGTCGATGGTCAGACCGCCTGCTGCGGCGGCACCGCCGGCGCCACCGCTGAGGTTGAGGTCGCGGAAGCCGGTCTGGTACTGACGGACGCCGGTCGTGATCGAGTGGTCGTTGAGCGTCTGCTGGTTGAACGAGTCGGTGATGTCGACGTCGGTGTCCCAGTTGCTGGAGTGATCGTCGTTGAACGAGTCGGCGACGTCGACGTCCACGTCGGTGTTGGTCTCGTTGAACGAGTCGTCGATGTCGACGTCCACGTCGGTCTCGGTGGAGTTGTCCGAGTTGTCCGAATTGTCGGAGTTGTCCGAATTGTCGGAGTTGTCGGAGTTGTCCGAATTGTCGGAGTTGTCCGAGTTGTCCGAGTTGTCGGTGTTGGTGGAATTGTCGGAGTTGTCGTTGAGCGAGTCGTCCAGGTCCACATCGACGTCGGTCTCGGTGTTGCCCGAGTCGTCCACATCGATATCGGTGGAATTGTCCGAGTTGTCCGAGTTGTCCGTGTTGGTGGAGTTGTCGTTGAACGAATCCGCCAGATCGACGTTCGTCTGCAGACCCAGAAGGTTCGTGTTGTCGTCGGCCATGATGATCTTCTTTCTTGACAGGTTGCCGGTCGGCGTGTTGGTAACGAGTTTCGGCGCTCGGCAGCATCCGGTCATCGGGAGCTGTCCCCCCAGAACCCCCTCTGCCGCCCGGGGTTGTATGGGGGACGCCCGGCGGCCGCCGGCGAGGGGCCGTAGGCTCGGCGGGTGGACCTCGCCGAACTCGGAGCCCTGCTGACGCGTGAAGGGCTTGCCCTGCTCGACACGCTGCCTCCCCTGGAGTCGTCCGACGATGTCGCCCGCGTCGTGACGCGCCTGCGTCGCGACGGGCACTCCCCTGACCTGGTGTCGGCCGTCGTCGGGCAGGCCCGGCTGCGCACGCGCGCGCGGGCCAAGTTCGGCGATCTGGCGGAGCGCATGCTGTTCACCCGCGCGGGCCTGGAGCAGGCCACCCGGCTTCCGATCGCCGCACGCCACGCGGCGCGGTTCCGCGACGCCGGCCTGTCGCGCGTCGCCGACCTGGGCTGCGGCATCGGCGGTGACGCCCTCGGCCTCGCGGCGCTCGGCCTGCGGGTGGTCGCGGTCGACGCCGACGAGGTGACGGCCGGCATCGCCGCGTACAACCTCGCCCCGTTCGGGGACGACGTCGAGGTGCGGCACGGCACCGCCGAGGCGACGGACCTCGACGGCGTCGACGCCGTGTGGCTCGACCCCGCCCGCCGGACCGCCGGACACAGCGAGACGACGCGCACGCGGCCCGAGGACTGGTCGCCGTCGCTCGACTGGGTGTTCGACCTGGCGCAGCGGATGCCGGCAGGCATCAAGCTCGGTCCGGGCCTCGACCGCACCCTCATCCCCGACGACCTCGAGGCGCAGTGGGTGAGCGCCGACGGGTCGACGGTCGAGCTCGTGCTGTGGTCGGGCGTGCTCGCACGGCCCGGGGTGAGAAGAGCAGCGCTCGTCATCCGCGGGGATGCCGCCCACGAGCTGACGTCCGCGCAGGATGCCGCCGACGAGCCCGCCCGCGAGCTGGGCGCATATCTGCACGAGCCGGACGGCGCGGTCATCCGTGCGCGCCTGATCGGCGAGGTGGCACGGTCGCTCCAGGCCGGGATGCTCGACGAGCACATCGCCTACCTCACATCGGACGAGGCCCTGACCTCGCCGTTCGTGTCGACGTTCCGCGTCCGCGAGGTGCTCCCGGCGGACCCGAAGGCCCTGTCGAAGGCGCTGCGCGACCGCGACATCGGCCGGCTCGAGATCAAGAAGCGCGGCGTCGACCTCGACCCGGCCGTGTTCCGCACGAAGCTCAAGCTGCGCGGCGCGGGATCGGCGACGCTGTTCGTCACCCGCATCGGCACGCGACGCACCGCGATCCTCGCCGACCGCGTCTGACTCCGTCGTGGGTGGGGAGGGAGAGCGGCTCAGCCGATGAGGTTCGCGCGCATCGCAGCGTACAGCAGCCAGCCGGCGCTGTAGAGGATCGACACCGCGCCGATCACGATGGCCCAGACGGCCATGGCGCGGCTCTCCAGCGGCCGCCGCAGCGCGAACACGGCCGACACGACGGCGACCAGGCCGATGGGGAACCCCCACCCCACGAACAGCGACACCACGAGCCCGATGATGGCGAACGCGAGCGCCCAGCCGGCGAGGCCCTTGTGGATCTGCGGTTCGTCGGACGCGAGCCACTGCGCCGACGCGGGGGTGAGGTCGCCGTCGGGCTCCGTCGGGGCCGACTGCACGGTCACGGCGATGGGAGCCGTCGGCAGACGGAAGAATCCGCCCCGGTGCGACCCGGGCAGCATCGACGACGCGGCGACGATGTCGATGTCGGGCGAGGCGGGCTCGACCTTCGGCGGCTCGACCTTCGGCGGCAGCGGCTTCGGCGGCGCGGATGCCGCGGCCTCCGGCATCCCTTCGAGGCCGTCCGTGCCCTCCGAGCTCTCCGCCTCGTTCGCGGCCTCTGCACCCGTCGAAGGGCGCTCGTCCGACGGCGGCGCGTCGGGGTCGGCGTCGGGGGGCGGCATCCGCTCATCGGTCATGAGGACTCCGCGACCTGGATCTCGGTGACGGGCAGCGTCGAGTCGGCGCCGAAGGCGAGCGTCGACGGCTGCCGGCCCGACATGATGAGCTCCGAGGCGAGCGCCGCGATCATGGCGCCGTTGTCGGTGCACAGCGACAGGGGCGGGATGCGCACCGTCACGCCTTCGGCCGCGCCGCGTTCGAGCGCCGTGTCGCGCAGCCGCCGGTTGGCGATCACGCCGCCGCCGAGCAGCAGGCGCGGCACGCCGTGGTCGCGGCACGCGGCGAGCGCCTTCGTCACGAGCACGTCGACGACGGCTTCGCGGAAACTCGCTGCCACGTCGGCCACCGGCACCGGCTCTCCTGCCGCCTCGCGCTGCTCGACCCAGCGGGCGACCGCGGTCTTCAGCCCCGAGAACGAGAAGTCGTAGCGGTGCTTCGCCATGTCGCTCGCGCGCGAGAGCCCGCGCGGGAACGCGATCGCCGTCGGGTCTCCGGATGCCGCAGCCCGGTCGATCTCGGGCCCGCCCGGATACGGCAGGCCGAGCAGACGGGCGACCTTGTCGAAGGCTTCTCCGGCCGCGTCGTCCATCGTCTCGCCGAGCAGCTCGACGTCCGTGGTGAGGTCGCGGACGAGGAGGAGCGAGGTATGCCCGCCGCTGACGAGGAGCGCGACGGTGGGATACTCCAGCGGCTCCGCGTCGTCGTCGAGGATGTCGGCGGCGATGTGACCCACGAGGTGGTTCACGGCATAGAGCGGCCTCTCGAGCGACACCGCCAGCGCCTTCGCGGCGCCGACGCCCACCATGAGAGCCCCGGCGAGCCCCGGCCCGGACGTCACCGCGACCGCGTCGATGTCGGCCAGCGCCACACCCGACTCGGCGAGGGCGGCTTCGATCGACGGCTGCAGCGCCTCCAGGTGGGCGCGTGCGGCGACCTCGGGCACGACCCCGCCGTAGCGCGCGTGCTCGTCCATGGAGCTCGCGATCGTGTTCGACAGCAGCGTGCGGCCCCGCACGATGCCGATGCCGGTCTCGTCGCAGCTCGTCTCGATGCCGAGCACCAGGGGCTCGGTCGCCGAGCTCGTCGAAGCGTTCACGAGCACACCCCTCCGTCCATCCCGGTCGCCGATCCGCCCGTCCTGGTCGCCGAGCCCGCCGACGCGCTCCAGCCGCGCAGGTCGAGCTTCATCACCACGGCGTCCACGTCGTCGGGCTGGTAGTAGCGCGGCTTGCGGCCGATCTCGAGGAAGCCCTCCGACACGTACAGCGCCTGGGCCACCGGGTTGTCGGCGCGCACCTCGAGGAACACATCGGCGACGCCGCGGCTCACCGCCTCCGCCAGCAGGGCGCGCAGCATCGCGCGACCCCGGCCGCGGCCCCGGGAGGCCTCGGCGATCGTGATGGTCTGGACGTCGGCATCCTTCGCGTCCTTCACGGCCCGCAGCCCGGCGTAGCCGACGAGGCGGCCCGCTTCGTCGTCGACCACATACCAGCCGTGGGGCGATGCGAGCTCTTCGCGCATCATCGCCTCGGACCACGCGTCCGTCGGGAACGACGCCCGCTCGAGCGTCATGATCGCGGCGAGGTCATCGCCGGTGGCAGGCCGCAGGGTCATGCTTCGTCTCGCTCCCCGTCGCCGATCGACCGCGGCGCACCGCCCGCCGGCTCGCGCAGCACAGGCACGCCCACCCGCTTCGGCGCATGCGGCAGCGTCACGTCGGGCGAGCGCAGGTACAGCGCGTCCGCCGGTCCGATCGTGCGGCCGGCGGCGAGGGCTCGGGATGCCGCCAGCGCGAGCATCGCGGCGGGGATGCGGTCGGCATCCCGGCGCACCGCGCCCGCGTCCGCGAGCACCGCGTCCAGGTCGTCCCTGGGCACGAGCGCGGGCTCGGCGAGGCGGACCGGCAGGCCGTCGGCGTCGAGACCCCGGTACAGCGTGTACGCGAACTCCCGGCGCCGCGCGTCGGTGACGACGGCGAAAGGCTCGTCGGCGGCATCCTCGTAGCCGCCCGTGAGCGCGTCGTGGAGCAGCAGCTCCAGCGCGACGGCGTCGTGGCTCACCACCGGGACGACGGGCACCGCCCGGCCGAGCGCGAACGTGCGCGCGGCGGCGATGCCCACCCGCAGGCCCGTGAAGGGTCCGGGGCCCATGCCGGCCGCGACGTGCGTCACGTCGGACGGACCGATGGATGCCTCGGCCAGCGCCCGTTCGATCAGTGTGCCGATCATCTCGGCATGGCCGCGGGGGTCGGCGCTGACGGTCTGCGCGCGGATGACGCCGTCGGGCTCGACGACCGCCACCGCGGAGCCGAGCGACGTGTCGATGCCGAGGATCACCCTCCCAGGGTAGTCGGGCATCTCGGGGCGTCGCCCGCCGGGGCCGAGACCGACTCAGAACGCGTCTCGTCTTCGGAGGCCGGAGCCCCCGGCGCTCAGTGACCGGAGGCGGTGTGCCGCGTCACGACCACGCGGCGCGGCGAGTCGGCGTCGAGCTCGGCCTCGTGGGCGACCGTGCCGCACGCGTCGTCGACACCATGGCCGTGCCATTCGCGCTCGATCTCGAGCTCCCACCACACATCGCGAAGGCCGTCGACCATGCCGCGGCCCCACTCGACCACCACGACCGAGCCGTCGTAGTCGATGTCGAGGTCGTCGAGCTCGGCGGGCGATCCGAGGCGGTACGCGTCGACGTGCACGAGCGGCGCGCCGCCGTCGAGCGACGGATGCGTGCGGGCGAGCACGAAGGTGGGGCTCTGGATCGGCCCGCGCACATGCAGTCCCTCGCCGATGCCCCGTGTGAGCGTCGTCTTGCCGGCACCGAGGGGACCGGTGAGCACGACGAGGTCGCCGGGTCGCAGCATCCGCCCGATCCGCCGGCCGAGCTCCTCCATGTCATCAGGAGAGGCGATCTCGTGCGACCCGGCGATCGGGTCGAGGCCGCTCACTCCGCCACCTGCCTGCGGGGAACGCGCGCGCCGATGCGCGTCACGATCTCGTAGTTGATGGTGCCGGCGGCATCCGCCCACTCCGTCGCAGACGGCGCACCCAGCGTCGGATCGCCGAAGAGCACCGCCTCGTCGCCGACCGCGACCGTCTCGTCGCCGACGTCGACGACGAACTGGTCCATCGCGATGCGGCCGGCGACGGTGAACCGTCGACCGCCGATGACGACCGGCCCCGCGCCCGATGCCTGTCGCGGCACGCCGTCTGCGTAACCGACGGGCACGAGCGCGAGCGTCGTGTCGCGGTCGGTGCGGTAGTCGTAGCCGTACGAGACGCCCTTGTCGGCCGGCACGCGGCGCACGGCGGCGACCGCGCCGCGCAGCGTCATCGCGGGACGCAGGCCCAGGTCTGCGGACGTGCGATCCGCGAACGGCGACAGCCCGTACAGGCCGATTCCGATGCGCACGCAGCCGAGCCTCGACTCGGGCAGGTCGATCGCGGCGTGGGTGGCGGCGATATGCCGCAGCGGAGGCGCCAGACCGAACGATGCGGCGACCGCGACGCCGTCTTCGAACGCGCGCAGTGCGGCGCGGTCGTCGTCGTCCGACGCGTTGGAGAGATGGCTGAAGAGCGCGACGACGCGCACCCGCCCGATGCGCTCCAGCCGGGCGGCCTCGGCGAACACCACGCGGTAGTCGTCGGGCGCGATGCCGTTGCGTGAGAGCCCCGTCTCCAGCTTCAGGTGCAGCGCCACCGGACGATCCGCGGATGCCGCCGCCGCAGCCTTCTGCAGCTGGTCGAGGCTCGAGATGCCCAGCTCGATGCCGTGCGCGGCGGCCTCCGCGAAGTCGGCTCCGGGAGCGTGCAGCCACGCCACGATGGGAGCGTCGATGCCCGCGCGACGCAGCGCCAGCGCCTCGGTGATGTCGCTCACCCCGAGGCGGTCGGCCCCGCCGGCGAGCGCGGCGACCGCGGAGCGCACGGCGCCGTGCCCGTAGCCGTCGGCCTTGACGACCGCGATGATCTGCGAACCGGTCAGCCGGCGCAGGTGGCGCACGTTGTCTTCGATGGCACCGGTGTCGACGGTCGCCTCGCGCAGCGCTCCGGTGGGCAGGCGGCTCATGCGGACTCCTCCGGGGCTGCGGGTGGGCGAGACGGGGCGGTCGGGCGAGACGAGGCATCCGGGCTGAGACCGCGGACGCCGTCCTCGGTGGCGGCCGGATCCCCCGGTCTCGGCGAGACCTGGGCTGCCGGGACGGACTCGGCGATGACGTACGCGGTCGCGAGACCGGCGTCGTGCGACATCGACAGGTGCACGACGGTGATGCCGCGCGCGGCGACGACGGCCGCGGTCGACCCGGTGAGTGAGAACACCGGGCGGCCGGAAGGCTCCGACGCGACCTCGATCTCGGTCCAGTGGACCCCGTCCGATCCGCCGAGGGCTTTGATGAGCGCCTCCTTGGCGGCGTAACGGGCGGCCAGTGAGTGCGGCTTCAACAGTCGCTCGTTCGGCGAGAACAGCCGTTCGAGCAGCCGCGGCGTACGCGAGATGGTGCGCTCGAACCGCGGGATGTCGACGAGGTCGACGCCGATTCCGACGATCACGTGCACCTCCTGCCGCGCCGGTGCGCGGCATCCGTCAGACTACCTCGACGGCGCCCCGCCCCGCCCCGCCCCGCGACCATGCCCCACCCCCGCCGACGATGCGCTCCCCCGCACGACCATGCCCCATCCCACGCGACCATGCCCCATCCCGCGCGACCATGCCCTCCCCCACGCGACCATGCCCTATCCCACGCGACCATGCCCGTCCGGGCACGACCTTGCCCGGACATGCTCGGCGCCGAGGGGGCAAGCTCGGCACCGAAGGGGCAGGCTCGGCGCCGAGGGGGCATGCTCGGCACCGAAGCGGCATGCTCGGCGAAGGAAGGGCAGGCTCGGCGAAGGAAGGGCATGTTCGCGGGCCGGGCGACGAGCCACGGCACGCACGAGCGCGTGCTGGTGAGGAGTGGATGCCGGCGGCCGGGGCCGCCGGCATCCACTCACTCGACGGTGACGGACTTGGCCAGGTTGCGAGGCTGGTCGACGTCGAGGCCCTTCGCCGTGGCGAGGCCCATCGCGAAGATGTGCAACGGCACGACGGCCAGGAGCGGCTCGAAGAACGGTCCGGCGAGCGGGATGCGCAGCACCTCGTCGGCCTTCGGCAGCACGGCCGCGTCGCCCTCTTCGGCGATCGCGATGACGCGGGCCCCGCGGGCGCGGATCTCTTCGATCGACGAGACGACCTTCTTGTGCATCTCGGCCGAGGTGACCGGCGACGGCACGACGACGAACACCGGCTGACCGGGCTCGATGAGCGCGATCGGGCCGTGCTTGAGCTCGCCGGCGGCGAAGCCCTCGGCGTGGATGTAGGCGAGCTCCTTGAGCTTGAGCGCGCCTTCCAGGGCGATCGGGTAGCCGACGTGACGGCCGAGGAACAGCACCGAGCGGGTGTCGGCCATCCAGTGTGCGAACTGCTCGATGCGGGGCTGCTCGTTGTCGAGGATGCGCTGGATCTTGGCGGGCACCGCCTCCAGCTCGCGCACGTGCTCGGCGGCGTCGGCGGCCGACACGGCACCGCGCACGCGCCCGATGTGCAGACCCATCAGGTACAGCGCCGTGATCTGCGCCACGAAGGCCTTGGTCGAGGCGACCGCGACCTCGGGACCGGCGTGCGTGTAGACGATGGCGTCGGACTCGCGCGGGATGGTCGCGCCCTGCGTGTTGCACACCGACAGCGTCTTGGCGCCGTGCTCGCGGGCGTACTTGACGGCCATGAGCGTGTCCATGGTCTCGCCGGACTGGCTGATCGAGACGACGAGGGTGTCGGGGCCGATCACCGGATCGCGGTAGCGGAACTCGTGCGCGAGCTCGACCTCGACGGGGATGCGGGTCCACTGCTCGATCGCGTACTTGCCCACCTGGCCCGCGTACGCGGCGGTGCCGCACGCGATGACGATGATGCGCGAGATGCCGGCGAACAGGTCGTCCAGGCCGTCGAGCTCGGGGATGACGACTTCGCCGTCGTGGATGCGGCCGCGCAGCGTGTTGGCGACGGCCTCGGGCTCTTCCGACACCTCCTTGGCCATGAACGACGACCATCCGCCCTTCTCGGCCGCGGCGGCATCCCACGTCACCTCGAACGGCTCGACCTCGACCGGGTTCCCGGCGAAGTCGGTCACCGTGACGGCGTCGGGGGTGATCGCGACGATCTGGTCCTGGCCGATGGCGAGGGCGTTGCGGGTGTACTCGACGAAGGCGGCGACGTCGGAGCCGAGGAAGTTCTCGCCCTCGCCGAGGCCGATCACCAGCGGCGAGTTGCGGCGCGCGCCGACGACGAGGCCCGGCTGCTCCTGGTGCGTGGCGAGCAGGGTGAAGGCGCCTTCGAGGCGCGGCGCGACCGCGCGGAACGCGGCGACCAGGTCACCCGTGCGCCGGTACTCGCGGCCGAGCAGCACGGCGGCGACCTCGGTGTCGGTCTCGCTGCGGAACGTGAAGCCCTCCGACAGCAGCTCGGCCTTGAGCTCGCCGAAGTTCTCGATGATGCCGTTGTGGATGACGGCCAGCCGGTCGTCGTCCGCCAGGTGCGGGTGCGCGTTCCCGTCGGTCGGACCGCCGTGGGTGGCCCACCGCGTGTGGCCGATGCCGGTGGTGCCGTCGGTGAGGGGCCGTGCGGCGAGGTCGTCGCGGAGCACCTGCAGCTTTCCCGCCCGCTTGCGCATGCCGAGGCCTCCGTCGGCGTCGATCACCGCGATGCCCGCGGAGTCGTAGCCGCGGTATTCCAATCGCGACAGCCCCGAGATCAGCACATCCTGGCTCTGACGAGGGCCCACATATCCGACGATTCCGCACATGCGGTCCATGGTAGGCGGACGGTTTTGCGCGGTTCCTTTACGAATAGTGGATGCCGCCGGCCGCGGCATCCACCTGCCAGTTCTGGCGAGTCGCCAAGTTCAGCGTCTCGCGCCGGCAGATCCTGGCGACATGCCGTCGCACGACCGGGACGCCGTTCTGGCGAATCGCCAAGACTGCCGCGCTCGATGTGCCGGATCCGGCGACTCGCCACAATCGCACGCTCGTCGGAGGGCACCGCTCGACGGCCGGGCTCGACGGTCGGGCTGGGCGCTACAGCTTGCGCAGCAGGACGGTCTCGACCTTGTGGTCGGCCGCCTTCTGCAGCACGAGGTTCGCGCGGTGGCGCGTCGGCAGCACGTTCTCTTCGAGGTTGGGAAGGTTGATCGTGTTCCAGAAGCCGAGCGCGCGCTCCACGGCCTCGTCGTCCGACAGCTGGGCGAACACGTTGAAGAACGAGTTCGGGTTGCTGAACGCCGCGCGGCGCAGGGCGAGGAAGCGGTCGACGTACCACTGAGTGATGTGGGCGGCATCCGCGTCGACGTAGATCGAGAAGTCGAACAGGTCGCTCACCGCGACGTCGTTGGGCGTCGGGGGCGGCTGCAGCACGTTGAGGCCCTCGACGATGACGATGTCGGGCCGGCGCACGGTGACGACCGCGTCGGGCACGATGTCGTACCGCATGTGCGAGTAGAACGGCGCGCGCACCTCGGCGGCGCCGCTCTTGACCTCGGTGAGGAACGACACGAGGGCGCGCCGGTCGTACGACTCGGGGAAGCCCTTGCGCTCCATGAGCCCGCGACGCTCGAGCTCGGCGTTCGGGTAGAGGAACCCGTCGGTCGTGACGAGCTCGACGCGGGGCGTGCCCGGCCAGCGCGACGTCAGCTCGCGCAGCAGGCGCGCGATCGTCGACTTGCCGACGGCGACCGAGCCCGCGACTCCGACGATGAACGGGGTCGTGGAGTCGTGCTCGCCGAGGAAGGCCGACTCCTCGGCGCCGAGTCGCTTGGTGGACTCGGCGTACAGCGACAGCAGGCGCGACAGCGGCACATAGACCTGCGCGACCTCGTCCATGTCGAGCCGGTCGCCGAGGCCCCGGATCTGCACGATCTCGGTCTCGCTGAGCGGCTGCGTCATGCCGGCCGCCAGGCGGGCCCAGTCGGCGCGATCGATCTCGCGGTAGAGCGAGAGGGCGGGCGCGAGGGCGCTGGCGTCTTGCACGGTGGCTTCGTCGGCGGACATCGCGCCCATCGTAGCCGCTGGCACGAGAGGAGGACCCACCCGCAGGATGGGTCCTCCTCCTGTGCGACGCGTCAGCTGGTGAGCGTGTCGTGGCCGTGGGCGCCGTCGAGGCCGCCACCGCCACGGCCGAAGGTGCCCTCGGGGCCGGCGGGCTCGGGCAGCAGCAGCCCGCCCGGGACGTCGACACCCGGCACGCCGTTGACCAGTTCGGTCGAGTAGGCGTACGCGAGCACGGCGAGCGCGATGGCGTCGGAGTTGACCTCGAGCGCCTGCATGCTGAGGTTGTCGATGTCGTCGCAGGACTGGTGGTAGCACGGGTCGAGCCACTCGCCCGCGGTTCCTCCCCAGATGGCCGCCTGCTCGGGCGTCTTCTCCTCCTCGGCTCCGGTGAACAGTCCGCCCGCAGGGATGCCGGCGAGGATGAACGCCTCGTAGTCGCTGCGGCCGCTGAACTCGGCGTCGTCGTACGGCTGTCCGATGCTCGTGTAGTAGCGCTCGAAGAGGTCCTCGATCTCTACCGACCCCGGCGGCACGACCACCGGCGCCTCGAAGCTGCTCTCGTCGCCGTCGTAGACCATGAAGACGTAGTTCGGCGACGCGATCATGTCGAAGTTGAGGTACAGGGCGATCCGATCGCGCTCCGTGTCGGTGAGGCCTGCGACGTACCCGGCCGACCCGACCAGGCCGACCTCTTCGGCACCCCACCAGGCCAGGCGCACGGTGTTCTGCGGCTTCAGCTTCGACATGTTCTGCGCGATCTCGAGCAGCGCCGCCGATCCGGAGCCGTTGTCGTTGATGCCCGGGCCCTCGGGGACGGAGTCGAGGTGGGCGCCGGCCATGACGACGTTGTCGGGGTTCGCGCCCGGAAGCTCCGCGATGACGTTCTTCTGCGGGTGGTTCTCGACGATCTGGGTGACCGTGGCCGTGGAGCCGGGCTGGGCGAGCGACGCACCCGCATCGAACGACGTCGAGATCACCGGGATGTCGAGGGCGTCGGGGTTCTCGCCGATCAGCGTGACGTTGGTGAGGACGTCCATGCGGTCGGGCGCGTTGCCCTGGTTCATGATGACGACGGCCTCGGCGCCGGCCTCCTGCGCGTTGCGCGCCTTGACGCCGAACTCGCACGTGCCGCGCTGGACGAGCGCGATGTCTGTGGCGCCCGAGAAGTCGAGGCCCTCGAAGTCTGCGTCTTCGCAGCCACTGGTCACGGGGGTGCGCGGCTGCGCGAGCACCAGGTCGACGGGGATGATCGTGCCCGTCACCGACCCTGAACCCGAGCCCTCCGAGAAGCTGCCGGCCGGGTGGACGACGTCCTGCGGGGTCAGTTGGTGAAGCTCCGGGGTGAGGGGCAGCAGGTAGTCGAACTCGTCGATCGACACCTGCCAGCCGGCCGCCTGGAGGGTCTGGACGACGTAGTCGACGCTCGCCTCGTATCCGGCGGTGTCGACGGCACGGTTGCCGCCGTTGGCGTCCGCGATCTCTTGCAGGGCGTTCAGGTGCTCCATCGCTCCCGCCGCGCTCACGCAGTCGAGCAGCTTCGCGACCGTGTTGTTGTTGCGCTTGTCGCACGCGGTGCCGGGCGCGGCGTTCGCCGCCGCGACGGGCATGACAGCCAGAGCGAGGGCTGTCGCCCCGGTGGCTGCGAGCGCCACCGCGCGGAGCGCGGAGGTGCGTGATCGATTCATGGTCTTCTCCTCGGTGTCGGGCGGTCTTCGTCGGCCGCCGTATGCGCGGACGCCGTCGTCGGCGTCCGCCCTCAGGAACAGGTGCCAGGTCGGCACCCTGCCGCCGACGCTAGGCGCACCGGCGGCAGGGCGGTAGCCCTGCCGTGCGCTTCTCATCCGCCGCTCATCTGCGGTTCTTCGCCCTTCCCCGCCTGGGTGCGCACTCCACGGCGGACTGCCGCACGCACGGGCGGGATGCCGTCCCCGAAACGTGAGGCTGCGACGAGGGTCCGCCCCGCTAACCTGAACGCGTGCGCTTGGGAGTTCTCGACATCGGCTCGAACACCGTCCACCTGCTGGTCGCCGATGTGCGCCCCGGCGGGCGCCCCCTGGCCACGACCAGCCAACGCACCGTCCTGAGGCTCATGCGCTACCTCGCGGAGGACGGCTCCATCACCGAGGAGGGCGTCACGGCGCTCGTGTCAGCCGTCGCCCAGGCGCGCGACCTCGCCGCCGCCGAGCGCGTCGACGAGCTGCTCGCCACCGCGACGAGCGCCGTCCGCGAGGCCACGAACGGACCCGAGGTCATCGCCCTCATCGAAGAGGCGCTGGGCCAGCCGCTGCAGGTGCTCGGCGGCGAGACCGAGGCGCGCTACACCTTCCTCGCCGTCCGCCGCTGGTTCGGATGGGCGGCCGGCCAGATCCTGCTGTTCGACATCGGCGGCGGCTCGCTCGAGCTCGCGGCCGGTGCCGACGAGCTGCCGGAGGCGGCGGCATCCGTCCCCCTCGGTGCGGGCCGCATGACGGTGCAGTTCCTGCCGGACGACCCGCCGGGCGAAGAGGCCGTCGACCGGCTGCGGCGCCACGCACGCGAGACCCTCGCGCCGGTCGCCGAATCGTTCGGCGCCCTCGCGCGGCCCGACCACGTGGTCGGCTCGTCGAAGGCGATCCGCTCGCTGGCGAAGCTCGTCGGGTACCCGGTGCCCGGCTGGTCGGGGATCGAGCGGATGCTGCTGCCCCGCGCCGCGCTCGGCTCGTGGATCCCGCGCCTGGCCCGGATCCCGGCGTCGGCGCGGCAGGAGCTGCCCGGCATCACGCCGGACCGGACCTTTCAGATTGTCGCGGGCGCCGTCGTGCTGCACGAGGCGATGCGCGCGCTCGATGTCGACGAGCTCGAGGTGTCGCCGTGGGCGCTGCGCGAGGGCGTGCTGCTGCGCTACATCGAGTCGCTCAGCTGGAGCGCTGCGGCGGATCGGTGATCACCGGCTGCGGCTCGACGGGTGTGCCGTCCTCGTTCCAGAACAGCGGGCCGTCTGCGGGGAAGTAGAACATCGGCACCGAGTCCGCGCCCTCGGTGGCGGGCTGACGGCGCCAGTGGTCCACCCCGGTCATGTCGGGGTCGTCGAACACCATGCCGTTGAGGTCCCACGGGCTTCCGGGTGCACACGAGGTGTCGGCCGTCACCAGGATCTTCTGCAGGTCGACTTCGACGGTGACCACCGCGCGCCCGACCGGGTCGCCCTCGGCGATCACGTTCCACTGCGCGCGGTCGCCCGAACCGTACACGGCCGTCTCGGGGTCCAGCCCGAGATCCTTGAACGCGGCGACCGCGTCGTCGCTCACCTGCTGCGGGTCGCGGTCCGCCAACGGCGCGCTCCGCCGGTACTCGAACACGTAGCCGTCGAGCGATCCCCCGCTGTTCGGGCACGAGCCGGCGCCGGCGCCGTATCCGCCGGCCGTGGCCTCCCACTCGCCGTCGTCGACAGCCATCAGCACGGAGTGCATCGCGTCCCACATCGCGGTGAACCGCTGCTGCCCGTCCTGGTACAGCGCGTCGCCCTGGGGAGCCTGGGGAGCACAACCCGTCATCGTCAGCACCATTCCGACGACCGTCGCCGTCAACGCCCGCAGCGCGGTGGCGCGCCGCCGTTCAGTAGATGTAGCCATAGCTGCCTGTCTGTGCCTGGATCTCGAGCACCTTCACCCAGAACGGTATGTCGGTGCCCTCGCCGCCCGGCTCGGTGCCCGGCTCACCGGTCTTGATGATCTGCGACACGTTGTAGAACGACTCGCTGCCCTGCTGCAGGTAGCCGCCGGGTGAGCTCTCCCACGGGAAGTTCGCCCCGCCGTGGGCGCTGTGCCCGGGTGTCGGCAGCAGGGGGCGGCCGTCTGCGTCGACGCCGCCGTTGCTGTCGAACTCTGTCACGCCGTCGAGCGACGTCGGCGAGGTGCCGTGCCCGAATCCCGTGCCCTGCCCGACGGGGGCCCAGAAGTCGCGTTCCGACATCGTGGCGTAGATGCGGGGCGCGTCGGGCGACTGCAGGTTCGCCCGCACGTCCTCGTCGTCGGGCAGGCCCGCCGACCCGACGGTGATGAACTTGTCGACGCCCAGGCCGTCCGGCGCCGACCCGATCGCGAGGGCCGCCGTGGTGCTGCCGTACGAGTGGGCGATCACGTCGATCTCACTGTCGGGGAGCAGCGCGCCGATCCCCTGCAGCATCGACCGCAGGGCGGGTGCGCCGTTCTGCGCGCGACTCATGGCGGGCTCTTCGGCGAAGTTCGGCGAGTCGTAGCCGAACCACGCGATCGTCGCCGAGCCGGTGCCGACAGCAGCGTTGAGGTTTCGGGCCGAGTAGCCCCAATCGGCCATCTCGGACACCTGCGACATCATGCCGGGCACGAGCGTCGACACCGTCGTCGCGGCGAACGGCCCGTACCAGAGCGCCGCGGTGGTCTGCTCAGCACCGTCGAGGTCGAACGCGATCAGCCGGCCCTGGCGCTCAGAGACCTCGATGTGGAGTGTCTTGACCTCGGTGGCGAGCGGTTCGGGGAGGTCCGTGCGCTTCACCAGTTCGGCGAGCCGGGCCTCGTTCACCTCGGCGCGCACGTCGAACGGGATGCCGTCGAGGTTCCCGATGATCTCCGGATGCTTCTCGGCGAGCTCGGCCTGCAGCTCGGGGTGCGCGCGCCACAGTGCGAGGACGGCGGCCGGATCGTCGGCGGCCAGGAGCTGGTCGAGCAGATCGCGGGCGTCGCGGGTCAGGGTGACGCCGGTCCCGCCGGCCAGGGCCGACATCGCGGCGTCGTAGGCGGCATCCCATTGCGAATAGTGCGACTCCCACGTCGCCCAGAGATCATCGAGGGCGCTCTCTGCCGCCGCCTTGTCGGCTGCGGCATCGCCTGCCACCCGATCGGCGGCGGCGATGTCTTCGGGCGTGCCCGAGTACGACGTCCACAGGGCGTTCTGGCCGGCGTGCTGGAACGCGGCATCGGCGCTCCGGGCGCGGGCGTGGGCGTCTTCGATCTCGTCGACCATGCGGTTGGCGGGCACGGCGTGCGCCGTGAACGCGTCGGAGTAGCGCGCGAGCACCGTCGACAGGTGCTCGGCCTCGACGATGTCCGCGGTCAGCGCGGTCGAGGTCTCGAGCGCGTCTTCGCGCGACGCGGTGATGGACCGGCCCTTGCCCGGGAGCTCGCGCACCGCCTGCATGCGCGTGCGCAGGTCGCCCGCCCGGTCGCCGATGCTGTCGAACCGGCTGACCCACCACGACATCGACCCGGTGTCGCCCTCGATCCGCTCGAGCGGGTAGCCGTGGTTCGGGGAGATCAGGCTCATCCGCTCAGCTCGGCATCGAGTTCGCTGTACTTGTCGGCGATCGCCTGCACGTCGCCGCCGACACCCGAGGCGGCGGCGGAGTGATCCCGCACCGACGTGCGCAGCGCGGTGAACCGTCGGTGCATCTCGAGCCGCAGCGAGGGCCGGTGTGCGGGGTTCCCGATGCCGACGTCGTCGCCGTTGAGGTCCGCGGCGGCCTCGAGGACCCGCTGCGAGGCGGTCTGGACCGCGGTCGCCGCAGACGTCAGCTCGTGGTAGTACACCTCGACATCCGGCATCCGTCCCCCTCTCGTCGGTTCGATCCTAGGGAACTTCGCCGCCCTCCCGATGGGGAGAATCACCCTCTCGTCCGCGGATTCTTCCTCAGGGACTGCGAAAGGGTGGATGCCGGCGGCCGCGGCCGCAGGAATCCACCCCTTCGCGGGTCGGGTCAGCCGAGCGCGGTGACGGTGCCGAAGAGCCGCAGTTCGGCCACGTTGAGGATCTGGCCGTTCACCAGCCGGATGTACCGGTACGCGGTGTGATCGGCGATGGTCCAGCGCTGCCAGTCCAGCGTCTTGGCGGGCGCGGCGGGCGTGAGCCGGGTCCACGTCTGGAAGTCGTTCGACCCTTCCAGCCGCATGTCGGCGATGCGGGACGTGCCGTACCCGTCCTGGCGGACGAGCAGCTCGGCACCGGTCAGCGACACGGTCGCGCCCTCACCGAAGTCCCAGACGTTTCCGTACAGCCCGGAGTTGAGCCGGGTGTCGGAGTGCGATGCGGGATCGCCGTCGAACATCTTGACGGTGTAGTTCGTCCACGCGGTGTCGACGACGCCGTCGGGCCGCAGCATCCGCGCCCCGCGGAAGGCGTCGTCGACGAGACCCTCGTCCGTCGACACGAACAGCGTCGACCCGTCGGTCGTCGCCTGCACCGGGTCGGCCGCACGGCCGTCGGGCGTCGTGAACGCGACGGTGAACGAGACCGACGCGCCGGCTTCTACGCCCTCGGGAACGGCCGCCGACGCCACCCATTGCCCGGCCGCGGGCGAGGTCACCTGTGCGGCGACGCCGAACACGGTCGCCGTCACGCCCGTGTTCCCCGCGGGTCCGGTCAGGTGCAGCTCGACGTGGTCCCCGGGGACCACGCGTCGCGCGACGCCGTCGGGCGACGACATCGTGACGGTGTCCATCGACCCGACGGCCTCGCTGCGCACGCCGTCGATCCGGATGTCGGCGATGCTCCAGATGCCCGGGTACGCCGGGTCGGACGGGACGCCCGGCTCGTCGACCTGGAACTTCAGGAACCGGAACCGCTGGTCGCGCACGTCCGCGCGCACCGGGACCCATTCGACGGCGGCATCCTGCCCCGCGTTCGGGTGCTCGGTCAGCAGCGTCCAGGTCGCGCCGTCGTCGGAGCCGTACACGTTCGTCCCCTCGGCGCGGTTGGGGAACGTGTCGCGCGCCTGGAACCCGAACCCGGTCGATGCCACGCGGAAGCCCGGGCCGAAGTCGAACACGATGGCGGGCACGCGCTGGTCGCCCCACGACGTCTGGTTGTCGCCGTCGGCGAGCGCGCGCAGCTGCGACGGCGTGAGCGCGGGTGCGGTCACGATGCCGGTGTAGTCGAGCGTGCCGTCGGTCAGCAGCGGGTTGAGCAGCCGCAGGTCGGCGATCGCGGCGCCCAGCTGAGCCAGCAGACCGGCGAAGGTGGCCGCGTCGGCGCTCTTGACGGCGTCCTTCGCCTGCTGGCGAAGGCTCGCGACGCGCTGCCAGTCCGCGGACACGTAGTCCTCGGCGGCGCCCTCGATGCGGTCCATGAGCTTGCCGATCGCCGATGGGCGGGTCGGCGCGACCGTCACGGACACCGGCAGGGCCGTCACCGAGGTGCCGTCCGATGCGACGACGAGCAGGTCGCTGTCGCCGGCACGCGCCGGCGTCCACGAGACCGTGTCGCCCGACAGCGACGCGCCCTGGGGTGCATGCTGCAGCGAGAGCGCGGGGGCGCCGCCGCCGGCATCCGTCACGCCGAACGAGCGCGACCACGCCTCGCCGCGCACGGCCATGACCTGGACGGCAGGCGCGTCCGCGAACACGGGCGGTGTCAGCACGCCGTTCGCCTGTGCGAGGACCCCCGCGACATCGACCGAGGCGTCCGACCCCGTCGCGGTCAGGACGACGATGTTGTCGCCCACGGCACCCGGCGTCTTGTCGGTGCTGAGGTCGAGCCACACGTAGCGCCACTGGCCGTCGGTGTCGGGCACCACGATCTCGGCGAACGGCACCTCCTGCGAGGTGCGCGCCAGCTGCAGTCGCGCCACCCCGTCGCTGCGGACCTTGACGCCCACGAGCGCGGTCTTGCTGCGGTCCGCCCAGACGGCGCGGCGTACGGCGACCTGGGCATCGTCGGCGGCCGCGTCGAGCCGCACGTAGGCCGTGCCGTCGGCGTCGGCGCCCGCCTGCGCGCCCGCACCGAGCGCCGTGCCGAACGTGCCGACCGACAGTTCGGGCGACGGAGCCGTCGGGGCCACGGAGCCCTCGACCTCGGCGAGCTGCTCGGGGAACGCGACCCAGTACTCGGCCCCGGTGTAGTCCGAGCCGCGGTCGTTCCAGAAGTTCTGGATGCCGGTGCCGTAGTAGTACAGCGGCCCGTCGCGGTGGGCGTAGAGGTCGGCGACGTGCGGCGCCTCTGTCTCGACGTCGACCCCGGCCACGTAGCGGTACTGCAGGTACGCCTCGCTGAGCGGATCCTGCAGCCGCCCGCGGTACGCCTGCGAGATCGAGCCGCCCTCGCTGGCCGGGATGTAGGGCACCTCTTCGCCCATCATGAACGCGTAGAACGTGTCGGCGCCGGCGAGGATGCGGTCGTCGAGGAAGCGGTACGGCGACACCGCGTCCGCCGCAGTCGAGACGGTGCCGGCGACCGGGTCGATTTTGGTGCCCTGGTTGTCCACGAGGCGCGCGAGGGCGACGAGGATGTCGACGTCCCCCTGGCCGTGGGCCTGGTCGCGCAGCATCTCCATGTGCTGCACGAAAGGCGCACCGGTGGTGTTGCCGGGGGCGTCGGCGGGGATCTCGCGGAAGATGGAGGCGAGCGCGCCGTTGACGTCGCCGCCGTACAGGTCGTGCTCGCTCTCGTAGGTCGAGTTCACCGTGAACCACTCGACGTACTTCGCGTACAGGTCGGCGTCGTCGAGGAAGATCGCGGCGGCGACCATGCCGATGACGCCGTAGAGGTGCTGGTTCCACAGCCGGTTCTGCGAGTACAGGAACGTGTCGAGCACGGGCCGCACGAGGTTGTCTTCGATGCGCTGCTGGTCCGTCGCCGTCCAGCGCAGGTCGTAGCCGTCGAGCGTGGCGTTCGAGGGCTCGGTGCCGCGCACCACCTCGGCCGCGATCAGCATGTAGTACAGCGGCACGCCGGTGTGGATGTGCGCATCGGCGAAGTACGCGTACTTCGCCGGGTCGAGGCCGCTCCACGTGCGCAGGACGTGCAGCGCGTTGGCGCGGTACTGCTCGTCGCCCGTGACGACGTACTCGAGCGCCTGCGCCATCGCGCCGAGGCTGTCGCGCAGCGCGCTGGAGCGCATGCCGGCGTTGTCGTACGCGTCGTTCTTGGGGGTGTCGGTGCCGGGCTGCGCGATCTCGGGCACGAACGTCCGGGCGGCGTACTTCGTCTGCGACATGGCGTCGTAGTAGCTCGCCCACGGGTCGACGCCCGCGAGCACCTGCGTGCGCATGTTCTCGAGGTGGTCGGCGGTGAACCCGACCCCGGGGTGGGCGAAGCCGGCGTCGCTGAGCGTGCGCACGATCGCGGGCGGGGATGCCGTCGCCACCGGCTCGACGGCGGCTGCGGGCTGCAGTGCCGTGACGGCGCCGGCCGCCGCCAGTGCGGCGGCGGTGACGGTCGCGATCAGGCGCCGGAGGGAGCGTCTGCGATGGATCCTCATCGATCTCTCTTTCCTGTCGCCACGGTCGGCACCGACCGCGGATGGTGGGGACTGCAGGATTGGATAACGTTTGCCACTTAACGATGACGGGTGGACCTGCCCCCGTCAAGGGCCGATCTCAGCCGGTGCGCTCCAGATCGAAGCGCTCCGGATCGAAGCGCACGGTGACGCTGCCGACGTCGGCCGTCCAGCCGCGGCCGTCGAGATCGTCCGCGCGCACGCCGAAGAAGAGGCCGGTGAAGCGCAGGCGCGGCCCGTGGTCGTCCGACAGCGTCCATGCCGGATGCACGCCGGGGACCGGCATCCACTCCTCCGACGCAGCGGCCGCCCACGCGAAACGCAGGTCCGGGCCGTCGAGGGCCATCCGCAGCCGCAGCGCTCCGCCGGGCGCGGGGATGGGCTCCGAGCGCGTGGTGACGCCGCCGTCGCGGCGCACCACCCGCAGGTGCCGTCCGTTCTCGTCGTCGTACGTGACCTGCAGCTGGATCCACCCGGAGCGGTCGTACCAGGCGATCGGGCCGGCCGATTCTCGCGGCGAGCGCGGGTCGGCGTCGAGGGCGGTCTCGAACGACGCGCGATGCTCCTCGACCCGCGTGAGGATCATGGACTGGTCGAACACCGACGCCGCGGAGTGCCCGCCGCGTAGCCGCAGCCATCCCGGCCGGGCGTCGAGGTCGGCGACCCCGGGCGGCAGTGCCGCCCGCAGCGTCGACCAGCGCCGCCCGTCGAGGGCGCCGGCCGCGAAGTCGTCCGTCCAGCCCCGCGGGCCCGGTGCGGCATCCTCGCCCTCGTCCTCGTCCCCGAGCGGGACGTCGACGGATGCGTGGTGCCCGCCGTCGGCGAGGCGCAGCCAGCCGTCGTCGTCGAACACGACCCGCTGCAGGCACGTCTCACGCCCGAGGGTGCTGTAGCGCTCCCCCAGGTGCAGCGTCGGGCGACTGGCGAGATGCACGAGCCACCACTTGTCGTCCGGCGTCTGGACGAGCTCGCCGTGCCCCGCCTTCTGCAGGGGATGCCCGGGCGCATCGCGGGTCGTCAGCACCGCCTCACGCGCGTCTCGCTCGTACGGGCCGAGCAGGCTCCGCGAGCGCGCCACGGTGATGCCGTGGTTCCACCCGGTGCCGCCCGCGGCGATGAGCAGGTGGTACCAGTCGCCGATCCGGTAGAGGTTCGGGCCTTCGACCAGGCCCTCCTCTCGGTAGATCCTGACGGCGTCACCGCTCGTGCGCCGCTCGTCGGGGAGGTACTGCTCCAGGACCAGGCCCGAGAACGAGGGATGCTCGGGACGCTGGTCCCACTGCACGCCGACGATCCAGTGCGTGCCGTCAGGATCGTGGAAGAACGAGAAGTCGAACCCCCGCGAGCCGAGGTGCACCGGCGCGCTCCACGGTCCGTCGATCGACGGCGCCGTCACGAGGTAGTTGTCGATGTCTTTGTCGTCGCCGTCCATCGTGCGCACGATGGAGTACGCCAGCCAGAACCGGCCGTCGGCGTACGAGAGGCTCGGCGCCCACACGCCGCCCGAGTCGGGGATGCCGCGCAGGTCGAACCCGTCGTCGAGGGGGTGCCCGATCGTCGTCCAGTGCACGAGGTCGCGCGAGTGGTGCAGCCGCACGGCGGGGTGGAACTCGAACGTGCTCGTGGCGATGTAGTAGTCGTCGCCGACGCGCAGGATCGACGGGTCGGGGTTGAACCCGCGCAGGATCGGATTGTGGATGACGGGCACGACGGGTCTCCGGGATCGTCAGGGCACGGGGTGGGCGAACGGCTCGCCGGCGACGAACCGCTCGATCTCGGCGAGCGCCGCCTCGCCCAGGCGCTGCAGCTCGACGCCCATCGAGCCGGCCAGGTGCGGCGTGAGGAAGACGTTGGGCAGCGCGTAGAGGACGTGCCCCGCGGGCAGCGGATCGGGATCGGTCACGTCGAGGATCGCGCGCAGTCGTCCGCGCTGCAGCTCGGCGACGAGGGCGTCCTGGTCGACGAGCGAGCCGCGCGCGGTGTTGATGACGGTCGCGCCGTCGCGCAGCGCGGCGAGCACCTCCGCCGACACCATGCCGGCGGTCGACGGCAGCTCGGGTGCGTGGATCGACAGCAGGTCGCTGCGCGCCGCGAGCTCGACGAGGTCGCCGACGAGCTCGGCGCCGAGAGCCGCGGCGTCTGCGGTAGACGCGTACGGGTCGTACAGCAGCACCCGGACGTCGTTGCCGCGCAGCTTCTGCATGACGAGGGTGCCGATGGCCGACGCCCCCACGATGCCGACGGTCGTGCCGTACAGGCCCGCCCGCGGAGCGGCAGCCTCACGGGCGATGAACCGCTGCTCGGCGGTGTACTGCCGCGACAGCCAGAACGCGTCCTTCGCGGCCAGCGTGATCATCGCGTGGGTGAACTCGGCGACCGGGATCGCGTTGGCCGCCTTCGCGGTGGAGATGCGGATGCCGCGGCCCGCCGCCTGCGCGTCGAGCCAGCCGATCCCCCCGCCCCAGTGGACCACGGCGCGCAGCCCGGTGAAGGCGGCGATGTCGTCCGGGCCGGCCGGTGTCGCTCCCCATCCCGCGATCAGCAGGTCGACGCCGGCGGGATCGGGGATGCCTGCGGCCGAGGTGGCGGCATCCCCCTCGATCTCGACCAGCTCGGACAGCCGCGACCGCGTGTCGGGGCCGAAGACGAACGGCACGAGAGCGGGGTCCATCAGCAGCGCCGCCCTCATGCGCCGAGCTCCTGGATGCTCCACTCGTCGCGCCATTCGAGGACGACCTCGCCGTCGCGGATGCGCAGCGGCAGCCACACCGGCTCGGACTCGGCGAGCGCGTCGGGCCTCCAGCGGTCACCGACGTAGACGTACCCGTCGCCCACCGGCACGACGACGCTCACCTGCGAGTCGAAGGTGCGGGTGCCGACCGGCGCGATGGGGCGCCAGTCGTCCCACGGGCCTTCG
Source organism: Microbacterium kyungheense (assembly GCF_006783905.1). GTDB lineage: Bacteria > Actinomycetota > Actinomycetes > Actinomycetales > Microbacteriaceae > Microbacterium > Microbacterium kyungheense. Next base: position 445,376 of record NZ_VFPE01000001.1, on the reverse strand, counting down.
AGCGCGGGGGCGCTCGTGTACATGTTGTCGTTCAGGTCCCAGCCGGTGAGATCCGAGCCGAAGAGGTAGTAGCGCCCGTCGTCGTGACGCACGAGCGTCGGCGACTCGTACCCGATCTCGGGTCGCGCCTGCTGACGCAGCGTCGCGACGAGCGCCTCGACGCCCAGGCGGTCCTCGCGCAGACGGTAGATGTGCAGCCCGTGGTCGCGGTCCTCCGACAGCAGGTAGCCGACGCCGTCCTCGTGGAACACGCCGATGTCGCGGCTGATGTTGCCGAGCGGCCGCTCGCTGCCGACATACTCGTACGGCCCCTCCGGCTGGTCGGCGATCGCGTACCCGACCCGCGCGTAGGCGTAGTCGTCGCTCTCGACGTGCAGCAGCATGACCCACCGCCCGTCGGGGCGCTGCAGCACCTTGGGGCGCTCGATCACCCGGTCCGCGCCGAGGTCGCCCTCGCCCGCGACCAGGGCGTCGCGCTCGAACGTCCACGTCGCGAGATCGGGCGACGAGTAGCACGCGACGGCGGTGAACAGCCCGCCCGCAGCTTTGTCCTCGCCCCACGCGAACCAGCGGTCACCGATCCGCTGCAGCCCGATCCCGTGCAGCTGCGCGGTGCGGCCGCGGTCGTCGACGAACACGCGGCCGGGGCGGATCGTGCCGCGCTCAGCCACGGGTCACCCGCAGCACGCGCGCGCCGAGGCCGGACGGGGTCACGACGTGCAGCCCGTCGGCTGCAGCATCCAGCCCCCAGTCGGCGCCCTCGCGAGGGAACAGCACTTCTGCCTCGCCGTGCGCCCCCGGGATCGTGAAGCCGGCGGGCGCGGCATCCCGGTCCCACACGAACAGCAGGTCCCTGTCGGGCGTATGCAGGCCGAGGCATACGACGGACGCATCCCAATCCGGCAGCCCGAGCGGCCAGAACGGCGTCGCCTGGCGCAGCTCGTCGCGCAGCCCGCGGTGCAGCGCAACGGCCTCGCGGATGCGGTCGCGCTGCTCGGGGCGCAGCTCGTCGAGGAAGCCCGACAGGTACAGCCGCCCGCTCAGTCCCGTGACGAGCGTGAACACGGTCTCTTCGTCGCTCATGTCGCGTGCCGGGTACGCCCAGTTGCCGCATTGCTCCGGAAGGATCGAGGCCGGCGCCGACGCGGCGATCGGCGGGTACAGGCGGAAGTCCTGCTGATCGCTCGTGGACTGCAGGTGCGTGACGGCCAGCAGCGCGTAGTCCGCGCGCATGGCGCCGGAGCTGCAGTTCTCGATCCGCAGCAACGGGTGGCGCCGCTGCACGCTCACGAGCCAGTCGCGGAAGGCCCTCGTGTGCCCCAGTAGCCCGTCTCCCGCCGCCGTCGCGAGATGCTCGGTGCCCGCACCCGGATTGATGTTGTAGTCGAGCTTGAGGTAGCGCACGCCGTACTCCTCGACCAGATGGTCGACCGTGGCGTCGAGGTGCGCGCGGGCCGCGGGGTGGCGGAAGTCGAGGTGGTAGCGGCGGTCCTCCTGCACGCGCTCCCCGAACCGCACGAAGAACGCCTCGTCGGGCAGCTCCGCTGCGGCGGGGCTGTCGATCCCGACGACCTCGGGCTCGAGCCAGAGCCCGGGCGCCATGCCGGCGTCGCGGATCGCGTCGATCACGCGGCGAAGGCCGCCGCCGGGGAACCGGGCGGGCGCCTCGCGCCACTCGCCGACACTCGACCACCAGTCGCCCACCTCGGGGTCGGCGAACCAGCCCGCGTCGATGCAGAACACCTCGGCGCCCGCCTCGGCCGCCCGCTCGATGAGGGGCAGCAGCTTGTCGGTCGTCGGCTGCCCCATCAGCGTGTTCATGAAGTCGTTGTACACCACCGGCAGCGGCTGCTCTGCGGCGGCGCCGCGCAGCCACCGGCGGTAGCGGGTGAGCTCGGCGATCGCCCCGTCGCGTGAGAGGGGGGATGCCGCCACCGCCACGGGCACGGCGGTGAAGGTCTCACCGGGAAGGAGCTCGCGGGCGAACTGGTGCTCGAGGTCGGTGGGGCCGAGCAGTGACAGCACCCCGCCGTCCCGTGCCTGGCTCAGGTCGGCGTGCCAGCCCGCGCTCGTCTCGATCTGCCATGCGAGCGCCTCGCCGTGGGCGCCCAGCAGGTACCCGCACGGGACGTGCTCGCCGCTCGACCAGGCGCCGTGGCTCGTGAGCGCGCCGTGACCGCGCGCGTCCTGCGCGTGGAGGGCGAGGTCGATCTCAGGCAGCAGCGTGCGCACCGGCACCTCGCTCCAGCGGTCCTCGGCGAGCCATTCGCTGCGCGCCGTGCCCCACACCGCGGTGTCGAGGTCGCTCTGGGCGTGCCCGAACCCGATGGTCGCCGACGACACCGCCGTCACCACCACCGCGGTGCGGCCCGCGTTGCGCACCTCGCTCTCGATGCGCACGGCGCGCGCGCCGGCCGGGGCGGTGACGGTCGTGCGCACCTCGACGCCGGTGCGGGAGTCGCCCTGCACGACGACAGCGCGCGTCGCGTCGGCGTCCGCGGTGACCTGCGATCCCTGCACCCGCAGACGCTCCCCCACCGCCGATCGCCAGTACGCCTGGCTGGTGCGCGCCCGCTGCTCCGTCGACGTGAACACCTCGACGAGCGCGACCGACGCCCGGCCCGCGAACCCGGACGACGGGACGACGAGGGATGCCGGCGCCTCCGGGCTCCAGCGGAGCTCGAAGGCCCCCACCCGCGCCCGGGCGGTCGGGGGCGCGGCCTCGGCGGGGGCGTCACGGGTGATGGCGGTGTCGGTCACGATGTCGAGCTCGTCTCGTCGGTGCGGATCAGACGCAGGGCGTCGTTGCAGATGTGGATGCCGGCGCCGAGCAGCGCCGGGAGGAACAGGGCGAGGGCGGGCCCGAGCAGCGGGATCGCGGTGGCGGCGAGGCCGAGGCCGATCAGCAGCAGCCAGCTCAGCGCGATGTGCGGGCGTCGCCCGATCGCCGTCGCCGCGGCGGCCACGGTCTCGACAGGGCGCTTCAAGTCCTGCGCCGTCGCGAGGACGCACACGCCGACCAGCAGGGCGGCGGCGAGCGCCGCTCCCGCCGCGACCAGCAGCAGCACGGTGTCCGAGCCGCCGAACAGCGCGAGGTCGTACTGCAGCAGCACCGTCACGAGCGACAGCGACGCCGCTGCCCACCAGAGGCGGCGGCATCCATCCGCGAACGCGGTCCAGAACGCGCGCACGGCACGCGCTTCGCCACGCTCGGTCAGCAGCAGACGCGAGGCGCGCAGCAGCGCGTAGCTGGCGGGCGCGACCGGCAGCAGCGAGGCGGCGCCGAGCCACACGGCCAGGTGCGTCGGCTGCCAGCCGACGAGGCTCGTGAACGCGAGCAGCGGCACCAGGCAGGCCAGGTACGACACCGACACGGTGAAGTACCCGAACACGGCGAGCACCGTGGCTGCGAGAGGTCCGTCGAGCGCGAGCAGGGCCCGCGCCTTCGCCGCGATGACGCTCATCCCTTCACCGCCCCGACCGACATGCCCTTGATGAAGTAGCGCTGGAACGCGGCGAAGATCGCCACCGAGGGGATGATCGCGAGGATCGCGCCGGTGTAGATGAGCTGCCACTGCGACGTGAGCAGACCCACCATGCGGTTGATCGCGACGTTGATGGTTCCCGCCGACGACGAGTCGAGGAACACCAGGGGGATGAAGAAGTCGTTCCACAGCCCGAGCGCCTGGATGATGACGAAGGCCGACGTCACCGGCAGCAGCATCGGGAACACGATCGACCAGAACGTGCGCAGTCGTCCGGCCCCGTCGATGGACGCCGCCTCTTCGACGTCGATGGGCACGCTCTTGAGGAAGCTGCAGTACAGCAGGATGCCGAAGCTCGCGGCCCCGCCGAGGTGCACGAGGATGACGCTGGTCAGCGTGCTGTACAGGCCGACCTCGTTGAACCCCTTCACGAGCGGGATCATGCGCACCTGGAACGGGATCATGAGGCCCGCGATGAAGAGGATGTACATGAACCGCGACGTGCGCCCGCCGACGCGTTCGATGCCGTAGGCGGCCATCGGCACGATCGCCACCAGCAGCACGACGGTCGCGACCGTGATGATGAGGGTGTTGACGAGCGCCTCGCCGTAGTCGGTCTGCTGGAACAGCTGCACGTAGTTGTCGAGGGTGAACTGCGTGGGCAGTCCCATCGGGTCCATCGTGATCTCGGCGTACGAGCGGAACGAGTTCAGCAGCGCGTAGATCACCGGGCTCGCCACGATCAGCACCAGCACGGCGAGCACGATCATGACGACGACCTGGCCCGGTGTGAGCCGCTTGCGGGGGGATGCCGTCCTGCGGCGTCCGCGGCCCGGCGCGGGTCGTGGGGCGACGAGCGTGTGCGTCTCGGTGCTCATGCCTGGATCTCCCTCTTGCGCATGTAGGCGTTCGCGGCCACGGTGCTGACGATCACCACGAGGAAGAGCACGATGGCCGCCGCGCTGCCGAAACCGGCGCGGTACTCGCCGAAGCCGACCTTGTAGATGAAGAACGCCATGGTCTCGCTCACGAACCCGGGGCCGCCCGAGGTGAGCACCATGACCTGGTCGAAGATGGTCCAGCCCGCGATCATCGCGAGCGTCATGTTGACGGTGACCGCGCCGGCCAGCATCGGCCAGGTGACGTGGCGGAACACCTGACGGCTGTTCGCGCCGTCGATGCGCGCGGCCTCGATGAGCTCCTGCGGCACCGACTGCAGGTTGGCGAGGTAGATGAGGGTCGTGTTGCCGCCCAGCGTGAAGCACGTGATGAAGAGGATGACGCCCACCACGATCGAGCTGTCGCCGAGCCAGTCGCGCGCCCAGTCCGGGAAGCCGGCGTCGCGCAGGAAGGTGTTCACGGCGCCGAAGTTGTAGTTGAGCAGGTACTTCCACACGGTCGCGAGGATGAACGCGCTCACGAGCGACGGCAGGTACACCGCGGTGCGGAACAGCCCCTGCCAGCGGCCGACCTTGTCGAGCATCAACGCGACGCCGAGCGAGATGGCGTTGACGATCACGGCCGAACCGAGGCCGAGGATCAGGGTGTTCCTGACGGCGTTCCAGAAGCGGCCGCTCGTGAGGATCTCTTCGTAGTTGCGGACCCCCACGTAGTCGTAGTCGGGGCTGATGCCGTCCCAGTTCGTGAAGCTCAGCTGCAGCGACTGCAGCGACGGCACGATCACCATGAGCAGGTAGATCACCAGCGCCGGAGCGATGAAGCCGAGCATCACCCAGCGCGCGGAGCGGAACCGGCGGGTGCGGCGCTTCTCGGCCGCGGGTCCTGCCGGCACGAACGGCACGTCGTCGGGCGCGCCCTCGGGGGCGCCGTCGAGCGGTCCTTCACCGCTGAGGCGGACGGCGGCGCCGACCACCTGCGTCTGCCCCTGCAGGGCACTCTGATCTGTCATGGAGACCTCCTCGCCTCCGCGGGGCGGTGCCCGGGACGACGCCCGGGCACCGCGTCACGCGTGTCAGCCTGCGGCGACCGTCTTGTCGAACTCGGCCTGCACCTTGGCGATCGTGTCGTCGATCGACGACTGACCGTCCTGCATCTCGATGCGCGCCTGGCGGAAGAACGTGTTGAACGCGCTGAACGTCGACAGGTCCGACACGTTCTCGAACCACTGCAGGTTCGGGTTCTCTAGCAGCGCGAAGTAGTCCTTCGACCCGGGGATCGACGTGTTGCGCTCGATCTCGTCGGACGCCACGATGTTGGGCGCGAGCCACCCCTGCGACTCCATGAGGTTCGCCGTGTCGACCTGGTAGAAGTACTCGAGGAACTCGGTCGCCGAGGCGTACTCGTCTTCGTCTTCGGCCGCCTGGGCCGAGATCGCGAGGCCGCCCGCGGTGTCGCCGTTGACGGCGTTCTTCAGCACGTTGATGGTGCCGTCCTCGGCGGGGATGATGAACAGCCCCGCGTTGAAGTCGGGGTCGACCTTGTGGATGTCGTTGAGACGCCCGATGCCGGCCGACGACGTCGCCATGACCGCCATGTCGTTCACGAGCAGCGTCGTGGTCTGGGCGTCCGCCGTGGACTGCCATCCCTCGAGCACGTCCTCGTTCGTGATGTCGAGCAGCTCCTGCAGGGGCTCGCGCAGGTCCTCGATCGACGCGTCGCCGTTCTGCACGGCGGTCCAGAACCCGCCCTCGTCGCCGTACGCCGCGAAGTAGGGCGCGGCCAGCGGCTTCCAGAGCTGGTCGCTGGGCCACACTTCGGCCGCTGCCGTCGCCAAGGGCGCGTCGCCGTTCGCCTTGATGTCGGCGAGCAGGTCGAGGAAGTCGTCGTACGTCTCGGGCACCTCGAGGCCGTTCTCTTCGAAGTAGTCCTTGTTGTAGACGATGTTGAGGCCGATCTCGCCGTTGAGCGCACTGTACGGGACCGTGTAGACGTTGCCGTCCTCGGCGCTGCCGAACGCCTCGGGCTGGATGAGCTCCGTCACCGACTCGGGGATCGGCGCCAGCTTGCCGGCATTGACGTACGTCAGGGTGTCGCGCATGTCGACGACCGCCGGCCAGTTGCCGGTGGCGTCCATCGTCTTGAGCGCCGTGGCGTAGTCGCTGCCCGCGGGGAGCGGGTCGAGCTGCACGTTCGTCGTGTCGCTCTGCTCGTTGAACGCCGTGACGACCGCGTCGACGACCGAGTTCCAGGTCTCGTCGCCGGTCGCGTAGAGGAACCGGATGGTCGTCTTCTCCTGAGCGCCGGAGTCGCCGTCGGAGCCCGAGCCGCTGCCGCTGCAGCCCGTCAGTGCCAGTGCCGCGACAGCGAGTCCCGCTGCCCCGGCGACCCAGGGCGAGCGGCGGCCCAGCCGGGCGCGCACCCCTGCCCGCGTCGTTGCGTCGTGCATGTGATCTCCCTTGATTCGTGCCGGAACGTTTCCGTCTCGGAGAGAGTACCTCAAAGTGGACAACGTTTGCCACTCTTTCTTGTAAAGCGCTTTCCGACCGCTGCCGGCAAGGGAAGTCGGCGAATGGATGCCGCCCGCGTGCGATCGCGGGTCAGCGCGGTTCGAGCGCCAGGCCGTGCAGGATCGGGGTCGCGGTGAGCGCGACGGCGCCCTCGGCATCGGCGTCCTCGTCGAGCACCAGCGCGAGCGCCGCCCCGCCGAACCGCTCGAGCGGCACCTCGACGGTGCTGAAGCCGGGCAGCACGTCGCCGAGCATCGGGACGTGGTCGAATCCGGTCACCTCGATGTCGTCGGGCGTTGCGACGCCGAGCTCGCGCAGCCGGGCGATGACGCCCACCGCCATCGCGTCGCTCATCGCCGCGATCACGTCGAACTCGCCCAGCCGGTCCTGCAGCAGCCCCGCCGCCCGGTACCCGCCGTCGCGAGAGAACTCGGTGTGCACGACATCGCGGTCGTCGACCTCGATCCCGCGTTCCCGAAGACCCTCGACGAACCCGCCGACGCGCTCGAGTGCGGTCACCTCGCCCGCGGGACCCGAGACGATCGCGAAGCGCCGGTTGCCGGCATCCGCGAGTCCTTCCGCCAGCAGCCGGGCGGCATGGCGGTTGTCGACCGTCACCGTGGGGAACCCGAGGTCGTTGTCACCGATGACCACGATGCGGGCGCCGTGGTCGCGCAGCACCGTGAGCTGCTCCTTGACCGCGGCCTCGCGGGCGGCGTCGGTCGTGCGGCTCGTGGCCATGACGACGGCGAGGTGGCGTTCGCCGCGCAGCTGCGTGAGCAGCTCGATCTCTCGCGCCGAGTCGTCGCGCGTCGTCCGGACCGCGACCGAGACGCCGCGCTCCTCGGCGGCGTGCATGACGCCCGAGATCATGGTGGCCGACCCGAAGTCGTCGATGTCGCCGACGATGAAGGCGACGGTGTTGGCGCGGCCACCCTTGATGGTCTGCGCGGCAGGGCTCACCGAGTAGCCGAGGGTGCGCGCGGCCTCCTCGACGCGGCCGCGCAGCTCGGGCGATCCGCTCTGCTTGCCGCGCACGCCGCCGTTGAGCGCGCGCGATGCCGCGGGGACCGAGACCCCGGCGAGGCGGGCGACGTCCGCGAGGGTGGCAGGCTTGGCGCTCTTCGACATTCGTCTCCCCGGGGCATGCGCGTGCTGATAACGCTATCCAGTATCCCGGATGCCTGCGGCCGCGCTGTGCCGTGCCGGCTCAGCGGACGACGGCGGTGACGGTCGCGAGGCGCGCGAGCACCTCCTGGCTGATCGATCCCAGCAGGAACCGGGCGAGCGCGCCTCGGCCGTGCGAGCCGACGACGGCCAGACGCGCGTCCGCGGCGAGTTCGCCCAGAATCTGCGACGGGTAGCCGCGCTCGACGCGCGGGACGATCTCGAGGTCGGGGTACTGCGAGCGCAGCCCCGCGAGCGAGATCGAGAGCGACTCTTCCGTCAGCTTCGCCAGGTTCTCCAGGTACTCCACGGGATACACGCCCATGTTGCGCGGCACCTCCAGCGGCGTCCACACCGACACCGCGATGAGCGGCTCACGCAGGCGGTCGGCCTCTGCCGCTGCGAACGCAACGGCTTTCTCGCCCACGGGCGATCCGTCGACGCCCACGACGACCCCTGAGCGGCCTTCGATGTCGAAGTCCGGAACGACGACGACGGGGCAGCGTGCGCCGGCCGCGATCCGCAGCCCGTGCGCACCGCGCGCGGCCTTCGACCCCGGTCCGCGGTAGTCGCTGCCGATGACGAGCAGCGCCGCACCCTCCGACGCGTCGAGCAGTCGCGAGACCGGGTTGCCGCGCTCGACGCGCGTGCGCACCTCGAGTCCGCCTGCGGCGATGCGGGATGCCTCGGCCTCCGCCCGCGCCTGCGCCTCGGCCAGCGCGGCCTCCACGATCGCCCCCTCGCCCACCGCGCCGGTGGCTCCGCCGACGATCGCGAGCAGCTCGAGGGGCTGACGCCGCTCCGCCGCACGCTGCGCGGCCCAGTCCACCGCGCGGCGCGAGACTGCGGCATCCGTGACTCCGACGACGATCGCTTCACCCACGATGACTCCTCTCGGTCGCCTTCAGGCTAGCCCGACCCGCCGTTCGCGCGCAGGCCTCGGGGCCGTGACAAACCCCGGTCGGACACGGCAAGGTCCCGGCGCGCACTGCGCCGGGACCTTGCCGTGACTGCTCTGAGACCTACAGCGCGAGGCGCTCGCGCACGACGTCGGCGAGGGTCTCGGCCTGATGCCGGGCCTCGTCCTCCGAGGCCGCCTCGACCATCACGCGCACGAGCTGCTCGGTGCCCGACGGGCGCAGCAGCACGCGGCCCGAGACGCCGAGCGCCGCGGTGGCCCGGGCGACGGCATCCTGAACCACCTCGTCGGTGGCGGCGAGGGTGCGGTCGACGCCCTTCACGTTGATGAGCACCTGCGGGAAGACGGTCATGACCGACGCCAGTTCCGCCAGCGTGCGCCCGGTGCGGGCCATCTCGGCCACCAGGTGCAGCCCGGTGAGCAGGCCGTCGCCGGTGGTGGCGAACTCGCTCATGATGACGTGGCCGGACTGCTCGCCGCCGAGCGAGAAGCCGCCCTCGTTCATGCGCTCGAGCACGTACCGGTCGCCGACCGCGGTCGTCTCGACGTGGATGCCGTTGGCCGTCATCGCGCGGTGCAGACCGAGATTGCTCATGACGGTGGCGACGAGGGTGTCGTCCTTGAGCTGGCCGCGTGACTTCATCGACACCGCCAGGATCGCCATGATCTGGTCGCCGTCGACGACGTTGCCGTCGGCGTCGATCGCGAGGCACCGGTCGGCGTCGCCGTCGTGCGCGATGCCCACATCGGCGCCGGCATCCACCACCGCGCGCGCGAGCACGTCGAGGTGCGTCGAGCCGACGCCGTCGTTGATGTTGAGCCCGTCGGGGTCGGCGCCGATGACGGTGACACGCGCGCCCGCGTCGCGGAACGTCTCGGGAGAGACCCCGGATGCCGCACCGTGCGCGCAGTCGATGACCACGTGAAGCCCGTCCAGCCGGTGCGGCAGCGAGCCGAGCAGGTGCACGACGTAGCGGTCCTCGGCGTCGGCGAAGCGGCGGATGCGGCCGACCGCGGCACCGGTCGGCAGCAGCTTGTCGCCGGCCATCGCGGATTCGATGCGCGCCTCGACGACGTCGGGCAGCTTGACACCGCCGCGGGCGAAGATCTTGATGCCGTTGTCGGGAGCCGGGTTGTGCGAGGCCGACACCATGACGCCGAAGTCGGCGTCGATGTCGGCGATCAGGAACGCCGCGGCGGGCGTCGGCAGCACGCCGGCGTCGAGGACGTCGACACCCGACGAGGCGAGGCCTGCCGCGACCGCGGCCGAGAGGAACTCGCCCGACACGCGCGGATCGCGCGCGACGACGGCGGTGAGGCGCTTGCCGGCGGCCTTGCGGGCCTCGGCAGAACGGCCCTGGCCCAGGACGACGGCGGTCGCCTGGGCCAGGGACAGAGCGAGATCGGCGGTGAGGGGGCCGTTGGCCAGCCCCCTCACGCCATCCGTGCCAAAGATCGGCATGCGGAGGTGAAGCCGATCAGCGCTTCGAGTACTGCGGCGCCTTGCGGGCCTTCTTGAGACCGGCCTTCTTGCGCTCGATGACGCGGGCGTCGCGCGAGAGGAAGCCGGCCTTCTTGAGGGTCGGGCGGTTGTTCTCGGCGTCGATCTCGTTCAGCGCGCGGGCGATGCCGAGGCGGAGCGCACCGGCCTGACCCGAGGGGCCACCACCCGAGATGCGGACGATGACGTCGTACGCGCCGTTGAGGTTGAGCACCGTGAACGGGTCGGTGATGAGCTGCTGGTGGAGCTTGTTCGGGAAGTAGTCCTCGAACGCACGGCCGTTGACCGTGATGGTGCCCGAGCCGGGGATGACGCGCACGCGGGCGATGGCCTGCTTGCGACGGCCGACTGCGGCGCCCGAGACCGAGAGCACGGGGCGCTCGGCGGCGACGACGGTCTCGTCGATCGCGGTCTCGGTGGAGTAGCTGGTGGGGGTTTCTTCGATGTTCGCCATCAGTGTGTCCTGTTCTGTGCGGCGCTTACTGGGCGACCTGGTCGAAAACGTACGCGGTGGGCTTCTGCGCCGCGTGGGGGTGCTCCGCGCCGCGGTACACCTTGAGCTTCGACAGCTGGTCGCGGCCGAGCGAGTTCTTCGGGAGCATGCCGCGGACAGCCTTCTCGACGGCGCGCACGGGGTTCTTCTCGAGGAGCTCCGAGTAGGTGACCGACTTGAGGCCGCCCGGGTAGCCCGAGTGACGGTAGGCCTTCTTCTGCTCGAGCTTCTGGCCGGTGAGGGCCACCTTGTCGGCGTTGATGATGATGACGAAGTCGCCCTGGTCGATGTGGGGGGCGAACGTCGGCTTGTGCTTGCCACGCAGGAGCGCGGCGGCGTGCGAGGCGAGACGGCCGAGGACGACGTCAGTCGCGTCGATGACCAGCCACTCGCGCTGGGCTTCGCCAGCCTTGGGGGTGTAAGTGCGCGTCACAGTAGTGCTGCTTTCTTGATTCGAACGGAGAGGTTCGTGAATCCCACTCCGGGGTGGTTCCGCTCCGCTTCGGTCGTTGAGCGAGCGAAGCGAGACGAAACGGAACACGCCAGTGGAGGGCTCACGTTCGTGGTGCCGGGTCAGCTGAGCCGGACACCAAATGACAAGTCTACGTCATCGAAGAGACTCGGCCAAACCGCGCATTACCGCGCGGCGTCACCATAAGAGAAGCGCCACGCCGAGCGCGTTGTAGACGAGGTGGGCGGCGATGGCGCCTCCCAGCCGCCCGGTGAAGAGGGTGAGGATGCCGCACCCCAGCCCGACCAGCGCCCAGGCGACGATCTGCCCGAGAGTCGCACCCGCGTAGCTCGCCATATGCAAGAGGACGAACGCCGCGGTCGAGATCAGGATGGCCACCGCACCCGCGAGCAGACGGCCGGCGGCGAGCGCGTCGCCGAGCGCGCGCTGTACCAGTCCCCGGAAGTAGAGCTCCTCGATCAGCGGGGCCAGCACGACGGAGGCGATCGCCGCGACGACGACGGCCGCGGTGACGGTGCCGAACGGTCCCCCGAGCGTCCCCGTCGTGGGGACGAACAGCTCCACCACCGCGCGCAGCGCCAGTCCGACCGCCAGACCCGCGAGGACGTCGAGCCATCGCCACGGACGAAGGCCGGTCGCAGGACCGACTCGGCGCTCCGCACCGGCGACCACTGCAGCCGCGACCACGGCGAGGGCCAGTGGTGCGAGCACCAGCACGATGTCGAGCAGAGCGCCGCCGACCCCCTCAGGGCTCGGCCAGCCGGGTGAGCGCCGGGCGACGAGCAGGAGAAGGAGCGTGGCACCGAAGGCGATGGCCGCGATACCGATCGCGACCCACGGCCGCGACCACGCCCGACGCGCAGCAAGGACTCCCGGGCGGTCCTGCGACCGCTCGGGAGCCCTCAACGAGCTGCTCGTCAGCGCTGCGAGGCGCGACGACGGGCGACCGCCGCCGCGACCGCGATGCCGCCGATGCCGATGGCGCCGACACCCAGCCAGATGGCCGCGGCCGGAACCGTGCCACCCGTGGCGGGCAGTCCGGCACCACCCCCGCCGCCGGCCGCAGCGGTGACCGTGATGGTCGCCGAGCCGGTCACGGCGCTCTCATCCGGAGCCGTGCCCGAGGCCGTGACGGTGTAGCTGCCGGCGGTGGTCGGCGCCGTGAACACGGTGCTCACCGAACCCGACGCGTCGGCGGTCTTGGTGGCGGTGGTCGCGGTGAACACCAGCGAGGCGATCGAGCCGCCGGTCGAAGTGAACGACACGGTCGAGTTCGGCATGAACCCGGTACACGTGACGGTGGCGTTGCCCCCGACGGCAACAGACGTGGGGCTGACGGTGCAGGTGACGCTGCTCGGATACTCGGCCGCGGTCGCTGCTGCAGCACCACCACCGAAGACGAGCAGGCCCGCTGCAATCAGCGCGGGGAGGATTTTCTTGCGCATCGATCGAACTCCCGAAGTTCATTTCGAAGGGGGCAAGGTGCCCTTTCGTCAGGGATTTTCCCCGACGAGTCGCCACGTTACCCCCGCGTCGAAGCCCTGGCTACCCCTGAACGTTTCGCGCCGGTAAACGTTCGCTCGGAGCCATGCGCCCTCGTCACCCCCAGAAGGTGCCCACCAGCGCCAGTGCCACGAACATCGCGTTGTAGACGATGTGGACGAGCACCGCGCCCCAGATCCGGCCCGTGAGCATCACCAGCAGGGCGCACACGAGACCGAGCAGAGCGACCCCGACGACGGCTCCCGACCCCGCTGCGAGGCTGTGCGCGATCGCGAAAGCGAGGGTACTCACGACGACCGCCACCACTCCGGCCGAGACCTTGCCGAGCGGGCGGCGCAGCACCGTGTACACCGAGACGAGCAGCACACCGCGGAAGAAGAGCTCCTCGATGACCGGCGCAACGGTGACAGGGGCGAGCACGTCGGTGATCCACGTCCCCGCGGGCACCCGGCCGTCGACGCGCAGCAGCGACGGGAAGGCGCCCGACGCGGCATCCCCGGCCGACAGCCATCCCTGCACGACGCGCAGAGCACCCCCGAGCACGAGTCCGTAGAGCACGTCGATGCCCCGCACCCGCAGCAGGCCCGCGGGGCGCGACATCGAGAAGGCCCACACCACGACCACGAGCATCGCCACGAGCGGAACGATCGACGCGGCGATCGCGGTCCAGCCGGCCGGGTTCAGCATCGCCAGCGCGGCCGAGCACAGTACGCCCGCGCCGAGGGCGAGGAGGGATGCCGCGATCAGCCACTCGCGCCACCGCAGAACCGTGCGTCCGCCGAGGCGCCAGTCAGTGCGCGGGGCACGCCGGCCAGAACGGGACTGCGGAGCGCCGGTGCCCTCATCCGCCGGTGGCGGGGGCGGTGGGATCTCGGCCCACGCGATCTCGCCGAAGGCAGACTCGGCGACCGGTGCCGACGGCGGATTCTCGCCCGGCACCCGCGCTGCCGTGGCGTGCGGCTCGATAGGCTGGTCGCGCACGCGCCCACGTTACCCTGCTCCGTGGAGGCCACCCGGTGTTCGAGATCCTCGCGGTGTGCACCGGCAACATCTGCCGGTCGCCGCTGGCCGAACAGCTGCTGCGGCTGCGTCTCTCGGACCTGCGCCCGCGTGTCGCGAGCGCGGGCACCCGGGGCCTCCCCGCCGCGCAGATGACACCTGAAGCAGCGCACATCGCCGTCGCGCTGGGGGTTCCGTCCTCAGAGACGCTGGCGCACCGATCGCGCTGGCTGACCGAGCAGCACCTCACGTCGCCCGATCTGATCCTCACCATGACCCGTGACCACCGCCGCGCGGTCGCCGAACTGGCGCCGTCGCGACTGCGATCGACCTTCACCGTGCGCGAGTTCGCGCGGTTGGCGCAGGCCGCGCCGGCGGACGAGCTTCGCGCCGCAGCATCCACCGCACCCGACGACTCGGCGCGCGTGCGCGCGGTCGCCGCCGTCGTCGCGTCGTACCGGGGGCTCTCGCCCGCACCCGACGACGCCGCGGACGACGACGTGATCGACCCGTTCGGGCAGCCCTGGAGCACGTACCTCACCTCTGCGCAGCAGCTCACGCCCGCCGTCGACAGCATCGCGCGCACCCTGCGGAGCGCATTGGGCTGATCGCGCTCCCCCCGCGGCCCACACCCCTGTGGAACAATGGCCGGATCACCGCCACCTTCGAGAGGCAGCATGGAGCTCACCGACTACATTCGGATCCTGCGCAAGAACTGGGTGATCATCGTCGTGGCCACTCTCGTGGGCATCGGCGTCGGCGCCGTCTGGTCGCTCACGCGCACCCCGGAGTACGAAGCGCAGAGCACGGTGTTCGTATCGACGCAGGCCGGATCGACGATCCAGGAACTGCAACAGGGGTCGAGCTTCACGCAGTCACGTGTGCAGACGTACTCCAACCTCGTGACCACCCCCATCGTCATGAACCCGGTCATCGCCGAGCTCGATCTCGGCATGACAGCGGGCGAACTGGGCGCCGAGGTCGAGGCATCCGCCGCTCTCAACACCACCCTGATCACCATCACGGTCACCGACACCGACCCGGTGCGTGCGGCCGACATCGCGAACGCGCTGGGTGCTTCGCTGACCTCGGCGGTCGAGAAGCTCGAGACGCCGAACGGCACCGAGACGAGCCCCGTGCGCCTGTCGCGGGTGAAGGACGCGCTGCCGCCGCTCACCCCGTCGAGCCCGAACGTCCCGCTCAACCTGGCGCTCGGGGGGCTCATCGGCCTCGCGCTCGGCATCGGCATCGCGGTGCTGCGCGCCGTGCTCGACACGCGCCTGCGCACACCCCGCGACGTCGAGCAGATCACCGATCGACCTATCATCGGCGCGATCGCGTTCGATCCGCGTGCGAAGGAGCGTCCGCTCATCGTGCACGCCGATCCGCTGAGCCCTCGAGCGGAGTCGTTCCGCGCGCTGCGCACGAACCTGCAGTTCCTCGACATGGGCGGGCGGTCGTCGTTCGTCATCACGTCGAGCGTGCCCAATGAGGGCAAGTCGACGAGCACGATCAACCTGGCCATCGCCCTCGCCGATGCGGGCAAGAAGGTCGCGCTGCTCGACACCGACCTGCGTAAGCCGAAGGTCGCCGAGTACCTGGGCATCGAAGGCGGCGTGGGGCTCACCGACGTGCTGATCGGGCGCGCCCGGCTGAGCGACGTGATGCTCCCGTGGGGCAACCGCAGCCTCTACGTGCTGCCCGCGGGCAAGGTCCCGCCTAACCCGAGCGAGCTGCTCGGCTCTGACAACATGCACACGCTGCTCGAGGTGCTCGAGCGTGACTTCGACGTCGTGCTGTGCGACGCGCCCCCTCTTCTGCCGGTGACGGATGCCGCCATCCTGGCGAAGGCCACCAGCGGCGCGATCGTGATGGTCTCGGCCGGCCACACCAACCGCCATCAGCTGTCGAGCGCGCTCGACGCGCTCGAGACCGTCGGCGCACGCATCGCGGGCATCACGCTCACGATGGTGCCGACCCGTGGCCCGGACGCCTACGCGTACGGATACGGCTACGGGTACGGCGGTGGCTACGGTTACAGCCAGCGCCCGGACGCGAAGGCATCGAAGCGCGCGCGTGGCACACAGGCGTCGGCCGCGTCGAGCAAGCCCGACGAACCGGCATCCACTCGCGCAGCAGCGCCGCCCGCGACCGACGGCATCGAGATCCCGCCGCGTCCGGCGCAGCCGGTCGCTCCCGCGGCCTCATCCCGTCGCGCGCAGCAGAGCGCCGCGGCCGACGGTACCGGCACCGTGACCCTCGACGACATCGTCCGTCAAGCCGGCAGCGCTCCCGGCACGTCCAGCCCCGGCGACCCGCTCCCCTGATCCCGGGTACGCGCGTGGACCGCACCGGCATGTCGAGGTGGCTCGCCATCGCCGCGGTGGGCGCACTCGTCGTGGTCGTGGCCGTGCTGGCGGTCGTGGCCTACGAGCACGCCCATCCGCCGTCGCCGACCGGCAAGGCCGAGCCCGTGCCGACGTTCACGCTCGGCGTGCGGGTGCCGACGCCCACTCCGACGGTCGACCCGGACGTCGTACCGCCGGCGCAGCGCAGGCTGCTGGCGACGGGCGGCGAGCTGTGGTGGCGCACGACCGTGGGCGCATGCAACGGTCCGGCGCCGATCGTAGAGCGCTCGACCGACCGCGGCGCGACCTGGACCACCGTGACCCCGAACTACCTCGGCATCTCGCAGGTGCAGACGCTCTCGGCGTTCTCGGCGCGTGACGCCGAGCTTGTCGCCGCGATGACCGCCTGCGACGCCCAGGCGCTGCGCACCTATACGCGTGGCGAGTTCTGGGAGTCGTATCCGGACGTGCTGGCGGCATCCCGCTACGTCGATCCGAAGGATGCCGGTTCGGTG
Source organism: Microbacterium kyungheense (assembly GCF_006783905.1). GTDB lineage: Bacteria > Actinomycetota > Actinomycetes > Actinomycetales > Microbacteriaceae > Microbacterium > Microbacterium kyungheense. The sequence goes on along the minus strand of NZ_VFPE01000001.1, from coordinate 428,567 downwards.
CGGCTCCCGTCCGGCCCGGTCGCGGCACCCTGCAAGGCGGCCTGGGGACTGCATGCCGAAGGCCCGGTGGTCGCCCTGGTGTGCGACGAGCTCGCGTGGTCGTGGTCGGGCTCGGAGTGGTTGCAGCTCGCGCCGGAGGGAGTCGTGGCACTAGCGATCGACGGCAGCGATGTGCTCGTCGCGCATGAGGATGCCGGGTGCCCGGGCGTCGCCGTGTCGCGCATCGCTGTGAGTGCGCCCGACACAGCGACGCCCATCGGCTGCGCGGAGTCCGCAGACCCGACCGCGCCCATCGCGATCGATGACGCCGGTGGTTCGGTCACGATGTGGACGGGCCCGACTTTTCTCGAAATCACCCCCTGACCTGGATGCCGCATCCTGCTAGCCTCCAATTCAGGGACCGTTTCATGACGACACCGGACTCGACTTTGCACGATTCAGCCGACCCCACATCGGCTGGCTGGTCGAGTCCTGCGAACACGAGGAACCCCACTGTGACGTCGACAAACATCGACGCGACACCGGCGTCGCAGAATCACGGCGAGTCCGCCGATAGTGTTCCTGGAGCGCTCTCCGAGGCCGCGTCCGACGAGCGATCGAGGCGCGACTGGCGGTCGTCCTACGCGCGTCGGCTTCGAGCGAGCGACTTCCTCGTACTCGTGTGGGTCGTCTACGGCACCCAGATCCTGTGGCTCGGCATCGAGCCGCCACGGGTGTCGGGACTCGACGAGCTGAACTACTGGATCTTCTCGGCCGGGCTGGTTGTCGGGTGGATGGTCGCTCTGGGCCTGATCGACTCCCGCGACTATCGCGTGATCGGTACCGGTACGACCGAGTATGTCCGGGTCGCTGATGCGAGCCTGCGCCTGTTCGGACTGATCGCGATTGCCGCCTTCCTGCTGCGCGTCGACATCGCGCGCGGGTACTTGATCATCGCGCTCCCCCTGGGAATCGGGATGCTGGTCCTCGAGCGATATCTTTGGCGCCAGTGGCTCGTCGCCCACCGCAGACTCGGTGAGTATTCGGCACAGGTACTTCTGGTGGGGTCGGAGACGTCGGTCGCTCAGATCGCTCGTGAGCTCACACGCACGTCAGCGACGGGCTACCGAGTGGTCGGGGCCTGTGTACCGCGCGGCGGGTCGGGCGCAACGGTGGCTGACACCGATATCCCGATCGTCGGTTCCGTCGACGCCGTCGAGCGCGCCATCGCGATCACCGGGGCCGACACTGTCGCCATCACCAGCACCGACGACCTGCCGCCATATAAGGTGAAGCAGATTTCCTGGGAGCTCGAGTCGGGCCGCCAGCATCTCGTCCTCGCTCCCAGCATCATCGACATCGCCGGCCCTCGCATCCACAGCCGTCCGGTGTCGGGGCTCCCACTGATTCACGTGGAGACTCCTCGATTCTCCGGTGGCCAGCGATTCACGAAGCGCACTTTCGACATCCTCGTGTCCTCGCTGCTGATCGTGGTGTTGTCTCCGGTGCTTCTGGTCGTGGCACTGGCGGTGAAGGCCTCCGACCCCGGCGCTGTGCTGTTCTCGCACGAACGCATCGGCCGCGGCGGCAAGCCATTCTCGATGCTGAAGTTCCGCTCTATGCGGGTGGGTGCCGAGGATGAGCTGGATGCGCTGTTGAAGGCGCAGGGAACGGGAGAGATCCCCCTCTTCAAGGTGAAGGACGATCCGCGGGTCACGCCACTCGGACGCTTCCTGCGCAAGTACTCGATCGACGAGCTGCCGCAGCTGTGGAACGTGCTCGCCGGCTCGATGAGCTTGGTCGGGCCTCGGCCTCAGATCGCCGCAGAAGTGGCACTGTACTCGGATGCCGCCCGCCGCCGTCTGCTCGCACGTCCCGGTATCACCGGGCTCTGGCAGGTGAGCGGGCGGAGCGAGCTCTCATGGGAAGACGCCGTGAAGCTCGACCTGTACTACGTGGAGAACTGGTCGCTGCTCGGCGACATCGCGATCCTGATGAAGACTCTCAAGGCCGTCGCCGCCCCCGGCAGCTCGGCACGTTGATGGCAGCGACGCAGCGGCCTTCAATGGGCCCCACGGTGCGAGAGTGAGGGAGGGGCGACCATTGATCCGAATGCTCGTCGCGTCACACCGCGAGGCGGTTCATCCGGTGGACCCCGCATACTTGCCTGTCCACGTCGGAAAGGCGCGATCGGATCTCAACCTCGGGTATCAGTCGGATGCTGACGGGGCGAATATATCGCTGAAGAACGAGTCCTACTGTGAGCTGACGGCGATCTACTGGGCGTGGAAGAATCTGCAGGCCGATGCGATCGGCCTCAGCCACTACCGGCGCTACTTCCGTGGTGATGCGCCGGGCCCGAGTGGCTCGAACGTGCTCTCCGGGAACCAGATGACCGAGATCATGGCGAAGAGCGACATCGCCATCGGCCGACCGCGGAACTACGTCGTCGAAACTGTGGAGTCGCACTATAGACACGGCCATCACGGCAGTGACCTGGATGCTGTGCGCATGATCCTGGCTGATGCAGCACCCGATTACGTGCCCAGCTTCGAAGCTGTCATGCAAAGCCGCCGACTGTCGCTCTACAACATGTTCCTCATGCGCGCAGAGGTCTTCAATTCATACGCGGCCTGGCTGTTCCCCATCCTTGAGGCCAGCGAACCGCTCATCGATAACGCAAAGCGCGATTCATACCAGCGACGGACCCAAGGCTATCTCGGTGAACGCCTGCTGAATGTCTGGGTTCGCGCGAACATGCGCGAGTTTCGAGTCAAGTTGCTTCCGATCGTCAACACGGAAGGCGAGCCCAAACTGACGAAAGGCGTCAATATGCTTCGGCGAAAAGTGTCGGGAAGCCGGCGTGCCTGATCAGCTGAGTCGCATGCGCGCCTTCTTCGCCCATCGCAGCCCGACAATGGGGGCGTACCAACGGCGCCAGATCACGACGAAGAGCAGCTTCCGCCCAACACTGGCCCGGCTGAGCCTGCCCGAAGTCATCAGTCCTCCCGTGATGACGAACTGGCGGCGAAACGCCCGGTAGGCAGATCGCGACACCCCCGATGCAGGTGCATCCGGATTCGAGAAGACATTGTTGACCGCATCCTTGATCAACTCCAGGGCGTACATCTGTAGCGCCATGTCGGAGACGTGCCCCGAACGACCGGCCGTCTCCATGATTCGCAAATAGCTGTCCAGGATTTCTGGCCTGTACCGGTTGGAGATGGATCCTTTGATGTCGACGCGATACTCGACGAGAGGGTCATCGATGATGACTATCCTCGGGTCCCTGCCCAAGAGACGGATCATCCATTCTGCGTCCGACCGTTTCACGATCGAGCCGTCGAACCTGAGCTCGTTGTCGAGAAGGAAGGCTCGGCGGACGAACTTCGACCACGGAACCCCGATCACGAACGACGGCGATTCACGACCGACAGAATAGAGATCGAACATCTCTTCAAGAAGGCCTGCAGGCGTCGCACCGGCTTCATACGCAGCGAGCGAGTAGGTCTCCGTCACCGGTCCACCATCGGCACTGAACCCACACCCGCTGGTGAGGACAACGTCCATGCCCGACAAGTTGGACAGTCGGCCCCAAGCCTCTGCCTGCGGCCGCACTCTGTCGTCGGGGTCGACGAAGGTGAGCCAGTCCCCTTTCGCCAGGTCGATTCCAAGGTTACGCGCGGCCGCCACGCCCGAGTTCTCCTGACGCACGTACCGGGCCCGCTCGTCGGAATGCGGCAGATCGGCCAGATAGGCGACGAGTTGCTCGTCGGTCGACCCGTCGTCGACGATGATCAGCTCAATCGGTGTATCGACCGCGAGCAAGGATTCGATGGCCTGCCGTACCCAGTCCCGTCTGACGTTGAAGACGGGCACCACGACGCTCACCAGCGAATCCATCCAGCTATTCCGTCCGTCGGAGACACCCTGCTGTCCACAACCTATCCTGCCCGCGGTCTCACACCCGCCAGCAGACCGAACGGCGCCATGCAACCGGAGACGCGTAGAACCCCGAGGGTCTGGGCGGCAGCGAGACTACGGTGCCAAGATGGGTCGCATGCGAGCGTCGGACAGCACCGGTCGTGTCACGGCCGGCAACGCGATGATCCCGGTCGGGGTCGCACTCACCGTGCTCAGCATTCCGCTCGGGATCGAGTTGCCCGTGAAGGGGCTCTCCGTCGCAAGTCTGTTGCAGGTCGCAGCCGTTCTGTGCCTCCTGCCCGCTAGCCGATGGTTCTCGCGGAACGACGTGCTGCTGCTCGCCGCGCTCACCGTCTCGCTTCCCGTGTCGTTCCTGCCTCTGACGCTTATCACGGATCACGAACCAGCATGGCTGCAGATCATCTTCTTCGAGATCTGCTTCGTCCAGCTCTTCCTGTTCATTCGGGCATCGCAGCACTACCCCGTAAGGATCATTTCTCGGCTCTGGGTCAACATCGCTGCAGCGACGGCGATCGTCGTGGGTGGTTACGAATTTCTCTTCGATCGCCAGGGTTACCTGACCCTGTACTTCGACGATAAATCACACGCGGCGGTCGCGCTCACCTGTCTGGCATTCCTCGTGCTGTGGGTCAATGACAGTTTCATCAGCATGCCCATCGCAATACTGCTGTACTTCGTCTCGATGGCTACCGCTTCGCGCTTGGTGCTTTTCGCCATGCCGTTCCTTGCCATCGCAGTCCTGCTCGCCTACGCCAAATCTCGTCGGCGCGCCCGCAACGCGCTCGCCGTCTATGGCCACCATCTGCTGTTGTTCGCTACCCCCGTGCTGACGCTATGGCTGGCCGCCACATCGCTTACCGATAATTTGGCGTCTCGGCTTTCCGCCACTGATCAAGCAGCAGCGAAGTCGACCCTGGCACACTTCGAGTTGATCAGGCTGGCGTTCGAGGTCAAAGTGAGCAACATCTCGTTCCTCCTCTTCGGAATGGGTCCAGGAGGATTCGCGGACGCCGTGACCACCTCTGGCATCGACACAAACCGGCTCGCTGCATACGACCCGGCATCCTATCGGAATGTGCTCCTGGGCTGGCAACCGGTGCACTCTGCCACGGTGTCAATTCTGACAGAATTCGGAATTGTCGTTTCGATATCGGCAATCGTTCTCGTGGTGGCCATCTTCTCGGCGCTCATTCGACGTCGAGAATGGACGATGCTCCTCCTCCTCATCAGCGTGCTGATCATGACGACGTTCTATTCCAGCCACAACGAGCCATTCTTCACAGCTGTGCTGTGCCTGGTAGCCGCATGCGCTTTTGGAGTCGACGCGACATTCCCGCTTCGACAGGGGGTTGAAGCGCCCGTGAGCGCACGTGATGGGTCGTTGCGAGGCCGGACGTAGCCGCGCCCGTGGCATCAATCGACTGGACTCGCGCTGTGGTGCAGCGACAGTTGAGAAGCGATTCTGGTCAGCTCGTCGCGCGCCGCCCGCATCTTCGGTGCAAGCTCCCGCCGGGATTCCAGCACGTGGTCCAGGTATATCGCGAGCTCTCGCTCGTCAGCCTCACCAGGAATCGCAGCCAAATCGAACCCGGCGGCGCGAAGGGTTCGACCGGTCTTCATGTCGGCGTGCCCCAGTAGTGCCCCCGGCGCGGCGCCCTCAACCATGCCGAGGATCAACCCGTGCACTCGATTCCCGAGCACGATGACAGATCGCGCATACATCGCTCGGACGTCTTGCTCCAACTGTTCGAGAGGACGGTCAGTCCCCCCGACATGAAGAGCGCCAAGTGAGCTCGCGAGTCGTCGATTCGCCTCGACATCGCGCCGAACTTGACTGACCACGACCAACTGATATCCGCGATCAGCTGCCCAAGCCTGGACGGCGCCCAGTGCCGTCGGCGACGGAAGTGGCTTGTCGGCCCGGTAGCACAGAGCCACGAACGACCTCGGCTCTCCGGCGTTGCTCGCCGGCAGGGCAAAGGCCCAGTCGGGCGCCACGTGGCCCCGCCCGAACAAGTCCCGGGACTGCTGGTCTCGCCAGATGTTGATTCGCGCGAGCCGGCACGCGAGCTCATGTCCGAGGCTGAGCGGTCGTTGTCTATCGCGGGCGCCGATTCCCACCCTGATGCCTGGGTTTGCCCGAAAACGACCGATGGCAAGGAGCCATACCGCGGTCAACCCGATGAGGAACTCATGCCACGACGACGAGATCTCACCCGGGTTGGCAACGAAAACCGCGCTACTTCGTCGGGCCATTCCTCGGGTGGCAGCGATCAGCCATCTGAATCGGGAGCGATAGACACGGGTCCGGTCGTTCAGATCGAGGGCGGCAACGTAATCCTCCGGCGCCCGACCGATGAACACGTGCCAGTCTCCGAGGCGGGCGAGTTGACTCACCATCGCGCGACGCAGAATGCTGTCGCCCAGGTTGTCGTACTGGCCGGTGAGGATCGTGTAAACCGATCGCGGATGGTGGTCTGCCGGTTGGCTCCGCTTCCTCACAGTCCCGCCCCGCGGTCGCTTTGGGCGCACGGCGTTCGCGCCGCCGTCTCACGGAGAGGTCTGGCCGGAACCCCCACCACGACCAACCCCGCCGCGATGTCGGTGACCACTGCTGCCTGCGCACCGACCGTTGCGCCGGGTCCGACTCGACGGCCGGGAATGACGGTCGCCCCTGCCCCGAGGAACGTGTACTCCTCGATGGTCGCACCGCCGGTCACGGTGCAGCCGGGGCTGAGAGTGGCGAAGTCGCCGATCGTGACATCGTGACTGACCGAGCTTGCAACGTTGATGTGAACATGCGCGCCGATGCGCACATCAGTGGAGACAGTCACGCGCGGAAATACGACGAGGCCCCGCAGATGAGTCACCGTGGGCCCGATGAGGGCATCGTCGTGGATGAAGCTCACAAATCGCGCGCCTCGTGCCTCGAGGGATAGCGCCACGCTCGCCCGATCGACAGGATCGCCGATGGCACAGATGAAGAGGTCCTCGGCATTCGGGATGAAGTCGCGAATCGTTCCGGTCAACGGTGCACCCAGGGGCTTCGCCGGTTCGACGTCATTTATGAACGCAATGTGCTGGATTCCATGCTCGCCCAGGAACCGCGGCGAGGAACGAACCCACGTGAGGATCTCGCGGCCATGACCACCCGCTCCTGCGATCACCAATCTCGTCATCCGGCCTCGCCCTTCGGATCGTCCGGCGCTGGGCGCCGCAGCATTCCTATCCATGCTCGTCTACAGGCTACGAGGCCTATCACTCCGTACGTCACCCAGATCGCGGGCACCGTGACCACTCCGGCTTCGTCCGAGATCACTATCGAGACGATGGCCAGTACGATCGCAAGCCCCATGAGCAGATGAATGCGCACGCGTGGGTAGCGGTACCAGATCCGCGCCGAAGCCTCGGTCTTCATGACGAAGAGCAGCCAGAACGACATTGCCGCGGCAATCACGGATCCACTGGCACCGAGCGGCGGGACGAGGACGAGGTTCAGGCCGATTCCGGCGGCGAGCGCGACCACCGTCGCAACGAGTGCGAATGACGTGCGCCTTGTGACACCGATGCCAGCGCTCGTGATCTCACTCAACGTATAGAGCAGCGGTTGAGCCACCGTGCCGATCACGAGGTAGATCACCGATGAGTACTCATTCGGGAGGATGAAGTCCAGCGTCCATGAGAACGTACCGACGGCCGCGAACGCAAGGGCCACAATGGCCAGTCCCCGATCACGCACCTTCTCGACGAGTTCCACGTGCACGCCTTCCGACACCCTGCGATACAGAATCGGAGCCCAAACGATTGAGAAGATCGACTGGATCACCGTGGCGACACCCGCAACGCTCACGGCGACCGAATACACTCCGAGTTCCTCAAAGGTCGAGCGTCCCCGCAGGGCGAAGCTCCCCACTGCCGCCAGGGAGACTGACGCCAATGAGGCAAGACACAGCGAGACGCTGTACGCGAGCATGCGTCGCATCAGCCCTAGGCTCTCGCCGTCTATCCGGGCCCGCGTCCAGGTATGCCAGGTACCGATCGCGAGCGGAACCAGCGCGAGCATGGTGGCAGAGACGAAGAACACCATCAGCACGGCGAAGGTCGAGGGTAGTAGCGAACCGATCAAGACGACTGCCGCTACCAGCGCGAGTTTCGGCACCGACTGCGACACCGCGAAGAGCAGTCCCCGCTCCTCCATGCGGACGACAAGCGAGAGCGACCTCACGGCGATCGTCGTCGCGATGGTGGCCAGCACCCCCCACGCCCACATCGGCTCGTCCACGCCGAAAAGCAGCCGCGAGATCTGTCCCGGCCAGATCGCCGTGACAAACGTGAGCAGGATCAGCAACGCGACGGGGGGCACCAGCGATGCCGCGAAGATCGCCGACTTCGTGCGGTACTCGTGGTACTCACGGACATAGGCCTGGTCGAGTCCGAGGAACGCGAGCACCATGGCGAGACTCGCAGTGGTCTGCAAGATGTTCAATCGCCCGACGTCGGCGGCTTCGTAGTGCCATGCAACGACGGGAATGGTGATCGCACCTGCCGCAGCCGCGACGATCGGGCCGAGGGCGAACTGCGCGATCCTGCTGACTCTCAAGGCCTCGCGCGCTCCTCTGCTACCGTCATGCGGCGCGAGCGTCGAGTATGCGGATCACGTTCGCGACGTTCTGCTTTACGACCTCGTCGCCCCAGAGAGCTTCGAGCACAAGCCTGTTCTGAACTGTTTGAGGATCATCGAGGCGGCCCGCGGCGAATCCGTCGGAGACGAGATCGCTGAGTCGCCGTACGACAGCCCCGTGCTCGGCGAGGAACGTGTATACGGGGCTGTCGTCGTGCAGAATGACATCCGCGCCGGCCCATAGCGAGATGATGATGTTGCCGAGAGCTTTCTGGCGTCGTTGTCCCATCACTGCGTGCCGACAATTCATGACAATCGCCGCGTACTCGTCGAACGGCACGCGTTCGACCAGCGGAACGAAGTCGCCACCGAACGCATTGCGTCCAGCCGAGACAACAGCCGAGATGTACGCAGGGTCACCGTCGTAGCTAAGTGGAACTACTACTTTTCGACCGTCGAGCGGCAACGACCCCAGCTTCGCGAACACATCCAAGTGATTGTTCGTCACGTCCGCGGAGTTGCCGACGATGATGTCTTCGCCTGTCACCTCACCGCCCAGCGATTGCAGGTCGCTGAGCGCCGCATAGTTCAATTGAATGTACTCAGCACTCGAATGAGGAAACCGGCGCTGGAACACTTCGTAGTCTGTGTCAATCGGAGCGGAGAACAGATCCGTCCTCTTCGCCGCAGCATTCCTCAAGCGGGTCGTCACGGCGGCCTTGATCTTTCGGAGAGGCGGGCCCGAGTTGACCTTCCGCTCGGCGTCGATCGCTGCAGTCATCGGGTCCAGCAGGTCCGCATGGATCGACTTGCCGTCGCCGTAGTAGTCCCAGCCGTATCCGCTCCACACCACCGTCGCTCGCGGGTGCGCGAGCACCGCACCCAGCGCCGCCGCGTTGGTCATGTTGTGGAATATCACCGCATCATACGCACGGATGCGCCTGAGTCCTGCGATCCGCTGGATCAGACCTGGGCCGACCACCGTCAGATGCTCGGAGGCAATCGGATATCGGAGTGTCCGGGCGGCATCGGTGGAGCTCACGATGTAGTCGCTCTGCCCAGGCGACAACTCCTCGAACCAGAGGGCGAACCGAGCGCTGTGCAGAGAGTCCCTGGCAAACTGGAGCACACGCGCAGTCATGAGTCCCACCGTGGCACTACGCCAGTGGCGTGATTCGCGCACACCGGAGGTCGCCGCTCGATCATCGCGCGAGCGTCCCAGCGATGATGTCGGTCACGCGGTCGATCGCGTCGGCGTCGATCGCAGAACCTGTAGGAAGCACAACGACCTGATCAGCTACAGCCTCCGTGTGCGGCAACCCCTTACCGGCGTTCGGCCAGTGGCTGCGGTACGGCTCCATCCGATGCGCTCCGGGCCAGAAATATCTACGTGCCAGGACATTGTGCGAGCGAAGATCGCTGATGACGTCGTCGCGGCGCCCGCCCGCGACGAGGGCGACGACATATTGGTGATTGGACTTCGTTCCCTCGGGTGCGACCTCGTGAAGCGTGATACCGCGAATGTCCGCCAGCTTTCGTGAGTACCGCTCAAAGTTCGAGGTGTTGATCTCTGTGAACTTCTCGACATCGTCGAGGTTCACCAGCCCCATCGCCGCGCAGATCTCCGTCATCTTCGCGTTGCTGCCCAGACGGATCACGTTGTCTTCGCCCGCGAAGCCGAAGTTTCGACTCAGCCGAAGGTTTGCCGCCAGGACGTCATCATTCGTGGATATTGCTCCCCCCTCGAACGAGTTGAAGAACTTCGTGGCGTGGAAACTGAAGATTTCTGCCACGCCGAAGTTGCCGATGCTCCCCGATTCGGTTGCCACTCCGAAGGCGTGCGCCGCATCGAGGATGAGTTTCAGCCCGTACTCGTCGGCGAGTTGCTGCAGCTCTCGCACAGCTGCCGGACGACCCCAGAGATGCACTGCCAGGATCGCGCTCGTCTCCGACGTGATCCGGTTCCTCACCGACTCGACGTCGAGGGTGTGCGTTTCGGGGTCGATGTCCGCGAAAACGGGCCGAAGTCCACGCCAGGCGATCGCGTGGGCGGTCGCCACAAAGGTGAAGGAGGGAACGATCACCTCGCCCGTCAGCCCGAGGCCCTCCACCACCAACTCGAGTCCGAGCGTACAGTTCGCGACGGCGATCACATGCTTGACTCCGAGGAACTCACTCAGGCTTGATTCGAATTCTCGGACGAGCGGACCGTCGTTCGTGAGCCATCGACGATCGAAGATCTCCGAAGCCAGGGCGAGGAACTTGTCGCGATCGCCCATATTCGGCCGTCCGACATGGAGGGGTTGCTCGAAGACGTTGGCCTCGTTGATTTCCATATCTCCTCGGCGTTTCGGATGCGTCATACATCGATTCCAAGAGGAGCGATGAGCGCTCGGCGCCCGAACCCCGTCGCGGATGAATCATCAGCCTATACCTGAGGTCAGAAGCTACAAGCGGTCGCCGTACGATCGGATATCGAGCAGCCGCAAAGCAATCCGTCGACGTGCCGCTCAACCTCGTTACATCCCTCTGATAGAAAGAGCGCGCGGCCTCCCGGGTCGGGGAACACGAGGGAAGAATGCGTCTTTCGGTCATCGGATGTGGGTACCTCGGGGCTGTGCACGCGGCGGCGATGGCATCCATCGGGCACGAGGTGGTCGGCATCGACGTCGATCCGCGCAAGATCGAGGCGCTCTCGCGCGGCGAGGCTCCGTTCTTCGAGCCCGACCTCGAAGAACTGCTCGCGGCGGGCGTCTCGTCGGGGCGGCTGACGTTCACGACCGACATCGCCGCGGCAGCCGGATCGGACGTGCACTTCATCGCGGTCGGAACACCGCAGCAGTCGGCGAGCGAGGCCGCCGACCTCACCTACGTGAACGCCGCGGTCGACGGGCTCCTGCCCCATCTGCGCGCGGGCGACGTCGTCGCCGGCAAGTCCACGGTGCCCGTGGGCACCGCAGCAGTCCTCGCCAAACGGGTGAACCCCACAGGGGCGACCCTCGTCTGGAATCCGGAGTTCCTGCGCGAAGGCTGGGCCGTCGAAGACACGATCCACCCCGATCGCATCGTCGTCGGCATCGAGCAGACCGATGCGCAGCCGTCCAGCGAGCCGATCCGCGGGCTCTCGGTGCGCGAGCCCGGAATCACCTGGCCCGTCGCAGCGACCGGTCCCGACTCGTCGCCCGACACCGCCGACGACGTCGTCGCGACGATGAAGGCGGTGTACCACCCGGCGGTCGCGGCGGGCACGCCGTTCATCGTCACCGACTGGGCGACGGCCGAGCTCGTGAAGGTCGCGGCGAACGCGTTCCTCGCCACCAAGATCTCGTTCATCAACGCGATGGCCGAGATCGCCGAGGTCACCGGCGCCGACGTCACGCAACTGGCCGACGCGATCGGGCACGACGAGCGCATCGGCCGCCGCTTCCTGGGCGCGGGCATCGGGTTCGGCGGCGGGTGCCTTCCCAAAGACATCCGCGCGTTCTCGGCCCGTGCCGAAGAGCTCGGGCGCGGCGAGTCGGTCACCTTCCTCCGCGAGGTGGATGCCATCAACCTGCGTCGCCGCGAGCGCGCGGTGCAGCTCGTGGTCGATGCGGTAGGCGGCTCGGTGTTCGAGAAGAAGGTCACCGTGCTCGGTGCGGCGTTCAAGCCGCACAGCGACGACATCCGAGACTCCCCCGGACTCGACGTGGCGGTCCGGCTGCGCGGGCTCGGGGCATCCGTCACCGTCACCGACCCCGCCGCCATCCCCAACGCCCGGCGACTGCATCCCCAGCTCACCTACGTCGACGACCGCGACGAGGCCATCCGCGACTCCGACGCGATCGTGCTGGTCACCGAGTGGGACGAATACCGCCGCGAGCTCTCGCCCGAGCATGCGTCGTCGCTCACCTCGTGCCGCGTCGTCGTCGACGGACGCAACGGGTGGGATGCCGCCGCCTGGCGCGCCGCCGGCTGGAGCTACTACGGCATGGGGCGGCCGTGAACCGGCCCGACGCGACTCTCGCCCCGGTCGCCGCCGACCGATAGCCTGCTGCCCAGTTCGTGTGCCGCATCCACTCAAGGAGGACCCATGACCAATCGCCCTCTCGGCGTCACCATCGTCGCGATCATCGCGTGGCTGTCGGGCTTCTTCCAGATCGTCGGATCGATCTTCGGGATCATCGGCGGCCTCTTCATCACGTGGCCCGCGATCCTCGCCTGGATCAGCCTGCTCATCGGCATCATCACCCTCGTCGTGGGCGTCGGCCTGTGGCGCGGCAACCCGACCGCCCGCACCATCGCGGCCATCGTGTTCGTCGTCACGATCGTGCTCGAGCTGCTCAGCGTGTTCGCCGGCGAGAGCCTGTGGTCGGCGATCTGGGGAGCCCTGCTGCCGATCATCGGCCTGATCCTGCTGTACACGCGCCAGGCGCGCGCCTACTTCGGCTCCTGACGGTCAGGCGCGACGTCAGCGCGATGGCCCTCGCTGCTCGATGATCCACACGACGGCGAGGCCGATCGCCGCGCCGCCGACGTTCGCGACGACGTCGGCGACGCTCGACGTCCGCGCCGGCAGAAAGAGCGCCTGGCCCGCTTCCATCGCCAGCGATGCCGCCAGCGCGATCGGAACGACCCACGCCCGCCGCGCCGGGAGCACCAGGGCCAGCAGCACCCCGAACGGCACGAACATCGCCACGTTCGCGAGCGACTCGATGACGTCGTATGTGAGCAGCGGCACCGCGCGTGAGATCGCCCGCAGCAGCCCCGAAGCGCCCCGATCGACCGGGACGGGCCAGAACGCGATGAACGCGAGTGCCGTCAGGTAGCAGAGGAGGATCGGGATGCCGTGCCGCATGCCCGCCCGCGCATCCAGCGCCGTCGCACGAGCGACCGGCGTACGCGTGATGGTCATGCCGGCCCCCATCCGTCCGCCCTGCAAGGAACCCCGCGATGCGCCGAGTCTACCGGCCGCGACCGCCGCGGCCCAGGCCCGCGAGACGGCAGAGGATGCGGCATCCACGCGCGATTCTCGGCCGTCACGGCCGCTTTCTCATGACCACGAACGGGTCGGTCATCGTATGGTGGTCCGGTGACCGACTCGGTGCTGCCACGCTCCGCCCGCATCGCCGGGCGCGTGTTCGCCTGGGTGCTCGCGGCCCTTCTGGTCGCGACGGTGATCGCCGCCGCATGGGTCGGGATCCGCGGCGTGCTGGCCTACGGCCATCTGCGCGACGCGCAGGCGTCCGCCACGGACGTCCGCGCGAGCCTGTCCGACCCGGCTGCCGCAGCGACGGCCATCGACGCCCTCTCCGAAGACACCGGGGCCGCCCGCGCCCTCACCTCGGACCCGATCTGGAGCCTCGCCGCCGGGCTTCCGTGGGTCGGCCCGCAGCTGGCCGCAGTGTCGGCGGTGGCGGCATCCCTCGACGATGTCGCGGGCACCGCGCTCACGCCCCTCTCCGAGGTCGCCTCGACGTTCCAGGTCGATGCGCTGCGCCCCCAGGGCGGTCGCATCGACGTCGACACCTTCGCGCAGCTGAGCCCGGCCGCCGCCTCGGCCGCCGAGGGCGTGGCGTCGGCGGAGTCCTCGATCTCGGCCGTCGACGACGCAGCGCTCCTGTCGCCCGTGCGCGACGCGGTCGACGAGGTCGACCAGCTGCTCACCGAGGCGGGAGCGGCCACCGAAGCACTGGCCAACGCCACCGCCCTGCTCCCGGCCATGCTCGGGGCGGAGGGGCCTCGCGACTACCTCGTGCTCTTCCAGAACAACGCCGAATGGCGCTCGCTGGGCGGCATCCCGGGCGCCATGGCGCTCATCCACACCGACGGCGGCACGATCTCGCTGGCGGCCCAGGAGTCCTCGTCGGACTTCCCGGAGTACCCGGAGTCGGTGCTTCCCCTGGGCGACGAGATCGAGGCCATCTACGGGCAGCGCCCGGGCAAGTGGATCCAGAACGTCACCCAGGTGCCCGACTTCACGGTGTCGGGGTCGCTCGCGCGCGAGATGTGGGCGCGCCAGCACGGCGGCCAGCAGGTCGACGGCGTCATCGCGCTCGATCCGGTCGCCCTGTCGTACATCCTCGAGGCGACCGGCCCCGTCGCCCTGCCGGGTGGCGACACCCTGACGTCCGAGAACGCGGTGCCGCTGCTGCTGAACGAGGTCTACCAGCGCTATCAGCGCCCCGCCGACCAGGACGCCTTCTTCGCCGCGGCGGCCGCCGCCGTCTTCGAGGCCCTCGCCGCAGGAGACGTGGACCCGGCGAAGTTCGTCACCGCCCTCGGGCGGGCGGGTGACGAGAATCGCCTGCTGCTGTGGAGCGCCCACGAAGACGACCAGGCGCTGCTCAACGACACCACGCTCTCGGGCCCGCTCCCCGTGACCGACGACGACACCGCTCGATTCGGCGTATACGTCGACGACGGCACGGGCTCGAAGATGAGCTTCTACCAGACCCTCACCACCGACGTGGCGTGGACCGAGTGCACCGTCGACGCCGCGGGGGATGCCGGCGGCACCGCGACGGTCACCGCCACGATCGCCAACAACGCGCCCGCCGACGCCGCGAGCCTGCCGTCGTACATCACAGGCGGTGGGAGGTACGGGGTCGCACCCGGGACCACCCGCACGGTCGGGTACGTCTACATCCCCGAGGGGTGGGAACTCGCCGACGCGCAGCTGAGCACCGGCGGCGGCTTCGGCGGCGGCGTGCACGACGGTCGCCGTGTCGTCAGCTTCACCGTCGACCTCGGCCCCGGCCAGTCGGCCTCGGCCGTGGTGACGGCGCACCCCGTCGTGCCTGGCGCGGCGGTGATCGACGCCGTCGAGACCCCCACACTGACGCCGCCCACGGCCATTGCCGCCACCTGCGGGGCGCCCCTACAATGACGGGGAGCATGCGAGCATCCATCCGAGTTCTCGTCGCCACCGTCATCGCCGGCGCGGCAGCCCTCGCGGCGCCCGCGGCTCACGCCGCCACGATCTATCCGCCGACAGGGTCCTGCGTCGTCGATCCGACCACGACGACTCCCGGCGGAACCGTCGCGTTCTCGTGCGCGGCAGAGACCTTCTCGCCCAACGAGCAGGTGACGATCACCGTCACCGGCGAGAACGGGGCGGCTGCTGAGATCGGCTTCGTGCGCACCGCGATCGCCACGGCGAGCGCCGATGCGACCTCCACGGCAGACGGATCGCTCGCGAGCATCGACATCACGCTCCCCTCCGACGCGCGCGGCACGTACAACATCGCCGCCGTCTCGCCGACATCGGCCGGCGGCACGGCCGCGGTCACGGTGACGTCGGCAGACGGCAGCCTTCCCACCACGGGCCTCGACAGCGCGGCGCTGACCTGGCTGTGGGTCGCGGGTGGCGCGCTCGTCGTGGCGGGAGCAGCCCTCGGCGTCGTCGCCGTCGTCCGCCGCCGTCGCGACCTGCGCTGACGCGTCGCGACGCGACGACCATCTGGTCGTAGAAAGAATTACTTCTTTCAAGAAGGAATATCTTCTTCTGAGATACAATTCTTTCTATGGAGCTTCAGCGACCGCTCGCGGTCGTCACCTCGGGGGTCGACGGCGACGTGCTGCGCGTGCTCGGCTCCACCCACGCCGAGTTCAGCGTGCCGCGACTGCATGAGCTAATTCCCGATCGTTCCATCCCCGGCATCCGCCGCTCCGTCGAACGACTGACGACGCAGGGCATCGTCGAACGGCTGAGCATCGGGCGCGTAGCCGCCTACCGGCTGAACGACGACCACCTCGCCGCGCCGGCGGTCCGAGAGCTTGCCGATCTCAAGAGCGCTTTCCTCGAGAGGCTACGACGGCACGTCGGCGCGTGGCCGCACCCGCCCGTGTTCGGGGCGCTGTTCGGGTCGGCTGCCCGCGGCGAGATGCGGCCGGACAGCGATCTCGACATCATCCTCGTGCGCCCTGACGATGCCGAGGACGACGTCTGGGCTCGCGGCCTCGCCGACCTCACGCGGGCCGCGAGTACCTGGACCGGCAACGATGCTCGCATCATCGACTTCGCCACCGAAGAGATCACCGATGCGGCGACAGAGCCACTGCTGCGCAGTGTGCTCGCCGACGGCATCGCCTTCACCGACGACGCCGACTGGCTTCGACGAACGCTCAGAAAGAAGGGGAGCCGGTGACTCCGAAGAACCAGCGGACGAAGGACTGCTCGCCCACCGAACGTGCCGGACGAATGCAGCAAGCTGAGGGGTTCTGGCAGGATGCCGAAGACCTACGCGAACTGGGCGAGGCCAGTCCGAACAGCGTCGTCACACTGTACGTGCACGCCGGCATCGCTGCGGCAGACGTGATCTGCTGCGCGAAGCTGGGCGAGTATTCCAACTCCGCGAACCACAACGAGGCGATCACGCTGCTCCAGAAGGGGGACGCGTCACTGGCACCGTCGCTCGCGCGCCTGGTGGGTATGAAGTCGGCAGCCGGCTATGGCGCAAACCCCGTTTCAGCGCAGCGCGTGACGACGGCACGCAGCGCCGCCGAGAAGCTCGTCGTCGCCGCTCGCGCCGTCTGACATCAGCGCGTCGCGGACGAGCCCTGAGCTCCGCGCCGCCGACCGCGTTGACGCGTCGCGACGCGCACGTCGCGGGTCGCGGGTCCTGTCGCACGGCGGCACTATCGTGGCGGGCATGTCGCACTCCCCCTCGACGACGCTGGAACGCACCTACCGGTACCTGCGCATCGGCGTCGCGGGAACGGTCGTCGCGATCCTGCTCGCCGTCGCCCAGGCGGCGACGAGCTACGGCTGGCTGACGTCGATCAGCGACTACTTCTACACGCCCGCACGCGACGTCTTCGTGGGCGCCCTGGTCGCGGTGTCCCTCGCCCTCCTCGCGCTGTCGGGGCGTGGCGTCGAACGCGCGCTGTTCGACGCCGCCGCGCTGTTCGCCCCGCTCATCGCGTTCGTGCCGACGACGCTCGCGCCCGACGCCGTGCCCGGCGTGCCGGTGGCGTGCCCCGACACCACGCGCTGCTTCCCGCCGCAGTACGAGCCCGACGTCGCGAACGGCGTCTTCGTGTACCTCGTGATCGGCGGCCTCGTCGTGCTCGTCGCCCTGCTGCTGGCGGCGCTGCGCCAGGTGTCGCTGACCGCAGTCTGGCCGTCGCTGCTCATCGCGGTCGTCGTGCTCGCGGTCGTGGCGCTGACGTGGGGCTTCGTGCGCGAGGCGTTCCTGCAGTACGGGCACGTCGTGGCGACGACCGCGTTCTTCGGGCTGTTCGCCGCGGCCGCCGTGAGCAACGCCTTCCCGCGGCGGGGGCCGGCGCCGTCCCCGATCTTCCGCGTCCTCTACCTGGCGATCGCGATAGGGCTCGTCGTGCTGCTCGTGGCCTACGCGATCCTGCTTCCGCAGACCGGGACCGCCGGCATCCCGATCGTCCTCATCGTCGAGACGGCGGCCCTGGTGCTGTTCTTCGCGTTCTGGGTCGTTCAGGGCATCGAGAAGTGGCCCGACCCCGACCCGTCGATCATCGCCGGCTGACGCGCCGACCTCACGCGGCGCCGGTCTCGGCTTCGGCGATCTCTACCGTCCGCCGCACGCCGGCGGCGGGCCGTGCGGTCACGAGGATCGGAAGGTGGTCACTGAGACCCTGCGGCAGCGTGCGGACGCGGTCGATCTCGAAGCCGACCGACGTCGCGAAGTCGTAGTGGCCGCGGAAGAAGCGGTACCGCGTGTAGGTGCGCGAGTCGCTGAGGTTCAGCTCGTACCCCTGGTCGCGCACATGCTGACCGAGGCGCTCCTTGAACACGGGGTAGTTGTAGTCGCCGACCATGATCGCCGGCACGCCCTCGCCCAGCTGCTGCAGCTCGGCGAGCGCCGTGCGGATCTGGTGCCGCCGCAGCGAGTTGAGCGCGGTGAGCGGGGCCGCGTGGAACGACGCGACGATGACATCGTGGTTCTCGTCGATGTCGTGCAGCCGCACACCGAGCAGGCGCTCCTCGGCCGGCTTCAGCACGCGGTCGTGCAGCGACTTCTTCAGCGCGAGCGCGCGCACATCGACGGCGCGATACGTGTTCTCGCGGTAATAGACGGCGAGTCCGAGACGGTTGCGCTGCGTGGAGTCGGCCAGGCGCAGTCCCGCGATCTCGTCGGGGATGTCGGTGGTGTCGGCTTCCTGCAGGCACAGGGCGTCCGCTCCGTAGCGCTCGACGAGGTGGACGAGCTCCCCCGCCGCGCGGTGCTTGCGCAGGTTGTACGAGATGACCTTCATGTCGTGGCAAGCCTATGCCGAAGGCCTGTCCGGCGGGTGTCCTCTCGGCGTCTGCATCCTGACCTCACAGCGGAATGTACGAAAAGTGGATGCCGCGCCTCTTGGTATTCGTCAACCCGAACCTGGAGGACCCCCATGTCTGCAGCATCCGCCACGTCATCCGTGAGCGACGTCCGCACCGATCTCGCGGACGCGGTCGGCGCGAGCCGCACGTCGCGCGAGGCGGCCGAGCGCGCGCTGCGCCTCGCCGTGGCCGTGCGCGCACGTGCGGGCGAGGCGCTGGAGCGCACCGCGCGCCGCGCCGGCGTCGACGAGGTCGAGCGCGCCCGTCTGCGCGGCGAGTACGCCGCCGCGGCCCGCGTGGTCGCCGACCGACGCGCCGCGCTCGACGCCGCCCGGGAGTTCGAGCGCGCCGCGACGGTGGTCGCCGACGCGTTCGAGGTCGAGGCATCCTCGGCGAGCCCGCTGGCCGCAGCCCTGCTGGAGCTGATCGGCTCGCAGGCCGGTCGCGCCGGTGCGCGCGGACGCACGGCGCGCACCTCCACCCGGCGTACGACCTCCACTCGTCTCGGCGCCACGCGACCGCGCACGGCCTGAGGCTCAGCCGCTCTCGTAGAGTCGGCTGCGTGGCCCTCTCACGACGAACGGCGGTGCTCCTGGCCGTGGCCGGGTTCGTCGTCGTCGCGGCCGTCGTGCTGACCGTCGTGCTCGTGACCACCGCGCAGGCGCCGCATCCGCCGGGCCGCGGCACCGTCGTGGTCGCGTCGGAGCAGTCCACGGCGAGCGTCGCGGCCGAACGCGCCCCCGACGGCAGCCCCGAGCTCGCCGCGGCGCAGTACCTCAGCGCGCAGCCGACCGCGGTGTGGCTCACCCCCGAGGCCGACCCCATCGATGCCGTCGGCGAGCGCATCGCACAGCTCGCCGACGAGGCGCGCGCGCAGTCCGCCCGCGTCGCCGTGGTCGTCTACGGCCTGCCGGGACGCGACTGCGGCGGGCATTCGGCCGGCGGTCTCGATCCCGACGACTACGCCGACTGGACCCGCGCGATCGGCGAGGCGCTGCGGGATGCCGCCGACACCTCGCCGATCGTGCTGCTGGAGCCCGACAGCCTGGCGCTCGCCCCCGAGTGCGGGAACGAGGCGGAGCGCATCGACCAGCTCGCCGCCGCGGTGCAGGCACTCGCAGCGGAGCGCACGTGGATCTATGTCGACGGCGGGCATTCGGACTGGCTGCCCGCCGAGCGGATGGCGGCGCTGATCCGTCAGGTCGACCGGGCGTCACGGGCGGACGGCGGCGGCGGCATCCGCGGGTTCGTCACCAACGTGTCGAACTTCATGCCGACCGCCGACGAAGTCGCGTACGCCCACGATGTCGCGGCACGACTGGACGGACTGCACGCCATCATCGACACCTCGCGCAACGGCGCGGGGTCGGACGGCGAATGGTGCAATCCCCCCGGGCGCCGCGTCGGAGAGCCCGGCGGAGCGCTCGGCGACCCCGTCGTCGACACCAACCTGTGGGTCAAACCCCCGGGCGAGAGCGACGGCGAGTGCAACGGCGGCCCTCCGGCCGGGCAGTGGTGGCCCGAGGCCGCGATCGAGCTCACGAGGGACGCCGTCGCGGGATGATCTCTCCGCCCGTCCGGGCCGGTGTGTAGCATCGGGAGTACTTGCGCATGCGTCGGGGGCCGCGGCTGGGGTCGGCAATCGGCGCAGCCACGGCCACCGCCTGAAAGAAGACGCATGAGCACCCCTGCTGACGACCTGAAGACGGCGGTCATCATCGAGGACGACCCCGAGATCCGCCACATCCTCTCGGAGGTACTCGAATCGTCCGGATTCTCGACCGTCTCGGTCGGCAACGGCATCGACGGCGTGCGTGCGGTCCTGACGTACAAGCCCCTGCT
Source organism: Microbacterium kyungheense (assembly GCF_006783905.1). Lineage (GTDB taxonomy): Bacteria > Actinomycetota > Actinomycetes > Actinomycetales > Microbacteriaceae > Microbacterium > Microbacterium kyungheense. The sequence continues at coordinate 407,901 of NZ_VFPE01000001.1, read as the reverse complement.
GACGACGATCGACGTCACGATGCCGGGCATCGACGGGATCGAGGCCGCCAAGCGCATCCGTGCGCAGTCTGACACGTTCATCATCATGCTGACCGGCCTGAGCGATGAGGCCGATGTGATCGCCGGGCTGGGCGCGGGTGCCGACGACTATCTGCTGAAGCCGTTCCGTCCGCGCGAACTGCGGGCGCGCGTCGAGGCGCTGCTGCGCCGGTCCCGCGGCCTGCCGCCGACGGCGGCACCGGCGCCGGCTTCGCAGGGTAGCGTGGGGCCGTCGTTCCCCGCGGCACGCGTGGCCACCGCGTCGACCCCGGTCGTGCCGGTCGTCGCCGATGCCGTCGTCGTGCCGGTGCCCGCTGCTCCGACCGCATCCGGTCCTGCGCCCCTCGGCAGCGACGGCGAATGGCTCGTCCACCGCGACCTGCGACTTCATCCCGAGAACCGCGTCGTGCTGATCGGCGACGACGAGCTTGAGCTGACGCGCACCGAGTTCGACCTGCTCGCGACCCTGCTGGAGTCCAAGCGCCGGGTGCGCAGCAAGGCCGACCTCACCCTGGTGCTGCGCGGTGAGTCGTACGTCACGAGCTACTACGTCGGGGATGCCGACAAGCGCGCCGTCGAAGCGCACATGACGAATCTGCGCCGCAAGCTGGGCGAGAGCGCGGCGAACCCGCGCTACATCGAGACGGTGCGAGGGGTCGGCTACCGACTCACCGCCGAATCCGCCTGACCGGCCGCCACGGCTGGAGACGTCCGCTCGCCCCACACGAGCAGACGTCCCGCCGCCGGCCCCGGGGGTGGCCGCCTCCCCTGGCGGTCACCCCCGGTTTCCTCCCCCTGGCGCCGAAGTCCCCAGACCGGCGCCTTCCCCAGTTCCGACCCGTTTCGGGTACGGGTCAGACCTTGTATCCGTGCTGTCGACGGATGAGCTTGAAGAACATGGACAGTGTCTGCAGCACCGTCACGACCCCCACGATCGGCCAGCCGATCCACAGGATGGTGGACTGCACCATCGGGCCGAGCATCGACCAGATGACGGCGGTCGCGATGAGCACCGCGATCACCACGATGAGGGGCGTCCAGTGGCCGATGCCCGCACCGCGTTCGGCCTTCGCCTGCATCGCCCAGTTGTCGACCTTCTTGCGCGAGAGGAACCTCGTCCAGGAGCGGGCGAAGTAGCTCAGGCGCAGCCACATGTAGATCTCGGCGGGCACGAGCGTGACGGCGAACAGGATGTCGCGGGCGTTGCGGTTGCCCATGGTGAGCGCCATGCGAGTGTTGAGCGCGATCGCGACGGCCGGAGCCAGCAGCCACCACGGCGAGAAGACGAACGCTCCGATCGACAGCGATCCTGCCAACAGCACCACGAACGCGACACGCACGAACAGGTTGGTCAGCATCCCGAAGTTCTCGAGCCAGCGCACCCGCAGATTGGGGTGGAACGGCTGCCCCTTCGTGTCGCCGCGCTGACCGGGCCACATCAGCTCGATCGCCCCGTACGTCCACTTGACCTGCTGGGCGTCCAGGGCGCGCAGCGTCGTCATGCCGCCGACGTCGGCGCGGGCGAACGGGCTGATCTTGGTGAGGTAGCCGGCGCTCTTGATCTGCAGTGACAGGAGCGAGTCCTCGACCTCGGAGTCCTTCACCCACGGCGTCGACTGGCGGTTGGCGGTCATGACGTCGCGCAGGGCCTGCGTCGAGAAGATCGAGAACTGGCCGCCGAGCACCGCCATGTTGCGCCCGCGCAGCAAGTTGTGCAGGTTGAAGGCCGCGAACTGCGCACGCTGACCGGTGGTGAGGAACCGTGCGACCAGGCCCTTGATCGGGCGATCGTCGATCGAGTAGATCGCCGAGATGCCGCCGATGCGGGTGTCGGAGATCGCTTCGGCCTCCAGGTACTCCACCGCCCTCGCATCGGCCACGGTGTCACCGTCGACGCCGAGCAGGTAGTCGTAGCCCTCGACGAGGGAGTAGCCGTAGTTGAGGGCGCCGACCTTCTTGTCGGGGTTCTTGCCGATGTCGTGGACGAACACCTCGGTGAACTGCTCGCCGAGCTCGGTGACCACTTCGTGCGGACCCGCGTACTCCGAGGCGACGCGCACGGTCCCGTCGGAGGTGTTGTTGACGACGACGTGGATGGCGTCGGGCACCCGCGTCTGTGCGAGCAGCCCCTCGATCACCTGTGCGATCGAGGACTCCTCGTTGTACGCGGGGATGACGCAGCCAATCGTCGACCGGTGCAGCGGCCCGTCGTCCAGGACCGCCTCGAAGTCGTCCGAGAATCCGTGCGACGGGTCGGCGACGACCTCCAGCGCGGTCGCGCCCGGCACGGGGCGTGCGTTGCGCGCACTGCGGGTGAGGGGCACCAGGTCGGTCACTGTCGTCGCTCTCGTCTCATCGTTCCCCGGGTTCTCGGGGCTGCACCCAGACTGGTATGCCGAGCGCAACGCCTGCCCGAGAGAGGGCGAGAGCTGCCGCAAGGTTTGCGCAAGGCATCCGCAAGAGACCTGCGCACTTCTCGGGGAGCCGACCGAAATCCCGGATGAACCTGGAAATAGGATCGATTCATGCGTATCGGGGCGGCACGGGGGACGTTCGTCGTCGGCACGCCCGATGCCCGCACGCGATCGATCTGGCTGACCCAGCTCGTCCTCGCCGCCAGCGTGCTCATCACGGCGATCCTCGTGATGGTGCTGCAGCCCGCGACCTTCGGCAAGTGGAACTTCCTCGTCGGCACGCTCGCGGTCGTGGTGCTCACGCTCGCCACGCTGGCCGCACCGTGGTCGCGGCTGCCCGCGCCGGCGGTGCTGGCGGTGCCCTTCGCCGATGCACTGGCGATCGGCCTCGTCTCCAGCGGGACTGAACTGCGGCTCGGCTACCTCTGGGTGTTCCCGGTGATGTGGGTGGCGATGCACTTCCGGGCGGCCGCGCTCGCGGTCATGCTGTCGCTGATCGGGCTCATCCTGCTCGTCGACTCGACGGTCACCCCCGGCAGCATCGCCGCGCTGCGCGTGTTCGTCGTGCTGATCTCGCTCACGTTCATCGGCATCACGGCGCACCTCGCGCTGCGGCGCACCCGCTCGCTCCGGCGCCTGCTGCGCCGCCAGGCGGGGCGGCTGACCGCCACGCTCGGCCGGCGCTCCGACCAGGAGCGGCGCACGATGGAGATCCTCAACGGCATCGACACCGGCATCGTCCGGCTGTCGGAGGCCGGCAGCGTCCTCGCCGTGAACGACGCGTACTCCCGCCTGTACGGGCTCGATCGGCTCGACCCCACCCTCCCCGCCAGATCGGTCGAGTACACCGGACTGCGCGGGATGCCGGTGCCCTATTCCGAGCGGCCGTTCTCACGGGCCGCCCGCGGCGAGACGTTCACCGACGCGTCGGTGTGGCTGTTCACCGCCGAAGGAGAGTGGCGCGCACTGTCGGTGACCGCGAAACGCCTGGCCGCGCGCGGCGACGAGGACGCCGGCGTCCTTCTCCTCGTGCACGACGTCACGGCCCTCACCTACGCACAGCGCGAGCGCGAGCGCTTCACCGCCATGGCCTCTCACGAGCTCAAGCACCCGCTCACCGTGATGATCGGCAATGCCGAGCTCGCCCTCGAGCTCGACGACCTCACCCCCCGGACGCGCGAGCGGTTCGAGTCGATCATCGCCGCAAGCGACCGCATGCTGACAATGACCGAGAGTCTCGTCACCACGTCGCGCCGCGGCTTCGGCGGACGCGACGAGGTGGACGACATCGACCTGAGGCTGATCGTGCTCGACTCCGTCGCCTCGTTCCGCGCGACCGCGGCCTCGGCCGACATCGCGATCGACGTCCGCGCCGACGAACCCCTGCCCATCGCTGCCGACGGCTTCCGGATGCGCCAGGTCGTCGACAACATCGTGAGCAACGCCATCAAGTACACGCAGAGCGACGGCGAGGTGCGCATCCGCGCGGCGGTCGACGGCGGCAGCGTCGTGCTGACGGTCGCCGACACCGGCATCGGCATCGATCCCGACGACCTGCCGCGCGTCCTGACACCCTATTTCCGCGCCGCCGAGGCGAAAGAGAAGGCGGGCGGCACCGGGCTCGGTCTGGGCATCAGCAACGACATCGTGCAGGCCCACGGCGGCACGCTCTCACTCGAGAGCGAGGCCGGCGCGGGGACGACGGTGACCGTGCGGCTGCCGCTCGCCGAGACGCCCCGCGCCGCAGACGACACGCACCGGAGGGATCCGTCATGACCGCTCTCCTCTCCGGGGCCGGGATCGACCTCGGCATCGCGCAGGCGGTGATCACCACGCTCGCGACGATGCTCACGATCGGCATCGCGTTCCTCGTGAAGCCCGGGCGAGCGACGCTGTACTGGAGCTTCGCCTTCGCACTGGCGATGGCGGCGACGTACGGCGTCGTGGCCGGCGACGTGACGGGGATGGAGACACTCCGTCGCGCGTCGCTGGGCGCCCTCATGGGATCGCCCGCGCTGCTGTGGTCGGGATTCCGGGCGGACTGGGGCATGCGCCCGCACGTGTGGGCGGGCCCGCTCGTCGCCGTCGCGTCGGCCCTCGCGCTCGCGCTGGCGGGCGATGTGGCGTGGTTCACCCTGGCATACCGCACCGTGTTCTTCGCGGCATCCGTCTTCGCGGCGCTCTTCGTCGTGGACTGGGCCCGCCGCGGCGCGGCAGCCCGGGCGGACCGACTGCTGCTGCCGCTCGCGATCGTGTCGATCGCGTTCTTCGTGACCGGTGCCGCGACCTTCATCGCGGGCCTGGTGTTCCCGCCGTCGGGCGGCGACGATTTCACGCTGGTGCGCCTGGTCTCGTCGGCGGGGATGCTGGTCTATGTCGCGTGCGCGCTGATCGCGGTCGTCGGTGCCACCGCGCGCGACGGCGGGCTGGGGCGCTCGACGACGGTGTCGTCGGCGTGGCAGCAGTTCGAGCGGACCGCCGGCGAGCGCCTGCTGCGCGCGCAGAAGTCCTCGGAGCCCTGGTCGGTCGTCTTCCTGGCGATCGACGACGCCGCCGACATCCGGCAGAGCGCGGGCGCTCCGGCGTTCTCGAGTCTGTCGGATCGGCTGGAGGCCACCGCGCGCGAGGTGTTCCCCGCAGAATCCGACGTCGGCTCGCCGTCCGCCGGAGCAGTCGTGGCGCTGGTGCCGCGGCCCGAGGCGACCGTCCGCGACCTGCTGCGCACGGCCCTGGAGCGCATCACGGAGCTGGACGTCGACGGAGCGCTCCCCATCAGGCCGACGGCGAGCGCGGGCTGGGCGCCGGTCTCGGTGCTCGGCTACGACCTCGACACGCTCGTGTACACCGGCCGCGAGGCGGCGCGTCTTGCCAGCGGCAAGGGCGGCGACCGCTGGGAGCGGGTGAGTGCCGCGACGGTCGAACGCCTGATCAGCCGGACAGAGCTACCGTGACCGTGTCGGTCGCCGTCTGCTTGGCATACTCGCTCGACGTCGGCGTGGTCTGCACGAGGAAGTCGTAGCTGAACTGCAGCGTCACCAAGGTCGCCTCGGCGGGCACGGGACCGACGTTGAACGTCTGCGAGTAGCTGTACGGATCGAGCACGAGGTATCCGGGGCTCACGGTCGAGGCATCCACCTGCGGCTCCAGCGGGTCCAGCGGCCCCGCCGCGGACGACGGCACCGCCGTCATCGACGCCCGCTGCAGATAGACCTTCTGGCCGTCCGCGGGCTGGACCGTCGTCGTCAGCCCGATGCTGACCGGCTTGACCGCCTCGGGCGTCCAGCGGTCCATCGCCAGCGTCGACCAGTAGTCGACGGTCGCGGTCACCGGCCCCGCGGTCAGCTCCCGCTGCGTGGACCCGGTCGACAGATCGTTGGGCACGGGCGTCGGCACGGCCGACGACGTCATGGTCGGCGTGGCACCGCCCTGCGGATCCCACGGGGCCGGACCGCACCCGGCGAGAGCGGCGGCGGCGACCGCACCGACCGCGATGACGGCGACGAACCGGCTGACCTTGCGCATGCGACCCCCGTATCCACCCCCCGGCGGGAAACGTCCGGTCAGTCTAGCGGCGCCCTCGCGCGCACGAGGGGTTCTAGAGCGCGCGCCGCGCGCGGGTCTGCTCCGCGCGCTGAGCGAGCAGCTCGTCCGCAGGGTACCCGACCTCGGTCAGCGTGAGCCCGCGGGCGGCGAGCACCTTCACCTCGGGCACGCGCTCCTGGGCATCCCGGATGTCGACCACGTCGTCCGCGTCGAGGCGCCCTTCCCCGACCGCGACGCACGCGCCGACGAGGGCGCGCACCATGCTGTGGCAGAACGCGTCCGCCTTGACGTTGGCGACGAGCACGCCGGCCGCGTCGCGGTGCCAGTCGAACTCGAGCAGCGTGCGGATGGTCGTCGCCTCTTCGCGCGGCTTGCAGTACGCCGCGAAGTCGTGCAGCCCGATGAGGGCCCGGGCGGCGACATCCATCGCGGTCTCGTCAAGGGCGGCGCGCACGGTGGTGGTGCGATGGCGTTCGAGCGGGTCGTAGCCGGTCACCGTGTCGGCGATGCGGTACTCGTAGCGGCGCCACACGGCCGAGAAGCGCGCGTCGAAACCCTCGGGGGCGAGGCGCGACCCGGTCACGGCGACATCGGAGTACGCGCCGAGGACCCCGGTGATGCGGGCGGCGAGCGCGTGAGCGCGGTCCTCGGGCGTCTGGGGCACGGCCGACGGGCGAGCATGCCGCGCCAGCACCCGCTCACGCTGTGCCTCATCGAGGTCGACGTGCGCCACCTGGTCGCTCGCGTGGACGCCGGCGTCGGTGCGGCCGGCGACGACGAGCCGCGGGCTGCCGCCGACGACGCGCGCCAGCGCGGTCTCGAGCGTCTCCTGCACCGTGCGCAGCCCGGGCTGGCGGGCCCAGCCGCGAAAATGCGTGCCGTCATAGGCGATGTCGAGCCGGATGCGCACGCTCCCACCCTATTCGGCGAGGGATGCCTCAGCCGACGACCGCCCGGCCCCTCGGCAGCTGGCGGCCCACCGCCTGTAGAGCGGACGCCGCCTGCCGCAGGCGGTTGTCGCTCTCGCGCACCATCTCGCGCGCCACGACCGGGTGGGCGCGAACGATGTCGTCGAGCACCGCGACCGGCACGACGAGCACATCGACCTCGGTCGTCGCGACAGCCCGCGAGACCGTGTGCGTGCGCGACAGGGCGGTGAGCCCGACCGGGTCGTCGACCCCGAGCACCGCGATCTGCACGAAGCCCTCGTCGTCGGTGGGGATGCCCAGCATGACGCTGCCCGCGAGGATGAAGCGCGTCTCGACAGGCACGACGCCGGGCCGCAGGAGGGATTCGCCGGCGCAGTAGCGCTCCAGGCGAGTGTGGGCGGCGAGGGTGTCGGTGTCGCCCGGGGCGAGACTCAGCGCCGGCGCGATCTGGCGCAGGGCGTCCTGCAGCCGCGCGGGCGTGCGCCACTCATCGGTGAGATCGCCGTCGAGGTGCAGGTCGGCGCGGCGCGCGGCGTACCAGACGCGTGTCGAGAACGCGTCGGCGACGGCATCCCGGTCCCCCGGTGAGCGCAACGGGATCGCGACCTCGTAGCGCGAGCTGCCGAGCGTCTTCGCGGTCGGCTCGGGGCCGGCGGCGATGAGCGGAATGTCACGGGCGACCGTGACGAGCAGCTCTCGGACGCGCCCGGGCGGGTCGTCGCTGCCGAACTCGAACGTCATCGTGGCGGCGTACGGCTCGGGATTGCGCGACAGGTTCGTGAAGGTCCCGCCGGCGAGCTCCGCCGTCGGCACCACGACGGTGCCGTTGCCCGTCTCCAGGTGCACGGCGCGCCAGTTGACCTCGACGATCTGCCCGCGCGTGCTGCCCATCTCGATCCAGTCGCCGAGCTCGAACGGCGCCTCGAAGACGAGGAACAGGCCCGACACGATCGAGCCGACCGCGTTCTGCAGCGCGAGGCCCACCACGATCGAGGTGATGCCCAGGGCGGCGAAGACACCCGCGACGTCGGCATCCCACACCCACCAGAAGACCGCGGCGATGCCGAGCACGATGAACACGAAGCGGATCAGGTCGCTGAAGATCGTCGGGAACCGGTCGCGCCACGACCCCTTCTCGGCCCGGTGGAACACCAGGTGGTTGACCGCGTTGATCGTCACGACGATGACGAGCAGGCCGAAGATCGTCCAGACCACCTTCGGCCACGTGCCCGAGCCCTCCCACGCGCCCGGCTGACTCAGCAGCACCAGCACGCCCGCGACGGGCACGACGTAGTTGCGCACCATCGCGACGATCGGCGCCGCCCGGCTGCCGCGGCGCACGAGGGCGTTGTAGAGCTCCGTCAGGCCGATCAGCGCGAGCGGCAGCCCCACCGACACGATGACGGCGGGCCAGAACCAGGGCTGCTGCACGATGTCCGACACCGGTGCCTCACGTCTCCGGGGCCGTGTTCACGGGCACGACAGCGGGGGTCTCGACCTTCCACACCCGCTGGCCGCCGCTCTGGGTCTCGATGTCGCCGGCCGGGCGCACCGGGATCGAATCGGGCAGCCGGTCGGCGACACGCTGGGTGATGTAGATGCCCGGCTCGTCCGAGTCGCCCTGCACGCGGAACGCCAGGTTGACGGCATCCCCCCACATGTCGTAGACGACGCGGGCGCGGCCGATCAGGCCGCTCGTCACCTTGCCCGAGTCCAGACCCGCCCGCAGCGACAGCTCCACGCCCTGCTGCGCCGAATAGCGCTCGAGGATCGTGTCGAGCTCGCGCGCGAACTCGACCGCCCGGCGCGCGTTGTCGACCCGGGGCGTGGCGAGCCCGCAGCTGGCCAGGTAGCTCTGCCGCGTCGTGCGCACCCGCTCGACGCCGTGCCGCTCGGCGGCCTCGTCGAACGACCGCACGAGGTCGTTCAGCCGCGCGATCGCCTCGTCGGACGACAGCGACAGCGCCCACGCCTCGAACCCGACGATGTCGGCGAACACGACGGTCACGTCGTCGCTGTCCTGGGTGATGGATGCCTCGTCCCCCGGCTTGTACCTGCTCGCCATGCCCTCGGGCATGAACGACAGGATGAGCTCCTCGTTGGCCCGCTCCTGGTCGGCGATGAGCTGCGACTTCACCTGCAGGCTGCGGCTCATGTCGTTGAACGCGTCGGCCACGTCGGCGAGCTCGTCGCTGGAGCCGGCGTCGACCTGCACCCCTTCGTCGCCCTTCGCGATCCGCTGGGCCGCCGTCTTGAGCCGCCGCAGCGGCCGCACGAACACCTGGGCGAGCACGAGCGACAGCAGGCAGACGAAGATGATCATGCCGGCCGTCGACAGGATGAGGTTGCGGGTGAAGTCCTCGACGGGCACCATCGCCTCGGCCTCGGTCTGCTGGGCGACGATGACCCAGTCCAGTCCGTCGATGTCGAGCGGCGCGTATGCCGAGAGGCTCTCGCGGCCCAGGTAGTCGGTCTCCAGCAGCGTGCCGGTGTCGCCGGCGAGCGCACGCGTGACGGCATCCGCCCCGATCGACTGATGCAGCAGGGTGTCGCCGTTCTCGACGCTCAGGCGCGCGGCCTCGGGCGCGAGCCCCGCCGCCACGGCCGCCTTCGCATACGCATCCGGGTCGTCCTGCAGGGTGCGCGAGATCGACCGCATGAGGCCGTCCTGGCCCACGAGGTACGTCTCTCCGGTCGCACCGAGACCGTTCACCGCGAACTCGCCGCCGACGGTCATCACCTCGTTGATGCGATCGATGGGCAGCTCGACCGCGAGCGCGCCGATCACCTCGCCGCCCTCGGCGATGGGGGTCACCGCCCATCCGGCCGGGTTCCCGAGGCTCGGGTTGTACCCCGCGAAGTCCGCCAGCACGACATTGCCGACGATGTTGCGCGCCATCGCCTCACGGTAGGCGTCAGCGAGGTTCGACAGCCGGTACGGCCCGTCGAAGAGATTCGTGCCGAGATCGACGCCCTTGTAGGCCGTGTAGACGACGTCGCCCTCGGTGTCGATGAGCAGCACGTCCTCGAAGTCCTGCAGCTGCGTCATCGCACGGAAGTACGGGTGGTACGCGCGATGCGCCTGCGTCCACGCGCTGGCATCGTCGGCGCCGTCGTTGCGGATCGCGTCGGCCCAGTCGTCGTAGGGCGTCACGTAGTAGTACTGCAGGTACCGCTGCGCCGCTGTGTGCGGCGCGAAGCTCGTACCGTCCACGGTCTCGCCCGTCGCCTCCGCCAGCTGCGCCGCGAAGACGTCCCGGTAGTACCCGTCGACCGCCGTGGCGGCCGAGCCGTCCAGCGGAACGCCCTGCAGCTGCGCGTAGCCGTCGGTGAACGCCCGCAGCGCCTGCTTGCTGGTCTCGCCCAGCGCGGCCAGCCGCACCGCGCTCTCGATGCCGTCGAACAGCTGGGTGACCTCGCGAGCCCGGTTCTCGCGGATCTCGACCAGCCGCTCGTACGCGATCCCCCGCAGCGCCTGCGTGCCGTTGACGTAGCCGATGACGCCGACCACGATGCTCGACAGCACGCTGACCGACAGCAGCATGATGAGCAGGATGGAGTAGATCGACAGCCCCGCCCGCCGTCGCGCGCGCGGTGTGCCCACCCACTGCGCCGCCTGATCGACGGGCGCTGCGCGCGCGGCAGGCTCGCTCGACACCCCAGAAACGGACACGCTCTCTCCCTTCGCGCGCCCTGTGTACCGCACGCTCGCGCGCGCGTCCCCAGTGGCCCCCGGCATCCCCATTCCGCCGAGGCTGGCCCCACCTTAGCGCTCGGCCCCCTCACGGGCATAGAGGCCTGCGCCGTCGACGTGATACGCGCCGGGGCCGACGTAGACTTGCTGTTTCCCCTCTCCCTGTTGCTGCAGAACTCATGTCGTCGATCGCGCCCTCCGCTCCCCCGTCCGCCCGGTTCCCCGGACTCGACGGCCTCCGGGCGATCGCCGTGATCCTCGTCGTCGCGTATCACCTGTTCCCGCCCGCTGTGCTGCCCGGCGGATTCGTGGGTGTCGACGTCTTCTTCGTGATCAGCGGCTTCCTCATCACGAGCCTGCTGCTGCGCGAACGCGCCGCGACGGGCCGGGTCGCGCTCGGGCGCTTCTGGCAGCGCAGGGCGCGGCGTCTGCTGCCGGCGCTGGCTCTGGTGGTGGCGGTGTGCTCGACACTCGCCTGGCTCGTCGGCGGCGACGTGCTGGTGCGCCTGGACGCGCAGGTGCTCGGCGCATCCACATTCAGCTACAACTGGGTGTCGGTCGCCGGCGGCGGCGGATACTTCTCGGCCGCGACGCCCGAGCTCTTCCGCAACTTCTGGTCGCTCGCGGTCGAGGAGCAGTTCTACCTGCTGTGGCCCGTGGTCTTCCCCCTGTTCCTGCTGCTGCCGCGCGCGTGGGCGCGGGCCGGCGCCGCGTTCGCGCTGGCGCTGGCCTCGGCCGCGTGGATGGGCGTGGTCCTCGCCCGCGGCGGCGACCTCACCCGCGCGTACTTCGGCACCGACACGCACGCCTTCGGCCTGCTGCTGGGCGTTGCCCTCGCTTTCGCCCTGCCCGCGCTGCTGCGTGCCGGGACGGGCGCCTGTTCGGCGTCGAGAGCACATGATCTCGCCGAGAGCACACGTCCCGCGCGCACGCAGCCTGTGCGTTCGGCGAGAGCACATGATCGCGAGGGGGTGGAAGGGCAGGATGCCGCCACGCGGCCGCACTGGATGCAGACCGTGATCGCGCGCAGGGTCGCCGAGCTCGCCGGTGTCGCCGCGCTGGTCGGCATCGTCGTCGTCGCGTCGCTGCCGTCCGCGGGTTCCGGCGGCGCGTTCCCCGGCGCCCTCCTCGCCGCGAGCGTGCTGAGCGCCGTCGCGATCACCGCCGGCGTGTGGCCCGGCGCACGATTCGGCCGCGTGATCGACGTCGCCCCGCTGCGGTGGATCGGCGACCGCTCATACGGCATCTACCTGTGGCACTGGCCGCTGCTCGTGCTGGCGCTGGCCGTGCTCCGCGGCTCGACGACGGCCGCCGTCGTGCCTCTGCCCATCGGCCTCGGGGTGCTCGCACTGACGCTCGCGGCATCCACTCTGTCGTACCGGTTCGTCGAGACGCCGGTGCGCCGGCTCGGGTTCCGGGCGTCGCTGCGCGCGCTGCGGCGCCGACTGCGGGGCGGTCCGCGGGCCCGCCTGCGCGTGTTGGGTGCCGGGCTCGCCGGCGTGCTCGTGCTCGCAGGCACCGGTGCAGCGCTGGCCGCCGCGCCCGACGAGTCGAGCGCCGAGGCCGCCGTCGAGGCGGGCCGCCGTGCACTGGCCAAGGCCCGGGTGTCGCCCGAGGTCAGCCCGACGCCGGCCGCGACGCCGGCCGCGGGCGACGGCGGCGTGACCGGCGACCAGATCAGCGCCGTCGGCGACTCGGTCATGCTCGCCTCGGCGGGCGGCCTCATGGAGCGTCTCCCCGGCATCCAGGTCGACGCCGAGGTGTCGCGCCCGATGCGCGCGGGACCGGGCATCGTGGAGCGCCTGGCCGCCGACGGCGAGCTGCGCCGTTACGTCGTCATCGCGCTCGGCACGAACGGTCCCGTCGACCACGACGCGCTCGACCGCATCGCCGCCGACCTCGGCCCCGATCGCAGCCTCGTGCTCGTCAACGCCTACGCGCCCCGCGACTGGATCCCGGGCGTCAACGCCGACCTGCAGGCGTTCGCCGCCGCGCATCCCGACGTCGTCGTCGCGGACTGGGCCGGCGCCATCGCCCCGCACGAGGATCTGCTCGCGGGCGACCACATCCACCCCGGAGACGCCGGCGGACGCATCTTCGCCGACACCGTCGCCGCCGCCGTCGACCAGCTCGCCGACGAGCGCCGCGAGCGCGCGGAGCTGTTCGTGCGCTTGCAGCAGGCGCGCCTCGACGCCGACCGCTGAGCCCCTTCCTCGGCACCCGCCCGCGCCCCGCGCCCCCACCCGCCCGCGCCCCACCCCCGCCCGCCGCTCCCCTGTCACCATCTGCTTCCTGACACCGCAGACCGCGACAGGGGAAGCCCGGGAGTCATTGCTCGCCTGTCGCAGGTTGCGGTGGCGAGCCGCGGAGTGTGACAGGCGAGCGGGGCAGCCGGCATCCATCCCCGCAACGCAGCGAGACCCGCCACCCTGACGGGTGACGGGTCTCGCGGTGCAAGGGTGCCGGGCGGCGACGCCCGGCGGGTCCGATTACTCGGACTTCTCCTCGGCGGGAGCCTCGACGGCGTCCTCGGCCGCAGCCTCAGCGGCAGCGCCCTCGTCCTGCGACTCGGCGCCGGCCTCGACCTCAGCGGTCTCGTCGGCAGTCTCCTCAGCGGGAGCCTCCTCGACCGGGGCCTCCTCGGCGACCGGCGCAGCCTTGGCGGCAGCGGCCTTCTTCGCCGACGGCTTCTTGGTCACGGGCTCGAGGACGAGCTCGATGACCGCCATGGGCGCGTTGTCGCCCTTGCGGTTGCCGACCTTCGTGATGCGGGTGTAGCCGCCCTCACGGTCCGCGACCAGCGGCGCGATCTCGGTGAACAGGACGTGCACGACTTCCTTGTCACCGATGACCGACAGCACGCGACGACGCGCGTGCAGGTCGCCGCGCTTGGCGAACGTGATCAGGCGCTCGGCGAGCGGACGCAGGCGCTTGGCCTTGGTCTCGGTCGTCTTGATCGACTTGTGGGTGAACAGCGCAGCGGCAAGGTTGGCAAGCAGCAGACGCTCGTGTGCGGGGCCGCCTCCGAGGCGGGGACCCTTCGTGGGCTTGGGCATTCTCAGTTACTCCAGTGTGAAAAGTCGGGTCGAGTTCGTCGAAGTCGGCTGATCCGAATCAGTGATCGCGACGTTCGGACACAGCTCAGACGGTCTCGTCGTCGTATCCGCCGTAGAAGTGCGCGCCGTCGAACCCGGGGACCGAGTCCTTCAGCGACAGGCCGAGCGAGATGAGCTTGTCGCGCACCTCGTCGACCGACTTCTGACCGAAGTTGCGGATGTTCATGAGCTGCGTCTCCGACAGGGCGACGAGCTCCGACACGGTGTTGATGCCCTCGCGCTTGAGGCAGTTGTACGAACGGACCGACAGGTCGAGATCCTCGATCGGCATCGACAGCTCGTTCGACAGGACGGTCTCGACCGGCGCCGGGCCGATCTCGATGCCCTCGGCCTCGACGTTGAGCTCGCGGGCCAGTCCGAAGAGCTCCGTCAGCGTGCGACCGGCCGACGCGACGGCGTCGCGCGGGGTGATCGACGGCTTGGTCTCGACGTCCAGCACGAGCTTGTCGAAGTCGGTGCGCTCGCCCGCACGCGTCGCGTCGACGCGGTACGAGACCTTGAGGACCGGCGAGTAGATCGAGTCGACCGGGATCTGGCCGGCCTCGGCGTACTCGTTGCGGTTCTGCGTGGCCGACACGTAGCCGCGGCCGCGCTCGATGGTGAGCTCGAGCTCGAACTTGGCGGTGTCGTTGAGCGTCGCGATGACGAGCTCGGGGTTGTGCACCTCGACACCGGCCGGAGCCGAGATGTCGGCGGCGGTGACCTCACCGGCGCCCGTCTTGCGCAGGTACGCGGTGATGGGCTCGTCGCGCTCGCTGGAGACGACCAGCTGCTTGATGTTGAGGATGATCTCGGTGACATCCTCCTTGACACCCGGAATGGTGCTGAACTCGTGGAGGACGCCGTCGATGCGGATCGACGTCACGGCTGCGCCGGGGATGGACGACAGGAGGCTGCGACGCAGCGCGTTGCCGATCGTGTAGCCGAAGCCGGGCTCGAGCGGCTCGACGACGAAACGGCTGCGGAACTCCCCGATCTTCTCCTCGGTCAGAGTGGGACGCTGTGCGATGAGCACTATGTGTTCCTTTCGATCACGTGCCCGCTATATGACACGTGCGGTGAGTGAGGTGTTGAGTTTTGATCGGGATGCCTCGAGGCGAGGCATCCGTACGCATGTGGCAGCCGGGGCACCATGACGGTGCCCCGGCTCCGAGATGTCAGACGCGGCGGCGCTTGGGCGGACGGCAGCCGTTGTGGGCCTGCGGCGTCACGTCCTGGATGGAGCCGACCTCGAGGCCGGCAGCCGTCAGCGAGCGGATCGCGGTCTCGCGGCCCGAGCCCGGGCCCTTGACGAAGACGTCGACCTTCTTGACGCCGTGCTCCTGCGCCTGGCGGGCAGCGGACTCCGCGGCCATGCCGGCGGCGTACGGCGTCGACTTGCGCGAGCCCTTGAAGCCCACGCCACCCGACGACGCCCAGCTGATGACGGCGCCCGACGGGTCGGTGATCGAGACGATCGTGTTGTTGAACGTCGACTTGATGTGGGCCTGGCCCAGCGCGATGTTCTTCTTCTCCTTGCGGCGCGGCTTGCGCGCGGCGGACTTGGCCTGTGCCATGTTGCGTTCTCCCTAAATCCTGGGGGCCGCGCCTTAGCGCGCCTTCTTCTTGCCGGCGACGGTGCGCTTCGGGCCCTTGCGGGTGCGCGCGTTCGTCTTCGTGCGCTGACCGCGCACCGGGAGGCCGCGGCGGTGGCGCAGGCCCTCGTAGGAACCGATCTCGACCTTGCGGCGGATGTCGGCGGCGACCTCGCGACGGAGGTCACCCTCCACCTTGTAGTTGCCTTCGATGTAGTCGCGGAGCGCGACGAGCTGGTCGTCGCTGAGGTCCTTGACGCGGATGTTCTCGTCGATCTCCGTCGCCTTGAGGATCTCGTTCGAGCGGGTACGGCCCACGCCGTAGATGTACGTGAGGGCGATCACCACGCGCTTGTCGCGCGGGATGTCAACGCCGGCAAGACGTGCCATGCGGTTCTCCTGGGAGTGAGTGGAGGTGTGGAGCAGGATCGGTGCCCGGGCCTCCGCCCGAGGTGTCCCCCGCGAACGGGTTCTGATCCTGCCTGAGGTTCGTATTCAGTTGTGGAGAGTGGATGCCGCGGCTCGCGCGGCATCCACCAAGCCGGATCTCAGCCCTGGCGCTGCTTGTGGCGCGGGTTGCTCTTGCAGATCACCATGACGCGGCCGTGGCGGCGGATGACCTTGCAGTGGTCGCAGATGGGCTTGACGGAGGGGTTGACCTTCATGATTTCTTCTCTTCGCTGTCTTCACCGGGCACGCCGGGGCGTGGGGTGTTACTTCTCGACCGGTCTAGCGGTAGCGGTAGACGATGCGCCCGCGGGTGAGGTCGTAGGGCGACAGCTCCACGACGACACGGTCCTCGGGGATGATGCGGATGTAGTTCTGCCGCATCTTGCCTGAGATCGTGGCAAGAACCTTGTGTCCGTTGGACAGCTCAACGCGGAACATCGCGTTGGGCAGAGCCTCGGACACGACGCCCTCGATCTCGATGACACCGTCTTTCTTCGCCATACGCTCGCTAACACTTGTGCAGACCGGTCGATCTGCGGTGGATGGGATCGGTGCTACGACACGCCAATGAAGGCGCAACGCACCAAAGATCAAGCATACGTGATATTGGGGACCTCGGCAAGCTGGCGCGGCCCGTCATCGCCGCAGACAGAGGAGGAGTGGATGCCGCGGCCCGCGGCATCCACTCCTCCCGAGGCTGTCACTGGAACAGCGTGCTGAGCTGGCCCGCCGGCGGGAGCTGCGAGTTCGCGATGACGTTGCCGTTGACCGCGATCGTCGGCGTGCCGATGCCCGACGAGCCGGGCTGGATCGGAGTCTTCGCCGTCATCTCGGTGACGTAGCCGGCGTACGTGCCGTCGTTGACGCACGAGTCGATCCCGCTCACGCCCACATCGGACGCGATCGCCAGGATCTCTTTGTTGGTGAGACCCTTCGAGCCCTCAGTGGGCTGCTGCGCGAACATCTGCTGCAGGAACGGCAGCGACTTCTCGGCATCCTCCACCGCGACGCAGTACATGGCGTTCGCGGCGCGCGTCGAGTACTGGGTGTTCTGCGACTGGCGGTCCAGGATCGAGATGGGGTGGATGTCGAGCGTGATGCTGCCGTCGTCGACCATGCCCTGGATCTCGGAGCCGTAGGTCTCTTCGAACTGGCCGCACACGGGGCACATGAAGTCGACGTACGTCGCGAGGTTGTCTGTCCCCTCGCCCACGTGGATCGCGCCTGTCTCGGCATCGATGTTCGACGCCGACGGAGTGTTCACCTCGGTCGGCAGCGGCTTGGGCGCCGCCGCGTTGTTGAGCGTGATGACGAGCACCGTGACCAGGACGAGGGCGATCACAACGCCCGCCGTCACCCAGATCGCGAACCAGTTCGTCTTCTTCGCTGCCTGTGCCTTTGCCATGTGTGTCGAGCCTCCTAGGCGATCGCGCGCGGGGTCACGCCGAACGGTGCAAGTCCCGCGGCTCCCCCATCGGGTGCGGTGAGCACCCAGATACCGTCATCGTGCACGGCGACGCTATGTTCCCAATGTGAACCGGCTGTGCCGTCGACCGTGGACACCGTCCAGCCGTCGTCCTCGACGAACGTCGCCTGGTCGCCGATGACGACCATGGGCTCGATCGCGAGCACGAGGCCCGGACGCACCTCGGGACCCGGGTCCGGCACGCGGTAGTTGAACACCGACGGCGACTCGTGCATCTTGCGGCCGATACCGTGGCCCACGTACTCGCGGAGGATCCCGTAGGTTCCGGACTCGGGCGAGTTCGCCTCGATGTACGCCTGGATCGCGGTGCCGATCTCGCCGATGTGCTTCGCGGTCGCGAGCGCCGCGATCCCTGCCCACATCGATCCCTCGGTCACGTCCGACAGGCGCTGCCGCTCCGCGACGACCTCAGGCCGTTCATCGTCGGGCAGCACGATCGTGAAGGCCGAGTCGCCGTTCCAGCCCTTGAATTCGGCACCGGCATCGATCGAGAGGATGTCGCCGGCGGCCAGCACGCGATCACCGGGGATGCCGTGCACGACCTCTTCGTTCACCGACGAGCAGATCGTGTGCCGGTAGCCCCGCACCATCTGGAAGTTCGACTTCGCACCCCGGGACGTGATGAGCGCGGAGGCCGCGGCATCCAGGTCCAGCGTGGTCACCCCGGGGGCCACCAGCGCGCGGGCCGCCTCGAGGGCTGCCGCCGTGATGAGGCCGGGCTCGACCATCGCCCGCAGCTGAGCGGGCGACTTGTAGATGGAGCGACGCAGCGCCACGGGTCAGGCGGCCGCCCCGCGGCCGAGGCCGCGGGCCTGCAGCGACGCGATGATGCGGTCGGTGATCTCGTCGAGCGAGCCGACGCCGTCGACGCGGTCGACGACGCCGCGCGTGCGGTAGACGTCGAGGATCGGCGCCGTCTCGCGCTCGAAGATCGCCAGGCGGTTCGCGATGACCTCTTCGGTGTCATCGCTGCGGCCCTGCTCGGCGGCACGCTGCGAGATGCGGGCGATGCTCTCTTCACGCGGCACCACGAGCTCGATCACGGCGTCGAGCTGCTCGTCGCGGCCCTCGAGGAACTCGTCGAGGTGCGCCACCTGCGCGATGTTGCGCGGGTAGCCATCGAGGAGGAACCCGTCCGCCGCGTCAGGCTGCGACAGCCGGTCGCGCACGACCGCGCTGGTCAGCTCGTCGGACACCAGGTCGCCGGCCTCGATGATGGCCTTGACCTGCTGGCCGAGCTCGGTGCCCGCCGCGACCGCGCCGCGGAAGACGTCGCCCGTCGAGACGGCGGGGATGCCGAACGCCTCGGCGATGCGGACGCCCTGGGTGCCCTTGCCCGAACCCTGCGGGCCGACGATCAGGAGTCGCGTCATCGGAGAAGCCCTTCGTAGTGGCGCTGCTGGAGCTGTGCGTCGATCTGCTTCACCGTCTCAAGGCCGACGCCGACGATGATGAGGATCGAGGCGCCGCCGAACGGGAAGTTCTGGTTGGCGCCGACCGTCGCCAGTGCGATGAGCGGCAGGAGCGCGATGAGACCGAGGTAGATCGAGCCTGGCAGCGTGATGCGCGTCAGCACGTAGTCGAGGTACTCGGCCGTGGGACGACCCGCACGGATGCCGGGGATGAACCCGCCGTACTTCTTCATGTTGTCGGCGACCTCGACGGGGTTGAACGTGATCGCGACGTAGAAGTACGTGAATCCGACGATGAGCAGGAAGTACAGGATCATGTACAGCGGGTGGTCGCCCTTGACCAGGTACAGGTTGATCCACGTGACCCAGCCCGGCACGTCCTGACCCGCCTGCGGCTGGTTGAACTGTGCGATGAGCGCCGGGATGTACAGCAGCGACGAGGCGAAGATGACGGGCACGACGCCGGCCATGTTGACCTTGATGGGGATGTACGTGTTCGTGCCGCCGTACGTGCGGCGACCCACCATGCGCTTGGCGTACTGCACCGGGATGCGCCGCTGCGACTGCTCGACGAAGACGACGAGCGCGACGACGATGATGCCGACGGCCAGCACGAGGAGGAAGACCTCGAAGCCCTTGGACTGCCAGATCGCCCACATCGAGACCGGGAACTGCGCGGCGATCGACGTGAAGATCAGCAGCGACATGCCGTTGCCGATGCCGCGCTCGGTGACGAGCTCGGCGAACCACATGATGAGGCCGGTGCCGGCGGTCATCGTGATGATCATGAGCAGCTGCGCCCACCACACGTCGTTGGTGAGGAGCTGGTCGCACTCGGGGATGCCGGTCGTGCCGAACAGCTGACCGCTGCGGGCGACCGTGACGAGCGTCGTGGACTGGAGGAGCGCCAGCGCGATCGTGAGGTAGCGCGTGTACTGCGTCAGCTTGGCCTGGCCCGCCTGGCCCTCTTTGTAGAGGGTCTCGAAGTGCGGGATGACCACGCGCAGCAGCTGCACGATGATCGTCGCGGTGATGTACGGCATGACGCCGAGCGCGAAGATCGACAGCTGCAGCAGCGCTCCACCCGAGAACAGGTTGACGAGCGACAGCAGACCTTCGGTACCCGACGACTGGCGCAGACACTCCTGCACATTCGGGAAGTCGACGAACGGCGCCGGCACGTGCGCGCCGAAGCGGTACAGGGCGATGATCGCCAGAGTGAATGCGATCTTCCGCCGAAGGTCGGGAGTGCGGAAGACCCGCGCGATGGCGCTGAACAAGAGGATTCCTCCAGAGGGGGTGCCGGCACAGTCGATGTGCCGACGTCCAGGGTAACCCAGTGGGGGCCGGAGCAAGCTCCGACCCCCACTGTGCCTGTATTACTTGACGGTGCCGCCCGCGGCGACGATCTTCTGCTCGGCGGAACCCGAGACCTTGTCGACCGACACGTTGAGCTTCACCGAGATGTCGCCGGTGCCGAGCACCTTGACCTTCTCGTTCTTGCGCACTGCACCCTTGGCGACCAGGTCGCCGACGGTGACGTCGCCACCGGCCGGGTACAGCTCCGCGAGCTTGTCCAGGTTCACGACCTGGTACTCGACGCGGAACGGGTTCTTGAAGCCGCGGAGCTTCGGGGTGCGCATGTGCAGCGGCATCTGCCCACCCTCGAAGCCGACCTTGACCTGGTAGCGAGCCTTCGTACCCTTGGTACCGCGGCCCGCGGTCTTGCCCTTCGAGCCCTCACCGCGACCCACGCGGGTCTTGGCCTGGTTCGCGCCGGGGACCGGACGCAGGTGGTGCACCTTCAGCACGCCGGGGCGCGCCACGGGGGCATCCTTCTTCGCCGGGGCGGCCTTGGCGGGCGCCTTCTTCGCGGCAGCCGGCTTCTTGGCGGCGGCCTTCTTCGGAGCCTCGACGGTCTCGACCGTCTCGGCCTTCTTCTCAGCCTTCTCGGCCATCAGTCGATCTCCTCAACCTTCACGAGGTGCGCGACGGTCCGGACGTAACCGCGCGTCTGCGCGTCGTCGGGACGGACGACCGAGTCGCCGATCCGCTTCAGACCGAGCGAACGCAGCGTGTCACGCTGGTTCTGCTTCTCGCTCACCTTGGACTTGACCTGGGTAACCTTCAGGCGCGCAGCCATCAGACACCTGCCTTCGCAGCGGCCGCGGCCTCAGCCTCGGCACGGACGAGACGGGCGGGGGCGACCTGGTCGAAGTCGAGACCGCGACGCGCGGCGACCGCACGGGGCTCCTCGAGCTGCTTCAGGGCCTCCACCGTCGCGTGGACGATGTTGATCGTGTTCGACGAGCCGAGCGACTTCGACAGCACGTCGTGGATGCCGGCGCACTCGAGGACGGCACGCACCGGGCCACCGGCGATGACACCGGTACCGGCAGCGGCGGGGCGCAGCAGCACCACACCGGCAGCGGCCTCACCCTGCACCGGGTGCGGGATGGTCGAGCCGACGCGCGGCACGCGGAAGAAGTTGCGCTTGGCCTCTTCGACACCCTTCGAGATCGCCAGCGGCACCTCACGGGCCTTGCCGTAGCCGACGCCGACCACACCGTTGCCGTCGCCGACGACGACGAGCGCGGTGAAGCTGAAGCGACGACCACCCTTGACGACCTTCGAGACGCGGTTGATGGTGACGACGCGCTCGAGGAACTGGCTCTCGTTGCGGTCACGACCACCGCGGTCACCGCGGGTCTGGTTGCGCTCGCGACCACCGCGGCGCGGCTCGCGCTCGCGCTCGGCGGGCGCCGTGGCGGCCTCGGCCGGAGCCTCGGCAGCTGCCTGCTCGGTCACGATGTTCTCCTTGTTGTCACTCACAGGTTCAGACCTCCCTCGCGGGCGCCGTCGGCGATCGCCGCGACACGGCCCGCGTAGCGGTTGCCGCCACGGTCGAACACAACGTCCGAGACGCCGGCGGCCTTCGCGCGCTCGGCGAGCAGCTCGCCGACCTTGCGGGCCTTGGCGGTCTTGTCAGCGTCGGACACACGCAGGTCGGTCTCGAGCGTCGACGCCGAAGCGAGGGTGTGGCCCTTGCTGTCGTCGACGATCTGCACGAACACGTGACGCGACGAACGCGTGACGACCAGGCGCGGACGCTCGGGGGTGCCGACGACCTTCTTGCGAAGGCGGGCGTGACGACGCGCGCGCGCGTCGGACTTCGACTTCACAGCCATGGTTACTTACCAGCCTTTCCGGCCTTGCGCCGAACGACCTCGCCGGCGTAGCGCACACCCTTGCCCTTGTACGGCTCGGGCTTGCGGATCTTGCGGATGTTGGCCGCGGCCTCGCCGACAGCCTGCTTGTCGATGCCCGACACCGTGAGCTTGTTGTTGCCCTCGACGGTCAGCGTGATGCCCTCGGGAGCCTCGACGAGCACCGGGTGCGAGAAGCCGAGCGCGAACTCGACAGCCGTGCCCTTCTGCGCGACGCGGTAACCCGTGCCGACGACCTCAAGGCCCTTGGAGTAGCCCTGGGTGACACCGATGATGTTGTTGTTGATGAGCGTGCGGGTCAGGCCGTGCAGCGAGCGCGACTCGCGCTCGTCGTCGGGACGGGTCACCAGGACCTGCGCCTCTTCGACCTTGACCTCGATGGGACGGGCCACGGAGAGCACGAGCTCGCCCTTGGGGCCCTTGACGGCGACATCCTGGCCATCGACCGAAACGGTCACACCGGCGGGGATGTCGATCGGAAGACGACCGATACGCGACATGTCAGATCACCACACGTAGGCGAGGACTTCCCCACCCACGCCCTTCTGCTCGGCCTGGCGGTCCGTGAGGAGGCCAGAGGAGGTGGACAGGATGGCGACGCCGAGCCCGCCGAGAACGCGGGGGATCTCGGTCGACTTCGCGTAGACGCGGAGGCCGGGCTTCGAGACGCGCTTGATGCCGGCGATCGACCGCTCGCGGTTCGGGCCGTACTTCAGCGTCAGCGTGAGGGTCTGGCCGACGCGTGCGTCGCTGACCTCCCACGACGAGATGTAGCCCTCCTGCTTGAGGATGTCGGCGATGTGGGTCTTGAGCTTGGAGCTCGGCAGCGACACGGTGTCGTGGTGCGCCGAGTTCGCGTTGCGCAGACGGGTCAGCATGTCTGCGACCGGGTCTGTCATTGTCATTTCTGGGTTCCTTCGTTCACGAGGTATCGGCTGGCGTTACACGCCAGACGACCTTCCATGATGGCCGTATTCAGTTGTGTGAGCGGATGCCTCGGCCGGAGCTTATGCGCCGGCCGAGGCATCCACGGGTCACGCCTGGGCGTCCTCGGACTTGAACGGGAAGCCGAGGTGGCGCAGCAGCGCACGGCCTTCGGCGTCCGTCGAAGCCGACGTCACCACAGTGATGTCGAAGCCGCGCACGCGGTCGATCTTGTCCTGGTTGATCTCGTGGAACACGGACTGCTCCTGGAGACCGAAGGTGTAGTTGCCGTGACCGTCGAACTGCGCACCCGACAGGCCGCGGAAGTCGCGGATGCGGGGCAGGGCGAGGTTCACCAGACGGTCCAGGAACTCCCACGCGCGGTCACCGCGGAGGGTGACGTGCGCGCCGATGGCCTGGCCCTCGCGCAGCTTGAACTGCGCGATCGACTTGCGAGCCTTGGTGACGACCGGCTTCTGACCGGTGATCTTGGTGAGGTCGTCGACCGCACCATCGATCACCTTGCTGTCGCGAGCAGCCTCGCCGACACCGGTGTTCACGACGACCTTGACCAGGCCGGGGATCTGCATGACGTTCGCGTAGCCGAACTCTTCC
This sequence comes from Microbacterium kyungheense, assembly GCF_006783905.1. Classification (GTDB taxonomy): domain Bacteria; phylum Actinomycetota; class Actinomycetes; order Actinomycetales; family Microbacteriaceae; genus Microbacterium; species Microbacterium kyungheense. The sequence continues at coordinate 384,478 of NZ_VFPE01000001.1, read as the reverse complement.
TGCAGCGCCTTCTTGATCTCGGCGTTGTACTTCTGCTTCAGGCGGGGCTGGATCTTGCCAGCCTCCACGGCAGTGGTGGTGCTCATGTTCAGAGGTCCTTGCCTGACTTCTTCGCGTAGCGCACGCGGACGGTGCGCTTCACGCCGTCCTTCGTCTGCTCCTCGACGCGGTGACCGACGCGGGTCGGCTTCTTGGTCGAGGGGTCGACGAGCGCGACGTTGGAGATGTGGATCGGGGCTTCCATCGTCTCGATGCCGCCCGTCTTGGTGCCGCGCTGCGACTGGCCGACGCGGTTGTGCTTGGTGACGTAGTTCACGCCCTCGACGATGACGCGGTTCTGCTCGGAAAGGACCTCGAGGACCTTGCCCTGCTTGCCGCGGTCGCCGCCGCGCTCGGGCTTGGCGCCCGAGATGACCTGAACCAGGTCGCCCTTCTTGATCTTGGCCATGGGGTCAGATCACCTCCGGTGCGAGCGAGACGATCTTCATGAACTTCTTGTCGCGAAGCTCACGGCCGACCGGGCCGAAGATACGGGTGCCGCGGGGCTCCCCGTCGTTCTTCAGGATGACGGCGGCGTTCTCGTCGAACTTGATGTAGGAACCGTCGGCACGACGGGTCTGCTTGACGGTGCGGACGACGACGGCCTTGACCACGTCGCCCTTCTTGACGTTTCCGCCCGGGATCGCGTCCTTGACCGTGGCGACGATGATGTCGCCCAGGCCGGCGTAACGACGGTTGGAGCCGCCGAGCACGCGGATCGTGAGCAGCTCCTTGGCGCCGGTGTTGTCGGCGACCTTGAGGCGGGACTCAGTCTGAATCACTTGGCCTTCTCCAGAATCTCCACCAGACGCCAGCGCTTGGTGGCGCTCAGCGGGCGGGTCTCGTTGATGAGGACGAGGTCGCCGATGCCGGCAGTGTTGCCCTCGTCGTGCGCCTTGACCTTGGAGGTGCGGCGGATGACCTTGCCGTACAGCGGGTGCTTCACGCGGTCCTCGACCTCGACGACGATGGTCTTGTCCATCTTGTCGCTGACGACGTAGCCGCGGCGCGCCTTGCGGTAGCCACGGGCGTCGGCGTCGCGGACGTCGTGCGCGCCGTGCTCGACCTCAACGGCCTGCTTCTTCTCAGCCATCACTCGGCCTCTTCCTTCGCAGCCTCGTCGGCGGCATCCGCCTTCTTGGCCTTGGTCTTCTTCGCCTTCGTCGCGGTCTCCAGCGGCGCGGGCGTGGCACGGATGCCGAGCTCGCGCTCACGGATCACGGTGTAGAGCCGCGCGATGTCGCGCTTGACCGCACGGATGCGGCCGTGGCTCTCGAGCTGGCCGGTGGCCGACTGGAAGCGCAGGTTGAACAGCTCTTCCTTGGCCTTGCGCAGCTCCTCGACGAGGCGCTGGTCTTCGAACGTGTCGAGCTCGCTGGGAGCGAGCGTCTTGGTGCCGATCGCCATTACGCGTCGCCCTCCTCGCGCTTGATGATGCGTGCCTTGAGAGGCAGCTTGTGGATGGCACGGGTCAGGGCCTCACGAGCGAGTTCCTCGTTGACGCCGGCGACCTCGAAGAGGACGCGACCCGGCTTGACGTTTGCGACCCACCACTCCGGCGAGCCCTTACCCGAACCCATGCGGGTCTCGGCGGGCTTCTTGGTGAGCGGACGGTCGGGGTAGATGTTGATCCACACCTTGCCGCCACGCTTGATGTGACGGGTCATCGCGATACGAGCGGACTCGATCTGACGGTTCGTCACGTAAGCGGGGGTGAGCGCCTGGATGCCGAACTCGCCGAAGGAGACCTTCGTGCCGCCGGTGGCCTGGCCGCTGCGGCCGGGGTGGTGCTGCTTGCGGTACTTGACCTTGCGGGGGATGAGCATTACGCCGACGCTCCTTCTGCCACGGGGGCCTCGTTGCGGCGGTCGCCGCCACGCTCGCCGCGGTCGCCACGCGGGCCGCCACGACGGTCGTCACGACGACGGTCAGACTTCGGCGCGTTGGCCTGCTCGCGAGCGAGCTCCTTGTTGGTCAGGTCGCCCTTGTAGATCCAGACCTTCACGCCGATGCGGCCGAAGGTGGTCTTCGCCTCGTAGAAGCCGTAGTCGATGTTCGCGCGCAGCGTGTGCAGCGGCACACGACCCTCGCGGTAGAACTCCGAACGGCTCATCTCGGCGCCGCCGAGGCGGCCGGAGACCTGGATGCGGACGCCCTTGGCGCCGGCGCGCTGAGCGCCCTGCAGGCCCTTGCGCATCGCGCGGCGGAACGCCACGCGAGCGGTGAGCTGCTCGGCGATGCCCTGCGCGACGAGCTGAGCGTCGGCCTCGGGGTTCTTGACCTCGAGGATGTTCAGCTGGATCTGCTTGCCGGTGAGCTTCTCGAGGTCGGCGCGGATGCGCTCGGCCTCGGCGCCGCGGCGACCGATCACGATGCCCGGGCGGGCGGTGTGGATGTCGACGCGGACGCGGTCACGCGTGCGCTCGATCTCGATGTTGCTGACGCCGGCACGGTCGAGCTGCGTCTGCAGCAGCTTGCGGATCCGGATGTCCTCGGCCACGTAGTCGGCGTAACGCTGTCCCGGCTTCGTCGAGTCCGAGAACCAACGCGACACGTGGTCCGTGGTGACGCCGAGGCGGAAGCCGTACGGGTGAACCTTCTGTCCCATTACTTGCTCGCCTTCTTGCTCTTGCCAGCCTCAGCCGTCTCAGCGACCTCGGGGGTCGAGAGCACGACGGTGATGTGGCTGGTGCGCTTCTTGATCTGGAAAGCACGACCCTGCGCGCGGGGCTGGAAACGCTTGAGCGTCGTGCCCTCGTCGACGTACGCGTTCTTCACGTACAGGTCCTGCTCGTCCAGGTACTCGCCGTCCTTGTCGGCCTTCACGCGAGCGTTCGCGATCGCCGAGGCGACGAGCTTGTAGATCGGCTCGCTCGCACCCTGCGGTGCGAACTTGAGGATGGCCAGGGCCTCCTCAGCCTGCTTGCCCTTGATGAGCGCGACGACACGACGAGCCTTCTGAGGGGTCACGCGGATGTGTCGCACGCGTGCGATGGACTCCACCATTTCTCTCTCCTCTGCCCCCGCGTCAGCGGCGGCGGCCCTTCTTGTCGTCCTTCACGTGGCCGCGGAAGGTGCGGGTGGGCGCGAATTCGCCCAGCTTGTGGCCGACCATGGTCTCGGTCACGAACACGGGGATGTGCTTGCGACCGTCGTGCACGGCGATGGTGTGACCCAGCATGGCCGGGATGATCATCGAACGGCGCGACCAGGTCTTGATGACGTTCTTGGTGCCGGCTTCGTTCTGGACGACGACCTTGCGAAGCAGGTGCTCGTCGACGAAGGGGCCCTTCTTAAGGCTGCGAGGCATCTTCCTCTACTCCTACTTGCGCTTCTTGCCGGCGTTGCGACGACGGACGATGTACTTGTCACTTTCCTTGTTCGCGTGACGGGTGCGGCCTTCGGCCTGGCCCCACGGCGAAACGGGGTGACGACCACCGGACGTCTTGCCCTCACCACCACCATGCGGGTGGTCGACCGGGTTCATCGCGACACCGCGGACGGTCGGGCGGATGCCCTTCCAGCGGTTGCGGCCGGCCTTGCCCCAGTTGATGTTCGACTGCTCGGCGTTGCCGACCTCGCCGACGGTCGCGCGGCAGCGCGCGTCGACGTTGCGGATCTCGCCCGAGGGCAGACGCAGCTGGGCGTAGGGGCCGTCCTTGGCGACGAGACGCACCGACGCACCGGCCGAACGCGCGATCTTCGCGCCGCCGCCGGGGCGGAGCTCGATCGCGTGGATCACGGTACCGGTGGGGATGTTCTTCAGCGGCAGGTTGTTGCCCGGCTTGATGTCGGCCGAGGGACCCGACTCGATGATGTCGCCCTGCTGGAGCTTGTTCGGGGCGAGGATGTAACGCTTCTCACCGTCGAAGTAGTGCAGCAGCGCGATGCGCGCGGTGCGGTTGGGGTCGTACTCGATGTGCGCGACCTTGGCGTTGACGCCGTCCTTGTCGTTGCGACGGAAGTCGATGACGCGGTACTGACGCTTGTGGCCACCACCGATGTGACGCGTGGTGATGCGGCCCTGGTTGTTGCGGCCACCGGTCTTGCTGAGCGGGCGGAGGAGCGACTTCTCCGGCGTCGATCGCGTGATCTCGGCGAAGTCGGCCACCGACGAGCCGCGGCGACCCGGGGTCGTGGGCTTGTACTTGCGAATAGCCATAGTTCTCTAGTCCTCGTTCCCGACCGTCAGCCGACTGCCGTGAAGATGTCGATGGTGCCCGACTTCAGGGTCACGATGGCACGCTTGGTGTCCTTGCGCTTGCCGGTGCCGAAGCGGGTGCGACGGGCCTTGCCCGCGCGGTTGAGCGTGTTGACCGCAGCGACCTTGACGCCGAAGATCTTCTCGATCGCGAGCTTGATCTCGGTCTTCGAGGCACGCGGGTCGACGAGGAAGGTGTACTTGCCCTCGTCGATGAGCGAGTAGCTCTTCTCCGAAACGACCGGCTTCAGGATGATGTCGCGCGGGTCCTTGTTGACGGCGGTCATGCCGAGGCCTCCTCGGTGGCGGCGGTCTTCGACGAGACGAACGCGTCGTAGGCGGCCTTGGTGAAGACGATGTCGTCCGAGACGAGCACGTCGTAGGCGTTGAGCTGGTCGAACGGCAGCACGTGCGCGAACGGGATGTTGCGGACGCTGAGGACGCTGATGTCGTCCGTGCGGTCCACGACCACGAGCACGTTCTTGACGGCGCCGAGACCGGTCAGGACCGCGGCAGCGGTCTTGGTCGACGGGGCGCCCTCGATGCCGAAGGACTCCACGACGTGCAGACGCTCGCCACGAGCACGGTCGCTGAGCGCGCCCAGGAGGGCGGCGGCGATCATCTTCTTGGGGGTGCGCTGCGAGTAGTCGCGCGGCTTCGGGCCGTGCACGATGCCACCGCCGGTCATGTGCGGCGCGCGGATCGAGCCCTGGCGGGCGTTACCCGTGCCCTTCTGCTTGAAGGGCTTGCGGCCGGCGCCCGAGACCTCACCGCGACGCTTGGTCGAGTGGGTGCCCTGGCGAGCCGCCGCGAGCTGCGCGACGACGACCTGGTGGATGAGCGGGATGTTCGTCTTGACGTCGAACAGAGCGGCGGGCAGCTCAACCGAGCCGGCCTTCTTGCCGTCTGCCTTCACGACGTCGAGCGCGAGAGTCGAGTCAGCCATGAGATCAGGCACCCTTCACTGCGTTGCGGACGTAGACGATGCGGCCACGAGCACCGGGGACGGCGCCCTTGACGAGCAGCAGACCCTTCTCGGCGTCGATGCCGTGCACCTTGAGGTTGAGAACGGTCACGCGCTCGCCACCCATACGGCCGGCCATGCGCATGCCCTTGAAGACGCGGCTCGGGGTCGACGATGCGCCGATCGAACCGGGCTTGCGGTGGTTGCGGTGCGCACCGTGCGAAGCGGAGACGCCCTTGAAGTTGTGACGCTTCATGACACCCGCGGTGCCCTTGCCCTTGCTGGTGCCGACGACGTCGACCAGCTGGCCGGCCTCGAACGTGCCGTCCACCGTGAGCTCCTGACCGAGTGAGTAGTCAGCGGCGTCCGCGGTGCGGATCTCGGTGAGGTGACGGCGCGGGGTGACACCGGCGGCCTCGAAGTGGGCCGTCTGGGGCTTGTTCACCTTGCGGGGGTCGATCTGGCCGTAGGCGATCTGGACGGCCTTGTAGCCGTCCTTCTCCGGCGTGCGGACCTGGGTCACGACGTTCGGAGCGATCTCGATGACGGTGACGGGAACGAGCTTGCCGTTCTCGTCCCAGACCTGGGTCATGCCGAGCTTGGTGCCCAGCAGGCCCTTGGAAACCTTGTTGTTGATGTCAGCCATGTCGAACCTCAGAGCTTGATCTCGATGTTGACATCGGCCGGGAGGTCGAGGCGCATGAGCGAGTCGACCGCCTTGGGCGTCGGGTCGACGATGTCGATCAGGCGCTTGTGGGTGCGCATCTCGAAGTGCTCGCGGCTGTCCTTGTACTTGTGAGGCGAACGGATCACAGCGATCACGTTCTTCTCGGTCGGAAGGGGCACCGGGCCCACAACCGTCGCGCCCGCACGGGTCACGGTGTCGACGATCTTGCGCGCCGACGAGTCGATGACCTCGTGGTCGTACGACTTCAGGCGAATGCGGATCTTCTGTCCCGCCATTGTCTGCTCACTCTCTTTCTCGCGTCATACCCCTGTGGCATTGGACGCACATGGGCGCTGAGCGCCCTGGCACTGTTCCTCGCGGCCGCTCGGTTCCCGAGCTTGTCGAGGGATGCTGCACCGCTGTTCTGCTGTCAATCCGGATGCCGCGCCGAAGCGCCGCTCCCGGCATCCGTTCTCCGCCCGCGCAGAGCATGGCTCCGCTGGAGGTGGATTCTGGATGTGGTGGTTCTGCTGCCCGCGGCCTAGGACCCTGCGCGTTGCGCCGCCTATGCACTGCCCTGGCAGTGATCCAGCGCACGCCAAGAGGGGCGCCGGAATGTGGAACCTCACTAGTCTACGTGCAGCCCGGGCGTGTCGCAAACTCGGGCGTGTCGCGACGCGGGTATGCTCGGGCGTTTCTCAGGCGGCATCCGCTGCGGAGAGGAATGGATGCCGCCGGCACGGCGGAAGGGGCGGCCGGTGCTTACCCGCGGGAGGTACTCGCGCCCGCGACCGAGCCCTCGCCATCGGGAGTGGCGAAGGGCTCGGCCCCCGTCACAACAGCGCTGACGGGGTGGGGTGAGAGGACGGACCTCGGGGCAGCCCGGCCTCTGTCGTAACGACGCAGGGCGCCCCAGATGGGGCCCCCTCCCAATCACGCAACGGCAAGTGAGAATGATGCGGTCGTGCTTCCCCAAGCGGTTCGGCATTTCTCCCCAAACACGAGCCGAAGCGTGTTCCCGGGGCAAAGCTATGCCTCGCAGGTGATCCCGTCAAGTAGCGGCTCGACAACAACGCGGACGGCGCCAGGAGCCTGCCTCCGCGTCGACGGCCCGTGCTGAGACAGTCGAAGCGGCCCGGGTCGCCCCGGGCCGCTTCGACTGTCTCAGGTCACTCGTTGCCGACGGCCTTGTCGATGTTGTCGCGCACACCGTCGACGTGCTGGTCGATGCTGTCGGGCGCCACCTTCTTCACGAAATCGGCAGCGGCGTCCAGCACGTTGTCGCTGACGCCCTCGGCCTGCTCCGACTTGAGGACGTCGTCGATCTTGTCCTTGTTCTGCTCCAGGAAGTCCTTGCCCTGGTTGACGATGTCGTCGATTCCCATGCTCACTCCTTCTCGCCCCGACTGCGGCGTCACGTCACATTCTCGCGGGAGGGATGCCGCCGGCGGAACCCTTTCCGGCAAGCGGCGTCCGCCACGCGCCGGGCTATCTCATGCCGATGGAACGCAGATACCCCGCGAACACGTCGAGGGAAGCGAGCTGCTCGAATCCGTAACGGTCGCAGCGCCACCCGGTCGCACGCACGACGAGCCGCTCGCGTTCGTGCTGGTCGGCCGCCACTTGGGCCGCGGTCCGCCCCGACATGAAGTCGGCGTCGGCGATCTTGATCGCGCCGTCGAACTCCATCCAGCGACCGCGCTCCGGCCACGCCTGATCGAGAAGCGCGAACCTGCCGTCGCCGAGCTCGACGCGCAACTGCAGCTGCGGAGGCGGAACGCCGAGCTGCAGCATCCACAATCGCGACACCGCCTCGCCCGGAAGCTGCGTTCGGCCGTCGGCCAGCTCGGTGAGGACGCGGGCTTGGCGGATGCCGCGCGCCCTGGTTCCGGCGACCACCCGCTCTCGCACGAGCGTTCGGAACGCCTCGGCGCTCGTGTGGTCGTACGTCAGCGCGACCTCGTCCCACGCCGTCTTGCGCAGCGCGTCGTCGAACGCGACGATCCCCGCTTCGGGTGAGCCGGTGCGGATGACGTCGTACACCGTCCGGTCGAGCGACGTCACCCGGAGCCCGTCGATGAGGGCGACGTCGTTCTCGGGCAGCGGCTCCTGATGCCGGACCACGTCGGCGGTGTCGCGTCGCGTGTACGGGCGCGGGACGATGACGTCGACCCTGTCGCTCCGGGTGCGGAACACGGATTGCCGCCACAGCGCCGACGCTGTCGCGCGGCAGAACGTCGCAAGCCCGTCCCGCTGGCGCGACGCCACGGCGTGCGCGAGCGTACGGAGCCGCATCTCGCTGTACAGCTGCTCCCACTCGGATGCGAGGGCGTACGCACCCGGACGGACGCGTGCGAGCAGCCCGGGCGCGATCCCGACTGGCGCGCCAACGTCGAGCCGCACGCCTGCACGGTCGAACAGCGCGATCCGTCCGTCACGTATGGCCATGCATCCGATCGTGGCCAGCCGCGTTCAGCCCGACCAGGGCGCTGCACACGTGTGTGGACAAGTCGCGCCGCTCTCGCCCCTGTGGAGGACGCGCCGCCTCCACGACCATGCCCCCCTCGGCACGCCGGCCGTGTCCCTCTCGCCGCGAGCATGCCCATCCGCGGCCGACCTTGCCCCTTCCATCGCGACCGTGCCTGTTCCGGCCGGGGGCATGATCGCGGACGACACGGCATGTTCGCGACCCAGAGGACATGGTCGCGCAGGGCAGGGCATGGTCACGAACCAGAGGGCATGGTCGCGCAGGGCGGGGCATGGTCGGGGGGCCGGGGGGGCGGGCGAGCGGGCGGGGGGGGGGAACGACAAGAGGGCCGCACCCTTGCGGGTGCGGCCCTCTCTACAGCAGTCGAAGATTACTTGATGATCTTCGTGACCGTGCCGGCGCCGACGGTGCGGCCACCCTCACGGATGGCGTAGCCGAGGCCCTCCTCCATGGCGATCGGCTGGATCAGCTCGACCGTCATGTCGGTGGTGTCGCCGGGCATGACCATCTCGGTGCCCTCGGGCAGCGTGATGACGCCGGTGACGTCGGTGGTGCGGAAGTAGAACTGCGGACGGTAGTTCGTGAAGAACGGGTTGTGACGGCCGCCCTCCTCCTTGGACAGGATGTACGCCGTGCCCTCGAAGTTGGTGTGCGGGGTGACCGAGCCGGGCTTCACGACGACCTGGCCGCGCTCGACGTCGTCACGCTTGGTGCCGCGCAGGAGCAGACCACAGTTCTCGCCGGCCCATGCCTCGTCGAGCTGCTTGTGGAACATCTCGATACCGGTGACGATCGTCTTCTGCGTCGGGCGCAGACCCACGATCTCGACCTCGGAGTTGATGGCCAGCGTGCCACGCTCGGCGCGGCCCGTGACGACCGTGCCACGGCCGGTGATGGTGAAGACGTCCTCGATGGGCATGAGGAACGGCTTGTCCTTGTCACGCACCGGGTCGGGGATCGACGAGTCCACGGCCTCCATCAGGTCGAGGATCGACTGCGTCCACTGCTCGTCGCCCTCGAGAGCCTTCAGGCCCGAGACGCGCACGACGGGGGCGTTGTCGCCGTCGAAGTCCTGCGACGAGAGGAGCTCGCGGACCTCGAGCTCGACGAGCTCCAGGATCTCCTCGTCGTCGACCATGTCCGACTTGTTCAGCGCGACCAGCAGGTAGGGGACGCCGACCTGCTTGGCGAGCAGCACGTGCTCACGCGTCTGAGCCATCGGGCCGTCGGTGGCGGCGACCACGAGGATCGCGCCGTCCATCTGAGCGGCACCGGTGATCATGTTCTTGATGTAGTCGGCGTGACCCGGGGCGTCGACGTGAGCGTAGTGACGCTTCGGGGTCTCGTACTCGACGTGCGAGATGTTGATCGTGATACCGCGCTGACGCTCCTCGGGAGCCGAGTCGATCGACGCGAAGTCGCGCTGCACGTTGGTGGCCGACGGGTACTTGTCGGCGAGCACCTTCGAGATAGCTGCGGTGAGCGTGGTCTTGCCGTGGTCGACGTGACCGATCGTTCCGATGTTCACGTGCGGCTTGGTGCGCTCGAACTTGGCCTTAGCCACTGGGTCCTCCTCAGGACGTTCGTGTAGAGGTTCCGGACGCTGGTGTGCGTCGGTCGTCTACGGGGATGTCTCCAGCTTAGTAGAGACGGTTCTGTTGATTCTGTGTGAAGTTGTGCCGCCGGGATGCCTCGTCACCGAGGCATCCCGGCAGAAAGGGTTACTCGCCCTTGACCTTCTGGACGATCTCGTCAGCGACGTTGCGAGGAACCTCGGCGTAGCTGTCGAACTCCATCGAGTACACCGCGCGGCCAGAGGTCTTCGACCGCAGGTCGCCGATGTAGCCGAACATCTCGGACAGCGGCACCAGAGCCCGGACGACCTTGACGCCCTGGGCGTCCTCCATCGACTGGATCTGGCCACGACGCGAGTTCAGGTCGCCGATGACGTCACCCATGTACTCCTCGGGAGTACGCACCTCGACCGCCATGAGCGGCTCGAGGATGACGGGGTTCGCCTTGCGGACGGCCTCCTTGAAGCCCATCGAGCCGGCGATCTTGAACGCCATCTCGGACGAGTCGACGTCGTGCGAGGCACCGTCGAGGAGGATCGCCTTCACGCCCACCATGGGGTAGCCGGCGAGCACGCCGACGTTCATGGCGTCCTGGAAGCCCTGGTCGGTGGGTCCGATGTACTCGCGCGGGATGCGGCCACCGCTGACCTTGTTCTCGAACTCGTAGATCTTGTCGGCCGTGACCTCGAGAGGCTCCAGCGCGAACTGGATCTTCGCGAACTGACCCGAACCACCGGTCTGCTTCTTGTGCGTGTAGTCGTGACGCTCGACGGTCTTCTTGATCGTCTCGCGGTACGCGACCTGCGGCTTGCCGACGTTGGCCTCGACCTTGAACTCCCGCTTCATGCGGTCGACCAGGATGTCGAGGTGCAGCTCGCCCATGCCCTTGATGACGGTCTGGCCGGTCTCGGCGTTCTGCTCGACGCGGAACGTCGGGTCCTCTTCGGCGAGCTTCTGGATCGCGAGACCCAGCTTCTCCTGGTCGGCCTTCGTCTTGGGCTCGATGGCGACCTCGATGACCGGCTCCGGGAACGTCATCGACTCGAGGACGACCTGGTTGGCGGCATCCGACAGGGTGTCACCGGTGGTGGTGTCCTTGAGGCCGATGACGGCGTAGATGTGACCGGCGGTGACCGAGTCGACCGGCATCTCCTTGTTGGCGTGCATCTGGAAGATCTTCCCGATGCGCTCCTTCTTGCCCTTGGTCGCGTTGACGACCTGGGCACCCGAGTCGAGGTGACCCGAGTAGACGCGGATGTAGGTCAGACGGCCAAAGAACGGGTGCGTCACGATCTTGAACGCGAGCGCCGCGAAGGGCTCCTCGCGGTCGGCGTGACGCTCGATGATGATCTCTTCGTTCTTCGGGTCCTTCGCCTCGATGGCGGGGACGTCGAGCGGCGAGGGCAGGTAGTCCACGACCGCGTCGAGCATCGGCTGCACGCCGCGGTTCTTGAACGCCGAGCCACACAGGACCGGGTAGATCTCGGAAGCGATCGTGAGCTTGCGGATCGCCGCCTTGATCTCGGCGACCGTGAGCTCCTCACCGCCGAAGTGCTTCTCGAGAAGCTCCTCGTCGGTCTCGGCGACGGTCTCGAGGAGGATCTCGCGGTACTCGGCGGCCTTGTCGGCGAGGTCGGCCGGGATCTCCTGGATCTCGTACTTGGCGCCCATGGTCACGTCGCCCTTGGCATCGCCGGGCCAGACCAGCGCGCGCATCTCGACGAGGTCGATGACGCCCACGAAGTCGTTCTCAGCACCGATCGGCAGCTGCAGGACGAGCGGCTTGGCCTTCAGGCGGTTGACGATGGTGTCGACCGTGAAGTAGAAGTCGGCGCCCAGCTTGTCCATCTTGTTGACGAAGCAGATGCGGGGCACGTCGTACTTGTCGGCCTGACGCCACACCGTCTCGGACTGGGGCTCGACGCCCTCCTTGCCGTCGAAGACGGCGACGGCGCCATCGAGGACGCGGAGCGAACGCTCGACCTCGACCGTGAAGTCGACGTGGCCGGGCGTGTCGATGATGTTGATCTGGTTCTTGTTCCAGAAGCACGTGACGGCGGCCGACGTGATCGTGATGCCGCGCTCCTGCTCCTGCTCCATCCAGTCGGTGGTGGCAGCGCCGTCGTGCGTCTCGCCGATCTTGTGGTTGACGCCCGTGTAGAACAGGATGCGCTCGGTCGTCGTCGTCTTGCCGGCATCGATGTGCGCCATGATGCCGATGTTGCGGACCTTGTTGAGGTCGGTGAGCACTTCTTGTGCCACGGGGTGTCCTTACGGGTTGAAGGTGGTTCTGGGGCGTTTCGTCTCGCTCCGCCCGCTCAACGACCGGGGCCCGGTCGTTGAGCGAGCGAGGTACGAGCGAGACGAGACGCTCTGACGCTGATTACCAGCGGTAGTGCGCGAAGGCGCGGTTCGACTCGGCCATCTTGTGGGTGTCCTCACGGCGCTTGACCGCGGCACCCAGGCCGTTCGAGGCGTCCAGGATCTCGTTCTGCAGACGCTCGGTCATCGTCTTCTCACGACGACCCTTCGCGTAGCTCACGAGCCAGCGGAGCGCCAGCGTGTTGGCACGGTGAGGCTTGACCTCGACCGGCACCTGGTAGGTCGAGCCACCGACGCGGCGGCTCTTGACCTCGAGCGTGGGGCGCACGTTGTCGAGCGCCTTCTTGAGCGTGGCGACGGCGTCCTGGCCGTTCTTCGCCTCGACACCCTGCAGGGCGCCGTAGACGATCGACTCGGCGAGCGACTTCTTGCCGTCGACGAGGATCTTGTTCACCAGCTGGCTGACGATCGGGGCGCCGTAGACCGGGTCGTTGGCGACGGGACGCTTGGGAGCGGGACCCTTACGAGGCATCTGACTCAGCCCTTCTTCGCGCCGTAGCGGCTGCGAGCCTGCTTACGGTTCTTGACAGCCTGGGTGTCGAGCGCACCCCGGACGATCTTGTAGCGGACACCCGGAAGGTCCTTCACACGGCCGCCACGGACCAGCACGAGCGAGTGCTCCTGCAGGTTGTGACCCTCACCGGGGATGTACGCGGTGACCTCGGTGCCGTTGCGGAGCTTGACACGGGCGACCTTGCGCATCGCCGAGTTCGGCTTCTTGGGCGTGGTCGTGTACACGCGGGTGCAGACACCCGCCTGCTGCGGGTTCGCCTTGAGCGCCGGCGCCTTGGTCTTCGAGACCTTGGGCGAGCGACCCTTGCGAACCAACTGCTGAATAGTTGGCACGTTCTCTCCTCATAATGCTGCACGGTGACAGCGTCGTGGTTTCACCACAGACCCACCGGCGCGACAGGAACCTGTCGTGCGTTTCGTGGTGGGTATGCCGTGGGGGTGGCCTGTTCGCAGACCGTTCCCTGAATGCGGCGCCCGCCCGGCCGCCGACACGCCGAGGCACGTCGGACGGCGCGCGTGAGCGCACACCCGATCTATGATACGTGGGTTTCGGGGGTCGGGCAAACGCGGAGTGGATGCCGGCGGCCGATGCCGCCCCTCAGGCCCGCCCCGTGCGATTCCTCCGTGCCAGGACCGCATGGGTGCGCGCGAGCGTGCCCAGCGGCGCGGCGGTGAGCCGCGTCTGCTGCTGCGGTGCGATCACGCCCGCGTCGCGCAGGGTGCGCAGGGCCGCATCGAGATCTGCGCGGATGCCGTCGCGGTCGGTCTGAGGCAGCTCATCGATCGCCGAGCGCACGGCCAGCACGGGGTTGCCGCGCCCGCGTGCGGCGCTCCCGCGCCGGCGTCCACGGACCAGCTGCACGATGCCGGTGACGAGAGCCGCCGCCGTCATCAGCAGGAAGACGGCGAACCACGCCCATCCCCCGGCGATCGTCTCGGCGTAGAACGGGTAGGTCGCGGCGATCACCCCGCCGATGACGGCCTGAGCGAACGAGAGCACCGCGATCTGCGCCGAAACCTCGGCGTCCGGCTTGAGCCACTGCCAGCGCAACCCGACGTACGCCAGCGCACCGAGACCGGCGATGACGACGGGTACGGTCGCGTCGGCGCCGAGCCGGACCGGGATGCTGACGAGTCCGAGCGCGATGAGCGGCCAGAACTCCACGACGATCGTCAGGAGTCCCCACGCCGAGAAGGTGCGGGCCGGGCGCGCCCGGAAACCCTCGGCCGAGGCATCCAGGAGCTCTTGCACCTCGGGGTGCGCGGCGTACGCGCTGCGTTCGAGCGCGTCCCAGTCGAGTGGCGTTCCGTCCGCGACGCTCGTGCGCGCGTGGTCGGCTGCGGTGATGACGTCGTCACTCATCGCGCGCCTTTCCAGAAGAAAGTGGATGCCGGCGGCCTGGGCCGCCGGCATCCACTCGAAGAAGACGTCGTCAGTTGCCGGCGAGAGCCTGGTCGGTGTCCTTGATCGCCTGCATCATCTTGCGCAGCGACTCGCCCATGTCGGAGATGCCCTCGATGGCCTTCTCCAGACCCGTGGTCAGCTCGTTGTACCCCTCACCGAACTTGCCCGACGCGTGCTGCGTCTTGAAGTCATCGCCCAGCAGACGGTCCACGTCGCTCTTCAGGCGACGCAGCACGTCACCGATCTCTTCGCGACCCGAGTCGAGCTTGCCCGCCATCGACTCCATCTCGCCGTAAGAAGCCTTGAAATCAGCCATGATCCGTCCCTTTGTCAAAATCAGCGGACCCGATCAGGCCCACCGCCAGGCTACGACAACCCCCCACCACACCCACATGGGGACCATTCCCCATGTGGGTGGGCTCAGGCCGAGTACGCCCGCAGCAGCGTCGCCGCGTCGTCGGCGTCCAGCTCGTCGCGCTTCATGAGGGTCAGGATGCCGTCGGCGTACGCCGCGCGTCGGATCATCGCGGCGTCGGCGTCCTCGCCGGCGACCGCGTCGGCGAGCGCCGCCGCGGTGCCGTCGACGGGCGCGGGGGCCGCCGCCGGAGCGCGGCGGGCGCCGCGCAGGAGGAAGGCCGCGACACCGTAGAGCACCGCCGCGACCACCATCAGGACGATGCCGGCGATGACGGACGGCTGCATCAGGAACGGGTCATCGGCCACCCGCAGGCATGCGACGACGACACCGACGAGCACCCAGATCGCCAGGATGATCGGCACCGCCGCACCGACGAGGGGCCGCGACACGCGGCGCACGTAGACGAGCCCGACGATGGACATCACCAGCGAGACGATGCCCGACAGCAGGGCGACCTGGTCGAGGTCGGACACGAAGCCACCACCCGCCCGGGCCGGCAGGATCGCGGCCGGCGCGAGCAGCGCCACGATCAGCAGGATCACGAACCAGGCGACGTGCCCGCGGCCGCCCATGGTCTCCGCCCCGTGTGAGGCCGGGCTCGGAGCCGACGCGGCTGCCGCCATCGTCCGCTGCGTCGCCACCTGCACGTCGTTGCGGTAGCGCGCGTAGGCGGCCGTGATCCGCGTCCGTGCGTCGCCGTCCGCGGCCGCCGACTGCAGCTCCCACGCGATCGCCGGGATGGTGAGCCGCCCGGCGTCGAGCTCGGCGGCGCGCCGGCGCACGCGCGATCGGCGGTCACCGCCCCTCGTGCCGATGCCGGCGTACGCCGCCGCGACGTCGGGCGTCGCCGCCACGAGCTCGTTCCACTCCTCAGTCGCGCCCACCGACTCCTCCTCCGATGAACTGCAGATCGCCCACGAGGGCGTCGAAATCCGGCAGCGCGACGCCGATGGCGGCGAGGTCCGCGTCGATCAGCTCGACGAGCGTCGTGCCCTCGCCGCGCATCCGGACGGCACGGACCACGCCCATGGCGGCACGCTGGTCCTGGTCGCCTTCCGCGACGATGTACGCGCTGCGCCAGGCCCCCGGCACACCCTCGATCGCCTCGATGACGGGGTCGGTCACGCGCGCGTCGTCGGTGCGGAGCATCTCCAGGACCTGCTCCTGCGGAATGACCTCGTCCACGTCGATGACGTGGACGATCGCCTCGAACCCGCCCTGCACGGGGAAGTACCAGAAGCGTCGTGTGGCCGGCCAGTCCGATTCGGCCAGCAGCCGCGCCCGTTCCGCGAGCCCTTCGCGCTCGTCCGGACGGAGAGCGGCCTCTTGCGCGATGTCGTGCGCCCAGGCCGCGGCGTCGGGCCACCCGGCGAAGGGGAAGAACAGCGGAACCTCGATCCACAGCTCCGGGTCGTAGTCGGGGCCTTCGTCGGGCGCCTCTCCGGCCCTCACCGGGCCGACCATGTGAAAGTGCCCATGATGGCATCCAACAGGACGAGCACGTCCTCGGCAAAGTCGCTCTCGGCCTCGCCCGCGGCATACAGCAGCGACCCGCTCACCACGGCGGGCGTCCGGCGGGAGCCGCGCGGCGCCTCGAACAGATAGCTGACGGTGCGTGATCCCGCATCCTCGCCGCCCTCGCCGGGCAGGCCGGCGCGCCGCTGCTCCCAGCGCCACACCTCGAGGCCGTCCTCATCGCGTCCGCGCGCGAAGACAACGGACTTCGCCTCGACGCGCTGCGCGAACTCCTCCAGCCGGTCGGGCGAGCGCACCGGCGCCGGGGCGACCGTGATCGACGCCGGGATCACGATGTCGTCGACCGGCGCCACAGGCAGATAGCAGGCGACGGCCTTCTGGCGTCGCAGCTCGGTGAAACCGGCGTGCACGAACTGGCGCACCGACATCGTCTCGGCGGGTGTGCTGCGTTCGCGCAGGACGGCCATCATGTTGGCCGTCAGGCGGCGCTCCGCTTCGGCGTCGACGCCGAAGCGCGCCCAGCCCGGCGGCAGCACGACCGAGAACTCGAGTTCGGACTCCTGGTTCGCCGCCAGCTCGGCACGGAGATCATCCACCACGGCATTCAGTATTTCTCACGCGCATCGCCGTAACCGGGGATGAGCGAGAACACCGGGTCGAGTCCGGCCGTGAAGCCGCCCACGTTGAAGGCGGACTGGACCCCGCTCGGCATGACGGTCGTCGCCCGCGACGAGCGCAGCCAGGCCGACATGCCGCGCACCTGCCCCGACGCGCCGGAGGTGAGGTCGGCCACGAACTGGGGGAAGTCGCCGTAGCTGCGGTGTCCGCCGCGGATGGAGTTCCACACCCACTTGACGTTGACGGTGCGGCCTCCGAGGATCTCGGCCGTGCGCTGCTGCGCCCACTGCTGTGCGCCGCGACGGCCGCCCGGGCCGGTGAAAGTGCGGTTCAGCGACTCCCAGAGCGTGCGCCTGCCGTGGCTCATCGCGTTGATCGCCGTACCGGGACGCAGGCGGCCGGCGAGGTTGCTGAACATGCGCACGGGGGTTCCACCCGCCCGCAGGGCACCGGCGATCGGCTTGACGAACGGGATGAGTCCGACGATGTCGAAGGCGATGTCGCTCCACGACGCCCGCCCCTTCGTCATCAGGTAGATGTGCCCGACGAGGCTGATGACGGTCAGGATGGCGACCGCCGCGAGCAGCACGGCAGCGAGCGGCGCCGCGACGAAGATGGCGATGATCGCCAGCGCCATCGCGGCCCATCCGACCGCCTCGATGAAGACGTCGATGGCGTCGTCCCACCAGCTGTCGTTGTTGTCGGCCTGGGCGATCGCGGACTCGATTCCCGTCACAGCCGCCTCGTACGCGTCGGACCAGTGGCCGAAGGCGCGCTCGAACTGCGGCCACAGCTCATCGAGACGGCCCTGCGCGGCCGAGACGGCCCCCTGCGCGTCCGACACCTCGCCGGCCGCGGCCTGGCGCTGCGCCTCGGTGGGCTCGTCCTCCCAGATCCACACGCGGTCGAGGTCCCGCTGCGCGTCCTGCGCGTCGGCGAGCGTCGCCTGGCCGGCGCGGCGGTCGTCGTCGGCATCCTGGATCTTGGGCACCAGCGGGGTGATCAGCCGCTGCGCCTCGGCGAGCGCCGTCGCGTACGTGCGCAGCGTGCTGCCGGTCTTCGAGTACCGCTCCCCCGCCTTGCTCAGATCGGCGTGGACGTCGCCGGCCTCTTCGCGCACCTTGTCGACGGCGTCCGAGATCTGCGTCTTGCCCTCGCTGATGCGCGACAGGGACTTCGCCGCGGACGTCATCGTGGCGCCGAGGGTCTCGAGGCGCTGACCGCCGGTCTGGATCTTGCCCGCCTCGCCGTCGAGCAGCTGGAGGCGGTAGTGGTGCGCGGGCGAGTACAGGGGCGCCTCGTACGCATACGGGTACGTCATGGTGTCTCTTCCGTTCAGACCGGGGTGTTGTCGCGGCCGGAGTTCGCGAGCTGGTCGCGCTGCGCGTCGGACATCTGGGTCGCCAGGTCGGTGTCGAGCTTGAGGAATCCGTCGATGATCCCCTGCAGGTGGTCGCGCACTCCGGTGAGCGATTCCTTCAGCTTGTCGCGGTTGTCGTTCCAGTCGCCCTCGAAGTCGTCGACGCGGTCGCGCAGCGATCCGCGGCCGTCCGGGCGCCCGATCGCGCCCTCGATCTCGTCGGTGTTGTCGGCGGCGTGCTCGAACTCGGAGATCGCCGCCGACAGTCCGGCGGTCACCTCTTCGAGATCCTCCATGTTCAACCAGACCCGGTCGGCCATCGCTGCTCTCCTCCTCGTGCGGGTCGTCGCCGTGGCCCGCGAATGTCCGGACCGGCGAGATCCTCAGCCAGGCTAGCCAACGGCCGCCGAGCGGCACATGGGGACCATTCCCCATGTGGACAAGATCAGCCGACCAGCGGCAGCTGCACCGTCACGAAGCGCCCGTTCTCGACGAACAGACCGCGTCCGGCGGGGAACTCATGGCGCTGCACCTTGGGGAACGGAACCTTGAAGAGCGACTCGCCGTCGTAGCTCTCGGGGCGCAGCGCGATGCCGTGCCTGCCCGCCTTGAGCTCGCCGATGAGTCCGTAGCCGCCCGAGAGCTGCGTCACGTCGCCGTCCGCCACCAGGAAGTGGTCGCTGCGGTTGACGGCCTGGAACAGCTCCTTCAGCGGCCGCTCGGCGTCGGTGTCGCCGAACTCGGTGATGTTCTCGACCACGATGACGATGCGACTGGACACGGTCTCGTCGGCGACGATGTCCTTCAGCTCCTTCGCGAGGGTCCGGGCGTCCTCGATCCCGATCGCCGAGCGGCGCCACGCGGTCTCGTCGCGCAGCACCGCACGGCGTCCGCCGAAGTGGAACAGCTCGACCTTCGGGTCGAACCGCTGCATCGCCCGCATGATGCCGCGCACGGCGGTCGTCTTGCCGGACTGCGGCGGGCCGGCCACCACGAAGGTGCCCACGGGCTCGAAGCCCTTGGGTCCGAGCGTGTCGTCGCCGACGCCGAGCACGGGGAGCGCGTCGATGCTCGCGGGCAGGGTGGCGGCATCCAATTCGGTCGGAAGCGAGCCGATGTTCCGGGCCTCGATGGCCCCGGCGGCGCGCAGCGCCGCGGCGAACTGCTCGGCCGCGGCGTTCTGCTCGGCGACGTTGGTGGTTCCGCCGATGACCGCGATCTGCGTCTCGAGGCCGTCGACGATGGCGCGGCCGGGGACGCTGCGCTCGTTCAGGACGTCCTTGGGGACGCCGAGGATCGAGTACGCCCCCTCGTCCGACATGCGCAGCACGACGCGCTTGGTGACGTTCGCGCTGACGGCGGTCGGAACGGCGCCGTAGCGGTCCGCGGTGGCGACGACATGGATGCCGAGCGGGCGGCCCTCACCGAGGATGCGCATGAAGATCGCGTAGTAGGCCGCGCGGGCGGATGTCGTCTCCCAGTCCTGCTTGAAGACGCCGAAGCCGTCGAGGAGCAGGATGACGCGCGGCTCGGTGACGTCGCCCGTGATCGTGCGGTACTCCGACAGCGACGCCGCGTTCACCTCCGAGAACCGCTTGCCGCGGTCGTCGAGCATCTGACGGAGCGTCCGCAGTAGCCGCTGCACGCGCTCCACGTCGTCGCCCGAGACCACCGAGCCCACCTGGGGCATCGTCTCGAGCGAGCGCAGCGCCCCGGTGCCGAAGTCGATGCCGTACACGGCGACGCGCCCGGTCTGCGGGCGGGCGCCCGCGGCGATGCCGATGGTGCGCAGCGCGGCCGACTTGCCGGCGCCGCTCGTGCCGTACACGAGCATGTGGCCGTCGGTGTCGGGGCTGAAGAACACGGCCTCCTGCAGCTGGCGCTGCGGGATGTCGGCGAGTCCGAGCGGGATGCGGTCGTCGCCCGACATCGGAAGATCGCGCAGGTCGATCGTCGTGGCGAGGTCGTCGAGCCACGGCCGGCGGGGAGCGGGGATGCCGGCGTCCGCGGCCGCCTCGACCAGGTTCGCCACGAGGCGCTTCTGGTCGTTCGGGCCGAGGTCCTCGTCGTGCGTGTCGGACTCGCCCTCGCCGTCGCTCTCCCACAGGGTCACCGAGCCGAACCGCAGCTCCGCCACACGCACCTGGGCGCGGTCGGGCTCGTCGGTCGTCCATCCTCCGGCGTAGCCGGACTGGAACGGCACGAGGCGGCCGGGGCCGGTCTTCGCGATGCCGCGTCCGGGCAGAGACGGGTCGAACGTGGACGCGACGACGTCGCCCACGACGTCGTTGGAGTCGGCGGCGTCGGCCATCCGCAGTGCGACACGCAGGTTCGTGTTGGCGCGCAGGTTGTCTTTGATGACGCCGGCGGGCCGCTGGGTGGCCATGATCAGGTGGATGCCGAGGGACCGGCCTCGCTGGGCGATGTCGACGACGCCGTCCACGAACTCGGGCACCTCGGTCGCCAGCGCCGCGAACTCGTCGATCACGAGGATGAGCGCGGGGGGCGTGTCGGGATCCTGACGCTTCTCCAGCTCCAGGAGGTCCTTGGCCTTCTTGCGGTTGAACAGGTGCTCGCGGTGGTGCAGCTCGGCCCGCAGCGACGTCAGCGCCCGGCGCACGAGGTGCGGCGACAGGTCGGTGACGAGCCCCACGGTGTGCGGCAGGTCGACGCAGTCGGCGAACGCCGAGCCGCCCTTGTAGTCCACGAACAGGAACGTGACACGGTCGGGGCTGTACTCGGCCGCCATGCCGAGCACCCACGCCTGCAGGAACTCGGACTTGCCCGAACCCGTCGTGCCGCCCACGAGCGCGTGCGGACCCTGCGTGCGCAGATCGAGCGACATCGCGTCGGGGCTCCCCTGGCCGATGTAGGCCTTGAGCGTGCCCGCGCGCTTCAGGCGCGGCCGCGGACCGCGGCGCCGGTCGATGATCGAGTTGTTCTGCCGCCACCGTTCGATCGCGGCCTGCGGCTCGGCAGCCATGTCGGTGCCGATCAGTCGCAGCATCGACACGTTGGCGGGCAGGTCGGACGAGTCGGCGGCGACCGAGCTGGAGTCCACCACGGGAGCCAGGCGCTTCGCGAAGATCTCGGCGTACCCGCGCGAGACGCCCTCGACCTGCACGGTGCGCGTCCGGTGGCCGGCGCGCACCCAGCCGACCATGGCGTCCTCGAGCCCGCCCGACACGTCGATGAACGTGCGGCAGGCGGCGGGCAGCGACTCGACGGTCGGGGCGACGAAGATCGTGAAGACGCCGGCATCCGGTCCGCGTTCGATCACCTGCGTGAGCCGGGGCCGGTCGACGGGCGCGTCGTGCGTCACGAACAGGACGAGCGACACATCCCCGACCGCCGACGCGTCACGGCCTTCGCCCACGCTCTTGCCGAGGGCCATCGACGTCTCGTTCTCGGACACCGGGCCGCGGCGGGTGGCCGATCCCGACAGGCGCTCGAGGATCGCCTCTTCGAGCCCGTTGAGCAGCGCCGTGCCCGCCGACTGGCTGTCGGCGAGGGCCATCTCGGCGAACGGGGAACGCGGGCTGGTGGTGTGCGGCAGCCACTTCATCCACTCCATGTCACCGGTCCAGGCAGGGTCGATGATCGCGGCGGTGACGACCTCGTTGGGCGCGTGCAGGCCGAACAGCTGGACGCCGAGGCCCCGCACGACGTCGGCGGCGAGCTCGCGAGGACCGGCGATGCCGATCGCGCCCGCCGACGGCAGCAGCTCGATCGCCGGCACGTCGTCGATCTGCGCGAACCGCTCGCGCAGCACCCGCACCTGCTGGGCGTACTGGGCGATGCCGCGCTGGTCGTTCGGCTCCTGCACGGTGTTGCGGCTGTCGGCCGTGCCGACGCCCAGCCGCAGTCCCAGGAAGTTCCAGTGCTCCGGCCGCCGCGTCCACAGCAGCGGGCCGAGCGACATGGCGTTCTCGTAGATGGTCGCGGTCGCCGGCGCCTCGGCCCGGCGGCGCTCCCGCTCCAGGCGCTCCTCCTCTTCGAGGGACTGCTCCAGCTCGTCGATCTGCGTCTCGAACGTCTCGATCTCCAGCTCCAGCTTCTTGCCCTGCTGGGTGCGCTGGCCGATGAAGTTGCCGAGCATCATGAGCGGCGCCATCACCACGATCAGCAGCGACGTCGGCCGCTGCGTCATCGCGAACATCGCGAGGCCCAGCAGCACCGGCGCCATGATCATGGGCCACGGGAAGATGCGCGGATCCGCCTCGTTGGGGATGATCGGATGCCGGAACTCACGGCCCGTGTAGCGGTCCTCGACACGGGGCGAGCGGTTGAACATCAACGCCCCGCCGCGCTCCAGCACGAGCGAGTCGTCCGTCTGCACGCGCGGGGCGAGGGCGAACGACACCTCGGTGGAGCCGATCGTGATGCGCTGACCCGGCAGCACGCGCACGCGCTGCACGAGACCGCCGTCGACGATGAGCCCGTTCGCCGAGTTGAGGTCGATGAGGTCGATGCCCTGATCGACGTCGACGCGGGCGTGGCGCTTGGACACCTGCGGGTCGTCCAGCAGCACCTGCGCGGGAGCGACGCGGCCGATGACGCTCGACCCTGCCGGCAGCGGGATCGTGCGGCCGGCGTCGGGACCGTTGTGGATGCGCATGACGGCGGCGGTGGCGGCGGCATCCATCCCCGTCGCCAGCGCGGGGACCACGGACGCGTCGAACCCCGATCCGATCGGGGCGTCGGCGATCGGCATGGCCGGGTTGAGGTGCACCGGCTGCCCGGCAGGCGAGGCTACCAGCAGCGTCGGGACCTCGCTCGCGTTGACGCCGCCCGGCGCCGCGAGCGCGTCGCCGTCGGCGAGCGCCCGGGCGACGTCCTGGACGGTCGCCGTCGCATCGGCGGTCACCAACACGTCGACGGAGGATCCCACGCCACGACGCAGACTCAGCTTCAGCTTCACGAATCAGCACCTCTCGCCACGAGTTCGAACGACCTGCCGCCCACCTGCACCGACCAGCCGAGCGGCACCCGCGCCGCCTGATCGGACGGCACGTCGACCACGTCGCCGCCGGGCGACACCAGCTGGGTGCCGTTGCGGGAGCCGCGGTCGGCGACCCACAGGCCGTCGGCGTCCTGCCCGAAGGCGGCGTGCGTCTTCGACATGAGCCGCTGCGGGTCCTCCAGGCGCACGAGCGCCTCGACCTGCTCCCCCGCGGCGGGCTCCGGATCGCGGCCGATGAGGCCGCGCGCCGGGACGCGCACGATGGAGCCGTCGTCGAAGCGGATCATCGCCTGCGCGCGGCGTGAGCCCACCGGCCCCGTGCCCGGGCTCGCCGGCGAGGGCGCAGGGGTGGCGGAGGCTTGCGGCACGGGCGCGGGTGCAGGGGTGGCGGAGGCTTGCGGCACGGGCGCGGATGCCGGCACCGGCTGAGCAGGCCCCTCCGCGGGGGCTGCATCCTGGCGCGGCAGCGCGCCGCGGGCGGCGGGTGCGGCGGGCGCAGATGCTGCGGGCGCCGCCGCGGGCGTGACCCCCGGCGCACCGGTGACGAGACCGGTCGCCGCGTGGGCGGTCGCCGCGCCGCCGGGGACCTGGGCGATCACGCTCGCGTCGATGCCGTCCGACACGGCCTCCCACTGGGCGCCCGTGCTGCCGGGGCCCACGACGCCGGCCCGCGAGCGGGCGCCGGGGATCCGCAGCGCGGTGGCGGCGTCCGCGTCGCTCGCCATGGACGGCAGATTCTCGCTCTGCTCGGGGCGCCCCGCCGCCGCACGCCGCGCATGACGCAGTGCCTTGGCATCGAACGGGTCGAGCCCGGCGCGCGCGTCGATCACCCAGCATCCGCCGACGCGATCCAGGATGCTGCGCCCCCGGCCCTGCGGATCCCACAGACCGGAGGCGAACATCAGGGCGGGGCCGACGAGCGGCACGATTGCGCTGGCCCACAGCACGAGCGCGCGCAGCACGACGTGCCAGAAGCCCGCCCGGCCGAGGTCGTCCACGGCGATCGACCGGAGTCGCATGGCGGCCTTGCCCGCGGTGACGCCGCGGCGGCCGTGCAGCGCGAGCTGCAGCAGACCGAACAGCAGCGGCAGGACCGTGCCGATGATCACGAGCAGCGGCCCGACGAACGACGTGTCACCGCCGGCCACCATGAGCGCGCCGACCACCGCGGGCGACGCGAGCAGCAGCCAGATGCCCGCGTCGATCGTGAAGGCGAGCGAGCGGATGCCGGGCGCAGCCGAGACGATCCCGAGGACCTCGGGGTCTTCGGGAGCGGGTGGGGGCGGGACGGATGCGGGGAGGGTCATCGGAATCCTCGGTTCAGGTCAGCAGCAGCACGAGCGCGACGACGGCGGCGGCGAGCACCACGACGGACACGGCGACCGCGATCAGCGCACGGCGGCGACGACGACGCGTCGCGGTGCCGTCCGCGGCCGGAGGAGGCGTGACGGACGACGGCGGTGCGACGACGGTCCGGGCCGCCACCACCGGTGCGACCGATCGCGGCGCCCGACGGTCCGGCGTCTCGTCGCCCGGCACGTAGGCGGCGCGACGCGCGACCGGCGGGGCGCCGGGGCCGGCAGGCGGTGCCGCCGGGGCGGCGCGGCGCACCGAGCGCAGCACGGTCTCGTCGGTGCGGTCCTCGATCGTCGTCCCGCCCGTGGTGCGCGTCTCGGACGGCGCCGAGGTCCCCGAAAAGGGCTCGGGCGCCGTGGGGCGGCGTCCGGCGATCGAGGTGGCGTCGAGATCGTCAGGCTGCGGGGGCACCGGCGTGCGACGCGGCGCGAGCGCGGTGCGGTCGTCCAGCTCGTCGCCCTCGACCGGCGCGGAGGCACGTCGGGGCGCCAGCACCGTGTCGTCGTCGAGCTCTTCGGGCGCCGGCGACGGCGCCCTGCGCGCCGACAGCACCGTGGCGTCGTCGGGCACGACACCGCGTCGGGTCGAGAGGACGGTGTGCTCGTCGAGGCCGTCATCGGCCGCCGGGTGCGGTGCGCGACGTCGCGTCGACAGCACGGTGGACTCGTCGGGCACGTCGGACGCCGGACGCGGCGCCGCGCGATGCGTCAGCTCGTCGTCGGGCTCGGGGACGATCACCCGTCGCTCCGCTGCAGCCGGACCTCGGCGTCGCCGAGCAGGAAGCGGTCACCCGCCTCGACCTCGACGCCGGGGGTCGCCTCGACTTCGGTGCCCATGACCGTCGCGAACAGGACGCCGTTGGTGGAGTCGAGGTCCACGACGTACCAGCGGTCGTCGCGCAGCTGCAGCCGGGCATGGGTCTTCGACACCGTGCCGTCCTGGATCGGGACGAGCTGCGCGGTCGGGAACTCGGCGTCCGCCGACGGGCGGCGTCCGAGGATCACGACGTCGGACGTGAGGGCCACCGGGTCGCCGGTGGGAGGAAGCAGCGTCCACTCCGTGCGCTTGCGACGAGCGATGACGGTCTCGTCGAACACGTCCTGCTCGTCGTCGTCCGGCACCTCGGGCCTGGTGTGCTGCGCAGACACCGACGAGCGCGCCGCGAACGGGATGCCGGCACCGGCAGCGCCCGTGACGGCCGAGACCGGGCCGGATGCCTCCGGGAACGCGTCCGCCTCCGGCATCGGAGAGTGCGCAGGGGCCCACGGCTCGCGGTCCTCGCCCGTGATCGCCGGGAGCGGCACGTCGGTCACCGGCGGGCGCATGATGCCCTCGCCGGGTGTGGCCGGCGACGACGGCTTCGGCGCGTACCTCTCGGGCGCCTCGGGCACCTCATACGCGGCCGGGACAGCGGGGATCGCCTCGGGGCCGGACGAGGGCACCGCCGAGATCGGCGCGGGAGCGCCCGGGAAGGCGCCCGTCACCTCGGCGCTGTGGTCGGTGGTGTCGAGCCCGAATCCCTGCCACGCGTCCGTGTCGCCCGAGGAGGCCGGGGATGCCTCGGGCACCGGCGCGCCGTCCAGAGCCGCTTCGGCGGCTGCGGCCGACACCGGTCGGCCGGGCAGCGGCGGCGGCGTCCATCCACCGGGCGGGGGCACCACGACGGGCGCGGCGGACACCGCGGGAGCAGGAGAGGCGGCCGCCGCAGGAGCGGCCGGGGCAGGGGCGGCGGGAGCGGGAGCGGGCACGACCGGAGCCGGCATCGTCTCCGGTGCGGCGGGCGCGGCGGCAGCCGGAGCTGGAGCCGGGGCGGCGGGTGCCGGCGGCGTGTAGGCGGGCGGGGGCGCGAAGCCGCTCACGGCGGGATCCGCCGCCGGTGCGGGGAACGCGGCCGTCGCGCCCGCGCGCGACGCCGGCGTGGGGAACGCCGGCAGCGGCGGGAGCCCCGCGGCTGCTTCGGCAGCACGCCGGGAGGCGGCTGGGCCCACGCGCCCGGAGGCTCCGCGCGACGCGTCAGCGGCGCGTGGAGAAGGCGTGGGGACAACTTCTCTTCCGACCCAGCGGGCGCTCCCCCAGCCGATCACCGACGCCCAGACGGGGAAGACGAGCACGCCCAGGACGGTCATGCCGACGCCGAAGCCGAACGCGACGCTGAGGCGGTAGACGACGAACACGAACACCACCACCAGCACGATGGCGCCCAGCACCGGGACGAAGGCGACGAGGAGCCACCAGCCCGACAGGCCCGCGAGCTGCAGCAGCACGACGGAGTTGAGGATCGGCACCCACGCCTTCCACGACTCGACCCCGGACTTGCGGAACACCGCTGACAGGGCCAGCGCGATCCAGACGTACACGGCCGCAGACAGCAGCAGGCTGATCAGCGACCCGACGAGGGCTGCGGTGGGATCGGTGGCGTTCATGGCGTGGGACGCACGGGCTCGGCCCGTCGTCTCCCCCTTTCGGCGATTCGGGCCTGATCGGCGGATCGGGCCTGGTCAGCGGATCGAGCGCGTGAGCCCGCTTCGGGCTTCAGCGGGCGGAGCAACGACCTCAACGATATTGCCGCACCGGCGGCGCTCCAGAAACCCGCCTCGCGACGGATCCCGCGGCGCTCCTCGTCGACGGCGCGCCAGTAGCCCGCGGCGTCGTCGTCCGACATCTCGGCGGGCGAGAACACGGCACGGTCCGCCTCGCGTGCGAGTCCGGCGCCCGCGGGCGTCGCGAACGATGCGGCGAGCTCGCTGCGGGTGAGGGTGCGCCCCGCGGTGCGGCCGCTGTCGATCGCCGCGTCGACGTACTCGTCCCAGCCCCCGGCGACCTGCGTCGCCGGGGTGCCGCTCCGGCGACGACGACGCCGACGCGCGGCCTTGGCCCACACGATCGCGAGGAAGGGGCCGAACGCGAGCAGCAGCACGAGCAGGGCGATGCCGCCGATCCGCAGGATGGGCCACAGCCACGCCAGGTCCAGCGCGGTCTGCTGCTCGTCCTGGTCATCCGACGCGGAGTCCTCCTGTGTCGGGTCGGGCGGCACGACCTCTTCCACCGTGTCGGGGCGGACCTCCGTGACGTTCTCGGGGTCGCGCTGCTCGGTGACGTCGAGGCTCGGGCTCTCGCGGTACTGCGGCGTGACGTCGATGGCGGTCCAGCTGCCGTCGGCCGCCTGCACCTCGGTCCACGCGGTGAGATCCTCGGCACGGCAGGCGCCGTCGTCGCACACCGACAGCTCCGGGTCGGCACTCGTCAGACGCGCGCCCAGCACGACGCGGGACGGGAAGCCGAGTTCGCGGGCCATGAGCGCGACCGCCACGGCGAACTGCTCGTCGTCGCCGATCGCCGCGACGTAGTTGCCGGAGACCTCGGCGCGCGGGTCGCTCTCGCGCTCCAGCAGGCGCGAGAACATCGTGTCGATGCGCGCGAGCGAGTGGCCCGACGCGCTCGGCTGGAACGCGTAGTCGCCCAGTGCCTGCGTCCACGCCGGCGCGCTCTCGCCCTCGCTGAGCCCGTGGCTCAGGTAGCCCCGCTCGCGCAGCAGCTTCACGAGACCGGCGAGCTCCGCGCCGTCCGACCCCGTCGCATGCTGGTCCATCCACGTGCGCAGGCTGTCGGGCGCGGCCACGCCGCCCTGGCTTCCGGGCGCCTTCAGCCCGTCCAGCTCGGCCGACGCCGGGGTGACCGCATGCACGACATACGAGTCGCCGGCGGCGAGACCTCCGCCGGCGGTCTGCACGCCGGCGGCCGCCGAGGCGTTGTAGTAGAAGCGATCGGCGAGCGACGCGGCCCGGTCGCCGTCGAAGTCGACCGCCTGCAGGCGGCCGGCGGTCGGCATCCAGATCTCGTCCCACGTGCCGATCTCGATCGTGAGCGCGACCTCGTCACCCTCGCCGGCGTCGAGGGTCGAGGGCACCCGGACGAAGCGGCCGGCGTCGACCGCGCCCTCGCCGCCGGAGCGGAACACCTCGCCGTCGTAGGCGTCGAGGGTCGCGATGCGCACGCGCTCGGGCAGCGCGCCCGAGGCCGCCTCGACGGTGAACAGCACGTCGCCGGCGCGGTCGTCGGCGAACAGCGACCGGTACTGCGCGAGCGGGCTCACCTCTGCCGAGAGGTCGATGTCCGGACCGACGGCCGAGCGCAGGACATCGCGGTCTGCGCCCCGCGCGGCGTACGGCACGACGGCGATCGCGATGACGAGCGCACCCACGACCATGCCCGTGCCGAGCACGGTGCGGCGGCGATCGGCCCCGGTGGGCCGGCGCGAGATGCGCACGCCGCTGGAAGCCGCGGCCCGCTGGAGTGCCCGGATGCGCTGGTCGTGCGTCCGCCAGGCGAGCCACAGCAGACACGTAAGCAGACCAGCGACGCCGATGGCGGTCTCGATCGGGGCGTACAGCGTCACGGGACCGAGCGTGAGAGGCGCGCTGACGGACGTGCGGCCGAAGAACAGGCCGAACGACACCATGCCGAGCGCCACCGGCACCGCGAGGTAGGCGGCGCGGTCGTCGCGCCATGCCAGCAGCAGGACGAGGCACGTGCCGATCAGGAACACCACGAGCGCCGGCACGAGCAGATTGCGGTACGAGCCGACCGGCAGCTCGACCGTCACGAGGTCCTTCCACGCGAACACGAGGCCGTTCGCGA
This sequence comes from Microbacterium kyungheense, assembly GCF_006783905.1. Classification (GTDB taxonomy): domain Bacteria; phylum Actinomycetota; class Actinomycetes; order Actinomycetales; family Microbacteriaceae; genus Microbacterium; species Microbacterium kyungheense. Next base: position 355,416 of record NZ_VFPE01000001.1, on the reverse strand, counting down.
GCTCGGCGAGGCCGCGCACGAGCTCGGGCACCGCGCCCAGCCGCGAAGGCACCGCGAGCGGCACGCCGACGAGCACGACCGTGACGGCGAGCACGCCCGCGACGATCGCGGCGTTCCAGCGTCGCCACCACGCGACCGCGGCGATGGCGCCGCCCAGGACGGAGCCGACGGCGACGAGCAGCAGGAAGCTTCCCGAGCGGTAGATGGGCCAGGCCGCGACGGCGGCCACGACGACGATCAGCAGCGTGAAGACGGCGCCGGCGGCGATGCGCGGCACGAAGAGACGGGGCGCCGCGCGGCGGTCCGACGGGTCGCCGGGGGATGCGGCATCCACTCTCGCGCCCCCGACGGGGACCTTGCCCGTCCCCGGAGCGCCCGGCACCATGCCCGCGCTCACGATGTCGCTCCTCGCAGCAGCAGGCCCGCGAGGTCGTCGAGCGTTCCGACCGTCAGCACGGTCATGCCCGAGACCGGCTGCATACGCGGGTGGGCGCGCTCGTCGCAGATGAGGCCGACGACCTCGGTGTCGGCGGGGAACGCGAGAGCCGCCTGCTGCAGACGTGTGAGAGGCACGCGCGAGCCGACCACGACGAACGCGATCGACAGGCGCTCGCCCGACTCCGCGGTCAGGCGGCACACGTCGCCCACCGGCATGGTGCTCTCGAGCAGGTCGACGCCGCTGAAGCCGTCGAGCATCGGCCGGGGCGCCGCCGACGGGATGTGCCGGTTCGCGCGCAGCCGGCCGCGGACCACCCGCGGGATCTCGGAGCCGACGACGATCTGCACGTCACGGGCGTCGTGCACGGCGCGCAGCCCCAGCGATGCCGCGCACGAGACGGCCAGCTCGAACTCGTCGGAGTCGGCGTACTCGGCCTCGGACACCGCCAGCACGACGGCCATGCGCGAGCGCCGCGACTCCTCGTACTGCCGCACCATCAGGCGGCCCGTCTTGGCCGTCGACTTCCAGTGGATCTGCCGGCGGGAGTCCCCGGGCGCGTATTCGCGGATCGCGTGGAACGACATGTCGGCGTCGACGAGCCGACGTGTCGGGTTGCCCTCGAGGTCGCGGATGAGTCCGGCGCTCGTCGACGGCAGCGATGTCGTCCGGGGGTGGACGTAGACCTCGTGCACGTCCTCGAACGCACGCTCGCGGTGCAGCAGCCCGATGGGGTCGCTGCGCACCGTCGTCGCCGGTCCCACCGTCACGATCCCCCGCCGCATGCCGGGGATGTCGAGCGGCTGGGAGATGTGGTGGCCGGGCCGCAGCAGCGGCACCCCGAACTCCACGAGCCCCGCGCCGACCGGGATGTCGATGCGCCCGGGCAGCGACAGGCGGTGCCCGTCGTTGCGCACCACGATCTCGCCGGCCACGTCGTCCCCCGCCACGACCCGCTCGTGCGTGAGCGTCAGGTCGACGTCGTACGAACGCGCCCCGAAGAGGAATGGGATCGCCGCCAGCAGCAGGAGCACGGATGCCGCACCCGCGACCATCCATTCGACCCAGCCGAACAGCATCCCGAGCACCAGCCCGATGGTCGCCGCGAACGCGACGAGCGCGCCGGCGGGCCGGATCGTCTCGGCCGACCACTCGGCCGCGGTGCGGATGCCCGAGCCGGCGGCGCGCCACACACCCGTCCACCACACCGCCGCGCGCACGAAGGCACGCGACCGGCGCGACCGCCCGGTGCCGAACGCCGTGCTCGTCGCGGTGACGTGCGTGCGTCCGGACGCGCCGGTGCGACCGGCCGTGCCGGTGGAGTGGACGGTGCGGGTGAGCCGCGACTCTTCGAGCGTCATGCGGTCTCGCGACGTGAGGGCGGGGCGACGTCGAGCAGCACCTGCCCGACGACGGTCTCTTGCGTGACGCCGTCGAACTCGGCCTCGGGGTGCAGGATCAGGCGGTGCGAGAGCACCGGCACGGCCAGCGCCTTCACGTCGTCCGGCGTCGCGTAGGTGCGGCCCTGCGACGCGGCGCGCGTGCGCGCCGCGCGGGTGAGGGCGAGCGCGCCGCGGATGCTGACGCCCAGGCGCACCTCGTCGGCCGTGCGGGTGCTGTCGACGAGGCGTGCGATGTAGTCCAGCACGAGTGCGTCGACGTAGACCTGGGCGCCGAGATCGGCCATGCCCACGAGCGCCTGCGGCGTGATGATCGGGGTGAGCTCGGCGGTCGCGACGGCCGCGCCGTCGAGGATCCGCACGGTCGCGGCGTGATCCGGGTACCCCAGCGACGTGCGCATCATGAACCGGTCGAGCTGCGCCTCGGGAAGCCGATAGGTGCCGGCCTGCTCGACGGGGTTCTGCGTCGCCAGCACGAGGAACGGCACGCCGACCGGACGCGAGACGCCGTCGATCGTGACGCGCCCCTCCTCCATGACCTCCAGCAGCGCCGACTGCGTCTTCGGGCTCGCCCGGTTGATCTCGTCCGCCAGCACGATGTTGGCGAAGATCGGCCCGGCGTGGAACTCGAACACGCCCTCCTTCTGGTCGTAGACGCTCAGGCCCGTGATGTCGCTCGGCAGCAGGTCGGGCGTGAACTGGATGCGCGTGTTGGTGCCCTGCACCGACTGCCCCATGGCGCGGGCGAGCGACGTCTTGCCCGTCCCCGGCACGTCCTCCAGCAGCACGTGGCCGTCGCTCAGCATCGCCGTGAGCACGAGCTCGACCACGTGGCGCTTGCCCAGCACCGCGCGCTCGACGTTGTCGGCGATCTGGCCGAACGTCTGCGCGAACCAGTCGGCCTGCTCCTGCGTGATGGTCATGTCGTTGTCGTCCTTGGTTCGGGGAGGGAGAGTGGATGCCGCGGCCCTGGGTGGCGGGGCGGCCCGGGTTCAGGCGTCTGTTCCGCTCAGCGGGCTACGGGGCTCGATCGCGTATCCAGGTGGTGCCGTTCCAGTACGCCTCGCTGTCGTCACCGAGCGACACGTACTGCCCCGGCGTCCAGGCGGTGGTCTGCCCCAGCGCCCCGAGCGAGCGGAGTTCGCTGAGGTTGCCCGGGAGACGGGCGTAGTCGGGCGTGAAGTACCCGGGGGAACCCGCGACGACGCCGGTCGGCAGCGGTTCGTTGGGGGTGCAGTTCGTGACGCCGAAGGTCCGGCTCGCGTCGTTCAGTCCGTACGCGCCCCACGAGGCGGTCCACTTGAGACCCTCGATCGTCGCGGTGCCCGCCGGCACCTTCCAGCCGCCCTCATAGGTGAGCTGACGGCCGTTCTTCGCACGGAAGACGACGCTCGCGTCGCTCCACGTGATCGCCGCCTTCTTGCCGCCGATGGCCGACGAGTTGCCGCCGAGTGCCAGCGTCTGGCCGCCCGCGCACGCGCCGATGCTCCAGTTCGCCCACACCTGGTACGGCGCACTTCCCGCGGCAGGGGTCACCGTCGCCCTGGCCGAGTCGTAGCCCCAGAACTGGTGGTGGTACCACACCTGGATGCCCGGGTCGTTGTCGAAGATCGTGTTGTTCGGGAAGTTCGAGAACTGCACCTCGTTGTTGCGCGGGGGCCGCTCCGGAGACGTGGGGGGCGCCGTGATGACCCATTCGAAGCGGCTGCCGCTGTCGCGCGGCTGGGCGCCGACCACGAAGGTGTAATCACGCGGAGCCTTGCCCGACTGCTGCGCACGGGTGCTCGCTGTCGACTCGGCTCGACCGTACGAGCGGTCGCCCCAGACCGATTCGACGCAGACGCGGTACGTGTACTCGTTGCCGTCGTCCACCACGAACTGGGCCCGGAACGAGGTGTCGGTGCCGCTGTTCGCGGGCTCTTCGGCGACACAGCGCTGGCCGTCCTGGACGACGCCGAACTCGAGCGTGGATCCGTCGCCGTTGCGGTTCGCCGAGGCGGCAGCCGTGATCGTCGAGGTGCCGTCGCCGTTGGACGCGGAGGTGAGCGTGAGGTACGGGGACTGCGGCGCGCCGACGCCGTTCGTCGTGACCGTCACCGTGCCGCCCGACGTGCTTCCGCCGAGTCCCGGCGGAAGCTCGAACCTCGAGTACGGCGTGATCCTCACGAGGGTCGCCTGATTCGTGCCGACGCGGTACCACGGCACGTCGACCGTGGGCCGGTTGCCGTTCACCGGCACCCGGACCGTCTCGCCGGTGTCGCTCTTGATCTCGAGGCTGCCGGTGGATCCGGTGTCGATGCCGTCGATCACGAGCGAGACGATGCCGCCCTGGCCGTCACCGGTCACGACGGGCTCGGCCGTCACGCGCTGCGGCGCCGGCGGCGCGTCGTACGCCCAGGCCACGGTGCGCACGCTCGACTTCGACTCGCCGACGGAGTTGACCGCCCACGCCTCGTAGGTGCGCTGCTCGCCGTTGGGCGCCGGGATCGCGGGGCACACACCGTTCGCGGTGCAGCGGGCGACCTCCTGCCCGTTCCAGCGGATGACGAAGCCCGTCAGCGCCGGGTAGGCCAGGCGGGCCTCGCCGGGGTCGACCCGCAGCGTCGCGGTGCCGTTGGCGTACGAGGCCTGCGACACGCTCGCCGGCGACTTGGGGTAGCCGAGCAGATCCAGCAGCACGCGGCCGTCGCGCTCGGAGTTGGTGATGCGGCCCTGGGCGTCGCGGACCGAGAACGAGGCCGTGCAGGTCGCACCGGGCGCGTCCCCCGTCCACGACGCGGTGACCGAGGTCGCCGACGCCACCGCGAAGCTCACGCCCGCGCACGCGCCGGTGGGCTGCACAGAGACGAGTTCGAGCGGGGTGCCGGGCAGCGGGTTGACCTCTCCGCTCGCCCCGATGACCGGGATGCCGCACGACGAGCCCGAGGCCTGCGTGCACTGCTTCACGACCGAGCCGCCCTGGGGCAGCGTCGACGGCGCCGCCCCCACCCGCAGGATGAGGCGCGCCGGCGCGACGGCCGGGTGGCTCGTCACCGACACCATCACGACCTCCTCCGACCCCGGCACGGCGCGGTCGGCGCCCGTGACGGTGAGGGTGGAGCCGTTCTGCGTGACCTCGAACCCGGCGCCGGAGTGCTCGGTGGCGTAGGCGATGCCGTCCCAGTCCGCACGCAGCTGCCACGTCGTCATCGTCTTCAGGTCGTATGTCGCCGTCTCGCCCGGACCGACCGTGATCGAGGCCGGACGCAGCTCGGGCTGGGGGTCGCGCGGCTTCACCGTGACCGGCACCGACAGGTACGTCCAGTCGGTCTTGCCGTCGAGCCGGACCTGCACCCGGCACGCGTCCACCCAGGGCGCGCCCGTGCCCGCGTCGTACCGCACGGTCGTGCCGGACTCGATCGCGCACACGGCCTCGGGACGCGCGCCGGACGCCTGGACCTCGGCGCCGACCTCGAGCCGCGAGCCCTTGGGGCGTGCGACGAGCTCGGCCATGTCGAACGTGGTCGACTCCTGCTCGGTCACCTCGGGGGTCTTCGCTCCCGCTCGCAGGGTCAGCGCGAGATCGTCGTCACCGGGGACACGGAGGAATCCGTACGAGGTGACCTCCTCGCCCGCCGAGTTCACGCCGGTCACCGCGAACGGGATCAGCCGGGTCTTCTCGGGCAGCTCACCGCGCAGCTTGGAGCCCTGGACCGAGACGCCCTCGGGCTCGCCCCACAGCGACAGCGTCAGATCGCCCACGTCGCCGCCCGACCACGTCACCTTGTCGCCCAGCACATCCACGCCGCGCGGGAAGTCGTCGCGCGTCTCGACCGTGAGGTTCGTGTCGGCGACAACGGGGAAGTCGGGCACGCTCTCGCGTACGACACGCACCACGACGAGACCGCGGCCGGTGTTGCCGGAGGACGACTCGACGTCGTACAGGAACGACATCGTCGTCGGCTCGTCGCCCGCTGCGATCACGACCGTGGCGTCGTCGACGTCGAGGATGCGGTCGTTCAGGCGCGCGTACTCGGGGTTCTCGCTGCCGTCCATGAGAGCTGCGGGAGCGTCGGGCCGGATGTCGGTGACCGTCAGCGTGCCCATCGTCGGATCGACGTCGTTCGAGAGCGGGCTCACCCGGATCGTGTTGCCGTCGCCCGCCTGCACCTGCACGTAGTCGGTGTAGGTGATCGGGCTCGGGTTGGCCTCGCTGTCGAGCACGCCGATGCGCACGGTGCCCTCGGCGCTCTCGCCGAACGAGTCGACCACGCGGTAGCGGAACGAGACCTGGCCCTTGTCGCCGGGAACGCTCGTGTAGATGATGGATGCCCCGTCCGCGGCGATCGTCGCGGCACCGCGCTGCGGCTGCTCCACGATGCGGTCGAGGGTCACGACGTCGCCGTCGGGGTCCATGCCGAAGCCGTCGAACTCGATCTGCGCGGCCTGGCCGCTGAGCACGCGGCCCTCCATGGTGTCGGCGGTCGGCGCGCGGTTCGCGTCGTCGTCGATCACCTGCACCCGCACGGTGGCGGTGTCGGCGAGCGACGGCGATCCCGTGGTGAACACCGAGTAGTCGATGCCGTACTCGCCGGGCGCGTCGGGGGCCAGGTAGCGCAGCACGTCACCGGACGCGAAGGCGAGGGCGTCCGGCGTCGACGAGGCGACGGATGCCGGATTGAGCGTCGGCCGCCCACCCGCCGGCGAGATGTCGTTGTCGAGGACGGGGATGTCGATCTGCGCACCGGCCCGCACGACGACGGTGTCGTCGACGGCGATGGGTGCGAGCTCGGGAGCCGGCGGCAGCAGGTACACGGTGGCCTGGCCCTGTGCGCTCGAGCCGGCATCCTCGGTGCCGTCGCTCACGAGATACGTCACGGTGCCGAGGCGGCCTGGGCTCCCGTCGGCCGTCGTCCCCGACACGCGCAGGTGATTCTGCCCGACGGCGTCCACCGAGAGGGTGGCACCGTCGTCGGCGCGCGCGACGACGTCGCTGAGCAGCAGCACGCGTCGCGTCGGGTTCGACACGGCGTCGAACACCTCGAGCGTGGCGTCTTCCTGCGGATGGACGAAGGCCACCACCGGCGACGTGGCGAGCTGGGCGGGCGCATCGGCGGGCAGCAGCGTCATCCGCGCCGTCCCGGTCGCCTCGCTCGTGCCGTCGGTCACCGTGAAGTCGACGCGGTAGGTGCCGGGATCCTTTGCGGTGAAGTCGAACGACGTCGAGCCGCCGACGACGGTCGCGGTCGCGGCGGCGTCGTCGAGGACGCGGACGGAGTCCAGCGACAGCGTCCCGGCGGTGCCGGTGACGTGCTCGGCGACGTCGACGGTGATGCTCGACGCGACGGTGTCGGTCACGGCGAACGACTGCACGGCGAGCTTGGGCTGCGGCGAGACGCGCACCACGAGCGACTTGACCGCCGTCTGTCCCTGCGTGTCGGCGACGGTCACCGCGAGCTCGATCATCTGCTCGCCGGTCTGACCGTCGTCGCTGTGCTGGTAGACGACGTCGCCGCCCGGCGTGGCCGCGACGCTGCCGACGCCCTTGACGTTCTCGACCGACAGCAGCAGCAGCGGGTCGCCCTCGGGGTCGACCCAGCCGTTGAGCACCGGCACCGTCACGGTGCCGCCCAGGGCGACCTCGGGCTGCGGCCACTCGACCAGGCAGCGCTCGACGCCGCACCACTCGGGCGCCGACTCGGCCCCGGCTCCCGCGACGGCGAGCGTGACCGTCGTCGGCTCAGAGTTGAGCCCGTTCTCGGCCGTGCCGTCCGTGACGGCGTACGAGAACGTCGCCGAGCCTGTCGCGTCGGCGGCGACCTGCACCGCGAAGCGCTGGCCATCGTCGGTGACCGTCACGCTCCCGAACCCGGGATCCAGCCCCGCGACCGACGCGGGGTCGATGGTCAGCACGTCCTCGTTGGGGTCGTGGTCGTTCAGCAGGACCGGGAGCGTCGCCAGCGCGCCGGGGCGCACCCCGAAGGCGTCCGGCTCGGCGATCGGCGGCTTCGGGTCGAGGACGACCTGCAGCTGCTCGTCGCTGGGCACCGCGTCGGGATCGGTGCGGTCATCGAGCGTCCAGTCCTGGCTCGAGGTGATCAGCGCACCATCGGGCACCGACCATGCCCAGCCCGACCGCGTCTCGTTGAGGATCATGGCCGAGGCGCCGGCCACGAACGCCGGTCGCCGGGCGTCGCCCATGCTCTCGCCGTTGTAGTCGAGGGGCACCGTGCCCTCCCCGGACCGCCACAGCAGACCGCCCGCGTCGCCCTGCCCGAGCCACGCGGCGTAGGTGACGCCGTCGTGCGTGACCGGCTGAGCCGGGGTGCCCACGACGGCGCCGTTGCCGCCGCCGACCTCGACCTGCATGTCGGAACCGTCCACCGGCACCCGCACGAGCGTCGTGTCGTCGGCGAGGTAGACGCTCGAGCCGCGCGCGTCGGGCGCGCCGACCACCACGGTGCTCGTCATCGGCGCCTGCTCGACGGCATCCTGGCCCCGCAGCCACACGTCGCCGTCCTCGGTGTCGACGAGCGCCCACGTGTCGCCGGCGGCGGTGATCGCCGGCGCCGACAGACCCTCGGGGTCGAGCGCGTCGCGGCCGCGGACGTCGGCGTCGGCGATGTCGTAGCGCAGCACCGAGCCGTCGGCGCGGGAGTAGGCGAACAGCATGCCGCGGGTGTCGACGGCGATGGCGTCCGCGGTGTACTGCGGCGCGTTCTCGTCGTCCGAGGGGAACGGGTCGAGCTTCGCCGCCGGACCGCCCGACAGGCGTCCGGCGTACACGGCGCCTGAGTCGGTGAGGTAGGCGGCGTAGTCCCCCGCCGTCACGACCTCGGTCGTTCCCGCAGGGGTCTTCTGCGACGACTGCAGCGCCTCTTCGTCGAGATCGGCCGGCATGGACTCGTCGATGCGCGTGATGGTGCTGTAACTGTCGCTGAACAGGTACGCGCCGTCGGCGGTCTGCACGACCTGGTCGGGGTTGCTGATGCTGCGGACCGTGTCGAGCTCGCCCACCGACGTGTTCACGCGGGCGTAGCGGCGACCGTCACCGGTCTGCAGGGCCCACACGGCCGTGTCGACGTCGGGGGTCTCCTGCGCGTCGAGGCCGGGCCACACCACGCTCACGCCGACGACCGCAGCGACCACGGCTCCGGCGGCGATCAGGCCGAACAGGGTGCCGCGGCGCATGCGGCGTCCCTCCGCCATCAGAGCGCTCCCGTCGCGACGAGCGTGACGACGACGGCGCCCGCGCCGACGACGAGGCCCGCGCCGATGCCGATGAGCCACGGCAGCGCGCGACGGAGTCCTTCGCGGCCGCGGCGACGGGCGGGCGACGAGATCTCGGTGTCCTCGTCACGGGCAAGCGCGGCGACGCCGGTTCCCGCGCGCGACTTGCGGGTGAGGTCGCGCTCGACGCGCGAGCGTGCCGGACCCCGCAGACCGGAGTCGGCGAAGTCCACGGGGGCGGATGCCGGCGACCATTCCGCGTCCGGGATCTCCAGCGGCGTGGGTGAGAGGCCGAGCTCGGCCTGCACCGCCCGCAGCGCCTCGCCGAAGGCGCGAGCCGAGTCGTGGCGGCGGGCAGGGTCCCGGTTCATCGCGGTGGCCAGAAGCGTCTGCAGTGCGACCGGCACGTCGTGACGAGGGATCTCGACGTACGACGCCCGCGCGATGCGCCGGCGCAGGAGGTCCTTCGTGTTCTGCCCGCGCTCCCGGCGCTCGAACGGACTGTGGCCAGCCAGCAGCGAGTACACGGTCGCGCCGAGACTCCACACCTCGCTGGCGACGGTGCCGCTCGTCTGCTCGGCGACGACCTCGGGCGCGCTCCACGGGATCGACATCGCGAGGACCTCGCCGCCGCTCTTGCGCTGCAGCGACGCCGAGATGCCGAAGTCGGCGAGCACCGGGGTCCCGAAGGTCGTGATGAGGATGTTGCTCGGCTTGACGTCGCGATGGATCAGTCCGGCGCGGTGCGCGGACTCCAGCGCGCTCGCCATGCGCACGCCGATCGCCAGCACCTCGTCGACCGGCATCCGCTCGACGCGGTAGCGCTGCGACAGCGAGCCGGGACAGAACTCCATCACGATGTAGGGGCGGCCGTCGGCCGAGATGCTCGCCTGGTAGACGGTGACGATCGACGGGTGGGCCGACAGATGCGCGAGCACGTCCGCCTCGGCGTTGAACATGCGTCGCAGCTCGGGGTCGCGCACGTCGCTGGGCATGACCTTGACGGCGACGTTGCGGCGCGGCATGTCCTGCTCGTACAGGAAGACATCCGCGAATCCACCCGACCCGAGCGGGCGGATATAGGCGAGCCCGGGCAGGATCGGGGGTGCCGAAGGGAGCCGCGTTGCCACCGCACCTCCCCTTTCCCCGAACCCGATGTCTGCATGCACGCCGCGCTGCGGCAACAAACCTGGCTAGCCTAACAAACCAGCCCTGCGAACGAGCCACGGTCCACCCGTGACAGGCATCCGGGCGCCGTCGCGCCCGCGAATTGATGGATTCAGTCCAACTCATCGGGTTCATGCGGGTCGAACGGCGCATCCAGCGACTTCGTCAGGTCGGCGAGCATCGCCTCGATCTGCGGCTCGACGTACTCGGCGACGGCCGCCTGGATCCGCAGCCGGTGGTGCAGCAGGATCGTGCACACCTCGCGACCCACCATGTTGGCGTAGTCGTCCGCCAGTCCGACTTCCTGACGGAGCGCCGCCTTCGCCTCATCGGTCAGCGGCGGCAGCGCGGGCACATCGGCGTCCGCCTCTTCGGCGAGCCCGGCGATGGTGAAGAGGAACGGCGCGCCGGGCAACGGCTCGGGGTCGAGCGGGAGGCCCTCGAACTCGGGGTCCAGCCCCTCGCTCGGCCGGTAGCTGCGCGCCCGGTTGCGGGTCGCCTGCTGGTCGAGCTCGGCCTGGAGCATGGGCAGGTTCAGCGCGGTGTACTCCGCGACGGAGCGGTCCACGATCGTCTTCACACGCGTCGACAGTCCGTGCTGAACGCCGTGCGGCACGTCGGCGCCGAGACCCGCGGCCGAGAGGACCGGCGACCCGAAGCAGCGGCGGCACGGCGCCGTGCGTCCGCGGTGCGTGGCGGGCTCCCAGCGGGGCAGCCACGCGAGCCAGGCGTCCACCGCCTGGCTGACCTGGGTCTCGAGCGACCGCTCCACGCGGTCCACGGTAGTACGCGCACCCGCTCAGCGCCCGGAATCACGGCGGAACGAGGGGATGCCGTCAGCCCGACGCCGGGGTCGGTCTGCCCGGGCTCAGGGCTCGGAGGGGTCCTCCCACGGCCAGCGCGGGCGTCGGGCTCGCGTGCGCACCAGTGCGATGCCCGCCCACGCGCTCACGAACGCCGCCCCGGCGACGACGGCTCCGAACCACGAGGTCGCCAGGCGGCCGGCGACTCCTGTCGCGACGCCCAGGTCGGCGCCCGTCGCGACAGCGGCGACCCACACGCCCCCGATGTAGGCGAGGAACGCCGCCGCCGTCGTCCATACGACACCCCAGAAGGACGGGCCCCGGCTCGCGGCGGGATCCCGTGCCGCGACGGAGGTCGCCGGCGTGACGGCATCCCTCCGCTCGCCCGCGCGCCCGATCGACGCCCACAGCCCGCCGGCGAAGGCCAGCACGGCGAGGATCATGCCGACGATCCCCGGGATCTGGCCGAGGCCGGGCGTCGCGATGACGTCTTCGCCGGTCGCGAGGCTCACCATGCCGAGGCCGAAGATCGTCAGCGCGGCGAAGCCGATCGTCGCGAAGGCGAGGGCCACCGCCGGGCGCACCGACCCGCCCGGCGCTCCTGCGGAACCCTGAGCGGCCATGTCTCCAGCGTACGTCCGACCTCCGGCGCGCGGGCCGGCTCGGCCGCCGGCATCCGGGACCGCCCCCGTGAGACCCGGGATCTGGGCCGAGAGCCGTGGCGCGGCGCCCGGTCTCGACGTGAATCCCAGGTTTCGACGAGTTTCCCCGGTCTCAGCGAGACCGGGGATTCGTCGGATGCGACGGCCGCAGCGACTACGGCCGGACGAGCTGCGGGCCCGCCTCGAGGGTGCGCTCGTACTCGCGCTGCGCCTCGACGTTGAGCTCGGTGACGCGCTTCGCGCGTGCGGCGGCCCAGGCGCCGAACCAGATCGTCAGCTCGCGGCCGATCACGAACGCGCCGAACGCCAGCGGGGTGAGCAGCTGGCTTTCGACGAGGTCGGAGCCCTCGCTGGCGGTGAGCTCCCAGAACGGGGCCTGGAACAGCGCGCCCAGGATGTGGCCCCCGTAGGCGGCGGCGCCGACGAGCAGGCCGAAGACCACCCACGCGCCCCACCGGCCGCGGTTGATGATCGCGCCGAGCAGCCAGAAGGCCAGGAAGAAGACGACCACCGGGACCCACAGCGACCACGTGCGCAGCGCGTCGAGCACGGTCGTGCCGATGTTCTCGCCCGTCACGTCGCCCTCGATCGCGCGGACTCCGATCCACAGCGCGAGGTACAGCACCGCGAACGAGAGGGCGGCGAGCAGGCCGATGGCGCCGGCGGCGGCGCGGTTGCCGCGGGGCCGCGGAGCCTCGGGAGCCTGCACGAAGATCGGCTGCGGGGCGGCCGCGGCGACGACCGTCGCCTCGGGCACGACAGGCTCGCTCGGGGTGATGACGGGCGCGTCGACCACGGTGGGCGAGTCGTCAGCCGCTGACGTGTACACGGCGGTGTCGGCGACGGGAGTCGCGGGGACATCGAGGGATGCCGCCTCCGCCGAGTCCCACGGGTCGGGCTCTGCGGGGGCAACGGTCTCGGGTGCGGCCACAGGCTCGGGCTCGGGCTCGCGCACGACCGTGGCATCGGCGGGCTCGGCCGGGCTGTCCGTCACGGTCTCCGCGGGGGTCTCGGGCTGTGACGCGTCGGCCGTGTCGGCGCCGCGCCCTGCGGCCTCGGCTTCGGCGAGGCCTTCGTTCGCGCGGCCGACGACGTCGTCGACGCCGCCGCCGGGCTCTTCGACGGGCTCGCCGTAGGACGACTTGGGGTCACTCATCGTCAGCACTCCTCACGCCGGGCGTGCGCCCTGCAGTGCGACAGTATCCCGTGCCCGCTCCCATGCGGCGCAGGCGTGCCGGGCGCGGCGCGGACGGCCGCCGCCTATTAGCCTGGGTCGATGGCACCCCCAGCGATCCGGCTCACCGCGGTGGCGGCATCCGCTCTCTTCGCACTCGCCGCGCTCACCGCGTGCGCCCCCGACGACGCGCCCGAGGGCGGCTTCACCTTCACGCCGACCCCGTCGGCGACGCCCACGGCGACCCCCACGCCCACGCCGACACCGACGGCACAGGCCGAGATCCCCACCGACTGCCGTGCGATCCTCAACGCCGACGTGCTCGCGCAGCTCGAGGGCGTGCCGCTGAACGATCCCGCGTTCGGCGCGTCGGGCCCGCAGCCCGACGGCAGCCTCATCTGCGTGTGGGGCGACCCGGCGGCCGATGCCACGAACCTCGTCACCACCATCAGCTACGTCTCTCGCGGCCCGGCGCTGGAGCAGCTCAACAAGCTCAAGGACGAGGACGGGTTCACCTGCTACACGCCCGACAGCGGCACGCGCTGTGAGAAGACCTGGCAGGACCCCAACTATCCCGTGACGTCGGGGCGCACGCTGTACTGGCGCGACGGCGTGCTGATCGACACCCGGTACTCCAACCTCGCCCCGACGGGCTACACCACCGCGGTGGTCGCCGCCATCTTCGGCTGAGCACCTCGAAGCCTGAGCCTGCGCGCTATCCGAACACGTGGTGCTCCAGGCGGGCGCCGAAGTCCTCGGGATGCCACCCGGTCTCGACGCTGACGAGCCACAGTCCGTTGCGCAGCGTGTGCAGCTCGACGACGCTCCCCCGGGTGCGCGTGCACTCCAGCGCGGCGTCGGAGGACGAGCACGCGAAGCCGTCCGAGGTGAGCGACGGCTCCGCGAGCGCCGACGCATCGGCGTCGATCCGCGCCAGCGTCGTCACGATGCCGCCGCCGTCGAACCGCCATACGCACGTCACCGCGACGTCGGCGGTCACCGCATCGGCGAACGCGTGGGCCTCCGTGGCGGGCGCGGCGAGCGATTGACTCAGCAGCGACCCGGGATGCCACGTCAGCTCGTTCCAGAGATCGTCGGAGTACATCGACCGGCAGTCGACGGCGGCGCCGGTCGCGGCGTCCTGGGCCGGCGTCGGCACGGCCGTCGGCGCAGGGAGCGGCGCGGTCGCGTTGCGCAGCGTGTCGCCGAGCCACGCGACGGATACCGGCACCATCGGCAGCGACAGCCACACCAGGGCCCCGACGACGGCTGCGCACAGCATCCCCGCGGGCACGGCGATCCACGCGTTGCGCCCGCCGATCCGTGCCATGGTCCCCCCGACCGTCACCCCCACGGTAAGACGGCGAGAGGGATGCCGCGCCACGGCGCGCGGCGTGCACCCGAGCATCCCCCCCGCGCGGGCCCGTGATGATACTCGCTGCGCGCCCGCGGTTCCAGTCCCTCGGCGCATGCGCGACCATGACGGACGTTGGTCTCCCGCAGCGACGCGACGGATCTCCCCCCGCAGGGCCGCGGACGACAGGAGCAGGAGCATGTCCACATTCGAGCAGGCGCCCCGCGACGGCACCACGACGCCGGGCGACGACGTGAAGGAACGGGCCATCGACACGGTGGCAGAGGTCGACGCCGGGGCGATGTACGTGGCCGGCGTCGCGGTCGACGAAGCGGTCGACACCGCACGAGACGCGAAGGAGGCGGCGCGCGGCTTCTTCGAAGAGACGCGCACGCAGCTGGCGGATCAGGCCGCGGTGCAGCAGCGGCGGGCCGCCGACGCGCTGCGCGGCACCGGCGACGAGCTGGAAGAGCTGACCTCCGGAGCGACCTCCGGCGGAGCCGCGACCGACGCGGTGCGCATGATCGGGCGGCAGACCCGCCGCGCGGCCGACTGGCTCGAGCAGCGCGAACCCGCGGATGTCGTCGGCGAGGTCCGGCGGTACGCCCGCCGGCACACCGTGGCCTTTGTGGTCACCGCGTTCGCGGTCGGCATCGTCGCGGGTCGCGTTACCCGGGCCCTCGTCTCTGATGCACACGACACCGGCGGTTCGCGCGATGGAGCCTCGCGGGGTCGGAGCGGCGGCATGGTCGCCACCCCGGCATCCGCTTCCGGGACCGTCGGCGGACGGCGTCCGAGCAGCGCGACCCTCGGCACGCAGGGAGGCACAGTCGCGGGCGACACCCCGATCGCCGACGCCCTCGGGCAGGACGCACGGGCGGGCGGCACGACGACGCCGGGCGGACCGGCATCCACCCCGCTCGCCGGGGGCGCCGACGCCGGCGCAGACCGCTCCGGCGACGCATGGTCGCCGAGCGGCGGGACACGGCCATGACCGACATGCCCACGCCGTCTCAGCAGAAGGCGGCCGAGACGTCGCTGGGTGACCTCGTCGGCGAGGTCTCGCGCGACCTGTCGGCGCTGATGCGCCAGGAGCTCGAACTCGCCAAGGCCGAGCTCTCGGAATCCGCGAAGCGCGCGGGCGCGGGAGCGGGCCTGCTGGGCGTGGCCGGATACGCGGCCATGATGGCGGTCCTCTTCCTGAGCCTCGCCCTGTGGTGGGCACTCGGGACGCTGGTGGGCCTCGGCTGGTCCGGCGTCATCGTCGCCACGGTCTGGGCCATCATCGCCGGCATCCTCTACGCGGTCGGGCGCCGACGCCTCGCATCCGTGCGAGGAGCCCCGCAGACCGTCGAGACCGTCAAGGAGATACCCGAAGCACTCAGAAGGAACCAGGAGAACCGATCATGAGCAATCCCGACCAGATCCGCGCCGACATCGAGGCGACGCGGGGCGAACTCGGACGAGACGTCGACGCCCTCGCCGACAAGGTCTCGCCCCCGAAGATCATGGAACGCCAGCGGACACGGGTGCGTCAGGCCTTCGGCGACGTCAGAGATCACGTCATGGGGGTCGCCGACGACGTCGAGGACACCGCGAGGGGTGCAGCCGGCGACGTCGGAGACGCCCTGAGCGAGCTGCCGGGCAAGGCCCGACGGACGGCGCAGGGCGCCCCGATCGTGGTGGGCCTGCTCGCTGCGGGGGTCGGCTTCCTCGTCGCGAGCCTCATCCCGGCGACCGATACCGAGAAGCACCTCAGCACCGCGCTGCGCGACCGCGCCCAGCCGATGGTCGACAAGGCGATGGAGGTGGCGAAGGATGCCGCACAGGACGTCGCGGCCGAGCTGAAGGGTCCCGCCCAGGACGCCGTCGAGGAGGTCAAGGAGTCGGCGATGTCGTCGGCGCAGACCGTCAAGGACGAGGCGCAGCACACGGCGGAGCGCGTCAAGGAGAACGTCACCGAGAACGCCGGCGGCTCGGACCGGATGAACACCGGCGGGCCGGGCAGCATGGGGTGAGGCATCCGATTCCCCAGGAACGGCGAAGGGCCCCGGCGAACCGGGGCCCTTCGTGAGTTCTGGACTCAGTTGTAGTCGGTCGAGAAACCGTCCGTCGAGAAGCTGTCGAAGTCGACGTAGCTCAGGTCGGCGTCGGTGTACGCGCCGTCCGAGGCGAAGATGCGGTTCGGGTACCGCTCGCTCTTGGCCTCTTCCGTCGCCTCGACCGTGACGTTGCGGTACTTCGCAAGTCCGGTTCCGGCGGGGATGAGCTTTCCGATGATGACGTTCTCCTTGAGGCCGACGAGCGGGTCGCTCTTGCCCTCCATGGCCGCCTGCGTCAGGACGCGGGTGGTCTCCTGGAACGACGCGGCCGACAGCCACGACTCGGTCGCGAGCGACGCCTTCGTGATACCCATCAGCTCGGGACGACCCGACGCCGGGCGCTTGCCCTCGCCGACCGCCTCGCGGTTGATGTTCTGGTACTTCTTGAAGTCGACCAGCTCACCCGGCAGCAGCGTGGTGTCGCCGTGGTCGACCACGGTGACCTTCCGCAGCATCTGACGGACGATGACCTCGATGTGCTTGTCGTGGATCGGCACACCCTGCGAGCGGTACACGCCCTGGACGCCGTTGACGAGGTACTTCTGCACCTCGCGGGCACCCTGCACGCGCATGACCTCCTTGGGGTCGAGCGTTCCGACCTGCAGGGGCTGACCCACGGTGACGTGCTGTCCGTCCTCGACCAGGAGCGTCGCGCGCTTCAGGACGGGGTAGACGTGCGGCTCGTCGCCGTTGTCGGGCGTGAGGATGACCTTCTTCGACTTCTCGGTCTCGTCGATCGTGATGCGGCCGTCGGCCTCCGCGATCGGCGACGCGCCCTTCGGGGTGCGGGCCTCGAACAGCTCCTGCACGCGGGGAAGACCCTGCGTGATGTCGTCGGCCGAAGCCGAACCACCGGTGTGGAAGGTACGCATCGTCAGCTGCGTTCCGGGCTCACCGATCGACTGGGCCGCGATGATGCCGACGGCCTCGCCGATGTCGACGATCTTGCCGGTCGCGAGCGAACGGCCGTAGCACTTCGCGCAGACGCCGACCGCCGAGTCGCAGGTGAGCACCGAGCGCACCTTGATGGACTCGACACCCGCCTCGACCAGCTTGTCGATGAGCACGTCGCCGACGTCCTCACCGGCCGAGGCGACGACCTCGCCCGAGGGCGAGACCGCGTCGGCCGCGAGCGTGCGGGCGAACACCGAGTTCTCGACGTTCGCGTCGCGCACGAGCACGCCTTCGCTGTTGGGCGCCGCGATGACGAACTCCAGGCCCTTGGTGGTGCCGCAGTCCTCTTCGCGGATGATGACGTCCTGCGAGACGTCGACGAGACGACGCGTCAGGTAGCCCGAGTCGGCGGTACGGAGGGCCGTGTCGGCCAGGCCCTTACGGGCACCGTGCGTCGCGATGAAGTACTCCGCCACCGACAGACCCTCGCGGTACGAGGAGATGATCGGACGGGGGATGATCTCACCCTTCGGGTTGTTCACCAGGCCTCGCATACCCGCGATGTTGCGGATCTGCAGCCAGTTACCACGGGCGCCCGACGAGACCATGCGGTTGATGGTGTTGTCGGCCGGGAAGTGGTCGCGCATCGCCTTCTGGACCTCGTCGGTCGCCTCGGTCCAGATCTTGATGAGCTCCTGACGACGCTCGGCGTCGGTGGTGAGACCCTTCTCGAACTGCGCCTGGACCTTCGCGGCCTGCTTCTCGTAGCCCGCGACGATCTCGCCCTTGTTCGGGGGCGTCAGGATGTCGCTCAGCGCCACCGTCACACCCGAGCGGGTGGCCCAGTAGAAGCCGGCGTCCTTGATGCGGTCGAGGGATGCCGCGACCTCCACCTTCGGGTACTCCTCGGCGAGCTTGTTCACGATCTGCGACAGCTTGCCCTTGTCGGCCTGCTCGCGGACGAACGGGTAGCCCTTGGGGAGCGTGTCGTTGAAGATCGCCTGGCCGAGCGACGCGTCGACGAGACCGTGGCGCTCGTAGCCCTCGGGAGCCTCGCCCTCGAGGAAGGCGAGACCGGGGATGCGGATGCGGACCTTGGCCTGCAGGTCGAGGGTGCCCTCGTCCTTCGCCAGGATCGCCTCGCCCACCGAGCCGAACACACGACCCTCACCGGCTGCGCCCTCCTTGACCGTGGTCAGGTGGTGCAGACCGATGATCATGTCCTGCGAGGGCAGGGTCACCGGGCGGCCGTCCGACGGCTTCAGGATGTTGTTCGACGCCAGCATCAGGATGCGGGCCTCGGCCTGGGCCTCGACCGACAGCGGCAGGTGCACGGCCATCTGGTCACCGTCGAAGTCGGCGTTGAACGCCGCGCACACGAGCGGGTGCAGCTGGATGGCCTTGCCCTCGACGAGCTGCGGCTCGAACGCCTGGATGCCGAGACGGTGCAGCGTGGGCGCACGGTTCAGCAGCACGGGACGCTCGCGGATGATCTCTTCGAGCACGTCCCAGACCTCGGGACGCGTGCGCTCGACGGCGCGCTTGGCGGCCTTGATGTTCTGCGAGTGACCGAGGTCGATGAGGCGCTTGATCACGAACGGCTTGAACAGCTCGAGCGCCATCTGCTTGGGCAGACCGCACTGGTGCAGCTTGAGCTGCGGACCGACGATGATGACCGAACGGCCCGAGTAGTCCACGCGCTTGCCGAGCAGGTTCTGGCGGAAGCGACCCTGCTTTCCCTTGAGCATGTCGCTCAGGGACTTCAGGGCGCGGTTGCCGGTGCCGGTGACGGGACGACCGCGGCGGCCGTTGTCGAACAGCGCGTCGACGGCCTCCTGCAGCATGCGCTTCTCGTTGTTGACGATGATCTCGGGGGCACCGAGGTCGATCAGGCGACGGAGGCGGTTGTTGCGGTTGATCACGCGGCGGTACAGGTCGTTCAGGTCGGAGGTCGCGAAGCGGCCACCGTCCAGCTGCACCATCGGGCGCAGCTCCGGCGGGATCACCGGGACGACGTCGAGCACCATGGACGCCGGGCTCATGCCCGTCATCAGGAACGAGTTGACGACCTTCAGGCGCTTGATCGCACGGATCTTGCGCTGGCCCTTGCCCTCCGAGATCTGCAGGTGCAGGCTCTCGGCCTCGGCGGCCAGGTCGAACGCCTCCAGGCGGCGCTTGATCGACTCCGCACCCATGTGGGCCTCGAAGTACTGACCGAAGCGGTCCTGCAGCTCGTGGAAGATCTCGTCCTCGCCCTTGAGCTGGCCGACCTCGAGGTTGCGGAAGTCCTCCCACACCTTCTCGAGGCGGGTGACCTGGTCGTCCGCGTTCTTGCGGATCGAGGCCATCTCCTTCTCGGCGGCGTCCTTGACCTTCTTCTTCTGGTCGGCCTTGGCACCCTCCTCCTCGAGCGCGGCGAGCTCCTCCTCCAGCTTCTGGAGGCGGGCGGCGACACGCGCGTCGCGGCGGTCGGCGAGCGTCTTCAGCTCGAGGCGGATGTTGTTCTCCTGCGTCGAGAGGTCGCGGTGGCGCGCCTCCTCGTCGACCGAGATCACCATGTACGCGGCGAAGTAGATGACCTTCTCGAGGTCCTTCGGCGCCATGTCGAGCAGGTACCCGAGGCGCGAGGGCACGCCCTTGAAGTACCAGATGTGGGTGACGGGCGCGGCGAGCTCGATGTGGCCCATGCGCTCGCGGCGGACCGAGGACTTGGTGACCTCGACGCCGCAGCGCTCGCAGACGATGCCCTTGAAGCGGACGCGCTTGTACTTGCCGCACGCGCACTCCCAGTCGCGCGAGGGTCCGAAGATCTGCTCGCCGAACAGACCGTCCTTCTCGGGCTTCAGGGTGCGGTAGTTGATGGTCTCGGGCTTCTTGACCTCGCCGTAGGACCAACGACGGATGTCGTCAGCGGTGGCCAGGCCGATGCGAAGCTGATCGAAAGTGGTTGATTCGAGCACTGGTTCTCCTGTGTCGGAAATTCGTTCGTTACCTGGCGCGCTTAGATCTCGTCGATCGACGAGGACTCGAAGCGGCTGGAGATGTTGATGCCGAGCTCCTCAGCGGCGCGGAAGGCGTCGTCGTCGGTGTCGCGGAGGTTGACCGCCGTGCCGTCGGCCGAGAGGACCTCGACGTTCAGGCAGAGCGACTGCATCTCCTTCATGAGCACCTTGAAGGACTCGGGGATGCCGGGCTCCTGGATGTTCTCGCCCTTGACGATCGCCTCGTACACCTTGACGCGGCCGAGGATGTCGTCGGACTTGATCGTGAGGAGCTCCTGGAGCGCGTACGCGGCACCATAGGCCTCGAGGGCCCACACCTCCATCTCACCGAAACGCTGACCGCCGAACTGCGCCTTACCACCGAGCGGCTGCTGGGTGATCATCGAGTACGGGCCCGTCGAGCGCGCGTGGATCTTGTCGTCGACGAGGTGGTGCAGCTTCAGGATGTACATGTAGCCGACCGAGATCGGAGCCGGGAACGGTTCGCCGGAGCGGCCGTCGAACAGCTGCGTCTTGCCCGTCGAGTCGATCAGGCGCACGCCGTCGCGGTTCGGGGTCGTCGAGTCGAGCAGACCCGCGATCTCGTCCTCGAAGGCGCCGTCGAACACC
Source organism: Microbacterium kyungheense (assembly GCF_006783905.1). GTDB lineage: Bacteria > Actinomycetota > Actinomycetes > Actinomycetales > Microbacteriaceae > Microbacterium > Microbacterium kyungheense. The sequence continues at coordinate 334,604 of NZ_VFPE01000001.1, read as the reverse complement.
GGCGTGGCGACCTTGGTGCCCGCCGGGGCCTCGAACGCCTGCTCGGGCAGGTGCGCGGCCCACTCGGGGGTGCCCTCGACCTTCCAGCCCTGCTTGGCGATCCAGCCCAGGTGCAGCTCGAGGACCTGGCCGAAGTTCATTCGACCCGGGATGCCGAGCGGGTTGAGGATCACGTCGACCGGCGTGCCGTCGGCGAGGAAGGGCATGTCTTCGACCGGAAGGATCTTCGCGATCACACCCTTGTTGCCGTGGCGGCCGGCGAGCTTGTCGCCCTCGGTGATCTTGCGCTTCTGGGCGATGTAGACCACGACGCGGCGGTTGACGCCCGAGCCCAGCTCGTCGTCGCCGTCCTCGGCGTTGAACTCCTTGACGGCGATGATCGTGCCCTGCTCACCGTGGGGCACCTTCAGCGACGTGTCGCGGACCTCGCGGCTCTTCTCGTTGAAGATCGCGCGGAGCAGGCGCTCCTCGGCCGACAGCTCGGTCTCGCCCTTGGGCGTGACCTTGCCGACGAGGATGTCGCCGGGACGCACCTCGGCGCCGATGCGGATGATGCCGCGCTCGTCGAGGTCCTTCAGCAGGTCGGGGCTGACGTTGGGGAGGTCACGGGTGATCTCCTCCTTGCCGAGCTTCGTGTCGCGCGCGTCGACCTCGTACTCCTCGATGTGGATCGACGAGAGGGTGTCGTCCTTCACCAGGTTCTGGCTCAGGATGATGGCGTCCTCGAAGTTGTGGCCCTCCCACGTCATGAACGCGACGAGGAGGTTCTTGCCGAGCGCCAGCTCGCCGTTCTCGGTGGCGGGGCCGTCGGCGATGACCTCGCCGGCCTCGACACGCTCGCCGGCCGAGACGACCACGCGCTGGTTGTACGACGTGCCCTGGTTCGAGCGGTCGAACTTGCGCAGGAAGTAGTCCTGCGTGCCGCCCTCGTCCAGCTGCACGGTCACGACGTCGGCCGAGACCTCGACCACGACACCGGGCTTCTGGGCGGTGACCACGTCACCGGCGTCGATGGCCGCGAAGCCCTCCATGCCCGTGCCGACCACCGGCGACTCCGAACGGAGCAGCGGGACGGCCTGACGCTGCATGTTGGCACCCATGAGGGCGCGGTTGGCGTCGTCGTGCTCGAGGAACGGGATGAGCGAGGTCGCGACCGACACCATCTGGCGCGGCGAGACGTCCATGTAGCCGATCTCGTCCGAGTGGAAGAGGTCGACCTCGCCACCGTTTCCACGGCGGGCCAGGACGCGGTCCTGGGCGAAGCTGCCGTCCGACTTCAGCTCGACACCGGCCTGCGCGACGATGTAGTCGCTCTCTTCCGAGGCGGTCAGGTAGTCGATCTGGTCGGTGACCTTGCCCTCGACCACGCGGCGGTACGGCGTCTCGATGAAGCCGAACGCGTTGATGCGCGCGAACGAGGCGAGCGAGCCGATCAGACCGATGTTCGGGCCTTCCGGGGTCTCGATCGGGCACATGCGGCCGTAGTGCGACGGGTGGACGTCGCGGACCTCGACGCCGGCGCGCTCACGCGACAGACCGCCGGGGCCCAGGGCCGACAGACGGCGCTTGTGTGTCAGGCCCGCGAGCGGGTTGTTCTGGTCCATGAACTGCGACAGCTGCGACGTGCCGAAGAACTCCTTGATCGCCGCCACGACGGGACGGACGTTGATCAGGGTCTGCGGCGTGATCGCCTCGATGTCCTGCGTGGTCATGCGCTCGCGGACGACGCGCTCCATGCGCGACAGACCGGTGCGGACCTGGTTCTGGATGAGCTCGCCGACCGCGCGGATGCGGCGGTTGCCGAAGTTGTCGATGTCGTCGACGTCCAGGCGGATCTCGGCCGGCTTGCCGCCGCGCACGCCGTCGAAGACGACGTCGCCGCGGTGCAGGCGCACCAGGTACTTGATCGTCGCGACGATGTCGTCGACCGTCAGCACCGAGTCGGTGAGCGGCTTGTCGAGACCGAGCTTGTGGTTGATCTTGTACCGGCCGACCTTGGCGAGGTCGTAGCGCTTCGGGTTGAAGTAGAAGTTGTCCAGGAGCGCGCGGGCTGCCTCGGCGGCGACCTGCTCGCCCGGACGGAGCTTGCGGTAGATGTCGCGGAGCGCGTCCTCCTTGGTGAGGATCGTGTCCTTCGACAGCGTCTCTTCGATCGACTCGAAGCCGGCGAACTCGCCCAGGATGTCCTCGGACGTGAGGCCGAGCGCCTTCAGGAAGACGGTGACGGACTGCTTGCGCTTGCGGTCGATGCGCACGCCGACCTGGTCGCGCTTGTCGATCTCGAACTCGAGCCAGGCACCGCGCGAGGGGATGACGCGCGCCGACACGATGTCCTTGTCGGACGTCTTGTCGGGGGTCTTGTCGAAGTAGACGCCGGGCGAACGGACGAGCTGCGACACGACGACGCGCTCGGTGCCGTTGATGATGAACGTGCCCTTGTCGGTCTGGAGCGGGAAGTCGCCCATGAAGACCGTCTGGGTCTTGATCTCACCGGTCTGGTGGTTCATGAACTCGGCCTCGACGTAGAGCGGGGCCGCGTACGTCTTGCCGCGCTCCTTGCACTCCTCGATGGAGTACTTCTCGGGCTCGAGGTACGGGTTCGTGAACGAGAGCTGCATGGTCTCGCTCAGGTCCTCGATCGGCGAGATCTCCTCGAAGATCTCCTCGAGTCCCGAGACCTCGGGCACGTCGGTGCGACCGGCGGCCTTGGCGTCGGCGACGCGGGCCTTCCATGCCTCGTTGCCGACGAGCCAGTCGAACGACTCGGTCTGCAGCGCGAGAAGGTCAGGGACCGTCAGCGTGTCGGAGATCTTGGCGAACGAGAGGCGGGAAGCTCCGCGTCCGTTCTTGGGGGTGGTGGTGGGATTGGATGCGTTGCGCGCAGCAGCCAAGGGGATTACCTCCGTGGGCCCGTAGGGCTCGTTTCCTTGTCGTCAGGTGGAGTGCTCTTCGTCCCCGAAGCCCGCGCACCACGCCTCGCGACGAGCGAGGGGGCACAGGCACAGCCGACCACCATATGAGGGCAGGGGGAATCCAAGAGCGCAAAGACCTACTATACGTCGCACGACGCGCCGTGTCCAGTCGGATTCTTGACGAGTTTCGGATGCTGCGGTATAAAGCCTGATTCGGATACATCCATGAACCGAGACCATGGCGTGAAGCGCGCCGCAGGGCCATGATGTGCACATGACTGGGGGACGATCCCCCGTGATCCGCACTCCCGATCAGCGGATCCGGGTGTTCGTGAGCTCGACCCTGCGTGAGCTCGCGGAGGAACGCGAGGCGGTCAAGGCCGCCGTGGAGCGACTGAGACTCGCGCCGGTGATGTTCGAGCTGGGGGCTCGGCCGCACCCGCCGCGGGAGCTGTACCGCTCCTATCTGGCACAGAGCGACGTGTTCGTGGGGATCTACGGCGCGAGCTACGGGTGGGTGGCCCCGGGCGAGGAGGTGTCGGGGCTGGAGGACGAGTACAACCTCGCGCCGCCGGCCATGCCGAAACTGATCTACGTCAAGGACGGCGACGAACGCGACGACCGCCTGGCGGCGCTCATCGGGCGCATCCAGGCCGACGACACGGCGGCGTATCTGCACTTCCGCTCGGCGGCCGAGCTGGAGGACCAGGTCGCTGCCGACCTCGCGATGCTGCTCGCCGAACGGTTCGACGAGTCCCGCACCGATCCCGCGCCCGAGGCGCCCGGGCAGCCTCTCGTCGGGCGCGTGCCGGTGCCGTACACGACGACGATCGGCCGCGACGCCGATATCGACGCCGTGCGGACGCTGCTGGCCCGCGGCACCGACCGGGTCGTGAGCCTGATCGGCCCCGGCGGCATCGGCAAGAGCCGACTCGCGATCGAGACGGCGCTGGCGTGCGAGGACCTCTACCCCGACGGCGTCTACTTCGTGCTGCTCGAGGGCGTGCTCGAGCCGGGGCTGCTGCTTCCGACGATCGCGTATCACCTCGGCATCCGCGACAACGGCGAGGCGGCGCTGGAGGAGCGCATCGCGCATGCGCTCGAAGACCGGCGCGTGCTGCTGGTGCTCGACAACTTCGAGCAGATCGTGGATGCCGCACCCGTCCTCGTGCGGCTGTACACGGTGGCCCCGACGGCGACGTTCCTCGTGACGAGCCGGATCGTGCTGCGGATCCGCGGCGAGCGCGTGTACGAAGTGCCGCCCCTGCCGACGCCGCGCGGCGACCTCCCGGCGAGCCTCGACCCGGCGACCCGGACCCCGGCGGTGGCGCTGTTCGTCGACCGCGCCAAGGCGATCGACCCGGGGTTCGACGTGACGCCGGGCAACGCGGCCGACCTCGCCGCGATCTGCCGGACGCTGGAGGGGCTGCCGCTGGCGATCGAGCTGGCGGCCGCGAAGGTCCGGATCCTCACACCCGCGGGTATCGCGGAGCGGCTGGGGCAGAGCCTGCCGCTGCTGACGGCCGCCGTGCGCGACCTGCCGGAGCGGCACCGCACGATGCGCGCGACGATCGACTGGAGCGTGAGCCTGCTGCCCGATGCGCAGCGCGACCTGCTCGAGGACCTCGGCGTGTTCGCGACGCGGTTCACGCTCGACGCGGTCGAGGCGCTCGGTCGCGGTCGTTCGTGGGACGGCCAGGCGATCGACGGCCTGGCGGCCCTCGTCGACGGGTCGCTCGTCAAGCAGTACGAACTGGGCGGACGCCGCGTGTTCTCGCTGCTGGCGATCGTGCGGGAGTACGCGCTCGGCCGGCTCAAGGAGCAGGGAGAGGCCGTGCGGGTCCGCCGCGCGCACGCCGACTACTACTGCGCGCTGGTGCGCCGCGTCGCACCCGACCTCGGCGGTCCCGGCCAGGCCGATGCGGTCGCGCGCCTCGGGCTGGAGCTGCCGAACCTGCGGGCCGCCGTCCGCCATCTCGTGCACACGGATCGGCTCGACGACGCCGGCGACTTCGCATGGAGCCTGCTCATCTACTGGTGGATCTCGGGCTTCTTCGCCGAGGTGCGGGTGTGGATGCTGGAACTCCTGGAGAAGCAGCACGATCAGCCCATCACGCCGCACACGCGGGCGATCGCCTGGTTCTTCGCCCTGTGGGGCGAGATGTGGCAGCGCCCGAGCGAGCAGGTCGTCGCCGGACTCGGCGAGTGCGTGCGGCTGTTCAGCGAGTCGGGCGATGCGGATGCCGCGGCCATGGCGCTCGCCGCGCGAGCGACCGCGCGGGTGCAGTTCTCCGACCTCGACTCCGACAAGGCCGAGACGGAGCTGCGCGAGGCCGTCGTGCGGCTGCGCGAGCAGGGGAACGCATGGGCCGAGGCGATCACAGAGGTCTCGCTCGGGCGGCTGGCGTGGGTGCGCGGCGCCACCGACGACGCCCTCGCCCACTTCGATCGCGCGAGCGCCGTCGCGCAGGAGCACGGCGACCTGTTCACGACCTCGGTCGCCGGCAACCTGCGATCGCGCCTCAACTTCCAGCTCGGGCACCTCGAGACCGCCGAGCACGAGTTCGTGCGCACCCTGCTGCTCTCGGTCCGGCTGCACTACGACGAGGGCATCGCCTACGGGCTGGAGGGGGTGTGCGCCGTGGCCGCCGCCCACGGCGAGGCGTGGCGGGCGGCGGCGCTCGCCGTGGCGGCCGGCGAGATCCGGCGCCGCATCGGCATCTTCGACGTGGAGGCCTTCACCGTCCACACCCCGTACCTCGACATCCTGCGCGGCCGCGACCCGGCGAGCGTCGAGGCCGGCGAAGTCGCAGGAGCCGAGTTCACCCTGGCCGAGGCGGTGCTGCTCGCACTCCCCGACCACGAGCACGACGAGGTGGCCGCGACGCTCCACGCCTGGTGAGGCCGTCAGGCGGCTCCCCTGTCACGGGTCGTGGCCCGGCGGCGCAGGCCGCGACAGGGGAACAGAGCCGCGATGGATGCGGCGGCTCAGGCGTGGCGGAAGCGGATGCGCGTCCCCGGCCGAGCTTGCGCCACGAGGTCGAGCGACGCGTCCGTGACGACGGCGATGACGGGGTAGCCGCCGGTGACGGGGCCGTCGGCGAGCAGGATCGTCGGGCGTCCGGACGGCGGCACCTGCAGCGCCCCGGGGACCATGCCCTCGCTGGGCAGCTCGCCGGTGCGGGCGCGGACGAGCTCCGGACCGCCCAGGCGCACGCCGACGCGATCCGCGTCGCCGGTGACGGTCCACACCGCGTCGTACAGCGCGGTGCCGGAGGCGAACCAGTCCGCGCGGGGACCGGGCGCCAGGTCGAGCTCGAGCTCGTCGTCGTGCGGCGCGCCCCACGACTGCGGCGGGGCGACGGGGATCGGCGTCGAAGCCGGCGTACCCACGTGCACGCGGTCCCCCGTGCGCAGCGCGGCCGGGCCGAGCCCCGCGAGCAGATCGGTCGCGCGCGAGCCGAGTGCTGTGGGCACATCGATGCCACCTCGCACCGCGAGGTAGGCGCGGGCGCCGTGCGCGAACCAGTCGACGTGCAGTTCGGCGCCGGCAGGCCACGCGTGCGCCTCGAACGGGTCGACGTCGCGGCCGTCGAGCCGCACCGGACCCCACGCGCCCGTGACGGCGAACCACAGGTCCGCGTCGGCGACGGCGCGCAGTCCGCCCATCGTCACCTCGATCGCCGCCGCACCCTCGGGGTTGCCCAGCAGCCGGTTCGCCGTCCGCAGCGCGGCACGGTCCAGCGCACCGGACACCGCCACCCCGATGGATGCCGCCCCCGCACGTCCCAGGTCCTGCACCGTCGCGAGCAGCCCGGGTTCGAGGATGCGCAGGGCGGCCGTTCGGGGCCGGGTTGCGGCATCCACTTCACGCCCGTCGTCTTGCGCGGCTCCGCTTTCGTCGAAATCTCCTGATCTCGCTGAAACAGGACGATCCGGCGCAGAACGTCCTGCGTCGGCGAGATCTCCTGATCTCGGTGAGGGCAGGGGGGCGATGCGCCCCGCCGTGCGGGGGCGGAACCGCACGCGGGCTCCGGGGGTGAGGAGTGCCGGGGATGCCGCATCCGCATCGAACAGCGGCGCCCGGGTCGTGCCGATCAGCTGCCAGCCGCCCGGGGTGTCGCGCGGATACGCGCCGGAGAACCTGCCCGCCAGGCCCACGGAGCCGGCGGGGACGCGCGTGCGCGGCGACTCCCGCCGCGGGACGTCGTAGGGCCAGTCGTCGCTGACGAGGTAGCCGAAGCCCGGGGCGAACCCGGTGAACGCGACGCGCCACCGCGCCGCCGCGTGCCGTCGCACGAACTCGTCGGCGTCGATGCCCAGCAGCGCGGCGGTGTGTTCCACGTCGGCGCCGTCGTACGCGATGTCGAGTTCGACGAGAGGTCCCTCGGCGGCGTCCCCCAGGGACGCCCCAGCGGCGGCGCGCAGCGCCCAGCTCTTCGCCGAAGCCACGGGCAGCACGCGCGGGTCCACACGCACGAGGACGGTGCGGGCCGCCGGCACGAGGTCCGTCACACCGTCGGGCCGCGACGCGGCGAGCGCCCCGTGCACGGCGAGCACCTCGTCGAGACCGTCGACCTCGACGAGGAAGGCACGCTCCCCCATCGGCAGCGTCCGCGCGCTCACCACGGTGCGCGGACCTCCACGCCGGCCGCGTCGAGAGCGGTCCGCACCGCGCGGGCCATGTCCACCGCCGACGGCGAGTCGCCGTGCACGCACAGCGATGCGGCATCCGCCCGCACCGACGTGCCGTCGACCGCCTCGACCACGCCCTCGCGCGCGAGGCGCACGGCACGGGCCGCGACCGCCTCGGGATCGTCGAGCAGCGCGCCGGGCTGCGTGCGCGGCACGAGCGAGCCGTCGGGCCGGTATCCGCGGTCGAGGAAGGCCTCGCGCACGAACGGAAGACCGACGGATGCCGCGGCCCCCTCGATCTCGCCCGGCAGGCCCAGCACGGGGAGGGGCCGGCCGAGGCGCTCGGCGAGTGCGCCGACGGCGCGGGCCACGGCGCCGGCCTGAACCCGGTCTGTGATCACCGCGTGGTACAGCGCGCCGTGCGGCTTGACGTAGCGCAGGTCGCCACCGGCGGCGACCAGGGCCGCCAGCTGCTCGGCGACGACGGCCTCGAGATCTGCGGGGTCCATCTCCATGGCGACGCGGCCGAAGTTCGCGCGGTCGGGGTACGACGGATGCGCACCGATCGCGACGCCGAACCGCGCGGCGCGGGCGACAGTGTCACGCAGGGACGCGGCATCCCCGGCATGTCCGCCGCACGCGACGTTGGCGCTGGAGATCACCGCGAACATGGCCTCGTCGTCGGCCGTCGGCACGCCGTCGACGGTCTCGCCGAGGTCCGCGTTGAGGTCGATGGCCGCCATGCCTCCACGGTAGTGCGGGCGTGCAGCGATGGGTTCCGCGTGCACGATCCGCCGCCGACGGGTACGCCGGGCTACCGTTGACCCATGGCACGCACGCGGGACGAGGCCCCGGCCCCCTCGGCGAGGCTCTCGGACGGCACGATCGCGCGCGTCGTCCCCTCGCCGTTCGGCGGCGGGTGGGAGCTCGACGTCGACGGCACGCCGCAGTCGCACGTCGACCTCGACGATCCGACGCACCTGCACTTCGAGTACGTCGCGCGCATGGGCGCGGTGATCGATCGGCTCAGGATGCCGCGTCAGCCGCTGACCGCCATCCACCTGGGTGCGGGCGCCCTGACCATCCCGCGCTACGTCGAGGCCACCCGGCCGGGCTCGCGGCAGCAGGTCGTCGAGCTCGAGCCCGCGCTGTGGGACCTCGTGCGCGAGAACCTGCCGCTCCCCCGCGGCGCGCAGATCCGGGTGCGCATCGGGGACGCCCGCGAGGCGCTCGGACGCCTGCCCGCAGGACTGGTCGGCGCCGCCGACCTCGTGGTCTCGGACGTGTACTCCGGCGCACAGACCCCGGCGCACCTCACGACGGTCGAGTTCTTCACCGAGGCCGCCCGCTTCCTCGCCCCCGACGGCGTGCTGCTGGTCAACGTCGCCGACGGGGCAGGGCTCGCCTTCGCTCGCCGCGAGGTCGCGACCGTGCAGGCCGTGCTCGAGCACGTGATCGTGCTCGCCGAGGTGCAGACGCTGAAGGGCCGGCGCTTCGGCAACCTCGTCATCGCGGCATCCCGTCAGCCCCTGCCGACGGAATGGCTGCCGCGTCTCATGGCGGCCGGCCCCCACCCCGCGAAGGTGGCCGAGGGCCGCGAGGTCGACGACTTCGCGAGGGGCGCCCGCGTCGCCACCGACGCCGACGCGACGCCGTCGCCCAAGCCGTCCGCGTCGATCTTCACCCGCTGAGCCCCGGTCACCCGCCGCCCCTGCGCAGGATCACGCCCGGGCGGCGGCATCCCGCTGCACGTTGGTGACGAGTCGCCACCACCGCCGCGCGCGGCGCGTGGAACGTGGCGGATCGCCAGGACTGACCGAGTGGATGCCGCGACCCGGCGTGGCACGCCGGCCCGCGCGACGGCGACAGGCACACTGGAACGAGCCGCTCGGGCGCAGTGAAGGGAGTCACACGTGAGCTACATCAGCGGGTACGACCCCGACACCCTCCGCGAGAAGGTGAGCCCGACGCAGTGCCGCGACCGGCTCGAAGAGATCGGCGAGCAGCGCAGCCTGCCCGCACTGCTCGAACGCGTGTGGCTGCTGAAGGTGCTCGACCGGGCCGACGAGGCCCTCGTCGTCTCGGAGCAGTCGGTGCGCGTCGCGCGTATGGCCGGAACCCGCAAGGACCTGCTGCGGGCACGCATCCTGCATGCGACGGTGCTGCAGGCGCAGGGCAAGTACCCGGCCGCCTGGCACGAGCTCACGACGTGCGCCGAAGAGGCCGAGGGGCAGGGATGGGCCGGCATCGGCGCCTTCGCCCACATGCATCGCGGCAAGGTGAGCTACGACGACGGGGACTACGAGGCCGCCCGCAAGGACTTCAAGCGGGCCCTGTTCCTGCGCCAGGAGTCGGGCGCCACCGAGGACCAGCTCGAGTCCGTGCTGATGGCCATCGACGCGGCGGATCAGCGCCGGGCCGCGGCATCCGTCGCCAGCTGAGGATGCCTCGGCCATGAGTGTCGGAGATATGTTCTAGCCTCACGCACATGTCGGAATTGCACCGCGTGCGGCAGTGGGCCGAAGCCCTGATCGCCGCCCACCTCGACGCGTCGTGGACGTTCGGGTTCGACAACGCCAAGCGCCGCGCCGGACTCTGCGACTACACGAACAAGCGCATCAGCGTGTCGCGCTACCTCGCGGCCCGCTACGACGACGACACGAACCACCAGACGCTGCTGCACGAGGTCGCGCACGCACTCGCCGGGCCGCGCGCCGGTCACGGGCCGCGGTGGAAGGCCATCGCCCGCGAGCTCGGCTACGTCGGCGGCACGACCCACGCCGGCGAGACCGCGACAGAGCTGGCGCCGTGGATCGGCGTGTGCCCCGCCGGGCACGTCGCCTACCGGCACCGCAAGGCCACCCGCCCGACCTCGTGCGCCAAGTGCGCGCGCACCTTCGACGAGCGCCATCTGTTCACCTGGACGCGTCGCGAGATCACCCCGGCGGCCCGCCTCGCCGCGCTGACCCCGCGTTAGTGCGGGCAGGGCGCACCGTGCTTTGAGCGGAGCGCGGTTGGGGGCGCGCAGACGAAACGCGGTGCGGCACGGGGCCGACCGTGCGGACGAGGCGTTTCGTCTCGCTCCTTCGTCGCTCGCTCAACGGCCGGTGCGGGCCGGGCACGCGGCAGCGGGTCAGTAGGCGACGAAGACGCCGTCGCGCAGCACGGGGACGACGGATGCCGCATCCACCGCGGCCGCGTTGAGCACCTCGTCGCGGGCGTCGCGGGCGAGCAGTTCCTGCCCCGAGCCGCTCGCGGTGAGCAGGTGCCGCAGCGCACCGCGCAGACCCCGGAAGGCCTCGGCGGCGGCCGCCGACTCGGGTGACGTGTGGTCGATCCCGAGGGCGCCGAGGGCGTCGACGATGGCGCCCGCACCGAACTGGTCCTCCGCGGCGAATCGTAGCGCCGCTCCGGGTTCCCGCCCGGTGAGCTCACCGGCGGCGATGACGGCGATGGAGGTGCGGTCGCCACGACGGTGCTGCACATCGAGGACGGCGCCGGCCACAGCCGAGGCGTTGCGCAGGCATCCGAGCAGCACGGTGGCGCCCGTGGCCGCTGCCGCCTCCGCGATCGCGGCGCCGTTGATCGACACCGCGTGCGCCGACGCGTCCAGCGGCACGGAGTCGCCCCAGGCGACGGCATCCGTCACCGTCGTCGAGAACCGCAGCACGTCGACCACGACCACCACGTCGGCCGGCGCGAGCCGCGCCAGACCCGCGGCGCCCCACTCGAGACGGACCTGGTAGCGATGCTGGTCGAACGGCGTGTCGGGCATCCGTCCAGCGTAGGCGCGCCAGCCGTCCGTCTGAACTCGTCCTGGCGCTCCCCTCCCGTGCGCCGATCATGTGCTCTCGCCGAGCGCACACGCCAGCCGCGCGCACGACGTGTGATCTCGGCGAGAGCACATGATCGCGGCAAGAAGGGGGAGGGTGCGGTGCGACACTGGAGCATGCGGATCCTGCTGAAGTTCGTGATCGACTGCGACCCCGACGCGGCGTGGCGGGCGCTGCACTCGCCGCGTGCTGTCGCCGAGCTGTACGGCCCCCTGCTCGACCTGGAGCCGCTCGTGCCGAGCGGTCTGCCGACGAGCTGGAGCCCGGGCGACGACGTCCCGGTGCAGCTGGCGGCGTTCGGCATGGTGCCGATGGGGCGGCAGCTCATCCACGCGAGCGAGCGGGTCGTGGACGAGCCCGCGGGACGCGTGCGGATCTTCCGCGACAGCGGCATCCCCCTCACCGGCCCGCTGTCGAGCCTGGACGTCTGGGACCACCAGATGGCCGTCTCACCGGCTCCGGACGAGCCCGGCAAGACGCTGTGGCGCGACCGCCTGGTGTTCGCAGGGCCGACCGCGGCGATCCTGTGGCCGGTGCTCTGGAGCGCGTGGCAGTGGCGCGAGGCGCGCGTGAAGGCGCTCGCCCCGACCTGGGCGCACGACCCCGAACCCGACGACGTCGACGGGGAGTGATCCGGGATGCCGGGGGCACCGGCATCCCGGATCTTCACGCCTGCGGGATCACGGTGAGCACGCGCGCGACGTACTCGAGGAACTTCGCCATGTACATGCGCAGGAACTCCTCGGTCGCCGGCACCGTCACCTCGCCGTCCGCCTCGATGAGCCCCGGCGTGAAGTGGATGTAGGCCTCGGGCGTCGTCATCTGGCGCGCGTTGAGGAAGCTCAGGGTGCTGCGCAGCGACTGCTGCCCCACCGCCGTGCCGATCTGTCCGGCCGACGCTCCGATCACGCCGACGGGCTTGTCGGACCACGCGTTCTGCCCCCAGGGCCGGCTGCCCCAGTCGATCGCGTTCTTCAGCGCGCCGGGCAGCGACCGGTTGTACTCGGGCGTGACGAACAGCAGCGCGTCGGCCGAGCGCACCGCGGCCTTGAAGTCGAGGGCGGACTGTGGGTAGTCCGCGTCGAGGTCGCGGTTGTACAGCGGAAGGTCGGCGTACGAGATCTCGAAGAACTCGAGCTCGGGCGGCGCAAGCTTCTCCAGGGCGACGGCGAGGCGGCGGTTGATGGACTCGCGTGACAGGCTGCCGATGATGACGCCGACGCGGTAGGGCGGTTCGTGCTCAACGATCTCGATCTGCATGCCGCCAGCCTGCACCCGTCCGGGCCGCGACGCACCCCCTCCGGTATCACCCGCGGCCGAGGCACCCTCTCCCCTGCATGGACACCGCCGCACAGGAGCCCGGACCGCGCACGCTCGTGCTGTGCCTCGACGGCACAGGGAGCGAGCCCGAGTCGGGGGTCACGAACGTCGCGCGCCTCTACGCGATGGCTGTCAAGGACGATCAGCAGCTCGTGTTCTACGACCCCGGTGTCGGCACGATGGGCGCTCGCGGTGCGGTCACCCCGTTCGGCGCGTGGCTCACCCGCACCGCCGGTCTCATCGTCGGGTACGGGATCCGCGACAACATCGCCGACGCGTACAGCTGGCTGATGGCGCACTACCGCGACGGCGACCGGATCATGCTGTTCGGCTTCAGCCGCGGGGCGTACACGGCGGTGGCGCTCGCCGGAGTGCTGCGCAGCGTCGGCCTGCTGCGGCCCGGAGCCGAGAACCTCGTGCCGTACGCGCTGAAGATGGCGCTCGCCGGCGGCGGCGACAACGCGTCCGCGACCGAGGAGCGCGCCTTCTGGAGCACGCGATCGTCGTTCGACCAGGGATTCGGCAACCCCGCGTTCCGGCGGTTCGCGAAGCCGGTGACGTTCCTCGGCGTGTGGGACACCGTCAAGTCCGTCGGCTGGTTCAACCTGCGGGCGCGGTTCGAGCAGGTGCGCTGGCCGTTCACCCGCAACGTGGACGGCGTGCAGACCGGGCGCCTGGCGCTCGCGCTCGACGAGAACCGCCGCGCCTTCACCGAGTACCGGTTCGGCGCCGACAAGGAGGGCGTGAAGGTCGTCGACGACCCCCGCCGCGACCTGCAGGAGATGTGGTTCGCCGGCGTGCACAGCGACATCGGCGGCCAGTACGAGGACGACCACGGCCTGTCCGACATCTCGCTGGAGTGGATGACGGCCGAGGCCGTCGCCGCGGGCCTGCGCATCGACGCGAAGGCGTACGACCGGCTGCTCGGCGTGACCGGCGGTGCGGCCGTCCGGCCCGAGTGCGCGGAGGGCCGCATCCACCGCCACCAGTGGTACTGGGCGATCGCCGGGCTCGGCTGGCGTCGCCGGCATCCGGCCCGCGCCGATCAGCTGCATCCCTCGGTGCAGCGCCGCGTCGACGCGACCGCCGCGAGCGCGCAGCCGTACCGGATCACGTGGGCGCGGTGACATGTCCGAGATCACCGGGTACGAATCGCAGGATCAGCCGCGCACCCACGTGACGCTGCGGCTCATCGCGCAGGACCCCGCCGTCAAGGGCGATGACCGGCGCATCCTGACCGCGAAGGTCAAAGTGCCGTGGTCGCGCATGGAGGACGGACCCCGCGGGGCGCGCCTGCACGTCGTGGACTTCGACACCGCGACCGGCGAGTACTTGAAGCACCCCGGGATCCCCGATGACGACGTGTACGCCGACGCCGAGGACGAGGACCTGCTCGACGACAAGGCGTTCCACGCGCAGCACGTGTACGCGACGGCCGCGCGCACTCTCGCGACGTTCGAGTCGGCGCTCGGCCGCCGCCTGTCGTGGGGCTTCGAAGGCCATCACCTCTACCTGGTGCCGCACGCCTTCGCGGAGGCCAACGCGTTCTACTCCGACGACGATCACGCCTTGCTGTTCGGCTACGTGCCGTCCGGGGATCCCCGACGCCGGCCGGTGTACACCTGCCTCAGCCACGACGTCGTGGTGCACGAGACCACGCACGCGGTGCTGGACGGGCTGCGTCACCGGTTCCTCGAGCCGAGCCTGCCCGACCAGGCCGCCTTCCACGAGGGGTTCGCCGACATCGTCGCGCTGCTGTCGGTGTTCTCGATGCGACCCGTCGTCGAGCAGGCGCTCGGCCGCGCCGACAAGGACGGCCGCATCTCGCGCGACCGCGTCGATCCCCGGCGCCTGCGCCACGGCGTCCTGACCGGCGTCGCGGAGCAGATCGGGCGCACCCTCACGCAGGGACGCGGCGCGCTGCGGGCCTCGGCGCTGAAGCCGCCGCCCGCCGACTGGGCGGCGCTGCGGGTCTACGACGAACCGCACCGCCGCGGCGAAGTGCTCGTCGCCGTCGTGCTCGACGTGCTCATCGACATCTGGTGGACTCGTCTGCAGGCGCTGTTCTCGCGGCCCGGATCGAAGGCGAAGGACGTGACGGTCGACCGCACGCGCGCCGCCGAAGAAGGCGTGAAGGCGGCATCCCAGCTGCTCACCATGCTCATCCGCGGTCTGGACTACCTGCCGCCGGTGGAGTTCGAGTTCGGGGATCTGCTGGATGCCGTCCTGCTGGCCGACGCGGAGGTCGTGCCCGACGACGACCTGGGGTATCGCGACATGCTGGCCCGGCGGTTCGAGGCCGCCGGCATCCTTCGTCCCGATCGCAACGCGGACGTCCTCGAGGCGGAGCTGACACCCAGGTACCTGGGGATCAACTACGCGAGCCTGCGCAGCGACCGCGACGAGGTGTTCCGGTTCCTCTGGCAGAACGCGCCGCGACTCGGCGTCAGCACCCGCTTCTACACGATCGTCGAGTCCGTGCTGCCGACGCAGCGCATCGGCCCCGACGGGCTCATCGTGCCCGAGTCGGTCGCCACCTACGTCCAGATGGTCGACATGACGGCGGGCGAGTTCGCCCGCGAGTCCGAGCTGCCGCTGCCCGAGGGGATCGACGACGACACCCCCGTGCAGTTCTTCGGCGGCGGCACCCTGGTCTTCGACCAGTTCGGCCGCCTGAAGCTGCACGTCTACAAGCGCATCGACGACTGGCGCCGCCAGGTCCGCCGGCTCGCGTACCTCGACAGCACGGGCCGCCGCGACACCAAGGGCCGGCTCGGGTTCTCGGAGGGCCGCTCGCGCGGGCAGGCGTTCGCGGCGCTCCACAGCACCGATCTCAGCTCCGGGGAGGCATGGTGAGCACTCCTGTCCGCGTCCGCGTCCGCATGTACCAGGTCGGGTTCGGCGACTGCCTCCTGATCTCGGTCGAGTACGACGAGCCTCTCGCCGACGGCCGGGCCGAACGCCACATCCTCGTCGACTACGGCACGAGCCATTCGCCGCGCAAGGGCTTCGTGCGCGGTCGCATGGCCGACGTCGCCGCGCTCATCGAGCAGCACACCCACGGCGTGCTGGACGTGCTCGTCGTCACCCACCGCCACCGTGACCACCTGCGGGGCTTCGAGGTCGACGCGGGTGCCGAGATCCTGCGCCGGCTCGCGCCGAAGGTCGTGCTGCGCTCGTGGACCGAGAACCCCGGCCTCGCGGCGGATGCCGCGGGCCCCGCGGACGAGCCCGGCCTGGCCGCAGCGCCCGGGGGCCCGGCCGCAGCGCCCGCCGGTCCGGCCGCAGCGCCCGCGGACGGCGTCGTGGGACCGGCATCCATCCGCTACGCACGGCTGCTCGGCACGGCCCAGGAGCATGCCGGCGCCCTGGCGGGCCTGGCCGCGCACGACAAGCTCGTCGCAGCGGCGGCCGACGAGCAGCTGAAGAACGCCGACGCCGTCAAGCTGCTCGACGAACTGTCGGCCGACCGGCGCGGACGCTATCTGTACACGGGGGCCGACGCGGGGATCGCCGACCTCGTGCCGGGGCTCGTGACGACGGTGCTCGGACCCCCGACGCCGGACCAGGAGCCCGATGTCACGCGCCAGGCCGAGGACGACGACGAGTACTGGCTCACGGCTCTCGATGCCTCGCTCGCGCTGTCTACCACGATCGCGGCCGCGGAGGCCGGGGATGCGGCAGAGGCCGACGCCGACGGGTACGGCGACAGCGTGCCGGTCGGTCCGGGTCCGGTGCGGTGGCTCATCGACAACCTCAAGGCGCAGCGCACGCATTCGCTGCTGCGGCTGGTGCGCAACCTCGATGACGCCCTCAACAACACGAGTCTGCTGCTGCTGTTCGAGATCGGCGGGCTGTCGCTGCTGTTCCCGGGCGACGCGCAGATCGAGAACTGGCAGCACACCCTCAAGCGCTTCGCGAAGGAGCCCGAGCTGCGCGCCAAGCTCGCGAGTGTCGACCTCTACAAGGTGGGCCACCACGGCAGCCGCAACGCGACGCCGCGCACGCTCTGGAGCCTGTGGAAGGACCGCCCCGACACGCTGCCGCGACTGACGACGCTCATGTCGACCCGCAGCGGGGTGCACGGCAAGGCCGTCGACACAGCGGTGCCGCAGGACAACCTGGTCGCGGCGCTGAAGGAGGTGTCCGACCTGTACTCCAGCGACGACGATGCGCGCGCCGACTCGACGTACCTCGAAGTCGAGGCAGAGGTCGCCCAGGGCGGCCCGTTCCGCCTGGTGCCGCCGACGCCCTGACACCAAGGAGGGAGGCCGTCGCGCGAAGCCTGCGCGACGGCATCCCCCGTCTCAGTCGGCGAGCGCCGCGACCGGGGCCACCCGGGTGGCCAGACGCGTCGGGACGACGGCGGCGACGAGGGTCAGCACGGCGGTCGCGGCCACGATGATCGCGACGGGCAGCCAGGGCACCGCGGGTGCGACCAGGGTCGGCGCCGACCACGACGGCGGCACCGCCACCGAGCCGAGGAGCGACTGCGCGCCGGCCCAGCCGTACGCGATGCCGAGCACGAGCCCGGTGACGGTCGCGGCGATCGTGATGTGCGCGGCCTCCAGCAGCACCATGCGGCGCACCTGACCGGTCGACACGCCCAGCGCACGCAGCAGACCGAGCTCGCGCCGACGCTGCACGACGCCGATCGTGAGCAGGTTCACCAGGCCGACGGCGGCGATCACCGCGGCGACCGCGACGAGGCCCATCATGATGGCGGCGAACGTGTCGACGAGCGTCGTCATCTCTGCCGGCGCCTCGCCGCCGCCCGACGCGATCATCACCGCTTTCACGGTCTCCAGCGCGACGGCGAACATCGTGACGAGCGTGACCCCCATGACCACGCCGATCGCCATGCGGCTGGAGCGCTCGGGGTACCGCAGCGCGTTCTCCGCCGCCAGGCGGGCCGTCGCCGACCGCCCGAACACGCGGCCCACCAGGCGCAGCACCGGCGGCATGACGAGCGTCGCCCCGAGCGCGAGTCCCGTGAACGAGGAGATGCCGCCGAAGAACGCCACGATCACACCGAGCGGTGACACCAGGCCGAACACGATCCCGAGCGCCAGCAGCGCCGCACCGATCACGAAGAGCGTGATCGCCACGCCGTTGCGTCCGCCGCGTCGGGCGACCGCCTCGTGCGAGGTCTCGACCGAGCCGCCGAGTGCCTGCAGCGGCGTCACCGTCAGCACGCGCCGCGAGCCTGCCCACGCGGCCGCCCACGTCGTGAGCGCCACCACGACCGCCGGAAGAACGAGCACGGGCTGCAGCACGGCGTAGTCCACGCCGTCGAGCCCGAGCAGCTGCGTGGCGAGCACCACGCCCGCCCACGACACGAGCGTGCCCCCGACGAGGCCGATCGCCGCCCCGATGACGCCGACGACGAGGCCCTGCCGGCCGACCTCCTCACGCTGCGACCGCGCGGACGCCCCGATGAGACGCATGAGCGCGATCCGGCGCGTGCGTCCGGCGATGACCGTGGCGAACGTGTTGGCGGTGACGATCGACGCCACGTACACCGCGACGCCGATGAGCAGGAAGCTCAGGATCACGATCACGGCGGCGAGGGTCTCGCTGTCGCCGATGTACGGATTGGCCTTCAGCATCGCCCCGATGAATCCCGTCGCGCTCAGCAGGACCGCGCCGAACGCGCTCGAGATCGCCGCGACCAGGATGCTGCCGCCCATGCCCCGCTCGCGCAGCCACGGCAGCGGTGCGGAGCGCTTCGCAGGAGTGGATGCCGCGGCCTCCGGCATCCGGCCTGTCGGGGTCTGCGCGACCGTGGTCATGACGCCACCTGAGCGGTCGCGACGGCAGCAGCCGGGACGGCCGTGGTGTGCGCGGCGGTGCCGAGCTCGGAGGCCAGCATGTAGGCCGAGATCTCCTCCGCGCTCTGCCGAGGCTTGTCGGCCACGATGCGCCCGTCGCCGAGGAACAGCACGCGATCCGCGTGGGAGGCGGCCACGGGGTCGTGCGTGACCATCGCGATCGACTGGCCGTGCTCGCGCGTGGCGGCAGCCAGGAGCGCGAGCACCTCGCGGCCCGACCGCGAGTCGAGGTTGCCGGTGGGCTCGTCGGCGAACACCAGGTCCGGCGCCGTCGCGAGGGCACGGGCGATGGCGACGCGCTGCTGCTGCCCGCCCGACAGCTGGTGCGGCCGGTGACCCAGGCGGCTGGAGAGCCCGAGACGCTCGACGAGCCCGTCGATGCGGGCGCGCTCCAGCGCCGTGGGCCGGCGTCCGTCGAGGTCGAACGGCAGCATGATGTTGCCGAGGGCGTCCAGCGTCGGGACCAGGTTGAACGCCTGGAACACGAAGCCCACGCGGCGGCGGCGCAGGATCGTGAGCTCCAGGTCGGACAGCCCCGTGATGTCGGTGTCGCCGATCCACGCGCGGCCCGAGGTGGGGGCGTCCAGACCCGCCATGATGTGCATGAGCGTCGACTTGCCCGAGCCCGACGGGCCCATGATCGCGGTGAACTCGCCGCGACGGATTCCGACGCTCACGTCGTCGAGCGCGTGGACGGTGCTCTCGCCGGCGCCGTACGTCTTGGTGAGCTGCTGCACCCGGGCGGCGAGGCCCAGGTCGGTCGATGAGAGTTCCATGCCTACGACGGTATGGATCGCTCACGGCCCCGCGCGTCGGCCTGGAGAGGCATCCCCCTACATCGCGAGGATGATCCGGCCCGGCTTCACAGCCGCCCGACGGCCTCTGCGATGCCCTGGTGCAGCGCCTCGTGCTCGTGCGGCAGGAGCTGCTCGCCGCCGGTGAACTCGTACGGCGTCCCGCGGCCGGTCTCGATGAGGGCCTTGAGGCTGCCCCGCACGAACATGCTCCACGCGTTGGCGCACGTCTCGTAGCAGGGCACGTCCTGCCCGAGGCCCTCGTGCGTGAACACGACGGCGGCGCCGTCGCCCGCGGGGGTGATCTCGAACCGCACGGTGGTGCCGTTCCACTCCTGGTGGTCGTCGACGAAGTCCAGGTAGCTGCCCGTCACGAGCCACTCGACGAGGCTGCCCGGCTCGAGGGCGGTGACGCGGAACCCGGAGTAGTGCAACCCGGGCACGACGTAGACGAACTCGTCTCCGACGGCGGCGGTCGTGCCGGTGATGCGGCCCCACCACGCGGCGACGTCGCTGATCGCGTCGAACGCCCGCTGCGGCGTCGCGGCGACGGTGATGGTCGTGGTGTAGTCCTGCGACATGCCTGCTCCTTCGCTCGGCACTTGCATCATGCAAGCGCGCTTTGCAGGCAGAGTAGCCCCGGGTGCTTTCGTGACGCAAGTACCTAGCTCGCCTCAGGCGAGGCGGCCTCGTCCGATGTCAGCAGGACCGCATTGCCGTCGGGGTCCTCGACGATCGCCGCGTACGGCCCGACGGTCTGCGTCGGAGGCATGCGCCCGACGTACCCGGCCTCGACGAGCTCCGCCCAGCGGCTGTCGACGACGGAATCCTCCCCGACGTAGAACTCCAGCAGCTGCGAGTACCCGCTGCCGGAAGGACGCGACCACGTCGGGTCGTACACCGACGCGAAGGACGTCGTGATGAGGAGCGTGACGCCGCTTCCCATCCGGTGCGCGACGACCGGACGACCGCCCGGCACGACGTCGGGGATGTCGAGCCCCAGCCGCTGGTAGAAGCGGACGGACGCCTCGAGATCGGCGACTTCGAGCACGACCATGCTGAGCTGCAGTTCCATGGCGCCGATTCTGCCGCCCGGCGGCGACACCCTGCTACGCGAGATCGTGCTCGAAGGCGAAGACCACGAGCTGCACGCGGTCGCGCAGTCCCAGCTTCGTGAGGATGCGGCTGATGTGCGTCTTGACGGTCGCCTCCGACAGGAACTCTCGCCCCGCGATCTCGGCGTTCGAGAGCCCTCGCGCCGCCAGCGCGAAGATCTCGCGTTCGCGGTCGGTGAGCTCGCCATAGGCCGGCGGGACCGGGCGGGGCGCGGCATCCGCGAACCTCTCGAACAGCTCGCGGGTCGCGGATGCCGCGATCACGGCCGAGCCGGAATGCACCGTGCGGATCGCCGCCAGCAGGAACTCGGGATCGGCGTCCTTCAGCAGGAAGCCGCTCGCCCCCTGCCGGATGGCTCGCGCCGCCGCCTCGTCGAGATCGAACGTCGTGAGCATCACGATGCGCGGCGCCGGCACGCCCTCACGGGCGTCGGCGAGCAGCTCGGCCGTCGCGGCGAGCCCGTCCATGACCGGCATCCGGATGTCCATGAGCACGACGTCGGGCGCGCTCGCGCGCACCATCTCGACGCCCTCCCGGCCGTCGGACGCCTCGCCGACGACCTCGAGGTCGGGCTGCGAGTCCACGAGCATGCGGATGCCGGCGCGGAACAGCGCCTGGTCGTCGACGAGCGCGACGCGGATCATGCGGGTCCTCCGATCGGGATGGTCGCCCGGACGATGAAGTCGCCGTCCTCGGCTCCGGCCTCCAGGCGCCCGCCGGCGAGCTGCGCCCGCTCGCGCATGCCGATGATGCCGTGGCCGGGGCGGTCGCCCGACGCGGACACGGCGGCCGGGTTGCGCACCGCCAGCTCGACGCGGTCCGGCAGCCATGACAGCCGGACGGCGACGGCCCCGCTGGGCGCGCCATGGCGCAGCGCGTTCGTGAGGGCCTCCTGCAGGATGCGGTACACCGCGAGCTGCACCGCCGCGGGCGGCTCCCCGGGCGGGGCGGGGTCGACGTCGACGAGCAGCGGGACGCCCGCCGCCCGCACCTGGGCGTACAGCTCCTCGAGGTCGGCGATGGTCGGCTGGGGGCCGTCGCCCTGCCGATGCCGCAGCTGGCCCAGCAGCAGGCGCACGTCGGCGAGCGCCGAACGGGCCGTGGTCGAGATCGTCGCGAGCGCCTCGGTCGCGACCGCGAGATCGGATGCCGCGGCGTAGCGCGCACCGTCGGCCTGCGCGATCACGACCGCGAGCGAATGGGCCACGACGTCGTGCATGTCGCGGGCGATGCGCACGCGCTCCTGCTCGGCCGCCGTCTCGGCCTCCGCCCGCTGCTGCGCCACGCGGGTCTCGCGAGTGCGGATCGCGGAGCGCACGAGGGCGCCGATCGTCCACGACAGCCCGAGCGCGAACGCCGCGGCGATGAGGGTCATGAGCGCCAGGGGCAGCGTCTGCCACGTGAGCCCGCCGCCGGCGAACGACGGGCCGGCGAAGAGGTACACGGTGATCACCAGCGCGCCCACCAGCGCCGACGCGAATCCCGCCCAGTACGCCGCACGGGAGCCGTAGGCGGCGGTGGCGAACAGCACGCCGAAGATCGCGAGGTCGCTGAAGCTCGGCGGCCGCCCGAGCCCCATCTGCACGAGCGCCCCCACCCAGGCGAGTCCGAGCGCGAGGAGCGGAGACAGACGTCGCACGGCAAGCGAGCACGAGAAGAGCGCCGCGATGAAGCCGCCGACGATCACCTGACCGGCAGAGCCCAGCTGGTACTCCCAGCCGAACGCGCCGGTCTGCACCAGTACGGCCTCGATCGGCCAGGCGATCAGGAAGTACACGACCGCGAGCGCCAGATCGACCACGAGCTGGGACGTCTTCAAGCGGCGGAACACCGTCTCACGGTACGTGAGGATGGGCCGCGGCGGCATCCGTCGCGGGCTGTAACCCGGGGCCGCGGCATCCGTCGCCAGATGTATCCGCGGCCGGGGATGACCCGCGGAAAGGTCTGCTGGACCCACCATTGCGCCGCACCCGGTGAGGCTTTACTGTCGCGTCACAGACCGAAACCGACGGGAAACGTCGAGTCGACAGGATCAGGCAGCAGGGGTGCTCGCCCGATCGGCCCCGTCGGTCCTTCACCCGAGGGACCAGAGCGCGCACTGCCCGCGCAGGAACGGAGAGACGAATGACGACGGTACGCGCGGCGATCTCGCAGACCACCTGGACGGGCGACAAGCAGTCGATGCTCGACAAGCACGAGGGCTTCGCGAGGGACGCCGCGGGCCAGGGCGCCCAGGTCGTGTGCTTCCAGGAGCTGTTCTACGGCCCGTACTTCGGCATCACGCAGGACAAGAAGTACTACCGCTTCGCGGAGCCGGTCGACGGCCCCATCGTGCAGCGCTTCGCGGCGCTCGCGAAGGAGCTCGGCACGGTCATGGTGCTGCCGATCTACGAAGAGGCAGAGACCGGCGTGTACTACAACACGTCGGTGCTGGTCGACGCGGACGGCACGATCCTCGGCCAGTACCGCAAGCACCACCTCCCGCACCTCGACCGGTTCTGGGAGAAGTTCTACTTCCGCCCCGGCAACCTCGGCTACCCGGTCTTCGACACGGCGGTGGGGCGGGTCGGCATGTACATCTGCTACGACCGGCACTTCCCCGAGGGATGGCGCGAACTGGGCCTGAACGACGCGCACATCGTCTTCAACCCCAATGCGACCAAGCCCGGCCTCTCGAACCGGCTGTGGGAGGTCGAGGGACCCGCCGCGGCAGTGGCGAACGGCTACTTCGTGCTGCAGCCCAACCGCGTCGGCCGCGAGGACAACGAGTACGGCGACCTCGCCGTCGACTTCTACGGCACGAGCCAGGTGATCGACCCGCGCGGGAACTTCGTGGGCGAGCGCGGCTCCGGGACGCACGAGGAGCTGCTCGTGCGCGACCTCGACCTCGACATGGTGCGCGAGATGCGCGACGACTGGCAGTTCTACCGAGACCGCCGGCCCGACTCGTACACGAAGATCGCGAAGCCGTGACGCTTCGACAGGCTCAGCGACCGGAGAACTGACATGGCAACGACACTGATCACAGGCGGCACCGTCGTCTCGGCGACCGGACGCGGCGAGGCCGACGTGCTCATCGACGGCGAGACCATCGCCGCCGTGCTGGCCCCGGGCTCTCAGCTGCTCGGCACCGATGTCGCGGCATCCGTCGACACCGTCATCGACGCGACAGGGAAGTACGTGATCCCGGGCGGCATCGACGCCCACACGCACATGCAGCTGCCGTTCGGCGGCACCGAGGCATCCGACACCTTCGAGACCGGCACGCGGGCGGCCGCCTGGGGCGGCACGACGAGCATCATCGACTTCGCGGTGCAGCGCTACGGCGAGCGCGTGCAGGACGGCCTGGCCGCGTGGCACGAGAAGGCCGCGGGCAACTGCGCGATCGACTACGGCTTCCACCAGATCATCGGCGGCGTCGACGAGGACTCGCTCGCGGCCATGCGCGGGCTCGTGGACGAGGGGATCACGAGCTTCAAGCTCTTCATGGCCTACCCCGGCGTCTTCTACTCCGACGACGCGCAGGTGCTGAAGGCGATGCAGGTCTCGAACGACACCGGCCTGCTCACGATGATGCACGCCGAGAACGGGCCCGCGATCGACGTGCTCGCCCAGCAGCTGGCGGAGGCCGGCAAGAAGGCGCCGTACTACCACGGCATCGCGCGCGCGTGGCAGATGGAGGAAGAGGCCACGCACCGGGCCATCATGCTGGCGAACCTGACCGGCGCGCCGCTGTACGTCGTGCACGTGTCGGCGAAGCAGGCCGTGGAGCAGCTCGCGTGGGCGCGCGACCAGGGCTGGAACGTGTTCGGCGAGACCTGCCCGCAGTACCTCTACCTGTCGCTGGAGGAGCAGCTCGGCGGGTTCAGCGAGGAATGGGGCCAGTTCGAGGGCGCGAAGTGGGTGTGCTCGACGCCGCTGCGCTCGCGGCAGGAGGGCCACCAGCACCACATGTGGCAGGCGCTGCGCACCAACGACATCCAGATGGTGTCGACGGACCACTGCCCGTTCTGCATGAAGGGCCAGAAGGACCTGGGGCTCGACGACTTCCGGGCGATCCCGAACGGCATCGGCTCGGTCGAGCACCGCATGGACCTCATGTACCAGGGCGTCGTGACCGGCAAGATCACGCTCGAGCGCTGGGTGGAGCTCACCAGCACCACCCCGGCGAGGATGTTCGGGCTCTACGGCCGCAAGGGCGTCATCCAGCCCGGCGCGGACGGCGACATCGTGGTCTACGACCCGAACGGGCACACCTCGATCGGCATGGGCGAGGGCCGCACGCACCACATGAACATGGACCACTCCGCGTGGGAGGGCTACGAGATCGACGGGCACGTCGACACGGTGGTCTCGCGCGGCAAGGTCGTGGTCGACGGCGGCCAGTACCTCGGGGCGAAGGGCGACGGGCGGTTCCTCAAGCGCGGCCTGTCGCAGTACCTGGTGTGAAGCGGCCGGTGCACAGCATGGATTTCGGCGTCGTCCTGCAGACCAACCCGCCCGCGGCCCGCACGGTGCAGCTGGCCACACTGGCCGAGGCCCACGGCTTCAGCCACGTGTGGACGTTCGACTCGCACCTGCTGTGGGAGGAGCCCTACGTCATCCACTCCGCGATCCTCGGCGCTACGAACCGCGTCGTGGTCGGCCCCTTCGTGACGAACCCGGCGACGCGGGACTGGACGGTCACGGCATCCGTCTTCGCGACGCTCAACGAGATGTACGGCAACCGCAC
The DNA here is from genome assembly GCF_006783905.1 of Microbacterium kyungheense. Lineage (GTDB taxonomy): Bacteria > Actinomycetota > Actinomycetes > Actinomycetales > Microbacteriaceae > Microbacterium > Microbacterium kyungheense. Next base: position 309,431 of record NZ_VFPE01000001.1, on the reverse strand, counting down.
GATCTGCGGCATCGGACGAGGCGACTCGGCAGTGCGGGTCACCAACGGCAAGCCCACGACGATGGCCGAGCTGCGCGAATCGATCCACGTCATCCGCGAGCTCGCCAACTCGCGGGCGGTCGAGTACCACGGCGCGACGCTGCAGTTCCCGTGGAGCCGCGGCTCCGAGCTGGACGTCTGGGTCGCCGCCTACGGACCCATGGCGCTGCAGCTGACCGGCGAGGTCGCCGACGGCTACATCCTGCAGCTCGCGGACCTCGACATCGCCGCGTGGATGATCAAGACGGTGAAGGATGCCGCGGCCGCCGCCGGCCGCGACCCCGAGTCGCTCGCGATCTGCGTGGCCGCGCCCATGTACATCGGCGACGACTGGGAGCACATGCGCGACCAGTGCCGCTGGTTCGGCGGCATGGTCGGCAATCACGTGGCCGACATCGTCGCCAAGTACGGCCATCACGGCGAGGGCGTGCCCGAGTCGCTCACCGACTACATCGAGCGCCGCAGCGGCTACGACTACAACACGCACGGCAAGGCCGACAACGACCACGTCGACTTCGTGCCCGACGACATCGTGGACCGGTTCTGCGTCCTGGGGACGGCATCCGATCACATCGCCAAGCTCGAGGCCCTGCGCGACCTCGGGGTGACCCAGTTCGCCGGGTACCTGCAGCACGACAACAAGGAAGAGACACTGCGCGTCTACGGCGAGACCGTGATCCCCGCGCTGCAGACCCATCTGACGGCGAAGGCCTGACCGGTGGCCCACTCCCAGACCGCGAGGGGTCATCTGGCGGACGAGGGTGTGGAGAGCACCCGACCCCTCGGCGGCCAGATGGCCCCTCGCGGATCTGAGGTGCGGCGCAAGCGGCGGCAGAGCGAGCTGCGCGGGTGGATCGCGGCGGGCTGGGGAGCGCTCGGGGTGCTCGCCGTGCTCGCGCTGTGGGAGCTGTACAAGTTCGTCGGCCCGGCTGAGGGCGTGGTGATCGGGGCCGTGCAGGGTCAGGCGGGGTCGGGCGTCATGATCCTGCCGCGCACCCACGACCGCGCCATGCCGCACGTGTGGGACATGGTGGCGCGCCTGTTCGCTCCGACGAGCGGCGGCGACACCCCGCCGCTGTGGGTGTCGGTGGCGGGGGCCGCCCTCGTGACACTCGGGATCGCCGCCATCGGCTGGCTGATCGGCGTGATCGTCGGCGCGGCACTCGGTCTCGTCATGCAGCGGTGGCAGCTGCTCGAGTGGGGCCTGCTCCCCTGGATCGTCGTCAGCCAGATCGTGCCGCTCATCGCGTTCGCCCCGGTCGTCAACGCGATCGGCAACCAGATCGACCGCGGCGGCGGGACGTGGCCGCAATGGCTGTCGGTCGCGGTGATCGCGTCGTACCTCGCGTTCTTCCCGGTGGCGATCGGCATGCTGCGCGGCCTCGCCTCGCCCGACCGCATCCATCTCGACCTGATGCGCAGCTACGCGGCCGGGTACTGGCCGACGCTCGTGCGGCTGCGCCTGCCCGCGGCGGTCCCGCACCTCCTGCCGGCGCTGCGCCTCGCGGCGGCGAACGCCGTGCTCGGCGCCGTCGTCGCCGAGGTGTCGATCGGCATGCGCGGGGGCATCGGGCGCATGCTCATCCAGCTCGCCGGACAGGCCTCCAGCGACCCCGCGGCGCCGTGGGGCCCGACCTTCGGCTCGATCGCGCTCGGACTCATCGCCGCCGGCTCCGTCGCCCTCATCGGGCTCGGGCTGGCCAACTACCGCAGAGGAGAGGCGGCATGACGCCTGACGTCCCCGACCAGAGCGAGCGAGCGGATGCCGCCGCCTCGGCCGCCCCGGCGGTGCGGGCCGCCGGCGTGAGCAAGGTGTTCGCCACGAAGACGGGCGACGTGGCCGCCCTGTCGGAGATGGACCTGGACGTCGCGGCCGGCGAGTTCGTGGCCCTCATCGGGCCGTCCGGATGCGGCAAGTCCACGCTGCTGCGCCTCATCGCCGACCTCGACCAGTCGACGACGGGCACGCTGGAGATCTTCGGCAAGCCGGCGCGACGCGCACGTGCCGACCAGGACTACGGCATCGCCTTCCAGCAGGCGGGTCTGCTCCCCTGGCGCACGGTGGGCGCGAACATGGCGCTCCCGCTCGAGCTGCACGGGACGGGCAAGGCCGAACGCTCGGCCCGCGTGTCCGAGCTGGCCGAGCTGGTCGGGCTCGCCGAGTTCATCGATCGGTACCCCGACCAGCTGTCGGGCGGGATGCAGCAGCGCGTCGCGATCGCCCGCGCACTGGCGGCACGGCCGAAGCTGCTGCTGATGGACGAGCCCTTCGGCGCACTCGACGAGATGACGAGGGAGCGCCTGCAGACCGAGCTCACCCGCATCGCGGCAGAGACCGGCGCGGCCGTCGTGTTCGTCACGCACTCCATCCCCGAGGCGGTCTTCCTGGCGGACCGCGTGGTCGTCATGAGCCCGCGTCCCGGGCGCATCACCGACGTCGTCGACGTGACGCTCGGCGAGCGCTCGGAGGCGCTGCGGGAATCGCCGGAGTTCTTCGACCGTGTCACCGCCGTGCGCGAGGCACTGCACGGCGCGCCCGTCGCGAGGGCGAGCGAGTCATGACCGACACGGTCACCGCCACCCTGCCCGGCCCGAGCCGCCCTGCCGGCCGGTCCCGCGGCGCGGGCCCCGGCGAGCGTGGACTGCCGGGATGGCTGCGCTGGGTCGCGCCGATCGTCGTCGGCGCCGTCATCGTCGTGGTGTGGTGGTTCTGGGTCGACGTGCTCGGCACCGCCCCGCGCATGCTGCCGAGCCCGTTCGCGATCCTCGCGGAGTTCGTCAAGCGGTGGCCGATCATCGCGCAGGACATGACGATCACGGCGACCAACGCCCTCATCGGCCTCGTGGTCGGGTCGCTCCTGGCCATGCTGTTCGCGGGGCTCGCCGCGGCCGCCCGGCCGATCGACGGCATGCTGGCACCGCTGGTCGCCGCCCTCGCCGTCATCCCGATCGTCGCGATCACCCCGATCCTCAACACGATGTTCGGCGCGTCGAGCCAGTTCGGCCGCCAGGCGGTCGCCACCATCGCGGCGTTCATCCCGGTGTTCGTCAACGTGCTGCGAGGCCTCCGGCAGACGCGTCCGGTGCACCGCGACCTGCTGCGCGCGTCGGCCGCGTCGGGCTGGCAGACCTTCCGGTTCCTGACGCTGCCGACCGCGCTCCCCTACCTGCTGACGGGCCTGCGCATCGCCAGCTCGCTCGCCGTCATCGCCGCCCTCGTCGCCGAGTACTTCGGCGGCCCGGCCGACGGCATCGGCACCGCGATCGCCACCTACGCCAAGTCCGGCCGCGCGGCGCTCGCGTGGGCGTACGTGCTCGGCGGCATCCTCATCGGCCTCGTGTTCTACCTCGTGACCTCGCTCCTGGAGCGCCTGGCGACGCGGAGGTCGCCCGCCTGATCTCACCGACCTCAAGGGGAAAAGCAGCACCAACGAAAGGAACGCAATGACACAGCAGCATTCGCGCGGCCCGGGCATGCGCCGTGGCCTCTTCGCGGCATCCGCCTTCACCGTCGCGGCCCTCGCACTCGCCGCGTGCTCCGGATCACCCGACGCCTCCGACACCGGCGGCGGCGACGACTTCGAGCCGATCACGTCGCTCAAGCTGCAGCTGCAGTGGCTGCCGCAGGCGCAGTTCGCGGGCTACTACGTCGCCCAGGAGAAGGGCTACTTCGAGGAGGAGGGCTTCGACGACGTCGAGATCATCCCCTCCGGCGGCGACATCGTCCCGCAGGACGCGCTCGTCGACGGCGACGTCGACTTCGCGATCGCGTGGGTGCCGAAGGTGCTGGGCACACTCGAGGCCACCGGCGTCGAGCTGACCGACATCGCTCAGGTGTTCCAGAAGTCGGGCACCCTGCAGGTGTCATGGAAGGGCGACGGCATCACGTCGGTCGCGGACTTCGAGGGCAAGCGCATCGGCTCGTGGGGCTTCGGCAACGAGTGGGAGATCTTCGCCGCGATGGCGGCCGAGGACCTCGACTCCACCACGGTGTCGATCACGACGCAGGACTTCTCGATGAACGCCCTGCTCGACCGCGACGTCGACGCCGCGCAGGCGATGACCTACAACGAGTGGGCGCAGATCCTGGAGGTGGTGAACCCCGACACCGGGCAGCTGTACCAGCCCGAGGACTTCGACGTCGTGTCGTACGAGGACACCGAGGGCGCCATGCTGCAGGACGCGGTGTGGGCCGACACCGAGCGTCTCAAGAACGACCCCGCCTACGCCGACGCGGCCGTGCGGTTCCTGAAGGCGATCACGAAGGGCTGGGTCTACGCGCGCGACAACGCCGAGGAATCGGCGTCCATCGTGTACGACATCGCCTCGACGGCCGAGGCGGCGTTCCCGGTGGGTCCGGTCCACCAGCAGTGGATGATGAACGAGGTCAACAAGCTCATCTGGACGGGCGCGGACTTCGGCCTCGTCGACAAGGCCGCATGGGACAAGACCGTCAAGGGCGCGCTGGCGGCCAAGAACCAGGACGACCTCGAGCTGATCACCACCGAGCCCGCCGACTCCGCGTACTCGAACGAGTACATCCAGGAGGCTCTGGACCAGTTGAAGGAGGAGGGCGTCGAGGTGAGCGGCGAGTACACCCCGATCGACGTCGTCCTCACCGAGGGCGGCCAGTAGCGACTGCGTCCGCGTTTCGTCTCGCTTCGCTCGCTCAACGACCAGGTTTCTGCTCGTTGAGCGAGCGAGGCACGAGCGAGACGAAACGCCCCACCGCACGGACGACCCTTGACCCGGCGGCGCAGAACAGGGAACGTTGCGACATGACCGAAGACCTCGACGCCCTCGCGAAGGAGCTCGACCGCGACCACGTGTTCCACTCCTGGTCGGCGCAGGCCGGGCTCGACCTCCCGGTGATCGCCGGCGGATCGGGCACCGTGGTGTGGGACCACGCCGGACGCCGCATGCTCGACTTCTCGAGTCAGCTGGTGAACGTCAACATCGGGCACCAGCATCCCGCGGTCGTCGAGGCGATCCGGACGCAGGCGGCCGAGCTCGCGACCATCGGTCCCGCGACGGCGAACCTCACGCGCGGCCGTGCCGCCGAGCGCATCCTGTCGCACGCCCCGGCGGGGTTCCAGAAGGTCTTCTTCACGAATGGCGGCGCCGACGCGATCGAGAACGCGATCCGCATGGCCCGCCTTCACACCGGCAGGGACACCGTCCTGTCGACCTACCGCTCGTACCACGGCAACACGGGCGCGGCCATCGTCGCGACGGGCGACTGGCGCCGCATGGCGAACCAGTACGCGCGCGGACACGTGCACTTCTTCGGCCCGTATCTGTATCGCACCGAGTTCTGGGCCACCAGCCCCGAAGAGGAGTGCGAGCGCGCCCTGCACCACCTCGAGCGCGTCATCCAGTCCGAGGGCCCAGCGACGATCGCGGCCCTGCTGCTGGAGTCGATCCCCGGCACCGCGGGCATCCTCGTGCCGCCGCCCGGCTACCTCGCCGGCGTGCGCGCACTCGCCGACCGCTACGGCATCCTGCTCATCCTCGACGAGGTGATGGCGGGCTTCGGCCGCACCGGCCGCTGGTTCGCGTTCGACGGCCACGACGTGGTGCCCGATCTCATCACCTTCGCGAAGGGCGTCAACTCCGGCTACGTGCCGGTCGGCGGCGTCATTATCTCGGAGCCGATCGCCGCGACGTTCGACGAGCGCGTCTTCCCCGGCGGCCTCACCTACTCCGGGCATCCGCTGGCCGCGGCATCCATCGTCGCCGCCCTCGACGCGATGCAGAGCGAGGGCATCGTCGAGAACGCCCGGCGAGTGGGAGAGGATGCCATCGGCCCGGGCCTGCGGGCGCTCGAAGAGAAGCACCCGCTCATCGGCGAGGTGCGCGGCGAGGGCGTGTTCTGGGCGTTGGAGCTCGTCTCCGACCGTGAGTCGCGCCAGCCCGTCGGGGCGGACGTGATCGGCCGGCTCAAGAAGGAGCTCGTGACGCGGGGGCTGCTGCCCTTCACCGCCGACAACCGCATCCACGTCGTGCCGCCCTGCGTCGTCACCGATGCGGAGGTCGAACACGCCATGGCGATCTACGATGAAGCACTGACGAGCGTCGAAGGCGACGGTCACTGAGCCCGTCGAAGTGCTGACGCGTGCATCCCGCCTCACGAGGGCGGTTCCAAAGGAGGAACACGATGACTGACACGATTCCGCGTACCGAGACCACGGTGCTGGACCACTGGGTGAACGGTGCGCCGTGGACCGGCGCATCCGATCGCTCCGGCGACGTCTACAACCCGGCCCTGGGCACGGTGCAGAAGCACGTGCGCTTCGCGTCACGCGAAGACGTCGACGCCGTGGTCGACGCCGCTTCGGCCGCATGGGCGCAGTGGCGCGACGCGTCCATCGCCAAGCGGCAGGCGGTGCTCTTCGCGTTCCGCGAGCTGCTCAACGAGCGCAAGGAGGAGCTGGCCGAGATCCTCACCGCAGAGCACGGCAAGGTGCTCTCGGACGCACGCGGCGAGATCGCCCGCGGCATGGAGGTCGTGGAGTTCGCGTGCGGCGTGGGGCACCTCACGAAGGGCGCGTACTCCGAGAACGTCTCCAGCGGCATCGACGTGTACACGCTGCGGCAGCCGCTCGGCGTCGTCGGCATCATCAGCCCGTTCAACTTCCCGGCGATGGTGCCGCTGTGGTTCTTCTCGATCGCGCTGGCCGCCGGCAACGCGGTCGTGCTGAAGCCCTCCGAGAAGGACCCCACCGCGGCCAACTGGCTCGCCGGGCTCCTCACCGAGGCGGGGCTCCCCGACGGCGTCTTCAACGTCGTGCACGGCGACAAGGAGGCGGTCGACGCGCTCCTGGACCACCCCGATGTGCGGGCGATCTCGTTCGTCGGCTCGACCCCCATCGCGAAGTACGTGTACGAGAAGGCCACGAGTGCGGGCAAGCGGGTGCAGGCCCTCGGCGGCGCGAAGAACCACATGCTGGTGCTGCCCGACGCCGACCTCGACCTGGCCGCCGATGCCGCCGTCAACGCGGGGTTCGGCTCGGCCGGCGAGCGCTGCATGGCGATCTCGGTGGTGCTGGCGGTGGACTCGGTCGCCGACGCGTTCGTCGCCAAGGTCGCCGAGCGCATGGGCGGCCTGAAGGTCGGCGACGGCCGGCGCGGCACCGACATGGGTCCGCTCATCACCGGCCAGCACCGCGACAAGGTGGCGTCGTACATCGATGTCGCCGGGGCGGACGGCGCATCGGTCGTCGTCGACGGCCGCGGCATCGAGGTCGACGGCGACGCCAATGGCTTCTGGCTCGGCCCCACCCTCATCGACAAGGTGCCCACGTCCTCGTCCGTGTACGGCGACGAGATCTTCGGGCCGGTGCTGTCCGTGGTGCGCGTGTCGGGCTACGAAGAGGGCCTCGGCATCATCAACACGAGCCGCTACGGCAACGGAACCGCGATCTTCACGAACGACGGCGGCGCAGCCCGTCGGTTCCAGCGCGAGGCGACCGTCGGCATGATCGGGATCAACGTGCCGATCCCGGTGCCGGTGGCGTACCACTCGTTCGGCGGCTGGAAGGCCTCGCTGTTCGGCGACGCGAAGGCGTACGGCCCGCACGGGTTCGACTTCTTCACGGCTGAGAAGGCCGTCACCTCGCGCTGGCTCGATCCCTCGCACGGCGGCATCAACCTGGGCTTTCCCCAGCACGACTGACGTGGCGCCCGCGCCCGGCCCGCTCAGGGTCCGGGCGCGGGGGCGAACACCGTCAGCGCGGCCGGGCGGGCGACGCAGCGCAGCCGGAAGCCGCCCGGATCCCGCTCCTCGAGCTCTCCGTCGTGGACGAAGACCGAGGGATGCCCCGCCTCGGGCCTGACCGTGATCTCGAACTCGCGCAGCACGAGGCGTTCCACGTCCTCGTCGCGCGGATACAGACGCAGCGCGCGCAGGACGGCGGCACTGCGCTCGCCGAACGCGAGCGATGCGAGTGCGCGCACCTTCGAACCGCGGGCGTGGTGGATGCGGATGTCGAGCACACCGGTCTCGGCCTCCTGACGCTGCATCGTGGCGACGCGCTCGGGGTCGTTGCGGCCGACGCTCACGAACACCGACCACACGCGTGCGCGGCGTCCTTCGCGGACGATCGTGAGCGGCTCGGCGCGTCGGAGCGCGCTCGCGGTGGCGAAGACACCGCCGATCCACTTGCCGAGGCTGCTGCGGCGTTCGCGCTCCTCGATGAGCTCGGGGTACGCACCGACCGACACGACGTTGAGCACCGTGAGGGGCTCGTCGTCGTCGGCCGTGGCATCCGCGACGCCGACCTCCACGCTCGAGCCGGCCTGGAAGGCGTCGATCGCGATCTCCACGCTGTCGAGTCCGAGGGCGCGGACGAAGTGGTTGAACGTCCCGCCGGGCATCGCGAACAGCGGCCGCTCGTGTCGACGCGCGAGGTGCGCCATGCGCGACACCGAGCCGTCGCCGCCGTAGATCCCCAGCACGTCGGGTGCGGCATCCGTCCTCATCGCCGCGGCCACCACCTCATCGAGGTCCTCGCCGTCGGCGAGCTCACGCACGACCGCCTCGGGAAGACGATCGGCGATGGTCGGGGCGGGGTCGGGGCGGATCACCGCCGTGCCCGAGCGGGCGTTGCGGACCAGCAGGACGCCGCGGCCGGTCGCGTGCGCAGTGTTCGCAGGATCCATGGGCCGAGGCTATCGATCCGGTCGCGGTGGCCCCAGGGGTTGCGCACCGCTCCGCGTCCTGCAAAGGGAGGCGGCGCTCGTCCCGCTCACGCGGGGAGGATCGGCCGGTTCTCGTAGAACGTCTGCAGCACGACGGTGGTCCGGGTGTTGACCGAGGCCGCCGAGCGGATGTCGCGGATCAGGCTCTCGAGGTGACGCGGAGACGCGACGCGCACGAGCAGCATGTAGCTCGAATCGCCGGCGATCGAGTGGCAGGCCTCGATCTCGGCGAGGTGCTCCAGGAGCTCGGGCGCGTTGTCGGGCTGCGCGGGGTCCAGCGGCGTGATCTCGACGAACGCGGCGAGCGGCTTGCCGACCGCCTCGGCGTCGACGACCGCCCGGTAGCCGCGGATGACGCCGCTGCTCTCCAGACGCTTGAGCCGCGCCTGGACGGCGGACACCGAGAGTCCCGCCTTCTCGGACAGCTGCGCGAGCGTCGCGCGTCCGTCCCGCGAGACCTCATCCAGGATCCTCAAGTCGACAGCGTCTTCCACACATGGAAGAATATCCCTAAGACTCGGCATTCGCCGGAAAATTTCCTGTCATTGACGGATCGGAGGTTCACATGTCCAGCACCGCTCTTCCCACCGCGAAGGCGATCGTCGGCGAACCCGAGGTCGTCGAAGACGCGGCGCATGCCGAGACGAGCGACGCCTGGCTGCGCCTGAAGGCCGCAGCCACCGCCATCCAGCCGCTCCAGATCAAGGACGGGTCGATTCCGGATGCCGCAGCCCATGCTGACGCCCAGACGTACGTCGACGAGATCACGGCCGGCATTCGCGCCCTGGCCCCTGCCTTCCCGCACGACGCCGAGTACCTGGCTGCGTCGGTCCGCGACTTCGAGCGCTGGGCGGCCGAGGGGTTCGGCGTCCCGGACTTCCTGGACTCGCTGAACGCCTTCCAGCCGCAGCAGCACCGACGTGACGGCATCCGCCATCTCGTCGTCTTCCCGATGTACACGCAGAACGGCTCGTCCGAGCGTCACGTCGAGGCCGTGCTGGTCGAGGTGATCTGGCCCGAGTTCATCGCGCAGCTGGAGTCCGGCGACTACGGCAACAAGCTGTTCGTGTCGCTGCGGTTCGTCGACTTCACGCCGGGCTACGACACCAACTCCGCCGTGCTCTTCCCTGAGACCGTCGCGATGCGCGAGATCCCCGCGTTCACGTGGGGCGCGATCTTCCAGGATCGCGAGGCGGCCCGCTTCCGCCGTGTCGTGCGCGCCGCGGCCGACATCACCAAGCTCGACCTGCCCGAGGGTGCCGCGCGCATGCTCGACGACCAGGCGCTCACCGAGAAGACCTTCGTGATGTGGGACATCATCCACGACCGCACGCACATGCGCGGCGACCTGCCGTTCGACCCCTTCATGATCAAGCAGCGGATGCCGTACTTCCTGTACTCGCTCGAAGAGCTGCGCTGCGACCTCACCGCCTTCCGCGAGTGCGTCGCGATCGAGAAGCGGCTCACGGCGCGCGTGGATGCCGGCGAGAGCCTGGATGCCGCCGAAGCCGAGATGCTCGAGCACGCGAAGCTCGTGCAGTATGCCGTGATCTTCGACCGCATCTTCCGCTTCGCGATCACGGGCTCGCGCGTGCGCAACTACGACGGGCTGGGCGGGCAGCTGCTGTTCGCCTGGCTGCACCAGCGTGACGTCCTGCACTGGACCGACACCGCGCTCGCGTTCGACTGGGACGACGTGCCCGCCGCCGTCGTCGCGCTCGGGGACGCGATAGACGAGCTGTACTGGCGTTCGATCGACCGGCCGAAGACCGCGCACTGGCTCGCGGCCTACGACCTCGTCCGCGGCACCCTGACGCCCAACCCGGCGTCGGCGTGGGCGCGCGGCCTTCCCGACGAGATCCTCGCGGGCGCCCCCAAGGGATACACGGATGCCGTCATGGACGACGAGTTCCCGCTGTCGATGTTCTTCGAGGCCCTCGACAAGAAGATGAAGCCCGTCATCGAGTCCACCGCGGGGATCACGGGTGCCAGCTCCTGATCCCGCGGTCGCAGAGCGGCTCGTGCTCGTCGCGGGGGCGACGAGTGCGAGCGGCCTGGCGGCGGCGCGCGGCCTGCGTGGGGCAGGCGCGCGCGTCGTCGCGGTAGGCCGTGACGCCGAGCGTCTCACTGCGCTCGGCGTCGCGGTGCCCGGCCTGCACACCGAGGTGTGCGACCTGACGGACGAGGCCGCGGTGACGGCCCTCGCCGAGCGCGTGCACGCCGGCGAGGGCGCCGTCGACGGCGTGCTGCACCTCGTCGGCGGCTGGCGCGGCGGGGGCGGCCTCGCCGGCCAGACCGAGGCCGACTACCGCTTCCTGGAGGAGTCCTTCACGGCCCTTCGTCACGTCAGCCGGGCGTTCGACGCCGATCTGCGGGCCTCCGCGGCCGGCCGCCTGGCCGTCGTCTCGTCGACCGCCGTCGCGCGCCCGCTCGCCGGGGGCGCGAACTACGCCGCGGTCAAGGCGGCGACCGAGGCCTGGACGCGCGCGGTCGCGCAGGGCTTCGCGAAGGACGCCCGGGATGCCGGCCGGCCTCTGTCGGCGGCATCCACGATCTTCCGCGTCAAGAGCCTCGCCGGGCATGAGGATGCCCTCGCCCAGGCGTACATCGGCCTGTGGGACGCGGACGCCGCGTCCGTCAACGACACCATCATCGACCTCGAAAACTAGGCTGGACATTCGTGACCACGATCCACGACCCGAACCTGCGGGGCTTCGCCTCCGACAACTACTCCGGCATCCACCCCGAGGTGCTCGCGGCCATCGCCGCCGCCAACGACGGCCACCAGGTCGCGTACGGCGATGACGTCTACACCAAGCGGCTGCAGGACGTGATGGCCCGCCACTTCGGCGAGGGCGTCGAGGCGTACCCCGTCTTCAACGGCACCGGCGCGAACGTCGTCGGCCTGCAGTCGATGCTGCCCCGCTGGGGCGCCGTGGTCTCGGCCGGCACCGCGCACATCAACGTCGACGAGGGCGGGGCCCCGGAGCGGGTCGCAGGGATCAAGCTGCTCACCGTGCCCACGGACGACGGCAAGCTCACCCCCGAGCTCATCGACCGCGAGGCGTGGGGCTGGGGCGACGAGCACCGCGCGCAGCCGCTCGTCGTGTCGATCACGCAGTCGACCGAACTCGGCACGCTCTACACGCCCGATGAGATCCGGACGATCGCCGACCACGCGCACAGTCTGGGCATGAACGTGCACATGGACGGCTCCCGCATCTCGAACGCCGCGGCATCGCTCGATCTGCCCTTCCGCGCCTTCACGCGCGACGCGGGGGTGGACGTCCTCAGCTTCGGCGGCACCAAGAACGGCGCGATGCTCGGCGAGGCCGTCGTCGTGCTGAACCCCGAGGCCTCGCAGGGGCTGAAGTTCCTGCGCAAGCTCGACATGCAGCTCGCGTCGAAGATGCGCTTCGTGTCGGCGCAGCTGCTCGCGCTGCTCGAGGGCGACCTCTGGCTGCGCAACGCGTCGCACTCGAACGCGATGGCGCAGCGCCTGCGCTCGGGCATCGAAGCGGGCCTGGCCGACGGCTCGATCCAGGGTGTCGCGTTCACCCAGCCGACGCAGGCCAACGGCGTGTTCGCGACGCTGCCGGACGGCGTCGCCGACCGGCTGCGCTCGTCGTTCCGCTTCTACGACTGGGATGCCGCCAAGAACGAGGTCCGCTGGATGTGCTCGTTCGACACGTCCGAGAACGACATCGACGCCTTCCTGGCCGCGATCGCCCGCGAGACCACCGCGGGCTGACCGGCCGCGGCACATCCACGCCGCGCCACGCTCGGAGATCACGCGTATCTCGGAGGGATCCGCCCGATACGTCCGAGTGGTGCGATTTCTCCGAGCGTGGCGCAGCGCGGCGCAAGACGAAACGCGCCTGACCTTGACGCAAGGCCAGGCGCGTCTCATGTGTGGTGGGGCGTGCGAGTCAGTCTCTCGCAGCCGCCCCGGGCTCCTCATCGCCCGCAACGGCCTCGGCCTGGTCGGTCTCGCCTTCGGCCTCGACCTGGGTCTCGTCGGCATCGCTCTCGTCGACCTGGGTCTCGTCGGACTCGAACGCCTCGCCGGACTCGGCCGCCTCGCCGGACTCGAACGCCTCGCTGGACTCGGCCGCCTCGCCGGCGACGACGGGGCCGTCCACCGGCGCCTCGTCCACGACGGTCTCCTCGTCGGCCGGCTCTGCGGCGTCATCCGAGGCGACAGCGGCCAGCACGCCTTCGGGGCGGATGAGCTCCTTGACCTCGGCCATGAAGCTCATGAGCTGGTGCTGTTGCCAGCGCAGCTGGCGGGTGCGGTCCTCGGCGTCGCGCAGCACCGACTGCGAGTGCGTGGTGACGAGGTCGATGATGCGCTCGGCCTTCACGTGCGCCTGCTCGAGGTGCTCGCGGGCGCGCAGCTGCGCGTCGGCCTCGATCTGCTGCGACTGGGCGCGCATCAGGCGCTCGAAGTCCTCTGCCTTCGCCGACACGCGCTGCGCGTGGTCGAGCGACGCGGTGACCTGCTCGTTGGCGTCCTGCGTGATGCGCTCGGCATGGGCGACGGCCTGGTTGTGCAGCACCAGGAACTCCTGGTGCGCGTCGTCCTGCCGGCGGGTGAGGGATGCCTCGAACTCGAGTGCCCGCAGACGCAGCTCGCGCACCGCCTCCTCGGCCTCGGACCGATCGCGGGCTGTCTCGCGGGCGACGGTCGAGCGCAGCATCGCGGCGCCCTTCTCGGCCTCGGAGCGGATCGCCGCCGCCTCGCGCTCGGCCTGCGACACCTTCTCGGCGGCGTGCGCGGTCTCGCGTTCGATGCGCGCCTCGTGGGCGGTGAGCTCGGTGTCGATCTTCAGTCGCACCTGCTGGGCGTCGTGCTGCGCCTGCGACACGATGGCCTCGGCCTCGGCGAGGGCGGCCGTCCGCCGGTTGGCGTTCTCTTCGCGCGCGGCTTCGAGCAGGCGGTCGCCCTGCACGCTGGCGTTGCGGATGAGCAGGCTCGCCTGGTCCTCGGCGACGCGCAGCACCTCTTCGAACTTCTGGCGGTTCGGCGACTCGGTCGTCGCGCCGACGAGCTCGTCGGTGAGCGCCTGCACACGCTGCTCGGCGTCGTCGAGCTTGGCCTGGGCGACCTCGAGCTCGGCCTTCAGCCGCTCGGTCTCGTCGCCCTCCTCGGCGCGCGCGGCCGCCGCGTCGACGGCGGCCTGCTGCAGCTCGGAGCGGTGCCGGGCGTCGGACTCGTCGAGCGCTGCCTGGAGGCGCTCGATCTCGGCCTGGCGCTCGGCCAGCGTCGCGTCGATCTCGGCCTGGCGCTCGGCGATCACGGCGTCGATCTCGGCCTGGCGGCGCTCGGCGGCCGCCTGCAGCTCCGCCTCCAGACGCTCGGCCTTGGCGCGGCTCTGGGCGACTGCGGCGCCGGCACGACGCTGGTGCTGCTTCAACTGCGCGACCTCGTCGGACGCGGCGCGCACGCGCGCGTCGAGGCCTGCGATCGCGGCATCCACCTCTTCTTTGTCATACCCGCGAAACGTGGTGGTGAAGCCCGAGCCGAACGCCGTCGCGGCGGGTTCGCTGATGAGGCTGTCGAAGGCGGACGAGTCTTCGGGGCCGGAGCTCTGGACGCCTGCAGGGTTGTCGGACATCTTGTGTCTTTCGCTTCTTTGCTGATCGCGGTGGGGGGTGTTTCGCGGCGTCGGCGAGCGTTCGGCGACAGCGACGCGTTCACCGCCCACTCGGCGCGCCGGCGACCTGGTCGCCGGCGCGCGAGCAGCGAAGACCGCCTCGCCCTCGACGACACCGGGGGGTTGTGTCGGCAGGGTGACTGCGCATCGGGTAGCTGAACCATACCCCGACCGGCGGTGTCCGCGAAACGGGCGCTCCGGTCAGTGGCCGGCGAGCCAATCGCGGTACGCGTCGAACGTCGACGGACGCCCCAGGAACGCCTCGACGAGGTCGCGGGCGTCGCGGGTCCCGCCCGGTTCGAGCACCTCCGCGCGGTAGCGCAGCGCGGCCTCGGGATCCATGAGCCCGGCACCGAATCCGCTCAGCAGATCGCGGGCGATGACGAGGCTCCACTGGTACGTGTAGTAGCACGCGCCGTAGCCGGTGAGGTGCCCGAACCCGGCGTAGGGATGCCGCCCGCGCAGGGGCTGGACGGGGCTGGTCGTGGCATACAGCCGCTCGGTCTCGCCCTGCAGGTCCGAGGGGCGATCCACGTGCAGGTGGTACGAGACGTTCGCGTGTCCGAGCTGACGGCGCACCTCCAGGCCGCGGCCGAAGGCGTCCGCGATCCGCATGCGCTCGACGAGGTCGGCCGGGATCGGCTCGCCCTCGGCGTCGACCGCGAACGACGCCAGGACGCCGGCATCCCACGCCCACTCCTCGAGCAGCTGACTGGGCGCCTCGACGAAGTCCCACTCCGTCGCCACGCCGCTGAACCGCGCGAAGCGGTGCCGGCCGCCCAGGATGTCGTGCACCAGGTGCCCGAACTCGTGGAAGAACGTGACGACCTCGTCGTGCTCCAGCAGGCCGCGCGAGAAGTTGCACAGCAGGGCCGCCTCGGGAAGCACGCGACCGGTGACCCCCGGCGCGATCGGGAAGCACGCGGCGTGGCTGAACTTGCCCTCGCGCGGGTGCAGGTCGAGGTGGATGCGGCCGAGCCGGTCGCCGTCGCGCACGACGTCGTACGTGCGCACGTCGTCGTGCCATGCCGGAGCGTCGACGGCCACGTACTCGACGTCGAACAGCCGCCCGGTGATGTCGAGCACGCCGGCGGCGACGCGGTCGAACGGCAGGTACGACCGCACGCGCTGCGCGTCGACGTCGTACTGCTCGCGCTTGACGGCCCCCAGCAGGTGCCAGAAGTCCGCGATCGTCACCTCGTCGGCCTCGGGCACGTCGCGCCGCAGCCGTTCGAGCAGCACCGGGTACTCGGCCTCGGCGGCGGCGAGGGATGCCGCGTCCAGCCGTTCCAGGAACTCCGGGATCGCCGCCCCCGAGCCGATCATGCGCGTCTCGGTCTCGTAGTCGGCCCAGTCCGCGTAGCCGAGGAGGCGGGCGCGCTCGGCGCGGACCTCCAGCAGCTCCGCGAGCACGGCGTCGTTCTCGGGCCACGCCAGGTCGTTGTAGGCGCCGACGACGGCGAGCCGGGTCGCGCGGTCGGTCGCGTACTCGCGGATCGGCATGAGGTCGGGATAGTCGGTCGACAGCGTGACCATCCCCTCGTCGTCGACGGGATGCGCGTCGACGAAGTCCTGCGGCATGCCGGCGAGCCCCGCTGCCGGCACGCGGATCTCGCGGCGCCCGTCGCGGACGTGACGCGAGAACGTCAGCGCCAGCTCGGTGTCGCGGTCGGCGAGCTGCCGCGCGCGCTCACGGTCCGCCTCGGAGAGCTCCACTCCCCCGCGGCGGAAATCGCGCAGCACGTGGGCGAGCAGCCGCGCCTGGTCGTCGTCGAGGCCCTCGGCCGAGGCATCCGCGAATCCGCTCCAGAGACCGCGGTCGAGCAGACGCGCGGCCGACAGCGACTCGACGGCCTGCACCTGCTGTTCGGCGACATCGCGCACATCGGCGTCGGGGTGGGCCTCGCTCACGATGTAGGCCTCGTTCATGGCCTCGCGCAGCGCGATGTCGGCGTCGTTCCACAGGTCGAGACGTTCGGCGGCGCCGAGGCCGGTCTCGGTGCGAAGGCGCTCATCGAGCTCGACGACGCGGGCGATCCGGGCGGCCGGGCGCTCGGCGGCGAAGGCCGCCCACCCGGCTGCGTCGGCGGGGAAGGGGAGGGGTTCGGGGGTCACCCGTCGAGCCTATGCGGGGGCAGGTATACGCGCGAGGGCGGATTCAGCGCAGGGCGCCGACGCTCGCGAGGGCGAGCCGGATGAGCGTCCCGCGGCCGCCCTCCATCTCGGCCGCGAGCGCGTCCGACGACGCCTCCTCGGGCGTCAGCCACGTCACCTCCAGCGCGTCCTGCCGCGGCTCGCACGTCCCGGTCACCGGCACGACGAACGCGAGCGAGACCGCGTGCTGGCGGTCGTCGTGGTAGGCGCTCACCCCGGGAAGGGGGAAGTACTCGGCCACCGTGAACGGCGTGGGCTGCGGCGGAAGCAGCGGGAACGCCATGGGCCCGAGGTCGTTCTCGAGGTGCCGGAACAGAGCATCGCGCACGGTCTCGCCGTAGCGCACGCGGCCCGACACGATCGTGCGGCTGATCTCGCCGAGCGGCGACGCGCGCAGCAGCAGGCCCACAGAGGTCACCTGCCCCATGCCGTCGGTGCGCACCGGCACACCCTCGACGTACAGCATCGGCAGTCGGCGACGAGCCTCTTCGAGCTCGATGTCGCTCAGCCACGCGGGGTTGGAGATGTTGCCGGCGGGCGGGCCGAACGGCTCGTCACCCGCAGGTTCGGGGTCGGGAGTGCGCACGGACATGCCTCCTGTATACCCCGCGGAGCCCTCCGGCGCCGATCCCGAGCGCCGTGCACGCGCGGATGCGAGGATGTCGGCATGACGGAAGCGCTCGTGCTCGATGCCGACGCCGTCCTGTGGTCGGCCGATCCCCAGGCCCTCGCGGGGCGGCACCTGCTGCTCCTGCTCCACGGCTACGGGGCCGACGAGCACGACCTCTATCCGCTGCGCGCCTATCTGCCGGAGCAGTTCGCCGTCGCCAGCCTGGCCGCTCCGCTCGCACCGCCGTGGCCCGCTCCGGGGCGCTCGTGGTACCCGATCGAGGGGCTCGACGGCCGGGATCCCTCGCACGTCACCCGGGCGGCGGAGGCCGTGATCGCCTGGGTCGACGCGCACGCCGCGGGGGCGGCATCCATCGGTCTTCTGGGGTTCTCGCAGGGTGGTGCGGTGTCGCTGCAGGCGCTGCGGCTCGACCCGCCGCGGTTCGCCTACGCCGTCAACCTCTCGGGGTACGTCACGCCCGGCGGAATGCCGGGAGATGCCGAGCTCGCAGAACGGCGTCCGCCCGTGTTCTGGGGACGCGGGACGAACGACGACGTCATCCCGGGGTTCCTCGTCGAGCACACCACCCAGTGGCTGCCCGAGCGAGTCGACCTCAGCGGTCGCGTGTACCAGGGCCTCACGCACAGCGTGTCGGAGGCCGAGCTCGCCGACGTGCGCACGTTCCTCGACAAGCGTCTCGACGACCTCGACGGGGACTGACGGAGGGGCCGGGCCGCCGGCATCCGGCCCCTCCGCCCGCGCCTACTTCGTGACCTTCACCGTGACCGGCGCCGACGCCGTCTCGCCGTTGGCGTTCGTGAACACCGCGACGAGCGTGTGGGTGCCGACGGGCACCCCGGTGAGCGCGACCGACGCCTTCTGGGCGTTCGGCGTGGCGGCCTTCAGCGATCCGCTGCCGACCACGACCCCGTCGAGCTCGAACCGGTAGGCGGTGGCGTTGGTGCCCCACCACAGGTTCGCGGTCGCCGTGAACGAGCCGTCGCCGTCGCGGTTGTCGTGGCTGACCACCGGCTTGCCCGGGGCCGCCGCGGTGACGGTGACGGTGGTCGACGACGTCTGCGTGACACCCTGCGCGTTGATCAGCTCGCCGGTGTACACGTACGTGCCGTTCGGCTTGCCGGTGAACGCGAGGCCCGTGGTCTGCGACGTGCCGGTCGCGGTGAGCACCTTGGTCGCGACGAGCGTCCCGTTCTCGTAGAGACGGAAGACGCTGCCCGGGATGCCCCACCACAGGTTCATCACGACGTCGTAGTTCCCGTCGTGCAGGCCGTAGTCCCACCCGCTCGTGTTCGACAGGGTGCCCACGCCCGGCTTCGCCTTCGCGTCGTCGTCGGGAACCACCAGGATCGTCGAGGACGCCTCGGTGACGAGCCCGGCGTGGTTGGTCGCCGTCACCGCGACCACGACGTCGCCGGCGAGGCCGGAGAGGTCGACGGCGGCGTCCGGCTTCACGGACTCCCCTGCGACCGTGACTTCGAGCGAGCGGATCCCGCTCTCGGGGTCATCGGCCGTGATCGCGAGCTGCAGCGGCCCGTCGGCCACGACGGTGCCCGACGGCAGACCTGCGACGACCGGGGCCGTGTCGTCGCCCGCCGGCGCTGCCGTGTACGCGATGCTCGCCTGCGGCACCTCGCCCATGCCCGCACCGAGGTAGTAGCTGGTGTGCGGCGGCTGGTTGTAGGCACTGTTCTGCGACGCGATCGACTGGCGGTACTGCGAGTCGTGCATCAGCGTCGGGATGCGCTCCTCGGTCACGTCGGTCGTCGTGAACACCCGCAGCGCGTCGCCGGCGTCGGTGCGCACGATGAGCTCTTCGCGCCAGTCGCCGAGGATGTCGGCCTGCAGCGACGGGTTGCCCTTGGTGGTGTTGTTCGTGAGCGTGCCGTCCAGTCGCGCGAGCAGCTCCTCCTGCTTCGTGGCCGGGTTCCACTCCGAGATGGTCGGCACGCCCGTCGCCGTCGCATCGGTGTAGTCGTGGTCGAAGATCTCCTGCGAGAGGTCGCCGTCCCAGTTGATGACGAAGTTCGCCGCGGGGATGTCGGTCGACAGCAGGTCGCCGTGCTCGGACTTCAGCGACCCCGTCGGCGAGTTCCACACATTGCTGCCGATGTTCCACGCTTCGGCCCCCGGGCTCGTCGGGTCGATGTCGCCCGCCGCGCCGCGGCCGGTGTCGGTCGTCGCCGCCGTCTTCCAGATGACCTCGCCGGTCTCGGCATCCCGCATCGTCGCTCCGATGCCGCCGTTGCCCGAGACGTCCTCGTGCACCGCGAAGACCTCCAGACCCGGGCGGTCGGTGACGAAGTCGCTCACGTGCAGCGCGTCGCCGTGCCCGAGTCGGGTGTTGTAGAGCACGGTGCCGTCGTCGTCGATCGTCATCGAGCCGAACACGATCTCGTCCAGGCCGTCGCGGTCGACATCGGCGGTCACCAGCTGGTGGTTGCCCTGACCCTCGTACTGCTTGCCGGCGGCGTCGGAGTCGAACTTCCAGCGCTCGACGAGGTGGCCGTTCTGAAGGTCCCACGTCGTGATGACGGTGCGCGTGTAGTACCCGCGGCTGAACACCAGGCTGGGGTGCTCGCCGTCGAAGTAGCCGACGCCGGCGAGGAACCGGTCGACGCGGTTGCCGTAGGCGTCGCCCCACGCGCTCACGGTGCCGCGCGGCGGGTCGTACGACACGGTGTCGATGACGCCGCCGGTGCGGCCGTCGAAGACGCTCAGGTACTCGGGCCCGCTCAGGATGTAGCCCGACGAGTTGCGGTAGTCCGCGTTCGCGTCCCCGATGACCTTGCCCGTGCCGTCCGTCGTGCCGTCGGCCGTCTTGAACGACACCTCGGCGCGGCCGTCGCCGTCGAGGTCGAACACGATGAACTGGGTGTAGTGGGCGCCGGCGCGGATGTTCAAGCCGAGGTCCATGCGCCACAGGCGCGTGCCGTCGAGCTTCACGGCATCCATGTACACCCGGCCGGTGTAGCCGGACTGCGAGTTATCCTTCGAGATCGAGGGGGCCCACAGGAAGACGACCTCGTACTGCCCGTCGCCGTCGAGGTCGCCGACGCTCGCGTCGCCGGGGGCGTACGTGACCGTCTGCCCGTCGGGCAGCGTGACCGGTGCCGGCTTGTCGAGCGGGATGTCGAAGAACTGGTCCGGGCGCACTCCGAACTCGTCGGTGACGGTGACCTCGCGGTCGCCGACGAGCGCGGTCACGAAGTACGTCGAGTCGGCCGTGCCGTCGGCGTCGACGTAGTTCGTCGACCCGGTGATGGGCGCGTCGGTGATGCGGACACCATCGCGGTAGACCTGGAAGCCGAGGTTCCGGTCGTCCAGCCCCAGCAGGCGCCAGCCGAGGTACACGCCCTGGTCGACCGCGACTGCGACGGGTGCGCGGTCGAGATACTCGACCTGACGCACGAGGGTCGTCGCGACGGCGGTGGTGTAGACCTCGGACTCGGGCGAGGATCCACCCGCGTTCAGCGCCACGAGCTTGTACAGGTACGGGCGGGTGGTGAGCACGTCGGTGTCGGTGTACGTCGCGACGTCGACGGTCGCGACGAGCGTGTACGGCAGATCGGCGCGCGTCGAGCGGTAGACCTTGTACAGGTCGGCGTCGCCCGCGTCGGTCCACGACAGCGTCAGCTCGTTGCGCTCGATCGAGGTGGTGGCGATGCCCGTCGGCGCCACGGGCTCGGCGACGGACGCGTCGACGACCGCCGCGGCGACGCGGTCGCTCTGCCGCGAGGTGCGGGCGTCTTTGAGCGTCGCGACGGCGTACTCGTACGACTCCCCGAGTGCCACGTCCGTGTCGGTGAACGCGGTGTCGCCGGTCGTGCGTCCGATCTCGGCGAGGTCGCCGCCCGGCGTCGCGCGGTAGACGACGTAGCCGGTCGCGCCATCGACGGCGTTCCACGCGAGCGATACCGAGAGGTCTCCGGTCGCGTCGACACCGGCGACGGCGAGGCCCGAGGGCGCAGCGAGCTGCGACTGCACGCGGATGCCGTTGACCCGCCCGTCGCCGCCGGTGACGCGGATGTTGAGCTGGCCGTCGGTGACCGTGACCGCGGGGAAGTAGTGCTCGTCGATGACGCCGGTGGTCGTGCGGGGACCCGCATAGGCCGTCCCCTCGACGTCCCAGGCGGTGTTGTTGCTGGCGATGAGGTCGCCGGCCCACGTCGTCACCTCGTACGTGCCTGCGGGCACGTCCACGGCGAACGCCTGCGTGTTGCCGATCGTGAAGTCGCGGCCCACGGTGTTGTCTCCGCCGCGGTCGCGGAACCCGTTCGACGCGGGCGCGGTCGTGAAGCCGTAGCCGGTCGCAGCCGTGTACGCGCTGCCGGGGTTGATGCCGATCCAGCCGTCGACGACGGGTGTGGCGGGCCCGCCGAAGTCGAACGACAGGTCGACGGGTGCTTCGGCGGCGACAGCGGGCGCCGCGGTGGCCAGCAGGCCCACGGTGAGCGCACCGGCGGTGAGGGCGCCGATGCGGCGGCGCCAGGGCGAATGGGGCGATCGGGAACGCACG
Organism: Microbacterium kyungheense; assembly: GCF_006783905.1. Lineage (GTDB taxonomy): Bacteria > Actinomycetota > Actinomycetes > Actinomycetales > Microbacteriaceae > Microbacterium > Microbacterium kyungheense. The sequence goes on along the minus strand of NZ_VFPE01000001.1, from coordinate 287,734 downwards.
GGATCTCCTTCGATCAGTTTCGACGACGACGTCGGTGGGGGATGATCCTCGCGCGAGCGGGAAAGCGCTTGCCGCTTGAATCGATACAATCCTGCTCGCGATGGCGGCCCGGCGTCAAGAGCGCGCGGACATGTGACGCGGTCTCGGGGATTCACTGGCGGCATCCAGCCGGGTCCGCTATCGTTGCGGAGGCCTTGTCCCCTCGGTGAGGAAAACCATTGAAGAACTTCGACGCGACCGCGCTGTAATCGCGCTGCTCCGTCGTTCCTCGACGCACCAGCGCTTGACGATTTCGCGCTGGCCCGTCGATCGGCCGCTTCTGGTCCCTCTCCGGCACGCCCGGTGAACGAGGTTCCGCCACGGCCCCCGGTGTCAGCGCATGACTGACCCCAGGAGGCCTCATGCCCACCAACACCCTCACACCCGCGATCGTCCTCGATCGCGTCTCTTTCACCTGGGCCGACGGCACCGTCGCCCTCTCGGACGTCTCGGGATCGTTCGGCACCGGCCGGACGGGCCTGGTCGGACGCAACGGCTCCGGCAAGTCCACGCTGCTGCGCCTCATCGCCGGCGACCTCGCGTCGTCGGCCGGGCACATCACCCGGACAGCCGATGCCGCGTACCTGCCCCAGCGGCTCACCCTCGACGTGGACCGGCCCGTGGCCGATCTGCTCGGAGTGGGCGACACGCTGCGGGCTCTGCGCGCCATCGAGTCCGGCGACGTCGACCCGCGCCACTTCGACGCCGTCGGCTCGGACTGGGACGTCGAGGCGCGCGCCCACGTGGCACTCGCCGAAGCCGGACTCGCTCCCGAGATGCTCGACCGACGCGTCGGGCAGCTGTCGGGCGGCGAGGCCGTACTGACCGCGATCGCCGGCATCCGCCTGCGCAGCGCGCCCATCGCGCTGCTCGACGAGCCGACGAACAACCTCGACCGCGAGGCCCGCGCGCGCCTGCACGACATGGTCCGCTCCTGGCGCGGCGCGCTGGTCGTGGTGAGCCACGACACAGCGCTGCTGGAGCTCATGGACGACACCGCCGAGCTGTACGCCAACGAGCTGTCGGTCTTCGGCGGCCCGTACTCCGAGTGGCGGGCGTGGCTGGATGCCGAACAGGACGCCGCCCGCGACGCCGAACGCGCCGCGAAGCAATCGCTCAAGCGCGAGAAGCGCCAGCGCATCGAGGCCGAGACCACCATCTCGCGCCGCAAGGCCATGGGCGACAAGGCGTTCGTCGAGAAGCGGGTGCCGAAGATCATCGCGAACGGCCGGCGCATGGCGGCTGAGGTCTCGGCGGGCAAGCTGCGCGGCGAGAAGGCCGAACGCGAGGCATCCGCCCGCGAGGCGCTCGACGCCGCCGGCCGCCGGGTCCGCGACGACGCGTCGATGAAGATCGACCTGCCCGACCCCGGCGTCCCCGCGGGTCGCCGCATCGCGACGATCGGCGACGGGTCTCGGTCCTGGGTGATCCAGGGCCCCGAGCGCGTTGCGCTGATCGGCCCGAACGGTGCCGGCAAGACGACGCTGCTGGAGAAGCTCGTCGACGAGTCGGACCCCGGCACGGCGACGCTGCACACCGACCGCGTCGGCTACCTGCCGCAGCGGGTGGACGGGCTCGACGAGTCCGCCTCGGTGCTCGACAACGTCGCCGCGGTGGCTCCGCACGTGGGCGTGGTCGAGCTGCGCAACCGGCTCGCCCGGTTCCTCATCCGAGGGGCCGCGGTGGAGCGCCCGGTGGCGACGCTGTCGGGCGGCGAGCGGTTCCGGGTCGCGCTGGCCCGGCTCATGCTGGCCGATCCGCCGCCGCAGCTGCTCGTGTTCGACGAGCCGACGAACAACCTCGACCTCGACACGGTCGACCAGCTCGTCGATGCCATCGCCGCCTACCGCGGCGCGGTGCTCGTCGTCAGCCACGACGACGCGTTCCTCGACCGCATCGGCGTCAGCCTCACGCTCGAGCTCGACCGCGAGGGGAACCTCACCGAAGGGTGAGCCCGGGCCGCGGCATCCCCTCTTCAGCGAGATGGATGCCGCGGCCTGCGCCCCCGAGAACATGGGGGTTCTCCCCCATGTGCGGACGGGCCGAGGCGGCCAGGATGGATGACATGAACGCACTCATGAGACCCCGCCAAGGACGCCTGATCGCCGGCGTCTGCGCCGCGATCGCGAACCGCTTCGGGTGGAACGTGACCCTGGTGCGCGTCCTCACCGCGATCGCCGTGATCTTCTTCGGCCTGTCGCTCTGGGCCTACATCATCCTCTGGATCCTGATCCCGAACGAGGCGTGAGCTCCGCCGGTCACTTCCAGCCGGAAGAGGCGGCCGTGGCCAGAGCGGTGACCGCTTGTTCCGCCGTCCAGCCGGCATCCGTCGCGATGTACGCGGTCAGCGCGTTGACGCCGTCGGTGAGGGTGTAGCCGGCCGACGTGATCGCCTGGTAGTTGGACGACAGCCAGGCAGAGATTCCCGGCACACCGGTGTCGACGGGCTGGTCGCCGTCGGCCGGGAGCGTCCAGGCCTGACCGGCCGACGAGTACACCTCGACGATGTGGGCGCCGTCGTTGAGATAGCAGTTCGACCAGTTCGAGGCCGTGGTGGCGAGCACCACCCCAGGCAGCGGCGGGTCGATGAACCCGCCGCGGTCGCCCGAGAATTCGGCGCCCAACGCACGCGACAGGGTGTCTGCGAGCGCGGAGCAGTCCAGCTCGCCCCACCATCCGGCCTGATCGCGCACCCACAGCGCCGGACTGGACTCTGCGAAGTTGCGGAAGACGATGGCGCCGATCGCCGCGGTCCACTCGTCGATCCGATCCCGGTCGGCCTCGGCGAACGACTGGAACGAGGCTCCGAGCCACAGTCTCTCGTCCTCGGCCTCGCCCGAGCACACCCACTGCGCGTCGCAGTCCGCGAAGTAGAACGGTGCCTGGTCCTCGGGGAACTCGGCGTCGCCCAGGCCGTTCCGGTCGAGGATCTCCAGGCGCACGGCCGCACCGCCGGCCTCCCAGCTGCACGCGAGCCCGCCGACGTTTCCCGCGTCGCCGTCGCTCGACGACGACGCGAGTGTGAGGGGCGTGCCGACCACGCTCTGCAGATCGGCGGCCGAAAGCGCGCGCTCGCACTCGCCGTCGAACACCGTCGGGGGCTTCTCGCCCGGAGCGACCTCCTGTGCATCCGGCGTCGCGGTGGGCGTCGGCTCGACGCTCGCGACGGGTGTCGGGTCGGCCTCCGGCGGCGCCGGGGACGCGCATGAGCTGAGCACACCGCCCAGGACGAGAGCAGAGAGGGCGAGGGCAAGGCGTCGTCGCAAGGCGTCTCCTAGGGGGCGGTCCCGTGACTCTACCGGCGCACGGCCGACGATCGATCGCGACCTCACAACGATTCGGACACGGTACCTTGCCGCCCGGTCAGGGCTTCTTCTTGTGACCGGGGGCGTTCCCGCTGTTGCCGGGCGCCGTCGGCTCCGGCGCAACCTCGGGCTCCGGCTCGGGGACGGGCGGATCGATGACCGGCGGTGCCGGGTCCGCTTCGGCCTCGGGCGGGGCATCGGCTTCTTCGACCGGCTCGATCGTCGGGGAGGGCGTCGGGGTCGGCGCCGGGGTGGAGGTCGTGGGGACCGGCGTGGGAAGGCGCTGCTCCGAGACCGGCGCGGGCTCGTCGGCCAGCACGTCGGGCCGCTGCGACATCGCGAAGATCGTGGTCACGACGACCAGCAGCGACAGCGCGAGCGCCCCGCACAGCGCGCCGAGGCCGAAGGTCTGGACGCGGCGCGACCGCGACAGCTCGCGCACGGTGTGCACGGCGGCGGCACGGCGGGTGGACGGCGCGAGGGGCTCCGACCCGCTCGACGGCGTCGACTCCATCACGCTCCTCGGCGGCGAACACGTGCGGGGGACACGCACGCGAGAGTTTACGGGACCGGCCCGCTGCGGGCACCCGGTTCGCGAGACCCTGGCCCGATGTCGGCGCAGGCGACCAAGATGGAAGGGTGGGTGACGTCCTCGAGCGATTCGGTCCTGCCACGCAGGACTGGTTCCGCGGCGCGTTCCACGCCCCCACCGAGGCGCAGAAGGGCGCCTGGCAGGCGATCTCTGCCGGCAAGCACGCGCTCGTGGTGGCGCCGACCGGCTCGGGCAAGACGCTGTCGGCCTTCCTCTGGGCGATCGATCGGGTGTTCCACGACAAGGCCGCGACGACGGCATCCACTCCCCCGTCGGGCAAGAGGAAGAGAGCGGATGCCGCACCTCAACCGGCCACGCGGATCCTCTACATCTCGCCGCTCAAGGCACTGGGTGTCGATGTCGAGCGCAACCTGAGGTCGCCCCTCGTGGGGATCGGGCAGTCGGCGCGGCGTCTGGGCCTGACGGTGCCCGACGTGACCGTGGGCGTGCGCTCGGGCGACACCCCGGCGGGCGACCGGCGCAAGCTGGTGCAGGCGCCGCCCGACATCCTCATCACGACCCCCGAGTCGCTCTACCTCATGCTCACGAGCCGCGCCGGCGAGACGCTGCGCGACGTGCACACCGTCATCGTCGACGAGGTGCACGCGGTCGCTGCGACCAAGCGCGGCGCGCACCTGGCCGTGAGCCTGGAGCGGCTCGACGCGCTGCGGCGCTCCTTCGCGCCCGACGCGCCGCCCGCTCAGCGCATCGGGCTGTCGGCGACGGTGCGTCCGATCGACGAGGTGGCGCGTTTCCTCGGCGGCGCCGAGCCGGTCGAGATCGTGGCGCCCAAGGCGAGCAAGGCGTTCGACATGAAGGTCGTCGTCCCCATCGGCGACATGCTCAATCCGCCCCCGCCGCCGAGTGCGTACATGTCACCCGACGGGGATGCCGCACCCGCCGCGGACGCGGACGACGAGACGGTCGACGAGGACTGGTTCGCCGACGGGTCCTCGGGCGCCCGGGCCTCGGGCGCGGGCGAGACCGAGATGACCGGATCCGTCTGGCCGCACGTCGAGGAGGCGATCGTCGACCGCATCCTGCAGCACCGGTCGACGATCGTGTTCTGCAACTCGCGGCGCCTGGCCGAACGACTCACGGGACGCCTCAACGAGATCTACTCGGAGCGGCTCGGACTGGACCTTCCTGACCCCGGCGTTCCCGCCGCCATGATGGCCCAGGCGGGCGCGACCGCCGGCGCGGATCCGGTGCTCGCGAAGGCGCACCACGGCTCGGTGTCGAAGGAGCAGCGCGCCCAGGTCGAAGAAGAGCTCAAGTCGGGCGTGCTGCGATGCGTCGTGGCGACCTCGAGCCTGGAGCTCGGCATCGACATGGGCGCCGTCGACCTCGTGATCCAGGTCGAGGCGCCGCCGAGTGCGGCATCCGGCCTGCAGCGCATCGGACGCGCGGGTCACCAGGTGGGCGAGGTCAGCCGCGCCGCGCTGTTCCCCAAGCACCGCAGCGACGTGCTGCACACCGCGATCGTGACCGAGCGGATGCTCGCGGGTCAGATCGAGGCCATCGCGATCCCGCAGAACCCGCTCGACATCCTCGCGCAGCACACCGTCGCCGCCGCGGCCGTCGGGCCGGTCGACGTCGAGGGCTGGTACGAGACCCTCAAGCGCAGCGCGCCGTTCCGCTCGCTCCCCCGCTCGGCGTACGAGGCGACGCTCGACCTCATCGCCGGCAAGTTCCCCTCCGATGAGTTCGCCGAACTGCGCCCACGCGTCGTGTGGGACCGCGACCTCGGTGTGCTCACCGGTCGCCCGGGCGCACAGCACATCGCGGTGACCAGTGGCGGGACGATCCCCGACCGCGGACTGTTCGGCGTGTTCGTGGCGGGCGAGTCGCAGAACGCGCGCGTCGGCGAGCTTGATGAAGAGATGGTCTACGAGTCTCGCGTCAACGACGTGTTCACGCTGGGGACGACCAGCTGGCGGATCGTCGAGATCACCCACGACCGCGTCAACGTCGTGCCCGCCTTCGGTCAGCCCGGCAAGGTGCCGTTCTGGCACGGCGACGGGATCGGCCGCCCCGCCGAGCTGGGCGAGGCGCTCGGCAGGTTCTCGCGCGAGGTCGCCACGGCGAAGCCCGACAAGGCCGAGGCGCGGCTGCGCGAGGCCGGGCTCGACGACTTCGCGCAGGACAACCTGCTCGCCTACCTGGCCGAGCAGCGCGAGGCCACCGGCACGCTCCCGACCGACCGTCAGCTGACCGTCGAACGCGGCCGCGACGAGGTCGGCGACTGGCGCGTGATCCTGCACTCGCCGTACGGCATGCAGGTGCACGCCCCGTGGGCGCTGGCCGTCAACGCGCGCATCCGCGAGCGGCTCGGCGTCGAGGGATCCGCGGTCGCGAGCGACGACGGCATCATCGCGAGGATCCCGGATGCGACCGCCGAGCCTCCGGGGGCGGACCTGTTCGTCTTCGACCCCGACGAGCTCGACCAGATCGTCACCGAAGAGGTCGGCGGCTCGGCGCTGTTCGCATCGCGGTTCCGCGAGTGCGCGGCGCGGGCGCTGCTCATGCCGCGCCGCAACCCCGGCAAGCGCACGCCGCTGTGGCAGCAGCGGCAGCGCTCGGCGCAGCTGCTGGAGGTCGCCCGGCGGTACCCGACGTTCCCGATCATCCTCGAGACGCTGCGCGAAGTGCTGCAGGACGTCTACGACGTCCCCTCGCTCCTGCGGCTCATGCGCGGCATCGGCGAGCGCCGCATCCGCCTCGTCGAGACGGAGCCCGCGCAGCCGTCGCCCTTCGCGCGCGACCTGCTGTTCGGCTACGTCGGCGCCTTCATGTACGAGGGCGACTCTCCCCTGGCCGAGCGCCGTGCCGCCGCCCTGTCGGTCGACCCCGCGCTCCTGTCAGAGCTGCTCGGCAAGGTCGAGATGCGCGAGCTGCTCGATCCCGACGTGATCGCCCAGTTCGAGCGCGAGGCGCAGCGCCTCGACCCCGAGCGCCGCGCGCGCGGCGTGGAGGGTGTGGCCGACCTGCTGCGCCAGCTCGGCCCGCTCGACGCCGCCGAGGTGGCAGCACGCCTGGAGCCGTCGGGTGATGCCGACGCGGCACCGCTCGCCGAGGCATCCGCTCATCTCGACGCCCTCATCACGGCGCGTCGTGCGATCCCGGTGACGATCGCCGGCGCGAACCGCGTGGCCGCCATCGAAGACGCGGGACGCCTGCGCGATGCGCTCGGGGTGGCGCTGCCGGTCGGCATCCCGACGGCGTTCCTCGAACCGGTGGCCGACCCCCTCGGCGACCTCGTCGCCCGCTACGCCCGCACACACGGTCCTTTCCGGGCGGATACCGCGGCCGACCGCTTCGGCGTCGGCGTCGCGGTCGCGCGGCTGACCCTGCAGCGTCTCGAATCGCAGGGTCGCGTCGCCTCGGGATACTTCCTGCCCGAGGCGTCGACCGGCTCAGGAACCACGAGCGCCACCGCTTCCGACGACGCGGAATGGTGCGACAGCGAGGTGCTGCGTCGCCTGCGGATGCGCTCGCTCGCGGCGATCCGCGGCACCGTCGAGCCGGTCTCTCAGCACGCGTACGGGCGGTTCCTGCCGGTGTGGCAGCACGTGACCCGCCCGCTGGAGGGAGTCGACGGCGTGGCCGCGGTCGTCGAGCAGCTCGCCGGCGTCCCGATCCCCGCGAGCGCCTGGGAGTCGCTGATCCTCCCGGCCCGGGTGTCGGACTACAGCCCGGCGATGCTCGACGAGCTGACGTCGACCGGCGAGGTCGTGTGGTCGGGTCACGGGAGCCTCCCCGGACGAGACGGGTGGGTCGCCCTCCATCCCGCCGACGCCGTCCCGCTGACCCTCGCCCTGCCCGACGACGCCGACGAGGTCGCACCAGGCTCGCTCGATGCCCAGCTGCTCGCGGCGCTAGAGGGCGGCGGTGCGTACTTCGCCGCGCAGCTGCGGCAGGCGACGGGGGCCGAGAACGAGCAGTCCGTGACCGAAGCGCTCTGGCGGCTGGCCTGGTCGGGCCGCGTCACGAACGACACGTTCGCGCCCGTCCGGTCGCTCGTGTCGGGCGGATCGCAGGCGCACCGTGTCACCCGGCGCACCCCCCGCGCCCGGCTCTACCGCGGCGCCCCGGGCAGCATGAGCGTGGCGGTGCGGGCGGTGTCGGCATCCCTCCCCGCGCGAGCGCCCTCGGCCGGAGGCCGCTGGTCGCTGCTGGCCGCACCCGAACCCGACGCCGCGCTGCGCGCCACGGCCAGCGCGAGCCTGCTGCTCGACCGCTACGGCGTCGTCACGCGCGGGGCCGTCCAGTCCGAAGGGGTCCCCGGCGGTTTCGCGCAGACGTACCGCGTGCTCGCCGGGTTCGAGGAGGCGGGGCACTGTCGCCGCGGGTACGTGATCGAGAAGCTCGGCGCAGCGCAGTTCGCGGCCTCGGCCACCGTCGACCGCCTGCGCGAGTTCGCGGGACTCACCGATCCCCCGCCGCTGCGGGCGGTGACGCTGGCCGCCACCGATCCGGCCAACCCGTACGGCGCGGCCCTCGCGTGGCCCGCCCTCGAAGGGGTCGGGCACCGGCCAGGACGCAAGGCGGGTGCGCTCGTCGTGCTGGTGGACGGCGCCCTGGCCCTGTACCTGGAGCGAGGAGGCAAGTCCGCGCTCGCCTTCACCGGCGACGAGGCGACGCTCGAAGCCGCCACGCGCGACCTGGCGGGAACGGCCCGTGCCCGGCGCCTCGACACCCTCACGATCGAGCAGGTCAACGGCGCGTTCGTCTACGGGACCTTCCCCACGCCCCCTCCAGGCGCCGCCGGCGCGTCGCCCGGAGCCTCCGGGCGCGTGGGCCCAGTCGGGCGCGCGCTGCGCGAGGCCGGATTCGTCGAGTCCCCTCGGGGGCTCACCCTCCGCCGGCTGACCGCGGGCGACGCCGTGCGCGGAGCCGCCCGTGCCTGAGGGCGACACCGTCTTCCAGGCCGCGCGGCGACTCGACCGCGCACTCGCGGGCGCGACCGTCACGCGGTTCGAGCTGCGGGTTCCGCAGGCGGCGACGGCGGACCTGCGCGGCGAAATCGTGCACGGCGTCGTGAGCCGCGGCAAGCACCTGCTGCATCGCATCGGCGACTGGACGCTGCACTCGCACCTCAAGATGGAGGGCGAGTGGCACGTGTACCGCCGTGGCGAGCGCTGGCACGCTCCGGGATTCCGAGCGCGTGCGGTGATCGGCGCGACGGCGCCCGACGGCACGGAGTGGGAGACTGTCGGCTTCGACCTCGCCGACATCAAGCTCGTGCCGACGGCGGCCGAGGACGAGCTCGTCGGCTACCTCGGCCCTGATCCGCTCTCGGACGCGTGGGACGCGGGCGAGGCGGCGCGACGGCTGCACGCCGACACCCGTGCCGTGCATGTCGCGCTGCAGGACCAGCGGAGCATCGCCGGCTTCGGCAACGAGTACGTGAACGAGATCCTGTTCGTGCGCGGCATCCTCCCCACGACGCCGGCGAACGAAGTGGATGCCGCCGCCGTCGTCGATCTCGGCGCCCGCATGATCCGCGCCAACCGCGACCGCGTCGATCGCACCTTCACCGGCGACGCGCGCCGCGGGCGCACGACGTGGGTCTACGGTCGCGACGGTCGACCGTGCCGTCGCTGCGGAACCCTCATCAGGCGCTCCGCGCTCGGCGCCGACCCGACGCGCGAACGCAACGTGTTCTGGTGCCCGACCTGCCAGCACTGACGCCCGCAGGTCACGATGGTGCAACGGACGGTTTGTCGTCCGACGGCGAGGCAGGAGGCATCCAGGATGCGACTTCTCGTCGAAACATCGCGGATTCCTCGGCTTCACACTGACCCGGACGATCTGTCGCACCGCGCGCACCCGTCGGCTCGGATCGTCCTGTTTCGTCGTGCGGCGGATTGCACCGGGGCACGCCCCGATATTGAATACCCCCACACCCGATAGGCCGCGCACCGTCGCACGGCCCGCGACACGAAGGACCTCACGAGTGACGACGTCCACAGGCACGGCGCCCGCCTCGGCGGCGATCCCGGCAGACCAGGTTCCCCCCGGCGGCGACGCGGCGCGCGGGGCGGTGCTGCTCTCGGGCATCACCAAGCACTACGGCGACCAGCTCGCCGTCGACGACCTGTCGCTGACCATCCAGCCCGGCGAGTTCATCTCGCTGCTCGGCCCGTCGGGCTGCGGCAAGACGACCACGCTCCGCATGATCGCCGGGTTCGAGCAGCCGGATGCCGGTGACATCCGCATCTCGGGCCAGTCGGTGCTCGGCGAGCCGCCGTACCGGCGCAACGTCAACACGGTCTTCCAGGCGTATGCGCTTTTCCCGCACATGACGGTGGCCGAGAACGTGGCGTACGGGCTGCAGCAGCGCAAGACGCCGAAGGCCGAGATCCGCACGCGCGTGTCAGAGGCCCTCGACCTCGTCCAGATGCGCCAGTTCGCCGACCGCAAGCCGACCCAGCTCTCGGGCGGACAGCAGCAGCGCATCGCGCTGTCGCGCGCGCTGGTCAACCGCCCCGCGGTGCTGCTGCTGGACGAGCCGCTCGGCGCGCTGGACCGGCAGCTGCGAGAAGAGATGCAACTGGAGCTGAAGCTCCTGCAGTCACGCCTGGGCATCACGTTCGTGTTCGTCACGCACGACCAGGGCGAGGCGCTCTCGATGAGCGACCGCATCGCCATCATGCGCCACGGCCGCATCGAGCAGATCGCCGACGCCGACACCGTGTACGCGCGCCCCGCATCCGCCTACGTCGCGGCGTTCGTGGGCCAGCAGAACTTCTTCACCGGCCCCGTCGCCGAGAGCGGCGCGGCCGTCGAGGCACCCGAGGGCCTGGTGCGGGGTGCGACGGCCGAGCTCACCGGCGTCGCGCGCGGCCAGGCGGCGGTGCGTCCCGAGTTCGTGCGCATCACCGCCGAGTCCACCGCCGATCCTGCCGGCGCGGCATCCCCCGTCAATTCCGTCCGCGGCACCCTCCTGGGCGTCGCACACCTCGGCGAGACCATGCAGTACCTCGTGCAGGTCAGTGACGACAAGAGCCTCATCGCGCGCCGCCCCACCCCCGAAGCGCCCTCGCTGTCGGTCGGCGACGCGGTGGTGTGCTCGTGGGATGCCGCGAACGTGCTGCTCTTCCCCGCCGACGACGCGGCGGCCGACGGCGGCTATGTCGCCCCGCCTGCCGTCTGAAACCGCCCTCGCACCCGCGAACCCCAGTGTCCGAGAACCAGGAGTCCTGAGATGCCCGAGTCCCCGATCCGCATCCTCGCCAGCGCCGAGGCCCTGCCCACCATCCGCCGCGAGCTGAGCCGCCGCGGCTTCCTCGGCATCGCCGCGGCCGCCGGCGCCGCGGCGATCCTCACCGCCTGCTCGCCGGGCGGAGGCACGTCGGCTGCGCCGCAGGCGACCGGCGGCGCACTGGAGGACAAGCTGTCGATCTACACGTGGGGCGACTACGACAGCCCCGACGTCATCGACGCCTTCACGAAGGAGCAGGGCCCGACCGTCGAGCTCACCTCGTTCAACTCCAACGAAGAGATGATCGCCAAGCTGACCGCGGCCAAGGGCACCGGCGGCTACGACATCGTGGTGCCGACCGGGGTCTACATCCAGCAGATGGTGCAGAACGGGCTGCTGCAGAAGCTCAACCTCGATCTGATCCCCAACTTCAAGAATCTCGACCCGGCGTTCGTCGGCCGGGCCTGGGACCCCGACAACGAGTACTCCATCTGCAAGGACTGGGGCACGACGGGCTACGTCTACGACAAGACCGTCATCACGCGCGAGCTGTCGACCTGGGCGGACTTCCTCGATGCCGCGCAGAACGAGGCCAGCGGCAAGACGTCGATGCTCGACGACGCGAGCGAGCTCACCGGCGCGTACTTCTGGGCCAACGGCATCCCGTGGACCACGACCGACGAGGCCGACCTCGACGCCGCCGAGGACTTCCTCGTGAACACGCTCGCGCCGCACATCGAGGCGTTCGACTCGTACCCCGGCGGCGGTGCGATCCAGCAGGCGTCGCACGTGCTGATGCAGGCGTACAACGGCGACGTGCGCCTCGCGCTGATGGAGAGCAGCGAGCCCGACCGCTGGCAGTGGGTGCTCGCCGGCCCGAAGACCGAGATCTGGATGGACAACTGGTCGATCCCCACGGGCGCCCCCCACCCGGAGGCCGCGCACGCGTTCATCGACTACGTGCTCGACCCTGAGGTCTCGCTGCAGGAGCTCGACTACATCGGCTACCACACGGGCGTCGCCGACATCGAGCAGGCCGCCGCGGACGCCGGCCTGGAGATGCTCGACATGGTGTTCTTCACGCCGGAGCAGCTGGCGACGATGGAGGAGGGCGAGGTCAACGACGCGCTCGCGCGCGCCGTCGACATCTACAACAAGGTGAAGGCGGCGGCGGGTGCGTAAGAAGGCGGGCATCGCCCTCGCGTTCCCCGCCTGGGCCTGGCTGCTGTTCTTCTTCGTCATCCCGGTCGGCTACGTCGTCTGGTTCAGCTTCGGGTACAAGCCGGGCATCTTCGGCACGCACGCCAATGACGTGCTGTCGTTCGACCGCTACCTCGAGGTGCTCACGCCGACGTTCTTCGCGACGTTCCAGAACACGCTGTGGATCGGCATCGCCGGCACGCTCGCGTGCCTGGCGATCGGCGCGCCGGTGGCGTACTGGATGGCGGTCAAGGCACCGCTGTCCAAGCGCGGGCTGCTCGTGGCGCTCGTGATGGTGCCGTTCTGGACGAACTTCCTGGTCCGCACGATCGGCTGGCAGATCATCCTCGCCCCCAACGGCTGGCTCTCGGGGGTCATGCAGGCGCTGGGGCTCGGGCCGCTGGAGATCCTGTACACGCGCCCCGCGGTGCTGCTCGGCGTGATCTACAACTACCTGCCGCTCATGATCCTGCCGCTGTTCGTCGCGTTCGACCGTGTCGGCCCCGCGTTGCGCGAGGCGTCCAAGGACCTCGGCGCCGGCCGGTGGACCACTTTCCTGCGGGTCACGCTCCCGATCTCGCGTCCCGGCGTGCTGGCCGGCGTGCTGCTCGTGTTCATCCCTCTCATGGGCGACTACATCACCGCCACGATCCTCGGCGGTGCGAAGGGCAACATGATCGGCCAGATGGTCGCGACGCAGTTCCAGACCGCGCAGAACTGGGCGCTGGGCTCGGCGATGGCCATCATGCTGATCCTCATCGTGCTGCTCACGACCGCCGTCGGGATCGGGCTGATGTGGCTCATCGGGCTTCCGATGCGCCTGCGCAACCGCGTGGTGCTCGAGCCCGTCCCGACGCCCGCCGCACCCGTGGCCGTCGCATCCGCCGGAGGTGCCGCATGACCGCCACCGACACGCGCACGATCCTGTCGGCGAAGAGCGCGGTGACCCCGCGCGCCAAGCGCAATCGCGGCGACCTCGGGTTCACGATCTGGGGCATCGCGGTGCTGGTGTTCCTGTTCCTGCCGATCGCCGTCGTGGTCGTGTACTCGTTCAACGTCGGGCGCCTGCTGACGTCGTTCACGCAGTTCGGCTTCGACTCGTTCGCCGCGATCGTCACCAACGAAGTCGTCCGCAACGCGGTGCTGATCTCGGTGCAGACCGGCTTCCTCGCGGCCGTGCTCGCCTCGGTTCTCGGTACGCTCGCCGGCATCGCGATGGCCCGCCACCCCGGCAAGTGGGTGTGGTGGTTCCTGGTGCTGCTGCTGCTCGTGTCGGTGACGCCCGAGATCGTCGACGCCGTCGCGCTGCTGCCGTGGCTCGTGACCCTCGGCCAGGACTGGGGCATCGCCTTCTTCAACAACGGCATCTTCCGGCTCGTGATCGGCCACTCGCTGTTCTCGATCGCCGTCGTGTCGTACCTGGTGCGCGCCCGCCTCATCGGACTCGACGCGCAGCTCGAAGAGGCCTCGGCCGACTTGTACGCACCGCCGCTGACGACGTTCCGCCGCGTGACGCTGCCGCTCGCGATGCCGGCGGTGCTCGCCGGATTCCTGCTGTCGTTCACGCTCAGCCTCGACAACACGGTCATCGCGGCGTTCGTCTCGGTGGCGGGCTCGACGCCCTGGCCGGTGTACATCCTGGGCGCGGTGCGCACGGGCCTGCGCCCCGAGATCGCCGCCGTGTCGACGATCATGCTGCTGCTCACCCTCATCGCCCTCGCCGTCGTGGCCATCGTGCTCAAGCGCGCCGGCGATTCCGCCGCCGACATCGCCCGCACCATGGCGGGCGGTTGATCGGGATGCCGGACCGCTAGGCCGACCGTCCGCTCGCCCGTCCGCACCCCCGCCATCTGATCCCGCGAGGGGTCATCCGACCGACGAGGGGCCGGTGCTCATGCATCCCCTCGTCCCTCAGCCGGCCCCTCGCGGACTGGGCCGGAACCACGACACGAAGGAGTCCCATGCCGTACGCCGACCTCGTCTTCACGGGCGGTCCTGTCTTCACCGCGAACACCGTGCGCTCGCGCAGCGATGCGGTGGCCGTCGCCGCCGGGCGCATCGTCGCTGTCGGCGGCGACGAGGTGCACGACCTCATCGGCCCGTCGACCGAGGTCGTCGACCTCGGGGGCAGGATGCTGCTCCCGGGGTTCCAGGACGCGCACGTCCACCCGGTGTGGGGCGGGCTCGACATGCTCCGCTGCGATCTGTCGGCGCTCGACTCCGCCGACGCCTACACCGACGCCATCGGCCGCTACGCGCTGGAGCATCCGGAGGACGCGTGGATCCTCGGCGGCGGCTGGGGCATGTCGGCGTTCCCGGGCGGCACGCCGACGGCATCCCTCCTCGACACGGTCACCGGCGACCGGCCCGCGTTCCTACCCAACCGCGACGGCCACGGCGCGTGGGTGAACTCGGCGGCGCTGCGCCTCGCCGGCATCGACCGCGACACCCCCGATCCGGCCGACGGACGCATCGAGCGCGACGAGGCGGGCAACCCGTCGGGCACACTGCACGAGGGCGCGATGACGCTCGTCAACCGCCTGCTTCCGGCGGAGCCGGCCGAGCGCATGGTCGACGCCCTGCTCACCGGTCAGCGCTACCTGCACTCGTTCGGCGTGACCGGCTGGCAGGACGCGATCGTCGGTTCCTACGGGGATGCCGGAGACCCAGGCCCCGCGTACCTCGCGGCGGCGGCCGACGGGCGCCTCACCGGCCGCGTGGTGGGCGCCCTGTGGTGGGACCGCACAGCCGGGCTGGAGCAGATCCCGTTCCTGCTCGAACGCCGCGAGCAGTACCGCGGCGGCCGTTTCGCCGCGACCAGCATCAAGGTGATGCAGGACGGCGTGGCCGAGAACTTCACCGGTTCGATGCTCGAGCCCTATCTCGACGGCCACGGGCATCCGACCGACAACTCGGGGATCTCGTTCGTCGCGCCCGACATCCTCAACGAGGCCGTGCCACTGCTGGATGCCGCCGGGTTCCAGGTGCACTTCCACGCCATCGGCGACCGCGCCGTGCGCGAGTGCCTGGATGCCGTCGAGCACGCGATCGCCCGCAACGGCCGGGGCGACAACCGCCACCACATCGCGCACATCCAGGTGGTGCACCCCGAAGACATCGCGCGCTTCCGCGAGCTCGGGGTGGCGGCGAACATGCAGTCGCTGTGGGCCACGTACGAGCCGCAGATGGTGGAGCTCACGCTGCCGTTCTTCGGCCCGGAACGTTCGGCGTGGCAGTACCCGTTCGGCGACCTGCTGCGCGCGGGCGCGGTGCTCGCCGCGGGCAGCGACTGGTCGGTCTCGACGCCGGATCCGATGGCCGCGATCCACACCGCCGTCAACCGCAAGGCCGCACCGGGGTACGAAGAGGGCGACTACGACCCCTTCTACCCCGAGCAGGCGATCGACCTGGCGACCTCGCTCACGGCCTACACCGCCGGGTCGGCGTGGGTGAACCACCTGGACGACGTGACCGGCACCGTCGAGGTCGGCAAGTACGCCGACCTCGTGGTGCTCGACCGCGACCCGTTCGCGGGCTCCGCCGACCAGATCGGCGCCACCCGCGTGCTGCAGACCTTCGTCGAGGGCGAGCGGGTGTACGCGGCACCTGACGCCTGAGCCCGCCGACGTTCCCGCGCGCACCGGTGCTCAGACCCGCGCCAGTTCCTGCAGCACGCCGACGTGCTCGGGCGTCCAGCCGAGCTCGCGCGCCTCGGCGCCGTCGGCCGCCTGGTCGAGCAGCAGCGCATCGGCGAACGCGGCGCCGAGGCGAGCGCGGGTTGCGTCGACGGACTCGGCCGCGACGGTCGCTCCCGTGGCCTCGGCGACCTCGCGCACGCGGACGGGCGCGCCGTCGCTCGCGATCAGCCGGCCGACCGGGACAGGGTTCGTCACCGCCAGCAGGTACAGGCGGGCGAGGTCGTCGACGTGAACCCACGTCCAGCGCTGCGAACCGTCGCCGACGAGGGTGAGCGCGCCGTCTGCCGTGCGCGGAGCATCGACGATCACCGACACGAGCCCCTTCCCCTGCCCGTACACGACCCCCGGCACGACGATCGTGGCGGCCACTCCCGAGGCGAGCAGACGCTCCTCGATCGGGACCCGCCACGCCACGAGGCCGGCCGGATCCGGCGTGTCTGAACTGTGGATGCCGGCGCCTGCGCCGTACTCCCAGATTCCGCTGGTCAGCACGAACCGCCGGTCCGTCCCGCGGTAGGCGCGCTCGGCGGCGTCGACCACTGCGACATTCAGGCGTTCGGCATCGCCCGACGCCGCGGTGTGGATCGCGGCATCCGTCCCCTCGAGCAGACTCGTCAGCCAGTCCGCGTCGTGCAGGTCGCCGACGACGGGCGTGGCGCCCTTCGCCGCGACGGTCGCCGCGGCCTCATCGCTGCGCACCGGCGCGAGCACGTCGTGGCCGGCGTCGAGGAGGGTGTCGAGGACGGCGGAGCCGATGTAGCCGGTCGCACCGGTCAGTAGGATCTTCATGCCGTTCACGGTAGGGCCGACCCCGTCGGTTACTTCAACGGAACTTCCCCGGAGGTGACCCCGTATGACGACCGTCGAGTGGGATGTGACCAGCCCCTCCTGCCCGAGCCGGGTGATCCTCTCGCGCATCGGGGAGCGCTGGACGATGTTCATCGTGCTCGCGCTGTCCGAGCGCACGATGCGGTTCTCCGAGCTCAAGGATCGTCTCGGCCGGGTCTCTCCGAAGGTGCTCACCGAGACGCTGCGCGCTCTCGAGGCCGACGGGCTGGTCGCGCGCCGGTCGTTCCCCGACTCGCCGCCGCGGGTCGAGTACGCGCTCACCGATCTCGGAAGGTCGCTGCTCGGGCCGATCGCCGCGATGCGGGCCTGGGCGGAGCAGCACGTGCCCGAGGTTCTGGAGTCCCGCCGACGGGCTCAGGGCGACTGAAACAGCGACCTATGCTGTATCGGTGACCCGACTGCTCCTGCTCATCGACATCCAGCGCGACTACTTCCCCGGCGGCCGTCACCCGCTGGTCGGATCGGATGCCGCCGCCGACGCGGCCGCGCGCCTGCTGGGCGCCTTCCGTGCCACGGGTGAGCGCGTGGTCCACGTGCAGCACATCTGGGACGGACCGGATGCCGCCTTCTTCGAGTCCGAGACGCCCGGGGTCGAGTTCGACGCGCGTGTGGCACCCGACGGTCAGGAGCATGTGATCGTCAAGCACGAACCCAACGCGTTCCTCGACACCGGCCTGGAGTCGCTGCTGCGCGCCGCCGAGGTCGACGAGATCGTCGTCGCCGGCATGATGACGAGCATGTGCGTCGACGCGACCGTGCGCGCGGCGTCGGATCTCGGCTTCATCCTCGCCGTCGCACAGGACGCGTGCGCCGCCCCCGACCTGATGCTCGGCGACGTGACGGTTCCGGGCGCGCAGGTGCACACCGCGTTCCTCGCTGCCCTGGCCGGCACGTACGCGCGCGTGGCCCCCGTCGACGCGCTGATCGGCGAGCTCAGCGTCGTCTGAGCAGCGCGACCGCATCCCGACAATCCGTCCGGATGCCTCAGATATCTCCGACACCGGCCCTCCCCTCCGCCGCCGCCCTCGGGTGAGGATGGGAGAAACCAACGCATCGGAGTTGATCACCGTGGGCACGACCGTCTTCGAACGACAGCGGCCGCAGGCATCCGTCATCCGCCATTCGCTCGCCGACACCAGACATTCCGTCTTCTGGCGCGACGACCTTCCCGAGTCGCTGACCCCCGACCGGCCTCAGCTGGTGGGCACGCACCGGGCCGACCTCGTGATCGTCGGCGGTGGATACACCGGCCTGTGGACCGCGCTGCTGGCGGGCGAGCGGATGCCGGGCGCGAAGATCGTCGTCGTCGAGGCGCAGCGCGTCGGCTGGGCGGCTTCGGGCCGCAACGGCGGATTCTGCGAGTCCAGCCTGACTCATGGCCACGAGAACGGCATGGCGCGCTGGCCGAACGAGATGCCGCTCATCGAGCGGCTCGGCCTCGAGAATCTCGATGCGATCCAGGAGTCCGAGTCGAGA
This sequence comes from Microbacterium kyungheense, assembly GCF_006783905.1. Classification (GTDB taxonomy): domain Bacteria; phylum Actinomycetota; class Actinomycetes; order Actinomycetales; family Microbacteriaceae; genus Microbacterium; species Microbacterium kyungheense. Next base: position 269,368 of record NZ_VFPE01000001.1, on the reverse strand, counting down.
TACGGCATGGACTTCCAGTTCGAGCGCACCGGGCAGCTCGCACCCGCCGTAGAGCCGCACCAGGTGGAGTGGCTCAAGGAGTGGGCCGCCGAAGGCGAACAAGGCGTGGTCTACCTCGACGAGGACGAGGTGCGCGCCTCGGTGAACTCTCCCACGTACCTCGCGGGCGTGTGGGAGAAGGACGCGTGCGGCATGGTGCATCCCGCCCGCATGGCGGCAGAGCTCGCCCGCGTCTGCGAGGAGCGCGGTGTCGAGATCTTCGAGCGGTCTCACGTCACCGGGCTCGACACGTCGGGCCCCGGGGTCGTCGTGATCACGGAGCACGGCCGGGTCGAGGCATCCCGAGCCGCTCTCGGAACGAACGTCTTTCCGTCGCTGCTCAAGCGGAACCGCCTGATGACGGTGCCCGTGTACGACTACGTGCTCATGACCGAGCCGCTCTCGGACGAGCAGCTCACGTCGATCGGCTGGAACGACCGCCAGGGCATCGGCGATCTGGCGAACCAGTTCCACTACTACCGGATCACTCGCGACAACCGCATCCTGTTCGGCGGGTACGATGCCATCTACTACTACGGCCGGCGCGTGGAGCCGGGCCACGAGCACCGCCCCGAGACGTGGGAGAAGCTCGCCGGCCACTTCTTCACGACGTTCCCTCAGCTGGAGGGTCTGCGCTTCACCCACCAGTGGGCGGGTGCGATCGATTCGTCGACGCAGTTCACGGCCTTCTTCGGCACCGCACGCGAGCGCCGGGTCGCGTACGCTGCCGGGTTCACGGGTCTCGGCGTGGGGTCGACCCGCTTCGCCGGCGAGGTCATGCTCGACCTGCTCGACGGCGTCTCGAACGAGCGCACCGAGCTCGAGATGGTCCGCAAGCGCCCCATCCCCTTCCCGCCCGAACCGGCTGCGTCGCTCGCGGTGAACACGGTGCGCTGGTCGCTGGACCGCGCCGACCACAACTTCGGCAAGCGCAACCTGTTGCTGAAGACCCTCGACGCCCTCGGGCTGGGGTTCGACTCGTGATCCTGGCTCAGGATGCCGCGTCCCTCGCGATCCCGCTGGAGCCGCTGCCGTCCGGCCAGGTGCTGTCTGGTTCCCCGCTGGCGGGCTTCATCGAGCTGACCGAGACGACGGGCGTCTGGGAGCACACGCCCGGCACCTCGACGGACGTCGAGGCCGACGAGGTGTTCGTCGTCCTGTCTGGTTCGGCGACCCTGTCGTTCACCGACCCTCCGCTCGACCCGGTCGAGCTGCGCGCCGGTGCGGTGGTGCGGCTCACCGAGGGCATGCACACGGTGTGGACCGTGCGCGAGACGCTCCGGAAGGTCTACGTCGCCGGCTGATCGGGCCTGTTCGTCGGGAGAGAGACGAAGCCCCGGCGGCACGAGCAGCTCCGCGTCAAGGCGGCGCCGGTCGACGCTCTGCCGCCCCGCGCGACCGGATGGTAGCGTCGCGCCGTGCGCCTCCGATCCGAGCCTGCGACCGACCGCCCCTGGCGTCGCCGCGGCGCCGTCGCATCCGCCTGGATCCGCGTACGGCGGGCGGTTCGGCCTCCCGTCGTCGTGACGCCGTCGGGCCCCGACGTGCGCAAACTGCACGACGTCGAGATCCCGATGCGAGACGGGACGATCCTGCGTGCGAACGTTTACCTTCCCCGCGACGGCGGACCGCTCCCCGCGCTCCTGTGCGCCCACCCGTACGGGAAGGACGCACTGCCGCAGCGACGTGGACGCGGATACCGAATCAACCCGCAGTTCCGGATCCTGCGCCAGACGGGCACCGTCCGCATCTCGGACGAGACGAGCTGGGAGGCGCCGGATCCGTCGCAGTGGGTGCCGCGCGGCTACGCGGTCGTGAACCTCGACGTGCGAGGCGCCGGCCACTCCGACGGCGTCGGATCGCTGCTGAGCGACGCCGAGGCGCAGGATGTCTTCGACGCCATCGAGTGGATCGCCCAGCAGGATTGGTGCAGCGGCCCCGTGGCGATGCTCGGTGTGTCCTACCTCGCGATCTCGCAGTACAAGACCGCCGCGCTGCACCCGCCGCATCTGCGGGCGATCGTGCCGTGGGAGGGCTTCACGGACGCCTACCGCGACTTCTTCTACCCGGGCGGAGTCCGGGAGGTCGGCTTCTCGCGGCTGTGGACGACCGTCATGCGCCGGTCGACGCGGATGTCGCCCGACCTCGGCCGGGAGGCGGTGGCACGGCGTGACGACGACGCCTGGTGGCGATCGCTCGCTCCGGACCTCGAACGCATCCAGACGCCGATGCTGGTGTGCGGCAGCTTCTCGGATGCGAACCTGCACACCCGCGGCAGCTTCCGGGCCTTCGCCGAGGCGTCCTCCCACGAACGCCACCTGTACACCCACCGCACGGGCAAGTGGGCGGCGTTCTACAGCGACGGCGCCATGGCCGTGCAGCAGACGTTCCTCGACGCGCACCTCAAGTGCGTCCCCGCCGAATTGCCTCGGGTGCGACTCGAGGTGCGCGACCGCGGCGATCGCATCCACGAGGTGCGTGGCGAGGACGCGTGGCCTCCGCCGGGACGATCGCTGACGCTGCACCTGCAGGCGGACGGGCGGATGTCGCCCGCCCCGGCCGAGGCCGCGGCATCCCTCGCGTTCCCCTCTCGTCGCCGCGCTGCGCGGTTCTCCTGGACGTTCGACGAGGACGTCGAGGTGACCGGAGATGCCCGCGTGCGACTGCGGGTCAGCGCCGCATCGGAGGGGCCGCTGTCGCTGTTCGCCGGCCTGTCGAAGTGGACCGACGGCGAGTTCGTGCCGTTCGAGGGGTCGTACGGGTTCGGCCGCGACCTGGTCACGACCGGCTTCCAGCGCATGACCGCGAGCCGCGAACCGCGGGAGGTCGAGATCGCCTTCGCCCCGTCGGCGACCTTCTTCCGTGCCGGAGACGAGCTTCGGCTGCACGTCGCGGGCCGCCAGCTGTCACCGCGCAACCCGCTGTGGGGTGCATTCCCCGCGCTGTACCGCTCCAGCCGTCGCGTCATGATCCGGCTTCATTCCGGCCCCGAGCAGCCGCAGGTACTCGAACTGCCGATCGCCGCCGGCGGGCGGTGAACCCCGCCGCCGGTGCGACGATGGAGGCATGCGTGCTGTCGTCTACGACGCCTTCGGTGTCGCTCCGGAGGTTCGTGACGTGCCCCTGCCGACTGCTCCCCACGGGGGCGTCGTCGTCGAGGTGCGCGCGACCGGGCTGTGCCGCAGCGACTGGCACGGGTGGGCTGGGCACGACGACGACATCGCGCTCCCCCACGTGCCCGGACACGAGCTCGCCGGCGTCATCGCCGAGGTGGGCGCGGGAGTCGAGAACTGGCGGATCGGGGACCGCGTCACCGTGCCGTTCGTCTGCGGCTGCGGCCGCTGCGAATGGTGCATTCAGGGCGACGCGCAGGTGTGCCCCGAGCAGACGCAGCCCGGCTTCACGCACGACGGGTCGTTCGCGGAGTTCGTCGCGCTGCACGCTGCCGACGCGAACCTCGTGGCCATTCCCGAGTCGGTGAGCTTCGAAGCGGCGGCCGCTCTCGGCTGTCGGTTCGCCACCGCCTATCGCGGACTCGTCGGCCGCGCCCATCTCGCGGCGGACGAATGGGCCACGATCGTCGGCGCCGGCGGCGTCGGGCTGAGCGCCGTCGTGATCGCCAAGGCCCTCGGCGCCCGGGTGATCGTCGTCGATCGCCACCAGGCGGCGCTGGATGCGGCATCCCTTCTCGGCGCCGACCACACCGTTCTCGCCGACGGCCGCGATGTGCCCGCGCTCGTCCACGAGCTGAGCCTCGGCGGAACCCACGTGTCGGTGGATGCCGTCGGCAGCGAGCAGACCTGCACCGACGCGATCCACAGCCTGCGGCGGCGGGGACGCCACGTGCAGATCGGCCTGCTCCCGCCGGTCACGGGTCACCCGCGGGTGCCGATGTCGCGCGTGATCGGATGGGAGCTCGACCTGCTCGGCAGCCACGGCATGGCCGCCGTGGACTATCCCGGGATGCTGGCACTGATCGCGTCGGGCGCCCTGCACCCCGAGGCGCTCATCGAGCGCGTCGTGGGACTCTCGGAAGCGGCAGAGCTGCTGCCCGCGTTCGACCGGGCGACCCCGGCCGGCATGACGATGATCGACCCGAGGCGCGCGTGAGTCCTGCCGCAGCTCACCGCTTCAACAGGTCAACCGCCGTTTCGCAGGAGATCTGGCTCCGCAGCCTCCTGAATGAGTGCGGTTGACCTGTTGAAGGGCGCACGTCAGCGCCCGGCGGACCTCCGCACGAGCAGGGCGAGATGCAGGGCCGTCTGGGTCTCGCCGTCGTCGAGGTCGGAGCCGAGGAGCTCCTCGATGAGGGCGATGCGCTGGTAGAACACCGAGCGCGACAAGTGCGAAGCGGATGCCGCCGCCGTGCGGTTGCCGGGGTGCGCGAGCATCGCCTCCAGAACGTCGAGCAGGTCTCCTGACCGCTGCAGGTCGTGCGAGATCAGGGGTGCGAGCATGCGCTCACCGTGCTCGAGCACCCGATGGTCGTCGCGCAGCGCGGTCACGAGCTGCACGAGCGGCCGGTTCTCGGAGCGCCTCAGGTACGGGCCCCGACCCGAACGGCGGCGCCGGCCCCCGGCGAGGTCGACAGCCTCGTGCACCGATGCGAGCGCCTCCTCGATCCCCGACGCGGCACGGCCGACCGACACGACGACGCGCTCCACGTCGGCCGGTTCCACGAGACCGCGCACCAACGTCAGCACCGCCGCGTCGTCGAAGACCGCATCCGGCGGCAGCGAGACCAGCATCGTCGCGCCCACGCCCCCCGCCGGGGCCGAACCCGCAAGGGCACGTCCGCGCAAGGCACGGGTCGCGGCATCCGCTCGCTCCGTCGCGACGGCCGCGCCGGCGATCACCAGCCCGTACAGCCGCGCCCCGCGCAACGGCAGCCCGGCAGCCTCGAGACGTGCGGCCGCTCCTCCGACGCCCGCGAACCGGCCGGCCAGCAGTCCGTCGACCAGACGACGGCGGCCGATGCGCGCCCATTCGTCGGCGTCGCCGTCGGCCAGCCGGCCCACGGCGAGCGCGATCGCGCCCTGCTCGAGCACGGCGGTGCGCCCGGCGGCGTGTTCGGGCCCGGGAAGCGCGATGAGGTTGCCCCAGCGGATGCCTCGGGCTTCGACCGGGACGATGAGCCAGTCGTCGGCGTCCGGTGCGGCACCCCGTTCACGACGGGCGGCGAGGCGACGATGTGCGGTGCGGGACTGGAGCTCCCACTCCGTGAAGAGGTCCTCCTCGAGCGCGAGCGGCACCTCGGCGGCGACGACCTCGTAGCCGAGGTTCTCCAGGACGATCGGAGCGCCGAGCGTCTGCGCGAGCTGATGCACGATGAAGTCGGCGGGCGAGCCGCGCAGCACGAGGGCGGTGAAGCGTTCGCGCACCTCGTCACGGGCGCGCAGCGCGTCGGTCTGACCGGTGATGATGCGGCTGTGCACGGCCTCGGTCAGGGCTACGAACTTCACCTCGCGGTGCAGGACGACCAGGGCGAGCCCACGCTCCCGCGCCGCGTCGACGACCACGGCGGGGACGTAGTGGTAGTGCGTGCCCAGCTCCAACACGAGACCTGAGAGACCGGCATCCACGAGTTCGTCCACGAAGCGGCGGAGGTCCGCCGGCTCGGCCGGCCAGGAAGAGCCCGTCGACAGCAGCAGCTCGCCCCCGTCGAGCAGACGAGCGACACCCGCGCTGTCGGACACGTGGACCCAGCGCACGCGCGCGTCGAGGGCTTCGTCACCGACGAGCACCTCGGGGACCCCGTTGGCAACAGGGTCGAGCGCGATCACCTCGCGCACGGTCGGGAGGGTGTCGTTTGCGGATCGTTCGGCCGGACGATCCGTATGGATCGCTCGATCTTCGCGACGGTCGGGCACCGTGGCCGCCTCTTCTTCTCTGACAGGCTGGGACGCGTCAAGCCTAAGGGATCGTCACACGATCTGTCCGACGCCGAAGGAACTGCCCGATGACCACCGTCGAAACCACTGCCGCGCCCTCTCCCGAGACCGCCCCCGTCCGGGTGATCCCGCACTGGATCGACGGCGCCGAGCACCCGTCGACGAGCGGCCGCACGGCTCCGGTCTACAACCCCGCGACCGGGCAGGTGACCGCGCAGGTGGCGCTGGCGGACCAGGCCGAGCTCGACGCGGCGATCGCGTCGGCGCGTGCCGGTTTCGAGACCTGGAGCGGCTTCTCGATCGCGAAGCGGCAGGCGGTGATGTTCGCGTTCCGGGAGCTGCTGAACGCGCGCAAGCGCGAGCTGGCCGGGATCATCACGTCCGAGCATGGGAAGGTCGTCTCGGACGCGATGGGCGAGATCCTCCGCGGCCAGGAGGTCGTCGAGCTGGCGACAGGGTTCCCGCACCTCATCAAGGGCGCGTACTCCGAGAACGTGTCCACCGGCATCGACGTGTACTCCACCAAGCAGCCCCTGGGTGTGGTGGGCATCATCTCGCCGTTCAACTTCCCGGCGATGGTGCCGATGTGGTTCTTCCCGATCGCGATCGCGACCGGAAACGCGGTCGTGCTGAAGCCGTCGGAGAAGGACCCGTCAGCGGCTCTGTGGCTGGCTGCGCTGTGGAAGGAGGCCGGGCTTCCCGACGGCGTGTTCACGGTGCTGCAGGGCGACAAGCTCGCCGTCGACGGGCTGCTCGAAAGCCCCGTCGTGCAGTCCATCAGCTTCGTCGGCTCGACGCCGATCGCGCAGTACATCTACGAGACGGCCTCGAAGCACGGCAAGCGGGTGCAGGCGCTCGGCGGCGCGAAGAACCACATGCTGGTGCTCCCCGACGCCGACCTCGACCTGGTCGCCGACCAGGCCGTCAACGCCGGGTACGGCGCCGCCGGGGAACGCTGCATGGCGATCTCGGTGGTCCTCGCGGTCGAGCCCGTCGCGGACGAGCTGATCGGCAAGATCCAGGACCGCATCGCGAAGCTGCGGATCGGCAACGGTGCCGGCGTGGACGGCGTCGAACCCGACATGGGACCGCTGATCACCGGCATCCACCGCGCGAAGGTGTCCGAGTACGTCGACATCGCCGAGCAGGATGGCGCGAAGATCGTCGTCGACGGCCGGTTCCAGGTCGACGGCGCCGAGGACGGGTTCTTCTTCGGCCCCACCCTGATCGACGACATCCCCACCACCTCCCGCGCGTACACCGAGGAGATCTTCGGGCCCGTGCTGTCCGTCGTGCGTGTGCAGTCCTACGACGAAGGCCTGGACCTCATCAACTCGGGGCAGTTCGGCAACGGCACCGCGATCTTCACCAATGACGGCGGTGCTGCCCGCCGGTTCCAGAACGAGGTCCACGTCGGCATGATCGGCATCAACGTGCCCATCCCCGTCCCCGTCGCCTACCACTCGTTCGGCGGCTGGAAGAAGTCCCTGTTCGGCGACGCGAAGGCCTACGGCGTGCACGGCTTCGACTTCTTCACCCGCGAGAAGGCCATCACCAGCCGCTGGCTCGACCCCGCCAGCCACGGCGGCATCAACCTCGGCTTCCCCCAGAACAACTGACCGGGTAAAGGAAACCCCGATGACTGACACCCTTCTTGCCGACCTCGAGGCCGACGCGCGCGTGCGCGCGGACGACCGCGGCCACGTGTTCCACTCGTGGAGCGCGCAGGCGCTCATCGATCCGCTGCCCGTGGCGGGCGGCGAGGGCTCGACGTTCTGGGACTACGCGGGCAACGCCTACCTCGACTTCAGCTCGCAGCTGGTGAACCTGAACCTCGGGCACCAGCATCCCGATCTCGTCCGCGCGATCCAGGAGCAGGCGGGCCGTCTCGCGACGATCCAGCCCTCGATGGCCAACGATGTGCGCGGCGAACTCGCACGCCGCATCGCCGAGGTCGCCGGCGACGGGTTCGAGAAGGTGTTCTTCACCAACGGCGGAGCCGACGCCAACGAGAACGCGGTGCGCATGGCGCGCCTGTTCACCGGCCGCCGCAAGATCATGTCGATGTACCGCAGCTACCACGGCAACACGTCGACGGCGATCAGCCTGACCGGCGACCCGCGCCGCTGGCCGAATGAGCCCGCGGACGGCTCGATCGTGCACTTCCACGGCCCGTACCCGTACCGCTCGTCGTTCCACTCCGACAGCCCTGAGCAGGAGACCGAGCGCGCGCTGCAGCACCTCGAGCAGACGATCGTGCTGGAAGGCGCCTCGACGATCGCCGGCATCCTCATCGAGACGATCGTGGGCACCAACGGCGTGCTCGTCCCGCCGCCCGGCTACCTCGCCGGCGTGCGGGAGCTGTGCGACAAGTACGGCATCGTCTACATCGCCGACGAGGTGATGGTGGGCTTCGGGCGTGTGGGCGAGTGGTTCGCGTTCCAGGCGTTCGAGGTGCGGCCCGACCTCATCACCTTCGCGAAGGGTGTCAACTCGGGCTACGTGCCGCTCGGCGGGGTCGTCATCTCGGACCGCATCGCCGCCCACTTCGACACCCTGTCGTTCCCCGGCGGACTCACCTATTCGGGTCACCCGCTGGCGTGCGCGGCGGGCGTCGCGACGTTCGAGGTCTTCGAGCGCGACGGCATCCTCGAGCGCGTGCGCGACCTCGGCTCGCGGATCGTCGAGCCGCGCCTGCGCGAGATCGCCGCGCGCCACCCGTCCGTCGGCGAGGTGCGTGGCCTCGGACTGTTCTGGGCGATCGAACTGGTGCGCGACCGCGAGACGCGCGAGCAGCTCGTCCCGTTCAACGCGAGCGGAGCGGATGCCGCGCCCGTCGCCGCGGTGGCGGCGGCGTGCAAGCGCGACGGCGTGTGGCCGTTCACGCACTTCAACCGCGTGCACGTCGCGCCCCCGCTCGTCATCAGCGAGGACGACCTCGTCCGCGGCCTCGACGTGATCGACCGCGCGCTGTCGGCCGCCGACGAGTACGTCGCGCGCTGACGGCATCCCCTCCGCGAAGGCCCCGCATCTGCACGGATCCGGGGCCTTCGTCGTGCGTGGCCGAATCGATCCGATGCGCGGGAATAGATGAGCCTCACCTCAGGTTGTTCATGTATCCAGCACCATGTGGTGCCGCAGGAGGGGACTGTGGGTAAGAACTACATCGACATCGAGAACGACCAGGGCGAGACGCTGCGCTATCGCAAGCACGTCAATGGTCGTGGCCTCATCGCGCATGGAGCGAAGGTGCACCCGAGCGCCATCGTCGAAGCGGGGGCGTATGTCGAACCGGGCGTGCAGATCGCGGCCGGCGCGCACGTCGGCCGCGGCGTGTGGGTCGAGACGGATGCCGTCATCGGACCCAACGCCGTCATCGAGCCGCACGCGCACATCGGTCCGCGCGCGGCGATCGGCCCGAAGGCCAAGATCGGCGTGCGCACGCAGGTCGGGCACGATGCCCGCGTCGCGGGCGGCTCTCTGATCGGCGACGACGTGACGATCGCCGACAACGAGCGCGTCGCGACCGACAGGCGCGGGCTCCGTCTGGCCGCCTGACGCATCGCTCGACCGCCCCCTGAGCGTGGGGGTGGATGCCGCTAGCCTGGCGCGATGGCACGCACGGGGTCACGGCTCACCACAGTCGTGGTGACGGCCGCGATCCTCGCGATCGCTGCGGTCGCCGCGTGGGCGGCCGCAGACGTCGGGCGCGACGACACCCACGCCGCGGAGCCGGGCGGCAGGGCGACAGCCACGGCCGCCGGCATCCCTTCGCGTCCGGACGACGCCGTCGCGCTCACCGTGACATACGTGTTCGACGGCGACACGATCGAGGTCGCCGAGCCATCGGCGGGCGGGCGCATCCGGGTGCGGCTCATCGGCATCGACACGCCCGAAGGCACGCCGGCACCGGAATGCTGGGCCGACGAGGCCCGTGCGCACCTGGCCGAGCTGCTGCCGGAGGGTGCGACCGTGTGGTCTGCGCCCGATGCCGAGCCGAACGACCGGTACGGGCGGGCACTGCGGTACCTGTGGACCGACGACGGCCGCTTCGTGAATTACGAGCTCGTCGCCGCCGGTGATGCCGAGACGCTGCGCATCGCGCCCAACACCGCGCACGCCGATCTCTTCGCGGCCGCGCAGGTCGAGGCCGAGGCAGTCCGGGCAGGCCAGTGGGGCGCGTGCTGAGGGCTCAGGCGAACGGGAAGAGCACGAACGCGATGAGCGGCAGCATCCCCTGGATGAGCGCCGGCCGCACGTACTTCAGGCCCGTCGTCACCAGCACCAGTGCCGCGGCCACCATCGAGCCGAGCGCGAACAGCACGAGCGCGATGCCGCCTCCGGCGTAGAACAGCACGATGCCGATCACCACGCCGATCGCCAGGAACAGGTTGTAGAAGCCCTGGTTGTACGCCATCGGCTTCGTGATCTCGGCGGCGGCCTGGTCGGCGACGCCGAACCGCTTCCAGATCTTGGGCTGCGTCCACTGCACGCTCTCCATCACGAAGATGTACACGTGCAGCAGCGCCGCCAACGCCGCGAAGACCGTCGCGAGAATCCCCACCATGAGCGAACGATAGCGCCCCGGCTACGCTGAACGGTATGGCGAAGGGCGGGTCGGGCAAAGGGCGAGGGCGGGATGCCGCGTCCCGGCGCCCCGGCGGGCGCCCGGCGCCGTCGGGCAGGAGCAAGAGCGCACAGCCCCGCAAGCCCAAGCCCGCGCAGCCCCGGCCGCCGCAGCCGATTCCGTTCGAGCAGCCGATGCCGGCGACCTTCGCTCTCGGTGCGATCCCCGGGGCCACGCCCGGACGCTGGATCGACACGTGGAACGAGCGGATGCCGCACACCCGGCTCGACTTCGTGCCTCTGGCCGTCGCCGACCAGCGCCGCGCGCTCGTCGACGGCGAGGTCGACGCCGCCATCGTGCGGCTGCCGATCGACAAGGACGGCTTGCACGTCATCCCTCTGTACGACGAGGTGCCGGTCGTGGTGACATCGAAGGACTCGCACCTCCTCGCGGTCGACGAGCTCGACACCGCGGACCTGGTCGATGAGGTGCTGGTGGTTCCGCGCGACGACGTGCTCGGCATCCAGGTTCCCGGCACCGTGGAACCGCGCTTCGCTCCCCCGGCCGACACCGCGGAGGCGATCGCCACGGTCGCCGCCGGCGTGGGGATCGTCGTGGTGCCGATGTCGCTCGCGCGTCTTCATCACCGCAAGGACGTCGGCTATCGCCCGCTCCGCGGCGGGCCCACCTCGACCGTCGCCCTCGCGTGGGCCGCCGACCGCACGAACCCTGCCGTCGACGCATTCGTGGGCATCGTCCGAGGACGCACCGCGAACTCGTCCCGCGGCTGAACCCGGCGGGCGGATACGAGGGGTGCCGCCAGGTCCCCTGCGACACCCCTCGAGGAACCGGCACCGAAGACCCGCATCCCCAGGTGCGGCCCCAGACGTCTTCTGCTCGTGCGCCCGACCCCCCGGTAGGGCGGCACTGAGCGGTTCCGAAGAGCAGGAGCGCGCGGCATCCGCCCTGATACATCCGGTTCCGGGAATCCTCCGCGATTCTCAGAAGCCCGCGCCGTGCACCTGGAACGGCGCGACGATGCCCGTCCTCGTCGACGCCTCCGCGAGCGCGACGGAGGGCGGGATGCCGTCGGCCAGCCCCTCGTGCATCGCCGCGAGCAGCTCGCACGCGTCATCGTCGGCGACGACCACCGGCGCGGCGACGACGCAGCGGGCGCCGGCGTGCAGCCACACGCGCGTCATGCCGATGGCCTCCTCGCCCCAGCGCACCGACGAGCGGCCGACCTCACAGGCCGAGAGGATCACCGTGTCGGGCACGTTCTCGATGAGGTCGATGTCGTAGCCGAACAAGGTCCCGTCAGCGAGCTCCAGGCCCGAGAACAGCGGATGCTCATGCGAGTGGCGACCGTGTGCGGCGACGTGCAGCAGATCCGCCTGCTCGGCAGCTGCGGTCACCGCAGCCACGGACGCCCGCTCGTCGTTCAGGATCACTGCGTCGCGCCAGGCGGATGCCGCCTGCGCGACCTCTTCGTCCGCTCGGGCCACGCGAGGGCCTGCGGCGAACGCGGCGCGCTGCAGCGGAGTGCGATCACGTGAGGCAAGCCATTGCGACGCGGAGGTGGCGACCGCGAACGCGCGCCCCTGCAGCGCCGGGAGCAGAGCCCACGGCACGCCGTCGAGGATCCCCGGGACGGTCAGCACCAGCCGGCGGTCCTCGATCACGTCGCGGACCGGGTCCATCAGCGCCGCCGACAGCACGGCGACGCGCTCGTGCAGCGAACGCTGCACGAGCGCGGCCATCGGCCCCGTCCGCACCGCGGCGCTCACATCGACGTCCGCGCGCAGCGCCGCGACGGCGGCGCGCACCTGGGGCCACGCATCGATGCGCACCACGCGGGCGCGATCGCGGGTCGCGGCGACCGCCACCGCACCGGCACCGTCGAACACGAACGACACCGACGCGGTGTCGTCGTCGATCCTGTCCTGCAGCTCCTCCAGCGAGGCCCGCTCGCGCTTGCCCGCGGCGCCCGCCCCCGACCATTGCCGCTGCCGCAGGCGCTGCCCCAGTTCGCGGGCTCGGTCCGACTCGAACCAGTCCGTGCCGTTCAACCGCAGCGCCCGCAGCTCGGCGAGGTCTGCGGCGAAGTCCGGATCGGGCGGCGGTCGCAGAGGCACCACCTGCTGGCTCAGGAACCGCGCCCGTTCCGACCACTCGAAGACCGCCACCGGGTCCATCGACCGCGCCGCCGAGCGCAGCCCGGCGAAGATGAGCCCGTCGCCGTAGAGAGCCAGCGATGACGCGAAGTCGAGGCTTCCGAACGACGACTGCCAATCGCTGAGGGCATCCAGTCCCGCGCCGGCACGCGCGCGCGCCACGCCCTCGCGGCCGCGCGCGAGGGCCCGGGCGACCTGCACCTGTCTGGTGAGCAGGGTCAGCTGGATCGGGGCGTTGGAGCGCACCCGCACAGCCCGGGCGCCGGCACGATCCGGTGCGTCGCCGGACTCCGCTCGCCACAGCTCGACGGTGAGATCGGCCGCCTCGGCTTCGGCTTCGAGCCCGTACGTTCGCAGCTCAGCGATCACCCGCGCCGCTTCGGATGCGACGCTCGCGGCCTCGCGCACCGGACGACGCTCGTCGACCGCCCGCCCCGGCCGACGATCGGGCGGTCGAGCCGCCAGCAATGCCGCACGGACGCGGACACCGTCAGCCCGCACCGCCCACCATTCCGCGTGCACCCTGCGGAACCGTCGCGCAGCGGCCGCGGCGACCCTTTCGGCCTCGGCAGGGCGCCGGCTCGCGAGGAGCGTGCGCGCCAGCTGAAACTCGGCTTCCGCACGGGCCTGCGGCATCCGATGGGCGCCGAACGTCTGCGAGACCCGAAGGAGCGTGCCCTCTGCCTCATCGACCAGACCTGCGTCGCGCAGCACCTCGGCACGATCGAGATCGCAGATCGCCGCGTTCACCGCGGAAGCCGTGGCAAGCGCGTCACGCGCTGCGGCCATCGTCGCGAGTGCGGAGATCAGGTCGCCTTCGAGGAGTGAGACGTAGCCGGTGTTGTGGACGGCCATCGCCCGCTCGACGTCGTTCCCCGTGGCTTCGTAGTCCGGGACGGCACGTTCGAGGTCCGCACGCGCCGCGCCGAATCTGCCGGCCTGCGTGTGGGCGAGGCTGCGATTGAGCAGCATCGGCGCACGATGCTCGGCTTCGTCGCCGATTCCGTCGATGGCCTTGTCGAGCCAGCTCACGGCTTCGTCGAGCGATCCGCGTTCCAATGCCAGGAGCCCCAGTTGTCCGTGGAGCATCGCGGAAGTGTGCGCGGAGAGACCCGGGTAGGCAAGAGCCTCCTGGCAGATGAGCTCGGCCTTCGACGGGTCGCCCTGCCGGATCACCACCGCCGCCATCGAGCCCGCGATCCGCGCGCGCAGGTCCGTGTCGTCCGTGCGTGCGCCGGCTCGGGCCAGATCACGCCGCGCCGCGGCGTTCCTCCCCGCGTTCAGATGCGCCCGACCGCGGCGGTACAGCTCGGCGGCGGTGAGCGTCATCCTCACAGCATGGCGCGAACACGCACGGGTGTCGATTCCCCGCCAGGTCGCGCTGCCCACGGGCCCGCGCTCGATGAGCGCGGGCCTGTGGGCAGCGGTCACACGATGACGGAGGCGTCCTTCGCGTCGGCATCCGCGGAGACCGCGGCGGCCGCTGCCGACGCGGCCGTCACAGTGGGATTCGTCCCCGTCGTCGCGGCGCCGCCCGGTCGCGGTCCGACGAGCTTCGCGGCGATGCGACCGGCGACCAGGGGCGCGGCGAACGAGGTGCCGCTCCACACCGCGAAGCCTGAGCCGAAGTCGTCGATGTCGAGCGTGTTGCGGCGTCGACCGTACTCGTTGCTCGAGAGATCGGGCTGGATGCCGCCCTGGAAGCTCGTCGGGACGGTCGACAGCACCGACACCCCACGGACATAGGTCTTCACCCAGCTGCCGACGTTCGAGAACAGCGCGACCGACGTGAGGGACGGGTTGAGCGCTCCGACGGTCACCAGGGGCGCGATGTCCCCCTCGTCACCGATGCCGCAGTCGTCGCCGTCCCAGTGGTGCAGCGACGCCGGCGATGCGGGGCGGTCGGTCGCATCGTTCCCGGCCGAGCACACCACCACGGTGCCGGCCGCGCGCAGCCTGCGGAGCAGGTCGTAGAGCTCGCTGTCGACCGACTCCTGCTCCGGGGACTCGTGGTAGTAGCTGAAGGACAGGTTCACGACATCGATGCGGTGCTTGCCCTCCTCGACGATCGCGACGATGCGGCCGAGCGCGCCGATCAGGTCGCTCTCGCGGATCACGCCTTCGCCGTCGGCGACGCGGACCGGAAGGATCCGCGCCTCGGGACACACCTGCAGGACGATGCCGGCGATGAACGTCCCATGCCCGGCAGCACTGTCGACCACGCCATCGAGTGGCGACCCCGAAGAAGGGTGCGCATCCGGATCGGTCAACGGATCGACGACGCCGATCTCACCGCCGTAGACCGTCGCGACATCGGCGATCACCGCATCGTTCAGCCAGGGATGGTGACCGCACCCTGTGTCGAGGATGGCGACGACCGGGCGCTCGTCCAGCGGGTGCGACGGCACCGGAAGGTCGGGTCCCACGAACGCGACCGGCTGCCGTCCGCCGTATCCCGGGTACGCGTACCCCTCCATGCCCGCGGGGTTCCCCTTGAACGGGTTGCCCTTGAACGGGTTCCCTTTGAAGGGATTGCCTTTGAAAGGGTTGCCCTTGAACGGGTTCGAGCCGAGTTCGTCGATGGTGAGCAGATGGTTCAGCCCGAAGCCCCTGACTCCGGTCTTCTTCGCCTCGACGAGCAGACGCCAGGCGTCCGGCGGCACTTGAGGCGCGTCAGGGCGGGCATCAGGTGCGACCTCGATCCGGACCCGGCGCGTCTGGGCGACGCCCTCTCGCCGCCGTGCTGGTGCGGGTGCCGCAGAACGCGAGGCGCCCCGGCTCGCGGATCGCTCCGGGCCACGCTCGGGGTCTTCGAGATCCTCGCCTGCCAGCGTCCACCCCAGCTTCGTCGCGACACCCTGCAGTTCCTCGAGCGCCGCCGCGCGGGGGTCCGCCGAACCCAGGCCGCGCTGGGTCGAGGACTTCGCACCCTCCACCCTGGCCCACGGCGACATCAGCAGCACATCGGGCTCGTAGACGGTGGCGAAGGCCTCGCCCGCGGGAACGAGCCCCGGGTCGAGGATCGCCCCCCGGATCTCGCGGGCCTCACGCTGCCTCCAGGTCAGACGCGGACGAGACGGGCTGTTCGATGAGTCAGGCATGGTTCCCCTTCGTGAATGACTCGGCACTTCGCATGCGGGAGCAGATGCCTCCCAAAAGGCATCCGTCGATCTCAGACCTCGAACTGCGGGGTCTGGAAGTCGCGCAGCGCGCCGTCGGCGTCGCGCACGACCAGACGAAGTCGCGCCACCCCTGGCGTCACCTCGTCGAAAGCGAACCGTCCGTGTTCGCCGGGGTCTGCCGCCCATTCGCGGTCGGCCTGGATCAGCCGGATCGCGAGAGCTGCGGCATCCACCCATCCGTCCACGCGACGACCACCGCCCTCGGTGGCGGTCACGTGCACGAGCACGCTCGTCGTGCCGTCGCTGAACTGCAGCGTCGCGGTGTCGGCTTCGCCGCGCACGGCGGCCAGCGTCCCCTCGACGAGCGTCAGCAGGGCGTACTCGCGTGACAGATCCTCGACCGCGACGGCGGCGACCATGCGGTCGACGAGGTCCGCGGGCATCGGATCGACGTCCTCCCACATGCGGCGCATGCGTGCGAAGAGCGCGGCGTCGGCCGCGAAGTCCTCAGTCTCCATCGTGATCACCTCTCCATCCGTCGCCCTCGAGTACGGCGCGGAGCTTTGCGAGGCAGCGCTGGCGTGTCGGTCCGATGGACCCAACGGGCATCGCGAGGTCCTCGGCGATGCGGGCGTAGTCGGGACGGTCCTCGAACGCGACGATCCGCAGCAGGCGCTGGCATCGGTCGTTGAGCGTCGCGACCGCGTCCCACAGACGACGGGTCTCGTCGTCGTGCGCCGCGGTCTGCTCGGCGGATTCGTGGACCGGAAGGTGCGGTTCGAGCGACTCGGCCTCCGTCGCATCGGCGCGCCGATGCTGCTTGCCGACCCGCCAGGCCTCGCGGCGCGCGCACATCGTGAGCCACCCCGACACCGCGAGCGGGTCGTTGATGGTCTCGTGACGGCGCACGAGGGTCAGCCACGTCGTCTGCACGACGTCCTGCGCGAGCGCATGATCGAGCCCGTACGCCCTCACGACGTGCCACAGCGGCGGGGTCATGAGACGGACGAGCTCATCCATCGCGCGGCTGTCGCCCTCGCGCCAGCGCACGAACAGCGCAGCCGCGCGCTCCCAGCGCGCCGGCTCCACGGAGTCGACGGAGGCTTCGGCGCCCGGCTGCGTCATAGCGCCAATTCTGTCCACACCATGCCCGAGCGCGATAGAGGGACTTTGATACATCCCGGCTCGAGGATTTCGGTGGATGCCGCAACCCTCCCCGCGCGGCGGCCCGGCCACCTAGAATCCAGGGATGACGTCCGCCGCATTCCTCTATGTGTGCGTGCGCCCGCAGGTGGGCGCAGCCGCCGCGGAGTACGAGTCGTTCCGCACGGCGATGCACCTCGACGAGGGGGCGCTCGACCGGCACGATCTCGTGCGCGAGAGCCTGCCCGACGACGCGTTCGAGCGTTACGCCGGCTTCGTGATCGGCGGCAGTCCCTTCAACGTCGCAGACCCCGAATCCACCAAGACCGAGGCGCAGCGTCGCCTCGAAGCGGACCTCGCCCGCATCGCCGAGCGTGCCGCACCGGGCGACGGGCCGGCCGCCCTGTTCACCTGCTACGGCATCGGCATCGCGACGGGCACCCTCGGCGGCACCGTCAGCCGCGCGTTCCCCGAAGACACCGGGCCCGTCGGCATCGATCTGACGCCCGATGCCGCGTCCGACCCGCTGTTCGGGGGACTCGCGAACCGGTTCACGGCGCTCACCGCGCACAAGGAGGGCACCGAGGCCCTCCCTCCCGGCGCGGTGCTGCTGGCCACGAACACCGCCTGCCGCGTCCAGGCCTACCGCGTCGGCGATCGGCTGTACGCGACGCAGTTCCACCCGGAGCCGACCGCGAAGGCCTTCACGGAGCGGATGGCCGTGTACCGCGACGACGGCTACTTCGAGTCCAGCGACTACGACGCCATCGCGGGGCGCGTGCTGGCGGCATCCATCACGGAACCCGCCCGGCTGCTGCGCGCCTTCGCGACGCGCTTCACGCGCGCCTGATTCACTGACCGGCGTTGCGGACCTCCGCCGACATGCGCAGCGCGGTGCCCACCACGGCCGCTCCGAGGATCACCACGGCGACCACGATCGCCGTGATCCCGATCGCCGTGCTGGACGGCTCACCGGTGAGGCGAGCGACGGCGAGCCACGTGAGTCCCCAGGCCAGCGCGAGGGCAGGTGCGATGCGCCAGCCGCTGGCAGCCTCGATGCCGAGCCCGATGACGGCGACGGCGACCAGCACCACGACGCCCCACAGGTCCGCTGCCGCCTCCCAGTCCGGCGAGCCGATCGTGGTGAGCCATGCGGTGACGTTCGCGACGGTGGCGAGCGTCACCCAGCCGAGGTGCAGCCCGGTGACCCCGTCGACGAGCAGGCGGTCGGCCCATCCGTCGGCGGGCTCGACGACCGTGCGGTGGAAGGTGACGCCGAGCATCGCCAGCAGCACGATGATCGCCAGGACCGTGAGCGCGAGCGACCCGAACTGGGCGACGACCAGCCACAGGCCGTTCAGCACCATCGTGCCCGCGATGAGCCAGCCGAGCACGCGCTGCCGTTCGCTCGCCCGCTGGCGGGGCAGCGCCTGCCAGACGGTGTAGGCGAGCAGCCCGACGTAGATCGCCGTCCAGATCATGAACGCCGGCCGTGCGGGAGCGAGATAAGAGCTGTCGGCGTCGAGCGCGCCGCCCTGCAGGTCCTGCACCGAGGTGCCGCCGAAGAGGCCGGTGCCGACCATCGCGGCGACGATCATGAAGCAGAAAGCCGCGATCACCAGGATCTGTCGTGTGAGGTCCTTTGCGGTCATGCCGATCACGGTATTCGGCCCACCACCGGGCAGCGACCATGTTGACAGGGCCTCCGGCGCCCGATATGCCTATGTGCCCGCGGGCGGATCGATCAGCAGCGATACCCGCTCGGCGAGGTACGCGTCGAGCGGCATCAGGCCGCCGGCGGCGCTCCAGCGGATGCTCGGGATGCCGTCCTGCAGCGCGAGCGGCGCGTCCGGCGCGTCGGGCTGAAGCACGCGCCACCCGAGGTGCACCGTCTCGCCCTCGGCGAACCCGCCGCGGCGCGCCGCCGCCGCCAGCTCGGAGCGCTGCCGCTGCGATTCGGCGGTGTACCCGCGCCGCGCCTCCTGTCGCGCCCGCACGATCTCACCGGTCGCGAGGACCGCGTCATCGGTGAGGAGCAGAGCACCGAGGTGCCACGCCGACCCGCGGCGTTCGATGCGCGGGGCGCGGGCGAGCCCGAGGATCCGCCGCGGCGCGACGAGCTCGCCGAGCGCCTCACGGGGGGCGCCGGCCTCGGCGAGGCGGGCGCGGGCGTCGTCGAGCAGCTCGGGAACGCTCACGCCATGTCGTCCTGGAGGGTCTTCGATGCGGTGACCTTCTCGCCGCGGATGGACATGCCGATGAGCGGGAACAGCAGCACCGACAGCATGCCGCCTGCCACCAGCACGGTCTGCTGCGTCGTCGTGAGGATGCCCTCGTCGACGCCGATCGCCGTGACGGCCACGATGATCGGCAGGCCCGTCGCACCGAGCAGCGCGAGCGAGAACCGGTCGCGTCGTGACGACCCCTCGGGGGCGGCGAGCATCGACGGCAGACCGCGCACCAGCAGCAGCACCACGAGGACCACCGGGACCAGCAGGAACAGGACCGGCTGCTCGATGAGCGACTTCAGGTCGAACGTGATCCCGGTGTAGATGAAGAAGATCGGCACCAGGAACCCGAAGGCGACGCCCTCGATCTTGCTCTCGACGGCCCCGCGATCGGCTTCGGACGCGTCGCGCATGATGAGCCGCCAGATGATCCCGGCCGTGAACGCGCCGAGCAGCATGTCGAGGTCGAGCACGATGCTGAGCACGACGAGCGCGCAGAGGATGAGGAACACGACACGGACCGCGAACTGCCCCGAGGTGTGCAGGGTCGAGCTGACGAATTCGTGCATCGCCCCCTGCGGCAGCCGGTAGGCGAGCCAGATCGCGAGCCCGGCGACGACCGCGAACACTGCGAGGACGATCGTCGACAGCCCCGGCTGCCGGCCGCCGAGGAAGACCGAGATCGCGATCAGCGGACCGAACTCGCCCACCGCGCCCACCGCGGCGACAGCCTGGCCGAACGGGCTGCGCAGCTCGCCGGCATCCCGCAGGATGGGCAGCAGGGTGCCCAGCGCCGTGGAGCACAGCGCCACGCCGATCACGATCGCCGCCTCACCCGGTGCGAGCAGGAAGCCGGCCGCGATGCCGACGACGAGGCTGATGAGCCACCCGAGCGACGCGCGCTTGCCCAGCCGGCCGCGGAACGACGAGAACTGGATCTCGGTGCCCGCGACGAAGAACAGCATCGCCAGGCCGAACTCCGACAGCGTGTCGACGAACGCGTGGGGGACGGCCCATCCCAGCACGGCCGGTCCGACGAGGATGCCGAGCACGAGCTCGAACACCACCACCGGGATGCGCACCCAGCGGCCGAGTCCGCGCGCCAGCAGAGGCGCGAGCACGGCCAGCAGCGGGATGATCAGCAGAGTGAGCGGGTGCACGTCTTCCACGCGAACAGACTAGCGACGCCCGTCCTTGCCGCGCCCCGCGCTCGCGGTGCGGGTCAGGCCTCGAGCTGACGCGGCGGCGGGGTCAGCTCGGCGCGGTTGCGGTAGTGGCCGACGAGGGCCAGGACCACCCCGCCGACGAGCCAGCACCCGAGGACGGTCCACTGCATCGCGGTGGGGGCGTCGGGGAAGTACATCACCGACCGCAGCAGATTGGCCGATGCGCCCGGCACGAAGAACTGACCGACCTCTCCCCACGGCTCGGGAAGGAACTGCGGCGGCGTCGCGGCTCCGGCGATCGGGTTGGCGATGAACATGGTGATGACGGCACCGACGCCGATGCCGGGAGGGCCCATCAGTGCCGCGAGCCCGACGATCAGGGCAGACGTCGCCGTCACTCCGAGTCCCAGCACGGCGGCGTTCAGCAGCCAGTCCCCGGCCAGGATGCCGAACCACGTCTGCATCACGAGCGCGATGAGGGCGCCCGCGGCGATGCCGAACACGAGCAGCCCGACGAGCCGCCGCACGACGCCCTGCACGAGCAGGGTCAGCAGGATGCCGCCGAGCATGCCACCGAGCACCATCGGGAAGACGGATGCCGCCAGCCCTGCACCTGTCCTGTCGCCGTCGGCGAGCGGAACGAGGTCGGTGACCGTGACGGTCGGGATCTCGGGCGCCGCACCCTCGGTGGCCGCCTGCGGAAGCTGCGGCATCTGCCCGGTCTTCAGCGCGCCGACGATCGCCGTGAGCTGATCGGTGAGTGCCGTCTTGGCCGCCGTATCGATCTGCGACTGCAGCTGCGTGGCGACCCCGCGCAGCGCCTGCGCGGCGACGGGGCTCGCGGCGGTCGCGATCAGCACCTCGGGCTCGTCGCCCAGGAGGATCGCACCGTACAGCTCGCGCGACTGGATCCGCTGTACGGCGTCGTCGCGGTCGTCGACGGCCGACAGGTCGAACGGCGCCGGATCCTGCTCGGCAAGCTTGTCTTCCACGGCGCCGACGGCAGCCTCGGAGCCATCGATCCCGACGGGCAGGTTCTGAGCCTGCGACGTGGCGGCGGGCCACACGAACGCCATCACGACGATGGCGACGAGGACCGAGCCGATCAGACCGAACAGGGCGGCGACACCCCATCTGGTCGGGTGGATGCCGGAGTCCGGCGTGTCATCGCGACGCATGCTCATCGCACCTGCTCCTAAAAAGAATCGGCGTTCTGTTTACTCGGCGTCGAGCATAACAGAACCGCTATTCTTTTTTCATGCCTCGCGTGTCGAAGGAGTATCGAGAGGCCCGCCGTGACGAGATCGCGCGGGCCGCCGTCCGAGTGCTCGAGCGAAAAGGCGTGCGCGAGACGTCCATCGCCGACATCGTCGTCGAGTCCGGCCTGTCCACGGGGGCGATCTACTCGCACTTCACCAACAAGGCCGAACTCGCGCGCTACATCGTCGGGAGGTTCCTGTTCCCGCGCATCGACGAGCTCGAAGCCGGCGCGGCGCGGGGCGTGGCCCTGCCACCGGTCGAGGTGCTCCGGCGGATGCTGACGACGATCTCCGACACCGGGCTGTCGCCGGCGCTCGTCGTGCAGTTCTGGGGCGAGTCACTCGGCGATCCCGAGATGGGCGCGCAGCTGACCGAGACCGCCGGCCATCTGATGCGCGCCCTCGGCGCGGCGCTCACCCCGTGGGCACGCGCGCAGGCAGCCTCCGCCGACCAGGTCGCGGCACTCGCCGGGAGCACCGCACGCACCGTCGCCTCACTGGCGCAGGGCTACATCGCGAACACCGCGGTGTTCGGCCCCCGGACCGTCGACGAGTACCTCGCGAACATCGTCCACGCGCTGGAGCGCTGACGCGCGGCAGCGGGCGCACTCGCAGCGCGCTAGATGTACCCGGCTGGGACGTTGGTGACGTTCTTGTGGGGTGAGGAGACCTCCTGGCTTAGTGGAGCTGTCTAGTTCTTCGCTGCCAGGAGGTCTCGTGTCTCACGCTAATGCCCGGCTCAATGTCCGGGGCAGAGTTCTGCTCGTCGAGCGGGTGCTGATGCAGCATCGCCCAGTCGCTCACGTCGCCAAAGAGCTCGGAGTGTCGCGTCAATGCGCGCACCGCTGGGTCAACCGGTTCCGGGCTGAGGGTGTCGCCGGTCTCAGCGACCGCTCCTCGCGTCCGCATTCCATGCCGCGACGAACACCACTGGAGGTAGAACTGCGGGTGGTCGCGGTGCGCCGTCAGCTGCGGCAAGGCCCCGACCGCCTCGCCATGGTGACCGGTGTCCCCGCACGCACTGTCACCGCGATCTTGCGCCGACATCACGTGCCACGTCTGGTCGAGTGCGACCCGCTGACCGGGGCCGTCATCCGGGCGTCGAAGACCACCGCCGTCCGCTACGAACGCGCCCGAGCGGGCGAGCTGGTCCACATGGACGTGAAGAAGCTGGGCCGCATCCCCGACGGCGGCGGTTGGCGGGCGCACGGCAGATCAGCCGGCGACACCGCCGCGCACAAGAAAGCGCGGATCGGGTTCGACTACGTCCACTCGCTCGTCGACGATCACTCCCGACTGGCGTACTCCGAGATCCACCCGGACGAGAAGGGCGCCACCTGCGCCGCGTTCCTCGCACGGGCCGCCGCCTACTTCCGCGACCACGGCATCGCTCGCATCGAGCGGGTGATGACCGACAACCACTTCAGCTACCGGCTCTCCACCGACGTCCGCGATGTGCTCACCTCGCTGGGCGCCAAACATGTCCTCATCCGCCCGCACTGTCCGTGGCAGAACGGCAAGGTCGAACGACTCAACCGCACCCTGCAGACCGAATGGGCCTACCGGCAGGTCTTCACCTCGAACGACCAACGCGCGGCCGCCCTTGCGCCCTGGATCGAGCAGTACAACACTCAGCGATACCACTCAGCCATCGGCGGCACCCCGCTCAGCAGGGTGTCACCAACCTGACTGCCGGGTACAGCTAGACCGCGCGCACCTCGGGGTCGTCGTGGCCGGGGGCGGCGGCATCCGCATCCCCAGATGTCGTGATCTCGCGGACCGTCACCGCCGACGTCGGTGTGGCCGGGGCGGCGCCGCCAGCACGAATCTGACGGTGCAGACGCTCCATGCGGGCATCGAGTTCGGCTGCGGTGTCGGCGGCGTCCTTGAGGCTCTCCAGCAGCTCATCAGGCACGCGAGTGGCGTACTTGTAGTAGATCTTGTGCTCCAGGCTCGCCCAGAAGTCCATCGCGATGGTGCGGAACTGCACCTCGACGGGCACCTCGATGCGTCCCGTGGAGAGGAACACCGGCACCTCGAGGATCGCGTGCAGGCTCTTGTAGCCGTTGCTCTTCGGCGCCGCGATGTAGTCCTTCACCTGCAGGACGCGCACGTCGTCCTGCGCGGTCAGCAGGTCGAACAGCCGGTAGACGTCGGCCGTGAAGCTGCAGGTGACGCGGATTCCGGCGATGTCGGTGATGTTGCGGCGGATGGAGTCGAAGTCGCCGTCGATGCCCTTGCGCTGGACCTTTTCGACGAGGCTGTCCGGCGACTTGACGCGGCTCGACACGTGCTCGATCGGGTTGTAGTCGTGCGTGAGCAGGAACTCGTCGCGCAGGATGCCGATCTTCGTCTCGACCTCCTGCAGCCCGAAGCGGTACTCCATCATGAACCGCTGCAGCTCGTCGCGGAGCTCTCGCAGTTCGGCGGCCGAGACGGTGATCTCCCCCTCATCGGCCGTCGTCGCGGGCACCAGCGGAGCAGGAGTCGCCATGCTCTCCACCGTAGGGAGGGCGCCTACGAGAGTCCTGTGAAGTGTGGATGCGGTCCGGTCAGAGCTCGTCGAGGACGCGCGCGGCTCGCTCCGACTCCTGCGCGGCCGCTCGGGCCCGGGAGGCGGCATCCTTCCGCTCCGCCTCGACGGCGTCGAGCTTCTCTTCGACCGATGCGGCGTCGGCCTCGACGGCGGCGAGATCGCGGCGCAGGTCGTCGATGCGCTCACGCAGGTGATCCAGTCGCTCCTGCGTCTTGGCACGCCGGGCATCGACGCGTGCGAGCTCGCGCTCGGCCTCGTTCGCGAGGCGCTCCGCCTCGCGCGCCGCCTTCTCCGCGGCCTTGCGCGCGCGGCGGTCAGCCAGGTCGTCGCGCGGCGCGGGCTCGATCGCGCCCGGCAGCGTCCCGCCGACCGCGTCCGCCAGCGTGGCGGGGTCGATGTCGCCCGCTTCGAGCGTCGAGACGAGGCGCGCCGTGAGCACCGCGGCGGCGGCTGCGGCATCCATCACTGCGGCGTTGATAGTCTTCTCGGCGTCCTCGCGGGCGGCGGGGCTGAGGGTCACCCCCGCATCGGAGGCGAGCCCGACCGCCTGCTTCGCGAGCGCCGCGACCAGCTGGCGGCGCTGAGCGCCCAGGCGCGACAGCTCGGCCGCGTCGAGATCCTCCTGCGCCTCGCGCAGCGCCGACGACAGCTCCACCGCGTCGGCCAGCTGCCCGTCGCGCGCGAGCAGATTGACCGCCCACGCCGCGACGGTCGGCTTGCGCAGCGCCTTCACCCGCTTCGCGAGCGCCGGATCGGATGCCGCCGCCCGCGCATTGCGCGCCGCCGTGAACTCCGCGGGCGCCAGGGCGTACAGCTCGACCGCGATCTCGTCGAGTTCGGCGTCGGCCTCCATACCCGCATTCTCTCCTGATCCGTGTCTCAGGCTCAGCAGAATCGCGAGCGGCGGGACTCACTTCCGCGGAGTCCCGGGGGTCAGCGGGCCGGGACGACGCGACCCTCCGGTGCGGGTGATACGCCGCGCACGCGCCGATGCGGCGTAGAGCACCAGCATCAGCGCCATGGTGACGAGGTAGAACGCGTGCAGCACCCAGATCGGCCCGAACGGCAGGCTCACGACGTACACCGTGTACACGAGGTTGCCGACGTTGCCCATGACCAGGGCGCTCCCGCTGTACGAGCGGAGGTCATGAGACCGGACCGCCTTCACGAGCATCGGCAGATTGGCCGCGGCGAACAGCACGGTCGAGACCGTCCCGGCGAGCATCGCAGCATCCATACACAGAAGATGCGCGGGACCGGCCCCGCGATACATCCCCGACGCCCGGAGCGCGTCAGGCCGAGAGGACCTCCGCCGCCTGTCGCGCGGCGCCGAGCGCCACGTACTCCCCCGGTTCGGGCACCTCGACGGGCAGACCCAGCACGAGGGGTGCGACCCGGCGCACGGCTTCGGACTGGGCGCCGCCGCCGATGAGGAGCGCCCGTTCGAGCGGGACGCCCAGCCCGCGCAGCGCCTCCAGCCCGGCGGCGAGACCCGAGAGCATGCCTTCGACGGCGGCGCGCGCGAGGTTCTCGCGGGTCGTCGAGGCGAGCGTCATGCCCGTCAGCGACGCCGTCGCATCGGGGAGGTTCGGGGTGCGCTCGCCCTCGAAGTACGGCACCAGCGCGAGTCCGCCCGCGCCGGGTTCGGCGGCGAGCGCGAGGCGCGACAGCTCGGTGTGATCGACCCCGAGCACCCGCGCGATCGCGTCGAGCACGCGCGCGGCGTTGAGGGTCGCGACGAGCGGCAGGAACCTGCCGGTGCAGTCCGCGAAGCCCGCGACCGTGCCCGAGGCGTCGATGGTGCGCTGCTCGCTCACCGCGAAGACGGTGCCGGACGTGCCGATCGAGACGACGACGTCGCCCGGTCCGGCGCCGAGCCCGAGGGCCGCACCGGCATTGTCGCCCGCGCCGCCGCCGACACGTCGGCCGTCGGCGTCGGCGACCCACTCCTCGGGCCCGAGCACGCGCGGCAGCACGGCGTCGTGGCCGAGGGCGGCGGTCAGCAGCTCACGGTCGTACGAGCCGTCGGCGGGGTTCCAGTAGCCGGTGCCCGAGGCATCCGATCGGTCCGTGATGAGCTCGTCGAGCACGGGACCCCGCGGCGACTCGCCCGCCGGGCCGAAGCCGCGCAGGCGCCACGTGAGCCAGTCGTGCGGCAGCGCGACGGCGGCCACGCGAGCGGCGTTGCCGGGCTCGGCATCGCGCAGCCAGCGCAGCTTGGTGATGGTGAAGGATGCCACCGGCACGAGCCCCGTGCGCCGCGCGAGCTCCTCGGCGCCGAACTCTGCGATCAGGTCGGCGGCCGCCCCCGCCGAGCGGGTGTCGTTCCACAGCAGCGCATCGCGCACGACCCGGCCGTCGGCGTCCAGCGCCACCATGCCGTGCTGCTGCCCGCCGATCGCCCAGGCCCGTACGTCGTTCAGGCCTCCGGCATCCGCGATCGCCGACTGCAGCGCGGTCCACCACGCCTCGGGATCGACGACCGTGCCGTCAGGGTGCGAGGCACGCCCCTGCCGGACGATACGGCCGCTCGCGGCATCCACGATCACGACCTTGCACGACTGCGTCGACGAGTCGACGCCCATGACGAGGCTCACTGGTTCTCCTGGCTCAGAGTGTGACTTGCCCCATATGTACGACACGCCCGGCGTGTCGCGTACATATGGGGCAAGTCAACGGGGGTTGGTGTCGGCGCGGACGGCTCAGCGTGCGCCGAGCAGGTGCTCGGTGGCCAGCTGCTGCAGGCGGACGAAGCCGAAGCCCTTGCCGCCGAGGTACGCGTCGGCGTCGAAGTCCTCGAACGCCGAGCGGTCGGCGCGGAGGTCCTCGATCGTCTCGCCCTCGTTCAGCGTGGGCACCGACAGCTCGGGAACGCGGGCGGCGGCGAGCGCCTCCTGCACCTCGGGGTCGGCGCGGAAGGCCCCGGCGCGCTCCTTGAGCAGCAGGTACGTGCGCATGTTGGCGGCGGCGGAGTCCCACACGCCGGTCTCGTCCTCGGTGCGCGAGGGCTTGTAGTCGAAGTGGCGCGGGCCGTCGTACGCCGGCACGCCGCCGGGGCCGCCGTTCTCGAGCAGGTCGACGAGCGCGAACGCGTTGTGCAGGTCGCCGTGGCCGAACACGAGGTCCTGGTCGTACTTGATGCCGCGCTGGCCGTTGAGGTCGATGTGGAAGAGCTTGCCGTGGTACAGCGCCTGAGCGATGCCCGCCGCGAAGTTGAGGCCCGCCATCTGCTCGTGCCCGACCTCGGGGTTCAGGCCCACCAGCTCGGGGCGCTCGAGCGAGTCGATGAACGCGATCGCGTGGCCGAGCGTCGGCAGCAGGATGTCGCCGCGGGGCTCGTTGGGCTTGGGCTCGATCGCGAAGCGGATGTCGTAGCCCTTGTCGACGACGTAGTCGCCGAGCAGGTTGACGGCCTCGCGGTAGCGCTCGAGCGCCGCACGGATGTCCTTGGCCGAGTCGTACTCGGCGCCCTCGCGGCCACCCCACATGACGAACGTCTTGGCGCCGAGCTCGGCACCGAGGTCGAGCTGGCGGAGGACCTTGCGCAGGGCGAAACGGCGCACGTCGCGATCGTTGGACGTGAAGCCGCCGTCCTTGAAGACGGGGGCCGAGAACAGGTTGGTGGTGACCATCGGCACGATGAGGCCGGTGTCGGCCAGCGCGCCCTTGAGGCGATCGATCTGCTTCTGGCGCTCGGCGTCGGTCGAGCCGAAGGCGAACAGGTCGTCGTCGTGGAAGGTCAGACCGTAGGCGCCGAGCTCGGCGAGCTTCTCGACGGCGTGCACGACGTCGAGGGCGGGACGGGTCGGGCCGCCGAAGGGATCGGTGCCGTTGTAGCCGATCGTCCAGAGTCCGAACGAGAACTTGTCGGCGCGGGTGGGGGTGGGCATGACGCTCCTTTGCGGCGGGCAGCCGCGGTCGTGCGGCGGGTGGTAAATGTTGCTGACGACAACCTATACCAGATGGGATGCCGCGTCCAGCCGCGGTGCGTGCATCGCTTCCCCCGACTCACCCGACGCCGGGCGCCGCGGTCGAAGCGCGCACGGCGAGCCGCGGCACGATCGAGCGGGTACCGCCCTCTCCCCCCGCAGCGGGCCCGTCGATCGCGTCGATCAGCAGCTCGACCGCAGCGTCGCCGAGCTCGCGCAGATCGACGCCGACGCTCGTCAGCGGCGGGGTGACAAGTCCGGTGACGTACGTGTCGTCGAACCCGACGAGGCTGACGTCGCCGGGAACGCGCACGCCGGTCTCGGTCCACTGCGCCAGCAGCCCCAGCGCGATGAGGTCGTTGTAGGCGACGACCGCGGTCGCGCCCGTGGCGAGCACCTCCCGCGCGACCGCGCGGCCGCCGTCCGAGGTGGGGACGCAGCCCGCGAGCTGCACGACCTCCAGTCCGGGGAGGGATCGGGCCGCCCCGGCCATCGCCGCCGACCGCCGCGCCTGCGACCACGAGCGCTCGGGTCCGCCGACGTAGGCCAGGCGGCGGTGCCCGAGACCGTAGAGGTGGTCGACGGCGGCGCGCGCCGCCGCCTCCTCGTCGATGGTGACGGACGGCGTGGCCGCCGCGGCCCCCGTGAGCCGGCGGTTGACGAGCACGCAGGGCGTGGCATCCGCGATCTCTGCGAGTCGTTCGTCGGGCAGACGCGACGACGCGAGGATCAGCCCGTCCGTCTGGGACCGCAGGGCGCGCACCTCTTCGTCCTCGATGTCGGCGCGCTCGGTGGTGTCGACGACCACGAGACCGTAGCCGCGGGCGCGGCACATCACCTGCGCACCCTTGGTCATCGAGGCGAAGTACGGGTTCTCGATGTCGGGCACGATGAGCGCGATGATGCCGGTGCGCCCCTGGCGCAGGCTGCGCGCGGCGCGGTTGGGGCGGTACCCGAGTTCGTCGACGGCCGCGAGCACGCGCACACGCGTGTCTTCCGAGACCCGGTGCGGCTCACGGAGCGTCCGCGACACGGTCGCGATCGACACCCCCGAGCGCGCTGCCACATCATGCACGGTCACCATCGTGGACCCCCATCTCCCCTGGTGAATACTAGGGTAATAACGTTTACATCGGTCAACGACGACACGGAGAGCCCGGCATGACGGCATCCCCCATCCGATCGGTGGAGGTGCTCATCGCGAGCCCCTCCCGCAACTTCGTCACGCTGCGCATCACGACCGAGGACGGCGTGACCGGGCTCGGCGACGCGACCCTCAACGGCCGCGAGCTCGCGGTCGCCTCGTATCTGCGCGACCACGTCGCCCCGCTGCTCATCGGCACCGATGCGCAGCGTATCGAAGACACGTGGCAGTTCCTGTACCGGTCGGCGTACTGGCGCCGTGGCCCCGTCACGATGACCGCGATCGCCGCGGTGGACGTCGCCCTGTGGGACATCAAGGGCAAGCTCGCCGGAATGCCCGTCTACCAGCTGCTGGGCGGTGCCGCGCGCGAGAGCGCCCTGGTGTACGCGCACGCGTCCGGGGCGGACCTCGACGACCTCGGCGACTCGGTGCGCGCACGCCTCGCAGAAGGGTACCGGGCTATCCGCCTGCAGATCGCGATCCCCGGCATGGAAGGCGGCTACGGCATCTCGTCCGGGCGCGCCAACGGCGGCCGGTACATGTACGAGCCTGCCCAGCGCGCGGGACTCACGGTCGAACACGGCTGGGACACGCGCCGCTACCTCTCGCATCTGCCGAGCGTGTTCGAGTGGGCGCGCGCCGAGTTCGGGCCCGAGGTGATGCTGCTGCACGACGCGCATCACCGGCTCACGCCGATCGAGGCGGCGCGACTGGGCAAGAGCCTCGAGCCGTTTGACCTGTTCTGGCTCGAAGACGTCACCCCTGTCGACAACCCCGAGGCGCTGCGCCTCGTCCGCCGGCACACGACCACTCCGCTTGCGATCGGAGAGGTGCTCAACAGCGTGTGGGACTTCCGCCCGCTGATCCAGGAGCAGCTCATCGACTACGTGCGGGCGTCCGTCACGCACACGGGCGGGATCACGCACCTCAAGCGCATCTTCGAGTTCGCGGCGCTGTACCAGGTGCGTTCGGGCAGCCACGGACCGACCGACATCTCCCCCGTCGGCATGGCGGCCGCGCTGCATCTCGACCTCGCGATCCACAACTTCGGCATCCAGGAACACATGGCGCACGCGCCGCTCGCCGGCGAGGTGTTCCGCACGTCCTACCGCTTCGAGGCGGGAGCGATGCACCCCGGTGACGCCCCGGGCCTCGGCGTCGAGTACGACGACGACGCCGCCGCCCGCTTCGCCTACGAGCCCGCCTACCTCCCCGTCGCACGCCTGCTCGACGGCACGATCCACGATTGGTGAACCCCATGACCTTCGAGCACCCGATGTGGCTGCCTGACCGCGCCCTGTCGTTCCTGACGGGGCTGCCCGTGCACGTCGCCGCCGGTGACGAGCCGCTGCTCGACACCGTGCGCCGTGAGGCCGAGCGGGCCGGTGCGGTCCTCGTGGACGACCCGATTCCTGCCGGTGGCCTGACCGTCGTCCCCGCCGACGCGGCCGCCGGACTGGGGCCCGAGGGGTTCGAGCTCTCGTCCGCCGGGGAGCGTACGACGGTCTCGTACGGCGGGGCCCACGGCGCGCTGTACGGGTGGTTCCAGGTGCTCCGCGACCTCGCGCGGGGCGTGCGGCACGACGCGCCTGCCCGGTTCGAACCGGCGCAGCGACTGCGCGTGCTCGACCACTGGGACAACATCGCCGTGCACCCCGTGATGGGCCAGGTCGAGCGCGGGTACTCCGGCGGCTCGATCTTCTACGCCGACGGCGCACTGCGCGACGACCTGTCGCGCGTGGAGCGGTACGCCCGCCTGCTCGCGTCGATCGGCATCAACGCGGTGACGGTCAACAACGTCAATGTGGGCCGCCGCGAGGCACGGCTGCTGTCCGACGATCTCGGCACGGTCGAGCGGCTCGCGGCGGTGTTCCGGCCATGGGGCATCCGGGTGCATCTCTCGATCGACTTCGCCGCGCCGCTGAACCTCGGCGACCTCGACACGTCTGATCCGCTCGACGGCCGGGTCGCGCAGTGGTGGGCGGATGCCACGACCCGCGTGTGCACCCGCATCCCCGACTTCGGCGGGTACCTCGTGAAGGCCGACTCCGAGGGTCAGCCCGGACCGCACGCGTACGGACGCGACCACGCCGACGGCGCGAACATGCTCGCGCGGGCGCTCGCGCCACACGGCGCCGTGGTGCGCTGGCGCGCCTTCGTCTACAACCACCGGCAGGACTGGCGCGATCGGTCGACCGATCGCGCCCGCGCCGCGTACGACACGTTCGTGCCGCTGGACGGGCGGTTCGACGACAACGTCGTACTGCAGGTCAAGTACGGCCCGCTCGACTTCCAGACCCGCGAGCCGTTGTCGCCCGTCATCCCCGCGATGGCACAGACGAACGTGGCGCTGGAGCTGCAGGTCACGCAGGAGTACACCGGCCAGCAGCGCCACGCCGTCTACCTCGCGCCGCAGTGGAGCGAGATCCTCGGCTTCCGCCCGTTCGGCGAAGACCGCCCGGCGCTGGCCGAGCTGGTGCGGGGCGGCATCGCGGCGGTGGCGAACGTCGGCGACGACGGGTTCTGGACGGGGCATCCGCTGGCGCAGGCGAACCTGTACGGCTACGGACGCCTGGCGTGGGATCCGACGCTCGACCCGTCGGCCCTGCTCGACGAGTGGATCGCGCTGACCTTCGGCGACGACGCCGCCGTGGCCGCCGGCATCCACGCGATCCTCGACGACTCATGGCGCACCTACGAGTCGTACACCGCACCGCTCGGCGTGGGGTTCATGGTGACGCCGGGCTCGCATTACGGCCCCGCGGTCGACGGGTACGAGTATTCGCCGTGGGGCACGTACCACTTCGCCGACCGCGACGGGATCGGCGTGGACCGCACCGTCGCGACCGGGACGGGCTACGCCGGGCAGTACCCCGAGCCGTGGGCGTCCCGGTTCGAGTCGGTCGACACGGTCCCCGACGAGGTGCTGCTGTTCTTCCACCATGTGCCGTACACGCACCGTCTGCACAGCGGGCGCACGGTGATCCAGCACATCTACGACACCCACTTCGCGGGGGCCGCGCGAGCGGCCGGGATGGCCGCGGAATGGGACGCCTTGCGCGGGCGCGTCGACGACGACGTGTGGATGCCGGCGGCCGAGCGGTTCGCCGAACAGGTGCGCTCGGCGACCGAGTGGCGCGATCAGGTCAACACGTACTTCTGGCGCACGTCGGGCATCGCCGACGAGCGCGGCCGCACGATCTACTGAGCGCTCACGAACCGGGCGCGCAGGTCGCGGTCCAGGGGACGGGCATTCACCACGGCGACGGCGGCGAAGAACACCGCCGTCAGGGCGAGCACCCAGTCCGAGGTGAACGCGACGAGAGCCGCGGCGAGCACGAGGTACGACAGGGCGCCGAGGCTCACGAGCGGTCGTGCCGCCACGTAGTACAGCGCGAGGCGCGCGACATCGCGTGCGCGGAACGAGAAGAACGACGCGATGACGAGGGCGTGCGACGCCCACACCGCCAGCACGACCAGGAGGACGACCGCCACGACGACGAAGAACGTCTGGATCCCGGCGGAGCCCGCGAACGCGACCGTCGTGCCCAGCACCGTCGCGGCGACGAGCGCGGGCACCCACACCCAGAGCACGTCGACGACGTTGCGCGCGTATGAGCGCCAGAATCGGGGCCACACCGAGAGCTCGTCGGAGCGCGCCGCGATCGCCGACATCGCCGCCGAGAACGCCGGGCCGAGCGGCACGAGGCACAGCGCGTACAGCGGCAGGTTGCTCGCGTCCCGCTCCAGCAGAAGGATGCCGACGAGTCCCGGCGAGGCCGCCAGCAGGAAGCACAGTTCCACCAGCACGAACCAGTAGATCGCGCCGGTCACCCGCCCCAGGGCTCCCGTGCGGCGGGGCGTCGACTCGTTCATCGTGTCCATCCTGCCCTCACACCTCGATCACCACGACACCGGCGACCGCCAGCCGCAGCGGGTCGCCGGACGTGAGCTCCCGGCCGGTGAGGACGTCCGTCCCCGCGAAGGGCGACGGCACCTCCACGTCGCTCGCACCGTGGTTCAGCACGAACTCGTACCTGCGACCGTCGACGACGCGGGCGGTGTGCTCGAGATCGGGCACATCTGCGAATGGGCCGAGCAGGTCGTGCTCGGCCAGGACGCGGCGCACGACCCAGTCGACGCCGGCCTGATCGAGCACGGTGCCGACGTACCAGGCGGAGCCCTCGCCGAACGCGTGGCGCGTCACGGCCGCCGTTCCGGCGTAGAACTCGCGGCCGTAGACGCCGACGGTGGTCGCGCCCTGCGGGATCACGAGGTCGAAGACGTGCCGCGCGTCGACGTGCACCGGATCCTCGCCCGGCATGCCGAGCGCGATCGTGTTCGCCACGGTGGGCGGCAGCGAGTCGGTCTCGTCGACGCGGATGCCGCACAGCGCGCCGAGCGGCCCGGGCACGTCGGCGAGGAAGGCATTGTCGTCCTCGTCCACCAGCCCCGACATGACCGTGGTCACCACGGTGCCGCCGCGGCGGGCGACGTCTTCGAGCCGCTCGGCGATCGAGCCCTTCACCATGTGCAGCAGTGGCGCGATCACGACGTCATAGTCCGCGAGGTCCGCGGTCGCGGGCACCACATCGACGAGGGCACCCGCCTGCCACAGAGCCTCGTGGTACGCCACGAGCTGCTGCTCGTAGCCGACCGCGCGACTGTGACCGTCGGTCATCTCCAGCGCCCACCATGAGTCCCAGTCGAACAGCAGCGCGACGCGCGCCGGCGTCCGGCCGCCCAGCAGCCGATCGCCCACCCGCTCCAGCTCGGCGCCGAGCGCCGCGACCTCGCCGAACGCACGGGTGTCGGTGCGGCCCGCGTGGTTGAGCACGGCGCCGTGGTACTTCTCGGACGCGCCCCGGCTCTGACGCAACTGGAAGAACAGCACGGAGTCCGCGCCATGCGCGACGGCCTGCCACGACCACAGCCGCATCACGCCGGGCCGCTTGACGGGGTTGAAATCGCGGGTTGCGGTCATGGTCGGCGTCTGCTCCATGAGCCAGAAGGGCTGACCGTCCTTGAGCCCCCGCATGAGGCCGTGCGAGAGCGCCATGCGCGAGACCGGCGAGCCGTCCGTCGGATAGTTGTCCCACGAGGCGAAGTCGAGGTGCGGCGCCCACCGGTGGTAGTCGAGGTGGCGGTAGATGCCCATCATGTTCGTCGTCACCGGAAGCGTCGAGAACTGCCGGATCGCCTGCTTCTCGTCCCGGAAGGACCGCAGCAGGTTGTCGCTGTTGAACCGCAGGTAGTCGAGCGTGATGCCTTGGAACGCGGTGTGGTTCGGTCCGCGCCAGTGCTCAGACAGCATGTTCGGCGGCACGACCTGATCCCAGTCCGTGAACCGGTGCGACCAGAAGTCCGCATTCCAGGCGTCGTTCAGGCGGTCGAGCGTGGCGTAGCGCTCGCGCAGCCACACCCGGAACTCGCCCGCGCACAGGTCGCAGTAGCACTGTCCGCCGTACTCGTTGTTGACATGCCATGCGACGACGGCGGGATGATCGCCGAATCGCTCGGCGATGCGTCCCGCGACCGCGGCCGACATCCGCCGGTACGTCGGCGACGACGCGCACGCGTTGTGCCGCCCGCCGTACATGTGCCGCCGGCCCTCGAAGTCGGTGCGGCACACGTCCGGATGCCGGTGGGCGAGCCACGGCGGGACCGCCCCCGTGCCGGTCGCGAGGCACACCTTGCGGCCCTCCGCGTGCGCACGGTCGATGATCCGTTCCAGCGTCGAGAGGTCGTAGGTGTCCTCGTCGGGCTGGGTGAGCGCCCACGAGAACACCCCCACGGTGACGAGGTCGATGTGCGCGAGGTCGAACGCGCGGTAGTCCGCCTCCCACACCTCCTCGCCCCACTGCTCGGGGTTGTAGTCGCCGCCGTAAGGGATCTTGGACAGTGCGGGAAGGGTCACGATGCGAAGAGTCTCCAGAGAGGTGGATGCCACGACCACGGCGCTCCGGGGAGCCCGCGGTCGCGGCATCCGATCAGTCCAGCAGGTCAGCCGTTGGCCTCGACGTAGCGCTTCTGCGCCTCGTTGACGATGTCGATGTACTGCGTCATGTTCATGCCCTCGAGCTCGGACACATACGTGTCCCACTCGTCCATCGAGCGCTGGCCGAGGATGAAGGCCGCCGTGTTCTGCCACACATGGTCCTTCAGCGCCGACTGGTACAGCGACACCTGCTCGCGTTCGACCTCGTTCAGCGGAGCGGGCGGCGGGAGGTCGAGCACCTTCTTGGTCGACATCGCCTCGACGAAGTCGAGCGCCTCTTCGGGCAGCATCGAGCGGTCGAGGTCGACCGACGAGCCGTGGACCAGTGTCCAGACGCCGTTCGAGAACCCGTAGTCCGTCTGGAGGTTCTTCGGCGCACCCGCGTTGAGGCCCATTGCGGTGATCCCCGGATCGAGCACCCGCTTGCCGTCGGCGTCCTTGGTGTAGGTCTCTCCTTCGACGCCCCACTTCGCGAACTCGAGTCCCTCGTCGGAGTAGTAGAGCCAGTCGAGGAACTGCAGCAGTGCCTTGAAGTGCTCGGACTCCTGCACCTCGGACGACAGCATGAAGCCGCTCACCAGACGCTGACCGGCCTGGAAATTGTCGCCGGCGGGGCCGGCGGGCACGCGGATCATCGCGAGGTCGCCGTCGGTGCCGAGGTCCTTGAGCGTCTGGCGGTAGCCGATGATCTCCTGGTTGTTCGTCCCGACCGACAGAGCCTGGCCCGACGCCACCTTCTGCTTGGCCTGATCGTCGTCCTGGGTGACGGCCTCGGGGTCGAGCAGCCCGTCCTCGACCAGCCCGGCGTAGAACTCCACGAGGTCCTTGTACTCGTCGGTCGCGCCGGTGTAGACGAACTCGTCGCCGTTCCACGTCAGGCCCTGGCCGAAACCCCACCCGGCCTGGGTGCCGAAGTTCGGCGATACGAACCCGAGTGTGCCTTCGAGCGGGCCGTTGGCCGACCAGCGATCGGTCATGGGGTACACGTCGGGGTACGCCTTCTTCACGGCACGCAGATCGTCGGCGAACTCGTCGAAGGTCGCGGGCTCCAAGCTCAGCCCGAGCTCCTCCCAGACGTCGGACCGGACGGCGAACGTATACTCCGGCCGCGGCTCCTCGCGGAAGCCGGGGAACAGGTAGTACTTGCCGTCCTCCTGACGCAGCTGGTCGAGGTCGGGCTCGAGCTGCCACTTCTCGACCTTGTCCATGTAGTTGGGCATGTACTGCACGAAGTCGCTCGCCGCGAGGATCGCGCCGCCGGCGACGAAGGGCACCTCCTGGCCGGGATAGGTGACCGAGATGATCTCAGGGGCGTCGCCCGCGCCGATCACGAGCGACTTGCGCTGGTCCCACTCGTTCAGCGGTGCCGAGGTGATGTCGAACGTGACCTTCTGGTTCTTCTCCAGCTCGGTGAGGAACAGCCAGTCCTTGTTGTACGGATAGTTCGGGTGGTCGCGGTAGAACAGGCCGAACTCGAGCGGTTCGGTCGCCGTGAACGTGTCGCCGACGCCGTAGTCCTCCATCGCGCCGACGTCCTTGCCGGTGAAGTCGAACTCCGCCGCGGCCTTGTCGTCGCCGTCGGCGCCGGTGCCGCCGGAGTCGCAACCGCTGAGGACGAGCGCGCCCGCGGCGAGCACGGCGCCCGCGAGCAGCACGCTCCGTCGCATGTGCTGTGTCATGGGATTTCCTTTCGTGGGGGGGGTTACTGCTTCACCGAGCCGAGCATCACGCCCGACACGAAGTACTTCTGGATGAACGGGTAGAGGCAGACGATCGGCAGCACCGTCAGGAGCATCGTGACGGCCTTGACGTTCGCCGCGACCTGCGTCGCGTCGCCGCTGGCGGCCCCCGCCCCGAGCGACTCGGTGCTCGACGCGGCGGCGAGCAGATTGCGCAGGTAGACGGTGACGGGATACAGCTCGGCCTTGTCCATGTACAGGAAGGCGGCGAACCACGAGTTCCAGAACGACACCGCGTAGAAGAGCACCATCGTGGCGATGACCGCCTTGCTCAGCGGCAGCACGATCTTCCACAGGATGCCGTAGGTCGTCAGGCCGTCGATCGCGGCGGCCTCTTCGAGATCTTCGGGGAAGCCCTCGAAGAACGACTTCATGACGAGCAGGTTGAAGACGCTGATCGCATTGGGGATCACGATGGCCCACAGCGTGTTCTTGAAGCCGAGCTCGTTGATCAGGATGTAGTTCGGGATCAGCCCACCGTTGAAGAACATCGTGAACACCGCGATGCCGATGAAGAACGCGCGCCCCTTCAGGTGCTTCTTCGACAGCGCGTAGGCGAACGAGGTCGTGAGCACCATGGCGATCGCGGTGGCGACGACCGTGTAGAGCACCGTGTTGCCGTAGTTCCGCCAGAACATCGGGTCACCCATGACATAGCCGAAAGTCGTGACGTTGAAGCCCTTGGGGATGAGGTTCACCTGCCCCGAGTTGATGTACGCCTCGGAGCTGAACGCCTGCGCGACCACGTTGAGGAACGGGTAGAGGGTCAGGAAGCACAGCGCGACGATGAGCACGCCGTTGACGATGCGGAACACCGTGTAGCTGCGCGAATCCTTGATGCCGGACTGCTTGGCCGGGCGGAAGATCCGGTCGGACATGCGCCGCGGGGCGGTGCGGAGGCTTTCGGTCACCACAGGCTCGTCCCCACGGTTCGACGCGAGATCGCGTTGGCGGTCAGGATCAGCGCCAGCCCGATGAGCGACTCGAACAGGCCGATGGCCGTGGCGTACGAGAAGTTGCTCGAGATGATGCCGACCCGGTACAGGTACGTCGAGATGACGTCGGCGGTCGGGTACAGCAGCGGGTTGTACAGCAGCAGGATCTTCTCGAAGCCGACGGCCATGAACGTGCCGATGTTCAGGATGAGCAGCACGATCATCGTGGGCCGGATGCCGGGCAGCGTCACATGCCAGATCTGCTGCCAGCGGTTGGCTCCGTCGATGCGCGCCGCCTCGTACAGCTGCGGGTCGATCGTGGTGAGCGCGGCGAGGTAGAGGATCGTCCCCCATCCGACGGTCTGCCAGATCTCGGAGCCCACGTAGATCGTCGGGAACCACTGAGGCAGCTGCATGAACGGGATGGCTTCGCCGCCGAAGAACTCGATCGTCTGGTTGATGGAGCCCTTCAGCGCGGTGAGCTGCAGCACCATGCCGGCGACGATGACGATCGACATGAAGTGCGGCAGGTAAGAGATCGACTGGGCCACCCGCTTGAACCGGTGCGAACGCAGTTCGTTGAACATGAGCGCCAGCACGATCGGCAGCGGGAACACGATGAGAAGCGTGAGGCCGCCGAGGATCAGCGTGTTCCAGAAGGCACGCCAGAACGTCGGGTCGTTGATGAACAGCTCGACGTAGCGCAGACCGACCCACTCGTCGCCGAACATCGAGCCGCCGGGCCGGAAGCGGCGGAAGGCGATCACGTTGCCCGCCATCGGGATGTAACGGAAGATCAGCAGGAAGACGACGGGCAGGACGAGCAGGGTGTAGAGCCGCCAGTCCTTCTTGAGCGCTTTGCGCCAGGTGGTGCGCGCCGACGCCCTGCGACGGCGCTGCGTGGGCCGGCGCCGCGACGGCTGCGGGGACTCATCGACCTCTGAGCGCAGTTCCACCGCCTCTGCGACGACGACGTTGCTGTTGACCGACATGCGCTCCCTCGCGACTGTCCGGAGGCGACTCGTCCGCCTCGAGCGTTGCGAAAGTTTCGTCTTCCGCTTCGATACACGATGACGGTAGTGTGGCTCCGCACTCGATGTCAACGTTTTCATTCGACATTTCGTCGGCGACGACAACGTTTTCATCACGACCCGCGAAGGAGCAGTCGCCCGATGGCCAGATTCGACCTCTCCGAGCCCGAGCTCGCTTCCTATCGGCCCGAAGTCGCCGAGCCCGACGACTTCGACGCCTTCTGGGGCGAGACGCTCGCGAGCTCACGGGCCGTGGATGCCGCCATCCGGCGCGTTCCCGTCGACTCGGGCCTCACCCTCGTCGATGTCGACGACGTGGTGTTCCCCGGCTACGCCGGCGACCCCATCAGCGCGTGGCTCGTGCTCCCCCGCGGCGCCGACGGCCCGCTTCCCGCGGTCGTCGAGTTCGTCGGCTACGGTCGCGGCCGCGGCCTGCCGTTCGAACGCCTGCACTGGCCCGCGGCCGGATTCGCACAGCTCATCGTCGATACGCGCGGCCAGGGCGCGACCTGGGGCACGGGCGGAAGCACGCCTGACCCGCACGGAGCCGGGCCCGCGGCATCCGGATACCTCACCCGCGGCATCGAAGACCCGGCCGCGCACTATTACCGACGCGTCTTCGCCGACGCGGCGCGAGCGGTCGACGCCGTGCGCACGATGCCCGAGATCGACCCGGCGCGCGTCGCGGTGACGGGCAACAGCCAGGGCGGGGCGATCGCGATCGCCGCGGCGGGGCTCTCGGACGGTCTCGTCGGGGCGCTGCCCACGGCCCCGATCCTCTCGCACGTGCGCCGCACGGTGGGATTGACCGACGCGGATCCGCACGCGGAGATCGCCCGGTACCTTTCGGTGCACCGCGGCGCCGACGAGCAGGTGTTCCGCACGCTGTCGTATCTCGACGGCGTCAACTTCGCCCGTCGCGCCACGGCGCCCGCACTCTTCGGCGCAGGGCTCATGGACACGATCGCGCCGCCGTCGGGCGTCTACGCCGCCGCGAACCATTGGCGCGGCGGAGCCGACGTGATCGCGTACGCGTGGAACGGGCACGAGGGCGGCGAGGGCGTGCATTGGCAGCGTCAGCTCGCGTGGCTGCGCGCGAGACTGGATGCCGCAGGCCCCGCGGCCGGCGGGAGAAACTTTCGGACTACGATCACACCATGACCGCCTCGCAGCGCGTGACACTCGCCGAGATCGCGGCCGAGGCGGGCGTGTCGCTGGCCACCATGTCGAAGGTGCTCAACGGCCGCACGGACGTCGCTCCCGCCACCCGCGCCCGGCTCGAAGAGCACCTGGCCCGGCACGGCTACACCCGACGGACGGCCGCCCAGCGCAGCGAGTTCGTCGAGCTCGTCTTCCACGAGCTCGAGGCCAGCTGGTCGATGGAGGTCATCGAGGGCGTCGAAGACGTCGCGCACTCCGCCGGCCTCTCGGTCGTGCTCACCGTGAGCGGCGACCGCCACGCGCCGGGCCCCGAGTGGATCGACGGCGTACTGCGCCGGCGGCCCGCGGGGGTGATCCTCGTCTTCAGCGACATCGCCTCCGAATACCGCGAGAAGCTGCGCTCGCGCGGCATCCCGTTCGTGATCATCGACCCCGCCGGGGATCCGTCGCCCGACGTGCCTTCGGTGGGATCGGCCAACTGGTCGGGCGGGCTCATGGCGACCCGTCACCTCATCGAGCTCGGGCATCGCCGCATCGCCGCGATCACCGGGCCCGAGGACATGATGTGCTCACTGGCGCGCGTCGACGGCTACCGGTCCGCGATGAACGCCGCGGGTGTCCCCATCGACCCCGAGCTGATCCGCTTCGGCGACTTCCATCCCGACGGCGGAGAGACCGCCGCCCGCGAGCTGCTCGCTCTGGCCGACCCGCCCACGGCGTTCTTCGCCGGCAGCGATCTGCAGGCGCTCGGCGTGATCGCCGCGGGCTCTGCCGCCGGGTTGCGCGTACCCGACGACCTGTCGGTGGTCGGATACGACGACATCGCGCTGTCGCGCTGGGTCAGCCCCCAGCTGACCACCGTCCATCAGCCGCTGCGCCGCATGGGCGAAGAGGCCACGCGCCTCGCGCTGCGGCTGGCCGACGGCGTCACGCCCGATACGCTCCGCATGGACCTCGCGACGCACCTCGTCGTGCGCGGCAGCACGGCCGCGCCGTCCGGCCGAGCGCGCCCTCTAGGGTGAGGGTATGAACGAGTCCGTGGGCAGCCGTCAAGCGAACCTGTCCCGGATCCTGCGGCTCGCCCACCTCGACGGCCCGCTCTCGCGTGCCACGCTGACGAGCGCGACGGGGCTCAACCGCTCGACGGTAGCCGATCTGGTCGGCGATCTGACCGCGCTCGGACTGGTCGAGGAGCGCGCACCGGACCCGAGCCGCCGCGTGGGCCGCCCCTCCCCCCTCGTCTCAGCCGATCCTCGCGTCGTCGCGGTCGCCGCCAACCCCGAGGTGGACGCGCTCACCCTCGCGGTCGTGGGCCTCGACCGCAGTGTGCGACGCCGCGAGCGCCTCGAGATGACGACGCTGCTCACCCCCGAGCACACCGCGCAGCTCATCAGCGAGCGCATCGCGGCGTGGCGCGAGGACGACCTCGCCGGCGCCACGATCGCAGGGATCGGCATCGCCGTGCCCGGACTGGTGCGCGCCTCGGACGGACTCGTGCGAGACGCCCCGCACCTCGGCTGGACCGACATCGCGCTGCGCGAGCTGGTCGAGACGGCGACCGGCCTGCCCACGACCGTCGGCAACGACGCCGCCCTCGGCCTCGTCGCGGAGCATCTGTTCGGCGCGGCACGCGGCGTCGACGACGTCGTCTACCTCAACGGCGGCGCGAGCGGCATCGGCGGCGGGCTGGTCGTGCAGGGGATGCCGGTGGGCGGCGCATCAGGGTACTCGGGCGAGTTCGGCCAGAACCGCCCCGGCATCGCCGCCGTCGACGACCGCCGCGCCCAGGACGGGGTGCTCGAGGACGAGGTGAGCCGCGCCCGCCTCCTCGACGCGCTCGGTCAGGGCAATCTCGACGAGCCCGAGCTCGCACGCCTGCTGCGCGGGGCGGACGCCCCGGAGGTGCTCGATGAGATCGCCCGGCAGCGCCGCATCCTCGCCACGGCCCTGGCGAACGCCGTCAACGTGCTCAACCCCGCCGTGGTGGTGCTCGGCGGGTTCCTCGCGATGCTCGCGGCCGACGACACGGACGGGCTCGCCGCGGCGGTCGCCGCGCAGACGATGCCGGCGAACGGCGAGGACTTCGAGATCCGGCCGGCTGCGCTCGCCGAGGATCGCCTCCTCTTCGGGGCGGCCGAGGCGGCGTTCAGCGAGCTGCTGCACGACCCCGCGGGATTCGGCGCGGACTGACCCCACGCGCACCCGTCACGTGAGTCGGGCCGTCGTCTCGCGCGGGATGAGCTTCGTCGCGAGCGTGACGTGGGTGGCCGGCGGCGCCTCGCCGCGCATCAGCGTCAGCAGCAGGCGTGCGGCCTCCGCCCCGAGCTGCTGCATCGGCTGGCGGACGGTCGACAGCGCCGGGGCGGCCTTCGAGGCTTCGGGGACGTCGTCGAACCCGATGACCGACAGGTCCCGCGGAACGCGCAGCCCCAGCTCCTCGGCGACGCGGATGATCTCCAGGGCGGAGATGTCGTTGGCGGCGAAGATGGCCGTGGGCCGGTCGGTGCGCCGCAGCATGTCGAGGGCG
Source organism: Microbacterium kyungheense (assembly GCF_006783905.1). GTDB lineage: Bacteria > Actinomycetota > Actinomycetes > Actinomycetales > Microbacteriaceae > Microbacterium > Microbacterium kyungheense. Next base: position 226,779 of record NZ_VFPE01000001.1, on the reverse strand, counting down.
GCGACGCGCACGGCGTCCTGCCGATAGCTCCCCGAGCCCACCAGCGCCGGATCGACCAGGATGCCGGCATCCGTCAGCGCGCGGCGGTAGCCGGCGTCGCGGGCGATCGACGATCTGAGATCCCGGCGACCGGCGATGAACCCGATGCGGGAATGCCCGAGCTCGATGAGGTGACGCGTCGCCTGCAGTGCGCCGCCGTAGCTGTCGCATTCGACCGTCGGCAGATCGGCCGGGCCGGTGTGAGGATCGATGGCGACGACGGGCACCTCGGCGCCGACGTTCACCACGGTGGGCGTCACCATGATCGCCCCGTCTATGAGCGTGCCGCTCAGCCTCGACAGCGACCGCCGCTCCCAGCCCTCGGCGGTGCCGTGCGATCCGGAGTACGAGAGCAGGTCGTAGCGGGTGTCGCGCAGCGCCTCGCCGACGCCCTTCAGGATCTCTGCGCTGAACGGCTCGAAATCGGCGACGAGCACGCCGATCACCCCGGTGGTGCGCGAGCGCATGCTGCTGGCGATGAGGCTCGACTCGTATCCCAGTTCGGCGACGACGGCCAGTACGCGATCGACGGTCTCACTGGCCACGCCGTAGCGCCCGTTGACGGCTTTCGACACGGTCGCGACCGATACGCCGGCCGCCTTGGCGACGTCGGTGATGGTGGGTCGACGGGACATGTTTCGAAAGCATAACGCCATCGAAACCGTTATTGAAAACGTTTGACAAGATATTTGTTGCGGCCGCAGACTTTTTTCGCTCGGTCGCACGCCGAGCGATGCGCGACCCGATCGCGCGGACTACCGGCACCCCGAAGCGGCGGTGCTCTCCTCGAAGAAGAGAACGGGAATCACATGAAAGCCAACAGGATCCTCGCGGGTTCGGCTGCACTGGTCGTCGGCGCCCTCGCGCTCGTCGGCTGCAGTGCGGGCGGCTCCGACGGGAGCAGTGACGGCAACGTCGAGATGACGCTGTGGCAGAACTCCACGACCGGCCCCGGCCAGCAGTTCTGGAAGGACGCGATCGCCGCGTTCGAAGACGAGAACCCCGGCGTCACGATCAAGATGCAGTCCATCCAGAACGAGGACATGGACGGCAAGCTGCAGACCTCGCTGAACGCGGGCGACCCGCCGGACATCTTCCTCCAGCGCGGCGGCGGCAAGATGACCGCAATGGTCCAGGCCGGCCAGCTGATGGACCTCACCGGCAAGATCGAGGGCGACGCGAAGGAGAACATCTCCGAGGGCTCGTTCAAGGCCGAGACCTACCAGGACAAGGTGTGGGCCATGCCGCTGTCGGTGCTGCCCGGCGGCATCTTCTACAGCCAGGACCTCTACACCGCGGCGGGCATCACTGAGAACCCGACCACGATCGATGAGCTCGTCGCCGCGAACGACAAGCTCAAGGCCACCGGCGTCGCCCCGCTCGCGCTCGGCGCGAAGGATGCCTGGCCCGCCGCGCACTGGTTCTACTGGTTCGCGCTGCGCGAGTGCGCGCCCAAGACGGTGGAAGAGACGGGCGACTCGAAGGACTTCAGCGACCCGTGCTGGCTGAAGGCCGCGCAGGACCTCGAGGACTTCGCCGCGACCGAGCCGTTCAACGAGGGCTTCCTCACGACGTCCGCCCAGCAGGGCGCCGGCAGCTCGGCGGGTCTCGTGGCGAACCACCAGGCCGGTGGCGAGCTGATGGGCGCGTGGGACCCGGGTGTGATCGCATCCCTCACCCCCGACGAGAAGCCGCTTCCGGACCTGGCGTGGTACCCCTTCCCCGAGGTGTCGGGCGGCAAGGGTGAGCCCGGTTCGATGATGGGTGGCGTCGACGGCTACTCGTGCTCGGCGAAGGCTCCGAAGGAGTGCGTCGACTTCCTCAACTTCATCGCGTCGGACGAGCAGCAGACGGCCTACTACAAGGCCTTCAACTCGCCGCCCGTCAACCAGGCCGCGCAGGCCGAGGTCACCGAGCCGTACCTGCAGCAGATCCTCGAGGCCTACAACGCGGCGCCGTTCGTGTCGCAGTGGCTCGACACGGTGCTCGGCCAGAACGTCGGCAACGCTCTGAACGTGGCCGTGGTCGACATGCTCTCGGGGCAGAGCTCGCCCGAAGAGATGATCGCGGCAGCCAACTCGGCCGGCGCGAAGGGATAAGGAACTCTCCGCATGCACAACAGCGCGACACCGAGTACGGACGATCGCCCGGAGACGGATCTCGCGCAGCGGACCGGGGGCGGCGGCGACACGCCGCCGCCCCCGGCATCGCCGCGCCGCCGACGCCGCGGGATCGGATGGTCGGGCCGGCTGGAGATCGCGGTGCTGGTCGGGCCCGCACTGATCTTCTTCGTCGGGTTCGTCATCTTCCCGGTGATCATGGCGGCCTACTACGGCTTCTTCAACTGGCACGGGTACGGACCGGCCGTCGACTTCATCGGCCTCAAGAACTACGTCACGATCCTGACCGACCCCGACTTCCAGGAAGCGCTGGGGCACAACGCCTTCATCGTCGTGATGTCGCTCCTGCTGCAGGGCCCCGTCGCGCTGCTGCTGGCGCTCCTGCTGAACCGCAAGATGCGCGGGCAGTCCCTCATCCGCGTCCTCATCTTCGTGCCGTACGTGATCGCCGAGGTCGTCGTCGGCACCGGCTTCAGCCTCATGCTCGCGACCAACGGCGCACTCAACGGCCTGCTCGAGAACCTGGGTCTGGAGCAGCTGACCCGCGACTGGCTGGCCGACCCCAGCATCGCCATCTGGACGCTCATGGCGATCCTGACGTGGAAGTACGTCGGCTTCGCCGTCATCCTCTTCCTCGCCGGTCTGCAGGGCATCCCCGAAGAGCTCTACGAGGCCGCGGCGATCGACGGCGCCGGCTACTGGCAGATCCAGTGGCGCATCACGATCCCCCTGCTCGGCCCGACGCTGCGCATCTGGGCGTTCCTGTCGATCATCGGAGCGCTCCAGCTGTTCGATCTCGTGTACATCATCTGGGGTCAGTACGTGGCGCCGGTGGCCGGAACGTCGACGATGGCGACCTACATGGTGGCCAACGGGCGCAACGCCGGCAACTTCGGCTACGGCAACGCCGTCGCCGTCGTCATCTTCCTCATCTCCCTCATCGTGGCGCTCGTCTACCAGCGCTTCGTGCTGCGTCGCGACACGGCGGGGGCACTCACCGAAAGGAGCGACGGATGACCGCCACCTCTGTCGCCATCTCGGCGGTCGGCACCTCGAAGCCGGCGGGCCGATCCCGCGGGCGCGCGCGAGCCGGCACGCCCGCCGTGTACTTCGTCGCGCTCGTCGTCATCGCGCTGATGCTCGGCCCGGTGATCTACATCATCCTGGGCGGGTTCCGCACCAACTCGCAGATCACCACGAACCCCGCGGGCCTCCCCGACCCGTGGGTGTTCACGAACTACTTCGACGTGCTCACCGAGGGCACGTTCTGGACGCTCGTGCTGAACTCCACGATCGTCGCGGTCGCCACGACGATCGGTGTCATCGCGCTGGGCCTGATGGCCAGCTACGTGCTCGCCCGTTACCACTTCCGCGGGCGCGGTGCGCTGTATGCGCTGTTCGCGGCGGGGCTGATGTTCCCGATCACGGTGGCGATCACGCCGCTGTACATCGTGGTGCGCGACATCGGTCTCATCAACTCCCTGGCCGGCGTCATCCTGCCTCAGATCGCCTTCGCCCTGCCGACCACGATCATCATCCTGGTGCCGTTCCTGCGCGCCATCCCCGACGAGATCCAGGAGGCGGCGTTCATCGACGGATGCAGCCGCCTGGGCTTCTTCTGGCGCATGGTGATCCCGCTCGCGGTGCCCGGCGTCATCACCGTCGGCATCCTCGCGTTCATCGCGAGCTGGAACAGCTACCTGCTGCCCCTGTACCTGCTGAACGACAACGCCAACTTCACGCTGCCCCTCGGTGTGCAGGCCTTCTCGTCGCAGTACTCGGTCGACACGGCGAAGGTCCTCGCCTTCACGTCGCTGTCGATGATCCCGGCGCTGGCGTTCTTCAGCCTGTTCGAGCGACGCATCGTCGGCGGTCTCACCGGGGCGGTCAAGGGATGAGCGGCGTGAACCTGCCCGCCGTCTCGGAGCGGGTGCAGTCGCTGCACGCGCAGATGACGCTGGATGAGAAGCTCGCGCAGCTCGTCGGCTACTGGGTCGACCAGGGCGACGAGGTCGTCGCACCCATGGCGGGCGAGATGGTCACCTCCACGAGTTACGACGACGCCACCGCGCACGGCATCGGCCACCTCACCCGCGTCTACGGCACGCGGCCGGTGGATCCGGTCGAGCGGGCCCAGTGGCTGTGGAGCGAGCAGCGCCGTCTGCGCGAGCAGTCCCGGCTGGGCATCGGAGCCATCGTGCACGAGGAGTGCCTCACCGGCCTGGCGGCCTGGAAGGCCGCGACCCTTCCCACGCCGCTGGCGTGGGGCGCCGCCTTCGACCCCCAGCTGACCGAGCAGGTCGGTGCCGCGATCGGCCGTTCCATGCAGGCCCTCGGCATCCACCAGGGTCTCGCCCCGGTGCTCGACGTCGTGACCGATCCCCGGTGGGGCCGTGTCGACGAGTGCATCGCCGAGGATCCGTACGTCGTCGGGACGATCGGGACCTCGTACGTGCGCGGGCTGCAGTCGGCGGGGGTGCACGCCACGCTGAAGCATTTCGCCGGGTACTCGGCCTCGCAGGCCGGCCGCAACCACGCGCCGGTGCACATGGGGCGCCGGCGGCTGCAGGATCTCGTGCTGCCGCCGTTCGAGATGGCCGTGCGCGACGGTGGCGTTCGGTCGGTGATGAACTCGTACGCCGAGATCGACGGCGTGCCGGTGGCATCCAATCCCGAGCTGCTCACCGAGCTGCTGCGTGAGGAGTGGGGCTTCGACGGCACCGTCGTGGCCGACTACTTCGCGGTCGCCTTCCTGCACGCGCTGCACGGCGTCGCGTCCGACCTCGGCGAGGCGGCGGCTCTCGCGCTGCGCGCGGGGATCGACGTGGAGCTGCCCACCGGCGACGCGTTCGTCGCTCCCCTGCGCGAGCGGCTCGCCTCCCATCCGGAGGAGCTCGCCGACGTCGACCGGGCGGTGCTGCGCGTCCTCTCGCAGAAGGAGGAGCTCGGCCTGCTCGACGAGGACCTCTCGTCGCCCCCGACGAGCATCGACCTCGACACGGCCGAGCTCCGCGAGCTCGCGCGGCGCGCGGCGGAGGAGTCGCTCGTCCTGCTCAGCAACGACGGGATGCTGCCCCTCCAGGCGCCCGCCCGCATCGCGGTCCTCGGTCCGAACGCCGACGCGGCAGAGGCGCTCATGGGCTGCTACTCGTTCGCCAATCACGTGCTCGCACACCACCCCGGCGTGCCGCTCGGATTCGACATCCCGACCATCGCGGAGTCTCTGCGGAGCGCGTTCCCGCAGGCGACGATCACGGTCGAGCGCGGATGCGACGTCGAGGACCCCGACACGGCGGGCATCGAAGCGGCCGTCGCCGCCGCCGCCGCGTCCGAGGTCGCCGTACTGGTCGTCGGCGACCGCGCGGGCCTCTTCGGCCGCGGCACGGTCGGCGAGGGGAACGACGTCGACGACCTCGAGCTGCCCGGCGTGCAGCGCCGGCTCGTCGAGGCCGTCGTCGCCACCGGGACGCCGACCGTGGTGGTCGTCGTCTCAGGCCGCCCGTACGCGATCGGCTGGATGCTGGACGGCCCTTCCGCCGCCGGCGCCGTGGTGCAGGCGTTCTTCCCCGGAGAAGAGGGCGGCTCCGCGATCGCACGGGTCATCGCCGGCGCATCCGCCCCGTCGGGACGCCTTCCGGTCTCGCTGCCGCGCTCGGCGGGTGCCCAGCCGTACACGTACCTGCACCCGGTGCTCGGCGGTCCGACCGAGATCACCAGCGCCGACAACAGCCCGGTGCGTCCGTTCGGCTTCGGCCTCACCTACACGACCTTCGAGCACGCCGAGCTGACGGTGTCGGACGCCGGGACCGACGGCACGATCACGGCCGCGGTGCGCGTCTCGAACACGGGCGACCGGACCGGCACCGACGTGGTGCAGCTCTACGCACGCGACCTCGTCGCCTCGGTGACGCGGCCCGTGGCGCAGCTGGTCGCCTACCAGCGCGTGACCGTCGAGCCCGGAGAGTCGGTGACCGTCACGTTTCAGGTGCCATCGTCGCGGCTCGCCTTCACCGGCCGCGACGGCCGCCGCATCGTCGAGCCCGGCGCCGTGGAGCTCTGGGTGGGCCCGTCGTGCGCGCAGCGCGACACCGAGGCCCGGATCGAGCTGACCGGTGCCGTGCACGCGCTGACGGTCGACAGCCCGCGGATGGCGACCGCGACGGTCGCGCACCTCGTGAGCGAGCCCCGCTGAGACAGCGAAGAGCCCCGGGAACGGATACCGCTCCCGGGGCTCTTCTCGTGCGCCGGCCGGGGCCGATGGTCAGGCCAGGTCGAGCTCCACCGTGGCGAACGCGTGCGGCGGCAGCGTGACCGACAGCACCCCGGCCTCCAGCGAGGTCTCCAGCGCAACGGGGGCCACGGCATCCGGCGTCTCGGGGGTGTTGTGCGCGGCGGCATCCTCCCCCGTCAGCACACGCGCGCGACGCACCGACGCGCCGCGTCCGCGCAGGTCGATCCGCACCTCGAGCGGCTCGTCGACCGAGAGGTTCGACAGCGACACCAGCGCGGCGTCATCGCGCGTCGAGGCCGACACCGACAGGCCGGGCACGTCGCCCCCGACGACCGGGGCCGACTGGACGTGGGCGGCCAGCGCCGTGGCGTCGTGGTGACCGCGGTTCATCTCGAAGACGTGATACGTCGGGGTGAGCACCATGGCGCCGGAGTCGTCGGTGAGGATCATCGCCTGCAGCACGTTGAGGGTCTGCGCGATGTTCGCCATCTTGAGGCGCCCCGCGTGCCGGTGGAACGCGTCGAAGTGGACCGAGGCGACGAGGGCGTCGCGGACGGTGTTCTGCTGGAAGAGGAACCCGGGGTTCGTGCCGGGCTCGACGTTCCACCACGTGCCCCACTCGTCGAGGATGAGCCCGACCTTGCGGTCGGGGTCGTACGAGTCCATCACGGCCTCGTGGCGGCGGATCACGCGCTCGACGTCCAGAGCCTTGCGCATCGTCCCGTAGAACTCCTCCTCGCTGAACGAGGTGGCCGACTCCGTGTTGATGCCCCCGCCGGCGTGCGAGTAGTAGTGGAACGACACGCCCTGGAACACCGGCGTCGGGTTCGACCCGCAGGTGAGGCATCCCAGCGACTCCATGAGCGCGCGCGTCCACGCGACGTCGTCGTCCGACGCGCCGGCCGCGATCCGGTACAGCTCGTTGCCGCCGTGGTTGCGGCAGTACGTGCCGTAGCGGCGCGCCTCGAGCGCGTACTGCTGGGCAGTCATGTTGCCGCCGCATCCCCACGCCTCGTTGCCGATGCCCCAGAACGGCACCCTCCACGGCTCGTCGCGGCCGTTCTCGCGGCGCAGGCGTGCCATCGGCGAATCCCCGTCGCGCGTGAGGTACTCGACCCATTCGCTCATCTCGCGCACCGTGCCGCTGCCGACGTTGCCGTTGACGTAGGCGTCGGCGTCGAGCAGGTCGCACAGGTCCATGAACTCGTGCGTGCCGAAGTGGTTGTTCTCGACGACGTCGCCCCAGTGCGTGTTCACCATGGTCGGGCGGCTCTCGCGCGGGCCGATGCCGTCGCGCCAGTGGTAGTCGTCGGCGAAGCACCCGCCCGGCCAGCGCAGGTTGGGGATGCCCAGGGCCCGCAGCGCCTCGACGACGTCGGAGCGGATGCCGCGGACGTTCGGGATGGGCGAGTCCTCGCCCACCCAGAAACCGCCGTAGATGCAGCGTCCGAGGTGCTCGGCGAAGTGCCCGTACAGGTGGCGGCTGATGACGTCGCCGGGGACGTCGAGGTCGATGACGGCGCGGGCCGCCGTGGTTGCTTCGTGCGCCGTCACAGGCTTCTCCAGTTCGCTGCGGGGGTGAGGGGGACGAGGGCGGGACGCTCCACGCTGGTGCGGAGCGGTTCGCGGACGCCGGAGGCCGCAGACGCGGTGAGCGCCGTCATGATCTCCAGCACGTGCAGGGCCATGGCGCCGCTCGCGCGGCCGTCGGCTGCGTCGGACGTCGCGCGGACGAGGTCGACAAGCCCGATGCCGCGGCCGGCGTCGACATAGCCCGCCCAGGGCTCGAGGGTCTGCCACTCGCCGCCTCGCTCATGCAGGCGCACGTCCCCGGCGAACCCGTTGGGGTCGGGCACGATGAGCGAGCCGTCGACGCCGTGCACCTCGATCGGCTCGGCGGTCGAGCGCACGCCGTCGAAGCTCATCGTCACGGTCGAGATCGCGCCCGACCCGTGGTGGAGGATGCCGGTCAGGTGCGTGTCGACCTCGACCGGGATCCGCTCGCCGGCGCGAGGCCCCGAGCCGATCACACGTTCGTCGCGCGAACGGGAGCCGGCGCCCGAGACCGCGGTGACGGGGCCGAGCAGCTGCACGAGCGAGGTCACGTAGTACGGCCCCATGTCCAGCAGCGGACCGCCGCCTTCGCGGTAGTAGAAGTCCGGCTGCGGGTGCCACGACTCGTGGCCCGCCGAGACCCACATCGCCGCGGCCGACACCGGCTGCCCGATGCGTCCGTCGTCGATCGCCGCACGCGCGGTCTGCACGCCGGTGCCGAGCACGGTGTCGGGGGCTCCGCCGACGCGCACGCCGGCGGCGGTGGCGGCATCCATCACGCGCTCGGCGTCGGCGAAGGTCGCCGCCAGCGGCTTCTCGCCGTACACGTCCTTGCCGTGGGCGATCGCCGCGAGCGCGACGTCGGCGTGGGCGGCGGGGATCGTGAGGTTCAGGACCGTGCGGATGCCGTCGTCGGCGAGCAGCTCGTCGGTCGAGAGCGCCCGGCACCCGGGCAGCTTCTCGGCGGCCGCCCGCGCACGGTCGGCGTCGAGGTCGGCGACCGCGGCGATGCGGATGCCGGACGCGTCGGCGAGCGTGGCGAGGTACTGGCCCGAGATGACGCCGAGGCCGACGATGCCGACGGCGGTCGGCTCCGCCCCGCTCATCGGGCTGCCCACAGCAGACCGCGCTGGATGATCGTGCGGACGTTGTCGTCCTGCAGCACGTCGAGGCTGTGGCCGGGAGTCGAGACGAAGATGCGGCCGGCGCCCCACTCGCGCGTCCACACCGCCGGCGACACGATGGGCCGGTGCCACGGGTGGTACGGCTGCACCGGGTGGGTCGTGGTCGCGAGCACGTCGATGAGGTCGTCGTGCAGCACCCAGTACTGCTCGGTCGTGAGCGTGAAGTCGTCCAGGCCCGCCATGATCTCGTGGCCGCGGCCGAGGTCGGTGAGCTCGACCGTGTACGGCAGGTAGTTGTCGCTCTGGTCGCCGTGCACCTCGTCGGGGTGCTTGGACGGGTGCGTGGCGAACTGGCCGCCCACGAGCTGCAGGTAGTCCGAGCTCGAGCGGAACGAGTCGGCGATGCCGCCGTGCCAGCCCGCGAGCCCGGTGCCCGCGGCGACCGCGTCGCGCAGGCCCTTGACGGCCTCGTTCGAGGCCTGCGACATGGTGACGGACTGCAGCACGAGGTCGGTCGCGGCCATGCGGTCGGCGTCGGCGTAGACCTGGGGGTCGTCCTCGATCGTCACGTCGAAGCCGTTCTCGCGCAGGAAGGGGATGTACAGGTCGGTGGCCTCTCTGGGGTGATGGCCGTCCCATCCGCCGCGGACGACGAGGGCGGTGCGGGTCATGCGGGGTTCCCTTCGGTTTCGCCGGCGACGGTCGCCACCGGGGTGAGGATGCTGTCGTGCTCGGCGCTCTGCTCGACGGCGGCGAGCACGCGCTGCACCTGGGCGGCGTCGGCGAAGGTCGGCGAGACCGGGACCTCTCCCGCCACGGCGCGCACGAAGTCGACGGCCTGGTGCGTGAACAGGTGCTCGTAGCCCAGGCCGTGGCCGGCGGGCCACCACGCACCGGCGTAGGGGTGGCGTGCCTCGGTGACCTGCACGCGGCGGAAGCCCTGTGCGACGTCGGCCGCGGCGTCGTACACCTCGAGCTCGTTCATGCGCTCGAAGTCGAACGCGATCGCCCCGCGGTCGCCCGAGATCTCGATGCGGTTGGCGTTGCGTCGCCCCGTCGCCATGCGGGTGGCCTCGAACACGCCGAGCGCGCCGCCGTCGAAGCGGGCCGTGAACGCGGCCGCGTCGTCGACGGTGACCGGCAGCCGGTCGGTGGGGTCGGCCGCGACGCCGCCCAGGCCCTCGACCGCGCCACGGCGCGGCCTGCTCGTGACGAACGTGCGCATCGCCGCCGACACCGCCTCGATGTTCTGGCCGGCGAGCCACTGCGCGGTGTCGATCGAGTGGGCGCCGATGTCGCCGAGCGCGCCGGAGCCCGCACGGTCGCGGTCCATGCGCCACGTGTGCGGGGCGTCGGGGTCGCTCAGCCAGTCCTGCAGGTACTGGGCGCGGACGTGGCGGATCTCGCCCACGCGCCCGTCGGCGATGAGCTCCCGGGCGAGGGCGAGCGCCGGCGTGCGGCGGTAGCTGAAGCCGCACATCGCGATGCCGGCGGCACGGGTCGCGGCATCCACCATCGCGTCAGCCTCGGCGACCGTGTTGGCCAGCGGCTTCTCGCACAGCACGTGCTTGCCGGCGGCGAGGGCGGCCAGCGCGATCTCGGCGTGCGTGTCGCCGGGCGTGCAGATGTCGATCACGTCGATGTCGTCGCGCTCGACGGCTTCGCGCCAGTCGGCGGAGTGCTCGGGCCACTCCAGCCGGGCGGCGACCTCGGCCGTCGCCTCGGGGCGGCGGCCGATCAGCAGCGCCGGCACGGGCCGGTAGGGGAGGTCGAAGAAGCGCGGTGCGGTGCGCCAGGCCTGCGTGTGCATCCGGCCCATGAAGCCGGTGCCGATCAGCGCGATCCGCAGCGGCGATGTCGTCGTCGTCATCGTGGGAGTGCCCTTTCCAGGCACCGACGATGCCACCGCGGTCGGACCCTGGCGAGAATCTTGCGCAAAACCCTCGGCGTGCGCGAGGGTGGTCGGGTGCCCGATCGCGTGACCCTCGCCGACCTCGCCGCGCACGCCGGCGTGAGCGTCGGCACGGTGTCGCGCGCGCTGTCGGGTCGCGGCGACCTCGCTCCCGCCACGCGCCGCCGCGTGCTCACCGCGGCGCGTGCGCTCGGGTACGCGCGCGACCCTGCGGCCGGGGGCCGGCCACCCGGCTCGGCACGGCTCGTCGACCTCGTGCTGGGCGGGTACCACAACGCGTACTCCGACGAGGTGACGGCGGGCGCCCGGAGTGCCGCGGCCGCGGCCGGGTACGACCTCGTCCTCACCGAGGAGCGCGACACCCCCGACGACGACTGGCCCATGCGCGTGCGGCGGCGCGGCTCGGCGGGCGTCATGCTCGGCCTGATCTCGCCCACGGCGTCCCAGCTGGCAGCGCTGACGGATGCCGACATCCCCGTCGTGCTGATGGATCCACAGGCCGAGACGTCGCGCGGGCTCACGAGCGTGCGCACGACCGATCGCGCCGGCGCACGCACGGCCGCGCTGCATCTGGCCGATCGCGGCGCGACCCGGTTCGCGATCGTCGTGGGCTCACCGCCGTACCGGTACGGCCGTGCACGGCACGAGGGTTTCGTCGAAGGTCTGCGCGAGGTGCGACCGGGCTCCGAGCCGGTCGTGCTCGAGGCCGACTGGGGCGCCGTCGCTGCACGTGAGGCCGCGGTGCCCGTGCTGCGCCGCCTCCATCCGGGTGAGCGGCTCGGCGTGTTCGCGTGCTCGGACGAGATGGCGGCGGGCGTCTACGCCGCGGCCTCGGCGACCGGCCGCAGCATCCCGCACGACGTGCTCATCGTGGGCTTCGACGATCTGCGCAGCGCCCGCTGGCTCACCCCGCCGCTCACGACCGTGCGGCAGCCGATCCGCGAGATGGCGGCCGCCGGTGTCACCGCGCTCACCGACGCCGCCGCCGGCGCGACGCTCAGTCCCGCCCCGATCTTCCTCCCCACGCGCCTCATCCCCCGCGGCTCCACCTGAGCCCGTTCCCCGCCGTCCGGCGATGCCGCAGCCGCGCCGCCGGACGGACCGGCGGGACCGGCATCCACTCAGCACAGAACGACCTACCGGAGCGGCGAATCGCACGGGTAGCGTGAGGGCACGTCCGACGGAAGGCACCGCATGTCGCTCTCGACCGAACGAACCGCCCGCCCTGCGCGGAGCGAATCCGAGCTGCAGCAGATGGCGAAGGACCACCTGTGGATGCACTTCGCCCGTCAGTCCGTCATGACGGACGGCCCCGGTGTGCCCATCATCGTCAAGGGCGAGGGCCACCACATCTGGGACTCGCAGGGGCGCAAGTACATCGACGGCCTCGCGGGGCTCTTCGTCGTCGCCGCAGGCCACGGTCGCCGGCGGCTCGCCGAGGCCGCCGGCAGGCAGGCCGAAGAATTGGCGTTCTTCCCGCTCTGGTCGTACGCGCATCCCGCGGCGATCGAGCTCGCCGACCGCATCGCCTCGTACGCGCCGGGCGATCTCAACCGGGTGTTCTTCTCGACGGGCGGCGGCGAGGCCGTCGAGACCGCGTTCAAGCTCGCGAAGTACTACTGGAAGATCCAGGGGCGGCCGTCCAAGCACAAGGTGATCTCGCGCTCGGTGGCCTACCACGGCACCCCGCAGGGGGCGCTCGCGATCACCGGCATCCCCGCCATGAAGGAGATGTTCGAGCCGGTGACACCCGGCGGCTTCCGCGTTCCCAACACCAACTTCTACCGCGCCGCCGACATGGGCGCGCCGACGGGCAGCCTCGAGGAGTTCGGCGCGTGGGCCGCCGACCGCATCGAAGAGATGATCCTGTTCGAGGGCCCCGAGACCGTGGCCGCAGTGTTCCTCGAGCCGGTGCAGAACTCGGGCGGCTGCTTCCCGCCGCCGCCCGGCTACTTCCAGCGCGTGCGCCAGATCTGCGACAAGTACGACGTGCTGCTCGTGTCGGACGAGGTGATCTGCGCGTTCGGCCGCATCGGCCACATGTTCGCGTGCGACGCGTACGGCTACCAGCCCGACATGATCACGTTCGCGAAGGCGGTCACCAGCGGCTATGCGCCGCTGGGCGGCACCGTCGTCAGCGACCGCATCTACGAGCCCTTCGCGCACGGCGACCGGTCCTTCCCCCACGGCTACACCTTCGGCGGGCACCCGGTGTCGGCTGCCGTCGCACTGGAGAACCTCGACATCTTCGAAGAGGAGGGGCTCGCCGAGCGGGTGCGCGAGAATTCGCCGGTGTTCCGCTCGACGCTCGAGAAGCTGACCGACCTGCCGATCGTCGGCGACGTCCGCGGCGACGGCTACTTCTTCGGCATCGAGCTCGTGAAGGACAAGACGACCAGAGAGACCTTCGACGACGACGAGTCCGAGCGTCTGCTCCGCGGCTTCCTGTCGAAGGCGCTGTTCGAGGCGGGGCTGTACTGCCGCGCCGACGACCGCGGCGATCCTGTCATCCAGCTCGCCCCACCGCTCACGATCGGCCCCGCCGAGTTCGACGAGATCGAGCAGATCCTGCGCGGCGTGCTGACGGAGGCCTGGACCCGGCTCTGATCGGCGGATGCCGCCAGCAGCGGCTCAGCGCGGCGCGAACGCCGCCTGGAACAGCCGTCGGGCGCGGACCGACGCGGCCGGCCGGGCTGCGGCATCCGTCCGCGCGAGCTCGGTCGCGAGCATCCCGGTCGCCATCGTGACGTCGTCGATCTCGACGTGGGCGCCGATACGGCCCGCGGCGTGATCACGCTCCACCAGACGCTCGACGACCGCGTGGAACCGCTCGCCCAGGGTCGCCACGCGGGGATCGGTCAGGTCGGCCGTCACGAGCTGGATGAACGCCGTCGACACCACGGCCTGGTCGACCACGCGGTCGAGCAGATCCTGGATCGTGCGGTCGGGCGCGGCGGTGTACTCCTCGAGGTCGCGCACGTTGTCTTCGAAGACGGCCACGGCGAGCGCGGTGCGGTCGGGGAAGTGGCGGTAGAGGCTGCCCTGCCCGACGCCGGCGCGCTTGGCCACGGCGCTGAACGGGGCGGCGAGGCCCCCTTCGGCGTAGACCTCGCGGGCAGCGGCGATGAGGGCGCGGCGGTTGTCGGCGGCGGCGGCGGGGCCGCGGTTCTGGCGGGTTTCCGCACGGGGGGATGCGGTGCTGTGCACGGGTGTAGCCTAGTACCGGACATAGTTGTCCGGTAGGAGCCGCCCCGAAGGATCCTCGTCCCCCGGACCCGCAGCCCCGATGCACTGCCAGACGAAAGGGAAGACAGATGAGCACCACCCCCGCTCCGCTCACCGGAGCCTCCACCATCCAGACGTGGCTCGACGACCCGGCGGGCGGCGACGTCCTGCGCGGTCTCCTCGCCCAAGGCGGCCAGAGCGCCGAAGCCCTCGCGCCGATCGCCGGACTCCCGCTGCAGAACCTCGTCGCCATGAGCGGCGGCGCGTTCCCGCAGGAGGCCCTCGACGCCCTCGTCGCACAGGTGAACCCCGACTACGTCCCCGCGGCGACTGCCGAGACCCCCAAGGGTCAGTGGGCCGAGAAGATCACCGCCGGCCGCTTCACCGGCCAGACCGTCATCGTGACGGGTGCGGGTTCGGGCATCGGCCGTGCCACCGCCTCGCGCGTCGCGCGTGAGGGAGGCCGTGTGATCGCCGTAGACGTCAGCCAGGAGCGCCTCGACGAGTTCGTCGCCGCGCACGAGGGCGCCGACGTCGTGGCGCTGACCGCCGACATCACCGATGACGAGGGCGTCGCCCGCATCATCGAGGCCGCCGGCGACCGCATCGACGGCCTGGCCAACATCGCCGGGATCATGGACGACATGACCCCGGTCGGCGACGTCACCGACGCCGTGTGGGACCGCGTGTTCCGCGTGAACGTCACGGGGACCATGAAGCTCATGCGCGCCGTCATCCCCGCGATGCTCGCGCAGGGCGGCGGCTCGATCGTGAACACGTCGTCCGAGGCGTCGCTGCGCGGCTCGGCCGCCGGTGCCGCCTACACGGCGTCGAAGCACGCCGTCGTCGGCCTCACCAAGTCGAGCGCGTACATGTACGGCCCGAGCGGCATCCGCGTCAACGCCGTGGCCCCGGGCGCCGTCATCACCAACATCGAGGCGAAGTTCAACTCGCCGCTGGGCGCCGAGCGCGTGCAGGCCGGCATGGCGGTCATGGTGCCGCCGGTGACCGCCGACCGTCTCGCCGCGTCGATCACGTTCCTGCTGTCGGACGACGGCGTGAACGTCAACGGCCAGAACCTCGCGAGCGACGGCGGCTGGTCGGCCGCCTGACCCGCGCACACAGACCGCGACGCCCCGGCCGACCCGAGGGCCGGGGCGTCGCCATTCGTCCAGGTCGGGTGGATGCCGCGCCCGGCCGTCCCTGCGGGTTCGCAGCGAGTCGCGCCGCCGGCATCCAGCCCGCCGATTATGGCGAATCGCCACGAACGCCGCGCGCGCCGGAGGATTCCTGGCGAGTCGCCATCATCGCGCGCGACCACCGACGATGATGGATGCCGCCACCCGGCCCTTCCCGCGTCGCCGAGGTCAGAACGGCCAGAGGAGCGGCACGTAGTACACGGCCATCAGCAGGAAGAAGATCACGAGCGGCAGCCCGAGCTTCCAGTAGTCGCCGAACCGGTAGCCCGCCGGGTCCATGACCATGAGGTTCGCCGGCGTCGCGATGGGCGTCAGGAAGGACGCCGCGCCGGCGACGGTGAGCGCCATCATGAACGGCTGCACCGAGACGTCCATCGCCTGCGAGACCGAGATCGCGATCGGCGCCACGATGAGCACGGTCGCCATGTTGCTGATGAGCTGGCCCAGCAGCACGGTCAGGCCGCACAGGGCGAGCAGAGCGACCTGGGGGCCGGCGTCGCCGAGGGCTGACAGCATCCATCCCGCGATCATGTCGGCGGTGCCGGTCGAGATGAACGCGGTCGACAGCGGGATCATGCCGGCGATCAGCACGATCGTGGTCCACGAGATGGAGTGGAACGCCTGCGTGGCGGTGACGGTGCGCGTGAGCACGAGCGCGCACGCGGCCAGCAGCGCGGCGACCGCCGGCGGCACGAGCCCGGTCGCCAGCAGCACGACCATCGCGACGAGGATCACGGCGGCACGCTTGGCGCCGCGCCCGAGCGGCACCGACCGCCGCAGCAGCGAGGGGTCGTCGACGGCCAGCACCCCCGGCTCGCTGGCGCCGCGCGCGAGGTCGTCCCACGCGCCCTGCAGCAGCAGCGCGTCGCCGGCCTGCACGACGAACTCGGCGCCCTTGAGGTGCTCGTCGCCGCGACGGGCGGCGAGCACGACGAGATCGCCCTTCTTGGTGGACATGCCGGCACACAGGGTCTTGCCGATGAGCGGCGAGCGCGGCGCGACGACGACCTCGGTCACGCCGTTGACGGGCCCGAGGAGCGTGCCCGTGTCGACCGACAGCGAGTACTGGCTGCGCAGCAGGCGGGCGTGGCGCATGAGGTCTTTCGGCATGAGCGCCCCGCGCCGCTCGGGCAGCAGCCGGTCGCCCAGCAGCAGGATCGCCACGGTGCCGACGAGGATCGGGATGCCGACGAGCGCGAACTCGAAGAACCCGAACTCGCGTCCACCGGCACCGGCGGCGAACTCCGACACGATGATGTTCACGGGCGTGCCGGTCAGCAGCAGGAGCGATCCCGCCGAGGCGGCGAACGCCAGCGGCATCAGCAGCTTCGACGACGCGATCCCGGCGCGCGCCGCGACCACCACCACGAGCGGAAGCAGGGCGGCGACCGCGCCGTTGATGCTGATGAGCGCGGTGAGGCCGGCGACCAGCAGGGCGATCACGACGATGAGCGTGTTGCGCTTGGTGCCCGCCCGCCCGATCACCTTCTGCCCGGCCCAGGCCGTGATGCCGGTGGCGTCGAGCGCCTCGCTCACGACGAACAGCGCCGCGATGAACAGCGTCGTCGGATCGCCGAACCCCGCCAGCGCCTCGGGCAGCGTCAGCACGCCCGTGAAGAACAGGGCCAGCGCCACGCCGATCGCGACCACGCCGATCGGCACGCGGTTGCTCACGAACGCGATGACCGCGAGGACCAGGATGACGAGCGTTGCGGCGACGGGGTCCACGCGCCCAGCGTAGCCACCGCGCCCGCGCGGGGACGGCGGCGGCCGCGCACGTGCGCAGAATCGGATCCGCACGTGCGGACCTCCCGCGCGACGCGCCGGGTCGCCGGCACCGGTGCACGGCGTGTCGCGTCGTCCGTCCGCTTACGCGGATCCGCGTGAGCGGATCGTGGATGCCGCCACCTGCGGCCGCGGCCGCCACCTGCGCCCGTGGGCCGCCACCTGTGCCCGCGGACGCCACCTGTGCCCGCGCCGCCACCTGTGCCCGCGGACGCCACCTGTGCCCGCGCCGCCACCTGTGCCCGCGCCGCCACCTGCACCCGCACCGCGGATGCCGCGGCCATCAGCCGCGCAGCACGGCCAGCCCCGCGACGTCGTACGCGAGCTCGACGGCTTCGAAGATCGCGGCGTCGATCGTGCGGGGTGCGAAGGTGTCGCCGATCGTGACGGCGAGAGTATGCGCGAAGGGGCATAGACCGCACGAGGACCGTCCGGGCCGTCGGCCTGTGCCTGCGCGCCGTGGTGGTTGAGCTGCACGAAGACCTTCGCGCCGGCCTCGTGCACGGCATCCGTCATCCGCTTCGACGCGGCCACCCCCTCGGGACGGTACGCGTCCTCGAAGCCTCTGATCGACCCCGTCGGGTGCACGAAGTGGTTGCCCGCGACGAACAGCCCGCAGCCGCCGCGCGCCCGCCGCACGTAGTACGCCGTCTCGCGATCGGACTCGACGCGGTCGGAGTACTGCTTCGAGTGGGCCGTCTGCATGAGGCGGTTCGGCACCGTGACGGCACCGATGCGCAGCGGCTGCGCCAGCAGAGAGGGAGTGCTCGCGGTCATGCCCCGAGCCTATGTTTCCCCTCCGCGGCGCGTTCGGCTCAGCGTCGCGCGAGCGCCTGGTCGAGGTCGGCGAGCAGGTCGGCGATGGACTCGACGCCCACCGACAGGCGCACCACCTCCGGGGGCACGGCGAGCTCGGTGCCGCGCACCGAGGCGTGCGTCATCTCGTCGGGGTAGTTCATGAGCGACTCGACCCCGCCCAGCGACTCGGCGAGCTGGAACAGCCGCGTGGACTCCGCGAAGCGGCGTGCCGACGCGGCGTCGGCGAGCGCCACCGAGACGATTCCCCCGAAGCCGCTCATCTGCCGCGCCGCGAGCTCATGGCCGGGATGCGCCGGCAGCCCCGGGTAGTACACGTGCGCGACCGAACCGTGAGAGGACAGGAAGGATGCCACCTCCTGCGCGTTCTCGCTGTGCCGCTGCATACGCAGGGCCAGCGTCTTGATGCCGCGCGTCGTGAGCCACGCGTCGAGCGGGCCCGACACGGCGCCGACCGCGAACTGCAGGAACTTCGCCTCGCCGTACAGCGCGTCGTCGTTCAGCACGAGGGCTCCGCCCACGACGTCGGAGTGACCTCCCAGGTACTTGGTCGTGGAGTGCACGACGACGTCGGCGCCGAGCGCCAACGGCTGCTGCAGCGCGGGCGACGCGAAGGTGTTGTCGACCACGACGAGCGCGCCCGCATCGTGGCCGAGGCGTGCGAGACCGGCGATGTCGGTGATGCGCAGCAGGGGGTTGCTGGGGGTCTCGACCCACACGATGCGCGCGGGTCGCTCTTCGAGCGCTGCGCGCACGGCGTCGAGGTCGCTCATGTCGACCACTCGCACGCTGACGCCCCACGCGCCGAGCACGCGCGCGATGAGCCGGTACGTGCCGCCGTACACGTCGTTGCCGAGCAGCACCTCGTCGCCGGGCTTCAGCGCCGCGCGCAGCAGGGCATCCTCGGCGGCGAGGCCCGAGGCGAACGACAGGGCGTGGGCGCCTCCTTCGAGTGCGGCCAGCTGGGTCTCGAGCGCGGTGCGGGTCGGATTGCCGCTGCGTCCGTACTCGTACCCCTCGCGCAGTCCGCCGATGCCGTCCTGGGCATACGTGGTCGAGAAGTGGACGGGCGGGATCACCGCGCCGGTCGTGGAGTCGAACGCCTGCCCGGCATGCACAGCGCGGGTCTCGAAGCCGGAGTCGGCGGTGGGCTCGGTCATGCGGGTGCTCCTTCGTGGGTGGATGCCTCGGGGCCGGCGACGTCGAAACCGTGGTCGCGCAGCCAGTCGTCGTCGTAGAACCGGCTCAGGTACCCCCGGCCGTGGTCGGGCAGCAGCACGACGACGACGGCAGACGCGGGGAGGTCGCGCGCGGCGCGCAGCGCGGCGACGACGGCCATGCCGCTGGAGCCGCCGACGAGCAGCCCTTCCTCGCGGGCGAGCCGCCGCGTCATGGCGAACGACTCGGCATCGGGGATGCGGTGGATCTCGTCAGGGACCGAGGGGTCGTAGCTGTCGGGCAGGAAGTCCTCGCCCACGCCTTCGACGAGGTAGCCGTGCAGCGGGCCGCCCGAGTAGATCGAGCCCTCCGGGTCGGCGCCGACGACACGGACGACGCCGTCCGACACGTCGTGCAGGTACCTGCCGGTGCCGCTGATCGTCCCGCCGGTGCCGATGCCCGCGACGAAGTGCGTCACGCGCCCGTCGGTGTCGCGCCAGATCTCGGGACCGGTCGTCTCGTAATGGCTGCGGGGCCCGTTCGGATTCGCGAACTGGTTCGGCATGAACGCCCCAGGGATCTCGCGCACCAGCCGGTCGGCGACGCTGTAGTAGGACCGCGGGTCCTCCGGCGGCACGCTCGTGGGGGTCTCGACCACCTCGGCGCCGTAGGCCTTGAGCACGTCGACCTTGGCGCCGGCGAACTTGTCAGGCACGACGAACACCATCCGGTAGCCCCGCTGGATGGCGACCAGCGCGAGCCCGACGCCGGTGTTGCCGCTCGTCGGCTCGACGATGGTCCCACCCGGCCGCAGCAGGCCGTCGCGCTCGGCGGCGTCGATGATCCGGGCGGCGATGCGGTCCTTCGCAGATCCGCCGGGGTTGAAGTACTCGACCTTGGCGAGCACCGTGGCCGCGATGCCGTCGGTGACGCGGGTGAGCTGGACGAGGGGGGTGTTGCCGACGAGGTCGGCGACGCTCTGGGCGTAACGCACGTGAGGATCCTCAGGTGTCGCCGCGCGCACGCGCGCGGAGGTTGTCAGGGGTCGCGAAGGTCTGCGTGAAGCGGAGGCTTCAACAGCAGGGGCGACAACACCGACAGGTCAACACGTGCGTCAGTCTAGACAGAGACCGTGGCGAGGTACAGAGGCCGGTCGCAATCCGGCGTCACGCGGCGCCGCGCACGCCGTGGGCCACCGCGTCGGCCACGCACGGGGTGCAGGCGTTGCGGGCGCCCTGCAGCGTGCGCTCGAGCACGGCGATCGTGGTGCCGCCGCCGCGGCCCGAGAACGACGGCATCCGCAGGACGTCGGCCAGCAGCGTGCGCCGCACGCCGAAGAACCGCTCCAGGTCGTCCGCGGTGAGGAACGCCGGCAGGCTGCGGGTGAGTTCGCGGATGACGGCGGGCCCGGCATCCTCCCGCACCATCCATGCGCGCCGGCGCAGCTGCCGGCGGAACTCCGCCTCAGGCACGAACCAGCGCCGCCCGAACCGGTAGCCGGGAAGGTCGCCGTTCGCGAGCCGACGGGTGAGGGTGGCCGGCGTCAGCCCGGCGAGCCTGGCGGCCGCGGCCGCAGAGAGGAACGGCGAGCCGCCGGTGCCGCGGCGGGCGGGGGTGACATCGAAGCTCACACCAGGCAAGACGCCCACGGCGCCATTTCATGACGGACCCCCGCCGTTCTTCCGCCGCCCCCACTCTCCGTGACTTGGCGTATGTGCACGCGACACGCGGGCGTGTCTGTACGTATACGCCAAGTCACCGGAGGGGCACGGGATCACCGGAGGGAGGTGCACGAGACCACCCGGCCTCACCAGGTCGCGACGTACTCCGAACGGCGCACGAGCGCCGCCTGCTCGACGAGGGGCAGCGACCGGTCGACGGCCTGCACGACGCGGCGGGCCACCTCGGGCGAGCTCAGGCCGTAGTCGGTGAAGTCGCTGTTGGACGCGTAGACGCCGATCGGCAGCGTCAGGGCCTGGAAGAAGCCGAACAGCGGCCGCAGCTGGTGCTCGATGATCAGCGCGTGCCGCTCGCCTCCGCCCGTCGCCGCGAGGAGCACCGGCGTGCCGACGAGGTCGTACTGGCCCACGAAGTCGAACAGGTGCTTGAACAGCCCGGTGAACGACGCGCGGTAGACGGGGCTCGCGACGACCAGCAGGTCGGCGGACTCGATCGCGCGCAGCGCCCGCTCGACCTCGGGCGCGACGTCCTCGCGGCGCAGCGCGCCCGCGAACCCGGGGCCGAGGGCGGCGACCTCGACCAGCTCGGTCTCGGCGGCGACGCGTTCGGCGACAGCGGCGAGGATCGTCCGCACCAGCGCCGTCGTGCGGCTCGGCTCCTGCAGCGAGCCCGATACCCCGACTACCCGCAGCGGCCGCGGCGCGCCGGTGCCAGAGGTGGATGCCGCGCCGCGCGTCGCGGCGACGCCCGCGGCCGTGGCGGCGGCGAGCTCGACGGCGCTCACGACGCGTCCTCCGGGGGCGCGACCGGTCGCCCGATCGAGAGCATCAGGCGGTTCGCCCAGTTGAAGAACGCGGCACCGTGGACGACGTCCGCGATCTCGAGGTCGTCGAGGCCCACCGCACGCAGCCGCGCGACGTGGGTCTCGTCGAACGCGAGCGGCGTCGCGGTGAGGGCCGCCGCGGCCGCCACGATGGCGTTCCACCGCTCGCCGAGGTCGGCGTCGATGCCCTCGTCGAGCAGGCGGTCGACGAGTTCCGGCGTCTTCGAGAAGTGCGCGGCGAACCGCGCGTGCACGGACGCGCAGAAGACGCATCCGTTGACCCGCGATGCGGCGGCGGCAGCGAGCTCGCGCTCTGCCCGCGGCAGCCCCTCTGAGGTGTTGTAGAAGATGTCCTTGTCGACGAGCGTGCGCGCCCGCAGGATCTCGGGGTCGCGCACGAGCAGGCGGAAGTAGTCGCTCGAGGCGCGGGCCCGGTCGACCAGTCCTTCGTAGTGCCGCTCGGTGAGGTCGTCGACAGGGAGCGGCTCGAGCCACGGGAGCCAGCCCACGTCGGCGCGCGTGAACGCGTGCGGGTGCCGGGCGTCGTGGCTCAGGACGACGTCTTCGGTCGTGGTGCCGGTCATGCCGGGACCTCCTCGATCTTTGCGGACGTCTCGGCGGGCTCGACGGCCGGTGGGTGGGCGGTGACGGACGCGCCGAGCGCGCGCAGCCCCGCCGCCACGCGCTGCTGGAAGGCGAGGAACGACACCAGCTGAGACAGCGTCACGATGCCGTCGGCGCTCCACCCGGCCTCGACGAGGCGACGCTGGGCGGCGGCATCCGCCTCCCTCGGCCGGAAGGTGAGCAGGTGCGCGTGCGCGAGCGCCGCGGTGAGCCGCTCGCCGAGCGCGTCGCGGGCGGCGATGCCGGGCTCGTACCGGCGGCCGTCGGCGCTCTCTGCGACGAGGCCGTCTTCGCGGTACGCGCCGAACGGCCCCGCCGTGGCGGAGGTGGATGCCTCGGCCAGGACGATCTCGGTGCGGCGGGCATCCGCACGCGCGGCCGTGTCGGCGTAGTACGCGGCGGTGGCGTCGTCGGCGGTCGAGCGCGTCGCGAACGCGGCGACGAGCGCCCGCTCGTCGAGGGGGAACGCGGCGTCGTCGAGCGGGGAGAACAGCGCGTCGTAGCTCGCCTGCAGCTGGTCGCGCGTCACCGGACGCCGGCGCCGCAGGGCGTCGAGCGGGTCGCCGGCGCGAACGCCGACGAGCTCGTCGACGACATCGACGGCCTCGCTGAGCTGAGGGGTGGTCATGAGGTCTCCTTTCCGAGACGGCTGAGAGGTTCGAGGGGCCGGTCGCTCCAGCCGAGGCGCGGAGCGACCTCGGTCGCGAACAGCTCGATCGAGCGCAGCACGAAGTCGTGCGGCGCGTCGACGGAGTGCACCTGGAACGCCACCTCGGTCGCGCGCGACAGCGTCGAGTCCGCGGCGAGCGACGCGGCGACCTCGTCCGGGGTGCCGAGGTGGGTGTCGGTCGCGACGATCAGGTCGTCGAGCGCATCGTCCGGAAGGTGGTGTCCCGAGCGGCGCAGACCCTCGGCCGCACGGCGGAGTCCGACCTCGGCGAACCGCAGCGCGTCGGCGCGGTCGTCGGCGACGAAGACGGTCCGGGATGCGGTCACCCTCGGCGCCACGCCGTCGGGCAGCGCCTCGAGGTACCGGTCGATGATCGGGTGCTGCAGGTCCGCGAGGCTCGCCCCGAGGGCGTCGGCCGGACGCGGCTGGGTGCGCGAGAGCAGCAGGCCGTGTCCGTGGATGCCGGCACGCGTGCCGCCCGCCGGCGAGAAGGTCGCCTGCCACACGCGGTCCGCGAGCGCCGCGGCCGCCGGGTACAGCGTGTTGCCGCCGCCGATCTCGCGGCCGGCGAGCGCGTCGAGCAGCAGCGCGAGCTTCTCGTCGTACACCGCAGCCTTGGCGGCGACGTCTTGGCCGAACGGCACGAACGACGACGGCGTGCCGCCGCTGCCGAGGCCGAGGTCGACGCGGCCGCCCGACAGCAGGTCCGCGACGACGGCGTCCTCGGCGACCCGCACCGGGTCCTCCAGCGGCAGCGTCACGACTCCCGTGCCGAGGCGGATCTCGCTCGTGGCCGCCGCGACATGCGCGAGGAACACGAAGGGCGCCGGCAGCCCGCCCTCGGCGGCGCGGAAGTGATGCTGCGCGACCCACGCCCGGCCGATGCCGAACCGCTCGGCGTGGCGGATCTGGTCGGTCGCCAGACGGTAGCGCTCGGCAGCCGGCGCATCGTCGATCAGACGGGGCGAAGAGGCACTGTCGAGCAGCCGGGTGAAGAAGGCAAGAGACGGCGCGGTCATGCCGCGACCTCCGATCGTCCGGGCACGGCTGCCAGCAGCTCGCGCGTGTACTCGTGGGTGGGGGCCGAGAAGAGGTCCTCGGTGCTGCCCGTCTCGACGACGCGGCCGCGCCGCATCACCGACACCGTGTGGCTGATGCGGCGGACCACCGCGAGGTCGTGCGAGATGAACAGGTACGTGAGCCCGAGCTCCTGCTGCAGCGACTCGAGCAGCTCGAGGATGCGCGCCTGGACGGTCACGTCGAGCGCCGAGACCGCCTCGTCGAGCACGACGACCTCGGGGCGGATGGCGAGCGCCCGGGCGATGGCGACCCGCTGCCGCTGGCCGCCCGAGAGCTCGCGCGGCGAGCGCTGCAGCACGTCGGCGGGCAGCTTGACGCGGTCGATCAGCTCGGCGGCGCGCGCGGAGCGCTCGCCCCGTGTCCCCTCGCGGAAGTTGTGCAGCGGCTCGGCGACGATCTGCGCGACGCTCTGGCGCGGATCGAGCGACGAGAACGGGTTCTGGTACACGAGCTGGATGCGCCGACGCAGTTGCCGCAGCGCCTCGCCCCGCAGCCCGGCGATGTCGGCCAGCCGTCCGGTGTCGTCCGCGAGCTCGATGCGCCCCGCATCGGGCTGAAGGAAGCGTGTGACCAGGCGCGCCGTCGTGGTCTTGCCTGAGCCCGACTCCCCCACGAGCGCGTGCGTGGTTCCGCGGCGCACGTGGAACGACACGTCGTCGACCGCCCGGAAGGCCGTTCGTCCCCGCACCCCGAATTCCTTCACGAGCCCCTCGGCCACGATGGCGTGGGGGTTCTCGGCGGCGGCGGCCGCGGCATCCCGGATGAACAGCGGCGGCTCCGGCCGGCGGAAGTCCTCGGTCGCGAGGGCGGGCGCGTCGGCCAGCAGCTGTCGCGTGTAGGGATCCGATGGGGAGGAGAGGATGCCGGCACTCGGCCCCTGCTCGACGACGATGCCCTGGTTCAGCACGACGAGGCGCTGCGCGCGGTCGGCGGCCACGCCGAGGTCGTGGGTGACCAGCAGCACCGACGTGCCCTCTTCTCGGCGGAGGTCGTCGATGAGGTCGAGGATGCGGCGCTGCACGGTGGCGTCGAGCGCGCTCGTCGGCTCGTCGGCGATGATCAGCCGCGGCCGCAGCGCGATCGCCGTGGCGATCAGCACGCGCTGACGCATGCCGCCCGACAGCTCGTGCGGGTACTGCCGCGACCGCAGCGCAGGATCGTCGAGTCCCACCCGCTCGAGGAGTTCGAGGACGCGGCCGCGACGGGCGGTGGCGTCCCTGACGCCGTGGACCCGGAGGATCTCGCCGACCTGCACGCCGATGGGGCGCACCGGATCGAGCGACGACACCGGATCCTGCGGCACGAGCCCCACCTGAGCGCCGCGCACACTGCGCAGTCGCTGGGGGCTCCAGCCGGTGATGTCGACGCCGCCGAGACCGATCGATCCCCCATCCACCCGGCCACCCTCGGGCAGCAGGCCGATGAGCGCGTGCGCGGTCGTGGACTTGCCCGAGCCCGATTCGCCGACCAGGGCGACGACCTCGCCTTCGCCGACCGACACGTCGACGCCGTGGACGACCTCGCGGCGTCCGGTGCGGGTCTGATACGACACCCGCAGGTCGTGCACGTCGAGCACGCTCATCGCGTCCCCCTTCCGATCGACTGGCTGATGCGGTTGGCGCTCAGCACCACCACGAGCACCACGAGGCCGGGCAGCGTCGTCAGCCACCACGCCGTCGCGACGTAGTTGCGCCCCTCGGCGATGAGCAGACCCCATTCCGGGGTCGGCGGCGGTGCGCCGTAGCCGAGGAAGCCCAGGGTCGAGATCGCGAGGATGGCCGAGCCGAACTGCAGCGCCGCAAGGCCGACCACCGCCGAGAGCGAGTTCGGCAGCACGTGCCGGCGCAGCACCGCCGCGAACGAGCCGCCGCTGCCGAAGGCCGCCTCGACGTAGTCCGTGCGGCGCACGCGCACGACCTCGGACCGCGACAGCCGCGCGAAGGACGCGACGCTGACGACGCCGACCGCGATCGCCGCGTTCACCGTGCCGAAGCCCAGCAGGATGATCACCGACAGCATCAGCAGCAGTCCCGGGATCGACAGCAGCACGTCGACGAGGCGCATCAGCACGTCGTCGAGCCAGCCGCCGACGGAGCCCGCGACCACGCCGATCAGGGTGCCGGCGGCGAGACCGACCGTCACGGCGATGAGCGCGCCCGACAGCGAGTGGATGGCGCCGTGGACCACCCGCGCGTACAGGTCGCGGCCGATCGCATCGGTGCCGAACCAGTGCTCGGGGCTCGGTGGCAGGAGTTTCTGCGCGGGCACGCCGTCGATCGGGTCGTAGGACGTGAACAGCCACGGCACGACCGCCCACAGCACGGCGACGACGATCACCGCGACGGCGAGGACGAGCGTCCACGAGGGGCGCCGACCGCTGGCGAACAGCCGCGCCACGTTCGAGCGCCGCTCGGGCTGTCCGCCGGGGGCGCCCGCGTCCCGCGCGACCGGGTCGAGGACCGTTCCGGATGCTTCGTCCCGCGCGACCTCGGCGGTCGAGGTCGCAGGGTCGGCGGCATCCACCGGCTCGTCCTGGAGAACGGGTCCGTGCGTCTGTCGAAGGGTCATGCGGATGCCTCCTGGAGGACGGGGGCGGGCGACGTCCGCGGAGTGCCGGCACCCCGGCGCAGGCGCGGATCGAGCACGGGGTAGAGCAGGTCGACCACGAGGTTGACGACGACGAAGGTCAGCGCCGCCAGCACGACGATGCCCTGGAGCACCGGGATGTCCTGACTCGAGACGGCCTGCTCGGTGATGCGGCCGATGCCGGTGCGGCCGTACACCGTCTCGGTCACGACCGCACCGCCGATGAGCTCGCCGAACAGGACGCCGGCGATCGTCAGCGCGGGCAGCAGCGCGTTGCGGGCCACCGAGCGCCACAGCACCCACGGGGGCGAGGCACCTTTGGCGCGTACGACGGTGACGAACGGCTGCAGCTGCACGTCGTCGATGCTGCGCACCAGGATCTGCGCGAGAGGGGCCGAGATCGGCACCGCCAGTGTGATCACGGGGAGGATCAGGCCCACGGCGGGATCGGCCGCGACGATCGGCACCCAGCCCAGCCCGAACGAGAAGACCTGGATGAGGAGGATGCCGAGCCAGAAGACCGGCACGGCCACGAACACCCCGGGCAGTGCCTGAAGTCCTCGCCGCAGCCATCCGAACGGCGACAGCGTCGAGAGGAACGCGATCGCGAACGCGATCACCGCGGCCAGCAGGAAGCCGAGGCCGGCCAGCAGCGCCGTCGCCGGGAGCGCCTCGCCGATGAGCTGCAGGACGGGCGTGCCGTACTGCGTCGAGTAGCCGAAATCGCCGTGCGCGTAGCCGGTCAGGGTGGCCCAGTACTGCTCCCACCACGTCGAGTCGGCGCCGTAGGCGATGCGGATCTGCTCGATCTGCTCGGAGCTCAGCCCCAGCGACGGGTCCTGATACTTGATCAGGATCGCGTCGCCCGGCAGCAGCTGCAGCAGGATGAAGGTGGCCGTGAAGGCCGCGATCAGAACGATCGCGGCCTGCCCGGCGCGTCTCAGCGCGTAGCTCATCGATTCGGCCTCCGGCGCCTTACTGCTTCTTGTCGAGCCACACGTCGTAGAACAGCGGACGCGCGACCGACTCGAACTCGATGCCCTGCACGTACGGCGCGGCGCCGTACACCTGGGGCTCCTCGAACAGCGGGATGACGTAGGCCTGCTCGGCGAGGTAGTCCTGCACCGCCTGCGAGGCCGCGATGCGGGCATCCGGGTCGGCCGTCGAGGCGACGGCCTCGAGCAGCTCGTCGAGCTTCGCGTCGTCCGACAGCAGCGTGTTGCGGTTCTTCGTGTAGTACTGGCTCTTGATGACGTCGAGGTCCGCGCGGCCGACCATCGAGTGGTAGAGCGGGGTCTTGAGCGGGTCGGTGATGTCTTCCGCGTAGCTGCCGGCGTCGGCGGACTTCACGTTGAGCTCGACGCCGATCTTCTTGAGCTGCTGCGACACGAGCTCGAGCGTCTGCTTCGACAGGGGCTGAGCCTTGGCCTCGTAGACGTCGAGCGACAGTCGCTGCCCGTCCTTCTGGCGGATGCCGTCGGATCCCTCTTCCCAGCCGGCCTCGTCGAGCAGCTCCTCGGCCTTCTTCGGGTCGTACGCGTAGTACTCCGATTCGTCCTTGTAGCCGAGGGCGGTCGAGCTCAGCGCCGACGTGGCACGGGGGTAGTTCTCGGTGAAGACGGTGTCGACGACCTCCTGGCTGTCGACACCGGCGACGAGCGCCTGACGCACCTTGATGTCGCTGAGGATCGGGTTCGTGAACCGCAGGCTCAGCGCGTTGTTCACACCGCGGGTCTGCGGGGCGTACAGGTCGAAGCCGCCGGACTCGACGCGCGCCTCGTCGAAGGCCTGCACGTAGCGGATGTAGTCGGCCTGGCCCGACAGCAGCGAGCCGATGCGCACGCTGTCTTCGGGGGTGACGATGAGGTGGATCGTGTCGAGGTACGCGCGACCCTGGTGCTCCGAGCTCGGCGGCGCCCAGTCGTAGTCGTCGCGGGCCTGCAGCGTCAGCTCGGTGCCGAGCTTCTCGTCGGTGATCGTGAACGGACCGGTCCCGATGATGTCGGCTGCGTTGCCGGCGCCGAACTCCTCGAGCGTGCGATCGAGCGTGGCCGGTGAGAGCAGGCCCGAGTTGATGGTCGAGGTCGCCTGCAGGAAACCCGGGGCGGGCGCGCTGAAGCGGAACGTCACGGTGTCGGCGTCCACGACCTCGCTCGCCGCGTAGTTGTTGATCGCCTCGGACACGGTGAGACCGAGGTCGGGGTTGCCGAGCCCGTAGGTGTCGAAGTTCTTCGCCACCGCCGCGGCGTCCAGCGGCGTGCCGTCCGAGAAGGTGACGTCGTCGCGCAGGTCGAAGGTGTACTCGGTGGCATCGTCGTTCACGGTCCAGTCGGTCGCGACCCACGGCTCGATCTCGAGCGTCTCGGGGTTCTGCCACGTCAGGCGCGCCGTGATGTTGTTGACGAGTCCGCCGTTCGGGTAGAAGCCGGCCTGCGGCGGGTAGAGGTTCGTGTACGTCTGGTACTCGAGGTAGGTCAGCTCCCCGCCGGTGACCGGCTCGCCGGCCGCTCCCCCGTCGGAGGTGGCGGGCTGCTGCGAGGCGCAGGCCGTGAGGGATGCCGCGGCGACGAGCACCGCGACGGCACCGGCGACGATTCGCGATGCGGGACGGGACATGTTCACTCCTGGGGTTCGGGAAGGGCTGTGCAAGGTGTGTCGGCAACGCTAGGGAGCGGCATCCCGTCCCCGTTCTTCGTGACGTCACGGCCGTTCACCGGCCGCAAGCGGAGGTCACCGGGGTTCATGCGGCGTAACAGTCGCCCGGGTCCTCTCAACGAG
Organism: Microbacterium kyungheense; assembly: GCF_006783905.1. Taxonomy (GTDB): domain Bacteria; phylum Actinomycetota; class Actinomycetes; order Actinomycetales; family Microbacteriaceae; genus Microbacterium; species Microbacterium kyungheense. Next base: position 197,375 of record NZ_VFPE01000001.1, on the reverse strand, counting down.
CGGAGGTCACGACGTCGGGCGTGTGTGCGAGGCGCGGCGCGCCCAGTGACAGGCGCTCGCGCAGCGTGCTCCCCTGCCGTCCGATCAGCCCGCGCCGGCGCAGCTCGGGCACGGCGAGCGCCGTGAACGCCTCGAACTGGGCGGGCTGGAACGCCGACAGCACGTTGAACCCGTCCGCAGCGCCGGTGTCCCGCCAGTGCTCGAAGTGGTCGGCGATCACCGCGGGGCCGCCGACGACGAAGTTCGCCGGCACCGCGTGCGCGGCGATGAGGTGTCGCCATGTCACCGGATTCTCACCCCCGAGGTCGCGGCCGGTGCGCGCTCGCACGATGTCGAGGGTGCGGGCGGCCGCCTCGGCGAAGGCCGCCGCCGTCGCAGCAGGCACCGGGTCGTCGACCGAGGCCGCGCGCACCGCGTCGTCCGGCTCGACGCCCGCGACGTCGAGGAACGATGCGAGCGACCGGTTCGCCGGGAATCCCGGCCGGCCGGCATGCCCCGACACCCCGTCGTCCAGCGGCACGAGCAGCAGCAGCCGGTCGACGATCGCGCGGGCGGCGGCATCCGTCTCGGCCACGACCGGCAGCACCGGCACGATCACCTTGAGCTCTTCGGGATCACGACCGGATGCCGCGGCCAGCGCACGCAGCTCGGCTCGGGTGGCGGCGGCCACGGCGGGGTCACCGGCGGCGATCAGCGCGAGATCCGCCTCGGTGGCGGCGAGCGCGCGCGACCGTGGAGACGTGCCCGCGTGCACGATCGGCGGGTGCGTCTGCGGCGGGCGCGCGACGTTGAGCGGACCCTCGACGCGCACCTGCGTGCCCCGCAGTGCGGCGGTCCGGACCCGCTCGGCGTCGATCAGCACGCCGCTGCCGGGGTCGGCGATCCATGCGCCCTCGTCCCATGACTCCCACAGCAGCCGCAGCGCCCGCACGAACTCCTCGGCGCGGTCGTAGCGCGTCTCGTTGTCGGCGTGGGCGTCGCGCCCGTGATTCGCGGCGGCGCGCGGCTCGGCGCCCGTCACGAGGTTCACGCCGGCACGGCCGCCGGTGAGCAGATCCAGGGACGCCGTCGCCCGCGCCGTGGCGTACGGGTCGGCGTAGGTCGAGTTCACGGTGGCGATGAGCCCGATGCGCTCGGTGATCCCCGCGAGGAACAGCACCGCGCTCACCGGATCGATGCGCGCGAGCAGGTACGGGTCGCGGAACTCCAGGTCGGGCCCGGTGGCCAGCCAGTCGCCGAAGAACAGGTAGTCGAGGTTGGCGTCCTCCGCGAGCTCCGCGACGCGGCGCAGCACCGCGGCGTCCGTCCGCGGGTCGGCGTGCGCGCCGGGATGACGCCAGCCCGAGGGGTACGCGCCGAGGGTGCGCACCATGGCGCCGACGATGAGCGGCCCGGTGGCGGCATCCGTCGTCATACCGGCACCACATCCAGCGACGGTGCCGGGCCGACAGCAGCCAGCCGCCCGCGCGAGCGCGACCACTGGCTCCACGAACCCGGATACACCACGACGTCGATGCCGGCGAGCGCTCCCGCCAGCGCGGTGTGGGTCGCCGCGATGCCCGAGCCGCAGTACGCGGCGACCGCGACGCCCTCCGACACCCCGGCGGCGGCGAACTCCGCGCGGATCTCGTCCGCTGTGCGGAACCTGCCCGCGGTCAGATGCACGGTCGTCGGCAGGTTGACCGCGCCGGGGATGTGTCCGCCGACCGGATCATGCGGCTCGGAGTCGCCGCGATAGCGGTCGGGCGCCCGCACGTCCAGCAGCAGGCCGTGGTCGGGCCACTCCTCGACGCCGTCGATGTCGGCGACGCCCTCGGTGATCTCGTCGAGCACGACGTCGCCCGGCGGCCGGGGCAGCACGTCGCCGGTGTCGAGCGGCAGTCGCTCGGCCAGCCACCCGCGCAGCCCGCCGTCGAGCACACGCACGTCGGCGACGCCCGACCGCGTCAGCACCCACCACGCGCGCGCCGCGGCGACCGAGTGCACGTCGTCGTACGCGACGACGGTGTCGCCTTCGCGGATGCCCCACCGCCGTGCCGCGGCCTGCAGCTGGTCCCGTGAAGGGAGCGGATGCCGCCCCTCGCGCGGATCGCCGCGGCGCGCCAGTTCATGGTCGAGATCGACGTAGACGGCTCCGGGCAGATGCCCGTCGAGGTACGCCGGGCGCCCTTCGGGCTGATCGAGGCGCCAGCGCACGTCGAGGATCCGAGGGGGCGTGCCGCCGCGGATCAGATCGGCGAGCTCGGTCGGCGAGATGAGTGGGGAAGGCATGGGGTCATGTTCGTCCCGCCCGCCGCGCTCGCGAGCGGTGTGACGACACACACCGCGACCCGGCGTCATATGCCGCGATACGGCGTCACGCGGCGTCACATGCGTTCACCCACATCGAGTGACGCGGACCGCCGTCCGGCGCTCGTACGATCCGGTGAGAACGTCAGGAGGAGTGGATGCCGCACACCCGGGAGCCCCGTCGGACGCAGCCGCGCCAGCCGCGCGCACGCCGAGCGCTGGCGGCCCTCGCCGTCGCCGCGACCCTCGCACTGCTCACCGGCTGCGGCAGCGGTGTCTTCCCGCTCCCGACGAACCTGCCGACGTCGCTCCCGACCTCACTGCCGACGGATCTGCCCACGGTGCGGCCGACCGACCTCTTCCCGACACGCAGTCCTTCGCCGACGGCGACCCCCACTCCCGAGCCGGCACCGACCCCGACGCGCACGGGGATCCTCCCGCTGCCCACGCCGACCGTCGCACCCGAGCCGGAGCCGACGGTCGAGCCGGCACCCGAGCCGGAGCCGACGGTGGCGCCCGAGCCGACGGTCGCACCCGAGCCGACCGTCGCCCCCGTGCCGACGCCCACCCCGACGGCGACGCCCACCCCGACGGCGACGCCCACACCGACACCGACCGCTACGCCGACTCCGAGCCCGACGGCCGCACCGACGCCGACGCCCACGGCGGACGCGTCCGATACGGAAGCCGCGTCCACGAGCTGGATCCCGTGGGTCGTGCTGCTGGTGGTATTGGTCGGCGGAGCCGTCACGTACTTGATCGTGCGCCGACCGCGGCGGGGCGGGCCGACGCCGCCCGCGTAGGCGTCTCACCCCGCGACGCGGCCGTCCGGTCAGCCGCGAAGGGCGAGAACGAACGGCAGGACGGCCGAGGCTCCGGCGCGACGAAGCTCTCGCGCGGCCACCGTGAGCGTCCAGCCGCTGTCGACGCGGTCATCGACGAGCAGCACCGGACCGGCCGGCACGTCGAGTCCGCCGGCTGAGAACCGGTTCCACACGCCCGCGACGCGGAAGGCGCTGTTGCCACCGGGCTGGCCGGTCGGTCCGCCGTCCACGAGGTCGAGGGGGCCGAGGTAGGGCAGACGGCCGATGTCGGCGATCCCCCGCGCGAGCGAGTCCACGAGCTGCGGCTTGCTGCGCGACGGCACCGCGACGACGGCGACCGGCCGGTTCTCCCATGTCCAGTCGGCGAGCACCCGCACGCACGCGGCGAGCACGTTCTGCGGCACCGGCTGGTCGTCGGCGCCGGCGGCGAACAGGTCGCGCATCGCACCGCCCCAGCCGAGGTCGGTGAGGCGAGCGAGGGCGCGGCCCTCGCTCGCCTGCTCGTCGGCGGGGATGCGCCCCTTGACGGCGACGCCGAGCCGGTCGGCGCCGGTGGGCCACTGCCGGCGCGGCTCGATCGGAACGCCGACGCGGTCGAGCGCGGCGGTGGCCGCGTCCTCCGCGGTAGCGGCGATCTCGGTGGGGAACCACGGGCCGGCGCAGTTGTCGCAGCGCCCGCAGGGCGCCGCGGTGTCATCGTCGAGCGACCGCTGCAAGAACTCCATGCGACAGCGGTCGGTCTCTTCGTACTCGATCATGTGCTGCTGCTCGGCCACCCGCTCGGCGGCGATGCGCCGGTAGCGCTCCTCGTCGTATGTCCACGGCCGGCCGGACGCGATCCATCCGCCGCGCACCCGATCGACGGCGCCGTCCACGTCGAGCACCTTGAGCAGCAGTTCCAGCGGCGTGCGCCGGATGTCGACGATCGCCTCCAGTGCGGGCGTCGACAGCGGGCCGCCAGCCTGCGACAGCGCCGACAGCACGCGCTCGGCGCGATCGCGGTCGGGCATCGACGCGGTGGCGAAGTAGTGCCAGATGTCGCGATCCTCGGCGCCGGGAAGAAGCAGCACGTCGGCGGATTCGGTGGCACGGCCGGCGCGGCCCACCTGCTGGTAGTACGAGACGGGAGACGAGGGCGCGCCCAGGTGCACGACGAAGCCGAGGTCGGGTTTGTCGAACCCCATTCCCAGTGCGCTGGTCGCGACGAGCGCCTTGACCCGGTTGTCCTTGAGCAGCGCCTCGGACTCCTCCCGCTCGTCCGTATCGGTCTGGCCGGTGTAGGCGCGCACGTCGTGCCCCCGCTCGCGCAGCAGGCGGGCGGTGTCGTTCGCCGCGGCGACCGTGAGCGCGTAGATGATGCCCGACCCCGGCAGGTCACCGAGATGACTGATCAGCCATGCGAGCCGGCTGGGCGAGTTCGGCAGGCGCAGCACGCCGAGCCGCAGCGACGCCCGCGCGAGCGGGCCCCGGATGGTGAGCACGCCGGGGCTGCCGGCATCCACTCCCTCGCCCGAGGCGCTGCCGGCGTCGAGCTGCTCGGCGACGTCGGCGACCACGCGGCTGTTCGCGGTCGCGGTCGTGGCGAGCACCGGCACGCCGTCGGGCATGCGCGCGATGAGGTCGCGCAGCCGCCGGTAGTCGGGGCGGAAGTCGTGGCCCCAGTCGCTGATGCAGTGCGCCTCGTCGACCACGAGCAGTCCGATGCGGGCGACCAGCTGGGGCAGCTGCTCGTCGCGGAACGCCGGGTTGTTCAGCCGCTCGGGTGACACCAGCAGCACGTCGACCTCGTCGGCGTCGAGCTGGGCGAGCACGTCGTTCCATTCGTGCGCGTTGGTCGAGTCGATCTTGACCGCCCTCACCCCTGCGCGCGCGGCTGCGACGATCTGGTCGCGCATGAGGGCGAGCAGCGGCGACACGAGCACCGTCGGCCCGGCGCCGCGGCGGCGCAGCAGCAGCGTCGACACGAAGTAGACGGCGGACTTGCCCCACCCGGTGCGCTGCACGACGAGCGCGCGCCGACGATCGTCGACTAGCGCCTGGACGGCCTCGAACTGCCCGTCGTGGAAGTCGGCGTCGTCGCGCCCGACGAGCGCGCGCAGCACCTCGAGGGCTTCGGAGCGGGTGTCGGTCGTCGCGGTCACGCGTTCCACCCTGCCTCATGGTCCTGACATCCGCCGCCCCGCGCCCGCACCGGTGTGCACCGCTCCGTCGGCCCGCCGACATCGCCGGGCTGGGGAGGAGGGGTGCGCGTGCTACCGTGTCGGCGACGGAGGGAGGACCCGTGTTCGACGCCATCGGCATCACGCTGCGCGCCCTCTTCGAGCTGCTGGCCTCCGCGATGCGCCCCGCGTCCGAGCTCATCGCCGCCCTCGCCCGTCCGCTCACCGACGCGACGCCGCTCACGGCCGACACCGGGGCGCTCGTGCTCGCCGTCACGCTCGTCGCGGCCCTCGCGGTGCTCGCCGTCGCGATCGCGCTGTTCCGCACGCCGGCGCGCGCCGTGGCGGCGGGAGCTCATCCGCAGCGTGCGATCGCCGACGCGACGCGGTTGACCGCGTCCCACCCCGACGCGCCGGGCCACTCCCGCCCGCGCGCACCCGGTCTGACGGCTTCGGCCGCGTAGCCCACCGCATCTCCCGCCGGGCGGGAGTCCGTCGGTGCCCTCGTGGCCGCACGCCACGAAACCGCACCGGACGAACGGACACCCCTTTGGACCTCTACGCCTTCCCACCCATCGCCGCGATCCTCGACGGGGCGTATGCCCTGCTGATGCAGCTCATCGCCCTGCTCGAGCCCGTCGCCGGCACAGCCGCTGCTGCGGCATCCGTCATCCTCCTCACGCTGCTGGTGCGCGCTGCGCTCATCCCGGTCGGCATCTCGCAGGCCAAGGCCGAGCGGACCCGCAGCCGGCTCGCGCCGAAGCTGCGTGAACTGCAGAAGCGCCACAAGCGCGACCCCGAGCGCCTGCAGCGCGAGACCATGAAGCTGTATGCCGACGAGAAGGCGTCGCCGTTCGCCGGCTGCCTGCCCATGCTCGCGCAGGCGCCGGTCGTCGCGATCGTGTACGCCCTGTTCCTGCACCCCGCGATCGCCGGTCATGCCAACTCGCTGCTCACCGAGCAGCTGTGGGGCGTTCCGCTGGGCCTCAGTGCGATCGGCGCGGCGACCTCCGGCACAGCGACCCTCGTGACGGCCGGGGTGTTCGCGGGCGTGATCGCGGTGATCGTCGTGGTCGCCGAACTCACGCGGCGCGCCTTCCGCCCGCAGATCGACGGATCGGATGCGTCGCCGCTCGCCGGCGCCGGCATGGCGCGTGTCGCCGGGATCCTGCAGTTCACGACAGCCGTGTTCGCACTGTTCGTGCCGCTGGCCGCCGCGCTGTACCTCGCGACGACGGTCGCGTGGACCCTCGTGCAGCGGATCGTGCTGCGCCGCCGGCATCCGCTCGCGACCGCGTGAGGTGCGGCATCCACCCCTCTTGAAAGCGCCTGGTCAGGCCCATATCCTGGCGCCACGTGGTCGGGGAGGCCATCGCCCTGGGGAAGCACGAAGGTCATCTGACAGAAAGGGCAGTCATGATCCTCTCCCCACAGCCGACCGCGCCCGCGGCCGGCCGACGCTCGGACCGGCGGCGCATGCTGCTGGCCATACTGGCCGGCGGCGTGGTGCTCGGCGTCGGCACCGCCGTCACACTGGCCGTCTGGAACGACTCGGAGTTCGCCACCGGGACGTTCTCGTCAGGACAATTCGACCTGGAGGGCAGCATCGACGGTGACACGTTCGACAGCTCGCCCGACAGCCCCGGCAAGACGCTCACCTTCGAGCTCGACGCCGACACGCTGTCGCCGGGCGCCGTCGTCTACGCGCCGTTCGCCGTGCAACTGTCGGCGGACTCGGACTACGCCGCGGCGGTGACGCTCGCGCAGTCCATCGCGGGAACGATCGGCGAGAGCCTGACGTACTCGCTCTAGGATGTCGGGGGCACCTTCGGGGCGACGTGCTCGGCCGAGACCCCGCCGACCGGCACGGCGATCGTCCCAGACGGGGCCGCGACGGCCACCGGGACGGTCGACGCGTTCGACCTCACGGCCGCGGCGGCGCCGGTGAACCTGTGCTTCGTGGTGACTGCCGGCAGCGGCCTGCCCCAGGGCGTGGACGGCACCGTCACGTGGGAGTTCGCAGGGACCTCCGGCGACCCGCTGCCCTGAGTCGCCCGATGGAGACCAGACGCGACCGACGCCGGCGCGTCCGCTGGCGGCGCCTGCGGGTGCTGCTGGCGGCCGGGCTGGTGCTCGGCGCGGGGACGATCGCCACGCTCGCGGCGTGGACAGCGACCGAGAACGCCACCGGCAGCTTCGGGGCGAGCGTGTTCGCGACCGAGTCGCAGACCCAGGGGTCGCCGACCTACGCCGCGCATCCGACCTCGCCCGGCGCGACCCTCACGTTCAATGCGACGGCCATGTCGCCGAGCGTCTCGTTCTACGCGTGGGTCAACATCCGCACGACGGCCGCATCCACGGTCGGCGGCACGGTGGCGCTCACGGCGGCGACGCCGACCGGCGCACTCGGCACGGCGCTCCAATATCGCGCGGTGCGGTTGAGCGGGCCGAGCCCCGGTGCCGTGTGCGACGCCACGGCGTTCTCGGGCTCCCCTGCCTTCATCGCAGGGGCCGCCGGCACCTACCTCGCGGTGTCGCAGGTGCCGGGGACGCCGGTGGCCAGCAGCATCGGCGCGGCCGGCGCCCAGCTCGGCTTCTGTGTCGAGGTGCGGATCGCGCCGGGCTCGGCCAGCACCTTTCAAGGGCAGACGGCGACCGTGACGTGGACGTTCACGGCGACCTCGGCGAGCTGAGCTGACATGGCGCGGCGCGAGGGGGCACGGCGCGGGTGGACCGCGGTCGCCGACGGCGGTCTGACCGTCGCCGCCGTGCTCGGAGCCGCCTGCATCGTGCTGGCGATCGCGGCGGTGCTGTTCGACGTGCGCATCGTGCTGTTCCGCACCGGGTCGATGGAGCCCACGATCCCTGCGGGATCCGCGGCCCTCGTGCGCGGCATCCCAGCCGCGGACGTCGGCGTGGGCGACGTGGTGATGGTCGAGCGGGAGGGCGAGCTGCCGATCACGCACCGGGTGGTCGCCGTCGCGGCGGTGCCCGGGGCCCCCGACGCCCGCAGCATCACGATGCGCGGCGACGCCAACGCGACGGACGACCCGGCACCCTACGAGGTGACGCACGTGCGCCGCGTGCTCTTCTCGGTGGCGGGCGCGGCGCCGGTGCTCGCCGCCGCCGGCTCCCCCTGGGTGCTCGGCGGACTCACGCTGGCCGCCACCACGCTGATCGTGGTCGTGTTCTGGCCGCGCCGACGACGCGGGGTCGCGGCATCCACCGATCCTGCGGCCGGCGGCGACACCGGCGAGGGCGGCACCCGCCGGGCCCGCCGGGCGAGCGGCGTGGGCGCCGCGATCGTGCTCGTCGCCGGCGCCGCGGTCTTCGGCGCAGCGCCGCCTGCCCGTGCCGCCCCGGTCGACACCGAGACGATCGTGCAGGGCGAGGTGATCCGGCTCACCTCGATCGAGTCCCCGCAGATGCGCACGCTCGCCCCCGGGACGGGCGCGGTGTGGCAGGTGGGCGTGTCGGCGGATGCCGCAAGCCCAGGCATCATCACCGTCTCGCTGGCGGGCACCGCTGCGGCGCCCTCCCCGTTGCGCCTGGAGGTCAGCGGCTGCCCCGTGCGCTGGACCTCCGACCGGTGCCCGGAGTCGGCCGTGCTCGTGGCGGACTCCGCGGTGCCGACAGACGGGACCCCGCGTGTGCTGAGGACAATGCCGGACGACGCGCAGCTGTGGCTGCGGATCCTCGTCTCGATGCCGTCCGACGCCGGCCCCGTGGTACCCGAGGTGCACCTGACCGTGCGGGCGACCGGCGCCGGCGACGCGGTGTCGACCGGTCCGGGCGGCGGACTGGCCGCCACCGGGCTCGGCGCGCCGCTCGGTGCCGCCGCGGTGGGCGTCGTGCTGCTCGCGATCGGGGCCGGGGTGGCGCTGCGCGTCAGGAGGCGGACGTGATCCGGCGGCGACGGGGCGTGGCGGCGGCGCTCGCACTCGCCGGCATCCTGGGCGTCGCGGCGATGGAGCCCACGCCGACCGAGGCCGCCTGGGTGGGCGCGGAGGTCGGGACGAGCTCTTCGCTGCAGGCGGGCACGGTCGCACCGGTCACGCAGATGACGTGCACGGCGGGGCTTCTGCAGCCGGTCACGTTCTCTTGGACGGCGCCCGCAGGGGGACTGACCAGGACCAGTTACCGCTGGACGGTGACCGGCGGGCTCACGGGCTCGGGCACCCTCGCCGCCGGCGCGACGAGTGTGAGCCTCAACACCGGGATTCTCGGGCTCGGCGCGGGCACGTTCTCGCTCTTTGCCGTCGGCCCCGGCGGATGGGAGGCGGTCGCGAAGACCGGCTCACTTTCGTTCGCCACCGTTGTCCTGGACGTCCTGTCGACGTGCTCCGTGCCGTGACCTCGCGATGCCGGCACGGGCGCGTCACCCCTGCGCCGACCCCGCGATCTCGGCCGCCGGCATCCCGTCGCCCGAAGGCTGCGAGCGACGCAGCGCGGTTCCGAGCGCCAGGAAGAGCAGCACCATGCCCGCCGTGAGCAGGATGTGGCCCGCACCCGCGATGCCGGCGATCATCTTCGACGACTCCTGCCCGAGCACCGTCAGCGACCCGTGCCAGACGAGCATCGCTGAGGTCGCCACGACCCCGGCGTTGTACACCCAGAAGAACCATGTGAAGAGCTTGGACGCCGACAGCGTGAACACCTTCTCGAGCACGAGCACGATGAGCAGCACGACGAAGCCGAGGGTGAGCAGGTGCGTGTGGGCGACTCCGAGCTGGGTCGACCCGCCCTCGGGGAAGTCGTTGAGCTTCGTGAACTCGCGGTAGAACAGTCCGGATGCCACCCCGGCGATCATGTAGGCGAAGGCAGCGTAGTAGAGCTTGCGCATGGGAGTCCTCTCGATGGTGATTCCAGCCTCGCCGCGCTCCGGCCGCGGCGGATCCATCGAATGGTTGATCCCTGCGTCAGTCCCCGGTCGGGACGGCGTCTCGCCCCGCCGCGCGCCGCAGCCGCAGGGCGCCGACGAGACCGAGCAGCAGGAACAGCGAGGCCACGAGCAGCGCCCACCGGGTCGCGTCGGCGAATCCCGCAGCAAGAGCGTCGACGACGGCCGGGGTCTGGTCTCCGAGCCGGCTGTCGGTGCCCTGTGCGCGCAGCTGCGAGATCGTCGTCCCGGCGGACTGACGCGTCGCATCGGCGATCGTGTCGGCCGCCGAACCCGAGAAGCCCGCCGCGCCGAGCGATGCCGGCAGCGTGAGTGCGAGCGCGATGGACAGCGCCGCTCCCGCGAACGCGGTGCCGAGGGCGGAGCCCACCTGACGCACGGTGCTCTGGGTCGCCGACCCCTGGCCGGACTGGGTGACCGGGACGTCTCGCAGGACCGTGCCCGTCAGCTGGGCGGATGCCAGTCCCAGGCCCAGTCCGTAGACCACGAGCGGCAGCGCCAGCAGCCAGCCCGGGGTGGTCGCGGTGACGACCAGAGCGACGATCACGACGCCGACGACTTCGAGTGCGAGACCGATCAGCACCGTCCCTGGGGCGCCGAAGCGGGCCGCGACGTGCCGCGCGGCGGCACCGGAGGCGAACGCTCCGAGCGCCATGGCCGCCAGCACGAGGCCGGCGCCCATCGCGTTCATGCCGAGCGCGTTGACGAGGTAGAGCGGCAGCACGAAGATGATGGCGAACTCGCCGACCGCGACCGCGCCCGCCGTGACGTTGCCCCATGTGAACGTCGGCAGCCGGAACAGCGCCAGGTCGAGCAGGGCGGAGCGGCCGTTGCGCGCGCGGTGACGCTCCCACGCCACGAACAGCGTGAGGGCGACGACCGCGATGGCGAGCGTGATCGGGATCACCGAGATCGGGGCGTCCGCCGGCCAGGTCCAGCCGAGCAGCTGGAACTCGGACTTCGGTGCCCACCAGCCGAGCTCGGGGCCCTCGATCACCGAGAAGACGAGCGCGCCGAAGCCGATCGCCGAGAGCAGTGCGCCGTCGACATCGGCCCCGGGTCCTGGGGTCGCGCCCTTCGTCTCGGGCACGACGAGGAGTGCGGCGACAAGCACCAGCGCCCCGAGCGGCACGTTCACGAGGAAGACCCACTCCCACGAGGCATACTCGGTGAGGGCTCCGCCCGCGAGGGGTCCGATGGCGGCCGCGCCCGAGATCACGGCGCCCCAGACCCCGAACGCGGCCGCGCGGTAGCGGCCGCGGAACACCGCGTTGACGGTCGACAGCGTCGACGGCATGATCAGCGCCGCGCCGACGGCCTGCACGGCACGGGCGCCGATGAGGGGCCCCGACGCCTCTGCCACCGCCGCCAGCAGGCTCCCGGCGACGAACACGACGATTCCCGCGACGAACAGGCGCTTGCGTCCCCACCGGTCGGCCAGGCGGCCCGTCGACAGCAGCAGCGCCGCGAGGATCGCGGCGTACAGGCTGCTGACCCACTGCGCGTCGGTCAGGTCCATCCCGAGGTCCGAGATGATGTCGGGCAGCGCGACGCCGACGATGGTGCCGTCCAGCACGATCATGCCGAGCCCGACCGAGAGGACGGCGAGCGCCATCCAATCGCGGCGGGTGGGGGCCGCGACGGAGTCCGCGACGGTCATAGGATGCCTCTCTCCCGGGCGATGGCGACGGCCCGGGATCGGCTGTCGACGCCGAGCTTGCCGAAGATGTGCACGAGGTGGGTCTTCACCGTGGCCTCGGTGACGAACAGGGTCTTGGCGATCTCGGGATTGGAGGCGCCGGTGGCCAGCAGCCGCAGCACGTCGAGCTCGCGCTCCGTGAGTCGCACGCGGGGGGCGCGCAGCACCTGCACGACGCGCGCGCTGATCTCCGGGGTGAGCGCCAGCCGGCCCGCGGCCGCGTCGTGCACGGCGCGGACGATCGCCTCGGGCGGGGCATCCTTCAGCACGTAGCCCGACGCGCCGGCCTCGATCGCACCGAGGATCTCGGCGTCCCGGTCGAAGGTGGTGAGGATGACGACCGCGGGCGCGGGGTCGAGGGCGCGCAGCGCGGCGGTCGTCTGCACGCCGTCGGCGCCCTCGCCCAGGCGCAGGTCGCACAGCACGACGTCCGGAGCCAGATGGCGGGCGAGGGCCACGGCCTCTTCGCCGGTCGCCGCCTCACCGACCACCTCGACGCCGCTCGAACCCGTGAACAGCGAGCGCACGCCGGTGCGGATGATCGGGTGGTCGTCGACGATGAGGATCCGGATGCCGCTCACCGCTCACCGCCCGTCGCGATCGGCACGGACGCCGACAGGGCAGCCCCCTGCCCCGGAGCGCTCTCGACGTCGAGGGTCCCGCCCAGCTCGCGCAGGCGCTCCCGGATCGCCCGCAGCCCGTAGCCGCCCTCGGGCCCGGCGGGCCGGGACGCCCAGCCGGTCGCGTCGAAGCCGATCCCGTCGTCGACGACGTCGAGGCGCACGGCGTCGCCCCCGTCGGACATCGTGACCACGACCCGGCCCGCGCGGGCGTGCAGCCTGACGTTGGCGAGCGCGGACTGCGCCGTGCGCAGCAGGGCGACCTCGGTCGTCACCGGCAGCGGCGGGAAGTCCTCGTCGACCCGCAGCTCGGTGCGGATGCCCGTCTCGTCGTGCAGGCGCACGAGCATGCGGCGCAGCGCGTCGGCGAGCGCCGCGCCCTCCAGCTGTGCGGGCATGAGCGCGTCGACGATGCGGCGGGTGTCGGCCAGGCCCTCGCGCGCGAGTTCGCCGATCTGCGACAACGCGCGGGCGGCGGCATCCGGTCCCGCCGTCTCGGAGTCCGCGGCGGCGGTGGCGGATGCCGCGATCATGCCGATCGACGTGAGGCTCTGCGCGACGGTGTCGTGGATGTCCCGCGACAGCCGGGTGCGCTCGGCGACCGCCCCGGCATCGCGCTGGGCGAGGGCGAGCTCGTCCTGGAGCGCTGCGGTCTCTTGCTGCGCGGCCACCAGCGACGCGATGAGCCGCTGCCGCTCGCGCCCGTCGCGGACCAGTTCCAGATAGCCTCGCGAGATGCCGAGGGCGAACACGCCGCCGACCACCGGGCCGATGATGTTCGCGTAGCTCGTCGAGCCGGTGTGGGCGAGCGGAGCCGCGATGACCACGAGCAGCACGACGAGGCTGAACACGATGGCCCACCGCATCCGCATCACGAACCCCGCGAGCAGCCACAGCGGGAACGCGAGCCACACGAACTCGGGCGAGATCGCGACCGCTCCGACCCAGATGAGCGCCAGCCCGACGAGCCAGCCGGCGGCGAGTGCGCGATCGCGCGTGCGCTCGCTCAGCAGCAGCCCGCCGAAGTACCAGCCGGCGAACACGACCGACACCGCGACCACCCATGGCACGGGCGTCCCGTCGGCGACGGCGCGCAGCGCACCGATCACGATGAGCGCCGCCGTGATGACGGACTGGCCCACCCGGATCGAGCCGACCAGTCCCCGCCACGACCGTACGGTCGCCGGCGGAGCGGCCTCAGCCGACGCGCTCGTGGAGAACTGCGGCATCCCCCGACACCCCTTCCTCTCCAGCGCGATCGCCTCCCTCGTGCGATGCGGCGAGTCGCCCCGGCCACCACATCCGGTCGCCGATGAGCGAGAACAGCGCGGGCACCACGAGGGTGCGCACGACCAGCGTATCCACCAGCACCCCGACGCCGACGACGAGGCCGAGCTGCCCCAGGGTCACCAGCGGCAGCAGCCCCAGCGCCGCGAAGACGCCCGCGAGCACGAGCCCCGCGCTCGTGATGACGCCGCCCGTCGCAGCCACCGCGTTGACCATGCCGGGCCTCGTGCCCACGACCCCCGCCTCGGCGCGCGCCCGGTGCACGAGGAAGATCGTGTAGTCCACGCCGAGCGCCACCAAGAAGAGGAACGCCAGCAGGGGCACCTCCAGGTCCAGGGCTGTCCACCCGAACAGCACGCGTCCGAGCCAGGCGCCGGCGCCGATCGCCGCGGTCGCGCTGAGCGCGTTCACGAGCAGCAGCACGAGCGGCGCGACCACCGCGCGCAACAGCACGATCAGCACCACGAGGGTCACGAGCAGCACCAGCGGTGCGATCACCAGGAAGTCGCGCACGTTGGCGTCGCGGGCGTCCACCGCGGCACCCGCCGGCCCGCCGACGAGGGCGGACCCGGAGACGTCATGCGCGGCATCCCGCACATCGCGCACCAGCTGCAGGCTCTCGGGCGAACCGGGTTCGGCGTCGCCGACCACGAGCAGCTTCACGAGCGACGAGTCGTCGCTCTCGGCGACGAGGGTGGTGCGTTCCACGCCGGGGACGCCGTCGATCGCCGCCGTGACGGCATCCGCGTCCGCGGCATCGGCGATCACGACCACGGGCTCGGCCTCCCCCGCGGTGAAGTGGTCGCCCAGCACCTCGAGCCCGACCGCCGACTCGGACGGCACCCGGAAGCGTTCGGCCTGCGTCAGCCCGAGCTGCGTGCCGATGAGGCCCGTCGCCGCGGCGGCCAGCAGCAGGAGTCCCGCGACAACGGGGAGCACCGGACGCGCGACCACGCGGGCGCCCAGCGTACGCCACGCGCCGACCCGGGGCGCCGGGGCGCCGGGGCGCGGGACGAAGGGCCAGAACACGCGCCGGCCGCACACGGCGAGCGCCGGGGGCAGCACAAGCAGCACAGCGGCGAGCGCGATCAGCAGGCCGACGGCCGAGGCGATTCCCAGGCCGCGTGTGCCGGGCACGACGGCCAGCAGCAGCGTGAGGAGCGACAGCACCACGGTGGCGTTCGACGCCACGATCGCCGGCAGGCTCTTCCGCCAGGCGCCGGCGAGCGCGACGCGGTGATCGTCATCGCTCAGCAGCTGCTCGCGGTAGCGCGACACGAGCAGCAGCGCGTAGTTGGTTCCGGCGCCGAAGACGAGGACGCTCACGATGCCGGTGTCGAACTGGAGGTCGAGGGCCGTGCCCAGCGCCGCCGTCGCCTTGCTCGCGAGCTGGTCGGCCAGCGCGACGACGACGAGCGGCACGAGCCACAGCACGGGGGAACGGTAGGTGAGGATGAGGAGCGCCGCCACGATGCCGATCGTGACGAGCAGCAGTGTGAAGTCCGCCCCGTTGAACGCGGAGGCGACGTCGACGCCGAACGCCGCGCCCCCGGTCACCTGCACCGAGACCCCGTCGACCGGGTGGTCGGCGATCGCCGACCGCAGGCCGTCGACCGCGTGCTCCGTCGCGTCCTCGCCCGACCCCGGTTCGATCGTCGACTGGATGACGGCCGCCTCGCCGTCCTCGCTGGGGATCGGTCCCCGCGACGTGTCTCCGGTCTCGGCGTCGATGACGGGCACGAGCGCGGCGATGCCGTCGAGGTCCGCCGGCGTGAGGGCACCGCCGTCGTCGCGGCTCGCGACGACGAGCAGCGTCTGCTCGTCGGCATCCGCGAACTCGTCCGCGAGCGCGGCGACCTGTCCGCTCTCGGACTGCGGGGGTACGGGGTCGCTGCCGGCGGGCAGGGCAGCGCGACCGAAAGCGCCGAGGAGGGCGACGAGGGCGAGAAGACCGAGAGCGAGCGAGAGCCACGCGCCGCGGCGTGACGTCAGGGCGCGGGAGAGTGAGGCGATGAACCGGTGCACACGTCAACTCCACTCGCGCAGGCGGTTTCGGGCGTCGCGCGGGCGATCGAGTCCGGTGTCAACCGATCGGTGGATGCCGGATCAGTCGTCGCGGGCGTGCAGCAGCCCGCTCGCCGCGCCGAGTGCCGCGCCGACGAGCGTGTCGACGACGCGCTCGCTCGCGACGGCGACGGTGTCGACGGCGCCCGTCGCTGCGCCGGTGAGCAGCAGCACGAGCGGCGTGATGAACACCAGCGCGAGCGCGTAGTTGCGCACCACGAGCAGTTCGATGGTGAACTGCAGCGCGCCCAGCACGAGCGCGAGCCACAGCGGCGGCAGCGGAATCGGAGCCAGCAGCAGATACACGCCGGCGCCCACCACCGTGCCGACCATGCGGTGCAGGCCGCGCGTGAAGGCGGCACGACGGTCCGCCACGACGCCGATGACGGCGACGGCCGCGCCGACGATCCAGTACGCCCGGTCCGGATCGAGCACGAGGCCCAGACCGATCCCGACGACCGTCACCAGCGCGACGCGGGCGACCAGCATCCGCTCGCCCGCCGGCCACGCGGGCCCGGGAAGGATCTCGCGGAACGGTCGCGCGGCGACGCGCCACCGGCTCGGCAGCACCAGCGGCGTCAGCGAGACGACGGACGCGAACAGGATGCCGCACCCCACCGTCACGACGTAGACGACGGCGTCCGCGCCCGACGCGACGATGTGCGCCGACAGCCCGTAGACCAGGACGACGAACAGCGGACCGGGAGGTCCCATGCGGAACCCGAACATCCCCGCGGCCGCGACGACCGCGACCACGGCGAGACCCACGAGCGTGGCGACCTGTGACGGTCCGGCGAGCGCGCCGAGCAGCGCCGCCGCGGCGAGCGTGCCGGCGACGAACGGCACGACGCGGGCCCGCTCCACCACGGGCAGGTGCGTGCCGTAAAGCGCGACGAAGGCGCCGGTAGCGGCCTGGAAGCCGAGTTCAGGGCGCCCCAGCACCGACATCAGCGCGATCGGCACGGCCATCGCGATCGCCGCGCGCAGGCCGATCGGCCACCGGGGCGCCGGTGCGGGCGCCAGCCGGAACAGGCTGCCCACGGCGTGGCGGAGGTCGGCCGAGAACCGGCGGGCGGGGTCGTGCTGCGGCATCCGGTCTCCTCTCCCTTCCATCCTCCCCTGCCTGAGAGGGCGCGACGCGCGGCCCCGTCGCGTCGCCGCACTCCCGGCACGTTGGCACCGCGCGCTATTGTCACCCCATGACAGCCACGGCCGGCGCGGGTATGCCGCTGCGGGATTACCGCGTCCACCGCTACGTCAACGCGTTCTGCCCCCGGTGTCACGAGGAGGATCCCGACCGCCCGCTCGCCGACGTGCGCCGGCTCTCGGGATGGCTCGCCGTGAGAGGCGGGAAGGTGTGGCTGGAACGCGGATGCCCCGACCACGGGTTCGTGCGGACCCTGTACGACGAGGATGCCGACATCCTGTCGTACCTGGAGCAGTGGACCGCACCGACCAAGGTGCACACCCCGGACGTCGCCGGCAACTTCAAGCCGGTGCCCTCGGCGTATGAGGACGGGCTGCCGCAGATGCAGACGCAGCACACCTGCATCCTGCTCGAGGACCTCACCGACCACTGCAACCTGCGATGCCCCACGTGCTTCGCCGAGTCCGGCCCGGCTGCGACGGCCGTGGCGCCGCTCGCCGAGGTGCTGGCATCGGTGGACGCGCGGCTCGCCAAAGAGAACGACCGCATCGACGTGCTGATGCTGTCAGGCGGCGAGCCGACCCTGTACCCGTGGCTGGAGCAGCTGCTGGAGCACCTCGTCGCGCGTCCGATCGTGCGGATCCTCATCAACTCCAACGGCCTGCGGATCGCCCAGGACGACGCGTTCGTCGAGACGCTCAAGCGGCATCGCGAGCGGGTCGAGATCTACCTGCAGTACGACGGTGAGAGCGCCGAGGCGTCCCGCTTTCACCGCGGCGCCGACATCCGGCGGTTCAAGGAGCGGGCCCTGGAGCGGCTGAGCACTGCCGGCGTGTTCACCACCCTGACCATGACAGCCGCCCTGGGCGTCAACGACGGCGAGATCGGCGCCGTGATCCGGCAGGCGATGGCGACGCCCTACGTGGGCGGCGTGACGGTCCAGCCCGTCTTCGGGTCAGGACGCTCGTCGGGCATCGACCCCGACGAGCGGCTCACGCACACCGGGGTGCTGGCGCGGCTCGGTCCGCAGACCGACGACGAGGTGACGTGGCGCGACCTCACCGCACTCCCGTGCAGTCATCCGCACTGCTGCTCGGTCGGCTATCTGCTCAAGGACGACTCGGGCGAATGGAAGTCGCTGGTCGGGCTCATCGGTCACGAACGCCTCAAGGAGTTCCTCGACCTCAATCCCGACCTCCTCGCCAACCGCATCGCCGACTCGAACGTCAACAAAGCGATCCGCGACGTCGTCAAGAGCTCGCTGCTCGACCTGCTGAGCGAGCAGTCGTCGCTCTCGCACCCGTCGATGAGCGACATCTGGCGCGACATCTGCGTGAATTGCGACCTCGGCATCGGCACACTGGCCACGCTCGCGGCATCCCGGCTCCCCGGGCAGCACGAGCGGCTGCGCCGCATGCTGGCCGATCGCGTGCTGCGCATCACGGTCAAGCCGTTCATGGACATCAACACGATGATCGAGGAGCGCCTGACCCAGTGCTGCGTGCACGTGGCGACCGTCAACGAGACCACCGACGCGCACCAGTGCGCCCCGTTCTGTGCGGTGCAGGCCTGGGCGCCGCTCGCCCGCCGCAAGCTGTCGACCGCCACCGGCGGCCGCGAGCTGCTGCCGATGGCCGCGTCATGAGCGCCGCGGAGTTCGACGGCCTCAACCGTCGCGATCCGACGGTGCCCGATCCGGCGCCGCCGTTCGATCCGCTGCGGCTGTGCGTCTACACGACGGTCGCGCTGCTGGCGTGCGTGCTCGGCCCGATCGCGCTGCTCGGCTTCGCCCTGCTCGCGATCGCGGGGTATGCGCGCGCACGCCGTGCGGGGCTGCTGCGCTCGCGGTGCAAGCTCGGCGACACCCGGCTCGTGCTGCTGTACCTGTCGGTCATCGCGGTCGCCGCGGCCGTCGCCACGCCGTTCTGGGTCGCGTTCTGGGTGCGCTGGATCACGGGAGCGTAGTCCACGATGTTCCCGACGCTGCACGATCTGCTGGGCTGGGGGCCGCCGATCGACACGCACTCGGCGTTCGTCGCCCTGGGTCTCGCCGCCGCCGGGCTCGTGTTCCTCATCGAGAAGCGGCGCCGCGGTGTCACCGACGAGCGGATCCCCTACATCGTGCTCGGCGCGCTCGCCGGGGCAGCCGTCCTCTCACGCCTGGGCACGTGGGCGCAGCATCTCGATCCGTCCAAGAACCTGAGCTTCACCGAACAGCTGCTGCACGGCAACGCCTCGATGCTCAGCGCTCTCGTCGGCGCCTGGCTCGGCGTCCACGTCGCCAAGCGCATCGTGCGCTATCCGCTGCGCACCGGCGACCTGTTCGCGCCGGCCGTCGCACTCGCGATGGCGATCGGACGCATCGGATGCCTCCTCACCGAGCGGCCCGGCACCCCGACCGGCGCGGGCTGGGGCATCGTGCTCGACGCCGACGCCGCCGCCTACACCGCGTCGCCCGCCGGCGTGCCGCTGCACCCGAGCTTCGTGTACGAGATCGCGTTCCACCTCGCCGCATTCGCGATCCTGTGGTTCTGGCTGCGGCACCGCCCGATCGCCGCCGGCGAGACGCTGACGCTCTACGTCGCCGCGTACGGCGTCTTCCGCTTCGGCGTGGAGTTCGTGCGGGGCAACGACATCGCGTGGCTCGGCCTCACACGGCCTCAGCTGTTCCTCCTCGTGACGATCCCCCTGCTGCTCGCCCGCATCGTCTACAAGGCGCAGCGCGGCGCCCTGACCACGCGCATCGGAAGGACGGTCCCCCGTGAACAGCACACCTGAACCGCCGGCACCCGGCGACGAGCCCGAACCGGCGCCCGAACCGGCGCCCGAACCGCCGACGCCCGAGACCGCGCCGGGTTCCGATGGGCCGCCGTCGCCGCAGCAGCCCCCGTACGCTCCGCCCGGTGCGTACCCGGGAGCCGGGGCACCGGCATCCAGGTTCCCCGTCGGGGGTGCGCAGTCCCCCGCACCGGTCAAGCGCCCACCGGTGTGGGCGGGAGTGCTCACCGGGCTGGGGGCACAGGTCGTGGGGGTCGTCGCGATGATCATGCTGCTGTCGGTGATGTTCTCGGTCGCCTACGGCAGCTGGGGGGTCTTCGTCCTGCTCCTCCCGTTCATCGTCCTGCTCATCGGTCCGGCTCTCCTGATGCTCTCGTGGCACTGGCGGCGGTTCGCGACCGGCATGCTGATCGTCAGCGCCGCCGTGTGGCTCATCATCATCGGCCCCTGCCTCGGGCTCGCGCTGGTCGCCTGAGGCACCGGGGCAGAACCTCCGATTGGAGGTTTTTTCTTCGCGCACTGGGTATCATCGGCGTATGACCGCCTCGCCCGCCGATGCGCCCCGCCCACGGGGTCGCTATCCGAAGGGCATCGCGCGGCGCCAGGAGATCCTCGACAAGGCGATCGAGGTGTTCGCGCAGCGCGGCTCGCAGAAGACCAGCCTGCGGGCAATCGCCCAGGAGGTCGGCGTGACGCACGCGGCGCTCACGCACTACTTCGGCTCGCTCGAAGAGCTTCTCGTCGAGGTGTACCGCGAGTCGCAGCGCAAGCCGACCGTCGAGAAGCATGCTCCGCCGGCGGACTCGAGCCCCGCGGCGGCGATGCGGCTGGCCGCCGAAGAGAACCGGGCGATCCCGGGTCTCGTCCAGCTCTATTCGACGCTCGTGGCGATGGCTCTGGAAGACAATCATCCCGCCGCGCAGCAGTTCGCGACGGACCGCTTCGCCCGGCTGCGCAGCGACATGGGCCAGCAGGTGCGCGGGCTGCAGGCATCCGGTCATCTGCGCGCCGATCTCGATCCCACGCTGGTCGCCGCGCTGGTGATCGCCGCGTCCGATGGGCTGCAGACACAATGGCTGCTCGACGCGACGGTCGACCACGAAGCGGCGCTCGACATGCTCGACCGCCTGTTGCGCGGAGGCCCCACCGCCTGACCCGCGGGGCGCCCGGCATCCCCTCACTCACGCCTGACGGGTCGTCGAGATCACATGTTCTCGCCGAGAACACACGTCACCCGCGCGGACGACGTGTGTTCTCGGCGAGATCGTGTGTCGTCGACGATGGATGCCGGCCGCCCGGCACACGACAAGACCGCGGGTCGCCGGCACTCGGCCGACGGACCCGCGGTCCCGGAAGCGAAGCTCAGAGCGTCGCGGCGAAGGGGTCGAAGCTCTCGGGCAGCAGCGGCACGGGTGCCACGGTGCTCTCGACGACGACGGTCACGCCGGTCGCGGCGGACTCCTGCGCCGACAGCAGGATGTCGAGCACGTGGAACCCGAGCTCGCCCGACGCGACGTGCGGCCGGCCCTCGGCGATCGCCCGCACCATGTCGAGCGCGCCGAGGCCGCGTCCGACCTGGACGTCGGCGTGCTCGATCTCGATCCACTCCTGCTCGAACGACATGCCGTCACGGATGACCCCGAGCGGCTTCACGTACGCGATGCGTCCCGTGAACTGGTTCGGGTCGGGGATCACGATGGTGCCCTCGGTGCCGTGGATCTCGACGATGCCGTGACGCTCCAGTGCCGAGTCGAAGCTCAGCAGGCTCTGCGCCTGCTGTCCGCTCTCGAACGCCGTGACGATCTGGATTGTCGAGGGGACCTCGACCGGGAACGTGGTGCCGGCGTTCGGGCCGGTGTGGATCTGCCGCTCCTCGCGGGCCTTCGTGCCGACGGCCGCGACGCGGTCGACCGGGCCGAGCAGGCTCACGAGCGCCGAGAAGTAGTACGGCCCCATGTCGAGGAGCGGACCGGCGCCGTTGGCGAAGAGGAACGCCGGGCTCGGGTGCCACAGGTCGGGTCCCTGCGTCTGGAACGTCGTCAGCGCGAACAGGGGGCGGCCGATGCGGCCGTCCTCGATCGCGCGGCGCGCAGCCTGGAAGCCCGGACCGAGCAGCGTGTCGGGCGCGGAGCCGACGCGCAGGCCGGCCTCTGCGGCCTCACGCAGCAGTTCGGCAGCGCCCTCGCGGTCGAGCCCCAGCGGCTTCTCGGTCCACACGTGCTTGCCCGCCGCGATCGCCGCGCGCGAGACCTCGACGTGGACGGCCGGAATCGTCAGGTTGACGACGAGCTGCACGTCCGGGTGGGCGAGCACGTCCTCGGCGGAGCCGAACGCGGGGACGCCGTACTTCTCGGCCTGCGCCTGGGCGCGGTCGAGCAGCAGGTCGCCGACGATGAGCACCTCGACGTCCGGGAAGGACGACAGGTTGGCGAGGTACGTGTCGCTGATGACACCGACCCCGATGATGCCGACGCCGACCGCGCTCATCGGGCGAACCCGCCTTCGATGAGGAACGCGTAGCTGGCCGCGATGTCGGCGAAGACGTCATCGCCGGGGTTGTTGTCGTACTCGATGACGGCGTACTTGAGGGCGGATGCCGCACGCAGCGCGTCGGCGAGCGGAACCTCGCCCTCACCGGCGCGACGCTGGTCGAGCGTGTCGGAGCCGAACGACTCCGCACCCGGCGCGAACGGGTTGCTCGCGGGCGCGATGCCGTCCTTCACGTGAGCGGCGACGAGGCGGTCGCCGAGACGCGAGACGAGTCCGACGACGTCCTGGCCGCCGACGAGGGCCCAGTACAGGTCGAGCTCCAGGACCACGCGCTCGTCGGTGATCGAGACGAAGTGCTCGTACGCGGTCTTGCCGTCGAAGTCGGCGATGAACTCCTGCGCGTGGTTGTGGTAGCCGACCTCGAGGCCGAAGGTGGCGGCCGTGTCGGTGAGCCGGTTGAGGCGGTCGGCGATGTCGGTGACGCCCTCGAGCGTCGCCCAGCGCTCGGGCGCGACGAAGGGATCGATGACGGTCTTCATGCCGACCTTCGCGGCGGCCTCGAAGACGACCTCGGGCGCGGGAGTGGGGATCGAGCCGTCAGGGGTCCACAGCTCGTCCGAGAGCAGCGGCGCGTGCCCCGTGGGCGAGACGAGGCCCGACGCATCGAGCGCTGCGCGGATCTCGTCGGGACGGCGCACGAAGTCGAACGCCTCGACGTTGCGCAGTCCGATCGCAGCGAGCTTGTCGAGCGATCCCTTCATGTCTGCGGTGAACTCCGCAGCGAGTGTGTAGAGCTGAACCGACGCTTCTGGCAGGGCCACGTCGACCTTCCTTTCGTACGCGAAGAGGGGGCATGCTTGCTGCCGCCGGACTCAGAGTAGCAGAAACCTCCAGGCGGAGGTTATGCGCTTCGACAGACGGTGACACGGGGCGAGTGGATGCCGGGGGCCCGGCATCCACTCTCCACAGCCGCGACGCCATGGGGCCGATTGCGCACGGTCGGGCGACGAACAGGTAGGGTCTACCAAAACGGGCCAATGGAGGTGCCGTGCCAGCAGTGCTGATCGTCGCATTCGCGACCACGTTCGCGATCATGAGCGTCGCGGTGTTCGTCGCCACGCGTGCCCGCGTCGCCACCGTCGATGTGCGACTCCGATGGCCGGACGTCGCGATACGCGTGATCGTCGGGCTCTCCCTCGTCGCCCTCGCCGCGCTGGCGGTGGCGATCTGGTTCGCCTTCTCGGTCTGACCCCCCTGCGCTCAGGCACAGGCATCCACCGCTCTCAGACTTCGCAGAATCTCATCCGGCCCGCAGAGAACACGTGGAATTCTGCGAACTCCGCGCGAATCTGCGAAGTCTGTGCAACGAAGCTCAGGCCTCGCGCCCCTCCAGCGCGGCGCGCGCGGCCTCGACGGCGACCTCGGTGGCGGAGTACACGTGCTCGGTGCCGGGAAAGACGCCGCTGCGCACTTCGCGCGCATACGCGGCGACGCCCGCGACCATGTCGGGGCCGATGGCGCCGTAGCGCTTCACGAAGGCGGCGGTCTTTCCCTCGGTGATGCCGAGCAGGTCATGGACGACGAGCACCTGGCCGTCGGCGGGGCCGGCGCCGATCCCGATCACGGGGATCCGCAGGTGCGGCAGCACGACCGCGGCGACGTCGGCGGGGACCGCCTCGATGACGACCACGCTGGCGCCGGCGTCCTGCACGGCGAGGGCTTCGCGCACGATGCGCGCCGCCGAGTCGGCCGTACGACCCTGGGCGCGCAGCCCGCCGAGTGCGACGGCGGTCTGGGGCGTGAGACCGACGTGCGCGACGACCGGGATGCCGGCGTCGGCGATCGCACGGATGCGCGACAGCCGCGCCTCGCCGCCGCCCTCGAGCTTGACGGCGTCGGCGCCCGCTTCCTTCACGAAGCGGACGGCGGTGGCGATCGCCTGCTCGTCCGACACCTCGGTGGACCCGAACGGCAGATCCGCGACGACGAACGCGGTGTGCACGGCGCGACGCACCGCCCCCGCGAGCACGAGCATCTCGTCGACGGTGACCGCGACGGTCGAGTCATGACCGAGCACGACCTGCGCGCCCGAATCGCCGACGAGCACCATGTCGACCTCGGCCTGCTCGGCCGTGCGGCCGGTGGGATAGTCGTACGCGGTGACCATGACGATCGGCTCGCGCCGCGCCTTCATCTCGGCGAGCCGTTGCAGCGTGACCCTGGCGGGCATCACGCACCTCCTATGACGGTGTTGTCGATCAGCCGAGTGCGGCCGACGCGCGCCGCGACGGCGACGAGCACGGGGCCGTCGACCTCGGCGACCGGGGCGAACGTGTCGGGGTGGACGAACGCGACGTACTCGGGATGGATGCCGGCGGCGTCGAGCTCCTCGAGTGCCCGGGCGCGCAGCGCTCCGGCGTCGGCGACACCGTCGGCGGCGGCATCCCTCACCGCCTGCAGCGCACGCGGGATCGCGAGTGCACGGGCCCGCTCGTCCGGAGTCAGGCGCGTGTTGCGGCTCGATCGGGCGAGACCGTCGGAGTCACGCGACGTCGGGCAGACGACGAGCTCGACGGGGATGCCGAGGTCGGCCACGAACCGCCGGATCACCGCGACCTGCTGCGCGTCCTTGGCCCCGAAGTACGCGCGATCGGGCAGTGCGGCCAGCAGCAGCTTCGTGACGACCGTCGCCACGCCGTCGAAGTGCGCGCGACCGCGCTGCGCTCCCTCGAGCGTCTCGGCGATCGGACCGGCGACGCTCACGGTGGTCGCGAATCCGGCCGGATACATCTCGGCCGCCTCGGGCGCGAACACGACGTCGACGCCCTCGGCCTCGGCGAGGGCGAGGTCGGCGTCCTCGGTGCGCGGATAGGCGGCCAGATCGGCCTGCTCGTTGAACTGCGTCGGATTGACGAAGATCGACATCACGACAACCGCGTCGGTCGCGCGCGCGGAGCGCAGCAGCGTGGCGTGCCCTTCGTGCAGCGCGCCCATCGTGGGCACGAGACCGACGGCGCCGTCGCCTGGGCGCGACTGCAGCGCCGCGCGCAGCTCGGCGATGGTGCGGGCGACGATCATGCGGCCGGCTCCGCGCTTGCGCGGGCGAGCTCCCGGGTGGCACCCGCGAGGGCGTCGAACAGCGGCACGCGGTCCGGCAGCCGTTCGGCCACGGCGGCCCGCTGGCGCGCGACCGTCTCGTCGTCGCCCCGAGCGATCGGCCCGGTGAGCGCCGCAGCGCCGGAGGCCTGCCAGTTCGCCACGGTCGCGCGGACGAGCGGAACGAGCGAGTCGCGCGGGACGCCTGCTGTCTCGGCCAGGTCGGCCGCGAACGTCTCGAGCGTCACGAGGAAGTTCGACGCGATCGAGGCGGCGGCGTGGTACGCGGCGCGGTCGGCATCGTGGATCTCGAACGGCCGCAGCCCCAGCAGCTCCGCGAGCCGGCGGGCGGTCGTCAGTGCCTGAGCGCTCGTCGCGGCGATGGCCGCCGGCGCTCCCGCCAACTCCACGCCCCCCGCGGTCACTGTCATGAGCGGGTGCAGGCCGAACGCCTCGTGCGGCGCCAGCGGCGCGAGCGTCGTCGCGCCCGACACGTGGCCGACGACCGGACCGTGAGCGAGGGATGCCGCAGCCGTCGCGATCTCGGAGTCCGGAACCGCCAGCAGCACGATGTCGGCTCCGTGGCCGCTCGCGCCGCGGCGGAGGGGTCCGCGCACGTCGACGCCTTTCGCACGGAGCGAGAGTGTCAGTGCACGTCCCATCCGGCCGTCACCGACGATCGCGACCGTGCCCGGAGAGAAGTCCGGCATCATCGCCCTCCCGTCGTTGCACCAGGTTCAAAAATACCCTGGTGCAAGGGTGCGTTAACGCGGAATGGCCACCCAGGGTGTGGGTGGCCATTCCGTGAATGGGTGTCCGGCGGTGTCCTACTCTCCCACAGGGTCCCCCCTGCAGTACCATCGGCGCTGAGAGGCTTAGCTTCCGGGTTCGGAATGGGACCGGGCGTTTCCCTCTCGCTATGGCCGCCGAAACTCTTTCGATGTTTCAGGTTGTCACATAACAAAAGTCTGTGTTTTGTTGTGTTCCCGACCGTACATCGGGAACCACTCAGTGGACGCGAGCATTCTCACCCCGCAGTGGGGGAATGTTTAAAAGTCGTCGGCTTATTAGTACCAGTCAGCTGCACACGTTGCCGTGCTTCCACATCTGGCCTATCAACCCAGTAGTCTGGCTGGGAGCCTCTCACCCGAAGGTATGGAAGTCTCATCTTGAGGCCGGCTTCCCGCTTAGATGCTTTCAGCGGTTATCCATCCCGAACGTAGCTAACCAGCGGTGCACTTGGCAGTACAACTGGCACACCAGAGGTTCGTCCAACCCGGTCCTCTCGTACTAGGGTCAGATCCTCTCAAACTTCCTACGCGCGCAGCGGATAGGGACCGAACTGTCTCACGACGTTCTAAACCCAGCTCGCGTACCGCTTTAATGGGCGAACAGCCCAACCCTTGGGACCTACTCCAGCCCCAGGATGCGACGAGCCGACATCGAGGTGCCAAACCATGCCGTCGATATGGACTCTTGGGCAAGATCAGCCTGTTATCCCCGAGGTACCTTTTATCCGTTGAGCGACAGCGCTTCCACAAGCCACTGCCGGATCACTAGTCCCGACTTTCGTCCCTGCTCGACCTGTCAGTCTCACAGTCAAGCTCCCTTGTGCACTTACACTCGCCACCTGATTGCCAACCAGGTTGAGGGAACCTTTGGGCGCCTCCGTTACTTTTTGGGAGGCAACCGCCCCAGTTAAACTACCCACCAGGCACTGTCCCTGAACCGGATCACGGTTCGAAGTTAGACATCCAGAGTGACCAGAGTGGTATTTCAACAACGACTCCACGAATACTGGCGTATCCGCTTCACAGTCTCCCACCTATCCTACACAAGCCACACCGAACACCAATACCAAGCTGTAGTAAAGGTCACGGGGTCTTTCCGTCCTGCTGCGCGTAACGAGCATCTTTACTCGTAATGCAATTTCGCCGAGTTCGCGGTTGAGACAGTTGGGAAGTCGTTACGCCATTCGTGCAGGTCGGAACTTACCCGACAAGGAATTTCGCTACCTTAGGATGGTTATAGTTACCACCGCCGTTTACTGGGGCTTAAATTCTCAGCTTCGCCTTGCGGCTAACCGGTCCTCTTAACCTTCCAGCACCGGGCAGGCGTCAGTCCGTATACATCGTCTTGCGACTTGGCACGGACCTGTGTTTTTAGTAAACAGTCGCTACCCACTAGTCTCTGCGGCCACCACACCCTTTTTGAGGCAAGCTCATATAAGTGGATGGCCCCCCTTCTCCCGAAGTTACGGGGGCATTTTGCCGAGTTCCTTAACCACGATTCTCTCGATCTCCTCGGTATTCTCTACCTGACCACCTGAGTCGGTTTGGGGTACGGGCGGCTAGAACCTCGCGTCGATGCTTTTCTTGGCAGCATAGGATCACCCACTTTTCATCCGCATCGTGTCTCAGCCTGTATGAGTCGCGGATTTGCCTACGACTCGGCCTACGCACTTGCCCCGGGACAACCATCGCCCGGGATGGGCTACCTTCCTGCGTCACACCTGTTAACACGCTAACCGCACCAGCATGGGGTCGTACGCTAGGCCCCACGCCATCGCCCGAAGGCTCCGGTCATGGGGATTCAGATACTTAGCACTACTGGGTTAGTTTGGGCGGTTCTTCGCCGGTACGGGAATATCAACCCGTTGTCCATCGACTACGCCTGTCGGCCTCGCCTTAGGTCCCGACTTACCCAGGGAAGATTAGCTTGACCCTGGAACCCTTGGTCTTTCGGAGGACGTGTTTCTCACACGTCTTTCGCTACTCATGCCTGCATTCTCACTCGTGTGGCGTCCACGGCTGGGTCACCCCGCCGCTTCACTCGCCACACGACGCTCTCCTACCCATCAACACGGCTGGACCACGAAGGCCTACCAATAATGTCAATGCCACAACTTCGGTGGCGTGCTTGAGCCCCGTTACATTGTCGGCGCGGAATCACTTGACCAGTGAGCTATTACGCACTCTTTCAAGGGTGGCTGCTTCTAAGCCAACCTCCTGGTTGTCTAAGCAACTCCACATCCTTTCCCACTTAGCACGCGCTTAGGGACCTTAGATGGTGGTCTGGGTTGTTTCCCTCTCGACTATGAAGCTTATCCCCCACAGTCTCACTGCTGCGCTCTCACTTACCGGCATTCGGAGTTTGGCTGACGTCAGTAACCTTGTAGGGCCCATCGGCCATCCAGTAGCTCTACCTCCGGCAAGAAACACGCAACGCTGCACCTAAATGCATTTCGGAGAGAACCAGCTATCACGAAGTTTGATTGGCCTTTCACCCCTATCCACAGCTCATCCCCTCAGTTTTCAACCTAAGTGGGTTCGGCCCTCCACGACGTCTTACCGTCGCTTCAGCCTGGCCATGGATAGATCACTTCGCTTCGGGTCTAGGACATGCGACTGAATCGCCCTATTCAGACTCGCTTTCGCTACGGCTACCCCACCCGGGTTAACCTCGCCACATATCGCTAACTCGCAGGCTCATTCTTCAAAAGGCACGCTGTCACCCCTACCAAGGAGGCTCCAACGGTTTGTAAGCAAACGGTTTCAGGTACTATTTCACTCCCCTCCCGGGGTACTTTTCACCTTTCCCTCACGGTACTTGTCCGCTATCGGTCATCTGGGAGTATTTAGGCTTATCAGGTGGTCCTGACAGATTCACACGGGATTTCTCGGGCCCCGTGCTACTTGGGATACTCTCCACGCCAGAACACGCATTTCGACTACGGGGCTGGCACCCACTCTGGCCCGCCTTTCAAGACGGTTCGTCTATACGCTTCTGTCACGTCGACCACTCGGCAGAATGATCAAGAAAGTCCCACAACCCCCAACATGCAACGCCTGCCGGCTCTCACACACGCTAGGTTTAGCCTCATCCGATTTCGCTCGCCACTACTCACGGAATCACGGTTGTTTTCTCTTCCTGCGGGTACTGAGATGTTTCACTTCCCCGCGTTCCCTCTACCCGCCCTATATATTCAGGCGGGAGTCACTAGGTCGGCACGCCGCCCAGCGGGGTTTCCCCATTCGGACACCCTCGGATCAAAACTTGCTTATCAGTTCCCCGAGGCTTATCGCAGATTGCTACGTCCTTCTTCGGCTCCAGATGCCAAGGCATCCACCGTTTGCTCTTAAAGACTTGAAAACATGAGAATCAAAACTCGGGCCACACCAAAAAGTGCGACCAGAAATTGACTAATGATCTTTAAGATCATCAACACAAGACAACCCCGAAAGGTCATCTCGCAAAGATGCTCGCGTCCACTGTGTAGTTCTCAAAGTACGGGCGGCACCCGACCCACCCACCAACCCACGGCCGGCAGCAGATCGAGCCCAGAAGAAATCGCACACCACCCACGGCGGCGTCCGGTCCCTCAGGACCCAACAGCGTGCAGGCACCCCGCTCCCCAACCCCCACCTTCCAACCACACCCCGAAGGATCTGGCGTACTAGCAGGAATCAGCCGCGCTGATGCCATGTCAAATGTTCCACCCACGAGCCCCCGCAGAGACGTTCGCTCTGCTGAGGTTCCTACAACCCCGAAGGGCTGAGGTGCTCCTTAGAAAGGAGGTGATCCAGCCGCACCTTCCGGTACGGCTACCTTGTTACGACTTAGTCCTAATTACCGATCCCACCTTCGACGGCTCCCTCCACAAGGGTTAGGCCACCGGCTTCAGGTGTTACCGACTTTCATGACTTGACGGGCGGTGTGTACAAGACCCGGGAACGTATTCACCGCAGCGTTGCTGATCTGCGATTACTAGCGACTCCGACTTCATGAGGTCGAGTTGCAGACCTCAATCCGAACTGGGACCGGCTTTTTGGGATTCGCTCCACCTCACGGTATTGCAGCCCTTTGTACCGGCCATTGTAGCATGCGTGAAGCCCAAGACATAAGGGGCATGATGATTTGACGTCATCCCCACCTTCCTCCGAGTTGACCCCGGCAGTATCCCATGAGTTCCCACCATTACGTGCTGGCAACATAGAACGAGGGTTGCGCTCGTTGCGGGACTTAACCCAACATCTCACGACACGAGCTGACGACAACCATGCACCACCTGTTCACCAGTGTCCAAAGAGTTGACCATTTCTGGCCCGTTCTGGTGTATGTCAAGCCTTGGTAAGGTTCTTCGCGTTGCATCGAATTAATCCGCATGCTCCGCCGCTTGTGCGGGTCCCCGTCAATTCCTTTGAGTTTTAGCCTTGCGGCCGTACTCCCCAGGCGGGGAACTTAATGCGTTAGCTGCGTCACGGAATCCGTGGAAAGGACCCCACAACTAGTTCCCAACGTTTACGGGGTGGACTACCAGGGTATCTAAGCCTGTTTGCTCCCCACCCTTTCGCTCCTCAGCGTCAGTTACGGCCCAGAGATCTGCCTTCGCCATCGGTGTTCCTCCTGATATCTGCGCATTCCACCGCTACACCAGGAATTCCAATCTCCCCTACCGCACTCTAGTCTGCCCGTACCCACTGCAGGCCCGAGGTTGAGCCTCGGGATTTCACAGCAGACGCGACAAACCGCCTACGAGCTCTTTACGCCCAATAATTCCGGATAACGCTTGCGCCCTACGTATTACCGCGGCTGCTGGCACGTAGTTAGCCGGCGCTTTTTCTGCAGGTACCGTCACTCACGCTTCTTCCCTGCTAAAAGAGGTTTACAACCCGAAGGCCGTCATCCCTCACGCGGCGTTGCTGCATCAGGCTTCCGCCCATTGTGCAATATTCCCCACTGCTGCCTCCCGTAGGAGTCTGGGCCGTGTCTCAGTCCCAGTGTGGCCGGTCACCCTCTCAGGCCGGCTACCCGTCGACGCCTTGGTGAGCCATTACCTCACCAACAAGCTGATAGGCCGCGAGCCCATCCCAGACCGAAAAATCTTTCCAACCCCCACCATGCGGCAGAAGCTCATATCCAGTATTAGACACCGTTTCCAGCGCTTATCCCAGAGTCCAGGGCAGGTTGCTCACGTGTTACTCACCCGTTCGCCACTAATCCACCCCACAAGTGAGGCTTCATCGTTCGACTTGCATGTGTTAAGCACGCCGCCAGCGTTCATCCTGAGCCAGGATCAAACTCTCCATAAAAAAATGATGCCAACCAGGATCGGGAAAAACGACCACCAGCCAGCGAGTTCAACCATGACCAAAAACGAATATCAAACTGACATCCATGAATTGATCCAAAAAAGACCCCCACCAACCGGAAAACCGGTCGACAGAGAAAAAAATTGGCATTTGACAAGTGCACGCTGTTGAGTTCTCAAAGATCAGACGCACCAACCCGCAACAGACCACAAGGCCCGCTACCCCGGCTGGGCAACTTCACTATCCTACACCCTCTGTGCCCGACTGTCGCATCAGCGACTTGCGGATCAGGGAGTGAGGTTGTTCGCAACTTGAGGGGAGCCCGACCAGCTGGCCCTTCGCTCTACCCTTTGGGGCGAACAACAAGAACATTACGCCGATCCGTCCACCACGTCGAATCGACGCTGCATCCCGGGCGTGTTCGCGGCCGCCCGGGATGCAGCTACCGCCCGTCAGGCCTTCTGCGGCACGGCGTAGGCGATGTGCACGCGCGAGATCTCGCCTTCGAAGGCGAACGGCATGCGGTCCACGTATGAGCGCGAGACCGCGCCGCCGTACGCGCGCCCGATGTCGAGGCAGTCGTTCGCCGAGAACAGCAGCGGTGCGCTCACCGGGACGGTGCCCGACCCGACCTCGTCGCCGTTCACGCGGAGCGTCACCGACAGCGGCCCGCCGGGGCGCGGCTCGACGTACGACGTCTCGATCTCGATCTTCACGTCGCCCGCCGGCACCGCCGTCGCCGCGGCGATCTTGGTGCGCTGGACGAGGAACAGGTTGTACTCGTAGTTGAGGACCCCGTCGACGAAGAACGCGGTCAGTCCCCCACCCGCGCCGCCCAGTTTGTACAGCACCCCGCTCGCCTTGTCGGGCAGCGTCGCCTCGATCGTGACGACATTCGGCTTGTTGCCGAGCGCCGGCGCACAGAACTCCGGCACGCGGACGGTGTCGCCCGTCATCTCCCACTGCGTGTAGGGGACCGAGATGCGGTCCTCGGGGTGGTAGACCGGCACCCACAGGCCACCGCCGACGGGAAGCACGTCGTTGCGGGCAGCCTCGATGGCGAAGAGCTCTTTGAGCTCGGCGAGCTTCTCGGGCTGCGCGGCCGCGAGGTCGTTCGCCTGGCTCCAGTCCTCGTCGAGGTGGTACAGCTCCCATGTGTCGGCATCCGGGGTCCACGTCGCGATCCCGGGAGGTGCTCCGGGCACCCACGGCAGCCGCGGCCCGGTCGTCGAGGCCATCCAGCCGTCGGAATAGATCGAGCGGCTCGCCATGATCTCGAAGTACTGGGTGCGGTGACGCCCCTCCGCTGCGGCGTCGTCGACCGCGTAGGCGAAGCTCGTCCCGTCGATCGGATCCTGGTGGATGCCGTTGACCGACTCGGGGTGCGAGATCCCCAGAATCTCGTAGATCGTCGGCGCGAGATCGATCACGTGGTGGAACTGGGTGCGCGGCACCGGATCGTGCTCGATGCGCCCCGGCCAGCGCAGGAACATCGGGTTGCGCGTGCCCCCGAGGTGCGACGCCATCAGCTTCATGCCCTGGTAGGGGGCGGAACCCGCCCAGGCCCACGCGGCGTGGTACTGGTTGTCGGTGGCGGGCGTGCCGAGCGCATCCAGGCCGCCGAGCTCGTCCAGCGCCGCGATGTGCTGATCGATCGTCGTGGGGATCATGTTCTGCGCGAGCAGTTCGCTGATCGTGCCGTTCTGGCCCTCCCCCGATGACCCGTTGTCGCCCCAGATGTACACGACGAGGGTGTCGTCCGCGTAGCCGAGCTCTTCGAGCGCGTCGACGAGGCGTCCCGCCTGCACGTCGGCGTGCTCGCCGAACCCCGCGCACACCTCCATGAGCCGCGCCTGGAACGGCTTCTGGTGATCGGGGATGTCGTCCCAGCCCTGCAGGCTCTCCGGCCGGGGCGTCAGCTCGGCGTCCTGCGGCACCCAGCCCGCGGCCTTCGCGCCTTCGAGCGCGCGTTCGCGATAGACGTCCCAGCCGTCGTCGAACTTTCCCGCGTACTTGTCCGACCACTCCTTCATGATGTGGTGCGGCCCATGGATGGCGCCGGTGGCCCAGTACATGAAGAACGGCTTGTCGGGCGTGAGCGCCTTGTGGTTGCGCAGCCACCCGATCGCATCGTCCGCGATGTCCTCGCTCAGGTGGTAGCCCTCTTCGGGCGTCTTCGGCGGCAGCACCGAGGTGGTGTTGCGAACAAGGTTGGGCTCGTACTGCGAGGCCTCGCCGGCCAGGAACCCGTAGAAGTACTCGAAGCCGTAGCCGGTGGGCCAGCGGTCGAACGGGCCGGCGACCGTCGTCTCTTCGGCCGGCGTGTTGTGCCACTTGCCCCACGCCGCCGTCGAGTAGCCGTAGTTGCGCAGCACCTCGGCGATCGTCGCGCTGCTCTTGGGGATGTGGCCCGAGTAGCCGTCCCAGTCGTTCGCGAGCTCGGCGATCTGGCCCGACCCGATGCGGTGGTGGTTGCGCCCGGTCAGCAGCGCGCCGCGCGTCGGCGAGCACATCGCGGTCGTGTGGAACCGGTTGAACCCGATGCCCTCGTCGCGCAGCCGGCCGAGCGTCGGAGTGTTCACCGCGCCACCCAGCGGGGCCGGCAGCGCGGGACCCGCATCGTCGATGAGGATCACGAGCACGTTGGGAGCGCCGTCGTTGAGCCGCCGCACCGGTGGCAGGGGCGAGTACGTCGACTCGGCCAGAGTGCGCCCGGCGAAGCTGCCCGACGGCTTCGGCGGGAACGGCAGCGTCCGGGCCGGGGGGAGCGGCTCCCCCACGATGGATCTCCGCGTGTCGTCGGTCATGTCCGTCCTGCCCCTTTCGCGCGAGTGCACGGGAACGGCCTTCACAGCCACCCCCGGACGTCACGCTACCGACGGCGGCCTACGCGCTCCATCACGCGTTTCGCGTGAAGTGCCCCGCCGCCTCGCATCATGAGGACAGCGAGCACCCCGGCCGCGTCAGCGGCTCAGACGGCGGACGACGTCGAGGTTGCGCGCGACGGTCGCGACCACGTCGGCGGCCTTGCGGTCGGCGGGAAGCCGGCTCACCTTGACGCCCCACGCCGGGATGCCCGGCGCCGCGGCGATGGCGGCGGCGACGTGGGCGTCGTCCAGGAGCGACTTCGAGCCGGGGTCGGTCGACAGCAGCGGCGGATGCGTGTCGGTCCACGCGGTGCCATAGGGGCCGTTCTCTGCGGCGGCGCCCGAGAACGTCAGCCCGACGAGGCGGCCGGAGGCGGCGGCATCCCGGATCTGCGCGGTCACCGCGTCGGCGTCCCGCAGCTCGATCGCGGAGCGTCCCCAGTTCAGCCACAGGCCGACGTCGGTGCCCTCGAGCACTGCGAGCTCGTCGGCGAGGGCGAGGAACCCCTTCTCGAAGGGCCGGCCGGGGCGCACCGCATCGCAGTGCTCGAGGACCAGCCGCGCGCCGCCCCAGTCCCACGATCGCAGCTCGCCGAGCGAGGCCGCCAGCGCGGCAGGGTCGGCTGCCCCGCGCGGGGCGGTGTGCAGGGCGACGAACTCGACAGCGCCGGGGAGTCTGCGGACGTCGTCCCGGACGCGCCGCAGATCGTCGATCGCGGCGGCCCGGCCGCCGGCATCCTCCGACGCGATTCCGTAGGCCGGGGTCCGGGCCGTGCGCCGCATGATCCACGGCAGCGGCGTCACGGCGAGCCGCGCCGCAGGCGGCACGTGGCGGACGAACCACTCCGGATCGTGCGGATGCAGCGCGCCGAGCCACGGCACCTCGAGTCCCACCACCCCGGGGAGCGCGCACAGCGCGGGAAGCAGCTCGGCCTCGAGCACGGGATCCCACCGGCTGTGAGCGGGCGACGCCGCGTAGGCGCTGATGAAGACGGGGGTCACGACGCGGCGCCGGCCACGGCCTCCGCGAACCACGACGTGATCGTCGAGGGATGCGTGATCGCGGTGCCGACGCACACGGCGAAGGCACCGGCACGGCGGGCGGCCGTGGCGGAGCCGGTCGAGTGGATGCGCCCCTCGGCGACGACGGGCCGCTCGCACCGTGCGGCGATCAGCGCGATGAGCTCGAGGTCGGGCCCCGTCGTCTTCGGCCGCTCGGGCGTGTAGCCAGACAGCGTGGTGCCGAGCAGGTCGGCGCCGGCGGCCTCGGCCGCGACCGCGTCGTCGAGCGAGCCGCAGTCGGCCATCACGAGGACGTCGTGCTCCGCGCGCAGCCGCGCGATGGTGTCGGCGAGGCTCAGGCCGTCCGGTCGCGGACGCCGCGTGCCGTCGAGGGCGACGATGTCGGCGCCGGCGACGGCGACGGCGACGGCGTGCTCGAGCGTGGGCGTGATGAACACCTCGGACTCCCCCGCCTTGACGAGCCCGACGACGGGCACGTCGAGGTCGGCGCCCGCGCGGATGTCGTCGAGCCCCTGCAGACGGATGCCCGCAGCGCCGCCGGCGACCGCGGCGCGGGCGATCTGCGCCATCGTCCGCGGGTCTCGCATCGGCTCGCCCGGATACGCCTGGCACGACACGATCAGCCCGCCGTCGAGCCGGCTCATGGTCTGTGTCTTCGAGAACCTCACGCGTTGACCCGTGCGTCCCTCTCAGATCGGTGCCGCGGCCGCCCGGACACGAGACGAGCGGGCGCGCATCGCGCGGCACTCGTGCTGAGCGAGGAACGAGACGAAGCGCCGCTCGTCGGACAGGCTCCGCCTGCACTTCCAGGATAACGGTGGGAGGGGGCCTTGCGGCAAGGGCCCCTCCAGGGCGCATACTTGTCGGTCGCGACGCGTGCGCCGCCCGATCCTCGCCTGGAGTCGATGCCGTGAATTCCCCCTCTGCCAGCGCTTTCCACCTCTCTGAACGCCTGTCCGCCAAGTCCGACCCCGCCCTGATCGGCGCCGACGAACGCTGGTTCGCCGCGATCGCCGACACCCTCGCCCGCCAGACCGCCGGACTGGAGGCGAGGCTCGAAGAGGTTCGCCTGCGCCCGGGCGGCCACGGCCAACCGGCGCTGGAGCGCGACCTCGAGATCCACCAGCTCACGGCGCGTCTGCGCATGCTGCGCCGCTTCACGCTCGACGCGTGCCTCGGCCGCATGGTGCCCGACGACGGCTCGGACCCGGTGTACATCGGCCGGTTCGGACTCACGGATGCCGGCGGCCGGCGCCTGCTGGTCGACTGGCGCACTCCGGCGGCCGAGCCGTTCTTCGCCGCGAGCTTCGCGAGCCCGCACGGCCTCGTGAGCCGTCGCCGCTACCGCTGGACCGGCGGGCGCATCACGGACTACTGGGACGAGGTGTTCACCACGGAGGGGCTCGACGAGACGGCCGCCCTCGACGACCAGTCGGCGTTCATCGCGAGCCTCGGCGTGAGCCGGTCGCCGCACATGCGGGACGTGCTCGGCACCATCCAGGCCGACCAGGACGCCATCATCCGTGCCGGCTCGCGCGGCGCGCTCGTGGTCGACGGCGGTCCCGGGACCGGCAAGACGGTGGTGGCACTGCACCGTGCCGCGTATCTCGTGTACTCCGACCCACTGCTCGGCCCCGGCCACGGCGGCGTGCTGTTCGTCGGCCCGAGTCCCGCCTACCTCTCGTACGTCGAGGACGTGCTCCCCTCGCTCGGTGAGGAGAGCGTGCAGACGTGCACGCTGCGCGACCTCGTGAGCGAGGGCGCGGCGGCCCTGCCCGAAGACGACGCCCGTGTCGCGCGCCTCAAGGCGGACGCCCGCCTGGTCGACGCGATCGAGCCCGCCGTGGCCCTGTACGAGGAGCCGCCGACGCAGGGCATCGTCATCGGCACGCACTGGGGCGAGGTCTCGCTCACACCCGACGACTGGGCCGAGGCGTTCACCTCCGCCGAGGCCGACCTGCCGCACAACGAGGCGCGCGACCAGGTCTGGGAGACGGTCCTCGACATCCTCACCGATCAGGTCGACGGCGAGGAGGTGCCGCTGCACCTGCTGCGCCGCTCGCTCGCACGCAACGAGGCCCTCACACGCATGTTCGGCCGGGCGTGGCCGCTCGTCGAGGCATCCGTCCTCGTCGCGGATCTGTGGACGGTCCCCGCCTACCTCCGCCGCTGCGCGCCGTGGCTCACGCCTGACGAGGTCGAGCTGCTGCAGCGAAGGCATGACTCGGCCTGGACCGTCTCGGATCTGCCGCTGCTCGACGCCGCTCGCCGGCGGCTCGGCGACCCGGGCGCCTCCCGCCGGCGCCGCGAGCGCGAGGCGCGGCTCGCTCAGGAGCGCGAGTACATGGCGCAGGTCGTCGAGCGCTTCAAAGAGGCGGGCGATGAGATGATCACGTGGCTCGACGGCGACGACCTGCGCAACAGCCTCGTCGACGAGTCGGTGCTGGACGTGATCGATCCGGACCTGCTCGCCGGTCCGTTCGCGCACGTCGTCGTCGACGAGGCGCAGGAGCTCACCGACGCGGAGTGGCGCATGCTCATCGCGCGGTGCCCGTCGCGCAGCTTCACCGTGGTCGGCGACCGCGCGCAGGCTCGTCACGGCTTCCGCGAGTCGTGGCAGGAGCGCCTCGAGCGGGCGGGGCTCACCCAGGTCGAGATCGCCTCGCTCACCGTGAACTACCGCACGCCGAGCGAGGTGATGGCCGAGGCCGAGCCGGTGATCCGCGCCGCCATCCCCGATGCGAACGTGCCCACCTCGATCCGCACGAGCGGCGTCCCCGTGCTGCACGCGGCGGTGTCGCGACGCGACGCGATCGTCGACGAGTGGCTGGCGGAGCACCCCGACGGCGTCGCCTGCGTCATCGGCGATCCCGCGTTCGCGCCCCGGGAACGTGTGCGTTCGCTGACGCCCGAGCTCGCGAAGGGACTGGAGTTCGACCTCGTGGTCCTCGTCGAGCCCGCCGCGTTCGGCGACGGCATCGAAGGCGCCGTGGACCGTTACGTCGCCATGACCCGCGCGACCCAGCGGCTGGCGGTCCTGGAGGGCTGAGCGGATGCCGGCGGCCCCGGCCGCCGGCATCCACCTCACAGACTTCGCAGAAAGCGACCGATCTCGCACGGAATCGCCCCGAGCCTGCGAAGTTCGCGCGATTCTGCGCAGTCTGTGAGCCCCCGGGGAGGGGTCGCGTGCTGGCCGTTGACTTAATAACACTCTTGGTTTTATAGTCGTCGGCGTTGGCGAATCGCTCGTCCACAGCACGATCACCATCTGCAATCCCCCGAGGAGTTTCGATGAGGAAACCAGCACTTCGCGCAGCCATCGCGCTCGGCACGATCGGCGCATTGACCGCACTCGCAGCCTGCAGCGCCGGTGGAGGGAACGCCCCCGCATCCGGTGAGGCCGACCCCGACGCGGATGTCACGATCACCGTCGGCGACTATCCCACCGCCGACAAGCCGGAGGACCGCAAGGCCTTCGACAAGCAGATCGAGAAGTTCCAGTCGCAGTACCCGAACATCACCGTGAAGACCTCGACCGAGGCCTGGGACGCTCAGACGTTCCAGGCGAAGCTCGCCGGCGGCACTCTTCCGACCGTCATGAACGTCTCGCTGACGTACAGCCACGAGCTGATCGACAACGGCCAGCTGCCGAACATGACGCCGTACCTCGAAGAGCTCGACATGGTCGACGACCTGAACCCGCTGGCGCTCGCCAACGTCCAGGACGACGACGGCAACATCTACTCGGTGCCGACCGGACTGTTCTCGGTGGGCCTCGCATACAACCGCGCGATCTTCGAGCAGGCCGGACTCGACCCCGACAAGGCACCCACGACGTGGGACGAGGTGCGCGAGGACGCCAAGATCATCAGCGAGAAGGTGCCCGGCGTCGCCGGCTACGCCCAGCTGACCACCAACAACACCGGCGGCTGGATGCTGACCACCCTGACGTACAGCATGGGCGGCACGATCCAGGACGAGGGCGGCAAGAAGGCGGTCATGGGCGACGCCACCTCCGAGGCCCTCCAGCTGCTGCACGACATGCGCTGGGAGGACGACTCCATGGGCAGCCAGTTCCTGTACGACCAGGAGGCCGCCCGTCAGGACTTCGCCGCCGGCAAGATCGGCATCATCATGCAGGCCCCCGACCTCTACGGCATGGTCGTGAAGGACTTCGGCATGGACCCCGACGCCGTCGGGGTCGGCGCGCTGCCGCAGGCGAACGGCGACAACGGCACCCTCACCGGCGGCTCGCTCAAGCTCTTCAACGCGAAGGCGACGCCTGATGAGCTGCTCGCCGCCGCCCGCTGGGTGAAGTTCTACGACTTCGAGAAGTACTTCGACGAGGACAAGGCCGTCGAGCTGGCCAGCGCCGACGCCGAGGCAGGCAACCCCGTCGGCATCCCCGGACTGCCCCCCGTCTCTCCCGACATCGACGAGCGGTACCTCGGCTGGATCAAGGACTACATCAACGTGCCCCGCGAGCACTTCACGGGCTACGTGGACTCCACGCTCCCGCTGATCCCCGAGCCGCCCACCGCGACGCAGCAGACCTACGCCGCGCTCGACTCGGTCGTGCAGAAGATCCTCACCGACGAGAACGCCGACATCGCCGCCACCATCAAGGAGGCCAACGGCGTGGTCGACGGGATCATCGCGCAGGCATCGCGCTGATCTCCGAGGTGGATGCCGGCGGCCCCGGCCGCCGGCATCCATCCGGAGATTCGAGGCAATCATGACCCGAGTCCTAGAGAAGACCGCACCGTCGCGGCCGGCGGAGACTCCCCCTCCCGCCCGCCGTCCGCGCACCCTCCGAACCTGGTACCTCGGCGGCGGCCTGCACTCCGTGCTGTTCGCCATCCCCGTCGTCCTCGTGTTCGCCTACTTCAGCTGGGGCCCCATCATCCAGGGGCTGACGCTGAGCTTCCAGAAGACGAACCTGATCCTGCCCGCGCAATGGGTCGGGCTCAGCAACTTCGAGTACGTGCTGAGCGACCCCGGCCTCGCGCAGGCGGTCGGCAACACGGCGTACTTCGCGCTGCTGGCGCTCGTCTTCGGCTTCCCCATCCCGATCATCCTGGCCGTGCTCATCAACGAGCTGCGCAAGTACGACGGCGTCTACAACGCCCTCGCGTACCTGCCGGCGATCGTCCCGCCCGTCGCGGCGATCCTGCTGTGGAAGTTCTTCTACGACCCGTCCGCCAGCGGCATGTTCAACACGATGCTGGGATGGATCGGCCTCGGCCCGTTCCCGTGGCTCAACTCCGAGGCGATGGCGATGCCGTCGATCGTCCTCTACGCCACGTGGGCAGGCGCGGGGTCCACCGCGATCATCTACATCGCCGCGCTGCGCTCGGTGAGCACCGAGCTGTACGAGGCCGCCGAGATCGACGGCGCGAGCATCTGGCAGCGCATGTGGTACGTGACCGTCCCGCAGCTGCGCGGCGTGATCCTCGTCATGATGCTGCTCCAGCTCATCGGCACGTTCCAGATCTTCACCGAGCCGTTCCTGTTCACCGGAGGCGGTCCCAACAACGCGACCCAGACCGTCCTGCTCAAGATCTACAACTACGCGTTCGTCTACGGCGACTTCGGAGCGGCCACCGCATTGAGCGTCATGCTCGCGGCGTTCCTGTGCGTCCTGTCGGGCGTCTACCTGTGGGCGACCCGCAGATGGAGCACCTCATGACCTATCAGGACATGCCGCTCGACGAGGCCACGCGCACCCTCGTCGTGAACCGCCCCGGCAAGCGCCGCCGGCGCCGTGCCCCCGAGGCGCCCAAGGAACGCGGCGCGATCTCATTCGCGGACCGCAAGCGCCGCAGCGTCCGCATCTGGCTGTGGATCATCCAGGGTCTCGCACTGGTGGGGCTCGTGTTCGCCGGGCTCGGGCCGCTGCTGTGGTCCGCGAAGGCCTCCGTCAGCGACACGCAGGCGATCATCACCGACCCCATGGGCATCTGGTTCACCCCCAACGAGTGGAGCAACCTCGTCCGGGCGTGGAACGGCGCCGAGATCGGCTCGTCGCTGCGCAACACGGTGATCGTAGCGCTCGGCTCGACGCTCGCGACGCTCGTCATCAGCATCCTCGCCGCCTACATCCTGAGCGTCCTGAAGCCGAAGTGGGCGCCGGTGCTCAGCGGTGCGATCCTCGCGACGCTCTTCCTCCCCGGTGTCATCTCGCTCGTGCCGCTGTATCTCACGGTGCTCGACCTGCCGGTGTTCCACATCAGCCTGCTCAATACCTTCTGGGCGGTGTGGCTGCCGTCCGCGGCGAGCGCGTTCAACGTCGTGGTGCTCAAGAGGTTCTTCGACTCGGTGCCGCGCGAGATCCTCGAGGCCGCGAAGATCGACGGCGCGGGCCCGCTGCGGGTGCTCTGGACGATCGTGCTGCCCCTGTCGCGCCCGATCATCGGCGTCGTCGCGCTGCTGGCGGCGATCGGCTCGTGGAAGGACTACCTGTGGCCGATGCTGGTGCTGCCGAGCCCCGGCCTGCAGCCCGTGTCGGTGATGCTGCCGACGCTCGCGAGCGGGCCGACGCCGCTGGCCGTGAAGATGGCCGCCGTGTTCCTGAGCCTCATCATCCCCGTGGTGCTGTTCCTCATCTTCCAGAAGCAGTTCCTGCGCGGAGTGGGCACGGCGGGAGGGATCAAGGGATGAGCGGCATCAACGGCGCACGCGTGCTGGTGACCGGCGCGTCCGGCCGGATCGGCGTCGTCACCAGCGCACGACTGCAGCGGGCCGGGGCATCCGTCACGGCGCTCTCGCGGGAGGAGAACCCGGCGCTGGAGGCCGACCGGATCATCGTGGGCGACACCCGCTCGCAGGAGGACGTCGCACGGGCGCTGGAGGGCGCCGACCTGGTCGTGCACCTCGCGGCGCTCGCCCACCGTGACATCGCGCCGGCCTACGACGTGTACACGACCAACGTGGTGTCGACCTTCAACGTGCTGGCGCAGGCGGGGGCGCGCGGGCTGCCGCGCGCCGTCGTCGCCGGCAGCATCAACTCATACGGGCTGCCGCAGAACATCCATGAGGTGACGCCGGCGTACTTCCCGCTCGACACCGACATCCCCACCGACATCGCCGACTGGTACTCGCTGTCCAAGCGCAACGACGAGAACACCGCGCGCATGGCCTGGCGGCACTGGGGCATCGACGTCGTGACGCTGCGGTTCCCCCACGTGAACGGCGCAGACAACCTGGCCGCGATCGCGGAGGAGCTGGCGGCGGCCCCGCGCGACGGCATGCGCGAGGCGTGGTCGTATCTCGTGACGGAGGATGCCGC
Source organism: Microbacterium kyungheense (assembly GCF_006783905.1). Classification (GTDB taxonomy): domain Bacteria; phylum Actinomycetota; class Actinomycetes; order Actinomycetales; family Microbacteriaceae; genus Microbacterium; species Microbacterium kyungheense. Next base: position 154,752 of record NZ_VFPE01000001.1, on the reverse strand, counting down.
GCGCGCCGTCGAACTGTCGCTGACGGCATCCACCACCGGCGCCCACGCGTTCTTCCTCGCGGCGAACTCCACCCTCGCGCCGTACCGCACCGAGGACCTGCTGCAGCGGTACGCGCCCGGGGCGCCGCGTCTGCGACGGTTCGTGGAGCGCGAGGTGCCCATCGATCTGACCCCCGCCCGCGAGCTGATCGGGTTCGAGGCGCACCACGAGATCCCGCTTGAGACCCTCGACCTTCCCGACGACCTGTAGAAACGACCTGGAGCCCACCGATGCCCTTCGACACCTTCGCCAACCCGTGGCCGCCGCGGGAGGACCTGCGCATCACCTCGGTGCGCGCGATCACCACCGCCCCCGAGGGGACGCCGCTCGTGGTCGTGCGGATCGACACGAGCGAGCCCGGCCTCTACGGACTCGGGTGCGCGACCTTCACGCAGCGGTACCGCGCGGTGGTGACCTTCGTCGAGGAGCACCTGGCGCGGCTGCTGATCGGCCGCTATCCGGGTGACATCGGCGACCTCACGCGCCTCGCCGGGTTCTCGGGATACTGGCGCGGCGGCCCCGTCACCAACAACGCGATCTCGGGCATCGACCAGGCCCTGTGGGACATCGCCGGCAAGCGGGCCGGGATGCCGGTGCACGAGCTGCTCGGCGGCAAGGTGCGCGGCGCCGCCGAGACGTACCTGCACGCGTCGGGCCGGACGATCGCCGAGACGCTCGACCACGCGCAGGAGCTCATCGCGCAGGGCTGGCGCCACGTACGGCTGCAGCTGTCGACGGCGGGCGGCGGCGGGTACGGCGCGCCGTACGTCGAGAGCGAGTACCCGAACGCGCCCTACGGCAACGGCTGGAGCGCGCGCGACTACCTGCGCCGCACGCCGGCGCTGTTCGAGGCGGCCCGCGAGACGCTGCCCGAGAACACCGAGCTGTTGCACGACGTCCACTCGCGGCTGACGCCCTCCGAGGCGATGTGGCTCGCACGCACTCTGGAGCCGTACGGCCTCTTCTTCCTGGAGGACGTGCTGCCGCCGGAGCACTGGGACCGCCTGCCCGAGGTGCGCGCCGCCTCGGGCACGCCGATCGCCGTCGGTGAGCTGACGACCTCGCTCGCCGACGCCGTTCGCCTGGTGCGCGACGGCGGCGTGGACTACATCCGCAGCCACGTGTCCGACATCGGCGGGCTGACCCCTGCGCGCAAGATCGCCGACCTGGCCGAGCTCAGCGGCGTGCGCACCGCCTGGCACGGTCCCGGCGACACGTCGCCGATCGGCGCCGCGGCCAACGTCGCGCTCGATGTGACCTCTGCGGCCTTCGGGATCCAGGAGGGTCACGTCTACAACGACGCCACGCACGAGGTGTTTCCGGGTACTCTGCGCATCGAGGACGGCTGGCTTCGACCGAACGAGGCGCCGGGCTGGGGGATCGATATCGACGAGGATGCCGCCGCCCGGTACCCCGCGGAGCTGTCGGGCCATGACGCATGGGCTGCCGGTGTACGACGCCCCGATGGAGCACTGGAGGCACCGTGACCGACACCACCGATCGCAGCGGCCGTCGGACGGCGACGGCGCCGAACTCGCGCCGCAACCCGCGGGCCGTCAACGACCGCGACCGCCCCGGCGCCAACCAGCACGACCTCGGGTCGTTCAACGAGGTCGCCATCATCGAGACCATCCGTCAGGCCGGCACCATCAGCCGCACCGAGATCGCCGAGCGCACCGGCCTCACCCAGCAGTCGGTGTCGCGCATCCTGCGCGTGCTGCTGGAGCGGCAGCTGCTGGCCGAAGGAGAGCAGACCCGATCCGAGCGGCTGGGCAAGCCCCGCACCCCCGTGCGGCTGCGCGCCGAGGCGGCGCACGCCGTCGGCATCCTCGTCGATCCCGACGTGGTGTCGGTCGTGCTCGTCGACCTCGACGCCCGCGAACTGGAGCAGCGCAGCATCCATCTCGATCCGGGGGTGTCGCCCGCCGACCTCGTGGAGCTCATCGGGGTCAACGTCGAGGACGTGCTGTCGGCGTCGGGGATCGACCGCGGCACCTTCCTGGGTGTCGGCGTCGCGGTGCCGGGACCCATCACGGCAGACGGCGACCTGCTCGACCTTCCGCTGTCGCGAGCCTGGCGCAACGTGCCGCTGCACCGGATGCTCGACGAGCGCCTGCCGTATCCGGTCGTCGTCGAGAAGGACGGCACGGCCGCGGCCGTGGGCGAACGATGGGTGGGGCGCACCGCGCGTGCGCACGACTTCGTCTACCTCTACTTCGGCACCGGCATGGGCTCGGGCCTCGTCCTCAACGGCGAGGCCTACCGGGGCATCAGCAGCAACGCCGGCGAGTTCGGCCAGCTGTGCGCGATCCGGCTGGGCCGCATCGACGGCTCGGGTCGGCCGGAGCTGGTCCGGGAATGCAATCCGCCCGTCGCGATCCCCGAGATCGCCCGCGAGCTCGGCTACGCCGGCACGGCGATCACCTACCGGGAGTTCTGCGCCGAGGTGGCCGCCGGCGATGCGGCCGTCATCGCGGCGGTGCAGCAGGTGGCCGACGTGATCGCCCTCGGCGCGGCCGCCCTGGTGGACGTGCTCGACCTGTCGACGATCGTCGTCGGCGGCCCGGCGTTCGAGCCCGAGCTGCACGAGATCGTGGTGTCGACCATCGAGCGCGCCGTCAACACCATGCCGACGGCGCACCGCGCACGCACGGTCGCCGTCGAGCGCTCGGTGGTGACCGGCGAGGCCGGCGCCATCGGCGCGGCGTCGACGATCTTCCACGCCTCGTTCGCCCCGATGGTCCGGCGCACACAGCCGTACGACCTGCGATGACCGCCGGGAACCCCGGCCGCCGGCACGCGTTGCGCTCGCCCGGCGGCGGCTTCGCCGTGTCGGTCGACGAGACCGGCGCGCGCATCACGTCGGTCGTCGAGACGTCCACCGGCACCGAGTTCCTGCTGCAGCTCGCCGGCCGCGACCACGAGGAGCCCGAGGCGCCGCCCGCGGCGGATTCGAACCGCCGGTGGCACGAGCGCTACGCCGGGGGGTGGCATCCGCTCCTCCCCCACGCCGGCGACGACCGCACGGTCGACGGCGTGTCGCACCCGTTCCACGGCGAGGCCGCCTGGCGTCACTGGTGCACCGTGGCCGCGGACGAGGCGTCCTGCACGCTGGAGGTCACGCTCGACACGGTGCCGCTGGTGCTGCGCCGGCGCACCGAGGCGACCGATGCCGGCGTGCGGGTGCGGCAGTGCGTCGAGAACCCGTCCGACGCCGCCGTCGCGATCACCTGGACCGAGCACCCCGCCTTCGCGGAGGTGCTCGCAGGCCCCGGCGCAGCGCTGACGGTGGACGGCGAGCGGGTGGACGTGCACTTCCCCCGGCCGGGCGAGCGGCACGGTGCGTTCCGGTCCGTGCCGTCGGGCACGCGCGGCGTCGCCCGGCTGCGCGGCGGCGGATGGGATGCCGTCCTGCGGTGGGACCCCGCGCTCTTCCCGCAGCTGCACGTGTGGCAGGAGCATCGGTTCACGCCCGGATTCCCGTGGTGGGGGGCGACCAGCACGATCGCCCTGGAACCCGCCTCGCGCCCGTACGACGTCACCGACGAGACCCTCGGCCCCATCCTCGTCCCCGCCCGTGGCGCCGTCACGGCCGACTTCTCGCTGTCGCTCGCGCGGACCGGGCCCTGACCCGCCGCACGCCGCTCGGGGCCGGGGTGACCCACTTCCCCGGCCGCCGGCATCCAGCCGCCCTCGTTCAACAGGTCAACCGCGGTTCATCAGGACACGATCGCGGGATCCGCCCTGATGAACCGCGGTTGACCTGTTGAACGGATGCCGGGCAGCGGGCGGCCCGCCTAGAACAGGTGCTCGTACCCGAGGGCGACGAGGTTGCGGCGCGAGATCGCGAGCGACTCCCACACGGTGCGGCCGTACAGCTCGTCCTGCTCGACGAGCAGGTGCTCGGCACTGGCGCCCAGGCTGTGGGCGATGATCGCGGGCCAGTCCAGGTTGCCCTCGCCGACCTCGGCGAACTGCACGAGCCCCTTCCAGCCGTCCTGGAACGCCGTGTGGTCGCCGCGCTCGAGGGCGTCGATCGTCGATGCCTCGGGCCAGCCGATCCGGTAGTCCTTGAGGTGCACGAGCTTCACGCGGCCGGCGTACTGGTCGATGACCCGGACGGGGTCGAGGCCGCCGCGCTGGATCCAGTGGACGTCGAGCTCGATGCCGACGTGGGGTGAGGCATCCGCGATGACGTCGAGGAGGAAGCGGCCGTCCTGCTTCGCGAACTCGACGTGGTGGTTGTGGTAGTACAGCGCGATGCCCTCGTCGGCCAGGCGCACGGCGGCGGCGTCCGCGATGCGGCAGAACTCCAGGACGCCGTCGAGCGACCGCAGCATCGGGATGGGCAGCATGCCGATGCGCACCATCGTCGCGCCGAGAGCACGGGTGTCTGACACGACCTTGTCGAACTCGGTCTCCAGTGAGGGGTTGGCCGCTCCCTCGGGACCGACCCCCGCCGACGTCGAGCACACCTGGAACCCGAAGTCGTCCTGTGCCCGCCGCAGGTCGGCGAGCACCTCGGGCGTCAGCCGGGTGGCCGACAGCTCCGCGACGCGGTAGCCCACGTCGGCCGTCCGCCGGATCGCCTCGTACGCGCCGAGCTCTTCGATCGCGCCCCGCAGCATCATCGCCTGTACGCCGATGCGTGCCATGTCGTCTCCTACCAGTCGTGGACGGTGCCGTCGGACAGCCGGTTGTACGGCAGATAGGCCTGCTCGTACGGGTACTTCCCGGCCTCGTCGAGGTCGAGTTCGACGCCGAGTCCCGGCTGATCGCCCGGGTGCAGCAGGCCGTCCTGCCACGTGAAGGACTGCTGGAACACCTCGTCGGTGCGCGCGCCGTGCTTCATGTACTCCTGGATGCCGAAGTTGTGGATCGCCAGGCCCAGGTGCATCGCGGCCGCCATGCCGACCGGAGAGATGTCGGTCGGCCCGTGCATGCCCGACTTGATCTGGTACAGCGCCGCGTAGTCGAGCGTCTTCTTGAGCGCCGTGATGCCGCCCATGTGGGTGACGGCGCCGCGCACGTAGTCGATCAGCTGGTCGCGGATGATGTCCTTGAAGTCCCACACCGTGTTGAAGATCTCGCCGATGGCGAGGGGCGTCGTGGTGTGCTGGCGGACGAGCCGCAGCGCCTCCTGGTTCTCGGCCGGCGTGCAGTCCTCGAGCCAGAACAGGTCGTACGGCTCGAGGTCCTTGCCCAGGCGCGCGGCCTGGATCGGCGTCATGCGGTGGTGACCGTCGTGCAGCAGCGGGATCTCGGGCCCGAACTCGTTGCGCACGGCTTCGAACACCTTCGGCAGGTGCAGCAGGTAGGGCCGGGTCTCCCAGTCCTCCTCGACGGGCTTCGCGCCGCGGCGGGCGGGCTCGTGGTCGTACCGCTCTTCGCCGCCGCCGGTGAACGCGGCCTGCGCGGCGATGCCGTAGATCGCCTTCAGCCCGGGCACGGCCGTCTGGATGCGGATGGCCTTGAATCCCTGCTCGAGGTGGTCGCGCACCGAGTCGAACAGCGAAGGCAGGTCGGTCCCCGACGCGTGGCCGTAGGCGAGCAGCCCGTTGCGTGAGGCACCGCCGAGCAGCTGGTACACGGGCATGCCCGCGGCCTTGCCCTTGATGTCCCACAGCGCCATGTCGACCGCGGCGATCGCGGCCATCGTAACCGGTCCCCGCCGCCAGTACGCCGACCGGTACAGGAACTGCCACGTGTCTTCGATGCGGTGCGCGTCGCGGCCGAGCAGCAGCGGCACCACATGTTCGGTGAGGTACGCCACGACCGCGAGCTCCCGGCCGTTGAGCGTCGCATCGCCCAGTCCCGTGAGGCCGTCGTCGGTCGTGAGCTTGAGCGTGACGAAGTTGCGGTTGGGGCTGGTGACGATCACCTCAGCCTTGTCGATGATCACGATGCGGTCCCTTCGAGTGTGCGGATGAGCAGAGCCGTGGATGCCGTCACTCCGGCGCCGTGCGGCCCTGCGGCAAGGTCGGGGGCGAGGCTGTGCACGATCGCAGCGGCGGCGGCATCCTCCCCCACGCCGGGCTCGCCGAGGTCGGGGCCCTCGAGCACGCCGGCGCGGACTGCGGCGCCCCAGGCGGCGAGCGCGGTCAGCTCTCCGTCACCCGCCGCGAGTCCGCGCCGCAGGCGCTCGGCCACGACCGGGACGACGCGCTCGCGCAGCTTGAGCTCGCTGTCGCGCGCGATCTGGCGCAGCTCGTGACGGATGCGCGGGTTCTCGAAGCGCTCGGCGATCGCCGCGCGCACCAGGGCGAGCTCGCCGGGCGGGAAGGGCAGGACGTCGCCGGCGTCGGTCCACAGCTCGTCGAGCGCCGTGCGGCAGGCCCGGTCGCCCATCGCCTCGGCGACGGTGCTGTGACCGCGCAGCAGGCCCAGCGACGCCAGGAGGGTGTGGCCGGCGTTGAGCAGCCAGAGCTTGCGCAGCTCGTACGGCGCGATGTCGTCGACGAACTGCGCGCCGGCTGCCTCCCATGACGGGCGCCCTGCCGGAAACGCGCCCGCGAGGATCCACGAGCCGTACTCCTCCGCGACGAGCGCGGTCGGGTCGTCGCGCAGCTGCACGGGCAGCATCTCGGGATCCGGTGCCGGCGTGATGCGGTCGACCGCGGTCGACACGAACGACACGTTCGCGTCGATCCAGTCGGCCAGCGGCGGGTCGACGTCCCGGGCGACACCGCCCACCGCCCGCGCGAGGACTCCCCCGTTGTCGCGCAGGTTGTCGCAGCTGACGACCGCCACGGGTCCGCCTGCCGCGGCGCGGCGCGCGCGCAGCCCGTCTACGAGGCGTGCGGGAGCCGTGGCCGGCAGCACTCCGGCCCGCAGGGCCGCGCGGTCGGCGGCGGCCTGCTCGTCGCTCGGGTGATAGCCGGCCTCTGTGATGGTGACCGTGATGACGGCGACGGATGCCGCCGCCTCGCGCCATCGTTCCGCGTCGGCGCCGTCGTGGGCCTCGACGATCGCCTCGATCGTCTCGACGCGCTCGGAGTCCCGCCCGAGCAGCACGAGCGGATAGCGGCAGTCCCGTGCGGCGAGCACCTCGGCCGCGCGTGGTGAGCGCACCGTGAACGCCGCGATGCCCCATACCTCGCCGCCGTCCGCCGCGGCGGCGCGGTTGGCGAGCTCGGTGTACCAGGCCTGATGCGAGCGGACGAAGGCGCCGAGACCGACGTGCGCGATCCGCACCGGCGGGGCGCTCATGCGAACTGGGGCGCCGGGACGACGAGCTCGACGTCGTCGTACGCGCCGGCGAGCACGTCGTCGATGCGAACCTTCGAGCCGGTCGCCGCCGACGCGTAGACCGCGCGCACGGTCGCAAGGGTGAACAGCGCCTCGTCGACGGTGACGATCGGGTCGCGGCCGTCCGCCACCGCGTCGAGCAGGTCGCGGTACTGCCGCTCATGACCGGTCGCCGACTGCGTGGCGTCGACCGGCGCATCGCCGTTCGCGGCGTCGAGGCCGTAGCGGTCGCGCTGGTTTCCGCCGCCCTGCAGCCCCATGTCGTTGCCGCCGGTGGCGTCGGCGACGTGGATGTACTCCAGCTCGTCGGAGTCGATGACGGCGGATCCTGCCGAGCCCTGCACCTGCAGGCGCACCGCGAGTCCGGGGTATCCGGCGGTCGTCGCGTGCAGCACGGCGAGCGCGCCCGAGGCGAACGTGATGGTGGCCACGACGGTGTCTTCGACCTCGACGCCGTCGTGGGCGAGCAGCGCGAACTCGGCGCTCACCGACACCGGCCGGCCGAGGAACCACAGCAGCAGGTCGAGCGTGTGCACGCCCTGGTTCATGAGCGCGCCGCCGCCGTCGAGCGCCCACGTCCCGCGCCAATCGCCCGAGTCGTAGTAGCCCTGCGAGCGCCACCACGGCACGGTCGCCACGGCAGAGGTCAGCCGGCCGAAGCCGCCCGCCTCGATCGCGGCGTGCACGACCTGGCTCGCCGGGTCGAAGCGGTGCTGGCTGATGATCGTGCACACCTGGCCGGCGTGCGCGCGTGCCGCGTCGGCGAGACGCCGCGCCCGCACCAGATCCACGTCGAGCGGCTTCTCGATGATCACGTGCGCCCCGGCTTCGAGGGCGGCGATGCCCTGCTCGACGTGCAGGCCGCTCGGCGTGCCGATCACGACGAGCCCGACCTGCACCCCGGCACGCACCAGGTCCTCGATCGAGGCGAACACGCGCGGCCGCGCGCCGGTGCGCGCCTCGACCTCATCGGCGAGGGCGTCGGCGCGCTCGCGGACGGGGTCGATCAGGGCGACCAGCTCGAGCTCGGCGAAGGCGAGCACGGACTCCACGTGGGTGCGGCCGATGACGCCGCAGCCGACGATCGCGGTGGCAAGGGGGGCGGTGGCGGTGGTCATGCGAGTGTCACTCCTGCGTGGTCGGTGAGGGAACGGAACGCCCGGGCAGCGCGACCGAAGGCGGCGGCGCCCGAGAAGCCGCCGGTGGCGGTGAAATCGGTGAGATGGGGTTCGAGTGACGCGAAGCCCGAGAATCCGGCATCCCGCAGGTTAGCGATCGTCTCGCGCAGCTCGCCGTCGCCCTCGCCTGCGGGCACGACCTCGCCGTCCGCGAGACGGGCGTCCTTGACCTGCAGGTACTCGACGTACGGGGCGAGCTGCGCCCACCCGTCGGCGACCGGACGCACGCCGACCTGCACGAAGTTGGCGTTGTCCCAGGCGAGGCGGAGGGACGGCGAGCCGACCGTCCGCACGATGTCGAGCACACGCTCGGGCACGTCGCCGTAGATGTGCTTCTCGTTCTCGTGCACGAGGGTCACGCCCGCGGCGGCCGCACGCTCGGCCCACGTGCCCATGCGGCGGAGGATCTCGTCGCGTCCGCGCGCAGCGGCACTTGTGCTGAGCGAGGAACGAGACGAAGCATCCGGCTCATGGCACCAGAACGAGAAGAGCCGGATGTAGCGCGACCCGAGGACGTCGGCGGCGCGCAGCGCGCGATCGAGGCGTCCGAGCTCGTACTCCGCGGGCTCGCTCAGCTCGCTCTTGCCGATCGGCGAGGCGATCGCCGAGACCCCCATGCCCGCGTCGCGGATCGTCGCGGCGAGCGCATCGAGTCCGTCGTCGTCGAGGTCGACGATGTTGGTGCCCCACGCCGAGCGCACCTCGACGTGCCGCGCACCGAGCGCCGACAGCACGGCGCACTGGATGCGAGGGTCGGGGTCGATCTCGTCGCCGAAACCGGACAGCTGCCAGGTCGTGTCGTTCGTCATCGCGATTCTCGTTCGGGGACGGGGGCGCGATCAGGCTAGCCCGGCCGCCCTCATCCGTGCAATCGTTTGCCAAAAGTTGCCATGGTGGTTAGGCTCGCACCGACCGCCGGCATCCACTTCTCCAGAACAGGAGATCTCGCCTACGCAGGACGATTGCGCGACGATCGTCCTGTCTTCGCCGGATCTCCTGATCTCGCAACGGTGTGACGGCGGCTCTGAGAGGTGGGACGACGCCCCGGATGGACGCAGCGATGAGCGAAGAAGTGGATGCCGCAAGCCGGCGACCCGCCACCATCGGCGACGTGGCGCGCCTGGCAGGCGTCGCGACCTCCACGGTCTCGCGCGCGCTCAGCATGCCCGGCCGGGTGAGCGAGGCGACACGCCAGCGCGTCGTCGCGGCCGCCGCCGAGCTGTCGTACGTGCCGAGCTCGCACGCGCGCTCGCTGGTGTCGGGAGCGACGAGGACCGTGGCGCTGCTCGTGCCCGACATCGCCAACCCCTTCTACTTCGGTCTCATCCGCGGTGCCCAGCGCCAGCTCCGCGCGGCCGGCTATGCGCAGCTGCTCGTCGACACCGAGGAGTCCGGCGAGATCGAGGCCGAGACCATCGATCTGATGCGCAAGTCGGCCGACGGCGTGATCCTGGCCGCATCCCGCCTGGACGAGCGCCAGCTCGCGGCCCTCGCCCAGCGGCAGCCGATCGTGACCGTCAACCGCGACGTCCCCGGGGTGCCGAGCGTCATCCTCGACACTCCCGACGGCGCCCGGCAGGCGCTGCTGCATCTGCGTTCGCTCGGCCATCGCCGCATCGCGTACGTGGCCGGGCCGGCCGACTCGTGGTCGAACGCCCGGCGGTGGCAGGCGCTGCAGGAGGCCGCCCCCGGGCTCGGCGTCGAGCTGCAGCACAGCGGACCGTGGATGCCGCACGCCGAGGCCGGCGCGACGGCCGCGGACGCCGTCGTCGGAACGGCGACCGCGTGCATCGTGTTCAACGACGTGATCGCCTTCGGCATGCTGCGCCGCCTGCGCGAACGCGGCGTGCGCGTACCCGACGACCTGTCGATCGTGGGCTGCGACGACGTCTTCGGTGCCGACTTCTGCGACCCGCCGCTCACCACGATCGCCGCCCCGATCGAGGAGGCCGGCCGGGTGGCGGTCACGATGCTCCTCGACACGATCGCCGGCACCGGGTCAGGCCGCACGCGCGCGGTCCTGCCCACCTACCTGCGCGCACGCCGCAGCAGCGGGCCGGCGACCGACGCACAGCCCGCTCCCGTGTCACAGTCCGCGCCGTCGGGCAGCGGTTCGTGACCCGGGAGCACCCTCACCGACCCGCACCGATCGAGAACGGAAGCCCGTGGAGCTGAAAGCCGCCGCCGACCGCCTGTTCCCCGCCGACGCCGGGGTCCGGCGCCTCGCAGCCGAGCTGTACGCCGCGGTGGCCGACGCGCCCATCGTGTCGCCGCACGGTCACGTGGACCCTCGGCTGCTGCTCGACGACGACCCGTTCGCCGACCCGGCCGCGCTGCTGGTGACGCCCGATCACTACGTGCTGCGCCTGCTGCACGCCCACGGGGTGCCGCTCGACGCTCTCGGCCGCGGTCCCGCCGGCTCGTCCGCACCCCGCGACGTGTGGCGGGCCTTCGCGTCGCACTGGCACGCGTTCGCCGCGACCCCGGTACGGGTCTGGCTCGAAGACACGCTGCAGAACGTGGTCGGGCTCGATCGGCATCCTTCCGCGGGCAACGCCGACGAGCAGTTCGACGCGATCGCCGCATGGATCGCCGACCCGGCGTCGCGGCCGCGCCGGCTGTACGAGCGCTTCCGCATCGAGGTGCTCGCCACCACCGACGACCCGGCCGACGACCTCGCGGCGCACCGCGCGCTGGCCGCCGATCCCTCCTGGCACGGGCGCGTCATCCCGACTTTCCGCCCCGACCGGTACCTCGACCCGTCGGCTCCGGGCTGGCGTCAGGCGCTCGACGACCTCACCGCCGCGAGCGGCATCGAGACCGGAACCCACGCCGGGCTCATCGCCGCTCTCGAGGACCGCCGCGCGTTCTTCCGCGCCTGCGGTGCCACCTCGACCGACACGGGCGTGGTCGAGGCGTGGGCGGTGCGGGCCGAGCCCGCCGAGCTCGAGCGCATCCACGCCGCGGCACGCGCGGGAGACGTGCCGGCATCCGACGCCGCCGCCTACCGTGCGCACATGCTGTGGGAGCTGGCGCGGATGTCGAGCGAGGACGGCCTCGTCATGCAGCTGCACCCGGGCGTGCTGCGCAACCACCACGCGCCGACGCTGCAGCGCTTCGGCCCCGACACGGGTCACGACCTGCCCCTGCCGACCGCGTACTCGGTGCCGCTGCGCGAGCTGCTGCGCGACTTCGGCACGCACCCCAGCTTCCGCATGGTGCTGTTCACCGTGGACGAGACCGCGTTCAGCCGCGAGATCGCGCCGCTGGCCGGGTTCTATCCCTCGGTCTTCGCCGGGGCGCCGTGGTGGTTCCTGGACTCGCCCGACGGCATCCGCCGCTACCGCGAGGCCGTCACCGACTCCGCGGGCTTCGGCAAGACGAGCGGCTTCATCGACGACACCCGCGCCTTCCTCTCGATCCCGGCCCGTCACGACGTCGCGAGGAGGATGGATGCCGGCTGGCTCGCCACCCTCGTCGCCACTGGCCGACTCCCCGAGGCCGAGGCGCACGCGATCGCCGCCGATCTCGTCGGCCCGCTCCCCCGCCGCGTCTTCCGCCTGGACGCCTGAGCGCGCGGCCGGGCGCACGGCCCGTGCGTCCCCGCCGCCCGCATCCCGAGACCGGGGATTCCGTCGTCGAGACCGGGGTCTGCCGCCGAGGCCGAGGACGCAGGCCCCGGTCTCCGGCGCAAACCCCGGTCTCGACGAGACACGGACCCTAGCGCCGAGCGTGAGGTGCCCGGCGGGGTGGGTCGTCAGGAGACACGGAGCTCCTGGGGTTCGACGACGACGTCGACCAGCGCGCCGCCGCGCCACAGGGTCATCTCCAGGCGGCGGCCGATCGCGCCCTCGACCATGCGTCGCTGCAGGGCCGTGGGGTTCAGGATCGGCACGCCGTCGAGCGACAGCACGATGTCGCCGACACGGGCGCCGGCGACAGCGGCAGGACTGTCGGGCACGATCGAGACGACCTGCATGCCGACCTTCGATCCGGCCTTGGCCGCGACGTCGGGAGCGAGCGGGACGGTCGAGCCGGCGATGCCGAGCCAGGCCCGCCGCACACGCCCCGTCGTGCGCAGAGCCTCGATGATCTCGCGCGTGGTGGCGTTGATCGGCACCGCGAGGCCGAGTCCGATGCCGGCCACGGCCGTGTTCACGCCCACCATCCGGCCGGCGCTGTCGGCGAGCACGCCGCCGCTGTTGCCGGGGTTGAGCGCGGCGTCGGTCTGGATGACCTCGTCGATGACGCGACCCGACCGGGTCGGCAGCGAGCGCCCGAGTGCCGAGACGATGCCGGCGGTCACGCTGCCGGACAGGCCGCGCGGGTTGCCGAGAGCCACGACGAGCTGGCCGACGCCGAGGCCGGCGGCATCCCCCATCCGAACGGGCGGAGGCGTCTCGCCGTGCGCGCGCAGGACGGCGAGGTCCGAGAGCGGGTCGGCGCCGACGACGGATGCCTCGGCACCGGTGCCGTCGGGGAACGCGAGCTCGACACCCACGGCTCCCTCTACGACATGCGCGCTCGTGAGCAGATGGCCGTCCGCCGTGATGACCGAGGCACTGCCCGCGCCCGCTCCCTGCCGGGTGCGCACGGCGACCGCGGCCACCGACGGCAGCACCGCCTGGGCGACGCGCATCACCGTCGAGGAGTAGGCGTCGAGCGCCTCGTGATCGTCCACGCACCCAGTGTCGCGCCGCCCCGGCGGGCGGGGCCCGAGTTCGCGCACGGCGGACGCGCGGTCGAGCCGGGACGGCGGAGGGATCCGCCGCCCCGGCCCCCGGTTCAGCCCGTCACGTACGACACGGCGTCGACGCGGAGCACCTCACCCGCCGTCTTGACCAGCCGGAGCGTGTGCTGGCCCTTCTTGAGGCCGCTCTTCTCGAACAGCTTCTGCTGCGTGAGCCGCGCGTCGCCCTGCACGTCGACGGTGTCGACGAGCTTGCCGTCCAGGTACACCTCCATCGCGCCCTGGTCGGGCGCGACCGGACCGCGCACCGTGACGGCCGTGCCCGAGAACGTCAGCGACACGGCCGCGCCGTCGTCCTTCGTCCAGTGCACGTCGCCCTGGACGTCGCCGCGGAAGCGGAACTCCAGCGCGGTGTCGCCGTCGGCGAGCGACGCGAGGAACCCTGAGCCGAAGACGACGGCATCGCCGTCCACCGTGTAGTCGGTGCCGCTCCCCAGCGCCGCTCCGTCGCGGAACACGCCGAGCAGCTCGCCGGGATCGCGCAGCACGTGGACGGTGGCGTCCGTCGGCGCGGCGCGGTCGAAGGCGACGTGGTCGATGTCGAGCAGGCTCTCCTGCACGACGTCGAGCCGGTCGAGCAGCATGAACTGGCCCGACTTCTTCACGACGCGGATCGTGTGGCTGCCGTTCGGCAGGTCGCGCTTGCTGAAGACCACCTGCTGCGCCCCGCGGCCCTCCGCCTGATACGTGCTCACCGTGGCGGCGAGCACGCCGTCGATGTACACCTCGGCGTCGCCCTGCGACTGGTGCGTCTCGGTGATCCAGTCGATGCCGGTGCCGACGAACGAGTACTGGAACGCGCTGCCGTCGGCCTCGCCGTAGTGCACGTCGTCCTGGTAATCGCCGAGTCCGCGGCCGGTGCTGTGGCCCCAGGTGCCGCTGTAGGCGATGGCCGGGTCGGTGTCGTTGACCGCGATGACCCGCGACGAGCCGGTGGCCGGGGCGGTGCCGCCCTTCGACGAATCGAACACCGAGACGGTCAGCGACTGCGAGGCCGCGACCTGCTCCTCGCCGCCGTTGCGCGACCACGCGCCCTCGTACGTCAGCTGCGCGTCATCGTCGTTCAGCGCGACGGTCGTCCCCTTGGCGGGACTGAAGGTGAACAGCCGCGTGCCGTGGACGGGCACGTCGGTCGCGACGAACGTCCCCTCCGCCTTGCCGAGGTCCTTCTTGGCCCACAGGTCGCGCACCTTCACGGATCCCGTCAGGCCCACGTCTGCCAGCGACACCGTCATGTCGGCATCCGTCTGCCCGAGGTTGAACACCGCGACCGTGACCGACCCGTCGGGGTTGGCGGTGTACCAGGTCTGCTGCGGGGATGCCGTCGAGACGGGGTGTGCCGGGCGTCCGGCCTGGTTCACCGCGATGACCTCGGGGTTGGTCAGCAGCTGGATGCCGTAGTCGTCGAGCTGCGTCAGGTCGTTGCCGACGTACATCGGCGCGGCGGACACCGCCCACAGGGTCGCCGCGGTGCGGCGCTCGTCCTTGGTCAGGCCGTCCATCTTGCCGTTGCCGACGTTGAGCGAGTCGAAGTCGTTCCAGCCGCGGTCGGGCCCTGCGTAGCGCCACCAGTCGGCGGCACGCGGGAAGAGGCGCGCGATGTTGCTCCAGTTGGTGAGGGCCGTCTTCTCGCAGTAGCACTCGACGTCCCACTCGACGCGCCAGCCGTTCGCGTACTGCGCCCAGTAGTCGGCGTAGCGGATGTCGAGCGCCCACGACAGCTCGAACCAGATGCCGTTGCGCTCCAGCGCCTGCGACCACGCCTTGACGTCGTCGCGGGCATCGAGCGACAGGTCGCTGATCCCCGACCCCGGCGTGACGCTGTCGAACTTCAGGAAGTCGATGCCCCACTCGCCGAACATGTCGGCGATCGAGTCGACGTACTTCTGGGCGCACGGGTTCGAGAAGTCGATCCGGTAGCCGATGCCCCAGTAGTCCGCCTGCTGGACCGGCTGCTTCACGATGTCGCCGGTCGAGCAGTCGGGGGCGCCGAAGATGGGCAGATCGGCCTCGTACACCTGCGGCGAGATCCCCGGGATCGCGTACAGGCCGACCTTCTGCCCGTTGGCGTGGATGTGGTCGATCACGGCCTGCAGGCCGTCGGGGTAGAGCTTCGCGCTCGGCGTGGGCCGGCCGTACTCGTCGACGCCGTCGTTCCAGGCGGCGTCGATGTTGATGTACTCGTAGCCCGCCGACTGCAGCTTCTCATGCATGGCATCGGACTGCGCGATGATCTGGTCCGCGGTGATCCACGTGGAGCCGTTGCCCGCGTAGACCTGCATGCTGTAGCTGCTCCACCCCATGTACGGCCGCGCGCCGAGCGCGTCGTCGGGCGTCGTCGCCGCGGGAGCGACGGCGGGAGCGGGAGCGGATGCCTCGGCCCGGGGCTCCGCGGCGGCCGCGGCTCCTCCGATCCCGATGGTCGTGCCGACGGCAGCGACAGCGAGCGCCGCGAGCCACCGTCGCCCGAGGGCGTGGCGGTTCCTGGTGTTCATGGTTTCCTCTCTGCGGTGGGTTCATCGGCGAACCCCGCGCCCCATCGCGCGGTTCCCAGAAGATGTCGGAGACGTCGGTGGGCGCTATGCCACCCTCACGACGTCGAAGAGCAGCGCCTGCTGCGGGTTGAGGGTCGGCAGCGGCACGCCCGCCACCGCCAGCACGGACCCCGGCAGCTCGATGCCGCCGTCGACGGCGGGACGCATCCACTCCGGATCGGCGACCTCGTGGCGGCTCGTCGCCCCGAGTTCGGGCCGCACGCGCACGCGATAGCGGGCGGCCGGCTCGAGGCCGGGGAAGCGCACCCTGCCGCTCTGCCCGTCGGGCGACGTCGCCAGTCGTGCCCACGTGAACAGCGCACGCCCGCCGTCGGACGCCACGATGCCGGTGAGCATCGTGGCGTCGTCCGCCACATCGGCGTTGACGATGCGACCGGTGTGGATCAGCTCGCGCAGCTCGCGGTACAGCTGCGCCCACGCGGTGATCGTCTGCAGGTCGTCGGCGCCCGCGACGGTGAGGTCGGACTCGATGCCGGCGTGCGCAGTGAGGGCGACGGCGAGCCGGAACGACAGGTCGGTCTCGCGCGATGTGGTGTGCGATCGGTGGGCGCCGAGGTGCGAGCCGATGAGCTCGGGCGGCACGAGCATCCGGGTCCAGCGCTCGATGCGGGCGCGCTCGACGGGGTCGTTGCAATCCGATGCCCACACGCGGTCGGTGCGCTCGAGGATGCCGAGGTCGACGCGACCGCCGCCGCCCGAGCACGTCTCGATCTCCAGGCGGCGGTGGCGCGCGCGCAGCTCGTCGAGCAGCCGGTAGAGCGCGACCGTCTGGTCGTGCACGAGGGGCCGGTCGCCTTCGGCGCGACGGGCGACGGGTTCGACGAGATCGCGGTTGTGGTCCCACTTGAGGTAGTCGATGTCGTATTCGGCGACGAGCGCACTGATGCGCTCGAGCACGAGCGCGTACGCCTCGGGGTTGGCGATGTCGAGCACGTGCTGACTGCGCGCGGTAGGTCCGACGCCCTCGCGCGGCGCGAGCACCCACTCGGGGTGGGCGCGGGCGAGGTCGGAGTCGGGGCTGATCATCTCGGGCTCGAACCACAGCCCGAACTGCATTCCCCGGGCGCGGACGGCGTCGACGAACGGACCGAGGCCGTCGGGCCACACCTGCTCGTCGACCAGCCAGTCGCCGAGGCCCGCGTTCGCGTCGCGGCGCCCCTGGAACCAGCCGTCGTCCAGCACGATGCGCTCGACGCCCACCTGCGCGGCGCGATCGGCGATCTCGACGAGTCGATCCAGGTCGTGGTCGAAGTACACCGCCTCCCAGGTGTTGAGCACGAGGGGGCGCGGCGCCGACGGGTGGCCGGGCCGCGCGCGCAGCCTGCGGTGGAACCGGGCGGACAGCCCGTCCAAGCCCTCGTCCGACCACGTGAACAGCACGGTCGGAGCCTCGTACCGTTCGCCGGGCCGCAGCACGATCTCGCCCGAGCGCAGGAGCTCCCCCGCGCCGATGACCCGTGACAGCGCGCCTGCGCCCTCGGGCAGCCGCTCGGCGAGGTATTCGCCGTCGCCGCTCCACGCCAGATGCACGCCCCACACCTCGCCGTGCCCGAAGCCGAACGCCGGCGTGCCGGCGACGAGGAGGAACGGGGTGTCGTGCCCGGGCTTGCCCCGCCGTGCCCGGCGTGAGTGGGTGCCGAAGGCGAACGGCAGACGCTGCGGCGAGCGTTCACGGCACCATTTGCCCGTGAAGTCGAGCAGTTCGCCCGCACGGTCGGGCAGGGGGACGAGGGCGCGCAGCCCGTCGACCAGGTACGCGGATGCGGCCTCCGCGGGATTCTCGATCGACAGGTCGACCGACAGCACGCCGGCGGAGTCCATCCCGTACTCCAGGCGCGCCCGCGTGCCGGCGACGGCGTCGTCGAAGCGGAGCGTGATGCGACCGCCGCCGTCACTGCCGTGGAGGACGTCGGCCTCCACGAGGCACGGACGCGGAGTCGTCGCGGTGCCGCCGCGGTGACCGGCCTGCGCGGGGGTGCCCGCCCAGCCGTCCTGCTCGGTGGGCCACACCGAGAAGACCCGCGGCACGTCCGGCGAGTTGTTGAGCACCGCCGGCACCGCGGTCGCGCGCAGCGCCTCGGCCGTGTCGACGCCGACATCTCCCAGGTCCGCGCCCCAATGCAGGATGCGCGGATGCGCTCCCGCCAGGTCGACGACCAGCGCGACGCCCGCGGCCCGCAAGGTATGGACGGCACCCTCACCGTTGACCATTCGAACTCCTCCGACGAGTTTCTTGACATCGGTAATTAATCATGTTTACGCTGGCGTCGCAAGCAAAGATCCGAGGTCTGCGGGCGAAGACGCCCGGCACCCGCGATCTCCGGGGCCGAGACCTTGAGGACCGAGATGAGCGACACCCTGCGACTGTCGTGGACCGCCCCCGCCGATCGGTGGGAGGCCGCAGCCCCGCTGGGCAACGGGCGGATCGGCGCGATGGCGTTCGGCGGTGCGACGGGGCGCTACGCGCTCAACGACGCCACCGTGTGGTCGGGCACGCCCGACGGGCCCGCGGCGGCCCTGCGCGACGTGATCGCCGGTGGCGCCGGACCCGAGCGGCTGGCCGAGGTGCGCTCCGCCCTCGCCGCCGGCGACGTCCGCCGAGCCGAGCACCTGCTGATGTCGTTCGAGGGGCCGTACTCCCAGGAGTACCTGCCGCTGGGCGACCTCGCGGTCGAGATCGAGGGCGCCCGCCCCTTCGGCCCGGCACGCGTGCTCGACCTCGACGAGGCGGTCCTCACCGAGACGCTGGTCGTCGACGGCGGCACCGTCGTCCGCCGCTCGTGGGTGTCGGCGCCCGCCCAGGCGCTGATCGTCGAGGTGACCGCCGATGTCGCGTTCACGGCATCCCTCTCCCTCTCTTCCCCGCTTCGCGCCGCGCCGCACGGTCTGGGTCTCGACGTCGAGATCCCCGTCGACGGCGCACCGCTGCACGAGACCTCCGTCGAACCGCCGCTGCGGTACGCCGGGGCCGGTGACGACGTCGACGCCTTCGCAGCCGTCGCCGTCGCGCTGGACACCGACGGTTCCGTGGACGCTGCGCCTGCACGCGCGACCGTCCACGGGGCTCACCGGCTGCTGGTCGCCCTCTCCACTTCGTCCCGCGCCGAGTTTTGGTGGGCCGACGCGGACGGGGAGTGGCGGATCGCCTCCCGTGAGGCGATCCGGGACCGCGCCAGGCAGCGCGTGGATGCCGCGGCTCGCCGCGCTCCGTCCGCGCTGTTCGACGAGCATGTCGCCGATCGCCGGCGGCACGCTCGGGCGCGGTTCGCGATCGGCGGTCGCCGGGAAGGCGTCTGGGACGTCGACCGCGACATCCTGCACGGCGCCGACGCGCAGCTGCGGGCGACGGTGATCGCCGAGTACGGCGCGTACCTGCTCGCGTCGTCGTCCCGTGCCGGCGGCCCGCCGGCGAACCTGCAGGGGATCTGGAACGACCAGCTGCGTCCTGCCTGGTCGTCGAACTACACGATCAACATCAACACCCAGATGAACTACTGGGCGGCACCCGTCCTGGGCCTCGACGATGCGTTCGAGCCCCTGCTCGCGCTCGTCGAGCGCCTGTCGCGCACCGGCGCCGCCGTCGCCCGCGAGCTGTACGGCGCGCGGGGGTGGGTGGCGCACCACAACTCCGACCTCTGGGGCTGGAGCCTTCCCGTCGGCGGCGGCCACGGCGCCCCGAGCTGGGCCATCTGGATGATGGGCGGCGTGTGGCTGACGCACAACCTGTGGGACGCGTACGAGTTCGGCGGCGACGTCGACCTGCTCCGCTCGCGCATCTGGCCGGTCATGCGCGGCGCCGTCGAGTTCTGCCTCGACTGGCTCGTCCCGGGTCCGGACGGCACCCTGCAGACGTCGCCATCCACCTCTCCCGAGAACTCGTTCGTGGCCGCCGACGGCCAGAACACGGCACTCGGCCTGACGGCGGCATCCGATCTCTTCCTCATCCGCGCCCTGTTCGAGCGGGCATCGGCCGCGATCGCGGTGCTCGGCGCCGACGACCCGCTGACCGACGAGATCGATCGCGCGCTCGCGGCCCTCGCACCGGTCGGCATCGGCGCCGACGGACGGCTCATGGAGTGGTCGGCCGAGGTCGTCGAGGCCGAGCCGCTGCACCGTCACCTGTCGCCGCTCATCGGCATCCACCCGCTCGACGTGCTCACGCGCGAGCGCGACCCTGAGCTGTTCGAGGCCGGAGTGCGGCTGCTCGACGCCCGGGGCCCGGGTGCGATGGGCTGGTCGTGGGCGTGGAAGATCGCCATGCGGGCACGCATCCGGGACGGCGAGGCCGCCGCGGCGCTGCTCGACGAGGCGCTCACACCGTTCGAGGGCGACGCGACCCGCCACGGCCCCGTCGACGGGTCGGAGTGGGGCGGACTGCTGCCCAACCTCTTCAGCACCCACCCGCCGTTCCAGATCGACGGCAACCTGGGCTTCCCCGCCGGCATCGCCGAGCTGCTCGTGCAGAGCCACGGCGGCCTCGTCCGGCTTCTGCCCGCGCTGCCGACCGCCTGGACGGACGGCGACGCGCAGGGTCTGGGCGCGCGCACGGGCCTCACGGTCGACCTCACGTGGCGCGGCGGCGCACTCACGTCCGCGACGGTGCGCAGCATCCGCGGCGACGAGCGCGACGTCACCGTCGCCTACCGCGATCGGCGCGTCGAGCTGCGCGTCCCGGCGGGCGGCGCCGTCGAGGTGCCCCTGGACCGACTCGTGGATGCCGCCGCCCTGGCGATCGGAGCACGCGATGCGCGGTGAGCTCACGCTCGTCGACGAGCCGACCACGCAGTCCGACCCCTCCGACTTCGACGCGTTCTGGGCAGAGACCCTCGCCGAGACCCGACGGCACCCCCTCGACGTCACGATCGCGCCGAGGCCGACGCGCCTGGCAGTGATCGACGTGTTCGATGTGACCTTCCGCGGCTTCGGCGGCACTCCGATCCACGCATGGCTGCGGGTTCCGCGCGGCGCAGGCGGTCCCCTGCCGGGGCTCGTCCAGTTCTTCGGATACGGCAACGGGCGCGGCCACGCGCTGCGCGACCTGCGGTGGGCCGCCGCCGGCTACGCCCATCTGGTGGTGGATGCCCGCGGCCAGGGACACGGCGACACCGACGACGACCATGCCGACGGCGGCCCGTCGGCCGGGGGCTTCCTCACCCGCGGCATCCGCTCACCGCACGAGTACTACTACCGGCGCGTGTACGCCGACGCCGTGCGCGCGGTGGACGCGCTGCGCTCGATCGACCTGGTCGACCCCGCGCGCGTCGGGGCCGTCGGCGCGAGCCAGGGCGGCGGGATCGCGCTGGCGCTCGCCGGGCTCGTGCCCGATCTCGCCGTCGCGATCGTGCAGGCGCCGTTCCTGTGCGAGCTCGACCGCGCGGCCGACCTGAGCGACGAGCATCCCTACGCGCTGCTCACCCAGTACTTCGCCGACCGCCGGCTCGACACCGCCGCGGCGCTCGACACGCTCCGCTACTTCGACGGGGTCAACCACGCCAAGCGCGCGAACGCACCGGCGCTGCTGAGCACGGGACTGCGGGACGGCATCGCCCCGCCCGGGACGGTCCTCCCCGCCTTCACCGCCTACGCCGGGCCGAAGCAGATCGTGCTGTGGCCCTACAACGGCCATGAGGCGGGCGGCGATCTGGATGAAGAGAACGCGCTCGAGTTCGCCGCCACGCACCTGGCCGCGCCCTGACGCCCGCCGTCCGCGCAGATTCGCTACCGTAACCACAACGACCGAGGGAACCGATGGACCACGACACCGCCGCGCGCACGACGCTCATCCGCACGGCGTCCGAGGCCGGATCGAGGGTGTTCGCCACGATCCTGACGCGCAGCCCGATCAGCCGCATCGACATCGCCCGCCAGACCGGCCTGTCGCAGGCGGCCGTCACCAAGGCCGTCTCGCCCCTCGTGGCCGCCGGCCTCGTCGACGCCCCGCCCGCCACGCAGCGCGACGGCAATCCGGGGCGCCCCGCCGCGCCCGTGTCGATCG
This sequence comes from Microbacterium kyungheense, assembly GCF_006783905.1. GTDB lineage: Bacteria > Actinomycetota > Actinomycetes > Actinomycetales > Microbacteriaceae > Microbacterium > Microbacterium kyungheense. Next base: position 132,986 of record NZ_VFPE01000001.1, on the reverse strand, counting down.
TGCCCGACGCCATGGTCATGCTCGGCGTCAAGGTCAACGTCGACGAGGTGATCGGCGTGGCGACCGACCTCGCCACCAACGTGCTCGTGAGCGAGAGCCGGCCGCTCGCGGCGCACGACCCGGGCGCCGCCACGGACGCGATCGCCGCCGTCGTCTCGGCGCTCGAAGAGGCGCTGGGCGACAAGACCGACGCCATCGCCGGCATCGGGGTCTCGGTGTCGGGCGACGTCGACACGTCCTCGGGCGTCGTGCGCGAGTCCGCCATCATGGGCTGGAGCGACGAGCCGTTCGGCGCCGACCTGCAGGAGCGGCTCGGCCGGCCGGTGACGCTCGAGAACGACGTGCACGCGCTGACGGTCGGCGAGCACTGGTTCGGCGTGGGGCTCGGCACGGAATCGTTCGCCATCGTCACGATCGGCCGCGGCATCGGCAGCGGGCTGCACCTCAACGGCCAGGTGGTCACGGGCGCGTACGGGGTCTCGGGCGAGATCGGCCACCTCCCTCTGGCCGACCCTTCGCGCATCTGCCCGTGCGGACGCCGGGGCTGCGTCGAGGCCGTCGCGTCGACGCCCGCCATCGAGGCGTCGCTGTCGGCGGCGCTCGGACGCGATGTCGGCATCGACGAGGCCGTGCAGCTCGCCCACGCCGGCGACGCGGCCGCCGACGCCGCCTTCCGGGAGGCCGCCGCGCTGGTGGGGACCGCGATCGCGACCCTGGTCAACCTGACCGGTCCGGAACTCGTCATCATCGGCGGTGAGGGCGTCGCGGACTTCGACCTCTACGACGCGACGCTGCGGGACGCGTTCGCCGCCCACGCCTTCGGGGCCGCCGCCCGATGCCGCATCGTGGTGCGGCCGCACACCTTCCAGGACTGGGCACGCGGCGCCGCCGCGGCCGCCATCCAGTCGCTCGTCCGCTGACGCCGCGCCGCGGCATCCATTCCGGTTCCGGAGGAGCCATGTCCGTCATCACGCACGCCCGAGCCATGCTCGTCGACATCCCCGTCGAGACCGTCCGCACCGACGCTGTGCAGTCGTTCGTGAAGCAGGAGACGATCGTCGTCGACCTCGAGACCTCCGACGGCACACCCGGCCGCGGGTACGCGTACACGATCGGCACGGGCGGGAGGGCGGTGCTGTCCATGCTGCGGGACCACCTGCTCCCCGCGGTCGTCGGGCAGGATGTGCGGCGTCCCGAGGCGGTGTGGCGCCACTTGTTCACCCAGACGCGCGCGACCACCGTCGGCGCGATCACGTCGCTGGCGCTCGCGGCGATCGACACGGCCGTATGGGACGCCCGCTGCCGTCGCGACGCCGAGCCGCTGTGGCGCGCCGCCGGCGGCGCGAAGCCGGAGGTGCCCCTGTACGACACCGAGGGCGGCTGGCTGCACATCGACACCGAGACCCTCGTCGCCAACACGCTGGCGGCGCGCGACGGCGGCTGGCACGGGTCGAAGCTCAAGGTGGGCTCGCCCGACCCGCGGCGGGACGTCGACCGCCTCGCCGCCGTGCGTGAGGCCGTCGGCCCCGGGTACCGGCTCATGGTCGACGCCAATCAGGGCCTCACCCTCGCCGACGCCCGCGCGCTGGCCCGGGCGATCGAGCCGTCGGGCATCTCGTGGCTCGAGGAGCCCCTGCCCGCCGACGACGTCTCGGCGCACGCGAAGCTCGTCGAATCGACGTCCATCCCCATCGCGGTGGGGGAGTCGCTGTACTCCGTCGGCCAGTTCAAGGAGTACCTCGCGAGGGATGCCGCCACCATCGTGCAGCCCGACGTCGCACGCGTCGGCGGCATCACGCCGTGGCTGAAGATCGCGCACCTGGCCGAGGCGTTCAACGTCCCCGTATGCCCGCACTTCCTCATGGAGCTGCACGTGAGCCTCGTCGCCGCCGTGCCCAACGGCCGCATCGTCGAGTACATCCCGCAGCTGCGCGCGGTCACGACCGCCGACCTGCTCGTCACCGAGGGTCGCGTCACCGCCCCGGACGCCCCCGGACTCGGCATCGCGTGGGACGACGACGCGCTGGAGAACCTGCGGGTGAGCTGACGCGTGGATGCCGTCGGCCCGGGGCGCGGCATCCACCTCACGCATAGGCGGCGCTCCGTGAGCGTTCAGGGCGCCTCCCTACCCTCGGGACCATGCCTGATTCGTCGCGCCCGAAAAGAGGGATCCTCACCGGACTCGCCGGATTGGTGGGACTCAGCGCCGTCACCGGCGTGCTGATCGCCGCGACGGTCACGCCGGCCGTCGCCCTCACCAGCAGCGCGGCCGGCGGCGCGCTCACGCTGTTCGACGACCTGCCGAGCACGCTCGAGATCGACCAGCCCATGCTGCCGAGCAACTTCTACGCCAACGATCCCGACACCGGGCAGCCGGTGCTGCTCGCGAAGTTCCTCGAGCAGGATCGCACGCCCGTCGCGTACGACCAGGTCGCCTCGGTGATGTACGACGCGATCCTCTCCAGCGAGGACCCTCGGTACTACGACCACGGCGGCGTCGACGTCATCGGCACCACCCGCGCGGTGCTCTCGAACCTGGCGGGCGGGGGCGAGACGCAGGGCGGCTCGACCATCAGCCAGCAGTACGTCAAGAACGTCCTGGTGCAGCAGTGCGAGGCCACCGCCAAGACCTCCGACGAGAAGTACGCGTGCTGGTCGGAGGCGACGACCTCCAGTGGCGCCGAGGGCGTCGAGCGCAAGCTGCAGGAGATGCGGTACGCGATCGCGCTGGAGCAGAAGTACTCGAAGGACGAGATCCTCCTCGGCTACCTCAACATCGCGAACTTCGGCGGCACCACCTACGGCATCGAGTCGGCCGCCCGCTACTACTTCGGCACGTCGGCGGCGAACCTCACGCTCGGCCAGGCGGCGACGCTCGCCGGCATGGTGCAGAACCCCAACAGCTACCGCATCGACCGCACCGACGGCTCGATCACCGCCTCCGACGGGACGAAGCTGAACAAGGCGCCCGACGGCTCCGTCGGCGACGTGCAGGGCAACGAACTGGCGGCGCTCGACTCGCTGCTGAAGGACGGCACGATCACGCAGGAGCAGTACCTCGCCGCCGCGGACGGCTACACGGCCACCAAGGGCCGCCAGCTGTATGTGCTCAGCCGCCTGCTCGACGACGAGAAGATCACGCGCGACCAGTACGTCGCGGCCGCGATCGAGCCGATCACGCCGACGATCACGCCCACCGTGACCGGTTGCGCCGCCGCCGGCGGCGCCGCCTACTTCTGCCAGTACGTCAAGGACACGATCCTGGGCGACCCGGCGTTCGGCGACACCCGCGAGGAGCGGCTGCTGACCCTCCAGCGGGGCGGCCTGAACGTGTACACGACGCTCGACTCGCGTGTGCAGTCCGCCGCCGAGCAGGCGATGACGACGTACGCGCCGGCCTCGGCCGACATGCCGACGGCGAAGGATGCCGCGACCGGCCGGTTCGGATCGACCACGGTGAGCATCGAGGCATCGACCGGCCGCATCCTGGCGATCGCGCAGAACACGACGTTCAGCGAGGACGCCGCGCACGACGGAGACCCCGCGTACTCGTCGCTGGTGTTCGCCGGCGACCTGGCGACCGGCGGATCGACCGGCTTCAACGCGGGGTCGACGTTCAAGCTGTTCACGCTGCTCGACTGGCTCGAGCAGGGCCACTCCGTCAACGAGTCGCTCGACGGACGGCTGCGGGTCTTCGACCACCTCACCAACTCGTGCGAGGGCGATTGGACGAACACGTCGAACACGCTCGTCAACAACTTCGGCAAGGCCGCGGGCAAGGTCGGCACCCCGCTGCAGTTCACCGCGAGCTCGCTCAACACCGGCTACTTCGCCATGGCGGAGAAGCTCGATCTGTGCGACATCGAGAAGGTCGCGAGCCGCCTCGGCGTCACGCAGGCGAACGGCGATGCCATCACGATGAAGAACCTCAACTCGATCATCGGCACCGCCGCCGTCTCGCCCATCGCCATGGCCGCCGCGTACGCGACGGTCGCGAACGGGGGGACGTATTGCGAGCCGACGCCGATCGACCGCGTGACGGACGCCGACGGCAACGAGGTCGAGGGGCTGAAGAACGCCTGCACCGCGGCCCTCGACCCCGGGATCGCGGCGACGGCCGCCTACGCGCTCCAGGGCGTGATGGCCTCGGGCGGCAGCGGCTCGCAGGGGAACGCCTGGGACGGCACGCCCGTGCTCGGAAAGACCGGCACCCACGAGGCGTGGCAGACGTGGCTCATCGAGTCGAGCACCAAGGTGACGACGGCCACGTGGGCGGGCAACGCCGAAGGGTCCGGCGACCTGTTCAACACCTGGCACGACGGCACGCGGCTGTCCGACATCCGCTACCGCATCGGAAAGGCCGTGCAGACGGCGGCGAACGCCGCGTACGGCGGCGACGCGTTCCCCACGCCCGACCCGGGCCTCGTCAAGACGGCACAGGTCACCCTTCCCGACGTCACCGGTCTCAGCGTCGCCGTCGCCCAGAGCAAGCTCGAGGCCGCGGGCTTCATCGTGAAGGTCGGAGACGCCGTCGACGCGGACGTCGCCGCAGGGCTCGTCGCGACGCAGGACCCGGGTGCGGGCCGCGTGGCCGCGGGCGCGACGATCACGCTCCGCCCGAGCACCGGCACGTCGCCCTCGACGCCGGGTGAAGACAAGGGCGACGGCAACGGCGGCGCAGGCGACACCGGTGGCGTCGGTGGCGGCGACGGCAACGGCAATGGGGCGGGCACCGGGGGGAACGGCGGAACCGGCGGCTGACAACGCAGGACGAGTGGATGCCGCGGGCTGCGGCATCCACTCGTCCCGGGTTGTGGCGACTACTTCAGGGCGTCGTAGAGGTCCTGCTCCATCTGCAGGTACTGGGACAGCCCCAGACCCTCGAGGTCGCTCAGGTACGCCTGCCAGGCGCCGTCGTCGTCGATGTCGCGCTGACCGGTGACGAACTCGGCCTGCGCCTGCGTGACGTAGTTCGCGATGTTCGTCTGCAGGTCGGCGAGGTCTGCGGACGTCTCGTCGTTCGGCCACAGCTTCTCGGCCGGGAACAGGATGCTCTCGTCGGGCTGGTACGGGTCGTACTCCTGCGTCGCGATCAGCAGACGCCGCTCGTACCCGTCGGGCGAGTAGACGTCCTCGGGGACGACCTGCGAGTTGCGGTACTCCAGCGAGTCCCAGTACTGCGCCATCGAGCGCCAGGCCGCGTTGGACGTCTCGTCGTACGTGAGCGGCTTGAACGTCGGGTCGAGCTCCGGGTCGAGGGCGACGTCGCCCGGCTCCGCCGGCACCCACGCCTCACCTTCGGGCCCCATCGCGCCGCGCTTGTCGCCGTCGTCGGTGACGAGATAGTCGATGAGCTTGATCGCCTTGATGCGCTCGTCCTCGGTCGACTTGTTGGTGAGCGCGAACATGCCCAGCGGGTTCACCGGCGAGCGCCACGTGGCCGTCTGCGTGCCGTCCGGGCCGGCGACCGGCGCGACCGCGTCGTAGTTCTTGTCGCGGCCGTCCGGCGAGTCCGCCGTGACGAAGTCGTACGGGTGCAGGTCGACGGCCGATCCGAGGATCTCGGTCCCGGCGTTGTCGCCCAGCGCCTTGAGGGCGTCACCGTTCTGCGTGAACGCCGCGGTGTCGAGCAGCCCCTCCTCGGCGAGCGAGTTGATGTACTGCAGGCCGGCGCGCCACTTGTCAGACGCCGCAGCCATGGTGACCTCGCCGTCCTCCATCACCATCGGCGGCGGGGTCCCCGGCGCCGTGTACGGCGCGTACGTGAACGCCCCCATGAGGTAGTTGACGATCGGCTGCGTGGCCGAGCCGCTCAGCGGCACCTCGTCGGCGATCCCGTTGCCGTTGGGGTCGTCGTCCTTGAACGCGCGCAGCACGGCGCGCAGCTCCTCGGTCGTGGTGGGCTGCTCCAGGCCGAGGTTCTTCAGCCACGTCGTGTTCATCCACAGCTTCGACGGGAAGCTGCAGTGGTAGCACTCGCTCCACTGCGTGATCGCGTAGATGTGCCCGTCGGGAGCCGTGACCGACTCCTTCCAGTCCGGCTTCTCTTCGAAGCGCTCCTTGAGCGTGGGCGCGTATTCGTCGATCAGGTCCTCCAACGGCACGAGCACGCCCTGCTTGCCGTACTTGAGGATCTCGCTGCGCGAGAAGGCGTCGACCCACGGCACGAGGAAGTAGGCGTCGGGGTAGTCGCCGCTCGCCAGCGACACCTGCCGCTTCTCGCCCGCGACGCTGCCGTCGTAGGTCGTGGTCTGCCAGTCGAAGTCGATGTCGAACTTCTTCTCGACCTCTTCGGTGAACGAGTTGTCCTTCAAGGTGCCGTTGTCGCCCTGCGGGCCGAACGCGACGAGCTTGCCGTTGTCGTCGTCGCCCGCGGGGGCGCACGCCGCCATCGCGATCGTCATCGCCACGACAGCACCGACGGCGGCGACGCCTCGGATCATGCTGTGTTTCATTGCCGGAATCTCCTTTGCCCGGGTCATTGGTGTGGTGGTGGGTCTGTGGGTGGGACGGGTCAGCCCTTGACGGCGCCGACCATGATCCCCTTGTTGAAGTACTTCGCGACGAACGGGTAGACGACGAGCATCGGCACGGTGGCGATGACCACGGTCGAGTACCGCAGCAGGTCGGCGAGCTCGCGCCGGCGCAGCTGCTCGGCGACGTTCCCGCCCCCGCCGCTGTCGTTGAGGACGAGCAGGCCGCGCAGCACGAGCTGGAGGGGCTGCAGGTCGGCGTTGCGCAGGTAGAGCAGGGCGTCGAAGTACGAGTTCCACTGCATGATCGCGTACATCAGCGCGATCACGGCGATCAGCGGCTTGGCCAGCGGCAGCACGATGGTCCACAGGATCCGCAGCTCGCTCGCGCCGTCCAGCTGCGCCGCCTCGTAGACCTCGTCGGGAATCGACGAGCGGAAGAACACCATCGCGATGATGACCTGCCACACGCCGATCGCGTTGGGCAGCAGCATCGACCAGCGGGTGTCGAGCAGACCGAGGGACTGCACCACGAGGTACATGGGGATCACGCCGCCGCTGAAGAGCATCGTGAACACGACGGCGCCGGTGAGCACCTTGCGGCCGAAGAGGTTCTGCCGCGACAGGGGGTAGGCGATGGCGACGGTGCCGGCGACGCTGATCACCGTGCCGACGACGGTGTAGAAGACCGAGTTGGCGAAGCCCCGGACGATCGCCGGATTGCCGAGGGCCTCGGTGTATCCGCGGAACGTGATGTCGATGGGCCAGAAGAGAACCTGACCGGACGACACCGCGTGCGGGCTCGACAGCGAGCTCGCGACGATGTTGAGCAGCGGAAGCAGCACGACCAGCAGGAACACGGTCAGCAGCACGTAGGCCACCGTCACGAAGGCGCGGTCGGCGCGGGTCTCTTTGATCTTCACGCCTCGCGGGGCGCGTCGGCCGCGGCCGCGCGCACCGGACAGCGAGGACGCGGCGGCGGCACCGACGGCCGCCTCTTCGACGAGCTCGGCCTGCTTGCTGATGACGCTGCTCACCACAGCCCGCTTCCTGTGACCCGCTTGGACACGGTGTTGACGACGAGCAGCAGCACGAGGCTGATCACGGCGTTGAAGAGCCCGATCGTCGCCCCGAGGCTGAAGTTGGCGTTGAGGATGCCCGTCTTGTAGACGTACGTGGGGATGATCTCGGACGTCGAGAGGTTGAGGGCGTTCTGGAACAGGAACGCCTTCTCGAAGCCGATGGCCATGATGTTGCCGACGCCGAGGATGAGGATGATCGTCGCCGTCGGCATGAGCGCCGGCAGGTCGACGTGGCGGATCTTCTGCAGGCGCGATGCCCCGTCGATCTTCGCCGCCTCGTACAGCGACACGTCGACCGACGCGAGCGCCGCGAGGTAGATCACCGCCGAGTAGCCGGTGGTCGTCCACAGGTCGGTCGCGACGTAGATGTGCCGGAAGAAGTCGGCGTCGGCCAGCAGGTCCACCTGTCCGGCGCCGAAGAAGCTGAAGGTGCGGCCGAGCAGTCCCACGCGGGGCGAGAGCAGCAGGATCGTCATCGACACGATCACGACGGTCGAGATGAAGTAGGGCGCGTACGTCACCAGCTGCACGGTGCGCGTGAAGAATCGCAGCCGCACCTCGTTGAGCGCGAGGGCCAGCACGATGGGCAGCGGCAGGCTCGCGATCAGCGTGTACGCGGCGAGGATGAACGTGTTGGCGACCAGGCGAGGGAACACCGGGTTGCGGAACAGCCGCTCGAAGTTGTCGAACCCGACCCACGGGCTCCCCCACACTCCGTCGATCGGGTTGTAGTTCTTGAACGCGATCACCGCGTTGGCCATCGGCACGTACCGGAACACGATGAACCACACGATGGGCAGCAGCAGGAGCAGGTACAGCTGCCAGTAGCGCCGCAGGCTGCGGGTGAATCTGCTGCGATTCGTCACGCGCCTCGGCTGCTCGATCACCGCCTCGACGGGCGGCGCCGGCTCGACACTGAGCGTCATCTCGATCCTCCGGGAGTTACTTTACGCCGTAATATTATGTTGTCGATCTCGATTCCGCTACCGAATGATCCGATGTTTTTTGCGGACACCGTTCCCGGACGCCGGTGAGGAGGCGCAGCGTGACCGCTCTCATCGACGTGCGCGATCTCGGCTGGCGGCCGGGCGCGCCCGACGCAGGTGAAGCCCTCCAGGGCGCGATCGGCGCCGCGCGCACAGCGGGCCCCGGCGCCCGATTGCTGCTGCCGCCGGGGGATTTCCACGTGTGGCCCGAGACGTCGATCCACCGTGAGCTGTTCGTCTCGAACACCGTCGGCATCGATCCCCGCTACACGACGAAGTCGATCGGGATGCTGCTCGACGACGTGCGGGATCTCACCGTCATCGCCGCCGGCGCACGGCTCGTCGTGCACGGCCGGCAGACCGCACTGGCCGTCGTGGACGGCCGCGGCGTCACGGTGGAGGGGCTCGAGGTGGACTGGGCGGTGCCCACCGTGATCGATGTGACGGTCGCCGACACCGGTGTCGACGCGGACGGCGCCTGGCGCGTGCTCACCGTGCCGCAGCAGAACGACTTCACGATCGACGGCACCGACGTCGTGTGGCTCTCCGAACTCTCGCCCTACGCGGGGGTGCGGTACTGGTCCGGCCGCAACGCACTCGCCTACAGCCAGGTCTGCGATCCGGCCACGGGCCGCGTGCGGCGCGAGCCGTGCCCGCTCTTCGACGAGGTCGTCGACGTGGTGCGCCTGGATGCCTGGACCCTGCGGATCTCGTACGCGACGGCATCCTCCCCCGGCGACCGCGGCCTGGTCTACCAGCTGCGCGAGACCGATCGGGACCACCCCGGCATGCTCGTGCTCGACTCCGCCGACGTGGCGCTGCGCCGCCTGCGGGTGGACTTCCTGCACGGATTCGGGCTGCTGGCGCAGAACAGCGCGGACGTCACGCTGGACGGCGTGGTCTTCCGCGCGCCCGAAGGCACCGGCCGCGTGACCGCCGGGTTCGCGGACTTCGTGCAGTGCTCAGGCGTGCGTGGACGCGTCGACATCCGCGGCTGCGAGTTCGACGGACCGCACGACGATCCCGTCAACGTGCACGGAACCTACCTCGCGGTCACCGAGGCGGAGCCCACGCGCCTGACGCTGGAGTACCGCCACAGTGAGACCGCGGGATTCGCCGCTTTCGGCGACGGCGATGTGATCGAGCTCGTCGACCGGCGCACGCTGCAGCCGGTGCACACCACGTCCGTCCACGACGTCACCGGCCCCACCGGGCGCGACCTCGCGTCGGCCTCTGCGCCGACCCGCGTGGGCCTCGCCGATCCGCTGCCGCCCGAGGTGCACGCGGCTGCGCGCGAGGGCATGCTCGCCGCCGAGAACGTCACGCGCACGCCCGAGGTGTCGATCACCGGGTGCACGTTCCGGCGCGTCCCGACGCGCGCGATCCTGGTCACCACACGGCGGCCGGTGCGCATCGAGGGGTGCCGTTTCGAGAGCATCGCGATGCCCTGCATCCAGATCGCCGCCGACGCGTCGGACTGGTGGGAGTCCGGTCCGGTGACCGACGTGACGATCGTCGGCAACACGTTCCGCGACGTCACGGCGGGCGTGCTCGAGGTGGCTCCCGGCATCGCGGCGGGCAGCGCCCCGGTCCACGGCACGGTGCGGTTCGAAGACAACGACGTCGAGCTCACCGACCCGCTCCTGGCCGACCTGCGCGGCCTGCGCACGTTCGTCGCGCGCGCCAACCATGTGCACGGCCCCGGCGGCGACCGGCCCGTCATCCGCGTGGATGCCGCCGTCCGAGACCGGGGATCCTGTCGCTGAGCCCCAGGATCCTGGCCGAGACCGAGAGCGTCACCCTCGGTCTCGGCCGGAATCCCCGGTCTCGGCGAAGCGGCAGCCGACGCGGAACGGCGTCAGCGGGTCAGCAGGTACACGTCGCTGCGGTGCAGGTCCACATGCTCTGTCACGCGGAAGCCCAGAGCCTCCAGCTCCGCGACGCCCCAGGTGTCGGGCGCCGGGCCGCTCTCGTACTCGACCAGCCACACGCGCGTGACGCCGGCGAAGCGGCCGCGCAGTGCGGCATCGGGGATGTCGTACGTCGTCGCGTCCCACAGGGGGCTCTCGGTGTACGGCGTCTCCAAGAGCACGTCGCGGAGCCCCGCGAACGCCGCGGGGTTGGTGTCGAGCGCGAGCCGCGGCCGGCGAGACGGTCGCACCGAGGCGTCGAACACGATGGCGTCACCCGCCCGGGCATGCTCCTGCACGGTCGCGGCGATGTCGTTCCAGTCCGACTGGTTCTTCGCGTGGGGGGTGCGCTGCCCGACGTAGACGGGTGCCGCGGCGGCGAGCACCGCGACCAGGGCGATCGTGGCGAGGAGGGGCCCCGGCATCCGGTTCGAGAAGGGGCTGCCGCCGACCCGTCGTATGCCCAGAGCCACGAGGATCGCGGCGGCCGGCGCCACGAAGGTGCCGTAGCGCGGGGTGTAGCCGGGGATGAGGGCGTTGACCACCAGCAGCGTGCCGCTCGGGATCACGAGCCATGCGACGGCGAGAGTCTCGAGGTCGAGGCTCTCGGCCGTCGACCGCCGGCGGATCAGGTCGCGTACCCACAGCACCACCGCCGTGAGGATCAGTGCCCATGCGATCAGCGCGAACGGCCAGGCTCCGAACCACATCTTGACGAGCACCATGTCGACCGAGACCCGGTCGCGCTCGGCGAGGAACGCGATCTGCTTGTGCTCGATGGCGGCCAGCACCAGGAGCGGAGTCGTCGCGAGGAGCCCCACGCCGGACGCGATCGCCCAGTGGCGAAGATGCCTCCGGCGCGCCGCCGACACGGCGAGCACGACGCCCACCACGGCCGCGAGCAGGACCGTGTACAGGAAGACATAGATGCCGACGGCCAGTACGACCGCGTACACCGCCCAGCCGCGGCGTGACGGCATCCCTCGACGCAGCGTCTCGACGACCACGACCCACAGCAGCGTCGCGAGCATCGCCGAGAACGCGTAGCTGCGGGCCTCTTCGCCGGCGTAGGTGAGCCGCGGCAGGATCGCCGTGACGAGGCCGGCGAGGACGGCGAAGCGGGCCGACGGCTCCCGACCGCCACCGGCGAGCCGCCCGCAGAGCCAGGTGACGGCCGCGGCGCATACGCCGATCGCGAGCGCCGACGGCAGGCGCACCGCGAAGGGGCTGGAGCCGAACAGCTGCACCCACTCGTGCAGGCCCAGGTAGTACGCGCCGTGGACGGCGTCGACGTGGAGGAACATCGCGAACAGGCTGCCGACCGGCCGCGTCGCCGACAGCACGCTGGCCGCCTCGTCGCCCCACAGAGACGGGATCCACGACCCCGCCAGGCTCACGAGCGCGGCGACGACCCCGACGATCGCGGCGGCGCGTCCCAGCCGGAGGGGGTCGACGCCGGGCGCTTCATGCGGCGCCGCCGCGCGCTCCCGCGCGGAGTTCGCCGCCGGCGTCCGGTCCGCCGTCGGCGAATCGGTGGCGGTGACCGGGCCCCGCTCGAACCTCTCCGGTGAGACGCTCACTCATCCAGGTTGCCCCCGAACCACTGTGAACGGGCAGAGAATCCGGGATCGGCCACTCACGCCGGTGCGGCCGCAGTCGGTTCGTCGCGGCGGCCGAGACGCGCCGCGGCGATGAGGCTCTGCGTGTACGGATGGCGTGCGCCGCCGAAGATCTCGGCGGCGGACGCCGTCTCGACCAGCCGGCCGCGCTGCATCACGGCGACCCGGTGCGAGACCCGGCGCACCACGGCCAGGTCGTGAGAGATGAACAGGTACGACACGCCGGTGCGCTCCTGCAGGTCGATCAGCAGATCGATGACGGTCGCCTGAACCGTCACGTCCAGTGCCGACGTCGGCTCGTCGCACACGATCAGCGGCGAGCGGCCGGCGAACGCACGCGCGATCGCGACGCGCTGCTTCTGCCCGCCCGACAGCTGATGGGGGAGCTTGTCGAGGACCTCGGCCGGAAGACCGGTCTGCGCGGCCAGTCGCTCGGGACTCTCGTCGCCGTGCAGCAGCTCGATCGCCCGTCTGAGCGTCTGGCGCACCGTGCGGCGCGGGTTGAGCGACGCATCGGGGCTCTGGAACACGATCTGCACCGGCGGCGGGGTGGTCGGGGCGTCCAGCGCGAGCTCGCCGTCGAAGGCGGTGACGCCGGCCACGACGCGCCCGAGCGTGGTCTTGCCGCTGCCCGACTCGCCGACGATCCCCAGCGTCTCGCCGCGGCCGATGCGCAGATCGACGCCGTCGAGCGCCGCGTGGCCTCCGTAGTGCTTGCGCAGGCCCGAGGCGACGAGCAGGGGCGGGGAGGCGGCATCCACTGCCTCTCTCACGGGCCCGTCCAGCGCGGGGATCGCGGCGACCAGACGTCGCGTGTAGTCGTGTGCGGGCGCCGCGACGAGGCCGGATGACGTGGTGGTCTCGAGGAGACGACCGCGCTCGAGGACGCCGACGCGGTCGCTGTGCGCGGCGACGAGCGGCAGGTCGTGGCTGATCAGCAGGCTCGCGAACCCGAGCTGGTGCTGCAGGCGTGTGATGAGCGCCAGCACCTCGGCCTGCACCTGGCTGTCGAGCCCCGTCGTCGGCTCGTCGAGGATCAGCAGACGCGGCCGGGCGGCGAGCGCCATCGCGATCATGACGCGTTGCTGCTGCCCTCCCGACAGCTCGTGCGGGTACCGCGCGGTCAGACGCTCGGGGTCGGGCAGGCCCACCTCGGCCAGCGACGCCACCGTCGCGTCGCGGGTCGCCGTCGCCGACAGCCCACGCAGGCGGTGCGCCTCGGCGACCTGCGAGCCGATGGATGCCGTCGGATTGAGCGCACGCGACGGCTCCTGGAAGACCACGCCGATGTCGTCGCGGCGGTACTGCCTGAGGCCGGCGGCATCCAGCGACAGCACATCGCGACCGGCGACCCGCAGCTGGTCGGCACGCACGCGGGCGCCCTTGGGCAGATACCTCGTGAGGGCCAGCGCGATCGTGCTCTTGCCCGATCCCGACTCCCCCACCAGTCCGTGCGCCTCGCCCTCGGCGATGTCGAGGTCGACGCCGTCCACGGCGGTGCGCCGCCCGCCGGCGACGCGATGCTCGACCGTGAGTCCGCGCACCGAGACGAGTCCGCTCATCCGCGCAGCACCTCCTTGAGGTTGTCGGCCACGAGGTTGACCGAGACGACGAGCGACGCGATCGCGAGGGTGGGGAACACGAGGGTCCACCACGCGCCCTGCAGGTACGCGCGGTTCTCGTTGACCGCGAGCCCCCAGTCCGGCGACGGCGGGGCTGCGGCGAGCCCCAGGAACGACAGCGACGAGGCCACGAACACCGCACCGCCGATGCTCAACGCCGCCTGCACGGCGACCTGCGGCCAGACGTTGGGCAGCAGCTCCCTCGCGAGGATGCGGCCCGTGCGCTCGCCCTGCACCTGCGCACTCGTGACGTAGTCCTTGCCCATCTCGACCAGCACCTCGGCCCGGATGATGCGGGCGATGCCGGGGGCGAACAGCACACCGATCGCGGCGGCCAGGACGAGCGGGCTGCTGCCGAACGCCCCCACGATCACCAGGAGGAAGATCAGCGTCGGCAGCGCGAGGAACACATCGAACGTGCGCATGAACAGCTGGTCCACCCACCCGCGCCGGTAGCCGGCGACGAGCCCGAGAGCCGTGCCGAGCACCGTCGCGATGAGAGTCCCCAGCGGGCCGATCAGGAGTGCGGACTCGGCGCCCGCCAGGACGCGCGCGAAGACGTCCCGCCCGATCCGGTCCGTGCCGAACCAGTGCTCGGGGCTGGGCGGCGCGAGCTTCACCCCGGTGTCCCCGAACGGATCGAGCCCGAACCAGCGCCACGCGATCGCCACGAACAGCCACCACACGATCACGACGGCCGACAGTGTGAACGTGGGACGCCGCAGCAGCACCGCCCAGACGCCGCGGGAACGCGGGGGCGCGGCATCCACCGGCCTCGCGAGGTCGATGCGGTCGGCCAGCAGCACGTCGGCGGCCATGTCAGTCCCCTCCTGTGAACCGCACGCGCGGGTCGACGACCATGAACGCGATGTCGGTCAGCAGCAGCGCGCACAGCGAGATGAGGCCGGTCACCATGACGCCGGCGGCGAGGATGAAGACGTCCTTCTTCTGGGTGGCCGTCACGAGCAGCTCACCGAGGCCCGGGTAGCCGAAGAGCGTCTCGACCACGGCGCTGCCGCCCAGCAGCGCTCCGAGGTAGACCCCGATGAGCGAGAGGGTCGGGATGAGCGCGTTGCGCGCCACGTGCCGATGGAACAGGGCACCGCCGTGGGCACCCTTGATGACGGCGGTGCGGTAGAACTGCGAGCCGGTCGCCTCGACTACACCGGCGCGGGTCATGCGCGCGAGCACCGACACGTACCCGAGCGCGAGCGTCACGGCAGGAAGGGTCATCGCCCTCAGCTGAGGCAGGAATCCGGCGCCGACGGCGTCGCCGGACTGGATCGGCAGCACCGGGATCACCAGGGCGAACACGATGAGCAGCAGCACGCCGACCACGAACTCCGGCACCGAGGCCAGCGACATCAGCCCGACGGTGGCAGCGCGGTCCGTCCGGGACCCCTCGCGACGGGCCTGCCACGCGCCGATCCCGATCGCCAGCGGAACGAGGATCGCGAAGGCGTACAGCCCGAGCAGCACCGAGTTGCCGAGACGACCGAGCACGAGCGTCGCGACCGGCTCGCCGTAGACGAGACTCGTTCCCCAGTTCCCCGTGACGAAGCCGCCCAGCCACGACAGGTAGCGCTGGACGAGGCTCCCGTCCAGGCCGTGGGCGGCGTTCCACTCCTGCACCTGCGCCGCGGTCGCGTACTGCCCCAGCGCGTTGCGTCCGGGGTCTCCCGGCACCACCTGGATGAGCCAGAACAGCAGCACCGACACGACGAGCAGCACCGCGGGGATCTGGATCGCCCGCTGCCCGACGAGGCGTCCGATCCCGCGGCGACGGACGCGCGGCACCGCCGGCCCCCGCGCGAGGCGGGGACCGCTCTCGAGGCGGGGGTCGGCGGTCATGCGTCAGTCCTCGATCGAGATGCCGGAGAAGTCGTAGCCGGTGTAGAAGTCCAGCGCGCCGGCGAACTCGCCCTGGACCCGCTTGTCCTGCAGCGACTGCGCCTTCGAGAAGGCCGGGACGATGACGGGCAGGTCGGTCCACTGGATCTCGGCGATCCGGTCTGCCAGCTGCTGGCGCTCATCCGCATCGGTGGTCGCGTCGAACTGCGCGGTCAGCTGCTCCAGCTCGGGGTTGGAGTAGTGCGACGCGTTCCACGCGGAGTCCGCCGCGTAGATGAGCGACACGTACTGCGACGGCACGCGCTTGGCCCAGTTGGTGACCGTCACGCCGGCCGTCAGCCACGGGGTGTCGTCTCCCTCGGCGTAGTACTGCTCGCCGGTCAGCACGTCGAGGTCGACGTCGAAGCCCGGCACGGCGTTGAGCTGCTGCTGCAGGACCTCGCCGAACAGCTGGTTGTCGGTCGTGATCGTGAACGACAGGGTGCGCCCGTCGAGCAGGTCGGCGACCTTGTCGAGGTCCTGCTCGCGCTGCTCGAGACCGGCCGGCTGCGGCTCGTAGTCCGGGAAGAAGGTGACGTCGTCGGCGATGTCGGCGTTGCCCTGGTACACGTCGTCGACGAGGCCCTGCCGGTCGACCGCCCACGCGAACGCCTCGCGCGCCGTCGGGTCGTCGAAGGGCGCGGCGGTCACGTCGAGGAAGATGCCGTCGATCTTGTTGTAGCCCGACGAGATGGTGTCGTACTTCGACGCGTCGACGGTGGCCGCGACGTCGGAGGTCAGGGCGATGCGGTCGATCTCGCCCGCCTGGAAGGCCAGCAGGGTCGCCTGCGTGTCGCCGTAGACCTTGAGCTCGACGCCGTCCAGTTCGATCGCGGCGGCGTTCCAATACTGCGGGTTCTTGACGTAGGTCGCCCCCTTCCCGACGGTGTAGTCCTTCAGCAGGAACTGGCCCGCCCCGACAGGATTGTCGAGCCATGTCCCGGGCTCGTAGTCGGCGGGCAGGATGCCGGTGTTCGTGCCGGTCAGCAGCAGCGGGAAGTCCGAGAACGGACGCACGAGGGTGAACAGGACCGCCTCGTCGCCGTCCGGGGCGACCGTGTCGAGGATCCCGTCGAACGCGCTGCGCCCCGGCGACTGGCTGTCTTCGGCGGTGATGGACTGGAAGGTCGCGACCACGTCGGCCGACGTGACGGGCGTGCCGTCGTTGAACACCGCGGCGTCGCGCAGCGTCACGGTCCACGTGAGGCCGTCGTCCGAGGCCGACCAGTCCGTCGCCAGGCGCGGATTCAGGTCGCCGGCGGCGTCGAGGCTGATGAGCGGCTCGGTGACCAGGCCCGAGATGATCTGCGCGTTGTAGTCGGCGACCGTCAACGGGTCGATCTCGCTGCCCGGGTCGGTGATCGGCAGACGGTAGACGTCGTCGGATGCCGCATCCGACGCGGTGCCGCCGGCGGCGCCGGTCGCGCAGGCGGTGAGGCTCAGGGCGAGCGCGCCCGCGGCGAGCGCGGCGAGCGCCGCACGCAGCGGACGTCGGGGGTGGAGCGAAGGGGCCATGGTGTTCCTCTCGGCGGGGCGGGTGCGTCACGACACGTGACGCAGGCTGTGGTGAGCGATCGTGGACCGGGGGCCGCGGCGCCGCCAAGCGGGGCGTGACGCGCCGCGACACCGCCGGTCACGATCTGTCACGCGGCGTCATGCAGAGCCGACGGGGATGCCGTCGACCTCGACCGTGACGCGCTCGGAGTAGAACGCGACGCGGCCGGCGATGGCCGCCACGGCGGGCAGCGGCTCGGGGTACGACCAGGCGATCTCGCGCTCGGGGCGATCCGCGGCCGCCCAGTACTCGGTCGCCTCGCCCTTGTACGGGCATTCGCTCCACCTGCTGATCTCGCGCAGGGCCGACCAGTCGACGTCCTCCCGGGGAAGGTAGTAGCGGGGCACGAGCCCGGTCTCGTAGACGATGACGGATGCCGTCGAGTCGGCGATCACCCGGTCACCGTCGGACACCACGATCCGGCGCGTGGACGGCAGCGTGTCGACGCGGTTGCGCGGGTCGCGGGGATGCGCGAACACGCGCTCCTCCTCCTCGGTCCAGCGGTCGAGCACGCCGGGGTACCACGTGAAGGCGATGAAGCCGTCGAGCGCGTCGACGTCCCACGTCCAGGCGGCCGCCTCGATGCGCCGGTCGCCGACGACGAGGTCGAACCACTGACGCGCGGGAGTCCGCGGCCGGTAGTACGACGCGGCGGGCGCCTCACCCGGCACGAGCAGCTCGCGCCGGACGTCGTCGAGCGGGAATCCGTACTCGGGAACCTTCGCCCCCGGCTCCCACACCAGGACGGGACGCCGGGAGTCCACGACGGCGAGGTCGCCGACCCACCCGCGCACCCAGCGCTCGCTGGGCTCCCACGTCCACGTGGCGGCGTGCACCGGCTCACGCCGGGCGAGCGTCGGACCCGTGCGGGGCTCGACGCGCTCGACAGGGACGACGGTGGTGTGGTTCGGGCTGGTCACGGACACGGTTCCTCCTGGAGGCGGGGGTCGGCAGCGGTTCGACGCCACCATGAAAGCCCCGGAGCCCCTCCGCCGACCGAAGGGTTGCCGTCGATGAACGCACATGACCCCGTATGACGACGCATGCCGTCGCGTGACACGCGCCCCGCGACGGGCTCCTGCGCCGCGTCCTAGCCTGACCGCCATGCCTCAGCCCGACACCGCACCCGTTGTGCGTCCTCCGCTGCCCACGCGTCCTCCGCTGCAGGTGGGCCTGTTCGCGCATCTCGCCGAGCACCGCGGCACCGTCGAGCAGACCTACCTCGACTACCTCGACCTCTTCGAGTACGCGGAGTCCGTCGGGGTCGAGTCGGCGTGGGTGCGGCAGTTCCACCTGGCCAAGCCCGACGCCGGCCGGCTGGGCGGTCTGCCGTCGCCGTTCGTGTTCCTGGGCGTTCTCGCCGCACGCACGACGGCCCTGCGGCTCGGCACCGCGGCCATCACGCTCCCGCTGGAGCGCGAGCTGCGCGTGGCCGAAGACGCCGCGGTGCTCGACGTCCTGAGCGGCGGACGGGTCGAGCTCGGCCTCGCGAACGGCGGGCAGCCGCAGGTGGCGGCCGCTCTCGGCGTCACCCGCATCGAGGACCGCGAGCACAGCCGCCGGGCGTACCTCGCCTCGGTGGACCGGCTCGCCGCCGCGTTGTGGGGCGACCCCGTCTCACCCGACGGCGAGGTGCTCGCGCCGGCCCGGCCGGCTCTCGCGGAGCGCATCTGGCACGCGACCCTCACCGAGCACAGCGCGTTCGAGACCGGCCGGCGCGGCGAAGGCGTGCTGATCGGCACCACCCAGGTCGTGCCGGGCGAGGTGTCGGCCGCCGCGTATCACCGCGGACTCCGCGAAGGAGCGACCCCGCGCCTGGGCCTTTCGACCTGGATCTTCCCGGGTCGCTCGCGCGAGGACGCGCTGCGCCGGGCCGAGGCAGGCCTCCTCGCCAAGTGGGAGTGGGCCAAGGACTTCCTCCCGGCCGCAGGCACGCCCGCCGACGTGGCCGAGCGGCTCAACCTGCACTACGGCACGGCCGCCGACATCGCGGCATCCATCGCCCAGCACCCCGCCTTCGCGTACACCACCCACGTGCAGCTGCAGCTCGACGGGCTGTACCGCGACGTGGAGGAGCAGAAGGAGGCGCTCGCCCTCTTCACCGGCGAGGTCGCCCCGGAGCTGGCGGCCGCCGACCGGACGGCGGTGGCCGCATGAGCCGCACACCGCTCGTCCTCGCGGCCGGCATCTTCTACCCCGGCGGCGAGCACATCACCGGCTGGCGGGCCGCCGGCTCGGAGCCGCACGCGTACCTCGACCTCGACTACTACACGCGCTTCGCGCAGACGGCGGAGGCCGGGCGGTTCGCCACGCTGTTCCTCGCCGACGAGCTGTACGTGTGGGACCGCTTCCGCTCCGGCATCGACCACGGCGTCAACGTGCGGCTGGAGCCCTTCACGCTGCTGAGCGCACTGTCGCAGGTGACCAGCCGGATCGGTCTCGCCGCCACCGTGTCGACCACCTACAACGAGCCGTACCACGTGGCCCGCAAGCTCGCCTCGCTCGATCACATCAGCGGCGGCCGGGCCGCCTGGAACCTCGTCACGAGCGCGAGCGACGAAGAGGCGCGCAACTTCGGCCGCGACGCCCACCTCGAGCACGGCCTGCGCTACCGCCGCGGCGCCGAGTTCGTCGATGTGGTCAACGGACTGTGGGACGGGTGGGAGGACGACGCGTTCCTCTTCGACAAGGAGTCCGGCCATTACGCCGACCGCGCCAAGCTGCACGTGCTCGACCACCGCGGCGACCACTTCGCCGTACGCGGGCCGCTGAGCATCCCGCGCCCCGTGCAGGGGCATCCACCCCTCTTCCAGGCGGGCGCCTCCGAGGCCGGACGCGAGCTCGCCGGCCGCACCGCCGACGCCGTCTTCACGCTCGGCGGCGGATCGCTCGACGCGTCGCAGAGCCTGTACGACGACTACAAGCGCCGCGCGGTCGCCGCCGGCCGCGGTGCCGACGACCTGAAGGTGCTGCCCTGGTTCTCGCCGATCATCGGCGACACGCAGTCCGATGCCGAGGAACGGTTCCGCGCGCTCGCCGCCCTCACGCCGGACCGCGTGCAGATCGACCTGCTGTCGCACTACCTCGGCGCCGACCTCGGCGAGCGCGACCTCGACGAGCCGTTCACGTTCGAGTTCGACCTCGACGGCTTCAACCAGTCGAAGTCCGGCTACCAGTCGATCGCGGCGCTGCTCGCCCAGCGGCCCTACACGATCCGCGAACTGGCGTGGGAGGTGCTGCGCCGCCGCTTCACCGTCGGCACGCCCGACACGCTCGCGGCCCACCTGGTCGAGCGGTACGAGAAGGGCGCCGCCGACGGGTTCATCCTCATGGCGCCGACGCTCCCCGACACCCTCGTGCGGTTCGTCGACGACATCGTCCCGCGCCTCACCGACGCCGGGGTCTATCCGCGCGAGTACGCCGGAGACACGCTCCGCGACAACCTCGGGCTCGCCCGCCCCGCTGGAAGGAACGCCGCATGACCCGCCGACTGCTCCTCGGAGCGTTCCTCTTCCACCCCGGAGGCTCGCATGTGTCGGGCTGGCGCCACGCGTCGGCCGAGCCCCACCGGCACGTCGACATCGAGTACTACACCCGCTTCGCGCAGACCGCCGAGCGCGGGGTGTTCGACACCATCTTCCTCGCCGACGGCCTGTACTTCTGGGATCGCTTCCCCTCCGGTGTCGACCACTACGGCCAGACCCGCCTGGAGCCGCTCACGCTGCTGTCGGCCCTCGCCGTCCGCACCAGTCGCATCGGCCTGGCCGCGACCGTGTCGACGACCTACAACGAGCCGTACCACGTGGCCCGTGCCATCGCCTCGCTCGACCACATCAGCCGAGGCCGCGCAGCGTGGAACCTCGTCACCTCGCGCTACGACGAGGAGGCCCGCAACTTCGGCGGCGACGACCACCTCGACCACTCGCTGCGGTACGAGCGCGGGGCGGAGTTCGTCGATGTCGTCCACAAGCTGTGGGACAGCTGGGCCGACGACGCGATCCTCGCCGACCGCGAGAGCGGACTGTTCGCGGATGCCGCCGGCCTGGCCGTCGCCGACCACCGTGGTCGGCACTTCACGGTGCGGGGGCCGCTCAACGTGTCGCGCCCGCCGCAGGGGTATCCGGTGCTGTTCCAGGCCGGCGGCTCGGACGCGGGGCAGGAGCTCGCGGCGGCCACCGCCGACGCCGTGTTCGCCCGGTCCCTTCCGGTCGGCGAGGCGCAGAGGTTCTACGCGGCACTTAAGGCGCGGGTCGTCGCGCACGGCCGCCAGCCCGACGAGGTCGCGATCCTGCCGCAGCTGCGGCCGGTGGTCGCCGAGACCGAGGCGGACGCGCGCGCACTCGCCGCGGAGCTCCTCGCGTCGACGCCCGACGCGATCATCGTCGAGGACGTCGCGCACTCCATCGGGCAGACCCTCCCCGCCGACCCCGATGCGCCCATCACCCCGGCGCCCGACACCGACATCGCGAACGAGTCGAAGTCGCCGAACCGGCGGCTGGCCCGGCTGCTGTCGGGCGAGCGGCTCACCGCGCGCGACTTGTACGCCGAATCGTTCTGGGAGTCGGTGTCGGTCGGAAGCCCCGCCGCGATCGCCGACGACATGCAGGAGCGCTTCGAATCGGGCGCCGCCGACGGCTTCGTCGTGCAGGCGCTCACGCAGCCCCTCGGGTTCGAGTCGTTCGTCGACCTCGTCGTGCCCGAGCTGCAGCGCCGCGGTCTCACCCGCACCTCGTACGAAGAGACCACGCTGCGCGAGCGCCTGGGTCTCGCCCGTCCGGCCCGCCGCGTGCCCGAGCCGGTGACGGCATGACGCGCGACGATCACGCCCGGCTCGCCTTCGCCACCCGGCAGCTGCACGCCGGCGACCGATCGCCGGGTCCGCACCGGCCCCGCGCCACGCCCATCTACCTCACCGCGGGCTTCGAGTTCGACGACTTCGACCAGGCGCACGCCCGCTTCGCCGGCACCGAGGAGGGTTTCAGCTACACGCGCGTCGGCAATCCCACCAACGTCGCCGCCGAAGTGCGCATCGCCGATCTGGAATCGGGTGTCGGCGCCCTGCTGCTGGGCAGCGGCCAGGCGGCGGTGGCGACCACCGTGCTGGCGCTCGTGTCTGCCGGCGATCACGTCCTGGCCTCGTCGAGCATCTACGAGGGCACGCGCGAACTCCTGCGCGACGACCTGGGGCGCCAGGGCGTGGCCGTGGACTTCATCGACGATCCGAACGACGCCGCGGCGTGGGATGCCGCCATCCGGCCGAACACGAGGCTCGTGTTCGCGGAGTCCATCCCCAACCCCAAGAACGACGTGCTCGACGTCGCCGCGATCGCGACGGTCGCCCACCGTCACGGCCTGCCGCTCGTCGTCGACAACACGCTGGCGACGCCGTACCTGGTGCGCCCGCTCGAGCACGGTGCCGACATCGTCGTGCACTCGGCGAGCAAGTTCCTCGCCGGACACGGCACGGTCCTCGGCGGCGTGATCGTCGACGGCGGCACCTTCGCCTGGGCCGACCACCCAGACGCCTACCCCCAGCTCGCACGCCAGCGCGGGCTCGACGGTCTGACGTTCGCGGAGCGCTCGCCCCGCACCGCCTTCCTCGACTTCGCCCGCCGCGTGGCGATGCGGTACGGCCCGGTTCCCTCGCCGTTCAACGCGTTCCTCATCATCCAGGGGATCGAGACGCTGTCGCTGCGGGTCGCCCGGCAGTCGGCCACCGCGCTGCAGCTCGCGACCTGGCTCGAGCAGCAGCCGGGTGTCGAGAGCGTCGACTACAGCGGCCTGCCGTCGAGCCCGCATCACGCGGTGGCGGCGCGCTACCTGCCGCTCGGGCAGGGATCGGTCTTCGCCGTGACGATCCGCGGTGGACGCGAGGCCGCACGGATCTTCACCGACGCGCTGCACCTGTTCACGCGCATGACCCACCTCGGCGATGTGCGGTCGCTCGTGCTGCACCCGGCGACCACCACGCACGTGCTGCGCGACGACGAGCAGCTCGCCGCGGGCGGCATCGGGCAGGGGCTGCTGCGCCTGTCGATCGGGCTCGAAGAGCCCGAAGACCTCATCGCCGACCTCGACCATGCACTGGCAGCCGTCGCGGCGGCGGATCTGCTCAGCACCATAGGAGTGTCATGACCCGACCACAGCACTTCGGCTGGTTCCTCTCGCGCGGCTTCGGCCCGCACGGCTGGGCGCGGCCGTACCACGAGTGGAACTATGCGTGGCAGCGCCCCGACCTGTACCAGCAGTCCGCACGCGAACTCGAGCAGGCCGGATTCGACTTCGTGCTCATCGAGGACGCCCTGTCGGTCGGCATCACGCCCGAGACCCTGAACCTGCGCGTGCGCAAGGCGTACGGCGGCCCCAAGCACGACCCCTGGACGCTCGCCCCCTACCTGTTCGCGGCGACGCAGCATCTCGGCGTGATCCCGACGGCCAACCCCGTCGCGCTGCACCCGTACCAGGCGGCGCGGCAGTTCGCGTCGCTGCAGCACCTGAGCGGCAGCCGGGTCGGCCTCAATGTCGTCACAGACGTCGGCAGCGCCCACCACTTCGGCCAGTCCCGCCTGCCGCACGACGCCGCGTACGACCGCGCGCAGGAGTGGCTCGACGCACTCCGGCTCCTGTGGCACAGCTGGGACGACGACGCTCTCATCGCCGACGCGCGGACGCAGATCTACGCCGACGGCACGAAGATCCACGCGGTGCAGCATCGCGGCGAGTACTACTCGTTCGACGGGCCGCTCAATGCGGAGCCGTTGCCCGCGGGAGACCCGATCGTCGCCTCGCCGGGCGGCTCCCCGCGCGGCATCGGGTTCGCGGGCCGCAACTCCGAGATCCAGCTCGCGCTGTCGAACCTCGACGTGGACGCGATCCGCGCCTACCGCGAGCGCGTCCGCGAGGCGGCGGTCGCCGCCGGGCGGGGCGCGGACGAGATCAAGACCCTGTTCGTCTTCAAGCCGATCGTCGCCGCGAGCCGGGAGGAGGCCGACCGCATCGTGCGCGCATCCGAGTCGCCGACGGATGCGGCGCTGCTCGAGGTCGCCGAGGCGTGGTCGAGCGATCTCGAGACCGACCTCACGGCCCTCGCCCTGGACCGGCCGCTCGATCCCGCGATCTTCGGCGACCACGTGTCGCAGGGGACGATCAAGGGCCTGCGAGGCCGGTTCGACAGCTTCGCCGACGTGCCGCTGCGTGCGATCCTCGCCGGCAAGGCACGGCTCGGCCGGATCGGCGACGGCATCAGCGGCACGGTCGGCACGGCCGACGAGCTCGCCGACCTCATCGAGGCGCTCGGAGAGGATGCCGGCAACGACGGCCTCATCTTCTCCGGCGATCTGCACCCCGTGACGATCCACCGGACGCTCGACGAGCTGGTGCCGATCCTGCGCCGGCGGGGCATCCTCCGCTCCGAGTACGCGGCCGGCGGCCTGCGCGCGAACCTGTCGGCCTTCTGAGCCGCGTGTCGAAAGGAAAGCCCATGTCGTCGATCGTCGTCCTGGTCGGGAATCCGCAGCCGTCGTCCCGCACGCGGCT
Source organism: Microbacterium kyungheense (assembly GCF_006783905.1). Classification (GTDB taxonomy): domain Bacteria; phylum Actinomycetota; class Actinomycetes; order Actinomycetales; family Microbacteriaceae; genus Microbacterium; species Microbacterium kyungheense. Next base: position 108,313 of record NZ_VFPE01000001.1, on the reverse strand, counting down.
CGTGGCCGAAGAAGTCGCGCGGCAGCTCGCGGCGCGCAGCGGTGCCGAGGTGGAACCGACGATCGACCTCGCCGACGTCGCCGATCGCCTGTTCCGGTTCCCCGACGAGACGGTCGACGCGCTCCTCCAGCGCGTCACCGCCGCCGACGTGCTGGTCGTCGCGAGCCCGACGTACAAGGCGACATACACGGGACTGCTCAAGTCCTTCCTCGACCGGTACGGCGCGAACGCGCTCGCCGGTGTGACGGCGGTGCCGCTCCTCACGATCGGCGGCCCCGCCCACGCGCTGGCCGTCGAGCACGCGCTGCGGCCGCTGCTCGTCGAGCTCGGAGCATCCACGCCCACACGGGGGCTCGCGTTCCCCGCCGGAGAGGTCGAGCGCCGCAGCGAGCTCGCGTCGGCGTGGCTCGACGCCGAGTGGCACCGCCTCGCTCCTGCCCTGGACTCCGCCCGCGTCGACGCCTGACGGGCCGGACCAGCGGTCATGCCGCGCGGGCGGCCTCCAGCAGCTCCCGCGCGACAGGGGTGAGATCGCGGGCGGTGCCGCGCCAGATCGCGGTGATGGGCCGCAGGATCGGCTCGGTCGCGACCGCCACACGCGCGAGGCGGCCGAGGCGCAGATCGTCGGCGACGACGCGGCTGCTCAGCACGGCCGGCGCCAGTCCGCCCGCGACGGCGGACCGGATCGCCGCGGCGTTCGCGAGCACGATGGCGGGTTCTGCGGGTGGGCGGCCGAGTCGCCCCTCGACGACGAGTTCCCACGCGCGACGCGTGCCGCTGCCGCGTTCGCGCGCCACGAGGCCGGTGGCGGCGACCTCGTCGAGGCCGACCGCGTCGCGTGACGCCCACGGGTGGTCGGTCGCCACCACGACCACGAGCTCGTCCCGGGCGATGACCCGGCTCCACAGGTCGGTCAGCGGCTCGGGACTCTCGATGAACCCGATGGATGCCGCACCGCTGCGCACCCGTTCGCAGGTGTCGGCGCTGTTCGCGGTGAGCAGGCGCACCTCCGTCGGCGGGCGCCCGGCCGCCTGCTGCGTCGTCCGCAGGGTGACGAGCCAATGCGGCAGCAGATGCGCGGCGACGGTCTGGCTGGCGGCGACGGCGAGCTCGCGCCCTGATTCGCCGCGCAGCTGATCGACACCGGTCTCGAGCCGGTCGGCGGCGTGTAGCAGGTCGTCGGCCCACGAGGCGAACACCTCGCCGGCCGGAGTGGCGGTCACGCCGTGCGGCGAGCGCAGCAGCAGCTCGAGCCCGAGCGAACGCTCCATCGCCCGCAGCCGGGCCGACGCGGACTGCTGCGTGACGCCGCGCTCCCGCGCCGCGGCCGAGATCGAGCCCGTCTCGAACACGGCGCGCAGCAGGCGCAGCGCCTCGACATCGGGTACGTATCCCACGGAGATACAGCCTACGCCTGTACCCCTACGCATCCTGTGGGGATACCGGGGAGCCGGCCGATCGCCGAACGTGTAAGGATGCCCCACGCCGTCCCACTCGCCCGCCGCACCGCCGCCGTCGTTCCGGGAGTGCTGCTGTGCGTGGCGATCGCGGCCGCGTCGCTCGCGGTGGGCCGGACCGCTCCGGTCGTCGGCACGGCCCTGCCCGCGATCGCGATCGGCGTCTCCGTGGCGGCGATCCGCCGACCGGGCGCGCGCACGCAGCCGGGCATCGCCTTCTCGGGCAAGTGGCTGCTGCAGGTGGCCGTGGTGCTGCTCGGGGCGCAGCTGTCGCTGCAGGACGTGGTCGCCGTCGGCGCCGAATCGCTGCCCGTGATGCTCAGCACCCTGACCGTGTGCCTGGTCGCCGCCTGGGGCCTCGGCCGCGCCATGCGGATCGACGGGCGGCTGCGCACCCTCATCGGGGTGGGCACCGGCATCTGCGGCGCCTCGGCGATCGCCGCCGTCGCACCCGTGATCGCGGCGACGAGCGGCGAGATCGCGTACGCCGTGTCGACGATCTTCGTGTTCAACATCGCCGCGGCGGTCGCGTTCCCGCTCCTCGGGCACGCGCTGGGACTGGATGCCCACGCCTTCGGACTGCTCGCGGGCACCGCGATCAACGACACCAGCTCGGTGGTCGCGGCGGCGACGACGTTCGGCGCGGGCGCGCTCGGCTTCGCCGTCGTGGTCAAGCTCGTCCGCACGCTCATGATCGTGCCGATCAGCGTCGGGCTCGCCCTCCGTCAGCCGCGCCCGGGCGAGGGCGGCTTGCTTCGTCATCCGTGGCGCATCGCCACGCTGGTGCCCTGGTTCATCGTCGGGTTCGTCGTGATGACCCTGGCGAACACGGCGGGGCTCATCGCCGAGCCCGTGCGCGCCGGACTGCTCGCGGTGAGCGGCGTCCTCATCGCGGCGGCGCTCGCCGGCATCGGCCTGTCGACCGATCTCGGCGCGATCCGCCGCGCCGGCTGGCGTCCCCTCGCTCTCGGCGCGGTGCTGTCGCTGCTGGTCACGGCGACGGCGCTGGTGGCGCTGGCCTTCACCGGCCGGCTGGCGTGAGCCGCGGCATCCCCGCTCCTCCCACAGGTCAACCGCGCCCGCGCAGGACGCTCGCGCCGCATTCCTCCTGCACAACAGCGGTCGACCTGTCGAAAGCAGGCGAGGGATGCCGCCACCCGGCCCGACCCGACGGCTCGGTCATGCGGCGCCTCGCCTACATGGTGACGTGGAACTTCGGGCCCGGCCCCGCACCGGACGGACGCGAGCCGGCGAGGATCGCGGGCAGGTCGTCGAGCGCGACGGTCGCGGCGACGAGCGGGCGCGGGTCGACGACGCCCGCGGCGTACGCGGCGATGGTGCCGGCGAGACCCGGTGACGCGCTCAGCACGCCCACGGCCGTCACGTCCTTGAGGGCGAGATCGCGCGTGTCGATGAGGCTCGGCGTACCGGCGAGGCCGATGTAGACGACGCGCCCGCCCGGTTCGACGAGGTCGAGCGCGCGGGCCGGCAGCGCCGGGGAATTGGATGCCTCGATCACGGCGTCCCACGGCAGCCCGGGCAGGTCGCCGTCGGTCCAGACGTCGTCGAACCCGAGCGATCGTGCGAACGCCGCGGAGCCGGCGTCGCGGGCGAGGAGGTGCACCTCGGCACCGGCAGCGCGGGCGAACAGCGCGCACAGCAGGCCGATCGTGCCCGGCCCCAGCACGAGGCACCGGTCACCGGGGCGCAGTGCCGCGCCCTGCACCGCGCGGAACGCGTTGCCGCCCGGCTCGACCAGCGCGCCCATCGCGTCGTCGACCGTGTCAGGAAGCCGGTGCAGTGACCGCGCCGGCGTCGCGACGCGCTCAGCGAGCGCTCCGGCCTTGCCGCCGCGGATGCCGAGCTCGAGCCGCTGATCGCACACGTGCTGCCGTCCGTGCTCGCAGCGACGGCACGCGCCGCAGCCGAGCATCGTGTCGCCCGTGACGCGGCGTCCGATCCATGAGCCGTCGACGCCGGCTCCGACCGCCGTCACCGTGCCCATCCACTCGTGGCCGATGCGCATCGGATAGGCGGCGTGCCCGGAATGCAGGTACGCCATCTCGCCCGTGAAGAACTCGACGTCGGTGCCGCAGATGCCGGCCCGACGCACCTCGACGATGACCTCGCCGGGCTCGGCGGCCGGCTCGGCGACGTCCTGCACCTCGGCACGACCGGGTGCGGTGATGACGAGGGCCCTCACCGGCCCGCCCGCCGGAGCAGCTGTGGGTCAGTGGGATTCACGGGTGACCTCCGCCCCGGACGCACCGACGAGGAAGTCGAGGTCGGCGCCGCGGTCAGCCTGCAGCACGTGGTCGACGTAGAGCCGCTCCCACCCGCGGGACGGGTTCGCGTACCCGTCGACGGTCGCAGCGTTGGGGGTGCGGCGGGCGAGCTCATCGGCAGGCACGTCGAGGTCCAGCCGCCGCGCACGCACATCCAGGCTGACCCAGTCCCCGGTGCGTACGAGGGCGAGCGGTCCCCCGGCGGCGGCCTCGGGGGTCACGTGCAGCACGACCGTCCCGTACGCGGTGCCCGACATGCGGCCGTCGCAGATGCGCACCATGTCCCGCACGCCCTTCTCCAGCAGCTTGGTCGGCAACGGCATGTTCGACACCTCCGGCATGCCCGGATACCCCTTCGGCCCGCAGCCGCGCAGCACCATCACGCTGTTCTCGTCGATGTCGAGGTCGGGATCGTCGATGCGGGCGTGGAAGTCCTCGATCGAGTCGAACACCACCGCCCGGCCCCGGTGCTTCAACAGGTGCGGGGACGCCGCCGCGGGCTTGATCAGCGCCCCGCCGGGCGCGAGCGACCCGCGCAGCACCGAGATGCCGGCGTGCGGCTGCAACGGCGACTCGCGCGGCGTGATCACGTCGGCATCCCAGATCCGGGCATCGTCGAGGTAGTCCACCAGCGGCTTCCCCGTGATGGTCAGCGCCTCGGGGTCGAGCAGGTCGCGCACCTCGCGCAGCACCGCCAGGAACCCTCCCGCTCGGAACAGGTCGTCCATCAGATACCTGCCCGCCGGCTGCAGATTCACCAGCAGCGGCACCTCCGCGCCGATCCGGTCGAAGTCGTCGATCGACAGGTCGATGCCCAGCCTCCCCGCGATCGCCAGCAGATGCACCACCGCGTTCGTCGACCCGCCGATCGCCGCCAACGCCACGATCGCGTTGTGGAAGCTCCCCTTCGTCAGGAACGACGACGGGCGCCGATCCTCTGCCACCAGCTGAACCGCGAACCGGCCCGTGTCGTGCGCCGCCTCCAGCAGCCGCGCATCCGCCGCCGGCGTGCCGGCAAGCCCCGGGATCACCGTCCCGAGCGCCTCGGCCACCAGCGCCATCGTCGACGCGGTGCCCATCGTGTTGCAATGCCCCTTGGAGCGGATCATCGACGACTCGGACTTCAAGAACATCGTCTCGCTCAGCGTCCCCGCCCGCACTTCCTCGGACAGGCGCCACACGTCGGTGCCGCACCCGAGCGCCTCGCCGCGGAAGTGGCCGGTGAGCATCGGCCCGCCCGGCACCACCACCGCCGGCAGATCGACCGAGGCCGCCGCCATCAGCAGCGACGGGATCGTCTTGTCACACCCGCCCAGCAGCACCACCCCGTCGATCGGGTTCGCCCGCAGCATCTCCTCGGTGGCCATCGCCGCCATGTTGCGCCACAGCATCGCCGTCGGCCGCACGTTCGTCTCACCCAGCGACACCACCGGCAGCTCCAACGGGATCCCGCCCGCCTCGTACACGCCGTTTTTCACCGACTGCGCCACCTCCGTGAGGTGCGCATTGCACGGCGTCAGGTCCGACGCGGTATTCGCGATCGCGATCTGCGGACGCCCGGTGAACGCCGAATCCGGCACACCGCGGCGCATCCACGCCCGATGGATGTAGGCGTTCCGGTCATCCCCCGCATACCACTGCGAACTGCGAAGCGTCATCGTCGACCTCTCGTTCCGCCCGCGCGCAACCGCGGGCCTTCCGCCATCCTCCCCGATCCTCCAGCGACGCGCGCCCGAAGTCCGGCCCGGTAACAAGTGGTCTGCTTCGGGCGCCGACCGCGGCCCCCGGCATCCCTCACCCGTTCAACAGGTCAACCGCACTTCCACAGGCCGAATCGCGGAGATCCCTCCTGCGCAACGCCGGTTGACCTGTTGAACAGACGGCACCGACGGCAACCCGGAGCAAGTGGATGCCGCGACTCGGTGACTTCCCCACGCCGCGGCCCCGGCATCCCTCACCCCTTAAACAGGTCAACCGCACCTCAACAGGACCGATCCAGCCCGTTCCTCCTGCGCAACGCCGGTTGACCTGTCGAGCCGGCGACACCGACCCGCCGCGGAGAGTGGATGCCGCCGGCCGAGGCCTCAGGGCACGCGATAGCCCGCGGCGCGGAACAGCTCGTACCACTCGGCCCGCGTGAGGGTCACGTCGGAGCCCTGCGCCGCCCCGCGCACGCGCTCGGGCGTCGTGGTGCCGAGCACGACCTGCATCATCGCCGGGTGGCGCGTGATCCACGCCACGGCGATCGCGATGGGCGGCACGTCGTACTCCGCGGCGAGGCGGTCGATCACGGCGTTGAGCTCGGGGTAGTCGGGCGAGTCCAGGAAGACGCCGGTGAAGAAGCCGGCCTGGAACGGCGACCACGCCTGGATGGCGATGTCGTGCAGCCGGCAGTAGTCCACGATGCCGCCGGCGTCGAGGGTGAGGGACTGGTCCTCGCCCTGCATGTTGGCCGCCACGCCCTGCGCGATCGACGGCGCGTGGGTGATGGACAGCTGGATCTGATTCGCGACGAGGGGCTGGCGCACCGACTTCTTGAGCAGATCGATCTGACGCGGCGTGTGGTTCGAGACCCCGAAGGCGCGCACCTTGCCCGCGGCTTCGAGGTCGTCGAAGGCCCGCGCGACCTCGTCGGGCTCGACGAGCGCGTCGGGACGATGCAGCAGCAGGATGTCGACGTAGTCGGTGTCGAGGGCGCGCAGCGATCCCTCGACCGATTCGACGATGTGCTCGTACGAGAAGTCGAAGTACGGCCCCTCGCGCACGATGCCGGCCTTGGTCTGGATCGTGAGCTGCTCGCGCTCGGACGGGCTGAGCTGCATGGCCTCGGCGAACCGCCGCTCGCAGCCGTGCAGCTCTGTGCCGTAGATGTCGGCGTGGTCGATGAAGTCGATGCCGGCATCGCGGGCCGTGTGCACCAGCTCCTGCACGGCGTCGTCGTCGAGGTCCTGGATCCGCATCAGGCCGAGCACCACCTCGGGTGCGGGGCGATCGATGCCTGCGAGGCCGATGGTCTTCATACTCTTCTGCTTTCGTTCGACGGCCGCGACGTCGCGACCGGTCGGGAGTCTATGCCCGGCGACGCGCCACGAGGTCAGCGGGTGGGGCCCTCGGGCCGGCCCCACCCGCTCGCTGGATCGCGCCCTACTTCGAGACGGTCACCTTCAGCGGTGCGCTCACCGTGCTGCCTGCGGCATTCGTGAACTCGACCGTGTAGATGTACGTGCCCTTCGCCTTGCCCGACACCGGAAGGGTGGCACGCTGCGCGCCGGGCGTCGCCGCGGTGAGCGTTCCCGAGCCGACCTCGCTCCCGTTCTCGAGGAACCGGTACGACGTGGCATTGGTGCCCCACCACAGGTCGGCGGTGACGGTGTAGGCGCCGTCGCCGTCCTTGTTCGGCGCCGACAGCACGGGCTTGCCGGGCGACGCGTCGGTGACCTTGACCGTGAGCGGCTGCGTGGCCGTCGTGCCCTTCGAGTTCACCAGCTCGCCGGTGAAGACGTACGTGCCGTTCGGCAGCCCCGCGACGTCGACGACCGCGTGCTGCGCGCCCGGGGTCATCATCGTCAACGGCACCTTGGCGACGAGCTCGCCGTCGCGGTAGAGCTTGAACAGCTGGCCGTTCTCACCCCACCAGAGGTCCATCGAGACCTGGAAGATGCCGTCCTTGAGGCCGGTGTCCCACCCGTCGTTCGACGACAGCACGCCCTTGCCCGGCGCCGTCCGCGCACCGTCACCCGAAGAGACCTCCGGGAGGGTGATGGATGCCGTCACGCCCGACCTGTCGCCTTCGCCGAGCACGTTCACCCCGGCGACCTCGTACGCGTGCGTGCTGCCCAGCTCCAGCGCAGTGATGGTGCACGTCGTCTTGGTCGTCTCGCACACCGGCTCGGTGCCGCCCGCCTCGTACACGCGGTACCCCGTGAATCCGGGACCGGCCGGGGACGAGGCATCCCACGACACCGTGATCGACGTGTCGCCCGCAGCGACGGCGGTCGCGTTCTGCGGCGCGGCGGCCTGGGTGGTGTCGGCGACCGCGAGCCACGAGATCACCGGCTTCTCGCTGCCCGCGCCCTCGTTCGTCACGACGTAGTCGACCGTGGCCGGTTCCGTCAGCGTGAACGTGAGCGCCGCCGCGAGCGGGGTGCTCGAACCCGACAGCGGGACGGTGCCCTTGGCGAGCTCCGTGCCGGCGACCGAGACCGTCTGGTACATCGCGCGGTTGATGTTCCACCACTCGGTGAAACCACCGGTCAGCGTGTACGTGCCGGCGTCCAGCGGCAGGCGGTAGACCAGCTTCGTGGTGTCCTGGTAGAGCCCCGTCGAGTACTTGTCGTCGATGTCGGTCGTGCCCTTGGTCTTCATGCCGTCAGCGACATATCCCCACCGGTCGGCGGCGGTCGACACCCGATCGACGCTCTCGTTGCGCAGCTGCACCGCGCCCGCCACCGCCGTGTACTGCGGCGAGGCGACACCGTTCGTGCCCGAGTCGATGTAGTACACGAGCGCCGGAGGCACGATCTCGTACCGGGCGACGACAGCCTGATCCGTGGCGGTCAGGCGCCCCGTCACGGTGAGCGCCGCATACTCGGTGCGCGGCTGCTCGGCGGACGCGGCATCCCATTCGACGTCCTTCTCGGCACCGGCGACCACCACCGTGTCGGGCAGGTCGTCGGCGACGCCGAGTGCGCCCTGCACCCCGAGGTCACGCGGGAGGCTCTGCACGTAGACGAGCGCGAGGCGGGCGTTGTAGCCGCTCGTGCCGTTGGTGCCGAACTCCAGATCGACGACCGCGTCCTGGTCGAGCGTCAGCGTCTGCGCCACCGGCGTGAAGGCGCCGGTGGAGGTCGCGGTCTTCGTGGTCGACACGCCCGCGGCGGTCACCTTGGAGTACACGTTGGTCGTCAGCCCTGCACGCGGCGCCTGGACGCCGACCAGGTTGTACGAGCCGGCCGGCAGCGCCAGGTGGTACGTGACCGGCTTGTTGTAGTCCGCGCCGACGTACGACGAGCCCCAGTCCGCCGGTGACCCCGCGGCCAGCGTGGTCGCCGTCGTGGAGTAGCCCCACGTCTTGCCGGAGGCCGTGCCGTCCCACTTCTGATCGGCGCTGTCGTTGCGCAGATCCGGGAACGCCGTCGCCACGGCCGCGTACGCGGACCCGTCCGCCGCGCCCGACGAGCCGGAGTCGACGAAGTACTCCAGATCGGCGGGCACCACGAGCACGGTCGCGCTGAACCGCTGGTACAGCCCCGACGACAGCTTGTCGGTCGAGCGGCCGGTCGCCGCGAACGTGCCGAGCTCGGGCGCGGTCTTGGCGGCATCGACCGAGCCGGCCGACCACGTCACCTTCTCGTCCGCGCCGAGCAGCTCGAGGTGCGACGGCAGCGTGCGATCGGTCGCCGTGACGGCCACCACTCCGAGGTCGATGACATCCGGGCTCACATCCTTGGGGGTGAGCCGGTCAGCCGCGGCGGTCAGGCGCGCGGCGAGCGCGGTCGCGCCCTCGGCGTCCAGGCCGTAGGCGACCGGATCGGATGCCGCAGCCTGCGCATCCGCCTTGACGGCGGCGAACACCTGCCACGTCTCGGCGGTGTACTCGCCCTCATCGAGACCGTCGACGGAGTCCACCACGGCGGCGAGGGCCGCGGTGTCGACCTTCGACGAGTCGGCGTTCGCGGTGACCACTCCGACGGCGTCGACGTTGATCGAGCTGTCGTTCGCGGTCTTGATGACCACGGTGTGCTCCGCGTTCGAGAGGCCGCGCAGCTGGAACGCGGTGCGCTCGCTGCCGGCGCTGTAGGTCGGGGCGCCGGCCACGACCGGAACGCCATCGACCACGACGTCGAGCGTCGGACCGCCCGAGTTCGTGCCGATGATGTCGAGCCCCGTACCGGTGAACGCGTACGTCATGGCCGCACCCTTGGCGGTGCTCTTGGATGCCGTGCGCTGCCACTCGAACATGCCCTGGCCGTTGACGTGGCTCCAGTTCGCGTCGAACTGCAGCACCGGGACGGACGAATCCGCCCAGCTGGTCTGATGCATGCCGTCGATCATCGCCGCGTAGTACGGCGTGTAACCGGGCACCGTCTGGACCTTGAGGTTGTCGAACTGGACGAAGTTGAAGCTCGAGCCGAGCTGGATGCGCCCGGTCGCCTGCGGTGCGGCATCGGTGTAGGTCGCGACCTGCACGCCGTTGACGGAGGCCGTGTACACGGCTCCCGCCACAGTCACGGCGACGGTGTTCCACACGCCGGCGCCGGTCTTGAAGGCCGCGTTCGCGGGAACCGTGCCACTGGACACGGTCGAGCCGAAGCGCATGAAGGTCCATGCGCCTGCGGGGTCGATCTTGAACTCGGCCGCCGAGACGCTCTGCCCGTTGGCCGTGCCGCCCTGCTCGCGCGCGCCGATCGTCGCGTACTGCGATCCAATCGCCTCGAACAGCACGTCGGCCGAGATGGTGTAGTTCGCCCAGCGGGCGTCGCCGATCGTGGTCTTCGGGTCGCCGCTGTTCCACGCACCGCCGGCCATTCCGGGGCCGACCTGCTGGCGCAGGACGCGGCCGTGTGCGGCATCCACCGTTCCTGAGGAACCGGCGGCGACCGATTCGAAGGCGCCGTTGGTGTCGTTCGTGTAGCGCGGCGTCGCCCCGTTGTCCTCGCTCTGCACGGCAGGGGTGCCGGCCGGCGCCGCCCCGTCGCCGCGGGCGGCGAGGTAGCTCACGCCGCTGTCGACGAGCTGCCCGGTCGCCGGGTCGTAGCCCTGGATCGTGCCCTCTTCGCGGTAGTCGAAGTCGTCGGCGTAGAGGAACGCGTCGTCGGTCACACCGTTGACGTTTCCGGTGGCGTCCGTGTCGAGCACGTCGCGGCCGCCGTCGGCGGCGGTGTACTCGGGCGAGGTCGGCAGGCTCGAGCCGTAGCCGTCCTTCGCCACGACCGAGCCGTCGGCCTTCGTGGTCGCGTGGTCGAGCGTCGTGAGCGTGAGGGCCGACCAGGGCTTCACCGTGACCGTGTACGAACCGTCGGCCGCGGGCTGCAGCTCGCCGACCGGCTTCAGGTAATTGGCGTCGTACGCCTGGCCGGCATCGGCCGCGCGCGTCTCCCACACCTCGGCCGTCTTGTCGTCGCCCAGGCTCAGGCCACTCGTGACGACGCGGTACGTCTTGCTGAATTTCGAGTCGTTGATGACGACCGTCGAGAAGTCCGACGCATCGGGCGCGGCCAGCGTCGTGTACGACGCACCGCCGGCCCGCGCACCGCCCGGCGGGTTGCCGGTGCCCAGCTCGCTCTTGGACGCCTGCGGGATCGCCCGCCAGATGCCGGCGGTGTTGTCGGCGTTCTCCCATCCGAGGGTCGCGAACTGCGTGAACTGCTCGAGCACGGCCAGGCCGCCGTCGTAGTACAGCCACCCCGACCACGGGTCGCGGGCGTTCACGAGCTCCTTCGAGGAGTACTGGAACCCGTCGTAGAACGAGCCGATGGCCGGCTGGAAGATGTTCATGGTGCGACGCGAGGCGGCGAACCCGGTCGTGATCCAGTTGCCCATCTCGAGCGCGCTGTTGGTGCCGCCGAACTCGGTGCCGCTGCCGCCCTGCTCGTCGCTGGCGTTGTTGTTGGGCCGGTCGGCCGAGCTGGAGAACGTCGACTGACCTTCGGAGTTCCACACCTCCTGGTCGAGCTGCTCGGCGATCTTCTTCATGTTGCCGGCGCTGTCGTCCGCGCTGGAGTAGTGGAAGCCGACGATGTCGACGGCGTCGCGCAGCGACGAATCGGTGGCCGAGGTCATGGCGTTGCCGAACGAGAGCGGCGGCGTCCCGACCGTGTCGGCGGCGATCGTGCGGATCGCGTGGAAGAGGTCGGACTCCTGCTGCGTGGCGAACCCGTTGTTCGGGTCGCCCGCCGCGGCGCCCTCGTACCCCTTCGTCTCATTGGCGATCCAGCCGGCGAAGTCCTTGTACAGCTGGATGTTCGGGCTGCCGGTCTCGTTGGTGTCGGGGTTGATCGAGTCGACCATGACGCCGTACTCGCGGTAGGCGGCGAGCAGGGTGTTCTTGAACCAGATGTACTGGTCGGCGTCATTCGCCACCCACGCGGGACGGTTCCAGCGCAGCAGGCTCAGGTGGATGTCGCCGTGCGCGACCAGCTGCGCGTCCGCTGCCAGTTGGAAGCCGGGCTCGCGCAGCACGTTGGGGTACTCGTCGCGCGAGCGCATCGTCGCGGCGTTCGGGCCGGTCGACGTGTTGCGGTCGTTGCCCATCTCGATCTTGACGGTGTTCATGATCGGGTGATCCCCGCCGAACAGCGTCTCGATGAGCTCCCAGTACTTGTCGGGGTGCTGCGACTTGTAGTCCAGCAGCAGCGCGCTCGTCGAGTTGGCCGACAGCACGCCGAACCCCTTGAACGTGAGTCCGTTCTGGTTGAGCGCCGCCGCGGCGACATCCGCGCCCGTGACGTTGACGGTGACCGGGTCGGCTCCCGCGGCCTGGGCCATCGCGGGCACCGTGAGCGGGGCGGCGATGACAGCCGCGGTGACCGCGGCGACGACGGTGGTGCGGATCCGCCGGGTCTTCTGTCCGTCGTTCGGACGCGGCATCCTTGCCTGCGGCATGTGCACTTCTCCTTCGGGCGCTGGCATGCAGATCGGGCACGACCACGTGCCCGCAGCGAAATCCTGCCCTTTGACGAGGGATGCCGGTAGCAAACCGAACAGATTCGTTCATCCTTGAACGCATTCGAACACATCTGTACGCTGAGTCGATCATGGAGCAGTCTTCCGAGCCGCCCACCTTCGGCCTCTCGCGTCGCGAGCACATCCTGGACGAGCTGCGCCGCAGCGGTTCGGTGCGGGTGGCCGACCTCGCGCGCGAACTGGGTGTGTCGGAGCTCACGATCCGGCGGGACATCGCCCACCTCGCCGACCGGGGCCTCGTCACCCGCGTGCACGGTGGCGCGACGCTGCGCAGCCGGCTCGACACCAGCGTCCCCGGCGCCCCGGAACGCGGCATCCGCTATCGCGTCGGCATGATCGTGCCGTCGCTGAGCTACTACTGGCCGCACATCATCATCGGCGCGCGTGCAGCGGCCACCGAGCTCGGCGTGCAGCTGATCCTTCGAGGGGCGAGCTACTCTGTCGACGACCAGCGCCGGCAGATCTCCTCGCTCGTCGAGTCCGGCAGCCTGCACGGGCTCATCGTGGCGCCCGAGACACTGGGTCCGGACGGACGCGCGCTGCTGCACTGGCTCGAGGCGCTGCCGATCCCCGTCGTCCTGGCCGAGCGGCGCGTGCCGTCGGCGCTCGCACTCACGAGCCTGGAGTGGGTGACGACCGACCACGTCTTCGGCGGCTCGCTGGCCGCCGCGCACCTGGAGTCGCTCGGGCATCGGCGTGTCGGCATCCTCACCTCCGAGGGATCTCCGACCTCGTGGCAGCTGCGGCGCGGCTGGGACCGTGCGGTCTCCGAGCTGGGGCTCGACTGCCTCGTCGACGTCGACGCGACCCTCGATGCGCTCGACGGGGTCGCGCGCGAGGAGCTCATCGCCGACGTGCTGCGGCGGTGCCGCGAGACCGCCACCACTGCTCTCCTCATCCACAACGACCCGCAGGCCGTGCTGCTGGAGCAGTACGCGCTCGACCACGGCTGGGCGATCCCCGGCGACCTCGCGATCGTCGCGTACGACGACGAGGTCGCCGAGAGCGCCGAGCCGCCGATCACCGCCCTGCGGCCACCGAAGCAGGACATCGGCCGGCTCGCCGTGGAGATGATGGTCGATCGCCTCGCCAGCGGCCAGCGACTGCCGGTCCGGCGCACGACGGTGCTGCCCGAGCTGCAGCCGCGCGCCTCCAGTGGTGGCCGCTTTGCACGATTAGTCGTTCAGTGCAAAACTGCATGATGTGACAGATAGTGCAGACGGACTGCGTGAGAGGCGCCGCGCCGAGACGACGCGCGCTCTCATCCGCGCCGCACGGCGATTCACCGCTGAGCACGGGCTCGCCGGCTTCACCGTCGAAGAGCTCTGCGCCGAGGCCGACGTCTCTCGTCGCACGTTCTTCAACTACTTCGCCTCGAAGGACGACGCCGTGCTCGGCGTCCCGATCGAGAGAGCGGATGCCGCCGCCGTCGCCCGCTTCGTCGCCGGCGGCTCCGACGGGCCGGGCCTGTCGGCGAACCTGCTGACCGATCTGGCCGTGCTCGCCGAGGAGCGCTGGCGCGCCCTCGACATCGCCCCCGACACCGTGCACGACCTGTTCCGCGCTGTCGAGAAGGAGCCTCGGCTGCTCGGGCGCATGCTCGAGCTCGGCGCCGACGGCGAGCGCTACGACGCGCAGCTCATCGAGCAGCGAGAGCGCCTCCAGCCGGGAGACCTGCGCGCCGAGGTGGCCGCGCAGATCGTGGGCGCGGTCGTCCGCTCCGCCGCCGGCGAGTTCCTCGGCACGGATGACGCCGGCAGCTTCATAAAGATCTTCGAGCGACGCATCGGCGCGGCGCGCGACCTCTTCAGCACGCAGACCGCGCTGACGTCCAGCCGGCGCTGACGCGCAGACCGCATCGACAGGAAGACCCGCATGACCACCGCCACCGCCTCCACCGCCAAGCCCGGCGGGGATGCGCCGTTCCTGCTCACGCAGCGGCGCATCTGGATCATCTTCTCCGCCCTGATCGCCGGCATGCTGCTGTCGAGCCTCGACCAGACGATCGTCTCGACGGCCATGCCGACGATCGTCGGCGAGCTCGGCGGGGTGTCGCACCAGGTCTGGATCACGACCGCTTACATCCTCGCCACGACGATCGTCATGCCGATCTACGGCAAGTTCGGCGACGTGCTCGGCCGACGACGCCTGTTCATGGTGGCGATCGCGATCTTCACGCTCGCCTCGATCGGCTGCGCATTCGCCACCGACTTCTGGATGTTCGTGGTGTTCCGTGCGATCCAGGGACTCGGCGGCGGCGGGCTCATGATCCTGTCGCAGGCGATCATCGCCGACATCGTGCCGGCCGACCAGCGCGGCAAGTACCTCGGCCCGCTCGGCGGCATCTTCGGCCTCGCGGCCGTCGCCGGTCCGCTCCTCGGCGGATTCTTCGTCGACCACCTCACGTGGCAGTGGGCGTTCTACATCAACATCCCGGTCGGCATCGCGGCGTTCTTCGTCGCCGTCTTCGCCCTGAAGCTCCCGAACAAGAAGGCCGAGAAGCCGATCGACTGGCTCGGCGTGCTGTTCCTGTCGGTGGCGACGACGTGCCTCATCTTCTTCACCGACTTCGGCGGCTCGGCGGACTTCGGCTGGGATTCCGGTGCCACGTGGGCCTGGGGCGCGGGGCTCGTCGCCGCCGCCGGACTGTTCATCTTCACTGAGTCGCGCGTGGCGGACCCGATCATGCCGCTGTCGATGTTCCGCAACCCGATCTTCATCAACGCCACCGCCATCGGCATGGCCATCGGGATCGGCATGTTCGCCGCGCTCGGCTTCGTGCCCACGTTCCTGCAGATGTCGTCCGGCACGTCGGCTGCGGCATCCGGTCTTCTCATGCTGCCGATGATGGTGGGCGTCATGGGCACCTCGATCGCGTCGGGCCTGCTCATCACCAAGACGGGCCGGTACAAGCTGTTCCCGATCGTCGGCACGGTCATCGTCGGCATCGCGATGATCCTCATGACGACGCTCACCGCGTCGACGCCGATCTGGCTCATCTGCGTTTATCTGTTCCTGTTCGGCGTGGGCCTCGGCTGCATCATGCAGGTCGTGGTGCTCGTGGTGCAGAACGCCGTGCCCGCCTCGGATCTCGGCACCGCCACCTCGACGAACAACTACTTCCGCGAGGTGGGCGCCGCCCTCGGCACCGCCGTCTTCGGCACGCTGTTCACGACGCGGCTCACCGAGAACCTGACGAAGGTGTTCACGGATGCCGGCGCCACCGCCGAGCAGGCGGGTCAGGCGACGTCGACCATCGACCCGGCCGCGCTCAACGACCTGCCCGATGCGATCCGCACGGGGGTCGTCGACGCCTATGCCGACGCTCTCGCCCCGGTGTTTTGGTACCTGGTGCCGTTCATCGCCGTGGCCTTCGTGCTGGCGCTGTTCCTCAAGCAGATCCCGCTGTCGGACGTCGCCGGACTCGTCGCCCGCGGCGAGGCGATCGGCGGCGAAGAGGCCGAGCGGCTGGAGGCCGAGCTGCGCGCCGCCGAGACGCCTGCGCCGCGCCCGGGACGCCGCGACAAGGTCTCAGCCGGTAGGTAGCCCGAGGCGTGTCCTCAGTTGAGGCACGCCCTCCGGCGAGGCGCGTCCTCAAACGAGGACCAGCGCCGAGATGCGGACCGGTACGCCGTATCGGCCCCGCATCTCGGCGCGCGTCCTCAGTTGAGGATCGGGATGCCGCGCAACGGGGGATACCCGCGCGACGCCCCAGCACCGCGAAGCGGCGTCGCCCAGGCGGGCCAGGCCCCGGGATTCAGGCGCCGAAGCGCTGCTGCAGACCGGCGTACGACACGGCGCCGTCGAGGAACCCGAGCGTGCCGTGCTCGAGCAGCTCGCGGCCGGCCTGCTCGACGGCGCTGAAGGCGGCGCGGGCGATGCTGCCCCCGACGCTCACCCGTGTCACGCCGAGCGAGAACAGCGTCGGCGCGTCGATCACCGGCGCCGTCAGTCCCGCGACCATGTTGACCGGCGCCCCGATCTCGTCGACGAGCCGCCGGATGGTCTCGGCATCGCGCACGCCGGGGACGAAGATGCAGTCGGCTCCCGCGTCGAGGTAGCGCCGCGCTCGCGACACCGTCTCGGCGAACGGATCGTCGACCCCGCCGACGAAGAACGCGTCGGTGCGCGCGTTGAGCACGAACGAACCCGTGGATGCCGCACCCCGCGCCGCCGCGAGACGCGCCGTCGCCGTGTCGACGTCGAACAGCCGACCACCTGCCGCGTCCTCGATGTTGGCGCCGACGATGCCGAGCGACACGGCCCGTGCGACGGTCGCCCCGACCTCGGATGGCGTGTCGCCGTACCCCGCCTCGAGGTCGGCCGATACCGGCACGTCCACCGCGGCGACGATCTCGGCCACGCGGGCGAACATCGTGTCCACGCTCAGCGGTCCGCCGTCGGGGATTCCGCACGACCACGCGATGCCGGCGCTGGTCGTCGCGATGGCCACGAAGCCCTGCTGTTCGAGGATGCGCGCGGTTCCGGCATCCCACACGTTCGGGATGACGAAGCCGCGGCCCTGGTGCAGGGCGAGCAGCGCGGCCGCCCGGTCGACGTTCGCTGTCATGCCACGGCTCCGTTCGCTGGGTCGTCCGCTCGGGATGCTACGCCCCGCCCCCGACACCGGCATCCCGCGGCGTGCGCACCTCCTCCCCAGCGGCCGGTCCGGACGGCGGACTCGGGGTTGTCCACAGGTGGAAAACTCTGTGGGATCTGGGCATTTCGATGTCGTAACCCCTCGCCAGAATCGACTCATGACACACCTCGCCGATGCTCTCGCCGAGCTCGGCGATGCACTCGCAGGTCTGAGTGCGTCGGGCTGCGAAGCACTGCGGGGTGCAGGCGATGCCGACGTGCTGAGCGCCCTCGCGGCTGCCGCACGCATCCGGCGCCTGGCCGAGGCTGTGGTGGTCGAGGCGACCGCGGTGATCGTCGAGCGCGACGAGACGGCCCCGCACGCGGACCGGGTGACGACGCGCTATGGATGCCGCAACCTGGGCGAGCTCGTGCAACGGGCCACGCGCGTCTCGGGCCGGACGGCAGCCGACGTCGTGACGGCGGCGAAGGCGGTCCGCCGGTCGACGGCGCCGTCGACGGGTGAGACGCTGCCACCCCAGTTCCCCGCGATGCGCGATGCGCTCGTGGCCGGAGATGCCGGGCTCGACGGGATCGCGGCGGTGACCTCGGTGTTCCGGGGCAGCCTGGTGGGGCGTGAAGCACTTCTGGCTGCCGACGTCGAACTCGCGTCCGCGGCTCGGGGCAGTGAGGCGGGGCCGGTGTCAGCCGATGAACTGCGAGCGATGGCGCAGGTGTGGGCGGCGTTCCTCGATCCGGACGGCGCCGAGCCCGCCGAGACGCGGGCGATGCGCAAGCGCGGGCTGACCATCGGCCGACAAGGTGCGGACGGGCTGGTGCCGCTGCGGGGCGCCCTGTTGCCCGAGGTCGCGGCTCAGCTGCAACTCGGGTTCGACAGTGTGCTGAACCCGAAGGCGAACGATCCAGCGCCGTGCTTCGCCGAGGCGGCTGAGCCAGACGGGCCCGTCGAGGCCGCTGCGGACACGCGGACGGCCGCGCAGAGGCGGCATGACGAGTTGGCGGTGCTGCTGGGGGCGGCTTCGTCGTCGGGACAGCTGCCGATGCTGGGCGGT
Source organism: Microbacterium kyungheense (assembly GCF_006783905.1). Lineage (GTDB taxonomy): Bacteria > Actinomycetota > Actinomycetes > Actinomycetales > Microbacteriaceae > Microbacterium > Microbacterium kyungheense. Next base: position 90,235 of record NZ_VFPE01000001.1, on the reverse strand, counting down.
GCGGCCCCGACCTTGGTGGTGCACGTGCGGGAAGAAGACCTCGCGTCGGGGAGCGGCTACGCACATCTGCCCGGCGACGACGTGCCGATCTCGATCGCTGCGGCTCGTCATCTCGCGTGTGCGGGTGCGGTGCAGCGAGTGGTGACGGGCGAGAGCGGCCGCATCTTGTCGATCGGGACGCTCGACCGGATCTTCACCCACCATCAGCGGCGGGCGATCACTCTCCGAGACGGCGAGTGCCTGATCCCCGGATGCGACGTGCCGCCGCAGTGGTGCGAGATCCACCACGTCCAGGAGCATTCCCGGGGCGGGCCGACACACACCGACAACGGAGTGCTGCTGTGCTGATTCCACCACCGCACCATCGACACCGGCGGCTGGCAGATCCGCATGGTCGACGGAGCTCCACATGTGCGCGGCCCGTCGTGGTGGGACGCCGAAGCGCGGTGGCGACCCGCCACCAGATCGCCGGTCAGGCGACAGGATCAGATCGCACTGCGCAGCTGATGCCCGCAGGCCGTTCGGCCGACGGGTCTCTCGCCGGGGCTGCGGCCCGCCATGCCGGATCGCCGCGGCGACATAGCTCAGACACCGGCGCGCAGCGCATCCCGCGGGGACGCCCAGCCGGCCATCACCGCGCGCACCTCGGGGTCGCGTTCGACGCCGAGAGCCGTGGCCAGCGACGCCTCGAGGATCTCGTCGAGCGTCACCCGGCGTCCCTCCCGAGCACTGAGCATCGCCGCCTCCACCATCGCGAGGCTCAGGATGTTCTCGTGCACGCGCCCCATCGGCTCGGCACCGGTGCGCAAGGCCACGGCGAACTCCCGGAGCGATCCGGCGATACCGTCGCCGGGCGCGGCCGGCGCCGCCACCCGCCCGGCACCATCGGCCCCGCCGGCGCCGTCGCCGCCGGCATCCACCGTCGGAGGATTGTCGCCGTCCCACAGCACGGTGCCGCGCTCGGCAGAGAGGCGCCATGCCCCGTTCCACGAGGTCTCCTGGCCGGGGCTGCACCAGCTGCCGGTGAAGACGAAGCGTTCGCCGCCTTCGAACGCGAAGGCCGCCGTCGCGGCCGCGTCGCCGGCATACCAGCTCCAGGCCGGGTTGTACTCGTCGCACAGCACCGACACCGGGTCGGCGCCCAGCACGAAGCGCGCCATGTCGAACTGGTGGATCGCCATGTCCAGCAGCAGCGGGCTCGCCATCTCGTCGCGGAACCCGCCGAAGTGCGGCGCCTTGAAGAAGTCGACCGACAGGATGCCGGCACGTCCGAGCCGCTGCGCCGCCGCCCGCGCGGCGAAGAGGTGGTCGTTGTACCGGCGCGACTGGCTGACCATGAACAGCTGTCCGGTCAGCTGGGCGGCGGCGGCGAGCGAGAGCGCCTCGGCGACGGTCGCGGCGGCCGGCTTCTCGCCGAGGACCGGGAGGCCCGCGCGCAGCGCAGCGAGCGTCACAGGGTGGTGCGCGGCAGGAACGGTGACATCGACGATCGCCTGCGCGCCGGTGCGGCGGGCGAGCTCGACGCCGTCGGGTCCGGTCGGCAGCGCCGCCATTCCGATCTCGCCTGCCGCATCGTCTGCCACGTCGACGGCGAGGTCGGCGATGCCGACGAGCTCGATCGCATCGTCGGCGACGATCGTGTGCAGCCACGCGCGCCCCATCGGGCCGGCGCCGACGACGACGACCCGGACGCGTCCCGCATCGGCGGGCAGCACGGCGAAGGTCATGCGTCGCGGACCTCTGCGGCGGCACGGGCCTCGGCGATCTCGGGAGCCGCGTGCGCATAGTCCGCGCCATGGAAGAACTCGCCGGTCTCGTACCGCAGCAGCGTCGGCAGCGCCCGCTCCGCCCGGTCGCTGACGGCCCATGCGACACCGTTCGCGATCACGCGCCGCACGTCGCGGTGGTGGTACACGGGGTACTCCTGGTCGCCCGGGCTGAAGTAGAAGATCCGACCGTGTCCTCGGCGGAACGTGCAGCCCGACCGGAACACCTCGCCCCCGCTGAACGAGCTGACGAAGACGAGCTCGTCGGGCGCCGGGATGTCGAAGAACTCGCCGTACATCTCCTGCTCGGGGATGTCGATCGGATGCGGCACGCCCTGGGCGATCGGATGCGTCGGGTCGACCGTCCACACGAGTTCGCGGTCGTGGTCAGACCGCCACCGCAACGTGCAGCTCGTGCCCATGAGCTTCACGAAGATCTTCGACCAGTGCCCCGAGTGCAGCACGATGAGGCCCATGCCCGACAGCACATGCCGGTGGACGCGTTCGACCACCTCGTCGCTCACCTCGCCGTGCGCCACGTGTCCCCACCACGTCAGCACATCCGTGTCGGCCAGCACCTCCTCGGTGAGGCCGTGGTCGGGTTCGTCGAGCGTGGCCGTGCGTACGACGGCACCCTCGCCGAGGTTCTCACGGATGCCCTCGGCGATCGTGTTGTGCATGCCGTCCGGGTAGATCCGGGCGACGCTCTCGTCGTGCTGCTCGTGGCGGTTCTCGCCCCACACGGTGACTCTGATGGGTCTGGTCATGAGGCGATTCTGGCCTGCGCGCGCCGCCGTGGCGGTGAGGCGCGGCGCCATTTCGCGGGCGCAACGACAAATGGCCCCGGGTCACGCCGGCCGATCCCGTCACCCCAGCATCTCGTCGCGCAGCCGCCGGGCATCGCGCACGGCGGCCCCGCCGCCGTCGTTGTTGAAGTAGCACAGCACCGCGAGTCCGGCATCCCGCCACTCGGCGATCCGCCCCGCCCACCAGGCCAGCGCTGCGTCGTCGTAGCTGCCGACGTAGAGCCGCTCGGGATCGGGGCCGTGGAACCGCACGTACACGAAGTCGGTGGTCACCCTCGGCTCCAGCGGCATGTGCGCTCCGCTGGTCACGCAGTACGCGGCATCCCGGTCCTGCAGCAGCGCGAAGACGTCATCGGCCACCCACGACGGGTGGCGCAGCTCGACGACGACGCGGCAGTCCGGTGGCATCGCATCGAGCGCGGCGGAGAGGCGCTCGTCGTCGCGCTCGAGGTCGGGCGGCAGCTGCAGCAGCAGCGGGCCCCGCACCTCGCCCAGCCCGGCACTGCCCTCGGCGAGCCGATCGGACCACGCCTGTGCTGAGGCGAGCTTGCGCGCGTGCGTGAGGCCCCGGGGCGCCTTGACCGCCATGAGGAAGCCCGGTGGCACCCGGCTCGCCCACGACTCGAACGACGACCGCCGCGGCCAGTGGTAGAAGCTCGAATTGAGCTCGACGGTGTCGAAGGACTGCGCGAACTCCTCCAGCCTCCGCGACCCGGTGCCGCGGGGGTACAGCACGTCCCGCCAGTGGTCGTAGCTCCACCCCGACGTGCCGATCCGGACCTCTCCCGGCGAGAGTCGGAGGTGCGCGACGGTGTCCATCGCCTTCCACCCTCGCGCGGGCGGCGCGATCCGGCGAGGGGGTTGACGAACGGGTGCTCCCACGCCTGCGCGAGAACCTGTCAACCCCCTGCAGGGCCGGCGCCCGCGCGCCTAGCGTCGGTCACCTGAGACGAAGGAGGAAGAAGATGACTGTCGCACGCGACATCATGACCACCGCTCCCCGCTGCGTGGGCGAGAACGACACCCTCGTCGACGCCGCCAGGCTCATGGCCTCGCTGGATGTGGGCGCCCTGCCCATCTGCGGTGACGACAAGCGGCTCAAGGGCATGCTCACCGATCGCGACATCGTGGTGAAGTGCCTCGCCGACGGCGGCGACCCCGCCACGACGACGGCCGGCTCGCTGGCCGAGGGCAAGCCCGTCACCATCGGCGCCGACGACGACGTGAACGAGGCGCTGCAGCTGATGAAGCAGCATCAGATCCGCCGGCTTCCGGTGATCGACGGCCATGACCTGGTGGGCATCATCAGCCAGGCGGACGTCGCCCTCGCCCTTGCTCCGGCCGACACCGGCGAGACCGTCGCCGAGATCTCGGAGTGAGCATGACCACCGCACTGGCACTCAACTGCAGCCTCAAGCCGTCGCCGGAGTCCTCGAGCACCGACCTGCTGCTCCAGCAGGTGCTGGACGCGCTCGGCGAGCACGGGGTCACGGGCGAGCAGCTGCGCGTCGTCGACTTCGACGTGCGGCCCGGCGTCCTCGCCGACATGGGCGACGGCGACGAGTGGCCCGCGATCCGGCGGCGCGTGCTCGATGCCGACATCCTCGTCTTCGGGACGCCCACCTGGATGGGCCACATGTCCAGCGTGGCCCAGCGAGTGCTGGAGCGGCTCGACGCCGAGCTGTCCGAGACCGACGACGCGGGCCGGCCGATCCTCACCGGAAAGGTCGCGGCGACGTGCGTGGTCGGCAACGAGGACGGTGCGCACAAGATCACCGCCGACCTGTACCAGGCGCTGGGCGACGTCGGCTTCACCGTCGCCGCACAGGCGGGCACGTACTGGAACGGCGAGGCGATGCACACGGTGGACTACAACGACCTCGGCTCGACGCCCGACGAGGTCGCCTCCGCCACCGCGACCCTGGCGCGCAACAGCGCGCACCTGGCCGCGCTCCTCGCCGAGCACCCGTACCCGGCGCCCTGACGCGAAAAGACGAGTGGATGCCGGCGGCCCGGGCCGCCGGCATCCACTCGTTCTTCGTGAAGGCGTTACGCGGTCTGCTCGGCGGCGACCTCGTTCGTGATCACCGGACGCAGCGGCATGAGCGCGCCGGCGACCTGGTTGATCGCGTCGGCGTCGACGCCCGCCTCGGCGAGCGCGGAGGCGGCGTGGCCGATGACGCGGTCGAAGTCCTCGCCCGAGATGCCCCGGCCGGCGTGGGCGACCCCGAGGTCCTTGCCCTTGTAGCCGTCCGGCCCGCCGGCCGCGGCGGCCAGGAACAGCGCCATGTGGCGCTTCTGATCGACCATGCGGGTCTCGGTGAAGTACGGCGCGAGGGTCTCGTCGCCGAGGATGCGCGTGTACAGCCCGTCGACGACGGCGGCGATGCCGGCGCCCTCGCCGAGTCGCTGGTACAAGGTCGCTTCGGTGGTGTCGGTCATGTGCGTGCTCCGATCGTGAAGGTGGGGATGGTTTCGTCGGTGAAAGCGTCAGTACTCGGTGTCGCCCGGGCGCCACTCGGCGCGGGCGGGCTGCGGCTGAGCCTCGGCAGGCGCCGCCTGGGTCGGCGTCGCAGGCTGCGCTCCCGCGGCCGGGGTGGCGCCGAGCCTGCCCAGTTCGCGCTCGATCGACTCGAGCAGCGAGTGCACCTGTGCCGAGGCCATGCGCGCGAACTGGCGGGCGCGGACGACATCGTCGGGCGACGCCGGACCGGCCGCGACGAGGTCATCGGTCGCGAAGGCCAGCGCGGGCGAACGGTCGGCGGTGTACGGCGACGCCGTCGGAGCGGGTGCGCCGGGCGCAGCGGCAGCCGGGGCGACGGCCTGCGCAGGATTCGCCGCGGCCTGGCTCTCGATCGAGTGGGCGACATGCTGCGCGCGCTCGATGATCTCGCGGTACTGCTTGCGGGCGGTCTCGATCAGGTCTTTGGCGTACGACTCGGCCTCGGCGACCGCGTCATCGGCGATGCGCTGCGCCTTGCTGAGCAGGAGCACCGCCCGGCTGGAGATCTCACCCTCTTCGCCGGCCACCGCGCTGGCGGTCAACGCGTCGTTGTCGCGCCACGCCAGCTCGAGGGCATCGGCGGCAGCGGCCAGCAGGGCGTGGACCTCGCCGTGCGCGTAGCCGTTGCGCTCGTCGGCGAACGAGACCGTGCGCAGCAGCTCGGGGGTGATGGATACGGACTGGGTCGGGGTCATTTCGTCTCTGCCCTCTACTGGATTCCCTGCCCGGCGCCGGAGCGGGCGAGCTCGGGGGTAGCCGCCTGGACGCCGGTGGCGCTGGGTTGTTGCGTGAACGGGTCTTCGTACTTCTCCGCGCGGATGGACTGCTCATCGAACCCGGCACGGCGCAGGGCGGCGATGGTGTGCTCGACCATGCGCGGCGAGCCGCAGACCATTGCGAGCCGTCCGTCCCCGGGACCGTCGGCTGCGGCGAAGTCGCCGATCAGTCCCTGACGCCCAGGGAACGACGGGTCGTCCGAGACGGCGTAGACGACGGTCAGCCAGGGTGCGTCCGCGAATCGCTCCAGCTCGGGCTTGGCGTAGAAGCCCCAGGGATGCCGCACGCCGTGGTACAGGGTCACGTTCGGGCCGCTCCCGCGAGACGCGTGGCGCGCGGCGACCTGGTCGAGCACGGCCAGTAGCGGCGCGATCCCGGTGCCGCCGGCCACGAGCACCAGATCCGGCCACTCGCTGTCGAAGGGCAGGGTCAGCAGCTCGCCGATCGGCGGGCCGAGGCGCACCTTGTCGCCCGTCTTGACGTCGCGCAGCAGCGCGCCGCTGACCTGGCCGCCGGCGACCAGCTGGACGTGGAAGGTGACGGTGCCGTCGGCGCGCGGGGCGTGCGTGGGCGAGTAGTACCGCCACTGCCGGGGCCGCTGGGGGATCTCGAGCGCGAGCGACTGGCCGGCCTGGTAGCGGTAGCGGTCGGCCACGCGGACCGTGATGGTGCCGATGTCCATCCCGCGACGCTCCGTCGAGACGACTTCGCCCGCCCACGTGGCCGGCTGGGACTCGACGGACTCTGCGGCGGTGATCATCGTCGTGGCGATGAGGTTGTACGCCGCGGCCCAGTCGGCGGCCAGCTCCGGCGTCCAGGCCGAGCCGAGGAAGTGCTTCAGGGTGGCCAGGAGCGAGGCGCCGACGGCCGGGTAGTGGCCGGCGATCGTGCCGAACTTGCGGTGGTCGCGTCCGAGGTCCTCGATGTAGCCGACGACGTCTCCGACGTGGTCGACGTTGCTGACCATGTGGCCGAGCGCCTTCACCAGGCGATCGCGCTGATTCGCCATGGCCACGGGGAACAGGTCGCGCGTCTCAGGGTGGGCCAGGAAGAGGTGCGCGTAGAAGTACCCGGGAACCGCGTCCCCGTACGCCGCTACCTGCGCCCAGGTCCGCTTGAGTGCATCCGCATCCACCTGTGTCGTGTCCCATCGTCGGCGAGTCGGTAGGGGCGACGCTAGTACGTTCCACTTGCATCCGCAAAGCCTTCACCTGTAAGTGCAAGGGCATATCATGGACGCGCAAGCGCCCGCGACCGGGCACTCAGGCTGGGGGGCCTCATGACCGTGCTCTTGACGAACGGAACCGTCTTCGTCGACGACGATCTGCGTGCGCAGGCCGCGGAGTTCGTGCAGCGCGCGCAGGAGCCGGGAGTGCGAGGACTCGCGCTGGTCTGCGACGACGCGGCGCCCGGGGAGCTCGCGCCGGATCTCAGCGCGCTGGTGCTGCAGGTGCTCGCCGGCCTCGCGCGCGGCCCGGTGTCGGTGACCGCTCTTCCGGACGAGCTGACCACGACTGTCGCCGCGGAGCTCATCGGCGTCTCACGTCCGACCCTCATGAAGTTGGTGCGCGACGGCATCCTTCCCTCGCACCAGGTCGGCAGCCACACCCGGCTGCGCACCGCCGACGTGCTGGCGCTCCGACGCGAGCGGGCGCGTGAGCGCCGTGAGGCGTTCGAGGCGCTCCTGCGGTTCGACGAGGAATTCGGAGCCGACTGACAGGCTGCGCTCGGTAGTCTGTCCCCCGTGCTGCAACCCCCCGTGCCGCCACGCGTGTTCGTCGGTGCCGACGTCCTCGCCACGCGCACGCCGTTCTGCTGGCTGGCGATGCTGCGAGATGAGACCGACGGCGCCTTCCGGCTGTTCACCTCGGCCGACACCCTCGCGGCCGCGACGCATGAGTGGCGCGAGCAGCACCCAGCCGCCGGAAGCACCGCCTCGGCACGACGCGAGGAGCTGCTGAGGGCCGTCCTCGACGAGGTGACGCCCGATGGCGCGCGCGATGACATCTTGAGCCCCGACGAGTTCCTGTGCCTGGTCGACGACGAAGAGACCGCGAGCGTGCGGGCCGTGACGCTCCGCCGGCAGGGAGACCTGGACCGGCGCCGTCAGGACGGCATCCCGTCCGCCTCCCTCACCGAGGCGCTGGTGGCCGCGGGCTGCCCCGCCTTCGCCGACCGGGTGGGGGCGCACCTCAGCACCGCTGAGTGAGACTCAGTCTCGTATAGAATGATCCTCAGTTTCATCGCGGTCCCATCCTCCGCGACTCCCTGAGCTGAGGAGCCTGTCATGGCCGACACCTCTTACACCGCCCCCGTCGACGACTACTCGTTCCTGTTCGGCGAGGCGTTCGGCATCGACGTCGTCGCCCGCGCGACCGGCGGCGAGCTGACGGCAGAGGACGCCACCGAGATCGTCGCCGGAGCGGGCGAGTTCGCGGCATCCGTCATCGCACCGCTCGAGACCGTCGGCGACCGCGTCGGCGCACGCCTCGAGAACGGCGAGGTGCGCCTGCCCGAGGGCTTCGCCGAGGCGTACCAGGCCTTCGTCGAGGCCGGCTGGGTCACGGCCGAGGCGCCGGTCTCGGCGGGCGGCGACGGCCTGCCCGGCGCGATCCGCGCGGGCCTCGGCGAGATCTGGAACGGCTCGAACGCCGCGTTCGCCCTGTGCTGGCTGCTGACGGCCGGGCAGATCCACGCCCTCGACGCCGCGGCATCCGACGAGATCCGCGAGACCTACCTGACCAAGCTCGTGTCTGGCGAGTGGACCGGCACCATGAACCTCACCGAGCCCGACGCCGGCACGGACCTCGGTGCGATCCGCACCACGGCGACACAGCGCGAGGACGGCAGCTGGAGCATCCGCGGTCAGAAGATCTTCATCACGTGGGGCGACCACGACGTCGCCGAGAACATCGTCCACCTCGTGCTCGCGCGCACGCCGGGCGCGCCCGAGGGCGCGAAGGGCCTCTCGCTGTTCGTCGCGCCGAAGTTCCTCGTGAACGAGGACGGCAGCCTCGGCGAGCGCAACGGCGTGACGACGGTGTCGATCGAGCACAAGCTCGGCATCCACGGCTCCCCCACGTGCGTGCTCGCCTACGAGGACGCCACCGGCTACCTCGTCGGCGAGCTCGGCGGCGGCCTGGCCGGCATGTTCGTCATGATGAACTCGGCACGCGCCGGCATGGGCTTCCAGGCCACCGGCATCGCCGACCGCGCGTACCAGGAGGCGGCCGCGTACGCCGCCGACCGCGTGCAGGGCCGCGTGCTCGGCCGCGACGGCCGGTCGCCCATCGCCGAGCACCCCGACGTGCGCCGGCTGCTGCTGTCGATGTCGAGCAAGATCTTCGCCATGCGTGCGCTCGGCGTGTACGCCGCCGACCTGCTCGACCGCGCGGAGCACGACGAGTCGATCGCCGCACTCGCCGACTTCTTCGTGCCGGTGCTCAAGGGATGGACCACCGAGGACGCGGTGCAGACCACGAGCGAGGGCATCCAGGTCTACGGCGGAATGGGCTTCATCGAAGAGACCGGCGCCGCCCAGCACTACCGCGACATCCGCATCACCCCCATCTACGAGGGCACGACGGCGATCCAGTCCAACGACCTCGTCGGCCGGAAGGTGATCCGCGACGGCGGTGCGGCGGCCGAGCAGCTGTTCGTCCAGATCGACGCGACCATCGCCGCACTCCGCGGGAACGACGACCCCGTCGCCGCGCGCACCGCGGACCGCCTCGAGCGGGCGGTCGCGGCATCCCGCCGCGCCACCGCCGACGTGCTCGGCTTCGCCGACTCGCCCCGTGATGCGTACGCGGTCAGCGTGCCTTACCTGCTGCTGCTCGGCACGCTCGCCGGCGGCTGGATGCACGGCCTCGCGGTCAACGCCGTGCTCGCGCACGACGCCACGAGCGAGGCGGATGCCGCACGCCTGACGTCGGCGGACTTCTACGGCGCCCACCACCTGCCCCGCGTGCACGCGCTGGCCGAGACCGTCGCCGGCGGCGAGGTCACCTGACGCGAGAGCCTCGGCACCGCGTTCACAGACTTCGCACAATCGCGCGGGAATCGCAGGATCCGCCCGATTCCCTGCGAAGTCCGTCGGTGTCTGCGAAGTCTGTGAACGGATGCCGGCGCGCGGTACTCTGTGGCGCATGCCCGAGCAGCCGTCGTCGATCGAGATCCTGCACCGGTTCCGCGCGCCGCGGGACGCGGTGTGGAGCGCCTGGACGGAGCCGGAGCTCGTCGGGCGATGGTGGGGATCGGATCCCGACGGGGTCGTGACGGCCGCCACCCTCGACGTACGGGTCGGCGGCCGGTTCGCCGTCTCGTTCCGGGATGCCACGGGCGATGCGCACACGTCCGAGGGCACCTACCTCCACGTCGAGCCGCCGGCAGCCCTCGGCTTCACGTGGTCGTGGGCGAGCGAGCCCGGCAACACGTCACGGGTCACCGTGGCCCTCTCGGCCGACGGCGGCGACACCGAGATGCGGTTCGTGCACAGCGAGCTCCGCGGTGCGTCCGGCCACGACTACGCGGACGGCTGGCGCCGCACGTTCGCCAAGCTCGACCGCGTGCTCGCGGAGCGCTGAGCGCCGGGCTCAACGCCGCCCGCCGGGCCAACGCTGCCGGCCGCGCCGGGCTCAGTGCGGGGCCGCCGGCATCCATCCGTCCCCGCACGCGCCGCCGTCGGCGGTCTCGGCGATCGTGACCTCGGTGCCGTCGAGGCGCAGCAGCGGGTTGTAGAACCGCGAGATCTCGGTGCTGTCGACCGGCACGTAGTGGAAGATCAGCGATCGGCGGAAGCGGTCGGCCGACCGGTTCGGCCCTGAGCCGTGCACCATGCTGCCGTGGAAGAACAGCACATCACCCGCGGAGAGCTCGGTCTGCACGGTCGAGAACCCGTCGGGCAGCGTGATCTCGGTGGTCGTGAACGACTCCTCGGGATCGGCCTCGTCCGGGCAGACGATCTCGTAGCGGTGCGATCCGGGCACGACCTTGAGTCCGCCGTTCTCGGCGTCGCAGTCGTCGATCGCCACCCAGGCGGCGATGCAGGTCTCGGGGTGCGCCTGCAAGAAGATGTTGTCCTGGTGCAGCGCCTGGCCGCGCGCGGTCGGCGGCTTGAAGTAGAACATCGACTGCGCCGCGTACACGGGGCCGACCATGTCGGTGACGCGGCCGACGATACGGGGGTCGAGCATCCAGCGACGCGCGAGCTCGCCCATGGCGAGGTCGGTGCGCCGGTGCGGGTGGATGAACCGGGGGTACCGCGCGAGGATGTCGTCGTCGGGGATGCTGTCGTCGTGCCCGATGCTGCGGTCACGGTCGACCTGCTCCATGAAGACGTCGCGGATCTCGGCGACCTCGGCGGGGGTGAGCAGGCCGCGCAGCTGCACGACGCCGTGCTGCTCGTAGTCGAGGGCGATCGCGGGTGCGGTGCTGGCGATGATGGACATGACGGTCACTCTGCTCCCCCACGCGCCTGCGGGCCATGGGATGATCGGGCGATGACATGGAACATCCTGCTGTGATGCCGGCGTCGGTGGACCCCCGCGAGACGTCCCATCCCCAGGTCGTCCGGGTCGTCGCCGGCGAGTTCACGGGAGGCGGCGACTACTCCACGTGGCGTACCCGAGGCACCACCGACTGGCTCCTCATCCACACCGTCGCTGGGTCCGGCCGCGTCGGCGGCCCGACAGGTGACGTCATCACCCGCGCGGGCGACAGCATCCTGCTGCGCCCGCACGTGCGCCACGACTACGCCACCGACCCGGACGCCGGGTCGTGGTCGCTCGCGTTCGCCCACTTCCACCCGCGGGCCGAATGGAGCCCGCTGCTGGACTGGCCGCAGCGAGCGGATGGCGTGGGGGTGATCCACGTGCCCGGAGACATCCGCCCGCGCGTGCTCCTGGGGCTGCGCGCGTGCGCGCGGGCCTCGGCCGGATCACTGCCGCAGTCCGAGCTCTTCGCCGTCAACGCGCTCGAGTCGGCCCTGCTGTGGCTCGACACGCAGAACCCGCTGCGCGGAGCCATGGACGAACGCCTGCTGCGCGTCGTGGAGCACATCGGCGCCGACCTCACCGCGGAACTCGGCGTCTCCGCGCTGGCCCGTGTCGCCACCCTCTCGCCGTCGCGTCTGACGCACCTGTTCACCGAGCGCCTCGGCATGCCGCCGCAGCAGTACGTGGAGCGGGAACGCCTCACGCGGGCCGCGCAGCTGCTCGCCTCGACCGATCGGGCCGTCGCCGAGATCGCACGCGACGTCGGCTGGAACGATCCGCTCTACTTCTCGCGCCGCTTCTCGAAGCTGCACGGCAGGAGCCCGACGGCGTACCGGGCCGCCCGAGCGGCCCGGTAGCGTCCGGGGAGTCCCGCAACCATTGACACGAGCGATTCCGACCCGTAATGTAATCAACATCTCCGTTGATAAATGCAAAGGTTGTTCAATGTCGGACGATCCTCTCGACCAGGCGTTCCTGGCGCTGGCCGACCCGGTGCGGCGGGCGATCATCGCGCGCCTCAGCACCGGCTCGGCCACCGTCAACGAGCTGGCCGAGCCGTTCGCCATCACCAAACAGGCGGTGTCGCGGCACATCGCCGTGCTCGAGGCGGCGGGCCTCGTCACGCGCTCGCGCGACGCGCAGCGCCGTCCCGTCCACCTCGACCCCGCCGCACTGGAGCGCCTCACCGCCTGGATCGACCGCTACCGGCTCCAGGGTGAGGCGGCCTACCGCCGGCTCGACGTCGTGCTGGCGGCATCCATCACCGAGGAGAAGGAATCATGAGCACCGGCCTCTTCGTCGAGACCCTGCCCGGTCAGCCCATCGTCGACTTCGTGCGCGAGTTCGAGGCGCCGGCGGCGGCGGTCTACACCGCGCACGCCGATCCCGACGTGTACGTCCGCTGGGTCGGCCCGACCACCTACGAGACCGCCGTCACCGCGTGGGACCACCGCTCGGGCGGCGCGTACCGCTTCGTGCAGCGCGAGCCCGGCCGCCTGGGCGAGTACGCCTTCCGCGGGGCGATCCACACCGCGCGTCCGGGCGAGCTCATCATCCAGACCTTCGAATGGGAGGGCGCGCCCGACCAGGTGAGCCTCGACATCATGCGCTTCGAGGATCTGCCCGGCGGGCGTTCGCGCATCGTGGGGCGGAGCGTGTTCCCCTCGCTCGACAACCTGCGGTCGATGCTCGACGACGGCATGACCGAGGGCATGGAGACCGGCTACCGCGCCCTCGACGACCTGCTGCGGGAGGGCTGAGCCGTGCTGACCGAAGTCGCCGACGGCGTGTTCGTGCACGAGGCCGAGTTCGTGCAGAGCAACAGCGTGATCGTGCGAGGTCGCGATGGCGCACTGCTCATCGACCCCGGGATCACGCGCGCTGAGCTCTCGTCCATCGCATCGGACCTCGACGACCTCGGGCTCCGCGTCGTCGCGGCCTTCTCTACGCATCCGCACTGGGACCACCTGCTGTGGGACGCCCGGTTCGGCGACGTCCCGCGGTACGGCACGGCAGGCTGCGCCGCATCGGCGCGTACACAGCTGGCACCCGAGGCGAAGGCCGAGATCATCGCGCACCTCGACGGCACCGGCATCGAGGACGACGTCCCGATGGAGCTCTTCGGCCTGGTGAGCGGACTGCCCGAGGGCGCGGCCGAGGTGCCGTGGGACGGCCCCCGCGTGCGGATCATCGAGCACGCGGCCCACGCACCGGGCCATGCGGCCCTGTGGATCGAGGACCGGTCCGTCCTCGTCGCCGGCGACATGCTGTCGGACGTGCTCGTGCCGATGCTCGACTTCGACGGCACGGCAGATCCTTTCGCCGACCACCTCACGGCCCTCGGCCTGCTGGAGGAGGCGGCGGCGGACGCCGCCGTCCTCGTCCCCGGCCACGGCTCGGTCGGCGGGCCCGGCGCCGTCCCGGCGCGCGTCGCTCACGACCGCGCGTACGTGGAGGCGCTGCGCGACGGTCGCTCGCCCGACGACGCCCGGATCGGTCCCGACGCGCGTGCGGGGTGGGAGTGGGTCGCCGATGTCCACGCCGGGCAGGTCGCGGCGCTGAGCCGCCGACGCGAGGTCAGCGACTGACGGCCCCACGCCGGCCCGGCTTCGACCGCCACCCCCGCTAAGCCCGGCCGCCCGGGCCGAACCCTCAGGTCGCGAGGCGGCGTAGAAGGTCATCAGCCGCGCGCCCACCGTGGCGAAGTCGGTACGCGGATCGTCGGTGGCCTCCGGCACCAGGTCGAACCCGCCGAGCCGTTCGGTGAGGACGCCGAGGTAGATCGCGAGTCGATCCGCACCTCGGTGTCGGTCGCGAACTGAGCGGCTCCGGAACACTCAGCGAAATGCCTCTTGATCACCTGCCCACGGCGGCGTCACCGGCGCTACGATCACAGCACCGTCCGCAAGCCGAGCAGGGGGCGCTGGGCCGAGGGCTTCGGACGCGACCGAAGGAGCTGTCGATGGGAAAGAACCTTGTACTGGTGGTCGGCTCGTACGACGACGTGACGTCGGCGGCGGAGGATTACGACGACCTCCGCAGCGGCCAGGACTCCGGTGGATACGAGGTCGTCGGAGCCGTGGTGCTCGTCCGCGGCAAGGACGGCAAGGTGCAGGTGCACGAGCACGGTGACAAGTCGGTCGGCCACGGTGCCGCGTGGGGCGCCGGTGCCGGTGTGGTCGTCGGGCTCTTCGCACCGCCGCTCCTGGCCGCCACGGCGATCGGCGCCGGCATCGGTGCGGTGCTCGGCAAGATCAAGAAGAGCAACGACGAGAAGAAGTTCGGCGTCGACGTGGACGAGTACCTCGCCCCCGGAACCTCCGCCGTCGTCGCGGTCGTCGACGACAAGTGGGCCGATAAGGTCGAGAAGGCGCTCACGCGCTCCGAGAAGCGGATCAGCAAGGCGATCGATTCCGACGACTACGAGAAGCTGCGCAAGGCTCTCGAGCAGTCGGCCGACGACGTCGTGGAGCAGATCAACTCCTGACGCGAGACCGCTGACGTTCAGTCGGAGGTGTCGGTCCACGACGCGATGTCGACGCCGTGGTTGTCGGGCGACGCCAGCGACCACCAGGCGGGTGCGTGCGAGTCGTCGGCGAGTCTGCCGCCGGCGGCGAGTGCGGCATCCACTCGCGCCCTCGCCTGGTCAGCGGGAACGAAGACGTCGAAGTGCGTGCGGCCGCGCGCCGGCACGTCGCCCGAGATCGGATTGAAGGCGAGCGGCGGACCGCATCGCAACGGATCGACGGCGTCGGTGTCGCCGAGATCCTCGTAGCCCAGGGCGGCTCTGAAGAACGGCCGCGCGTCGGCACCGGAGTGCTGCGCGACGTAGATGCCGATCGACTGCACGCGCGACGGCGCAGCGATGAGCCGCAGCTCGGCGGCTGCCTCGGAGACGGCGGCGGCGAACGCCGCGGCCCCCTCGGGGATGCCCTCCGGGTCGCGGATCGGGATGCGGACCACCACGCCCTCCGGGCGGACGTCGATGTCGGGCAGCACACCGCAGCGATCCGCCGCGAGGGCGACCGGGCGGACGAGCTCCGCCGCGTGCGATAGTGAGGTCGCGGTGAAGACCGCTTGCGGACCCGTCCCCGTGACGCGCCAGTCCGAGACACCCGGCGCTCGATGGAAACCGGCCGGCGTGAGCCGGCCCGGTCCGCTCGTCGACTCGTCCATGAGCGCCTCCTTCATCGGTCGTCTCGGCCCACGGTACTCGGAGGTCTCATCGCGCTGTCTGAGACCGCTTTTATCCGCCCGGCGGCGCGCCCCGCGCCGACCAGCCGGCATCCCCGGCGGGCGACGGCTCGTCAGGGATGCCGGCTGTGGTCTTCGACGTCGGGCTTCGCCCGCAGCACGTCGGCGATCTCCTCCTCCGGACGGGGCGCGATGTTCTCGTCCTCCTCCAGTTCCGGGATACTCGGCTCACCGGCATCCGGGACGTGATCCGGGGTGGGATGTGGGTCGTGAGCGGACACCGCGGCTCCTTCGTTCCGTGTTGCTCACAGCGTAGGTGAGGACGGCACGGGAGACGACGGATGCCGCACTCACGGCTCGCGAGGCGGTGAGCGCTCCCGCGCCCCCGCTCGTCCGGAGTCGCTCAGGTCGCCTCGACGACGCACGACGCGACCGCCCGACGGCGACCTTCCGCGTACCGGACGCGAGGCACCACTCGTCGGTCCGGCCGGCGCCGCGGGCCAGTTCGCCGCGATGATCGCGTCGAACTCCTCCGCGAGAAGCTCCTCGTCGCCGTAGACGATCTCGAAGAACTCCTCGTCGACGCTCCGGCCGGTGCCACGCGCAGGCATGTCGGCTCCTCGCGGTCAGGCGTCGATCGCCTGCTGCGTCCGACTGCCCGCGACCGGGATCCTGCGCGGTTTCGCCTGCTCGGCAACCGGGATCCGCAGCGCCAGGACGCCCGCGTCATAGCTCGCGCTGATGTGCTCGGTGTCGAGGTTGTCCCCGAGCACCAGCTGACGGCTGAAGATGCCGCGGGGGCGTTCGGCGGCGATCAGCTCGGCGTCGCTCGCCCGATGCGGGCGCTCCGCGCGGACGGTGACCACGTTCCGTTCGACATCGAGATCGATCGACTCCGGATCGACCCCCGGCAGGTCGAACTCGACGTGGAAGGTGTCCTCATCCCTCCACGCATCGAGCGGCATCACCGCCGGTCGTGCCAGCGTCCCGTCCGAACCGAGCATCTGCTGCGCGAGTCGGTCCAGTTCGCGAAACGGATCAGTGCGCATCAACATCGTTCCACCTCCGTCTTCTTGTTGAGTTGATGCTGTGGCGACTCCGATCAGTTATCTACATCGGTCGCCATAGATTTTTTGTACCACTCGTGGCATGCTGATGCAAGAGACCAGCTGGATGTTCTTGACGGAGACGAGGCCATGGCCGGTATTGAGCACGATCCCGACCGGGGCGTCTACGGCATCTCGGTCGCAGCCGAGCTGGCGGGTACGGGAGTCCAGAACCTGCGCGCCTACGAGGCACGCGGACTGCTGCTGCCCGATCGCTCGACCGGCGGCACGCGGCGCTACAGCACGAACGATGTCGTGATGCTGCGCCGGATCGGCGATCTGCTCGAAGCGGGGCTGAACCTCGCAGGCATCGCCATGGTCATCCCCCTGCAGGACGAGAACAGCCGGCTGCGCGCCCAGGAATGAGCACCAGTGAACCTCGAACGCACCGAACGCCGCCACGACAGCGACACCGACGGCGGAGAGGGCACACCATGAACGAACGGTTCGTCCTGCAGCAGCTGACGCCCGTCGAGTGGATCATCGTCGACGCGTGCTGCGAGCCTCACGACCCGCACCGCACGGTCGTGTGCATCCGCGAGATCGGGTCCGCCGAATACGAGGCCGTCTGGCTGCGCCATCTCGCACTGCCGGTGACCTACTCCTCACCCCGACGGGTGCTCGACGACGTCATCCGAGTGGCCGGTCATCCCTCGCGCGTGCCGTCGCGCAAGCCGGTTCCCATCCCCCACGTGGCGCCGCCCGCACGCCTGGCGCGTTGAACGGCGCCGACGGCATCAGCGGTTGATTTCGTGCGGACCGTCCGCGAGTATGCGCCCATGAGCGACAAGCCGGACTCCGAGCAGATCGATGACATCATCGCGCAGCAGAGCGGCTGGAAGCACGACGTGTACGTCGCGCTCCGCGCGGCGATCAGAGCCGGCGATCCGGCCGCCGTCGAGGTGGTCAAGTACAAGAAGCCCTCCAAGCCCGAGGGCGTGGCGTTCTGGACGCACGAGGGCGACGTCTGCTTCATCGATGTGCTCAAGAGCGCGGTGAGGCTCACGTTCTCGAAGGGCGCCCGCCTGACGGACGACGCACTCTTCAACACCCGACTGGACAGCAAGGTCGTGCGCGCCATCGACTTCTCCGAGACGAGCAGCGTCGATGCGCGGGCGATCGCGGCACTCGTCGAAGAGGCGGCGGAGCTGAACGTCCAGGCCGGCTGAGCCGCTCAGTCGCGCACGCGGATCACGGTCTTGCCCGACCGTCGCACCGCCGGGTCGAGCACCGCGACGGCGTCGTCGAGGGGCGCGACCGTGCCCACGTGCGGGCGAAGTCGCCCGTCACGCACCCGCTGCACGATCTCGGTCAGGTGAGCCGGAACCGACTCGACCACGAAGTCCACCGCGCGCCCGTCGACCGGTCGGGCCTCGACCGGGCCGACGATCGACACGAGGGTCCCCCCGGGCCGGATGATCCGCGCCGACTGCTCCTGGATGCCGCCGCCGATGACGTCGAACACGAGGTCGACGCCTCCGACGTCGTCGAGGCTCTCTTTCTCGAGATCGACGAACTCGTTCGCACCGAAGTCGAGGGCGGCCTGGCGTCCGGAAGCCCTCCCGGTGCCGATGACATAGGCGCCGAGCTCCCGCGCCAGCTGCGTCACGACCGACCCGACCGCTCCGGCCGCGCCGTGCACGAGCACCGCCTGTCCCGCCTGCAGACGGCCGTGCTGCACCAGCCCCTGCCAGGCCGTCAGACCCGAGATCGGCAGACTCGCCCCGACGGTGAAGTCGACGTCGCCGGGCAGCGGCGCCAGGTTGCGCGCCTCGACCGCCACGTATTCGGCCAGCGTGCCGTCGCGATGCCAGTCGGCGATGCCGAAGACCCGCTGGCCGAGCGAGAGCCCGGTGGTGCCGTAGCCGAGCGCGCTCACCACGCCGGCGAACTCGTGCCCGATGACGGGCCGTCGCCGTTCCTGGCCCGCGCGGTCGACCCAGGTCGACGGCCAGTCCCATTCCGCGGGCACGAAACCCGACGCGTGGACCTCGACGACGACGTCGTTGATCGCCGCCGCCGGTTCCGGAACATCGGCCAGGGTGATCCCGGCCGCAGCCGCCGAGGGATCCGTCGCGACGATCGCCTTCATCCGTACCTCCGTGAATTCGCCTTCTCCAATATGGTGCGAACGGCGGGGCACGTGAAGCCCCCGGCGGCGCAGAACCCCGGCGAGGGGATGCCGCGGCCGCCGGCATCCACTTCTCCCAGGTCGCTCGCGAAACTGCGCCCCGTTTCGGGTCTGCGCGGACGTCGCCTATACTCGCGCGGAGTATCCCCCCAACGTACGATGCCGTGTGCAAGATACGCTGTCGTATCCCACAGCGGGCCCCGACCCGCCGTCCATCGGAGTGCAAGTGGTTCGAGTGCAGCCGAACACGCCCGCAGGCGACAACGCCCCGACGCGTGCGGCCACACGCGCCGCGAAGCAGCGCAGGCGCGCGCTGATCCTGCTCGGCGTCGTCGTCCTTCTCGTCGTCGCGATCGTCGTCGTGGTGGGCGTCGTCTTCGCCCGCGGCGCAGGTGATGACCCCCAGTCCGAGCAGCAGCAGCCCGCGGCGACCGGCTCGTGCGTGCCGGCCGATCTGCGCATCACTGCCGACCCTGCGGTCGCCGAAGCCCTCGAGGCGGTGGCCGCCGGCATGGGCTCGGACTGCGCCGACCTCACGATCCACACCGAAGACAGCGCCGTCACGGCGACGGCGCTGTCGACCGGAGCAGAGCCCGACTTTGACATCTGGGTGCCGGATTCGGCGATGTGGCCCGCACGCGCGACCGGTCAGGCCGAGCGCACCGGCGTCGAGGCGGCGGAACTCGTGGTCAGCGACCCCGTCGCCAGCACGCCCGTCGTCTTCGCCGCGACCGAGCCCACTTCCGCCGCGGTCGGCAGCAGCGGCGCCGGCTTCTCGAGCCTGACGCAGCGCACGGTCGCCGTCGTCCTGCCCGACCCGTCTGCGGTCGCGGCCAGCTCGTCCGCTCTGCTCGCGCTGCAGACCGCCCTGAACGGCGACGCGCGCACGTTCACGGCGCTCGCACTCGGCCTCGACCCCGGCGTCGTCCCGACCGCGACTGCCGCGCTCGACGCGGTGTCGGCGGCGACCACGCCGACGATCGCAGTGACCACCGAGCAGGCGGTGCAGATGTACGACGAGGCCGCCAGCACGCCGCTCGTGGCCGTCTTCCCCGCCGACGTGAAGCCCTCGGTGGGCGTGCCTCTCGTGACGCTCGCCAGCGCCGATGACACGACGACGGCGGCCGTCGAGTCGCTCTCGGCCGCCATGGCCGAGGCGGGCGACGTGCTCGCCGAGTACGGACTGCGCAACGCCGAGGGCAACCCGCCCGCGACGGCGACCGGCGACGCCGAGACCACCATCGCCGCGCCGGCGGCAGCCGACAGCGCCAACCAGGCCGAGGCGCTGCGGACCTGGCAGGTCATCACGGCACCGTCGCGCATGCTGTCGCTCAACGACGTCTCGGGATCGATGCTGCAGCCGGCGACGGCCGACATGCGACGCATCGACCTGTTCGAGCAGGCGGCGGTCCGCGCCGTCAACTCACTGTCGACGGAGTCGTCGCTGGCCACCTGGGTCTTCTCGAGCCGGCGCATCGGCGGCCAGGACTGGCAAGAGATCGTGCCCTTCGGCTCACTCGGCGACCCCGCGCACAAGCAGCTCACCATCGACACGGCGAACAACCTCGACAGCCTCGTCGGGGGCGGGACCGGCCTGTACGACAGCGTGCTCGCCGCCGTGACCTACATGCGGCAGACGTACGAGCCCGGCAAGATCAACCTGGTGCTGCTCAACACCGACGGCGTCAACGAGGACGACGACGGGCTCGACCTGCCCGGCCTGCTCGCCGAGCTCGAGAAGCTGCGCGACCCGTCGAAGCCCGTCGCCGTCATCGCGATCGGCTACGGTCCCGACACCGACCAGTCGGCTCTGGAGCAGATCGCCGCCGCCACCGACGGCGCCGCGTACCAGGCGCTCCAGCCGACCGACATCGGCACGGTGCTGATCGACGCCGTGACCCAGCGCGGCTGCCGACCCAGCTGCGGCTGATCCTCGGAGGAGTGGATGCCGCGGCCGCCGGCATCCACTCGTCCACCGTCACACCACGTTGCGCTCAGCCGTCATCGCGGCCTGAATGCGCCGGTCCAGATCCTCGAGTTCGGCGAGCAGCTCCGACGCCACCCAGACGCGGTCCCGTTTGCGTCCAGTCACCTCTTGGATGAAGCCCGCCTCGACAAGCTTCGCGATCGCCTTGTACGCCTGCTGCTCGGACGACCCCGAGCGCTCCTCGATCTCGGCGGCTGACATCACGGGATGGTCGTAGAACGCTGGGATGAGCGATGCGACCGCCGACCCTGCGCGGGGCCGTAGCTCGGCCGCCCATTCCGCGGGCAACGCTGTGAGACGCGCGATGGACTCGCGGGACGCCGTCGCCGCGATGCGAGCGGATCGGGCGAACAGGTCGATCAGCGGCGCCGGATCGCCGAGGCGATAACTGCCCAGCGCGGCGAAGTACTCGTTCCGCCGAGCCAGGAGTCCGCTGGCGAGGGGCACGACGGCGTTCCGGGTCACGCCGCGGCGCCGGAAAACGGCAGACACCAGCGCGCGGCCGATGCGACCGTTGCCGTCCGTGAACGCATGGATGGATTCGAACTGCGCGTGGGCGATCGCAGCCTGCACGAGCACGGGGACGTCGTCGCGATTGAGATAGTCGATCATGTCGCGCATGAGCGCGGGCACGCGTTCGGGAGCGGGTGGGACGTAGAGGGCATCGCGCGGCGAGTAGTCGCTGCCGCCGATCCAGTTCTGCACATCGCGCAGGCGTCCCGCGTAGTCGGACTCGCTCGGATCGTCCTTCATCAACGCGCGGTGCGCGACCAGCAGGTCGTCGAGCTCGAACTGCCCGCGCTCACCCACGCCGGTCACGAGACTGTGGAGGGCCGTGCTGGCGGCCACCATGCTCGTCGCCGAACTGTTCGAACGGTTTCCCCCTAGAGCTTTGGCGTAGTCGATGGCTCCCGCGGTGATGCGCTCGATCTTGGACGAGGCCACGGACTCCGTCCGTATCATGAAGCGGCTCAGGGCGGCGGAGTGGCCCTCGGCGTCCGTGTCGGCCTGCGCGACGGCCAACAGGGCCAGTTCTGAGTCGACCACCGACTGCACCGACGGCATGAAGTCGAGTCCCGCGATCAGCGGCGGAATCGTCGCATCGACCGACGAGATGGTCCGGTCTGCCCGCGTGCCGCCGCGCACGCGTTGGCGCCACGGAAGCGTCTCCACACCATGCGCCGGCCACGGGTCGGCGGCCGCGCTCCTCGCAGTCGTGTCCATGCCTGAGTGTCTCACACTTTACTCGTGTTTAAACACGTTAAACACGAGTAGCGGCGCCACTGCTCGCGGGCCGGGAGAGATGGCTGGTCAGGATATGAAAGCCTCGACCCCCTGTCCGACACCGCTCTCGCGCGATGTCGGCCCTCCGTCGGACAATGGCACCACCGACGCGAGGAGGCTGCCGTGGACGTGTCGACGACACACGTGATCAAGCCGCTGACGCCCGAGACCTTCCCGGCATGGCTGGCGCTCGCGCAGAAGCACAACGGGGTGTGGGGTGGATGCTACTGCTCGTACTTCCACGGCGACACCGCGCAGACCGTCAAGAGCGAGTACGACCGGGCGACGTTCAAGCAGCGGCTGGTCGAGGAGGGCGTCGCGCACGCGGCGCTCGTCTTCGAGGGCGACCACGCCATTGCGTGGTGCGAGTACGGCAGCCCGGACGAGCTGCCGGGCATCTACCACCGCAAGGAGTACGACGCCGGTGAGGCCCATCCGGCGCCGTGGCGGATCACGTGCTTCTTCGTCGACCGCGACCACCGGCGCTCCGGCGTGGCGCGAGAGGCACTGGACGGCGCCCTGGACCTCATCGCGCAGGCGGGCGGCGGCGAGGTGGTGTCGTTCCCGAATGAGGTGCCGACCGACAAGAAGACGTCATCGTCGTTCCTGCACAACGGCACGCGAGCCATGTTCGAGAAGGCCGGCTTCACGTTCGAGCGGCACATCGGCAAGAACAAGACCGTCGTGCGCAAGACGGTTCCCGCCCGTGGCGACGATTGAGGACGTCCTCGCGCTGGGCTCGGAGCTGGAGCGCTCCTACCCGGTCCACGTGTACGGACGTCTGAAGTTCCGCGTCAAGCAGATCGTCTACGTCGCGTTCTCGCACGACGAGACGGTGATGGAGTTCGCGTTCCCCCGAGAGGAGCGCGAAGCGCTGGTCGGCGGTCAGCCCGAGAAGTTCAGCCTTCCCGCTCCGAGCGACATGCGATTCCACTGGGTCCGTGCGCAGCTGTCGGCGCTGGAGCCCGCCGAGGCGCGCGAACTCGTCGTCGACGCGTGGCGGATGGTCGTGCCCGTCAAGGTCTCGCGCGCCTACGACCTCGCCCACCCGGAGGGGCCGGGCTGACCCCCGCGGCGGCGCACCGCCTCGGCGACCACTACCGTTGGCGTCTGGGAGGGCGGATCGCCGAAGTTCCGCCCAGAGACGAGGATTCGGTGACGGACACGCAGGCGGGCTGGTACGACGACGGTTCGGGAACCATGCGGTGGTGGGACGGGCAGAACTGGACCGAGTCGATCCAGCCGCCGCCGCCCAAGGCGCCGGGGCTGGACGGCATGATCAGCCGTGCTCAGGCGGACGCCGTCGCGGGCGCGCAGCCGCGGCCTGCGCCCACCGGGATGAGCTACGTCGTCCTGCAGGTCGTGCTCAAGGAGAAGTTCTTCGGCACCGGGTCGGGAAACCTCACCGAGCTGGAGAAGGTCATCAACAAGCAGGCCTCGCTCGGGTACCGGCTGCACACGATCAGCACCACCTCGTCGGGGAGCGGCGGCTTCGGCGGCGGCGACCGGATCCAGGCGACCATGGTCTTCGAGCGCCTGGCATGACCCGGGCGCCCAGGATCGGCACGGTGGCCTTCACCGGCGGATAGGCCGGTCGGGTGATCAGGCGAGGACGCGGACGCGTCGGCCGTCGAAGCCGACGACGTCTCCCGGGTGGAGCTGCCGTCCGCGGCGGCGGTCGACCTCGCCGTTCACCGTCACGTAGCCGTCGATGACGGCCTCCTTGACGTCGCCGCCCGAGTCGAACAGCCCCGCGAACTTCAGGAACTGGCCGAGGCGGATGACCTCGCCCCCGATGGAGACGTCGTCGATCGGTGCCGGGCTCGTCATGGTCGAAATGCTAGCCGAGCCCACTGCGCCGGGCCGGCTGGACCGGCGTCGTCTGCGGCCGCCATCGCCGAACGAAGCTCCTTGCCCGCCCAGAGGCGTCCTGAGCGGGCAAGGAGGGCCTCAGGCGAACTGCGTCGTGCGGCAGCTCGGTCTCGGGAGACGTGCTCGCGCCGGCACCGCGCGGGCATGTCCCTGTATCAAGAGGACCCGTTCAAGGCCGTTCAGATCCCCCACCCTCGCGGCTGCGAGGAAGGCGTCGACCAGCAGACGGTGGGATGCGGGGGCTACGGGGCGTTCGCGACCCGAGGTCGCCCGGGCCTGCGCCCGCCGGATGAGCTGCCGGGCGTTGGGGGAGGTCGTCCGCAGCAGACGTGCGATCTCGGCATAGGGGTAGTCGAAGCACTTGCGCAGCAGGTACGCCGCGAGCTGGGCCGCCGACAGTCGCGCCATGAGCACAGCGAGTATCTCGGTCACGGCCGCACGTTCTTCGACAGGCCGCGACGGGTCCGCACCGTGGAGCGCGGGCTCGTCGTGCAGCCACTCCGAGGTGATCTCGTGACGGTGGGGCGCGCTCTGGATGGCGTTGATCGCAAGATGGGTCACGGTGGTCGCGAGGAACGCCGACGGGTTCACGATGGCGTCGCGGTCCGTCAGCTGCCAGCGGAGCCATGCCTCTTGCACGCAATCCTCGGCCCGTGGCGCATCACGCGTGATGCGAAGGGCGATGCGCATCAGCGAGGGGCGTTCTTCGAGGAAGGTGTCGAGCGCACGTGCCAGCTCGCTTCTGGCCGGCCGAGCGCCCCCGCCGCTCTGGTCCGTGTCGTCGCCCGCGCGGATGGCGATATCGAGTGAAGCCATGACGGTTCCTCCTGCCGGGCTGCCGCTGTCGTGTGAGGGCGACGACCTCACTCTCGGCTCATCGGACTCCCGCTCGCACCACGTGACCGCGTAGTCGACCACGTGGTCACCGCGGAGAAGTCGGCGGCGACGGCCCCATCGCGACGTCGAATCTGCGGAACATGTCACGCCTGGTCCGGCGGTCCGGTCGTCCAGGTGAAGCAGGTACCTCAACGCAAGGAGCAAGCCATGACCGACACGCCACTCACCGCGTCGACCGCCCAGAACGGCGGCAAGCCCACCGTCGTTCTGGTCCACGGGTCGTGGGCCGACGCATCCAGCTGGTCCGAGGTCATCCCGCGCCTCGAGCACGACGGTTTCGTGGTGCGGGCCATTCCGAATGAGCTGCGGTCGCTCGCGGGCGACGCCGCCGTCGTGCGGGCGTTCGTCGAGGCCGTCCCCGGTCCTGTCGCGCTCGTCGCGCACTCGTACGGCGGCGCGGTGATCACGAACGCGGCGACCGGCCTCAACAACGTCGTCGCGCTCGTCTACGTCAACGCCTTCGTCCCGGCCGAGGGCGAATCGGCGTTCCAGCTCGCCGGACCGGACTCGGCCCTGGCCGTGCCCGACCCGACGACGGTGTTCGACCTGGTGCCGCCGGCCTTGCCGCCGACCGCGGACAGCGCCGTCTACCTGAAGGAATCCGCCGTCTTCGGTCCCTTCGCGGCAGGGCTCGGCCGCGACGACAAGGCGCTCGTCTACGCGACGCAGCGACCGGCGGCGTTCGGTGCGCTCACGGAACCCTCGGGCGAACCCGCGTGGAGGTCGATCCCGTCGTGGTACGTGCTCGGGGTGAAGGATCAGATCATCCCGCCGGCGGCGCAGCGCGCCATGGCCGACCGTGCCGGCTCGGTCGTGACGGAATACGACGCGGGGCACCTCGGGCTGCTGTCCGAGTCCAAGGTCGTGGTCCACGTCATCGAAGAGGCCGTCCGCGCCGACGTGACCGTGGCATAGTCGACGGCGCCGGGCCGGCCGCTGACCGGCGGACCGGCTCGACGCCGCCCTGATGGCGCTGCTTCGGCGGGTGTAGCATCCGACCGGAGGCCACGTGACTCACAGCGGTTCAGGCGTCGAACTGCTCGGACGACAACGGGAGTGCCAGGTCCTCGACGACCTGTTGGCAGGCGCGAGGACCGGAACGAGCGCTGCCTTGGTCGTGCGCGGAGAACCCGGGATCGGCAAGACCGCCCTGTTGGACCACATGACCTCGACAGCGAGCGGATGCCGCGTCCTGCGGGTCGCCGGGGTGCAATCCGAGATGGAGCTGTCGTACGCCGGGCTGCACCTCCTCTGTGCGCCCCTCCTCTCCGGTCTCGAGGATCTGCCCGATCCGCAGAAGAACGCCCTCGCCGGCGCATTCGGCCTGCGCGACGGCGGCCCGCCCGATCGATTCATGGTGGGGCTGGCGGTGCTCAACCTCCTCGCCGACGCGGCTGCCGATCAGCCGCTGCTCTGCGTGGTCGACGATGTGCAGTGGCTCGATGAAGCATCCGCCCTGACCTTGGCCTTCGTCGCGCGCCGGCTGCTGGCGGAGGCGGTGCTCCTGGTCTTCGCCGAGCGGGATCCATCCGAGCACCCGATGCTGACGGGGCTTCCGGAGCTGCACGTGACGGGTCTGCCCGATGGCGCGTCCCGAGACCTGCTGCGCACCGTCGTACCAGGACGCATCGATCGACTGGTGCGCGAACGGATCCTGACCGAAGCCGCCGGCAACCCGCTGGCCCTTCTGGAGCTGCCGCGTGGGTTGACCCCGCCGGAACTGGCGAGCGGGTTCATCGGCATCGAAGCCCATCGCGTGCCGAATCAGATCGAAGACGATTTCCTCCGCCGCGTACAGGCGCTGCCGGACGACGCCCGGCAGATCCTCGTGGTCGCGGCATCCGACCCGCTCGGCGATGTCCGGCTGCTCCGGCGCGCGACCCGGCGGCTCGGGATCGACGCCGACCATGTGCTGGCGAGAGGCGAGGCCGAGGGTCTGCTCTCGCTGGACGCCCAGGTTCATTTTCGGCATCCGCTCGTCCGCTCGGCCACGTATCGCGCCGCGTCGCACGCCGAGCTCCTGGACGCACATCGAGCGCTCGCCGAGTCCATCGACCAGCACTCGGATCCCGACCGCCACGCGTGGCACCGCGCCCAGGCCGCCGCCGGGCCGCAAGAAGACATCGCTGCGGAGTTGGTGAGATCGGCCGAGAAGGCCGGCGAACGCGGGGGCGTGGCCGCGATGGCGGCCTTCCTCGACCGCGCCGCGACCCTGACACCCGAGCCCGCGCAACGGTCCTCGCGCGCACTGGACGCCGCCCAAGCGAAGCTGCTCTCCGGCGCATTCGATCAAGCCGCGGGTCTGGTGGCGATGGCGGAGGTCGCGCCGTCCGACGATCTCGGGCGAGCTCGCATCGACCTGCTCAATGCCCAGATCGCGTTCGCGCAGAACCGGGCCAATGAGGCGACGCCCCTCCTGCTCTCGGCCGCGCACCGGCTCCAAGAGGTGGACGTCTCACTCGCTCGGCAGACGTATCTGGATGCGATCGGGGCGGCGTTGTTCGCCAGTCACCTCGCACGCGGTCCCGGGCTCCGCGAAGCCGGTGAAGCGGGACGCGAAGCGCCGAGGCCCGACGTGCCGGCCCTTCCCGACCGGCTGCTCG
This sequence comes from Microbacterium kyungheense, assembly GCF_006783905.1. Lineage (GTDB taxonomy): Bacteria > Actinomycetota > Actinomycetes > Actinomycetales > Microbacteriaceae > Microbacterium > Microbacterium kyungheense. Next base: position 62,814 of record NZ_VFPE01000001.1, on the reverse strand, counting down.
ACGCGCTGTCGATCCGGCTCACGGAGGGCTACGCAGCGGGCGCTCCGCACATGGCCGCCGTCTTCGAAGAGCTGAACGATGACCGTCTGCCGGTCACCGACAGCCTTCGCTGGCTGTTGTTCGGGTCGGTGCTGGCCTCCGAACTGTGGGACTTCGACGGGTGGCGTGCCACGACGGCCCGGCACGTCGTCGTCGTCCGCGAGGCCGGAGCGCTCAGCGAGCTGCCGCCCGCGATCGACGCGCTCACGACCGTCCATCTGTTCGCCGGTGAGCTGGCAGCCGCCTCCGCCCTCATCGACGAGGCCAAGACCGTCTGCGAAGCGATCGGAAGCCCCCAAGCACGCCTCGGGCCCCTGGGGCTCGCGGCCTTCAGTGGCCACGAGCACGAAGCGCGTGCACTGATCGACGAGAATCTGGCGGATGCGACCGCGCGCGGTCAGGGTGCTGCCGTGATCATCACCGAGTGGTACCGCGCACTGCTCTGCAACGGCCTGGCACTCTACGACGAAGCCCTCGAAGCGGCCGGACGCGTGGTCGAACACCCGGAAGCCTTCACCTCGCTGCCCTGGGGGCTCGTCGAGCTGATCGAGGCGGCGACGAGGACGGGCAGGACGGACGTCGCAGCAAAGGCGAACGAGACCCTCTCGCGCGTGCTGCGGGCGGCCGGCACGGAGTGGGCGCTCGGCGTCGGGGCCCGTTCCCACGCGCTTGTGAGCTCCGGCTCGGTCGCGGAAGAGGCGTACCGGAGCGCGATCGATCACCTCGCCCGAACGCGGGCGGGCACCGATCTGGGGCGGGCACACCTGCTGTACGGCGAGTGGCTCCGGCGGGAGAACCGGAGAGCAGACGCCCGAGACGAACTGCGCACTGCCTACCGGATGCTCGACGAACTCGGCCTGAGCGGATTCGCGGAGCGTGCGCGCAGGGAGCTGCAGGCGACGGGAGTCGTCGCCCGTCCGCGCACGGACCCCACGAGGACCACGCTCACCGATCAGGAGGAGCAGATCGCCCGCTTGGCCGGGTCGGGGCTCACGAACGCCGAGATCGGTTCGCGGCTGTTCCTCAGCCCTCACACCGTGGACTGGCACCTGCGCAAGGTCTTCTCGAAGCTCGGCGTGGGCTCCCGACGCGAGATCCCGGCGCGCATGGCTACGCCACGAGGTCGGCGTACTCCGGATTTGCGGCGATGAACGCCGACACCACCTGACAGGTCACCGCAACCCGCGCCCCGTCCTCCCTCAGATCGTCGAGCACGTCGGCGATGAAGTCCGCGGCGATCCCCCGGCCGCGAAACGCCGGCTCCAGGAACGTCCAATCGATCACCAGGACATCGTCACGACGCTCGTAGTGGATGGCACCGATCTCGCGGTAGCTGATCGTCCCGACCTCCCATTCGCCGAGCACGGCCGCGTACCGGTCCTCGCTGTCGCGCCGACGGACCGATATCTCGATGTCGGTCTCGGCGGAGGGGATCTCCAGTTCCGGCACGCTCTCCCCGCTGACCTCCGCGACCAGTGCGGCGGTGTCGGACTCCGTCGCCCTTCCCGTGAAATCCTTCGGCTGTGCGTTCACATCGTCTCCTTCGATCATGTGCAGTGCGGCGGGAGAGGACCAGATCCACCCGCCGCTGACGGAACCCGTGACGGAACCCGTCACCAGAGACGACAGGACACGGTGCACCGATGTGACAGGAAGTGTCACGAAACCCCCCGTCGCGCGGTCGGGACTGATGACGGGCGACCGACATGCCCGCACAGACGGAAGGGGCAGACATGAACATCGTGGTCGTCGGAGGCACGGGCCTCATCGGATCCAGGGTCGTCCAGCTCATGAACGGACACGGTCATTTCGCGGTGGCCGCGTCGCCGGACTCCGGGGTCGACACGATCACCGGCGAAGGGCTGGCTGCAGCCTTCGGCGGGGCTGACGTCGTCGTCGATGTCTCGAATTCACCGTCGTTCGCCGACGAGGACGTGCTGCGGTTCTTCACCACGTCCACCCGCAACCAACTGGATGCCGAAGAGACCACCGGCGTCACCCACCATGTCGCGCTCTCCATCGTCGGGGCGGAGCGCCTGCCCGACTCCGGCTATCTGCGCGCCAAGGTCGCGCAGGAGCAGCTGATCCGGGAGTCCGGCCAGGCTTTCACGATCATCCGCGCGACGCAGTTCTTCGAGTTCGCCATCCGGATCGGCGATGAGGCCACGGTCGACGGGGTCGCGACGCTGAGTACGGGGCTCATGCAGCCGATGGCCGCCGCGGACGTCTCGCATGCCGTCGCGCGAGCGGCAGGCAGCACCCCTGTGGGCGGGGTGCGCGAGATCGGCGGCCCCGAGCGAATTCCACAGGACGAGTTCGTCCGTCGTGCGTTCGCCGCGAAGGATGACCCGCGCACGGTGATCGGCGACCCGCAGGCGCCCTACTTCGGAACAGTGCTCACCGGCGATGAGCTGACGCCGGCGGCGGATGCGACGCTCTCGTCGACCACATTCGCCGAATGGATCGCCGGGCAGCGATGGATCGCTGCCCGCTCCACCGCACCCGCGCTGGCAAGGTAGGCGAGCCCGCCCAGCCCGACGTGCTTCCTCCGACGAAGGCGCCGCGCCCGGACTCGCTAGGGTCGTGAGCGTGGATGAGACTCCGACGGTGCCCGCCCTGAGGTTGTCGGGGCTCGTGAAGCGGTTCGGCGACAAGCTCGCCGTCGCCGGGCTGGACCTGGAGGTGCCGACGGGCTCGTTCTTCGGCCTCGTGGGTCCGAACGGCGCCGGCAAGACGACGACGCTCTCGATGGCGACGGGCCTGCTGCGTCCGGATGCCGGCACGGCACAGGTCCACGGCGTCGATGTCTGGCAGCATCCGGTAGAGGCGAAGCGGATGATCGGCAACCTCGCCGACGGGGTGCGTCTGTTCGACCGGCTCACCGGCGAGCAGCTCATCACGTACACGGCCATGATGTTCGGCATCCCGCGCCCCGAGATCGCCCCGCGCGTCGCCGACCTGCTCGCCCTGATGGACCTGCGCGAAGCCGCCGGGACGATGGTCGCCGACTATTCGGCGGGCATGACGAAGAAGGTGGCGCTCGCCTGCGCCCTGGTGAACGCGCCCCGCCTGCTCGTGCTGGACGAGCCTTTCGAATCCGTCGACCCGGTGTCGGCCGCCAACATCGAAGACGTCCTGCGCGGCTACACGTCCACCGGCGGCACGGTCATCGTGTCGAGTCACTCGATGGACCTCGTCCAGCGCATGTGCGACCACGTCGCGATCATCGTCGACGGCGGCGTGCGCGCCGCGGGAACCGTCGACGACGTCCGCGCGGGCGAGACCCTCCAGTCGAGGTTCCTCACCCTCGTCGGCGGCCGCCACACCTCGGAAGGACCGGAGTGGTTGCGACAGTCCTGAGGCTGCGGTATCGCCTCCTCGGCAACTCGCTCACCCGCAGCCCGTGGCAGCTGGTGGGGTTCGTCTTCGGGATGCTGGCCGCCGTGTGGCTGGTCGGCCTCGTCGTCGTGGGCCTCGTGGCCGTCAGCTTCCTGCAGGGTCTCGAGGCGACCCGGGCGATCGCCGTGGTCGCCGGCTCTGCCCTGCTGCTCGGCTGGACGCTCGGCCCGCTGATCGTGTCGGGGTCGGACGGGATGGTGGATGCCGACCGCTTGGCACCCTTCCCGCTCTCGCAGCGTCAGCTCATGTTCGCGCTGGCGGGCACCGGGCTGACCGGCATCCCCGGCATCGCGACCTCGCTCACCGCCCTCGCGTCGGTCGTCCTCTGGGTGCGCTGGCCGCTGGCGGCCGTCGTCGCGCTGCCCATGGTCGTGGTCGCCGTGCTGACGTGCGTCCTCTTCAGCCGGCTCGTGACCACGGTGACGACGGGCTTCTCGGGTCGCCGCCGCGGGCAGGAGATCCTCGGCACGGTCGTCATCGGCCTGCTGATCATGACGGGGCCGATCCTGACCGGCGTCCTCGGACTCGTCGACGCGGCGGACGACCTGATGGCCCGGCTGGGACTGGCCGGCACGATCCTCGGATGGACGCCGATCGGAGCCGCGTGGGCGGTGCCCGGAGACGTGGCGGCGGGCGCGTGGCTGCCCGCACTGTGCAAGCTGGCGATCGCGGTCGGCACGCTGGCGGCTCTGTGGCTCGTGTGGGCGCGGGCACTGCACGCCGCTGCCGGCACGCGCCCGCGCCCGACGACGCGGACGGTCAAGTCCGGCGCGCTCGGACTGTTCGGCGTGATGCCGACCGGTGGAGTGGGCGCCACGTGGGCGCGGTCGCTCAACAGCTGGCTGCGCGATCCGCGCTACCTGCGTCAGCTCATCTTCATCCCGCTCTTCCCCGCCCTGTTCGCGTTCACCACGGGAGTCGACGGCGTGATGTTCGGCGCGTCCGCGGTGTTCGTTGCGCTCATCCTGGCGATAGCGAGCTACGCCGACGTCTCGTACGACGGCACGGCGTTCGCCTCCGTCCTCTCGTCGGGCACCACCGGTCGCGCCGATCGCTGGGGCCGCGTGCTGGGAGCGGGTTCGGTGGGTGTTCCGGCGGTCATCGCCATCGCGGTGGTCGTCGCCGCGATCACCGGCACGTGGGGTCACCTGCCCGCGGTGCTCGGCGGCGCGCTCGGGCTCGTCCTCGTCGGCTACGGCGTGTCTGCAGTCTCGTCGGCGCTCCTCGTCGTGCCGGTCCCCCGCGCGGGCGACAGCCCCTTCAAGACGGTGCCCGGCCAGACGTTCGCGAGCGGGATGCTGGTGTTCGTGGTGATGGGAGCCTGCCTCCTGCTCAGCGCACCGGCGATCGTCCTCGCGATCGTCTCGCTGGTGACGGGGTCCGCTCCTCTCGGCGCGCTCGCCCTCGTGGTCGGAATCGTCGTCGGAGCGGGCGTCATCGTGGCGGGCGTCATCGTCGGCGGCCGCATCCTCGACCGGTCAGGACCGGGGCTGCTGCTGCGCATCAAGGCGTTCCCGATCTGAGCCGCCCCGCTGCGGTAACGTCGCTAGCGCGTGCAAGCTGGAGAGGAGGCATCCGATGCCCACCACCGCCGCCAAGCGGGTCACCGCGGCCGACGTCGCCCGGTCGCTGGGGATCTCTCGCGCGACGGTCGGCTTCGTGCTCAACGACACCCCCGGTCAGAAGATCTCGGATGCCACGCGGGAACGCGTGATCGCCGAGGCGAAGCGGCTCGGCTACCGCGCCAACACGGCCGCACGAGCGCTGGCGAGCGGCCGGACCCGGATCGTCCTGCTGGTCATGCCCGACTGGCCGCTCGACCACAATCTGCGCACGAACCTCGACGAGGCCTCTCTCGCGCTCGACGAGGCGGGGTATTCGCTCGTCACAATGACCCCTCACAGCGGCGGCAAGGCGCAGCCCCTGTGGGAGACGCTCAACCCCGACGTCGTGATGGGTCTCACGCCCTTCAGCCGCGCCCAGATCGCCCGATTCCGTGCAGCGGGCGTCGAGCACATCGTGCCCGACACGGCTCGAGAGGATGGCACCGTCCTCGATGAGCTGAGCGACGGCCCCGCGCTCCAGGTGCGCCACCTCGTCGAGCGAGGCCGCGCCCGCCTCGCGTACGCGGCATCGCCCGACGTCCGTCTGGCCGACCTGCGCGACCTTCGCCTGGCGACCGCGCGCGCCGAGGTCGACCGCACGCCGGACGCCGAGCTCGTCGACGTCGTCGAAGTGGATGCCGCGACCGCCGCCGACCGCCTTCGCGAGCTCATCGCGGTGGGCGTCGACGGCGTCATCGCCTACAACGACGATGTCGCCGCGCTGCTGCTTCGCGCCGCACTTCGAGCAGGCGTCGCGGTGCCGGACGGTCTCGCCATCGTCGGGCACGACGACACTCCGCTGGCCGCGCTTCTCGTCCCCTCCCTCAGTTCGGTGCGGGTCGACATCGCGGGCCTGGGTCGCTACTTCGCACAGATGGCCCTCACGGCGGCGGCGGGCACGGCGGTGCCGGCGGACCGGCCGCGGGCGACCACCGAGATCGTCGCCCGCGAGACCACCTGACGGGTCGGGCTCACAGCCGCAGCTTGCGCGCGCTAGTGCGTTGATCTACTGTGTCGGTAGCGCGCGCTAGCCACCTTCCCTGTGAGACATCGGAGTCCCATGGCCCCTCTCGACGAGACCAGCATCGCGGTCTCCCCCGACGCCCCCTCCGCCGAAGCCCCCACGCGGGTCGGCGGCCTGTTCCTGACGCTGTTCGGCCTGATGAACTTCGGGCTCTACCTCACCGTGATGATGCCGGCGCTGTTCAGCCTCCCGTTCAAGGTGCAGCAGCTCGCACCCGACGACAAGGCCGTCACCCTGGGCCTCGTCTCGGCCATCGGCGCGATCGTCTCCATCGTCAGCGGTCCGGTGGCGGGGGTCCTCAGCGACCACACACGCTCGCGCTGGGGCCGCCGCCGCCCGTGGCTGCTCGGCGGCATCCTCGTCGTGCTCGCCGGCTCGGTCGGCGTCGCCCTGGCCCCGTCCGTGCCGCTGCTGATCGGCGCGTGGTGCATCGTCTGCATCGGCGGCGCGGGATCGGCCGCCGCGATCGTCCCGGTGGTCGCCGAACGCGTGCCCGAGGCGCAGCGCGGCACCGTGGGGGCCATCGTCGGCGTCGCGACGCAGCTCGCCGGCGTGCTCGGCTACACGATCGGCGGCATGCTCACCGGCAATCTCGTGCTGCTGTTCGCGCTTCCGGTGCTGGTGCTGGGCGTGTTCGCCCTGATCTATTCGCTGGTGTTCCCGGACTCGACGGCTCCCCTCGAGCACACGACAGTCAGGCAGACCTTCCGCCTGCTGATCTTCAACCCGCGCAGGCATCCGGACTTCTCACTGGTCTGGCTGGGCAAGTTCCTCATGCAGACGGCGCTCGCCTTCTTGACGACGTACCAGCTGTACTTCCTCGCCGACCGTCTGGGGTTCACCGCCGAAGAGGCGGGGCAGAAGCTCGCTCTGGTGGGCGGCATCGGCATCCTCGTCACCATGGGCTTCGCCGTCGGATCCGGACTGCTCTCCGACAAGCTCCGCCGCCGCAAGGTGTTCATCTTCACCGCCTCAGCACTGACCGCCACCGGGCTGGCGCTCATGGCGTTCACCGACGGGTTCGGTCTGTTCTTCGCCGCCGTCATGTTCGTCCTCGGCGCCGCGGGCATGTTCGGCGCCACCGACGTCGCCATGGCCAGCGACCTCGTGCCCGAGAAGGATCAGGCCGGCCGCTGGATGTCGATCTACAACCTCTCCGCCACGCTGCCCGGCGCGATCGCACCGCTCATCGGCTCCGGCCTGCTTCTTCTCGGTGATGTCACCGGCGGCAACTACACCGCGCTGTTCCTCACCGGTGCCGTCATCGCGATCGGCACGGGCATCGTCACCAGCTTCGTCCGCGGAGTCCGCTGATGACGGCATCCCCACCGCCCGCGACCGTCGACTCGCTCGTCGCCGGACTCACGCTCGACGAGAAGACGCTGCTGCTCGAGGGCGTGGACGCGTGGAACACCAACGGCGTCGCACGACTCGGCGTCCGTCGCCTGTTCGTCACCGACGGCCCGCACGGCGTGCGCAAGGTGCGCGACAACGCCGGGGCGTTCGGCCTGGCCGAGGCGGAGCCCTCCACGTCCTTCCCGACCTCGACGACCCTGGCCAAGACCTGGAACCCACGGCTCGCGCACGAGGTCGGCGCGGCGATCGGGCGCGAGAGCGCGGCTCTCGGCGTGGATGTGCTGCTCGCCCCGGGCGTGAACATCATGCGCAGCCCGCTGTGCGGTCGCAACTTCGAGTACTACTCGGAGGATCCGCTCATCTCGGGAGTGTTCGGCGCCGCGTTCGTCCGGGGCGTCCAGAGCGAAGGGGTGGCGGCATCCGTCAAGCACTTCGCGGCCAACTCGAACGAGGACTTCCGCTTCACCGGCGACAGCGTCGTCGACGAGCGCGCGCTGCGCGAGATCTATCTGCGCGCGTTCGAGCGGATCGTCACCGAGGCCGCCCCCGCCACCGTGATGTGCGCGTACAACCGGCTGAACGGCACCTACTGCTCCGAAAATGCAGAACTGCTCACCGGCATCCTGCGGGACGAATGGGGCTTCGACGGACTCGTCATGACGGACTGGGGTGCCACGCGCGATCGCGTCGCAGGACTCGCGGCGGGCTGCGATCTCGACATGCCCGGCGAGGTCGAGCACAATCGCGCGGAGCTGAAGGCCGCTGTCGAAGACGGACGCCTCTCGCCTGAGACGCTCGACCGCGCCGTCGGCCGCGTGCTCGCTCTCATCGACCGATGCGCGCCCGACACGGCGGCGAGCGTCGATGCTGCCGCGCACGCCGCGCTGGCCGAAGAGGTCGCCGTCGAGGGCGCCGTCCTGCTCGCGAACGACGGCGTCCTCCCACTGTCGGCCCCGGGCGGACGCCTCGTCGTCGTGGGCGAGATGTTCGAGAAGATGCGATTCCAGGGCGCGGGCTCCTCGCTCGTCTCGCCACCCGAGGCGGTGTCGCCGAAGGATGCCTTCGAGCGTCGCCGGATCGATCACGCCTATGCACCCGGTTACCGTGCGCTCGACGCTGCCCCGGATGCGGCACTGGAGAGCGCGGCGCTGGCGGCAGCGGCTCACGCCGACACCGTGCTGTTCTTCGGCGGTCTGGGCGATCTCGAAGAGAGCGAGGGCTTCGACCGGACCACGATGGCGCTGCCCGAGGCTCAGGTCCGGCTGCTCTCGGCACTCGTCGACAGCGGTGCGAAGGTCGTGCTCGTCCTGTCGGCCGGTGCGCCCGTCGAGATCCCTCACGCCGAAGAGCTCGCCGCAGTGCTGCTGCTGTCGCTGCCCGGCATGCGCGGCGGCGAAGCGGCCGCCCGCCTGCTGTTCGGCGAGGCGAACCCGTCGGGACGGCTCACCGAGAGCTGGCCGGCCACGGCCGCCGACTCGAGCTGCGCAGACGACTTCGGCCGCGACGCCGTCTCGCAGTACTACGAGTCGATCTACGTCGGGTACCGGTTCCATGACCGGGCGGGCACCGCGCTCCGGTATCCGTTCGGCCACGGCCAGTCGTACACGCGTTTCGAGCACCGCGAGCTCGACGTGACCCCCGACGGCGAGCGCATCCACGCGCAGGTCACGGTGACGAACACCGGCGATCGCGACGGCGCCGAGGTCGTGCAGCTCTACGTCCGGAACAACCGGGGCCGGGTCTTCAAGGCCGACAAAGAGCTGCGGGCCTTCACCAAGACGTGGCTCGCCGCCGGCGCCTCGACCCGCGTCGAGCTGAGCTTCCCCCTCGCCGACCTCGCGTACTGGGACGTCGCGGACCACGGCTGGGTGCTCGAGAACGGCGAGTACGAGGTGCTCGTCGCGGCCTCGGCCGCGGACATCCGCCTCTCGGCGCCCCTCGTCGTGCACGAGGGGCGTGCATCGCTCTCGCCGTACCCGCCGGCCGTCGACCTCGCGTACGCCGAGCCTCCCGCCGAGGTCCCCGACGCCTTCGCGGCGCTGCTCGGCCGAGCAGTCCCGCCCGCCCGACGATCGCACCGCCTCGAGCTGGAGGCGCGGCTGGCGGACGCCAGGGGATCGTTCCTCGGCGGCATCATGTACCGCGCTGTCGTCGGGCGCGTGCAGAGGGACTTCGATGCCGCCCTCGCCCTGCCCGCCTCGCCAGAGCGGGATGCGAAGGTCAAGAGCGCCCACTTCGTGCTGCGGATGATGCCCTCCATGTCGCTGCGCGCGATGGCGATGTCGTCCGCCGGCGAGCTGCCGTACCACGTGGCCGCGGGCCTGGCCGATCTCGGCACCGGGCACCCGCTGCGCGGCATCCGCCGTCTTCTGAGCCGCCGGCAGGGGCAGGAAGGGAATCGATGAGGATCACACGCCTGAGCGTCAACGGCCAGGAGGCCGGCTGCATCACCGACGAACACCCCGTCTTCGCGTTCTCGCTGGACTCGGACCTCGCCGGTGAAGACCTCGCGGCGGCGCGCATCCGCGTCGGCGACTGGCAGATCGTCACGGACCAGCAGATCGGCATCCGCTACGACGGGCCCCTCGCCCCGTACACCGACTACCTCGTCGAGGTCGAAGCGACCGGCACGAGCGGCGCCACCGCCACGTCGACCGCCGCCTTCCGGACCGGGCGACTCGACCGGCCCTGGATCGGGCGGTGGATCACCGACGCGTCCTACGTCACGCCCAAGAAGGCCTCACCGACGCCGATGGTGTTCCGCACCCGCGTCACGGTGGACCGTGCTGTCACCCGGGCGTGGATCGAGGCCACCGCCCTCGGCGTGTACGAGCTCACGCTCAACGGGCACAAGGTCGGCGAGGACTACTTCGCGCCGGGATTCACGTCGTATCACCACCAGCTCCAGTACCAGACCTACGACGTCACGCAGCTGCTGCGCGACGATGCGCACAACGATCTCGTCGCGACCGTCGCCGGCGGCTGGGCCGTCGGCTCGTACACCTTCGCCCGCAAGAACAAGATCTACGCCGACCGTCAGGCGTTCCTCGCCGAGCTGCACGTCGAGTTCGCCGACGGCACCTCCGACGTCGTGCCGACCGGCGATGCCTGGGAGGTCTCTGTCGACGGTCCGGTGCGGATGGCCGAGTGGTACGACGGCGAGACGGTCGACGCCCGGATCACCGCCGAGCGCATGGCGTGGCATCCCGCCGACGTGACGGCACCACCCGCCTCGCCCGCCATCCGGGCGCAGTACGGACCACCGGTCCGGGTGCAGCGCACCTTCGCGCCGATCGGCCGGACCACGGCGCCCAGCGGCGAGATCGTCTACGACTTCGGACAGAACTTCGCCGGCGTCGTCCACGCGCGCCTGCGCGGCCGCGAGGGTCAGACCGTGGTCTTCCGTCATGCCGAGGTGCTCGTCGACGGGGAGCTGTTCGTGAAGTCGCTGCGCACGGCGAAGGCGACCGCGACGTACACGTGTGCCGACGGCGACCAGACATACTCGCCTCGGCACACCTACATGGGCTTCCGCTACGTCGGCGTCACCGGGATCGACTCGGACGATCTGGAACTCACCGCGCTGGTCCTGCACAGCGATCTGCGCCGCACCGGCACGTTCACCTCGTCGGACGAGCGACTGAACCGTCTGCAGTCCGCGATCGAGTGGGGCGGCCGGTCCAACTTCGTCGACATCCCCACCGACTGCCCGCAACGCGACGAGCGGGAAGGGTGGACGGGCGACTACGCCGCCTTCGCCACCACCGCGAGCTACAACTTCGACATGAGCCGCTTCGTCGACAAGTGGCTGCGCGACATGGCGGCCGAGCAGGCGCCGGGCGGCGGCATCCCGATGGTCGTCCCCCGGGCCGGCAACGGCTTCCCCGTCATGGCCACCTCGCTGTGGGGTGACGTGTGCGTCATGGCGCCCTGGGCGGAGTACCTCGCGCGCGGAGACCTCGGCGTGCTGCGGCGGAGCTATCCGATGATGAAGAAGTTCGTGAAGGCCGCCGACTGGTGGTCGAAGCTCCTGGCCGTCGGCGAGCGACGCCGCATCTGGCGCTTCCCGTTCCACTTCGGAGACTGGACCTCACCCGACGGGTCCGCCAAGGAATGGATCCAGAAGGGCCGCTGGATCGGCACCGCGTACCGGGCCAACTCGCTCGGGATCATCGCGCAGATCGCCGAGCTCCTCGGCGAGACGACGGATGCCGCCCGCTATCGCTCCACCCGCGACGAGGTGATCGCGGCCTACCGCAGCGTCTTCACGGACGGAGCGGGAAGGCTCAAGAACGAGTTCCAGACCGCTTACGTCTTGCCCCTGCACTTCGGCATGACCGACGGCGCCGAGACCGAGGCCATGGTCGACAACCTCGTCCGCCTCATCGACGACGCCGGCGGGCATCTGCGCACAGGCTTCCCCGGGACGCCGTACATCCTCTTCGCCCTCTCGGACCACGGGCGCGTGGACCGGGCCTTCGACCTGCTCCTGCAGTCCGGCCCGCCCTCCTGGCTGTACATGGTGGATGCCGGCGGCACCACGATCTGGGAGCGGTGGGATGCCCTGCGTCCGGACGGCACCGTCAACACCCTCGACCTGAACACCGGCAAGGACACCGGCGGGATGGTCTCGTTCAACCACTACGCCGCCGGCGCCGTGGGTGACTGGCTCTACAAGCGCATCGGCGGCATCGAGCCCACCTCGGGCGGCTACCGCACCTTCCGCGTTGCGCCGCTCCTCGGCGGCGGCCTCACCTCGGCAGAGGCGGTCGTCGAGACCCCGTACGGGCGGGCGTCATCATCGTGGACGCTGTCGGCGGAGGGAACGTTCCGGCTCCGCGTCGAGGTTCCCGTCTCGACCCGCTGCACCGTCGTGACACCGGACGGGCGGCAGGCCCAGGTGACCAGTGGGACGCACGACTTCGTGTGCGAGGCCGCAACTACCGCACCCGCGATGGTCGACGGGCGGGGGCTGACGGCGCCGCGCCGCTAGGCCGCGCGCAGCCGGGTCTGCCAGCGGTGGTGCTCGCGCAGCACCAGCACCCCGAGGATGCTCCATACGCCGAGGTCGTCCGCGAAGCCCAGCGGCCCGAGGACGAGTTCGGGGATCAGATCGATCGGCGAGACCGCGTAGACCACGGCGGCGGTCGCGGCGACCCACGTCGACGTCGCGACGTGGTGCTCACCGGACTTGAGCGCCTTGAGGAATCTCCACCACATGCATCCAGTGTGCGCGGGCGTGCGAGTGTCGAGGGCGGGCGGTATCAACTTGTGATCTTTCCGTCGGCGTCGGTCCGGGTTGCCGCTCGCGTTGTCGGCGAGGGAATCACAGAATCGATGCATGATGCGCGCTGCAGGCACGACGCAGACCCATCCCGCTGACGCGGTGTGGCGTGAGGCCGTTCCCGGCTACCGCCGTTGGGAGAAGACCACGACCCTCGGATCGGGTGGGGAGGTATGGGGGTGGGCCACCGCCGAGGTGCTGCGGTGGGGAGTGAAGACGCGCAGCGGATTCTCGGTCACCCCCGCCACGACCGTCGCCACCGGCATCCGACCTGTCATCCTGGCCCACCCGTTCGGGCTGTCGATCCGCGAGCCCGTGGAAGTCGTCGACGTCGTCGAGACTCCGAATCGGGTCGGCTTCGCATACCGCACGCTCCCCGGGCACCCCGTCTCGGGCGAAGAGGCGTTCATCGTGCATCGACGCGGTGACGAGGTGCTGCTGACGATCCGGTCGCTGACCCGCGCAGCGGACAGTCCTCGCTGGAGACTGGCGTACCCGGGACTGCTCCTCGCCCAGAAAGTCGCTCGCCTCAGATACCTTCGGGCGCTCCGCATTCGGGCCACGCACCGAAAGCCTCCCCCACCGGCGGTCTGAAGGTCGCCGCCGGGGACCTGTGGCACAGTGACGGAGTGACCGAACCCGACCTGATTGCGCTTGCCGAGGCCGTGCGCGCTGCCGCAGAAGCTCGTGCGGATCTCCGACGACTCGGTGTCCAGCTTGAGGCCGCGGGAGCACTTGCGCAGACGCGGCGCAGCGAGCTGGCCGACCTGCAGCGCAGGCTGCAGGTGGAGCAGTCCGATGTCCGGCGGCTCGAGAAACTCTCGCCGACGAAGATCTGGGCCGCGCTGCGCGGGGACACGGCCGACCGACTGGCCGTCGAGCGCGCCGAAGCGGACGTCGCCGCCATCGCGGTGGCGGGGGCGCAGGCGCGGCTGGACAGCGCCATCGCGCACGCCTCGCGAGTCCGAAGCGAACGCGACGACCTGAGCGACGCGGAGAACACGTTCCGCGAGGCGCTGGCCGCCTACGAGGTCGCCCTTCGCGCGGCGGGCGGGCGCGACGCGGCGGAACTGACCGAGATCGCTGCCCAGCTGGGCGTAGCCGCCGCGCGTCAGCGTGAGATCGCGGAGGCGGTCGATGCACTGCGCGCCACCCGAGCCGCCCTGAACGACGCGCTCGCGAAGCTCGACAGTGCGGGCGGCTGGTCGACGTACGACACGTTCTTCGGGGGCGGCTTCATCGCCGACATGGTCAAGCACTCGAACATCAGCGAGGCCACCGAAGCGTTCACGGCGGTCAACCGCGCGCTCGAGCGGCTCTCTACAGAGCTCGCCGACCTCGGGGCCACGGCTGTCGACGGCGTCGACATCTCCGACACGCTGGCGGTCTTCGATGTGCTGTTCGACAACGTCCTCAGCGACTGGATCGTGATGGACCGCATCTCTGCGGCCCGCGCGAACGCCGAGGACCTCGACGACCGTCTTGTTCTCGTCGCGGAGCGCCTCGCCGCCGGCGCCATCGAGACGTCGACGCGGATCGACTCGCTGCTGGCACGGCGTGAGGCGATCCTCACCGCCCTGGCCTGACTGTCAAGACCCGGGTGCTGTGCGCGGGCTCATGGTGCAGGCTGAGCGAAGTGCAGGAGGAGCAACTGCGGACGGCCGGAGACGGCGCGCGTCGCCTCGGGCACGTATGCCATCAGAGACCAGGGCCACGCCGGCCAGTCGCCGATCTCGGTGCTCGGCCTCGGCAGCGGCGAGTCGTCCACGTGGAGGGCCGGCTCCTCGCAGCCGCGCAGCTCGAGTCCCGCGGCGAGCGCGGCGCGAAGATAGTCGCCGAGGGGATGCCGGAATGCCGGGGCGAGGCGGCGCTCCCCGTCGGGTCCTAGACCCTTGATGCCCGAGCCGATCGTGGTGAGCTCGCGATGCACGTCCGAGATGAGGAGCGCGCCGCCCGGGCGCAGCACGCGGGCGAACTCGGTGAACACCGGGCCGAGATCGCTCACGTGGACGAGCGCGAGCGCGCACACGACCACATCGACCGATCGGTCGGCGAGAGGCAGTCGATCGACCGATCCCAGCTGGAAGTCGCCCTCCGGGACGCGGTCACGGGCCAGCTCGAGCATGTCCGGTGACCCGTCGACGCCGATCACGGTGTGTCCGAGGTCGGCGAGAATCCGTGCGAATCGCCCTGTGCCGCACGCGGCATCCAGGGCGACGCCGACCTCGCGGTGCGCCAGCCATTCGGTGATGACCGGCTCGTCGATCGCAAAGAGTCCACCGCCCGCGTTCGCGTCGTATTCGGGCGCCTGCTGCTGATAAGCGACATCAGCGGCCACCCGCTCCGCGAGCACCCCGCGGCCCACGAGCTTCCCGTCGGCGAGCAATCGGCGGATCTCGGCGACCCGGTCTTCGACGAAGGCTTGATCGTGGTCGCCGGCCCATGCGTCGAGCAGAGCTGACCCTTCGATACCGAGCAGATACGCAAGAGGGTCCTGGTAGATCACGATCGAGGAGCCTAGCCAGCGCCGCGCGCGCAGATCAAGGCACGGCTGCTTCAACGAGTGCCGGCCCTGCGTGACGAACGGAACGAAGGCCAGGCCGAGTCAGGCCGATTCAGACAGCCTCGAGGCAACTTCGCCGGAAGAACTGACCTCGTCGCCGTCAACCGCCATCGGATGCCCGTGTCCGCACCGCCGCCCGAGGCGCCGGACAGATCCAAGCCGAAGGCCCATATGGACTGCGGTGTCAGCGTGACGGCTGCCGAGATGCGATGGGTCGGGGTTTGAGCGAACGGTCCCGTTGAACGTGAACTTGCGTCGACGCGTCTGCCGGAGGCACGACGTGGTGCTGCTGTGCGACCTGCTCGGCGTGGGGCTCCTGTGAGGATGATTGTCGGTTCATCCCCGAACGTTACGCCTCCAATATGTATGACCTCACAGGGTCCTTCAGCGATCACTTGCCGTTTCTGTAACGGCACTGGCCGGCGAGCACCGCGCGATGCTCGTACGCCCCGCCCGCAGAGATGCCCGATCGCGGTCCCCCATGTCGACGCGAAGCCCTACCGCGGGACGCCACTCTGCAGATCCACCGTCGCTCGCCGAGTATGCGCGAAACCCGGGGATGATGTTCGATAGTCCTCCGGACGCGGAGTGCCTTTGAACTCTGGTAGATGGGCATCACCCCCAGTAGAGCGTGATCTCAACCCCTGCGTTCGCCTGCAATCACGCGCCTATCGAGGCATCAGACACTGCATGCGACTGCAGACGATCCCGGCACTTGTTCACGCATTGTTCACGCCCTTGTTCACGCCCTTGTTCAGGGAAGGAGCGTCGGTCGGCCCATCGGCCGCCGGCGGCACCCCGCGGAAGATCACGGTCTTTCAGGATCGCGACGTGAGTGCGAGCAAGCTCCGCATGATGACGTTCAGTACGCGAACGGTTTGCGAAGGCCCTGCATCGGTTGCCCCACCTCGACCAGATATGTCAAGGGCAGCGGACCGAAGACGTCCGCGACTTCGCCGCCGAGCTGTCGCGGAAAGGCGACCACGAGTTCAATGCCTGGGCGACGCATGTTATCCATCAGGTAATCCACACCCCTGATGCGCTTGAGGCGACCGCTCACGCGAGGTCGTGAACTGCTGTGGTTCGGAGGGCGCGCGAACGAAACACGGTGGTCGATGTCGAAGTCGTCGAGATCTCCCACGGCGCACGAGCGGGCGCGTGATGACTGTTCCATGCCTCATCGTCCCATGCGGCAGGCGCGAGTGGGGCCGAGCGCGAGCAGCCCGGAGTGCTCGCGGAGTCGTGCGTCGGGTGCACGAGCCGACTCGAGCTGTGAGCCATCCAGGATGGGGGCGTAACGTCCGATCATGAGCGCACAGGCACAGACAAACGGAAGCGACGTGCCGGCCCCCACGACGAACCGACGAGTGCTCGAGTGAAAGTCGCGATGCTCGGTGCCATCGCCTGGCGGACGCCGCCGATCAGCTATGGACCGTGGGAGCGCGTGACGAGCCTGCTGACCGAGGGGCTGGTGCGTCGCGGGGTTGACGTGACGTTGTTCGCCACCGCCGACTCGATCACGAGCGGCTACCTCGATGCCGTCGCGCCGCACGGCTACGCGGAGGACCCGGCGATGGACGGCCGGGTGTGGGAGGCGCTCCACGTCGCACACGCGCTGGAACGGTCGAGCGAATACGATCTCGTGCACAACCAGCTCGACTGGCTGCCGCTCGCCTTCACCGCCCATTGGGCCGCCCCGATGGTCACGACGATCCACGGCTTCTCCGGTCCCGCGATCCTGCCCGCGTATCTCGCCTCGGCTTCGACGTTCGTCTCCATCTCCGACGCAGATCGCTCTCCAGGCCTGGATTACGTCGCGACGATCCACCACGGGATCGATCCCGGGGAACTCCCGTACGTACCCGAGTCTGGCGACTACCTGGTGTCGTTCGGACGCATCCACCCCGACAAGGGCACCGCTACGGCGATCGAGATCGCGCGGCGGGCCGGCCGCCGGCTGGTGATCTGCGGCCTCGTCCAGCACGTCGACTACTTCCGCGATGAGGTGGAGCCCCACATCGACGGGGACCGCGTCGTCTTCCTCGGCGCCGTGGCACCCGAGGAACGCGCGCGCGTCCTCGGTCACGCCGCCGCACTGCTGCACCCGATCGACTTCGACGAGCCGTTCGGGCTCTCGGTGGTCGAATCGATGATGTGCGGAACGCCGGCTCTCGCGTACCGCCGGGGATCGATGGCGGAGGTCATCGACGAGGGTGTGACGGGCAGCACCGTGGCCTCGATCGACGAGGCGATCTCGGCCCTCCCGGCCGTCGCGTCGCTGGACCGCCGTCGCGTCCACGAACGCGCCGTCGCGCGATTCGGCGTGGAGCGGATGGTCGACGAGTATCTGAGCGTCTACGAGACCGTGCTGGCTCGCTGATCCTGTGACGACGTCCAGGTCGGCCGTGTAGCGTGCAACCACAGCGTCCCGGTGCGAACCCGGGCGTGGACCGGACCGCGGCGATGAAGGCGCGGTTCCACGAGGGATGCCGCCGGCAGACGTCTCGCCATCGCCCGGAGCGATTGCCCACGGGCATCATCAGAGAGCGTCGCCGTGACCCACTACGGATTCCTCAGCACCTTTCCGCCGACCCGCTGCGGGCTGGCCACATTCACCGAGTCGCTCTCCACCGCGCTCGTCCGGCACGACGACGAGGGCACCATCGTTCGTGCGCTCGATCAGCCCGAAGAGCGGGATCGGCACGATCCTCGCGTGCGATCGCGCGTGAGCACCGACCTGATCGCCGACGACGGCCTCAGCACGTTGCGCGCGACCATGGCCCTCAATGCGTGCGACGTCGTGATCGTGCAGCACGAATACGGGATCTACGGCGGCCGCGACGGTGATCAGGTCCTCGATGTGCTCGCCGCACTGCGGATCCCCGCCATCGTCGTGCTCCACACCGTGCTCGTGGCACCCACGCAGCACCAGCGGGAGGTGCTCGAAGAAGTGTGCCGACTCGCGTCCGTGGTGGTCGTGATGACGACCCACGCCCGTGACAACCTCGCCGCGATCTACGCGGTCGATCTCGCCCGAGTTCGCGTCATCCCGCACGGCGTGCAGCATGTGGCTCTCCGCGAATCGAAGCCGCACAGCGGCCGCCGCGTCGTCACGTGGGGCCTCCTCTCGCCCGGCAAGGGCATCGAGTGGGGCATCCGCGCCATGGCGCAGCTCACGGACATCACGCCGACTGTCGAGTACCTCGTCGCTGGACAGACGCACCCCAAAGTGCTCGCGCATGCCGGGGAGAGCTACCGCACCATGCTCGCGGGTCTCGCGGGCGACCTCGGCATCGGGTCGTCGGTCCGCATCGACGGCCGCTACCTCGAGGCGTCCCAGCTCGCCGCACTGATCGCGTCGGCGGATGTCGTGCTCCTCCCGTACGACTCTGTCGACCAGGCGACCTCCGGCGTCCTTGCCGAGGCCGTTGCAGCCGGCGTTCCCGTCGTCGCCACGGCATTCCCTCACGCTGTGGAGCTGTTGTCGAGCGGAGCCGGGATCGTGGTCCCGCACCAGAACCCTGACGCCACTGCGCGGGCGCTGCGCGAGATCATCACCGGCACGGCCGTCGCCGATCGCATGCGCGAAACAGCGCTCCGCGAGACGAACGAGACGACATGGTCCGCGGTCGCCGACCGCTACCGTACCGTGACAGCGAGGCTCGCCGCCGGCAGGGCAGCATGATCGTCCTCTCTCCGCCATACGATCACCTCTGCGCGCTGACGGATCATAACGGCATCTTCGAGCACGCTCTCCTTGCCGCGCCTCGCCGCGAACACGGATACTGCGTCGACGATGTGGCGCGCGCGCTGATCGTGGTCGCGCGCGAGCGGCAGCAGACCGTCGAGCTCCGGCGACTGGCTGCGACCTATCTGCGTTTCCTGGAGTCGGCGGTGCGCGCAGACGGTCTCGCGCACAACCGGATGAATGCTGACGGCGAGTGGTCCGACAACCCGGCCATGGGCGACTGGTGGGGACGACTGCTGTGGGCGCTCGGCACGATCGCCGCGCAGCGGGGTGACCCGTGGACCCGTGCTCGCGCCCTGCGGACGTTTCGGATCGCCGCCCGCGAGCGGTCGACGAGCCTGCGGACCCTCGCCTACGCGGCCCTCGGTGCGGCGGAGATCGTGCGTGTGCGCGCCGACGACCACATCGCCCGGACACTTCTCCGGGAGTACATCCGGGCGATGCCCGACCTGCCGGATCCATCGTGGCAGTGGCCCGAACGTCGCCTCGGCTATGGGAACGCCTCCATCGCCGAAGCGCTGATCGCCGCAGGCAGTGCTCTCGACGACCTTGCGGCCACGACCCAGGGGCTGCAGATGCTCGACTTCCTGCTCTCCGTGGAGATGTCGGACGACCGATTCTCCGTGACCGGGACGGCAGGGCGCGGACCCGGGGAGAAGGGTCCGTCGTTCGACCAGCAGCCACTGGAGCTCGCCGCGCTCGCGGACGCGTGTGCGACGGCACACTCCGTCACCGGTGACTCGGCGTGGCTCCCTCCGATCGCGCTCGCGTGGCGTTGGTTCACCGGTCTCAACGACAGCGGGACCACCATGTTCGATGCCGAGACCGGCGCCGGCTTCGACGGGCTAGAACCCGGCGGCAGGAACGAGAACCGCGGAGCAGAATCGACATTGGCCGCATTGAGCACCTACCAGCAGGCGCTCCGACACCGTGTGCTGACAGCATCATGACAGCCCGCATCCACGCGACAGGGTTGAGGCAGCAGCCGGATCGGGTGATCGCCCAGTTGTTCTTGCCGGGCGAGGAATGGTCCGCCGAGCACTCTCGCGCCGGCGAGATCATCGCTCGCGTCATCGCGATACCGGACGAACAGATCGATGCGCTCGCGGCCGAGCTGACACATGACTTCGGTTCGCGGCATCCCGATATCCGCGCGCTGTTCCTGGAGAACGCCGCCGTCGTGAGCTCCCGCCTGGCAGACCCGGTCGACCTCAGCGTCGCGCGTCGTCTGGTGCTCGGCGCGAGTTTCACGGCGGAGTACGCCGTCGAAGGAGCCGCTCTGTGCAACCCCAGCGCGATCGAGCATCCCGACCAGACAGGGTTGGCTCCCGGGCAGCTGCGTGTCGCGGTAGCTCTCCGCGCCATCGGGGATGGTCACCGTTCCTCCATCGAATTCGCCGAAGCCATCATCGGTCCCGGCCGCCGCTGGACATTCCTGGATCGGATGCTGCCGCTGTGGCGGGCGCGGATCGACGAAGGAGACTGGAGCATCGCCCATTTCCGCGCCGCAGTCGAAGAGGCGGGGCTCGTCAATGAGATCTCGCACAATGTGCTGCAGGGGCTTGACGACCGGTTCACCGTGTCAGACGTCGAGGCCTCCGTGACACGCCTGCCGAAGGCGCTCTCTCGGCGTGCGGACAGCGCTCGGCACATCGAGGCGATTCGCGAGCTGGCGATCTCCGTCTATCGCGCCGTGTTCTCCCGCGAGACGTCCCTCAGCCAGCGTGTGCTCACCCCTGTCGCGGCAGAGGAACGGCACGGAATGGAAGACGCGCGATTCGTGCGATTCACCGGCCTCGCCGGGACCACCCACTACCGCGGCACCTACACCGCGTACGACGGTCGCACCATCGCGCCCCGTCTCATCATCACCTCGGATCTGCGCGAGTTCGACATCCATCGGCTGACCGGCGATGCCGCTCAGGACAAGGGGATGGCGTTGTTCCCTCGACCCGTGGCGGGCAGGTATCTCGCGCTGAGCCGCACCGACGGCGAGAACATCTCGCTGGCGGAGTCCCACGACGGCGTGATCTGGGACCAGGCCGGGATCGTCCACGCACCGTCGGAGCCCTGGGAGATGGTCCAGTGCGGCAACTGCGGCCCGCCGCTCGAGACGCCGCACGGGTGGATCGTGCTCGTTCACGGAGTGGGCCCGATGCGCAGATACTCCCTCGGGGCGTTGCTCCTCGACCTCGATGACCCGACGATCGTCCTCGGCCGGACGTCGACGCCGATCGTGCAGCCGATCGACGACCGCCGCGACGGCTACGTGCCGAACGTCGTCTACTCGTGCGGCGGACTCATCGTGGACGACGTGATCTGGATCCCGATCGGCATCGGGGACTCGCGCATCGGCGTGTGCTCGATCGAGGTCGATGAGCTTCTCGCGCACCTGGTTCCTTAGCCTGACCGCGGATTCGAGGTGACCGCCTCCGTGTTTGCTGCACACCGACGTACACACCCGAGAACCGGCGTATCCTGAGACCAGATGGCCCGGACCCTGTCATCGAGCGCACTCTGTGCGCTTCATCTGACAGGAGCACAGGATGGTCATCAACTCTGCCGGGTCGATCGCGACGAGCGTGCGGTCCACGACGCCGAAAGCGCCGAATCTCTACACCGAGCTGTCACAGACGGTGACCGGGAGCGGCCTCATGCGCCGCCGCTACGGGTACTACTGGACCAAGCTCATCGCAGCGCCGATCGTCATCGCGAGCGCGCTCGCCGTCTTCGTGCTCCTCGGCGACACCTGGTGGCAGCTGGTCACCGGTGCCGTCCTCGCCGTCCTGCTCACTCAGGTCGCCATGCTCGGGCACGACGCCGCGCATCGCCAGATCTTCCGGTCCGGACGATGGAACGACTGGACCAGCCTCGTCCTGGGCAATCTCCTCGTGGGCATGAGCTACGGCTGGTGGCAGCACAAGCACACGCGGCATCATGCCAATCCCAACAAGATCGGCAGCGACCCCGACATCGAACTCCCGGTCATCGCGTTCACGCCCGAGCAGGCGGACCGCCGGCGTGCGAGTCGAAGCGGGCCGTTGCGCTGGCTGATCGCTCATCAGGGGGTGCTGTTCTTCCCGATCCTGCTCCTCGAAGGGCTCTCGTTGCACGCGTCGAGCGTGCGGCGCGTGTTCGCGCGCGACCAGCTGCGACACCGTCCGATCGAGATCGCCTTCCTGACTGTGCGGATCGTCGGGTTCGTCGTGCTCGTCTTCCTGGTGCTGTCCCCCGGGATCGCATTCGCCTTCCTCGGCGTCCAGCTCGGGCTGTTCGGCGTCTATATGGGAATGGCGTTCGCACCGAACCACAAGGGGATGCCACTCGTCCCCGCCGACGTGAAGGTCGACTTCCTCCACCGCCAGGTGCTGATGAGCCGCAACATCCGTGGCAGTCGCCTGCTCGACACGGCCATGGGAGGACTCAACTACCAGATCGAGCATCACCTGTTCCCCTCGATGCCTCGACCGCATCTACGTCAGGCGTCGGGGATGATCCGCGCCTTCTGCGAGGAACACGGTGTGCCCTACACGGAGAAGGGCCTCTGGCAGTCCTACGGAATCGTCGTCCGCTACATCAACAGAGTCGGGCTCGGCGAGCGCGATCCGTTCGAGTGCCCGTTGCTCCAGCAGCGGCAAGCCGTCTAGCTGTACCCGGCAGTCAGGTTGGTGACACCCTGCTGAGTGGGGTGCCGCCGATGGCTGAGTGGTATCGCTGAGTGTTGTACTGCTCGATCCAGGGCGCAAGGGCGGCCGCGCGTTGGTCGTTCGAGGTGAAGACCTGCCGGTAGGCCCATTCGGTCTGCAGGGTGCGGTTGAGTCGTTCGACCTTGCCGTTCTGCCACGGACAGTGCGGGCGGATGAGGACATGTTTGGCGCCCAGCGAGGTGAGCACATCGCGGACGTCGGTGGAGAGCCGGTAGCTGAAGTGGTTGTCGGTCATCACCCGCTCGATGCGAGCGATGCCGTGGTCGCGGAAGTAGGCGGCGGCCCGTGCGAGGAACGCGGCGCAGGTGGCGCCCTTCTCGTCCGGGTGGATCTCGGAGTACGCCAGTCGGGAGTGATCGTCGACGAGCGAGTGGACGTAGTCGAACCCGATCCGCGCTTTCTTGTGCGCGGCGGTGTCGCCGGCTGATCTGCCGTGCGCCCGCCAACCGCCGCCGTCGGGGATGCGGCCCAGCTTCTTCACGTCCATGTGGACCAGCTCGCCCGCTCGGGCGCGTTCGTAGCGGACGGCGGTGGTCTTCGACGCCCGGATGACGGCCCCGGTCAGCGGGTCGCACTCGACCAGACGTGGCACGTGATGTCGGCGCAAGATCGCGGTGACAGTGCGTGCGGGGACACCGGTCACCATGGCGAGGCGGTCGGGGCCTTGCCGCAGCTGACGGCGCACCGCGACCACCCGCAGTTCTACCTCCAGTGGTGTTCGTCGCGGCATGGAATGCGGACGCGAGGAGCGGTCGCTGAGACCGGCGACACCCTCAGCCCGGAACCGGTTGACCCAGCGGTGCGCGCATTGACGCGACACTCCGAGCTCTTTGGCGACGTGAGCGACTGGGCGATGCTGCATCAGCACCCGCTCGACGAGCAGAACTCTGCCCCGGACATTGAGCCGGGCATTAGCGTGAGACACGAGACCTCCTGGCAGCGAAGAACTAGACAGCTCCACTAAGCCAGGAGGTCTCCTCACCCCACAAGAACGTCACCAACGTCCCAGCCGGGTACATCTAGCTGCTCGCCCGGCCATCGAGGAGTCAGAGTGACAGTCGCCCGTCGATGACGTCGCGCGCGACGACGCCGATGCGCGTCTGTGTGGAGCGGGCGTGGCTCCGGATCCGTGCGAACGCCTCATCCATGTCGATGTCCCGCATTTGGGCGAGGTATCCCTTGGCCTGCTCGATCACGACCCTGCTGTCGAGCGCGCGCTGCAGCTGAGCCTGTGCGAGCTCGGATTCCTCGACCAAACGCTGCTGCAGAATGCTGATGGTGGCGATATCGGCCAATGCCTGCGCGGCCGCGGCATCGGCCGCGTTCAGCGCGCCGGCCTCATCGCGGAACAGATTCAGCGATCCCAGCGTCGAGTCGCGCAGCCGCAGCGGGATCGCATGGATCGACGAGAACCCGGAAGCGCGCGCATCGGTGGCGAATGCGGGCCAACGATGGGCGATCTGATCGATGTCGTCGACCGAGACGACCTCTCCCCCCGTCGCCGCCTCGACGCAGGGCCCCGCGCCGACGCGCAACTGCATCAGCTCGACGAGTTCGCTCCGCTCGCTCGTGGAGGCGATCACTTCCAGCCGGTTGGACGGGCTGAGCAGCAGGATGCCGGCAGCCGACGCGTCGAACAGCGAGATGCAGTCGTCGACGAGCCGCTGGAGTACGTCGACGATGTCGAAGTCGTCGACGAGGCAGTCCGCCAGAGTGACGAAGGTTCCCAGCAGCTGATGCTCGCGGGTGAGCGCCGTCATGCCGTCATCCTAAGCCTTGGGATCACAGTCTCAGGTCGAGCCGGCGTGCGATGACGTCCGCCGCGACGTCGCGCACCGGACGCCCCGCCGCGAACGCGTGGCCGCGGAGGAGCAGGAGGGCGTCGTCCACGCCGATGCTGTTCCGTGCTGCGACCATTCCGGTCGCCTGGTGAACCTCACGACGGGAGTACGGTTCCTCCTGCGCACCGTCGTCCGGCGCATCGAGACGGTTCAGCGCCCTCCTCAGGAGAGTGCTCGAGACGATGGCCGCCAGACGGCTCATCCGTTCGATGTCAGCATCGGACAACTCGCGGGCGGTCATCGAGTAGAGGGCGATCGAGCCGATGCCGAGCGTGCTGACATACAGCGGGAACGCGAAGAGCGCTCCCACATCGAGCTCTCGCAGGGCGGCCCATGTGCCGGGCCACAACGCCCCGCCATCGACCTGCAGGTCGGACGCCGTGACAGGAAGCCTCGTGCGCAGAGCTTCCCAGGACGGCCCCTCGCCGAGGTCGATCTGGATCTCGTCGATCCGTGCGCCGAGCTTCGTGCTGGCACACACCGTCTCTGAGCCCATCGGCGAGCCGAGTGTCGACACCACCGCGCCGGGCATCGAGACAGCAGCGCACAACGGCGAGCACAGATCGCCGTCGCTTGCGGCGGTGAGCGTGGCCACAGCGATCTCGAGGGCATCACCCGGCTGGTCGTCGGGACTCGTGGACATCGCTTGCGCCACCGTTCATATCAGAATGACCAGGCGCGGGGTCTCGGTGCCCTGCTCATGAGCGTACACGCGCCATCGGCGCGACGGGCGGAGCTCTGTCTTCGGTCGGGCAAGGAGCGTACGGTGAGGAACATGTGGACAGTCCTTCTCATCCTGCTGGTTGCCTGGGTCGTGCTGTCGATCGTCGGTTTCGTCTTCGACGGCCTGATGTGGCTGGGAATCATCGGAATCGTGCTCTTCGTCGGCACCCTCATCTTCGGGATCCTCCGCCGGCGCGCCCGGCGCCCCAAGCCCTGATCGAGCAGGATCACGACGCCGTCGACGGCGGGGCCACGACGCGGACGTGCAGCGCACCCGGTGCGACGCTGATGCGCGCACGGACGACGTGCCCGAAAGGGTCACCGTCCAGCTCCACCGCGTGAGGGGTTTCGAAGCGCACCTCGAACTGCCTGCCCTGGACGTAGCCGAGCGCGTGAAGCTCCGGCGACCGTGAGAGCCATCGCCGGGTGAACGGGGAGCGGCGAGCAGCGCTCTGGAGCGTCAGCCTCGTTCCGATCTGCGCCCAGCCGAACGGACCCGCCGGCCGCATGATGACCACATCCAGGAGTCCGTCGTCGATGACCGCGGCCGGGATCAGCAGCATGTTGCCCGTGAGGGTTCCGCAGTTGCCCACGATGACGGTGTGCGCGCGGGTGGATCTGCTGCGTCCGCCGTCGATGCGGTACGTCAGGTGGAAGAGCCGATTCGCGACGATCGATCGTGCGATCGGCGTGACGTACGCGAACCACCCGAGGCGCTTCTTCGCGACCGCGCTGGTCTCCTGCGCCATCTGGGCGTCGAGTCCGATGCCCGCCATCACCATGAACACGTGCGCTTGCCGGACGCCATCCTCGTCCTCGACCTCCGCGACACCGACATCGACCGTGCGATCGGCCCCGGTGAAGGCAGCCGAGACGCTGGCGGGAATGTCGTTGAGGGGTGTGCCGAGGTCGCGGGCGAGCAGGTTCCCCGTGCCGGAGGGGACCAGCGCAATCGGGATGCCCGTGTCGCGCAACTCCGCGGCTGCGGTGCGGACGGTGCCGTCTCCGCCGGCGACGATCACGACTGCCGGGTCGCCCGCGGCAGCCTGCGCCGCGGCAGCTCGGCCGGCATCGTCGCTCGCGGTTTCGTACCACCGTGTCGGCTTCCACGCCAGCTGACGCTCGTGCTCGGCAACCGCCGTGCGGATGCGTTCGAGCGGCGCCTTCGTCGGGTTGTAGACGACCGCCGCGTGCGGTCGCCCGTCGTCCGTCTGCTCCGGCCCACTCATCCGCGATCGTGGGGGCGCGCCGGGCACGCGTGCCGTGATCAGCGGCTGTGCCCGCCCTCGGTTCGCCAACTGTCGATCTGCTCGCGATCTGTCGGGGTCTCTCGCGCCCCCGCCGACGTGGATACCTGAAATGTGACGGACTCCGCGAGCGCCGCCACGGCAGCGGCGCGGGCCTGCTCTGTCTCCGCCGCATCGTGGATCTTGACTGCCGCGGCATCCTGTCGAGCTCGAACCGCCGCGCTGATCTCCGCCAGGCGATCCGCCAGTACCTCCGCAAGCCCGTCCCGGAGTTCCTCCAGGTTCGTGTTCGCTATCTCCAGCCGACGGTCCGAGACCGTCACCTCGACGGTCGGGTAGCCCGCCCTCGCGAGTCGATCCCGGGTCTCGGTGCCCAGGATCTCGGTCACCTCGTCGCGTTCAGGGCGACGGGTGAATACCGCCTCCACCGTGTAACGCTCCGGGGCGTGGTCTGTCAGCAGCGCAGCAGGCAACGAACCCACCAGCACTGATCCCAGGCCCAGCGCAGCGACATCGATGCCGCTCGTTCGTGTCTGTGTCTCCATAATCGAACGGTACGCCTCCTAGATGTGTAGCTCTCAGGTTCGTGAACAGTCGACTATCGGCGGAGCCCGCGACACGTCGTGTCAGAGATGTGAGATTCGATCGCGTTCAGCCAGGTATCCAGTGCCCGCATCCAGGCGTCAGGGGTGGGCATTGTGGGAGTCATCGTCTTTCCCCATCAAGATCTGATCGGAACCGACCAGGTGGGGACGAGCAGTCGGCGGTAGGAGCGTGGCCTCTGATAGCGTCCGAATCGAACGTCCTAGGCGAGGAGATCGAGAAATGGCCGAGAAGCCGAACATCATCTTGTTCATGTCCGACGATGTGGGCTGGGGGGATCTGGGTTGCTACGGCGGCGGTGAGAACCGTGGTGCGCCGACGCCGAATCTGGACCGCCTCGCAGCGGAGGGCCTGCAGTTCCTGTCGTTCTACGGGCAGCCCAGCTGCACGCCCGGGCGCGCCGCGGCGTTGACCGGGCGTCTCCCGATCCGCAGCGGTATGACCACGGTCGCGTTCCCGGGCCAGGGCGGCGGCCTGCCGGCTGCCGAGTGGACGCTGGCCAGCGTGTTGAAGAAGGCGCAGTACGACACCTGCCAGATCGGCAAGTGGCACCTCGGAGAAGCCGACTATGCGATGCCGACCGCGCACGGTTTCGACGAGATGTACAACACCACGCTTTACCACCTGAACGCGTACACCTACACCGACAAGGCATACAACCCCGACTTCCCGTTCGACGACCCGGCCACGATGAAGATGTGGGGCAATGTCATCGGCGCGCTCGAGGGCAAGGCCGGCGAGAAGCCGCACGAGGTGGAGAAGGTCGACTCGTCGAACATCCCGCTCATCGACGAGAAGTCCACGGACATCGCGCTCGACTACATCGAGAACCACGCAGGCGGCGAGAACCCGTTCTTCCTGTACCTGAACACCGCGAAGCTGCACCAGCCGAACCTGCCGCACCCGGAGTTCGAGGGCGCCTCCATGGCCAAGTCGAAGTACCTCGACTCCCTCGTCGAGCTCGACCACCGTGTCGGTCAGGTCGTCGACAAGGTGCGCGAGCTCGGCATCGCCGAGAACACCCTCATCATCTGGACCACCGACAACGGCGCCTGGCAGGATGTGTACCCCGACTGCGGGTACACCCCGTATCGCGGCACCAAGGGCACCGACTACGAAGGCGGCAGCCGCGTCCCCGCGATCGCCTGGTGGCCAGGAACGATCGAGGCCGGGCGTCGCAACTCCGACATCGTCGGGTCCCTGGACCTGATGGCCACGTTCGCGAGCATCGCGGGTGTGGAACTGCCGACCGAGGACCGCGATGGTGAGCCGACGATCTTCGACAGCTATGACCAGACCGCGCTGCTGAAGGGTGAGGGACCCTCGACCCGGGACCACTGGTTCTATATGACCGAGACGGAGCTCGTCCCCGGCGCCGTCCGACTCGGCAAGTGGAAGGCGGTCTGGAACGTCCGCGACGGCTGGCGAGGCCCCGCGTCATATACGGCGATCGTCCCGGAGCTGTTCGACCTGTGGCAGGACCCGCAGGAGCGGTACGACATCTTCATGAACAGCTTCGCCGAGAAGACCTGGCAGCTGCCGCAGATGGCGGAACGGCTGCTCGGCGTGCTCCCCACCTACAAGCAGTACCCGAACCGGCCCATCCAGTCAGCCGGAATCAGCTACGCCATGTTCGAGATCGACGACGCACAGGTGCAAGAGCAGATCGCGAAGATGCTCCACGGACTCTCCTCCGCCGGATAACCAGACATGCTCTCGACCAACA
This sequence comes from Microbacterium kyungheense, assembly GCF_006783905.1. Classification (GTDB taxonomy): domain Bacteria; phylum Actinomycetota; class Actinomycetes; order Actinomycetales; family Microbacteriaceae; genus Microbacterium; species Microbacterium kyungheense. The sequence continues at coordinate 33,950 of NZ_VFPE01000001.1, read as the reverse complement.
CGGCAACGGGATCGGTCAGCGTGCATGGCCGGACTGGTCAGCTGCCTTGCCATGTGGCTGCAGCGACGAGGACCACTTGGACCATGGCCTGGGGGTTGAAGTTGGGCGGCGCTTGGCTGGGCGGGCGAAGAGCGCGCGATGCTCGTACGCCCCGCCCGCCTGAAATGCCCGATACGGTCCCCCATGTCGACGCGAAGCCCTACCGTGGGACGCCACTCTGCATCCACCGTCGCTGGTCGAGTAGGCGCGAGTCCCGGCGAGGATGTTCGATACGCCTCCCGACGCGGAGCGCGTGAAACGACGAACAGCCCGTGGAAATCTCCGTCTCGGTCACCCTCGTTCGTTCCCAAATGTGGGCAAACTGTGGGCACGAGGCTCGCCTCAGGCAAAGCAGAAGCCCCGCGATCCCAGTGTTTACAAAGGATCGCGGGGCTTCTCAACTGGCGGTGACGGTGGGATTTGAACCCATACGAGGTGACATTTCGTTGGTGTGCGCGACCGGGTCTGGGTTGGTTTTCCGCAGGTTTCGAGATTTCATCGATGTGCTCGATGGGTCGAGATGCGTTTGAGTTTTACTCACGCGTTTACTCACGGGCGGTCGCAGTGCTTGCCAATCGAGTCGCTTGAATTCGCATTTGACGTCCGTTCATTCGGACACCTCACCGGGCGGGTCTACCGGGACTCTCGCAGTCAGCGACCAACGAGCAGCTTCGCTCCATCAGCCGCGACGCCGTGGCCGACCGGCTTGCGGTCCCTTTGGGTGCTATTCGATCACGATCTCGACGGGCATGTTGCCCTGGGTCGCGTTCGAATAGGGGCAGACCTGATGCGTTGCGTCGACCAACGCTCGAGCAGTCTCATCTGCGATGTGCTCGGGCAACTCGACCCGAAGGACAGTTGCCAGCGCGAAGCCCGAGCCACTTGCCCTCGGAACCAGACTCACTTCCGCTGTGACTGCGACGTCGCCGGCGTCGATCGCCATGCGCTTCGCCACTATCCCGAGCGACGTCGAGAAGCAGGCTGCGTACCCCGCAGCGAACAGCTGTTCTGGATTCGTCCCCTCACCAGTACCGCCCATCTCGTTCGGCATGGCGAGGATGACGTCGAGACGGCCGTCCGATGTGACGGCACGGCCGTCCCGTCCCGAAGACGTGGCCACGGCGGTGTAAATCGCGTTCATGGGAAAGCTCCTCAAGCTATAACGGCAGCAACTTAGTTGTACACAACTAAAATGTGTGCTGTCAAATTAGCGTAGGATGCTCCCATGGGAGTCTTGCCCGATGATCTAGCCTGCTTTGCGGTCCATGTGGCTGCGCGAGAGCTCGACAACGCCTACCGGCCCGCGCTGCGCGAGTTGGGGCTCACCTACCCGCAGTACATGACCATGCTCGTGTTGTGGGACCGCGATCCACAGACGGTCAAAGAACTCGGCGCCGCGCTGCGCTTCGACTCCGGCACGCTGTCACCGCTGCTCAAGCGCCTCGAGGCGGCCGGTTTCGTGACGCGCGAGCGCAGTACCACCGATGAGCGATCCGTGCTGGTGCGGTTGACCACACGAGGTCGCAAGCTTGAGGAACGGGGGAAGGATCTCGTGGCAAAGGTCTTCAGCACGTTCCACTACGGCGATCGCGATGCCGAGCATCTGCATGAAGAGATGCGCAAGCTCGTCGCTGCCCTTGATGAACGCGCCGCGGAGTTTGGGCGCGGAGCGCGAGGATGATGAGGTTGTCGTCGCTCGAGGAGAGCGGGGCGGCCGAGCCGTTTCCAGTCCGTTCGGATGCCGGACGAACGTTCCACCACGTGGACGCGAGGTAGAGGCCCGACGTCACGAAGCGCGGGCGGGTGCCGCGCAGTGCGTATCGGGCAGCGAATGCAGCTCGTTCTCGTTCGACAACAGCCGGGCCCGGGTGCCATTCCACGTCCAGCGCGCTGGTGAGGTCGGCAATGCCGGGATCCGGAGCGCCTCGGTGAGGCTTCTTGTCTGAGCAGGTTTTTCGAGTGGTGTCGGATTCGCGCGAAGTCGTTCGTTGACTTCATGAATGGCCCCAACGTGGGTGCCGAAGTCATGGAGAACCAAACCAATGAAACTTACGACGATCACGCAGCTCACTCTTGACGGAGTCACTCAGGGTAACGGCGGCCCAACTGTTGAAGACCTCGAGGGGGGATTCGAACGCGGCGGATGGGCGAGGGGAGCGGGTGACGACACGACCCGCGACCACATTGCCGCGACGTTCCAGCGCGCCGACGCGTTCCTCTTCGGCCGCCGAACATACGACATCCTCCACGAATTCTGGGGCACCCTCGAGGACCTGAAACGGCATCCGATCGGGGTGGCCTTGAATTCGAAGCCGAAGTACGTGGCATCCGGGACGCTGACGGAACCGGAATGGGCGAACACAGCGGTCCTCGGTGACGATCTCTTCGCCGCCGTCACGGAACTGAAAGCCAGGGGCGACGGCGAGCTCCAAGTACACGGAAGCAGTCGTCTCATCCAGTGGCTCCTCGAGAAAGACCTCGTCGACGAAATGGAGCTCATCATCATTCCCGTGGTTCTCGGGCAGGGCGCCCGCCTTTTCGCAGACTCTGGTCGAGATATCGCGATGAACCTGGTCGACTCGCGTTCCGATTCAAAGGGAGTGATGATTCAGACCTATCGGCCCGCTGGCCGCCCCAACTACGCGGCCTTCTGATGCCGTCCGTTCGAGGTGTGAGGTGTGAACCTCATCCGCGTCCGGGACTGCAGGATCGTCGAGGCGCGGCTACGCGAAGAACTCCGGAGATGCGGGCTGTGAAGTCGGACGGCACACAACTCTCGCTGCGGATCGCGGATCGCGGATCGTCCGGTGTCGAATATGCCTGAGAGGCTGTAGACATGGCGGTCTGTGAATCCATCGGAACCCCAAGAACAGTCCACCGCCGGTGCCCGACACCCGTTCCGCGGCCTGGATGCCCGCGGCGGTGTAGGTGCGGATCCCCGTCTTCACCCCGCCCTTGTCGCGCAACACGGTCACCCAGGGACAACGACCCGCCTCAGTCTCAGCGCGGTCCCGTCCACGGCAAGAGTCGCTGGTTGCTGACAGCCAAGCCTCTGAATGTCACGTTAGCCGTCGGGGCCAGAGACAATCGCTTCCGACCGCAGATCCGTGAACGGTCGAGCTTGCAAACGTAGAGTTCGACCGCGCGCCACAGGGGGCTCGATGGATGACTTCTTGTTGTTCCCGCTGTCGATTCACCGCCATTTCCATGCTGATCTTGTGAGCGCTAGTCCGCTCTCCAGAAGTCCTGCGTCGCACGTGGGCCATCCGGGTCCCCCACTACCACTCGAAGAAACTGCCCTCGCAGAGGCGTGCGCATCACGAACATGTGCAACTCATACTCGGTGCCTGCCTCGTCCGCGATCACCACCTTCAGCTGTCCACGATCGAGAGTCCAGCTACCCGTCCCCTCGATACCAGTTCCAAGGACTCGTGCTGGATCCGCGCGTTGATCGAGCACGGTTAGCCCCGAGGCAGCGGCCGTGCCGTCCGTTTCAATTGCGATTGTCCCAGGAGCTTCGGAACTTGAGCTGGCCCAGGTCCCCGATACCTGCATGGCAGAGGCGCCCTCATCGACCAACTGCGCGGACGCCACGACCACGAGCAAAATCGCGACGACCGTGACAGTGATGATTGACAGTGTGAGAGCGGTCCGGCGAACATGACGCGTGCTCATGGAACTGGGATCCTTTCCGTCCATGTCACTGTCTGCGTGATCTTGTCGTACCCACCCATCGTCGCATTGACCCACCACATCGTGGGGCAATTCCTCAACCGCCACCAGCCCCACGCCACTCAAGGTCGAAGTCCTCCGTATCGATGGTCTCCAGCGTGAACTGAGGGTCCTCAGCGATTTCCGCAGGGCTCGGCATCGGGGTCTCCGACAACATTGTGTCGCCTGTGCTCCCCTCGGGACCCGCATACTGGGACCGCCCGTCACGGAACTTCTCGACCTTCCGAATCTCCCATCCGTCCTCGATTTCACTGAATAGGAACACAGGCTCATCGTCGAACTCGTGATGCCACACAACCTTCAAATAGCTGATCATCAGTTCGCACCGAACCCCACGATTCGGCCCGTAAGGTCAAGCGGCGCTTCACCAGGAATCACGAAGACGTTGGTTCGCCCTTGGACAACATTGAGACCATCCACGTTGATCTCCACGTAAATTGTGAACCGCCGCCCCTGGAACGGCTGGCTATTGAAACAGCGTGACAATTGCGCGCATGACCTCGTTCCTGGAGAGATGCATGCTCTCGACCGCTATTTCAAGTCCGCTAGGGCGCGCTTTGCTTCATTGCGCACCCATCCACGCGAATCGTTCAGCATTCTCTCAAGACCCGGTCGGGCGGCGGCCGTTCTGATCTTGCGAAGTGCTCTGACTGCATGCCCGCTCACCTCTGGGTCGTCGAGTAGCTCAATCAGGATCTCGGCCGCTTCTACGCGCCGTGATCTTCCAAGTCCCAAGACCACCATCTCGCGGCTGCGTCCGTATGCTGGGTTGCGGGCTATTCGAACGAGATCATCGAACTCGTCATCGTTCCAGGTCACGTCAAGCGCATTACCGATTGCCCACCGCAGGCCCAGGCCCGTCTCGTCGTCAACTTCCTTGAACATCCTGATTAGAGGGGGAGTCGCTTCCGGAGATGCCCAGGGCACCGTCAGAGCACGTACCACCTCCATCTGTGTCTTCTTGTCCGTGGCCCCCGACAGAGCACCGACGAGGATTGGCACTACCTTGCGATATCGAACACCTGAATGCCGCAAGTCTGCCAAGGAGTCGACTTCGTAGCCGACATCGCGCAACTGAGCGAGTATCGGTCCCTCGCCCGGCGCCGGCGAAGGGCTGGCGTGGGTCACGGCAATCTCCTAATCAGATTGCTCACGCCTTGGTCGACCGCGGCCTGAAGGGGCTCGGAGAGAACGGTTGACTCTCGCACATACATGTTGACTGGGACTGTCCCCTCGCGCACCCGACCCCGGAACAGCGCGGCCTGAGCTGTCGAAGAGCCGCGAGATCCGGGGAGCCGGCCCCTTCTACCGGCTACCAATCGAATTTCATCTGTCCTGCGCGATACTCCCTCAGCGTCATCTCCGCATCGAGCGAGTACGGGCCGCGCGGCTCGACGAGTCCTTCGAGGGCGACGATCGCGTCTTTGCAGTCCCAGGCCAGGCAATCACTCGCTGACTTATACCGGATCGCTCGATTTTCGCTGGTCAACAGCTTCTCAAGTTCGCGTCTTCCGTTGCCGCTGCGTCGTAGCTCAACCGCGAGTGCATGGATCCTATCGAACAAGCGATTCGCCTTCGTCGAGTTCGACTCGGCGCCCCAGGTTGCAACCAAGTCCGCGTATCGTTCGGCCAACTCCCTCGCCTCGATCATCGAATTGCTCCTACCAGGATGTCTTCGAGCACACGCAACCCGAACTCGTGCTGGACGCCATAAGGCTGTCCCGTTAACCAGTCGCGCACAGTTCCTCCGTTCGTCCAGTCGAACTTCCGCGAGTAGTAGTTTGCCTTGATCTGGTTGACCTGAGCCGGAACCGGTTTCATATTGACCGGGTTGTGGATCATCTGCGGTGCGAATCCGCTGCGTGCGATCTGAGACTGTTCCACCACGTGGTCGTACACGTTCCCTGGGCCGGGCGAGCCGAGGGCACGCTTTGCTGCTCCGAACGATCCGTAACCCTGCGCCACATTTGGCTGGACTGCCTCGATGGCACCTGCAGCTGCGGACGACGCTGCTCCAGCTTTCGGCGAAAGAGCAGCGATCCCCTTGCTGACTGCGCTGGCTGCTGGTGCGAGGGCTGCTCCCGCTATCCCGCCTGCCGCACCCCCAGCTGCTCCGTTGAGTTGAGCGAGGAATGCGCCCTCAGCGGTCTTGGGCCCATCGGAAAGTTGGTACGTCACGGCGGCTGCGGTGGCACCGACTGTTGCCATAGCGACCGCACCGATCGCGAGGCCTACCGCGGCGCAGATCCCCGCAGTTGCAACCACACAGGCACCGATGGCGACCGTCGCTGCGACAGCAGCCACGCCAACAGCGATGGTGCCGATCGCTTTCCACGTGTCGGCGCCCCACGTCGTAGGGTTCCACCACTGTGGTTGCTGCTTCGGCTGCGCCTTCGGGGCGGAACCACCACCACCGCTGCCTGCCGCGGGGGGTTTCACCGTGCCGGTCTTCGTGGTCGCTTTCGGCGCATACTTGCCGTCATCGATCATCATCCGGTTGCTGAGCAGTCCGGTGGGGTCGGAGTACGACAGGGGTGAGTGGTAGGCGTACGTGTACGCGTTCGCATGCCGCGGCTCACCGGTGTCCAGCAGCGGGTCCACCGACACGAACTTCCCCAGCCCGGCGTCGTACGCCCGCGCCCCCAACTGGGTGAGCCCGGTCGATGAGGCGGGCGCGTTCAGGTACCCGAACAACGATGACCACGCCGTGGCGGTGCCGCGGGTGTTGCCGAACGGGTCCATGAACCGGCGGGTCACCGCGCCGGTGGCGACGTTGATCTCCAACCCGACCGTGCCCACCGGGTCCGGTGACAACCAGAACAACCCGCCCCCGGTGCCCGAGACCCGTTCAGCGACCTGGATGCCGGCAGCCGTGTAGGTGCGGATCCCGGTCTTCACCCCGCCCTTGTCGCGCAGCACGGTGTCCCCCAGGAACAACGATGCGCCATCAGCGCCACCCCACCGCAGCAGCAGCGTCCCGTCCGCGGTATACAACGACTTCTCCGTCACCGAGCCCGCCACCACGGTGGCCAGCCGGCCCGCCTCGTCGTAGGTGAGGGTCTGCCCGTCCCGCGCCGTCATCCCCCCAGCCGCGTCATACCCGTACGACGCGACGGTCGGGCTCCCGGTCCCGGTGGTGCGGGTCACCGACGACACCCCATGCGGACGCGGCCCCCCGGCCGCCGGGTACCCGTACGACGACACGGTAGCCACCTGCCCCGACCACGTCGTCGCCGATGTCCGGTTGCCGGTGTCCGGGTCCACCGTGAACGCCCCCCGGTAAGACGCCGCACCACCGAGGGTCGCGGTCGGCCCTGTGCTGCAGTCGCCGCTGGACGGGGTCCATGCATCGGTCAAGGCCTGCAACCCGTCGTACCGGAAGCACTGCGTGTCCGACGGCTGCCCGTCCGAGGTGGTCGCGACCTTCGTGATGATCCCGGCCGCGTTGCGCGTGTACTTCCGCAGTGCCTCCTGCGTGAACGTCGTTCCGCCGCGTCGGGTGGTCTCGTCCAGGCTGGCGAGCTGTCGGGTGCCGGCGTCGTACCCGAACGTCAACGCCGACCAGGTCGTCCCAGGGCGGACGATCTGGCCCAGTTCGCTGGCCGCCGTGTACACGATCCCTGACGCATACCCGGCTGCGCCGGACAGGCCGGTCTGACGCCCGAACCCGTCATAGGACGGATACAGTTCCTCGCCCGGCAGTCCGGCGGCCGCGGGCACGACGGTGGCGGCGACGCTGCCGTCCGCGTTGTAGTAGGTGCTCGTGGTGTACGTGGTGCCGGCGAACGCGGGCGCTCCGGTCGGGATCGACACGGTCGACCCGGTGGGACGGTAGGCGTTGTCGTAGCCCGTGATCCTGGTCTTGTACTCGAGCCCGCCCGAGAACCGGGACGATGAGGTGAGCTGCCCCTTCGTCAGTGAGTCGTATGCCCAGGATGCCAGCACGGTACCGGTGGTGCCGCCGGAGCGTTCGGTGGTACGGCGCCCGAGGGCATCGTAGGTGTACCCGAGCGTGATGCCCCGGGCGTCGGTGGTGGTCTGCAGCCAGCCGAGGTCGTCGTATGTGTACGTCTTCGCGCCGGCGTCGGGATCGGCCGTGGCGGTCTGCCGGCCGCGCTGGTCGAACGTCCATGTCCAGGCGTTGCCGTCGTCATCGGTCATGCCGGTCATCTGCCCACGTCCGTTGTACTGGTACTGCAGCGAGACCTGCTCAACGCCGGCCCCGTCGATGGCGCCCATCCACTCGGTCTTCCTCGTCACCTGCCCCCACGCGTCGGTGAAGGTGGAGGTCGGGATGCCGCCGGAGGGAGGTGTCACATCCACCCGGTCGTCACCCTGGTACACCGTCGACGTGCGACGGATCTCGGCGCCGAAGGAGCGCAGCAGCTTCGCGGTCTCGCGACCGGCGCCGTCGAACAGCGACTCGGATCGGGTTTCGATCTGGCTGAGCGCGGCCGGCACGAACAAGGTCGTGCCGGGCGTGACGGCGGGCGCGAAGTAGGCCTGGTTACGCCGGATACGGCACCTGGACGAACACACCGACCACTGTCACCAGCATCGCGTGCGCCGGTGACGGCATCGTCTGATCGGCGCAGTCGCCGAGCCGAATCGCTCTACACGGCGTCCTCATCACAATGATGGCAAGCCACGGACGCAGCGAACTCTCACGCCGAGTGTTCGAGCTTGCCAGCGCCCGGCGCGATTCGCCCTCCTGAAGGTGGGTGAAATCCCCACCGTAGATCCAAGCCCCACCGCCGGCTCATGCCGTGTAACACCGCGGGACTCAAGGGACTGAGTGAGGGCCGGCCGCGGCGATGTCCGCCAGAACGTGAAGAAAGTGTGAACAAACCTGTTCCCATGTTGTTCACACCGCGCAGACCCCGAGAACCGCGAAAACACGGGTGAGTCCGGGCCATCAGATCGGCCCGGACTCACCCGATTGTTCACACCCACGATCCCAGACGATAAAAAACAGCCTTTGATCAGGGATTTCTGGCGGTGACGGTGGGATTTGAACCCACGGTAGGGGGTTACCCTACACAACTTTTCGAGAGTTGCACCTTCGGCCGCTCGGACACGTCACCGCCGACAAGCTTACGTCACGAAAGCGGATGCCGCGAATCGGCGCCGGGGGCCGGCATCCACTGCGGAATCACCCGAGCTCGAGCGCCTCGTGGATCACGTCGACCACGCGTGACGGCTCGTCGATGCCGACGGCGAAGACGTAATTCGCGGTGAAGCCGATGTCGGCCAGCGACGCCGACAGCGCGGCCAGCGACGACGCCGTCGTCTCGGGTGTCATGGGCACCATCGCGGTCTTCTCGATCGTGTCGTAGTCGCGGCCGACGTCGTCGCAGTGCGCGCGGAGCACGTCGAGCTTGTGGGTGGGCAGTTCATCGCGGACGCCGAGGTTGCAGGCGTCGGCGTACTGGGCGACCAGGCGCAGCGTCTTCTTCTCGCCGCCGCCGCCGATGAGCAGGTACGGGTGCGGGCGGCTGATGGCCTGCGGCGAGTTGAGCGTGCGCTCGAGCTGCCAGATCGCTCCCTCGTACGGCTCTTCGGAGTCAGACCACATCTGCAGGCAGATCTGAAGGGTCTCCTCCAGCTCGCGGAACCGCTGCGCGACCGGCGGGAAGGGGAAGCCGAGACCGCGGCACTCCTCCTCGTTCCACGCGGCGCCGATGCCGAGACCCATGCGCCCGCCCGACAGCACGTCGAGCGTCGTCACCTGCTTGGCCAGCAGCGATGGGTGGCGGTAGATCACGCCCGACACCAGCGTGTGCAGCAGCACGTGCTCGGTGTGCGCCGCGATGAAGCCGAGCGTCGCGTACGCCTCGAGCATCTCGTGCTCGACCGGACCGAGGCCGGGCAGCTGCCAGAAGTGGTCCATGACCGTGATGCGACCGATGCCCGCGGCCTCGGCGTTGCGCACGTGCGCGGCGAGCGCGGGGCCGAGGTCGTGGGCGCCGCTGCGCCACGTGAAGTCCGCGATGTGAAGCCCGTAGTCCATCTGCACCGTCCTCCCGGAGCGGCTGGGCCCGCTCCCGGGGTCAGGCTAGCCCTCGGGCACCGATCGGTCGAGCGCCGGCATCCCTCCCTGTCCTTGTGTCGCCGGGCGGGTCTAGCGTGGGGCAGGTGACTGAGGACGCACCCACCGCCGCGACGACGGGCCGCATGGCGACGACGCAGCGCTACGTGCTGTGGATCGCGGTGCTGGGGTCGTTCGTGGCGTTCCTCGACGGCACCATCGTCAACGTCGCGCTTCCGGCCATCAGCGAAGACCTCGGCGGCGGCCTCACGACGCAGCAGTGGGTCGTCGACGCGTACCTCATCACCCTCGGGGCCCTGATCCTCGTCGCCGGTTCGGTGAGCGACGCCTACGGGCGCGTGCTGGTCCTGCGCATCGGACTCATCGGGTTCGGCATCGCGTCGATCGCGATCGCGGCGTCGCAGACCTCCGAGTTCCTCATCGTCGCGCGCGCCGTGCAGGGTGCGGCCGGCGCATTCCTCGTGCCGAGCTCGCTCGCCCTCATCACGTCCAACTTCACCGGCGCTGCGCAGAGCCGCGCCATCGGCATCTGGACGGCGATGACGACGTCGGCGATGATCGTCGGCCCGCTGATCGGCGGCCTGCTCGTGGACCTGGTGTCGTGGCGGCTGGCGTTCCTCATCAACGTGCTGCCCATCGGGGTGACGCTGATCCTCCTCGCGCGTGGCGGGTTCCACGACGTGCGGCATCCCGGCGCGTCCATCGACTGGTTGGGCGCGACGCTGTGCACGCTCGGGCTCGGCGGCATGGTCTACGCGCTGATCGAGCAGCCGAACTCGGGCTGGGCCGCGCCGAACATCTGGATCCCGCTCGTCGTCGGCGCCGTGCTGTTCGTCGCGTTCGTCCTGCGGCAGCGCTACGTGCGCAGCCCGATCCTTCCCCTCGACCTGTTCCGCGTGCGCAACTTCTGGACCGGCAACGTCGCGACGGCCTTCATCTACGGCGCGCTCGCGCTGAACGGGCTGGTCGTCGTCGTGTACCTCCAAGAGGGAGCGGGGCTGCCGGCGACCCTCGCGGGCCTGGCCAGCGTGCCGATGACCATCATCATGATCTTCCTCAGCTCGCGCGCCGGGGCGTGGAGCGGCAGGTGGGGTCCGCGGTTCTTCATGACGGTCGGCCCCATCACGATGGGGATCGGCGCGCTGCTGCTGCTCACGACGACCGCCGAGTTCTCGTACTGGTGGCAGGTGCTGCCCAGCATGATCGTGATGGGCGTCGGCCTCGCGCTCACCGTCGCACCGCTCACCTCTGCGATCCTCGGGGCGATCGAGCCGGAGCGCTCGGGCATCGCGTCCGCCGTCAACAACGCCGTCGCCCGCGTCGCCGGCCTCGTCACCGTAGCAATGCTGGCGGCCATCGTCGGCGGCTCGCTCGACCTCGACGGATTCCACCGGGCCGCCATCGTGACGGCCGCGCTCATGATCGCAGGCGGCATCACCTCGTTCCTCGGCATCCGCAATCCCCCGCGCGACGCCGTCGATCAGCCCCCGACCTGACGTGTGGATGCCGCCACCCCGCCGCTCGGCACGCCTGTCGCCGCAGCGCGCCGGGATGCGGCATCCGCGCTCCGCCCGATAGTCACGGCCGCCCGCGCTGGCCTCGCCGCCGCCTGCCCTGCAAGACTGGCCGCATGGCTGTCATCGAGAACTCGAAGGTCACCGTCGTCGGAGCCGGAAGCGTCGGAGCGAGCACCGCATACGCGGCGCTGATCCGCGGATCGGCCCGGCACGTCGCGCTCTACGACATCGCGTCGCAGAAGGTCGAGGCCGAGGTGCTCGACCTCGCCCACGGCACACAGTTCACCGGGTCGAGCGACATCATCGGCGGCAGCGACCTGTCGGTGGTCGAGGGCTCTCACGTCGTCGTGATCACCGCGGGCGCGAAGCAGGACCCGGGCCAGACCCGCATCGAGCTCGCCGGCGTCAACGCCCGCATCATGAATTCGATGATGCCGCAGCTGCTAGAAGCCGCCCCGAACGCCATCTACGTCATCGTCACCAACCCGTGCGACGTGCTCACGGTGCTCGCTCAGGAGCAGACCGGCCTGCCGCCCGAGCGCATCTTCGCCTCGGGCACCGTGCTCGACACGTCGCGCCTGCGCTGGAAGCTCGCTGAGCGTGCCGGGGTCTCGACCTCGAGCGTGCACGCGTACATCGTCGGCGAGCACGGCGACACCGAGTTCCCGCTGTGGTCGAAGGCGACGATCGGCACGGTGCCGATCCTCGAGTGGGTGACGCCCCGCGGCGACCGCATGACCACGGACGAGCTCGACCAGATCGCCATCGACGTGCGTGACGCCGCCTACAAGGTGATCCAGGGCAAGGGCGCGACCAACTACGCCATCGGCCTGTCGAGCGCGCGGATCATCGAGGCGATCCTCAATGACGAGCGCGCGGTCATGCCGGTCTCTCCCGTGCTGCACGACTTCCACGGGGTCGACGGCGTCGCACTGTCCGTTCCGTCGGTGGTGAGCGCCGCAGGAGCCGTGCCGATCCGAGAGACGCAGTTCGACGCGCGCGAGCTCGAGCTGTTCCACCGGTCGGCCGACGCGCTGCGCGAGGTCGCCGACTCGCTGCGATGACCTCGTGGAGGTTGCCGGCGGTCCGGCATCCTCCACCACCGGCGTCGCGCCCCTGCCGTGTCGGAAGCCGGACGTACGCTGAACCCATGGCCGCACCCCGACGTCCCACGCAGACCGCGCCCTACCGGTGCACGGAGTGCGGGTGGACGACGCACAAGTGGGTCGGCCGGTGCGGCGAGTGCCAGCAGTGGGGCACCGTGGTCGAAGCCGCCGAGCAGACCGGCATCCTGCGGTCGGTGACGCCGGTGGCTCCCGGCGCCGCGCGGACGGCTCGGCCCATCACCCACATCGACACGTCCGACGTTCCTCGCCGCACGAGCGGGGTGGGCGAGTTCGACCGGGTGCTCGGCGGCGGCATCGTTCCCGGCGCGGCCATGCTGCTGTCGGGCGAGCCGGGCGTCGGCAAGTCGACCCTGCTGCTGGAGGTCGCGGCGCAGTCGGCGCGCGCGGGGCGACGCGTGCTCTACGCGAGCGCCGAAGAGTCCACGGCGCAGGTCCGCCTGCGCGCCGAGCGCACCGGCGCGCTCCACGACGAGCTGTACCTCGCGAGCGAGACCGACCTCGCGACGATCCTCGGGCATGTGGACGAGGTCGCCCCCGAGCTGCTGATCGTCGACTCCGTGCAGACGGTGTCATCGGCGCTGTCCGAGGGGATGGCCGGGCATCCGTCGCAGGTGCGCGAGGTCGCCGCGACGCTGATCCGGGTCGCCAAAGAGCGCGCGATCCCGACGATCATCGTGGGCCATGTCACGAAGGACGGGTCGATCGCAGGCCCCCGCATCCTGGAGCACCTCGTCGACGTGGTCTGCCAGTTCGAGGGCGACCGCCAGACGTCGCTGCGCTTCGTGCGTGCCCTCAAGAACCGCTTCGGCCCCACCGACGAGGTCGGCTGCTTCGACATGACCGGCGCCGGCATCGCCGAGGTCCCCGACCCGAGCGCGCTGTTCCTCGGGCACGGCGCGACCGAGCCCGGCACGTGCGTCTCGATCGCCCTCGAAGGCCGGCGCGCCCTGCCCGTCGAAGTGCAGGCGCTCGTCATCGACAGCAAGTCGCCCAACCCGCGGCGCATCGTCAACGGCGTCGACGCGGCTCGCGTGGCCACCGTGCTGGCGGTGCTCGAGAAGCGCGTCGACGTGAAGACGTCCGACAAGGACGTGTACGTCTCGACGGTGGGCGGCGTGCGGTTCACCGAGCCCGCGGCCGACCTCGCCATCGCCCTCGCGGTGGCCGGCGCGGTCAACAACCTCACGATCCCGCGTCATATCGCCGCGGTCGGCGAGCTGAGCCTGGCGGGCGAGATCCGCCCGGTGACCCAGTCTGCGCAGCGCCGCACCGAGGCTGCCCGTCTCGGCTACCGCGACCTCATCGACAACCGCTCCGGTCGCCTCCTGGGCGCGCTCAACGATGTCCGCGCGCGAACGAAAGGCCGCCCCGGCGACGACATCCCCGAGTTCTGAGCAGGGCTACGGGCGGTACAGGTCTCGTCGATCGGCCACGATCCGCAGCTGGTCGCCGTCGTCGGCGACCTCGAAGATCTCTGCACGCACGACCGGCGTGTTCATGCCGCGGTGGAGGATCAGGTAGCTCGTGCCGTCGAATCCGTCGAACACCATGCCGTGGCCAGCGTTGCCCTCGACCAGGATCCCGTTCTGCACCCAGGGACCGAACAGCGAACCGCTCGGCGACGTCGCCGAGGTCTCGATGTACTCGTCATGGCCGTCGGGATGCCGCCGATACGAGGCCCACAGCATCGTCAGCGCACCGCTCGACAGCCTCCGCAGCTGACACCCGTCCGAGATGTACGGGGCGAGCGCGCCCGCCGACGGCGTCCACTCCCGCAGCCATGACCCCTCCGACGCGCGGAAGAGATGCATCGGGTCTCCGACGGCCGTGTCGAGATCAGGCGAGAGCTGAATCGCCTCGAACGTGCCGTCGATGGTCTGCACCCACTCATGCGCGTAGACCATGAACGGCGTGCCCTGCTCGTCGACGAACAGGGTGCCGTCGAGGGTCATGAACTCGGGAGGCGGGATGGCCCGGTCGGGGCGCACCAGTTCGAACGGGCCGTCCAGCGCGTCGGCGACGGCGATCACCGTCCCGCGGGCCGTGGGCCGGCGCCCGGGAGCACCGTCGGCTGCCCGCACCTCGAACACCGTCGACCCGCGCTGTGGCCACGGCAGCTCGGTCGCCGGCTGGTGCAGCGTCGTGAAGAGGTAGTAGCGCCCGCGGTACTCGTGCACTTCCGGAGCCCAGGGCGCGGCATCCGGATCCGCCCAGCTGTCGGAGGGAACCCGGAACACCACGTTCGGCCCCGACCAGTCCCGCAGATTCCCGCTGGTGTACGAGACGACACCCGTCCCTGGGATCGGGCCCCGCCGGCCGTCGAACGCGGTGAACAGGTGATACCGGCCGGTGCTCGCGTCGGCGACGACGAACGGGTCGTGCACCGGGATCTGGTCGAGCGTCTGCGTGGGGGCGGGGGTCACGGGTCCTCCAGGACGGATGGGTCAGCGGCCGCGCGGGCGGCGGCGCCGCTCCGGGTCGATGAAGCCGAGCGCGATCGGGATCACGAGTCCGGCTGCGCACACCATGCCCACCAGGAGGTATTCCACCCCGTGAGCATGCCGAATCGCCGGGCCGGCGCGACGCACCCCGGCCGGAGTGTCGTGGATGCCGCGATCAGGCGTCGAGCGCCGCGATGATGTCGACGGGCGCCGCCTGCAGGGGGTGCGGCCCCGCGATGTCGAAGAACACCGTCGTGATGCTGTCCTTGTGCGTCTCGAGGAAGGCACGCAGCCATCCCGGCGATTGCAGGGCGACGGCGGGCGGCAGCGCCGCGGGCTTGTGCGCGGCGTCGCTGAAGAGCAGCAGTGCGAGATCGCCGGTGTTCGGGTCGCGGTAGGTCCAGACCTCGCCGACGTCGAGCGGGTTGTCGCGCTGCCCGGGCTTCATGAGCGGCACGACGGTCGGACCGTGGCGCAGCGCGAAGGCGACCGCCGCCATGTCCTGCGTCTGCAGCGCGTCGACCAGCTGCGTGTTGCGGAACTCGAGCGGTTCCTTCGCCTTCTTCACGCGCTTCTTGCCTGCCACCACACCAGCCTAACGACGGGTCACGAGAGGAACCCGCGCAGCAGCGCCTCCGATCCCGCGAGGTGCTCGAGGATCACGGCCACGGCGGCGTCGGGCCGCCCCGCGAGGATCGCGGTGACGATGCGTTCGTGCTGCGCGTTCGAGTGCTCGATGTTGCGGCGCAGCAGCGGGAAGGTGTTGAGCCACTCGTTGACGCGGGCCCGGTTCTCTGCGGCGAGCGCGACGAGCGACGGGATGCCGGCGGCCTCGGCGATGGCCAGGTGCAGCTGCGTGTCGAGTCGGCGGTAGTCGGACTCGGTGGCCGCCGCGACGGCTTCGTACCGCGCCCAGAGCTCGTCGCGGGCGGCGGCGTCCAGCGTGCGGGCGGCAGCGGCACGGGCGGCACCGGCTTCGAGCACACGGCGCATGCCGAGCACGTCCTCCAGTTCTTCGGCCGTGACCTGGCGCGGGTTCTCCGGCTGCGGAAGCGGGTCGGCGACGAACGTGCCGCCGTAACGGCCGCGGCGCCGCACCAGGTACCCGGCGTCCGCCAGCTCGCGGATCGCCTCGCGGACCGTGTCGCGGCTCACCGCGTACATCGCGGCGAGGTCGCGCTCCGAAGGGAGCGACTCGCCCGGTGGGACCACACCGAGGCGCACGGTCTGCACGAGCCGTGCGGTGGTGTCTTCGAGGGCGTTGCCTTCCCGCACCGGCCGATAGACGGCGCGCCGCACCTCGGCCAGGGGCGCGTCGGTCATGACCGCAGGGCGGATTCCAGAGAGAAGGCGGATGCCGCGGCCACGAGCCCCTCGAACAGCCGGCGATCGTCGCCGTTCTCTTCGGGGTGCCACTGCACGCCCACGACGTAGTCGTCGCTGTCGGACTCGAACGCCTGGACCAGCCCCTCTTCGCTGCGGGCGGAGGCGACGAGCCCCGCCCCCAGCCGGTCGATGCCCTGGTGGTGGTAGCTGTGCACGTCGAGTTCTCCCGCGCCGATGAGCTCCGCGAGCCGCGATCGTTCGTCGACGACGACCTCGTTGATGGCGTATTCGCCGCCGCCGATGCAGTACCGCTCGGTGCCGAGCTCGTCGGGCAGGTGCTGGTGAAGTGTGCCGCCGCGCGCGACGTTGACGAGCTGCAGTCCGCGGCAGATGGCGAGGACGGGCATCCGGCGGCGTTCAGCGGCACGGAAGAGCGTCAGTTCCCACTCGTCGCGGTCGGGTCGTGCCGGGTCGGTGAGCGGGTGCCGGTCGGCGCCGTACAGCTCGGGGTCCACGTCGAGCCCGCCGGTGAGCAGCAGCCCGTCGAGGCGATCGAGCACGGCGTCGACCACGTCGTCTGCGGCCGGCTGCGGTGGCAGCAGCACGGGGATGCCGCCCGCCGCCGTCACCGAGGTCATGTACGGCTCGGGCAGGAACGCCGCCCGTTCGTGCCAGACGTCCTGCGTCACCACCTCAAGGTAGGTCGTCAGGCCGATCACCGGCTTTCTCATGGAACCCAAATCCCACCGTCCCCACAAAAGTTCTGCCTCAAAGGTAGACACAGCGTACCAATAGGGATGACAATCGTCGAAAGCACGCACGACCGGTTGTTCGGCCAACACCCGGTGCGGGGAGCGGGGCGGTCCGGGGGGACGCCCCGCTCCGCGGTTTCTCGGAGCGGGCAGCGCGGACGCAGGCTCAGTAGAGCAGGAACTGCTTCGGCTGGGTCGACGGGATGCCGCCGATCTCGACCGACAGGTTGTACGAGGCCCCGCCGCCGGGGGCGCGGGGGCGGGTGGCGTCGGCGCACGTGCCGACGGCGGAGCGCGTGCGGTCCCACGCCAGCGGCGAGGCGCTCGACACGGTCTGCCCTGCCGCGATCGTCACGATCATGTCGCTGGGTTCGCTCTGGCAGTCCGTGGAGCGCCACCACACGTCGTCACCGCTCGTGACCGTGAAGGACTGGCCGCTCGTGCCGACGTTGAGCGTGCAGTCGGGGCCGTTGTTGGTGAGGGTGATGGTGAACTGCGGGGCCTGGTCGCCCGAGTACGTGTCTGCCGACGTGACGGCCTCGACCGCGATGTCTCCGGCCACGCACGGCAGCGCGGTCGGCGTGGCGCCGGGCGTCGGCGATGCGGCACCGTCCGTCGCTCCGGGGGTGGCCCCCGCGTCGCCGGCGGCATCCGTGGCGCCCGACGAGGGAACCGGCAGCGAGTCCGTCTGGTTCTGCTTCGACGTGGACGTGTCGTCCTTCGCGGTCGGTTCGCCTGCGGCCCCCGCCCACGGCTGCGCGATCAGGAGCCACACGACGCCCGCGATCACGAGCAGCGCGATGAGCAGCACGACGCGCCGGCGACGGTAGACCGCCGGGGAGTGGCGACGTCGCGCGGTGGTGCCGGTCATGCTGACAGGCTAGACCGCGGTCGGCGGCATCCCGATCCGGCACGCGCCCGGCGGGCAAACCCCCAGGTTGCCGGCACGTCAGAGCCGCTTGAGCATGCGGGTGTTGCCGAGCGTGTTCGGCTTCACGTGGGCCAGGTCGAGGAACTCGGCGACACCCTCGTCAGGGGAGCGGATGAGCTGCGAATACACGTCGGGGTCGACGATCTGCTCGCCGATGGGCTCGAAGCCGCGGCGCGTGAAGAAGTCGACTTCGAAGGTGAGGCAGAACAGCCGCGAAAGCCCGAGCGTGCGGGCGTTCTGCTCCAGGCGCTCCACGATCGCCCGGCCGACCCCGTGATGCAGCCAGCCGTCGGCGACGATGAGGGTGCGCACCTCGCCGAGGTCCTCCCACATGACGTGCAGCGCGCCGCAGCCGATGAGCTCGCCGTCGGCGTCCTCGGCGACGAGGAACTGCTGCGTCGCCTCGTACAGCACGACGAGGTCCTTGCCGAGGAGGATGCGCCGCTGCACGAACGGCTCGAGAAGCGCCTGGATGCGACGGACATCGGGCGTGCGCGCCGGCCGGATCGTGAACTCTGCCACCCGTCCAGCGTAGAGCCCGCACTCCGGTGGTCGCTCAGCGACCGGCGGACGGACGAAGAGCGGATGCCGTCGGCATCCGCTCTTCGTCCGTCTGTGCGTCGCGCGTCAGGCGTTCGCCGCGAGGTCCGGCGTCGCCGAGATCTCGCCGTTGTGGACGACGCCCACCGCGACCTTCTCTCCGCGCGGGCCGTGCTCGAACACGAACTCGCCGTTCTCGGCGTCGACCTTGACGTGGTCGCCGGGGTTCAGCTCGCCGTGCAGGATCTTCTCCGACAGGCGGTCCTCGACCTCGCGCTGCATGGCGCGGCGCAGCGGCCGGGCGCCGAGCGCCGGGTCGAAGCCGATCTCGATGAGCTTGTCCTTGGCGGCATCCGTCAGCTCCACCGTCATGTCGCGGTCGAGCAGACGCTCGCCGAGGCGCTTGGTGAACAGGCCGACGATCTGGCGCAGTTCGTCCTTGTCCAGCTGCGGGAAGACGATGATGTCGTCGACACGGTTGAGGAACTCGGGCTTGAAGTTGCGCTTGAGCTCTTCGTTGACCTTGCCCTTCATCCGCTCGTAGGTCGTGCCGCTGTTGCCCTCGACCTGGAAGCCCACGGGGCCACCGGCGATCGCCGACGAACCGAGGTTCGTCGTCATGATGATCACCGTGTTCTTGAAGTCGATGACGCGGCCCTGACCGTCGGTCAGGCGACCCTCTTCGAGGATCTGCAGCAGCGAGTTGAAGATGTCGGGGTGGGCCTTCTCGATCTCGTCGAAGAGCACGACCGAGAACGGCTTGCGGCGCACCTTCTCGGTGAGCTGGCCGCCCTCTTCGAACCCGACGAACCCGGGAGGGGCACCGAACAGGCGTGAGACGGTGTGCTTCTCACCGAACTCCGACATGTCGAGCGAGATCAGCGCGGCCTCGTCGTCGAAGAGGAACTCGGCGAGCGCCTTGGCCAGCTCGGTCTTTCCGACGCCGGTGGGGCCGGCGAAGATGAACGAGCCCGACGGGCGCTTCGGGTCCTTGAGGCCGGCACGCTGGCGGCGGATCGTCTTCGAAAGGGCGGCGATCGCCTCCTCCTGGCCGATCACGCGCTGGTGCAGCGCCTTCTCCATGAAGACGAGCCGGCTCGACTCCTCTTCGGTGAGCTTGAACACCGGGATGCCGGTCGCCTGGGCGAGCACCTCGGCGATCAGGCCCTCGTCGACGACCGCGTGCGACGCGACGTCGCCCGAGCGCCACTGCTTCTCCAGGCGCAGGCGCTCGGCGAGGAGCGACTTCTCCTCGTCGCGCAGGCTGGCCGCCTTCTCGAAGTCCTGGTCCTCGGAGGCGCGCTCCTTGTCTTCGCGCACCTTGGCGATCTTGTCGTCGAACTCACGCAGCTCGGGCGGGCTCGACAGGATCGACAGGCGCAGGCGGGCGCCGGCCTCGTCGATCAGGTCGATCGCCTTGTCGGGCAGGAAGCGGTCCGAGATGTACCGGTCGGCGAGGTTCGCCGCGGCGACGATCGCGCCGTCGGTGATCTGCACCTTGTGGTGCGCCTCGTAGCGGTCGCGCAGACCCTTCAGGATGTTGATCGCGTGGGGCAGGCTCGGCTCGGCGACCTGGATCGGCTGGAAGCGGCGCTCGAGCGCGGCATCCTTCTCGAAGTGCTTGCGGTACTCGTCGAGCGTGGTGGCGCCGATGGTCTGGAGCTCGCCGCGGGCGAGCAGCGGCTTGAGGATCGACGCGGCGTCGATCGCGCCCTCTGCGGCGCCGGCACCCACGAGGGTGTGGATCTCGTCGATGAAGACGATGATGTCGCCGCGCGTGCGGATCTCTTTCGTGACCTTCTTCAGGCGCTCCTCGAAGTCACCGCGGTAGCGGGAACCGGCGATGAGCGAGCCGAGGTCGAGCGAGTAGAGCTGCTTGTCCTTCAGCGTCTCGGGCACGTCGCCCTTGACGATCGCCTGGGCGAGGCCCTCGACGACGGCCGTCTTGCCGACACCGGGCTCGCCGATGAGGACGGGGTTGTTCTTGGAGCGGCGCGACAGGATCTGCATGACGCGCTCGATCTCCTTCTCGCGCCCGATCACCGGGTCGAGCTTGTTGTCGCGCGCGGCCTGCGTGAGGTTGCGGCCGAACTGGTCGAGCACCTGCGACCCGCCCTGCGTGCTGCCCTGGGTCTGCTCGCCGGCGCCGCTGGCGACACCCGCGGGCTCCTTGCCCTGGTAGCCCGACAGCAGCTGGATGACCTGCTGGCGCACCTTGTTGAGGTCGGCGCCCAGCTTCACGAGCACCTGGGCGGCGACGCCCTCGCCCTCACGGATGAGGCCGAGCAGGATGTGCTCGGTGCCGATGTAGTTGTGGCCGAGCTGCAGCGCCTCGCGCAGGCTCAGCTCGAGGACCTTCTTGGCGCGCGGTGTGAAGGGGATGTGGCCGGTCGGCTGCTGCTGGCCCTGGCCGATGATGTCCTGCACCTGCTCGCGCACGGCGTCGAGCGAGATGCCCAGGCTCTCGAGCGCCTTGGCGGCGACGCCCTCGCCCTCGTGGATGAGACCGAGCAGGATGTGCTCGGTGCCGATGTAGTTGTGGTTGAGCATCTTCGCCTCTTCCTGGGCGAGGACGACCACACGACGGGCACGGTCGGTGAATCTCTCGAACATCTCGTTCACTCCTCCGGGGCGTCTCGGGCGGTGAGCCCACTGCGCCTTACATCGAGGGTAACGAGGCACTCGGGAGCCCACGGCCGTGTTCGCCGTGGGCATAGCGACGGACGTCGCCGTCCCTGACGCGGTCGAAGGGTTGCGCTGCGGCATCCACTGGGTTTAACGTTTTTCGATAACAACGTTTATCGATATGGAGACGAGGATGGTCATGCAGTCCACACCGCGCACTCACGTGTCGCTCGGGGAAGGGATCGCGCTCGGGCTGATCGCCACCGGCGCGGTCAGCGTCGGCGTCGCGGCTCTCGTGGCGATCGTGCAGCGGGCGATCGTCCTGTTCGGCGAGACCCCCACCATCGCCATGCCGGTGACCGGCGGCGACGTCGAAGGACTCGACGGCGTCGCGGACGTGACGGCGGCGGTCTACACGTCCGCCGACGTGACGTTCACGACGGTGCCGACCGGTGTCGGCTGGCTGCTGCTGCTCGAGGGGGCGCTCCCCGCCCTCGCGACGATCGGCGTCTGCGCGATCGCGTGGTGGCTGGGCGTCTCGCTGATCCGGGCGAAGCCGTTCCGGGCGTCGATGCCGGCCGCGATCGGCATCGCGGCATGCCTCGTGATCGCGGGCGGGCTCGGACAGCTCGCGGGCGCCTGGGGCAGGGCGATGCTCGTGGAGCAGCTGGCCGCAACCGACGAGGCCGTCACCGACGTGTTCTGGACGTTCCTGCTGCAGCTCGACCTCGCCCCCGTGGGATGGGGCTTCGCCCTCGCACTGGTCGCGATGGCGTTCGAGATCGGCACGCGGCTGCAGCGTGAGACGGAAGGCCTGGTGTGATGGCGGAGCGTCAGGATGCGGCATCCACTCGATCCGAGACCGCGGATGCGGTGACGGTCATCGTCATCGGGGCCCTCGCCGCCGTGGTGGTGATCGTCGCCGCCGTGCTGCGGGCCGTGGACGTGTTCCGGCCCGGCGGGATCGCGTGGACGTTCGATGTCGACCAGGTGCCCGTCGACGCCTCGCTGGGCTCCGAGACCGCCGGGGTGGAGGGATTCATCACGCAGGCGCTCGTGATCGCACCGGGGGTGAACGCGGTCTCGGTCACCGCGATCGTGCTGTCGATCGTCGTCGGGGCGATCGCCGCGCTCCTGGTGATCGCGGCGGTGGTGTTCGTGGCGTTCAGCCTGCTGCGGGGGCGGATCTTCGTGCCGGCCACGGCGCGGGCGTTCGACGTCATCGGCTGGTCGATCGTGCTGGGCGCGGGCGCCGTGCTGTTCTTCGACACCCTCGGCCGCAACGGCGTCCTCGCCGCCATCGGCGCGGAGGACGTCGGCGCCGACCTCGGTGCGCAGTTCTGGGCGTTCGCACCCGCGTGGGCCGCCGGCGTCTCGGTCGGCATCGTGGGCCGCGCCTTCCGCCGCGGCGTGCGGCTGCAGCGCGACACCGAGGGGCTGGTATGAGCCCCGCCGAGGACGAAGGACCCTCGGGAGTCCACTGCCGTCTCGACGAGCTGCTCGACGCGCGCGGCATGACGCTCACCCGGCTGTCGGAGCTCGTGGGAGTGTCGGTCGTGAACCTGTCGATCCTCAAGAACGACCGCGCCCGCGCGATCCGGTACTCGACGCTCTCGGCGATCTGCCGCGCCCTCGACTGCGAGATCGGCGAGCTGCTGGTGCGCGCCGACTGAGGGATTCCGGGATGCCGCCGGCCGCGGCATCCCGGAATCAGGTCGTCAGTCGTGGCCGATGATCGGGATGCGCACGTTGTCGTACTGGTCGCCCGTCAGGATCGCGAAGACGTCGGTGTCGTCGTCGAGCTCGTCGGTGACCTGTGCCACCAGGGCGCGCGGCACCATGTCCATCGTGCAGGCCTGGCCGGCCGGGGGTGTCGCGAACGTGACGGTGACCTCGGTCGAGCTCGTCGCGGCGACGTCCGAGATCACCGGAACGCAGGTCGATGACCCCCACGTGACGATCACGAACTGGCCGTCGTCGGCCCAGCCCGCGCTCGGCTGGTAGTCGGTCTCTCCACCGGCCGCGAGGCCTGCGACGCCGTCGAGGTCGGTGTCGCCGGTGTACGCGCCGGTGAGCCGGATCTCGAGGTCCTGCGTCGGGTCCACGCCTTCGGGCACGCCCACGAGGGTCGCCCGAGAGACGTAGTCGGCGGTGCAGACGGTGGCGGCCGGCGGCGCGACCAGTTCGACCTCGAGCACGCCGTTCTCGTAGGAGGTCTCGCCCGCCACCGGGATGCAGTCGGTCGAGGACGACCCCTCGGTCACGAGCGCGATCATGCGACCGCCGTCGACCCACGCGGCGTCGACCTCGAGCTCGCCGCCCGATCCGCCGGATGCGGATGCCGAGGGCGTCGAGCTCGGCGTGGACGCCGTGCCGGATCCCGCCGGGGTCGCGCACGCGGCGAGCACACCGGCGGCGAGCAGCATCAGACCCACACCTGCGACGAGTGAACGGGAACGGACAGCCATGCGAGCCTCCTCGGTTCAGCGGACGCCCACCCCCGAGGCATCCGTCTTCCCCTATGGTGTCGCAAACGCGCCCGGAATCTCAGCCTCTCGATAACGTGCCGGTCACGATCCGCCGAGCGCAACCGTCACTGCAGCGCCGACGTGAGACGCGCGAGGTTGTCGAGCACGGTGGAACGCAGCGGCTGCTTCTCCCACTCGTCGAGCGTGAGCTCCCGCGACAGCGAGCGGTACATGTCTTCGACCGTGCGCATCTCTTGGACGAACTCCTCGCCGCGCACGAGCATCGAGATCTCCATGTTGAGACCGAACGAGCGCATGTCCATGTTGCTCGACCCGATGATGGCGACCTCGTCGTCGATCGTGAGGCTCTTGGTGTGCAGGATGAACGGCTTCTTGTACATCCAGATCTTCACTCCGGCGCGCAGCAGAGCCTCGTAGTAGCTGCGCTGCGCGTGGTAGACGATGGCCTGATCGCCCTCCTCCGACACGAAGAGCTCGACGTGGATGCCGCGCTGACAGGCCGTCGTGATCGCGAGGAGCATCGCCTCGTCGGGCACGAAGTACGGGCTGACGACGATGATCTGGCGCTGCGCCGCGTACAGCAGGCCCGCGAACAGCTTGAGGTTGTTCTGGAACTCGAACCCCGGGCCCGACGGCACGATCTGGCAGTCCAGGTCGCCCGGACCGGCGGTCACGTCGAACAGGTCGATCTGCTCGGTGAGCACTTCGTCGGTCTCGGAGTACCAGTCGCTGAGGAACACCGCGTTGACGGATGCCACGACCGGCCCTTCGATCCGGGCCATGAGGTCGACCCAGTGCAGGCCGCGCTTGATGTTCTTGCGAAGGTTGTACGTGGAGGCGGTGACGTTCTGCGATCCCGTGAACGCGACACGGCCGTCGACGACGAGGAGCTTGCGGTGGTTGCGCAGGTCGGGCCGCTGGTACTTGCCCTTGAGCGGCTGCACCGGAAGCATCAGATGCCACTGCGCCCCCATGTCGGTCAGCCGCCGCAGCGTCTTGCGGTAGAACGGCTTTCCGCGGTTCGCCCAGTGATCCAGCAGCACGCGCACCGTCACGCCGCGCGCGGCGACCTCTTCGAGGGCGCGGAAGAAGTTGTCGGTCGCCGCATCCGTCTGCAGGATGTAGAACTCGACGTGCACGAAGCGCTCGGCGGCGCGGATGGCGTCGGCCATCGCATCGAGGCTCTCCTGGTAGTCCGGGATGAGGTGCGCCGCGTTGTCACCGGCGAGCGGCATCGCGCCGAGGTTTCGGTTGAGGGTCACGAGCGACCTGAACCACGCCGGCGCGTGCGGGCGCAGGGTGCCGAAATCGAGCGATTCGCTCGTGTCGTGGATGTAGTCGTTGATGCGCTCCTGCTTGCGCCGGCGCTTGCGCGGCAGCCGCGGGTTGCCGATGAGCAGGAACAGGAACACCCCGATGATCGGGATGAAGTAGATCGCCAGCAGCCACGCCATCGCCGCCGTCGGACGGCGGTTGCGCGGCACCACGATGATCGCCGTGACACGGATGATGATGTCGAGTACGAAGACCAGCACCACCCACCACGTCGCATCGATCGTGATGGTGATCATCGGGCGGTGCCTCTCAAGCGCTGATCAGAGCTGACGGTGTGCCCCACTGTATCGGGGTCGGCCGACACGCCCGGTCTGCGGCGGCGACGCGCCGGATCAGCTGTCGGAGGGGGTGGACGCTTCGTGTCGTCCCTCGCTCAGCGCAAGTGCCGCCGCCCGGGGCGGCAGGCCGCGCTTGGCGCGCTCCTCGGCGTCGACCTTCGCGTACACCCGACGCTCGGTGCGGTCGGCGCGCACGATGCTGCGCAGCACGAAGAAGAAGATCAGCGAGACGAGGACGGTCGGCAGGAGTGTCCACAACGCCGCAGCCCAGAAGTCCATGCCTTCAAGGATACGCCGTGTGGGTATCGGCTCCTCCCCAGGGCGCAGGACGTGACCGCCGACGCTGCGATCCATCCACAGGGGTTACGCCCCGCCGGGCTCCACCGCGAGAGTTTTCGCCCATGAGCCCCACGATCGTGAAGGCGGCGGACGCCGCTCAGTTCCTGTCCCTGATCCCGCGCATGATGGGCTTCCAGCCCGTGCGCAGCCTTGTGGTCATCCCGTTCCGCGCGACGAGGAGCCTCGGCGCGATGCGGTTCGACCTGCCCTCCGACGAGGAGTCCGTCGAACGGATCGCGTCCACGGTGATCGGCATGGTCTGCCGGCTGCCCGAGGCCGATGCGATCGCGGGGATCGCGTACACGGACGAGCGCTTCGCGGGTGAGGGGATGCCGCACCGCGCGCTGCTGGACGCCCTCGCTTCCAGCGCCGACGCGTGCGGGATCGCTGTCAGCGATCTGCTGTGCGTCGCCGCGGACGCCTGGGGTTCCGCTCTCGACCCCGCGAGCCCGCCGGGCGGTCGCACCCTGGACGACCTCGAGCGCGACGATCCCCGGTTCGGCGATGTGCCCGCGCCGGAGGGCGACCAGGCGTCGGGAGCGGGGCTGCCGGACTGTCCGGCCGAGCAGTGCGATCAGGTCGCACGAGCGCTCGACGACCTGCGACGGGCGCTTGCGGTGCTCGGCGGGTCCGACGCGGGCACCGCCGCCGACACGGCCCCGGCGCCGCTGTCGGCTCCCGGCGAGGACCTCGGGCCGGTGCCCGCGCCGGTCACCGGCGAGGACGAGGACCCGGCTTCCGGCGTCGAGCGCATCGATCCGCGCGCCCTCGCGGCGGCCTCCCGGCTCGACGATCTGCCCGCGCTGTTCGAGGACGCCCTGCGACATGAGCCCGAGGCCCTCGACGCGTACGAGCTCGCCGCGCTCGGCTGGTGCCTCGCGCGGCCCTCGCTGCGAGACATCGCCCTCGTCCAGTGGAGCGGCAACCTGTCGCAGGGGGACGAGGCGCTCACGGCGCAGCTGCGCTGGGAGGCGGGCGACGAGTATCCGCCGCACCTCGCGATGCGCATGTGGGGTGAGGGCGATGCTCCCTCACCCGCACGGCTCAGCGGTGCGCTGCAGGTGACGCGCCGGGTGGCGGCATCCGTCCCCCGCGAGGCGCAGCCCGGCGCGCTCGCGATGTGCGCGTGGCTGGCCTGGGCGCTCGGGCGGTCGACACACGCCGTCGAGTACGCGAACGCCGCGTGCGACATCGATCCGGACCACGGTCTGTCGCAGATCGTGCTGTCGTTCGTGAGCGCCGCTCACCTGCCGGACTGGGTCTTCCGGCGGTGAGCCCGCGGACCGGTCCTCGACGCGCGGGCGGTTCGGCCAGGCTACTTGACGAGCGGGAAGAGGATCGTCTCGCGGATGCCGAGGCCGGTGACCGCCATCAGCAGACGGTCGATGCCCATGCCCATGCCGCCCGTCGGGGGCATGCCGTGCTCGAGCGCGCGCAGGAACTCCTCGTCGATGCGCATGGCCTCGAGGTCGCCGCGGGCGGCGAGTTTGGCCTGCTCGACGAAACGCTCACGCTGGATCACCGGGTCGACGAGCTCGGAATAGCCGGTGGCCAGTTCGAAGCCGCGCACGTACAGGTCCCACTTCTCGACGACGCCCGCGATCGACCGGTGCTCGCGCACCAGAGGGCTGGTGTCGACGGGGAAGTCCATCACGAAGGTCGGGCGCACGAGACCAGGCTTCACGAAGTGCTCCCACAGCTCTTCGACGAGCTTGCCGTGAATGGCGTGCGGGGGCAGCTCGACGCCCTCGGCCTCGGCGAGCGCGACGAGCTCGTCGAACGGCGTCTCGGGAGTGATCTCACGACCGGCGGCCCGGGACAGCGAGCCGTACATCGACAGCCGGTCCCACTGTCCGCCCAGGTCGTACTCGGTGCCGTCGGCCCACGTCACCGTCGTCGATCCCGACACCGCGATGGCCGCGTTCTGGATCAGCTCCTGCGTCAGGTCGGCGATGCCGTTGTAGTCGCTGTACGCCTGATACGCCTCGAGCATCGCGAACTCGGGGCTGTGCGTCGAGTCCGCGCCTTCGTTGCGGAAGTTGCGGTTGATCTCGTACACGCGGTCGATGCCGCCCACGACGGCGCGCTTGAGGAACAGCTCCGGCGCGATCCGCAGGTACAGGTCCGCGTCGAACGCGTTCGAGTGGGTGATGAACGGGCGCGCGGACGCGCCGCCGTGCTGCACCTGGAGCATCGGCGTCTCGACCTCGAGGAAGCCGTGCGACGCGAACGTCGCGCGCAGGCTCGAGTTCACCTTGGCCCGGGCCACCACCGTGTCGCGGGCGCGCTCGCGCACGATCAGGTCGAGGAAGCGGCTGCGCACACGGCTCTCTTCGCTGAGCTCGGAGTGCAGGTTCGGCAGCGGCAGCACGGCCTTCGATGCGATGCGCCACTCCGACACCATGATCGACAGCTCGCCGCGGCGGCTGGAGATCACCTCGCCCGAGACGAACACGTGGTCGCCGAGGTCGACGAGCTCCTTCCAGAGCTGCAGCGACTCCTCGCCGACGGCGGCGAGCGACACCATCGCCTGGATGCGGCTGCCGTCGCCCGCCTGCAGCGAGGCGAAGCACAGCTTGCCGGTGTTCCGGCTGAACACGACGCGACCGGCCACGGCGGCGACCACGCCGGTCTCGGCACCGGCCTCGAGGTCGCCGAAGCGCTCGCGCAGCCCCGGGATCGTGTCGGTGATCGGCAGGCTCACCGGATAGGCCCCGCCCGCGGCATCCACTCGCTCGGCGATCAACCGCTCGCGCTTGGCCAGCCGCACGGCCTTCTGCTCGAAGACGTCTTCTTCGGTCGGCTCGGCGGGCGGGGTCGTGTCGGTCACGAGATGGGCTCCTCGGTGGGGTCTTCTCCGCAGAACGCGGACCCGACGAGTCTACCGAGGGCCGTCTCGGCGCTCGCTGTGTCCGCGGACGGTCGGCTCTCGCGTGCGCACGAGCGGCGGCGGACCGGGATCCGTCCCGCTCGGCGACGATCAGCCGAGGTAGATGTCGGCGTTGTCGACGAAGCGGTGGCCGGCGACGGTCGCGGCGATGAGCGCCAGCGCAGGGCCTTGCGATCCCTCATCGGCCGGCAGGAACGTCCGCGGATCGACGACACTGAGGTACTCGAGGCGGATGCGGGGCTCCCCCATGAGCGTCGACTGCGCGGCCGCGATGCACGCGTCGATGCCGCGGTCCGCGTTGGCCGCGGCTGCGTCGAGGGCCGCGGGCAGCAGGGCCGCCGCAGCGAGGTCGCGGTCCTCCAGCATGCCGACCCGCGTCGAGACCGGCAGTCCGTCGTCCCGGCGCACGGTCCGCACCGTCTCGACCTCGACATCGAGGTACAGGTCGCGGATCATGCGCCGGACGAGGAACACGCGCTGGCGGTCCCGCTCGCCGTACACCGCCACATCCGGGCGCACGAGGTTCAGCAGCTTCGCCTCGACCGTCAGCAGGCCGTCGAAGTAGAACGGGCGGGTGCGGCCCTCGTAGCGCAGCCCGAGGTCGCCGGCGGTGACCTTCGTGGTGGCCGCGCCGTCCGGCAGCAGTTCGGCCGGCTCGGGCGCGAACACCACGTCGACCCCGAGCGACTCCAGCAGATTCTCGTCCTCGTCGGGGGTGCGCGGGTAGGCCGCGTGCTCGGCGGGCGATCCGAAGCGCAGCGGGTTGACGAACAGCGACACCACGACGACGTCGGCGACCTCGCGTGCGCGGTGGACCAGGTCGATGTGGCCGTCATGCAGCGACCCGATCGTCGAGATGAGGGCCACTCGGGCTCCCGGGGCGGCCGCGCGGACCTCCGCCAGGCGCGTCCGGAGTCCGTCGACGGTGCTGATCATCCTTGGATCGTAGCGGTGGGATCGACACCCGGCCCCGAGCCGGCCTCGCTCAGCGCGTGGTCGATCGTCGTGTGCACGAGCGTCGACAGGTACGCGCCGGGATGCGGCACCCCGGCCTGGGCGAGCAGAGCCGTCGACTGCCGCACGATCGAACGCGAGAACTCGCTGGCCGTCGCGATCGCCTCCGCATACGACGGGCGCGCCGCCTCGTCGACGACGACGGGCTCGCAGCCCAGCTCGACGGCGAGCGCCTGCGCGATCGGCAGCACCGGACCGGGCGCCGTCACGGCCGCATACGCGCTCGACAGGGCGCGGAAGTCCATGGAGGTCCCGCTGAACTCGATGGCCGGGTGCACCGCGAGCGGGATCGCACCCTTCGCGACGGCGGGAGCGAGGACACCCGTCCCCCATGCCGGATCGGTGTGCAGGACGAGCTGCCCCGGCTGCCACGCCCCGACGTCGGCGAGACCGGCGAGGAGCCCCTCGAGCTGGTCGTGCGGCACCGCGATGATCACCAGTTCGCTGCGGCGGGCCACCTCGGTCGCGTCGAGCACCGGAACGCCCGGCAGGATCGCCTGGACCCGCTCCGGGTCCGAGCCGGCGGTGATGCCCACGACGGCGTGGCCCGCTCCGCCGAGAGCCGCGCCGAGGACGGGCCCCACTCGCCCGGCGCCGATGATCCCGACGCCCAGCCTGCCGTCCCGCGTCATCGTGCCGGCTCCGGGGGATCCACGGGGCGGGCAGCAGTCGCCTCGGCCGCCGCGGGAACGGCGGTCGCCGCATCCACATCGTCCTGAGCCCAGCGATGCGTCCGGTCCGACAGCGCTGCCCGCACCGCGGCACGCGCCACATCGTCGAACAGCCGCAGCGCGACATCACGGTCGATCGCCGCCAGGAACGGGGTGACGGGGCCCTGCACGATGTGGGCACGGCCGTTCGTCACGCCGGTCAGGCGATCCAGCGGCCCCTGGTACAGCCCGAAGCTCTGCAGCCGCGCGAGCGGCAGGATCACGATCTTGCGCCACACCACACCGCGCCGCATCAGCAGTTCGTCCTCGGTCAGCAGGAACCCGTTGCGTCGGTACGACAGCGGCCGGATCCACCACGCCCGGCGCGGCGTGTTCGTGAACGCGTCGTCCGCCGTCGGGCCGAACATCCCCTGCTGCACGACGAGCGCGCGCTCGGTCACGGTCAGTGCCGGCTGGACGAGCCGCAGCACGCGTTCGACGTCGGCCACCGTGCCGACGGGGAGCACGGTCGTGAAGTCGTCGCTGGTGCCGTCCGACGCGCTGCGCCCGGTAAGGCGGTTGATCCGGATCGTCCACCATCCGGCGGGTCGCCACAGGATCGGCTGTGTCACTTCGACCGCGTGCACGCGTCCGGGAGGAAGGATCTCGGTGATCG
The DNA here is from genome assembly GCF_006783905.1 of Microbacterium kyungheense. Lineage (GTDB taxonomy): Bacteria > Actinomycetota > Actinomycetes > Actinomycetales > Microbacteriaceae > Microbacterium > Microbacterium kyungheense. The sequence goes on along the minus strand of NZ_VFPE01000001.1, from coordinate 3,200 downwards.
TCGTGGTGAGGCCGTACGTGATGCGCACGCCGTCGGGTGTCGGCGCGATCGAGTACCGCAGCGACTTGAAGATCGAACGCACCCAGTACGCGCCGAAACCGATGATCGCAGGCACGAAGCCGAAGAGCATCCACGTGATGCCCTGGGTGACACCGACCACGATCGCCACGATCGCGAACAGGAGGCCGACCGTCGACATGCTGAGGACATGGGACGCCACCAGCCGGCCGAGCGGGATGTGCACGACGGACTCGGGCTCGGCCACGGGCGCTTCAGGACCCTCGATGATCCCCGCGAGCTCGCGGCTGACCGTGAGTCCGATGGCCGCGGTGCGGCTTGCCGGACGCCGCGCGCCACCGGGGGCGGCGGCATCCGCCAGCCGGCGTCCCGAGGCGAGTCGCAGGATGTCGGCGCGCACCGCCTCGGCGTTCGCGGTCGACAGGTACTCGAGCTTGACGTTCGCCGACATCCCGGCGCCGACGACCTCGAGCTTGGCCATGCCGAGCAGGCGGGCGATCATCGGCCGCGTGAGGTTGACCCCCTGCACGCGGTCGAGCGGGGCGCGGCGCTGCGTGCGGAACAGGATGCCGCTGCGGACCTCGACGTCGTCCTCGGTGATGCGGAACGTGTGGAACCGCCACGACGTGTAGAACACTGCGACGAGGATGATCAGGACCGCGAGCACCGCCAGCGCCGCCAGCACGTACAGGTTGTTCGCGATGACGAAGTCGACCGGATCGCCGCCCATCTCCTCCCACTCGACGACCTCGTCGCCGACGCCGGGCGCGAGCCACGGGAGGAAGATGTACAGCAGGCGGTCGCGCAGGTTCGAGAAGATGATGCCGATCACGACGAGCAGGAAAAGCCCGCCGCGCAGGAGCGGCGTCAGCGGGTGGAGCCGGTGCCACTCGCCGTCGCTGAGCGGCGAGCGGACCAGCTGCGGCGGGGGCGCCGCGGGCCCGTCGACGGGCTCAGGGAGCGGGCCCGCTTCGTGCCCGTCGACGGGCTCAGGGAGCGGACCCGCTTCGTGCCCCTCGACAGGCTCAGGGACCGTGGTCATAGTCCCGTGCGCCGGCTCTCGGCGACCTCGATGAGGTGGTCGCGCAGCGTCTCGGCCGTCGATTGCGTGAGCCCCGGGATCACGACGCCCGTCGCGGCCGCGGCCGTCACGAACTTCAGCTGCGCGATGCCGAAGCCGCGGTCGAGCGGCCCGTGGGTGATGTCGATCAGCTGCATCCGGCCGTACGGCACGGCGACGAAGCGCTGCCACAGGATGCCGCGACGGAAGACGAGATCGTCCTCGCGCAGCCGGTAGCCGATCGCGCGCGCCTGGCGCGGGAGGATCGCGAGCGTCCAGATCTGGATGACGGCCAGCACGCCGCCGACGATCCACACCCACTGCAGGTGCAGCAGGAGCGCCATCAGGAGGGTCGCCACCACCACGATCGCGAGGAACGAGCCGTGCGAGATGAGCTGCACCGTCACGTACTTGGGCGAGATCTGGTGCCAGACACCGCCCTCGAGCACGAGCCGGTTCTCGGACTTCGGCTCGACGACGCGATCGAACGACTCCCCGTCGGCGGCGCCGGCGGGCGGTGCCGGCAGGACGTCGCGCGCCGGCGCGCCCGCGTCAGTGGCCCTTGAGGCGCGGCTCGAGTCCGGAGTCGTCCCCGGATCCGGGCTGTTCGTCATCGTCGTCCTTCCGGATGGTGCACAGGTGCTCCGCGACGAGTCCGGCGGCGACCAGGACGGCGCCGCACACGGTCGTCGCGATGACCGTTCCCCACGAGCCTATCGACGGCGTGACCGGCCTGGTCGCGAGGAAGATCCACAGCCCGCCGCCCAGTCCGCCGATCGCCGCGCCCACGATGCTCGACGCCTTCGCGAGCATCGCGATGCGCAGTGCGCGGAACGGGTTCACGACCGTGTTCGACGTTCCGTGCGTCGCCCGCCGGATCGGCACTGCCAGGGCGATCACGACGGCACCGAGCAGCATCAGCAGGATCGGCAGCGTCACCGCCGGGGTGAACGTCGAGCGCCCCGCCGAGGTCAGCAGCTGGTCGATGAGGAAACCCGCGGCGACCCCGAGGACCGCCGCGACGATGAGGACGCCCGCGCCGGTGCGTTTCATTCGGCCCCTCGCAGTCTGCGCATCAGGTCATCGACGCGTCCCGCACCCGGGAGCACGGCGTCGGGGTCGACGGCGAGCCACGGACCGAGCACGAAGTCACGCTCGGCGGCACGGGGATGCGGCAGCAGCAGGCGCGGGTCGTCGCTGACCAGGTCGCCGTAGGCGATCAGGTCGAGATCCAGCGTGCGGTCCTCCCAGCCCGCCTCGAGCGCCGAGCGCTCGGTCGAGCGCACACGCCCGTGGCGCCGCTCGATGGCGTGCAGGTAGCTGAGAAGGACCGAAGGAGCCAGGCGCGTGGTGAGCACGGCCACGGAGTTCAGGTATGCGGGGGCGGCGGCATCCCTCCCCTCCGGCTTGAACGCGACCGACTCGACGGGCTCGGAGGCCCGCACGGCGTCGACGAGCGGCAACCGGGCGAGATCGGTGATGGCCGCGGTGATCGTCTCGGCGCGGTCGCCGAGGTTGGCGCCCAGCGCCACGACGGCCTCGACGGGAGCGTGCGGGTGCGGCTCGGCCTCGCGGTCGAAGCCCTGCGCCAGTCGACGGTTCACGCGGCGGCTCCGCGGTTCGCGGCGTCCCGCTGGATGGTCACCGACACATCGCCGAACGGCACGGTGATCGGCGCATGCGGCTTGTGGATCGTCACGCGCACCGTGTGTGCCAGCGGATGCTCGAGCAGGTCGTCGGCGATGCGCGCGGCGACGCCCTCGATGAGGTTGAGCGGGTCGCGTCCGACGAGCTCGACGATGCGTTCGGCGACCTCGCCGTAGTGCACGGTGTCGGTGACGTCGTCGGATGCCGCAGCCTGCGTCGTATCGACGAACAGGGTCACATCGACCACGAACTCCTGGCCTTCACGTCGTTCGTCGGCGAAGACGCCGTGGTGGCCGAAGGCCCGGACGCCGGTCAGCGTGATCTGGTCGAGGGGTCCCATGCCGCTCCTTCCTCCCAGCTGCGCGCGATGGTGAGAGCATCGCGCGTACCTGCGACATCGTGCACGCGCACCGCCCACGCCCCCGCCTGCGCTGCCAGCACGCTGGTGACAGCGGTCGCGAGATCGCGACGGCTC